>CAWHWJ010000008.1:0-37861 GCA_963833015.1 uncultured Acidobacteriaceae bacterium | reverse complement strand
CACCGACCTCTACGATCTTTTCACCCTCGATCAGGACGTCGGTTTTCTTTGAGCCGTCGGCGTTGACCACGGTGCCGTTTTTGATCAGAGTTCCCATTTCGTCATGTCCATGTGAGCTAAAGGTTTGGATTGCCCGCGCCTGAGCCTTCGGCGACGAGGCCAGCGTTGACGCGCTCTTCCCATGTTTCGGGTGCCAGACCGTTGTCGACACGCTCCATCGTGATGCAGTCGGGTACGGGGCACACCAGTGAGCAGAGATTGCAGCCGACGCACTCGTGTTCGTCGACGCGCGGAATGCGCGAAAGCGGCGTGAGGTACGGGCCGGTTTCGCCTGCACCGCTGAGATCGAGTTTGGCGATTGGTGTTGTGCTGATGCGGCTTCGGCTTTCGGAGGTGACCATGTCGGGCGTACGGGATGTGTTTGGTTCAGGGAGGGCGCGGTCGAGATGAATGCACTGGTGCGCGCCGTCCCAGCAGGCGGTGTAGCAAAGTTCGCAGCCGATGCACTTGTCTTCGTGGATGCGGGCGACGATCTTATAGTTGAGGTTGAGATTCTTCCACTCGGTGACGTTGGGCAGGGAGAGTCCGCGGAAGTCGTCGAGCGTTTCGTAGCCCTTCTTGCGCATCCATGCGAGCAAACCGTCTGCCATGTCTTCGACGACACGGTAGCCGTAGTGCATCACTGCGGTGCAGACCTGTACGGTGCCAGCGCCGAGGAGGATGAACTCTGTTGCATCCTGCCAAGAGCCGATGCCGCCGATGCCAGACATGGGCAGAGCGGCCTGCGGGTCGGACATGACCTGCTGGACCATGTTCATGGCGATCGGCTTTACCGCCGGGCCGCAGTAGCCGCCGTGTGAGCTTTTACCGTCGACGTTGGGGCGAGGCTCGAGCGTGTCGAGATCGATGCCGGTGATGGAGTTGATGGTGTTGATTGCGGAAAGCGCGTCGGCACCCGCTTGTTTCGCTGCGCGCGCGGGCATGCGGATGTCGCTGATGTTCGGCGTGAGCTTGATGATGACGGGCGTGCGGGCTTTTTCTTTCACCCATTCGGTGATCTGGCCGCAGTACTCGGGCACCTGGCCGACGGCCGAGCCCATGCCGCGCTCGCTCATGCCGTGCGGGCAGCCGAAGTTGAGTTCGAGGCCATCGGCGCCGGCGTCCTCGGCACGCTGCACGATCTCAAGCCAGGCGTGGCGTTTCGATTCGACCATTAGCGATGCGATGACGACATGCTTCGGATAGCGCCGCTTTACTTCAGTGATTTCGCGCAGATTGATGTCGATGGACCGGTCGCTGATGAGCTCGATATTGTTGAGGCCCATCATGCGCTGGCCGTTCCAATCGATGGAGGAGTAGCGCGAGCTTACGTTCGTGATGGGTTCGCCGATGGTCTTCCAGACGGCGCCGCCCCAGCCGGCGTCGAAGGCGCGCATGACCTGTTCGCCGCAGTTGGTTGGAGGCGCGGACGCGAGCCAGAAGGGATTGATGCACTGGATGCCGGCGAAGGCGGTTTCAAGCGTTGGCATTCTGTCCCTCCAGCCATGCGGCGATGCCGATGCCCGCGCGCTTGCCGTCGGCAACGGCGTCGACGACTTCGCGGCCGCCGTTGGTGCAGTCGCCTCCAGCGAAGTATTTCGGGTGTGAGGTTTGTCCGGTGGCGCGGTCGATAAGGATGCGTCCACGTTCGAGCTTCACCTTGTTTTCGAGGAGAAATTCCGAATGCGTGGCCTGTCCTATCGCCAAGATGACCAAATCGACATGCAATTTGAAATCTTCTTCCGGTTTCGGTACGAGAGAGCCGTCAGGTGTGGCTTCGAGCTTTGAAAGATGGAGCGATTCCACTTCGCCATTGCCGTCGATGCCGACAGGCATGACGTGCCACAGGAATTTCACGCCTTCAAGTTTGGCGTGCTCGTACTCGTAGGCGAAGGCTGACATCTGTTCGGGTCCGCGACGGTAGACCATGTGCACCTCAGTTGCGCCGAGGCGTACAACTGCGTTTGCGGCGTCGATTGCGGTGTTTCCCGCACCTATTACGGCGACGCGTTCGGGGGCTGATGTTATCTTTCCGCTTTTGTAGTCTGCGATGTAGTCGAGAGCGTTGGTTACGCCGGACATGGTTTCGTCGGCTAGGCCGAGCTTATGAATGGCTCCGAGGCCGATGCCGAGGAAGACGGCGTCGTACGAACCTTCGATTTCGGCAAGCTTTTTCGCATCAACGGTGTTCTTAAAGTTGAACTTGACGCCGAGCTGGGACAACATGTCGATCTCGCGCAGGCTCTCTGCGAGCGGAAGTTTGTACTCGGCGATGCCGTATGTATTCAGGCCGCCGGGCAATGGTCGTGCATCGAAGATTTCTGCGCGAATGCCGCGACGACGGAGTTCCGCTGCGCACGCGAGTGATGCCGGGCCACCGCCGATGAGCGCGACGGATTGGCTTGTGTCGGGGCCGGGAGTGAAGGGAAGAGGATCGCCGCTTTCGTGCAGGGCTTCCATCGCGAAGCGCTGCAGGCGAGCGATTTCAATCGGCTGCTTGTTGTAGCGGTGCATCACACAAGCACCTTCGCACAGCACGGCGACGGGGCAGGCGCGGGCGCAGCTTGCGCCGAGAATGTTGGCGTCGAGGATGGTTTTTGCCGATCCTTCGAGATTGCCGCTGGCAATTTTCTTGATGAATTTGGGTACGTCGATGTGCGTTGGGCAGGCTGCGGTGCAGGGCGCGTCGAAGCAGTAGAGGCAGCGGTTGGCTTCCGTCAGCGCCGCTACTTTGTCGAAGGCAGGATGCAGGTCAGGGAAGCGGGCAGCAATCTCGGGCGCGTCCGGTGCCTGTTCGAAGAAACTAGTAGACTCGCTCATCGACTCTTCCGGCAATCTCCTTCGGGTCTCCGCAGAGCATGTTCTACGGCGCAGTAATCTTCTGGAGTCCTGATTATCCAATATTTCCTGGCGAAGCGGGAGTCTGCGCAACACGCGCAGAGCGCTTTCTGCGATGGTATAGCAACTTTACTGCTGTTGTATCCAGCCGATTGTCTTTTCAGCGAGACGGTTCAGCGCGATCACGGCCTGTTCGAGATGCTCGCGCTTCGTGTTCTCGGCGCGGTTGTGGCTGAGGCCGTTGAGCGACTGCACGAATATCATCACTGTCGGGATGCCGATGCGAGCGACTTCAGCCGCGTCGTGCAGAGGACCTGAGGGGAGCTGCTCGGAGACTCCGGCTGTTTCGATGATGGCTTCTTCGCACAGCTTGATGAGTTCGGGGTGGAAGGGGATGGGTTCGATGGACCATATCTTCGACCACTCGACCATGCAGCGTTCTTCCTTTGCAAAGCGCTCGCTGGCCTCGCGGGCTTCGCGCAACATTCCGGCGAGAACAGCGGCGTCGAGATCGCGCATGTCGAGAGTGGCTTCGCAGCGGCCTACCACGGCGGTTACGATGCCGGGGAAAGTTTTGACGCTGCCCATTGTCGCGACCGATTGCGAATGCTTGCGGGCGATGGGGCGTATTTCGAGCGCCAGCTTTGCGGCCGCGGCCAGTGCGTCGCGCCGTACTTCCATCGGCGTGGAGCCGGAATGAGCTTCCTGTCCATGAAATGTGATGGCCCAGCGCTCAACTCCCTTGGTTCCTTGTACTACGGCGAGTGGCTTGCCGAGTTTTTCGAGAATCGGGCCCTGCTCGATGTGCAGTTCCAGATATGCCGCGATGTTTTTCTGCTCGCGGCTGGCTTCGCCGATGTGCTCCACATCGATGCCGCAGTTTTGCAGTGCTGCTTCGAGGGTTGTGCCGTCGCGGTCAGTGCGCTTGCGATCTGCGTCGATGGTATGGGTGCCTGCGAATGCTGAGGAGCCGAAGAGGCTGCGTCCGAAACGTGCTCCTTCTTCGTCGGCCCAGTCGACGAGTCGCACGGTGCAGGGTGGTTTGCCGTTGTGTTCTTTTGCCAGGCTGGTTAGGATTTCGAGTCCTGCGAGGACTCCGAGGCATCCGTCGAGCCAGCCCCCGTTGGGGACTGAGTCGAGGTGGCTGCCAATGACTAGAGATCTCTCTGACTCACCCGGAAGCGTGATCCAGTGGTTGTTGGCGGCGTCGTAGTGGTGCTCGATGGGCAGGTCTTTGAGCTTCTCTTCGAACCACGTGCGGGCTTTTAGCCAGACGGGCGACCAGGCGAGTCGCTGTGCTCCTTGCTCGTCGGCTGTCAGCGCGCGGAGCTCTTCAAGATTCTCGATGACCTTCTTCGGATTGACCATTCCGGAACCTTTGATGCCGATTCTATTCGGCGGGTGTGATCACTATGTTGCGGAAGGCGACGTGTCCTTTTTCGCTGCCTTGCAGATAGATGGGGCCGGGCATTGCCTCGTAACTGTCGACTGCGCCACCCGTGATGCCGGGGATCTCCTGATTGTTAATGATGGTCTGGCCATTCTGCACGATGGTGACGCGTCGGCCAATGAAAGTGATGTCAAAGGTCTGCCATGTGTCCGGCTTGCGTGGCAGCTCGGGCGATGGGGCGAGAAAGCCGTAGATTCCGCCGGTGTGATGACTTGGCGGCTCGGCTTCCGATTCGGTTTCGATCTGTACTTCGTAGCGGCCACGCAGATAGACGCCGCTGTTCGCATCTTTTCCGCAGTTGAATTCGAGGTGGAGCTTGAAGTCCTGAAATTTGGCATCGGTGAAGAGTTCGGGACCATTGCCGGGGCTTACCAGAGTTCCGTCGTGGACGGTCCAGACGGGCGGGCCGGGCTTGTTCATCTTCCAGCCCGTCAGGTCTTTTCCGTTGAATAACTGGATGGGCTTGCCCCATTTGGGCGCGGACGCTCGCTTGAGGGTGGGCGCTCTTTCGCCTACCCACTGCCACGTAGTTCCGTCCGGGCCGATTGTCGTTCCGGTGAGACTGGTACCTACGAGCTTTCCCTGAAAGACCAGATCATGATCGCTCCCCTCTTCTTCCTTGGGAGAGACAAAGGTGAGAACGCCGTTCTCGATTTGAATTTTAGGAAGTGGGCGCGCACTGCCCCAGCGTCCGACCATCAGCGCTTTCAGTTGGCCGCCATCCTCGCTGATTTCGATCCAGGATGGGTATTCGTTGCCTGAGGCTTTGAGCGTCAGGTCCCAGCGTCCCAGGAATGGCTGATTCTGTGCATAGCATGCTGCGGTGCACAGCAGGAAAGCGATTGCGATTGCGAGTATTGAATTTTTCAGTTTCACGGGATCAGACCATCCTGGATGAGTGTCAAATCAGCTTCCTGACTTGATGGTTTGCGATGCCGCGTCCCAGTACACCGGGCTCTTGCGGAAGTACGATTCGTTGGCGAGGTGGCAGCCCAGGGCGGCGTTGTGGCCGAAGACTGCATCCTGCACGACGGGCTTTCGCGATCGAACAGCTTCGAAGAATTTGTAGAGATGCGGCTTGAGGTCGTCGTAGTCGTCTCCGTTGTAGGTGATCGTCTCAGGGGCGGGCTCTTGTCCGGGGACCGGATCATGCACTTCATGCCATTGCTTGACGTAGGCATTCCTCAGGCGGGCAGGGAAGGAGCCGGAGTAGTAGCTCGGCGAGGTGTCCACCCCTGCCTGCGGGGTGTAGCTGACGCTGAACTCGCGAAGCTCGATGATGCCTTTTGAACCCATGAAGCGGGTCACTTCCGTCGATTCTGTTCCTAATGTGAGGCGCATATAGACGGGGACATTGTCGTACTCGAAGAGGACGGGATGCACGTCGGGCATGTTGCGGCCATCTTTCCAGCGATAGATGCCTCCGAATGCGGAGACGCGCTTTGGAAACTCATTGATTCCGAGAACAAACATCATGCCGCTGATCAGGTGTACGAGCAGGTCTCCGGCGACTCCGGTTCCATATTCTTTCCAGCAGCGCCAGCGCGCGAATGTGTAGGGATCGAAAGGCTTCTTCGGCGCGGTTCCCAGCCATGTGTCCCAGTCGAGGTTTTGCGGCGACAGGTCGGGCGGCGGAGGGTATTCCCAGGCGCCGTTGGGGTCGTTGCGGCCATAGGTGGCCTCGATCAGACTCATATCGCCGATTGCGCCCTGATCGAAGAGTGCTTTTGCCTTGGCGCAGAGAACGGAGCTTGTGCGCTGCGCTCCGATTTGCACGATGCGGTCGGTCTTCTTCGCGGCTGCGACCATTGCCAGTCCGTCGGCAGGATTGTGGGACATGGGCTTTTCGCAATACACGTCTTTTCCCGCAGCTAAGGCATCGACAACGACCTGCTTGTGCCAGTGGTCGGGAACCGCGATGATGACGGCGTCAATGTCCTTCGCGTCGAGCAGTTCCTGGTAGCGGCGCGTTGTGCGGATGGGCTTGCCGACGATTTCCTTCGACAACTCGTGCCGGCCGTCATAAAGATCGGCGGCGGCTACGCATTCCACGCCGCGGAGCTGAATGGCGGTCGCGAGCAGGTTCGAGCCCTCCATGCCGATGCCGATGATTCCAAAACGTACCTGATCGCTGGGCGCAACCGCTTGCGATGCCGCGTATATTGGTTCGGAATCGAGGAAGTTTGATCCGGCGAGAATGGATGCGCCTGCCGCACCAGCTGTGGTCTGCAGAAATGCGCGACGCGATACGAGAGCCTTATTCATGAGTTCGATTCTCCTCAGGGGTCGTTTTGGGTGCCCCTTTTTAGTCCCTGAATACAGTAGCTGAGGTTAGCTACATGCTTCAATGCCTGCGATGGTGCAGGGCATTGAAAGCTTTTGATTGGGATGGGATGAAATGAGAAGAAACGACGCTGGGATAAAAGGCTTGCCGCGAGTTAACTCGCGGCCGTGGTTCTTACGAAAATGATTGCTTTGTCATCAGAATAGACCGTCTTCCAGCCCGGCAGGAGTCGTAGGATATGCGTCATCGGGGCGTTGCTGTCGAGCAGGCAGAAATCGATCTTGTATTTGTCCAGCAGCGTATTTGGATCGCCATGGAGAGTTGCCCATCCGCCGAATTGATCCAGGACGCCGGCGAATTCGAAGAGGTCGGCGCGCCCATCCACAAAGACGGGATGATCCGGCGCGGCCCAGATCAGGTATCCGCCGAAAGGATAATCGTTCAGCATATTCCCGGAGATATGGTGGGTCTTGATGAACTCGACTGCCTTTACGGGATTCCTGTCTTCTATCTGCTGCGTGATGGAGCGCTGAGTGGGGAACATCCAGAAGGCAATCAACAGGGCCGCAATGGTCATGATTGCATTGGGCCAGGCCCGATCTTGTTCGGGTTTATAGCCGTCCCACGAAGTTGCGAGAAGCCTCGACACGATGGGTGCGGCAAGAATACCGAAGACAAAAGCCATTCGCTCGTGGTGCACAGCAAACCATGTGCCTGCGGCCAACAGCACCAGTTCATGCCAGAAGAGCCGCGAACGCTGCATGATCACCGTAAGAAAGATGCACGCGAGGACTCCGAGCAATGCTATGCCGCGTACGCTGGTCATAGGAAGGGGCTGCCATTCTGAAATGGCGCTAAGGTTGATGGGCAGGTGCAGCATGAAATCCAGCGGGTAAAAGACGAGCTTTGCGCCGAATGGATTCAGGAACAGAGCCGCTGCTGAAAGAACCAATGTCAGAGCCAGGATGCGCTGGCGGCGCGGTTCCCAGCGCGAGGATTCAAGTAGCCCTGCCTGGAAATTGAAGAAAGAGCAGGCGAATATCAATCCTGCGAGACCCATGCCAAGGAAGAAGGACGCGTGGCAGTTTACCCAGAGGGCGAAGATGGGCGGCAGCCAGAAAAACCAGCGAAGGGTTGCGGGTGCGCCCGAGATGGATAACCAGCAATTCGAGAATCAGTAGGAGATAGCCGATCATTTGCGGGCGTATCGCGTAGCCGACGCTGGCGAAAAGCCAAATGACGAGGGCTCCTGCCCAGCCTACCTTCGCATTTCCTGAGTAAAGGGAGCACAAGGCATAGCCTGCAATCAACAAGGCGGAGGTAAAAAAGCAGAGCCAGAGCATCAGGCCCGGGTAGCCCGCCCATCCATAGGCGCCATAGATAAGCACCTGAGAGAGCCATTCCTGGGGAACGAATGCCTGGTGGCCGGCAGTGTATGAAAAAAGCTCGGTTTGTCGGAATCGGCGTGAGTGCTCCAGATGACCTCACCTGTCTTGAGGTGCCACCACATATCCGGGTCGTCGAAACGACCCCGCACGGTGAGCATGGCAAGCACGACCAGAAGGCTTGCCAGCATGACGGGGAAGGAGAAGACACTACGCAATAGATTGGTGCGCGCTGAAACCCCCGTCTGATCGACGGTGAGGGATGCGGTGCTCATGCTGTGCCGTATTCCTGTATATCGGACGAGCCAAGAACATCCTGATTGGGGCTGGTCGGCAAGACGGATTAACCGGTGCAGGTACGCTCTGGAGATAGACAAGCTGCGCGCAGCGAGCGTTTTGTTTCCGTTGTGTTCCCGCACAGCGGACGCGGCGAGCTTGATCTTGTAATCGCGCAGCTGCTGCTCAAATGAGCCATCGGGATGGTAGTCGTTGATGCTGATGACGTCTTCTTCCCGCAGGGTGTGCGGCAGATCTTCTGCGCAAATGCTGTCGCTCTGGAAAATAATGATGGCCTGTTGAATCACGTTTTCCAGTTGGCCGGACGTTTCCGGGCCATGAATAGCGTTGCAGGAGGGACACGGCAGCCGGCTCAATCTCATGCATCGGCTTGTCGTATTCCTGTGAATACTTGCGCAGGAAGTGCATGGCGATCGACGGGATGTCTTCTGGGTGCTCTTGCAGGGAAGGAGCGTCAATTCTCATGACGTTGATGCGGTAGAAAAAAAACTGCCGGAACGCGCCTTGCGCGACCATCTCACTCAGGTCGCGGTGCGTGGCAAAGACGAGACGCGCGCGCAGGGGAATGAGCCGGCTGCTGCCATGTTCGGAGAACTCACGCTGCTGCAAAACCCGGAGCAACTTTACCTGCGTGCTCAAGCTCAGTTCGCCGATTTCATCAAGGAAGATCGTACCTTCGCCTGCCTGTTCCAGATAGCCTTCGCGCGCTCCGACGGTCCCGGTGAAAGCGCCTTTTTCATGGCCGAAGAGCTCAGCCTCGATCAGGGTTTCCGGAATAGCGCCGCAGGACACAGCAACGAATGGGCGGGTATAGCGAGCCCCCGTATTATGGATAGCTCTCGCGATCAGCTCCTTGCCCTTTCTGCTCTCTCCTGTAACAAGTACCGATGCATTAAAGGTTGGCAACGCGGCGCACAAGTTCATAAACCTGCTGCATGGGCTGCGAATGACCGATCATCTGATCGCATTGAATCGCCAGCTTTGCTTTGTCGAGCATCTGCTGCGAGCGGTTGGCCGTTCGGTTGGCTTGCACAGGTTCTTCCACCGGCTGCGGTGGAGCTTTGGACTCGCGGGTGAACGCGGCGTTCGACGCGCTCTGAGCAGCATCGCTTTCAGCTCGCGAACTGAAGGTGGCTTGCGACAATATCCATGCGAGCCGAGCTGCACGAGTTCAATTGCGGAAGCACGCAGGCTGTCATCCGCCATCACGACAGACGGAACTGGATGCGTGGCAATTTCCAGGCAGTATTTCATTCTGCGATCGAGCGAAGCGTAATTCGAGTCCAGGTCGAGAATCACAACGTCGCAGCCGTCGGAAGTGAGCAGCTGAGACATTCCCTCCTCTTGAGATTCGAGGATGACCTGAAATTCTTTACCCAAAGCAGAAGAAAGAAGAGGCTGCAGTTTGTAGTCTTCGCGTATGGTCCCCAATCCTCAACATGGTTCAGCATGCTCCTTGACATTGCGCTAAAAGATGCAACGAAACAATTGCCAGCGTCACTTACAGTGAAGGGTACGTTTCGCAGCATCGCAATGGGGGAGGAACCAGCGGGGGCCACGATGCAATAATTTTCTGTTCAACGCTCTCCACTCAATTAGGGAGAATCTCTCTGATATTCAAGTATCAGTTGTGTGTCTTAGATAATTATCGGATTCTGTCAAGAAGGTCGATAGTACCTTGGTAACTTTCTGAAAAAAAGAAATAATGGAACTTCGAATACCCCCTAAAAGTAACCTCTTTTCTACTCCATCGATTAGGTGAATCCGCTGCAAAAACTACTCTTTCGTTGTATTCGGGTGTATCATCGACGCTTTTGTTCAGGCGGGCGCCAGCAAGTGTCGCAAGCAGTGCGTAAATGCTGAGGTGAGATAGGGAATGCCGCTTATTTTCTGAGTGTATGGCATCCCAGATGCAGTGATTCCGGCATGCGTTCCCGGAAGCTGGATGTCTTTTTTCTGATTTTTGCCGTTGCTATCACCCGCTTTGTGTTTCGAAGCCACTATCTCTATGACCTGGATTCGGTCAACTTTGCGCTGGGTATGGAGCATTTCGTTCCACGCGTTCACCAGCCTCATCCACCGGGCTACTTCCTATATGTATGTCTTGGGCGGCTGCTGAATCTCGTCTGTCACGATGCCAATCTTGCGCTTGTCGTGCTGAGCATTATCGCCAGTTGCGGCGTGGTGGTCCTTGTTTATTACATGACCCTGGATTGGTTTAACAGAAGGCCGCTCGATTTGCCGGCATCCTTTTTCTGTTCTCTCCGCTTGCATGGTTCCACGGCATTGTTGCATTGACCTATAGCGTCGAAGCTTTCTTTTCGGCGCTTCTGGGCTATCTTTGCTGGCGAGTGTACAGCGGAAGCAATGGATATATCGTTCCAGCCGCCATTGCTTTGGGAGTCGCTGCCGGAGTGCGGCCATCTTCGATCCTGTTTCTTGGGCCCATCTTTTTGTTCTCTTTGACCAAGGTAAGGCTGAAAGGAATGCTCGCGGGGATGCTGGCTCTTGTGCTTACTCTTATCGCCTGGTTCCTGCCGATGATTGCAGCCAGTGGCGGCTTTAACGCCTACTTCGGCGCGCTGCTTTCGCTTTGGCAAGCAGTCCCGTCAAAAGACACGGTATTCAACTCTTCGCCTGCTACTTCGATTGATCGCGCAGCTACGATTGTCTTTATCTATTTTCTGACCTTCGGGCTTACTTCTCTGGTCCCGCTGCGCTGGCTGCATCGCAGGGCTCCGGCCGATCGCGGGAAAAAGATATTCACTCTTGTCTGGATCGCTCCGGCTCTTTGCTTCTTCACCTTTATTTTTCTGAAATTCGTCAACAGCGGATATCTGCTTCTGCTGTCGCCGGCTGCGTGTATCTGGCTGGGTTTTCGATGTCTGAATGGTATGAAAACAGTTCGCGGCCGAGAGCCTTTAAGCTGGCGGTGATTGCACTTTGTGCGGCGGTCAATGTCGGTATCTTTGTCGCATCGCCACTTTACTGTTCTTATATGTCTGTGCGGCGATTCGAGGCCGAATTGCGGTCGGTTCTGCATGCACTTCCACAGGTTGCGCCAGCGAGCAACACGCTGATCGTGGGCTTTGATTCGCATTTCCTCGGCTATCGGGATGCGGGGTATTATCTGCCCGCCTATCTCACTCTCCAGTGCCCGGAGATGAAACTGCGAGAGGGTACTCGCATCTTTGCCATGCTGGGCGGAGATACCACTCTGCTCGCGAAGCTGCCGTCTGCCCCCTACTCCCAGTTTGTCATCTTCCCGCTTCCCAACCAGGGTGACGCCTACAAGGCGTACATGAAAAAGGTCACGAGCCAGCTTCCGGCGGGAAGTCTGCGCACCGTCTCTGCCGGCGGGCACGATTTTGTCATAGCACCGATTTCCGACCTGCCTTTGCTCTTTCCTCGCACTGCCTTGGCACAAAATCAGGGCAAATGAGGGTGTATATATGCTGATTCACTCTCGGAGATCTCCTGTAAACGGACGTGGACACTAGCCGGGCGACAATGCGCTAAGGGGCTGAATTCATGCGGTTATCGGGCTTCGGCGATTTGGACGGAGAATTGCTCCTTCCATAACGTTCCTCCCTCGAATCGGTAGAAAGAAGCCTGTGTATGCATTCAATCGCCTGGTGGCCGACCCTGATTGTTCTCGTCGTCGCGACGTTCACTGATCTGCGCAGCCGCCGCATCCCGAACTGGCTTGTCTTCCCGTTCATGATCGCGGGGATGGTGGTATCGGGCTGGCTCCATGGGTGGAGCGGGATCGCACACAGTCTTGCCGGTTGGGCACTGGGTGGTTTGCTTTTCGGAATTCTTAGCTTGATGGGCGGCATGGGAATGGGCGATGTGAAGTTGTGTGCCGCTATCGGAGCCTGGGTGGGACCAGCGCAACTTATGCTCGCGCTGGTCCTGACAGGCATAGCCGGAGGCGTGATGGTACTCGTTTGGGCGGCCTGCGGCGGATTTCTTGGGGAATTGTTCAGCGGTGCGGGCGAACTGCTCTTCAGCGTGAAGGATCGTGGGCTGCGCCCGCATCCGGAGCTGGTACTCGATAACCCCCGGACGCGAAAGATGCCATACGCTCCGGCGATTGCCATCGGGACGCTTATTTCGTTCTTTGCGTTCTGAAGGTCGGGAAACAGGAATTATGACTGCATTGTTCACAACACGCCTGTCTAAATGCGATCGACGGGAAAGCTGCGAACGGCAGGGAGTCGGAAACCAATGATATCGGCGTTTACTCAGGATGCGGACGCGCTCGGCACGAATACCTTGTCGATTGCGCTGATTGGCCCGGAAGGGACAAATCGCAAAGCCATGGCCAGCGCTCTGGCTGGATCGCAGACGAATGCAACCCGCGAGTTTCCCGCCTATCCGGGGCTGGATGATCTTCCGCAGCTGCTGAGCGCTGAGTACGACGTCATCATCATTGAGCTGGACAGCAATCCGGAGCATGCGCTCGACCTGGTAGAAAACATCTGCGGCAACACCTCGACCACCGTGATGGTGTACTCGGCGCAGGCGGATTCGGAATTGCTGGTTCGCTGCATGCGCGCAGGAGCGCGCGAGTTCATCACCGCTCCGATTGTTCCCAGCGCAATTGCAGAGGCTCTGGTTCGCGCTTCGGTGCGGCGCCCCGCTGCTCGCGGTGGCAAGAAAGCTTTAGGAAAGCTGTTCGTATTCGCCAGCGCCAAGGGCGGATCGGGCGTTACGACCGTAGCCAGCAACTTTGCCTTGATGCTTGCGAAGGAGTCCGGTCAGAGCACGGTCCTGATCGATCTCGACCTGCCTCTTGGCAATGTGGCTATCGATCTCGGGATAACGACGCAGTTTTCAACCGCGAATGCGATTGAGAGCACAGATCGCCTGGATTCCAACCTGCTGACGACACTTCTAACCAAGCATCGTTCGGGATTATCAGTACTCGCCGCGCCTGACAGATATGTGCCGGTTCCTTTGTCAGACCAGGCCGTTGAGAAGCTGTTGAACGTTACGAGGCAGGACTTCGACAACGTGGTGATTGACGCGGGATCAAGCATCGGCGCAACCTGCAAGACGCTTTTCAAGGGCGCAAACGTGGTCTACCTGATTACGCAGGTGAGCATCGCGGGGCTGCGCAATTCAAACCGCGTCATCTCCGAATTCTTTTCGTCCGGTGGTCCGCAGCTTGAGATCGTGCTCAACCGTTTTCTTCCTCGCTCGCTGGGTATCGACGAGGAAAACATTACGAAGGCTCTGACCAGGCCGGTCAACTGGAAAATTCCCAGCGACTACCTTGCCGCCAGGCGCGCGCAGAACACGGCTACGCCGCTTGCAATGGAGGACTCCCCGATTTCACAGGTCATTCGGCAGATGGCCAGAACAGCGTGTGGCCTGCCCGGCGCTCCGGATAAGAAAAAGAAATTTGGGCTCTTCTGATGGCGACAGTATTGGTTTTCGCAGTGATGGAACGGATGGCATAGCGTGGAACATACGATTCTCGAGAAATTTAAAACGGAAGTACACCGGACACTGATCTCCAAGCTGGATCTGGAAAAGCTGTCGCGTGTGAACTCCAGCCAGGCGCGGCAGGCGGTGGCCGCCATGGTGACCGAGATCATCAATGACCAGCGCGTGCCCTTGAACTACAGCGAGCAGGAGAAGATTCAGTCGGACCTGCTCGACGAGGTCTTTGGCCTTGGCCCGTTGGAACCGCTGCTCCGCGATCCGAAGATCTCAGACATTCTTGTAAACAGCAGAGACAGGATTTTTATCGAGCGCGGCGGCCGCCTGGAAAGAGCAGACGCTTCCTTCCGCGACGATCGCCATGTTCTTCAGGTCATTGACCGCATCGTTTCGCGCGTCGGCCGCAGAGTAGACGAATCTTCACCCATGGTGGATGCCCGCCTGCCGGACGGTTCCCGTGTGAACGCTATTATTCCGCCGCTTGCGCTTGATGGCCCCTCGTTGTCGATTCGTCGCTTTGGTACCGGTCCGGTTGCCGCAAATCAGCTGGTGGAGCTGAAGAGTATTTCACAGGAGATGCTGGAACTCATAGCTGGCGCAGTGCGGGCGCGTCTCAGCGTCCTTATCTCCGGAGGTACCGGCGCCGGTAAGACAACATTCCTCAACATCCTGTCGTCGTACATTCCGCAAACAGAGCGCATTGTCACCATCGAAGACGCAGCCGAACTGCAGCTCGCGCAGCAGAATATCGTGCGACTGGAAACGCGGCCGCCAAACATCGAAGGCGTCGGCGCCATTCGTCAGCGTCAGCTGCTCATCAATAGTCTCCGTATGCGGCCGGACCGCATCATCCTCGGCGAAGTCCGTGGCGAGGAAGCGTTTGACATGCTTCAGGCCATGAATACCGGTCACGAAGGTTCCATGGCTACGATCCACGCGAATACGCCGCGCGATGCTCTGTCCAGATTGGAATCGATGGTCGCGATGACCAACATGAATCTGCCGGAGAAATCCGTGCGCCAGCAGATTGCCGCCGCAATCACGATTGTGGTTCAGGTATCGCGTATGAGCGACGGCACGCGCAAGGTAGTCAGCGTTTCTGAGATTACGGGCATGGAGGAAAACGTGATCACCATGCACGAGATCTTCGCTTTCAAGAAGAAGGGTATTGGTCCGGATGGGAGAGTTCTGGGCGCGTTCATGCCCACCCAAATACGGCCGAAGTTCCTGGAAAAGCTCCGCGTGTCCGGCATCATCTTCCCGCAAAGCATGTTCGAACGCGTGCTGGAAGTGAATTAGAGAGGCAAGGATCAAGATATGTTATTGCCGATACTGATTGTATTTGTGAGTGTCTTCGCGGTCCTGGTGTTGGTCCTCGTGGGGAGCGGTGTCGGTGTTTCCAAGGAGACCAAGAAGACCCTGGCTGTACTTGAATCGACTCTTGCGGTCGAGAAGCCGGACATTTTTAAAGATGAGATTGTCGATATCCGCAAGCAGGAACTGTTCAGCGCTGTTCCGTGGATGAACCGGCTGCTGCTGAAGGTCGACCTTGCGCCGCGGTTGAGCCGGCTGCTCTATCAGGCCAATCTGAAATGGACAGCAGGCGCGCTGATCCTGATGTGTATGACGGGTTTTGTAGCTCCGGCGTACCTGATGTTCTTATGGTCGCGGACTGTGATCCTGGCCCTGTTGATCGGAGTGCTCATAGGCGGCGCGCCTTTTATGTTCGTGCTTTGGAAACGCAAGAAGCGCTTCGGCAAGTTTGAGGCGGAGATGCCAGAAGCACTTGACATGATGGTGAGCGCATTGCGCGTAGGTCAGAGCCTGATTTCCGCTTTCGACCTGGTCGCCAAGGAATCGCCTGATCCAATCAGCACGGAGTTCAGAATCTGCTGCGAGGAACAAAACTACGGCCTCGAACTAAGAACAGCGCTGCACAATCTGCAATCCCGGGTTCCATTGCAGGATCTGAACATGGTGTCGACGGCGATTCTGATCCAGAAGGAAACCGGAGGAAATCTTGCCGAGGTTCTGGACAAAGTGTCGCAGGTGATTCGCGAGCGATTCCGCATGCGGCGCCAGATCATGGTTCACACGGCGCAGGGACGTTTGACGGGTTGGATTCTGTCTTTCCTTCCTGTGGTGCTCGGATGTGCTCTGTATCTGGTCAATCCGGACACGATGAGTCTTTTGTGGAAGCGCGCAATCGGCGTGAAGCTCCTCTATGCGGCCGGCAGCATGACGATCATGGGCGCATTGATTATTCGGAAGATCGTCCGGATGGACGTTTGAAGGGTTAGCTATGGGATTTGCAGCAATTACGTTTCTCGCAATCTTCCTGTTGATTGGCAGCGGCGGCCTTCTGCTGTTCTATCGCGAAGCGATGATGAAGCGCCTCAGAGATGTGGTGACGCCGCGCTCAAAGCAGACGCGTCTGAAGAACGCTTTCGAGTACACGAGCTCTTCTCTAGGCGATGCCATGGGTCACCTGGAACGCATTCTGCCAAAGAGCCAGGCAGAGATTTCAGTCGTCCAGCAAAGGCTGGTCCGCGCTGGCTATCGTTCCGAATCAGCGCCGAAGATTCTTTATGGCGCCAAGGTGTTTACTCCGGCGTTTCTAGCTCTGCTGGCGCTGGTCTCAGGTGCCGGGGCATTCAACCCTTTTATCGTTTATGCCTTCGCGCTGGGAATCGGGTATATCGGACCTGACTTCTGGCTGGGGCGGAAAATTTCAAAACGGCAGAACAAGATACGTCGCGGCCTGCCTGACGTGCTCGATCTGCTGGTCATCTGCATCGAAGCCGGATTGAGTCTGGACCATGCAACGGCGCGCACCGCTCAGGAACTGGAAGGAGCGCAGCCGGAGATCGCCGATGAACTGGGCGTCACCGTGCTGGAACAACGCGCTGGAATCTCCCGCGCAGATGCGTGGAAACATTTAGCCGATCGTACCGGGGTGGAGAGTGTGCGCAACCTGGCCACCATCCTTATTCAATCGGAAAGGTTTGGAACGAGTGTCGCAAAAACACTGCGCACTCATTCCGATACGTTAAGAACGCAGCGTAAGCAAAAGGTGGAAGAGTTGGCCGCGAAGACTACCGTCAAGCTGGTCTTCCCGCTCGTCTTTTTCATCTTTCCTTCACTGTTTCTGGTCACCCTAGGCCCCGCCGGTATTGTCATGGCGGAATCATTTCAGAAGTATCTTACCCACTGAGAGGAAGGAGGATCGACATGGAAAGCGTAACGATTATCCGGGTAGTTGCCGGCGTACTCTTTGTCATTGTGCTGGGCATTCTGGTCCAGCGTCGTAGAACGCGCGTTCAGTAGTGAGCGAAACCCTCCAGGTCGCCTGCAGTTGAGCCTTATAGCCAGTCGAGGGCTCGAACACAGCACGAGTTGGTGGTAGTGAACACCGTATCGAGGGTGCTCGATCGGATCTAGAAAGAAGGAGGATTTTAAAATGGATAGCGTAACGATTATCCGGGTAGTTGCCGGCGTTCTCTTTGTCATTGTGCTTGGCATTTTGGTCCAGCGCCGCAGAACCAGCGTTAACTAATCAAAACCCGCCAGTTCGGGTGCAAGAGAATCTTCGTCGCCGATTCGGAGCTGTGGTGAAGAACGGTATGGACGCGGAAGGAACTGGCGGCGCAGGAACCCTGTATCGGGCGTGTTCAACCGGGCTGCAGAGATTTCTGGCTGCCCGATTGAACACGCTTGCCGACGTGGACCGAAACCAGCGTACGGCACGGGAGGCTCCGTGGAGATGCTTTCTCATGATAGTCGCAAGACTTTTGATGATGGAGCAGGAGCCTCCACGTTTCTGAACGAGGTAGATCGGTGAAGACCATGCGCAGGAAAGATGAAACGATGGCCCCGCTTTGATAACTATTCCGAGACCAGAACTAACACTTGTTGATCGGACACACCCTGAAAGGAAGGAGGCAGACTTGGAAAAGCAAAAATATTGTGTATACAACCAGACGCGCGAATGCTTTCTCAGTCTGAGCATTACTCGCGCCGATACCTCCTTCGCACGCCTCAAGGGATTAATTGGAAAACTAAGGTTGAAGTATGACGAGGGACTGTGGATGGTGCCCTCAAGCGGAGTCCATACCATTGGAGTGCTATTTCCGCTCGACCTGATTTACCTGGATGAAGAGTATCGCGTCATTCATTCTGTTGAATTCTTTCGTACATGTCGCATCGCGCCTTTGCGAACGAATGCAGCGAGCGTTTTACAGCTGCCCATCCACACGATTTACTCTTCACAGACGCAGCAGGGAGACCAGCTGCTCATTTGTCCTCCTGAAGAAATGGAGTCTCGACTGAATGAGCAAGTCGCCTATCACAATGATCGGAAGGAGCGAGCGGGGTAGCCGTAAATTGCAGGGAGTTATATGAGGAAACTATTTCGGTATTTCATGTCAAGCGAACCCAGAAGGTCTCCCCGACATGTAACGCCCCCACTCGTTACCTATTACTACGATGGAGAGCGGGCCGCTCCATCAGCACAGAGAGTCCAGAACATAAGCCAGACTGGACTATACCTGTTGACCGAGAGGCGCTGGTACCCGGGGACATTGATCATCATGACGCTTCAGATGACGGACGGCACCAATGCTGATGGCGAAAACGCCATCGCAGTACTGGCCAAAGTCATTCGATCGGGTTCCGATGGCGTCGGGTTCAAATTTGTCTTTACGATGCCAGCGGATGCGCACAACGTGAAGACCTTCGACGGCAGCCGACTCGCGGACAAGAAGGCGCTCAATCGATTCCTGCGGGGACTCCAGTAGGACGCTTTTCTTTTTAGCTGTCACGCGGGTTCAGATGCATATCGGGTAACCATCTGCGGGGCTCAGCAGATCTGCCGCTTCCGGGAGCGTTCCCGTCGGCTCGAGGAAATCCAGCATACTGTGGCCGAGAAAACAAAAATCAACCATAGCGTGATGAGAAATTCCGGATGCGTTCCCTGCGTGCCAACTCTCCGGATGGCCGACCATCAAAAGTAAATGACGACAAGGCCGTTTTCCCGGTACTAATCCGGACTTTGCTGGTGGGCATAGCTGGTCCGCTATGAGTACATTGGATTTGAGGTGTCTCATGGCCCAACCTAACAGCGGCATCGGCAATGTCACGACGAATACCGGGCTCGTCGAAATGGCAATGGCATATTCTCGCAGCCGCGTGCTTTGCGCGGCTGCACGTCTCGGCGTTGCCGATGCGCTTGGAGACGAGGTGCGTACCGTTGCCTTCCTGTCCGAAAAGTGTCAGGCAGATCCTAATGCCCTGTACCGCCTGCTTCGCGCTCTCGCCAGTATGGGCGTGACAGCGGAGACGACGCCAGAACACTTTCGGCTGACTCCTTTTGGCAAACCCCTGCGGAGGGACGTGCCTCAGTCTGTCTGGTCAGCGGTCGTCTTTTGGGCGGATCTGCTTGCTGACAGCTGGTCTCTGCTCACCGACTGTGTTCGGACCGGTCAGCCGGCCTCTCAGGTCCGCGATCCAAACATACCTTCCCGCTGGTCACAGGATCCTGAAGCTCACTCAATTTTTCTTGCTGTGATGGGCACAGCTCCGGCAGAAGATTACACGCCTATCGCTGAGGCATGGGATTTCTCCCGCGCGAAGGTGGTCGCCGACCTCGGCGGCGGGGGCGGGGCGCTCATTCTTGCAGTGCTTGCACTCAACCCACATATGCGAGGCATGCTTGTAGACCTCGATTCCAGCGTGGATGCAGCCAAAACTCGCTTCGCGGAGGAAGATCCTTCCTCCCGATGCGAACTGATTACCGCAGACCTGACGCAATCGGTCCCGGCGGGCGCCGATGTGTACATGCTCAAACATTTTCTGCACGGGCGTCGCGACGCGGAGGCGATCACGATTCTCAGGAACTGTCGCGCGGTGATTCCGCAGAACGGCAGTTTGTTGATCATTGAATTCATCCTGCCGCCGATCGTCTCTCACGCAGATCCACAGCTGGAAGGCCACTTGATGAGCGACCTCAACATGCTTGCTGTCACCGGCGGTAAAGAGCGAAGCGAGCGCGAATGGAGAACGATCCTTCAGGCAGCAGGCTTCATCCTGACCGGGGTATACCCGGTTGGAGGCGACAAGCTGATGGTTCGGAACGTCGGGATACTCGAAGCAAAACCGGCTTAGGGGCAATCGAGATCAGCTCCGGGCATTCGGCTGTCCAGATATGTGCCTAATGTGAAATCGGCTTTCTATTCGCATCGCAACGATGTGCTGGGATCAATGCGGGAAGCGCGTCGCGCTGGGATATAGCTCGCGAAAAAAGCGACACAAGCTAGAAGAGTGGGAACAGCGACAAACGTCACGACATCGGTGACTCCGACACCGAAAAGCAGCGAGCGCATCAAGCGGCCGACTACCAGTGCACCTCCGATGCCGATACCGACTCCGCAAAAGGCCAGGGTCATCCCGCCGCGAACGATCAGTGTCATGATGTTTGCCCGTGTCGCGCCAAGCGCCAGCCGAATGCCCACTTCGCGGCTGCCTTGACCAATCAGATAGGCGATGAGGCCGTAAATTCCAATTACCGCGAGCCCAAGCGAAATTGCCGCAAATGTTCCGAGCACCAGCATGGTGAAACGACGGCGAGCCAGCGATTTGTCGAAGCGCTCCTGCATCGTGGTTACGTTGTAGAGCGGAAGATCAGGATTGAGTTCGTGAATCTGCTGCTTGACTGCCCGGGTGAGAGCAACCGGATCGTTGCTGCTTCGAATAACGACGTTCATGGCGCGCGTCATATATTTCATTTGAGGAACATACAACGCAATGCGTGAGTCTGCGTCCAGGGTATATTGCTTCACCCGGCCAACCACGCCAACAACAGTGATCCAGGGAGAGGTTGTCTCGCTGATGCCTCCGAAATGCAAGCGCTTGCCAATGGGGTCCTGGTTTGGCCAGAGTTGTTGCGCCATGTAGTCGTCAACGATCGCCACACCGGGTTTGTTGGCGACATCATCGTCGTTAAATAACCGGCCCTCGCGAAGGGGTATTTCCATCGCCCGGAAATAATGTCCGCTGACAACGCGGATATCGGCATTGATGAACTTCTCGCCAGGCGGCAGCACGCGTCCCTCAACCGTGATAGGACCCCAGGCAAACATCTGGCTCAGTGGCAAGGATGTGACCGCCCCTGCCGACGTGACACCCGGCAAGCTTTCCAGCCGCTGCCAAAGCTCATGATAGGCGGCGAGAACCGCCTCTTTGTTCTTGTATCGTTCGCCCGTCATGTACAGTTCAAGGGTGAGAACATTGTGGGGATTGAAGCCGGGATTTACCCCGCGTACACGAACAAAGCTGCGAATGAGCAGGCCGGCGCCAATCAACAGCATCGCGCAAAGCGCAATCTCAGCGATCACCAGCGAGCGGCGAAGATTATTTCCTCGTCCCCAAATCGCGCTGACGCCAGCCGACGTGCGACTCGTGTCCCGCAGAGTAGTTTGCACGTCAAGCCGAGAAGCGCGCAGCGCCGGTGCCAGTCCAAACAGAATCGCCGACAAGATACAAACTGTGAACGTGAACGCGAGAGCGGCGAGACCGATGCCGACATCGTTCACTCTCGGTACACTCTGTGGACCAAGCATACGTACCCCACGCAAGGCAAGAAATGCCAAAGCGACGCCCAATGCGCCACCGGCGAACGCAAGCAATACGCTTTCGGTCAGCAACTGGCGAACGATCCGCATTCGGGTTGCACCCAGCGCGGTGCGCACGGCTATTTCCTTTTGGCGCGCGACGCCGCGCGATAGTTGCAGGTTCGCCAGGTTCACGCACGCGATCAGCAGAACAAAGCCAACCGCTCCAAGCAACAGGTACAACGTGCGCCGGACGTTGCCTACCACTTGCTCGAGGAGCGGCACGATACCGAACGTCAGGCCGCCGTTGGGCGGATACACTTCGGGAAAGTCATGTCGCAGTCGCGCCGTGATGGTATCCATTTCAGCCTGCGCCTGCTGTACGGAAACCCCTGGCTTCAGCTTGCCCATGATGTTGTAGTCTTCGCGGTCGCGGTTCTGGGCCGCTTTGGCCGGCAGAGGAAGCGGCAGCAATATCTCAGCTTGTTCCGCGCCGTCCAGCGTCGGCATCACTTCGCGAGGCAACGAAAACGAGCGCGGCATTACCCCGACAATTTCATAGGGCACGCCGTTCAGAATGATCTTTTTGCCAAGAACGCCGGGATCGGAACCAAAACGCCGCGCCCATGTTCCGTAACTGAGCACGGCAGTGGCAGTTCGGCCTGGCAGGTCCTCATCGGGAACAAACAATCGCCCGAGAGCTGCCCGTTGTCCCAGCATGGATAGCAAACTCGACGAGACCCGGATCGTCCCAACGCGCTCCGGTTCGCCCCAGCCCGTGAGGTTGTAGTTGCCACCGATTGCTATCGCGACCTGCTCAAAGCCATGGTGACCGTTCTTGATGTCAAAGTATTGTGCGGTGGAAAACCAGTCTTCCGTTATGTTCAGGCCGGGAGACCGGTTCCAGAGTATGACGAGCCGTTCAGCATCTGCGTACGGAGCGAACGAAGCAACAGCCCATCAACAATGCTGAAGATTGCGGTATTCGCGCCGATTCCAATGGCCAACGAGAGTATGGCCGCCACTGTGAAGGCGGGTGTAGCGGCCAGAGCACGAAGAGCGTGCCGGACATCATTTAGCAAAATGCTCACGCCGGCAGCGATGGCCTCCGACGACCAATGTACCCCACCAGGCGGACAAGGCGCACGACGGAAAGCGGTCTGAAGGAGGCCTCTGCGACTACGATTCGCGGGGAATGATCAGCAATACTTCGACGGTTGTAAGCTCACCATTCTGCGCGGCCGGACGGAATTGCCACTGCTGCAGCGCGCTCAGCACGAACTGACTTTGCGGAAATTGCTGCGGGAAGACGACAGCCAGGTGCTCAAACTGGCCTTTGGCATTGATAAGGCCGTGAACCATGATGGCGTCTCCATTGGTGTCGCTCTCGGCGAGATGCGGCCGTACGACAACGTAGGGCCACGGTGCGTCCGGACGGGTAACAGTACCCTCGGATGCTGCGTCGACAGACTGCGGCAGGCAGTACTGAAGGATCCAGCTCTTGGCGAGGCCGACGTGCAGGTAAACGGTATAGGCGAGCCGGTCCGTCCATACTCCTGCTGCCTCGGGATATTCCTCCGTCGGCGAAGAACCTACGACTACTACCCCAAAATGCCCATCTTTCGGCAGGCTGATGCGAGTTACTTCCTGAGCGTTATCGAGGCTGGAACCATTCTGCCCGGCTTCTCCATTCGCGGCGACCGTGTTTCCCTGATTGCCCGAAGTCTCTCCGATACCCGTGCCCGCCTGATTGGTCGGCGTGACTCCGTTGCCGTCCTGGGGCGTAGTCGCTGGTCGCTCGGCTGCGAGCGAATTCGAGGCAGCCGTGGGCACCGTTTCATTGACCATAGGCAAGGGAACTGCACCCTGCTGCAGCAGCACATCGGAGAGAGACATCACTCTGGCCGGAGTTGGCGGCGTGATCGACTGCGATCCCGTTTGCGGGACTTGGTTTGGTGCATCAGGCCGGCGAACGGTCAAGGGGGATGTGGTGCTGGGAGCCGGCATCATCGGCATCTCCGTCGTAAACGGAGTTGCTGAAATCTTGAGGTCGGCCAGCTTCACTTCCTGGTTGGGAGTCTCCAGAGAAGGCTCAACATTGGCATTCGTGGCCTCTTGCGGAGGCGGAGGAATGATCTTCTGTGTTGGATTGTTCTCTATCGCCCACATCACCGCGAGCGGCACCGGAGTTTCCTGCGGTAGCACGAGATTCGGTGGCAGATCCGGCTGAACCAGAGTCTGCGGAGCAGCGACCAACTGTGCGAGATGTCGAGATGCCGATGGCGGCGCCGGATGGCCGCCTCCGCGCGCAACCGTATGATTCACGGTTTTCAGCGTGGGGTGAGCAAGGCCTCTTAAAGCGGCATACTGAATCTTGGGCGTAGGCCGGTGCAGGTTCAGAATGCGGACCGTATAGCGCTCCGACCAGGGGTCGACAACCTTCGGCATGTGCTTCAGCCCCGCATACAGGCCGATCATAGCCACGCCATGCACGAGCATCGACATCACTGGGCCAGAGGGTCTCCAGCGTGCGGGCTGCTCTTCACCAAACAAGGTGATGGTCTGGGAAGACCTCATCATCGCGTAATCTCCCCTATGCTGAACACCGTTGGCTCCTTTGGCTTGCTGAAGCGCTCGATCTCATGCCGGGGGTAACAGAAGAACGCTGGAAACCACGGTTGTTATTCCGGGCAAGAGACTCTGCTTTCTATAGGTTGCAATTCTTAGGCCATCTACTGTGGCTGTAAGTCACTGAAAAGAGCTGGGCGGCGGCGCTGAGCGTGTCTACAGGGCTACACCTGCGCTTCCGGTGGTATACAGACGTTCACTGTTACTTTCGGGCCTTACCTTCTAAACCGCTGATTTCGCACTAAAAAGGCAGGTTTTTTCCTTTGGCACAGCAATTGCCGTTAGCGCATACGGAAATCCCCCGAGGCTGACCCAGCGGATAGTTGGGTCAAGTAGGTGTCCTAAATGAATCGAAGGTTATTGACCATTCTTCTGATCGCTTTTGCGATTGCCCTGGGGTGCAGCTTCATTGTGTATCGCATGGTCGGCAATCGTCTTATGGCGGTCGCGCAGCCCAGGGGCGCGAACGTGATTGTGGCTGCCAACGATGTGAAAATCGGAAGCATTCTTCAAGCTACCGACCTGACGACCGCTCAAATGGTCGGTCCGTTGCCCAAAGGCGCCATTGTTAAGAAGGAAGACGCAATCGGCCGCGGCGTGGTGTCGGATCTTTATCAGGGCGAGCCGGTGATTGACAGCCGCCTGGCGGCGCCTGGTTCGGGTGGCGGCCTCGCGGCAACCATTCAACGGGGCATGAGAGCGTGCGCGGTCAAGGTAGATGAAGTAGTCGGCGTAGCCGGTTTCGTTACCCCGGGAATGCGCGTGGACGTTCTGATCTCGGGTACTCCGACTGGGGTTGCGACCGCTGCAGGTCCGGAGACGAAGACGCTTCTGCAAAATATACAGGTCCTGTCAGCCGGTACGGACATTCAGAAAGACAACGAGGGCAAGCCACAGCAAGTGCAGGTGGTGAACCTGCTGGTGACGCCCGAACAGGCAGAACTCCTGAGCCTGGCCAGCAATCAGACCCGCATTCAGCTTGTGTTGCGGAATCCGCTGGATACGCAAGAGGCTCATCCGCCAGGAGTCGCTATGGCGGGGCTCTTTACGGATATGAAGCCAGCGCCGAAAGCCAGGCCTGCGGGCGTGCACAAAGCCGCTACGAACGTCTACGTGATCGAAGTTCTAAACGGTGCGAAGCGGAGTGAAGAGAAATTTGTCGCTGGCGAGGAAAAACAGTGAGAACGCGAACCGGTATTGCAATTCTTGGTTTTAGTGTGTGGTCGTTGGGTTTTCAGGCGGAATCGTTCCTCCATGCCCAGGTACTACCGGCTCCTCCGGTACGAGCCATGGAAGCCTCAACAACGGATTCCTCGAATGAGCTGTTTGTTGCCGTAGGCAAGACAGTACTGCTTGACACGGAGAGGCCGATCACGCGGGTCGCTATTGCCTCTGGCGATGTCGCCGAAGCTGCCGCTGTGAGTCGCTCGGAAATCATGGTGAACGGCAAGACAGCCGGCGAAACAAGCCTGATCATCTGGGAAACAGACGGCGGCAGGCAATTCTTCAATGTAAGAGTTCGCGCCTCATCGGATGCTTCCACCGAACGCATCGAAGGACTTCGTCGCGAGCTCAGAACAGAATTTCCCGGACAGCCCGTACAGGTCAGCGCCGAAAACGGTATCATATTCCTGCGTGGAACTGTGAAGGACCTCGCCAGCTCAGACCGCGCAGTTCAGATCGCGTCGACTGTGGGTAAGGTTGTGAACCTTCTCTACGTCAATGTTCCACCTCCTGAGAAGCAAATTCTTCTCAAAGTACGCTTTGCCAGCTACGACCGGACCTTAAACAAATCGTTAGGCATAAACTTCTACAGCCTGGGCGCGGCGAATACGATTGGCGCAGTTACTACACAACAGTTTTCTCCGCCATCAATTACCCAGGGGAGTGGTTCCGGGAGTGGTGCCACATCTACTACCGCAGCCTTGTCGAATTTGCTCAACATATTTGTCTTCCGGCAAGACATTAATCTGGGCGCGACGATTGAAGCCCTTGAAGCAAACAATGTACTTCAGGTTTTGGCGCAGCCCAATCTGTTAGTCGAAAATGGACGACAGGGCAGCTTTCTCGCTGGCGGACAGTTCCCTTACCCAACAGTCCAGGGAGCAGGTGCTGGTGGCACCAACGCAGTTACGATCTCATTCAAAGAGTTCGGCGTTCGTCTGAACTTCATCCCGACCATTACGCCGCGCAATACCATTCGGCTTCAGGTTGCTCCGGAAGTCAGCTCGCTGGATTATGCGAACGGTGTAACGATTTCAGGATTTACCGTCCCTGGCATTAACGTCCGCAAAGTGAACACGGAAGTTGAATTGAGCCAAGGACAGAGCTTTGTCATCGGTGGGCTGCTCGACAATCGCACAACCAAGACTTTCGAAAAGATCCCGTTTATCGGTGATATTCCTATCCTGGGTAAATTCTTCCAGTCCATTGAGACCACGAAAACAAACACGGAACTGATCGTGATTGTGACGCCGGAGATTGTTGATCCCATACCTGCTGGCGCGAAGTTGCCGGAGTTGAAGTACACTGACAAATTTCTGCCGCCGAATTCCGGTATTCCGATGACGAATCCTGGTCCGGAAGTGACGGGGGCAAAGCCGCTCGCGGCGCCCGAACCTTCCATGCCGGTTGAGAAGCTGGTCCAGAGCATGAAACCTGAGTCACCGCTGACCATTGACAGCAGTATGAGCTCTGGTGGTGCTACCGTGCCAATACCAACGGGTGGTGGAGCGCCTCAGCAACAGCAATGACAGTCATTATTCAATGGATCCGCCGCCTGAGTGCGGGCGGTGCGCGGAAACATCAGCCGAAGCGTGATCTTCGGCTGAAGATCTCAAACCTCACGCGCCAGGCTGTTATCGCCAACAACGTAGAGGTGGCAGATCACGGGGCGAAGCGCAGGAAGGGGTTGTTGGGGCGTGATCACCTGTCTGCCGGAGAAGGTTTGTGGATACTTCCTTGTGAAGCGGTCCACACCTTCGGCATGCAGTTCCCGATCGATCTGATTTACCTGGATCGCAACAATCGTGTGAGAAAGACAAGGAGCGGTGTCCCTCCTTTCCGCTTATCAGGGTGCCTCTCTGCACATTCAGTGCTGGAGCTGGCATCCGGCACTATCAGCCAGACGCAGACAAAGCCGGGGGATCGGCTCGAATTCTCTGCTGCAGATCTGTAGCCCACGACGAATAGCCACCGGCACCACAATCAACCCCGCAAGAAATAGATGTAACCATACGGGCGAAAGCTTGCTGTTGAAGCAAGCTTTCGTTCGTTGGTCTATGAGACGAGTCGCTCGCGTCGGAGCTTCATCTCCGGACCGAGCAGTCCCAAGAAAAAGACAGCCAAGAGGCGAACTCTGTATACGCGGCATGCCTGTCCGAGTGACCTTGTATACAGGCGTTCACACTGTGAGCCCAAGTCCCGCCCGTAACTTATTGATTTCTCATAGCAAAACACTCGGCGATGAAATGGTTCTCGATTTGCTTTTGTAGAGGTTGCTCGGCCAGGGCCGGGAAAAATCTATAAGGGGATTCAAAATGAAGAATGCATTTCTGAAGTTGTCTGTCAAAGTCCAGAGCCTGATGCGTGAAGAAGGTCAGGATCTGATCGAGTATGCTCTCGTTGTTGCTCTTATCGCCTTCGCGGCGACGGCTGGCATGAAGTCGCTGGCTGGCAGCATCAACACTGCTTTCGCGAACATCGGCACCACTCTTAACACGTACACCAGCTAGTTCAGAACGACTCAAGGGCTGAACCAAACAATAACTCCCCTTGTTCCTTGCTGGGAGAGATACGTGGGAGCATTCAAAGTACGAGCGTGCTCTCCCCTTCCAAGGAAGATGGGACAACTGTAACAATGCGGAGACTATTCGCCATGCAAGTTCTATTATCGAATTTCTACGCCAAAATGCAGACACTGATCACGCGCGAAGATGGTCAGGACCTGATTGAGTACGCACTGGTTGTCGCTTTGATTGCTTTCGCTGCCACGGCGGGTATGAACAGCGTCGCCAGCTCGATCAACACTGCATTCGCTAATATCGGTATCACACTTAACACCTACACCTCCTGATCCCGGAAGAGAGATCAGTAGAACAAACTCCCCCATTTATTATTGGCAGTTTTGTGGAGCAGGCGGAGCTTGAATCATGCTGGGTAGTGTGAAGCTCGCGGATGTAGATGCTCTGGACCTTGTCACATTGAACAATCCCGGTAACTTCAGCTGTTGGGCGGAAGGAGCCTCATACAGCGACCGGTAGCCCAGCAGCTGGGCATAAAGCCATCTTATTCGAGTTTCTAGAATATGAACTCTCCAGTTCCAGAACATGGCACTTCACTCATGATGATCGAAGGTGGCCTCACCGCGATCGCAATCGGAGTGGCATTCTGCTGGCCCAGGTTTGGCGCCGGGTATTTCTCGCGTATTGAAAATGTCTTTGGGCGGCTTGCACGGAAGCAAGGACTGGCAGTCATCGTTGTTGGCCTCACCGCAGTGTTACTGCGCCTGGCTATTCTGCCTCTGGTACCCATTCCACATCCGTTTTCTCCCGATGATTTCAGCTTTCTTCTCTCCGGGGATACTTTCGCTTCCGGCAGATTGACGAACCCGACGCCAGCGATGTGGGAGCACTTCGAGAGCATCCACATCACGATGAAGCCGACGTATATGTCGATGTACTTTCCCGCGAACGGGCTCGTTCTGGCCGCGGGCAAAGTGCTGTTCGGGCATCCATGGTTTGGGTTGTTGTGCATGGTAGGACTGATGTGCGCAGCCATTTGCTGGATGTTGCAGGCATGGCTGCCGCCAACCTGGGCTCTTCTCGGTGGAATCCTCGCGATCGTGCAGTTGGGACTCTTCAGCTACTGGATCGATTCATTCTCAGGTGCAGCGTCCATTGCAGCTTTGGGCGGGGCGCTCGTTCTGGGTGCATTGCCTCGATTTATGAAGACAGTGAGGCTGCGCTACAGCGTGCTGATGGCCGTGGGCATCATTCTGCTCGCCACCAGCCGTCCTTACGAAGGCATGCTGCTTTGCCTGCCGGTAGCGTTTGTTTTGGGCCGGTGGATTTTCTTTGGAAGCAACCGGCCAACGATGCGCGTGCTTTTTCGCTGCGCCGCGATTCCACTCATCTTGCTTGTGGCCGCTGGCTGCTGGATGGGATATTACGACTACCGCGCTTTCGGGAATCCGCTTACTCTTCCGTACAAAGTCGATCGCACAACTTATGCGGTGTCGCCATACTATGTGTGGCAGTCACTGCGGCACGAGCCCGTCTACCGGCACAAAGTCATGCGGGACTTTTATTGCCGCTACGAGGTCTATGATGTCGGGCCCATTCAGAAGCTCTCAGGTTTCTTACCTCAGACTCTGATCAAGGGCGTACGGGCCGTGTACTTTTTTGCTGGAATCGCGCTGCTCCCCCCGCTGATCATGCTGCGGCGTGTGTTTGCCGATCGTCGCATACGGTTCCTTCTTGTAGCTGTGCTTGTTCTGACGGCCGGCATGATCATTGAGATATTTCTCTTTCCGCACTATGTCGCCCCGTTTACGGCAGCGTTCTTCGCGATTGGCTTACAGTCCATGCGCCATTTGCGGGTTTGGAAGCCGGGTGGCCAGCCCGTTGGAACCGCACTGGTGCGTTTGACGGTGACACTCTGCTTCGTGATGGGCGGATTTCGCCTCTATGCGGCGCCCCTTCATCTCAAGGCTCAAAAATCCGACACCATCAAGATCTGGTATGGCACCGGACAGTTCGGGACCGCGCGTGCCCATGTCGAGTCTGAGCTTGAGCGACTGCCTGGAAAACAACTCGTCATTGTTCGGTATTCGCCGAGCCACGACTTGATGGATGAGTGGGTCTATAACGCTCCCAACATAGACGATTCCAAAGTCACCTGGGCCCGGGAGATGGACGAAACCAAGAATCTCGAACTGATCCATTACTACAAAGACCGCAAGGTCTGGCTCGTCCAGCCGGACCTGCAACCAACGGAGTTCTCCCCCTATCCGTTGTCAGGGGTAAACGCTGTCGCCCCCGCGCTAGATTCCGTATCGACCGCGAAGAGCGAAAAGAAAGTGCAGTCAGGAGACTGATTTTTATGATCAATGGAAAGCGCATTGCCGTTGTAATGCCGGCGTACAACGCCGAAAGAACTCTGGAAAAGACTGTGCGGGAGCTTCCCGCGGAAGTTGACATCAAGATTCTCGTGGATGATGCGAGCACGGACGAAACAGCTCGGCTCTCGGAAAGCCTGGGGGTGCGCACCTTCATCCACGATGCGAACTACGGCTACGGACGGAACCAGCAGACATGCTATCGGGAAGCTCTCGCTGCCGGCGCCGATATCGTGGTGATGGTACACGCCGATTATCAATACGAGCCGAAGCTCGTGTCTGCTATGGCTGCGATGGTTGGCAGCGGCGTGTATGACATGGTGCTGGCGTCGCGTATTCTGGGCGGCGGTGCCCTTCGCGGAGGCATGCCAGTTTACAAGTACATCTTCAATCGCATGCTGACTGCCTTTCAAAATATATTTCTTGGCGTAAAGCTCTCCGAATACCACACTGGCTACAGAGCGTTTTCAAAAGAGCTGTTGCAGACCCTTCCGCTGCTCGAGAATTCCGACGACTTCGTTTTCGACAACCAGATGATTGCTCAGGCCGTGATGTTCGGATTCCGAATTGGGGAAGTGTCCTGCCCGACGAAGTATTTTGAAGAGGCTTCTTCGATCAGCTTCAAACGCAGCACGAAATATGGACTCGGCGTACTGCGGACGACAGCCAGTTTTGTGGCGCATAAGCTCGGGATCGTAAAAACGCCGATCTTTGACACTACGGGAAGACGAGTAACTCTGAAATATTATTCGGAACCTGCTCGCGGGCTGGCCCAGCCGTTGCCGCCGATCGCCGGATAAGTGTGCGGGATATAGTCTCAGCGGTGTCGAGTCACTAAAACGATGATTCTAGTTTCTGCTCAAGAGCGTGGCGCTTCGCTGATGATGGTCGAATGCGGCCTGACGGTGATTGCGGTCGCGATGGCATTCTGTTTGCCCAGGCTTGGCGTTCCTGTTTTTGTTCGCCTTGAGCAAGCGTTTGGTCGTCTCGCGCGCAAGAAGCGTTTAGCGGTCATAACCGTCGGTCTCTCGGCTCTGCTGCTGCGTCTTGCGATCCTTCCGCTCTGTCCTATTCCTCTGCCGTTTATCCAGGATGATTTCAGCTTCCTGCTCGCCGGAGACACGTTCGCCTCGGGAAGGTTGACCAACCCCACGCCAGCGATTTGGCAGCACTTCGAGAGCTTCCAGATCACCATGAAGCCGACGTATATGTCGATGTACTTTCCTGCGCAGGGGCTTGTTCTGGCGGCGGGCAAGGTGCTGTTCGGGCATCCCTGGTTTGGCATCCTTTGCGCGATGGCACTGATGTGCGCTGCGATCTGCTGGATGCTGCAGGCATGGCTGCCTCCGACATGGGCACTCCTTGGCGGCATGATAGCCGTCGTGAGGATTGGCCTCTTCAGCTATTGGATCGACACCTACTCTGGGGGCGGAGCCATCGCGGCGCTCGGCGGAGCACTCGTGCTGGGTGCATTGCCGCGATTCATGAAGAAAGTGCGGATGCGCTACTGCATGCTGATGGCGATTGGCGCCGTCCTGCTTGCTACCAGTCGACCATACGAAGGCATATTACTCTGTCTGCCGGTGGCTGTTGTTCTGGCGCGATGGGCTCTCTTTGGAAAGAACAGGCCACCACTTCGGTTCCTCGTTCGCCGTACCGTACTGCCGCTCGTGGTCCTGATCGCCGGGGCAGCCTGGATGGGGTATTACAACTACCGCGCCTTTGGTAGTCCTCTCACCCCACCGTATACAGTGAATCGCGCAACCTATGCGGTAACGCCCTACTATGCGTGGCAATCCCCGCGGCCTGAGCCTGTGTATAGGCACAAAGTCATGCGGGAATTCTATGTTGGCGTGGAACTGGGAACATTCAGCAAGATCCACTCCTGGACCGGTTTCATTCCGCAGAACATATTTAAATGTGGAAGGGCCTTCGCATTTTATGCAGGAATCGTCTTGCTGGTTCCTCTAATCATGTTACGACGGGTGCTGTCTGATCGAAGGGTTCGGTTCCTCCTGCTATGCATACCCATACTTATGGTGGGAATGTCTGTAGAGACGTTCCTCATTCCTCACTATATTGCGCCCTTCACGGCGGCGTTTTACGCCATCGGCCTCCAGGCTATGCGTCACCTGAGGGTGTGGAAGCCGGGCGGTCAGCCTGTCGGCACAACCATGGTTCGGTTGCTCGTGACTGTGTGCATCATACTGGCAGTACTGCGAGCGTATGCGGAGCCGCTTCACTTTCAGCTTTCCAACTGGCCCAGCGCAGCCTGGGCTTCCGTGTGGCATGGTCCGGGCCATGTCGGCGTGGCACGCGCTCAGGTCGAGTCGGAACTGGAGAATCTTCCGGGGAAGCAGCTGGTCATCGTTCGATACTCCGCCGATCACAGTACCTTTGATGATTGGGTTTACAACACTGCCGACATCGACAACTCCAAGGTCATCTGGGCGCGGGAGATGAGTGACGCGGAAAATCTCGAACTCATCCGCTACTACAAGGATCGCAACGTGTGGCTTGTGCAGCCAGACCTGCAGCCAGCAGGATTGTCTCCTTATGCTGTACCGGTTGCGGAAACCATCGCGCATCGCTAAGGCCATCGCCGTTCCCACCGGGAAAGCCGCCCTCAGCGTTTGCATGAGATCGATAGCCGCAAGATTTTCTATTGTCGGTATGACGCGAAGCCTTTAATCTTACCAAAATGCGCTCTTCAATCTGCCTGCTTGCTCTGACTGCTGCGGTCTCAGTCTCCCTGATAGCTCAAACAACCTCAACCACCACACCAGCAGCGCCTCCCGCGCCGCATGCGATGACGCTTGACGACCTTTTCCGCCTTCAGGATGTGGGTGATCCACAGGTTTCGCCGGACGGAAAATGGGTTGCCTATACCGTCAGCACGATCGACACAACCGCGGACAAGCGGCTCACGGACATCTGGATGGTGAAGTGGGACGGTTCGCAGGACATACGGCTGACCTACGCGAACGAGAATTCAGCAAGCGCACCGCGCTGGAGTCCCGATGGAAAGTATCTGTCCTTCACATCCGATCGCGCTGGCAAAGCGAAAGGTTCGCAGGTGTGGGTGCTGGATCGGCGTGGGGGTGAGGCGCGCCAACTCACTGATGTAAAGAATCACCTGTCGTTCTATGCGTGGTCGCCCGATGGCAAGAAGCTACTGCTCGGAATCTCCGAGGACAAAGACGCGGAAGCAAAGGAAAAAGACAAGGACAAGGAGAAAGAGAAGCCCAAGCCGATCGTGATCGATCGCTACCACTTCAAGCAGGACGTCGAAGGCTACGTTTCATCGGAAACGACCCCGACCCTGCTCTATTTGTTCGATGTCGATACACACAAGCTGGAAAAGCTGACGACAGATACCAAGTTCAACGAGCAGAACCCAGTATGGTCTCCGGACGGAACGCGCATTGCCTATGTCAGCAATCACGATCCCGATCCAGACCGAACGACGAACTCGGACGTCTTCGTCGTCGACGCGAAAACAAATTCCGCGCCGAAGAAGCTGACCACCTTTGAAGGCCAGGACGGCGGCCGACTGGCGTGGAGTCCGGATAGCAAGCTGATTGCGTACCTGCACGGTAGCGAGCCGAAATATCTTGAGTACAACCAGTACAAGCTCGCTGTGGTTCCAGCGGCTGGCGGCGAGCCGCGAGTGTTGACGGAAAAGCTCGACAGGGCTGTTTCTGCCCCCGCATTCAGCGAAGACGGCCAGTCTGTAACTGTTCTCGTTACCGACGACCGCTCCGAATATTTGGCGACGGTCGCATTGAGCGATGGATCGATCAAGCGGCAGATAGACATGCCGGGATCGGTGATCACGCGGAATCAGGCAGACGGCCACGTCGCCCTCGTATGGACAACTGACAAAGCGCCCGGAGAAGTCTTCGCATTCGAGGATGGCACCCTGCGGAAGCTGACATCGCATAACGACGCGCTGGTGGCGCAGTTGAAGCTCGGCGAGACCCGTGATCTACAGGCGAAAACGAAGGACGGCGCGGACGTGCATGCGCTGTTGACGCTGCCCGTTGGCTATCAGTCGGGGCAAAAGTATCCGATGCTGTTACGTATTCACGGCGGTCCAGATGGTCAGGACGCGCACGCCTTCGTTCCGGAACGGCAGCTCTTTGCCGGACGTGGTTATGCCGTGCTGAATGTGAATTACCGCGGCAGTGCAGGACGGAGCGCTGCGTACCAGCAGATTATTTTCTCTGATTGGGGCGACAAGGAAGTCATCGATCTTCTTGCCTGCGTGGACGAGGCGGTGAAAGAGGGCGTGGCTGACCCTGATCGGCTTGGAGTGGGTGGATGGAGTTACGGTGGAATCCTGACCGATTACACCATCGCCAGCACGACGCGCTTCAAAGCGGCGATCAGCGGCGCGGGCACTGGGAATCCACTTGGCTTTTACGGTGTGGATCAGTACATCATTCAGTACGATCAGGAGCTTGGTCCGCCGTGGAAAAACCTTGATACATATCTGAAGCTTGGCTATCCATTCCTGCACGCCGACCGGATTCATACGCCAACGCTGTTCATGGGCGGCGATAAAGACTTCAACGTGCCGCTGATGGGCGGCGAGCAGATGTATCAGGCACTGCGCAGCCTGAATGTGCCAACCGAACTGATCGTTTATCCCGGCCAATTTCATGGATTCACGCGGCCCAGCTTCATCCGCGACCGGTATGAGCGGTATTTTGAGTGGTATGACAAATATCTGATGCCGCCACCGCCAGCAAAGAAGTAGAAATCAGCGGAGATCACTCTTACGGCGCTCGGTGCGGAAAAGAGCACAGGGATGCTAACCTCAAGAGTGATCTCCGCAATGCCACAAAATTCTCCAAATACTCAGATTGAACTTGAGGGGCTTACGTCCGGCACGCGTTTTGTGCGCGCCTGCCTGCGTAAGCCTGTCGACCGCACGCCCGTATGGTTTTTGCGCCAGGCAGGCCGCTACATGCCTGAATATCAGGCAGTGCGGAAGCACCATTCGCTGCTCGAAATCTGCAGGAAGCCACAACTGGCTGCGGAGGTGACAATCACCGCTGCGGAAAAGCTCGGCGTAGACGCGGCCATCATTTTCGCCGATCTGTTGCTGCCGTTTGAGCCGATGGGCCTCGACTTTGAGTTCCAGGCTGGCGAAGGGCCGGTGGTTCACAAGCCTGTGCGGACGTATGAAGATGTCGCGCGGTTGCGCACTGACCGCGCTTCGGAACTTGGCTATGTAGCCGAAGCAATCCAAAGAGTGGTTGCCCACTTTAAGGACCGCATTGGAATCATCGGATTCTGCGGCGCTCCGTTTACGCTGGCCAGCTACATGATCGAGGGCGGCAGCTCCCGCAATTACGTCGCTACCAAAACGATGATGTATCGCCAGCCCGATACCTGGCGGCTGCTGATGGAAAAGCTCGTCACGGTGTTGCGTGAATACGCGCAGCAGCAGGTGGAGGCAGGTGCGGACGTCATCCAGATTTTCGACAGCTGGGTTGGTGTTCTTAGCGTCGAAGACTATCGCGATTTTGTGCTTCCCATCACCAAGACCTTGATACGCGAGGTGCAATCGTTCGGTGTGCCGGTGATTTACTTCGGCGTGGAGACGGCGAGCCTTTTGCCTGCAATGCGCGAGACCGGCGCAGACGTGCTGGGGCTGGACTGGCGAACTCCTCTGGGGGAGACATGGAAGTCGCTCGACTACGCGTGCGCGGTGCAGGGGAACCTTGATCCGATTACTTTGTTTGCGGAGCCGGAATTGATTCGCGAACGGGTGAAGTCGATTCTTACTCAGGCCGGAGGGCGGCCGGGGCATATCTTCAACCTGGGGCATGGCATTGTGCCGGGCACCCCGGTAGAGAACGTGCAGCACGTGGTCAGGTTCGTGCGGGAGCTGTCGTTGGAGGTGGGGCGTGGGTGATCGCGCTGCGGTGCTGCTGCTGGCGCATGGTACTCCGGATACGCTGGATGAGATTCCGGCGTATCTGAGCAATGTGACTGGTGGACGGCCGATGCCGGAGTCGGTGATCGAGGAGATCAGGCACCGGTATTCGCTGATCGGTTCGAGTCCCCTGACGCGGCTCACGCAGAAGCAGGGACGACTGCTTGCCAACGAACTGGATGTTCAGGTGTACGTGGGCATGCGCAACTGGAAGCCGTACATCAAGGACACCATTCAACAGATGGTGGACGACGGAATCACGTCGACGGTGGTGATCTGCCTGGCTCCGCAGAACTCACGCACCAGCGTGGGGCTGTACAAGCGCGCGGTTGAGACGGCTGCGGGCGATCGGTTGCGGATCGACTTTGTTGAGGGCTGGGCTGACGACCTGTTGCTGGCCGAAGCCTTTGCCGAGCGGTTGCGCCCGCTGTGGCACGCGCTCTCGCGTGAGGTCGGTGATCCAGTGCCAGTGCTGTTTACGGCGCACAGCGTTCCACAGAGGACGGTCGAGCCGGGACCAGACCAGCCAGCCGATCCGTATGCGGAGCAGGCAAGGCTTACGGCAGAGAACGTGGCCGATTGCGTTCCCAGTCTGAAGGACTGGCGGTTTGCCTTTCAGAGCCAGGGCATGTCGGGCGGTCCGTGGATCGGGCCGACAGTTGAGGACGCGCTGACGGAGTTACGCAAGAAAGGACACACGGCGGTCATCATCGATCCCGTCGGCTTCCTCTGCGACCATGTCGAGATTCTGTATGACATCGATATCGCCTTCCGCGACTTCGGGAAGAACCTGGGACTGCGCGTCGAGCGGCCGCGATCGCTCAACAGCTCTCCGCTGCTCATTGCTGCACTGCGAGGCATTGCCAAGAACGGCCTCTGGCGGCTCGCGCAGTCATGAAGGTCGCCGTTATCGGCGGCGGTATTGCCGGTGTTTCCGCCGCCTATGAGCTGGCTCGGTCTGGAGTCGAATTCGTCCTTTATGAGGCTTCAGGGCGTCTTGGCGGGATTGTCGAGACGGTGCAGCGCGACGGATTCGTGGTTGAGTGCGGGCCGGATTCGTGGGTGACGGAAAAGCCGTGGGCGCGCGAACTGGCTGTCGAACTTGGACTAGAAGACGAGATTATTCCGTCGAACGATCGGTGGCGAAAGACCTACATTGTGCGCGGCAGGGAATTGGTGGCAATGCCGGATGGCATGCGCATGATGGTTCCCACCAGGTGGGAGCCGCTTTTGAGCTCGCCGCTCTTTAGCTGGCAGGCGCGGCTGGCTTATCTGCGGGAGCCGAAGCTGGCGGAAGAGCTCAAAGCCTATCCCGGATGCTGACGAGTCGGTGGCCAGCTTTGTTCGCCGCCACTTTGGCGATGAAGTGACCGATACGGTTGGCGCGCCGCTGCTGGCTGGCGTTTTCGGCGGCGACGTTGATCAGCTGAGCGTCCGAGCGGTAATGCCCGCGTTCGTGAAGATGGAGCGCGAGCGTGGGAGCCTGATCGCGGCGTTGCAGAAAAGCTCCCACGGTGGTGCGAATGCTTCGGTTTTTACGACGCTCAAATCCGGGTTGCAGACGCTGGTAGATCGGATGACAGCGGCATTGCCTCCTTCTTCAGTCCGATTGGGGGAACGTGTTCTTAAAGTCTCTTTAAACGGGGAAAAATGGTGCGTTTCTGCGTCTTATGAGGCCGAATTTGACACTGTTCTCGTTGCGACTCCAGCGGATGTGACGCGCGGGCTGCTGTCGCCTCTCGATTCTGCCTTTGACGAACTGCTGGCGATGGATGCCTCGTCAGCGATTGTTGTGGCGCTGGCTTTTGCGCCGGAGA
>CAWHWJ010000007.1:0-216910 GCA_963833015.1 uncultured Acidobacteriaceae bacterium | reverse complement strand
GGATGCTGCAGGCATGGCTGCCTCCGACTGGGCACTCCTTGGCGGCATGATAGCCGTCGTGAGGATTGGCCTCTTCAGCTATTGGATCGACACCTACTCTGGCTCGAGCTATTGTGTGCTTCGGCGGAGCACTCGTGCTGGGTGCATTGCCGCGATTCATGAAGAAAGTGCGGGATGCGCTACTGCATGTCGATGGCGATTGGCGCCGTCCTGCTTGCTACCAGTCGACCATACGAAGGCATATTACTTTGTCTGCCGGTGGCTGTTGTTCTGGCGCGATGGGCTCTCTTTGGAAAGAACAGGCCACCACTTCGGTTCCTCGTTCGCCGTACCGTACTGCCGCTCGTGGTCCTGATCGCCGGGGCAGCCTGGATGGGGTATTACAACTACCGCGCCTTTGGTAGTCCTCTCACCCCACCGTATACAGTGAATCGCGCAACCTATGCGGTAACGCCCTACTATGCGCGGCAATCCCGCGGCCTGAGCCTGTGTATAGGCACAAAGTCATGCGGGAATTCTATGTTGGCGTGGAACTGGGAACATTCAGCAAGATCCACTCCTGGACCGGTTTCATTCCGCAGAACATATTTAAATGTGGGAAGGGCCTTCGCATTTTATGCAGGAATCGTCTTGCTGGTTCCTCTGATCATGTTACGACGGGTGCTGTCTGATCGAAGGGTTCGGTTCCTCCTGCTATGCATACCCATACTTATGGTGGGAATGTCTGTAGAGACGTTCCTCATTCCTCACTATATTGCGCCCTTCACGGCGGCGTTTTACGCCATCGGCCTCCAGGCTATGCGTCACCTGAGGGTGTGGAAGCCGGGCGGTCAGCCTGTCGGCACAACCATGGTTCGGTTGCTCGTGACTGTGTGATCATACTGGCAGTACTGCGAGCGTATGCGGAGCCGCTTCACTTTCAGCTTTCCAACTGGCCCAGCGCAGCCTGGGCTTCCGTGTGGCATGGTCCGGGCCATGTCGGCGTGGCACGCGCTCAGGTCGAGTCGGAACTGGAGAATCTTCCGGGGAAGCAGCTGGTCATCGTTCGATACTCCGCCGATCACAGTACCTTTGATGATTGGGTTTACAACACTGCCGACATCGACAACTCCAAGGTCATCTGGGCGCGGGAGATGAGTGACGCGGAAAATCTCGAACTCATCCGCTACTACAAGGATCGCAACGTGTGGCTTGTGCAGCCAGACCTGCAGCCAGCAGGATTGTCTCCTTATGCTGTACCGGTTGCGGAAACCATCGCGCATCGCTAAGGCCATCGCCGTTCCCACCGGGAAAGCCGCCCTCAGCGTTTGCATGAGATCGATAGCCGCAAGATTTTCTATTGTCGGTATGACGCGAAGCCTTTAATCTTACCAAAATGCGCTCTTCAATCTGCCTGCTTGCTCTGACTGCTGCGGTCTCAGCTCCCTGATAGCTCAAACAACCTCAACCACCACACCAGCAGCGCCTCCCGCGCCGCATGCGATGACGCTTGACGACCTTTTCCGCCTTCAGGATGTGGGTGATCCACAGGTTTCGCCGGACGGAAAATGGGTTGCCTATACCGTCAGCACGATCGACACAACCGCGGACAAGCGGCTCACGGACATCTGGATGGTGAAGTGGGACGGTTCGCAGGACATACGGCTGACCTACGCGAACGAGAATTCAGCAAGCGCACCGCGCTGGAGTCCCGATGGAAAGTATCTGTCCTTCACATCCGATCGCGCTGGCAAAGCGAAAGGTTCGCAGGTGTGGGTGCTGGATCGGCGTGGGGGTGAGGCGCGCCAACTCACTGATGTAAAGAATCACCTGTCGTTCTATGCGTGGTCGCCCGATGGCAAGAAGCTACTGCTCGGAATCTCCGAGGACAAAGACGCGGAAGCAAAGGAAAAAGACAAGGACAAGGAGAAAGAGAAGCCCAAGCCGATCGTGATCGATCGCTACCACTTCAAGCAGGACGTCGAAGGCTACGTTTCATCGGAAACGACCCCGACCCTGCTCTATTTGTTCGATGTCGATACACACAAGCTGGAAAAGCTGACGACAGATACCAAGTTCAACGAGCAGAACCCAGTATGGTCTCCGGACGGAACGCGCATTGCCTATGTCAGCAATCACGATCCCGATCCAGACCGAACGACGAACTCGGACGTCTTCGTCGTCGACGCGAAAACAAATTCCGCGCCGAAGAAGCTGACCACCTTTGAAGGCCAGGACGGCGGCCGACTGGCGTGGAGTCCGGATAGCAAGCTGATTGCGTACCTGCACGGTAGCGAGCCGAATATCTTGAGTACAACCAGTACAAGCTCGCTGTGGTTCCAGCGGCTGGCGGCGAGCCGCGAGTGTTGACGGAAAAGCTCGACAGGGCTGTTTCTGCCCCCGCATTCAGCGAAGACGGCCAGTCTGTAACTGTTCTCGTTACCGACGACCGCTCCGAATATTTGGCGACGGTCGCATTGAGCGATGGATCGATCAAGCGGCAGATAGACATGCCGGGATCGGTGATCACGCGGAATCAGGCAGACGGCCACGTCGCCCTCGTATGGACAACTGACAAAGCGCCCGGAGAAGTCTTCGCATTCGAGGATGGCACCCTGCGGAAGCTGACATCGCATAACGACGCGCTGGTGGCGCAGTTGAAGCTCGGCGAGACCCGTGATCTACAGGCGAAAACGAAGGACGGCGCGGACGTGCATGCGCTGTTGACGCTGCCCGTTGGCTATCAGTCGGGGCAAAAGTATCCGATGCTGTTACGTATTCACGGCGGTCCAGATGGTCAGGACGCGCACGCCTTCGTTCCGGAACGGCAGCTCTTTGCCGGACGTGGTTATGCCGTGCTGAATGTGAATTACCGCGGCAGTGCAGGACGGAGCGCTGCGTACCAGCAGATTATTTTCTCTGATTGGGGCGACAAGGAAGTCATCGATCTTCTTGCCTGCGTGGACGAGGCGGTGAAAGAGGGCGTGGCTGACCCTGATCGGCTTGGAGTGGGTGGATGGAGTTACGGTGGAATCCTGACCGATTACACCATCGCCAGCACGACGCGCTTCAAAGCGGCGATCAGCGGCGCGGGCACTGGGAATCCACTTGGCTTTTACGGTGTGGATCAGTACATCATTCAGTACGATCAGGAGCTTGGTCCGCCGTGGAAAAACCTTGATACATATCTGAAGCTTGGCTATCCATTCCTGCACGCCGACCGGATTCATACGCCAACGCTGTTCATGGGCGGCGATAAAGACTTCAACGTGCCGCTGATGGGCGGCGAGCAGATGTATCAGGCACTGCGCAGCCTGAATGTGCCAACCGAACTGATCGTTTATCCCGGCCAATTTCATGGATTCACGCGGCCCAGCTTCATCCGCGACCGGTATGAGCGGTATTTTGAGTGGTATGACAAATATCTGATGCCGCCACCGCCAGCAAAGAAGTAGAAATCAGCGGAGATCACTCTTACGGCGCTCGGTGCGGAAAAGAGCACAGGGATGCTAACCTCAAGAGTGATCTCCGCAATGCCACAAAATTCTCCAAATACTCAGATTGAACTTGAGGGGCTTACGTCCGGCACGCGTTTTGTGCGCGCCTGCCTGCGTAAGCCTGTCGACCGCACGCCCGTATGGTTTTTGCGCCAGGCAGGCCGCTACATGCCTGAATATCAGGCAGTGCGGAAGCACCATTCGCTGCTCGAAATCTGCAGGAAGCCACAACTGGCTGCGGAGGTGACAATCACCGCTGCGGAAAAGCTCGGCGTAGACGCGGCCATCATTTTCGCCGATCTGTTGCTGCCGTTTGAGCCGATGGGCCTCGACTTTGAGTTCCAGGCTGGCGAAGGGCCGGTGGTTCACAAGCCTGTGCGGACGTATGAAGATGTCGCGCGGTTGCGCACTGACCGCGCTTCGGAACTTGGCTATGTAGCCGAAGCAATCCAAAGAGTGGTTGCCCACTTTAAGGACCGCATTGGAATCATCGGATTCTGCGGCGCTCCGTTTACGCTGGCCAGCTACATGATCGAGGGCGGCAGCTCCCGCAATTACGTCGCTACCAAAACGATGATGTATCGCCAGCCCGATACCTGGCGGCTGCTGATGGAAAAGCTCGTCACGGTGTTGCGTGAATACGCGCAGCAGCAGGTGGAGGCAGGTGCGGACGTCATCCAGATTTTCGACAGCTGGGTTGGTGTTCTTAGCGTCGAAGACTATCGCGATTTTGTGCTTCCCATCACCAAGACCTTGATACGCGAGGTGCAATCGTTCGGTGTGCCGGTGATTTACTTCGGCGTGGAGACGGCGAGCCTTTTGCCTGCAATGCGCGAGACCGGCGCAGACGTGCTGGGGCTGGACTGGCGAACTCCTCTGGGGGAGACATGGAAGTCGCTCGACTACGCGTGCGCGGTGCAGGGGAACCTTGATCCGATTACTTTGTTTGCGGAGCCGGAATTGATTCGCGAACGGGTGAAGTCGATTCTTACTCAGGCCGGAGGGCGGCCGGGGCATATCTTCAACCTGGGGCATGGCATTGTGCCGGGCACCCCGGTAGAGAACGTGCAGCACGTGGTCAGGTTCGTGCGGGAGCTGTCGTTGGAGGTGGGGCGTGGGTGATCGCGCTGCGGTGCTGCTGCTGGCGCATGGTACTCCGGATACGCTGGATGAGATTCCGGCGTATCTGAGCAATGTGACTGGTGGACGGCCGATGCCGGAGTCGGTGATCGAGGAGATCAGGCACCGGTATTCGCTGATCGGTTCGAGTCCCCTGACGCGGCTCACGCAGAAGCAGGGACGACTGCTTGCCAACGAACTGGATGTTCAGGTGTACGTGGGCATGCGCAACTGGAAGCCGTACATCAAGGACACCATTCAACAGATGGTGGACGACGGAATCACGTCGACGGTGGTGATCTGCCTGGCTCCGCAGAACTCACGCACCAGCGTGGGGCTGTACAAGCGCGCGGTTGAGACGGCTGCGGGCGATCGGTTGCGGATCGACTTTGTTGAGGGCTGGGCTGACGACCTGTTGCTGGCCGAAGCCTTTGCCGAGCGGTTGCGCCCGCTGTGGCACGCGCTCTCGCGTGAGGTCGGTGATCCAGTGCCAGTGCTGTTTACGGCGCACAGCGTTCCACAGAGGACGGTCGAGCCGGGACCAGACCAGCCAGCCGATCCGTATGCGGAGCAGGCAAGGCTTACGGCAGAGAACGTGGCCGATTGCGTTCCCAGTCTGAAGGACTGGCGGTTTGCCTTTCAGAGCCAGGGCATGTCGGGCGGTCCGTGGATCGGGCCGACAGTTGAGGACGCGCTGACGGAGTTACGCAAGAAAGGACACACGGCGGTCATCATCGATCCCGTCGGCTTCCTCTGCGACCATGTCGAGATTCTGTATGACATCGATATCGCCTTCCGCGACTTCGGGAAGAACCTGGGACTGCGCGTCGAGCGGCCGCGATCGCTCAACAGCTCTCCGCTGCTCATTGCTGCACTGCGAGGCATTGCCAAGAACGGCCTCTGGCGGCTCGCGCAGTCATGAAGGTCGCCGTTATCGGCGGCGGTATTGCCGGTGTTTCCGCCGCCTATGAGCTGGCTCGGTCTGGAGTCGAATTCGTCCTTTATGAGGCTTCAGGGCGTCTTGGCGGGATTGTCGAGACGGTGCAGCGCGACGGATTCGTGGTTGAGTGCGGGCCGGATTCGTGGGTGACGGAAAAGCCGTGGGCGCGCGAACTGGCTGTCGAACTTGGACTAGAAGACGAGATTATTCCGTCGAACGATCGGTGGCGAAAGACCTACATTGTGCGCGGCAGGGAATTGGTGGCAATGCCGGATGGCATGCGCATGATGGTTCCCACCAGGTGGGAGCCGCTTTTGAGCTCGCCGCTCTTTAGCTGGCAGGCGCGGCTGGCTTATCTGCGGGAGCCGAAGCTGGCGGAAGAGCTCAAGGCCTCTATTCCGGATGCTGACGAGTCGGTGGCCAGCTTTGTTCGCCGCCACTTTGGCGATGAAGTGACCGATACGGTTGGCGCGCCGCTGCTGGCTGGCGTTTTCGGCGGCGACGTTGATCAGCTGAGCGTCCGAGCGGTAATGCCCGCGTTCGTGAAGATGGAGCGCGAGCGTGGGAGCCTGATCGCGGCGTTGCAGAAAAGCTCCCACGGTGGTGCGAATGCTTCGGTTTTTACGACGCTCAAATCCGGGTTGCAGACGCTGGTAGATCGGATGACAGCGGCATTGCCTCCTTCTTCAGTCCGATTGGGGGAACGTGTTCTTAAAGTCTCTTTAAACGGGGAAAAATGGTGCGTTTCTGCGTCTTATGAGGCCGAATTTGACACTGTTCTCGTTGCGACTCCAGCGGATGTGACGCGCGGGCTGCTGTCGCCTCTCGATTCTGCCTTTGACGAACTGCTGGCGATGGATGCCTCGTCAGCGATTGTTGTGGCGCTGGCTTTTGCGCCGGAGATCGCGAAATCGTTGCGGATTCCGCGTGGATTCGGCTTTCTGCAGCCACAATCTTCGAAAGCCGCGGCCCGATCCGGCACGCCTTCACTTCTTGCCTGCACATTCGTAGATCAGAAGTTCCCTCATCGCGCACCTGAAGGCGGTATTCTGCTGCGCGCCTTCTTTGGCGGCGCGTCTGCACCGATGCTGCTTGATTCTCCGGACGACGAGATTGTTGCTCTAGCTCGCAAGCAGCTTTCTGTGCTCCTCGGACCGTTGCCGGAGCCTTCGTTTACCGTCGTCCGGCGATGGCCACGCTCGCTGCCGCAGTATGCCGTGGGGCATTTGGAGCGGATGCAGCGGCTGGAGGAGCGGGTGCGGTCTTTGCCGGGGCTTCAGTTAATTGGGAATGCTTATTACGGTGTTGGGCTTCCGGATCTGGTTCGGCAGGGGCGCGAGGCTGCTCGACGGGTGGGTACCCCCTCCATAAGCGCTAAGATAAACATTGACTGATTACTGAGCTGAAGGGTAGCCTGAGGGCATGTCTGAGCTGGAAGACTGGCAGGTGTTACTGGGCCTGTTTCCCTCCGAGTGGCGGCAGTTGGGCAGGAGCAGCGGTGCGGTGAAACGGTTGCGCGGCTTTCCTTCGCTGGAAGCGTTGCTGCGCACCTTGCTGTTGCATGTGGGTTGCGGGTGGTCGTTGCGTGAAACGGCGGTGCAGGCTAAGTTAGCGGGCATTGCTGAAGTCTCCGATGTCACGTTGTTGAATCGTTTGCGGGATGCCGAGGATTGGCTGAGGCAGCTATGCCAGCAGTTGTGGAAGGACAACGGAGTCGAATTGCAGCCGGGTTTCGAGGGGAGAAGTGTGCGACTGCTGGATGCAACAGTGGTCAGAGAACCGGGCAAGACGGGAAGCCAGTGGCGGATTCATTACAGTCTGCGTCTGCCGACACTGGAGTGCGATTCTTTCGATCTCACCCCGACCAATGGTGCCGGCGCGGCGGAGAGATTTGGGAGGTTTCAGTTTCAGCCCGGGGAGTTGGTGCTGGCCGATGCGGGCTACTGCCATCCTGCTGGAATTGCGGCGGTGGTCGAAGAGCATGCGGACGTTTGCGTGCGTATGAATCCTTACGCACTGCCGTTGTGGAATGAGCGCGGAGCCTCATTCTCATTGCTCGAATCGTTAGCCGGCCTACGCAAGGCCGGAGAGTTGGCAGAGTGGCCGGTATGGATCCTGCCAGGCCAGGCCCGGTCATCATCCGGTCGGCAAAGAATCGCCGGACGGGTCTGTGCGATTCGCAAGAGCCGGGACGCCATCGAGCGGGCTAAGCGTCGGTTGAAGGATAAGGAGCAAAAGGGAAAGAGCGTAGGTCCGGCAACCCGTAAGTATGCCGAATATGTGCTGGTCTTCACCACCCTTCCCGCCTCCGAAGCCAGGACTGAGCAAGTCCTAGAGGCTTACCGGCTGCGATGGCAAGTCGAGTTGACCTTTAAGCGATTGAAGTCCATCGCCCAGCTCGGACATGTGCCGAAGCACGATGACCAGAGCAGCCGCGCCTGGTTGTACGGCAAACTGTTCGTGGCCTTGCTGAGTCAGAAGATGGCACGGGTAGGAAGCACGATTTCCCCCTGGGGCTACCTCCTTCCGGAAGCCGCGCACTCCGAGCCAATGGCGTGAATTTCAGTTCGCCTTCCATCAGGTACTCGCCGCCATTACTCCTATGCTGCCACTTCAAACGGTTCTTCAAAACTGGAACGAGGTCGCTGCGGCTCTGAGCGAACCAAACCGCAAACGAAGACCCCAGCTCCAATCCTTATCTTAGCGCTTATGGGTACCCCCTCCCCCATAAGCGCTAAGAATAAACATTGACTGATTACTGAGCTGAAGGGTAGCCTGAGGGCATGTCTGAGCTGGAAGACTGGCAGGTGTTACTGGGCCTGTTTCCCTCCGAGTGGCGGCAGTTGGGCAGGAGCAGCGGTGCGGTGAAACGGTTGCGCGGCTTTCCTTCGCTGGAAGCGTTGCTGCGCACCTTGCTGTTGCATGTGGGTTGCGGGTGGTCGTTGCGTGAAACGGCGGTGCAGGCTAAGTTAGCGGGCATTGCTGAAGTCTCCGATGTCACGTTGTTGAATCGTTTGCGGGATGCCGAGGATTGGCTGAGGCAGCTATGCCAGCAGTTGTGGAAGGACAACGGAGTCGAATTGCAGCCGGGTTTCGAGGGGAGAAGTGTGCGACTGCTGGATGCAACAGTGGTCAGAGAACCGGGCAAGACGGGAAGCCAGTGGCGGATTCATTACAGTCTGCGTCTGCCGACACTGGAGTGCGATTCTTTCGATCTCACCCCGACCAATGGTGCCGGCGCGGCGGAGAGATTTGGGAGGTTTCAGTTTCAGCCCGGGGAGTTGGTGCTGGCCGATGCGGGCTACTGCCATCCTGCTGGAATTGCGGCGGTGGTCGAAGAGCATGCGGACGTTTGCGTGCGTATGAATCCTTACGCACTGCCGTTGTGGAATGAGCGCGGAGCCTCATTCTCATTGCTCGAATCGTTAGCCGGCCTACGCAAGGCCGGAGAGTTGGCAGAGTGGCCGGTATGGATCCTGCCAGGCCAGGCCCGGTCATCATCCGGTCGGCAAAGAATCGCCGGACGGGTCTGTGCGATTCGCAAGAGCCGGGACGCCATCGAGCGGGCTAAGCGTCGGTTGAAGGATAAGGAGCAAAAGGGAAAGAGCGTAGGTCCGGCAACCCGTAAGTATGCCGAATATGTGCTGGTCTTCACCACCCTTCCCGCCTCCGAAGCCAGGACTGAGCAAGTCCTAGAGGCTTACCGGCTGCGATGGCAAGTCGAGTTGACCTTTAAGCGATTGAAGTCCATCGCCCAGCTCGGACATGTGCCGAAGCACGATGACCAGAGCAGCCGCGCCTGGTTGTACGGCAAACTGTTCGTGGCCTTGCTGAGTCAGAAGATGGCACGGGTAGGAAGCACGATTTCCCCCTGGGGCTACCTCCTTCCGGAAGCCGCGCACTCCGAGCCAATGGCGTGAATTTCAGTTCGCCTTCCATCAGGTACTCGCCGCCATTACTCCTATGCTGCCACTTCAAACGGTTCTTCAAAACTGGAACGAGGTCGCTGCGGCTCTGAGCGAACCAAACCGCAAACGAAGACCCCAGCTCCAATCCTTATCTTAGCGCTTATGCCCCCTCCCCCCTCCCCTGAGGTTCCATTTCTTTATTTTTCAAGGACTTACGAGGGGATCATCCTCTGCTATCCCATTGATTCGACGGTATTTAGCTTCGTTCTAAGTGTTTTCAATAACTTAGGGGGGAGCCCCGGCCCTGATCATTAATGTGTCCTCTTTGTTTCTTGTCCCTATATTCAGGATATCAATTTTGGCGAAATAGTAGGTCAAATTGGGCGATCTGTAAGTGACGTATTTTTAACGACTTACAGCGGAGGTTACTTTCGAGAGGGCTTGACAGGAGTTTACTTCTGCTGAAGATCGGGCCTTGCTGCACAAGGCTTCGCACGAACTTTGTTCGCGCGGGTCCTTCGACTACGCGCTGCGCGCTCCGCTCAGGATGACATTGTGTTGAGCGAGCATTGTGATTCCCACCCTTTTCTGCGCAAAGGATCGGGCACCCCTTTCGTGCCGCTGCTCAGAAAAGCAGATCCTTCGCTCTGCTCAGGATGACATCGTGGGTAGACCCGGGTGCCTGCCTAGAACGGCATTTCGTTGGCGGGAAACAGCTGGCGGGCGAAGAATCTTATGCATTTCTGAGACAGGAGCAGCAGTTTGCTTTCTGTCTGAAGATTTTCGGCGGAGACAGCTAATGTCAGAGGGAAAGCGCTGATCTGGCGGATCATGCAGCGGCGGTGGTGAAATCTGATGGCGGCTTCGCTCCAGGCGCTTTCAAAGGAACCGTAGATGCCCACCAGTTCGCCTTTGTGTACGAGGGCCCACTGTTCTACATAGCTTTTCTGATCGGTGACCTCAACATTGCGGGTTGAGTTTTCGCAATTGGCTTCCGGCATAACCGTCTCCGTGTTTCTCTGTGCAAGTCATTTATCGGAGGGAATGTGGCAGTGCTTTAACATTTTGAGCGCTAGGATGTTGGCATGAGTGAGACAGGCGGGAAGACGACGATTGCTCCGTTGCTGTCAGTTCGGAACGGGGCCGGGGCGGTTGAGTTCTATGAGATTGCGTTTGGGGCGACAGTTTTGCTCCGAGTGGACGATCCCGATGGCGCGGTGGTGGCGCAGCTCTCCGTTGGTGGGGCCGAGTTCTGGCTGGCGGATGAGTCGCCGGAACACCAGAACTTCAGTCCTGAAACGCTGGGCGGTGGCACAGTGCGGATGGTGATGGTGGTGGACGATCCGGATGCGGCGTTTGCGCGGGCGGTTGCGGCGGGAGCCACCGTCGTTTGGCCTGTGGACGATAAGCCTTACCATTGGCGCGTGGGACGGTTGGTCGATCCGTTCGGGCACCATTGGGAGATCGGCAAGCCGCTCGGCAGTGGCTCCTGAGCCGGTTATTGAGATTAGTGGCCGTATTGCTGGACTGTTGCTTCAGCGAGGTACTCTTTTCCCTCAAACAGCGGCCCTTTTTCGTGCTTTAGATATTTATCCAAAAAGGCACGTGTGAAGATCTGCGTGAGATATATGTTGTGAAGTGCCAGTGCCGTTGCATTGGTGTCGCCGCCTGCCACCAGGAGTGAGTAGTCGCTGAAGCTACCGTGAACAATGCCGGCAGATTTCAAAATGACGTTATAACTTCCCGCCGGACAGCTCTGGAGCTGTTGTTCTTTCTTCTTGAAGTATTCCTCGATCTGGGCGTGTGTTCCGCCCATTCTCGATTCCGGATGATAGGCCTCCAGGAACAAAAGAGGCTGTTGCATGGTTTTGCCATCGGGACCTACGGGTAGCGCTGCTACAGGCATCATTGCTCCGTCAAGGTCGACACATGCTTTGAAGCGTCCATCAAGCTCGCAGGCTCGCGTCGCGAATACGCCTCCGGCAGAATGCCCGATCGCGGCCACGTTATTCACGTCGAGTCTGCGAGCGAGCATGAAATCTTGCGGATCGCCGCTATTGAGTTCTGTCAATTTGTCGAGAACGAATCGTATATCCGCGGCTCCTTCGTCGATCCCCAACGAAGCCTCCGACATCATCCTTTGAAATCGTTGCTCAGAAGAGAGGTTAGCCGGGATCGAGTCTTGATGAAAGGGAACGATCTTACCATTCGGGAACGCAACTGCTATGGCGGTATATGTGTGTTCTATGGCCGCGACCACGTATCCATGACTTACCAGGTCTTCAATCAACGATGTGTATTCGAACGTTGTGCCTCCACTTCCATGTGAGAGCAGAACTACTGGAAATCGTCTGGGATTGTTAGCGATAGGAGCACCGTCCCTGACATGAGAGGTAATCGAGCCTGAAACGATGAGTGGCCAGTTGCCCTCGAATTCCTGCTGCATACTATGCTGGATATCCGGTACGGCATCCATCTCCTTTGCATAGGGCAGATATGTTCCTTTGGTCTTGGCATCCTTCTGCGAGGTGGGGTACCAAACATAGACCATCAACTCACGATGGGCCTGCTGATCGGTGGAATAGCGGTCTGGGCGCGAGTTGTCGGTCCAGTCGTAACCTGTCCGGCCAATTCCAAATGTCCCGGACGGTGCCGGTAAGTGCGGGGCCACAACTGTTTGCGCCGAACTCGATGCAGTGCCAGAAGGATTGCTGGCCGTCTGGCTCTGAATTACTACGGATGAAATGGCAACGCAGCCGAGTAATGCAATCGCCCTATTCATGACTACTCTCCTGTTGACTACGGTTGTTTTCCCATTGAGGTCAGGGCCAGCATTCCGCCGAGGCCCATGGTTTCTACGGCGGAAGATGGCACGATGACCGTCGCTCCCTTGTCGCGGATGGCCTCGTAGAGCATGTTCATGGCGCGGAGATGCAGGGCTACCGGGTTATCGGCGTAGGCCTGCGAGGCCTGCGCGAACTGTGCAGAGACCTGAACTTCGGCTTCGCCGAGGATGACGCGGGCCTGGCGCTCCCGCTCGGCTTGCGCCTGCTGCGACATGGCGTTCTGCAATCCCAGCGGGATGCGGACGTCGCGAATCTCGACGGACTGTACGGTGATTCCCCAGGCGGTGGTTTTTGCGTCGAGGATTTTCTGCAACTCGGCACCGAGGCTTTCGCGGTCGGTGATCATTTGCGCGAGGTGGTGGCGGCCGATGGATTCGCGGAGCGCGGTGTGCGCGCTGAGAGTGATGGCCTGTACGAAGTCTTCGACTTCAAGGATGGATTTTTCCGCGTTCCATACAAGCCAGAAGACGATGGCGTCGACGTCGACGGGAACGGTGTCGCGCGTGAGTGTTGACTCGGCGTTGACGGTGGCGAGGCGGATGCGCTGGTCGACGTAGCGGCTGAGGGTGTCGACGACGGGGATGATGGTGAAGACGCCGGGGCCGCGCAGTCCTTTATAGCGGCCGAAGCGCAGGACGGCGACGCGCTCCCATTGGTTGACGACCTTGATGGCGAAGAAAAAATAGGCGCCGATGACAAGGCCGACGATTGCGTAAGCGACGTGCCTGGTGAATACTGTGGCCTGAAATCCGGCGAGCGCGCAAACGACGAAGACTGCGATGCCGACGGTGCTGTACTGACCGAATCTTCTCATGGGTTATCTCCTCTTTTTGCCGGCTTCCGATTGAAATTCGCACAGCGAGTCGATCAGGTCCTGAAGGGTGAACCCGCCGGCTCCGGCGCGTGAAACAAATTCGCTGGTGAGCTGCGCGAGCGTGCGGTCGCGCTCGGCTTTCGACTGCTCGATTTTGCGGCTTGCAATAAAGGTGCCAGTGCCCTGTTGCGTGTCGACGATGCCGCGGATTTCCATTTCGCGATAGGCGCGCAGGACGGTGTTGGGATTGATGGCGAGGTCGACGGCTACCTGGCGGACCGTAGGGAGCTGATCGCCGCATTGGAGGGAACCGGCGGCGATGCCGGCCTGCACCTGGTCGATGATCTGGCGGAAGACGGGCACGCCGCTGTGGGGGTCGAAGCGGAAGGCGAAGGCTTCGGGTTGTTTCGTCGGCGTCATTTAGATAAATAATGTACTAGTTGACTAGTACATTGCAAGAGATATTTTGCAAATTTTTTTCGATCGGGGAGAATGGGTCGATTCGAGGGCAAAAGGAGAGCTGGAGCGTAATGCCAGATTCAACCCAAAATTCGCAGATGAGCTCGGCCCGGCTCGAGGCTTTTTCCGACGGCGTGATTGCGGTGATTATCACGATCATGGTGCTGGAGCTGCATGTTCCGCATGAGGATGGGTGGGCGGGGCTGTGGTCGGTGGCGCCACGGCTGAGCGTGTATCTGCTCAGTTTCTTGATGGTGGGTATTTACTGGATCAACCACCATGAGCTGATTCGGCGGACGGAGAGCATTGATTACTTAGTTCTGTGGTCGAATCTGATTTTTCTCTTTGTGCTCTCGCTGGTGCCCTTCTTTGTGGATTATCTCGACGAGAAGGATTTCAGCTCCTTCTCAACGCTGCTCTATGACCTGACGATGCTGGTGGCTGGTGCGGCGTTTTTTCTGCTGCGCTGGGCGGTGATGCGGCGGCAGTGGTATGCCGGGTCGCTCGGTCGGCGGGATACATCAGAGTTGTGGAAGCATGGCGTGAGCCTGGCGATATATTTGTTGGCGATTGCCGTGGCGTTCTATCGGTCGTGGCTTTCGCTCGCGATCGTGGCGCTGGTGACGGTGGTGTGGGTGGTTCCGGGGGCGGCGGTGAAGAAGTGTCCGGAGGAGAAGACCGCGGCTCATTCGGAGAATCTGCCTATTGAGTGATGTGGTTCCCACCCTTTCGCAAACTACGCGAAAGGATGGGGCGCCCGTTTTCGTGCTGCTGCTCAAATCGAAAACAGGGCCTTGCTCGCGCAAGGCTTCGCACCTGCGGTGCGGGTCCTTCGCTCCGCTCAGGATGACAGCGTATTTCTTAGGATGGGGTGCCCACGGCTGCGGCGGAGCGAAGCCAGGCTTCCATCTGATCGTGGCCTACGAGGCCTGCCTGCTGGTGGACAAGCTTTCCTCCGCTAAGCACGAGGAAATTGGGGATGCCGCGGACATTGTAGCGGGCGGCGAGTTGTGGATGTTTGTCGGAGTCGACTTTGAGAACGACGGCCTGGCCGGCGAGGTTGGCGGCGGTGCGGGCGACTTCCGGCGCAGCCATGCGGCAGGGGCCGCACCAGTCGGCCCAGAAATCGACGAGCACGGGGACGCGTGCGTTCTGGAGGATGTCGTCGAAGAGCCCGGCGTCGGCGGCGATGGGCTCGCTGACCGGCGGCAATGCGTTCTTGCAGGCGCCTCAGCGGCCTGTGTCGGCTAAGTGGGTTGCGGGGATGCGGTTCTTTTGTCCACAGTGCGGACAGGCGCGGATGACGGGCATAGTGGTCCTTCTGTTCTGCTTCGATTTTAGATGTCTAGAGCGGCAAAAGGGAGCGGTTCATTCCGGGCCATTTCATGGTGATTCGCACCTGCAAGTTGCCTGGTGATAGTGCTGCCCGGAAAGTCAGCCAAGAGCCAGGTTTATCTGGGCGAGGATTTTCTCCAAATCCGCATCGCTGTACCCACGGACCGCATCGCCTCGTCGGTTATAACCGTGTTTCATCTTGCGAGCCGTCCAAGTGGGAAGCTCGTCGACATCGATCCGTTTGTAGAGGGGATTGTCATTGCCGCTGCCAGTCCACTTTGTTGTGCGCGCGATCTGCTGATTATTTCTGTCTTCGATGAAGAGGGTGCGCATGCCGAGCAGGGCTGCTGCATCCATGGCTCCGCTGCGCATTCCCAGGTGAACGAGGGGACAATTCCACTCCGAGCTGATCATGCGGAGAAATATGGCGTATTCCGCGGCGCGACTGGGGCCGATGATTTTTTTGTTGGGGTCGCCACCATCCTTTTTCCAGTATTCGCCCCAGATCTGCATTCGGTCGCGGGGGACGGCATCATCCTCATCCAGTGCATCGAGATGTTCGTTGATTTTGGTGGGGATATCCTTGCCGGTTCTTGGACGGCCTACGACGATGACATTCTGATTCGCCTTCAATAGCCCGTGGATGACCTGGCCTACGCCGGTCCAGCTATCGTCCAGTTCGGGATGCGCACCGCCATCCTTTCCGCTGAATCGTGTCCAGAGGATGACATACTTCTGACCTTTGGTTACTTTCCCGGTGAGATATTTGTCAACTCGATATGCCCAGTAAGAATTGCGGTTGGGGTCCACGAAGCCCCACTCCTTGCGGATGGCGCCTTGATTGTCGCCCTGGAGAACACACGCTGCAACATCGGTTGTTGCGCCGCCGACGGGTTGGAGATACGGGCCGGGACGAGGAATCGCCGTAAGGAAAGCCAGGTTAGCACTAAGAACGGGCAGCGGTGTTGAATTGATGCGAGCGTCGACCAGAGTTCCCAATTCCGCGTATGCCCCTTTTGAATCGGCAACCTGGATGGGAAACAGGCGGTCGGCGGTTAATTTGCAGGAAACGACATAGAACCGAACCAGCCCTCTGGCTTTTTGCTCTTCATCTGCCTGATAGAGCAGGATGAGTTTGGACTTTGTGTCGTGGACCAGGGCGGCACCGACTGCGAATTGATCTCCCGACATGTACGCGGCCTGATAGTAATGGGCACATCTCTCACCCCTGAATCGGGCTGCATTACCGGCGGCGCCGTCGAATACCAGGTTGCCCTTCGCCGCTGCTTCGTCAATCGCCTTGTTGTAGGCAGCCTTATCAGGCTGGCGTTTTTCCTTGGCGATCGCGACAAGAATGGCATCGATGCTGGTGTTAACGTTTGCAGCCTGGGCGTCGCCGGGCTTCTTGATCTGCAGGTTCACGGCCTGATCTGTGTGAGCAAAGGCAGCAATCACAGCATCTTCATTGGCGAAGATGTAGTTTGCAGAAGAGGTAATGAGCGGCTGCAGATTTTGAACGATCGGTTTGAGGCGTGGTTTTTGGTTGATGCTCCAGGCAGTGATAGAAAGATTTCCCACAGTCAACATAGAAAGAGCTTCCTCTTTTTTTTGATTGATGCTTAGTCGTTTTCAGGAACGAGAGAAGTCGAATGCTTCTTTTTCTGTTCGAGACGGTTATTGTGACGCGACTCTGGGAAGACGCCAATCATTCTATCCCCAAGCCCAGGAAGGGCCAACAGGCGAGAAATACTAAGTCCTTGCCGTTCCAGATAGCCGGATGAGGCGCAAGGCTATACACCATTTTTCAAAGTGATAGTATCGAAACCGATTTTCTGGGAGCTTTCTTGATGCGTTCTATTGTGCTTTTGATTCTGGCGGCTGTAGTGGCGCCTGTGTCGTATGGACAGATTCCCGCTTGGATGCCGGATCCTACGCAGCAACAGACGTATACGCTGCATCGGTCTTCGAGCCGCGAAGAGACGGGTGGAAATGCGGATTACCGAACCGTGACGCCGGGGCAGACGATGACGCTGCTCGATGTGGACGGGCCGGGGATGATCTCGCACATGTGGTTCACGCTGGCGGACAGCGAGCCGTTTTTTCTGAAGCGTGTAGTGCTTCGTATTTATTGGGATGGCGAGGAGTCGCCCAGCGTGGAGGCGCCGATTGGCGATTTTTACGGACTGGGCACGGGCGAGATTGTTCCTTGGCAGTCACCGGTGCTGACAGTCTCGCATGATCGCGCAATGAACTGCTGGTTCCCCATGCCGTTTGCCAAGCATGCGAAGATCACGATCACGAATGAGGGCAAGATGTCGCTCGGGAGCCTGTACTGGAACATTGACTACAGAACCGATACGAAGCCGCTGCCGAAGGACACGCTGTACTTTCACGCGCAGTACCGGCAGGCGCAGCCGAACCACGGATGGACGGGGCAGTGGTACGAGAACGGCGATCCGATCGTGAATTACAAGCGCAATGTGGACGGCAAGGACAACTACGTCTGGGTGGAGGCGCAGGGACATGGACAGTTTGTGGGCGTGACCATGTCGATACTGCAGAACCAGGACGGCTGGTGGGGCGAGGGCGACGATATGTTCTTTATCGACGGCGCGGCTTTGCCTACGTTCATCGGGACGGGGTCGGAGGATTATTTCCTGGGTTCGTGGGATTTTGGCGGTGGCGGTTACAGCCTGCCGCTGAATGGTGCGCCCCTCGTCGGCAAGGAGATTGCCGGGAGCCGCTGGAGCGTGTACCGCTTCCATCTGGATTCGCCGATTCCGTTTGCGAAGTCATTCAAGGCGACGATCGAGCATGGGCATGCGAATCATCGGTCGGATACGTTTTCTTCTGTCGCGTATTGGTATCAGGCGGAGCCGCATGCTGCCTTTCCCCCGCTGCCGGACGTGAGTGACAGGATTCCGGTGCTGCAGTTTGTGGGTGGCCCGGGGAATTCGAAAGGGGATTATTCACCGGGGAGTTTGAATAACCTGAATCCTCGGTGAGCGGAAACTACTTTGTGGTTGTCTGGTTCGGGATCTTGTAACCGTCGGTGAGGGTTTTCAGGAAAGCTACGATTGCATCTTCCTCCTGGTCGGTCAGTTTCAGGTTGCCGAGTTGTCGCTTGTTGAGATTCGTCGGGTCTTCGGGCGCTGGCCAGCACGTGATTTTTTCGCCGGGATCATTGACTGCACACCGGCGCAGAACGTCGCGCGTGTTGTAGAAATGCACTACCTCTTTCAGGCTCTTGAAGTAGCCATTGTGCATATACGCTTTCACAAAATCGGGACTCGGGCGCATGTCCACATTGCGTAATGTGGGCACCTGGAACTTGCCGTCGAAGTGTGGCGCAAGGTGAATCCATCCTGAATCCGGATTCAGCTGCCCGCTTAGGCTTTTCTGCTTGCGCAGGAAAAATCCCACGCCTGAGTCAACATAAGCAGTGCCGCTGGGGTTCGCAGCATAGCCGTGTTGATCGGGCGTGGCCTCATAGAAGTACTGCAATCCGGGATCTCTCGGGACACCGAGATTACTGGCGGTGAAATCCGTGAAAAGCGGTTCCTCACCCGGACCGCCATCGCGATGACATTCATTGCACCGCGCTTTGCCGCGGAACAACTCATATCCTAAATTCTCCTGTGGCGTGAACTGCTCTTTTCCCGCCTGAACAGCGTCATATTTTGACGTGAAAGGACTGACCTCGGGCGAGAATTCGTATGCGGAGATCGCCAGTCCGAAGCCGTCATACACGCGGTCGGCTCGAGCACGGTCTGCCGCACTGAGATGGACCGGGAACTGATCACTGGCTGGAGGCGGCGCTGGAGTCGCACAAATTTTCTCCACGTTGACAGGCCACTGGATCGTGAGGGAATCCTCTCCCCAGACTTTCTCGAAGAGCTTGCGATAGGGAGCCAGAGAAAGGCGGTAGGCAACGCAAGCCGAATCCGGCAATCCCATTTCTACCGGATTGGTCGGCGGTCCCTGTGCCTGTTCAGCGCTCGGATCCTGAAGGCGGTATCCACTGGCGCGCATATCCCAGAAATTTCCGCCGACAAAATCGCCCTGGAGGGCGTTGTAGTGGAGCACCGGCGCAAAGGGAGCATACATGTAGCTCTGCGGCTTCCGATTACTGAACCGGCTCCTTACCGATCCGGGATAGGACACAGTCGTTACATTCAATGATGAAATGGGCCCGGTAAAACCTGTCTCCGGTGTATGGCAGAAACTGCAGGCCTCGTTCTGGTTGACGGAGAGGTGCTTATCGAAGAGCAACAGCTTGCCCAGCGTGCGAACCTGCGCCTGACGGTCAAGGTTGGCATGTTCCGTCTGGCTGAGGGTGTCTGCCTCAATCCGGTCGAGGGCTGCAACAACTCTTGCCACTTCCTGATCGAAGGAGGGAGGCATGCGACCATCCAGGTTGGTTTGTGAGCTTTTTGCCTGCGGTTTGTCGCTCGCCGAAGTCAACGGTGTGCCGAAGATGAGAGCGGCCAGCACGGCTGAAAATATGCGGGTGCCCATGTCTTATTCCTCTCCGGAAACGGGCCCAGTTCGCGCTTGACGTTAAAGCACGTCTGTCAACGACGCTGATTGTAACGCTGCGAAGATGAAGCTGCATTTGTTTGAGACCGGGAATCCGGAAGAGGATCATTCACCGGGGAGTCTGACGCCTCTACGGCGAAGAGACGCGGTGTTGATTTGCCTGGCCAGGCGGATCTTTCCCATGATCCAGATGCAGTAGTAGTTGAGGTCGTACTCATACCAGGCGAGGCCGTGGCGCGCGGAGACGGGGTAGGCGTGGTGGTTGTTGTGCCATCCTTCGCCGCCGGTTAACAGCGCGACCCACCACAAGTTGCGCGAATCGTCATGCGTGGAGAAGCGCCGCGAGCCCCACATGTGCGTGGCGGAGTTGACGAGCCATGTGGCATGCAGGCTGACGGTCACACGAAAGAAGATTCCCCAGAGCACGAAGGGCCAGCCGCCGATTGCGAAGAGAATGACGGCGAGGATCGTGAGCGGCACCCAGTGGTATTCACTGAGCAGCATGAGATAGCGGTCGGCGAGAATGTCGGGCGCGTACTTGCGGAGCAGCTCGGGTTGAGTGCTCAGCCCCTTGCCATAGATGACCCATCCGGCGTGCGACCACCAGCCGCCTTCTCTGGGTGTGTGGGGATCTCCGTGACCGTCGGTGAGCTGATGATGAACGCGATGGTTGACGACCCAGTAGAGTGGGCCGCCTTCGAGAGTGAGCGTTCCGCAGGTGACCAGAAAATATTTCAGGAGGCGTGGGACCTTGTATCCGCGATGCGTCAGCAGGCGGTGGTAGCCGATGCAGATTCCAAGATTGATGCCGACGAAGTACAGGATCGCGGCGACAGCTACTGCTTTCCAGTTGAAGAAGAAGAGCGCTGCAATGGCTCCCGCGTGGAAGACGATCATGAAGAGGAGGGTGATCCGGTTGTAGGAGTCGCCTTGCGCGCTGCGGCTTAGTGGATGTGCTGGCGTTTCGTCAACTGTGGGAGCGGTGGCCATGATCGATCCTCTGCTTTTATACGAGCAGGGATTATGGGGTTCTTGGGTGAATTTTCTTTAATGTTTAAAGGGCTCTCAGGACATATCTCATCTCTAACCAAAATACATTAACGTGTCGGAAAAGAATCAGGGGACAGCCAGAGTTCTGCTGTCCCCTGATTCCGCACACGAATGATATTAGTTAAGTCAAAAACAAACTAAAAGTGGCTTGGTTCATCCATACCGCATGGTTTATCAGAAAACTATCTTGCCGCTCAGTTGTAATTCCCGAGAGTAGTTTGCCGTACTTGTCACCACGCCGAAAGTTTGCGGGTTATTCAGGTCACCACCGGGTGGGCTGAACACGGTATGGTTCAGTGCGTTAAATGCTTCCGCGCGGAACTCAAATTGCACTTGCTCCCAGATTGGGAACTTGCGAATGACCGACGGAGTGAGATCCCAATAAGGTTGCGACCTCAGAGAATTACGACCAGCATTCCCGAAGGTGAATGGAGCAGGAGACTGATACGCGGCGGTATTGAACCATTCGGCAGCAGATTTGTGCACTGCGCTCGGGTTTCCCACACGGTTGAGGTATACAAAGTCGTTTCCAATGTTGGCTATGTCTGAACTGATGATCGGGGAGTAAGTCTGTCCGGAGCGCCCTGTGAGCAGGCCGTTTATCTGCCAATTGCCGAGGATGTAATCCAAGATGTTGTTGCCAGTGGAAAATCGCTTGCCTTTGCCTACCGGCACCTCATAGAGAGCGTTGATGGAAAGCACATGAGTCAAATCAAACCCAGATCTGGAGCGCGAGCCTGCAGGGTTATAAGGATTCTGCGGGAGTGAACCTTCCACACCAAACCAGCCATCATCTTCGGTCATTGCTTTGGAATACGTGTACGAGACACCGTAGGAAAAACCACTTGTATACCGTCTGTCGAGTTCAACCTGGAGGGCGTTGTAATCGGCAAAGCCGGCGCTTCGATCGTAAAAGGTTGGGATGCTGTACGGATATGGCGCCCGTGCCTGATAGTCGCCTGGGCCTGGTGTAAGTGCTGTGTTGTAATAACCGCCAACATTTGTCCTGTGTGACCCGGAGCCGACGTAGTTGACAGTCAAAGCTGTCGAAGAATTCACCTGACGCTGCACTCCAAGGTTCCATTGTTCAGAGTAAGGGTTCTTGATGTGTGGATCGTAGAACCATGTATTGTTCGTGAACGGAGTTGCTGGAGGAAACAGGCCGCTACCGCTCGCAACCAGAGGATTTTGCGCCTGCACCGTAGGTGTTGGCGTTGCTGAGGTGGGTTCGTTGAGATGGGTCTGAATCTGCTGCCCGATGTCGGGCCAGGCGCCTTCGATATTTTGTGCCATCTGGGTGACGGCAGCCCAGTTATCGAACACAATGCCAAAGGCGCCGCGCACAACTGTCTTATCATTCACCGAATAGGCGAAACCGAAGCGCGGCCCGAAGTTCGTGCCGACATTGTGCGCAATCTTTCCGCGCGGATCCACGACTACGTGATCCGGTAGAGTGCCGTCGCCGGGAATGCAGGGCGCATGTCCACGGACACTGCATGGCGGCGGCAATTTTTGCACGACATAGGTCCCGTTACCAAAATCCATGTCGCCTGTTTCAATCCCGCCTTGCTCGCCGACTGTGGCCTCAGTTCCGTACGGCGGTATAAAGGTATAGTCATAGCGCAGCCCAAAATTGAGAGTTAATTTCGGTGAAACCTTCCAGGAGTCTTGGCCAAAGACGCTCAGCAAGCCGCCCGGACGCACCGTCTCATCTACGTTGCGGCGATTGGCGCCATGAGGAACATTCAGAATGAAAGACGACACGGCGTCGCCCGTGCCGCCCACCTCCGGGTTTGCTGTACTCGTCGCATCAAATGTCAATCCAATTTGAGAAAGAGGACTGACAAAGTTGTTCGTCGTGTATCCTCCGCCAAACTTCAGCTCATGACTTCCGATGATTTTTGAGACCGTGCCTCGGTATTCATAACTATCCGTCGCTTTGGGTGTGTCCGAAATGCTCTCGCCACCATTGGCGAGACCGCTGATTCCGGTGTTCGGGATCAGCGAACCGCCGTTGGCGCCAGCAAAACCACTGGCGAAGTCGTTGTTGAAGCCAACAGTGCTGTAGATCGCGGAAGTAGAGGTGTTAAAACGTGTAGCCGAATTATCAAGCACGGTGATGTGTGCGAATTGAGCCTGCAGAATCAGTCCCGGGTTGAAAATGTGTACATAGCTGCCACCCCAGTCGCGCGCCTGGATCGGGTGGATTGTGGCCAAGGCGGGGAGTCCACCGGAGCTGGTTACCTGGCTGTTGATGAAGCTGTAGCGGAACCATGCCGAGTCTTTCGCTCCAAAGTTCTGATCCACGCGAACATCGAACTCATCCTGGTTCTGGATCAGAGGAGTGGTGTCAATCGCATTGGCCGAGCCGTTGCTGAAAAACGGACCCGCCTGTGGATAGGCGAATTGCGCGTAAGCCACCATGCGGGGATCGATAAGATTTGAAGGAATTTGATTGCCTGGGAATGGATCGCGTATGTAACTTCCAGGGTTCGCTGGATCAGGCCGAGTGGTGAAGGGGTTGTATATCTGAGGCGCGCCACTCTCGTCACCGGCAAGCTGTGCCGGCGTGGGCACCAGCAGGTTTGTATCCTCCACTCTTGAATAGCGAAAGCCCTGGTATGCCCCAAAGAAGAATGTCTTATTCCTGCCGTTGTAGAGCTTGGGGATTACGACGGGACCACCGACAGACCCGCCAAACTGATTTTCATGATACGCAGGTATCGGTTGATCAGCCGGAAGGAAATAATTGCGCGCATCGAAGACTGTGTTGCGCACATATTCCCATGCTCCACCATGAAGGCCGTTGGTGCCGCTCTTGGTCACCACGTTCACAACGCCGCCCAGCACTGAGCCGAACTCTGCATTATCTGTATGTGACACAACTTTAAATTCCTGAACAGCGTCAACGATGGGAGGAACTGCGTAAGTGCTTTCAAGCGTGCCGTAGTCATTCAGCCCGTCCATGAGGAACATGTTGCTGCGATTTGTCTGCCCGTTGACGGAGGGGAAACTGTAGTCGGCTCCGATCGTGACAGGAGCCCCAAAACCACCGCTGTTCTGCATGCCAGCATTTTGCCCGGTCATGATTGGCGATACGCCCGGAGTGAGTTGGAGAAGCTGAGTAAAATTCCGGCCATTGAGCGGGATCTCGTTAACCTGTTTGGTGGAGATCACCGCGCCTAAATCCGCTCCTTGGAGGTCGAGTTGTTGTGCACCGGCTTCCACTGTTACCACTTGGGTCTGCGTACCTACCACAAGCGTAAAGTTCATCGTCGCGGATTGGCCCACCGTCAGGAGAAACTCCGGGATCTGCTGTTGGCTGAACCCGGTTGCTTTGGCCTCAAGCGTGTATCGGCCCGGCGTAATGTTCAGGAAAGCATATTCACCAGCGCTGTTTGTGACCGAGGTGCGCTCGACGGATGTATCCACGCTGCGCAGAGTAATCGTTGCATTCGTGATGACAGCGCCGCTGGAGTCGCGTGCGGTGCCGCTCAGCGAGGCGGTTGAGAGTTGTGCAAAGCCAACGCCGGCAAAGCAAATGAGGCCAAGAAAAAGACCAGCGCGCGTCAGATTTCTAAACCAGGATCGTAACTCTCCAGAACCCCGCATAGATTCCTCCCAAAAGAGCATCGCTTACACAAAGGCTTTTACTGTGGTTAAGTCGGACAAGCTGTAGTTCTTTCCCGCATACGGGATCAGTATGACCTTGTACTCAACCGAAAGAATGACTGTCAAGGGTTATTTTCATAAATAGAAAGTTATTTTTATAACTTAAACCCGGTCGAACGTCTTCTGTCGACGATTTAGCCCTTCGATATAAGCGCTCAAAACTTAATTCTCTGCGAGGGCGGTTGTCAAGGCAAATAGAAACGGCCGGGCTTTAATATTGCGAAAGCTAAGCTTTTGATGGGTTTACCAGTATGTTAACAGCTTAAATTTAAGCGTCTAAATTGATCAACCCTAATGCGTTGTGGGTGGCCTCCCCAAGGCCGAATTTGCAATTCCACCCCCATCCCGAGGCTCTTACTTGGGCTAGCCTAAATTTGACAGACGGGATAATGTATGAGGTCATTAGGCTACTCTTGACTGGCTTTTTATCTTGCAACTGGAACATGAATCAGCCACCTTCTTCGGCGCTATTTTCACCTTTCAGTGCAGATCGGCGAGTAGTGCGCACATGAATGCGCCGCCGCCCGCGAATAATTGCCGAATTAGCCCCCTTCATGGTGCTAAGGTGCTGTTTTCGGTGTGGTTGTCCCTTCAATGTGCAGTCCCTGCGTGCGCAGGGCAGGCTCAGACGCCTGCTTCGACCAAAAAAGGCGACGATGGCTACGTCGGATCTGCAAGCTGCTCTTCATGTCACAGTGAGATTTATCGGCATTACATGCAGAGCAGTATGGGGAGATCCATGTTGCAGGTCACCCCATCCAGCATTACGCCGGCCTTTCTGCAACGGCTTTCAATCCCCTCCCACTTTTTCAATCAGCAGATGGATCGGCATTTCGACATATACGCCCGCGATGGAAAGCTCTACCAGAGCGAATACCAAACCGATACGGATAACGCAGATATCTTTCGAGATACACACCAGATAGATTGGCTCATCGGAGCGGGAGTCAATGGGTTCGGAGCAATTGTCCGCCGAGAGGACTACCTGTTTCAGGCGCCGCAGTCGTTTTATTCCAAGCCGAAAGCCTGGGGTCCGTCACCCGGCTATGAATTTGTTGATTTAGGTTTCAATCGACCGATCCAGGCGGGCTGCATTTTTTGTCACAGCGGACGGCCGAGACCGGTTGCAAATACGAATGGCAAGTTTGAAAGCCCGGCATTTTCGGAACTTGCTATTGGGTGCGAGAACTGTCACGGACCCGGAGCAGCCCACATATCGGCGATGAAGAACTTGCGCGCTGAAAAAAATGAGGCACTTCACATCGTGAATCCCGCTCGCCTTACCCCGTATCTGGCGGACAACATCTGCATGGGCTGCCATCAAACCGGAGATGTTCGTGTATTAAAACCAGGCAAGACTTACCAGGATTTTCGACCCGGAGAGCCGCTGGACAACACACTGTCGATCCTGATGGTTCCACCAACGCCAAGTACGCCCCCTGATGCTGATCACGTCGAGCATTACTACTCCATGACGTTGAGTAAGTGTTACCGGAAGAGCGCGGGACGTCTCAGCTGTATTACCTGCCATGACCCACACGTAGAACCGACACGCGAAGAGGCGCCTGCCTATTTCAATGGCAGATGCCTCACCTGCCACACAGACCATAGCTGCAAGCTTCCTCTAACTGCCCGTCAGCAAAACAAGCCAGCGGATAATTGCATCGGTTGCCATATGCCCAAACGCGATATCGGTGTGATTTCCCATTCGAGCGCTACCAATCACCGCATACTTGCGCAGCCAAACGAGCCCTTTCCAGACATTACTTTCCAGCAGACGCTTCCATCACTACCGGATCTACTCCATCTTAATCCTGCGCCGGGGCAAGAGAGCACACCTCCGCCTACTCTGACACTTCTCGAAGCGTATGGGGAACTGGCCGCGAATCGTCCTGAATATGTAGCACCTTATCTCAAGGTTCTTGATGATTTGGAAGTGACACAACCTGAGAACGCTTTAGTGCAGGCTGCATTGGGACGAAGAGAATTGAAGAAGGGAAACTTTCAGGCCGCAGCAGACCATCTTCAACATGCTCTACAACTGGATCTACCGCGAGCTACAACGCTGGCAGACATGTCTGAAGCGATGGCAAAGCTTAATCGGATTGAAGAGTCCCTTGCGCCTCTGGAGCAAGCTATCAATCTCGATCCATTCGATCCGGTGATGCAAAAGAACCTTGTTGTGCGATTGATTCAACTCAAGGAATATGCACGCGCGCAAACAGCGCTTGAACATTATTTGGAAATTTTCCCCCAGGATTCCTTCATGCGGGAAATGCTGGCTCGTGCCCAGGGAGCAGGACCTCCTGGGCAGTGAACGGTGCCTGGGGACATTTCGAATCATCTGCTCTTTTGCTAGCGTAAGTTCGAGAGCTATATAGTGAAGGCGATCGAGGACAATTCATTCCCAATTCGCGTGGCCAAGAACAGAGTCTTTTTTGAGGCACCCCATTTATTCAGGTTGAGTTTGTTTGTGCGAAGAACCTTTAGCAAAAGGGCATTATCTTTTCAACGATCCGCGTTGATCCTGTGCGGGCTGTTTCCGTTTGTGCTGGCAGGCGAACAAAACTCTACCTGTAAGGGACCTGCCGATCTTGAACAGGTTCTTGCAACGCGTCCTTCTGCCGCCGCATACGATGCTTTGGGTGCCCACTTCGCAAGCCATAATCAGCTTTCTTGTGCGATTAGTGCGTTTGAATCGGCCGTGCATCTTGAGCCTGATTCATGGGAAGGTCATTATGATCTCGGCATCGCGCTCCTTACCAGCCACAGTCCTAAGCGCGCTGTCCATGAATTGCAGGCGGCATCGACACTCAAGCCCGACGCGCCGAAGGTTCTACTTCCACTGGGTGTAGCGCTCAGCCAACTAGACCAGCAGGATGCAGCCATCGAGGCATTTCGATCGGTCTTGAAACAAGATCCACAATCAGTACAGGCTCTCGACGGATTGACCAAAGCGCTGATTGCTCAAAAAAGATATACGGCAGCGATTGCGGAATTGAAGAACGCGCCGGCGGATGAAGTACTGCAGCTGAATCTGGCTATCGCTTATTCCAAGAACGGTAACGTGAATGAAGCGATTCAGTTACTTTCTGGCATCGTCAAAGAGCATCCCGACCACGCGCAAGCTCACACCAATCTGGGCATCGTTTATACTCAGCAGAAGCGGTTTAGCGAAGCAGCCAGAGAGTTCGACGCGGCTTTACGCCTCGATCCGTCAAACGATACTGTTCGCCTTTCCTATGTAAAGGCATTGGCTGCTCTTTTGCAGTATGAGCGCGCAGAGCCGCTCATCAAGGAGTATCTCCAAAGACATCCCCACGATTTTGAAGGGCTATATTTCGACGGTGTCGTTGAACGCGGATTGGGCAACTATGCTGCCGCCGAAAAGCCTCTTCGAGAGGCGATCGCGCTGAACCCAAATCATGCTGACGCTCACTACAGCCTCGGCTTTGTTCTCGCTCGCCTTGACAGACCTGCAGAGGCGCGTCCCGAGCTTGAGAGGGCGTTGCAATTGAATCCGGACTCGAGCGAGGCGCGTTTTCAGCTGGCATCTGTTCTTCGCTCGCTGGGACAACAGGATCAGGCGCACGAAGAATTGAAGGTTCTGCAGCAGAAAAAGGCGGCGGACGTGAAGCAGGATGTTGCTTCAGTCAAGGCAAGCCAGGCGAATGAAGATCTGCAATCGGGCGATCCGCAAAAGGCAGTCACTCTGTACCGCGAGGCGCTTGCGAACGACCCCAATAACGCCAAGACTTACTATGACCTGGCGCTCGCGCTGGATCGTCTCGCCGACTATTCCGCAGAACGGGAAGCTCTTGAGAAGGCGCAAACACTGGATGAGAAGCTGGCTCCAGTCCACAATCAGCTTGGCTTTTTGGACCTGCAGGCGGGCCATGCTCAGGAAGCGGAGAGGCAGTTTAAGACTGCACTTTCGCTCGATCCTCAATACTCTGAGGCACAAAACAATCTAGGCGTGCTTTATGGTCAGGTCGGCAAAGCCGGCGATGCTGAAAGGATGTTTCGACTCGCGACGGAAAACAATCCTCAATACGGTCAGGCATTTGCGAATCTCGGACTCATTCTGGCTGGTCAGGCACGTTATGCAGAAGCGGAAAGCGCCCTGAGCAATGCAGTGCGGCTCGACCCTAAGAACACTGGAGCGCTCAGCGTGTATGGAATGGTGCTTGTTCGCTTGAACAGGGGCAAAGAGGCGCTGCCTGTCTTCCGCAAAGTAACTGAACTGGATCCGGACTCGGCGGGAGCACATCTGAATCTGGGAATTGCGTTAGCCGACCAGTTTGATATGAAAGGCGCTCTGGCCGAATTCTCCGAGGCGGTGCAACTTGATCCCAACAACGCGGCTGCACACTACAACAAGGGCAGAATCTTGCTGGACATGCAACGCAATAACGACGCAAAGCCGGAACTTGAAGCCGCAGTGCGGCTCGATCCGAGCGCTGCAGAATCCTGGTACTTACTCGGATTAATCTCCCGGCAAGCCGATCAAACCGATGAGGCAATCACGCAGTTCGAGAAGGCTGTTGCCGCGAAGCCAGACTATGCTGAAGCCTTATTCCTCCTTGGACAGGAGCTTTTGCGCAAGGGCGATACGGCCGGAGCTATTCGGCAATGGCGCAAAGCGATTGAAGTCCGCCCTCAATACAGTGAAGCCCTCTACAATCTTGCTCGTCTGCTCATGAAAACGAATCCGGAGGAGGGCAAACGTCTGCAGGCACAGTTTGAACATCTTCAGGCCGAGGAGCATATCACTGATCGCGCCTCAACACTCGGTAACTTTGCACTGGCGTCCGCCGATGCGCATGACTGGCCGCAAGCCATTTCCCAACTCAAAGAGGCGCTCAGTGTCTGTGGAGATTGCAGTGCCTTACCTGTGCTTCACAAGGATCTCGGCCTGACGTATTGCCGCGCCGGAGATTTTAACAAAGGCAGAATGGAGTTGCTTGCAGCGCAGAAGCTTTCTCCGAAGGATCAAGACATCGCGCAAGCACTGCATGTTTTGGACTCGATGCAGAAATCCCAGTAGAGACTAATGTTCAGGCCTCAGGCTTTTGCCAGATCGCGTGAGCGCGCCGTGCGAATTGTTGCATGCTTGAGCGGACCGCAAATTCAGCAGCATACGGATCGCCTTCGCGGATCAGTTCAATAATGCGTTTGTGACGGTCGAGATCTGCTTCCCATTCCTGCGCTGCTCGATGGCCTTGGACGACTCGCATCGCGACAAAAGCGAAAAGGGGAACAAGAAGAGTACGTATCTGCGCGTTTAGAAATCGGTTTCCACAAAGCTCACAGAGGCATAGATGAAAGCCAAGATCAGCTTCGATGAGTTTGCGGATTTCTCCTGATTTCATGGCTTTCCGCATCTCTTTGAGAGATGCTTCCAAAGGTTCCAAATCAGGTTGACGCTGAGCGGCTAAGCCAGCAGCCAGTCCCTCCAGCGCGCCTCGAATTTCGTAAATCTGAGCGATATCCGCTTCCGAATAGGATGTAACTCTCGCGCTGCGGCCGGATGCTTTCGTCGCAAAGCCTTCACTGATGAGCAGGTTGATGGCTTCTCGAACTGAAGTTTGAGCGACGCCAAATTTGCGTGCCCAATATCCCTCGATGATGCGCTGACCCGGGGCCAGCTGCCCACGGATAATTTCTTCTCTCAGCTTTGCAGCAAGGCTTTGTTTCACCAGTAAGGATGGGTCGTCTTGACTGGAATTTCTGGCTTCGATCATTGAGCAGTCCCGTAAACCGAGACTAGCACGAGCTATCGTGTCGAAACTGCAGTCGTAACGGTAGCGAGAACGAGAATCAGCACAGCGACGATTAAGGCGGCATAAGCTCGCCGCGCCGCAGACTTCCACTCGCCCGCTATGATGCCCGCAGCGTTGGCAGTGAGAACCATCGTAATCTGGTAAATCGCCCAACCCGCCGAATCGCCGAGCCGGCCCATATAGCGAGTAGAGAGTCCATAAATAGCAACCGCGCCGATCCAGAGCAAGCCCATCAACGAACTGAAGAGGGCATCGCGTGATGGGTATGCCAGAATTCTCCAGCTCTGATTTTTACGCAGTAGATAGAGCGTGTAGGCGAGGTTGGGAAGCAGGCCACCTGCAAGCGCTACCGGCCATACAGCAAAGACAGCCATAGAATTTTCTGCGCCATGCTGCACGGCTGCATGCGTGATCGACCCTGCGAAAGCAAGTGAGAGATTCAGCATGGAAGATAACACGCCAGACAATACAGCAATGATCAGTCCAGACGAGTAACCGCGATTCGTTTCACGTGTGGGTTGTTCGCGGAGTTTGCCAGCGTAACCAGAGAGGATGACGCCAAAAATCATCAGCCCGCAGCCGGCAATCAGTGTTTGCGAATTTCTGCTGGTGAGTTCGCCTTGATGCAACACCACAAGAGGGACGAGCGTCCCGAAGACCGTACCCAGCCCGACGATAATTGTGAAGGCAAGCGCCATTCCCAATCGCACGACGGATATGCCGAAGAGAACCTGAGCGATTCCCCAGCCAAAACCAAAGAGCAATGAAGGCAACAAGCTTGAGAAGGGCAAGGAAGAGTAGAGTCCCGGCCAGTCGGGGACGGCTAAGAGAGCAATGAGACAGGGCACGATGACAAGTGAAACAAGACTGAACACGAGCCACGTGCATTCCCAGGGCCACGCACGAATCTTTTTGAGCGGTAGCATGCAATTCCCCACCAGCAATCCACCCAGAAGAGCGAGGCCAATGCCGAAAAAATTGCTATTCATAGAGATCCGAGCTGCTTCCCGGTTCCTGCGGCGTTTTGTATCGCCCGCCGGTTACTTCAGCTGGATGAACGAAGTGACTGCTCAAATGAGGAATGTGTTCGAGGAACGTCTCCAGATGGCCAATGGCGATGTGATTGAACAAAACAAGATGCTGATGAATCTGCCCCATATCTCCAACATGCGGAACTACAGGAACGCCATACTTCCGCGCCAGCAGGCTGACGGTGAGAAACTCGCTCACACCCCCGAGGCGAGTGCAATCAGGTTGCAGAAACCCGACACAGTTGGCTTCTAAGTAGTTCTTAAACACAACCCGGTTAGGAACATGTTCGCCGAGAGCAAGTGAAAGAGGAGCAATCTCCTGGGCTAACTGTTTGTGAGCGAAGATATCATCAGGATGGGTTGGTTCTTCAATCCAATATGGATCTATGCTCGCGAGTTCCTTGCAGGCTGTGATGGCGGTCGGGAGAGACCACTGCTGATTCGCATCGAGCATGATCGTGGCGCCGGGTCCGGTAATGCGCCTCAATTCTTGAGCTCTCTTTAGATCTCGCTGAAGAGCCCCACCTACCTTCAGCTTGAAAGCTCCGAATCCCTGGTCGAGACTGCGCTGCACGTTTTCGCGCACTTGATCATCGTCATAGTGATACCAGCCGACGCTAGTATCGTATCCGGGATAGCCCCGCTCCAGAATTCCCATTCGCGCAGCGCGGTTTTTCTGCTCATCTATGAGCATTTGCGATGCCGTCTGTTGATCGAGAATATCTTCGAGATAACTAAGATCCAGCAGATTTACAATCTCGTCGGGTGAAAGGCTTAGCAGTAAACTCCACAACGGCTGTTTTCTTGTCTTGGCCCAAAGATCAAAGCAGGCATTTGTAATAGAAGCGAGTGCAAGATGGACCACACCTTTGTGCGGCCCCAGCCATCGTAAGTGAGGATCATCAGCCAGTGCTCGGAATCTCTCCCGGAACCTGGACATGAGTTCTTCAATATCGGAGCCTACTAACTGCTCGGCCAGCAGTTCTATGGCGCGACAGACGAGGTCATTTCCCTGGCCCATCGTCAGTACAAGACCTGTTCCGCGTAAGCCTGTATCGAGCGTCAGATAGGTCACTGCGAAGGAATATTCTGGTGTGGAATGAACAGCATCTGAACCTGCACCAGGTTCGAGTTGATATCGCACGTCGCGCGTACTAACAGCATTGATCAACATAAGTGTGGTGCTCTTTCGTGCTTAGCATCGATGTTCGTGTTCTATATCAGCACGCGAATCAGCTTCGATGAGATGAGCGATCTGGCTCACTATGGATTGAAGGGCGGCATCAACGCCAACTTCTCCGACAATTGCTTTCTGAACAGTACGCCACAAAACGCTTTCAATCTCTGGATAGCATTCCATCTTTGGCGGAATAAGCACGGAGTGCTCAATGACCGATTCCAAAATGCGCCAACGCTTGAGTTCAGAATCCGAAGCAGACTCGAGAACCTGCTGCATTACAGAGCGACGAACCGGCACACTTCCTTGCTTAGCTTCCAGAAGTTGCCTCTCCGGTGCGATCAGAAAGCGAAGCAAATCGATTGCATCAGGATTGTGGGCGCCACGATGGGTAAGGGCAAATGTGTGACAGCCGCCATAAGTCTTTGAGACGCCAGAAGGCCCAGTTGGATATGCTGCTATCGAGAAGCGATCATAGACACGCGACTGAGTTGGGTCGAGATGAGCGCCATAATATCCGGGCCAGTCGCCAACCATAGCCGCGTTGCCTTCACGAAAAAAGCGATGAACTTCGTCGTAGTGCCAATCCGTGATTTGAGGTGGAACGATTCCACGTGTATACATTTTCGAAAGAAGATCGAGCGCCCATCGGCCACCATCGTTCACTATGTCTGGAATTCTGCCGTCAGGGAACAGACGTGCGCCTGCTGATTCAACCAATTCGAAGAACGTTCCGAAGAGACCGGATTCTCGACCTGGGAAGACAAACCCGTAGAGTCCGCTGGATTTGGTTACAGTTTGTGCGAGGTCGAAGAGCTCGTCCCATGTGGCTGGTGGTTGATGAATCAAATCCGTGCGGTAGTGAAGCAGACGCACGTCAATATTTCGTGGAATGGCAAGGAGATTTCCGTCAACAGTTGCCAGTTCCAGCATGTTGGGATAGAAGTCTGCAAGTTCTTCGGTCGGGAGATGGGTTTGCAGAGGTGCCAGTAAGTGCGCCTGAGACGGAGCATACTTTGTGTGCGTTGAAACCAGGTCATGGGCCTCGCTTGCTGGCGAAGCCAGGTGCTCGTTGAGCGCTGGATGATGGTCTTTGAATCCGATCTTGACCCGAATATGACAGGACGCGCTGAAAACTTCCAGAGCATCATAGAGTCGTTCATACATGGGGCTGGCAATCAGTGCCACCTGTACGGTTCGAGACATGGCTCTCCCAATTGGTCTCTCTAATAAATGGCAATTATACGTATAAGCGCTCAAATATATCAATTGATCGACAATCTGCGCACGCTGTCATTGGCTTGGTCGTGCTTAATTGTCCATGATGTCTGCTTGACAAGCAATTTGATGGGGCATTAGGGTTTAGCAAATATGAGCGCTCAGAAATGGAATCGTCGGCAATTTATCCAGTCGGGGCTGGCTGCCTCTTCTTTTTCGTTATCGCCGAATTTCGGATTTGCGTCGAGTTATGTCTGCGATCGGACGGCGTGGTATCGGGATGCAAAATTTGGGATGTTTATTCACTGGGGGCCGTACTCTCTTGCTAGCGTGGAGGCCTCCTGGCCCATTATGCGGCCTACTCCGGGAGGCATTAGTGAAGCCGACTATCGTGCGCTCCCGGGCAAGTTTAATCCGACCAAGTTTGATCCGGATGCGTTTGTTGATCTGGCGCGCGCCGCGGGCCAGGAGTACATGGTGTTCACCACGAAGCACCATGATGGCTTCTGCATGTTCGATTCGTCGTATACGGACTATAAGATCACGAATACTCCGTATGGTAAGGACATTGTGAAGCAACTGGCGGATGCTTGCGGTAAGCGGGACATGCGGCTCGGCTTTTATTACTCGCCTCCAGATATGCACCATCCTGACTTCCGCGACACGTCGAAACTTGCCCGCGATAACTGGAATGGAGAACCCCAGCGTCCGGAATGGCCTATCTATCTCGAGTACATGCAGCTGCAGTTGACAGAGTTGCTGACGAGATACGGACCCGTTGTCCTGATCTGGTTTGATGGGTTGTATCACCAGGAGAAGTACGATGGTGAGCGTTTTGTGGATCTCATCCGAAAGTTACAGCCTGGAACACTTGTGAATGACCGTATTGGGGTTCCAGGCGACTACGTAACTCCTGAACAATTTATCCCCAAAGCCATTCCAACCAAGGAGGCACACTTCTTTGGCTGGGAGCAAAACGTTCAGAAGGAATTGAAGCCGACGATTCCCAAACCTGAAGATTTTCAGCTCTGGGAAACGTGCATGACTATCAACGAAACCTGGGCTTACAACATGCACGATCACAACTATAAGTCGGCGCAGTTCCTGATACGAGCGCTGGTCGAGGTAGCGAGCCGGGGCGGCAACTTTCTGCTGAATGTGGGGCCGCAGCCTGACGGGGTCATCCAACCGGAGTTTCAGGAGCGGTTGCGAGCGATTGGCGACTGGCTCGCCGTCAATGGTGAATCTATCTATGGCACAACTTACGGGCCAATCCAGGGAGTCAGTTCACTCAGAACGACGACTAAACGGGAGACGATCTATGTTCATATCTTCGATTGGCCATCATCTTCGCTGCAGATTCCTGGACTAACGACAAAGGTAGTCGCCGCGCACCTTCTTGCGAATGGACAACCGGTTAAAGTCCGCCAGACTGAGCAGAGCATCGAGATAGAACTGCCTTCACAGGCACCTGATCCGAATGTTTCCGTCATCGCGATGAAAACACTTTAGAGAGGATGAGGTAATTTCTCGACGGTAGATCCCCTCCCCCTCCCCGCCGTGGGTCTTTCCTATATTTATCAACCACTTACGGGGGGATCATCCCCCTCTATCCTGCTCATTCCAGGTGGGTTAGTTGCAATCTAGTGTTTTCAATAGCTTAGCGGAGAGTCGGGAGTTCATGGCATTGCCAAGGTACATCTACTCTTATGTTTGTTCCCTATAACTAGGATAGCAAGTTTGAGGAAATAACACGCCAACTTATAACGCCTTGTAAGTTACTCTTTCACCTAGGTTTGCCGCATTTCCTCAGGCTCAAGGGGCTTGACAGGTTTTCCAGGACTCAGAACCAGATGAATCAGCAGGCCGCCAATCCTAGAGAGAGCGGCCTGCGACTCTGTCCTGCCTACCCACCCCCATGAATAGACAGCGGCAGAACTTATGCAAACGCAGATCAGGGAGAAGGGCCCACGAATCTCACCGACTGAAAGACGGTGGTTACTGACATCACACAAGTCGATCCTGGACCGGTTCGGATACGAGCGGAAGTGACAAACCGCGAACATTAGCGGTTAATAGAAGCAAAAAAACGCGGAATAAGCGCGCTTTAGGAGACAAAAGAAGGCATTTAACGCAGACTTGCAATCGAGGCCCGGTGGGCCCTTGATTTTCATCTGTGCCGGGGGTAACACTCAGGTGTCTGGTGACTTTTCAGCCGCCCTGAACGCCAATAGGAGTCCGACGCATGGGTACAGAATCGACTCAGTCCCCAGACGCCGTCCGGGCTCAACTCAAGAAGATACTGGGATCAAAACAGTTTCGCTCTTCTGAGTTGCCAAGGAAGTTCCTCACCTTTGTGGTCCTGAAGACCCTGGAGAATAAAGCCGCCGAGATCAAAGAGTATGCGATCGGCGTGGAGGCATTTAACCGGGGAGATGGCTTCGATCCACGCATGGACTCCGTTGTTCGCGTGGTAGCTCGGCGGGTGCGCGACCGGCTTGCGGAATACTACCGGCAAGAAGGAAAGGACGATTCGCTCGTTATCGAGGTGCCGACGGGCAGCTACATCCCGTCGTTCTCAATCCGGGAAGCCAGTACTGCTGCTGGATCGCCATCTCCGGGGAGCGTCGAGCAGCCAGATGCTGGAATAAATGATTCTCTTCGCACTCCAGGGGTCGAGAATCTTTCAACGAATGTCCCCCACTTGAACTTTCGCACTCTCGTCAGTTCCAAGTGGACATGGGCTGGTCTTCTCGTCGTGCTCGCAGTGTTTTCTTCGATTTATCTTGCAGTTCAATCGACTGAACCACCGAAAGTCCTGAGCTATAAGCAGCTGACCCGCGACGGACAAGGTAAGCTGGACGCCTTTGCCGTCGGCACTCCCGCCCCTTTGGTCACCGACGGCTCGCGGATTTATTTCAGCGAAGTATCCGGATCGCAGGTGGTGATCAAGGAAGTGTCTGAGCTGGGCGGGGAGACTGTTCCTTTGGGCGCTCAGATGAAAGAACCCCTCGTTGTGATGAACATATCGCCGGATCGATCGGAGCTGCTGGCGACGGATTTCTTTCAGCAATCTCCTGAAAAGCAGCTGTTTACATTGCCATTGCCGGGAGGAATCCCGCGTCCGCTGGGGCAGCTCGTCGGGCGTGATGGCGCATGGTCTCCGGATGGGACGCGCATTTGTTACGCCAAGGGCAACAGCCTGTACTTCGCAGAGAGAGACGGCAGCGATTCGAAAATGATTGCGGAGTTGCCGGGCCTCCCTTCATGGCCGCGCTGGTCGCCGGACGGAACGAGGCTGCGAGTCACGGTGCAGGATTCGACTGGAGGGACATCGTTGTGGGAGGTGCCACTGCGCAACGCTCAACCGCGGCCGCTATTTCCCGATTGGAAAGATCACCCTGCCGAGTGTTGCGGAAGCTGGAGCCCGGATGGGAAATACTTCGTCTTCCAATCGGCGTCGCTGGGCAACACCGAGTTATGGGCCGTTCGCGAACCGCGCTGGGGATTAATCGGTTCTCATGCTGCGCCGGTGCGTTTGACGGAAGGCCCGCTCAATGTCTGGGCGCCAGTATTCAGTACAGACGGGCGAAAGATCTTCGCCGTTGTCCAACAGCGGCGCGGTGAACTAGTCCGCTACGATCCAACATCGCAGAGCTTCGTTCTGTATTTGAATGGCATTTCAGCGGATCATGTCGAGTTCTCGCCGGACGCTCAGTGGATCGCGTACTGTGCCTATCCTGAACAGACGATCTGACGAAGCCGCCTAGATGGCAGCGAACGCCTCCAGCTCAGCTCTGCTCCTGTGGCTGCGATTTTTCCGCGGTGGTCGCCGGATGGCCAGCGCATTGCTTTTATGGGCTCGCTGCCGGGGAAGGCGATGAAGATCTATATTGTGCCCGCAAGCGGCGGCAATCCTGAGCCGCTTTTGACAGACACCTTGCCGGAGATCGACCCGAACTGGTCTCCGGACGGCAATTCAATCATGTTTGCTAAGCTCGCTTCTGAAACAGAGCTGGACAGCGGCGATTCGCTCATTCAAATCTTCGACTTGAAGAACCGGCGGCTTTCAACCCTGCCCGGTTCGAAAGGGCTGACGGCTCCCCGCTGGTCTCCCGATGGGCGCTATGTCGTGGCGACGGCGTTGTCTCACGGCAAGTGGAGCAAGCCTGGGGTTGTGATTTTCGATTTCAAGACAGGGAAGTGGACTGGACTGGAAGACGATCCGATTGACAACAAATGGTGGTCCAGGGATGGGAAGTACTTCTATTTTGACAAGTTCATGAATAGCGATCCGGCCATCTATCGGCTGCGCCTTAGCGACCGCGCGATTGAACGAGTCGTGAGCTTGAAGGACGTACGGCGCTCCTTCAACATCATGGGCTGGTGGATGGGTCTGACACCGGACGGATCTCCGATGGTGCTGCGAGACACCAGCATCGAAGAAATCTATGCGCTTGATTTCAATGGAAAATGACCGCGCCGTTCACCGTGAACCGTTTGCCTGTAACGGTTAACGCTGCGCTAACCAAGCAAAATCCTATTTATTCCAAACGACTTTTCCTAGCGAGTGCCCTAGCTTGAGTCTGCGCGGCGGGAGCAGAATCCCCGGCGCTGCAGATTGCAGTACGACAGGACAATCCCATGCCATACCTCACCCCCGGACAAAACGAATTCGAGCAAGTTGTAAACCGCTGGAATAAACCTCGCAGCGCGCAACTCGATAAGACGGTCAACGCAGTCAAGAAATACGTCAAGATGGCGAGTGCGGACCACCTTCGTGGCGTTGGCCTTTTCTATGTGGGCTGGAGGAACCAGCAACCCACAGAGTTCGAAGAAAGAGCTTTGCCCCTGCAGAATGCGTTCGAGAAAGAACTCCTGCAGGCGTACAGGAGATTCAATATCCGGATCGATGCCGATTTGGCGGCGCCGGCGCAGGCACCGGCCATGGGGATCGCTATGGCCCCTGCAGTCGCCATCAATCGATGGACCAGCCCGAAGCGCGGAGCCAAACTCGGGTTGGCGGGCGCAGGTGTTGGGGTCAGCATCGCCCAGGATGTGACAGGAGCTGGCTACCTGGCGGCTGCGACTGGCGCTGCAGTGGCGGTATCGGCAACCGGCATCGGTTTAATCGTGACCTCCGTCGGCTTAACAGTAACGACATCCGTCCTTGCGGCAAGGTCAGCGTGGAAGACAAAGAAACATCTCGACGGGCTGCAGGATATCTATGACAACCGGGACAGCAAGTCTTTCAGCGAACCGCAGATGTGCCAACTGGCGAACAGGGCTCCGAAGTCGCGGGACGCCTACGTTGAGCACGACATGATCGCGAATCTTGTGTTGCCGTACATCATTCACAAGAAGGATGCGAAGTACAAGCGCAAGATGGTGACCGCTGTGCCGTTTCTGGGAACGGTGGAAACAGCGAGAGCGATCGGCAAGAAGATTTACAAGTACGCGAGCGGCACGCTGGGTGTGAACCGCAAGAACGCCGCTTCATGGCTGGCCTGTCACCTGATCAGTTGCGATTGCGTCCTGGTGCAAGCCATTGTTTCGGAGCTTTACAGCGTGGGCGAAATGGAATGGCTGAAGTATCAGAAGTACGGGATTGTTACCGAGTATGTCGAGCAGAAGCTGAAGTCGACTTAGCCTCTTTGGTTTAAAAGAACTTCTATTGAGCCACTGATCATACGAGATTGGCCCATACGGGCAAAGAAGGAGAACGAAGAAATGCTGGACTACGGAACGCTCATAACCGGGCCGGGTGACCGCTTGATAAGGAAGGCGGATAACGAACTCAGGATTGCTACTTTCCTCAGCAAATGGTCGAATCATCGATCAAAGGAGATGCTCTTTCCGAGTACGCCTAAGGTAGCTGATATTTCCCAGCAAAGTCTTGGCGATTGCTTTTTGCTGTCCAGCTTGCAGTCCATTCTGCACCTCGAACCGGACGGCTACACAATTTACCGCACGATGATTGACCACAGGGACGGCTGGATTACAGTTCGGTTCCACGGTGACGTGGACCACGGCGATCGCCTGGAATATAACGTGAAATTCCAGAAGACGGTGCCGTGGTTTCCCGGAGCCGGGCTTCTTTACTCCAAAGGCCCGCTTTGGGTCGCCATGCTGGAAAAAGCTTATGCGATTGCGAAATGGAAGGGTTCTTACGAAGCTTCTCTCAGTGGAGGATCTCCCCGCAAAACTCTGCGGATGCTTACAGGACGCGACACCAATTTCCATGATCGTGAGGCCTTTTCCGGCGACCAGGGCATCACAGAATTGAAAACAGTGTTTGCTGTTGGGAATAACACCGAGCATACCCAGATGGCCGCCGGAGGCCACGATATCCCTGCCCAGCGTCAACAAAGGGCAGTTAATATTCTCGCCAAGTGCAGAAACGAGGTTTTCAATACAAGTCAGCCTTACCTGACCGCATGGATGACCTATAACGATAGAGGACGGCTCGCCGCCACCTTCGACGATTTCCTGAAGAAACACGGGACGCTTATAAAGAAACCGGGCGCGAATGCCGAAGCGCCGGACATACAACTCAGGCGGGAGGTCGCGCGATTTGAGCAATTTGAGCAATGGCTGGACGAACACACTAACGGACTCGCTATCGCGGTGAAAGAATGCATTAAGAGTTACGTGCTTCGCAAGAAGATATTTCCCGGAAAAAGAGGGACCGGGATGTACAGTGCGCAAGACCTGGTCACTTTCGACTACGTTAAGAGCGGCATTGCCCAGAAGATTGTGCTGACCGCCGGCACGTACCAGCAGGTAGGAACGAGCCTATCCAAGCTGAGAGGGACAGTCGGAGAGTCGGTGAGCCAGGGGCTGGTTGGAAGCCATATGTATAGCTTGCTTGCGGCCGCCGAGGACCAGCAGTTTCCCAACAGGCGCTGGATCAAGCTCAGAAATCCCTGGGGAAGAACGGTGCGAGCTTACGTCCAGGATGGGGGAGGTCTTAGCCTGAACGCTGTGGAACTCGATCCCGATCCCAAACAAAGAAACGTGGTTGTGCGGCAGGTGTTCGTCAAGCCCGAAGCGGAACCGCAGAGCGTAGTTTCCCTGGCACAGCAAGGCATGTTCTGGATTGAATTGAGCGATTTCATAAAACGGTTCAACAAGATCCAAGGCGGCGCGAAGCCTGCGTGGGTGTGAGTTCTGAGCTTGTTTTCCCGGAGATCCGGAGCTGGCGGATCATGAGGTTCCGCGGGATCCGTCCTAGCCACGAACAAGAACCTACGCAAGACGATAATTCTGAGCTGATACAGTTCCCGGAATGAATGCGATTTACCGGTCCGTGTGGAACCACACGGATCGTTGTGTAGTAACCTCTATACCTTTTGCAGCAAGCCCATCCTACTCTGATCTCGGTTATTGCACGCTGTCTCAAGCGGAAGCAGATCTGAACGAGGCCCCCGGGATATTCCTTAAGTCGGCTGATAAGTGACAGCTTTGACGCGCGGGGAATCTCCACACTACCGCTGAAACAGCCGACACCTGTCAGTTCAATTCAGACAAAGGCTTACAGAAGCCTAGTGGCGTTTAAAGATCGATCTCGCATGAGATCGTCTTTGGGTCCCTTGGAAACGGCCTTACCCGGAGTTCAGAAAATGATCGCAAACACAACGAAGCAATTACTCTCTATCGTACTGTCCGCAACGCTTGTGCCGCTCGGCATTCCCGCAGAAGCGGCCTTTGCCTTCCAGGCTCAGATACCGTCACCTCCTCCGCCGTCGACGCCTTCGCCGTCGACATCGGCGAACTCGGCTCCTGCAGTTGCTCCGCTGACGCCGGATCAACTTGATTCTCTGGTCGCTCCGATTGCGCTTTATCCGGATGCACTGGTCGCGCAGGTCCTGGCGGCGTCGACTTATCCCGATCAGGTAGCCATGGCGGATTTGTGGCTCGGGCAGAACGGCAGCCTGACCGGATCGGCGCTGGCACAGGCCGTCGATCAGCAATCGTGGGATCCAAGCGTGAAAGCTCTCACGCAGTTCCCATCGGTTCTGAAGGATCTTGCAAACAATCTGTCCTGGACATCGAACCTGGGACAAGCATTCGGAAACCAGCAGACGGATGTTATGGCTGCGGTGCAGGACATGCGCGTCAAGGCGCAGGCTGCGGGAACTCTGCAGTCATCCTCGCAGATCACCGTCGTGCAGCAGAGCCCTCAGACCATTGTGATCAAGCCTGCTAATCCTGACGTGGTTTACGTTCCGCAGTACAACCCGACAGTGGTTTACGGAGCGCCAATTGTCGTTCCTGCTTACGTGCCTCCGCCCGTCCCTGTGGTTACGGCCGGCGTCTTTTTCGGAGCAGGTATCGCTGTCGGAGCAACTTTTGGCGGCGGTGGCTGGGGTGGTGGCTTTGGTTGGGGCTGGCACTCCTGGAATGTGGGCTGGGGTGGTGGAGGTGGCAACGTCATCTTCAATAACAACACCTACATCAACAAGACAGTCATCAACCGGACTACTTACAACAACTACCATCCGTGGGGACCGAACAATCCCAATGGTTATCACCCCGGAACTGACACGCACTACGGACCGAACGGCGCGTATCATCCCAACGGTTATTACGGCCCGAACGGTGGATGGCATTCAGATGGTCCTGTGAACCATGCGGGGGGTGCTACTGGCACCGAAAACCATGCATGGTACGGGGCCAACGGCACGTATCACCCGGACGGCGATTATAAACCGGGTACCGACACGCACTATGGACCGAACGGCGGATATCACCCCAACGGTTATTACGGTCCCGATGGCGGCTGGCACAACGACAAACCCGGCACCAATCCGCATGATCAGCCGAATGGCGGCGACAACGGCAACCACGGCCTGATCGGCGGCAATGGTGGCGAGCAGCGTCCAGCGGCGGATTATGGCAACCAGAGAATGCAGGCCAGCAACGACCGTAACAACTTCGGGAGTGACCGCGACAGCTCTGGAAGAGTGAACCAGCCGCGTTCCTACATGAGCGGGAATGGCGACCGCGACCGCGCTGCGGCAGACCGAGGCCGGACCAGCATGCGCCCCGCGCGGCAGCCGCGTCCACAGCACGTGAGTGCTCCCCGCAATACAGGCGGCGGGCATCGTCGCTAGGCGGAATCCAGAAGATTATTCACCCAGATAGAAGGGAAGAGAAATCCATGAAATTACGTGCAAGGAATTTATTAGAGAAAAGTTCATCGCTGCTGATCGGTCTGCTTCTGGTCGTGATGATATGTGCCGGCTGCCGCGGAAAATGGACGCAGACTGTTGAGGCTGCAGAAACGGCAGCACAGCTAACCTTCGCGACGCCTGAAGAAGCAGGCCAAGCGCTGCAGACAGCCGCCCGAGCAAATGACGAGGACGCGCTCGCACAAATCCTGGGACCGGAATCGAAAGCGGTTCTGAGTTCTGGAGACGTTGAGGAAGACAAGGCGGCAATCGCGTCATTCGTGACCAAGTACGACCGCATGAACCGCTGGGTCACCATGACGGATGGCAGTCGAGTACTTTACATCGGAGCGGACAACTATCCTTATCCGATTCCTCTTGCGCAGAATGCATCTTCAAAGTGGTATTTCGATACTGCGGCGGGCAAGGATGAGCTTCTCGCGCGTCGCATCGGCAAGAACGAGCTTCTCGCCATTGATGCGGTCTCTGCGATGGCGAGAGCGGAGGAGTTGTACTTCAAGCACCATCACGATGGCGCCAAGGGCCACCAGTACACAGAGAAAATTCTCAGCAGCTCTGGAAAGCAGGATGGCCTCTACTGGGAGGTCCCGCCGAATGAGCCGTCAAGCCCACTGGGTCGACTAAACGATTTCGCAAAGGATGTCGTTACATCAACCCAACCTGGTGTGCCGCCGATATTTGATGGATATTCGTTCCGCGTTCTCACTGCACAGGAAGACGAAGCCAAAGGCGGCGCCAAGAGTTACGTAGCGAATGGAAAGATGACTGGCGGATTCGCCATTCTGGCCAGCCCGGTCACCTATGGCGATTCCGGCATCATGACTTTCATTCTGACCCGCGAAGGCACCGTCTACCAGAAAGACCTGGGTGCGGAAGCCACCGCTCATATTGATTCAAGCACCAGCTACAACCCAACAGACGGGTGGACACCTGCGGAATAACTTCCCGACAGTGCGACATCTGTCCGATACAGCGCGGCAATTGCACAAAGTGAACGGCATTGCTGCATTAACTCAACACATATCTATACGAAGGAGAAAGAAAGTGAAAACAAGAAACTTTATTCTAGGTACCGCCGCTTGCGCAGCAATCGCGTGTGGCGGAGTGATCTATGCACAGCAGCCAACCGTGATCTATGAGCAAGCGCCGACGGTTGTTTATCAACAACAGCCGGTCGTCAACATCGATCCTCATCGGCATGGAAATCTTGCCGCGGCCCAAGGTTACATTGTGAACGCTTATCAACGGGTTCAGCAGGCACAGCGCGCTAATCATGGTGAACTAGGCGGTCACGCGCAGAGGGCCAAAGATCTGCTCACACAGGCAGATGCTGAGCTTAGACTGGCGGCAGACGTTGCGAATGAAGAAGGGCACTATTAAGAATTGCTTCAGGAAATCTGGCGTCTGAATTAGCAGCCGCTACCACAGGGCGCCAGTAACTTCCTCCGTTTTGTGAGGCTCCCCGAATAAGTAGAAGTTACTAACCAGGCTTAGAATTAGTTAGCAATAAGCTCTTGTTCTGAAGCGCGAACCGAAGCAACGCGTTTGCGCCCTCCCCTTCCAGAGACAGCTTTCGGCAGATGTTGGTGCGATGATTCTCCACTGTACGATAGTGGATGGAGAGTTCTGCACCAATTTCTTTGCTCGACTTACCGTCAGCGATCAGTTGCATGATTCGATACTCAGTAGGCGTGAGTAATTCTGCGAGAGCATTTTTCTTTTCTTCCGGCTTGTCCCGCTTCTGGAGCAGGTTTGCGGTGATGGCCGAGCTGAGGTAATGGCGTCCCGCGGCGACGGCCCTTACTGCCGCCACAATTTCCTGCGAGGCACTGTCCTTCAGGATGTAGCCCTTGCTGCCGAGATCCATTGCTGTCCGGAAGAGTTCTTCATCGGCGTGGAAGGTGAGAAAGATGATCTCAGTCTTGAGTTTCTGGCGGACGATTTCCCGCGCTACGCTCAGGCCGTCGAGCTTCGGCATGTCAATGTCGAGGACGGTGATCTGGGGGTGAAGTTTTTTGATCATGGCCAAGGCCATTTCGCCGTCTGACGCTTCGGCGACAACCTTTATTCCGGCGTCTTCTTCGACGCTGGTTCGCAGCCCTTTTCTTACGATGGGATGATCGTCGGCAATCAGAACCTGAATCTGCTCATCCACGCCTGCTCCCTCCGAGTGGATATTACGCGACTGCTCCGTACTAAGCCAGATGTTGAAGTTCTCGGTCTTCGAGACATCATATGAAGCGGCTGAGGCTAATTCTGGAGAATTGCGACCGTGTGGAACCACACGGGTCTAAGTGTAGCAACCTCTATGCCTTTCTTAGAAGATCTGCCGTAACTTTCATATTGGAAATGACGATTCTGATTGTTGACGATAATCCGGGGATTCGACGAGTGCTACGGCTTGCATTGATGGATACGGCCAGCACCGTGTGGGAATGCAGCGATGGGGTTGATGCCCTGAAGTTTTATAACGACTGCCAGCCCGATGTTGTGCTGATGGATGTCCGGATGCCCATCCTGGACGGGCTCACGGCGGCTAAGCAGATACGGAAGGCTTATCCTTCAGCCAAAGTAGTGATCGTAACCGACTATGACGATGACGACCTCCGCAAAGCGGCTTCGGAAGCGGGAGCCTGCGGCTATTCTCTTAAGGAGAACCTAACAGAACTGGTGCCGTTGCTTCGTTTGATTTCGGGAGAAGTCGACTAGGAAGTCTTGATGCCTTCGCCCTCGATGATGGTGATGTATTTGTCGATAGGAACCTCGGTGAACTTTTCTGTTGCGCCGCCAGGTTCTGGCCATTTTATTTCCAGCCAGTCGATCTTTGTGTGTTTACCCAGGCCGAGCACGAGACGTGGGTCGTGCGACGAGAGGAAACTTCCGCCGCCGACTTTTGTTCTTATGCGCTTCAGGTCTCCGGCCTGATAGGTGATGCGTGCGCCGACGGCGTCGCGGTTCGATTTCTTGCCGACCAGTTTTATTCCCAGCCAGTGGTTTTCTTTGGCTGCTTTGTTGCGCAGAAGCAATGGAGCGGCGTCGTTCACGGAAACCAGGACATCGACGGCACCGTCGTTGTCGAAGTCCCCGATGGCGAGTCCTCTGGCTGAAAGAGGCTTCGCGAAGACTGGCCCGCTCTGGGCGCTTACATCGCGCAGTGTTTTGCCATCGCTGTGAAAGAGCAGCATCGGCTCGCGGTAGGTGACATCGGGTTGAATCGTTTGGATGAGATCGTCAGGATTGCCGTTGGCGAGGAAGAGATCGAGGTTACCATCGTTGTCGTAGTCGAAGAATTTAAGGCCCCAGCCGCTCATGAGGCGTGTTGCTGCGCCGATGCCGGTGGCGTTGGCCTGATCGTCGAAGGTCTCGTCGTGGTTGTTCTGGTAGAGAGAGTACTTTTCGTGGTCGATGTTGGCGACGAAGAGGTCAATCCAGCCGTCCTGGTTGAAGTCGGCGGCATCGACTCCCATGCCCGAGCGGGGACGGCCTGTTTCGCTGAAGCCGACCCCGGCGAGGGCGGCAATCTCTTCGAATTTTCCGTTGCCTCGGTTCATGAAGAGGAAGTTTGCGGTGGTGTCGTTGGCGACGAAGAGGTCCATTTTGCCATCATTGTTGAGGTCGGCGGCGACAGCGCCCCAGGCTTTGCCGAGATGCTTTCGTATGCCCGATGACCCGCTGATGTCGGTGAATGTTCCATCGCCATTGTTGTGGAAGAGCCAGCTGGGCATGGGTTTGTAGAGACGAGGGACGCAGTAGCCCGGCTTGTTGTTGTAGGTGACGCAGGGGAGATTTTTGGATTTGTCGAAGTCGACGAACTGGCAGACGAAGAGGTCGAGGCGGCCATCGTTGTCGTAATCGAACCAGACGGCGCTGGAGGACCAGCCAGGCGCAGCGACGCCGGCTTTTTCTGTGACGTCAGTGAAGGTGCCATCGCCGTTGTTGTGATAAAGGATGCTGCGGCCGTACTGCGTTACGTAGAGGTCAGGGAAGCCGTCGCCATCGTAGTCGCCTACCGCAACGCCCTGTCCGTAACCTCCGGCTGCAACACCGGCTTTTTCGGTTACGTCGGTGAAAGTGCCATCATGGTTGTTGCGGTAGAGAGCATTACGCAGCGGCGGGTTGGGATTGTAGAAATCGCACCTGCCACTGTTGACGAGGTAGATGTCCATCCAGCCATCGTTGTCGTAGTCGAGAAACGCACAGCCTGCGCCGGTTGTTTCCGGCAGATATTTCTCGGGTGATTTTCCGGCGGTGTGGACCCAGGTGATACGGCTGCTTGCGGAAGGCACTTCTTCAAACGGATACGGTGAAGATGCCGCGAGCGCTTCTGAGAGCGTTTCGGTGAAGCCTTTTAATCCTGCAAATCCAGCAGTTCCAGCGAGGGTGTAGAGGAAACGACGGCGCGACCATTCCGCGTCTTTCAAGAACGAAAATCTCACTGTGGACTCTGGGCCCCCGGATTGCCGGTGTGTTCTGCTACCTGCTGCTGCAGGGCGAATTCACGCTGCGCGTCTTTTTTTCGTCCGGTACGCGCATACGCGGTAGCAAGGCTGTAGTGTCCCGCAGGGTTTCCGGGCTGAAGCTTGACCGCGATTTCAAGCGGAGCTACGGCTTCATCGTACTTCTTTTCCGTCAGCAGCGAGACGCCCAAACCGAGGTATGCATCGGCAAAGTTCGGATCATACTTCGTCGCCAAGGTGAACTGCTGGATTGCGTCCGGGAAGTTGTTCGCCTGGCGCGCCAACTCGCCGAGAACGTAGTGCGCACCGGCATTTGTCGGATCGATTTCGAGTTCCTGCAGTAATTCCTTTCTTGCCTGTTCCTGAAAATCCGACGGTGGATTGGGCCTCGACAGGATGAGTCGCGCGAGGCGGAAGTGGATGCCGGGATAGTGTGGATTTTGTTCGAGAATCTTGCGGTAATCTTTCTCGGCCTGGTCCCATTTGCCCTGCACTTCGTTCGCTTCGGCGTCCATTTCGAGGGAAGGCAGGGAATTCGGGGCTGTGCTGGCTAATGTCTGTGCAGCTCGCGTGGACAAATCGGAGTATGCGTGCACGGAAATGTACAACACCTCGGGATCGTGAGGGAACTGCTGGTTCAGGATCCGGACGAAGTCTAACAGTTGCCCTGACTGCTGGAGCAGAGTAGCGCAGCGGACGCCGTCGAGGCCGACTCTCTTTTGCAACTCCTTGTCAGTGATGTGTGCTACGGTCTCGGCCAGCAAAGGCAATGCCTCTGAACATCTGCCGCTCTCGGCGAGTGATGCGGCATGCTCGGGTGCTGTGTTCGGGCTGACGGCGGCGGTCTTGCTGGAAACCTGGGCAGTAGCAGAAAAGCTAACCGCAAGTGCGAAGAAAATCAGGGTGGTTAGCTCAGGCAATTTACGCATAGTGAAATTAAGGGGCAGACGGATGACCGTCTGCCCCTGAGTGTATCAGTCGCGCCTAGTAATAGAACTTCAGCGCGAATTGTATGTTTCTGGCGGGCTGCGAAGTATTGATCAACCCGAAGCTGCCAGAACTGCATTGCTGTCCATACGGACAGGAGTAGTTGGTGTTGGGATGTCCCAGCTGCACGTTGTTGAATGCATTCAGGAAATCAGTGCGGAACTGCAAATACTTTCCTTCAGTGATGTGAATATCCTTAGAGAGGCCAAGATCCGTGTTGGTGAACCCGGCACCGGTAACAGGGCCCTGGGCCGGACAATTGCCGAAGGAATACGGAGTGGCGACTCCGTTTACTACGGTTCCGTCCGACGGCTCCGAATATCCAGAAGCGCTCATCCACTGATAGCCCTGGAAGGCACCTCCGGAACTAAAGCTCTTTTGGCGTCCAAGGATCGTCTGTGGTCCGCAGTTTGGGCGAGCTCCGCGCCCGCCGGTGTTCGAGCTATCGGTGGAGTTGTAAACGGCCAGAGGAAAGCCGCTGTGAATGGAAATGATCGTCGAAGCGGTCCAACCACCCACCACTGCATTGACAGCCCGGTTCATGTCGGCGCCAAACTGCTTGCCCCTGCCAATAGGCAGGTCGTAAGTCGCGTAGGCGGACAGGTTATTTTTGGAGTCGTAGTAGCAGCTGGCGTAGTCAGCGCCAGGGTTATAGAGGTTCTGGTAGTACGGTGACGCAGGCGTGGCCTGTGCAGCCCCTCCCCACGTGCCGTAGTATCCGCTGTTGTTGGTGAGGCAATGCGACCACGTATAGGCCACTTGCCCCTCCAGTCCGTTTGACAGGCGTTGCTGCAAGACGGCTTGGAGCGCGTTGTAATGCATGTAACCTGTCGAGGCGGTCCCGGAGACAGTCGAGAGGTCGGAAAGTATGGAATTGGGACCCTGGAAATAGACTCCAGGCGCGGGTTGACCATTGATGAGCTGTTCCTGCGCATATGGCGTGGGAACCATCAGATGTGTACCGTGCTGACCGACGTAACCAAGCTGCATCGTTGTCGATGAGGTGATTGCGTCCTGCACTGTGAAGTTCCACTGCTGATCCTGCGCAGGTTGAACGGTCTTGTCCCAGACATACATCACAGCTCCCGCGAATGGGTCTGTTGGAGAAGCTCCGCCTGGACCTTGTTGGGTTGTGTAAGTCGGGCTGTTGTATACGGCAGTAACTTCCGCTGGGGTGAAAGGGGGATTTCGTGGAAGGCGCAGGTTGGTACCAGTCCCTTCCAGGTAGGAGGAGATGGTGTATGCTCCGCGAACGACCACCCTGCTCTTGAAATACTCCGGTGACCAGGCGAAGCCGAAACGGGGCTGAAACGCATTTTGTCCGTATACCGAGTTATAGAGGGACCGGCTGTTGCCATCCTGCCCTGCATACTCCACGACGCCTGTGTCGAGGTTTAGGTTGTCCTGGCGATTGTTAAGTTCCACCCAAGGAGTGTGCGCTTCATAGCGCAGTCCGAGGTTCAGGGTTAGAGTTGGCGTAATGCGCCAGTCGTCCTGAAAGTATCCAGCGTAGGTCCACGAAAACTGGTGCCATGATCCACCGGTGCTGACACCCTTGCCTGTTGCCTCCGGGTAACCCAGGAAGAAATCGGCTCCAGCATCACCGGAGAATGAGCCGCCGAACAGGATCGAGCCGTAGGCGCCGCTATTGCCGGTGTAGAAGGTGTTTATCCGATACCGCCACATGTCGAAGCCGGTCTTAAAGACGTGCTTGCCATGGTTAATCACTAGTCCATCGTTAAACTGGATCACCGTGTCGGCGAAATCCTGTTGCACGACGTTGTTGCCGATATTGGTGAGCGTTCCTGTGCCGGGAGCGGGGGCTGTGCCGCCTCCGAAACCCAGGAGCAGCAGGCCGGGTCCTGCGCTATTCGCATTGGCGATCCCGAGTGATGTTCCAAGGTCGCCGATGCTGGGGGTAAAGGTGGCTCCGTTAAAAAGGGTGATCCAGCTTGTGCCAAAGCGGGCTTCGTTCAAGAGGTTGGGGCTGAAAGTGTGGGTCCAGGTCCCGACGACGTTATGGATTGGAGCCTGCGCGAAGCCATTGCCCAGGATCAGCAGTGAGTTGCTTCCCGGGTCGTTCTGATATGCCTGCGAGTAGCGGCCATCAAAACGATCTTTTTCCGTAATGTTGTAGTCAACCTTAACGTCACCCTGATCGTCGTTGTAGGCCTGCGTGCTTTGATTGACTGCGTTGTTGATCAGGTTGTTGTTAATCGGTTGCGGATAGTAGCTGGAAGCAAAGAGATTCTTGGCAACAATGTTTTGTTGTGACAGGGGAATCTGGTTGTTTGGATAGGGCTGGCCTGTGGTCGGATCCTTAAGCTGCGTCCCTGGAAGAAGCGCGCTGAAGTCGCCATTGCGCTCGGGATTGGTGAAAACAGTGATGAAGTTGCTGCTCGTTGGGTGATCGAAGCGCTGCCCTTGATAATCGACGAAGAAGAACAGCTTGTCTTTGATGATCGGACCGCCCAACGTGCCACCGTACATATTCCAGCGGAGAGCCGGTCTTTTCAATTCGTTGCCGGGGCCGAGGAATTTGTTCTCCCACTGGTTAGCATTGAGAACATCATTGCGGAAGAATTCCCACACATCGCCGTGGAACCGGTTAGTGCCCGACTTGATCGAGGCATTGACGATTCCGCCCTGGAAGTTGCCAAACTCGGCGGGAGCGTTGGAAGTGATGAGGTTGAATTCCTGGATGGCGTCGGGCGAGGGCGTCACGGCCAACAGGTTGTCGGAGGTCTGATTGTTATCCATCCCGTCCAGGATGAAGTTGTTGGACTGCTCGCGATTTCCGTTGATGTACGGACGACCGCCGCTCGCGGTATTGTCACCATTGTTGAACGTTGAGTTGTCAGGGTGAATACTGCCGGGAGCCAGCAACGTCAGTTCGACGTAGTTGCGCGTCGCCAGCGGGATGTCCGTAATCGCTCTGGCATTGATGAGGGTGCTGACCTGCGTTGTGTCGGACTGTAATTGTGGCGCCTCAGAAGTGACCTGGACGGTATTGGTCACCGAACCCACCTGCATCTTAAACTCCAGACGCGCGGTTTGATTCAACACTAGCGTGATATGGGATTGGATGGTTGTTTCAAAACCAGACGCCTCCACCTTTACCTCGTAGGTCCCGATTGGAACCTGTACGAAGTTAAATATGCCGCTGTCATTTGTTTTTGTGACGTAAACGGTACCGCGATCTGCGTCGGTTGCCGTCACGGTAGCGCCGCTGAGAACAGCGCCAGCCGCGTCTACGACTGTGCCTGTAATCGCCGCCGTGATCTGTTGAGCCCACACGGACTGATGGATGCCCAAACAACCTAGAAGCACCCCCAGAGTGAAGCCCCATAAGACGACTCTTTTCATACTCGCCTCCCAAGCTCTTGACTCGTTGGCTTCTGCGGACGGCATTTCCGCATCTCGGAGGAGCCAGATGCCGAAGGCCGTAACCAAGGACCCCGATTTTGCGAATGAAGTATTCCTGTACAGCTGACTATACAACTAGCTTTAAACGAACTGACTGTGACAAGGATTTTTCATATTCGTTCCAGAGTCTACCGCAAAAGTTAGGCACAAGAGTAGGCCAAATTGTTTAGAAAGGCAATAAAGAAATCCTGAAAGGGGTTTCAGCCGGTTTCCGTGCCGTGCGCCTTCCGACTGGCGTTTTCATATCCGAGTTGATTTCATTAGAGGACTAACAAAGCTATAGAGTGCGTTTGAACAATGGCGTGGCAACGAGAAGTGTGAAAATGCCGAAGCCAAACAAGAAGATGAGGTCGGTCTGGATCGCAGCAAAACCCCCGTCTTTGAGAAGAATGGCCTTGAAGCCATGAACCGCGTAAGTGAAGGGATCCACGATTGCGATAGCTTTCAGCCATTTCGGGAATCCCGTGATCGGGGAGATGGCTCCGCTGGGGAAGAAGAGCAGCGTGTTCAAAACGCCAAACATCGCACGCGGCACTAAAGGATCTTCGACGCGCACCATCAGCAGAAACATCATTCCGTTGAACGCGATTGAGGTCGCAACGATCAGTAAGAACAGTTGAAGTATTGTTAGCGGATGGAAAATGACTCCCAGCCCTGCGAAGAGCGATCCGATCACTGTGAGGCATACACCTGACAGCACGGCTTTGATCGCGCCCGCGAGATTCAACCCGAGGACCAGCTCCAGCCTTGTAATGGGCGTTACGAGGTAGCCTTCGTGCACGCCCCGCGCTTTGTCGTCGATGTACAGCATGCCGCCGCCGATCATCACGGCCACGTACATGGCGAGCGCTACGGAACCGGACAGCAGATACTTCATGTATTCGACGTAGGGATAGAGCTCGACGATTTCGAGCGCAATCTGCTGCACTACTTTTGGCTGGATGACAGGAGCATTTAACGCATCGACCAGGGCCTGCATTTCCGCTTCGAGGCTGCTGCTCATTGTCTGGTCAGTGTTATCGACGACTAGACCGATTGACGGAGAATCGCCGCCCAGAACGCGCCGCGAATATTGCGCGGGAATGATCACAGCTCCATCGAGCTTACCTGTGCGCACATCTTCGCGCGCCTTTTCTTCGTCATTGTAGGGAACAGTCGTAAAGGTGCGGATGTTGACGGCGATAGAGTCAAAGGCCTCGTGAATCTTAAGCGACTGAGAATTGTGGTCGTAGTCTACGACCCCCATTCGCGCGCCGCGGATTTTGCCGCCGAATGCATTGCCCAGAATGATTAGTTGCACGAGCGGAAGTGTCATCGAGACCATCATCAGCGCGGGTGAGCGGAAAAACTTCCGCATCTCGCGTTCTACAATCGCCATCATTCGTTTCATGGTTGCACTCCTGGACGCGGGGGCATGACAAAGCCATGCGCTTTCACCTGTTCGTCGCGAAGCTGGCGACCGGTGTAATGCACGAAGACGTCATCGAGCGTGGTGTTCTGGACACTGAGCGACTTAATGGTTTCGCCGTGATTCACGGCAAGCTCGACCAGCTGTGTTGTTGTGACCGAACCGTTGGAAGTGAGCAGCCTGTACATTCCGTCGCTGTGCGCTTCGACCTTAGTCACGCCTGAGAGTTTTTCCAACCGTGAAGGCCACTCTGCGGACTCGTTCGTAAACTGCGCTTCTACAACATTCGTTCCGGGGACGCTTGCCTTCAAGGCCATTGGTGTATCGAGGGCTACGAGTTTTCCGTGATCGACAATGGCAATGCGATCGCACAGGTGATCCGCTTCGTCCATATAGTGCGTGGTAATCAGCATGGTCAGGTTGTGGGCGTTCTTGAGATTGTTCAGCATCTCCCAAACAGCCACGCGGGATACCGGATCTAGCCCAGTTGTTGGCTCATCAAGGAAAAATATCCGGGGATTGTGAACCAGGCCGCGCGCGATTTCGAGACGGCGACGCATGCCGCCGGAGAGCGTCTTGGTCTGCGCGCTGCGCCATTTCAGCAGGTCAACAGCTTCCAGCAACTCTTCAATATTGCGTTGACGCTTGGCTCTTGGAACTTCATACAGCTTGGCGTAGATGGAGAGATTTTCTTCTACCGTCAAATCCAGGTCGCTGGTGAGGGCCTGAGGAATTACGCCAATGAGTCGACGGACCGCGTCGGGTTCGCGAGAAACATCATGGCCGGCGATGATTGCTTTTCCACTAGTGACGGGGATCAGCGTCGTCATCATGCGGATGAGCGTGCTTTTGCCAGCGCCGTTCGGGCCCAGGAGTCCGAAGATCTCACCGTCGGCAACGTCGAAGGTAACGCCGCCGACAGCTTCAAAATCGCCGTAGCGTTTCACGATGTTTTCAACCGCTATGGCTGGCGTTCGTGGCTCTGGCTGTGCATTCATCGCGATACCAGCTTGTCCTTCGGTATGTAAACCTCAGCGATCATTCCGGGCACGTATCGCATGCCAGGGTTGTCGATCAGCAACTTCAGGCGCACCGTCTTAATGTCGCGCTTGCGGCGGCTGACGTCGCGCTGCGTTGCGAAGTCCGCCTCTGCCGATTTTGCGATTACTTTGCCCTGAATGGTCGCGCCGCTTGGCATCACAACGCGAAGGCTGTCGCCTACCTGCACTGAATCAGCCTCGGTTTCAGGCAGAGGAGCGTAAACCCAGGTTTGGGTCAAATCTGTGATAGTTACGATCGGCGTTCCGGGAGAGACCACTTCTCCCTGCCGGGCTGCCCTTACATTCACTTTGCCGGAAATCGGTGAAACCACGTTCGCATAGTCCAGTTGGACCTGCGCCTGATTGAGCAGGGCCTGCGCGTTGTGCATCTCGCTTTGCGTCGCGGCTACTGTTTTTGCTGCTGCCTGTGCCTGAATTGTGTTCGCGAGCGCCAGTTTGAGCGATGCTTCCGCAGCCGCCACGTTCTCTTTGGCCGAGTCGGAGGCTGCCTTCGCTGCGTTGAGAGAAGTTGTCGCTTCATCCCGGGCCAACTCGCTCATCACGCCCTGGCCAGCCAGCGCGACTGTCCTCCGAGAATCGGCTTCCTGATGTTCGTACTGGGCCTGTGCCTGTACGAAGGCGGCTCGTGCAGCACGTAGCTGTGCCTCTGCGTTCGTCACCTGACTCGCTGTGCCGCCTTGCGTCTGGCGCTCGGTGTCGCTCGCTTCCTCCATCTTGTATTGTTGACTGACTGCAGTTGCTTCGGCTGCCTGACGTGCTGCCGCCAGATCGTCGCTCTGAATCGTAGCAATGAGCTGTCCAGTCTTTACATCATCGCCTTCGTCGACGGTAAGAGTCTGAATGCGGCCGGGAATGCGGGAACTGACGACGACTTCATTTGCATCGACGGTGCCGATCAATTGCAGGTCGCTGGAATGCTTTGTCGAAAAGAAATACCAACAGAGCGCGATGATTAGCAGAATTCCGAGGAGTACAAATATCCGGTTGCGCGCATTCATAGGCACTCTCTCCCGATCCGAAAATTCATAACCTGAGCAAGACTAAAGCAACGGCGGGTGTGTTCTTGCCAGAGGTATGCCTCATCCCACTGAATCCATCATCGAACTACTCGGCCTTATCTCCAAGCCAACGCTCTATCAAAGACTCCGGCCCATGTCACTCAGTATCAAACGTAAAACCGAAGCTGAATTGCAGAGAACGACAATATCCGATTGGCAGGACTTGGGCAGAGCGCGACGTTATCATGTGGCGGTAACGTGTGTCACCGATCACAACTGCGGACCGCCGGGGTGTTCGTAAAGTCTTTTAAATCCACCGATGGATTCAATGGCCTCAACGTACATAAAATGTACTATTTCTTTATATCTACGAATAGATCATGTACGTTACCGTGCCTTCCGTATGGGATTCAGGCCGGGGTCTGAACTGGAAAATTCCGGATGCCCCTGAGCGTTTCGGCCGCATCGCAGAAATCCTGCACGGCGCCCCTTAAGCCATGGAGACGATAGATGATTTTGATGACGCGGGGTCTCATATATGAATTCAGTGGATAGGCGTGTAACGTCTTCTTCTGATGTTCTTCCTGGACGGTTGGCCATGGGAGAAAGCTGATTCCGCCCTTTTTGATGAGCGTGTCTTTGATCTCCGCAATTGAGTTGACTCCTAACAGCCAGTCTTCCTCATAGCGTCGAAGAACATTTTGTCTGCGGAGATAGTCCTCAATCGCGTCTGTCCGGTCGAATCCGAGCTCGCGGGCATAATGCACAATCCGCGGCATAGACGGGAGTCGCAGGGAGAGTTCATAGACTGAGATTTTCTCTCTTTTTACTTTCTTCGCCAGGTCCGGGGATAGAACCAACACGATTTCCTCTTCCATCCAGTTCAGACAGCCTAGATCGGCGGGAAATTCCTTCTGACGCGATGGGGGGAAACTGTATATTCCGATATCGGCGTTGCCTTCGAGAACTTGCTTTTCGACGTCTTCCCATACCCGATCCCGGCCGTAGAATTTATTCCCGGGGCTAACCACGCCATCCGGCCGGCGTTTCTTGTAGGCGCGCTCGAGGGCGTCTCCATAAGCCAGCCATGCATAGTTGGTTGTCGCCGTGCGAATCTCTGAGCCACGTTGGAGAGATGTCAACTTGTCCAGAAGGTTTATTCGAAGAGAGGCTACATCTTTACAGTAGTCTAATAGCGCTCGGCCTGCATCGGTGGCCTTTACTTCGCGGGGTTTCTCAGGGGAAACAAGAGAACCACCGCCTAGGGAATCCTTGAGCAGAACTTCCAGGCGGGAAATGGATCTTCCAACGCTCTGGCCTTCCTTGCCCAGTTTCTGGCCCGCTCTTTTCCTCGTCCCATACTCACAGGCGGCATAGAAGGTCGCCAATTCGGGCATCACTTCCCGGTACCAGCGCTCGAGATCGCGCACATCGAAGTCAGCCATAGATCTCCTCCAATGCGCACGATAGTATCAAAATTACGTACGTCTGAAGCACGCAATTTGATAATTTTTAAAATCCTCGTTCCTTTACAAAATACCGATCTAAAGTAGAGAGGTGCATCAACCCCATGCCAACAGCTCTTTTATGACCAATTCGCGGCAAATTTTATGGTTTTTGCTTTTCCAGGCCCATGCCCATCACAACCCTGCTCGATGCTACATCTCCGGTGATCCGGCTCACCGGAGATATCGACATGCAAGTGTGCTACGCGCTCATTGACGAGATGAAGCTGCTGCACGACTACTACCAGTTCCGCACGATCGAACTGCAAATCGATAGTCCCGGCGGCTCAGCGGATGCGCTGCATCATATCGTGCTTTCCATGCGCGACTGGAGTAATGGTAATGGTCGCGTACTCAGAACCGTCGCGCTTAATCAAGCATGTTCCGCCGCGGCGATGCTCCTCTCCTTTGGAACAGTGGGTCATCGCCACGCGATGGCAACCAGCCGCCTGCTCTATCACCCGATACGAAGCGTATTCACGCAGCATACGGTTCAGACGGTGTCGCAACTACGGATGATGAGCCGGAATCTTGAGGAGTGGGACGGGAAGTTTCTCGACATGCTGTCGGAACACGCATGCGCTGCCAGTAAGGATAGAGCGGCTTATCGCCGAATGTTAAAGCGGCTGTTCCAAAAGGAAAAATTCATCAATGCGGAGCAGGCGAAGGCGCTGTCTCTGATCGATGTCGTGGTGTGAGATGCTTACCGAAAAGCCATACCCCTTTACAAGCGCCCATCCGAAATTCAGAGTGCGGGGATGGCGCGAGATACTCGGACAGCAAGAGCGTGTTCCTTCAACCGAGATGGTGCGGCATACGCTCATCACCGGTGAGACGGGCAGCGGCAAGAGTGTCTCGGGTGTAATTCCGCTGCTTGAGAGTGCGCTGAGATACCCGGAGCTGGCCGAATACAGGGAATACAAAGATGCCGTTGGCCGAGATGCCGAAACCCGGCAACATTTGCGTCCGGCGGCGCTTGTGGTTGATCCCAAGCAGGAACTTCATGATGTAGTGATCCGCGAAGCGCGAAGCCGGAAGGTAACCACTCTGCGTTACGGCACTCCCGGTAAAGTGCTGTATTTCTTCGAGGGTAAGGACCTAGCGAAGTTGAGTGCGATTGAGGCCGTCGATTCGATCATCTCGCAAAGCGACTTTTACACGCGTGACATGGCGACGACGAGAGAGCCATGCTGGAACATCCAGGCGGCTAACCTATTGAAGGACTTCGTAGCGGTAGATATGTATCTCGCAAAGCGGGGGATGGAAAAGCTTCATGATCTATGGTCGAAGATCCGCGAGCAACTGAGCAAGGACGAGGAATTCGCGCCGATCTGTCCAACGCTTCAATACAACCGCGACAACTACTTCAAGCCGATTTCATCACTGGTCGCATATTCGACTGGGGATGACGGAAGCACTCCAATCTATTTTTACTTACGGGCATGCAATGAGATGGGAGTGCCAGGTGAATTGACGGCTCGGCTCGTCACTGTCATGTCACTGCACAATACAACACGCTCAAGCGTAGTGTGGATGGCGAATGGCATTCTGAGCGATATCGCGTCGGAAGAATTTGCTGCCTGTGTGTCTATCAATCCCATCGAATCTCCGCAGAATGACTTTTCCGTGCGCGAAATGCTGAACAGGGGAGATGTGCTGGTTTATATTCCCACAGTGAGTCCTTCGGCGATTGCGGACATGGTGGGAAGATGCATCAAGGCGAAATTCATGGAGTTCGTCTTCACGCGAGCGAACAAGGTGAGGCCGTTCGCTTATATCGTCGATGAAGCACATAGGTTTATTACCGCAGGCGAGAGTGATGGTGAACAGAGCCTGCTGGACAGGTGCCGGGCCTATCGGACGATGGTCGTCCTGTCGACGCAGTCCATCGCGTCCATGCAAGTGCGGTTGGATGGAGGCATTGGATTTGGTGGGGCGGCTCTGCAGGTGATGCTCAATAACTGCGGCAATGCCTTATACTTCCGGAGCTCTGACATAGCGACTCAGCAGAGCGTTGAGGCGCGCATACCTCAGTGCCCGATCATCGGGCGGCCGCATGTAGTCAAGGTAAGGCCGCTTACGTCGCTAGGTACCGGAAGTTGCTATGCTCTGCGGGCGAATGGCACATGGGGGCTATTCCAAGTGCATTTAAGCTGAGGATATTTGCGATTGCCTGAGCTTTCGAGCTGATCGCGCGTTCAGTTCGTATCTATCTCTGATATCTCGGGTGAGGGCACGCAGCTGAGGCGGCTTTCAAATTCCATCTCTGATTAGCCAGCTCAAGATCTGTGATCAAGCTGAGAAACTGCCTAGAAGCGTGCCTTCCGTAGAAGGAGATCATCGTAATGAGAAAGCGAAGAAGAGGAGATGACTAATCTCTCGTCCTCAAATGAGGCCCGCAACCACTCGAAAACGGATTCGCCAGAAACGTCCCCGGCATCCCGGACACAATCACCGTCCCATCGGGGTTGAAGTGCGCCGTCCTATATTCTCCCTCTGGAAGATCATTCAACCTCCTCCAGTTCTGCCCGCCATCCCTGCTGGTGTATACACCAGTAAGAGCAGTCAGCACCTGACGACTCGGCCTTGCCGGATCAACCTCAATCCCATACGCGCGAATGTTCGGCCCCGTCTCATCTTCATCTCTGTGATAAACAAACTCGGCATTCGTCACTCTCGCCACAACGTCGGCGCTCACCGGTTCATACACTCCCCAGCATGCCGCCAGATGCAGCCCATCCACTGTGTTGATCGCGTGGATCGCAGAATCCGGCTCCACTCCTCGAACAAGAGTCCACTTCATTGTGTGAAGGTCCAGCCGATAAACCTGATCGCCCGTCCCCACGTACAGTGAGTCCGGACGCGCCTTTTCCGGCTTGTCCCATTGCATCGAGAGGATATCGAGATCAGTCGGAAACTCCGGCAGCGGCCCGTCTCTCACCCACGACCCATTGCGGCCCTTGTGATAGCTGAATATCTGCGGATTCATGTCAAAGTAGCCGTAGCCCACGATGAGCCTTCTCCCGTCGGCTGTCATATTTGCCGCCGCCGCCCTTACCGGCTCCCCCTCCTTCTTCGTAATGCTTATCCACGGCCTGTCATGCGGAACCCGTGGCCCCGGAATATTTTTCACAATTGGATCCGACTCCTTCGCCTGCGGAAAAACCTGGAACGCCCCCTTCTGCGTCGTGATCACAAACTCCGCCCCGCCCGGAGCCACAATCAACCCGTTGCGCAGTCCCTCATCAATCCCCGCATCGAAATACCTCGAATCCAACCGCGCCACCTGCGTCCACGTCTCTCCGCCATTCGTTGATTTGGAGATGTACAGCGCCCGCTCCTCCGCCGAAATCTCATTACTGAGGTCCGCCGTGAGACCCCACACCACACTGCGATTCCTCCCCTTGGGACTGGGATCACTGCCAATGACTTCGATAAAATCCGCCGCGAAATCGTGACTCCCTGGCAGACTCTTCACCTGTCGTACATAACAACTGTCCGCGTCCTTCTTCGCATTCCCGCCATGATCCGCACTGGGTGTCTGTCCCCATGCCACCATCGTAGGCGCGAGGAGGATAAATCCGAGCCGCAGTGATGCCACAGCTCTCATATGCCTTCCACTCGTTCTAGGTGACATTTTTCAGTCCACCGATCATGCTGACCTAAAGAATATGCACTCTTAGAATGTAAGGATTTTTATTTCACTAACAAGGACAATATAGTACGCGCGATTTTTCGCTTTGACTCTTGCCAGAATTGGCCGCTGGCGAAAGCTTAAGGATGCGTTCTGCGTTTTCATGCGCCAACTTCTCTTTGTCCTCTCTTGATAGTTAGGCCTTTTTTCAGAATCAGTGGGAGAAGATACGTTCCGGTTTCGACCTGCCATCTCCAGCCTGTATCATCGCTGGGCAGTCTCTGTAATAGCTATCGATGATCGCCCGTGGCGGATCGGTCGCGAATGTGGGACTTGAGGCTTCCTTAGGGAGACGCTTGCTCGCTTCTTCGCCGACGGCCGCGCCGTTTGGTTTCAATACATTGCGCTTGGACGGAACATCAGGCCGTCGGACTCTGTAGTATCAGCGCGAGCGCGTGTAGTCGGTTGGCGTCCGCCGGATTCTTGGCTCCCGACGCCTCGGTCTCCACTGAAGCTGCCATTCCATGGAGCTTTGCCAGGTCTTTCTTGCCAAGATGCGATTTCTCGGCACGGCCGATTGCCTTGTTGATGGATGCAATACGCTTCGAAGGGAGTGCCTGCGAGCGTCCCAACTGATCCAGGTAGGCCTGCGCAACGATCAGTTGAGAGGGCCACGTAATCTTCGGCTGATTCTGCACGTTGAGTTCGCTGAATTGAACCAGGTTGGCTGCATCGATCTCATTCTGTGTCAGAAATTTGCTCGGTACCAGTTTGAAAACGTCGAGGCCGCGTGCGATCTCCGACCCGTAGATATAACCGTTGTACCAATACGCAGACCAGTCTCCGCCCAGAATTAATGTCTTGTCATCGATAGGTCCGCGATCAAAATAGGCAATCTCGTACGGATGCGCCGCGTCTGTGAAGTCCATCACCGAAATACCGCCTTGATACCAGGCCTGAACTTCGATATCACGCCCGGGGATTGGTACCAGTGAGCCGTTGTGGGCCACGCAATTTTCGGTTGCGGTCTGGGCGGCAGGCATCTTGTAGTAGCTTGCGAGCGAAAGCTTGTCATCTTTCAGGTTGAAGATCGCGTCCGCTCCCCACTTGTTGGGGTCCGTCGGACGGCAGCGGGGTTGTAAGCCACCGCCCCACTCGTCGGTGAAGACCACCTTGGTTCCGTCATTCGAGAACGATGCCGAGTGCCAGTAGGAATAGTTCGGGTCATTTACCGCATCCACACGCTTCGGATGTACCGGATCCTTGATGTCCAGCAGAATGCCGTTCCCGGAGCACGCACCAGCCGCAAGACCAATGGCTGAATACACGGTGATGTCGTGGCATTGATTGGTGTCGACGGGCTTTTCGGCTCCCTTATCATGACTTCCGCCGTTGTTCAGTCCATTCAGAGCACCCGTACGAGCATCGACAAATACCCGCGGACTCGAAACCACGTGAGCATGCTCCGGCGCCGCAAGCGGGACCTTGATCACATCGATACGAAAGAGAGACGTGTTCGGATCTTTATCCGGAGCCTCGTTCGAACAGCCTGCAAGCTCTTCTGACTGGCGTACGAACGATGTTCCGGAGACGTGGATGTAGACGTTGTCCTTGTCATTTGGATCCACAACGAGCGTATGTGTATGCGACCCGCGGCAGGTCTGTACCGCCGCTACCTGCTTCGGGTTCCTGATATCCGAAATGTCGAAAATCCTCACACCGCGAAACCGATCCGGGCTCGCGGTCGGCAGCCGGCGGTCCTTTTCATGTCCGGGCTCCGGCGGAGGCAGAGGCGGGAAACCCTGCGTCCCGCAGTCCAGGCGTCCGTTCGGCATCTCGACGGACATAAACAGCAGCTTTCCATACACTGAAACGTCGCCTTGCCCACCCGGACACACCAGCGAGGTAATCAGCGATATCTTCGCCGGGTTCGAAATATCGAAGAAGTTCACGCCATAGAAGTTTCCTTGGAACAGATGTGTTCCCTGGAATGCGAAATCTGAGTTCGCAAAGGCGAGCTGCGCAATCACGAGTTGCATGGGCTTCGGGATCCTGGCTTTATTACTCACGCCAAGGGTGTCCAGAGTCTTCTGGACAGCAGGATCGTCTGGTTCGTTGGATGGCAATTGGAACGCATTAGGCTTTCTCAGAAAGGCGACGTGCTCCATGCCCATCGCCGCCTCGCCCGCATCGTAAAGCCCCGACTTTAGCCCAACGCGCGGATCGTTTGTCGTTGAGCCAGTCATTCCTGGAGGCAGCGGTGCAGGAGGCGGCGGAGCGAACGGGTTTTCCTCTTCCGCAGGGGCTGCCGGGGCTGGTTTCGCAGCCTGTGCAGGCGGGGTCTGCGCCTGTAACGCATTGACACTGGAACCAATCACTGCCACCGCAAAGAATGCACTGACCAAACGAAGAGCAAGAACCCGCATATGGTTTAGTTTTTCTCCTTCAGCATGTTTTCCATTATTTTGATCTCTGCGCGCTGCGTGTTGTCCGCGTCCGTCGCAAAGTCGAAGATCTCAGCGTCCTGACCAGCGCCGGGCGTATCGAAGAGTTCCTTCACCATCACTAACGCGCCGTTGTGGTGCTGAATCATTCCCGTCAAAAACTTCTGGTCAAACTCTGCTCCTTTGGCCTGCCGCAGTGCGCTCATCTGCTCTGGTGTGAGCATTCCGGGCATAGCCTTCATCGGTTTGCCGCTCTTGTCCATATCTGGCATCCCTGGCATTGCCATCGACGTGGGCTCGCCGCGCGCAACGAGCCACCGCTTCATGAACTTGATCTCATCCGACTGCGAAAGGCTGATGCGTGCGCCAAGAGCGCGAATCTCTTTGTTCTCTGTATGCGACGGAATCAGCGCGGTCATCTCCACTGCCTGGGCATGATGCATGATCATGCCCTGCATGAACTCAACATCAGCCTGCGAGCGCTGTGGCGTCACGGCGGGCGTAGTGGGAGGGAGTTTCCTGCTTGGAGTTCCCGGCGCGCCGGGTTGCACTACCGAGACCGGGGCCGATGTCGCTTGTTGAGCATGGCCTGGCGAAGCTAGCCAGTTGCAAAGCACCCCAGCCATACTGCAGTGAAAGAATGCGAGCGCCAGCCTTCCAAACGTACGCCGCTTGCGACTACGATCCGCAAGATCAGACCTCACCATCCGCAATAGACAGGACATACTCGCTGCTCAAACCCTATCACGGCGCTACGAAATCGCAAGCCTAAAGCCAATCTATGCTGCGCTATTGGAAATAAGGGTGTGGCATTTACTCAGGATTGGGTTAAGCAGTCAGTTAACATGCGCATGTTTTTGTCACTGGCATGCTGACCCGGCGACTGCATATGGCACAATTTCGGTTATATTCGAAGCACTTCAATAGCGCCAAGAACTATCCAGCTAGCTGCAAAATTCAGTTCTGATCTTTCAGTAGCCGATCGACAGGGAGACATCAATGAAACATATCCTCGCTGCGGCAACGCTATTTCTATTTGCAGCGATTGCCACCGGCCAGACAGCGCCAGCCACATTGCTCGCCACGCCGTCCACCGTTGTTTGGGGTTACTACTCCGCGAAAGCGAAACCCGTGCTTACGGTTCATTCAGGAGACACGGTTCGCATCCAGACACTCTCCACCTGCGGTCCGAATGAGCGGCTGACTGATGAGGGTGTCGCCCCCTCTGACATTCCCTCCTACAATGCCGACATTTATCGCGAGGTGAAGGACAAGGGGCCCGGCGGCCATATTCTCACCGGTCCCGTTGAGATTGCTGAAGCCGAACCGGGAGATGTCCTCGAAATCCAGATTCAGAAGATCGATATCGATGTCCCCTGGGCCTGCAATGGATTCGGCGCCGGACGCGGCTTTTTGCCCAATGACTATCCTTACGGTCGCTCCAAGATCATCCCGCTCGATCGCGAGAAAATGATCGCAAAATTTGCTCCGGGAATAGAGATTCCGCTCCATCCTTTTTTCGGCAGCATGGGCGATGCACCGCCACCGTCGGCCGGTCGCATCGATAGCGCACCACCCTGGATGCACGCCGGCAACATGGATAACAAGGAACTCGTCGCCGGCACCACCTTGTATATTCCTGTGCACGCCAAGGGAGCGCTCTTCGAAGTCGGCGACGGCCACGCCGGCCAGGGCAACGGTGAAGTGGATATCACTGCAATGGAGACCTTCCTCACTGGCACCTTCAGGTTTGTTGTGCATAAAGACCGGCATCTACTCTGGCCGAGAGCAGAGACACCCACCAGCTATATCAGCATGGGTTTCAGTCCGGATCTGAAAGAAGCTACCACCCTCGCCGTGCGCGACATGATCAATTTCCTCGTGGACGAAAAACACCTGAGCCGCGACGAAGCCTATATGCTCACCAGCGTTGCGGTTGACGTCGATATTACGCAGCTTGTGGATGGCAACGTTGGCGTCCACGCGATGTGCCCCAAGAAAATCTTTGTTAAGTAAGCTAAACATGTATTGGACAGCCCCCCTGTTCCGCTTATCTCCGAAATCGAGTGCAAAATGATTTCAAGATCGTTCTTGCCGAAGTGGATCGCTTTACTGATATTCCTGTCGCTGCCCGTGCCTGCGCAGGAAGCCCCAGTCACAGGCGTTGTACACACTGCCGATGTTGACCTCACCTATTGGGTCTACGGCAAGCCCACAGCTGAGACGCCGGTCATCGCCGTCAACGGAGGCCCGGGCCTCTCTCACATCTACATGGTCCAGAACGATGTCTGGAACAGGTTGGCGCAGACGCGGCAGGTTATTTTCTACGACCAGCGCGGAACGGGAAAATCGAAAGGTGTGCGCACAGGGGCATCGATGGATATGTCAGCGCAAGTGGCCGATCTCGAAGCCGTGCGTTCACACTTCGCTTTCTCCGAGGTTGATTTAGTGGGCGATTCTTTTGGAGGATTTCTCTCCATGGCCTATGCCGTGGCCCACCCCGAGCATGTCCATAAGCTGGTTCTGAGCGACTCTGCTCCGCCCGCGCTGAAGGATATCGTCCATCTTCTTCCTCAGGTCTTTCCCGATATTGAAGAGGAAGATGACGCACTGCGCAAAAAGTTGGGAGACACCGATGAAGCCGCGCAGCAACAGTTGCTCAACCATTTCCGTATGATCTTCTACAACGAGGATTTGCTGCACAATTATCTCGCCAACGTGAAGGACCTCGAATACACCCCCTCCACTGGCAGTGCTGTAGGCCAGGCCGCGTCGAAGATCGACATGACCGCAGAGCTGCCCAAATTCACCTTCCCAGTGCTAGTCATTACTGGTCGATATGACATGAACGTCGCTCCGCTCACCGCGTGGCGGATGTATAAGGCCATTCCCGGCGCAAAGCTGATCATCTTCGCCAAGAGCGGACATCTTCCTTCATATGAAGAGCCTGATAAGTATGTGCAGGTTGTGAATGCATTTCTTCAGGCAAGGTTGCAGTGAAACCGGAATGCTGCTGGCGGCAGGCGCGAACATGGACCACAAAGCAGCGTCATCCGTGGCGAATTCCTGGCATGATGGTTTGCATTAAACTCGGGAATGGTTGTCAGTTGTTCTCTTCCTGAATGGTTGATCTCATGATGATTCTGAATCCCGTTGAAGTTCGCGTACTCGGCGCGCTGGTGGAAAAGGAAATCACTACACCGGAGTACTATCCTCTTTCGCTCAACGCGTTGGTGAACGCCTGTAATCAAAAGAACAATCGAGAGCCGGTCATGCAGCTCGACGAAGATGAAGTTCGTCAGGCGTTGCACAGACTAGAGGATCATCAACTTGCCGGCCCCAGGCGCGGCTCGGACAGTCGCGTGGCTAAGTACGAGCATCATCTGCAGGAAGCCTTCAACTTTACGCGTGGAGAAGTGGCTTTGTTATGCGTGCTGTTGCTGCGGGGACCGCAAACGCCCGGCGAACTGCGTGGCCGCACTGAGCGCATGTACCGCTTTGAGGAGCTCGAAGATGTTCTGTCCGTTTTGCAGCGGCTTATGCAGCGCGAGCCGTCGCTGGTGACGGCACTTTCACGGCAGCCGGGGACGAAGGAAATTCGCTACGCCCATCTGCTCTCGGGCGAGATCGATGTATCGGCAGCGATACCGCCATCAGGTAAGGCAGAGGCAAACGATTCTCCCGGCAATGAACGCCTGCTGCAGCTGGAGGCTGAAGTGGCCCGCTTGCGTCAGGACCTGTTGGAACTGAAGGAGCAGGTGGCTAAGATCTCCAAATTGGATTAGCAAGCTCTTGCCACCATGAATGACGCGGACAGCCACTAATGCGCTAAGGGCACATTTACTCAGTCGTGAAACCCGGGCAAGTCGACGCGTTTTGCAATGTGGTCCTTAATCCAATGGCTGTCCCACCATTCTTTCGGGTCGATCTGGACGCCATCGAGGAGCATACCGAAGTGGATATGGTCACCTCCGGCCATTCCCGTCTGGCCGCTCGTGCCCATCACCTGGCCGCGCTTCACCATGTCGCCTTCATGCACATCAATATGGCTCAGATGACCATAGAGCGTCATCAGTCCATATCCGTGATCCACCACGATGCAATTGCCGTAGATGCCTAGGGGGGCCGCGTATACGACCCGGCCGTCGTTCGACGCCTCTACGCCCACGTGCTGCGTCGCCGCAAGATCGTATCCAAGATGGACCTGCTGATCGATCTTTTTTCCCTGGTAAATGTAGTTCCGCAAATCCGCAAATGTTGATTCAGCCTGCGAATGAGATTGCCGCGCAAAAGGCTGCGACCACAGAAACTTGTCAGCGGTCTTGAGTCGGAGATCGAAAAGGACCTTGTTGTTTGCGCGGCGCATTTCGTTATTGATCTTCACAAAACGCGTCACATAATCGCCCGAGCCATTCGGATCTAGCTCATTGACGACCTTCTGCATGAACGCATCGCTCACTTGCAGATCATGCACGGTGTACTTCGGCTGCTCCTTTTTGGGGAACTGGAAAACAATCGGACTCGTCGCATCGTTTCCCGCGCCGTTCGATGCATAGACTACCGGGACCGTGTTGAGCGGCATATTCCAGGCAAAGGCGAAGAGCGAAAAGTAGCCGGGCTTGCCGTCGGGCATGGGCCAAGCGCGAAAGATCTGATCGCCGACGCGCATTCCCGCTTCTGTCCAGGAGCCAGAGACATTGAAGGTGGCCAGGTCTGCCATGCCCAGATAGAGATAATGCTGCTCTGAATCGACACTTACGCTTGGTGGCTGTGTCGCCACCGTTACCTCGCGCTCCCAGCGCCCTGTCTTCCGGAGCAGATCGTTCGACGTAGCTTGAACGATCAGTCTTGCTTTACCGTCTTTGAGCTGCGGCGTGGATTTGACGCCGGCCGTAAAGTTCCATGTGCCGTCGGTCACGCGCGAAGGCTGGTCGGCTTGCCATACCGGATAACGGGCGCCATTCTGCTCGACAGATGCTTCCAGCCTGCGAATGCCGCGTGGATCCCGTACGTGAACGGTGACGGGCGTTGCCTGCCCGATCGTACTGATGGGAGAAGGCACGTCGACGACAGGCGTAGTTGAACGTGCAACGAGAAAGACAACAGGCACTAAAACTACAAGGATGAGGATGACAAGAAGAACTTTTCGCACAAGTTATTTTAGCGTCTAATGTGCGAATTAGAGATCAACCATCCCCGCATATTCGCAAACAGCAGTATTACTTCTGAATCAATTCTTCGCTCCCGAGATGGGATAGCCCTGCCATAGATATTCCAGGGCTTCCGGCAAGGTTTGTTGCTTCACTGCGCGGTCGACGTGCCCCGCATTGCGTGCAAAAACAAACTGATAGTGATAGCCCTTGGCTGCGAGCACTTTGGCCATATTTTCATTTGCAAGAACCCAATCGTGCATGTTGTCACGCATGGCATTCGGGTTCAGCAGGTCTCTGTCCCCAACCTCCATCCAGATGCGCAGCGGTTTGGCTGGCGAGCCCGGGATGAGATGTTCATGGAATTCCCACGCGCCGTGCGGAGTCTCGGCGTTATACGGCCACTGTTGATTGATATAGGTTCCCGAATAGGTAAGCACACGGTGGTACAGCTCAGGGTGATACCACGCCATGATCAAGGCGCACGAGCCTCCGGAACTGCCGCCCATCGTCGCGCGCCCCTCAGGATCTTTGGTCAGCTTTACGTGGTATCGCGCCTCTACTTGAGGCAATACTTCCGTCTCCACGAACTCAGCGTAGCGGCCTGACATCGTGTCATATTCCAGGCCACGCTCGCTGCCCTGAGCATCGCCTCCGCCATTGCTGATGGAAATGGCGATCATCGCCGGCACTCGATGCTCGGCGATCAGTTTGTCGAGCGTAGTGAACAATATCTGGTCGGGACCATCCGCACCCACGATGAATGGTGCAACGCTGCCTGCGACGTACTGTTTCGGTATATAAACGGTCACTTTGCGGGTGTAGGGGGCGGGGTGACTGGTCGTCACTACAAGCTTCGCCGGATCGGTCGGGTCCGGCGTGCCAAACGTGTTGGGCTCCCGTGTGATGCCAGGATAGATCTTGCTGTCAGCCGAATTCATCGTGAACTCGAAGACCGCTCCCTGCGGCGCGTCTCCGAGCTCAGACATTTCCGGGGCGCGGTCGTATGTTGGGCCAATAATGAAATTCCCATCAACATTTGCAGGAGGATTCGTACCGTCGGGCAACTCCTTGGCCGCGACATAACCGGCTGTGTGCGGATCGCGGGTAGCCGGCGTAGGTCGCGCTGGACGCGTGGTTGTTGAGGAAGTCTGGGCCATTGTCAGGCATGTGCTGACCATCAGGCTGATTGTGAGCGCAATGCCTGCGAGGGAAGAATGTTGATTGGAATGAGATCTCACCACAATTTCAGGATATGACGCGCATGGTGCGTTTTGCGCGAATTTCTCTTGGGAGCATGCCGTCCGAGTTATGCGGATAACTCTTGTGGTCATCAAACCACGGGTGCCGGACCAAATGACGGCTGAACGGAAAGCTATTCATCATGACAGCTGAACCAAAAGCTATTCATCCGGAGGCTGATAACAACTGCGTCCCGGCACACAACGGGCGAGATGTACATAATTGTCATCCGGGCCGGCCGGACCCATCGTGTGCAGACACCAGTAGCTCGACGCCGAGTGTACGCCAGGGAGCCACGATTCGGCATTCTGCGGTGTGGTGCCGTACGGGTTTTTTGTCCGGAGGCACTGGCAAGGTTGAGATTGAACGTCTGTTGTGCTCATGGATGCCTCCTAACCTGCCGCACTTGGATCGCGATCCATCTGCCCTGCGGCGAGCAGAATGGTCCGGTAGATTGCAACGGGGAAGAGTTCAACTTTATACGCATTCATGGAGAGTGGATGTGCGCCTTCCATGGCAGCTTTGCCGGCGGCCCGCGCAGTTTCTTCGGTGATGGGCTTACCTGCGAGCACGGCTTCGGCCTGGGGCGAGCGTCGCACGACGGGAGAGGCTGCGCCCATCGTGATCGCCGCGCGGCGGCAGATGTTGCCATCCATTTCAAGGACGACTCCGGCGTCGGCGATGGCCCAATCGAAACTCTCTTTTTCGCCGTACTTCTGATATGCAGAGCGAGTTCCGTTTGCAGGCCTTGGAATCGTAACTGATGTCAGCAGTTCGTCGGGGGCGACAACATGGAAACTCGTCGGATCGTCCCCAACATAGAGGTCTTTGACCGCCACCACCCGCTTGCCTTGCTTCGCCGAAGTCAGCTCGACGCTGGCGTTCAGACCAAGCAGCGCCACCGCCGCCGAAGAAGGAGCGACCGCGGGGCAAGCGCTGTAATCCATGATGGCGTGGTACTGGTTGAGCCCATCAAAGGCGAAGCAGATATCCTTGCCTCTCCGCAGGCACTGGAAATCAGCTGAGCGATAATACCAGCACTGTATGCGCTGCAACAGGTTACCGCCCAGCGTCGCCATGTTGCGGATGTGCGGCGTGGCAGCGTGGCCACAGGCGTCGGATAGGATCTGATATTGCTTGCGGACAACAGGATGGTCACTGATCTCCGAGAGTGTGGTGAGCGCTCCAATCGTGAGTCCCTTGTCAGTTTCGTGGATGCCGCGCAGTCCGGAGATGTTTCGGATATTGACAAGCTTCTGGGGCTGATCGGTGCCATTCTTCATACGGTCGAGCAGATCGACGCCGCCCGCTTTCACCACGGCGCCGTCTTTCAGTTGCGACAATGCGCCATCGACGGTCGTGCAATTTGCAATTGCGAAGTTGTTCATGCCAAATTCCTCTCCGCTGCGGGCTTGCGCAGCGCAGCCAGGACGACTGACGGGGTCATAGGCGTCTGGCGAATGCGCACCCCGATGGCGTTGTAAACAGCGTTGCCGACGGCGGCGCCAATGGAGACAACCCCTGCGGCCTCGCCAATGCCTGACGCATCTGTAGAACTCTGGCCTATGTAAGCCTCGACAAGTTTCACCTGAATTTCAGGGGCTTCGCGCGAGCCAGCGATCTTGTACATGTCCAGATTTGGATTCACCATGAGGCCGTAACCCGGATCGAGCAGACGATTCTCAAAAAGCGTGTAGGAGATTCCCTGAATGATGCCGCCATTGATCTGGCTGATGACCAGGGAGGGATTCATGGGACGGCCGCAATCGTGCACGGAGAGAACGCGTTTTACGCGGATGCGTCCGACTTCCGTGTCTACCTCGACCTCGGCGACATCGACTCCGCCATAGGTCAGGTATTTGCTTTTGTCGTAGTCCGGAATTCGCTTGGCCTGCACGGCAATCTGATCGGTGGTCATTTTGCCTGCCGCACGGCGAAAGGCGACGGGCTTGATCTTCCCGGATTTGCTGCGAACCTCGCCGTCCACCAACACCAGATCGTCGGGAGCAGAGCCGAGAGCCGGTGCGATGTCTGCGAGAAATTTCTGCGATGCCTGCCAGGCGGCGTCACGCACGGCGGGCGTCAACGAAAGTGTGGTGACGCTGCCACCGGAGTTCGGTCCTGGCGGGTAGTTGGTATCGCCTGCCTTGACGGCAACCTGCGCTGGAGGCAGGCCGAACTGTTCCGCCAGAATCTGCGCCATCACCGTCTTGATGCCTGAACCAATGTCCTGTACGGCAGAGAGAACTTCGAGCGAGCCGTCTTTATGGACACGCACTTCGGCAGCCGAATTCATGCTGACGAAGCGATACCACACTGACTGCGCCAGGCCGACCCCGCGTTTCACCGGACCTGTGTCTGCGTTGGCTTGCGGATTACGGCTCTTCCAGAGGGCACTTTCACGCACGATCTGGCGTTCGACACGGCGCACGGGATGCTCATCGCTTCTGTCGCGCAGGTCAATGGGGTCCATGTTGAGCTTCGCGGCAAGCTCGTCGATGGTCTGCTCTAGTGCGAACGCTCCCTGAGGATGTCCCGGCGCCCGCATCGCCGACGCTGGACCGGCATTGATGAATACGTCGTTCTCTTCTGTGTGCAGCGACGCATATTTGTAAAGATTGGACGCCGGGCCTGCACAACCAGCGCCGGTGCCGCATCCGGCCGTGCCATAGCTGACGAGATGGATTGCGGTTATTGTTCCATCTTTTTTTGCACCGATACGCAGCATTTGATCGGAACTGGGACGATTGCCGACGGAAAGGTGCTCTTCTTCACGATCGAGCATCAAGCGGACGGGCGCGCCTGTTTTCTTTGAAAGAGCTGCTGCGACTACGCCATGATTTCCAGCACCAAACTTTGCGCCGAAGCCGCCGCCCATATATTCGGTGATAACACGGATCTGAGAGGTCGGGAGTTTGAAGAAGGCGGCTAGTTCTTCGCGTACGCTCGCCGTTCCTTGTGTCGATGCCCACACCGTCAGCAGTTCGGGTTTCCAGTCCGCAACCACTCCGTGTGTTTCCAGCGCAGAGTGCGTCTGGACCTGAGTGATGTACCGACCTTCAACGACAAAGTCGGCATCTTTAAAGCTCTGATCCGTGTCGCCCTTCTTTTTGATCGAGGGTCCGTGGACATTTCCTGTCTGCGGAACATCGCGCGGGCCACCGCCTCCACCCGCAGAGCCAGCCTGATCCGCCGCGCCAGGAAACACCAACGGAGCATCTGCCGCTCGTGCCTTATCCATTTCGACAACGAAGGGCATTGCCTCGTATTGAACCTTGACGAGCGCGGCTGCTTCCTCGGCAGCATAGGGAGTAGTTGCTGCAACGGCCGCAACCGGCTGACCCGCATAGCGCACGACCGGATACTTCACCTGCTCAAGGGCAGGATCGCGCAGGACTGCGCCGCCGATCACGTGCTCGATGACGTGGACACCTTTGACACCGGGATACTTCTCAGCGGCTGATGTATCAATGGAGGAAATCTTTGCGTGAGGCACGGATGCGTTTACGAACTTCGCATACAGCATCCCGGGCAGCTGGATGTCGGCCGTGTAGCGCGCGCGACCAGTGACCTTCGCCTCGCCGTCCCACCGCTCCACCGGTTGTCCCACGTACTTCAGGTCTTTGTTGATCGGCCACACAGGAGGCTCAGTAACCGGAACTTCGCGCGATTCGTCTTGCAGCGTGTAGCCGGGCACGCCGACCGGCATCGTCACGGTCTTCTTGTCTACAGCTTTATCCTGGCTATTCGCTTCCTGGAGCAGCGCTTCTTCACTCGTATGAGTTGCCATAATGCTCCTCCACTATGCTTTGTGGCTGGTGCCTGCCACTTCAAGCGTGGCGGTAAATATTCTGGGGTAAGTGCCACAGCGGCAAAGATTGCCGGCAGTGGCGTTGCGCACGTCTGTCTCAGTGGGGTGGGGATTGCTTTCGAGCAGCGCTGCGCAACTCATCACCATTCCCGGCGTACAGAAGCCGCACTGCAGGGCGTCGTGCTTTACAAAGGCAACCTGGACGGGATGCAGAGTTCCGTTGGCAGAGAGCCCCTCTATGGTCGTCACCCTATGGCCGACGGCATCGACGGCGAGCGTCGTACAACTGTTGATCGGCACCTTGTCGAGCCAGACCGTACAGGCTGAGCACGTGCCACGGTCGCACACGATCTTCGTCCCGGTCATGCCCATCTGAATGCGCAGGGCTTCGGCGAGCGTAGTGCGCGGCTCAATCTCGATGCTGTGTTCTTTGCCGTTTACAGTCAACGTGACGGATGTTGGACCGGGACCCATCTCCGTGACACCGTGGGTTCCGGCAGGAGCAGTTTCACGGCCGAACGCCTGGACCCCTTCCAGCAATGCCGTTCCGGCAGCGGTGATTCCGGCTCCTTTGAGAAAGCCGCGGCGGGAAATGCCATTTCGGCTCGGATCACTTGGATTGTTTCTTGGCTCGTCTATCTCTTGCGAAGCAGGGTTGGAATGCTGCGTCTTATCAGCGGACATACATTGTTCCTCACTTCAGGTTGAGGATTGTCTGATCTTGCTGGACCATCTGCTGGAACCACCCGTCGATCAAGTAGACGGTTCAAGAGCGCGGTTTGTATGCACACCATCTAGAAAAATCACGGGGCGATCACGGAATGTGGAGCTTCACCCAAGTGCAAGGTTCCTGACAGTGGCAGGTGCGATCATCACTTGCTGTCTGAGCCAGGGATATGGTGACGAACACCCTGGCCATAGACCAGAAAATTCAATGACTCAGCAAAGCGCATTTCGCCGACACCAAAACTATAACTCCGGCGGCTTTACCCTCGCAACCCAAGGCCACAAGGCGCTATTTACTCAATCAGGCTTACGGATTAAGCTTCAGCAAATCCTGGCGCTTCGTCGCATAGTTATTTCGAGTTGTACGATGTTTGTTCAAGAGATCAGCTATTCTCTTGCCGTTCCATAGGGCATTTTGATTGTCTTTCGAAAAGAGAGAAGCTCCCAGATGGTTTGTTTCGGATGAAAGATCGGAATCAGCCGCTGACATCAGGAACTCATCGACGGTCATGCCGGGATATGCGAGGGTAAGCCACTTCAGGAACCAATCGTAGGCCTGCTTGGCATGGTTGCGTCTACATGCAAACTGAAGGTTGCGAAAATACGCTGTCTCTGAATGCGCACGCTGCTCGCGCCACGCTTGCAGCCCACGAAAAATGCGTGGAAGATAGCGCCAAACAATCCAGAGCAGTATAAGAGCGGCGATGCAGCAGGGAAGTACAACTCGAATCCAGAACTTGTATCTGATCCATGGATTGATGTGCCTGGGTTGAGGAACGACCTCTGGTTCAGGTGGAAGCTCCGCGATGTAATTTGCATTAGCGGCAGCAGTGAAGTGGACGGCGGGCAGGGTAGCCGTGGCTAATCGATTTGTGGAAAGATTCCACCACTTCAATTCAATTACTGGAAGGGTGTAGTCGCCTTCTTTCTGAATAAAGTACTTTACAGATTGTGTGCGGCGACCGTAAATAAACTCGCCGCGATCTGTCTTCTTATCCTGGACAATTGGCTCCTCCTGATAGACGCGAATGCCATCGAGGGCTGCGAGAGGCAGAGGCGGAATCAACATGGCCTGCATCTTCGCAGCTGTCACCGTGATGGTCCGCTCAATCGAATCTCCTGCTCGAAGGTTTTTGAGCGGCGGCGACCAGTTTTGTTGGATCGTCAACTGTGTTGTGGGCAGAAAATAGTCGAGATCCTTGGCGGCAGCTGGAACATCTGCATGGAAGGCCAGAGCAGGGAGCGAGAGGTGCGCCACAGCGGTCTTTGGCGGAGCACTGGCGTAGGGAACTACGATCTCAGCCGGCGGCAGCTGGAAATCTCCGGGCTGCTGCGGGTAGATGGTATAAGTCTCGGTGATGCCCGCGTAAGTAACCCCGTTGATCTGTTCGTTTGCGTTCTGGGGTCGATCCTGCGGCAATACAACGATGGCGTTTTCGATCTCGAATTCTGGAAAGTCGGGACTCCCGGTAAAGTAGTTTGGAACGAAAACCGAGACAACGAGACGCACCGGCTGGCCGGCAAGAATTCCTTTGGCGGGCTCGAGGCGCGCGCGGACAAAAGGAGTCTGCGCCGCTGCGGCCAAGGTAAAGAGCAGAGTAAATAGAGGAAAGGCGCGGGTCACGGGCGATTCTCCTGTGCCGCCTGCATGGCGAAACGGCGTCGCAGAAAATCTGCAGGAGTGGTTTGGATGTTGCGCATCCAGATCTCAGCCATCTTTTTCGAATCGAGCTTGGCCTGGACCTGTGTTTGCTTGCCCTTCTTTCCCTTCTCGTCGAACTTTACCTGATCCGGCGGAAGGTTCGGTGCGATTTCCTGCTCCTCGTTTTTGTCCTTGTTCTCTGTTTTCGGGATCAGCGATCCGACGAGCGCGAGGTTCTTTTGCGCTTCAGGCCACGGATGGCGTCTCGCGAGCGCCTGCTGATATGCCTGTACAGCGTCAGGATATTTGTCCAGGTATGCGAGCACATTTCCCTGGTTGTACCAGGCCTCGGCTGAATCACTCAGCGCGAAGGCATTCAGCGCATCTTCGTAGTCTCCGGCGCGCGCAAAAGCCAGTCCTCTCCACAATGGGTCTTCAAATTTCGCCGCAGCCTTCTGAAACTCGCCTCTCTCGAAGTAGTAGCGGCCCTGCTGGTCGTGTGTAAGCCAGAGGTCCATCCATGAGAAGCGTAATTGATCGGTAGCCGGAGGAAGGATAAACACTGCCGCAAGAGCGGCGGAGGTCCAGCGCACGGTCCATCCCTTGCGAAACCACAGGACAGCAATAGCGGCGATAGGAATAGTAAGCCAGTAGCCTTCGTCGATCCAACGCGTCTTGCTGTTCTGCTGCTGCACTGCCTGAAGATGATGCTGCACGCGGCGCTGGATCCAGTCGATCTCGTCGTCGTTCAGGGTGAGGGTACTGGCGGCGATGTCGATGCGGCTCAGTGAACGCAGCGCGCTGACATCGAGCTTGGTGTAGATGCGGCGCCCGAAATGGTCGGTGAGAAAGCCATTGTTTACGCGTACAGGACCGCCGTTGGACGTTCCCACGCCCATGACAAGAATGTCATTTTGATTGTCTTCTTTCGCAACGAATTGCTGAAATGCCGGCAATGCGTGGGGCTCAATTCCATCCGTGACGAAAAGGATGGTACCGGGAACGGATTCATCCTTCAGAAAGTCGGCTATTGTCCGAAGTGCCTCTGCTGTGTCTTTTCCTTCGCTCGGCATCAGAGATGTGGAAAGGGAACCGAGATAGAGGTCGAATAACGAATTGTCGGTCGTAAAGGGCAGCACCATGTGGGCCGTGCCTGCATATACAAACAATGCGGTGCGGCCACCGTTTCTCACTTTGAGCAGATCGCGCAGCTTCAGTTTTGTGCGTTCCAGCCGAGTAGGTTCGAGATCGATCGCATCCATCGTCTGCGAAAGATCGAGTGCGATGACCAGCGGAGCTTTGTCCTCAGTGAATGGAGGCTGTTCGCGCCTCCAGGTGGGCCCGGCAAGCGCGACGGCGCCAAGAAGGATGAGAAGACAAACCATGTGAATGGGGCGGAAGCGCCAGCGCTGTTTACGGGCAACAATCAGGTGATCCAGAAGCTCGGTGTCGATGTAGCGCTTCCAGCGAGCGCGCACATCGTCACGGATGCGGAACGATAGATAGATCACAGGCACAGCCAGCAGCAGCCAGAGCCATTGCGGTCGCAGGAAATGCATCGACGCCCACTCGCTCACACGTGCACCTTAAAGACGTCCGAGGTCGTGTCCTCATCCGCTGTGCGACGGCGTGAAAAGAGCCTTAACAACAAGCTGATGATCAGCATGAGCAGGTGATAGCCGACGAGCAGGAGCACAGCGGCTGCAAGCGGAAACATAAAGAGTTCGCGTCGCGGCTGATAGCTGAGTGTTTCGAAATTCTGTGGGGTGATTTTATCGAGGGCGGCGTAAGCTTTTTCGAGTTCGACGCGGTTCTCACCGTGGAAGACCTGACCGCCCGTAGCCTTGGCGATATCGTTTAGCGCGGCATAATCTACCTTGTCCTCGCCTTTTGCTTTAGGATCGCCCAGGCCAACGACATGAATAGTGATGTTGTTCTGGCTGGCTATCTCTGCGGCTTTGCGTGGCGGCATGCGGCTTCCGGTGTCATTGCCATCGGTTAGCAGAATCAGCACACGCTGTTTGGCATCGCTATTGTTGAACTGCTTGATGGCCAAGCCAATGGCGTCGCCGATCATCGTCTGCGGACCTGCCATGCCTGCGTCGGTCTGGTTGAGGATTTTGAGGCATGCATCGTGATCCAGCGTGAAAGGCGTTACGGGATATGCTGCCTGTCCAAAGACAATCAAGCCTATGCGATCGTTCTTACGCTTGCGAATGAACTCGCTCACCACCTGCTTGACTGCGTCTACGCGGCGCATGCGTTTGCCGTCAGGTGTGAAAAAGTCGGGCGCCTCCATCGACTGTGAGATATCGAGAGCCAGCATCAGATCGCGTCCTGGCTGGATTTTCTGAATAGGCGGCTCAATAAATTGAGGACGTGCCAGCGCGAGAATCATCAGGCACCAGCAGATGGGGGCCAGGATTTTCTGCAGCCAGTTTGTTTTGGGGACGACAGCTCCCGGCTCGGGAGTGAGGCCAAGGTTTGCGCTGATGTAATGAAAGAAGGTGAGGCGCAGTGAATCCTGCTCCTCCTTATATGGGGGCAGCAGCCAATAGACAAGCAACGGCAGCGGCAACAAGGCTAGTAGCCATGGATATTCAAGCCTGTACACGATGCCTCCGGATCCACTCAGCGGCCAGCTTTCTCAACTCCTGTTCATCCTGAACCGATAAAACGACGCGCCGCAGCGCAACCTCTTCGATGCAATTTCCGGGAACGCGATGAAAGAGTTTGCCCGGTGCGCTTTCGCTGAGAAAGTCGAGCCATGCTTCGCCTGTCAACGAGGCGACCTTTTCGCGCGGCCACGCAATAAGCGACGTTTGTTTGAGAAGCGTTGAAAACTGATCCGGTGGCAGAAGCGCAAGTTGGCGAAGAGCTTCGCGGCGATAGCGGTTGGCAAGCCATCGACGAAGGTTGTAGATGGTCACCCACAAGAAGAGAAGTCCGGCGATTGCGAAGAGAACATACCAGCCGATTGTTTGCGGAGTCCATGCGGGTGGAGCAGGTTGATAGAAATCTTTCAGGTTGTCGAGAGGAGACGTCATACACGCCTGGCCCGATTCGCGACGTGGCCCAGGAGATGACGCACCTGCTGGGGAACATCTTCAGCCGTGCTGAGCGGAAGCACAGGAATGCCCAACTCATGCTGCCACAAAAGAATGGCGCGCATGCGTTTGTCGGACGCGTCAAGAATGCTCTTGCGTACTTTTTCCTGTCCGAGTCGAAGCTCGACCTGCAACTCACCATTGCTTACGACGAGTTGTTCGGCAGGGGGAAGTGTGACGGCAAGGGGATCGTAGGTGAGGCAACAGATGACATCGTTCGATCGCGACAGCTGCAGCAATAGATCGCGTGTAGCTTCATCTGCTCCATCAAAGTCGCTGGCGATGAGAATGAGCGCGTCATGTCGGCAAACGCGTGCAACGGATTCGAGTACCTTGTTCAGGCGTGCAGGCCGCGGCTGTGAGCGTGAATCTCCGCGCAGCAGATGGTTTTGATGTGAGATGCGGTCGAGAATACGCAATACGGTGGCACGACTGCGGCGCATTCTCACTTCTTCGGTCACGTCGTCGTTGAAGACGAATGCGCCAACGCGATCGCCCTGATGAAAGATCCGCCACGCCGCCAGTGCAGCAATTTCTGCGGCAACGACTGATTTCATCGAACGACGGCTGCCAAAGAACATATTGATGCGCTGGTCGACCACGAGCATTGTTGGTCGGTCGCGCTCTTCCGAATAAACCCGGACATAAGGTTTCTTCATACGCGCCGTGACGCGCCAGTCGATACTGCGCACATCATCTCCGGCAATATAGTTGCGGAGTTCCTCGAAGTCGAGGCCTCGGCCGCGCACGTGGGAAGCGCGCCGTCCGAAGAGCAGGCTGTGCACGGGCTGATTATGTTTCAGCGTGAAGCCGCCTGCTTTAAATTGCAGGGCAATCAGTGAATCGAGTTCAGCATAGGCTCCCATTTCAAGAGCTCCTGTTTATGCGACAGCGACTAGCTCCACTACTTTGTCGATCACCTGATTTGCCTTAATCCCCTCGGCCTGAGCGTCATAGCTGAGCAGGATGCGATGCCGAAGCACATCATGGGCGATGGCTTGCACGTCATCGGGGCGCACATGGTCGCGGCCTTTGAGCCACGCATAGGTACGCGAGCATTTATCGAGACCAATAGTTCCGCGCGGACTGGCGCCAATCTGAATCCACTTGCGAAGGTCTTTGTCGTAACGCTCCGGATAGCGCGTCGCCTCGATTAACGCGACGATATATTGCTCAACTGCCGCGGTCATCTGCATAGCGTGAATCTCCTGCCGCGCCGTAAAGATCACCTCCTGCGAAATGCGTGTATCAGCCGCTGACGCCGTTATCGGTGCACTGGCTGTTTCCTCTTCCTCGCCGCGGACAAGCAACATGATCTCGCGCTCGGATTTCTCTTGCGGGTAGTCCACATACACATGCATCAAAAAGCGGTCCAGCTGCGCTTCTGGCAGAGGGTAGGTGCCTTCCTGCTCGATAGGATTCTGTGTTGCCATCACGAGAAATAACCTGGGCAGCGCGTGCGTCTTCCCGGCGACTGTGACCTGTCGCTCCTCCATGGCTTCCAGAAGGGCCGCCTGCACCTTGGCGGGCGCCCGATTGATTTCATCGGCCAATACAAGATTGTTGAAGACAGGTCCTTGCTGAAAACGAAATTCACCTTTGCCTTCAGCGGTGTAATAGACTTCCGATCCGGTGATATCAGAAGGGAGAAGGTCGGGCGTGAACTGTATACGGGAAAGGCCAGCATCGAGAAACTTGCTGAGTTTCTTGATTGCCCGGGTCTTGGCTAAACCCGGCAAGCCTTCAACCAGGAGATTCCCGTTTGCGAGAAGTCCGATGAGGAGGCGTTCGATCATTGCCTCCTGTCCAAGCACTGTCTGGCTGATTCTGTTTTGTAATTCCAAAAGCGAATCGCGTGTCGCCATGCCGAATTTCACCTGGTGTAACTCAATGATCAGCCTCACGTCTCCGGAAGGCTGCGAACAAACGGCTGGTATAGCGTACTTTCAGAACTGCTTTATCCGTCAAAACACGATACCTCAGATCTTCTTCTTATGCACAAAGCGCAAATCTGGACAATCGCCCTGCCAGCACTTGATCTGTATTTCGTTGTACCGTCCGCCATCCAGACGCAAAAACCGTCTAGGATGGTTGCGTGCGTCGGATCTTGCTATTGGCCAATCCACTCCTTGCGAAGCATGATGGGCGGGCTCTTCTCAGCATCCAGCGCGTCTTCAAAGAGGCCGGTGCCGACGTCGAAGTTCTGGAGACTGGCACAAACCGAGCCGCAGGCGCCAAGGCGAAGCGGGCGGTCGAGCAGGGAGTAGATGCGATTATCGTCTGTGGCGGCGATGGCACAGTCTTCGACGCTTTGCAGGGAGTTGCCGGGTCGGAGGTTCCTCTGGGGATAATTCCCTTTGGAACCGGAAATATCCTGGCGCAGAATCTGAATATTCCCAGGAAACCGGTAGAAGCGGCTCGGTGGCTGCTTGCCGCAACGCCTCGGCCTGTTCCTTTGGGAAGGATCACTTGTTGCGTGCCCGGCGGCGGTCGACAAACCTGGTTCTTCGCCATGGCTGCAGGGCTGGGTGTGCATGCCGCCATGATGGAAATTGCACGGAGGAATCATAAGGACAGAACCGGCCGCCTCGCCTATTTCGCCGCCGGACTCCAGGTTCTCTTTTCCCATCCAGTACAGCAGTTTGAGTTGGAGATCACGACCGTAGAGGAGGAAGTGATCCAAAGGCGAGTGTCCGAAATGATTGCAGTCCGGGTAGCGAAACTGAACCTCTGGCGTCCCGGAGGCAAATTGGATTTCCCATTTCTCCGTCTGGCGAGCGTCGAAGGTTCATCGCGATGGCGTCTTGCCCAAGCCTCCTTTCAGGCGTTGTTTCTCGGAGGAGGGAAGCGCGACCGCGAGCTCAAGGAAAATGCCGCAGCCCGTTATGAAGACGTGTTGCACGTCGTATGCAGGCCCATTCCGGGAGCGAAGTACAAACCGCCAATTGCAGTCGAGGCAGATGGGGAAATTCTGGGAGTCTCTTGCGCCACGATCGAAATGGTCGAGGTAAAGGTAAAGTTTTTGTCTTGCCCGACGTAACTAACAAAAGACAAGCAGCCCTTGAGAACCTGTTGTTCAGCCATTGCAGTAAGAATCAAAGGTTGAGAATCTGGTAGTGCCGTTATTGCGCCACGGAGCTATGATTCGCACTTCCGAATGGATCCAGACCGGTTTCGCCACGATCCTTACGGTAGTGGCGTGGATTCGCACATTACCGACTGGACGCCGATGGATCACAACACTGCTTGCAGCATTTGCAATCATCGCCGTGACCATCGCCCGGTTCTCAACGAATGTACTCACGCCGCGTCAAGCCTCAGCTTTTCGCGACTGGCTGCCTGTGGCTTTGATGCTGGTGCCTTATTGGCAGACAGGGCAGTTCTTCATGGAGCCGAATGAGAGAATCCAGAACCGTCTTGCGGAAATTGATCGCTGGCTATCGAACCTTGTGTCCCATTCTGCCAAGGCGCCAGGCCGTTTCACGCAACTCTCCATGGAGTGGGCTTATATGTTCTGTTACCCGATGGTGCCGTGTGGACTCGGTGTAATCTACGCCGCGGGGCTGCGCCAGTATACGAGCACATTCTGGTTTATTGTCCTGGTGCCAACGTATCTGTGCTACGCCATCACTCCGTTTGTGCCAGCATTACCGCCTCGAAGCATCACCATCAAGCAAAGCGCTGTTGCAGTGGCGAACACTGGTCGGGTCATGAATCTTTGGATTCTGAAGTATGGAAGCATCCATGCAATTTCGTTTCCCAGCGCTCACGTCGCATCCGCTCTTGCTGTATCGCTCGTATTGCTGCGCATCGTGCCAATCGCAGGCGTGATTTTTCTAGTCATCTCATTCTGGATTGCCGTTGCCGCTATTGTGGGCGGATATCACTACGCGATTGATGTTCTGTTGGGGGCGGCGATGGCACTGATCGTCGCTGCTGCATGGTTCTTTCACTTAATCCCAAACACTTTCATCACCGCACCTGCCGCCACCTTGCTTGCGGCGCTTTGAGGTCTGCCATTTTCCGGAGGGAGGAAGATCGAAGTGAGAACTCTTACTCCGAGAGGGAGTTTGGCCGGCGTACCCGGCGCCACAGGTGGAAAGAATCTTGTCAGTGCCTCGCGTGGCTTTTCCCGAACGAGATCGATCATCGCGACACGATGCACGCATGAAATTGTGCAATAGGGGGCACAAGGTTTCTTAGTCCAATATTCGCGTTCAAGATCCTCATGCGTGTACTTCTCCAGCGGGATGGCGGGATATCCCCGCTGCTGGGAGCAGTAGTGGACGAGCCCATCTTCGCAAATGTACAGATAACGGCTTCCCGCGCGGCACTGCCACTCATTCGGTTGACCCAGCGCAAGATTCTTATGAAAGAGATTGTCATACGCGAAAGCCCAGAAGGCAGGCTTCCGCTCACTCTGTATCTGCTGGTAAAGAGTTCTTTCGTCGTCTTGTAAAGGCCGGAGCTGTCCGCCGTGATCATGAATAATGCCGACCGTCGTTTCGAATCCAAGTTCAAGCGCCCGGCGCGTAATCGTAAGCGCATCTTCTGGGTGCCGAACGCCACCTCCGAGGACTGAGTTGATATTGACATCGAACTCCGCATGTTCGGCCAGCCACTGAAGTTTTTTATCGAGTACCTTGAGGCTCTTTTTCGAGACGTCATCAGGCTGCACATTGTCGATGCTGATCTGCAGGTGTTCAAGACCAGCGCGGTTCAGTTGTTGAATCCGTTCTGGAGTCAGCAGGTATCCGTTGGTGATGAGCGTTGCGATGATGCCGTGTGCGCGAATCCTGCGAATGATTTCGTCCAGCTCAGGATGCAGCAACGGTTCGCCACCGCTGAAGGTAATGATTCCTGTACCCAGGGCAGCGAGAAGATCGACACGCCGAAGCATTTCCACAGTCGGCACAGGGCTGGAAACCTTGTCGTACTCGTTGCAATACGCGCAGGAAAGATTGCAGCGCCGGATAGGAATGATGTGAACGAGGACTGGATGGTAACGCGATTTGATCGCGCGGGCTAACATCCGCGCCTGCCGAAAACGCCGCTCGAAAGAACACAGATTCCGAACCGTCCGGGCAAGCCTCATGTTGACCACCCACTGGTCAAAAACGTAAACGCTGCTTCCAGGCTTTAGTCTACGCGGTTATCGAGAGACGGTTCGAGTGGGCTCCTTGTGAATCCTCGTGCAGCCGAATCAGGCGTGTGCTTTATTGATGCTCAAATCCCGTAACAACACCCGCGCTGTGGATTCCAATTCCGGCAGAGGGTGGCAACCACCATACCTTCGAATTGTGTTTCTTGAGCCAATAGCTGATCCCTGAACTGTAAGCAACAAGCGCTAAATTAATGCTTAACTGACCACCCTGAGATGAGGGCATTACCGGGTTAGCTTCGCGGCAATGATGATTGGCAATGCAGCGTTGCGTCATCTCCACATCAAAAACCGCCATTCCCAACTGAATTCCGTTCAGCCAGAAGAACTTCGAGTCGGCAGTTCGGGGAACCGCCGGAACAGTCCCAGCCGATGCCGTAGCCGGATGAAAATCGGCCAGAGTGCTCTGCACTGGACGGCTGTCGGTGAGCCCAAGATCGATGCTTGTACCTCCGTTTACGGGAAGGTGCACCACGGTGGAGGTTTGCGCCGTACATGTCCATCCTCCGGGAACGATCGTCAATCCCAAAACCACGCAACGAATTGCCTTCATTCAAAACTCCAACAGCCGTTGATGAACGACTGGTAGAGTTATCGGCTGAACGGTAGATCACCATAGGAGATGTGGGATTATTTCTCACTCCGGGTTCGAAAAATGCTTGCCAGACTGCAGTTCTAAACAACGCCTTCAGCCTTACGCCTTCGTGCATTTCGTATGGCAATCAGGGCGCTTTGGAGGTCCCTTCTGCCAATAAGCGCGAGCAGTCCAAGGGCCACGAGCGCAGAAACCGCAAGCAAGGACCCTTGCCATTTCTGCATCCACGCTACCTGGGTCAACCACAAGGCGCCAGCGGCGACAATAACGCCACTCAGAATCTCAGGCACCTGATAGGACAACGAGAAGAAGCGTTGAGCTAGTGCAAGCGCGCCGACAGCCTCCACTCCGTATGCGATGGTCGTGGCCCAGGCCGCGCCATACATTCCCCATCTCGGAATCATGGCGAAGTTCAAAGCCAGATTCACGGTGAATGCTAACAGGCTGATGATGAAGACGGACGCGGTGCGTTTTGCCTGCAGAATAGAAAGGTCGAAGAGCGAGAATAGCGCATGAAACAAATAGCCCATGACGACTAACGGCACAATGCGTGCCGCAGAGATATAACGATGATCGAGAAAAACATGCACAAAAATTGGCGAGAAGAGCATGCCCAGACATGCGAGGCTAACAAGGAAAATAATCAAGCCCGAAGAGATGCGACCCAGCACCTGACGCTTTTCTTCGCCGCCGCCAGCGAGTTCGAAGAACATAGGAAGCCACGCCTGCGAGAGTGACTGCGTCACGAGAAACATGACCATGCCGAAGGTATAAGCGAGAGAATAAATGCCCACTTCGCTTAAGTCGCGGTAATGCTCGAGGATGAATCGGTCGGCCACAACGAGACCACTCGCCATCACAAGATGAGGAATGAGAGGCATCCCAAACGACAAAGAGTCACGGACAAAGCTCCATTTGAACCGCGCAGTTAGGAATGTACGCATGGTCCAGACAGCGATCAGGAATGTAATTACTGTCGCAACCAGCTTTCCCTCTAACATTCCGGTGGCACCGCCACGGCGCAACACAACTCCATATATGCAGCAGGCTGCGGTGAGGGTGGCTCGAACGAATGAGAGCAGTGCATAGGATCGCGGGCGCCGTGAAACCTGATAGATGGCAAGGCGATATTGAATTCCCTGGGATGCTATCGCCGTTGTGATGGCCATCGCGATGTAAGGGTAGAAGGGCACCGACGCATGAACTGAAAAACGGGACTGAACGCTTCGACCCAGAAGCAGGACCACTGCAAAGAATAGTGCCATCCAGAAAAATCCGAATCGGATCACACTCCCAAGATAGCTGTGAAGCTCTTCCGCATCATGATTGTGCTGAAAGTAAAGTCGCTCAAGCGAGCTGTCTATCGACAATCCGGCAAAGATTGCCAGAAACGCGGCGATGATTTCCGCCATGTAAATGATTCCGTAATCGTATGGTCGCAAGTAATGCGCATAGACCACGATGAGAAGGAAATTAAGCGCCCGAATGCCGAAATTCGCGATTCCGTAAAAGGCAAAAGACTGTGCGAGGCTTCGGGCAATTCCGTGAACTGATGGAGTGGTCGCTTCCGCTTTCACCGCCACAGCATTTTGAGGCAAAATGTCAGCCATTCATAGACTCTGGCAGTGTGTGCCACATCCGCTGCTATCGCGTGTTTCTCCGTGCATCATCGTCGGCTTCCCAGTTTGATGGTCAGGTGAGCATATCAAGTCTCAATATCGTACCGGCTTCAATATCCCGGCGCGCGTGCTTACCCAGCAACTGTGAGCGCATCGCCGGCGGGAGCCCTGTACCAGGGCGCAGAATATCGACCATATCCACTGTGAGCGCCGCTCCTGCGGGTATGAATCTTGCAGCAACCAGCGATCTTCGAGCTACTTCGGCGGTGTTCAACTCTTCTTCTGCGGGTCGCTTAATACCATCTCCAAGGGCTGCTTCGATCTTCCGAATGCCTTTAACCAGCTGCATCAGATCCTCAGGTGTCAATGAGGCACGATGGTCAGGTCCTGGAAGGTCCTGGCTAAGCGTGAAATGTTTTTCGATGACGCATGCCCCGAGTGCGACTGCGGCGAATGCCACCTCTGTACCGATCGTATGGTCGGACAGGCCGGCGGCTACTCCAAATGCATCCTCCATCGTTCGCATGGCTCGCAAATTCATGCTCGAAGGATCAGCCGGGTAATTACTGACGCACTGCAGAAGGATCATTTGCTGGTTTCCTGTCGCCCGGATCGTCTCGACGGCGATGGCCACTTCTTCCATCGTGGCCATGCCTGTCGAGACAATCAAAGGGCGGCCCTTTCCGGCTATGTATTCTAAGAAAAAGAGGTTTGTGAGCTCACCTGACGGAATCTTGAACGCCGGTACTGGCAATTCGGCAAGAAAGTCGGCGCTTTCGTAGTCAAAGGGAGTCGACAGGAAGATGATGCCTCTATCGACGCAGTAGTCATGAAGTTCGCGGAAAGCATCAAAGGGGAGCTCCAGTTTTCTTACCATATCTAGCTGAGACTCTTCTGCTTGCGTATTTTCCAACTGATAGGTTGCCTTAGGGGCCAGGGGCGAGCACACTTTTTCGGTTTTGAAGGTCTGAAACTTTACCGCATCACAGCCCGCTTTCACGGCCACATCCACAAGTTCCAGAGCTAATTCAAGGCTTCCATTATGGTTGACTCCTGCTTCGGCGATGATGAAACACGGCTCCCCCCACCCTACCCTACGCGACGCAATAGAAATGGTTTTGCTCTCCAGGCCGAAAGGCACGACGCTTCTCCTTCAAGACTCATGGCTGGAACCGACACGTCCAGGTGTTCGAATGCAGCTGTTTCCCTGATATAGCAACGCCACATAGTAACAATTTGATAGCGGTAACCTAAAACTGAAGGCGAGCTTGCCCTTGTAGCGAGGTCGATACTGAGTGCACATCTTGGCAGTTGCCTTGTATACCGCTGCCATATAGCCTTGCTTCCTGCATGACCGAGACGACGACATGAGCATTCAACCGGTGCTGGCGGTGATCCCCGGCCGTGGTGGATCGAAGGGACTGCCAGGAAAAAATATTCTCCCCCTTGCTGGCCTACCATTGATTGGGCATTCCATTCGCTTGGCAAAACTGTGCGTCGACATTGCGAAGTGCATCGTTTCAACGGATAGCGAGGAGATTGCCGCAGTTGCTCGTGAGTGCGGCGGCGAGGTCCCATTTTTGCGGCCAGCTGAACTCGCCGGAGACGATACGCCCATGTGGCCCGTCCTTCGGCATGCACTGGCGGAGATGGAATCGCGCGAAGCCTGCCGCTATGGCAGCGTTCTACTGCTCTCTCCGACCAGCCCTGCTCGCCTGCCCGAAGATGTGGCGAAGGCGAGACAGTTGCTTGAGCACGACAACCGTGCTGTAGGTGTTGTTGCCGCATCCAGTCCGCAATTCAATCCGCGATGGGTATGTGTTGACATCGCGGAAGACGGCTACATGCGCCAGAGCTTTCCAGATGGCAACGTTTATGCAAGACGCCAGGACGTTCCGGCAGTCTATCGCATCAACGGCGCTCTCTATTTATGGCGGCGTGACCACGTCGCAGATTCGGATGCTCCTTGTTACTTCGAAATGCCGCATCGAATGCTGGAAATTCCTGAAACCCGGGCCATCGACATTGATAGCCCACACGATTTTCGTCTTCTTGAGCTGATGCTTCAAGACGGGATGCTTCGTTTTCCGTGGCTTTAAATGCGCGTAGCGCATCAGATGCTATACTCGCCGCAACGTTAGGCGGGCGGTCAGAATTGGTACCTTCATATATAGCGGAGACGCCTCTATGACAGCTAATCCGTCGCGTGAACTGCCGCTCATAACGAAATCGGGTGACGTTCGCCAATTGATGAGCCTAATGGATCGTTGCGCTCTGGGCATTACATTGGTCGTTGATGAGGACAGACGACTTGAAGCAACGATTACGGATGGCGACGTGAGGCGCGCGATCCTTTTAGGCATTGAATTAGACCAGCCGATCGTCGAGCTTCTCGCGGCGCGCAAGGCTAGAGGTCACCCGGTAACAGCCCCGGTCGGCACCACGCCTGAGGAACTGCTTCAATTAATGGCGGAGTGTCGAATCCGGCAGATTCCTCTGCTGGATGCTGAAGGCCGCGTCGCGGATATCGCCCTGGATTCAGATTATCTCGTCACTTCCGCCCTACCCCTGGATGGCTTGATTATGGCCGGGGGATTCGGCAGGCGCTTGATGCCGCTGACAGAAACATGCCCCAAGCCGATGCTGCCGGTGAGTGGCAGGCCGATCCTCGAACATCTGGTTTCCAAACTCCGGGCCTCGGGTATTCGACATGTCAGCATTTCCACGCATTACATGGCGGAAAACATCATCAAGCATTTTCAGGACGGAAAGGATTTTGGTGTACAGATCGAATATGTAGATGAGGACCGGCCTATGGGAACTGCTGGAGCGCTGGCAAAGGCCGCTGTGGGGGATCTTCCTTTGCTCGTAATCAACGGAGACATTTTGACCTCGGTCGATTTCCGGGCGATGCTTGAGTTTCATCGCGAGCATTCGGCTGATATGACAGTCGCTGTCCAACAGTATGAAGTGCGAATCCCGTATGGCGTAATCAGCACCGAGGGAATTGATGCGGTCCGTATCGTCGAGAAGCCCTCAGTCCGCCATTTTGTGAACGCGGGAATATATATGATTCAGCCTGGCGTGTGTCAGATGGTTCCAGAGGACTGCGCATTCGACATGCCCGATCTGATCACAAGCTTGATCGAAGCGCACAAGCGAGTGATTTGTTTTCCAATCCGCGAGTACTGGCTTGATGTTGGACAGATGGAGCAATATGAGCGTGCATCCGCAGACGCTGCGAGCGGCATAGTTTAGAAACCGGAGACAATTCTACGACGTTAAGCAATTCATTCACATGGAAGAACCGCCGAGTCCTGGTTACCGGTGCGGGCGGTTTTATTGGGAGTCATCTCGCTGAGCGCCTCGTGCAATTGGGCGCACAGACTCGCTGTTTTCTCCGCTACACGTCGCAGGGATCTCTGGGATGGTTGTCGGCCTCCCCTTTGCGTTCGGAGTTGGAGATCATTCATGGCGACATCCGGGATTATCAAAGCGTCCTTCATGCCGCCGGGGATGTCGATGTCATCTTTCATCTTGCCGCACTGGTCGGCATCCCGTATTCCTATCACTCGCCGCGATCGTATGTTCAGACGAATATTGAAGGCACGCTGAATGTCCTGGAGGCTGCCCGGCGGAACGGGACAGAACGACTAATATGCACATCAACTAGCGAGGTGTATGGGTCGGCACTCTATGTGCCTATTGACGAAAACCACCCTCTGCAAGGCCAGTCCCCCTACTCTGCAACAAAAATAGGCGCCGATAAAATCGCCGAGTCGTATCATCTCTCTTTCGGTTTACCCGTTTCAATTGCCCGCCCCTTCAATGCCTATGGTCCGCGCCAATCATCCCGCGCGGTCATTCCCACGATCATTACGCAGGCGCTCGCGCAGTCATCCGTGAAATTGGGAAACGTGCATACTACGCGCGATTTTAACTATGTCTCTGACATTGTTGAGGGATTCATCGCGATTGCCGAGACTCCTTCAACCATTGGAAAGACATTGAATATTGGCAGCGGGACTGAGATATCGATCCGCGAATTGACTGAGGTGATCTTTGAACTGATTGGGGCGAGATGCCCGGTGGAGATCGATGAATTACGATTGCGCCCGGAAGCAAGCGAGGTGGACCGCCTTTGCGCGAATAGCCTCCTGTTGAGTAGCCTCACGAACTGGCGGCAGACAGTCGCGCTGCGAGAAGGGCTGACGCAAACCATTGAATGGATAGGAAAGAATCTCGGGACATATTCGATTGGGAGCTACGCCATTTGAAGATGGATTATCGCGTCATCACTCGGCTTCTGTTGAAACCTCTGACGGCCATCTAGAGATGAAAATAGTCCGATCGCTGGCTAAGCAGTTACCGCATCCGCTCCTGTGCAGGCTGTATCACCACAGACGTCTTCGCAAAGAATCCGCTCGAGTGGTAGAAGCCGCCGCCCTTGCCGGTTTGCCGCTCCTGGAAACTCTCGACCTCCCAGGCTTGAGGACAAGCAATACGCTGTTCATTCTTGGCAGCGCATGGTCCATTAACGACATCTCCGACGAGCGTTGGCAGATCATCGGAAGGCATGACAGCGTCGGCATTAACTTTTGGCCCGCGCATCCATTTGTTCCGCGGTTTTTCCACTTTGAAGACATCGCCTATGAATACCAGCCGGTCATGTATGAGGCATTTCAAAAGCTTCTTCGGCGCCGATCAGAAGCTTACGCAAACACTGTGAAGATCATCACAGAGGTGAACGCGGTCGCCGGGCGGCAAACGATATTCGAGCTTCCGGAAGGAATAAAGAAGAATCTTTACGTGGGCTTTTCCATGCCGGTCGTCGCCCGCAGCGAGGAAGAACTGAGGGTCGGTCTCCGGTACATGCGCTCAATTGGCGCATTCTCACCACGCGAAAAGGTGGCATGGCTCTTCAAATATGGCGGCTCGGTCATCGCGATGCTGACGCTCGGTGTGATTATGGGCTACAAACGCATCATTCTTTGTGGAGTTGACCTGAATAAGCAGGACTACTTCTATCAGCACCGGGAGCGCTATCCGGAATGTGCAGGCTGGGAGTTCGTATCGAGAAACGACTCACACCTAACAACTCGCCGTCTTCCTTGGCTGGTTCCGGCCCAGGCGGTCGTATATCTGTTTAAAGAATTGGTCCTTGATCAGGAAGGAATCGAACTCTACGTAGAAAACGGTGCTTCTACGCTCTATCCCAAGGTGTCACTGGCTACTCAGTCACTTTTCGAGAAACTCGCGCATGAAGATGCTCCATTGCGCCATCTAGAGCCAGCCACCAGAGGGGACAGCTAATTACCGAATTCGATGGCTCCGCTTCAGGGTAATGCGATATCGTATAGTCTCTCGGAAATTGGGGGTGAGCATTGAGCTGTGTCTTGAAGCCCACTCGTCATGTGAAGACTGAATCTCCAAAGGCTTCGCAACTCGGTTTATACGCTCTCCTTGTTGTTGTCCTCGTCTTAATTTGTTTCATGCGGGGCTCAGCACAGACGACGAACAACGACCAGTCGCGTCCCGCGAACACTGCATCGCCCCTTCCAGCTTCAACATTTCCTCAGACAGTTCAGAATACAGCTGGAACGCAGAGCACGACCGCGGCGGCAGTGCCCGCCGCCGACCAATCACACTACTTCATCTCACCCGGCGATGTGCTGGAAGTTTCAGTCTTTGGCGCGCCAGACCTTTCACAAAAATCAGCGGTGAACAGCGCTGGCGACATTTATATGCCTCTGATCAACTATGTGCATGTTGCAGGTATGCACGTGGAAGATGCTCAAGGAGTCGTCGAACAGGCTTATTTAAAAAAAGGTGTGTTGAAGTTCCCGCATGTGAGCATCGTGATCACCAGTTATTCCAGCGGCGTCGTTCTGATGGGCGAAGTGGGCAGGCCAGGAATCTATCCGATTGTAGGATCGGGAAAACTTTTCGACATTCTCGCAGAAGCAGGTGGTGCGACGCAAAACGCCGGACAGGCAGTGACGATCACCCACAGGAATAGTACTAGCCCACAAACCGTTTTCTTGACGAACGATCCGGTGAAATCACTGGAGGCGAATGTTCCCGTGCAACAGGGAGACACAATCATCGTATCTAAAGCCGGCGTGATCTATGTTGTGGGCGAGGTGCTTGCGCCCAACGGCTTTCTGATGGATGAGAAGGGTCAATACACTGTCATGAAAGCGGTTGCCATGGCGCACGGACTGGCGAAGTTCGCAAAGCCCTCAAAAGCCAGGATTGTGCGGCGGGAACCCGGAGGTGAACAGGAGATCCCCGTCCCTCTCGATAAGATTCTAGTCTCGAAATCCCCTGATGTGCCGATGCAATCAAACGATATCCTCTTTATTCCATCGAGCAAAGGAAAGCAGGCTGCCGCCAGGACTGTTGACGTAGCCGTCGCCCTGGCTTCAGGCTTTGCCTATTATGGCTTCTATCGCTAGAAAAAATTCTTCGTAGTCATCTGCTGGCGCACGACAGGACTTTTTCGACTGCATCGGCCGTATCTTTCATGTCGTCGTCGCTGAGGGTCGGGTGAACGAGAAACATCATCGCGGTTTCACCTAGCTCTTTGGCAATAGGCAGTCTCTTGAGCGGGCGGAGTTCCTCAGAAAAGGCCCGCTCCAAATAGATCTCGCTGCAACTCCCGGCGAAACACGGCACACCTTCCGCATTGATAGCATCGATGAGGCGTTGCCGGTCCCAGCCTTCTCGCAAACCCTCAAGTTCCAAGAATGCATAGTACTTGTAATAAGAATGCAGAATCTGGTGTGGCGGTCTCGTGACGCGTAGCGCCGAGATTTGGGAGAAGCGCTCAGTCAGTAGGTCGGCTAATCTTCGTCGTGTGTGAACAGATTGAGGAAGCCTCTGCAACTGGACGCGACCGATCGCGCTTTGCATCTCAGTCAGTCGCCAGTTTGTGCCAAAGCTCTCATGCAGCCATCGATATCCCGGCGGATGCTGCCGTCGATAAACGGCATCGTAGCTCTTTCCATGATCTTTGAACGCCCACGCACGAGACCAAAGGTTAGAGTCGTTCGTAGTCAGCATGCCACCTTCACCACCGGTAGTCATGATTTTGTCCTGACAGAAGGAGAAAGCGTTCACGTCGCCCATAGACCCGACTGGCCGTCCTTTGTAAGTGGCTCCATGTGCCTGTGCACAATCTTCAATGACCCTTAACTTGTACTCGCGGGCCAACTCAAGAATCGGATCCATATTGCACGGCCACCCAGCGAGATGTACCGGAATGATGGCGCGCGTACGCGGGCTGATAACGGCTCGGATTGTATCCGCCGTGACATTCTGCGAGTCACGATCGACGTCAGCAATTACAGGCGTCGCTCCGCGCATCACAACACAACTGGCGGACGCAATGAACGTTCGGCTGGGAACAACTACCTCATCGCCAAGACCAATGCCCAGCGCGTGCAATGCGAGCTCTAAGGCAACTGTTCCATTGGTCACCGCAACCGCATGTTTGCAGCCGGTAAAGGCGGCAAACTCTGCTTCGAATTGCCTGCCCTCCTCACCCGTCCAATAATTGACTTTTCCCGATTCAAGAACGCGCGTAGCCACGGCTATCTCTTCATGAGAAAAGGATGGCCACGGAGCAAATGGATCTTTGCGTAGAGGTTGGCCCCCATCGATTGCCAGCTGAGCTTGAGTAGAAATATTCATCCGCTTTAGATTCGTCGCGCCAATTCTTTCAGAATGCGGGCCGGAGTGCCGACAGCGACAACCCAATCATCGACGTCGTGTAAAACCGTCGCGCCAGCTCCAACGATCGAATACGCGCCGATCTTGACATTAGCAATGACCGTAGACCCAATGCCGAGCCAGGAAAAGTCGCCGACCTGCACATGTCCGCCAATGGCTACCCGAGGTGACAAATGTGCGAAATTTCCGATAAAGCAATCATGCTCGACAATCGCCCCTGTATTTATGATCGCTCCATGTCCGACCGTAGCATCAGCGTTGACTACAGCGTGCGCCATGATCACCACGCCCGGTGATAGTTTTGCGGAAGGCGCGATCGTTGCCGATGGATGAACTGCGGTCAATAAAGGGATTTGGGCCTTGACACAGCGTTCGGCGATTGCGCTGCGATCAAAATTGTCGCCGACGCCAAGCGCTACTGCAACCGTTCGCTGTGCCGCTTGTTCAGCAAGCCACACTGCGTCGCCTAAGATATTGAGACCAGATATCGGCCTATGCGCGAGTGGATCATCGTCGACAAAGCCTTCGACTTCCACTCCACAAGCCCGAAGAATGTCGGCGACAACTCTTCCATGACCGCTTGCACCATAAACAATCGCTCGCTCTTGATTCGTTGGCGCCGTCACCTCCGCTCAGCTCCGAATTTCTCCATGGTCGTTTGACCCTGTTGGCTAACACCTTCTCCACCGATTACCTTTTCGAATGTCGACAAGAAAATTCGGAGATCAAGCCAAAGGCTCCAATGCTCCACGTACCAAGTGTCCAATCGAAATTTCTCTTCCCATGTGATCGCGTTGCGCCCCTTTACCTGTGCCAAGCCTGTTATTCCTGGCTTCATCAGATGCCTCTTTGCTTGCTCGGCAGTGTAGCGATTGAGATATTCCATCAGCAAGGGTCGCGGACCTACAAAGCTCATTTCTCCTTTGAGCACATTCCATAGCTGAGGAAGCTCGTCGAGGCTGAAGCGTCGCAATATGATCCCCACTTTGGTGAGACGTGTCGCATCCGTTGACGGGTCGATTGCTGAAGGTTGGGCCTCGACCATCGTCCGAAACTTGAACAAAGTGAATGGGCGCTCCTGTTGACCCGGTCGTACCTGGCGAAAAAGTATCGGCCTCCCCATTGTTAGCCAGACAATGAGAGCCACGATGGCCATGACCGGCCAAAGCACTACCAAAGCAAACAAGGCGCCTGCGACATCCAACATTCGTTTACAACTTAGACTTACTGGATTTGACGGCATGCCACTGCCTCAACGTCGGAGTCACTTGGAAGTGGATGACCACTTTCCTTCAGCATGGTTTTATACAGTGATGTTAATGCTTCCCACACCCGCTCGTTGCGGAATTCTCGAAGAACGCGGTCTCTTCCCCGCCGCCCCATCAACTGCATCTTAATTCGGTCGGACAAGAGCAACAACACGGCCTCCGCCAATTTGTCACCATCTCCCACTGGAGTGATCAATCCTGTAACTCCGTCCTCAATCGCATCCACCGCGCCTGTGGCAACCGTGGTGACAACCGGAAGCCCCGCGGCTTGCGCTTCGAGAACCGTGTTCGGGAAGCCTTCGCGATGGGTAGGTTGCACGAAGATATCCATGACGAGGTAATAGAGCTCGATTTGTGAAGTGAACCCCACGCGATGAATTCCTGGCTCCGATTCGATCGCATTTCTTACATCTTCAGGGACAGGGTCTCCTTCTTCGTAATCTCCCACTAACAGCAGACCGGCTTCTGGCAATTCCAGACGTACGGATTGAAATGCCGCAACTAATTCCGGCAGCCCCTTGTCACGCGTAAGTCGTCCAGCAAAGCCGATTACAGGTTGATCTGGTCGAATGCCTAAATCCTCCCGTAAGCTCGCCGCCAACGCAACCTTGTGCGGGGTTGGCTCGAATCGATTGGGGTCCACGCCATTGCTGCTTCCTGCTCCAAGTAATACTGTCTTTGCTCGTGTCACCAGCCCCAGCGCAATCGCTCGCTCACGAAGGCTGGCGCTCACACAAACAACGCGATGCGCACTGAAGCATGCCGTCTTTTCTGTAATCGTCAAGATCATTTTCTTAAGGCCTCTTGCCGTCTCGAGGCGTAGTCCGCGAAGTGTATATATACGACAAGGCACACGACTAAGCCATGCTGCGAGCCCCACCAGCAACCCTGCCTTTGGTGTTCCGCTATTGCAAATGACCGGTTTGACTCGACGGAGAAGCCGCCATATCTCGAAGAAGGACCGCAGGTCGGCTCCCGGCGAGATCTCTCTCTTCATTGCCACGCCGTAAACGGGATAGCCCTCCTGCGCGCCCATCTGCTCTAGCTCCTTCCCAGGGCTGGACAGAAGAGCGGGCTCGAAGCCATGTGATTTCAAGTAGGCTAGCTGTCCACGCATCAGGACTGTACTGATCGAGTCTGTCACAGCATGCAAAACGCTGATGGGCCGGCCACTCATGCTCTCTCCATCGCGACATCTGCAATGCCTCCGAAAGGGACAGATTGATTGTCAGACTTGTGGCTTTCATCCAGCCATGCCTGGAACATCAGCACGTCCCAAAGATGGTATTCCCAATTCGCTGTCCCGGAGAGATGTTCGCCCCACATTCTCAAAATCGGCGCATCGTTGAAATATCCATCCCCTCGAATACGACTCGCTGCCAGAAGCGATTCGGCCCAGTCCCGGAGCGGGCCACGCAGCCACGCTGCGAGTGGGATTCCGAAGCCTGATTTTGGACGATCTACCATTTCGCGTGGTACGTAGCGGTATAGGACTTGACGCAGAATCCACTTGCCTTGTCGCTCGCGAATTCGCATCTCCAGCGGTAGTCTCCATGCAAACTCAGCCACGCGGTGATCCAGCAGTGGAGCTCGACCCTCGAGCCCGAAGGCCATTGTCGCCCTGTCGAGTTTCACCAGAATATCGTTCGGCAGATAGCCCACTGTGTCGAGATACATCATGTCTTCGGCGACACGCCCAATGCGTTGCCCGGCGTCCACTGAGAATAGGGTCGAGTCTTCAGGAACTTCAGAAAGAATCGTCGAGGGATCCGGCCAGTGACATACCAGCTTTTCATAGAGAGCGTGAACATCCCGGCTCTCCAATATGGACGCCAGCTTATGAAGTTTGTATCCCGGCATTCGCTGTTGCCACCGGATCGGGGTGACAGGCTTCCAGGCGCGAAAGAAGGAATCCCAGCTATCGGGTGGCACCTTCTTGATGCCTGCAGCTCCGATTCTGCGTAGAAAGAGCGGTAGTCGATCAAGGCCGCTATTGAGCGTATCACCCCACGTGTGTCGGCTGTATCCGCCGAAGAGTTCGTCGCCGCCGTCGCCTGAGAGGCTTACCGTTACATGTTCCCGAGCGAGGTGAGAAACAAGAATTGTAGGAATCTGCGATGAATCGGCAAATGGCTCGTCGTAGATTCGCGGCAGTGAAGGGATGACAGCCATTGCTTCTTGGGGCGTCACGTAGAGTTCGGTGTGGTCTGTACCTAAATAGCGAGCGATCGTCGAAGCCTCATGCGCTTCGTCGAGTTCCTGGTCATGACTTCCTATCGAGAATGTCTTCACACGCGCACTGGTTTGTGTCTGCATGAGCGACACAACAGTGGATGAGTCGATGCCTCCTGAAAGAAAAGCCCCAAGAGGAACATCCGAACGCATTCGTATTTGAATAGCATCTCGCAATAGCGAATCAAGCCGCTCCACTGCTTCCTGCTGGCTGCATTTGAGGGGATCGGCAACAGCCGTTTCTACAACCTCGCGCAGCGACCAATATGCACGCGGATTCGCTGAGAAATCATCAGCGGAGACTCTCAACAAAGTTGCGGGAGGCAGTTTGCTGGTGTTTCTGTAAATCGAATATGGCGCAGGGACACAGCTATAGCGGAGGAAGAGGCTGACTGCATCCAGATCAACTTCGCTCGAAAATCCGGGATGAGCGCGCAGAGCTTTCAGCTCAGAGCCAAAGATAAATTGTCTGCCACTTCTGAAATAATAAAGTGGTTTTTCCCCGAAACGATCACGTCCAAGAGTCAGGCTTCGATCATGGCGATCCCATACGGCAAAAGCGAACATCCCGTTAAAGCGGATCACAGATTGCTCGACTCCCCATTTCTCGAACGCCGCGAGCATCACCTCTGTATCAGAACTTCCACGGAACGAATAACCTTGCTCTCCTTTTGAGAGCTCACTCCTGAGATCTTCATAGTTATATATTTCGCCATTAAAGACGACGATGTAACGTCCGCTGCGAGATTCCATCGGCTGATGTCCTGCTGCCGAAAGATCGAGAATTGCCAGCCGTCGCATACTGAGGGCAATCCCTGCATCAGCATCCGCCCACACCCCGGCATCATTCGGTCCTCGGTGGCGCAGAGTATCTGCCATTCGCATTGCGACGGTTCGTAGGTCGTCAGCCGAATTCTGATAGCTCAGATCAAGGAAGCCGCTGATGCCGCACATGTTGCTTCAACTCATGAAATTCAAACTCTAGTGGGAACGTGCCATGTCGGCCGCGCGTCTGCCACGAATTACGTCCTGACTCCAGGTAGCGCCTCGAACCAAAGGCTTTTGCTTCGCACAGATAAGCATAAGTACAAGGGGCGTCATCATGATGCGCTGACGCAAAAGAATTCCGAAGTTACTAATCGCTCCTCCAAATGTGATCAGAAAGACTACCGAGTACATCAGAAGAAAGCCTACATACGGATCTCGCCAATGCCGTAACGTCGACCAGATTTCACGTCGCCGAAACCAACAAAGAAACAGCCAGCCGACCGACTCAATGGCAGGAGCAAGGGCCATCACATTATGCATCTCCCAGGGAAACGGTCGAAACAAAAGAAAAGGGGACTCGGCAATGCGAACTGGCAGCGGCGTTCCTTCGTTGAAGGCAGACCCACCGATTTGGCTGGTCCTTGTGATGGTGTCTGCTTCCTGAAAGACACTCGTTGAGTTTCCGCTCTGTAAGTCGATAAAGCTTCCCGCCTGACTTATGAGCAGGTAGGTGCCGCCTGCCAGCACTGGAATGAGAACAATTCTTGCTGCTTTGCTGACTCCGCCTACCCTTGGTTTGCCCACGGCATAGGGAAATGTGATTGCGATGGCGAGCATTGAGGCAACGTGCGCCCGTACAAGCAATGCGCCGGTAAGTCCAATAGCGCAGAGGAGAGCACCCTTGGGAGTGGGCCGTTGGGTCAGTTTGGCGAATCCAAGACAAGTCAACGCAATGAAAAACTGGATAAGCGAATCTTTCCCGATAAAGCTGGACCAGAACAATAACGAGGGAGACAGGATGACGAGAAGCCCGAAGAGTAAACGGTCGCCGTCCGGGAAGGCGATCATAAACGTGCGATAGAACAGGTATCCTCCCGCCAGTGAAACCAGGGAAAAGGCAATAAAGAGAGTGGGAAGAGCGTCGCCGATCAGCAGCGCCGCCAGTCCACAAATATTATTGATAAGGTTGGTGCTCCAATAAGGCGCGTGAAAGGCATTCCAGCCCACGATTTGAAATTCCTTCGCGAGCTGTAATCCCATTGTCCAGTAATGGAATGCATCAACAGTTCCGCCGTAGACAAAAAATCCTACCCAAAGGAACACGCTGGAAGCCGCCATATGAGCCACAAGACCAGCCATCAGCAATCGTCGGAGATAAGAATCGCTTTGAGTAAAATGCGCAATCATCACGGCGCTAACGATTGCCAATAAAGGGACGCAGATGAGAGATGAAGTGAAAGAGTAATCCTGAGGGCTTGTTAGAAAAAGGGCTGCCAACCAGAAAGGGCATGTGACGATCGAAGCCGTAGCAACCAGTCTGACAACCAGCAAATATCGAGTGGCATTTCGCGACGAGACTGGATTTATGCGGTCATGAATGGCTTTCGTGGCGGGAATGCCCATTTGCCCTCGACCAGGTGTCTGATGCTTAACGCTGAATCGGTACCAAGTCTAGCATGGCACATGATGTATTTTGGATAAGCTGATGGCCCACACTCTCACCGCGGCTTCTCAAGGCTAGTATCATGCGCGTCCTCCACGTCATCGACTCCCTGAATCGCGGCGGAGCTGAGGTCATGTTAACGGCCATGGCTCCGCTGTTTCGAGCACGAGGGGTCATGTGCGACGTAGTTGCGTTGCTCAGAAGACCAAGTCCACTCGAGCATTCGCTATTGGATCAGCATATCCATCTGCGCTATACCGGCATCCCGCATCTATATTCGCCGCGGCAGATCTTCGCTTTGGCCGACCTTTTTGACAGTTACGACATCGTCCATGTGCATCTCTTTCCTGCGCAGCTCTGGACGGTGCTGGCAGCGGTTCGACTGAGATACCGGATACCTTTGGTGACGACTGAACATAACACCTGGAACTCGCGTCGGCGATGGTGGCTGCGGCCCATTGATCGATGGATGTATGAACACTACAAGCGCATTGCCTGCATCAGCCAGGCAACCGCCGACAGTCTCATCGAGTGGTGTCCCGGCGCCGCACACAAAACAATCGTTATTCCGAACGGAATACCTCTCGATGCTTTCGAAAATGCCCAGCCTGTCACCTTGGCACAGGTCCCAAGTGATGTTGCACGGCTGGTGTTTGTCGGACGGTGCGACGTTCAGAAAAACCACGCAACGTTATTGCGAGCTCTTACCGCTGTGCCAGATGCTCACCTTCTTCTCGTTGGAGACGGCCCCTTGCGTCCTGAGCTTGAGAAGATGGCCGAATCTCTGGGAATTGGCAATCGCGTTACCTTTCTGGGCTGGCGATGCGATGTGGCGGGAGTCTTGAAAGCATCCGATATCTACGTTCACTCCACTCATTCTGATGGTTTTGGTATAGCCGCCTGCGAGGCCATGGCGGCAGGATTGCCGGTAGTGGCGAGTGATGTTCCCGGTCTCGCGCAGCTTGTGGCGGGTGCGGGGCTTCTCTTTCCGGCGGGAGACGAAGAGGCCTTGGCCCGCTGTCTCACTGCTTTGATCAGTTCGCCCGAGCAGCAACGCGAAATGAGCCGGGCTTCTCTTCAGCGGGCCCGCCAATTCAGCATTGAAAATACAGTCGACGGTTGCATCCGAATGTACGAGTCAGTGCTGCGGGAGGATCGTACGTCGGCTATTGACCTGACTATGGATAACATCGATCCGAAAGTGGTGAAAACATTTGGAGAGGAATGGACCAAGTTCCACCACGCGGAGCTCGAGAACTCTGACCTTCAGACGCTCTTTCAGTCGTATTTCTCAATTTTCCCCTGGCACAAACTGCCTCCCGACGCTGAAGGCTTCGACCTCGGATGCGGTACAGGCCGATGGGCTCACTTTGTCGCCCAGAGAGTTGGTTTCCTCCACTGCATTGACGCGAGTGATGCAGCGCTGAACATCGCTCGTCGAAACCTCAGGATGCACCCTAATTGCAGCTTCCACTGCGCGTCCGTAGATAAGATACCTCTGACGGACGGTTCTGCAGACTTCGGTTATTCTCTTGGGGTCCTGCACCACATACCCGATGCTGAGCGGGGAATCAGGGAATGTGCTGTCAAACTGAAACCGGGCGCGCCATTGTTGATATATCTGTATTACGCATTCGACAATCGTCCCGCATGGTATCGATTCATCTGGCGGCTCTCTGATCCGATGCGCCGATTCATCGCCGCACTGCCATTCGCCATCCGGTCCCCGCTCTGCGATCTCATTGCGGCGCTCATCTACTGGCCACTCGCACGCATGTCAAAGCAGTTTGAAAGACTAGGCATTGACGTCACCCATTTCCCTTTGTCCTCCTATCGCCAGCGCAGCTTTTATTCGATGCGCACTGACGCGTTAGACCGCTTTGGCACACGGCTTGAGAAACGTTTTACGCGACAACAGATCAACCACATGATGGAGGCCGCTGGCTTCGAGCGAATTGTGTTTAGCGAATCTCCTTACTGGTGCGCAGTCGGCTATCGCAGCCTGGAGTCGGTCTGATCGTTCCCGCCCTTCGATGCATAGCCAGTGGCACGCCCAGACGATGAGTGCAAACTGGCAATGACAACTGCTTAGCCGTGGCGTTACACTCCTGTCTCCCAGAATTCCGCGCCTTTCAAGGAGTAGATTCTGCCCCTGGTACAAATCAATCATGGCCTTAGCAAGGCCTCGCCGATTGCTTTCTCCCCACCAATCAATCAGATTGGCCGGCTACTTAATTCTGTACTGGTCGCAGGAATCTGTGCCCTTCTTGCCTTTGGGCCACTAGCTCTGGGCGCCGTTCAACCCTGGAGCATTTGTGTCCTGGAAGTGGCGACAGCCCTCCTGATTCTGATATGGAGCGCGCGGGAACTCGTAAATGGTGCCTTTCATGTCATTCCTAATCCGCTGTATGTTCCCATGGCATTGTTTGCTGGTGTCGTGCTCGTTCAGCTCGCATTACATCTGTCCGCATACTGGTATGCAACGTGGTCAAAGGGACTCCTATGGGCTAGTTATGCCGGACTATTCTTCCTGGTAGTACAAGTGCTCTCCAAACCTTCACGGATCTCAGTCTTCGGCTTTTTTTGCGTGGGATATGGCTTCCTTCTCGCTTTGTTCGCAATCGTCCAGCAATTTACCTCGAACGGAAAGATTTACTGGGTGATATCCAATCGACATGGCGGATGGATATATGGGCCTTATGTAAATCACGCTCACTATGCCGGTTTAATGGAAATGCTTATCCCATTTCCAGTCGTATTGGCCATCGCCGGCCGCGCTGGAAGACCTGCGCGAACATTTTTTCTCTTTGCGGCTGTTGTCATGTGTAGCACAATCTTCCTGTCGCAATCACTCGGCGGCATGATAGCTCTTGCGGTTGAACTGGGGGTGCTCTTCCTGATCTTGTTGCGGAATCGACGCGCCGCCCAACGAGAGATCCTGTTGATCGTCGCTCTTTGTATTGCTCTCATCGTCTGGTTGGTATGGTTGCGTCCTCCTGGACTGGTGGAAAGACTTGCTCGCCTGCTTAATCCGATTGCTGACGCTGGAGCGACGGGCCGCGTTGCGATCGTGAAAGACAGCCTCAGGATGTTACGGGAGCGCCCAATCTTGGGATGGGGCCTTGGAACATTTCCCGTCGTATATCCTTCATTCCGAAGCTTCTACACCAATTTGTGGATGAACGAAGCCCACAACGATTTCGTCCAGACGCTCGTCGAAACCGGTATAGTTGGCTTTACCTTCGCCGTCGCTTTCCTCACGCTGCTGTGCCGCGAGGGCGTTCGTAATCTCAAAAACTGGCGAAGCGACACGAGAGCAGGCCTGGCGCTGGCGGCGTTTCTAGGATGTATTGGTCTCACGGTTCACGGATTTGTAGACTTCAACCTGCAAATACCGGCGAATGCGTCCTTCTTCTTTGCTCTGTCGGCGCTTGTGACCAGTCGTTTTAGCAACCCGCAGTCCCGTCACGAATTTGGTAGGACGTGAGGTCAGCAGGCATGGAGACCGGAAGACTCGAAGCATCTTCCGAATCCGTACGTCACGACTCGCTCAGGCTAGCGAATCTTCAGGAGTTGTACGGACTCCCCGTCAGAGAACGTTCGCTCAGTGATTACTGGCGAATTCTGCAAAAACGCAAATGGACTGTGATCGTTTCCGTCGTCGTGGTTGTCACCGTGGCGGCGCTGATCAGCATACGCACCACGCCAATTTACGACGCGACGACCAGGATTTTGATCTCTCCGCAGGTGTCCAGTCCACTCAACTTCAAAGAGAGCAACACGACACAGGCTACCGACGATCAGCAACGGGATATCGATACGAAAGTCAAGATCCTGCAGTCGGACACGTTGGCGGAATTGGTGATTCATCGACTAAGCCTTGACACGCGTCCGGATTTTGCGGGTGCGGCGCAAACGCAAAGCACTGGAGGCATCACCGTCTCCGAATCGCAGGCCCAGGAGAGTTCCCGGCAGGAACAACTCATTCGCAAGTTTCAGGGGAATATAAGAGTGCAGCAGGTTCCCGACACTTCTCTGGTTGAAATTAAATACTCTGACGCCAATCCTTCACTCGCAGCGGATGTCGCGAACGCCACGGCGGCAGCATTCATAGAACAAAATGTGAAATCACGATACGACAGCACGATCCAGGCCGCCGACTGGCTGTCGAAGCAACTGGCTGATCTGCAGATCAAAATGGAATCCTCGCAGTCCAAGCTGGTTCAATACGAAAAGGAACACAACATCGTCGGTACCGATGACAAGCAGAACTTGACCACCGAAAAGCTCGATGAGCTAAACAAAGAGCTGACAGCAGCGCAGGGAGATCGCATCCAGAAAGAGTCGCTCTATCAGATTGCGACGACTGGCAATCCTGAAGCTTTGAGTTCGGTTCTTCAGGATCCCATTCTTACTGCTCTTCGCCAGCGGCAAACAGAGTTGCAGGCTCAATATGCACTTCTCTCGACCGAGTTTGGACCAGGCTACCCAAAGGTGCTGGAGATTAAGAACCAGCTCGATCAAATCGGCAAAAGTTACCGGGAGCAAATCGACAACAGCGTTAATCGCATCAAGAACGACTACCAGGCGGCAGTGAATCGTGAACGCATGTTGCAGGCAGCTCTTGCCCAGCAAATGAGCGTTGCCGACAAACTGAATGAGAATGCCATCGAATACAAGGTCCTGAAACAGGAGGCTGATTCCAACCGCCAACTCTATGATGGGCTGCTACAACAACTCAAAGAGGCCAGTCTCGCCGCAGGTTTAGATTCTAGCAACATTCGCGTGGTGGATCAGGCGCGCCTTCCGCTACACCCAGCGAGGCCAAATACTCCTAGGGATCTGGAGTTTGCCCTGCTCATCGGTCTCGTCGCAGGGATCGCGATCGCTTTTGGGGTGGAAACGCTTGACACTACTGTGCGAACGCCGGACCAGGCGGAAAGCATCTCGGGCCTGCCAACACTTGGTGTGATTCCTCTGCAATCCCCATTTGAAGGAGCACTTCCGGGAATTGCCCAGGCTCACTTACTCAAGAAAGTTCCAGGCAACAGTACGGGCCCACGCCCGCTGATCACTTTTCTGCAACCCCAGTCGGAGATTGCGGAAGCCTATCGCGCATTGCGCACGTCGCTTCTGCTCTCCAGCGTCGAACATCCGCCACGCTCCATCCTCATTACAAGTTCAGTCCCTCAGGATGGAAAGACAATGACCTGTCTCAATATCGCGATCGTTCTTGCCCAGCAGGGGAAGCGAGTCCTGCTGCTGGATGCCGACATGCGTCGCCCAAATATTCATAAGGCGTTTGGTTTAAAAGGTCAGATTGGTTTGTCGAATATCCTCACAGGCGGCGCGAAGGTGAGCGAAGCGATTCAGGCGACGGTTCAGCCTAATCTGTTTGTGATTCCGGCAGGGCCTATACCTCCGCACCCTGCGGAATTATTGAGTTCGTCACTCATGGCGGATTTATTCACCAAATGGCGTGATGACTATGACCATGTCATCGTAGATTCACCCCCCGTTATCTCAGTAACTGACCCAGTTATCCTTTCGGTCCTGACGGATGGCGTGCTTTTGATCGTCCGCTCGGGTCAAACGACCGCAGCCCACGTCCGCCGAACACGCAACCTTCTGTATAGTGTGAAGGCGGATCTGCTCGGTGTGGTGGTGAATGCTGCTGATCTGGCCTCACCGGATTACTACTATTACTACTATGGGTCCAAGTACCGTCATTACGGCAAAAAGGAAAACAACAATCATAAACCCAATCTCAATGGCAGTTGGGATTCTGGCGAAAGTGCGAACCACGAGCAGGACGAGGCTACACCCAAGTCATCCTAGTCGAGAACTAAGGGAATTGGCTCACTATGCTGTGGAGTTTGAACCATGGCCGGCCGCAACGGGCGTTCTTGTTCGCTCTCTGTGTCGCTGTCGTCGCGACCTACACATGGTTCGCAGTCAATGCATATCGAGCACAGAGGCTGGCAGATCGTTCCGACCAGGCCTCCATAAAGAAAGCTGTTGCCCTCGCGCCTCAAGACGCGACGTATCATGATCTGCTGTGTCGGAGCATGATGTTCGTTTCTCAAGAGTTCGAACGTGCTGCTGACGAATGTAAGAAAGCGTCGGAACTGAATCCGTATAGTTCGTCAATCTGGCTCGATCTCGCGCAAGCGTATTATTCGGTGGGAAACAATCAACTAACAAACTCGGCTATTCACAGAGCGCTTGTCGTAGATCCCACGACGCCGGATACGGCATGGAGTGCTGCCAACTTCTTCCTGGTTCAAGGCAATACCTCGGAGGCCCTGCAACAGTTCGCAATCGTTTTACGGGAAGACCCATCTCTCGCTTCTTCGGCGCTGAATATCTGCTGGCAGTCATTACGCGATATCAATCGCATTCAAAGTATTCTGCCGCCAAATCCGAAAGTTTACTTCGCTTTTATCCAGCTTCTGCTGTCAGCAAATGAACCCGGCTCCGCTCGTCTGATATGGTCGGCTCTCATGCAATTGAAAACGTCATTCGATTTCCACCAAAGCCTCTTCTATGTAGATAGCCTGCTCCAGGCCGGTGCCGTTGCAGAGGCAACTGATGCCTGGAAACAATTAGCCTCCAGATCTAAGGCGCTTCAAGCCTATTCTCAACCGGGTAACCTGATCATGGACGCATCGTTCAGTCAGGAGATTCTCAATTCAGGATTTGACTGGCGCTACACTCCAAAGCCGAAAATCGCGTTGACATTAGACACAGCAGATTCTCACTCTGAGGACCGTTCCTTAAGACTGGTCTACAGCGAGAACGGTGGTGATGCCGGCATCTTTCAATACATTGCCGTGCGGCCTGATACGCACTATCGCCTTTCGGCATGGGTGAAGAGCGAAGACCTCGAAACTGCAAACGGTCCGATGCTTACCGTCTCTGACGCCTATAGCAATGAAATCTATGGCTCGTTGCCGGAAACCATCGGCACGACTGCATGGCATAGCATGCAAGCAGAGGTGCAAACGGGGCCCGCGACGAAACTCGTGACTCTCGCCATACTCCGCCATCCAGGAGAGACACGCATTCAGGGTAAATTCTGGATAGACGACATTTGCCTGAAGCCTTTGTCCTCACAGGAGTCCAGACAATAGATGCTCACAAACAGGTCAATCGGGCCAGCGGTCTTATGGATTGCTTTAGGCCTCGGCCTCCTGACCCACGCGTCATATTTAGCTCTGGATCATGAACACTTTGGAGCCGACACCCCATCGTATTTGATTCCCGCCGACAATCTTCTGCGCGGACAAATGTTTGTGAATGCTCTGCATCAACCAGAGTTACGTCGAACACCCGGCTATCCGGTTCTTCTCGCTTTGTTCCGGATTTCTCCCCTGAGAGTTGAATATTTAATCTTCATCCAGCATGCCCTTTGCGTATTGTTGATAGTCGCTGTAGCCGCGATCTGTATGCGACTCACGGGGAGTCATTTAGCCACGTTGTTTGCCGCATCGGTTCTCGCTTTGGACTTGGCAACCGTCAGGATCGCGAATCTACTCTTGACCGAAATAACGGCTACAGTTCTCATCGCTCTGGCTGCCTGGACGCTGTATCGTGCGATGACAAAGCCACCAGGCAGGGTGCTCGCGAGCGCAGCCGCCGGCCTTCTGGGCGGCTTCTCCGCGCTGGTTCGCCCAGTCGGACTGTTGTACTTTGTGCCGCTGTCGCTTTGCCTGTTCCTCGCCCTGAAGCGACGTGCCTCTGGACCTGTCATGGTCTTGATTGCATCTTTCTTGTTTCTCCCTTTGCTGTGGGCCGCCAGGAATTTTGTCGAGGGCAACTACTTTGGTCTGAGTACCATCGGCGCTGAAGACCTCTTGTACTATCGCGCAGCCGGAGCACTGGCCATTCAGCGGCCCGGAAACTATCTCAACAACGCTATGAAGATAAGAAGCTCGCTAGTTGATCAGACCTGCGCTGATCTAGAGCGGGCTTATGAACGCGATTGTGCACAAGTAACTGAATCACAAAGAGCCGCATACGCTACCCACAAGGGGATGCGCATCCTCCTGAACAATCCCTTGAGCTATCTCCGATCCATGTTCCTCTCGCTCGCATATATAGTTTTCGGAGGCGGCGCAGAGGCCTTGTCCAGAATCAGCAATCTCAGTCCGCGCATGGCCGAATATATCGTGTTGCTCTTCACCATTCCCGAGGCATGCCTGGCCCTCGTCGGATTTTGGTACTGGTATCAACGTGATAGAAAATTGTTCTACCTCCTCACTCTTACGATTGCTTACTTTCTGATCATTTCCGCTGGAGCGGAAGCGTATTCTCGGTTCAAAGTTCCGGTGATGCCGATGTACGCATTGTTGATTGGAGGAGGCGCAGCCTTAATCGAACATCGTATGCGACGAGCCAGAATATGAAATAAGCCCGCGGCAAAAGCCAGTGCACTCCAATCCTCGCATTGCGCTTATCGGATACCGCGCACAATCCGATTCTTCAGATATTGAAAGGCGGTTGGGTGCGACCATAGTGTTGACTCTCCAGCCGGCGCAGGTATGGTCTCGAATTTTCCCGCAACGGCATCACGAATGGCTTGCTTCAGCAATGGAATTGCGAAGGCAATCTGCAGCAGCGGGTAGGTTGAGAAGTTATCTGCGTCAGCGGGCTGAATCAACGCTTGTGCAACGATGTCGCCAGTATCAATCCCTCTGTCAATTTTGTGGATCGTTACTCCGAAATGTTCGGGGTCGCCGGACGCTAGCGCCCAATATCCCCCGTGCACCCCGCGATAGAGAGGCGTAATCCCGACATGAGTGTTGAAGAATGCCGCATCGGTCGCATTGAGCACATTCTCTTCCAATATGCGCGTTCCATTCACGACTATGACTTTTGGCGAGAGCTTCTGCAAAAGAGCAACGGTTTGTACAGCATTGACTGACCTGACATCGATCACACACTCCGTTGGTATTGGGGCGTCATTCATTTCGTACTGCCGCAAAATGTCTGCTCTGCGTCGCGTGCCTTCCAGTTCCAGCAGGGGAACAATGCATTTCGCAAATATGATCTGTCCCGCCAGCTTGCGCCAGCCCAGCCTCTTTAGTCGCCTTTTAAGAAAAGTTGACCAGGGAACCTTTGCTTCCCGTACAACCGCATCTAAATCGAACTCGCTGGCCAGCGCATGGTAGATGATCCGTGATAGGTCGCTTTCATCAACAAGCAGGACTATGCCGCGCAATGCGGATTCTCCATGCGTAGAACATTCTCAGCCACTTCGGCCATGGTCAAAGAAGACCAGCCCGTCTCGCGCCTTAAATTCGCATAGTGTTCCGCAATACGAGTCAGAATCGCGATGTTCTCTGTCAAATGCATCCCAAAATTGTGTGGATGCCACCATAGATGAAATGTCTTATTGCTCTTCGCGGCTGCGTCCATCGATGCGCAGATTCGTCTTAGCCGCAAATCCTCAAGTGCTTTCAACCCCGCATTCCACGGACGCAGAAATCTCGACCCGGACACACTCACAATCGAGTATTCCTCATCGAGACGCGGAGTTGCGCAGCCATCGCCACTGAGCCCAAAGTACGAGTCGGCGAATCGCATCGCCCTTCCAGCCATTCCGGTTCCTTTTTCGATCCAGGGGTCCGCTTCAGTGCTGCGATACGCGATCAAGCCATCTTCAGAACAAATACGTAAGTGTTGGCGGGATATCTGGTTGCGCGGGAAGACGATGCTCTTGAGCGTAATGCCGTATTGGTACGCGGCCAACCTTGCGCTCCTCAGATCCGCGCGAAACGATTCCAGCGTGGGCCCCGGTGCCAGCGCATAGAAGTGAGATAGAGTGTGCGTAGCGACTTCCTGTCCTTGGCACGCGAGTATCTGTCGGATCAGGCTTGGGGCGAAATGAAATGGGTCGTCCTCTTCGTTTTTGCCAATTTCAGGCAGATCCGCATACGGGTCGAGTCGGGCCTCGTGGTACACAGGTAGTTCACCAGGCAATGCAGCTTTCAGATCTCCAAGATTCGCGAAAAACAAAAAACCTACCGTGGCCCAGGTGGCGTGGATACCATATCGTTCAAATAATTCGAGAATAACGGGAACGGCCTGACGAGCTCCGAGCAGGTTCTCGCGAAATTGGTCAACTGAGCGATGGTCCCTGACGCCCCAGTGCAATTCGAAATCGAGACTGATTACAAATCCTCCAGGATTTTGCACGGCGCACGATTTCCATTCTTCATGAAATATGTCGATCAGGATACTTGATAGACCAACAAGCAACCAGTCTCATTCATATCCCTCAGTTCGCGACAATCGACAAATAGCTCGAAACAACACTTCGAACCGTAAATTGCTGCAGGTGCAGGGAACTGTCATTTTGTACTGGATTGTCCAGAGCATGCAACAGCGCTTGCGCCATGGCAGCGTGATCTCCTACGGGCACAAGCGTGCCGAATTTTCCGTCGCATAGTATCTCTGCCGGACCGTGCGTGCAGTCTGTCGAAACAACTGGTACGCCGAGCGCCAGAGCCTCCACGAGCGCCACGCCAAAACCCTCCCACTGAGATGAGGACGCGAACACGGCGGCATGACATATGAACCGATACGGGTTTTGTTTGAAGCCCGGGAGGGCCACGTCTTTGGTCAGGCTGGCTTCGAGCACGACCTGCTCAATCCGCCTTCTATCCGGCCCGTCGCCCAGGATCATGAGCCGAACGGTACGGTTGTTTCTGACCAGTCGAAATGCGCGGACCAGCATTGGAAAGTCTTTCTGCTTATCCAGTCTGCCGACAGCCAGTATCACTGGTGGCTCTCCGGGTTGAAACCATGGATGCTCGACAGTCGCTGTCGCCTCTGCATGGAGCGCATCTGTGATCACAGGATTGTAGATGACCTGAAATCGATTGCGAGCGATGCCGGTCTGGGTCGACAAATCGTCTGCAACGCCACGAGAGACCGCCACGATCGCATCGGCAGAGTTGAGAGCCCAGCGACTCCATAGAGGCATCAGGCGATACTTGAGTCCCGATGTATTTGCCACTATCCTCGACATCGTGTTGTGCTCCGTCGCTATAATTTTTACTTTCTGACGGGCCATCGCGCGCGCAACCACGGCTGCAGCACTGCTGTGCGTCATGGCCGCGATCATTGCTTCAGGTCTTCTCGCCCGAAGGTACTTTGCTAACCTCGGCACGCTCCTCATCATGTGATCGGACGTGAGATCAAATACCTCGATCTGCTTGTCGAGAACCATACCCATGCCGCCGCCTGCGCGGCCGACCACAAGATCGACTTCGGTTCCAGCTTGACTCAAACCATTGGCCAGATTAGCGAATACCCGCTCGACCCCGCCGATCTCCAAAGTAGGCACCAATAAGGCGATTCTCATCTCGTCCTTGCGCGAAGTTGCTCCGTAGCTCTTCAAGCGGGCCGACGAGCATCGGAGAGTACGATAGGTATTCGCTTAAGATTCTGATCTGCTGACTATCAAAGAGCAACGCGAATTTCAAGAGCTACTGGCGTAAGCTGGAGCGTTCATGTCAAAGGTCGAGAAACATTCCGTTGAAGGCCGAATCCTGCGGCCAGTAATGCCGGAATTGGATACGGTCCGCGGAATCGCCATCTTGATGGTCTTTCTCTTCCATGGTTTCGAAGACTTCATCCCTGTTGGTTCCAACGTCCCGGCGTGGGAGCGCCTGTTTCTATTGACCATGAGCTTAGGGTGGATAGGAGTCAATCTCTTCTTCGTTCTTTCCGGTTTCCTGATCACAGGCATTCTCCTGGATAGCGTGAATCGGCCGCGATACTATTCGCGTTTCTACTTTCGCCGCGTATTACGCATTTTGCCAGCTTATTATCTGTTGATCGTTGTACTCATTTTGTTGAGCAGGCTGAGTTTTGTTCATCAGCATACGTCGTGGGCTTTTGCAGGGCTAAGTGTCATCTATCTTTCCAACATCACGCCGTTGCTCGGAGTTCCGAGAGACTATTCGCCGCTCTGGTCGCTGGCAGTTGAGGAGCACTTTTATCTGGTGTGGCCTGCAGCCGTCCGCGTATTGCAAAGACGCGGTCTCGTGATCGCAGCTGTCTTGATCTGTGTATGCGAACCGTTCTTGCGGGCGTTCGGCGTCGCTCGCGGCGGACTGTGGTGGGGCCCTTATACCTGGCTTTCGGCTGATGGATTAGCACTGGGTGCTCTGCTTGCGATCTTCGCCCGCACGTCGCGAGGTTCGAGGGCTAACGCCTTGAGACTGGCTGGCCTCAGCGCGTTTGTTGGAATGGCTGCTCTGACTGCGAGTTTCGCAGTCCCTACATTCATAGCAATCAGCCTGCGTGCCACCTGCGTGAACTACGGTTCATTGGGCTTGCTTTGCGCCATGCTATGGCTGGGGACGGGCACATGCCGGCATCTCGTCAACAATCAGTTCTTGTCCCTGTACGGTTTCATCAGCTACGGTTTGTATCTGATTCACGCGCTGATTTTCAGGCTGTACAACGACGCATCCATGAAATTCACCTCGTTTTATGTGGGACATAGTCTTGAAAAATGTCTCCTGCGACTGCTGATCACATTCATTGTCGCAACAGCAGTCGCCTATGTGTCGCGCACTACATATGAGGAATTTTTCCTGCGGATGAAGGACAAACTGGAAAGCCAGCGCGAGAGCCCGCAATCTGTGCCACACGCAGAGCCTTTATTACCAACCTGACGTCCCTGAATTGTGATTTTGATGCTATTGGCTTCTTCTCTTCAATTCTCCGGAATCGCAGATCGAGCTGTTCGAATGAGAGCGACGCCCGCGAGCAGATAGGCCCAAACAAAGACCCTGTCATCGAAGTTTGGGAAGATCAGCAGACGCACCACGAAGTAAATGCCCGCCACCGGCAATAAATCGCGCAAGATTGATCCGTCAGGAAGCCGCTTCCAGACTGCTGCTGCCACCAGAATCCAGACAGTCATAAACGTGTACGGGATCGCCCTTAAGCCTGCGAGCGCATGCAAATATCCTGCAAAAGTGATCAATACAGGATGACCGATCGGTTCAATTTCCGGCTTAATGAACGAGTGCTGCATTAAGACGCGCCAGCCGTAAATTCCCGCAAACCGATTGACGAGAGCACAAGCAGCCACGGCCAGCGCCGCGCACAGGGCTCCTACCGGCAGGCGAAGGTGCTGGCTCCAGACCATCCATGCCAGCAGAATGAGGACAAGAACAACATTGTCGGACCTCACCACGATGCTGGCTATGAGAAGTGCGACAGCTAACAAGTCTCTCCTCCCATGAAGCGCAAACAGGGCAAGAAAAATCACCGTCGTTGAGAGCGGATCCGCCGTCACCATCCGTCCCAGGTTCAACATCGGCGGTGTCAGCAGCAACACCGGCGATAAGACAGCGTCCCGCGTCCAGGCGAGGACCGCCATGCCAACAACAAAGAGACAGCATGCCGATATCAGGCGCAGACCAACGAGGATCGGCAGGCCCGCGCGCCAGAGTGCATATCCCGCCGCTACATATCCCAGCTTCACCCGAAATAAACCCAACTGCTGCGCGAAATGGTAAGGGTTGTCACGCACATCGGCAAAATAGGGCTCGGCGGCAACGGTTTCGAACGGGAAGGGAGACGGTTGCGTATCAAATTCGGCACGCGCAATACGGTGGATGGTTACAGGATCTGAGTACCGCAACGAAGCGACAGCCCCCGCATACAAATACCGGTCAAAAGTTGCCAAGGGTCGAAAGTAAGTTGCTGTCGCCAAGGTCACACAGAAACTCGCGTAAAGGAACAAGGCAAGATTGGAGCAGCCAAACCAGTTGCGGAACGCCAGTTGCTCGCGGCCTGGTATGGTTTGGGAACTCGCGCGATTCTGCATTGGGATATTGACGATCTCCGCCCAAAAACTAATCTTTCACCGCTACGGCAATCAGACTTAGACCGCCCCAGGGCAAGATGCCGTCCAGGCGTCGCAGAACTGGCATCGACATCTGCAACACTTTCAATTGAACACGAGAGAACGTCTTGCGCCGCAGCACCTTCCCGTTAAACCACCAGCCGGGAACCGAAAAACGGTTGAAGTCGAAAACCTTTTCAACGCGGAAGCCAGCGCGTTCCAGACTTTCTTGCAACGACTTTCGCGTATATCGTTCACGATGATCGAGCGCGCGATCGAGTGTGCCGTAGAGCGCCGGGTGCTGTGGAACAAGAATGACTGCCCGCCCGCCTGCGGCAAGCGAGGACCGAATGTTCGCGAGCGCCACCTGTTCATCCGGCACATGTTCCAGCACGTTGATCATCAACACGGTATCGAACTTCTCGTTGAGTCCGGCGAAATCGCCCGGAATCGATGCGTCGATATGCCGTACTCGAAGATACGGCTTCCCAACGGAGTAAGAACGCAGGTAGGAAAGATAGGAAGGATTGATGTCGGAAGCGAGGTAGAACTCACGTGGGATGAATTGATTGGTCAGTGTGCCGATTCCAGAGCCTATCTCAAGCACCCGATCGCCAACATATGGCGCCAGCGTCCGCCCCATCCAGAGATTAAACCGGCGGACCTTTTCCAGGCTCGCGAGTATGTGCGAGCCGTACTCATCATCCTTGTAGAGATCATCGATAAGCCAGAAGCGCAGAATCGCGCCCAACGCACGCAGTAAGTCCTTGTGGCCAATCTTCTTGCCTTCCTGATAACTGCGAGCGAGATAGCTGATGGGCGCCTCAAAGACGCGGGCACGCCGCTTCGCCAATTTGAAAGCGATTTCGATCTCGAAGCGAAAGTCGTTATAACGCAGCGGGATTGACTGGAACAGGGGCGTGCGGATCGCCTTGTAGCAGGTCTCAATATCGCTGAGATTTAGATCGGTAAAGACATTGGCTACAAAGGTGAGCGCCTTGTTTAACCATGTATGCCGGAACATGAGTGCCCGGCGGTAATGAGAGGAAAGATAGCGGGAACCGAACACAGCGTCTGCTGCTTCGGTCGCGAATGGGCGCAGCAGCGAAGGAATGTCCGCCGGGTTGTATTCAAGATCGGCATCGTGCACGATGCTGATCTCGCCCGTAGCTCGCTCCAGAGCAGTGCGCAGCGCCGCTCCTTTGCCCATGTTGCGCTCATGCCGCAACAACACAACGCGTTCATCTTCAGCGGCAATCTTCTGCAGAGTTTCCCAGCTGCCGTCAGTGCTGCAATCATCCACGACCACAACTTCCAGCCTGTGGATGATGTCGTCTTTCAGCGCGAGTACCCGACGCAGGCTGGGCTCCACGAGATACCGCTCATTGTAGACCGGTACGAGAACGCTCAAACTGAATGAAGTGCTGACAGGGTCTTCCTGAGCGGATATGTCCGACGATTTTGGCATGGGCTCTAATAGCTTCTGATAATCCATGCTCATCCGCATCCTCTCAAACAAATTTTTTTGGACAACATAAATACCACTAATTGGCGACAGCGATAGGAGTCACTTCCGTCCCTTCCGGACAGTAGTCAATGGGAAGCAGACACAGTAATTCCTGAATGATCGCGTCTGATTTACGAGCGCGAGCCGCGGCTTCCAATTCTGCCAGGAGCTGCGAAAATCCGCTCGGTACAGACGCAGCTTTCACTTGAAAAACATCGCGAAACGGCGTGCTGGTCACGAGCGAGTCTTCTCTCCACAACTTCTCGTGAAGCTTCTCTCCGGGCCGTGTTCCCACTACTTTGACGTCGATATCTTTCCCGGGAGTCAGGCCCGCCAGACGGATGATGTCCTTGGCAAAATCGATGATCTTCACCGGATCGCCCATGTCCAGAAAGTAGACGTCCCCTTGTGATGCGAGCGTGGCAGCCTGCAGGACGAGTCGCACCGCCTGCGGGATCGTCATGAAGTAGCGAGTCATCTCCTCATGTGTGATTGTGACAGGGCCGCCAGCGGCAATCTGACGAAGAAAGATCGGAACAACGCTGCCGCGGCTGCCTAGAACATTCCCGAATCGCACACAGGCGAAGTGTGTCTCGTGTTCCTCATCGGCTCGTTGTTGAATCAGTAATTCTGCCGTCCGCTTGGTAGCTCCCATCACGCTTGATGGATTCACCGCTTTATCAGTGGAAATCATGACCATGCGTTCGCAGCCATATTCGATCGCCGCGTCTGCAAGCTCCCGCGTCCCGGACACATTATTCAGAACCGCTTCACAACAGTTGCTCTCCATCACGGGCACATGCTTGTATGCCGCAGCGTGAAGGACAATATGTGGGCGATACAACTCAAATGTTCGATGAACCGTTTCGCCGTCGCGAATGTTTCCCACAACCGGCACTAACTCCTTGCAGCGCAAATCCCCTATCTCATTCATCAATTCGAAAATTGAATTCTCATCGTGATCGAGAACCACCACGCGATCAACGTTCAGAGTTGAAACCTGCCGCGCAATCTCCGAGCCAATGGATCCGCCCGCTCCCGTAATCAAGACGGCTCGCGAATCAAAGCAGCGCACAACCGCTGGATGCGTCTCATTTGCCGTCTCGCCGTCGGGTTGGGTGAGCTGATCAATCGAGACCGGCCGATTCACCCTCACGTTTCCGTCCATCAGGTCGCTGCTCGAAGGCAATATGCGAACCTGAACATCGAGAATGCTCGCGTCGCGAATCACCTGTGCAGCGCACTTCAAATTCGCGCCTGAGAGAACGACCACCTCTATCTGGTGACTTACCAGCAGGCTGGCCAGCGACTCCGGAGGTCCCAGTACTCGCCGACCCGCTATGTGCATACCGACCAGACGCTCATTCTCGCTTACCAGGCCTATGACCTGCGCCTCTTTGCATGTATGGAAGTGATGCACCGCCGTAGCTAATGTCGTCTCGCAGCCGACAATGAGTGCGCGTGGCCGTTGCGATGGAAGGCGAGCCGCTTCGTTGGCGAGTCGCCGCGTTACGCGTAACGCGGAAGCAAGAATGAGGAAGGTGCTGAACTCGAGAATGAGTACGCTGTAAGGAACAATAGGAACGCCCGGTACGCACAAGCGCACCAGCAAAAGAAAAATGGTGACTGGCAGCGAACGCAGTGCCAGCGCAAGCCCGTCGCGCACATCGAAGAAACGCCATGTTGCTTGGTACCCGTCTCGACTAAGGTGCAGGGATAAGGGCCTCAGCACAGCCACGACGCACAGCCAAGTCCACATGCTGCGTTGCATCTTCGGTTCGACATGAAAATCAAACCGGAGCGCATACGCATTGATCATCGCAATCGCCGCAGTAGCACTGTCCAGAAGTACGCGAACATACCCATGAAGAAGCCAGCTTGGAATCAGGTCGGCGTACCGTTCACGCCGGTGGTCGGTGACAGCGTGTATCTTTCGAAGGAGCTTCACCGGTCCCTCCCGGGAAATTTCCCCTTGCTGGTGTGTGCTTGCAATCAAACTTACGTGTGGAGCTCCGGCACACCAGTAGACTTGCTGACGAATCCAATGCTAGACCACTGTATCTCGTGCTGGACTTTCAGTCACTCAAACAACGTCGATGGCAGGCAGATTGAAATGAGTCCTCGGGAGGCACACAGAGTGGCAGGAATCCAAATGACTTGCACTACTAACATGCACCTGATTCCAATACCTTAGGTCTACTTGGTGCATTTGGCAATAGGACGCGGAGCATTTGATCTGAACATCAGGTCGCCCTGCCGCAGCAATACTTATCGACAAGACTGCATCCGAGGAACTATAGTTTCTTCGATCGTAGAAATCTACATCGACCTCTTTTTGCTGCTTGGAAGTCTGAACCCTATGCTGGTGTGAGCGTGCGTCTTGGCCACCGTTTCGGAGCAATTCGATGATCCTGCGATTGCAGTCGGCCATCTCGCTTCTTATATGTAGCTGCCTCATCACTGTAACCTCGGCGGCCTCTTCAAATATCGGTCTTGTGATGACCACTGGGGAAGTCGAGATTGACGGCTCACGCGTGCCCGGTCCAGCAGTGATCTTCTCCGGAAGCCTCATCTCATCGGGAGACAGAAGTTCGAATCTGCAATTTTCTGACGGCACAAGCGCGGTCATGAAACCCGGCGCGACCATGACTGTGTATCGCGAACGTTCTGTCCTGCAGCGGGGCGTGACGATGCAACGCGGTGTCGATAAACATTCTTTGCTTGCAGACGGATTAAGGATCTCTGGCGAAACTCCGAACGCAGCCGTCCTGGTCGGTGTAAAAGACGCGTCCTACTTTGAGGTTGCTGCGCAGGAGGGAGAATCGGATGTATGGACCTCCTCCGGAAGTCTTGTCGCACGGGTAGAACCTGGGATGACCCTCAACTTTGCACTCAGCCAGGCTACCGGAACCCAGGAAAACACCGACGTGAGACTCTGCGGCGACCTGCAACAGAACTACCAGCTTACAGATGTGCTCAGCAACGTTACCTACCAGCTGCAAGGGACCGATCTTGGGCCTCTCGTCGGGAAATCGGTCCGAGTAACGGGAACGATTCTGGGCAATCCCTCCTCTACGCCCCGGGTAATTGCCGTCTCTAAAATTCAGAAGCTGAATCACCCGTGCGTGAATGGTCCCGGTGCGGCTCCGGCGGAAGCAGGCGGGATCACGTCGAAGGGAGGCATTGCCTTCCTCGTTTTCGTGGCTGCTGGGGCAACGCTCCTCGGACTGGGTGCGGCAGGTGCATTAGGTGTCTCACCTTCGCCGGTGACACCGACAACGCCTTGACCGAGCTGGCTGCACAGTATCGCTCGACTGTGATCTCGATATGAATGATCTGCTCTCTCGACCGTCTTTCAACGCTGTGTTTTAGGAGGACGATCTTCGCGTCCAGCGCTCAGCGTCATCGTAGACAGCCGTTCGAACAGAAAACGTGCCGGCCTGATCATGTAATACAGGAAGTGCAGCGAACGCGGCAAACGGACTTCCTGCCAGTCAGGTTCAGCGGGAACGAATACGCGCTCATGCACAAGGCGGCTGCGATCACGCCAGTCCTTCGCGAAGGCCAAATGGTAGCGCAAGGCTTCACCATAGCCGAGATGGCCTCCGTCGCGGAACAGGAATGACCGTGCCGTGTCAGCGAGTGCTCGCGCATTTGCAGCGTCGCAATAGCTCCTGACCGCAGACGGCAGTTCCAGCCCCAGCACCTGCTGCGCCAGAAGCAAGCTGTGCTTCAGCACCAGGTCACAATTGGCGACCTCAGCCCAGTGGATGCATACCTCCCAATTCAACCCTTGTGCTGCCCATACATGGCAAGCCAAATCGCACAACCATCGCAGGTTCAACCAGCAATGCTTGGTTCCGTGCGCACACAGATAAAGCAGCAGGTGCTCCGACGAGAGCGATAAAAACGAGATCCCTTCCGTGTGCTCAACTTGCGCAGCTTCGAAGAGCTGATCAACCGGCAGTTGAAACGAAAACATCTCGTGCAGTGCGCCCCAGTGCAGATCGATGAGGGTGCCGTGCTCACTGTTAACAAAGTCTAGTTGGCGATTTCCAGAGCGAAACAGCGCAGCGTCGGAATCGCTGGCCATGTGAAAACGAAGCTGGTAGCCTTCGCGGACCAGGGCATCGCGCGCCTTTGATACGTCGCCCGGCTTGACCAGCAGGTCGAGGTCAGTAAACTCCCGCAAGGCAATATTCCCATAGGCCAGTAAGGCGAACGCCGGACCTTTGAGCGAAATGACAGGAATGCCAGCTGCCTCGAATGCCAGCAGGATTCGGCGCCACTCCTGTAACCACAACATGTTGGTGCGGGCCGTAAGGAGCAGTCGCTGTTGAAATTGTTCACGGAGCTCTTGCGGAACCAAGTCCCCGCCATACTTCTTTAACGCGTAGGCAACGAGCGGCATCACCGAGTGGTAATTCGCTTTACGTTCCACGCATTTCCAGCAGAAGGGCTCCGACAGAGCCGCCTGAAGGCAGCCATCGTCAGCGCCTGATAGGAACGTTCGCGCACTCTTCACCACGAGATGAGTCTCGTAGCAACTAACCCCGTGCCGAACGGAACTCCAGGTCTGCATGACTGGGCACAATTCTACCGTTGCGCAGATCATTTCTTGCGAACCATCAGCGAGTCGGTTAGCCTTTTCTCGTCACCTGATCCGCAAATTGGAGGAATTGCCAGTGAAGCGGTCCCATAATTTCGCGATAAATTGTCTTCGTTTTGTGGCTGTGGCCCTTCTGGCAGCGTGGGTGATGGCGCCCGCTCAGCAGAGCCAGAGCTCCAGTGCCGGGATCGTCGATGACTGGACTCACCATCACGTCATCTTCTCCAACCCAGGTTCATTGCGGGATGCAATGATAAACGGCAGGCGTGAGCAATGGCAGCGCATCGTCAACGATCCCCGTTATCGCATGCAGCAGATCAGGCGGAACGCCGCATTTTCCGAACAAACAGCGAACTTCAGGTTTAGTTTTCCAGGCCCTCCAGGACCGCCGGAAGGCAGCCCGGTGTACCCGATCTTCGGAAACGGGAACCCGAAGAAACACCCTCTCCACACAGATTGGTCCGTGCAGATTCTGGGGGGATCGGGCGGCCCCGCCTACCTCAATGTGTATCCGGCAAAGTACACGTTTTCACCCGTCGGTGCAGCAAGTTGCGCCAATGACTTTGTTGTTTTCGTCACCGGCGGCGCTGGCAACTACCCCCAGGCAGCAAATATATTTGGTTTCAATAATTTGTATGCTGGAACCTGCACTGGCGTGCCAACCACAATGTTTGCCTACTTTCTCGGTCCTGCAACGCAAAACTCGACTTCCGGAATGGCCCAGAATTCGCCCGTCCTTTCGCTCGATGGCACCAAGGTGGCCTTCGTGGAGAGCATCACGAACGGGTCGATATTTCACGTGCTCACGATGGACAAGCGCGGAAATTCAGGATGCCCGAATGCCCCCTGCAACGGAAGTGCGTTTAATAACCCAGCTGTTCCCTGTACCGTTAACGGGGTGCAGTCGTGCACGACCAACAACGCCGTGGATACGAAGAAAACGATGAGCGGAAACGTCAGCGTTACGCTCTCGACGCCTTTCGTCGATTACACCGGCGACATTGCATACGTAGGTGACGACACCGGGAAGCTCCACAAATTTACCGGGGTATTCACCGGAACCCCGACCGAGGCGGGCTCTCCGTGGCCGGTCACAGTGGCCAGTGGCGTAATCCTCACCGCTCCGGTCTACGACAGCGGGGGCAGCCAGAACATCTTCGTCGGCGGCGCCAGCAATGGTACCCTCTACTGCGTCACGACTGCGGGAGCCGCTTGCAGCCCTACACGCAGTATCACTGTTGGAGCCCCAGTCACTGGAACCCTGGTCATGCTTGACCCGCCAGTCGTGGACAGCACGACCGAGAGAGTTTTTGCCGAGGCCAACACGACCACGAACGCGGTCCTGACGCAGACGACAACGTCATTCAGTGCCCAGACAAACCTCACGTCCGAGGGGCCGTCCGGAACCGATCTTTACAGCCCCGTCTTCGACAACGTCTACTACACAAGCACCAACGGAACCGGAAACATGTATTTCTGTGCAGACCTTACGAATCCGTCGGCAGCTACGCCAGAGCTCTACCAGGTCCCCGTGACCAACGGCGTTGTTGGGACACCCAAAGCCGTCTTCCAGTTAGTGAATACCGGCAACACGGGTTCGAGCGTTGACTGCTCACCGCTTACCGAGTTCTACAACGGCACCACTGACTATCTCTTCCTGAGCGTGAAAGAGCATGGCTTCAAGACAGGCACTCCCAACTGCGCCGACAACACGTGCCTTATGAGCTTCGCTCTGCCACAAACCAGTCCCTACACTTTTCCCACTTCCGCGCTCGCAACGATGCCCGGCGGTAGCCTGGGACCTAAGGGAACCAGCGGCGTGGTTGTCGATAACGCCGCAACCACAACCGGGGCATCGCAAATATATTTCGGCAACCTGCAGAACAACAACGCCACGCAGGTTTCGCAGTCGGCGCTCCAATGAGGTCAACATGAATGAACCGGAACAGGCGGACGGGGCCAATGTTCATCCCGAAGCACATCGGCCCGCAAAAAAACCTTACTGCAAGCCTGCCTTTCGCTTTGAGCGCGTCTTTGAGACCCGGGCTCTGGCCTGCGGTAAGGTGGTTGCCACCCAGCAGCAGTGCATCCACAACAGGAAGAGTTCCTGACCCGCTCGCCACGGGCTAGTTCAGGCCCGATTGAGTCGCCTTGACGATGGTATTCCCGGTCAGTGTGGTGTAGTAGATGCTCGATGCGCCAGCGCTGGTGCTGTAGTTGTCTACGCTAGCTCTGCCGGTTCCGCCCGTCGCTGCCAGGATTACGCTGTTGACGTTTGAAGTCGTCGGAAACGCGCTGGTGATGTTCAGGGACCGCATACACCCACCGGTGATCGAAGTCGAGCAGGAGCCCGAAACACCTACAAACAGAAAATCCGTCGGAGTAGCTAATTTTGAGTTGTAGAACTCCGTCACGGGCGAAGCGTAAACGCCAGTAGTGGTTCCGGTTGAGAGGGCCAACGGCCCGTTAGCTGTGGTTGTTTTCAAGGTGAATGAGGAGTTGCTGAATCCCACGTCGTACAGGGCAGGGTGTTGCTGCGTGGTGCTGTCATTTCCTACCACGTACATGAAGGCCGAGCCGAAAGTGCTTGTAGCGTAATAGGTGTTATTGAAATCCACCTGGCGCATTACGGCGCTCATGCCAGTGCCGAGGTTGACTGTCGCCAGGGTGCTACTCAGACTTGTGTTCGTCTCGGCGACTAAGCAGCTCGACCCGCTTGGATTATTCGCCAAGGCGTAGACGAGGTTCCGGCTCGAGTCGATCACCACCGGGGTCGCGTTAAGGCTCGTGGCCCCTGTCGACAAGACTGAGAGGCTGCCCGAATGCGTTACGGCGGGGCTTACGGAATCGTCGACATAATCGAGGTGTCCGGTCGCATCCTCCAAAATAACGTGCTTGGATGTGAAGTCAAAAACGGGCGTCGAAATCGACGGATTTCCACTAATGGTTGCAGGCCACCCGGTTGTTCCCGTTGGGGTCACTTCCGTTGGCGTTCCCCGGAACACGCCGGTAATTTTGTGGACGACGCTGGCTGAGCCGTTGGTCGTAACGTAGGCAACATCGTCGTCGTAATCGACGAAAGGCGCTGTGCTGGATGCGGCGGTAAAAGTGACCTGTGTGTCTACCGCGTTGTTACCACCTGTTGATCCGACGGCGACAGGGGCTGTTGCAGAGGTGCCGTTGGTGCCGGTTGTCCCGATCGTCAATATGTGCAATTTGCTGCTCGTGGTGGAGATATTCTCGATAAATGCAACCTTCTTCCCGTCCAGGGACACTACTGACGAGCTCGGCACCATTCCGGTTCCAACGTAGTAGGAAAACATCACGTTAGGTACAGTGCCCGTCGTGCAGGTCCCGTTGTAGAGATTATTGAGACCAATGATGTTGGCCTGCATCGAGCCTGTAGTTGTGCTTCCAGCGGCGTTTATTCCCGTCACCACATAATCGGTTGTGCAACTGGGCGTTGCGTTAACGTCGTAGGTGAACTTCGCAGGTTGCGAGAGCGGGCCCCCGCTGCAAGAACCGGCGGCGCACATGGTCGCGCCAAGCATGACGCTCCAGTCACGCTTAACTGGTTCGGGGCCACCCGAAACGCGACCGCATCGGGGCTCCCTTTCATTCGCCTCTGCTAACGGACACGGCCAAGGGTTCCTGTGTCGCCGGTAATACTGCTGCCAGAAACGAGAATCCGCCAGCACAGTTGGCCACAACTCTCGCGGAACGTCCTCGCCGAAGACGACCTGGTGAGTGCTCCAATCTTCCACCACACTTATGGGCTTGTGAGTCACCTCCTGCGCAATTCCGGTGGAAAGAGCGTGCAGGAGAACGGCGCACGCAAGGAGCATAAGCGGGGGTCTCATACTCGGTATCCTCACTTTTCGATTGCGTTGGGGTTTCTGTAAAGACGGGCTACTTGCACGCCGACTGTTCGGTACGCAATCACCCCGCACACGATCAGGTGCCGCACATGCTAGCTCAAAGTCGCAGGGGGAATCAAGAAGTCTTTGGGCCAGCCATTCCGGGTCCGGGCAGAATAACGGACGGTACAAGCCTCGCAATCGGCGCTAGAATGGTTCAACATGAGGCAGCCAGAAGAGATAGACCGGACTATTGTTCTGGATACAAAATCCGTTATCAAGAAGCCTTACCAGAAACCCGAGTTCCGCTTCGAGCGCGTCTTCGAGACCCGCGCGCTGAGTTGCGGGAAGGTGAATGTCACCCAGCAGCAGTGCGCCACTAACCGAAAGAGTTCCTGACTCCCCGGCATGGATCCCGAGCTACAGCCGCGCACATTGTTAGGCCATGAGCTGGTCGCAGACGTGGCCCGCAGCTTCGGTGAGGTTCGCCTCAGGGTCACCGGCGCCAGCATGATACCGGCAATCTGGCCCGGAGATATCATCACTGTCCGCCGTCGCCAGATCGCTGAATTGCAATTGGGACAAATCGTTTTGTGTCGACAAGACAGAGAGCTGGTAGCTCATCGGATCACCTGCATCCATGACAATCTTTTGATCACGCGGGGCGACTCGCTCCTCTGTGAAGACCCGCCAGTAAAAGAAAGCGACATTGTGGGGGAAGTCATTGGCCTCCTTCGCAATGGACGTCTCATGGATCTCAAACAATCACAGTGGCAGCGTGTCAGTTCCTCCATCCTCCGGCACTCCGATTTCTGCATGCGCATGACTCTGCGTCTGGGGCGCCGCTTGCAGCGTGTCGCAAACAGGGAGATTTCATGGGCGGCCTAGCGACGATCGCGGGCCAGGAAGTCATCATCGAGATCGGTTGCATGCCTGTTCAGGTGCGCAGCGACAGTTCAGAGTTTCTGCAAATGATCGCTGAGCGTTATTCCGGTTTCCTTAACCCGGACGCCCGACCAATATTCGAATTAGATATAGATCTGGTAGCGCCGAGAAGGATCACCGAGGAAGAGGATCTCTCTGTCCGCTTCGAGTCGGGGCGCTGGCTCATCGAGCGCGGCGACCTGCGCGCGGAGTGGGAACCAGAGTCGCGACATGGCCGGATCGTGCAATCGCCGAACCCGTACTCCATCGACACAGCGCTGCGTATCATTCACAGTCTGATCCTGGCGCAAGAGGGCGGACTATTGGTGCATGCAGCCAGTGCCGTGCGCAACGGCAAAGCCTTCTTATTTGCGGGCGTTTCCGGGGCGGGGAAGACGACCATCTCGCGTCTGGCTCCTGCAGACGTGACGTTGCTCACCGACGAGATTTCATATCTTCAGCGCAACGGCCATGGCTACGTCGCACACGGCACGCCATTCGCCGGAGAACTCGCCAGGGTGGGCGAGAATGTCCAGGCTCCTCTGGCAGCTCTGTACTTTCTGCGGAAGGGCCCGGAGAACACCATTGAACCAGTGAGTGCAGGCGAGGCCGCACGCATGTTGCTGGAAAACGTGCTGTTCTTTGCCCACGATCCCGAACTGGTTGGTTTAGTTTTTCAATCAGCGTGCGAGTTGGTAAGCAATGTTCCTGTCTACCGTCTGACCTTTTTCCCCGATGAACGCGTTTGGGAGCTGATCGCATGAGCGCTGTTTACATCGCCAGAGCTGCTGAAGTGGCCGCGCGCTCTCTCGATGGCGAGATGATGATCATGTCCGCCAGAAACTCGACTCTGTTCACCCTGAACCCGGTTGGCACCATCATCTGGCAGTCGGCAGATGGAAAAACGCCTCTCGCGGAAATCGTAAAGAGCAAGATTTGCGCGGAATTCGAAATCGATCCGGAAGAAGCCCTGAAGGACGCCGAGGGCTTCGTGAATGATTTGGCCAGCCACGGCATCTTGGTTATGTCCGACGCCCCCATCAATCCATCCACGCTGAGAGGAGCATCATGAGCCTGATGCAGGACCTCGCGCAGCGCGCCTTGGACTGTGGCGTGCCGCTTAGCGTGCAACTCGACGTCACTTACCGCTGCAATGAGCGCTGCGTCCATTGCTACCTTGACCACGACGATCACGGGGAGATGACCACGGACGAAATGCGTGCCCTGCTCGACCAGCTGGCAGAAGCCGGTGTCTTCTTCCTTACCCTGAGCGGCGGCGAAGTCTTCATGCGCATGGACTTCTTCGACATCATCGAGTACGCCCGCTCTTTAATGTTCTGCGTAAAGATCAAGACGAACGCCTTCATGATCCGGGAAAAAGAAGCGCGCCGCCTGAGCGACCTCGCAGTGCAGGACGTGCAGGTAAGCATCTACTCCCACCGGCCAGAGGTGCACGATGCCATCACGCTGCTTCCTGGTTCGCTGAAGCGGTCCATCGCGGGGATACGTCTCCTGCGGTCGCACGGCGTAAAGGTTGTTATCGCCAATGTCTTGATGATGCAGAATTTGCGGGACCATGCAGGAGTGAGGGAACTCGCCCAAGAATTGGGAGCGGACTACACCATCGACCCGACAATCACGCCGATGATGGATGGGAACAGGTCGGTTCTTCAGTTGGGCCTGAGTATCCCTCAACTGCGGGATGTATTTCACAATGCGGATCTGGTCGGCGACGCCGATGAGTTCTGCACTCCACCGCCTGCAGTAAACGACGATGTCTTACAGGACCTCCCGTGCAGCGCCGGCCACACGGCGTGCTACATCTCACCCTATGGCGACCTGTTTCCGTGCGTCCAGTTTCCACTGCCAAGCGGTAACGTGCGCCGCCAGAAATTCATGGACATCTGGCGAGATTCCGAGCAACTCAACGAGGTTCGCTCCATTACTGCGCGCGATCTGCCAGTATGCTCTGGATGCGGTCACGTCGGCACTTGCACGCGTTGTCCCGGCCTGGCCTACATGGAAGGAAACATGCGCGGCCCTTCTACTCAGGACTGCGAGAAGTCCTTCGCCAGAACGGGGATACCATCCGCCAATATGCATCTCAAAAATATCCGCTCGATGCCGCGCGATTTAGTTCAAATTGCCGTCCCATCGCCAGTATCAAGCTTGGCGTAAATTCCGGAGACTCACATGCCTGAACAGGTCAACGAAACTACCTGGGACCCTGTATGGGAAGAGATTTTTCAGCGCAGGGCATGGGGAAAGTATCCGCCTGAGCATGTGATTCGCTTCGTGGCGCGCAACTTTTACGGAGTGAAGGATCGCAGCAGGATTCGCCTCATGGAAATTGGTTGCGGGCCAGGCATGAATGTCTGGTTCATGGCACGCGAGGGCTTTACCGTTTCCGGCATCGATGGTTCATCGACTGCCATCCAGGCAGCTCGCCAGCGGTTGACTAGCGAAGGCATGGCTGCCGACCTGCGCGTGGGGGATTTCGCGCAACTGCCGTGGCCGGATGACAGTTTCGATGGTGCGATAGAGAATGTAAGTCTCTATACGAATCCGTGGACAAGCATTCAACGTGCGTTGAGCGAAGTGCTTCGCGTACTCAAGCCAGGAGCGCCGTTTCTCTCCTCTTTCTTCAGCGACCGGACGTGGGGCTATGGCCAGGGTGAGATGGTTGAGGCCGACGGATTTGTAAATCTCCGTGAGGGCCCGCTTGCGGTTGGAGGCTTCTGCCTTTTCCTCAATCGAGCCCGGGTGCCGGAACTCTTCCGTGATTTCTCCGATCTCAATGTCGAACGGCTCTCCTGGACCTTGGACGGCGAGCAGCATCTGATCGAACAATTTGTGATCACCTGCCGCAAACCCGCGGCCGGGGCCGACTCTCTTCCCGGACGACTCATATCATGATGGCGAATGCGTTTTGAACTCGGATTTCATCTACGGTACTTGAGGGGAATAAGCTCATTGCCAATAGGGGGATATTGGTGAGAGATGTCGATGCCTCGGCAGTAGAAACAAAGCTTTACTCATTCACAAACATTGATATTCGCAGACTCCAGATAGGTTGCTGGGTCGTGCTGATCGCCATTGCGATTGTGAGGGCCTGGTTTACACGGTATGAATTCGACGGAGACTCAGTATCCTATCTGGACATTGGCAGGGCGATTGCCGAGGGCCACCCAGCTGCCGCCGTCAGTGCCTATTGGTCGCCAGGTTATCCGGTACTCCTTTCGCTTTTCCTGTGGCTATTCCGTCCGATCCCCTATTGGGAGTGCCCTCTCGCACACCTCGCCAATGTGCTTGTCTTTGCGGGGACGCTCGCAAGCTTTCAGCTGTTCTGGAGCGAGCTGCGCCTATGGCACAAAGGCTATTCCGAAGATTCGGACGCGGAAATTCCTGAAAGGGCATTCTGGACACTTGGCTATGCAGTATTCGCCATCGCAATCCTGAATCTCGTTCCTGTCGGACGAGTGGGGCCGGATCTGTTGCTGGCAGCTTTCTGCTGTTTGGCCGGATGGAGCGCTCTGCGCTTTCGGCACGCTCCGGGCGTTAGTCGCGCTCTGCTGCTGGGTGTTGTCCTGGGGTTGGGCTACTACGCCAAAGCACCGTTCTTCCCGATGGGGATGGTTTTCATTCTGTGTGCCTGCTTGGGGTGGCCTGCATCGCGGCGAATGATTCTTCTGGGCGGAACAGCCCTTGTTGCCTTCCTTCTGATTTGCGCTCCTTTTATCGCCGCTCTCTCCGTGTCCAGGCACCGTCTCACCTTTGGAGATTCAGCCCGACTAGCTCACTCCTTCTACGTCGACGGCGTTCAACATTATCAACATTGGCAGGGAGGTCCCCCGGGATCGGGTGTGCCAGTGCACCCGACTCACAAGCTGAATGATTTCCCGGAGATTTACGAGTTTGCGGCGAAAGATATGGGTACGTACCCTCCATGGTTTGATCCTATCTATTGGAACGAGGGCATCACACCACAAATCAACTGGACACGCCAGGCAAAGGTTTTCGTGTCGAACCTGATCCTCGAATTTCAAATCATCGTGGATTCATGCGCGGAGTTGGTCTGTGCTTTGATTATTCTTGCCCTGCTAACGAGTTCTCACAGGCGCTGGACAGAAAAGTTCATGCACCTTTGGTTTGTCTGGGTGCCGGGAGCGGTTGCGTTGCTGATGTTCGCGCTCGTCCACGTCGAACCGCGCTTTCTGGGAGGTTGGCTGGTGATGCTTTTTGCTGGCGCTGTCTGTGCATGCTCACTGCCGGCAGGCAGTGGTACACGCCGGGCAGTTGGGTGCATTGGCTTCGCAGCGCTAATTACAGCGCTGACGGCTCTCGCATCCCAGGCGAGCCAGGAGGCGTTGGGGAGCGACCATGCGGCAGGCAGGAGTCCCCGCAACGCCTTGATTGCGGATTTCCTGCTCAACAACGGATTGCATCCGGGCGACCGCGTCGCGGTCATTGGCTATGGCACTGAGGCATACTGGGCACATCTCGCACGATTGCAGGTAGTGGCGGAGATCCCTGCTCATATCACATCGCATCAGGCACGTCCGGCGCTCGACTTCTGGGAGTCCGGGCGAGAACAACAGGAAAAAGCTCTAGCGATTCTAGAGCAAGCCGGCGCCAAGGCTGTTGTCGCCGGATCACAGCTCTCTTTGGAAGGGTCCGTTCCGTCCTTTGTGCCACAGCAGTGGAAGAAAATCGATGGAACCGACGGGTATGTCTATTTCTTTCGCGCCAATCCGTAATGCGGCTTCACGATGACCAAAATAGGGACTGGCGAATGGAAAACATCTGATCTGTGATCACGTGCCGCAGGCAGAGGCAAGCTACAACTTATCGCAATGAGGAATGAAACTGCAGTCGAAGTGCTGGATGCCGCGAATACCGGAGATTCAGAGCGCTGGAGTGCTCTAGTCTATCATTCTCCAACACCCGATGTTTACTACCTGCCCGCATACGCTCAGGCCTCTTCGGAAATAGAGCACGCCGAACCGGTGGCCATCGTTGCCGGCGCGGATTCCAGCAAATTCCTTTCACCCCTCCTGCTGCGCCGTATGTCCGCCATTGCGGACAACTCAAGGGTCGATTGGACCGATGCATCTTCGCCATATGGTTATGGTGGTTTGCTGCAACTTTCGAGCAATCGTCCCACCGATCCCCGCGGCCTCCGCTGCTTTCTCGACGACCTTCGCAATTGGTGCTCCGATCGCGATCTAGTCTGCTGCGTGCTGCGACTTCATCCGTTATTGCAGCAGGAAAAATGGTTCGCGCCGGAGGAGCAGAAGGTTTGCGGCATGCGGTTCCGCGGAACGACCTCCGCAATCGACCTGGAAAACTGGGATGACGTTCGGGACCGGCCATGTGGCATGCGAAAAGACCGACGTTCCGATCTGAATGTTGCGAGTCGTACGTTGCGCCTTAGCTGGGCAACGGGCGAAAACGATGATGTAGAGTCAAACCTCGATCGTTTCGCCGCGCTCTATGAAGAGGCAATGGAAGCGCGCCACGCCGCCAGTTTCTACCACTTTCCTCGTGCCTATTTCTCCCGTCTGGCCTTGCTGGGCCGTCATCTGGGCATCGCCTTTGCATGGCTGGACGATCAGCTTACCGGCGCAAGCATCTTTCTCGCTGGACGCGATTACGCCCACTACCACCTAGCCTGTACGAATGAAATCGGCATGAAGCACAAGGCCGCCACGCTGCTGATAGTGGAGGGCGCCAGATGGGCAAGAAACCAGGGATGCAAGCTGCTGCATCTCGGCGGCGGATTGAATCCGGGCGATTCTCTCGAATTTTTCAAATTCAGTTTCGGGTCGCGGTTGTATCGTTATGCTTACTTGATAATCGTCGCCGATCCGGAACGGTTCGAGCAACTCAGTAAGGTTCCAAATGCTCCCTGGCCATACCGGTCAGATGGAACGTAGTGCTATATCTTTGGAGGCACTCATACTATGGATAGCCGCCATTGAGATCCATCGGAGTCGTCACGACATCGCGCGCAGACTATAGCGCCTATCGGCCGCTGCTGAAGGCTTTTCAGGCAGATTCGGAAATATCGCTGAAGTTATACGTCTCCGGCATGCATCTCTCTCCGGAATTTGGATTGACGGTCCGGTTCATAGAAAACGATGGCCTGGAAATCGTCGAACGCGTCGAGATGTTGATTTCTTCCGACACTCCTGAAGCGATCGCAAAGTCGATGGGCCTTGGTCTCATCGGTTTTGGTCAGGCCTTCAGTAAATACCAGCCGGACATTCTCGTTGTGCTGGGCGACCGGTACGAGATGCTCGCAGCCGCGCTGGCCGCGTTACCCTTCAAAATCCCACTTGCTCATCTTGGCGGAGGTGAGCTGACACAGGGCGCCATCGATGATGCGCTGCGCCACAGCATCACCAAACTAAGCCATCTGCACTTCACCTCCACTGAAGACTATGCGCGCCGCGTCATGCAACTCGGAGAAGATCCAGGCAGAGTTTTCGTATCAGGCGAACCGGCCCTCGATCATATCTTGACCGCGCCGCAACTCACTCCCAAGGAATTACAACGCCGCTTTGGCGTGAACGTTGAGCGCCCATTTCTCCTCGTAACATTTCATCCAGTCACGCTCGAATACGAACAGGTCGAGTGGCAGATCGATGAGCTCCTCTCGGCTCTCGACCACGCTCACATTCCGGTAATCTTCACCATGCCAAACGCCGACACCGCCGGACGCATCATCGCAACAAGAATGAAGCAGTGGGTGCAGTCGCATCCGGGCATGGGAGAAATGGTGGACAATTTTGGCGCGGATGCCTACCACAGCGTCTTACGTCGCGCTGTCGCCGTAGTGGGCAATTCATCCAGCGGGCTCATCGAAGCCCCTTCATTTAAGGTCCCGGCAGTCAATGTCGGAGTTCGCCAGGGGGGCCGAGTACGCGCGGCAAGCGTGATCGACGTCGGCCACCACCAGGCAGAAATTCTGGCTGGCATTCAAAAGGGAGCTTCCAGTGAGTTTCGTCAGTCTCTTGCGTCTGCAGTGAATCCTCACGCGAGCAAGACAAACTCAGCCGTATCCACGATCACGACCGTTCTAAGGCAGGTGAGTCTCGGCGACTCCCTGCTCCAGAAGAAATTCTATGAGGTGCGTTCTTCTTAGACTGATCTACGTAAAGTTGCGACAGAATCAGCCTAAGACAGCCTGACGCGACAAGGCCCGCCGCAGGACGATCTCGAGCGCCGCTTTCTGCTCAGCGTACTCCTCCTCGCTCAGCTTGCCTTCCAGTCGCTCGGTTTCAAGCGCAAACAACTCCTCTTTGAGTGCCGCCATCAGATCACCGCTGGACTGAGGCGCCGCCGATGGAAGAGGCGCACTGGTCACAGGAGCCTGCGCGGAAACCGTGGTCTCCGGCTTCGATCGCAACAAAAATGCTGCCCCAACAGCCAGAACGAGCGCTAGCCCGCTCAGGATCCACCATTTGTATTTATTCAGCGGATCGGGTGTGTCGATCGGGTTCCCGAGTCCGCCGCCGGGACGAGTATCGTTGGCGGCAGAAGGCTGACTCGCCTCGGGTCCGGCAGCGACTCCAGCGGCATCGCTCGCCCCTTGTGCCTGCGACTCGCGCGGCATCGAGCCCGAGCCGGAGACGGTGAACGCCATCGCCTGCGAAGGCGAAACATTTCTCGCCAGGAAAGTCTGCGCATTCGCATCGTCATTGATCGGCTGGAAAGCCACCGATCCACCAGCTGCAAACTTCATTGCCTTCGGCAGCATGACCGCAACATTCTGCGTTGGCATGGAAACCTTCGGCGTGAAGCTGAAGCTGCCGTTGTACGGCAGATGATAGCTCACCTGAAAGCGCGTCTCCCCGGGCCGTATTGGGAAGACAAAAGCGTAGTAACCCTTCTCGCCGGTAGGCACCGGAGAAGACGAAACTGGCATTCCACCCGGCCCCATTGCCGCCGAGCCTTCGATCCGCGCATCCGGAGGCAGGTAAATCTCATACGGCCGTGGGCTGAACTGCGTTCGCGGCGGATTCGAGTCGTTCTTAACGAAGTAATTCTCGATAACGTGCAAGCCCTGCGGGTCGGTCTCGATGCGCATGACGTCAGCCTCAGTGCTCACGCCCTCAACCTTCGGCAGCACATCATAAACATCTACGTCGACGTTAGTCGTTCCCGGCTGCACCGGCTGAAAATACGTAGCCTTCTGGTGCTCAACGCGGATCAGGTGCATTCCGTTATCCGGCACCTCGATCGAGTAGTGCCCCCTGGCGTCAGTCTTGGTGCGCCCCGCCTCCTGCATACCCTGCCCAAAAGCAATCAGGACAACATCGTCACCATCAGAAGGTTTGTTGACTGTCTTATTGGTAACCGTACCAGTTACAGTAGCCGCAAACGCCGAACACGAAGCCGCCGCCAACATTACCAGTGCGCCAAAACGCAAACGAGAAATAAATGTCATCAAATAACTTTCCAACGCCAAAAATTTGTCATCCTGAGCGAAGCGAAGGATCTGCTTGTCGCATTAACTGCCACAAATGCTAATGAAGCCTAGGATGCGCGGATAGGCGCAACCACTTGCCGCTCCAGTAAATCAATTTCAGCCATCACTTCCGCGGCCTCATTTTCAAGCTGCGCCCGTTGCGCCGCATAATCCTCTTCCGGATACTTACCCGCGCGATACTCAAAATTCAAATCGCGCAGATTCTCATACAGCACATCCTTGCGCTCGCGTAGAAAATCGACCCGCGTCTTCTGTACCTGCGCCTCCACGTTGCGCTCAGGAAAGAAGACGTAAGCGAAAATTGCAATCAGCAGCAACCCGCAGGCAATGGTGCTCATAGGTCTGTCTCCTTGCGAATCCGCTCGCGAATCCGATCGAACCCGCGCACCTGCGAATCCGCCGGCATCGCCACCGTGCGCAGTCGCCACTTCCGTACAAGAGCAATCGTGCCGACAATCCCCAGCAGCAAAACAGCAGGCGGCACAAACCACGCCGCCAGATTGAACTTTGTCAGCATGGGAGCAGCCAGCACCGTCGGCCCGTACTTCGCCTGAAATGCTTCAAGAATCTCCGTATCGCCCTTGCCCTGACTCAACGCAGTGCGCAATTCCGTAAGCTCGCGATCAGAATCCGGACACCCCAGATGGTTGCACTCAATCAGAATTTGCCCGCAGCCGCATACACACATCATCTTGTGGCCAAGATCGTTGTAGCGCACAGCCGTATCCGCCGACCCCATGGTGAAGACAACCAGTAGAACCACCAGCCCAAGCTGCGAAAGACGAAACATCCTACGCATCAGTCGCCGCCCTTGCTCGCTGCCAGCGCCGGAGCCTCGCCCACGGGCACGCGGCTGCGGCTGGCAGCAAACGCCGCCGTCATATTCGGAGTCAACGCAACAAACGTCCCCAGAATGACAATGATCACGCCAATCCAGATCCAAGCCACCAGCGGATTGAGAAACACCTTGATAATAGGCTGACCATTATCAGGATCCTTGCCCGCATAGATCACATACAAATCCCACGCCAGCGTCGAGTGGTTTGCGACAATCGTCGAAGTCGTCTGGCTCGCCTGATAGAAGCGCTTCTCCGGAGCAAGCTGCGTAATTTTCTTGTCGCCGCGATAGACATCGAGAATCGCATACTCGGTGTCATAGTTGGCATTCGAGTCCTGCGAATAATCCTGGCAGACGAGCCGGTACGGCCCCATCGTCATGCTTTGCTTGAAGTTCAGCTCTTGCTCTGCGCTCTGATTGAACGCCGAACCCGCAAGCCCGATAAAGATAACAACAACACCAAAATGAACGATGTACCCGCCATAACGCCGCGTGTTGCGCCGAGTTAGCTGAATCATCGAAGCAAACAGATTCTGCCCCGTATGCCGCGCGATAACTCCAGCGCCACGCAAAAATTCAGACCCGACCGCCGTGACCACCAGCGCCCCCATCGACCACGCCATCAGCGAATAGAAAGCGCCCTGACCCTGCCACGGATGAACGCCGCAGGCAATCAGCACAATCGCTGTCACCAGGCCCGCAACCACAGGCAGAATGAAGTTCTTACGAACGCTCTTGAACGAAGTGCTCCGCCAAGCCAGGATAGGCCCAATGCCAGTCAGGAAAAGCAGAAACAACCCAATCGGCACAGCCACGCGGTTGTAGAAAGGCGCGCCAACCGTGACCTTATTGCCCTGCACATACTCTGACAAAACAGGAAACAGCGTTCCCCAAAGCACCGTAAAACAAGCCGCCAGCAGCACCAGATTATTGAACAGAAAGCTTGACTCGCGAGAAACCAGCGACTCCAGCTTATGTTCCGATTTCAAATGATCGCGCTGCAGCACAAACGTAAAGAGACAAACCGCCAGCACGATAACAAGAAACGTCCAGAACCACGTCCCAATAGAAGACTGTGCAAACGCATGCACTGAGCTCACCAGCCCCGACCGCGTCAGCAGCGTTCCCAGAATCGAAAGCGCGAAGGTCGAAAAGATGAGCCACATATTCCAGCTCTTCATCATCCCGCGCTTCTCCTGCATCATCACCGAATGCAGAAACGCCGTACCCGTCAGCCACGGCATCAGCGAAGCATTCTCCACCGGGTCCCAGCCCCAGTAGCCGCCCCATCCGAGAACCGAATACGCCCAGTGCGCGCCGAGAAAGATGCCGCATGTCAAAAAGAGCCACGTCACCATCGTCCAGCGCCTGGTAATGTGGATCCACTTCTCGCCCGGATAGCGCATCATCAGCGCGCCCAGTGCAAAGGCAAACGGCACGCTGAAGCCGACATATCCCAGGTACAGCATCGGCGGATGAATCACCATTTCCGGATACTGCAGCAGAGGATTCAGCCCAAATCCATCCTGCGGAACCGTCCCCGCCACCAGCGCGAACGGAGGAGCGGCAAAATTCAACAGCAGCAGAAAGAAAATCTGTATCCCCGAAAGAATCGTAGAAGCATATGCCGTCAGCTTCACATCCACCTTGTGCCGGATGCGCAGCACAAACCCGTAAGCCGCCAGCAGCCACGCCCACAGCAGCAGCGAGCCTTCCTGCCCTGACCAGAGTGCCGCAAACTTGTAAGGCCCGGGAAGCGCCCGGTTCGAATGATGCAGGATGTAGGAAACGGAAAAATCGTTGGTAAACGCCGCCCAAACCAGCGCGAAAGCCGCACACGTGACAGCAAAAAAGCTGCCGATACCGGCCCGCCGCGCCGTCTCCGCCAGGCGCTCCGGCGAAACGCGCCCGCGAGCGCCGGTCGCAAGTTGCCGCAGTGCAATGGCTCCCGCAATAAGGTTGTATCCGCTGAGGGCCAGCGCAAGCAGAAGAGCGAAGCTACCGAATGCAGGCATAATGCTGTTTAGACAGACCAGTCCATGTGACGTTGGAGAACATCTTATTGTCGCAGACAGGGCAGAGAGCGGCAATAAAGCGAAGAAGAAGGGCGATTCCCAGTCGAATCGCGTCACGCGAATTTTCGGCCCGCTACCGCCACAATCCGTCACAATTGCAGGGAGCATCGCACTTTCAGCGGGTTATCATGGGGCACCGCAACTCTGGGTATTCCAACGACGATCAGCAAATAAGGCCGGGACCACGAAAAATGAGAAATAATTTGTCACCAGTATCGCGTCTGCTCTTGATAGCCATTTGTAGTGTTGCGCAAACCACTTTCATCTCCGCTCAAACCGGCCCAGCCGCGCCCGACGCCGACAAAAAATACGAACTCATCCCTGGTCTCGACAAAAGCCTGATGGACACCTCGGCGGATCCTTGCACGAATTTCTACCAGTACGCCTGCGGCAACTTCAGCAAGCTCTACCCCATCCCGTCCGACCAATCCAGCTACGACTCCTTCGCCATCGTCTTCGAGCACACGCAGCACGAGCTCTATGGTTTGCTGGAGAAGGCTTCTGCCAACGACCCCAGCCGCACGCCGAACGAACAAAAAATCGGCGATTTCTATGCCACCTGCATGGACGTGAGCGCCACGGACAAAACCCTCGCGGCCCTTCAGCCTGAGTTCGATAGCATTGCCAATCTCAAAAGCAAAGACGAACTCCCGCCGCTGCTCGCCCATTTCCAGCTGATCGGCGTCAACGCTTTCCTGGGCTTCGGCGAGCAGCAGGACTTCAAGGACGCGACCAAACAAATTGCCGCTATCGATCAGGGTGGGCTCGGGCTTCCCGAGCGTGACTACTACCTGCGCACTGGCGAGGATGCCGAAAAAACGCGCCAGCAGTACGTGCAGCACATTACCAACATGCTCAAGCTCATGGGCGAACCCGATGCCAAGGCGGCGAGCGACGCACACGCCATCATGCAGCTTGAAACTGCCCTCGCCAAAAACTCAATGGACGTCACCTCGCGGCGCGATCCGAAGAATGTCTACCACCCCATGTCCGTCGCACAACTCGCCGCCCTCACTCCCGAAATTTCCTGGAGCCACTTCTTCGCCCATTCCGGCGCGCCTGCTATTACCGAGCTCAACGTAGCCAATCCCGACTTCTTCAAAGGCCTCAACTCCCTCATCACCGCCACCGACCTCGACACCATCAAGACCTATCTCCGCTGGCAGCTCATCAACTCCATCCCCGACATTACTCTGCCGGAAAAGATGGACGCTGAGAGCTTCGACTTCTACGGCCGCAAGCTGCGCGGGCAGCCGGAGCAGCAGGCGCGCTGGAAACGCTGTGCCAACGCCACTGACAACGCTTTGGGAGAAGCCGTCGGTAAGGTCTACGTCGAAAAGGAATTTCCTCCCTCCAGCAAGGCTGCAACCGTGCAGATGGTTGAGGACATTGAAGGCGCCATGGACAAAGACATCGACACCCTTGAGTGGATGAGCCCCGAAACAAAAGTCAAAGCGAAAGAAAAACTGCACCTGGTTGCCGACAAAATCGGCTATCCCGACCATTGGCGCGATTACTCCACGCTGACCATCACTCGCGGCGACGCTCTCGGCAACACCTTGCGCGCCACCGAGTTCGAAAGCCGTCGCCAGCTCGCAAAAATCGGCAAGCCTGTCGACCGTGGCGAATGGGGCATGACGGCCGATACCATCAATGCCTATTACAACCCCAGCATGAACGACATCAATTTCCCAGCCGGCATCCTGCAATCGCCGTTCTATGATCCCAACGCTACCGACGCCGAAATCTATGGCCACATCGGCGGCATCGTCGGCCATGAACTTACACACGGCTTCGATGACCAGGGTCGCCAGTTCGATGGTCACGGTAATCTCGTCGACTGGTGGACAGCCGAAGACGGTAAGAAGTTCGACGCTAAGACCGATTGTGAAGTGAAGGAATACGGCGGTTTCACTGCCGTCGATGACGTCAAAATCAACGGCAAGCTGACCCTCGGTGAAAACACAGCCGACAACGGCGGCCTGCGCCTCGCTTACATGGCCTTCCTCGAAGACGCCAAACGCAAGAACATCGACCTCAACCAGAAGCAGGACGGTTACACGCCCATCCAGCAGTTTTTCCTGGCCCACGGCCAGAACTGGTGCGACAACACCCGGCCTGAAACGATCCGCCTCCAGGTCCAGACCGATCCTCACTCCCCCGACAAGTTTCGCGTGAACGGAGTCGTGCGGAACATGCCCGAGTTCGGAAAGGCCTTCGGCTGCAAACCCGGACAACCGCTGATGCCCGTCAACGCCTGTCGCGTCTGGTAGCGCCAGCCAATTATTAGAACCCGCGTTTGATCCTATCCGGCGCTCGCCGAAAGCGGGACAAACGTGTAGGCTGGGTGCGTCCAGTCGACACCGTTTCTCGTCTCACTTAAAAATTGCAGCAAATAAGGGCGCAGCTCGTGGGTTCTGGAACAAGGGTCTTCAGTACTGTCGGCAACTCGGTCGCCTTCGCTTTAATCCTTTTTGCGAGCGCGGTATTCGCTACATCTCAAGACATTCCACCGCACGGCCCCGCCATCGTCCTCTTCAATGGTTCAAACCTGAGCGGTTTCGATACTTTTCTCAAGAGCAAAGGTCTGAACAACGATCCCGATCACGTTTTCAAGGTAGAAAACGGAGTCATTCACGTCTCCGGCACCGAGCTTGGCTACATCATTACGAAACAGGATTTCCAGAACTACTACCTGAAAGCCGAATTCAAATGGGGTGAGGGAACCTTCGCGCCGCGCGCGGGCCAGGCACGCGACAGCGGCATTCTCTACAACATCCAGGGCGATCAGAAAGTATGGCCACGTTCCATCGAGTTCCAGATCAACGAAGGTTGCACCGGCGATTTCTGGATGACCGACGGTGCTGCTCTCACCGGAAAAGACGGCAAGCGAGTCACCGGCCCACCGGGCGGCGCACTCAAGATCGACCGCTTCAACAAAGGTCCGTGGAAAAACCTTGTAGGCTATCGCGACCCCGTGAATGAAGTCGAGAAGCCGCACGGCCAATGGAATGTCGTAGAGTTGGTCAATCGGAACGGTCACGTATGGCAATACGTCAATGGCAAGCTGGCCAACGAAGGCACAGATGCCTTTCCCGCCAGCGGTAAAATTCTTTTTCAATCAGAAGGCGCGGAAGTCTTCTTCCGCAACCTCGAACTCTATCCGCTGAAGTAGCAAAACCTATGACAAACAAAATCGCCTGCTCTCTAGCCGTTCTCACCCTCGCGCTCTCCGGCACTGCCGCCCACACAGAGACAGAGAAAAAGACCTCACCTGGCAACGGTCCTTACGGCGTGCCGCAAGCCACCTTCTTCGCGCACCGCCTCGGCACCGACCACGCCGAAGGCATCACCACCATGGACATGAACGGTGACGGCTATCCTGACATCCTTAGCGGAGCCTACTGGTACGAGAACCCCGGCGCGAAGGGCGGCGAGTGGAAGCAACACCAATACCGCACCGTCTCTTACTCAGGCGAGTTCGTCTCCGATTGCGGCGAGTGGGTCGTCGACGTGAACCATGACGGCGCGCCCGACGTCGTCACCACCGGCTGGATGAGCAAGGCTCTCTACTGGTACGAGAACCCGACGAAACCCGACACCATGTGGGAGCGCCATTACATCACGGACACCGTCGATACCGAAGGCGGCTGGATGGCGGATATCAACGGCGACGGCAAGCCCGACCTGATCCTCGCGCACTACAATCGTGGCGGCATCATCTGGGTCGATTTCTCCGGCCCGCAGGCCAAAGTCCACCATGTTATGGGTAAAGAGCAGGACGGCCACGGCACCGGCGTCGCCGACATCAATGGCGACGGCAAAGCCGACATCCTCACCCCCACCGGCTGGCTCGAAAACATCGACGCCGACCACGACCAGTGGAAGTGGCACCCCGACTGGGACCTCGGCGAAACCGGCTTCCCCATCATCGGCTACGACGTCAACAACGACGGCAAAATGGACCTCATCTACGGACGCGGCCACAGCTATGGTATCTACTGGCTTGAGCAGCAGGGAAGCGGCGACAACCGCAAATGGGTCCAGCACACCGTCGACGAATCCTTCTCGCAGGTCCACGCGCTCAAACTCGTAGACATCGACGGCGATGGCGAGCCCGAACTCATCGCAGGCAAGCGCTATCGCGGCCATAACGGCAACGACCCCGGCTCCTACGACCCGCTCGTCATCTACTACTACAAGATCGACAGGAAGACCGCGCAGTTCACCCGCTACGCCATTTCAGTCAATGGAACCGCCGGAGCAGGCACGCAGTTCGTCACCGAAGACCTGGACAAGGACGGCGACATCGACATCGCAGTGGCAGGAAAAACCGGAGTGCATTTCCTCGAAAACCTGAGAATCGACAAAGTCCCGAAAGAACAACGCGAACGCGAAATCCTGATCAACAAAGACTGGCCCTTCCCCAACGAAGGCCAGGACATCCAGCAGGAAAACAACCCGAAGCAATAAACCCATGCTGTCATCCTGAGCGCAGCGAAGGATCTGCTTTTCTTAAGCAGAGGCACGAAAACCCGATCCTGAACGAAGTGAAGGGTGGGAATCAGTAACTACTTCCCAACCAACCCCTGAAACTCAGGATGCTTCTGAAGAAAATCATTCGCAATCGGGCAAATCACATCCACCTTCAGCTGATTATCCCGCGCATACTCAAACGCAGTCTGCGCCAACATCCCGGCAATACCGCGCCCGCGCAAACGAGGCGGCACCTCAGTATGCCAAAGCGTGATCCAACCCTGCCCATCCACTTCAAATTCGAGATAAGCAGTCTCGCCCTCATCCTCAAATTCAAACCGGTTCCGCGAAACCTGCGAAGCATCGTTACTCATATCAGCTGAACAAGAACTCCTTCGTCCGCAATTCCTTCACCGCATCCCGCAGCTTCGCCGCCTTCTCAAACTCAAACTTCTTCGCCGCCTCGCGCATGTCAGATTCGAGCTTGCCGATATAAATATCGAGCTCTTCCTGCGACTTGAACTCCGGCATCGCGTCAGCTTCTTCGGTCAGATCGGCATAGTCAGCCTTCAGAATCTGTGCCAGCGACATATCCGTAGCGCGAATGATCGAAGTAGGCGTAATCCCATGCTCTTCGTTGTAGACCCTCTGCACCTCGCGCCTCCGTGAAGTCTCATCCATCGCCTGCCGCATCGAATCCGTAATGCGGTCGGCATACAGAATCGCACGCCCGTTCACATGCCGCGCCGCGCGCCCAATCGTCTGAATCAGCGACCCCGCCGACCGCAGAAATCCTTCCTTGTCCGCATCCAGAATCGCCACCAGCGAAACTTCCGGCAGATCGAGCCCCTCGCGCAGCAGATTAATGCCGATCAGCACGTCATACTCGCCCTTCCTCAGATCGCGCAGCAGCCGCACGCGCTCCAGCGTCTCAATCTCCGAGTGCATGTACCGGCAGCGCACGCCGACTTCCGCATAGTACCCGGCAAGGTCCTCAGCCATGCGTTTCGTCAGCGTCGTCACCAGCACGCGCTCGTTCTTCGTCGCGCGGTCGCGAATCTCCGCCAGCAGATCGTCAATCTGCCCGCGCACCGGGCGAATCTCAACCTCAGGATCGATCAACCCCGTAGGCCGAATAATCTGCTCCACCACCACACCCGCCGATTTCGTCAGCTCATACGGCCCCGGCGTCGCCGAAACATAAATCAGCTGGTTCGTGCGAACCTCAAACTCCTCAAACTTCAGCGGACGGTTATCCACAGCCGACGGCAGCCGGAACCCATAGTCCACAAGGTTCTGCTTGCGCGAGCGGTCTCCGTGCCACATCCCATGCAGCTGCGGGACCGTCGCATGCGATTCGTCAATAAAGAGCAGGTAGTCACGCGGAAAATAATCCAGCAGCGTCGGCGGAGGCTCGCCCGGCAGCCGCCCGGAAAAATGCCGTGAGTAATTCTCAATCCCGTGGCAGTACCCGACCGACTTGATCATCTCCAGATCGAAGCGCGTCCGCTGGTGAATCCGCTGCGACTCCACCAGCCGCCCCTGCGACTCCAGCTCCTTCTCCCACCACGCCAGCTCTTCCAGAATCGACGCCATCGCCCCATTCCGTTTTTCCGGCTTCACCACATAGTGGCTCTTCGGATAAATCGGCAGCCGCGCAAACTTCTGCTTTACCGTCCCAAAGAGCGGATCGATCTGCGCCAGCGACTCCACCTCATCGCCGAAAAGCTCAATGCGATACGCCATCTCATCGTAAGTAGGGAAGACCTCGATTACATCGCCGCGCACGCGAAACGTCCCGCGCCGGAAGTCGGCTTCGTTGCGGTCATACAGAATCTCGACCAGCTTGCGCGTAATGTCCTCGCGCCGCACCTTCTGCCCTTTTTCCAGCAGCAGCAACATGCCGTAATAAGCATCCGGATCGCCGAGACCATAAATGCACGAGACCGAAGAAACGATAATCGCATCGCGCCGCTCAAACAGCGACCGCGTAGCCGAGAGCCGCAGCTTGTCCAGCTCTTCGTTGATCGTCGCTTCCTTCTCGATATAAAGATCGCCCGAAGGAATATAGGCTTCCGGCTGGTAGTAGTCGTAGTACGACACAAAATACTCAACCGCATTCGACGGAAAGAACTGCTTGAACTCGTGATAAAGCTGCGCCGCCAGCGTCTTGTTGTGCGCCAGCACCAGCGCCGGACGGTTCAGTTCCTCGATGATCTTGGCCATCGTAAAAGTCTTGCCCGACCCGGTCACACCCAGCAGCACCTGATGCTTCTCACCCGCGCCAATGCCGGAGATAAGTTCCTCAATCGCCCGCCCCTGATCCCCACGCGGCTTGTAATCACTCACTAACTGAAAATCCATCGAACCCTCAACTCACCATGGTAAAAGATGCGGCACAGTGCCATTTCCACTCAAAGACTGATTGCCTTGCAAAGCAAGACCTGCATCAATCAGCACGAAAAGGGCCGTGCCCCATCCTTTCGCATCGCGAAAGGGTGGGAAGTAACGCAGCAAACCAGCCGACGCCGCTCTAGCCGCAAGCCAACAAGACGATTTATGCTGAGCGGTCATGAAAAAAAGCGTACTTGCCTGCCTTCTGCTATCCGCCATCGCTTTTTCATCCTTCGCACAAACACCCAAGCCAGCAACCGCGACTGAAGCCCCGGAGGCGACCTATAACCCCATCGCCAACCCGCAAGCCGTCGTCACGCAAGGCAATGCCCGCTTCACCGTACTCACGCCGCAACTCATCCGCATGGAGTGGGCCGCAGACGGCAAATTCGAAGACCACCCATCCTTCGTTTTCCTCAACCGCCGCCTGCCCGTGCCCAAATTCACGCATAGCGAACAGACCGGCAAGTTGACCATCGAAACCAGCGCGCTCCAACTCACTTATACAGGCGACGGTAAATTCACCGCCGATAACCTCACCATCACCTTCACCCTCGACGGCAAGCAGATCACCTGGCATCCAGGCACACCCGACACCGGCAACCTGCAGGGAACCACGCGCACCCTCGATGGTGCACTCGGCAGCAAAACCAAAGAACCCATCGAGCCCGGCCTCATCTCCCGCGATGGCTGGGTCCTCGTCGACGACTCAACGCGCCCGCTCTTCGACTCCGACAACTTCAACTTCACCCAGGGCGAAAACAGCCCGTGGCCGTGGGTCCAACTGCGTCCCGCCGGCGACCGCCAGGACTGGTATTTCTTCGGCTACGGACACGACTACAAACAAGCCCTGCATGATTACGTCGAAGTCGCAGGCCGTATCCCGCTGCCCCCGCGCTTCGCCTTCGGAGCATGGTGGTCGCGCTACTGGGCCTACAGCGATCAGGAACTCGATAACCTCGTCCGCGGCTTCCACCAAAACGACGTGCCCCTCGATGTCCTAGTCATCGATATGGACTGGCACCTCAACGAAGTGCAGCTCAAAGAGGCGCATCGCGTCGATCAATCCAACCACGGCCTCGGCTGGAGCGGCTATACCTGGAACCCTCTGCTCTTTCCCGATCCCGGCGCCTTCCTCAAAAACCTGCATGAAGAGGGCCTGAAAGCCACGCTCAATCTGCACCCCGCATCCGGCGTGCAGCCGTGGGAAGCCGCATATCCGGCAATGGCGAAGGCCATGGGCATCGACCCATCCACGCAGAAATATGTGCCTTTCGACATTACAAATAAGAAATTCGCCACCAACTACATGAACCTGCTCCACCACCCGCTCGAAAAGCAGGGCATCGACTTCTGGTGGCTTGACTGGCAGCAGGAAGCCAACACGCAAACCCCCGGCGTAAGCCCGACCTGGTGGCTTAACTACGTCCACTTCACCGATCAGGAGCGCGAAGGGAAGCGCCCGCTCCTCTTCCACCGCTGGGGCGGACTCGGTAACCACCGCTACCAGATCGGCTTCTCCGGTGACACCATCTCCGTGTGGGACTCGCTCGCCTTCCAGCCCTGGTTCACAGCAACAGCCGCGAACGTCGGCTATGCCTACTGGAGCCACGACATCGGCGGCCACATGCCCGGCGCCGTCGAGCCCGAACTTTACACGCGCTGGATTCAGTTCGGCATCTACAGCCCCATCCTGCGCACGCACACGACGAAGAACCCCGACTCCGAGCGCCGCATCTGGGCCTATCCCGAGCCATACTCCGGCATCATGCGCGACAGCTTCCACCAGCGCTACGCCATGCAGCCCTACATCTACACCGAAGGCCGCCGGACCTATGACACTGGTGTAGCCTTCCTGCGCCCGCTCTACTACGACTGGCCAGAAGCCGACGAAGCCTACTCCAATAAGAACGAGTACATCTTCGGCCAGCAGATGATCGTCGCGCCCGTCGTGAAACCCGTGGACAAAGATTCGCAACTCGCCGAAGAAAGCGTCTGGATTCCGCAGGGCGAATGGATCGAGCAGCCCACCGGCAAGCACTTCACCGGCCCAACGACCGTACAGCGTAACTTCGCCATCAACCAGATTCCTGTCTACCTTCGCGCCGGCGCCATCGTGCCCATGCAGCCGCCAACGCAGTACACCGGACAAAAACCGGTCGACCCGCTCATCCTCGAAGTCGAGCCGCTCGCAGATAACGGCAAATCCACCTACTCCGTCTACGACGATTCCAGCAAAGGCGAAGACTATAAGCGCGGCATCTGCACCTGGACCGATGTAGACGCGAAGCAGTCAAGTGACGACTTCACCGTGGAGATCGCGCCTATCCGCGGAAGCTATCCCGGCATGCTGCGCGAGCGCGCCTACGAAATCCGCCTCCCCGCTGACTGGCCTCCAGAATCCGTAACCGTAAACGGCACAAATCTGTCCTTCGTCCTGCACGGCGGCAAGCCGAGTTGGTACTACGAAGGAAACACACTGACCACCGTCATAACCACGCCGCGCTATCCCGTCACAGAACGAGTCACCATCCATCTCCGCCGTGCCGCCGGATCGCTGGCCTCCCGTTCGCAACTCGACGGCTTCGCCGGAATGGAAACCCGCCTTCGCGCCGCCTACGATGCTCTCAATGCTGAGTGGCCCTTCACCTGGTCGCCCAATCCGCTCATCGACGCATGGCAGACCGGTGACCGTCTCAGCTACAAGCCGCAAACAGCAAAGCAGGAGATGGCCCGTTTCCCACAGGTCTACGCCCAGGGCATGGCCCAGGTGCAGGACCTCGTCACCAAAGCCGGCATCCCCGACGACCAGCTAGTCAGCCAATTGATGCAGCATCGCGGCGCCGACACAGCAAAAGACCGAGCCCAACGCTACCGCTCCTCCTTGGAACACGCCCTGGCCCTGCTCAAAGACGGTAAGCAATAATCGTCATCCTCATTGTTCTGAGGCTGTCATCCTGACCCTGAACGGAGTGAAGGGGAAGGATCGGTTTTTTCATATCGGTTAGCACGAAAACGGGTGGGCGGGTTTTGCCGAAAGGGGGGAAACGCATAACCCCAATAACTAAGGAGGCCGTCATTCTGAGCGAAGCTAAGAATCCAGAGGATAAAGGCACCCCCTAGAGCCAAAAGCCCTCAGGCAAGAAAAGCTGTCAAGCCCTACACACAGAAGAATTCAATGACAATCCCTTTGACGTAGGTCGGTCCTGGCCGTTCTCGTCCTGCGTAGCAGGACTTGGTAGAAGAGCGGGGCTTCAGCCCCGCGTCATGATCCGTGATAGACGGGCTTTAGCCCCGGGGTTTTCCTTCATGCTCCTTTCTCTGTCAAGGGGATGATCCGAAAGAATTCTCCTAACCCATTGATTCCAAAGACAATTTTCCGGTGGAAATTTGGCCTGCTATTTCCCCGAAACAGCTACAATAGAAGTAGAGACAAAGAAAAAGGCCTGCTCTGGGAAGCAGGCCTTTTCTCTTTAAGAATGAATACTTTGCCAGCATCCCTTGCAGAATGAATATTTTGCAAAGCAAAAAAAACTAACCCGTTTGTTTTGTTAGATCTGAACACTCCCCACCCCTAGGAGGGTTGGTGCTCAATCTTGCAGGAGAACGGAAAACAGCCGACCAACTAGAAGTTAAACCGCATCGCAAGCTGCATCCGGCGTGGAGGGTACGCGCTGGTCACCTGACCGAAGTCCTCGCTGCCTTCGACTGTGTCCACGAACGATCCATTCGCATGATTCAGCACGTTAAACGCTGACGCAGAAAGTCCGAGAGTCGGGCTCTTGTCCAGTTCCCTGGGGTGCAGCTTGAAGTCGTAACCCCAGCGCAGATCGAGATCGGCGTAGTCGGGTCCGATCTCCGAATTGCGCGGCACATCATCAGGACGCGCATTGAAGAGGTTCGTTCCGTAGGTGTCTTCGCCGGTCGTAATGGTCCAGGGCTTGCCGGTATTGGCGAAGACGCCGACGCCAAGATTCAGCAGGTGCTCAGGATTGAACATGCCGTAGAAACCAAAATGATGCCGCTGCTCCCAGTCCGCCGGACCCCACTCAGCGTTGGGCTCGTACTGGTTCTGCGGGAACCAGTAGATGCCGCTGGTGTTGTTGCCGTAGTGGCTCCAGGTATACCAGGCAAAGCCTGTGAAACGTTTATTGAAACGGCCGCGATAGTTGATATCGAGAGCCGTGCCATTCTGCTCGCCTTCGGATTGCATCTGCCGCAATTGCGCAACATCCGCATCAGGGCGTACCGAATAGTCCGGCGGAAGCGGCGCATTGATGTCGACGGAACGATACAAATTCACGCCACGATTCACGCGTCCGCCGACCGAGATTGTGCCTTTCTCTCCAACCTTGCGGTCGATGGAAAGACCGTAATTGATCTGATAAGGAGTCTTGAGGTTCGGCGCGCGCTCCACCAGCGACGGCGGCAGCGCAGCCAGATCGGTGCAGTCCTCAATGGGATTGCAGAGCGGTTGCTGGTTCGACGAAAGCTGCAGCAGGCGCAGCGCGGCGTATTCATAGCGCGCAAGATCAGCCAGCGGCCCGGAACCAGAGCGGTCATAGTAGATACCGCCGCCGCCGCGCATCACCATTTCGTGTTCTTTATTCAGTACGAGGGCAAACGACAAACGCGGTGAGAAATTGTTCACATCATTGCCGGGGAAACTCTGCCAGTCGTAACGAACTCCAGGAGTCAGCGAGAAAGTCGGTGTCAGCTTGATCTGGTCCTGAAAAAAGCCACCAACTTCCTGCTGGTGATACACAAAACGAGTCTGCCCCTGCTGGATGGAGAATCCTGAAGGAATTCCGGCCTGATAATTCTGGATCGCCGTCGCGATAAGTGTCCCATCTTGCGCGTAGGTCGGGCCGTAGGTATACGTCCCGGCGGAGTTGGTCTGGTCTTCCAGAACGCGGCGGCTCAAGTGCGGCAGGTTGACGCCGAACTTCATGCTGTGCGGGCCCTTCGTCCAGGAAACCATTTCGTTTGCGCGCACGTTGTATTCGGTCCGTACCTGCTCGGCCTGCGCGCTGCCGCCAGTGTAGTTGCCTTGCACGTTGATCTTCGGCTGATCGGTAACGTTCGATACCGGATCGTAGCTGCGTTCCAGAACAATCGACGCTTGATTAAGAATGGAGGGTGAAGCGATGTAGTCATTGTGGAAAATCACGTCGTCTTCGCGTGTTTCCGTGTTGTATCCAGCTTCAGGAAGGGTCTGGTTTCCGACGCCTTGATTGCGATTCGTCGCGTCCTGAAAGGCGTACATGACCGACGCAGAATTCTTGTCACTGAATTGATGCCCCACGCGCAGGGAGAATTCTGTGTCCCGCGTCGGCGCGGGCACGTTCTCGTTGAAGATGCCGCTCGGATTGTCCGGCGTCGGTGCGACCGTCGCATTCACAACCGCGCTAAGGTCTTCTTCCGCGCGATTGAACGAAAACAGGAAGGATGAATTCTTCGCATGCCAGATCGGCCCCGTGACATTGCCTTCATAGATACGGCGCTGCTCCGGCGGCTTGCTTGGCGCAAAGGCATTTTGAGCATTCAAAGCAGCGTCGCGGAACAAGAAATTCAACTGGCCGTGATACGCATCCGCAGCCTGCTTGGTGATGATCTCAATCTGTCCACGCCCCGGCCTGTAATATTGCGCCGAATACGGATCCTGATTGATGTGCACTTCCTGTACCGCAGAAGGAGACACCAGAGCGCGATTCGCCTCAACACCATCGACCATAAGACCCGTTCCCGCAGTCGAACCCTGACCGGCGTCAAGGAAGTTGCTCATAGCGGTCACATAGTCGTTATCGAAGACTGGCATTGCTTTCAGGTCATCCGCGCTCATCACCGCAGTGTCACCGTTTTCGTCAGAGGCAGTCAGGTCCACGTTCGAGTTGGCGTTCACTTCAACCTGTGTCACGGCTGCGGCGACTGAAAGAGCGAAGCTAACAGGGGTTCCTGCAGTTGAACCGACATGGATGTGCTGCGAAGCAGTCTCGAATCCCTGCAGGCTCGCAACCAGCGAATAGTCACCCTGACGCGGCGCCTGGATGCGGAAGTTGCCGGACGCATCCGTGGTTGCCGTGCTCACTACCGCGCCGGAGGCGTCGGTAAGCTGCACTTCGGCCCCGGGAATAATAGCGCCAGTGGTATCGGCCACGGTTCCGCTCACAGTGGCAACAGCCGAACTGGAAGCCGGAGCAGCAGGAGTGTCAACAGCAGCATAGGCCACAGGGCAGACAAGGAGGGCAGAGAGTAAGACAGTGCGCATCAAGGCGGAATCTCCTTTAAGCGAAGTAAGGTTCGTTTAAATTTGCCAGTGGTCGTACCAGAGGAAGCCTGTTTTTCGTATGTCAAATAGACGCATGACATACGAAAAACGATTTATTTATTCATCTTCGCAGCATTCAGGGCAGAAATCCAGTCTTTCGGAAAATCTGCCAAATAATCGGATGGTATGGTTTCCACCGTGTGGGACGACAGACCATACCTGCAACCAATTGCCCAGGTTTCCGCCCGTCTCGCCGTCAGGATATCCACGTCAGAATCCCCAACCATAACTGTTTCTTCCGGCCGCACGCCAGCCTCTCGGATGAGAGTGGTCAGTCCTTCCGGATCAGGCTTCTTCGTCGTAAAACTGTTTCCGCCGTAGATGCGGAAGAAGTATGGGCTAAGCCCGAGAGCGTCGCAGATAGCCTCGGCTGGTATGACGGGCTTGTTGGTGAGCACCGCCATCTGCCGACCCGTCTTCAGGGCATCAAGAGCCGTGAATACCCCGTCATAAACGTAGGTGTAATCCAATTTATGTTCACGGTAGTGATTCAGGAAAGAACTCAGTGCGCTCTCAACGAACTTCTCGTCATCAGGGTCGCCGAGCGCGCGCCGCACCAGCATTCCGGCGCCGTCGCCGATATACTCGGCGATGATCTCCTCTGGCAGCGGCTGTCGGTTGAACTCCGTGAGCATGGCATTGATGGAGTTGGCGAGATCTTTGCGTGAGTCGATGAGGGTGCCGTCAAGATCGAAGACGATGAGCTGAATCTTGTCTGCCGGAATGGCCATGTTTACAGTGTAACGGCGTTAAATCTGCTGCTGCTTCCAGCGGCCGCGGCGGAAGAGCAGCACGCTGGCCGCCGCGATGGAGCACTCCGACAGAACAATTGCGAGAAAGACGCCGTGCTCTTGCATGCCCGCCCGGTAGGAGAGCCACCACGCGAGCGGAATCTGAAACATCCAGAAGCCGAAGAAGTTCACAATCGTCGGCGTGATCGTGTCGCCCGCTCCATTGAAGGCTTGCAGCATTACCATGGCGTAAGCGTAGCCGATATTTCCGCAGCTCAGGATACGGAGCGCTGTCGCCGCAATGGGAACAACGGCTGGATCGTGAATGAAGAGACTCACCGCCGGTGTGGCAAAGAAGATAAAGAACACGCCAATGCTTCCCAGAAAAATCACGTTGTAAAGACCTGTGCGCCACACCGATTGTTCAGCGCGGTCCGGACGTTTAGCTCCCAGATTCTGGCCAACCAGAGTTGCCGCGGCGTTACTCAGTCCCCATGATGGCAGGATGATGAAGATAAGGATGCGGATGGCGACCGTGTATCCGGCAAGAGCACTTGCCCCGAATGACGCGATCATGCGTACAAGGCCGATCCAGCTCGTATGAGCGATAGCAAACTGCAATATGCCCGTAATTGAAACGCGCACCAGTCGCCAGAGAACATCAAGACGGATGCGGATGTGTCGCACCAGAACACGGATCCGTTCAGTGCCTTTCAATAGCCGATAAAACTGGTACAAGACGCCGATGCTGCGGCCGGTGAAAGTGGCCAGTGCTGCTCCAGTCACGCCTAGTTTTGGAAACGGTCCCAGCCCGAAAATCAGACAGGGATCAAGGATCAGGTTGATGATGTTTGACACCCAGAGCAGCCGCATCGCAATCGCCGCATCGCCCGCCCCGCGAAAGATCGCGTTGTTGAGGAAGAGCATCACAATAGCACCGCAGCCGCCGAGTGCAATGCGCGCATATCCTGAGCCGATCGTGACGATCTCGGGAGTAGCTCCCATCAACTGGAGCAGTTTTGGAGCAAAGATGAAACAGGGGATCCCGATCGACAGTGAAACCAGGACGCCTAGAAAGATGGCCTGCACCCCGGCAATTGCAGCATCTTCGGGATCTTTCTCGCCAATGCGGCGCGCGACCATCGCCGTCGTTGACATGGCGAGACCGATGCCGACAGCAAAGACAAGAGACAACAGAGACTCCGTCAATCCAACTGTCGCTACTGCATTTGCGCCAAGATGCGCGACCCAGAAGACATCCACTACGGCAAACAACGATTCCAGAACCATCTCCAACACCATCGGGATGGCGAGCAGCAGAATCGCGCGGTTCAGATTGCCGGCGGTGTAGTCCTGGTGAGATCCGCGCAGGGCTTCGCGAATCGATGCCCACAGCGGTGGCTGTGTCGCAGCTACGGATTGAGCCGGCGCGTCCATGAGCCTCTCTGCGAGTTTACAAAGATTTCGTCACATCCAGTTGAATTGCATTCAACTCACTGTATTCTCAGTGGCATGCGGAAGAAGCTGATCCGAAGCATCATTTTTGTTGCAATCATCCCCCTTGCTGTTTCACCTGGAATGACCGTCGCGCAGGATGCGCATTTTCCAACCAATGAGGAGTTGCGCCATAGCCGAGCCATGAGCCAGCCTCGGCTATCACCAGACGCGCAGAGTGTGCTTTTACAAGTTTCAGACGCGACTGCCGATGGTGGCCGCACGCATCTCTGGCTCGTGGATGTAAAGCAGAATAGCTCGCGTCAGTTAACCTACTCTCCTGCGGCCGACAAGCGGGGCGAGCACAACGGGGAATGGTTTCCGGATGGGAACTTGATTCTCTTTCTGGCCAAGCGCGGCGAGCATACGCAGCTGTATCGACTTCCCATGGAAGGCGGTGAAGCACATCCGTACGAGTTGAAGATCGATCCTGTTGTCGATGAGTCCAAGGACGCGGATGCGCTTCCGCCGAACCAGACGAAAGCGAGTCAGAAGCCGGAGCAGGTGGAGATCGATGTGGAACGCTTCTTCGTTTCTCCCGACGGCAAATGGATCGCGGTCGTGGCGCGCGATCCACAGACTCCCGGTGAGAAGAAGCAGGAAACGGATAAGGCCGATGCGCAATGGGTCGATCATAATCCGCATGGATCGAGGCTCTATCTGCTTGATCCAGCGACTGGCAAGTTGACGAAAACGGCGGGTGCTCCCGATGTTGAATCCGCCTCGTGGAGCCCGCAGTCAGACCGACTCATCGCAATCGTCGAGAAGCCAGGTAATGCCGGCGATCTTGGACCCGCCAAGAGCACGTGGCTTTTGAAGACCAGCGCCCCCGATCATCCGGAGGAGATGAAGGCGATCTCGCCATCAATTGCACAGGCTATCTGGTCAGAGGATGGCAAACGCGTTTATTTCCATGCGGAGGCGGAACTGGATTCACCTCCAGGCTACGACGATCTTTACGAGTTCACTTTCGCTGGCGAGTCGGTCAAGAACCTTACGCGCGACTACGCGGGTTCGATCGGTCACGAGGGCCCGATCGCTGTGGACGGCAAAGTCCTGCAGCCTGTGCAGAACGGAACGCAAGTGAGTATTGCGCGCTTCGGCGGTGGTTCTCCGGAGTTGCTGAAGTTTGATACCTCTATTGTTACGAATCTAAATACAAACGAGCGGCGCAACGGATGGGTGTGGATCGCGACCAGCAGCACAAAGCCGCAGGCGCTCTTTTTTGTGGAGAAACTGGGGCACACTCCGCGAGTATTGAACACTCCCTCCGTCGTGCCCGCGAAGTGGACAGAGTCGCCGTCGCAGCTCGTGCGGTGGCAGAACGAGGGGAAGACGATTGAGGGGTTGCTCTACCTGCCGCCCCAAGCTAAGGACAGGAGAGTGCCGCTCATTGTGGATGTGCACGGCGGTCCTACTGGGGCTTGGGAAGACGGCTATTCGCCGTTTATCCCCTTTCTTCTCGGGCATGGATGGGCGGTGCTGCGGCCCAATCCGCGCGGCAGCACTGGATACGGCGCTGCATTTTCAGCTGCCAACAAGAATGACCTTGGCGGCGCGGATTTCCGCGACATCATGGCTGGCGTTGATGCTGTCATCGCTCACTATTCCATCGATCCTGACAAGCTGGCGCTGATGGGTTACAGCTACGGCGGTGAGATGGCCGGGTTCGCGGAAGGAAAGACGGACCGCTTCAAGGCGATTATCAGTGGCGCTCCGGTGATTGACCAGAACAGCGAATACGGGACTGAAAGCAGTTCCTGGTACGACCGCTGGTTCTACGGCAAGCCGTGGGAGCACGACTCCGATGCATGGAAGCAGAGTCCGCTGTCAGGCGTTGGGCATGCAAAGACGCCTTTCCTGCTTTTGCAGGGCGACAGTGATACCACGGATCCACTGGGGCAGAGCCTTGAGATGTATCGGGCACTGCGCCAGGCTGGAGTTCCGGTTGATCTTGTTCGCTATCCGCGCGAGGATCACGGTCCACTTGCGGGCGGAATATTTGGGAACCCGAGCCCTGAGCCCTGGCATGGTTTCGACGGACGCCAGCGCATCGTCAAGTTCCTGGAGAAGGCATTCGGACAGTAGGTCAGCGCGTTGCGGCTACAGCCAGCGTTGCCAGCAGCAGGCCTGGTGGCATTACGATGAAGCCGGCCTTGAGGAAGGTCCATGCACTGACGTGCAGACCCTCTTTGCGAATGGCGATCAGCCAGAGGATGGTCGCGAGCGATCCGGTTACGGAGAGATTTGGGCCGAGGTCGATCCCGATCAGAACGGCGTTGCGCAGAGTTCCGGCGATCTGAGCCTGATGCATCGACGATCCGGCGATCAGTCCCAGGGGGAGATTGTTGATCAGATTGCTGCCGAGACCAACTCCGAAAGAGGCCGCGAGCGCGGCTGAAATCGGCTTCCATGTGGAGATGGTGTGGAGAGCAGTCTGCGAGAGATACGACGCGCCGGCGCGGTTGATGGCTTCAACGAGGATGAAGAGGCCGGCGACGAGCGGAATGACGCTCCATGAGATGCCTTTGAGGATTGCTGCCGGATTGCTGCGTTCTACGGCGCAGATTACCAGTGCTACACCAATCGCTGTAACGAAGGTAGGCAGCCCGAGGTCTTTCCCTGACGCCGAGGCAATCAGCAGCACGATTGCTACGAGGCCGATTCCGGCCAAGGCCAGCTTGCCTGCGTGGGAAAGGTGCCCATCTTGAATGTTGCTTTCGGTCTCGCCTTGAAGATCTTTGCGGCAGATCCAGTACAACGCGGCGTATGTCACGAGGATGGAGACGACCGACGCCAGGAGGAAGATTCGGAGCCATTCCGTGAGGTGCGGCATTCCCTGATGAAAGACGACCAGATTTGCGGGATTGGAAATCGGCAGCACGAAGCTGGCGGCGTTGGCGATAAAGGCGCAGATCAGGAGATAGGGAAGCGGCTCGGTTCGGGCTTTCTTTACCGCGGCCAGAACGGCAGGCGTGAGGACGACCGCAGTCGCGTCGTTTGACATGAAGATCGTGACGATTGTACCGACCGCGTAGATCAGGGCGAAAAGCCGGATGCGTGAGCCTTTTGCGTGCTGGATGGCGATGGCGGCGAGCCAGTCGAAGACTCCGTGCGTCTGCCCTAATTGGGCGAGCACCATCATTCCGGCGAGGAAGAGGTAGACGTCGGTTCCTTCAGCTACGGCGTGTCCAGCGACGTTGAGGGGAACCAGTCTTAATAACAGGAGAAGGACCACCCCTCCGCAGACCCAAAGGGCCTCGGAGATCTTCCACGGGCGAAGGAGCATCAGGGCGATGGTGAGGAAAGAAATGATCCAGATGGCAGCTTGCTCGATGGGCATTCTGATTCGCTTTTACTGTCGTGGATTGTCGAAGTCCTGCATGCTTGAGATGCTTGCAAGCCGAGGGAGGACTGTACAGGGTATGTCCCCCATAAGCGCTAAGATAAGGATTGGAGCTGGGGTCTTCGTTTGCGGTTTGGTTCGCTCAGAGCCGCAGCGACCTCGTTCCAGTTTTGAAGAACCGTTTGAAGTGGCAGCATAGGAGTAATGGCGGCGAGTACCTGATGGAAGGCGAACTGAAATTCACGCCATTGGCTCGGAGTGCGCGGCTTCCGGAAGGAGGTAGCCCCAGGGGGAAATCGTGCTTCCTACCCGTGCCATCTTCTGACTCAGCAAGGCCACGAACAGTTTGCCGTACAACCAGGCGCGGCTGCTCTGGTCATCGTGCTTCGGCACATGTCCGAGCTGGGCGATGGACTTCAATCGCTTAAAGGTCAACTCGACTTGCCATCGCAGCCGGTAAGCCTCTAGGACTTGCTCAGTCCTGGCTTCGGAGGCGGGAAGGGTGGTGAAGACCAGCACATATTCGGCATACTTACGGGTTGCCGGACCTACGCTCTTTCCCTTTTGCTCCTTATCCTTCAACCGACGCTTAGCCCGCTCGATGGCGTCCCGGCTCTTGCGAATCGCACAGACCCGTCCGGCGATTCTTTGCCGACCGGATGATGACCGGGCCTGGCCTGGCAGGATCCATACCGGCCACTCTGCCAACTCTCCGGCCTTGCGTAGGCCGGCTAACGATTCGAGCAATGAGAATGAGGCTCCGCGCTCATTCCACAACGGCAGTGCGTAAGGATTCATACGCACGCAAACGTCCGCATGCTCTTCGACCACCGCCGCAATTCCAGCAGGATGGCAGTAGCCCGCATCGGCCAGCACCAACTCCCCGGGCTGAAACTGAAACCTCCCAAATCTCTCCGCCGCGCCGGCACCATTGGTCGGGGTGAGATCGAAAGAATCGCACTCCAGTGTCGGCAGACGCAGACTGTAATGAATCCGCCACTGGCTTCCCGTCTTGCCCGGTTCTCTGACCACTGTTGCATCCAGCAGTCGCACACTTCTCCCCTCGAAACCCGGCTGCAATTCGACTCCGTTGTCCTTCCACAACTGCTGGCATAGCTGCCTCAGCCAATCCTCGGCATCCCGCAAACGATTCAACAACGTGACATCGGAGACTTCAGCAATGCCCGCTAACTTAGCCTGCACCGCCGTTTCACGCAACGACCACCCGCAACCCACATGCAACAGCAAGGTGCGCAGCAACGCTTCCAGCGAAGGAAAGCCGCGCAACCGTTTCACCGCACCGCTGCTCCTGCCCAACTGCCGCCACTCGGAGGGAAACAGGCCCAGTAACACCTGCCAGTCTTCCAGCTCAGACATGCCCTCAGGCTACCCTTCAGCTCAGTAATCAGTCAATGTTTATCTTAGCGCTTATGGGTATGTCCCCCTCCCCCTGCTGACGCAATCTGCTTTTGTTTATTTTCAATAACTTAGCGAGGGATCATCCCCTGCTAAACTGCTGATTCTAAAGTTGCTTATGGTCCTTCGAGTGTTTTCAATACTTTAGCTGGGGATTACCCTTTCGCTTGGCACCCTTGGAATCTTTTTATGTCCTAATTCCAAGGATAGCCGATTTCACCATAATTCTAGCTCATTGGTCGTTGGAACGAATATGTTGTGAAATCAGTCGTTTGAAGAATTCTTTAAGCTTGAGGCTATTGACAAGGAAATCGTCGGGCTGCTTATGGGTGTTTTCAGGGGAAATATGGAATCCCCTGATGCGTAAAAGCCACAAGGTGCAGTATTATGGTGCAAACCTCAAACGAATGACCGTACCCCTCCTGTAGCTTCCCCCCAAAAGACTGCGCTGCTGGAGACTTTGCACCAATCCCGGTGAAAGCCCGAGATTGCCTCGTGTTGCGAAAGTAGTAGAGATAGCTCTGGAAAGTCTGTTACCTTTGGCGTGGCTAGTTAGGTTACGTTAGGCAGGTCTGCAGTTACTAAAGTAAACAGACTGATCGATTCAGGCTTTTCGTTGTATGTAATTGTCGAGAAACGGACTTAACTTGAATGATCAATGGCGAAGGTAAAGAGCACGCCGAGTCTGAAGCTGACAGCGATTTGGCGAAAGACGTAGCGAACCTCTATTCCTGGGCGAATGTAGAGGAGGCCCCCACTTATCGTGATTTTTCCCGGCAGAGGAGAATTCGTAATACCCAGCATGCAACGGACGTAGATATCCGGAAGAGCGAAGCTGCGCCAGCTCCGGAGGTCAGCATTGAGAGCCAGGCGCAGGTATTTGAGTCTTCGGTTGAGCCTGCCCCCATCCAAGCGAGGGCTACTTCGCTGCCTGCTGCTGTCATAGAGACTCCGCTTGAACCTCTAGTCGATACACAGCTGCCGCCGCCGGCGACGTTTCCTGAAGCCCCTGTTCCCACCAGCTTTTTCGAAACCAGCGCGCCGGCGCCAGTGGAAAGCTTTTCGTCCGCTCTGGCGATCTATTCCCTCGCCGGCGGCGTTGGCAAGACGACGCTTTGCGCGAACCTCGGCAGAATCTTCTGTGCGATGAAAGAGAAAGTCCTGCTGGTGGATGCGTCAGGAAGCGGATTATTGCCCTTCTATTTTGGGGCGACAGACCTGCGCTCCGGATTGCGGACCTTTATTTCGCCCGACGCCAATTACCCGCCGCTGCAAGTAATCGGAACGAATGACATTACAAAGCAGTGGCTGGAGAACGACGTGAAAGCAGCGATGCGGAAAGCCCAGCGAACGATATTCGACCTGGGGCCTGCTTCGATGAGCATGCTGCCGGAAATCGTGGGTATGTGCGGCACCGTTCTTATTCCGCTCCAACCCGATTTGAACTCTATTCTCACAGTCTCCCGCATCGAGGCGTCGTTCCATGCGATGCGATCCTCCGGAATTGACGTTCCGGAAGTCTTCTACATATTCAACCGGTTTGACCGGCAGGACAGCATCGACCAGCGTGCGCGGGCGCTGGTAGAGAGACAATGCTGCGATCGTCTCTTGCCTATAACGATTCGCGACGCGGCGGAAATTGCCAAGGCCATCGCTTCCAGAATGACGGTTGCCGACCATGCACCGGGATCGCCGGTGACTCACGATCTTCTTGAGTTGGCGTCGTGGGTTAGAAAGCGAAGTCCGGTCCGCGCCGCGGCCCGAACACAGGCTCGCTGGAGCGAGCGATGAAGCGGATCCTGACCCACTGGCGATCACTCGGAACAACATCCAGCCCGTGGGCCAGCGTGGCCCGCATCGTTGTATACGGCATACTTCTTTTTCTAGCGTTCGAATGCGTCACCATTGACTTCAGGTGGCCGGAGCAGGCGCTCCTCGGCATCCTGATCATCATTCTCGGCTTTATCATTCATCGCATCTCGGGATCGGAACTGGTGACGCTGGCGCTTATGTTTGCGTCCATGCTGGCGACGGCAAGATATGCGTACTGGCGGATCTTTACCGTAGGGCAGACGCTTGCTTCGCCAAACCAGAAGGTTGGCGTGATTAATACCATCTTCATGCTGATCCTTCTTTCCGCCGAGTGTTACGCGTTTGTCATCCTGTTTCTCGGGTATATACAGACGATTCGCCCCCTCAGGCGGCCTCCATATCCGATGCCGAAAGACCTCGAGGACTGGCCGCACGTGGATGTACTGATTCCCACGTATAACGAGCCATTGTCCGTGGTTCGGTCGACGGCATTCGCTGCCATGAATATCGATTACCCCGAAGACAAACTTCACGTTTATGTGCTGGACGACGGGAGGCGAGAGGAGTTTCGCAAATTCTGCGAAGAAGCAGATATCGGTTACATTACGCGGACGGATAACAAGCATGCCAAGGCGGGAAACATCAATCACGCCCTTACCGTTCTGGATTCGCCGTATGTTGCGATTTTTGATTGCGATCACGTTCCGACGCGCAGTTTTCTGCAGGTGACCCTGGGGTGGTTTCTAAAAGATGTCCAGCTTGGAATGCTGCAGACTCCGCACTACTTCTACTCGCCTGATCCGTTCGAACGCAACCTGCACCAATTCATGGTGATTCCGAATGAAGGCGAGTTGTTCTATGGCGTTCTGCAGGATGGAAACGATCTGTGGAATGCGACATTTTTCTGCGGCTCCTGCGCCGTGCTTCGCCGCACCGCGCTCGATGAGATTGGTGGAATTGCAACTGAGACGGTTACAGAAGACGCGCACACGTCGCTGCGTATGCAGATACGCGGATGGAATACCGCGTACATCAATATTCCCCAGGCCGCGGGTCTTGCGACGGAAAGCCTTTCAAGCCATGTGGGGCAGCGCATCCGCTGGGCGCGAGGCATGATCCAGGTGATGCGGACGGATAATCCGCTCTTTGCGCGCGGGCTCAAGTGGCCGCAGAGGCTGTGTTATTTCAACGCGATGGTTCACTTCCTCTATGCAGTTCCACGGCTGGTCTTTCTTACTGCTCCGCTCGTTTACATGCTGCTGGGACGCATCAATATTCCGGGGTACTGGCCGGCGATTCTTGCATACGCCATGCCGCACCTGTTTCTCTCGAACCTGACTAACTTTCGGGTGCAGGGGAAATATCGCCATTCATTCTGGAATGAGGTGTACGAAACGGTTCTTGCTCCTTACATTCTTGGACCCACGCTGTTGGCGATGATCAATCCGAAGCTGGGTAAGTTTAATGTGACGGCCAAAGGAGGAATCGTTCAGAAAAGCTATTTCGATGCCCGTATCGCGCGGCCATACATACTCCTTATTTTGCTCAATGTGGCTGGCCTGGTGGTTGCGCCCATTCGCTTTTTCTACTGGAATGCCGGACATCCAGGCACGGTTGCGATGAACGCCTTCTGGATCCTGTTCAACCTGATTATTGTGGGCACGGCGAACGCCGTTGCGTTTGAGTCGCGTCAGCTGCGAACGGATGTGCGCATCGACATGCACATGCCGGTAGAAGTTCGTCTTCCGAGTGGAAAGAGCCTCTTCGGTGAGTCGGTGAACATGTCTCTGGGCGGAGCTTCGATTGAGCTTGAGGAAGCACTTGCCTTACCGCCGGATTCCAAAGTGCATGTCGTCTATCCTCTGCGTGGGAAGGAGGCGAGTTTCCCTGCCACTGTCGTGCACGGGAATGATGCGAACCTGCGCATTAAATATGAGGATCTCTCGCTTGAGGAAGAGGAACTCCTCACGCTTGTTCTTTATTCGCGCGCCGATTCCTGGCTGAGCCGGAGCGAGCGCCGTGAAGCAGATAAGCCCTGGCGCAGCTTTGCGCGTCTGGTTCGCCTCTCCGTTAAAGGAGTTGGGCATGCTCTGGGAGTATTGATTCCGAAGAAAAAAGAAACTGCGATGCCGGCAACGGCACGTGCGGGCGCGGCAATTCTTGTGCTCGCGATGTTGCTCGCCGGTGCTTCTCGACCGCTGCTTGCGCAGAAATACGGCAAGCTTTCACCTCAAGTCAAGGCATCGGATGCGACTCCCGCGGCGGGATCGTTCCAATCCACGTTTCTGCTTAAGGATATTGGCGTACCCGAAGCGGTCATATTTCGCGGGGTGGCGGCTTCACGCGAAATACCGTTTGCTTTGCCCCAGACCGAGGTAGTGCAGAAGGCCACTCTGCATCTGCGCTATGCCTTTTCACCCACGCTCATTCCGCAGATGAGCCATTTGAATGTGTATCTGAATGGGGCGCTGGTGGCTACATTACCTGTTCCGCAAAAAGTCGAAACCGTGCAGGAGGGTTTGAAGACGGATTTGTCGCTTCCCGCTGAACTGCTGGTGCGGAACAATGTGCTGCGATTCGAATTTATCGGTCACTATACGCAGCAATGTGAAGATCCGGCGAACACGGTCTTATGGGGGCGAGTGGAAGCCAATTCAGGCATAGAGATTTCGGGATCGCTACTGCCGCTTGCCGATGATCTGAAGATATTGCCGCTACCTTTCTATGATGGCGCAATCAGCAGCGCCACAGCTTCAATTCCGTTTGCCTTCATGTCCGACCGGCCCAGCAACAAGGCTTTTCAGGCTGCCGGCATTCTGGCTTCATGGTTTGGAGTCCTGGCGAAATCAAGGCCGCTGACGTTTCCTGTCACCAAAGGGAGCTTGTTGCCGTCGGGGAACGTTGTTGTTCTGGTGGAAGGGCTTTCGAATCTGCCTGCAGGTATTGATCTGACCGGCGGGGGACCGGTTATTGCTGTCCGCACGAATCCTGTCGATCCTTACGGAAAGATCCTGATCGTCGCAGGAGATGACGCCGATCAGCTGGTGACTGCGGCGCGGGCTGTTGCGACCGGCAATATGATGCTGCAGGGAACCACGGTCCACGTTGGAGAATACAAGTTGCCGCGCCCGCGCGAAGCTGACGACGCGCCTTTGTGGCTCAGAACAGACCGCATCTCGCCGTTCTGGGATTACTCGGGAAATCCGGAGTTGCAGAGTGATGGCTCTGGTCCGCTGCCGGTGTACCTTCGCCTGCCTCCGGACCTTTACTATGGCGACCGGCAGAACATTCCGCTGCACATGGACTATCGCTACAACGCGATGCCGCTGGCGAACGGGTCGACGCTGCGGGTGAGCGCGAACGGGGCACTTGTAAACGAACTTCCGCTTCCTCACGAGAATAGTCCCAACAAAGCACTGTCCTATGATGTCGCTGTGCCGCTGTCGAATATTCGGCCATCGGCGAATACATTTCTCTTCAACTTTTATTTTCAGTTGGCGAAGACAGGGAATTGCCAGGATACGGCGCCTATCAACTTGCAGGGAGCTATTCTGCGTAGTTCTTATCTCGACATTCGCGGCCTCGATCATTGGGCTGCCATGCCGAATCTGGAACTCTTCGCAAATGCCGGATTTCCGTTTACGCGCTTTGCGGATCTTTCTCAGACACGAGTCATTGTGCCGCCACGGCCGAGTGCGGCGGAGCTTGGCGTTTATCTCGCGCTGCTGGCAAACATGGGTGAGCAGACTGGCTATCCGGCGCTGCAGGTCTCGGTGAATGACGACTCAACGCTGGGAGCCGATGCCGACTATCTGATTCTGGGTACGCCAGATGATCAGCCTGCATTTGAACTCCTGAGTCAACAGTTACCTGTCGAAGTGAAGGAGCATGGCTTTTCCATTCACGACACGGGCGGATTCTTTTCGGCTATCGAACATGCCTGGTGGCAGGTGGCTGAAATGCGGCCGAACTGGTGGTGGAGGATTGGGCAAGCGAAAGAACGCGATGGTCTGCTCGAGAGCCTCGGTCAATTTCCAGACGCGCTGATCCAAGGCAGTGAATCGCCCTGGTCATCGAATCGCTCCATCGTCAGCATTACGCTGAGGAACGATGCTTCGGCTGCACCGTTTATTGCAGCATTCACCAAGTTCTCAACGTCGGGCGATATCAGTCAGTCAGTGAGCGTTCTGCATGGGAGCGAGTTCACTTCGTATCGGTTAGGCGATCGCTTTTACCACGTCGGCTATCTGCCTTGGTGGGCTCGTGTTCGCAACTGGCTGCGAACATTTCCGTGGATGATCGTTGTGTTGACTTTCGTTCTCGGATTGTTTGTGGTGCCGTGGACGAGAGCGCGGCTTGATCAACGGGCAAAGGCTCGACTGGAGGCGCAACAAACATGAAGTCTGCGATCCTGCTGGCTGCGTTGCTCGGTCTATGCTGCTACTCGGCGATAGCGAGGGCCAGTTCCTGGCCGTTGTGGGATCACTATGCGGCGCATTTCCTCAGCCCCGAGGGACGCGTGATTGATCTTGAAAGAAACTCAATGACGACCTCTGAGGGACAGAGCTATGCTATGTTTTTCGCTCTTGTTGCGGGGGACAGCGTCTCGTTTGAGCGGATTCGCGCCTGGACGGAGGAGAATCTGGCACAGGGTGACCTGTCCAGAAACCTGCCGGCATGGAGCTGGGGCCGGAAAGACGATGGCTCATGGGGCGTGCTCGATCAGAACTCAGCTTCCGACTCTGACCTCTGGGTCGCTTACAGCCTGATCGAAGCCGGCGAGCTTTGGGCGAAGCCGCACTACAGTAAAACTGCGAAGGCAATGCTTTCGCTGATCGCAAAGTACGAGAGCGCGAGCTTGCCCCAGATTGGCGCCGTCTTATTACCGGGCCGGTACGGCTTTCATCCGGATGCGGATCGCTGGGTCCTCAATCCGAGCTACATGCCTTTGCCTCTGCTCTTGGCGGCAAAGCGAGCCGATCCGGAAGAACCATGGAATTCCATGGCGTCTGCGCTGCCGGAGTGGTTGCAACAGGCTAGTCCTTCAGGTTTTGCCATGGACTGGGTGGAATATAGAAGCGGCAAAGGATTTTCTGCGGTGAGCGCACCCGGGATGGCATCGAAGCCTGCCTGCGGCAGCTACGATGCCATCCGCGTGTACCTTTGGGCTGGGATGACGGCGCGAGAGTCACCAGGCTCGTTGAAACTGTTGCAGATTTTTGCTCCTATGTCGAGCTATGTAAAGGCGCATTTGTCGCCGCCGGAAACAGTCAATCCGAATGGGAGTGTTTCCAGTTCGACCGCTCCTGCTGGATTTTCGGCTGCTGTGATGCCTTTTCTGTTTGCGTCGGAAGGAAAATCGACGGCTGCCTTGCAGCTTCGGAATGTGTTGGCGCAGATCGAGCCGGCCACCGGGTTGCTGGGAGATCCGCCAAAATACTATGACCAGAACCTGGCGTTGTTTGCGCTGGGCTGGCAAGAACAACGTTTTCGATTTGCCCCGGATGGAACGCTGAGGGTCCAATGGAAAAAGTAAACCGCAACATTTGCCGAAATCTCCTGCTCGCGGCCACTTGTGCGCTTTTCGGTTTTGCATGGAGTGCTCAAGCGCAATCCGCCGTTGAAAAAGCCTTGCTGGCCAAGGCCCAGTCGCTCGCTGCGAGCGGCCATCTCGATATGGCGGCTCAGACGTGGCAGCAGGTGCTGCTGGCCGACCCGAATAATCGCGAGGCGCTTTCGGGCATTGCAAAAGCTGACATGCAACTCGGGAAAACGGATGAGGCAAGGATGTACCTGGAGCGGCTGCGTGCCGCCGGAGGCAATGCAGCGGATATCGCCAAGATCCAGGGTATGCCGGACGTCGAGCCGAGGAACGTGCGACTCAGTCAGGCTGGCAGTCTTGCGCAAAATGGCAGATATGCCGACGCCATGCGCATATATCGGGATGTATTCGGCGGCACGCCGCCTCCTGGGGACTACGCGCTTGCATACTACGATACTGAAGCCGCCATTCCCGAAGACCGTCCTCATGCCGTTGCTGGTTTGCGCAAGCTGGCGCAGCAATTTCCCGCCGATTCGCGCTATTCGATCACACTCGGACGCATTCTTACGTATGACCCGAAGACCCGTCCTGAAGGCATCGCCATTCTGCGGCGGTACGACAGTGTTCCGGCAGCGCAGAACGCTTTGAATCAGGCCGAGGCCTGGAACGCGATCGCTTCTTCCACTCCTGCGTCGCCGGTTGCCCCTTCGACGGAGAAGCCTGCGGCCAGCACTCCGGCGGGAAATCCGATGGAAGCTTCTGCTTACCGCGCTCTCAATAGCGGCCGGCTGGATGAAGCCAAACGGCAGTTTGAAACACTGCTGGAGAAACAGCCGAACAATCCGCGAGCCCTGAGCGGAATGGGCTATGTGCACATGAAGCAGCAGGATTTCACCGCGGCTTCAAGCTATCTCGAACGTGCCCGCGCGGCCGGAGCCAGAGGCTTGGATAGTGCAATCGCAACCTCGCACTTCTGGGAGAAGATGTCTCAGGCAGGCGACGCTTTGCAGTCCGGAAACACGGAGTCAGCGATCGAGTCGTATGATGCAGCGCTGGCGCTTAAGCCATCGAGTCCGGATGCGCTGGAAGGTCTCGGCGGCGCTTATGCGCAGGCGGGGGACAATTCCGAGGCGATTGATGCTTTTGAGCGCGCGGTGCGTGTCGGCCCGGAGCGGCAGGGGGCGTGGCGGGGACTGTTTCTGGCGCAATCGGCTGCGGGGGATTCGCAGGCGGCGTTGGCCACCAACGACCGCATGCCCAAGGCCGTTCGCGCACAACTCAACAGCGATCCGGAATATCTGCGGGCGCTAGCACAGGCCAATCTGGCGCTGGGCCGCAAGGCTGAAGCCGACCGGACCATTCAACAGGCGCTGGCTTTGCCGTTTCCGAATGAAGGACGCGACCTGCCCGTTGATAAGCAGACGCAATACGCAGCGCTGCTGATGATGGCGAATCGATATGAGCCCGCGCTGCAGCTCTATCAGCAAATCGTCACTGAGGAGCCGGAGAATGCCGGAGCCTGGCGCGCGCTGATCGCAGCGCAACATCAACTGGGCCGGGACGATGAGGCACTGGGGACGGTTGCGCGTATTCCCCAGACTGTTCTTGCCAGGGAACAGAGTGATCCGGCATTTCTTGTGCTTATAGGCTCGATCTACCAGACGCGGCATGAGTGGGACCGCGCGCAGAAGTATCTGGAGCAGGCGCTGGCTGTGGCGCCTCCGCCGCAAACCGGTATCGAGCTGCAGCTCGCCGATGTCTATGCGTCCCAGGGCAATCAGCAGAAGGCTTACACTATTTTCCGCAAGGAACTGGACCGGAATCCGCAAAATGCGGATGCGTGGCGCGGAATGGTGAATGCGCTGCACCAGGGGAACCATGATCGCGAAGCGCTGCGGCAGATCGCGGCGATGCCTGAATCTGTGCGCCTGCGACTTGAACAGGACACGTCGTATCTGCAGACGCTGGCATCGATACAGTCAGCGCTGGGGCAGAACGCGGCTGCGATGAAGACTTTCGCGCAGCTGACGCAGATTTACCGCGACCGCAATACCGACGAGCCCGTTGACGTGCAGATTCAGTACGGGTGGGTGCTGATGCGAGCGGGCGACGATCAGCAACTCTATGCACTCGTGGGCAGCCTTTCCAATTCGGTCGACATGACGGATCAGCAACTGGCCGAGTTCAACCGGCTGTTTGCTACGTGGAGTGTTCGCCGCGCTAACAGCGCGCTGGCCGCCGGCAATCAGAACCGTGCTGTCGCGATTCTCGATGCGGCGGCACAGGCGTTCCCAGGGAACGCGGATGTTTACAGTGCTCTTGCCGGACTGTATCTGAAAATCGGGCAGCCGAAGCAGGCGGTGGCCATCTATGCGTCGATGGATATGACGCATGCCACGAGCCAGATGTATGAGAGCGCCATCGGCGCGGCCATGGCCGCGCGCGATATGCGGCAGGCGGAGACGTGGCTCGAAAGCGCGCTCGATCAGTACAAGAACAGCGCCGGGATTCTTCGGCTGGCGGCGCAGTATGAACAGGCCCGCGGCAACTCGGAGCGCGCGGCGGCATACTACCGTGCGGCCCTCGATGCGATGGGGCCGGCTACTCCGGGGCTGAATTTCAGTCAGCCGGGGAGCGACACTGGCGTGCCGGGAAGCATATCTCCGGCACAGCAACTGATGCAGTTGCTTGCTCCGCCGGGACGCGTGGCGGGGTTGAATACTCCTGACTCGGCCCAGGACGGTGATGGCGCCGAAGTTTCCTGGGGAAATGCGCCGGTGAAGCCCGTTCCTACTTTGGGGGATTATGCCCAGTCGCGAGAGGGCTCGTCTTCGAGCGTGGGAAATGACGGCTATTTTGCGCCTCCTGCGGTTCGACAAACCGAAAGTGCTGAGGCGGCTCCTGCGCCGGAGTTTGTGCCTCCTGAGGTGGCGTATGAGCGTCCGGCGAAGTCGTCGCGTCGCCGCAGTGCGCCTGCTGTTGAGCAGGCAGATGTTTCCGTGCCGATGGATTATCTTGAGCCTGTTTCGATGAAGGCTCCGACGAGGCCGCTGGCTTTGCCGGAGCCGCAGGCTGCTCCACCGGTTTCCTTCGGACAGGCGGCGAAATCTCCACATTTTGTGGACTCGAACGATACGAATCCGGCCAGCCGCCTGCAGGGCGCGGTGCGCGAGATGACTGGTCAGGCGCAGAACATGCAATCGCCGGACTCCGGCCTGCCGCCTGCGAACGGACAGACAAACAGCGAACCTCCGCCGGCGTCGCCGTTGCTGACCCAGCCGGAAACGGCGCGGGCTGAAGTGCCGGTGCTGCCGCCGCTGACCGGGCCTGGCGTTCACGTGGTTCGCGCGAAGACTCCTCGCGAGCAGATTGAAGATCAGCTGGCGATCATTCAGGGTGCTTCCAGTCCGTGGCTGGGAGGTGCTGCCGGGATCGATTACCGCAGCGGTCAGCCGGGATACGACAAGCTCTCTGCCTACGTGGGACAGATTGAAGCCTCCAGCATGCTTGGGCCCGGAGTGAGGGGGACGATCATTACCCGGCCTGTGCTGCTGGACTCGGGTGAGGCGACAACTTCGACCACTTTCCAGCAGGGGACACTACCTGCGGACGCCGTGCCTTATCTCCAGTCGGCTGCCGGCGTCGGCGGCGAGTTCCAGCTGAGAGCGGCTTCGTTTGCAGGGAATATCGGATACACGCCGCATGGATTTCTGGTGGCGAATGTCATCGGTGGCGTCTATGTTCACCCGCCGACTTCCCACTTTACGCTGACGTTTTCACGCGATCCGATCACGGATACGCAGCTTTCCTATGCCGGTCTTCGCGACCAGGGCAGCAAGAGCGCAACCTACGTCGGGAACACGTGGGGCGGTGTTGTAACCAACGCAGGCGAATTGCAGCTGGCTTTTGGCGGCGCGCAGTCCGGGTGGTACATCCAGGGTGGCGGGCAGTACATTACCGGGCTGCATGTTGAGGACAATACTCGCTTTGACGGCGATGCCGGGGCTTACTGGTCGGTGCTGCACAATTCTGAATACGGAAGCCTGACTGTGGGCATGAACTTTTTCGGCATGCACTACGATCACAACCTGCGCTACTTCACGTATGGGCAGGGCGGGTACTTCAGTCCTGCGGCGTACATTCTGGGCGGCGTGCCGCTTACGTTCAACGGGCATTATGGAGCGAAGTTCCACTATCGGGCCATTGGGAGTTTCGGATTACAGGCGTTTGATGAGAGCGCGACTCCTTACTATCCGCTGGACCCGACGATTCAGTATGCGAGGGGCAATCCCTATTATCCGGAGAAGACCAGCGTCAGCGGCAACTACAACTTTGATGGCGAGGGTGCTTACGCCATCGCTGAGCACTGGTATGTTGGCGGATTCCTGAGCTTCAACAACACGCGGGACTACGCCAGCACCAAGGGCGGGTTCTATGTGCGATATCTTTTCCGCCCGCAGCCGATGCTAGAGGAGAACGGTCCGACTGGGCTCTTTCCGATAACGGGATTGCGGCTTTTGAGTGTGCCGTAGAACCCCCCCCGGTATTTTGGTAAATTCGTCTTTCTATTGGTGGTTAGAGGGCATTTTATAGGTGTGCGCTTCGCGCGGTCTGGTTAGACCCATCCCTTCGCAAGCTCAGGGCAGGCTCTACGTCCTCGAACCGCACGAGGAGACAGGATGGGGCACCCATCTGCCCCCTATGTTTTGGTAAATTCGTCATATTGCTTGGGTTAGGAATTTTCTAATCCCATGTTTCGGCAAGATCTTTCTACAGGCTCAGGACCGTTCTTTCAGCTGAGAAAAATGCCGATTGCTGTTGCCCTCAACACATGGATTTCTCGGAATGACGACGCGCAGAGCATGGCATTCACAAAAACAGAAAAGGCCCGCTGGACTCGCGGGCTTTTTCTTCTCTCTTGAGTTTAGCAGATTGGGCGAAGTTTTCGGCCAATGATTGTTTACACGAATATTTAGCGGAATCAATGGGTTGGAAGATTTCCTCGTCTGGAGGGTATTGACAGGGAAATCGCTGGACGGGAATTTACCGATGGGGAAGTAGTCACAAGGACACTTTTGCGGTTAGTATTCTCTGCGAGTAAAGCGATTTTCTTATGGCGGTAAATGTTTTCCAATCCACTGTGGCGGAGCGTTTGGATATGCGAGGGAGACTGGGTTTCGTTCTGATTTGTGGCGTTTTTCTGGGTTTAGGGGCTGGTTTGGCGTGCATTGGGCAGACGGGCGGCGGAACGCAGCCAAAATATATGGACCCTTCGCTGCCGGTTGAGGAGCGGGTCAACGATCTCATCTCGAAGATGACGCTGGAGGAAAAGGTTTCGCAAATGCGCGATCATGCGGTGGCCATTCCGCGGCTGGGGGTTCCGAAGTACGACTGGTGGAATGAGGGGCTGCATGGCGTTGCTTTTGCGGGGACGGCGACGAACTTTCCCCAGGTGATTGGCATGGCGGCGACGTGGGACACGGACCTGGTGCATCGGATGGCGGAGACGATTTCGACCGAGGCGCGCGCGAAGTACAACCAGGCGATGCGTGAGGACGATCATGAGATGTTTTTCGGCCTGACGTTCTGGGCGCCCAACATCAATATTTTTCGCGATCCGCGGTGGGGGCGCGGGCAGGAGACGTATGGCGAGGATCCTTTTCTGACGGGGCGGATGGCGGTGGCCTTTGTGAGCGGGATGCAGGGAGACGATCCGAAGTATTTTCGCGTGGTGTCGACGCCGAAGCATTATGCAGTGCACAGCGGGCCGGAGCCGCTGCGGCACCAGTTCAATGTGGATGTATCGCCGCATGATCTGGAGGACACGTACCTGCCGGCGTTTCGCGCGGGGGTGACGGAGGCGCATGCGCAGTCGGTGATGTGCGCCTATAACGCGATTGATGGAGCGCCGGCGTGCGCGAATACGATGCTGCTGAAGGATCATCTGCGGGATGCATGGCACTTTGACGGGTATGTGGTGAGCGACTGCGCGGCGGTGGCGGATGTGAATACGGGGCACCACTTCGCTCCGGATATGGCGCACGCGGCTGCGGATGCGGTGAAGGCGGGGACGGACCTGGAGTGCGGCTTCGGAAAGGGGCAGGCGTATCCGGCGCTGGTGGATGCGGTGCACCAGGGGCTGATTACGGAAGCGGAGATCGATACGGCGCTGCAGCGGTTGTTTACGGCGCGGTTCAAGCTGGGGATGTTCGATCCGCCGTCGAGCTATGCGTACGGGCGCATTCCTTTTTCCGAGGTCAACTCGGCGGAGCATCGCGCGCTTTCATTGAAGGCGGCGCGCGAGTCGATGGTGCTGCTGAAGAACGAGAAGCAGACGCTGCCGCTGAAGGCCGGACTGAGAACGATTGCCGTGGTAGGGCCGACGGCGGAGCTGGTGCAGGCGCTGCAGGGGAATTACAACGGGCCGCCGCCGTCGCCGGTGTATCCGGTGAACGGGATTGAGAAGCAGTTTGCGTCGGCGAAGATTTTGTATGCGCAGGGGTCGAGCCTGGTGGATGGCTTTGCGGTGCCGATTGAGCATACGGCGCTGCATCCGGCGAGTGGGGCGGGCGATGGGCTGACGGGCGAGTACTTCAGCTCGAAAGACCTGAGCGGTCAGCCTGTGCTTACGCGAACGGATCGCAATATCAACTTCAACTGGGACAAAGTGGTTCCGGTAGACGGGTTGCAGCGCAACAATTTCTCGGTGCGCTGGATGGGCACGTTCACGCCTCCGGCGGCTGGCGATTACAAGCTGGGCGCGCGCGTGAACTACTGCTATGCGTGCGAAAACTTTGAGCGCTTTAGCCTTTATCTGGATGACAAGGTGATTCTGGACAACCATGGCCGCACGGGCGAGCGCGGGGAAGTGCGGGAAGCCGCGGTGCACTTTGACGATACGAAGCCGCATGCGATTCGGCTGGAGTATTTCCACGGCACCGGGAGCGCGGGGATCGATCTGACGTGGGAGGCTCCGGCGGCGGCGCTGCGTGACGAGGCGGTGAAGGCGGCGAAGCAGGCGGATGCGGTGATTGCGTTTGTGGGGTTGTCGCCGTCGCTCGAAGGCGAAGAGATGCCAGTGAAGTTGCCGGGATTCAGTGGTGGTGACCGCACGTCGATTGATCTGCCGGCTGTACAGGAGCAGTTGCTCGAAGCGGTGGGCGCCGCGGGGAAGCCGCTGGTTGTGGTTCTGCAGAATGGGAGCGCGCTGGCGGTGAAATGGGCGCAGCAGCATGCGGATGCGGTGCTGGAGGCGTGGTATCCGGGCGAGGAAGGTGGAACGGCGATTGCGGAAACGCTGGCCGGGGTGAACAATCCGGCGGGACGGCTGCCGCTGACGTTTTATGCGGAGGATGACCAGCTGCCGAAGTTTGAGGACTACTCGATGAAGGGGCGGACGTACCGGTATTTCGAGGGGAAGCCGCTTTATCCGTTTGGGTATGGGTTGAGCTATTCGAAGTTTTCTTATAGTGGGTTGAAGTTGTCGTCGGCGAAGCTGGAAGCGGGGAAGCCGCTGGAGGTGGATGTCGATGTTAAGAACGACAGCGCTCGCGATGGGGATGATGTGGCGGAGCTGTATCTGAAGTTTCCTGCTTCGCCAGATGCTCCGGTGCGGGCTTTGCGCGGGCTGCGGCGGGTGCATGTTGCGGCGGGGCAGACGGAGCATGTTCATTTCACTCTCGATGCGCGGGATTTGAGCGAGGTAAATGCTCAGGGATCGCGGCTTGTTGGGGGTGGGGAGTATCGGGTGAGTGTGGGTGGTGGTCAGCCGGGGACTGGGGTTTCGGTGGTGGAGGCTGGGTTTTCGGTTAGTGGGGAGTCGGTGTTGGATCGGTAAGGGGTTTGGTTTTCCGCACTCTTTCTTGCTGATGCTTGCGAAAAGCAGATCCTTCCCCTTCGCAATGCTCAGAGGGCAGGATGACATGTGACTGGTTTGGTTCTTGCTTTTCCACCCTGACTTCGTCAGATGGGGCACGGCCGTTTTCGTGCTGACGCTTGGTGTGGCTTTTTCGCGCTTTTGTGTTGACAAGTGTATCGATACGCGATACAGGTAATATCTGACCGAATGATTAGGAGCTTTCAGCATAAGGGTCTTGAGAAGTTCTACAAAACAGGCAGTAAAGCAGGTATACAGGCGGCCCACGCAGAGCGCCTGCGCAATCGCTTGCTGGTCTTAGACAATGCTACGAAGCCCGGCGATGTAGACCTGCCTGGATACGACCTTCACCCACTGAAACCTGAACTGACAGGCATGTGGGCGATCAAAGTTGACCGAATGTGGCGGTTGACCTTCAAGTTTGATGAAGAGGACGTAATCCTACTCGACTATCAGGACTATCACTAATGCGAAAGGAGGTATTGCCGTGATGCACAACCCGCCCCATCCAGGCAGAGTTCTCAAAGAGGCATTCGAAGGACGCTCGATTACGGATGTCGCCAAGCACCTCGGAGTGTCTCGTGTGGCGTTATCCCGCGTGCTGAATGGGCAGGCCGGTATTTCTGCCGAGATGTCTTTAAGGCTGGCTGAGGCACTGCGCACATCTCCAGACCTCTGGTTCAAAATGCAAGCGCAATATGACTTCTGGCAGGCTTCGAGGAAAAAGAGGAAGAAAATAACGCCGCTTGCCAGGGTGGCATAGCTCATCTGTGTCTATTGCTCGCAGGTTAGAATGATTTTCAGTGGCCCTGTAGCTCAGGTGGATAGAGCAACGGTTTCCTAAACCGCAGGTCGGAAGTTCGAATCTTCCCAGGGTCACCATAAAATCAATCACTTAACGCAATCAAAGCCCCACCAAATTAGCTCAGTGTCAGTAGTGGTGTCAGTTATGCTGGACTGCCACCCTATCTGTGTGGGAGTCAAGTGCGTCAGTCACGGTCGTCTCCTACAAGTTGAATTTGCTGCTCGCTGACTATGCAACGTTCTGACCTTCTTGAAGCGCTACAAACGCCATATGAGAATGTAGTTCGTTATGTCGTGACAAACTGAATCGGAGTGGCTTGCGAAATGGAAGCAGATGACATTCGACAACGGTCATCTGGCTGTTAACCGAAGGGTTGTAGGTTCGAGTCCTACCTGAGGAGCCAATTCTTTTCAAAGACTTACGATTCCGATAGACAGCGCGATGACCCTCAAAATCGCCTGACTGTGGGGACTTTTGTGGGTAAGCTCCTTCAAAATCCCGCGTAAGCACGCTCGATTCTGAGTACTGCTGTTCCGCGTTTTCGGTTGTGGCTGTCTCACTTCGTTTCCTGACAATCGTCTCCAACGCGTTGCGCTTCGCTTCCATGCGGATGTGGCTATAGTGCCTGAGCATTTGCTTCGAGACGTGACCTGCAATGTCCATGATGGTCTGGTCACCGGCTCCACTTTCGGCCAGCTCAGTAATGAGCGTATGTCGGCTGTCGTGCCAACGGCCATTCACGCCCGCGTTCTTGCGGATGTTGTTCCATACCGTCTTCAGGCTCGTCACATGGCGCGTAGGATCAGTCGGTTGAGGCGATCCGAACGGGAAGACGTACCACTCTTGCCGAATCTCCCCAAACTTGTGTCTGTACCACTCCACATAATCAGTCAGCACGGCAAGGAGATCTGAGTTCAAAGGAATCGTTCTTCCTTCGCCTCCTTCCGTTTTGGCGCGACCAACGGCCAGGAATCTCTTTTGAAAATTGATCTGCGCCCAACTCAGTCTCTTGATTTCGGCGTCGCGCATTCCGGCATTCAGCGCCAATGTGAGCGCGAGGTAAATGTGCGGAGACCTTGCCGTCGCAGCCGCCTGCAACATGCGCTCTTTCTCTCTCTCGCTGTATGCCTTGCCGATCTTCTTGCGGACCTTGAGCTTCAGCATCTTCTTCTTGCGAAGACGCACGCGAAGGATGTCTCCCGGCTCTCCCAGAATGCGCAGCAGAAAACCGACTTCTTCATTGATTGTCTTGGGCGCAGCGCCTTCGTCGAGGCGGTCATTCTGGTACTTGATGACAGCTGCCTCGCTGAAATCTACGAGCATCTTGCCCCCGAGCAGTCTCTTTAGGTGGTCGATTGCGTAGTCGGCAAAGACGACGGAATCGGGAAGGCGCAATTTGTAGCCGTCGAAGAATTCATCAGCGATGTCCCGAAAGGTGCGAACCCTCTGCTGGCGCTGATCGACGATGTTGTTGAAACCTTCTTCTAATTCGCGCTTACGATTTTTCTCAGCATCTTTTGCGACGGTCTTAAATGTAGATTTGGAAGACTCGCGGATGCGCTGTCCCGCAAACCAAAACTCATACCACCACACATTGCCGCGCTGAAAGAGTGACACTTATTTCTCCCCTGCGTCAGTTGAAGCGGGGCAGCCCATCGCTAGTCTAACCAGCGAAGCCAGCTTGCAGATCTTCGTATTTGAGAGAGTACGCTGACCCGGTGCCGGCTCTCGGAGGTTGGCACGGGTCACAACAGCTATGCTGTCAGCCTGCGCAGCACAGTCCGTTCGTAGGCCGGTTTCTCCGGCTTGCAAGAACATATGAGCAGGTCCGAGTTTGTGCACAGAGGTGGAGAGGGGGACAACCAGAACCGTTGTGGCACGCTCATGCCCGTTCCGCGCATCCGGCGAAACAATAATCACGGGTCGTCGCCCCTTCTCTGGCGGGTCAGTGTGAAAGTTCGTCCACCAGATTTCACCCCGCATTGGAAAGCGTTGCGCCGTTGCCATGATTTATCGGCTCTCCTTTGCAAGCTGCGATTCAGCAAACAATCCCCATGCGCTTTGCTCCGCCACTTCGTCCTCGGTGAGCGAATCATAGTAGTCCGCATACGCAGCTTCAATCGCCTTTTGCTGTCGGATGGTCATAAGTTCTTTGAGAAGCACGTCCAAAGTTTCCGACTCCGAAGTAGATTTTCGCTCCTTGCAGGTCCTGCGAATGAACGAATCCGATTCTGGAGAAATGCTGAAGCTTTTCTTGATTTTGCGGCCACTTTTTGGAGAAGCAGTAGGCATATTCGTACCACAAGTAGTATACATGGTAGTACGAGTTAAACTTGGTGCTTATCCCCGCAGTCCGACTTTGTGAACTGGAACCGATCGCTTTGCTGGCACCGGCGCAATTCGTTGGGAGCCATCCCCTCCGGCGGGCCGAGAACTCTCCCAGGCAGCGAGGTCGTCTTCCGAGTAGCGAACCAAAGAACCGAATTTGAAGTATCGAGGCCCTTTGTTCTCCAGCCGCCAACGGCGCAAGGTTCCGAGGCTGATTCGTGTACGCTCTGCAACTTCCGATTCAGTGAAAAACCGTGTAGTCATGTTCACCTCTCTGCAACTCAGAGCAATGATGGTTAGCCTTGCACTGTTCCGTCCAATGAAAGTTAGGGAGACCGTTATTCGTGCCAGGAATGATGAGGCAATTTTGGTCTCCTTTATTGCGCTCACAACTGAAAAAAGAAAGTTAAAATAGGCAGGTAGAAGCGTACGTTTGTAGCCCTTTTTCTGCTTGTTGTCTTGCCCAGAATCCCAAGCTCGGAGGATGGTCGTGGCCCTGCCAGAAATTCGATTGCTGCAAGCCGCTATTGCTGTAGCGCGCGAGCTAAACTTTTCGCGTGCGGCAGAGTCTCTGCATATCGGTCAATCGACCCTCAGCAAGCAAATTTATGAACTCGAAAGTCAATTAGGATTTAAGCTCTTCGAGCGTAACCATCAGACGGTTGAACTAACCGACGCAGGCCGGGCATTCGTTGAGGAAGCTCGTGAGGCTTTGCTCCACACGGAACGAGCGGTAATTGCCGCAAAGGCTGTCTTTAACGGGGCCGACCAGATCCTCAATTTGGGAAAGTCAGCCAACACCGATCCGTTTCTAGTCTCGACCGTTCTATCTGTACGTCTACCACTGTTTCCAGATTTGCGGATCAAACAGTGGAGCAACTACTCGAACGAGCTTGCGCGCCAAGTGATTGCCGGGACTCTCGATCTGGCGATGACAACCGGAATTCCGGAGAATCCAAAACTTAGCCTGTTGCAACTCGCGGACGATCCTTTTTATTTGGCCATGCCGGAGGATGATCAACTCGCTGATCATCGCGATCTGGTCTTGGAGCAATTGCACGATCGAATTTGGATTTTGTTGAGCCAACAAGCGAACCCCTTCCTGTACGACAAGATTCTGCATGTTGCTTCCGAAAAGAATGTTTACCCAAGGGACGTATTGCAGGTCATGAGTTCCGAAGAAGTGCCTGAGCTAATTTTGGAACACCGTGGCCTGGCGTTTTTGCCGAGGGCAGCCGCCTGGAGAATCGCGCGCGATGAAATCACGATGCGCCCTTTGTCGGAACCAGAGCTGCGGTTGATAACAAATCTGGCAATGCGTGCGGACACCAAATCACGTCTCGTGAAGGAATTTGTTCGGGCTACGTCCCGAAAGTTGAATAGCCTGACGCAGAAGCAACAAAGGCAACTGCCCCTCACCGGCTAAAGCTGACTTAACTTGCGGTCCCTCCCGAAAGCTCATCGCTGTCTCGTATCTCGACATTCAAGGGTCCTTCGTGCCCGCAATTTGGGCAATGGAAGACTCCTGAAGTGAGAGCTCGACCTTCGTACATTTTCCGACTGAAAAGTGATCCACAATCGACGCAAGCATGAACGTGAATTAGGCGTGCGGGTCGAATTCGCAAGTCGTTGGTATTCATAGTTGCACTCGTGATCGCTGTGTCCTGCATCTACTAAAGGCATTTGCAGAGGCGTTTTGGGGCAAGATTTTGGAAATTTTTTCGAGGTGGGCGATAATCGTGTCTATAGTACTGAGTAAACGGTGGTTGTCCACCGGGACAGATGCTCGCGCATGCCGCTAAATGGTCGTATCTGGCAAGAGCTGACGTGGAGTTGGGCCTACTCGACCGGGCACCCCGCTTCTGATCAGAAATTGGAGGCCGCTGCGAAGACAGCTTGGTCATACGCGGTTTTGTGTGCTTCTACGTATCTGTACGACCGTGAAGCCGCGCATGATCTGATGGACCACGCTGTCGAGAATGCCTCTCACTACCTTGCGCGTCATCCGGATCGACCTGCCGAGAAGCTGACCTCCCGAATCAAGAGCATGATTCGACGCCGCGCGAAGCAACTGGCAGACAAGCATCGCCATGAGCTCCCATTCGGGTCGTTTGGTTGATCTGGAACAGCTATGCACGGACGAAACAGAAGCAGAACAGAGAGTCTATGCGAATGAGTTGCTTGAGCGTCTTTCTCCGTTCGCCCAATCCATCGTCAACAGGCGCTGGCTCGGATATTCATGGCGAGAGATTGCGCGAGAGCTCGAAATGGACCACACCGCTGTGCGCCGTGCATATTACGTGGAGTTAAACTCAGTGCTCCATAGTGTCTCTCGACCTGGAGCTTGCGCTTCATGCGATTGAATTGGCTTCGATCCTCGCGTGCTGAGGATCGCTTTGAAACCTGGATTGCGAAACGTCACGAAGAACGAGTTCTCGCTGGACAGACGGCTCCCTCTGGTCCCCACCCCGACGAAGCCTTCCTTCAAGACCTTGCCCGCAAGTCCAAGCGGATTTCATTGTCAGACTCGCGAGTAGACCACGCGGCGAGTTGCCCAACCTGTATGAGTCAATTGCTGACCCTGCGTCAAGAGTATCGGTCACATCAACAAAAGCTGGTGATCGCTACGGCTATCGCAGCCTGTGCGTTAGTCATCGTGGGTGCTCTGGTCGCTTATCAAGCGGTGCAAAAAGGTCCTGCAACAGCTAATACCGCAGTTGTTTCGCAGACGGTTAACCTCTGGAACGCCGGAACGGTGCGTGGGGAGCAGCCAGGTGAGTTGCAAGCGGTGTCGTTGTCCGCAGCATCTGTGAGGCTCAAGATTATCCTTCCTCGCTTTAGTCCTGCGGGCAGATACGCCGTCGCTGTGACGCGGGACCAGACGGGAACCGGAGTCTTGGCACAGGCCACTGCAGACACCATTACCGAAGGCCAGCAAGAAATACTCTCAGTCAATCTGGATCTACATAGAGCCGCGGCTGGAGCCTACTTCCTCGCTACCACCCACGAGCAGGATCAGGCAGCTTATTATTACCCGCTGCAAATCAAATAGCGGGTCGTCTGGCCGAAGTCGTTCAGCTTGCCAACATCTCCCCAATGAGAGGTAAACGAGTGCTTTGGCCTGTTGGCCTGTTGGCGTCAGCCGAGGATCACTTCCGGTTTGCCCGTCATTCGGGAATGACCCGATCGCTTCCGACAATGCGAGTCCGCGATAGCTGTTTATGCGCTCGAGCCCAACTGTCGGAAGGGCCTGGGAGGCGAGAAAACCAGCACCGCGGTGTGTGGTTGCTGTTGGACAGCGCCTGCAGTTCGTAGGGAGTGCTATACTCGCTTGGTGACGCGTTCTCCTGGAGTCCCATCGACTGCCTTCTTCCACCCCTAAGGATTGCACAGGTTTGGTCTGGCACCCGTGTACCTGAAGTGCTGCCTAGATTTCCCGGGTCAGATGCTCTGGGGTGCATCCACCGCCAACGTTCCCTCGTACTATGAGCGACCAGCAACCTTCATATCCTGGTTTGCAATTCCGTGCCAACGGGGGCCACTTTCTGGTGCACATCTTGAGTTGGAGGACATGCGTGGGCGCAGGAACCGGCGCCCACGCCTGATAGGTCCGGACCACATCCTTTGTGAAGTTCGCTCGGGAAGATAGCGTCCAAGTACTTGCCTTCACCTTATATCGCTCCCAGATCGCCTCGCGCGCGCTCTCTCTCTCTTCGCATAGCGCGGGTAGCCCCCCAGACTAACTGCTAGACCGCCCTCACACATCATGGCGCTTTGCCTCGCGTGATGATGAGGCGACGAGATAACCGTCTATGCGGGAACGTGCACGGGTTCACCTTTTTTGGGCGGTGACATGACCTGTTGGTAGTGGAACTCCAAAAATTTCATACGGTGCCAAAACTGTCCTCTGTTAAAACGTGTGCTTGCCTCGATCACAGCTATTTCCTGGCCGATCTCGTGAAACAGTGCCAATATCTCTCGATGCCGCCTCATAGGGCCGACTTGATGCTGGTATAAGGTCAGCCCTGTTACCAGCGTGCTAAGCACCGCTCCGCACCAGGCAGCCGCGTCGGGATATCGGGCGGAGATCAACGTCCACAAAGTTCCAGATGTAAGAACAGAAATCACGATCATCGCTATTTCAATGCGCCTGCTACGGGCCTGCAGGTTGGATGATAGCGCCCCGGCGGACCGATACATCGATCTCAGATGCGTAAGCGCATCCTGCCTATCTTTGATAGAGGAAGAGTCAGAATCGTTCACGCTCGTATTGGTGCGGACCTCAGAAGGCTTCTCCGACTCGCCGTCGTCGCCCTCCGCATCGTCCCCCGTTTTGTTCGACCGTATCATTTTCTTTGCGGCGAACTCGTGCGCATCGCGGTCGATGTTAAGAAGCGCATCAAGTGCGGTGTCCGCGAGATATCCATTCTGATCAGTAGACAATTCTACTAAAAGGGGGGCTGCCGCCTTTGCAGCCTTCCCGATACCACCGAGAGCGCTTACGAGGTCGGACCGCGACCCTGATGCTGATGTGCGTTGTTAGGTTGAAAGCTTGAGGCCGACAATGCCAGCGAGTATCAATGCAACGCTGATCATCCGGCCCGCACTCGCAGGTTCTCCAAACAGAACGATTCCTAGTACTACAGTGCCGACAGCTCCCACCCCGACCCAGACACTATAGGCCGTCCCGACCGGAAGGGCCTTCATGGCGAGGCCTAACAGTCCAAGGCTGATGATCATCGACAAAACCGTCCAGACGGTAGGCCAGAATCGAGTGAACCCCTGTGTGTATTTCAACCCGATGGCCCAACCGACTTCAAAAAGCCCTGCAACCACGAGAATAACCCAGTTCATCCCTTCTCCTTTCTGGCGGCGCGGAAAGTATCAAATCACGAACGGATACATTCATAGTCTCCGAGGAAGGCTGCGGTGACTGGCGATATATCCTCAGCGGCGCATCGAGCGAGCTCGGCAGGGAGTGGCTCGGCGATTTGCCGCCTGACAAAAACGCAAGTTACTGCATAAGGGTCGCGTAAGCCAGACGTAGCGGCGCACTCGAGAGTCGCAGCACGCCGCTGTACGGCGTAAACAGCTCGCCGATCAGGAATATGGCCAGGCACACGGACAACGCAGTCATAAACAACGCCGTGAGGGCCGTCGCGTTCCGAGGTGAATACATCCCCCAGCTCACGAAAATACACGTCATCCAGAAAGTGATCACGAGGAACATGAGCGAGTTGGCTCTAATGGAATTCTCTTCGATCATCAGCCACCGGACCTCGCCCAGACTGAGCAACAGACCTGACGCCTGCAACTGCATCGATCGTTGCCGGTCGTCTTTGGGCCCCAGCCCTTCCACCTGGTCGTAGAGTTCCTCGATGCGCGCTGTTTCAGGCAAGATTTGGGCGTTCTCCGTTCGCTCGCCCGGCCAGGTGCTGACCAGAAACTGCCCGACAACCGCTCGCAGTGATTTATGTGCGGCGCTCGCCTCTGGCCCATAGTGTTGAAGCAGGCGGCCCAGCAGCACCACCTTCGCCGACATCTGTGTGAGCTCGTCGCGTTGACGATCATGATATGTCTTGGCCGAAGTGATAGAAAAGCCCAGCACCAGCGCTCCAATCGTGCCCACCAGGGCCATCCCCAGCCTCACCACATCCTTTGTTTCCGGAGTCAGATGGTGTTGCGGTAGTCTGGCGCCAATCAATATCCCCAGCAAGGCTCCTCCGAAGACGCAGGCGAATGCAATCGCACTCATTTCGATCGAACTCATGCCATGTCCTCTCGCTGCCGAAGATATCCAAACTACTGTCGTGCAACACATCCCAATACTGCCACGATTGACCCGCAACTCTGGTAGAAAAAAGTTCCACTGCGGGCAAAACTCGGGTTATCCTTCACACGTGATACGAGTCAAGGAGGCATTAATGCTAACATGCCGCAGCTCAAGAAGTTTATTCGCACCGCTCGTTGCGACTCTACTGTTGCTTGCTGCGGAAACATTGGCCGCGCAGGCTCCAGCGGGAGTCCCCGTTTTCGCATTTGACAAGACAAAAAGCTCGATTGGATTCGATGTGAAAGCCTCAGTCGCCATAACCGGTAAATTCGACAAGTGGGACGCCACCCTGACCTTTACGTCTCCCGGTATCTCGACGGGCGTTTTGGACATCAAGGCTCAGGCGGCCAGTGTCAATACCGGAAGCGGCATGAAGGACGGCAAACTGAAGAGCAAAGACTTCTTCGACGCCGAGCATAATCCGTACATCACGTTCCATTCGACGAAGATTGTTCAGACCGGTCCAAACACCTTTGACATACCGGGTACCTTTACGATTCGTGGAGTATCTAAACCCGAGACCTTGACGCTGAACATTGTTTCCGGCGGCCCCGCGACAGGCCAGGCCGAGGTAAAAGGGATAATGGCCTTTGACCGCAAGGACTACGGGATGAACAGCGGCATCCCCTTCATCAAGATCGCCGACCGCGTTGAGGTGGATGTCGACCTCTATGGCAAGCGCGTCAGCGGTCCTCCCGTGAACACAAAGGAATAGCCCGACCGCTTTTCAATCGGCGAACTGAATCTATCGAAACTCGATATATCCCCCGCGACGATCACCGGATTGTGAAATGGGGCGAATCATGCCAAGAATCTCATGCGTCTCCTTGACGCGTCGTTTCATTTTGTGCAGATGCCGTCGAACACAATATCAGTGTCGGAGCAGGACAACTTGTACCGCGGCTACAACACAGTTCCGAGATGGAGTCTTCGGGACTTGTCCGAACCTCGTCATGCAATAGCCTCCTCAGATCGATTGGGATCTGTCATAGGCGGGATGCTCGAAGTCCGTCGCATCTGGTGGGAAACTCCTAGCCGATCAGAAGCACCGACAGTCCGATAGGAGTGAATATCCGTAGATGGGTGCTTTTCAGGCTGTTTGCGTCGCACTCTCTGAGCCGGGTGCCACGCCACGAGCGTAAACTGGCCAAAAAGCGACGGGACCACTGTCGAGCAGTGATTCATGTCGACCAAGATGACCATAATTTGCTTCCTGGAAATCGTCACTCATCATGAGCGTGCGAAGTTGACAGACGGCTGCCAAAGCATGAAAGTATCTGCACCCACGGGAAGAGCATTCTGGGCCCATTTCGCAGTCACTTCTAGCACATGTTCAAAGCAGATGCGCTTTCTGGTTTTCCTGAGTCTGAAGCGAAGGAGAGGCAATGCCCGGTGAAGAACAGAAAGGTTCCCCGTTTTCGTATTCTGAAGTTACTGAACAGAAGCGGCTGAACGAAGCTCGCGAGCAGGGAATTCCGTGGAAGAAATGGGGGCCATACCTGAGTGAGAGGCAGTGGGGCACAGTGCGCGAGGACTACAGCCCAGACGGCAACGCCTGGGACTACTTCACCCACGATCAGTCCAGATCACGCGCTTACCGCTGGGGCGAGGACGGTCTGGCCGGGATCTCTGACGACCGACAGCGGCTCTGCTTCGCGCTGGCTCTCTGGAACGGTGGCGACCCCATTCTGAAGGAGCGCTTGTTCGGCCTGACGAACAGCGAAGGCAACCACGGCGAAGACGTCAAAGAATACTACTTCTATCTCGACAGTGCACCGACGCACTCGTACATGAAGTACCTGTACAAGTATCCCCAGGTCGAATATCCCTATCGCGATCTGGTGGAAACCAACAGGCGGCGCTCGCGAGAGGATTTCGAGTACGAGCTTCTTGACACAGGGGTTTTCGATGAAGATCGCTATTTCGATGTTTTTGTGGAATATGCCAAGGCAGATCCGGAAGACATGCTGATCCGAATCTTGGTGCACAATCGAGGTCCGGAAACAGCGCAGCTCCATGTGCTGCCAACGCTGTGGTTTCGAAATACCTGGTCATGGGAGGATGGAGAACCGAAGCCTGTTATGGGCCAGATCGCCGAAAATGAGATTCACGCCTCTCATCCGCAGCTTGGCGATTACACCTTACAGTGCGAGGGCGCGGCAGAACTGCTTTTCACTGAAAATGAATCGAATGCAACCCGGCTTTGGGGACAGCCTAATCTTTCGCCTTACGTCAAAGATGCCTTCCACCAATATGTCATCTCCGGAGCGAATGATGCTGTCAATCCTTTAAAGACCGGCACCAAAGCAGCCGCTCATTATGTGCTGGAAGTTCCCGCAGGAGGAAGCAAGGTTGCGCGTTTGCGGCTGAGTGCGAACCCGGCCTCCGACGCATTCGGTACCTTTGATCAGATATTCGACAGCCGCCTAGCGGATGCCAATGAGTTTTATGACCGCATCACGCCGAAGGAGTTGAGCGAAGACGAACGTCGCGTCCATCGGCAGGCTCTTGCTGGGATGATGTGGTCCAAGCAGTATTACTATTTCGATCTGGATAAATGGCTGAGCGAGCAAAATGCTCACCCTTCTGCGGGATCTGGAAGGGAACGCCGCCGCAACTCCGAATGGTTCCACATGCTGAACAGCGACGTTATCTCCATGCCGGACAAGTGGGAGTATCCCTGGTACGCGGCATGGGACTTGGCCTTTCACACCCTTTCGCTGTCTCTGGTGGACTTCGACTTTGCCAAAGAGCAACTCCTGCTCATGCTGAGAAATCTATATATCCACCCTAATGGGCAGATCCCCGCCTATGAGTGGAACTTCGGCGACGTAAACCCGCCGGTGCATGCATGGGCAACCTTGTTTCTCCACCGGATCGAGTCAGATCTGGGCCGCGCAGACCTGCGTTTTCTGGAACGCTCCTTCCAGGGACTGATGCTGAATTTCAGCTGGTGGCTCAATCGTAAGGATCCGGAGGGGAGGAATGTGTTTGGAGGCGGCTTTCTTGGACTAGACAACATCGGAGTCTTCGATCGCAGCGCGGAGCTCCCAACGGGTGGGCGCCTGGATCAGGCCGATGGCACTGCATGGATGGCATTCTACTGCCTGTGCATGTTGGATATTGCGCTCATTCTGACCGAATACGACCCGCTGTATGAGGAGATTGCAGCTCGATTCCTTGAGCAATTCAACTGGATCACTTATGCGATGGATCGCATCGGCGTGAACCACGACGAAATGTGGGATACGGCGGACGGCTTCTTCTACGATCTGCTGCACCTCCCAAATGGCGATACTATGCGTCTGAAGGTCCGCTCGATGGTGGGACTGCTCCCGCTATGTGCCGCGGCTGTGTTCGAGCGACGCGCTGTTGAGCAACATCCCCGTTTTCTGGAACTGATGGAATTGTTCCGCAAGCGGCATCCCGAGGTCATGAAAAAGATCGCTACAGCCGATGACCCGACTATAGACGGCTACGAGGGGCGCAGATTGGAGTCAGTCTGCAATAAGGAAAAGCTGCAGCGCATTCTGGCTTATGTGCTCGATGAGAATGAGTTTCTCAGCCCATACGGCATACGCTCGCTCTCGAAGTATCACCTCGATCGTCCTTTCATGCTTCATCTCGGGGGACAGGAATACAAGGTTCAGTACCTTCCAGCAGAGTCAAATACCGGCATGTTTGGCGGTAACTCAAACTGGCGTGGGCCAATCTGGATGCCAGTGAACGTCTTGTTGATACGCGGGCTTTTGATAATGTATGTGTTCTATGGTGACGACTTCAAAGTCGAATGTCCGACCGGTTCGGGAAATTACATGACGCTGCTTGAAGTAGCGCAAGAGATCGGCCGCCGCCTGTCGAGTATTTTTCTCCGTGACGCCAACGGTCAACGTCCGGTGTACGGAGGAACGAAAAAGTTTCAGGATGATCCTCACTGGAGGGACTACATTCTGTTCTACGAGTACTTCCATGGCGACAACGGCGCCGGACTGGGAGCCAGCCACCAGACGGGTTGGACGGGGCTTATCGCTCGAAGTCTTGATCTGTTCGCACGCTTGAAGCCGGAAGATGCACTCCGGGCCCCCAAGACAATGATGTCGGAGATGACTCGACAGCAAGTTGCAGGACAGGGACAGCAATGAAACGCAGGGCCGACATACTCAAAAGCTCACCATCGCAGAATTGTTCTGACCATGCTTGTCAACAGGCTCACTGTAATCGGATGAACGGGCGGCGGAAGGCAAGTTGCCGAAGAGTCGCCTTGTCGTACAAGTCGCTCTCTGCTGCAGACTGAATGCCCCCTACTGCTCAAGGCTCCCAGGCGCCACGTCAAAGTGCACTACCTGACTGAGACGCCGTGGCGTTTTATCGTTGGTGCGTGCTGCTTCGCGAGAAGCCCATATGAGGAGAAGACACGAAACGGAATTTAAAGCACGTTAAGCGGGTCACCACACCAAACGTCAAAAATCGTACGCTAACTAACGCTTTCTAGGTTAAGTTGACCGTTCCACTTGTCCGAGATCCGGACTTATCGCCCAAGTGACTATCCTGTCGATACGGCGCTATCGCGATTTATCATCAACTAGCCTTATCAGCTCAGGGCGTCAGGGTTCAACAAACAGTATGAAACCAAGAATCGTAATTTACTATTGGCGCTAACAGGAAAGAGCCAAATGGCTAAACTCAGCTTCTCTAACTGAGGTTCAATGTATTCAAGGAAATTGCTTTTGTCGGCGATTTTGATCTGCCTCAATGGCAGTGGGTCAAGTCAGGTTATGCTTCCTTTGGCCGGCCTTTCCACTTTGAATAAACCTGCGGACGACGCTGCTTCATCCACAATCTCATCTGAATTGCGCGGGATGGCAGCGAAAGGACAGTTAGGAAATAACCTCAACACCACTGGATATCGGGAACAAATCAAGAACCTTTATGAATCCAGAAACTTTGCGCCTTTGTGGATCAAAGGTGATGAGCCAACATCGCAAGCAACGTATTTGATCGAGGCTCTGCGCGCAAGCCGTCTAAAGGGGCTGAATCCGAGCGACTATGATGCGGAAAACCTGGCAACGCAATCGAAATCCCTCAAAGCAGCGTCAGCTGTCGCTCAGGCCTCGTTCGATGCCTCTCTGACGATGGCGACGATGCGGTACATCTCGGATCTGCGAATCGGGCGAATCAATCCCAAACATCTCAGGTTCGGCATCGACGTGCAGTCCAAAAAATACAATCTGCCAGAATTTATTGCGCAACAGGTTGCAAGTGCAGGAAACGTTCAATCTGTCCTGGCTCAGATTGAGCCACCGTATGCCGGCTATCGCCGTATCGAGACCACGTTGAAGCAATACTTGGATTTGGCTGCCAAAGGAGACGGTGCCGAAGTGCCAGGGGGGATCAAGACCGTCGCTCCGGGCGATACGTATGCAGGAACTGCTCAGTTGTCTGAGCGATTGCAGTTGCTTGGAGACCTCCCACAGGGTGGAAGCTTCGATTCCTATAGCGGGGCCCTCGTAGAGGCGGTCAAGCATTTTCAGGCAAGACATGGCCTGGCGACAGACGGCAAATTAGATGCGACGACTCTACGTGAGTTGAACACTCCAATCAGCGCACGCGTACAGCAAATCGATGACGCATTAGAGCGCTGGCGATGGATGCCCACCGAGTTTCAGCAGCCTCCTGTTCTCGTAAACATTCCCGAGTTTCGACTAAGGGCCTATTCAGAAGATCACCAGCTTGCGCTCAGCATGAACGTCATTGTGGGCAAGGCCGCGCCAACCCAAACGCCAGTGTTTACCGACGACATACGGTTTATCGTTTTCCGGCCCTATTGGAACGTTCCCCCCGGAATTCTCCGCAGGACTGTCATCCCTGGCATTAAGAAAAGCAGCGGATATATAGCTCGTGAGAGATTCGAGGTAACCGACTCCAGTGGCAAAGTGGTGTCTGCGAACGACGATTTAGTAGCCGGGCTACTCTCGGGCAAATACTCAATACGTCAGAAACCGGGACCAACAAATGCGCTCGGGCTGATCAAGTTCATATTTCCCAATTCCCATTCTGTCTATCTCCACAGCACTCCGTCGACCGAGTTGTTTTCCAAGTCGCGACGCGACTTCAGTTCAGGTTGTATCCGAGTAGAGAAGCCCGCAGAGCTAGCCGGCTTTTTGTTGCGCAATCAACTTGATGGGCAACAACCATGGACCGTGGCACGCGCACAAATAGCGATGGACTCGGGCAAAGACAATCGGCAAGTTAACCTGACGGTGAAGGTCCCGGTCCTAATTCTCTACGTAACCGCCGTCGCGGAGGAAGATGATACTGTGCACTTTTTCGATGATATCTATGGTCATGACAAACGGCTGAATGCCCTGCTTGCGAAAGGCCCGCCTTATCCGTAGACAACCAGATGAGGCTGCATTTTGAACCCAGATTTCCATTTTGAGGCGTAATTGTGAGTCCTCAGATCGTCGCCAAGGCCCTGCCGGGCACAACCGGGCCTTTGCCCTTGGAACGGATGCAAATAAGATTGCGAGCCGGGCAATTGCGGGATATTCTTGCGTCGCCGGGAAATCAAAATGGAAACTCCGGCTTAGGACCTCACGAAAGCGTTTGCCAGAATCAGGACCCTATGCCTCCACCGCAAAAAGCAATCGCCGTGTTGATGAGCTTTCTTCTTGTCCTTACGACGTTTCCCGTCGACGCAAGCCCGCAGAACGCGTCCCAGTCGTCGGGGCCTCAGGAGGAGTATGCGCCTCTGGGTCCCGAGGAACTCGATGGGCTCGTTGCTCCAATCGCTCTGTATCCCGACGCTTTGGTCGCACAGGTTCTCGGTGCTGCAACTTTTCCCTACGAAGTAGTAGACGCGGTTGTCTGGATGAAACAAAACTCCACCCTCAAAGGCGAAGCACTCGCGAAGGCAGTGGACCAGGAATCATGGGATCCGTCGGTAAAAGCACTCACTCAGTTTCCATCCGTGCTCGACGATATGGCAAAAAACCTCGCCTGGACCTCTGCGCTTGGTGAAGCGTCTGCCACACAGCAGCAGGATGTTATGGCTGCCGTCCAGAGAATGCGCGCCAAGGCATATGCGGCTGGCAACCTGAAGTCGGGTCCGGAGATCAAGGTCGTCCAGGAGACTCCACAGACGATTGTCATTCAGCCCGCGAATACACAGATCGTCTATGTACCAGCGTATAACCCGACTGTAGTTTATGGCGCGCCGGTCGTGGTTCCAGGATATAGTTCTGCGGATGTAGCAGCTGCGGCCGTTATATCCTTCGGCGTTGGCATCGCCGTCGGAGCAATGATCAACGGCGGCTGTTGCGGATGGGGCTGGGGATACTGGGGCACAAACTGGCGTGGCAATACGATCATCTACAACCGCAATATCTACGTGGGAAACAGTTACTGGCGGGGTGGCTACTACGGGGGCGGCTATCGGCCAGGGTACCCCAGTTATCGTCCAGGTAGCCCAGGCTACCGTCCTAGCAATCCGGGATATCGTCCGCCGGGATATCCCGGATATGGTCGCCCTCCGGCTACAACTCTTCCTGCGGGTGCGGGCACGCGACCCGGCGGTGGTGGGACGCCGTCTACTCGGCCGGTCAATCCTGGAAACCGTCCAGTGAATACTCCGGGCACGCGGCCCGGCGGCGGGGGGACGCCGTCCACTCGGCCGACCTATTCCGGAAACCGTCCAAACCAAAACCCGGCTACGCGGCCCAGTACTGATCCTGCCCGCGGGTACCAACGCCCCGCCAATAGTCCATCCACTCAGCCCGCTCGTCCGAATGCATTTTCCGGATCCGCGGGAGGTCGCGCGCAGAGTGCGCGTGGGAACCAGAGTCTGGGAGCCAGCGGAGGCGCGCGTCGCAAGTAGCCTTGCGCGATGCGAATTCCTATGAAAGAAAACAACGCGAGGAAACGATTCAGTTGGCACGATGAAGGAGTTGGTATGACGCGCCTCAGGCCTGCCAGAATGAGAGTCGGTTCATGCAGCGTGTTTTTCCTGATGTTGATCGCGATCGCTACGCTCGTGGTCGGATGCAACAAAAACAAACCGGAGCAAACCACCACGGCCGCTGGACCGCAAACATTCGCGTCCCCGGAAATCGCCGGCCAAACGATTTACGCCGCCGCGAAAGCGGGAGACACCAATACGCTCTTGGCCGTTTTTGGTTCAGGCGCGAAGGAATTGCTCTTCTCCGGTGACCCGGTTCAAGACAAAGCGGCCCTGGATACTTTCTCCGACCGATACGATCAGATGCACCGCTGGGGAAAGTTGACCAACGGCGGCTTGGTTCTCGATATAGGCGCGGATAACTATCCCTTTCCATTCGCATTACGGAATGACTCCTCCGGTAAGTGGTATTTCGACACTAGCTCGGCAAAGGAAGAGATTCTGGCGCGTCGCGTAGGCGGCAACGAACTGCAGACGGTGGAGGTCTTAACCGCCATGGCGGATGCCCAAGCCGAATACTTCAGCCAGACACACGACGGCAGTCATGTACGGCAATATGCGCAGAAGTTCATCGCCGACGAGGGCAAACAGAACGGTCTGTACTGGAAGCCCGCAGATGAGAATCAACCGGAGAGCCCTCTCGGGCCACTTGCCGCAAATGCCAGCGCCGACGGCTATGCTGGGAAAACGCAAACGCCTCAACCCTTCCACGGCTATTTTTTCCAGATCCTCACAAAACAAGGCAGCTACGCCCACGGCGGAGTAAAAGACTACATCGTGAATGGGAACATGACAGGCGGCTTCGCCATCCTGGCGTATCCCGCCGAGTATGGCAATTCCGGAGTGATGTCGTTTCTCATCCATCAGGATGGAGTTGTACTCCAAAAGGATCTTGGTGAAAAAACCACGGAGGTTGCCAAGGCCATCACCGAATTCAACCCTGACGATGCTTGGAAGCCTGTGGAGTAGTTTTCGCCTCGGCCGGATAGCCGCGCTCGGCGGACATTTCGACGTGTGTCACGACTGCGGATGCCGTTTAGCGGCCATACACGATTGGGGCGAGTAGCAGCACAACTGCTCCCACGATAATGGCAAGCGGAATGCCCACTTTACCGAAGTCCTTAAATGCATATCCCCCGTCCTTCTGGACCATCAGATTGGTCTGAAATCCCGCGGGATTGATGAAGGTGCATGAAGCCGCGAGCATGAGCACGATAGCAAACGGCTTAAAATTCATGCCCAGCATTTCCGACATCGACATCGCGACCGGGAACATGAACCCCGTGGCTGCGGCATAACCGATGAGATTGGCGATTACCGTCGTAGCGAGGAATATAACCGCGAGTGCGACTCTGGGGCTTCTGCCGCCAACGGACGCGCAGATTTCAGCAATGTTTGTTGCCAAGCCACTTCCCGCGATCACCGACTCCAGACCGAGTGCGGCTCCCAATACCACGAGCGTTTTCCATTGAATGCTGGCCCAAGCCTGCTCGATGGTGAGGCAGCCTGTGAGCAACATGGCGAACGTCGCCAGCAAGGCGGCGTTTAGCATACTCATTGCCCCGGAAGCCGCCAGCAAAATCATGCTTAGCGTAATCAATGTAGCCATGATTGCTCGGTTGACACGCTTCACCTGCTTCCCTTCCCATGTCTTGACGATAAGGAAATCCGATTCCCGACGACTCTCGTAAAAGAAGCGATCGTTTACTTCAAACACAGCGCCGTCGCCGGGCTCGACGCGCAAATCGTCGAGTTCTTCCACTGGCGGAGCTTCTCCATGGCGAGACACGCCTACCAGCATTACCTCATATGGACTATCGGGGAGCGGCAAATCCGAGAGCCGGTGTCCAATCGCAGAAGCCTGGGCGGAGACGACAACCTCCACCAGTTGATGCTGATGGCGTGCGTTTTGCATCATGCCACCGCGTGCAGGAACCAGACCAATGGTAGTCCATAGGTCTGATAACGCCTCCGCCGAACAGGCAAACGTCAACTTGTCGCCGCCTTGCAAAGTCAGATCGGGAGAATAGGCGAGCTTTTTGCCGTGGCGCCACACAGAACGAAGCTCTCGATCTCTGAATGAAATCAGTTCCGCTCGATTGATGCTCTTCCCTTCAAGGTTGGAAGTGGGCACGACTTCGAACTCACTTAAGTATTTCTGTTTGAAGTCAGTTGTAGTCGCGTCCGACTTCACTCCGCGCAGCAAATGAGGAGCACCATAGATCAGGAACAACAGCCCGGCTGCAGCCGCGGGTACTGCCACCCAAGACTGATCGAACATCCCGATTGGTTTCATCCCAGGCAGTTCACCCGCTGTGATGGCATCAGCAGTCATGCCGGCGACGATCAAATTGACAGAACTGCCAATCAGCGTGGTGCTCCCGCCCAATTTCGAAGCGAAACTAAGTCCCATGTATAAGCTGGGGGCCACGAGGCCCCCCTTGCGGATGAGATGACGCAGTACAGGGATCATCATGGCAACAACTGGCGTGTTGTTGACGAAAGCGCTGGCGATCGCAACTGGCGGCAGGATCCGTAGATGGGCGCCGGTCTCAGTTTTGGGGTTGCCAAACAAGTGCTGCGACAGTAGCGAAATCGCACCAGTTGAGTACATGCCGGTTGCCACGGGAAATAATGCCGCGACCGTGAGTACACCTGCATTGCTAAAGCCCTTCAATAGTCCAGCGGGCGGCGCAAGCTGCAAGGTCATGGCGACGGTAAGAGAACCCAAGAACACCGCCCAAGGAGGCAACTTGTCCCACGCCAGAAGCGCGAAAATTGAAACCAGCAAGATCAAAATTAACCAAGCTTGTACTGGCATGTTCTACCTCTAAATCTTTCACCGTGAGACAACCGCTCCGGCCTTCAGCACTGTCCGAGCCAAGGGCGGCCGACAACAGTTCATCAGAGCAAGAGCACCATGCGTCTGAGCAATATTTGCAACCGACGACGGATAGTCTTAACTATCGGATCATGCGATAGCCGTAGAATCGTATCGGATTGTGTCTCCCGCAAGAGTCACCGGATTTGCGTCGTCTAGATTCCAGTTTCTTCACGCGTGCGCCGCATGGTCCCGCGTTCTTAGTCTCTATTTTTCTTAGTGCTGCCCGCACCGAATCCTCTGTGTCGCATCTGTTGAGATCCCACTGTCCACTCATCTTCCCATCGCAAGTTTCGCTCGCAGCGCACGGGCCGCGTGGTACGCATGATGCTTCTCGAACACGTAGTGCCCGATCAGCCATCCCGCAGTGCCGCCCACCAGGACGTCGGTTGGGAAATGTTCTTGTCCCAGGACGCGCGTCAGGCTCACGCCCGAGGCGACAGAATACACTCCCACTTGTACCCACTTCGATGGATACTCTCCAGCCACTACTGCTGCCAATGTCCAAGCCAGCATGCTGTGTGACGACGGAAACGAGCCATTTGCACCAGTGTTCGGCGCAAAGAAATCACCTGCTGCGTTGTTGTAGAGGGGGCGCTCCCGCCGGAAAATGATTTTCGTGACCTCTTCGACGACCACACTATCTGCAAGCGCTTCACCGCTCAGGATGCCCGTCTCGCGCGCATGCGCATCGCCCTTGAAAAATCCAACGCCATACAACCCAACAGGCACGGCAATTTCGCAGCCTAACAGAGCATTCGACGCGTTGACACTGTCCTTGTTGAAGCTCCGGTCGCGCGATATGTCGCGCATGGCGTCGGTGTCGGTCGCCAGAGTCACACCAGTCGCTGCCCCGAGTGGCAGCAACCAAATCAAGTCATGCGTCCTGATCCGTATCGGGCTAGTCCAGATCGGGATCTGGTCCTTCAGGATCTCCAGCGGCAGACCCTTCTCGGTCACTGCAATTTGTGCCGCCGGAGCGTCAGGCAATGCGCCATCCGCGGTTCCGGCGGTCTTCGCATCAACGGACTGCGGCGCCTCGAAGGCATAGCTTGCTGGGGCTGCGCCAATAACACTGATGCAGCAGACGACAATCACGCCTCGGAGAAACGTACTAGAAGACATGGTATTCACAAACCCTCCGGTCTTTTCACAAGCGAACAATGAGGCGGCTGTGGCGCAACCGGACCCCGTCCTGCTGAGCAACTCCGCCTGCAGGCGAATCCTATCGAAGTTGATCGGCCCAAGCCGGCTCTCAAAGCGGGTCCGCTAACAAGATAGGCGGATCGACGTAGCTGGCCAGCAGATGTTCTCATTTTCGCAGCAGCGCCGAGACAGCAGGTCTGCACGGAGATCCCTCTGTGCCAACATTTGGTCGGAGGTGCACGATCAGTCTTTGTGTTTGCTAAAGCTCTTCTTTATGTCAGGTGCAAATTCACCGATGCTGTTTATAACGACTCCAACCCAGGCTTGCGTGATTACGCTCTGATATCCCTTAACTTGAATCGTCGGATTGTTTGGATTCCAAGTTGCACCGATGGCTCCGGCGCCGAATGCCGCTGCAAAAGGCATGATATTTGGGCGTACAGATTGTTCACTGTGGTCATAAGTTATGAAATTTCTAAAGAACGCGTGACGAAAACGTAGCCAACCCCCTGTGCATCGGCAACGGTCATAGCGCGGTTCCCATCCCACAATCCCTTGACCGAGCGAGGTGAACGAGTTCTGAATGATGTTCACCGCTTGATTGGAGCCGACGCGTTCGGCAAAACCAGAGAACCCATCCCCCCACGCCGATGGTGAATTCGTCACTTGGTCGTGCACAGCAAAGAAGCCGGTCTTGATATAAATCCCCGGAGTTGTATATGTTTGCCGAACATAGAGCTTGAAACGCTCTTGACCATTCAGGGCAACAAGAGGAGCATCCTTCGGAATATACGCACCATATATCCAGTTGACCGGAAGTTGAGTGTCTGCTGAAGGAGATTCCGGAGGTTTCGACGTTTGACTTGGTTCCTGAGCACAGGAGGCCGTAACGAGCGCCAGAAGAACGAGTGCGATCGCGCAGCTTAGCCAATTACCTCGGGCCAACCGCGAGACACCAATCCGGGAACGAGTCTCAAACATTGCAGGGTGCAGCCTGAATAACTCCGAAATCTTCGCGCTCACCACACGGGAGCGCGGCGACTCGCGCATCTTTATTTGAAGTGCTTCGTATGTCCGCGGGGTAATCAGCATCTTGAAACCTAGGGCCCAATCGTTTTCAGAAAGGCATGGATTTAGTGTGCGGCGGTGTTCTGGACGAGCGAACTCCACGAACGGTCGCGACGAGTCGTAGATCCTGTTGCCGAGGGAAGCCGCTGGCTACCGCGCCACCGGAAGACTAACTGGCTGTTGCAGCCGAAATTCGAGCAAGGATTCGCTTGGCACAGATACCTGTTTGCCTTTGGTGGCTGCGGATACGGTGGTTCCGGCTGCCGCGCCGGCCCCGGCACCGATTGCGGCGCCCTTTCCCCCACCCGCGAGTCCGCCGATGAGCGCTCCGAGTCCTGCGCCTCCAACGATTCTCCCGGCCGTCTTGTTACCCTGACCTTGTGAGGCAACTTGGTAAGTGCTGGTCAGAAGCGGATTCGCCGTGCCATTGATGACGATATCTGTTAACTCCAACGTCAGTTCGGCACCACCGGACATGTTGCCCGCAGACTTGGCTTGGGCAAGGCGGCCATAAACGGTCGTACCTCTGGGCGCCACTACCACATTACCCACCTGCAGATTTGTCTCCAGATTGGCTGTGAAGCGATAACCCACCTGTTGTTTGCTGGAATCCACAGAATTGACCATGCGGATCAGGATTCGCGTTCCCGCGGGGACGGTCAACTTTGTTGGTGCTGCTTGGGTTGGGGCTGGCGCTGCTTGGGTTCGGATTGTCGCCGCTTGGGTCTGGCCTTGGACTTTCCCCACAATGGGCAAGGCCGAGGCAATTTGAAGGTCGGTAATTGCCAGCAACTGATCTTCAATTTGAAGGAATCGTGCGGCTTCGATGTCGCCCAGCGAGTCTTTGATGCGTCCGTAATAGTTCGCTAGAAGCTCAGAACGCTGCTTCCGATAATTGAAACCATTCTCAGCCAGCTCAGCGGCTTTCGCATCAGTCATCTGGTCGTAGTTGCGCGCATAATTCTGAACGTTGTCGGCTCTAAGGTTGTTTAGTTTCGTCAACTCTGCATCGTACTCGCTGTAGATTGGCCAGAATTTAGCCGACTGATCCACGTCCAGGCCCATCATAGCGCCCATGATCTCGGCCTTCTGCTGCTGAACATTACCGGGCAAAAGGGCAATGTATTCCTGAATATTTTTCTGTTGCGTACCCGTCAGGGAGGGCGCAGCTTGTGATTGCGCCGCTCGCTGGGAGAAGGTGACGGGACAATAGGCAAGGAATATGACAAGCGCGCAACGCACTGCGGTTTGTTTCTTCATCTGACTGTCCTCCCGAGGAACCTGACTGCTCCCCTCTGCTGCTCTTCCTTCCATCTCAAGGCCACGCCCACGATGCCGGGCACTTATTCTCTGTCCGTAGTGTGCGGGACCCGGAGTCACGGTTTCTTAGCTGGTCAAAAGCAATTGCAATGCCAACGGTATTCGCGGCCAACGGCCTCCCGCAACTCATTCGCAGGAAGCACTAAAGCACGCTGACTGCAGGGACATTGTTTAAGAGGTCCTCCCGTTCAACTCCGATATTTCGGGGCCAGTGGAATCTGATTCTGACCATAGTCCGCTCGTCAGCTGCCAGTCAGGTCGTAAGCCCTTCTTGTCGCACCGCATGGATCAACTCCAGCCCTTTTGTTTCCACTACATCGTGAAATTCAATTTGTGGAGGCTCCGAGCTAAGCTCCAGCAATATCAGCAGGCTCCGGTATTGTTCAGAGCGGAGATGTCTGATCAGTTCCTGGTCGGTCTTCCAGCGTGTCTCGAGGCAGAACCTGTTCGGATTTCCAGACTCCTGATACAGATCACAACGGATGCAACCTGGCTCGACGCAGGTCGGTCCTAAGAGCGAGGAAAAGGCGCGTCGCAAGTCTTCACGCCTTTCGGGCGGCACCAACATGGCAATTTTTTCAATGATCATACGCACCTCAAGCCTTACTGCGTATGGATACCGGTGATATACAGATGACCTCCGGTGCGTGAAGCACCTTAATCCCCGGTTCACCGGGCATTGCGCAATCGCCTCCGCTCCAAGGCATATGCACGCGAGTTGCCTGATCCAACGGCCAGTTCGATCAAACTAAATCTTGCGAGAACAAAAGCATTTAGCAGGGGACGCTCTTCAGCATCAATCGGACGATTACCGAGAGTCACCTGAAATTTCAGCGGAGCCCCCAACATTTCGGGGGCTAAGGGGTGCGCGAAATATTCAGTTTTTTCATTCTGGACTCTAACGTGCTCGGCTTCAGGCCGAGGATTTCGGCTGCCCCATTCCTTCCCCGAATTCGCCATCCCGTCCCATTCAAAATCACCAGAATGTGGTCTCGCTCCACTTCGTGCAATGTCGTGCTTACATGTTGAGGATGGATATTTTCATCACCGATTGGCATTTCCGCCTGAAAGACCTCACCCGGGAAGATAATCAGTGACCGTTCAATTATGTTCCGCAGTTCTCGGATATTCCCTGGCCACGAATATCGCTGCAATCCCTCCATGGTGGATGACCGGACACTTTCAACGTTCCGGCCCATTCGGGTCCCAAGTTCGCGAATGAAATGCCACACCAACGCAGGAATATCTTCCTTGCGGTCTCGCAGCGGAGGCACTTGAATCGGAAATACGCTCAGCCTATAGAACAGCTCCTCTCTGAATCTGCCTTCTTTCACGGCTGCGCGAAGATCGCGACTCGTAGCGGCAATTACTCGGACATTTACCTTAATGGTCCGCGGGCTTCCGAGCCTTTCGAATTCCCCCTCCTGAAGGACGCGTAAAAGTTTGGCCTGCAACTCCAGAGGCAATTCACCGATCTCGTCGAGGAAGATCGTAGATTGATTGGCCAGTTCGAACCTGCCGATTTCCCTTGTTAGAGCACCTGTGTATGCGCCCTTTTCGCGTCCAAACAGTTCGCTTTCGACCAGGGAAGCGGGCAGGGCAGCACAATTTACCTTTACCATCGGTCGCGCGCGACGACGGCTGAAGTCATGAAGGCTGCGGGCGAGCAATTCCTTGCCGGTTCCCGTCTCACCCAATAGCAGCACGGTCGAATCGGTGGGGCCGACCTGCTCGGCCTGCTTGAGTACACGCCGAATGGCTTCGCTGTTTCCGACTATCTCACCATGGTGGTGTTCCAGCTTGATCTCTTTGCGCAAGTAGAGATTTTCGCGCTGCAGCTGGTCCTTAAGATTCCTGATTTCAGCAGTCGCCTGCCGCAGCCCTTCCTCAGTCTGCTTTCGGACAATGGCATTGGCGAAAATCTCAGCCGCCAGTTGGAAACTTCGGATTACTTCCGGTTGCCATTCCCGTTCTCGGTGAAAGCAACTGGTCGATAATCCGCCTGCCACTTTGCCTCCAATCCAGAAAGGGATTATAAGATTGGCTTGCTGGCCAACCGCAAGCGCGTACTGTCTCTCTTTCTCCGCTTCTGCCGGGAGATCCTCGACCCGTGACAGAACAATCTTGTTTCCCTTCCGCATTTGGTCGTGTATCCATGGAAAAAGGCCCTTTACATTCCCCTTTGGGCTTGGTGGGATCCCGGGGGCGCACCAATAGTGTGTGATTCTGAGTTCACCATTAGCGGGATCCAGTTGCTTAAGTGCGGCTCGATCCGATCCCAAAGTCGTAGCAATTGTTTCGAGTCCGTTCTCAATTTCCTGATCGATTTGGTCGGACGGCAAGTCGATAAACGTAGCCGACAGGCGGGCCAGACGCTCTTCGAATGCCAGCCGTTCCTCTAGGTGAACCTGCGTCGCCTTCAGGCTATCAATTTCCATCATCAGCCCATGCAGTTTCCGGGGGACGCCAGCCACGTCCCGGACGACCCGAATACTGTCGCGGAACCAATGGGCTACGCCGTTGGCGTCGACCATCCTGTATTCGAGTTCGAATTGATCCGCCTGGCTGGTCGACAGTTCTGACTGGCGCAAGATACGATCGCGGTCTTGCGGATCGAGGTGAGCGTCCCAGAATCCAGGTGCAGCCCAGGATTCATGCGGGTAGCCAAGTACGCTTTCAACCTGGCGCCCGATGTAGGAAAAGTGACGCGACTCGACCCCCGCCTCCCAGGGAATGGCGCCTCCAACGTTCCAGGATGGCGGAAGGTCCGCCTTAGCGACCGTTGCCGAGCCGTTACCGTCAGGCGCGGGGACTCGCGGCGGCGGAGGATCCTGCACGTCTTCGATCGGATATTCCGCCATAGGTTCAACTCGCTCGAGATCGTTTGCAGATGTGAGGAGAACGATGGCCCTTTCGAGCCCGAATGGTATCTTTCCATCCGACCGAAGTAAAATATCACGCTTTTGGATTGCTTCCACGATATTTCGTGCGTTCCCCCGAAATCTCGGGACACGAGCGACTCGCAGCTTGTACGGCTTCGTGTTACCCATTACGGGAGTTCAACCGGTTACGATCCAAAGTTCGTTTGGTCTGAGACTTGCCTTGAGGATGGGAACGAGAGATTTTCCCATCCTCGCGTTGCTCAGTCTGTCACTGGAGTTACTCGGAAACACGACTGCACACCGAACTTACCAAAGGGCTTCGGCACGGGAGAGTCGCGGTGAACAATTCGTTGAGTATCATTTTGCTGTCCCTAGCTCTAACGACCACTGGCTTTTGCCAAAACGACGAACTCCAATCCTCGCCTGGACCAACATCGGCATCCCAGGTGCCGGCGAACGATAGGGGTTGGCACGTTGCCTGGGTGCCAGGCTATCTTTGGTTGAGTGGATTGAACGGAAATCTGGGAGTCGCAGGGAGAACCATTCCCGTCGACGCCAGCTTCTCAGACGTTTTCAGCCAGCTGAATATCGGTTTCATGACAGCGCTCGATGTGCGCAAGAGCGGGCTTGGGGTCTTGACAGATTTCATGTACACAGACCTCTCCTCGGATGAGACATCGACTCCATTTGGTGTTCTCTATTCGACTGCTAATACTGATTCAAAAATGTACATCGTTGACCCCGAAATATACGGACGTCTTGTCGAGGGTCCGAGGGGTTCCGTGGATGCGACTGCAGGAGTCCGGTATTGGCACCTAACAAGCACTCTCAACTTGCGGCAGGGACTCTTGCCAGCTTTTAGCGCCAGCGCCTCACAAGACTGGGTTGATCCAATTCTTGGAGGGCGATTCCGTCTAAACCTAAAGAAGGGTTGGTTCGCGACGTTGATGGGCGATGGAGGAGGCTTCGGTGCTGGGTCACAAGTTACCTGGCAGATCTACACCGGGGTCGGCAAGGAAATCAAAGAGAAATATTCGCTCTTTCTCGGTTACCGACATCTGAGTGTCGATTATAGAAATGGCGGTTTTATCTATGACACCAATATGGACGGGATGCTGCTTGGGCTGGGGATCAAGTTCAAGTAGTTCCAGGCTGCTGCACATGGGGCCATTTCAGGAGCGGGAGATGAGACTTGCGGATTGGTTGTTCCGGTGATTACACCGCTAGGATTACCTGACGCCCGCGGCAGTCATTCCGTGGCTACCGCTGTACGGAGAAACCAATGAGGCGCGCTTTCCGAAGTCTTGGCGTATTGCCTGTTGTCCTGTTGCTCGTACCGACTTTCATTGCATGCAACCGCCAACCTTCCGGCAATGAGAAGGCTGGCTCGGAAGAAACGGTAAGCGTCGCCACCGATGCTTACATCTATGGGTTTCCGCTGGCAGTCATGGACATGACCCGTAAGCAGACGACAAACGTCGATTCTGCGGGCCCAACGCGAGCGCCCATGGGACAACTCATTCGCATGAGAACCTATCCGACGGCAGAATACCGGGACGTGCCCGGCGCTAACACGGATACCCTTTACACCATGGTCTGGCTTGATGTCTCCAAAGAACCGTGGATTTTCAGTATTCCCGACATGGGCGACCGCTACTACATGATGCCTATGCTGGATGCCTGGACGAATGTCTTCCAGTCGCCCGGCACGCGCACAACCGGCAACAAAGGCCAAAAATATGCCATCACGGGACCGGGATGGTCTGGCACGCTTCCAAAAGACGTGACTGAATACAAATCTTCGACCGGGCTGGTCTGGATTCTCGGCCGGATTTACTGCACCGGTACACCGGAAGATTACGCAAAGGTTCACGCATTACAGGACAAGTTCTCTGTGGTTCCGCTTAGCTCGTATGGCAAGCCGTACACTCCGCCGCTTGCCAAGGTGGATGCCAACTTGGATATGAAAACTCCGACAGTTGCGCAGGTACAAGCGCTGAGCGTCGACGATTATTTCAGCTATCTTGCGCAGCTCTTGAAGACAAATCCGCCCACAGCACAGGATGCTCCCATCTTCGCGCGGATGGCCAAAATTGGGTTGGTTCCGGGGCAAGATTTCGACCCTAGCAAGCTGAGGCCTTCCGACGAAGAAGCTTTGAAGGCGGTCCCGAAGTTGGGATTGATGAGAATGGTCAAGCGGGTGCAAGAGCAGCAGCCCGTCAATGGATGGCTCGTCTTCGGCTCCGACGTCGGCAACTGGGGCACCGATAATCTGCTTCGCGCCACAACGGCGTGGCTTGGGCCGGGGTGGAATCTTCCGGCGGATGCGGTCTATCCCCTGTCGCAGAAAGACACACACGGTAATGACTACAACGGCGCTGAACACAAATACGTACTTCGTTTTGACAAAGGACAGTTCCCGCCGGTGAAGGGCTTCTGGTCGCTGACCATGTATGACGAAAACAATTTCTTGGCTGCTAATCCGCTGAATCGCTATACGCTCAGCCAGCGAGACAAGTTTGTCACCAACAGGGACGGCTCGGTGGACCTGTATCTTCAGGCTGACTCGCCGGGCAAAGCGACGGAGGCGAACTGGCTACCGGCGCCGAAGGGGAAATTTAGCGTCATGCTCCGACTCTATTGGCCGAAGGAAACGCCACCTTCCATCATTGATGGGACGTGGAAGCCTCCCGCAATCAACGAGCAGTAGTTCGACTCTGCTCACACGATCTGTCCACGGGACCAAGAATTCCGGAGAATCGCAGCACTTTCGGAAGGATACGAGATGAGACCAGCAATATGCTTGTTCGTGATTTGCAGTTGCTTTATGGCCGCTTGTAAGCATGGCTCACCTGTTCCAGAGCAACAACCTCTAACTGAGCAAGAAGCATTTCAGCTTGGGGTGGACGCCTATGTCTACGGCTATCCGCTGCTTGTGATGGATTCGGTACGACGAGTGTCGACGAATGTGGTTTCGCCTCAGGGCAAGCTAGCGCCGATGGGTCAATTCGCGCATTTCCGTTCGTTCCCCGATGCATCGAAGCGCGACCTTGCTGGCTCAAATGTGGATACTCTGTATTCAACAGCGTGGCTGGACCTTTCGCCTGGTCCTTATGTTTTGCACCTTCCCGACACACACAACCGTTTTTACCTGATGCCCATTCTCGATGGCTGGACAGAAGTCATCGGGAGCCCCGGTACGCGAACCACCGGCGATAAAGCCGGTGACTACGCCATAACCGGTCCACAATGGACGGGAGCGCTCCCTGCCGGAGTGCAACAAATCAAGTCAGGCACAAATATGGTTTGGATCGTAGGCCGAACCTATAGCTCTGGAACGGCACGGGATCTCGAAGCTGTGCATGCGTTGCAGGACCAATATACGCTCGTCCCGCTGGCATCGTTTGGAAAGCAATTTACGCCAGAGAAAGGGATAATCGATCCCAATATTGACATGACAACACCTCCCAGGGATCAGATCGACAAACTGGATGCCGCTACATTTTTCAAGCACCTTGCGACTCTGATGAAGAGCAATCCTCCCACACCAGAAGACGCTCCGATGGTTGCAACCCTTACTCGTTTGGGAATTGCCGGCGATTTCGACTTTTCGAAGCTGCCCACCAATGTGGCGCAGGGACTCTCGCGTGTCCCGCAGACGGCCCGCAAGAACATCATGGGACACTATGCCCAGCAGAAGCAAGTCAACGGATGGATTGTGACCACTGGCTCCACTGGTTCGGGTCACTACGGTACTGATTATCTGCAACGGGCGCTCATCGCGTACATCGGAGTTGGCGGGAATTTGCCCGCGGATGCGTTCTATCCAATTGCCCGAGTAGACGGAGACGGAAAACTGTTGAACGGCGCAAACCGCTACGTTATGCACTTCACTGCTGCAGACCTGCCACCGATTAATCCGCGAGGATTCTGGTCTCTCACGACGTACGACAACGAATACTTCCTGGTCCCCAACCCCATCAACCGGTATGCGTTAAGCTCTCGGGACAAGTTCAAACAGAATAAAGATGGCTCCATGGACTTGTACATCCAGAAGGAGCCTCCTGGAGCCGACAAACAATCCAACTGGCTTCCAGCTCCCGGTGGTGAATTCATACTGATGCTTCGGTTGTACTGGCCCAAGGATGAAGCTGTGAACGGGGCGTGGGCTCCCCCTCCTGTTCGTCGCGTTGATTAGGCACGAGCGTACGCAGTTAGTTCGGCTTGGGACCGCTAAGGACGCTGTATCCCCCGCCGAACAAGTCAAAATGACCATCGATTTTGTTACCAGCACGTGGAGGGTCGCATGACGTTAAAGAAGCTGGCAATAACAGTTCTGCTGACTTTCGGTACGGTCGTCGATGAATTTGCCAGTCCGAAGTTCCGAAAGTCCCTGGCAATCGTTTCCTGATCTGCGCCTGGAGAAATTGAGCCTGATGGAGTCAGCTTTATGCTTTTACGGCAGGCGCGTGGATACGACTCTATTGGCCCAAGCTCGACACGATCGGCGCCGATCAATACGAGATATAGGGAAGCTGTCACAATGTCGAGGTTCGGACGAACACATCGCAGAGCCACGTTTCTCCCACCGAGTGGAGGTGCTGTGGCGGCCACGGAGGAATGATTCAATGAGAATCTCGCGCTTAGCCTTGCAACTCTTGATCTTTGTCGCCATCGCCGATCTGTGCTGGTCGCAGGACGCCTTAAATCGTACGGTACTGCCTATTCCCGAGCCGCAACCGCCGGTGATCACTGAACTCGATGCCCGCAACGTTAAGGCGCCCCCGCGTTTCGAAATCGGAGCGCCGAAGGGTGCTCCGAATGTTGTCATAGTGTTGCTGGATGACATGGGTTTCGGGCAGCCCAGTGCTTTTGGCGGTCCCATCCACATGCCTACACTCGATATGCTCGCGGCCCAAGGACTGCGCTACACCAACTTTCATGTTACGGCGCTGTGTTCGCCAACACGGAATGCGCTGCTCACCGGCCGCAATCACCATGTGGCCAACGCCGGAGCCATCGCAGAGCTCGCCACCGCCTTCCCCGGCAATACCGGCATTCGTCCCCTCAGCGTTGCGCCCCTGGCGGAGATGTTGCGTCTCAACGGCTACAGTACCGCAGCATTTGGCAAGTACCACGAGACGCCACCATGGGAGGTTTCTGTCTCCGGGCCCTACGACCGGTGGCCGACCCACTCCGGCTTCGACAAGTTCTACGGTTTTATCGGCGGCGAAACGAATCAATGGTCGCCAGCACTCTTTGATGGCACGACCCGTGTGGAACTTCCGCACAACGACCCCACTTATCACGTGACCGTTGATATGACCAATCAGGCGATCAACTGGATGCAGGCGCAACATGCCTTGACGCCCGACAAGCCGTTCTTCGTTTACTTTGCGCCCGGCGCAGTTCACGGACCACACCAGATATTCAAGGAATACATCGACCGTTACAAAGGCAAGTTCGATGAAGGGTGGGACAAGCTGAATGAAGAGATTTATGCACGCCAGAAGCGGATGGGCGTAATTCCGGCAAATGCGGACTTGACCCCGCGTCCGAAAGAGATTCCCTCTTGGGACTCGCAAACACCAGACGACAAAAAGCTCGAAGCGCGCCAGATGGAAACCTACGCCGGCTTTGGCGAGCACACCGATGAGCAGATCGGACGGCTCGTGGACGCATTGAATCAGATGGGCGTGATGGACAATACCCTCTTCATCTACATCACCGGCGACAACGGCGCTAGCGCGGAAGGCGGGCCCCTGGGAGCCTATAACGAGATGATGGCGCTGAACGGCATCGTCCAGAATGCGGCCATCAACATGCCGCACCTGGATGATTGGGGCGGCCCGAGCACGTTCCCCCATTATGCGATAGGCTGGGCATGGGCCGGCGACACTCCTTTTCAGTGGACCAAACAGATCGCTTCGCACTACGGCGGGACTACGAACGGGGTGGTGATCTATTGGCCGGCGCGCATCAAGGACAAGGGACAGATCCGATCGCAGTTCACTTACGTTACCGATATCGCACCGACCGTGCTGGAGGCGGCAGGCCTGCCATTTCCAAAGAGCGTGAACGGCACGGAGCAGCTTCCGTTCGATGGAACTTCAATGATCTATACCTTCGACAACGCCAGCGCAAAAGAGACGCACACGACGCAGTACTTCGAGATGTTTGGCAACCGCGGCATCTACCACGACGGATGGATCGCATGCGCGCGCCATTCCATTCCATGGATCGTGGTGCAAAATCCGCCGCTCACGGACGACGTGTGGGAACTCTACCATGTCGCAGACGATTTCAGCGAAGCCCACAATCTTGCGGCGAAAGACCCTGCAAAGCTGAAAGAGATGCAGGACCTCTTTATGAAGGAAGCGATCCGCAATCACGTTTTGCCCATCGACGACCGCCGGTCAGAGCGCTTCAATCCTGCGATCGCGGGACGACCAGACCTCATGGGGACCCGCACAGAGTTGACCGTGTATCCCGGGATGGTAGGCATGATGGAGAACGCCTTCATCAATGTGAAGAACCGTCATTACACGATCACTGCGTCCGTGGAGCTGCGCGACGGCAACGCGAACGGCGTGATTATCGCGCAAGGTGGCAGATTTGCGGGCTGGACGCTCTACATGAAAGATGGGAAGGTCCATCACGAATACAACTTCTTTGGTGTGGAAAGGACGAATATCGCCGATCCTTCAGCGCTCTCCGCAGGCAAGCACGAGATCAAATACGAGTTCATTCCCGATGCACCGAAGCCGGGAACGGGTGGCAAGTGCATCCTTTACGTCGACGGAAACCAGGTGGCGGAAGGACACGTTCCCAAGACCGTGCCCTTCGCCTTCTCGGGAGACGAGGGAGCGGATGTGGGAATGGATGCCGAAACTGCGGTGTCCGACGATTACAAACAAGGGGACAACAATTTCACCGGAACGATCGTGAAAGTGACTATTGACGTATCGCCGTCTAGACTGAGTCCGACTGATCAAAAAGCCATCGCTGACGCCGAGGAAGCGGCTGTGCTGGCAGAAGAGTGACATGTACACTTTTCGCTCTCACCAGAAAACACTTGCGTTGGGACTCGATCGGTATGACATGATGGTGTGCCGCCGGCTACAGCAAGAACTTGAACTTGTTTCGGACGATCTAGCTACGCGAAGGGGAACCCAGCGACGCGGACGCCGATCATATGAGGGAACTGTCACCATGACGAGGTTCGGACGAACGCCTAGAACATATCGCACAGCCACGTTTCTCCCACCGAGTGGAGATGCTTTGGCGGCCACAGCGCGACTTGTCTTGTTCCTGGTATCGATTTTGTGCTCCATGGCATCGGCACAGAATAAGAACGGATCGGATTACATCCGCAGCTCACAGCCGCCGCTGTTGACCTACTCGGAACTGGTGGCACTCGGTGAGCAGGAGACCGTCGATCCCGCCCTGGCGGCCAAACTCCACACTTTGCTGACGACTCCGTTTGTTAACAACGAAGCGTATTTCGCAGGAATAAAACCTCTTCGCCCCGATATCAAGGGTAGGGGGCCCTCGCTGCGCGTCGTCGAATGGAACATCGAGAGAGGAGCCGAGTTCGACGCGATCAAGTTGTCGCTGACCGACAAGCAGGGATTCCTCGCCAAAGTACACAGCGAGGCTGCCAACAATGCCAGCACAGCTAAGATAGACGACGAGGTGCTGAATGCGCAGATGGACGTGCTTCAATCGGCAGACGTGCTCGTGCTGAATGAGGTCGATTGGGGCATGAAGAGAAGCGACTACCGGGCAGTCGTAAAGGATCTCGCCGATGCACTCAAGATGAATTGGGCCTATGGCGTCGAATTTGTAGAGGTTGATCCCAAGGTGCTGGGTACGCAATCGTTCGCGAATGTGGAAAATGAAGCCGAGCGCAAGGAGTTGGACGAATTGTTCGGCACCGACAAGAATCATCTTCTTGCGCTGCACGGCAATGCAATTCTTTCTCGCTACCCCCTTCGCGATGTGAAGCTCCTGCCCTTTCAGTATCAGGCGTACAACTGGTACAACGGCGAGAACAAGTATGGATCTCTCGAGGCCGGTAAACGCAAGGGTGCAAGCCTGGTCTTCGCCGAACAAATCGTGCGCGAGGTACGTCGCGGAGGCCGCACCAACCTTATTGCGACGATCGATGTGCCTGATCTACCGGAAAAGCAGGTCACCATCGTCGCGACTCACTTGGAGAACCGCACGACACCGAAAGGCCGAGTCAAGGAGGCAGATGAGCTGCTTGACGTGATTCGGCCAATTCACAATCCCGTGATCGTCGCCGGGGATATGAATACGACGGGGCAGGATGGCTCTGTTCTCAATTTAAAATCGGCGGCGCTGAAAAAGATTAACAATCCCACGTTCTGGGCCACGCAGGGAATCAAGTACGCGACAGGAGTGGGGCTTATCATGGACGTCGCCAGTTTCGGTTTCAAGACGGCGAAGTTCCAGGCCGACCCCACTGCGTCGGGAGTTCCTTTGCTGGCGGCCAATCCCGAACAGGGATTCTTTAAGGATCTGGACAAGTATCGTTTCGATGACGGAACCCGCATTGATTTTCGTGGAGATGCGGCGCTTTCGGTGAACGACCGTACGGGAACCCTGGGCAACTCGAACGAACGCGCCAGCAAGGGATTTGTCACAACCTTCGCCTTGCCCCGCACCCTCGCAGCGGTAGGAAAATTCAGGCTGGACTGGATATTTGTAAAAGCCTATTTGAAAGACGATCCCAAAACGCCTGACTCCTATCGCTTCGCGCCAGCCTTTGCACGCACCATGAACGAATCGAACGAAGCACTGGACCCGCGTTTATCAGACCATGCTGCCATCAGTGTAGATTTGCCGATCACACAGCCGGCTCTGCCCGGGGCGAAAAAATGAAGAAGTTTGGGATGTGCCGCGTCAAGCTGTTTCTGAAGAAAAGTGTGGGCCTCACTTGTGACCTGTTTGCCGGCGGATCGATGGAGCAGTTATCGGGCTGGCCGATCGGGACCTTGTGCCATCGGCCCTTTTGATCGCTGATCGTGCCAGACTCCTCATTTTCACCGGCTATAGCGACACGCTCAATCATCTGATCGATGACGTGAATCGATTCGGTCCTACCATCAGCGAGAGTCACGGCTCAATCCGCCCACATGAATTGCAGAGATAATCTGGTGGAAGAGTGCCTATGAAGAGCGCTGCAGAGCGGGGGATGAAGTCCGCGATTCTAGGCATCTTCGTGAATCTCGGATTGGGCCTAATCAAGTGCTCTGCTGGTCTGCTGGGGCGTTCATTCGCGTTGGTTGCGGACGGCTTAGAGTCCATCGCCGATGTGTTCAGCGGTCTGATTGTTTACTTTGGCCTAAGGATCGCGGTTAAGCCGCCGGATGCAGACCACCCCTATGGTCATGGGAAAGCTGAACCTGTTGCCGCCCTGGTGGTTAGTCTCACGTTGATGGCGGCTGCATTGGCCATCATTTACGAAGGTATTCGTGAAATTACCGCACCGCACGGCGCGCCTGCACCTTACACCCTGGTCGTGCTCGCGGGTGTGCTCATCATCAAGGAACTGCTGTTCCGGCACGTCGCGTCGGTGGGCGACTCAATCGATAGCACGGCAGTCAAGAGTGACGCCTTGCATCACAGAAGTGATGCCCTCACATCAGCGTTTGCTTTCATGGGGATTTCAATCGCGCTGCTCGGGGGACCAGGGTGGGAAGCTGCTGATGGCTGGGCAGCCGTGGGCGCTGCATTAGTGATTCTCTACAATGCTTGGAAGCAACTGCGTGCTGCGATTCTTGAACTCTCTGACATTGCCCCACACCCGGACATAGAAGCACAGATAAGAGCGATAGCCGCTAGTGTGCCGGGCATCCTTGGCTTGGACAAGTGCTTCGTTCGCAAAATGGGATTCAGTTTCTATGTGGACCTTCACGTTGTTGTCGACGGAGAACTGACCGTGCGCGAAGGACATCTGCTGTCGCATAAGGTCGAAGATGAAATTCTCGGGGCTTTGCCGCATGTAGCAGAGGTTCTTGTTCACGTAGAACCACAAGAGGAATTGACGACGAAGGCTAACCAGAAGCACACGGTGCCGTAGCTCCGTTATCCAGCGATTCGTAAGACGTTCTTTTCATAACCTTCCCCTTGTTCTTGAAATGTGCGTCACGGCATCTTGATCAGTGTGATTTTCTTTAGCGTCGGTTGCTCACTCGGCAGCTAGGTCCACGAAGTACTTGCGCATGCTGTAGTCGTCTCCAGCGAAACGCTCTGATGGCGTCGGTGTCATACCAGAACGTCAGCATCTCGAAATGCGTTAAGTCTGCTGGCCTCGCCGGTGGTCGGCCAGGCAACATACCACTCCAGCAGCCATCCGCTGCCGGTTTGTTTATGGCTCTTACGCCAGTGAGAAGAAGGAGATATCGAAGTTGCAATCTGCCGTCCCGTCTCCCAACACAAGCCGGCTATTCATTTTTTGCAGCCGCCTGTTGCGTTTTCAGCTGCGCTGGCAATTGCTGGAGGCGAATGCCACTTTGACGATGGAACGACGACTGCGCCTTCCGGCTGCATCATGAAGTGCGGCGACATGATCTGCACGCCGTACTCGTTGAATGCGTCCTGAATCTGCGCATGTAGATTGGAGAGCGTCTCCAGGCGCAGCTTCTCGTCTTTAATCCGTGCTACCAGCAAGTAACTCACATAAAAGTCGGCGAGTTGCCGCTGGCGCACATACGGTTTCGGTTCTTTGCGGATGTTGGGTGTGCGATCGGCAGCGAGCAGTAGAAGCCCCTCCACCTGCCTCCACAGAGCATCGTAACCAATGGTTACTGTGGCACTGATAGCCATGCCATCGGGATACCCTAGCCGGGTGAAGTTCTTCGTGGAGGTGCTCACGAGCACTGAGTTGGGAATGGTTATCTCTTGTCCTTCGGGGCTGCGAATCTTGCCGGCAAGCAACCCCACCTCAAGCACCTCGCCCTCAACATCGTTCACCTGCACCCATTCGCCGGTCTTGAGCGCGCGGGAGTAAACCACGAACAAGCCGCTCATCACCTGGTTGATGATCCCAGTGGAACCAAGAGAAATCATCAAGCCAAGGAACACGGTGATGCCTTTAAAAACATCGGTGCCCGAGCCCGGTATATAGGGATAGGCGACGACCACAGCGAAGATCCAGGCGATGCCGGTAAAAATGCGCCGCGTGGCCCCCGCCACGTCGGGGTCGAGCCCCGAAACGCGTATTCGCCCAAACGTAACCTGGTCAAAAAACGCATGAGCGACGCGAACGATCCAGCGGGTGATAATGCAAATCAGGATGACTGCGAGTAAGCCCGGCAGAGCGTGCACCCCAGAGCGTACCCACTGCTGAAATAGTCCGAATATATAGCCGCCGAGCTTGTCGGCCCAAGGCTGGGTATACGGGAACTGGCCAAGCGAAAGCGTTGTCCAGGAGTAGAGAGCAGCGATGACGAAGACCCACGCGGTGGCCTTCAATATTGCATAAGCCAGGCTCTCGATCGGCGGCCTGAGATCAACGCCGAACAGTTGTAATGGTGCGCGGACCAGTGGTCGCCTGCGCCGGAGTTTGGCCACCAGATAATGGTGTGCGTTCCAGATCAGCACAACGGCGATGACCAGCAGCGCCAGTCCGCCAAGGGTGAACAACAGCGCCGAACGGAGCACCGGCCACGATCGTTCCGCAGAGCGTGCTTGCAGGGCGTCGTCCAGATTGCGCAGCGTTCGCTGCGTCACAAGCGGAAGCGTCTCGCGCGATTCCAGGTCGAGGTCGTTGGTACCAATGTAGAAGAGGATTCTGCCGTTACAGGTGAACCCGATGCCGTCCTGACCCTCGACGCTGAAGGGGAGAGTGGCGATGTCGCTGGCCCGGGCGGTCAGTGGCAGAGCATTGAGGCGCTCGGCGACCTTCTCGGCTCGCGCCTCAGGATCGGCGCCGGCGATGGTGCCCCGCAGCGTGGCAATGTCACGGTTCCAGAAGGTAATGATGGCTTCCTGCGGAGGGGCCGCGGGCTCCGGTTGCTTTGCGGTGGACTCGCCCGCCAACACCAGCCCTGGCGTAAGAGCAATCCTGAGGACGATCTTCGATCGCCACGCGCCACGAATGCCGCCGCTTTTCATAAATGCTTCTGCACCGCGGAGATTACAAATAACAAAGAATCGAGTGAGATCAAACGCTTACTCGGGTACTAGCCGCTCTCCCCACGGTCGAGAACAAGCGAGACCTCTTGACCGGAATTGAATCCGGACGGGAACTGCAACCCTTTTTTCAGGCCAAGCTCCACTGTACCAGGGTATTTACGCGCGTCCTCTTACTCGAAATGAACGGTTGTCGAACGGGGTTTGCCCGTTCATCACCTGGTTCCAATGAATGTCCTTGACGACATCGTAAACCTGTTCCGCATTTCGGCCGGTGGCATAAACTCCACCAGCCCGCCCATACTGGTGCCGGCGATATAGTTCACAGGGATGCGGTGTTCTTCCAACCACTGAATCACCCCGACATGTGCCCGGCCCAGAGCTCCTCCGCCTTCCAGTACCAAGCCAAGGGCGGCTTGAAGTCAAAACCACGGCTCTTAAATCGACAATTCCCCCCGACATTTCGGGCGTTCCCCCGAGATGTCGGGGAATACAGCAACTCGGGGCATGAAGCTCGCCCAATTTGGTTTACTAATCTACGCGCCTGCAATAGGTTATGATCCCACATTGATTTGGTCTGAGACTTGCCATTCCTTTTCCCAACTGCGGCGTTTCCTGGATTTCTGTAGCGGCCAACGGGCTGTTATTTCTGACAAGGAGGAGTCATGACAAATCGCAAGCTTGTACTTGGAGTGGCAGTTGTTGCATTGTGTGCACTGGGATTGAATGCGCGGTTCGGACATTCACAAGAAAATGCCACTCCTGCTGGCGTTCAAGTTCACATGGTCATTGCCGCCGAGGGCCTTAGCGATGATAGTGAACTGGCCACGCTGAAGCCCAATAACGTCCAGGTGAAACAGGGAAAGAATGTTCTCAAGGTGAACCAGTTGATTCCAGCCCGTGGCGACAATGCCGCGCTCCAGCTCTTTATTCTGATCGACGAGACCTGCGACCACAGTATCGGAAACAATCTCAATGACATTCGTGACTTCGTGAACGCCCTGCCGGCAACGACCGTAGTCGGCATCGGCTACATGTCAAACGCAAACGTCCAAATCGTTCAGAACTTCACTGCCGACCATGCCCTCGCAGCCAAGGCAATCCGTCTGCCGCGCGGCACTTTGTCGGCATCGGATAGCCCTTATTTGTCGCTCATCAGTCTGGTGAAAGGTTGGCCGGAGCAGAAAGTTCGGCGCGAAGTGTTAATGGTAACCGATGGAATCGATCGGCTGCGCGGCGAAAGGCCTTCGTCTTCGTTGCCAGCGCCCGGTGTCCCCTCCAGATCCCGCAACGCGCCGCCTGCAATCGGGTCGATCGGTAGCAGTCCTGGTATGGCTACGATCAGCGTGGACGCAGATCCGGCAAGCATGGCCAGCCAACGCTCCGGTGTCATTGTTCATTCCATTTATACCACCGGGGTTGGGCGAATTGGCCGGAACGCATGGGAAGCGCAATTGGGTCAATCCGGTATCGCCAAGATCGCTGACGAAACAGGCGGGGAATACTTCGCTCTGGGAACCCTAAACCCGGTCAGCTTCAAGCCCTACCTGGATCGTTTGCAGAAAATTTTTGACAATCAGTACTACCTGGTTTTCGAGGCCACTCCGAAGAAGAAGGCTGGGCTGCAGCGCGTCAAAATCTCAACCGAAGAGCCGGGTGTAGAAATTGCGGCTGCCGACAACGTCTGGGTCCCTGCCGCAGAGTGAACCCTACTGCTAACTATTTGGAAGTCCGAGCGTGTCTACGAAACCGCACTGGAAGTCCTGGTTCCGTTCCGACGAATGGCGGAATTACGCTCTCCGGAGCGTGGGAGACGGTTCCACAGTTAAGTGGATGACGACGCGGCGCATCGCTTGCGTGCTTGCGGTGCTGTGCAGTTGCGTTCTGGCCATTCCGGCCAGAGCGCAGCAACAACCGCTACCCGAGGATCCCGAAGATGAGAAGCAAGTAGGGCTCTGGCTCGATCAGGGAATCTCCACCCCCTTTTCAAGCAATGAATCTCTCGATGTCGAATTCCACGAGCGGCTCGATGAGGGAGCATCCAACCTCTTCGAGTATTTCGTTCAAGGCGGCGTGGCCTTTCGTCTGCGGCCGTGGTTCACGCTGATACCGATCTATCGCTACCAGCGCTTTCCTGGCAATCCTGCCATTGCCTACGAAAACCGACTGCAGCTCAATCTCACCCTGAGCATATCCCGTGGCCCGTGGAAACCGATCCTCCGCACCCTCGTCGAGGAACGCTTCCCAGATGACCGGCCCGCTTCGGCACGCTTTCGATTTCGCCCCGGCGTCGAGTACACCCTGCCACTACACACTGCATGGCGACCGGTGGTTGTCGTGAACAACGAGTTCTTCCTCGTCCCCTGGAACAACCCCTTCGCCAATGGCGGCAGCAGTTTCACCCAGAACCGCTTCCAGATAGGAGTCCGGTTTCCCATCGCCGATTCGTTTTCCATTCGGCCTTATTACATGTTGCAGTCTGTTAACCTGCCGCCGGGTTGGGACACCAACGAAATCGTCGGCATCTCACTCGCCTATAAGGTTCCACGCAAATCCAAATGAAGCCTTGTTGGTGAAACTCGAACAGCTCCCGGAACCGCGCCGCTGGATCCTGTTTTCCGCGAATTGTACTGGCGTCGTGGGTTATGATTTCTTCGCCGTAACAACGTAAGGAGGAACTCCCAATGAACAGTGTCCCGAACTCGCCCCAAGCCACTTTCTCCCGCCGCAGATTCCTCGGCACGGCTCTCGCCGGAACGGCCGCTACCCTCACCGGCACCGCCTCGATCAGCTTTCTCAGCACCGAGCCCGTCCTCGCCCAGAGCAATCTCACCGCTGACGAGGCCCTCAAGGCCCTCATGGACGGCAACGAACGCTACGTCTCCGGCCGCATCACCAGCTTCGACAAGGACATGCAAATCCTGCGTGACCACACCGTCGAGAAGCAGGAACCTTTCGCTGCCGTCCTCTCCTGCGCTGACTCGCGCGTGCCCGTAGAAACTATCTTCGACGAGACCATCGGACACATCTTCGTTACCCGAGTAGCCGGCAATGTGGCCACGTCCGAGATCATCGGCAGTCTCGAATTCGGCGCCGCTGTCCTCGGAACCAAGGTGATCATGGTCCTCGGCCATGCTGGCTGTGGAGCTGTCAAAGCCACCATCGCCGGTAAAGATGTCCCGGGGCAGATCAGTTCCCTCTTCCCCCACATTCAGCCCGCCGTCGATCAGGCCGGCTCCGACCTCGCCGCCGCTACTAAGGCCAACGCCTCTATCCAGGCTGGGCTCCTCAGCAAGGCCTCGCCGGTCCTGGCGCCGATGGTGAAGGAGGGCAAGTTGAAAATTGTCGCAGGATACTACGACCTCGCCACCGGCAAGGTCACGCTCGTCTGACGCGCCAAAGATGAGTTCACCGCGTTCACGATAAGCTTCTCAATCGCAAAACCTGAATTTGTCCGGGACAGATTCCCTGTCGACGCCTGTCTTATCGTTGTACGTCCATCTAAGAGTAATGGGCTCCCATTCGACAAAAGGCGTAAAGCTACGCCACCTGCTGCCCCTGGCGTGCTCTGTCCTCACACCGCCAGTTCTCATCAATGACCTCTTTGGGTTTCCTCATCTGATCGTCGAAGCGATCGAATCAAAACGCACCAGCCGTTAATCCACTTGGCTGTGTAACCGGCTCCTCGTACAGTGGGGGGCTCCATGACAGCTTTGTGTTTTTGCGTCGTAAAAAGTATTTGCGATTGACTTCCTGAAGGCGATAAGTTTTCGCAACGAGGCCTTAACATACTAGTCTTGACGTCTTGACGTGGTGTGGTGACCCCCACTAGGCAACGCGGTCGCGCTTGACGATATCTAGGATCGTATTCTTGCTCAACCCGAGCCGATGGCTTATTTCCCGGTACGACTGGCCTTCGCTGACAAGCTTTAACACTTTGGGCGCGAAACGATCCGCCTTGACGCGCTGACCGGGTCGCCGGCCGAAGACGACGCCACGATTGCGAGCCGCCGCGATGCCCGAACGGACCCGCTCGCGCAGGAGATCCCGCTCGAACTCCGCCAGCGCCGCCATCAAGGAGGCGATCAATTTGCCCTGTGCGCTACGCAGATCGAACTGCAAGCCGGTCTGAGCGACCAGCGAGATACCCCAAGCTTGTAGATCCTGCAGCGTGTGGAACAGATCGAGCATCGACCGGCCCCAGCGGGTCAGTTCGGTGACTAGGATTACGTCGACCTTGCGGGCCTGCGCCAAAGCCAAGACCTTCTTGCGTTCGCCTCGCTCCTGCTTTGCCCCCGAGGCGGTTTCCTTCCAGACGCCGACGACTTTGTAGCCGGCCTTCTTGGCGAAGGCGCGTAGGTCCCGTTCCTGGCGGGCACAGGTTTGGTCGGCGGTTGATACCCGGCAATAAAGCGCTGCAGACTGTCCCAATTGAACCCTTCTTGACCCTTCAGGCTAAACACCCCGAAAAACGCGCCTTTTGCTGGGCAAAGTATCGGTCTGTTTAAAGTATAGTTCAACAGGGACAGCTAATGCCACGCCAAGAACTGCTTACCGAATCGCAACGGCTCAGTCTTCAATCTCCCGCGAGCGATGAGCGCACGATGGTGCGCCACTATACGCTCAGCTCCGAGGATCTAGCTCTGATCAATCGTCGCCGCGGCGAGCCTAATCGTCTTGGCTTCGCACTCATGCTCTGCTACCTACGTTTCCCAGGACGGATACTTCAACAAGGCGAAGAACCACCTGCCGAACTATGCGCCTTCGTCGCCGAACAACTGGGCCTCGATGCAGCGCACTTCGGCGATTATGCCGAACGTGATCAAACTCGCCGGGAACACGCCCTTGAGATTCAAGCTGCCCTTGGGCTTCGCCCATTGAGTCGCGCCCTATATCGGGAGCTCACAGCGTGGCTGTTGCCGACGGCTCTCGCCACCGATCATGGACCGACACTGGTGGCTATCTTGATTGAAGAATTGCGAACGCGTCGCATCGTCTGTCCACCGCTCCCGGCCATTGAACGGTTAGCGGGCTCGGTTCGAGCCCGCGGGCAGCGACAACTTTGGCGGCGGCTCACTGACGGCTTGACCGATCAGCAACGTCAATCGCTCGATCAACTGCTCGAGGTACGCATCGGTGGCGGACAAAGCACACTGGCGTGGTTACGGCAGACCGCTTATGCCGCTACGACAGGCAATTTTCCAAAGCTCATCGAGCGACTGATCTTAGTTCGCGCTCTCGACATTGAGCCCGAGCGTGCCACCCGTGTTCACCAGAACTATTGGCTTAAGCTCGCTCGCGAGGGTGCCCAGAGTACCGTACAGCACTTGGCGGAGTTCGAGCCGCTGCGTCGCTACGCCACACTCACGGCTCTTGTGCTGGAACTCACGGCCACACTCACCGACGAGGCGCTCAATATGTTCGAGCATCTGGTCGGTCAGCTATTCAAGAAATCCGAGCGCGCGCACGCCGAGCAGTTTCACTCCAGCGGCAAATCGATCAACGAGAAAGTGCGGCTCTACGCCCGGATAGGCAAAGCACTCATCGAGGCGCGCTCCAGTGGCAGCGATGCATTTGCGGCCATCGAAGCCGTGGTGCCATGGCTCAAGTTCGAATCGACCGTGGCTGAGGCGCAGACACTTGCTCAGCCGGAAGAATTTGACTATCTCGCGTTGCTCGATGAGCGATACGGCAGCGTCCGCAGGTTCGCACCGCTCCTGCTCGCACATTTCGAATTCCATGCTGCGCCAAGCGCTGCCGAGTTGCTGCTGGCTATCAATTTGCTCCGCGACCTCAATGCTAGCGGCAAGCGAACGCTGCCTGAAAACGTGCCGACCAGTTTTGTGAAACCGCGCTGGCGGCCCTATGTATTTCCAGCTAGCGGAGTGGACCGGCACTTCTATGAACTGTGCGCACTCGCCGAACTGCGCGACCGGCTGCGATCCGGAGATATCTGGGTAACCGGCAGTCGCCAGTACCGTGATTTCGAAACGTATTTGATTCCGGCCGCGACCTTCAAGGTGATGCAAAAAGAACCGCTGCCTCTTGAAGTTGATACGCATTTGCCGTCCTACATGGCCGAGTGCCGGCAAAGGCTCGAAGACAACCTGACCACGGTCGCGGCCAAGGCTCGGGAGAAAACATTGCCCGATGTCACGCTCGCGGACGGGGAATTGCGCATCGCCCCATTGCGCCAGAATGCCCCGGAATCCGCAGAAGCATTCGCTGAAAAGGCATATGCGTTGATGCCGCACGTCAAGATTACCGAACTGCTCGCGGAGGTCGATCAGTGGACGAATCTGGGTGATCGATTCTTGCATCTGCGCACCCAGGCGCCGCCCAAAAATCGGCAGGCTCTACTCACCGCGGTATTGGCCGATGGCATTAATCTCGGACTCACGCGCATGTCCGAGGCCTGTCACGAGACGACTTGGCGGCAGCTTTCCTGGACGGCCGATTGGCATGTGCGTGAGGAGTGCTATGTGCAGGCCCTTGCCAGCCTAATTGATGCGCAGCATACCCAGCCCTTGGCGGATAACTGGGGCACCGGCACCACGTCATCCTCGGACGGTCAGTTCTTTCGCGCTGGCGGTCGTGGCGAAGTCGGAGGATTGGTGAACCTGCACTACGGGCAGGACCCAGGCGTCAAGTTCTACACTCATCTATCTGATCAGTTTGGGCCGTACCACACCAAGGTGATCACCGCGACCGCTAACGAAGCGCCCCATGTCCTCGATGGATTGCTCTATCACCAGAGCAGCCTCGTCATTAACGAGCACTACACTGACACCGGCGGCTTCTCGGATCACGTCTTTGCCATGTGCCGGCTGCTGGGTTTCCGCTTTGCGCCGCGCATTCGCGACCTGAAGGAAAAGCGACTCTATCTATTGCCGGGCATGACCGTGCCGCCGCGAGCTCGCTTCGATGATAGCGGGCACCATGAATATTCGTGTCGTCAGCGACCATTGGTTCGAATTGCTGCGTCTCGCACTGTCAATCAAAACAGGAACGGTCACAGCCTCTGTGATCCTGCGCAAGCTCGCGGCCTATCCGCGGCAGAACGGCCTGGCGCTCGCGCTGCGTGAACTCGGAAAGTTGGAACGGACTTTATTTACGCTCCAATGGCTGCAGGACCCAGAACTGCGCCGTCGTAGCCACGTCGGCCTCAATAAGGGCGAGCAACAAAATGCGCTTCGCCGTGCCGTATTCTTTAACCGACTCGGCGAAATCCGCGACCGCTCCTTTGAAAACCAGCGCCATCGCGCCAGCGGTTTAAACCTGCTCGTCGCTGCCATCATTCTATGGAATACGACCTATTTGCAGCGCGCCGTCGATCACTTGCGCAACCAGGGGCATGATCCGGCACCCGGTGATCTGGCCCATCTATCGCCACTCGGCTGGGAGCACATAAATTTAACGGGCGATTACCACTGGGAAACATCGCTGACCCTCGGTCCAAATCAATTCCGGCCGCTCCGCACCGGGGCACATGCGGCCGCTGCAGCCGCTTAGCGTGCTTTAAATTCCGTTTCGTGTCTTCTCCTCCATATGGGCGTTACCCATCCTCACCTTGGTCGAACCGACGCGTGAGTTGAACCGTCCGGTAAGCCGGCGGTGTTGGGACCCGCCCTGGTGGCGTATTTATTCTTGTTGAGGACAGGAAAGCGTATAATTCGCCCGACAAAAAGTTCAAATCGAAAATCCCGGCTAAATGATCTATTTGCCCCTGGGGAGTCG
>CAWHWJ010000006.1:0-36175 GCA_963833015.1 uncultured Acidobacteriaceae bacterium | reverse complement strand
TTTCTAAGGCAATTGGTCAGGTGCCCGTTTTTCAATGAACGAGATTACTTCCGCTTAGCTGACCATCCATCCGGAATTCGAACGTAAGAGACAAGATGGCTCTCAATGCGTGCTTTGGCCCTTTTCGCAACACTTGAGAACGACGCCTTCTTGACCCCAAAAATCAAAAGCTGCGCAATAGGAAATCTCTTGCGCTCGTCAGCACTTTCTCTCGCATCGCGGGTTCTGGCAGCATGCGAGCGATTTCAACTGCCCCGATCATCGTTGAAAAGATCGAAAAGAAAGCACGCTCTTTGTCGGTAGTTCGCTGGCCCGGCATAAAGGGAACCATTCGATCCTTGTAGTTCACGAGCTCGGCAAGGATCTGTCCCCTCATCCTCTTGTCGACCCGCGCCAGCTCGGGTGCAAGTGCCGTCAGCGGGCAGCCGCGCTCAGCGTGATCGCAGTACTCCGAGCTTAGATAGGCCTTCACAATCGCCTTCCACGCTGCCCCCGGTTGAGATTCTTCCGCAGCTTGAGCCCAGCGGTCGGCGATCTCACGGAAAGCCTCGCGGAGCGACTCCAGGAGTAACTCATCCTTGCTCCCGAAGTGTTTGTAAAAGCCTCCGTGCGTCAGACCAGTGTCGCGCATAACCGCCGCAACCCCTGCGCCGTTCAGACCCTCAGCACGTACTCGTCGCGAGGCGTCTCTCACGATCTTCTGATGGACTTCCACTTTGTGTTCAGGTCGGTAACGCATGGCTCATTTTAGGATGCTCGAGATCATCCCACGATGCAACCAGCCGCGGCGGTCAAAGAAAGTTCGAATCCATCAGATGATTAGATCATCCTATGAGAAGAAAGGAGGACTCCAATGTCTAACCCAATTCTGGTCACAGGTGCAGCCGGCGGTCAGCAGGGCTCAACCGGACGCATCATCGCAATGCTTCTCCTCGAGCAAGGCCTTGCCGTTCGCGCATTCGTCCACAAACTCGATGCCAGGTCCGACGAGCTTCGTCAAAAAGGTGCAGAAATCATCGAAGGCGACCTCCTCAACCCGGCCTCGGTCCAGGCGGCTATGAAAGATGTGAAGCGCGCTTACTTCACCTACCCGGTGGCCGATGGGCTGCTTGAGGCCGCCACCATCTTCGCCACATCGGCCCGCGATGCGGGGGTGGAGTTGGTTGTGAACAATTCGCAGTTTCAGGGTACGCCAGATGATCCCTTATTTCGCGATCTTCAACGCGCTCCGTCATTCCGGAATTTGCAGCACCGGTTGGCTGATCGTATTTTCGACTGGGCGCAGATTGGGGCCGTTCATATTCAAGCGCCACCCTATTACGAGAACGTACGCGCGCTTGTCAGCCGCAGCGTGGCCGAGCAAAATGCCGCGTTCCTACCCTGGGGCGATGGCGACGCAGTCATTCCGCTCGCCGGCGCCGAAGACGTAGCCCGCGTCGCCGCAACTCTTTTGGCTGCCTCCAACGCGCCCTCCGAAAAGGTATACCCGCTGGTGAGCGAAACTCTAACAGTGCGGCAGATTGTCGAAACCCTTGGTAAAGCCATCGGGCGGCCGATTCGCTATGTGCCAATCACAGACGAGCAGTGGGCGGATGCAGTGAAGGAGCGAATCAATCCCCACGCACTCGATCATCTGACCCATCTTTGGCAATACTTCCGGAATAGTAAGGAACCCCGCCAGGCTACCAACGCTATTCGTGAGGTCACGGGCCGGAATCCACAGACGCTGGAAGAGTTCTTCCGAGCGAATGCCAATTCTATCAGCGCCGCAGGTCAATGAGGTTGCTGTATGAAAAGCATGGGATGATATATATCATCCCATCAACCAGGAGGCCCAATGTCGCCGCAAACGCTCTTCCAAATGCATCTCGTTCTAGGTTATGTTGCGTGGTTGCTCTGCTTCGGCGTCTACATTCTGCCCAAGCTCAGGTCGATGGGCCGAGTCGAAGCGCACCGGGCAATCGCGACCCTACACAGCTTTCGCTTCTTCGGGCTCGTCTTTATTCTTCCTGGCGTCGTTGGCCCCAACCTGCCCGTTAGTTTCGCCACGTTCGCCGCCTACGGCGACCTGGCGACCGGGTTGCTGGCCATGTTGGCGCTTCTCACGGTACGGATACGTCCGCTTTTTTGGCTATTCGTCTTCGCCTTCAATCTTGTGGGAACGACCGACCTTATCCTCGACTACTACCACGCCGTCCAGGGAGGGCTTCCTGCGCTAGCGGGCCAGTTGGGCGCCACGTACGTGATCCCGATCATCTACGTGCCCGTGCTGATGATCACGCACGTCGTCGCTCTCTATTGGCTGGTGCGTCCTCAGCCCAAGGCGGCTCAGGCCCTCGCTGGCAATGCGACTGCATCTTAGTTCGGATCAACCGCCCCATTAACAACCGTTCTTGGAGAATCGTTATGACCGATACCACCACCAAAGTGCGCGCACACTATAGCGCCGCGAATCTCATCGAGCGGATCAAGTCGGCGCTCGCGACGATCGCGCCCGAAGAGCAGACGTTGACCGTAGCTCAGCTCGCTCCACTCGACCAGTTCCATGCGCTCGGCCAACACAAGAAAAGGAGACCTACCGTGAAAAAGAATCTGTTGTCACTCGCGATGTCCCTGGCGCTGCTGATGAGCGCAGCCACCCAAGCGCAAACTACTCACCTGACGATAACTGTGCCCTTCGAATTCACCGCAGGAAATGTCCAGCTTCCGGCCGGCGAGTATGAAGTCACGGCCGTCGGACCTTGGGGGGGACCGACACTCTCGGTCCACAACGTGAATTCGAACGCAGGGACACTCGTTCTTTCGACTTCCTGCCAATCGTTGAAGCCCGTTGCCGACGCCAAGCTGGTTTTCCATCGCTATGGCAACCAGTATTTCCTCGCCGAAGTGTGGAACCGGCACAGCTCTCTCGGCAACCAGATCAAGATCAACTCGCGGCAAACGGAGTTGAGAAAGAACCAATCGAAGGACGAAGTCGTGCTGATCGCGTCGGAGAAATAATGATGCTTGCTCAATCCACTTCAAGCCCGGGGGCTCTCCGTGAGAGCCTCCGGGTTTCGTTTGCCTTGGAGTTTGCCCTCGACCATTGCGCAGCGCGCCTTTGCCGTCGTGCCGCTGCAGAAATATGCAGATCGGCAACCATATTTTCACCCAGATCTCATTCGTGACACCAGTGGGCGTTCAGGAGAGCCTCTCAGGACGAAATGAAGACGGTTTGTTGCCAACCTTGCTCTTCCAGCGAGTCCTAATTAGCGGTGGAGGACACTATGCTGTCTTCGATCCGAAGTGAGCCGACTTTATCGCGCCTGGCAGGAATGGGTTGGGTGTCGCCGGATCGCCGATTCATTCCTTCAGGGTGGCGACAATCCGGAAGCTATTCCGTAATGCCTGAAAAGTCATGCGGTAAGTTGCTGGCCAGCGCATGGAAGCCCCAGCGGTCAAAGACCTTCGTTAGCGTACATAAATTTCCGTTTCGTGAGGTGTCCCCTAACTTCACCGAATACGACACGAACGGCAAGCCCTTGGTGCTGATCGTCAATCAGGCGTTTGTCCGGAAGTATGTCAGCGGGCTGTCGCCTCTCGGGGTTCAGGTCCACGTGCGCCCTGAACCGCTCTATCCCGCACGCACCTATCAGATTGTCGCCGTGATTCCGGATACGAAATATGCAGATCTGCGCGCGGACCCGCCGCCTCAGGCATTTGTGCCCGCTGCTCAGCTTCCGGTCACGGCACAGAATCAAGGAATGGCGATAGTGATTGCATCACGCGATCCTGTTGCCGCGCAGTCGGCCGTGCAGCGCATGCTGGACGCACAGTATCCCGGCAATCAAATGCAATTCTCCGATTTTCAGCAGGGCATCCTCGACCACCTGGTGGGTGATCGCTTGATGGCCAGACTGGCAGGGTTCTTTGGCGTTCTCGCAGCTCTGCTGGTCGTTGTCGGACTGCACGGTGTTCTCTCGTACTTCCTTGCCCAGCGTCGCAGTGAGATCGGCATTCGCATGGCGCTGGGCGCGAGCCGAGGCCGTGTTGTGGCGGGCATGCTACGCGGTGCCTGCGAGATGCTGGCGGGCGGGCTGGCGGCGGGAACGGCATTGTCGCTGCTCGCTGGCCGCGGAGCCAGCACGTTGCTCTTCGGTCTGAAATCGTGGGACCCAGTAACTCTTGCTGGCGCTGCTGCGATGCTGGCACTGGTTACCGTCGTTGCAAGTGTCGTTCCGTCGTTGCGCGCAGCAAACGTGAATCCGATCGATTCTCTCCGTGCGGAGTAGGCGAGGGCAATTATTACAAACGCCGAAGCTAGAGCCTGCTCCACCACTCAAGGGGAGCAAACGATCCGATGCGGGCACTGCGAACTGAATAAATTCCATTTGCGGCTTTGCCGCTGCTACAGGAGCGATGCTCGAAGCAAATCGCTCTTGTGGGCTTCCTTCCCCCTTTCTCCTCATGTGAAAGGGGGATCTTTTTGGGGAGATGACATATTGGCAGCGCGGGCTGGGCCGGTCAACCGCCCCGAATGAGAGCTCTCATCACTGAGTGACTGTATGGTGTCCGAATCGAGGATCGATCAGGACGGCTTCCAGTTCTTGATCGACTTTTCAAGAGCTTCGACGCGCAGGAATCCGGAGTGTCTTCTGCGACTTCGGTAACGCCCATGCCCCGCTTATCACGCATTGTTAGATTGGCCGCCCGGTCATCCCCCCTGTATTCGTTGAGATTCGATTAAGCCGATGGCTGACCAGGCATTCCAGCTTGGTTCCATTAGGGCCAGTTTGAATGGCAAATGATCGCATCGCCTGTTCGCTTTTGGTCAGTGAGTTTTGATTCCGGACAAAGATCGCGTTGGCGATCGCCGTCCTGGAACTGAACTTGCTTATGAATCAGAGACTTGAAGTTGGAGCGTTTTGGCTAGCAACGTGCCCAGTTCTACACAGAGCTCAGCTCGTGCAGAGAGCGGTCAAAGGAGGCTTATGAATTTCTTAGTTTTCCGACCCATTGCTCGCGTCATGCTTGCTCTTGGCATGGTTTCTGTTTCCGTCTTGGCGCCTTTGGCCAACGCCCAACAAGGCATGCCCAATCCGATTGCGGCGCCGAATCCGCTGACGACGACGCTATCCATTTTTCGTAGCAATATGCAGGACAAGATCATGAAGTCGGCGGACGCGATGCCAGAGTCTAAGTACAGCTACCGGCCGACGAAGGACGTTCGCTCGTTTGCCGAGATCCTGAATCATGTGGCGGATATCTCTTACACATTGTGTTCAAACGTCAAGGGTGAAGCGAACCCTATCTCGGCTACCGCGAAGGTTTCGAAGACCGAGATAATGGCCTACCTCAAAGGCTCATTCGATTACTGCGATGGCGTGTACTCCGGGTTCACCGATGCGCACCTCAATGACCCGGCGGACTTCTTTGGCGTCAAGACGAACAAGATGTTCATCTTGACGCAAGTCGGAAATCATGACGCCTTGCATTACGGCAATCTCGTCACGTATCTGCGCATCAATGGCCTCGTGCCGTCCGGCGGATGGTTTTGATAGGCCGGTGGCGCCCGCGTCCCACTAAGCGATTTCGCATCGGCCGGTTCCGAACAAGATCATGGCGAAGATCCTTCTTCCAGCACTGATGAAAGCCGCGAGCGGCAAGCCGCGCAGGTCTGGCATTGCAAGGTCGGCTTCGCGAGGGAATTGGTGCCGCGAAGCGGGTTTATTGGGACCAATCCTGTCTCTCTTTCCGCGACGTGCTGGGATCTTTTCGTTCCGGCGCAATCGGAGCTGCCGAATAGACAGGCGGTCTCAACCGGTCGATGCAACACTGGCTTGAAGTTTACTTGCGGGAGTTTCAACGCCCAAAGTTTTCCGCGGGCGTTGATTGAGGCGCAGCGCTACTTTCTCGAGATCGATGAGAATAGTTATGTGGCATGCCATGACTACTGGAGGATAAATGGATCGGGTCAAAAGTATCCTGGGAAGGCGCTCTAGCGGCAACACAGCCTCTCACTTCGATTGGACGTATTTCAGGCGCGTAGCTGTCGCTGTTCCGCTACTCTTGTGTGCCGGTTGCTCTGCATTCGGTCAATCTCTACAACCGGGACATCTCCCCAGCAGGAAACAAGTCGCTCCCATGACTCCCGCAGAAGAGAAGAACCTCGCCTTCGTTCTCGACTGGTGGAGAAAAGTGATCGAAGCTCGCCACACCGAACTTGCAGCCAACTACGCGGCCGAGGATTTCATCCAGCACAATCCCAATGTTCCTACGGGTCGAGCTGCTCTTGTGACGTTCTTCAAGAGCCTCGGGCCTGCGATCGAGCCGATTCCCGATCGACTTGCAAATCCTCCGGTCGTGGAGGGCGCAAAGGGAAATTTCGTCTGGCTGGTCTTTGAGCACAAATTCAAATATCCCAAAGACCCTTCACAGACGGTCTATGAAAACAGCTTCGATTTGTTTCGCATTCAAAACGGAAAGATACAGGAGCACTGGGATGCGGCCCGGAAGGACCCCGGTTCACCTGCGTTCATTCCGTCCACAGCTTCGCCGCCCTCGACTTGGAACACAGCGAAACCTTCAACGGCGGAACAACAGAACCTGGCGATCGCAACGCGCTTCGAAAAGAATGTCGTCGAATATGGACACATCGAGGACATCGAAGAGCTTCTTTCGTCATCCTTCATCGAGCACAATCCCGTTGAGCCCGTTGACCGTGAAGGCTTGAAACAGTTCATTCACAGCCTCCCCGACTATCAGCTTCAGGACATCAAGCCAGAGTGGAAGAATGCGCCGGTGCTGGAATTCACCAACGGTCCTTTTGTCGTAATGATGTGGGATAAGCGCTACAAAGATCCTTCTGATCCGACGCGAGAATATACTCGGAATCATTTCGCAATTCTTCGAATCGAAGATCGGCGGATTCAGGAAATCTGGAACTAGGTCCACGAGAACGCTCCCCTAAGCCGAAGAACGCTGGCTTGAGGAGAGCGGTTCTCTTAGAGCAAGTTGTGCGCCAGAGTGTCGATGCGTTGGCTACGGCATCATGATGCACATCCGTCTCGTGACCGATGAGTTGCTTATTGTGGAAGAGGGCTCGCTTTATCCTGCATTGCACCGCATGGAGCAGAAGGGCTGTGTACACGCCAGTTGGGCGATTACGGTACGCGCTCACGCGCGTTGGCCGGGACCAGCTGGCCAGCCGAGAAAAGAACTGGGTGCAGTTAGTCAATTGCGTCGATGCGATGCTGCGTTTTGCATGAAATGAACGATGGCAATCTTCCGAAGAATTCTGTCGCTGGGGACCCCCGAAAGACGTGCATCGACGGACCATCCCCCTTTTCAAGTCAATGAGCGCTTTGGACTGTTTGCGATAGCAGAAGCTCACTCCTGGCGAAGAGCCTGCATTGGTTCCACCGCAGCAGCACGACGAGCCGGAATCCAACTTGCCGCGAGTCCTACCAAAACCAACAGCAACGCCGCCCCCCCAAACACAACCAGATCGTTTGCCTTCAGCCCATAAAGTAACGACTGCACCAGCCGCGCCGCAAAAATCGACGCCCCGATGCCGCATGCAATACCCGCCGCCGACATCCACGTTCCCTCGCGCAGCACCATCGTCAGCACCTGCCGCGGTCGCGCACCCAGCGCCATCCGGATCCCGATCTCGCTTGTCCGTTGCGCTACGGAGTAAGCCATCACGCCATACACGCCCACGCACGCCAACACGAGCGCCAGCAAGCCAAAGGATGCCGTTAGGGCAGCAATTATCCGCTCCTGCTGCATCGACGCGTCAATCTGCTCCCGCTGTGTTCGGACATCTTGCAGCGGCAAATCCGGATCGATGGCCTGCACCGCCTTGCGGAGCGACGGTACAATTGCGTCCGGACTCAAGCTCGTCCGTATTTCATATGTCGCTCCAAAATCGAGGTTCGGCGTCTGCAAGTACGGCTGGTAGAACACGCCGCTCGGGTCGTCCTTGAGCGACCAGTAGCGCGTGTCGCCGCACACGCCTACCACTTCAATCAGGTAACCCGGCTTGCCCTCCAGCGGATGGAAGTGCGCAAGGAAATGCTTTCCGATCGGGTTCTGCCCCGGAAATGCCCGGCGCGCCAGGCTTTCGCTTAGAATGCCGACCTTCGGCGCCGATGCTACGTCGTTCGCATCGAAGTCCCGTCCTGCCAGGATCGGAATCCCCATGGTGTGAAAGAACCCCGCGCCCACCGCGTTATTCCACGCCGACTGATCCTTGCCCGGATCGATCCGTTCTCCTTCCGGCAGAAAGTTCGTGTTTTCCATGCTGCCCGAGATGTACCCCACCTCCGATAGCGTCACCGCGTTCACCCCCGGCAGCACCCTTAGCCGCTCTTCAATCCTGCGGTGCAGATCCAGGTCCTTGGGCGCGGGATACCGCGACCCTGGCTGCACAATCGCAAAAATCACCAAGTGATCGGTCCTGAATCCCGGATTCACTCGCGCCAGATTCCACAGTGTCCCGACAAACAGAAACGCGCCAATGACCAGAAGCGTCGACAACATCACCTGAAACCCGACGATCGCCTTCCCGCCAAGTCCTCTGCGCCGCCGCGTGCTGGTGCGCGTAGCCGACTTCAACAAGGTTCCCACATCGCTACGCGTTGCCAGCCACGCCGGCACAATCCCGAACAGCAGCCCGCTCGCGACCGTGATTCCGCCCGTGAACAAAAGCACCACCCAGTCCAGCGGCATCGTGAAGTCCGATGGCTTCCAGGGATTCGCGAGCAAAGCAGGCAAGATGCGGCAACCGGCAAACGCCAGCGCTACACCGAGGATCCCCCCCAGCGCGGAGAGCAGCAGGCTCTCTGTCAGCACGCCGCGCAAAATCCGTGCCCGTCCTGCTCCCAGCGCCATCCGCATTGCAATCTCGCGCTGCCTCGCCGTTGACCGCGCGAGCAGCAGGCTGGCGATATTCGAGCAGGCCAGCAGCAGTACCAGAGCCACCACGCCCATCAGTACGCTCACCGGCCTCGCAAACGTCTGCTTCGACACAAACAGTCCCCGGCTTCCGTCCTGCACATCCAGCCGCGGGATCGTCCTGCTCGCGCCCGGCTGCAGGCTCGCGCGCACCAGCGCTGCCAGAGGCACATCCAGGGCCGCCTGCACTGCCGCGTCCGAGACCCCTGGCTTCGCCCGGCCCATGATGTTCAGCCACCACACCTCGGGGCTCGAATCCCCAATCAGCGATACTTTTCTGCCCCACGGCGCCACAAGCGGCTGCGCGCTCAGCGGAATAAAAAAGTCCTGGGCTGATTGCGCGCCTTGGGCGCCCGTGAATCCCTGCGGTGTCACACCGATAATCGTCACCGGAACCATGTTCAACTTGACTGTGCGCCCGAGCACCAGCGGGGATGACCCAAACGCCCGTGCCCACAGCCCTGCGCTGATCAGTGCAACCGGCGGTGCGCCAACGCGGTCATCTGGCGCCTGCACCGGGCGGCCGAGCTCCGGCTGTACCTCCATCTCGTCGAAAAAGTTCCCGCTTACCGCCTCCACCTGCACAACCTGCGCAATTCCTTCGATCGTCGCGTTCACTGTTCCCAGGTCCTTGAACGCGAACAGATCCTCGAGCACGCGGTTGTCGCGACGCAGTTCCTCGAATGCCGGATAAGAAAACGAGGTCCCGCCCAGACCGCCCGAACCGGGATCCGGGATGCCCCAAATGTTGTTTATTGCAACATTCCTGTCTCCGTGCCAGTGCAGTAGCCGGAGCCGGTCGGCATGCGGCACCTCGAGCCGTTCGAGCAACTCGTGCTTCATCACCGAGAAGATCGTCGTGTTTGCGCCGATGGCCAGCGCCAGAGATGTTGCCGCGATTGCCGTAAAACCCCAGCTTCTGCGTAGGATCCGCGCCGCATAACGCACGTCCTGCGCCGCGCTCTCAATCAGCGGCAGACTCTTCTCAGCGTGATATTGCTCGCGAATCGCCCCGGCAGCGCCGAATTTCAACACCGCCCGCCGCCGGGCCTCCTCTGGCGACATTCCCAACCGCATGTTCTCCTCAGTCAGGCGGATGAGATGCTGTTCCATTTCCTCCAGAAACCGTTCTTGCCCGCTCTGCCGCGAAACCAGGTTCCGCATGCGAGTAACCAACCGTCTCAGCAGTTTCATAATGGCGCGTCCACATTGATCGCCAGGAACCGCGCGATGATATCTGCAGTCTGATGCCAGCTCGCCAGCTCGGCCTGCAACTGCTTGCGCCCCACCCGCGTCAACCGGTAAAAGCGCGCCCGCCGATTGTTCTCTGAAGGCCCCCACTCCGACCGGATCGCCCCCTCCTGCTCCAGCCGAAGAAGCAATGGATACAAAGTTCCCTGATTAAGCGCCAGCTGCTCTCCGCTGATCTGCTCCACCCGTCGTGCAATGCCAAAGCCGTGCTGCGGCCCGAGCACATCGAGAGTCTTCAGGACCATCAAAGCCAGCGTGCCCTGCGGTATTTCTGCTCGTCTTCTCATGGTTTCGACCTTTTGGGTTCCTACAGGAAGCATGACACGATACCTTTTGGAAAGCAACAGGAAACCGATCCACTCCCCGGAGAGAGCTCTGGCCGCAGCTGAAAAACAGCATTTCAGAAAAGTGGCGTTTGAAACGCGCGCGCGCTCCTGTCCGTTGATGCCAAATCGCCAACTCGCGCTTTCAGGGCGGTGACTCTGGAAACGTGGTAAGCGCCTGATATTGAAAATCAAGCATGACGGGCTGAGCGCGGACAGCTCGCGGGTGATCTGTGGCTGAATTGCTAACGCAGTAGACTTGGGCGCTTGGGATCGAATTGCCAATTCGGGATGAGGAACTGCATGGCCGCGGCGTCGTCGCGTCCTCCGAGGCCGATCTTCACATAGAGTTGGTGAGCCTGCTCGATCTGTTCCATATCGAGTTCGACGCCGAGGCCGGGACGATCGGGGACGGAGATCTTTCCGCCTGCGATCTGCAGTGGTTCGCAGGTGAGGCGCTGCCCGTCCTGCCAGATCCAATGCGTGTCGATGGCTGTCACCTTGCCGGTCGCGACCGCAGCTACGTGCGTGAACATGGCCAGTGAGATATCGAAATGGTTGTTCGAGTGCGAACCCCAGGTCAGGCCCCAGTCGCGACAGAACTGCGAGGCGCGAACCGAACCCTGCATGGTCCAGAAGTGCGGATCGGCCAACAGTATGTCGATGGCATGCAATTGGGCAGCATGGTGGAGCTGGCGCCAGTCCGTAGCGACCATATTGCTCGCGGTCGGTATCCCGGTCGCGCGGCGGAACTCGGCCATGATCTCGCGGCCGGAGTAGCCGTGCTCAGCTCCGCACGGGTCTTCCGCATAGGCCAGCACGTGCTGCCTGCCGCTGCACAGGGCAATCGCTTCGTCGAGCGACCACGCTCCGTTAGGATCGAGCGTAATGCGCGCTTCCGAGAATTTTTCCGCGAGCGCTGTCGCCACTTCCATCTCACTCACGCCCGAGAGCACGCCTCCCTTCAGCTTGAAATCACGAAAGCCATAGCGGTCCTGAGCGGCTTCGGCGAGGCGAAGCACCGCCTCCACTGTGAGCGCCTCCTCATCGCGTAGACGAAACCACGGATTCGAAGCGTGTTCGTCACAGCGATAGGGGAGATTGGTCTTCTTTCGGTCTCCAATGAAGAAGAGGTAACCCAGCACATCGACGCTGCTTCGCTGTTGCCCTTCTCCGAGCAGCGCGGCGACGGGCACTTGCAGAAACTGCCCCAGCAGATCGAGCAGCGAAGATTCAATAGCAGCAACTGCATGGATGGTGGTGCGCTGATCGAAGGTCTGCAGGCCACGACCGGCAGCATCTCGATCGGCAAATTGCTGCCGCACAGTATTCAGAATGCGATTCCAGTTGCTAATCCTCTCTCCGACGACCAGCGCTTTCGCATCATCGAGAACTTCGCGGATCTTCTCTCCGCCCGGAACTTCTCCGGCGCCAGTTCGCCCGGCGTCGTCCGTTATGAGGACTACATTACGCGTGAAGAACGGCGCGTGCGCCCCACTGAGATTGAGTAGCATGCCGTCATAGCCCGCGACGGGAATGACCCGCATGCTCGTGATCCGGGGAGAATCGATATTGGTTGATTCGGATGTCATACGCCGGTTCCCTGGATCAGAGCAGGATTCATCTCCACGCGCTTGATCTCGCCTACGATCGGCAGGTACGCGATGATAGCAAGCAGCGCTGTCGCGCCTACAAAGATGAGCGCATCCTGGAATGAGCCTGTGCGCTTGACGATATAGCCGATGATGATCGGCGTCGTCACTCCCGCCATGTTGCCGATCAGGTTGAAGAGGCCGCCATTCAGCCCGATCAGCCCTTTTGGAGACGTATCTGAGATTACCGTCCAGCCGAGGGCTCCGAAACCCTTACCGAAGAAAGCGAGCGACATAAACAGCATCACAGCTGTCTGTGTACTGACGTAATTGCAGGCGATCATCGTCATCGACAGCGACATGCCAATCACGATCGGAGTCTTGCGCGCAAGACTCAGCGTTCGCCCGGCGCGCAGCAGCCTGTCCGAGACGACTCCTCCTAGGATGCCGCCTGCGCAGCCGCAGAGCGCAGGCAGAGCCGCCAGAAAGCCCACCTTCACGATCGACATATGCCTCGCCTCGCTGAGGTAGATGGGAAACCAGGTCAGGAAAAACCAGGTCAGCGTCGTGATGCAGTATTGCCCGAGATAGATCCCGACCAGCATGCGATTGCTGAGAAGCCACTTCATAGTCGGCCAGGTGAGAGTATTACCACGTGGATTCGCATTGCTGTCGAGAGTTGCCAGGCCTCCGCCCTGCTCGATGTGGTCAATCTCGTGCTGGTTGATGCGCGGGTGCGTCTTTACTCCATCGATGGCACGAAACCAAATTGCGCTGAGCGCAAGTCCAATGGCGCCTGCAAACCAGAAGCATTGCTTCCAGCCCCACTTTTGCACAATCCAGCCCATGATGGGCGCAAAGAGCACCAGAGCGAAATACTGCGACGAGTTGAAGATGGCCGATGCGCGTCCGCGTTCCGCTGCGGGGAACCACGCTGCCACAATGCGGCCATTGCCAGGAAAAACCGGCGCTTGCGCAAGCCCGGACAACAGCCGTAGGGCAAAGAGCGTATAGAACGCCGCGACGGCGGGCAGGCATCCTGTGAAGCCGGCCAGCAATGCGCAAATCGACCAGCAGACAATACTGACGCCATAGACGTGTTTCGAGCCGAAACGATCCAGCAGTCCGCCGGCCGGCAGTTGCGCCACGACATACGCCCAGCTAAACCCGGAGAAGAGATAGCCCAGGCGGAGAGCGTCAAGATGCAGGTCGCGCGTGAGCGCCACGCCTGCAATGGAGAGCACGACGCGGTCTCCATAACTGAAGGTGCTGGCGGTAAATAACATCAGCACAATCAGGTAACGGACATGCGTTGTCTTTGTATCCGGCATGCGGAATGAATCCACGTTGCGATGTTCAGGAGCGTCCTGCGATCAGCGTCTTCAGGTCTTCCAGTTCGCTCTCGTCGAGATCTGTAAGCGGAGGGCGTACTGGTCCCGCCGGACGGCCTACTGCCTTCATACCGGCCTTCACAATGGAAACGGCATAGCCCTTGCGGCGGTTGCGGATGGCAATGTAAGGCAACACAAACTCCCGCAGCTTTGCGACGACGGCCGGCTGATCCTTGCGCCGTACTGCGGCGTAGAACTCCTGCGCGAATCTCGGCAGAAAATTAAAAATGGCAGAGGAGTACGTCGTAACCCCCATCTCGAGGTACGGCAGAGCAAAGGTCTCGGCCGTGGGCAGGCCGCCAATATAAGTCAGGCGATCTCCCAGCCGCGCATAGATGCGCGTCATCAATTCGATATCGCCAACCCCGTCCTTGAAACCCACAAGATTCGGGCAGCGTTCGCATAGCTGCTCAAGCGCCGACTCGTTCAGAACAGCGTTGTCGCGGTTATAGAAGATAACGCCCAGTGTCGTAGAAGCGCACACAGCTTCGGTATGCGCGATCAGTCCCGCGGGCTCTGCATTTACGAGATAGGGAGGAAGCATAAGCAGCCCGTCGGCGCCCGCCCTTTCGGCGGCACGGGCAAATTGCTTTGCGGTCAGCGTGCCGTATCCGCATCCAGTGAGGACCGGAACTCTTCCGGCAGTCTCGGAGACCGCGGCACCAACGACGGTAGAAAATTCTTCGAGGGTCAGGGAGAAGAACTCGCCGGTGCCACCTGCGGCAAACAGCGCTGACGGGCCATGCTGCAGCAGCCAGGAAATGTGCTGACGATATGGCGGCTCGTCGAACTCATACTGTGCCGTGAAATGAGTGACTGGAAAAGAGAGCAGGCCCTTGCCGATTCTCTTTGCCAGTTCCTGTGGACTCATACTGCTCATTGCCGATTTCACCTGCCGCTGCCACTTCGGGATATGTGTGCCCAAATATGGGCTGTACCAGAACTATAGAGGAACTACGAAAGGATAAATGAGCGGGTGTTCCGCAAAGCGGGATGCAGCAAATACTGCGCTCTCTAAAGCTTGAAGAAGCTGCCGGGCTCATCCGAGGCGAAGAGGAGAAGTGCGGATGAACCCATTGAGATCAATGGCCATAGTTTCGGTCATAGTTCCTGCAGCTGCGAGATGTCTCATCCCCCCAGCGCTTTGATTAGCAGTGTGATCTCGATTTACGCCAAATCTATAGCGCCGTATCGACAGTGCTTCGGGTGCGGAGAAGTGCGGTTACCGTTGCCGACAGGAAGCAGTGTGGATACGCCGATTTGGACTAAACCGTGTGGGGCTTTGGCAGGGCAATTGCCTTATGAGGATTCAATGCAGCGCAGCCATTTGATGCAGACATGGACAGTGACCAGTTTTGGAGCGTTCTGACTGCAGCGGTGGCGGTGATGTTCGCAATTGTCCTGCCAAATGGTACTACGCTTCCAGCTACCCGCGAAGCGGGTTTAGTCCAAATCGCCAAGGCGCGTTTCCAAATGGTCTTAGTTCTGGAAACGTGGTTTGGCCTGTGGGTGTTGAAAAACTCGGCACGAATCAGCCGATTTCGATGAAATCCGTATGGTTATGCGAGATGTTTCGCAGCATAGTTTGACCATGCTGTTGTGGATGGCCATTGTCGGAGGACTAAGGCTCAGATGCTTGCCATCTTAAGAACCGCGGAGCGGGGAAGGTCTGGTAGTCTGGGGTCGCTTCTCAAACGAACTTGGATCGAGGATAGACAATGCGTATTCGTGCTCTGGTTCTTGCAGGTGCGGTGATGGCGAGCGGTGGTATGCAGATGCGGGCGCAGATGAGTGGGCCACCGCCGTCGCCAGCGGTGGGTACTAAGCAAGACCCCGCGAAAGCGGTAGACGGTTTGCTCTCCATGATGGAGTTCCAGGTAGTGGGCGCGGCGAAGGCTATGCCAGCCGATAAGTACAATTTCGCGCCGGCGCAAGGCATCTTTGCTGCGGGCCAGACGACGCAGTTCGATACCGTGCGCACCTTTGTGGGACAGGTGACCCACCTGGCGCAGGCGAACTACTTCTTTTTCGGCTGGAGCGGCATTCAGCCTGATCGTGACGTAAAGGCAATCGGGTCCGTTACGGCGAAGGACGAAGCGGTGGCTGCACTGGAAGCTTCGTTCGTCTACGCGCACAAGGCGATTGCGACTATAACGACAGAAAATGCGTTTGTCTCCATTAAGCCGATCGATGGGTTCAGCACGCGGACGACGATTGCCGCTTTTGCAGCGGCCCACGGGAATGACCACTACGGTCAAATGGTGGAGTACCTACGGATGAACGGCATTGTGCCGCCGGCAAGCGCCAAGTAGTTGGCTGGTTCGCAAGCTAGCTAGATAGCGAGTCACCAAGATGCGGCAGAAAGGAAAAATCCCCCACCGATGTCTTCTGGCAAGGACAACTTTTCAGATGCCAAGACTCTTAGTGATCGATAAATCGCCAAGTATCAAATCGAAGTTGATCGCCCCGGCGGTCGCTGGAAGAGCGCTAAGCCCTGTTGGCAACAGTTGACGATTCACGCTGCAGAAAGCCCCTGGCCGACTTCTCGTTCGTCAGTTGACAGATGGGCGCTCGACACGCTCAACGGTGTACACCGGCAAGACTGCCTCTCGCCGATGCAGTTCGAGACCGAGTTTTCCCAGGACCGTAAAAATGGTGGGGAGCCCGGCGAAGGGGTTCGTGCCTGGAGCGGCGTTCGGAGGCGGAGGAGGCAGCCGCATGGGAAGCCAGCCTTCAGTGTTTACAGTGAACAGCCCGCCAAGCTCGGTGCGGTTCACGGCTGGCAAATCCGTCCAATTCTCAATGTAGTGGGCGAGGTCGTCCATATCGATTGCTTTTGCATTCAAGGGATGACCGAAGCCGGCAACAAAGTTATGGCAACCTTGCGGGGCGCTATCGAAGATGCAGTCCTTCGCGGTGATGGCTGACTTCTGTAGCTTCGGACCACCACTGGCCACGGTGAGAGCATAAACCGACATCGTTTTATTCTCGACCCGCATCACGAGTCCGAAGTGATCAGCGAGCAATTTGCGGATCATTTGCTGAATTAGGCTTCGCGATTCGCTGCCCTGAAGACCCGGAGGAATGGCGTTGGCGGGAGCTTTCCCTTCAATATCGTACCTCTCACGAACGGTCCAGTCGGGAAGAGAAGAAAGAAGGGGCGAAGGGTTGGTCGGCACGTCGTAGGCGTAACTCAAGAGCATGACCACTGGGACCGCATTCGCTATCAAGTCGCCGTTAAGCAGGACTTGTACGCGCATGTTGCTCTGGTCGGCTGAGCGAACAGGTTTTATGGTGATCTTTTCAAATGCTTGTGACTGCGCAACAGCAGGCCAAGCCACAAGCAAATAGACAACGGCTTTGGTAAACCCGGACATAATCCGTACTCCTCGACGAGAATTCGGCATCTGTGAGGCAGTTTTTTGGGGGTCGGCACGGCATTCTTTACCGAGTCCGATCCCGGAATTTTAACTGACATGCCCGCAATAAAATCGAATTCGAAGAACACACAAGGCCGGCGCTGGATGAGTGCATTGCCCTGATATGGAGTGACCGTGTCAACTCTGCGACATCTGTGGTTTGTAGTTTTCCTTTTGCTTTTTCTCGAGGACAGAGCGAGCAGCAGCCGGGCAGGTTTGGGCGACGATTGATCAGTCTGATATTCGCGGGTCGGAACCGCATAATCATGATCCGTCGGGAGCTGCCTCTGACTGTTATCGCGAGTCCGGCTGAGCCTGTCGCATAGGGCAAACGAGGATTCTCCTTCGTGCTTGCCTCGGCTGCTACTGGCTCTGTGCTCGAAATTGGCGACGATGTTCATTTCCATTTCTTAGGAACGTTTTGTTTCTGTCTTTCCTTTTGTCAGGCCGCGATCCGCTGCTTGGCGATGGTCTCTGCTCTGGTTCCAATGGCCCAGATGAAGCCCAACAGTTCACGAGCAACTGCAATGGTGATCTTTCTCTTGTCCTTGCCGGCTGCTGCCAGTCTCATGTAACGCTTGTGCAGCCGGTGTTGCGCCTTCCACGCAATCTCTTTAGTGTCTCTTCGGAAATACTCTGCTGTCGTTTGCGCAGGCCGTACCAGATGCATGGGGGACGATGATAGCTCCACGCAGCTTCGACAACGATTCGTCGCAATTGCGCGTTGCCCGTTTTGGTGATGCTCCCGCGCCGGGTCCGCTTGCCACTGGAGTCTTCGCTGGGCACGGCACCGCAGTAACCCATCAGTTGCCGAGCACTGTCAAAGCGGGACACCTGGCCCAACTCGGCCGCGATGGTCACAGCCGAGATATCTGCGATACCCCGCAGTGCCTGCAGATCGTTGATGACTTCTTGTAACGCAGGCGAAGCCAGCTTGACCGCCTCGGCGATGGCTTGTTCCAGTCGCGCCACCCGCGCACGCATGTGCTCGACCTCGTGCAGATAATCCAGTCGCGTCGCCTCCTGCGCCATCTGCGTGAAGCGTAGCTGCGCAACCCAAATCAAATAGGGACGCGTCCACGGTCTTATTCCAGACGGTGGACGCTGGCCTGAGCGCAGGAGGAACTTGCTCAACCGATGTCGCGCCCGCATCTGATCCTGCTTGGCTGCTTCACGGGCACGCACCAAATCACGCAACGCCTCGGAACCTTCATCCGGAACCCATACCGCCGTTAGATCTCCGGATCGATAGCAACGTGCCAACTTCTCCGCATCGCGCCGATCTGTCTTTACTCGATCACCGGCCTTAACCGGCACCAGTATTGGCGCTACAACCTCGCACTGGATGCCCAACTCCGCCAACTGCCAGTACACGACGTAGCCCGTCGGTCCTGCTTCATAACAGGCTCGCAACTTCTCTGCTGAGCCAAGCTTCTTGATCAGCTTACGTATCGACTCGACGCGGTTCGGAATCGTTCCCAGACTTCGTACTTCACCATCCGGCTCTGCAATCGCTACGGCGATCGTCTCAGCATGGACATCCAAACCCAAAAATCGTAACTTCTCCTGCATGACCGGCTCCCTTCCGCTTGTGGCTCTGAGCTGTGCGTCCTTCTGAACTCACAGCCTAACCCACGATCAGCGCATCGGTGCCGGTCACTCCATTCTGACTGTTGTCGTCAGCCGACGATCGTACCTAGGCAGATCGGCGGACACTTGTCGACTCCTGAGGAACAGTGCTCGAAACCTGTTCCTCCCGTCCCTGTTGGGGCGCCCCATCTGTTGCTTATGAGGACTAAACGGCCCCGGTGAGGTCATTTGTGACGAAGAGTTGGCAGCGGTTTCAGGTGGCTATTCGCAATGTTGGCCGTAGCTTGACGGTCGATCTGATTCATAAATCGATCTGGATATTATTGAAATCACGGCAGATCCGGTAATTGTCTCATAAGAAATCCACGCAAAAGAGAAAATCTCTCCGGGCACCGATGAGTTTTGGCCCTCCCGCCGGTTTTACCCAGTAGGGAGGCAAAAACGGGCAAGCTATTGCCAGCCTCCAAAAGGAGATCATCATGAACATCGCCCACAAAACAGTTTTGATTACCGGCGCCAATCGCGGCATCGGACGCGCCCTCGTCAACGAAGCCTTGCAGCGCGGAGCCAAGAGGGTGTATGCAGGAACTCGCGGAACCCTCGACATCGCCGACGAACGCGTAACGCCGCTGATGCTCGACGTGACCAATGCTGAGCAGATTGAGCAGGCGGTCCGCCAGGTGGGCAGCCTCGACGTCCTCATCAACAACTCCGGAATCGCTCCCTATGACGATCTGAGTGATCCGGCCCTCATCGAGCAAACTCTCGCCGTCAATTTCTTTGGCATGTACAAAGTTTCACGGGCGTTCCTGCCCATGCTCAAGCGCTCCAAAGGAGCCATCGTCAACAACCTGTCACTGATGGCGCTTGCCCCGTTGCCGCTCACGCCCAGCTATGCCATTTCGAAGGCGGCCGCATTGAGCATGACGCAGTCCCTGCGCGCGCTGCTGGCAAGTGAGGGAGTGAAGGTCCATGGCGTCTTCCTGGGCCCCGTCGACACCGACATGACGCGCGGCTTCGAGATCCCAAAAGCTTCGCCCCAGTCCGTCGCGCAGGGCATCTTCGACGGATTGCAAAACGGCGAAGAGGACATCTTTCCCGATGCAATGTCTCAGTCCATTGCGGAAGGCTGGCGCAACGGCGTTGCAAAGGAGTTCGAGCGCCAGTACGCAGGCTTTGTGCCGCAAGGCGCGGCCGCTCTGTAATCGCGCTGCTCGTCACTCAACCCTTGCATTCAAAAAAATAAGAAAACGGAGGAGCGAGTATGAAACAGCAGGACTTCACAACATCATTCACGGTTGACCAATCTCCCGAAGTAGTTTTCAAGGCGATCAACAACGTTCGCGGCTGGTGGTCGGGAGAAGTCTCGGGCGAAACGAACAAACTTGGCGCCGAATTCACCTACCGCTACAAGGACATGCACAAAACCACGCAACAAGTGACGGAATTCGTCCCGGGCAAAAAGGTTGTGTGGCATGTTACGGGAGCCGAGCTGACCTTTGTCAAAGACAAGACTGAATGGATCGGCACGGACATTGTTTTTGAGATCGCTAGGAAGGATGGCAAGACCGAGCTCCGCTTTACGCATGTGGGCCTGGTTCCTGCATTCGAGTGCTACGGCGGCTGCTCGGGCGCCTGGGGTGCGCTCGTCGACGGCAACCTGCGCAATCTGATTACAACGGGAAACAATCAGCCTGACGTTTTCGCGTAAGACAGCAAGGACGAGTCGCGCGTACAAGCGCCAGCATAACCCAGTTACTCAACCGAATCTTCAAAACCTAAGGAGGAACCATGTCGAATCAAAACTACTCCGCAATCATTTCGGTCGACCAGACGCCGAATGAAGCCCTCGATGCCATCCGGAATGTGCGCGGGTGGTGGTCTGAAGAGATCGAAGGCAGCACTGCCAAGATCGGCGACGAGTTCAAGTACCACTACCAGAATCTCCACACATGCACCATGAAGCTCGTGGAACTCGTGCCCGGCAAGCGGGTCGCCTGGCTCGTCACTGACAACCTCTTCAGCTTTACCGAAGACAAGACCGAGTGGAAGAGCACCAAAGTCGTCTTCGACATTGCGAAGAAGGGCGACAAAACCGAGATTCACTTCACACACGAGGGCCTTGTCCCTGCCTACGAGTGCTACAACGTTTGTTCCGACGCGTGGGGCTCGTACATCCGCGGTAGTTTGAAAAGCCTGATCGCAACCGGCAAGGGATCTCCCAACCCGAGAGAAAGTACGGAAAAGGTTTAGAGCGGGCCGGCAAAACCTCGTGTCGAGCATCAAACGTAGGAAATGAGAACCCGAAACAAAGAGGGACATATGTGCCCAGCAGCAATGGTAGCCGGAGTCGGATCCACGGGAGGAGTTCTGGCGGTTTGCATCGATAAGCTCAAGAAATTTGTCACAACGAATCGCTTTTGTTTATTCCCGAAAACAAAGGAGGACTAAGATGGCAGCCATCAAGGAGAGAGACATGGAAAACGTGAATGAGAAACTCGCGATGAACACACCCCCGATCGTGTCGCAGCAGGTGTGGGAGAATGCGCGCCAGCAGCTTCTCGTAAAAGAAAAGGCCCTGATGCACGCCCGTGACGCAATGGCCGCCGAACGCCGGCGCATGCCGTGGATGGCCGTAAACAAGAACTACGAGTTCGACGGACCCAACGGCAAGGCAAGCCTACTCGATTTATTTGAAGGCCGCCGGCAGTTGATTGTCTATCGCGCCTTCTTCGAGCCCGGGGTCTTCGGCTGGCCCGATCATGCCTGCCGTGGCTGTTCGCTCGGCGCAGACCAGGTCTCTCATTTATCCCATCTGAACGCCCGCGACACCACCCTCGCCTGGGCCTCGCGCGCACCGCAGGCGGACATTGCGCGCCTGAAGACGCGAATGGCCTGGGAGATGCCCTGGTACACCATGACCGACAGCTTCGACGTGGACTTCGGCGTGGACCAGTGGCATGGCCACAATGCATTCATCCGCGACGGCGACAAGGTGTTTCGCACGTACTTCATTAACAGCCGTGGCGACGAGGCAATGGGGACCACCTGGAGCTACCTCGATATGACGGCGCTCGGCCGCCAGGAGACCTGGGAGGATTCGCCAGAGGGTTACCCGCAGACCCTGCCGTACAAGTGGTGGAACTGGCACGACAACTACGACGCCGAGACCGCGCCGGACCCGCAATGGATCGATGTCACCACCGACCCCGCAGGAGCCGCCATCCGCAGGCGCGAGGCAGAAGAGAAAAAATGTAACTGCGAATGAGCGCAACAACAAAGAGTGGCCCACTCATCGGAGCCGGCAGGCGCTGAAACGCGTTCACCAGGACTACAATCTTGCAACAAGAGTCTACAATCAAACGCAATGGCGAACGAACATGCCAATCGCGAGGTAGACAATCGCGAGGTAGACCAGGCCTTCGAGCAGCTCGCCGAGCCGTTCCGCCGCGAAATCAAATTGCATTGCTACCGCATGCTGGGTTCCCTGCACGAAGCCGACGACCTTGTGCAAGAGACGTATCTGCGTGCCTGGCGCAGCTTCTCCACCTTCGAGGCCGGCAGCTCCGATGAGCGCGGATCGTTTCGCGCTTGGCTTTACCGCATCGCCACTAACGCTTGCCTCAATGCCCTTGAAGGCCGCAAGCACCAGCAGCGATATCTGCCCGACCAGCTTGGCCCTGCCAGCCCGCCGAAGATGGAAGGCGGCCCGGCGCTCGACGTGCCTTGGCTCGAGCCGTATCCGGACGTAAACCTTGAAGGTTTCGCCGACGCCTCGCTAAATCCTGAGGCGCGCTTCACTGCGCGGGAGTCTGTGCAGCTCGCCTTTGTCGCCGCCATTCAGCAGTTGCCGCCGCGCCAACGCGCTGCGCTCATGCTTTGCGATGTCCTCGGCTGGCCGTCTGCTGAAGCAGCTTCTCTGCTCGACGGTTCTACCGCATCCATCAACAGCGCCTTGCAGCGAGCGCGTGAGACGCTCTCCAATCGCTACTCTGACCGCCGGCCGCCGCTCGAATCCCAGCCAACTCCCGCGCAGCAAAAACTTCTCGGCCGCTATCTGCGAGCTTGGGAAGGGCACGATGTCGACGGTTTCGTGGCCGTGCTCAAGGAAGATGCAACTGCCATCATGCCGCCGTGGCTGCAGTGGTTTATTGGGCGCGAGACCATCGGGAAATTCTTTGCCGCGGCATGGAAGACCTGCGGTGGCCTCCATTTGGTTCCGACATCCACGAACGGGCAGCCGGCTTTTGCCATTTATGAATTCTCCACCGCAGACAAACGGTGGAATTTTCACTCTATTCACGTACTCACGCTTGAGAACGACGCGATTTCTGCGATCACTCTATTTTTAGATTCCCATCTCTTTCACGAATTTGGGCTCCCGCAGTTCCTGCCGGATGATGCGAGCTCTGGAGTGCAGAATCCTTCGCATCACGCGTAACCGCAGCTCGATTGCGCAATGCGGACGGCAGGGATGATTCGGTGCGATGTTGCAGACAAAGCATGTTCCAATTCTGCACTTGCGCTATCCGGCCAAAATCCTCATTAAAGACGCTCTGGACAGAGACAACTGAATAGGTCCTCGTAAACGCCGCGGTGTCCGGGAGCATTTCTGGAATGATGCCAAATCTCTAACTCGCTCATCGACAGTTAAACGCGTTTCACAGGGAGGTGTGGTCAGGATCGCCACGCAAAGCGTGGACAAAACTTGGGGGTCGCGATGGATGCAGAGAACGACCTTACGCGGACGCATGGTTCACTTCCCTTCTGGTTGGCGTCTTGTATCCCGGTTTTGAGGCTCGGTCAAACCCAGGTCAGAAAGATGAAGCTTCTCCGTTGGTTTCTTTGCCTTAGCGCTCCGTGGGTGTTTGCGTCGCATGCGCAGGAGCGTTTGGTTGACCATGACGCCAACCGCGCTTTCTTCCATATTGGGCCGGAGACGCAGCCGGGAAATGGCCTTGTCGTCCAGCCCCATGGTGCGCGCGAGTTCGCGTGCTTCTTTGAGGCTCAGAAGCATAAGACCTCCTGAACGGTTCTTCCTTGTCGCGGGGTTTTCAGAGAAGAGCGGGCCTGCAATTCAAATATCTGCAGGCCCGGCTGTCGATCAGGCGAAGAGCAGCAGTTGCTCTCCTTCCACGTGGCCTGTCGGCCAGAGGGAAGAGGGCTTCTGCGATTTCTTCGGGTTGGATGGAACAACTGTCAGCGTGGGCGTGGGGGGCGCGATTTCCTCCGACACCAGTGGCAGAAGGCCTTCTTCCGTTTCGTCGGCTGTTTCCGGAAGAATCGCTCCAGCCGGCTTCTCCGGCAGGTGCAGCGCGCGTTCGTTCTTCAAGTCAGCCCAGGTGGCGGTAGCGGATTCACCAACGCCACCACGCTCAACCAGCTCGCGCGCCATCGCGCTCATCATGTCGTCGTCGTCCTCAAGCGAGTGGATTCCCTCACCCGAGAACTTGCCTTCCATCATGAGAGCGACCAGCATCTTCTTCCCCAGCAGGCGCAGACAGGTGGTTTGAGTCGTCCTGCCATAGACAAGGAATTTCACCTTTACAGGATGTCTCTGCCCTATGCGCCACGAGCGGCGTGAAGCCTGCCGTAACGTGTGGAGTGAATAGCCAGTTTGCACAAAGTAGAGTGTTTGCAGCGCAAGCAGGTCGAGTCCAGTCTCTACGAGCTTTGGATGGGCAATCACCACTTCAACCCCATCCTTCAGCTGTTTCTGATACCAGGCTTCACGGTTCAGCGTTGGCACAGACGGTCGCAACACAGCAACGCGCAGTCCCGCGTTCCTGAGCACATATTCGAGACGGGCGGCAACATCGTGCTCGCCCGTGAACGTCACGTAGACCTGGCAGCGCCGCCCCTGGCGAACCTCTTCACGGATATCCGCAATGAGCCTCCGCTCTTTCGCCTGCAGCTGGTCTTCGGGAAGATCCTCAGCCGTGGTCACAAGGAATTTCTCGTAGCCGCCTGTTTGCGGAACGAACTTCTTGCCCCAGATTTCACCGATGCCGAAGGGATGGTCCGGATAGAGCAGGAGCCGATGCATCATCAGGCTCATCAGGCTGCGGTTGCCGCGATTCTCCCGGAGAGCATGACGGATGTCCTCTTCAACCGACGCGTAGGCTTTCGCCAGCGGTTCATCCATCGCGACCTCGATGACCGACTCATCGTAGGAAGGCAGATAGGCGGCGATGTCTTCGAGCGTGACGAAGGCCGTCGACGACATGAGGAAGTTGCCGAAGATCAAGGGAGATGCACCAGGCTTCCGTACCTGCCTTGTTGTGGCCTTTTGCGCGCGGGTGCAGGCATTGTCGCTGTGCGGAATCTTTTCTATCGACTCAAGCACGCCGTAGCGCTGCGCAAAATCCCGCGTTCCTCCGCTTCCCGCGGCGAAGCCATGCGCGACCATGATGCGCGGCTCCATGCGGTAAAAGAGATTGAACAGGTTATCGGCATATCCGCCCATGAGGGTTCCGGTAAGCCCGATGAGCCGGCGGGAGCAACGATAAAGAACGCCAAGGTTGTTGCCCTGGGCGGTCTCCTCCGCCGCCAGTTGATGCAGCTCGTCCGCGATCGCATAGTCCCACCAGCCCGTCATGTACCTGCCGCTGTACTCGAGTGGGGCCATGCGCTGGATCTTGTCGCGGTCCGCCTGCCACATCGCGGAGTAGCCTTCCGTGCCGCCTTGCTCGCGTGTGTAGTGGTCGAAGATCTTGCGCTCGTCGAAGTCCTGACGGGAGATGGTGCCCCCCTCGGGGTTGGCGATGGTGGTACCGGTATCCGGATTGATGACAGCGCCTCGATCCGGCCCTGATGCAGCCACTCCGAAAGCGTGCCGCCAGTGATAACTAAGCTTCCCGGTCTCGCGGCTGACCACAAAATAGGCAGGACCCGGGCATTGCTTACGCCATCCAGCGCGTCCCAATTTCCGCAGCTCATAAAGTGAAGTTTTCAGACCCTTGTGGGTCACCTCGCCATTTCGGAGCGAGACTTCGACGACGCCATGCGGACGCGAACGGTCTCCTCCATTGCGCAGGTCATAGATAACGAAGACCCGCGCCCTGGGAATGGTCAGGAACACTTCGCGCGCCCACTTGTAGACCAGATGAGGCGGGCACATCACAATCGCGGTGTAAGGTTTGCCCTCCGCGTGTATATGCGCAACGCCCATCGACATGAGCGTTTTTCCCGTTCCGCATTCACCAACGATGCGGACAGAGCGTTTTGTGAGAAGAGTTTTTGCCAGGCCGGAGATGGTGAGCGCCTGCGCGGGCAGCGGCCGGCGCAGCAGGGTGGCAATCTCGGGAGCCAATGGATCGTCCGGCCCCTGCACGGGCGGGTACATCTCCAGGATGCGGGACCCGAGCTCGTGACTATAGGTTCGCAAATACGAAAAATAGGAATCCACTCAGGTCTCCTCAGAAAGATGGAAAAAGAAAACGGCCGGGAAAAATCCGGCCGTTTGGCAGTAACTGGAAGGAGGGAGAAGGTTGTTATGCAGCTTCGTCAGCGTCCGCGGGAGGAGCGAGAAGCTGCTTCATCGAGTACGTGGGCCACAGAATCGGTCCGTTGTTTTCTGGAAAAGAGAGACGGCCTTCCTTAAGCGCCTTGCCAATCACGCGCATCATCGAATTCCGTGTGGCCTTGACCGCGACTGGCGTGCAGCCGATACCATCCAGCTGCCTGATCTTTTTGGTTACCCAGAGTGCTCTGAGGACAGGGCGGCTCCAATGTGGATCGCCTGGCAGTCCCAGCAGGCTGATCAGCGTGGCCCAGGCCATCTCATAGGTCTCAGGCCCGAGCTGTGGCAGGATTGTGAGTCCCGCCGTACCATTCGCCTGCATCGCGGCAGAAACAGCCACGAGATGACGAGCGCCGCGCTTCCGCCCACGCAGGTTGATATGACCGCGGTAACACACTGCATCCGTACCCAGACCGACTACTTTGCTTCTACCGTCGGGAAAATACACTGTGAATGTATGTCGTTCCGCGATCGCAGCGGAAATTGCGCCTACTTCGGCGTCGCCTCCATAGACGCTGATGAGGTGAGCAGTCGTGTCCTCTCCGATGTAGCGGTCGAGTGGAACGGAGAATTTCGTATCCGTCTTCCCCGAACTCCGCCGGTATTCAAGCCGCCCGAGTCGAAGATGTGCATTCCTCATCGTCCAACTCACCCTCCTCTTCTCTTTTTTTGTCGCCCAGAACCAGCGTGCGACCGTCCTCATAGACCAATGCCAGTTCGTTGGTGAACTGTTCGCGCTTGTGGACCTCCGAGTAGTTCTCTTCCTCGACAGTGAACTCGGTTACGGACTTTACCGAGCGCCAGCGAGCGATGTGCCGTTCCGCGCCCTGGCCAAACACTCCGTTGAGCAGCCCCGCAGTGCAGAGCAGGCCGACATGGCCGGCATGGAGAGGCGTGATCGGACGTCCGCCGGCAAGCTCCTCGCGGGGCATCAGAAAGGCCTTCGCCTGCTTCCATGTGGCTGAGCTTGGCAACAGGTCTTCCATTTCATCGTGCGGCAGCCCGCGATACACGAGTGACGTGGATGGCGTCGGCGGCACCGGATAAGCCTGTTCCGTTCCTGACAGCACAGGCATATCGGGCCGATAAATCAACCGTTGCAGCGTCGAGCGGTTTTGTTCGTAGTCGGATCCGCGCACCCGCTTGCGAACACCAAAGAGCGCGACCTGTTTGAAGCGCTCAGACTCCGGATCGCTGAGACGATAGACCGAGAGCTTGACAAAATTTCCAGCCAACAACGGTATCGACGATTCCAGACGGTCTTCGGGCACAACCATCAAGAGCACACCGCTTTCAACCAACAGATGATAGGTGTGATCGAGGAAAAGGTACTCCATGCGCTTGTTGTTCATGGGTCCTATTTCGAAGTCATACGGAGGATTAAGGTAAAGAAACGAGAACGATCCCGCTTTGCCAACCGTGTCGAAGGCGTTGCCCTGGATCGTATGAATTCCGCTTGCTTGAGCGGCTGCTGCGCGGTTGGCGTCAAGTTCTACGCCATGCCGCTCGACGTTTGCGCCTGAAGTCAGCAGATGCAGCGCGACCCCTGCGCCCACGCAAGGATCGAGCACGCTGGCAGAGTCATTTTGAGGAAACTCAAGCAGCTTGCGGAGACGTTCGCCTTCCGCAACTGGCAGTGGGTAGAAACCCAGTTTGACTTTGGCATTCGGCCTCACAGGTTCCTCCTTCCGCGAGATTTGTTTTTCATGACGAGGAGATAGAAAAGGGATGGCTTCTCGCCATCCCTTTTAGTGAATTGAATCAACTCTTAGGAAAAGAGCTTAGTCCTGGTAGCAATTCCAGACGCGCGCGAGATTGAGCACGAAGCCTTCAACAGGACCTTCCCCCGCAAGCTGTTTTTCTTTGACACATTGAGGTGTCTTGCCCGGTCGGTAGACAAAGACCTGTCGTTCATACGGGTCGATCAGCCAACCCAGCTGCGCGCCGTTGGCCATCCAGTCCACCATCTTCGCCTGCGTTCCCTCGAGCGTATCCGACTCGGAAAGAAGTTCGATCACGAAATCAGGGCAGACTCTCGGGAAGCCCCGCAGTGCTCCCTTGGGAAGTTGCTTCAGACTTTCCTCAGAAACATAGGCCGCATCAGGGCTTAGTGTTGATCCGTCAGGAAGCCGGAATCCGCCGCTCGAATCGAAGGCGCGACCGCTCTCGTGCGTGATCCACCAGTTATAAAGTTGGCCCGCAATCTCCTGATTTCCATTACTCGTCCATCCGCCAGCGGGTGGGTTCATGCGTATCGCTCCTTCCTTTGTGCGCTCAAACCGCACATTGTCGTTGTCACGGCAAAGCGCCTCGAACTCCGCGTCTGATACCGGTGGATCGAGCACCAGCACACGGGGCAGCGTCTCAGCCTCTATCCGAAGGAGCGTGTTCATGGATTGATTTTACCTCCGCTTGAGCCAGAGTTCTGACGATTTGTGGTCCTCAGATACTTTCATCCGTGCCTTCCCATCGCAGCCTTTGGCTAGATTCCATGCTTCGCAAGGATATCGAATGCCAGCCGAAACTGGACAAACCGATCCGGCGCCAGGTTGAGTTTCTTGTAGAGCGATTCCCGGATCCATCCCCGGCAGTCATTGGTGCCAAGGACATGGTCCTTGACCACAAGAACGCGCGCGAACGGTTCCTCAATCACAACCTTGCAGTCGGTCATGAGGATCGAGAAATAGACGATGGCGGCTTCCGGCCAATAGTGAAACCGTTCCGCTACCGCCTTGGCATGCCGCGCCTCGACGAAGTAATACCTGCCCTCCTTCGCCGCGCCGCTTCCGCCAACCAGCTTGTACTCTAAGAAAATCGTCCGCGCCTGCGATTGCCGCACTCGGCTTGCCATCGGGTGTCATCTTCCCCAGCACCGACGCCTCGCCATTGGGCTGGATGCGGATCACTGTGGGAGGCTGGCCTTCAGGTTCTCTTCGCCGAGAGCATCGTCGATGTCCATCATCACCCGGTCCTGCGGAAGCGCCGTGTTGGCGATTGGGAGCGCGCCGTAGTTGGTATGGAAGCTCGACGTGAGGCCTCCCAGTTCAGCCGCATCGCGGCTGTGAAGCACGCTCTCGAGCTGCTGTGGGCCGGGCAGAGTTGCGGAGTTAAACGGCTGAAAGAAGACGCTCGTCATATAGCCGCGATAACTCGTGATGCTGTTCGATACAAAACCCCGCGCCTGATTGAGCTGCGCCAGCGGCCACATGGCCTGCTGGTAGAGGCTCTGGGTCTGCTGGCTGATGGTGTTGATCTCGTTGAGCGGTTGCCCGATGGGACCTTTGATCAGGCCGAAGATCGCATCGAAGACCCCGAAGATCCCGGCGTGGCCTGCGGTCGGCATGGCGAGAACCGCGCCTATCGCAAGCGCGCCCGTCATCAGCGCTTTCTGCATTCGATGACGCGCAGGCAGTGAAGTATTGCTGGAGGTTGATAAGGCGTCGGTTTGAAGTTCGCAGTTCATGCGGCAAATACCTCCTTGACTTCTCCTGAGCGTTCTTCGGGCAGTTCTCCCAGGGCGGATAAACCGTTGGGGAAACGCCAGACCAATTCTTCGTAAGCCTGGAACAGGCTCAGCCCGGCCTGTTGCCGAGTGTGCAGGAACCACTTCCGGTACTGGCGCTCGCGCGGATAGGTGGTCACGATCCAGAGATCCATTGGGCTCGGAACTACGCGGATGGCGTGCGTTGAGGCTGCTTTTTCGCCCATCGCAATTAGGAACTCCGCGTACTGGCCTTTTTTTGGCGCTCCGAAACTCTTGATCTGGTTGAGCGCGGTCTCGTTGAGATGGACATGCTCTCTGAGCGCGGTCATATCGCCTGGCTGCTTGCCGATGATCTTCGTCATCGCGTTTTTCATGATGCCGGCACCATAAGGGTTTGGGTTCTCCTGCGTGCCAACGAAGTCTTCTGGGGTTTGCGAAATGCCCCACACGCTGGCGTCACGCTTGCGCGCGGTGCGGAACAGCTGGACCACCGCGTTAGCGAGGTGCGGTGATTCAAGCAGTGCCCAGCACTCGTCTAGCATCATGATGCTGCGCCGCCCATTCAGGCCTGCGCCGCGGTGCGTGGCCGCGTGCGCGATCAGCAGGCTCATCGCGCTCTCGAGGCGCGGATCGTCTTTCAACCGCTCAATATTGAAGTAGAGCCACGGGTTTTCAAGGTCGATCGTCGTCGGCTGGTCGAAGAGCTGGGCATACGGGCCACCCTCAATCCAGGCGCGCAGCTTCGTCGCTGAAAGCCGCGCCATCTGGTTGATCTTGTCGTTCTTATCGCGGTCCTGCCAGTGCGCCAGCTCCGCTGCGAGGTCGCTGAAAAGAGGGATGGGGTTGGCCACGCGCGAGCCGCAACGCCGGTAGGTCTCACGAATGGCGTCGAGCAGGATGCTGTCCAGCAGGTCCATGTCGTAATCAGGCGACGTATGTTCTCCCAGCATGTGCCGCGTAAGGTTCTTTAGGAATGCGATCTGGTTTTTGCTGGGCTCGGCTTCATTGTGCGGCAGGTCCCAGGGGTTGATGGTCTGGTTGCTGTCAAGCGACATCTCGATCATCTGCCCGTCCATCAGGTCAACCAGCGGGAGATAGCTGTCACCGCGCTCGAGGATCGAGACCAGTGCATTCGACCTCGTCGCCATCAGAAGAATTTCCTGGGCGAGGACTGATTTGCCGCTGCCCGAAGTTCCGAAGATCAGGCCGTTCCCGTTTGCGATTTCTGGATCGAACATCGAATAGGGAATGAGTTGCCGATAAGGCGTCTCAAACAGGATCAGGGGGCTTCTGCGCGTCCCCGTCCACGGCATGTCCGTAGGCACGAGGTCAGCAGCATTGGGCGTGAGCAGATCCTGCTCCCGTTTGTCGAGTTCGCCCATCCCTGGCAGCGTGTTGATGAAGATGCGCCGCTTGGCAATGCTTTCAACCACGGCCTTCGCCCCGTTCATGCGCTGGAAGCTGTTCAGGACTTCCTGCGTGCGGTTGGCCAGTTCCCTCTCCGCCTCCTCCAGCTGCGTGAAGGTCACGGCCTGATGACTGGTGCGCACGACAATCGACAGTGAAAGTTTCACCGTCTTCAGTGAGCTCGAAACAATCTCGGTGGCGACTTGCTTCAACTGTCGCTCTGCTTCTTCTGCTTCCGGGTTCGCCTTGTAATTACCGTCAGCGTCCTTCTGCGCGGCAATCATCTTTTTCAGGCGCTTCTTGTAGCCCTTCAACACCTTGACCTGGTCGGGGATAAACATCTGGGAACTGATGACCAGAGGAAATCCAAGCGTGGCAAAACGCTGCAGCATACCCGGCAGGGTCGCGTCGGGCAGCTCTTTGAGGCTGACCACTGAGTAGAGATACCCGTCGATGTTGAGGTACGTTTCCGTCTCATTGAGGATGCTGCCCTCGGTCGCCTGCGTGCGCACGCTGCGGTAAGACAGCATCTCTTCGGGGCGGCGCAGCGGCTGCGAAATTGTGTGATGCGGGACCTGCGCCTGCCGCAGCTCGTCGAACAACTCGTGATCTGAGAGCCGCCGCGGGCCCAGTTCAGCCGCATCCATACTGCCCTCGATCCCGCGCATGATCGATTCGAATTCCGTCAACAGCGCTCTATGTTCTTTCTCCGCGCGCTCAATGCACTTCTTCTGGCTGAGCATCAGCCCGCCAGCTTTGCGCTTTCTTTCTGCCGAATGGTAGAGCTTGGCGTGGACCCGCGGGTCCCAGATGAAGTACACATGCAGGCGGTTGTTGAGGTAATGACCTCGCTGTTCGTTGGCCTGCCACATCTGCAGGCGGTAGGTGTCGAGCGCCATGATCTCCGGCTGCGCGACCCGCTCCATGCTGCGGTATTCATCAAGCAGTGCGCCCAGGCTGTCGGACAACTCAAAGCGGAACTGGACGCGCATGCTCACGTCAGGAACGGAGCGCACCAAGGCTTCAATCATGCTCTTGGCCTGGTTGCGGTCTGCGTCCGTCGCGAAATACGACAGGACGCCCCTCAGCTCGTAGCCTGCGACGAATGCGCCATTGGTACGCACCATCACGTTGTCCAGGATGTCGCGCAACGGCAGCAACTCGCACACCGCCGGCACTTTGAGGTACTTCTCGTGTTGTTCGGTCGTCATCGCCATCGTTCTCGTCCTCTGCGGTTCGTCTTTGTCTTGCGCCGTGTTTTCTCTCACCGGGAAACTCTGGCGCAGTGTGTCTCCGGCTCCAGACTCAGTCAAATCGCGCGTTATCTTCTTCGTGGTTCTTGATATAAGGGCTCGTGAGCACAGAGTCCGGCTCCAGCGCGCACCATGCGCGTGGCGCCATCATCGACTTCACCAGGTCCCCGAGATACCCGCGCGGCTTGCCATACTTGAACAGCATCAGGAACGGCACAGCCATCAGTGGAACCACAAATTCCATGAAGATGTTCAGCGGAATGCCCATTACTTTCGCGTGGTCGCTGACGAAGTGCGCCACCAGGTTCAGGACAATTGCTAGCAGCAACACCGCCAGCATGTCCTCGAATTCGAGACCCATGAAAGTAACTCTCGTATGCAGGTTTTTGTGGATTGGGGTAATGTTCAGAGCCATACGTTCCTCACAACCCGTGCTTCTGGATGATGGTTGTTTGCGCGTAGTGCACCATGCCGGAGACGATCAGCGCTCCGCATCCCGTCACCAACTTCCGTGTCCACGCGTTCTGTCGATGAAGCGCCATTGCCCCAAACTGGGTCAGCGCAAACATCGGCAACAGTACATTGCCGGCATAACTTACCGCCGTCGAGAGCGCGATCCGGCTGGCGCTCCCAGTTGCTGCATGGCCTACATAGCTTTCAAGCGTCAGCCCCATCCCCAGCGCGAACAGCGATCCAAAGCCAAGAAAGACCAGCTGCTCATACGCGCCGCCTCGGTTGCAGCGGCAGACCGCGCCTGCGAAACCCAACCCCGCAAGCAGCGGCAGGACGACATCCGTGTTCCACATCGCTGCTACATTCCAGAGCGCCGGATGCGGAAGCAACCTCAAGACCGCATCGCTGAGGCCGAAAATCCACGCGTGCGCCTCTGTGGGCATGGAGAAGACCGCAACCATCGCCATCGTGACCACAAGAAAGCTCTTGTTGCGCCTCTTCTCGTCGATCGATGTGAAGTTCTGTGGCATATCTATTCCTCAAAGTCCATGTGCCTGGTTGACCATGGATTCGGCAAAGCGAAGAATTCCGGAAACCATGAGTGCGGCCACGCCGGCGATGAACTTCCGCACCCAGACGCTGCCCGGATAGATCTCGTTGAGGACGCCGCCCATGTGCAGCGCCATCGCTCCGAACTGGGTCAGGGCGTACATGGGCAGAATCACGTTCCCCACGTAGCTGACAAACGTCACCAGCGCCAGCCAGTAGGCGTCGGGGCCGGTGGTTCCGGCGTTGCTCACGAAACTCTCAAGGGTGCGCAGCATTCCAGAGCAAAGCAGCGAAGCGAACCCTCCATAAAGCAGTTGCTCAAAAGCCGCGCCTTTGCTGTACCTGTACACCGCCCCGGCAAAGAACAGCCCTGACAGCGTGGGAAGGATGACGTTGCCGCCCCATGAGGCCAGGTTGACGATTCCTCCGTCGAATGACATGGCATGCTCCTCAGGAATTGGCCATCGCTTTGACCAATTGGTTCAATCCGCTCAGGCACAGGAATCCGAGCGCCGCGAAGACATAGCGCATAAAGGGTTTCTTCTGCACCGAACTGGCTACCGCGCCGACGACGGCCAACCCTGCAGCTGCGGGCATTACCTGGTTGGCGATGTAATTCCAAAGCGATTGCAGCATGTCGAAGGTGGCCGTATCGCTTCCCGAATTCCAGCCCTGCATCATGCTTTTGGTCGCCGGGATCGCCAGCAGAAAGATGGCTGCGATCACAGAAGATAATGGGTTGTCCCCGGCTGCGGTATCGAGCGTTGCTTTGAGCACCATGAATGCCGCAGCAACAGGCACGAACCCACTCAATACTAGGGAAACGAACTTTTGAAAGGCTGTGGAGATGGTTGCGATCCAGCTCGCAGATATCCCACCCGGATTCGACGGGATGTTGACGCCCTGCGCCCCAATCCACTGCAGGATCTGGGGCACGGTCAACAGGATGATCGTCCACATGATCCACTTCCCCGTCTTGCCGTTGACGTGGAAGTGCATCCCTCCATCGTTGCGCAGGCTCAGCCCCGCAGCCACCAGCGTGAGAGTGGCTGCGGGAATGGCCAGCGCGTACAACAACGCCAGAAGATCGAGGAGGAACTGGGGCACGGGCATCCTTGTTGTCCTTGTTTTGTTGTCAGTTGATTCCCTGGGCTTGCGTGATGAAGCCCTCCGCCATGCGTCCCAGACCGGAGATCACCATCAGGGCAACACCTGTGCCTCCCCAGCCCATGTAGCCGCGGCCGTTCTTGAAATGCCATCCGGCTATTCCCAGGCAGGCGATACCGACAACCAGAGCAATCACGTTGCAGCCCCAGTTGACGATGTTCAGGACGGTGCCTTCTACGGTGGTTGCTTGCTGGCCTTGTACGGCCTGGCCGAAAGCCGGCGCCTTGCCGAGGTTCTGCGCCTGCACGGCAAGCGGCGCAACCTGGCCAATCAGCATCAGGCAAAGCGTGCAGCGGAGGATGATCCGAGTCCACTTCCGCTCCGCTGGACGGTTCACGATTGTGACTTCGGCACGGGTTTCTCGGCCATGCCAGGGTAGGGTTTGCATGCTCATATCTGTCTTCTCCTCCCGACCCGGCTGCTCGTGGCACCCGTGTCGCAGGGGAGAATGTAGGGCGCTTCCCAAACTCGGTCAAATCTGGTTTTTCGCGGTTTATTGGGGAATGGGCAGAAGTAAGCGTGAGTTCTGTCTATTATTGCCGTCTGATTCGTAGGGGTCTGCCCTCCTATATATAGGTAGGCCGATCCAGAACTCTGCTTCTGCGCTTCGGCATAGCTGCAGGTCTCGATTGCGTGAATTGAATTTTTTCCGAGTTTCCCAGTCCACAACCCACGAAGAATGAATGGGTATCTCGAGATTTCCACATTGGGACGAACTACGGGTCACTGGCCCACCTGACCCTTTGGGACGAACTAAGGGTCACCGCCGCTCTACGGGTCACTGGCCCACCTGACCCTTTGGCAGGTTGCAAACCGTTTCCAAAACAAAATAAAAAGCCCGGCCGACTCGGCCGGGCAGCATATTTCTCTAGATGAAGCTATTGCGGCGAGGCGGGGGCTGCAGCGGATGCTGGGGCTTGTGTGGTTGGCTTATTGGGCGTCGGTTTCGGTCTCGATGTCCAAACGATATAGATGCGCGTGTTCGCAGGTACTGACACAGTGATACGCGTATTCGCGTTCATCATCATCAATTGTGCATCGGCGGCCATGCCTACGTTGTCCGCAGCACGTTCTCGTATAGCGTCGCTCATCGAATACGCGCCGCTATTGTTGTTGCCGACCAAAATGGCTGCTGTGGATCCAATTCCCGACATAGTGCGCACCAGGAAGTTGCGTCCATTGTGTCGCCCGTATACATCGCCTTTGATCGGTCCGAGATCGAGGCCTTCTCCAATGGCTGTGATCTTTTCTCGCGCCCCATCCAACAGCTCTATTTCATCGAAATCGACGCCGACTACCCCGGAAGAATCGGACTGCGTCAGTTTTCCATACACCCGCGCTCCTGCGGGCACCAGTACCTGGTCACCGACAGCATAGGTATATTCGACGATGGCTACTACCGGAGCATGGATGGCGGTCGAAATCTGCGTATCCAGTCTGGCTGAGATGCGCGTGCCTTCTTCCAATTGCAGCACTGGGCCATCGGATTTTGATGGCGCGTTGTCCGATCCGCTCAAACCCTGCTGCGGGCTCTTGACATATACGAGCGATGCTTCCTTCAATGCGTTCAGCTCCTGCTGCGCCGTTGCTGTATTCGCTGGGGTATTTGCGGGCGCGCCATAAGGCGCCGGATCTTCAAATTTTTGTTGCGTATCTTTGAACGGTGGCACCGATCCAAGATTGCGGGATGGTGGCGCCGCTGCGGGCCCGTGCGGGCTGCCGTTGCTATTTCCAGCTGTTTCGTAACTCGGCTTTTTCGTTCGCTGGATATCGTTAGGGCTGATACGGTCGCCGGATTGGTCCGCAGGCTGCGTGCGCACAGGCTCCATATTCGGCA
>CAWHWJ010000005.1:0-70671 GCA_963833015.1 uncultured Acidobacteriaceae bacterium | reverse complement strand
TGACAGTTGGAGAGTGTGTCATCAGGTGTCCACTTATTTTTTAGTGGGCACCTGTTGAGTGTGTCTTAGGCGGCCTGAGAAGAGTGGGTTTGAAGTGAGGAAGCCAGGTTCCAAGGCAGCAGGTCCTGTATCTGGCTGATGGGATGATCAGCGATCTGCGCCAGCACGGTGCGGAGATAGAGTTCCGGATCGAGTCCGTTGAGCTTGGCCGAGCCGATCAGTGTGTACATGGCAGCGGCGCGTTCGCCGCCACAGTCCGATCCCGCGAAGAGGAAGTTTTTCCGCCCAAGAGCGACAGCTCTGAGCGCCCGTTCAGCGGCGCTGTTGTCGACCTCGAGCAGGCCGTCTTCGGTATAGCGTGTGAGGGCCCGCCAGCGTGAGAGCGCATAACGAATCGCAGCTGCAGTCTCGCTCTTCGATGACAGGGAGCGAAGTGCCTTCTCCATCCATTTGCGCAAGTCATCGAGCAGCGGCCTGGCCCGCGTCTGTCGAACACTCAGCCTGAGATCAACAGGCTTCCCGCGGATCTCGTCCTCGATCGCATAAAGAGCGCCGATCCTTGCCAGCGCTTCGGTGGTAGTCGGCGAAGCGTGCGCCAGATGGATGTCGTGGAACTTGCGCCGGGCATGTGCCCAGCAGGCTGCCTCATATATATGGTTGCCATACAGATGATGAAAGCCGGCATAGGCATCGGCCTGCAGGGCTCCGGTGAAGTTCTTCAGATGCTGGCGAGGATGTTCACCTCTGCGATCTTCCGAATAGGCGAACCAGACAGCGGGAGCGGTCTGTTCGCCCGCTGGCCGGTCATCGCGCACGTAGGTCCAGAGCCGTCCGGTCTTGGTCTTGCCGTTGCCGGGAGCCAGTACGGGCATCGGCGTATCGTCGGCATGCAGCTTGCGGCCGGCGAGCACATGCTTCTGAATCGCATCCACCAGCGGGCTGAGCAGATCGCTGGCTGCACCAACCCAGCCTGCCATGGTCGAGCGCGGGATCTCCACTCCCTGACGGGCATAGATCTCCGACTGCCGGAATAACGGCAGATGGTCCGCGTACTTCGAGACGATCACATGTGCCAGCAGACTCGGTCCTGCCAGGCCGCGCTCGATCGGACGCGACGGTGCCGGCGCTTCGACCACTCGATCGCAGCCTGTGCAGGTGAACTTCGGCCGCACATGGCGGATGACCTTGAAGCTCTCAGGAACATACTCGAGTTGTTCAGAGATATCGTCCCCGAAATGGCGAAGGCCGCCACCGCAATCCGGACAGCAATCGCGCTCGGGCCTGTGCATGACCTCTTCGCGTTTAAGATGTTCAGGCAGCGGCTTGCGTTCGGAACGAGGCTTCGGTTCCTTACGCGGCGAGACCCGTTCAGCGATCGCTTCGGCCTCCGCCTGCGTAGTCTCGTCCTCTTCCAGCTCAAACTCCATCTGCTCGAGCTTGAGAACCAGCTTCTCGCTCTTCTTGCCGAAGATCATGTGACGGAACTTCTCGACCATCAGCTTGAGGTGCTCGATGCGCTCTCTGCGCGAGTCGAGTTCTTCGGCCTGCTCGGACATCGTCTGGCGATGCGCATCCAGCTCTGCCTCGAGCCGCCGAATCTCTTCGTCCTGAGCAGCGATCAGCGATGCGAACTGTTGCTCATGCGCACGAATCAGATCGAGCAGCGCATCCCGATCGAGTGCATCCAGATCCGGAAGAGGCGCGTGATCCATGGACGCAGTATGCCACTACTTCACGAAAGCGCAACCGTGGAAAACCCGCATCAATACAGGGGAATCATGATAATCATCAGACTGCGACTTCCGGCGTCCATGTGCGTTCAACTCGACGCCAGTCGATGCCTTCCAGAAGCATCGAAAGTTGCGCACGACTGAGGTGCACGGTTCCACTCTCTGCCTTCGGCCAGATGAATCGGCCACGCTCAAGACGCTTCGCAAACAGGCACAGACCATCGCCATCCCACCAAAGAAGTTTTACGATGTCGCCTCGTCGTCCGCGGAACACAAATACGTGACCGGAGAACGGTTGCTCGTGCAACACGTTCTGCACCTGCGCACTCAGTCCGTCGAAACCGCGGCGCAGATCCGTCACTCCTGCTGCAATCCAGACCTTGGTCCCAACCGGAAGCTGGATCACTTGCGCAGACTCTCGAGGATCGACCGCACCAGAGATGAATCAGCGCCGCTCTCTACGCTGATCGTCGCACGACCAGGAAGCTCGATGTGGATCGCGCCAGCCGCCGGCCTCGCAGCTTCTTCTGTCTCTCTGCTCTCGTCTCGTGGGCTGCCCACCGTCACCGGGACCAGCGCAACACTCGGCTCGCTCAGTTCGCCACGATCAAATGCACGACGCCACTTGAACACCTGGTTCGCGTTCACACCATGGGCTTGCGCCACTTGGGCTACGCTGGCGCCAGGCTTCAGCGTCAACTGCACAATCTGAAGCTTCTCCGAAATCGACCGGAAACGGCGAACACGACGATCCGTACTCAACCCTACTGCGTCAGACATGAGCCGATCTTCGGCTCTCCAATACCACTCTCGCTAGTAGGGACTCGGCGTACGCTTACGGCCATTGTGCGGCCGGGTGGCATGTAACGCTTCGAGAACGCTGAGGCAGGTTTTGTTCAGCGGAATCTCTCGATCGCTTCCATTCTTGGTCTTCTCCAATCTGATGCGTTTCCGAGTCAGCGATACCTGGGACCATTCCAGACTGAACTGCTCACTCTTTCGCATCCCAGTGTTCAGAGCTACGTCGAATTCCGGCATGTGCTTCGGGAATTTCTTCTTGATTGCTGCACGCAATCTCGCTTCCTCGTCTGCTGACAGGAACCGAATACGGGCATTGTTCTCCGCCCGTTGCTCAACCAGTCGCGCAGGATTGCTCATGACCTTGCCGTCTGCCAGCGCAATCTTGAACGTCTTTCCAAACACATTTTTATAACGGTTCTTCGTCGCGGCTGACCATTTGTGAGAACTGATCCAGGTATCAATGTCAGAAGGTTTAATCTCTTCAGCGGCCCGGTCGGCGAAGGCCTCCAGAATGAGTTTCATCCTGCCCTTGAAATTCCGAACATCTCTGCGATCGTGGTTGACGTACCAGTCGATGGCTTCCTGGGCAAGCACGGAGAACTTGATGCCCTTGTCTTTCATGTTCGCTGGCATCTTTACGCCACGAAGAATGTCCGCCTTGCGAATCTTGTAGAGCTTGATTGCGTCGCCGCGGCGCCCCACCTTTTCCCGATGCTCGACACCAGCGTCTTTGAAACGTATCCACCAGATGTCTGAGCCTGGCACCTTTTCGAAGACTCCGCGTTCTTTGCGAACCACCTTCCTCGGCATAGGATCTGCCCCCTGAATGCGATCCTAGCAAAGTCGGAACAAAGTGGCACCAAGAGTGGCACCAGCGCTATAATTCGGAATGCCAGTTTCCGAGATAATCTATATAAGTTATTGATTTTATTGGTGCCCGGAGGGGGACTTGAACCCCCACGGCCGGTTAAGGCCTGCGGATTTTAAGTCCGCTGCGTCTGCCAATTTCGCCATCCGGGCATGTCTTTCAAATCACTGATTCTACAATATTTATTGCACTATTCTCGTTTGCCGCACAAGCAGTTAATGGGAGACTGTGTAAGAAAATGTGAAAATTTCTCGGATTTCGCACGGTTCTTTTCACCCCCCAATGAGACGCTTTGACCCCGTTCTCGGGCCAAGATACTCTCACAAGTTCTAAGAGCACGCTATGCGAGATTTTACTATCCGTCGCGCACACAGCCCTATCTCTATTACGGTCCTGCGCTGCGTCGGTTGCCGTGTGTTGAGGTTGTAATGGTCGCCTAGCCTTGCTTCTGCTTGCCAAAACTCTGTATGTCACGCCTGCCAAGCTGCTGAAGACCATTCCTCAGCCCACGCTCAAGCCTTGCGCGGCTTGTATGCTTTCCGATTGCGGCTCGATTTTCTGTGCTGCTGCTGGCTCCTGCTGGATCGCGGTCGGATGCGACACGTCGCGGCTCAGTTCGTATCCCAGCGCCTTCGCGTCGTTCGTGTACATCTGCACGTCGAACTGAGCGCGCGACACCGACACATAGGCCATGCGGCTGTTGACGAGTTCGCCGGGAGCCTGTTCCGTGTCCACGTGGATCAGCACGCGGTCTGCGGTCTGGCCCTGGCTGCTGTGGCTCGTCACCGCATAACCGTAATCGAGATGCGGATGCTGCCTCGCGTTGAACTCGACCTCGCGCCCCGAGTCCGTGCGGAGTTTCAGATTGCCGTCGCCCTCGATCCGCTCGATGGTCGCCAGTTCGCGGTTAGCGAGTTTCTGTTCATGGTACGGGGCCGTGAGTTGCACGCGGTCGCCCTGCGCGAACTTGCGCTCGCTGTCGCGGTAGACCGTCACACCCTGCAAGCGGCGCGGATCGTAGCTCAGCTCTTCGCCGCCGTGCCGCTTCACTGTGAGCGTGTTGCTTTCGCGGTCCACGTGCGACACACGCGCATATTCTCCCGGCTCGATGCCGAGAGGCTTGCTGCCTTTCGAGTAGCGCAGTACGTCGCCGCGTCTCGTAGTTCTGCGCGTGCTGCCGGTCTGCGCCGGTCACGTCCTGCCGCGCGTAGAGCACATGCACGCGCTGCTCGTTATTGCTGACCTTGCCCTCGCTCTGCATCGTGCGATGGATGGCCTCGTTGATCTCGCGGCGTGAGGCATTGTCCGGCGACACGACCAAGCGTCCGCTCCGGCGAGCGCACATACTCGCGGGCGATTTCGCTGATGCGTTCCTGCCGGTCGCCGATTTCGTGCACGCGGCCCTGGCTGTTCAGATTGCCGATGGCTTCGCGCACTTCGCCGCGCGCAAGCTGCTCCACGGCCTCTTTGAGCGCCGGGTCTTTCTGCCGGATGATCTCATCCAGTCTGGCCGTGCGCATTCCCGCTTCCTGCAACTGCGCATAGGGCCGTCCTGCTTCGACCGCCTCATGCTGCCGCACGTCGCCTACGAACAGCACGCGGTCGTTTTCTTTCAGCCGCTCAACGAACGTGTGTAACTGCTTCGTGCTCGCCATGCTCGATTCATCGACCACGTAGAGCCGTTTCTGTCCGTCGTCTTGCTGCTCGCCCCGTGCAAGATGCCTTTGCAGTGTTTGCGTCTCGATGCCCGCTTCGGCGAGTTTCTGCGCGGCCCTCGATGTCGGCGCGAGTCCTTCCACCTGATAGCCTGCACGCTCGGCCCCTTCACGGACAGCGGCTAAGGAAGTCGTTTTTCCGCCCCCGGCTACGCCTTCAAGCGCCATCATGCGGTCGCGGCTCGTCAGCACATCTTCGACCGCGTTCCGCTGGCTCACGCTCAAGTGCGGATGCTGCTCCATCGTCTGCTGCCGTACCTGACCGTCTGCCAATACCTCGCGCGTGCCCTGGCCCAGCTTCATCCGCTCGATTAGCTCGCGCTCGTAACCCTGCATTTCGCCGGTCGTGAACGCGCGGCCTGCGAGTCCTGGCCTGCGCTCCACTTCGATCAGTTCTTGGCGTTCTGCACGCCGCTCGAACTCGGCGCGAACCTCCGGCAACCTTGCCTCGCCCATCGTGTGCTTGAGGGCATCGCGCATCAGCGTTCTTTCATCGGCTACGGCCTCGCGCTCCATGCCGCGCTCGCGCGCATAGCTCACGCCCTCGTGCGCGGCAACTCCCGCCTGCTCCGGCTTCAGCTCCACACCGGGCCGCTGCGCCGCCTCTTTGACAACGTGCTGCGGCTGCTGGCCGTGTTCGGCTGCGAGTCGCTGATGCTGCGCTCGCACTTCTTCATGCGATAGCGGCTGCTTGGCATCGCGCGTCTGATGCGCCGCGATCTGCGCGGCGCCAGCCCCGCGCACTCCTGCCTTTTCCATGTGCTCTTCGATCTGCTGCCGCCGCGGACTCGACGCCTCCAGATACTCGCGCGTGTAACCCTTGATCTCCGGCTGCCCGTGCGCGCCGCGCTCGATCTCGTAGCCAAGCTCCTGCAACCGCGCCGCAAGCTCCGAGCGGTACACCGCCGTCGCGTACTGCTGCGTCTTGTAAAGCTCCTGCGGCTGCAACGCCCGCGTCTGGCCCTCTGCCGTTTCGGTCATATTGAAGATCACCGCGTGCGTGTGCAACTGCGGCGCGGCGTAGCCATCCACGGGCCTGCTGCTGTCATGCTCGAACTTGGCGACGGCCCACTGGCCCGTCGTCTGCGCCGGGACATTGCCGCCCATGCGCGCCTGCGCGTACTTCTCCATCTCGTCAAGCGCCGTGCGCACGCTCTCCCTGTGGGCATCGCGCACTCGGTCATCGCCGCCAACCAGCGCAGTCAGAGATACACGACTTCGGCGCGCTGAACGTCGCATCCCATCCCGCCCGGTGCTCCATCGTGCGCACCGTGTCGCCCTGCGCGTTCACGTACTCGCGGGCCGTCTGATGCCGAACCAACTGCTCGCCCGTCTCCGGGTGCTGGCCCTCGGCCAGCCGCGCGAACTGCTGCTCCTGAACTTCACCCTGCAAGCCCCAGCGAGCGGCAAGCTGGCCCTGCCACTCGCCGCGCACACGCTCGCCCTCTGTGTAATAGTTCTCCCGCGCGTTGGCGAACTCTTCCTTGTGGTACGCCTGCGCCTGGCCGGAGCTGATCGGTTTCGACAGCGTAATCATCGCTTCACTCGAAGAACGGCGTCTGCTCGTTCACCGCCGCTGGCTGCTGTGCTTGCTCCTGCTTCTTTTGGACGGAGCGCACCGGCTTTCGTGCCGGCGCTGGCAACCGGCTTCCGGCTCTCGGCTCGTCGCCGGCATCGCCGGCGTCGTCATCTTCCGCTCGATGAACTTCTCCGCTGGCTCCTCCAGCTTGAGATACGGTATCCGCATCCGCACAACCAGGTTGCCGTGCTTCAAGTACCCGTGCAGCGGCTCAAGCCCGCCGATCTCCGACGCCATGACCAACGGCTCGCGCGTAATCTCCCGCTGCTCGTTCTCCCGCTGATGCGGGAACACGCCCCGCGTCCGGCTCTCCCGGAACCGTTCTACCTCCACCTCGCCGATGGATTTCGAGATCCACTCCGACGCATGAGGCTCGCTCGTCTTGAAGAAGATCTTCGTTGCGGGCTGCGATAGCATGGCCTCGGCGATGTGCCCGTACAGCGCCTCCACCTGCGCTTTGCCCTGGAAGCCGAGGACCATCGGGTTATTCGATTTCCGGCCCTCCGTGATCGCCGTCGTCAACTGCGGCAACCGTTGCAGCGTCGCCAGCTCGTCCAGCACGAACCATGTCTTCCGCGCCCCGCTCCCGCCCTCGTTCATCAGCCGCAGCACTAACAGGTCGAGCCACAGGCTCATCAGCGGGCGCAGCCGCTCTCGCATCGTCGGCTTCGACGTAAGGAACAGCCAACCGCGCCGCTCCCGGCTCCACGCATACGCGCTCCAGCGCCGCTTCGTTTCCCGCTCCGGTGGCAGCAGCTTGAACGCATCGGCAACCATGTTGAGCGACCCCAGCACACCCGACCTCTGCGGCGGAGCCGTCGCGTGGATCATCGCCGCAATCTCCGTACCCCGCACCCGCTTTTCGATCTCCTCCTCGTGGCACATCCAGTACGTCAACTGCTCCGGCGTGGGTTTCAGATTGATCAAGTGCGCGAAGATTTTCCTCGGCGCATCGACGAAGAACTGGTTCTCCCGGCCCCGGTCCGGGAACAGCGAAGCCGCTACCGTCAGCGCTTCCGCCTCGTGCGGCACTTCGTCGCCCGGCGTCCAGAACGGACAGCGCGCGTCCAGGGGATTGAGGATCACGTCGCCCCGCGATTCCCGGTAAAACTGCGGCACATATTCGAGCGCCGGATCGTACACGATGGCCGTCTCCCCGCGCTCCCATATCTGCGAGAGCACCTGCCGGATGGCCGCGCTCTTGCCCGTCCCGCTGTCGCCCACGATGAGGAAGTGCATCGCCTCCCGCTCGCGCGGGACGCGCACCCAGCGGCCCTCGGTCCCGTCTGAGCAGCCGGTCGTACCAAGTCTGTTCGAGATTGACGAACGCGATCCCGTCCGGGAAGTACGTCGTCAGCCATTTCCTGCGGCCCAGCTTCTCGTTGAACTCCGCCGTCGTCGACCAGCTCCGGCCCGCGCAGCCGCCGCCCGAACTTCCAGACCATCCGCCGCGCACGGTCCTTCGGCACGGCCATGAACAGCAGCACCACGAAGAACGCCAGTGTCCAGTACGTGGGCCGCTTTGCGAAGTCCCACAGCGTTTGGTTCTGATAGACCCACTGGCCCAGGAACGCATGCAGCCGCTGATCGTTGTACACGTCCGTCACGTATTGCAACCGCACTAACCCGGCCTTGATGCCCTCGTCGGTCAGGACGTACCCGTACCGCCCGTCCGCACCCTTCACCGCCTGCACTTCGTCGTCGATCACGAGCAGCATCTGCCCCTTCGCGTTGAAGCCCTGGAGCAGCGTGTACTTCGACTGCATCTTCGGCCCGGCCTTCGCCCGCGCGCCGCTCCTGAGATAGTCCGACAGGTACAGCCGCTCCGCGACCGTCCAGTTCTGTTGCCCGTCCAGCCACACCATGAACACGAAGAACAGGCAGCTAAGGAAAAATGCTCCCCACGTCCACACGTGCGCCCGGCTCGGCCACGGTTTCGCGTACTGCTTCCGGCCCCACTCCGCCATGCTCAACCCTCCTCCGCCTGTGTCTCTCCGGCCTCCGGCTTCTCAGCCGGGACACCGGCCTGCTTCCTGGTCTGACTCCGCGCCGCTTCGATCCGCTCCCGCGCCCGCTCTCCCTTCACCGCGTCGGCCCGCTCGATCAGCCCCCGCATCTCGGCTTCCGTCATCGGCCCCTGCGCCTGCCCGCCGTTACTTGTCCGGAACTGGAGATTGAGGAACAGCGTCCGCAACGCCAGTACCTCGGCCAGCGTCACCCGCCCGGCCAGCGCCGCGTCGTCGTCGGGAAGCTCCACCCCCGGCGCGGCCAGCAACACCGCCCGAACCCATTCCGAGAGCGTCATGTCGGCCTGGCGCGCACACTCCTCCAGCGCCGCGAATTCCTCCTCGCTCACCTTCGTGCCGATGGACTTCGTGCGCAGCGGAGCCTTCATCGCGCACCGCCAATTCGATTGTGTTGGGGATTCGGGCCGCACGCCGCCAGCGCGCCGCAACGTACAGGACACGGGGCCGTGCCGAGCCGCTTTCTTGCTAAGGGGAGGGGAGTCATCGGGTTACCCCTTCAGCAACCGCAGGTTGCTACCAGAGTAACCCGATTTCAGAGATTTTGCCTCTTGCGCGTCTGAGCTACTACACCGGCCCGCGAGCTTCGCCGCCGTATCCTTATAGTCGCTGGCTCCGCCCCAGAGCAGCCCAAGATCGGAGCCGTGGCCCTTGTCATGTGGAACATGAGAAGAAGACATTCTTCTCATAGCTGCCAACCAGCCGCAGCGGAGCCGTCAGTCAAGGCCGTGCGCAGCACGCCGCGCAGCGGTCGGAGCGAAGCGGAGAGCCTTTACGGACGGCGGAGCGGAGGCTACACGCGCGTGAGCGCGCCGGGATGCCGGATTCCGCCCTTCATTTGTGCTTTCAAGAAGTTCCCCGAGCGGAAGCCGCAGGTTACTCCCTCAGCAACCACCAGTAGTGCATATTGCGTCAACCGCTGCACTCTCAATAGGTTCCCGCCGCAGGAACCTCCAGCAACCTTGCAGCACCCGAGCCGGGGTGACGTGTCACCCCTTTTGCCGATGCCGTAGGCAGCGCCGGTCTTGGGACGCTCGTTCTGACACGGAAGCCAGTTCTTGCAAGCTGGAGCCTATGATCTGCGGTCCCTGGCTGCTGATAGATAATGATTGTCATCGGAGAAGGAAACATGGCCAGCGAGATCGTCAGGCACCTGACGCCGGAAGAGGAGGAACTGCTTCGCAAGCGCGAGGAATTGGTTGCTGTGAAAGCGGCTCTTGCGGAGCGCGAACTTGAACTGGCGGATTTCCGTAGCCAGCTCGCCGTCTTCCAAGGTCGCTATATGCGGCAAGTCGGCGTCCTGTATGCCGAATTGGACGATTGGCAAGCGAAGATTGCCGAGCTACACGCAAAGCTCGATGGCTCGGAATCCGTGCGCGAGCGCGCAGCTCAAGCACGGGAGCAGGCGCGCACTACATATGAGGCAGCTCACGGGGAGGCATCGAGGGCACCCGACTTTCAACCGTCAGCGGACCTGAGAGCCCTATTCAGGGAAGTGGCAAAGCGCATCCACCCGGACTTTGCAAAAGACGCAGAAGATGAGCAGCGCCGCACATGCGCTATGGCAGAGGCGAACGAAGCTTACAGCCGGGGTGATGCTGAGGCTCTCCAGCGCATCCTCGACGAGTACCGCGATGGCAGTGACTCGGTCCCTGGGGAGGGCATCGGGGCCGAACTCATCCGTATCATCCGCCAAATCGACAAAGCAAAGAAGCGCCTCGCCGCGATCGAGCAGGGATTAATCGAGTTTCGTCAGAGCGAGGTTGCGCTGTTCTGGAAAGATGCGGAAGCCGCTCGGCAGCAGGGCCGTGACCTTCTGGCCGAACTCGCCGTAACCGCCCGCGAGCAGATCTCAAAGGCGAAGAAGGAGCATGAGGCTCTGGCTCAGAAAGGTGAAGAGCATGGCCGGTAAGTACGAGCTTGAGCATATTCCTGGCGGGGGAGAGCACCAGATAGCTCTTTCGGGAACTCGTCTAGGCCTTATCGCTCGTGGCCGGAAAGAAGCGTCCAATCTTACGTCACCTACATTCGAGGTTCTACAGTTTGCAGACCTGATGAGTTTCGATTTCATTGTTCTCGATTTTCACCGAGGCGATATTGAATCAGCAGATACGGGTGATGTGATGGGCATCTTGACTCAGTTGCTTGAGCGAGACGCAGCAATGAAATTCTGCGAAAAAGTTGATGTCTGCTGCACGGGCTACGACTCCGATTCACGTGAATTGTGGGAAATACCTGAGGTAAGGGCTTTTGTTCAAAGACTGGATCGCCAATTCCCGTACTGGTGCTACTTTCTAGCGCGCAATGGGGAAGGCCTCTTATGGCTAACCTATTGTTTGTATCCCCTCGCCAGAACCCAGGACGAGAAAAAGCGACTCTGGTTCCCCGCCATTGCCAAGTACATTGAGGGTCAGGGTGTCCCTCAAATGACTGCACTTTGCAGGTATGTTGGCTGCTCTGACGAGGAGGCAGCCCAGCTGACCAATGATGCCGTCAATTATCTGGTTTATAAACCTCAAGGCAAGTATGTTCCCGAACGGCATGCTCGGCCTACCCGAACATCGGCCAGGTTTCCAAGGGCTACGGAACGAAGTGAAGCAGATGCACAGTACGACCTCGGTTTCTTGTACTATCGGGGCTTGAATCAGCGGGACGGCCCAGAGGTCGTTAGCATTCCCCAGAATTACGAACTAGCGGCAATGTGGCTTCGAAAGGCAGCAGATAAAGGTCAAGGTGCTGCTCAGAATGCTCTTGGAACCATTTATCAAATTGGGCACGGTGTAGAGCGAGACGAAAAACTGGCCGCAGCTTGGTACCGAAAGGCTGCGGAGCGGGGCAATGCGGATGGGCAATACAACCTTGGCAATTTGTACTATTATGGCGGCGGCGTTGGACCAGACTATGCACAGGCCGCCGTTTGGTTTCGCAAGGCGGGCGATCAAGGCCGTCAAGATGCTCAGTTCGCTCTTGGAGTTCTTTACGACGAAGGCAAAGGCGTCCCACAGGATCACGCACAAGCTGCACGATGGTTCCGCAAGGCGGCTGAACACGGCCATGCGGTTGCCCAACGCAATCTCGGGTATCAGTACTGCAAAGGCGAGGGTGTGCCACAGGACCACATTCAGGCTGCGTTCTGGTATAAGAAGGCGGCGGATCAAGGCAATGCCGACGCTCAATTCGGACTCGCTGGGATTTACTTCTTTGGATACGGCGTCTCACAAGATTATCGAGAAGCTTACCTATGGGCGTGCTTGGCCGTTGCCGGCTCGAAGCCACTTGTTCAAGAGGGCTTCTCCAAGGCTAGAGATGCCGCTGCTGCCAAGTTGTCGCCAGCACAACGATCTGAAGTAGAAGAGCGAGTTCGCAGTTGGGGTGCAGAACATTCAACGGTGTAAGCAGGATGAGTGTCTAACGACGTTTGTTGTTCTTGCTCAGGGTGGAGTTGACATGGCTGATAAGACGGAACTTCTGCACCTGCCGCAGTCGGACAGCACTTCCCTCGTTCTTCCGGCGGCAGGTGTACCCCTGATCACTCGCGGGCGCAGAGAAGCTTCAAGCCTCCTGCTGCGAAAGAAGGAGCCGATCTGCCTCGCGAGAGTTAAGCTCCACGACAGATGGGGCCTGATAGACAAACAAGGACACTTTGTTGTCGAGCCAGTCTTTCATGGCTTGCACAGCTTCAGCGAAGGCCGAGCGGCGTTTTGTGATTGGATAGGCGGGGCAATAAGTTCAGACCAATTCTATAAAGAAAACCATATTGTCTGGTATGAGCACCGGTACCTCTTGGACACTGATGCTTTTGGTCCAGGGTTGATTGCCGATCCTTGCTCCTGGGGATTCCTCGATGTCTCTGGAAAAGCCATCGCTCCCCTGCGATTCGAATTTGTTCGGGCATTTCACGGTGGATTGGCCGGGGTTCGGCTCAATGGCAAATGGGGATTCATCAACAGAAACGGTGACATAGCTATCGGACCCCGGTTTGATGGAGTGCGAGATTTCCATGAGGGCCTTTGCAAAGTACGGCTCGCTGGAAAACACGGCCTCATTGATACGAATGGGGCGTACGTCGTTGAACCTTACCTCCACTATCTGGGCGAGTTTTCAGAGGGCTTGGCTTGTGCCGCAGAGGTTTCTGGAAGGTACGGCTATATCGACAGTGGCGGCTTCTTTGCGATCGAGCCAAAATTCGCTAGGGCGGATAATTTTCATTGCGGACGAGCCAGGGCCAATGATTTGGAAGGCAATGTCGGGTACATCGATAAGAAGGGGACCTTCATCTACAAATGTAAGGAAATTGAAGAGGCATGGGGACCTAATGAACCCGGTCTGGGGAACTTCATTGAAGATATTGCATTTGTGAAGCTGAGAAGGAGATTTTACGTTTCGGAGTGTGGCCACGAAGAACACGCACTTCGAGACGAACGAAGCTCTTCACCACTTTGCAGCGAATGCAGCTTTTGCACACACGAGTTCTGCGACATTAATCGCGGACTTTTCCTTGATGCGGATGGTTGCTCAATTCTGGAGAGTCATGGCCATTTCGTTAACGCCGCTGCGCCGTTCAGCGATGGTCTGGGGATGATTAAGCTGACGAAACCAGAAAATTGGCGTCAGCATGTGGATGAGGGGCGGACAGCGCATGAAGTCTACGGATTCGCAGATGTCAGTGGACAGGTCCAAATTGTTCCTCAGTTTGTATCGGCTAGACCCTTTAGGAATGGGCGCGCTGTAGTCCTAATCAAGGGCGTTGGTTGGAGGATGATTGATAAAGCTGGTGCTGTTGTCGGTGGAATTACCCCTGGCAACTCCATTAACATGCTTGATTTTAAGGGGGGCTATGCCCCTATTTGCGTAGATGAGAAAATTGGGTTTATCGACACTAACGGCAGGACAGTTATTGAGCCGCAGTTTGATTCCACAGGTGGGTTTGCGAATAGCGTCGCAGTCGTGAGCGAGTCCGGGAAAGAACAATGGCGAGTGCTCCAGGACAAAGATGGACAAAATCATCATCGAAGAGACCGAAAATATGGTTACGTTGACAGCGGCGGGAAGCTTATCATTCCGTACCAATTTGACGATGCTGGCGATTTCCAAGAAGTAGAAATCTGAGGAGTCACTGCGGCTGTTTGGGGCCCTTCTGATTCGAGATTGAAGATAATGTAAGGGTGGCGGCTCACGATCACTCTCTGATAGAAACCGCTTACCCTTTGATGCGAGATGCCGACACTAATGCGTCGGCTCGCTTGTTCTTTTCTGCTCTGTCACGGCGATAAGCAGTCCGGCGACGATCACGCCGGTTCATCTCAAATACAACGGTTGAAATTAGATACCATATCCAACTGCGCTGTGCAGCCGAAAAGACAGAAAAATCCTGCGTATGACCATGGAAGAGGCGCGCCCCCCGTTTAGCCCCCAAGATCCTGCGGCTGAGGCCGTTGAATAGCTGCTCAAGTTCGATTGCGCTCGTGTGATTCAGTCTGCGTTCCAAGACATCGCCGTCGATCTTACAGAGTGCGACAGCGGAGTTAGCTACGTCTAAATCGTGGCGCATTTGGAAATTCTCGTCTCGTACAGTTTTTCGCGGGAGTTGGCTAACGCGCTCAGCGAGGCGTCCCTGTTCCTTCGCCCACGAATAACACGATGCGCAAAGCCCCTTCGACCTTAATGCGTGTTGCGGGTTCTTGCACCAAATGCACACACCTTGCTGAAGCCCGGCAATGGCGTTGAGAACATTGCGGTCGAACCCGTCTATGTCATCTGTTATTTGCGTATTCTGCATTTTCACTTTCTCGCTCTGAATTCATAGGATCAATATCCGGGGGGGCTAGAGACACACCAGCAGCCAGAAGCGCGGCGACACAAACGGCGGCATTCTCGCCCGGTTGAGTACTCTCGAATTCGTTTTCCGAGTTTTGGAACTTAGCTGTCCATGTGTTTCCGTCCCCTGTTTTCAAATTGACCTTATTGCCCTTGACAGTCAGCGACCAACCTCGCCGAGACATTTCCTTCCTCAGCAAAGTCTGCGCAGCACTCGACATCAGGAAATCTGGGCATGGCTGCGATGGTCCTGCACTGACACCTGGCTTCATATAGAACGGTCTCGATGTGTCCACTTGTTTCCATCCGAGGATAAGCTCTGCGATCTGCGTATTGACTGTTTTCATGAGCGCATTCCTTTTCGTCGAATTCACGGAAAAAGCACCAACGGTAGAGTCCTTCCTTGTAGCTGCAAAGCCGCATGTCGCGACCCGGCTATTGAGCCTTGCTCTGCCTGCTGATTACAGCATGAACCGCAATTCGGATCGGCGCCACACAAAAAACGCAGTAAAGCACGCCGCCACTGTCGATCACGAAAATTGTCGCATTCTCTTGCGGAAGAGCCAATATCCGGACCATCCGATTAAGAGGATGCCCAACCAGAGGTCGATTGGTTGCCACTGTGTGCGTTGCATCCGAATCGGCAAGAATGGGTTCAAGAGAAGCGCCACAGCAACAAATGCCCAGGTCCAGCCCCGCAGGCCCGCCTGATAGACTCTCCACGCCCAATAAACGCTACCAACCGTAATGATCAACCGGAGCAGCATGTAGAAGCCGTAGGGATGCTTGCCAGTCGAGGCAAAAAGTAACAGAGCGGCGCTGATGAGCGTGAAGACAAATTCCGACAATCGTTTGAGGTTCACAATGCCGCCTCGATACGCTTTTGAAGTGACAATATACGCTACTTCGCCTGTTGAGGAAGCCCTACCTCGCCAGTCGATCTTCTCGCGGAGTGTAATGGAATCCATTACCGTGTAATATTCGGGTATGGCTACTGCTACTGCAAGGAAATCGAAGGTCTACACGATCAGCCTACCGCCCGAACTTGCACAAAGGGCAGAGGCGCTGGCTCAGCGGGACAGCCGCACTATGAGCGAGCTATTCCGCGAAGCCTTTCGCACGTACTCCGCACAGCAGGCGCGAACGACGCTGGATGAGCTGGGCGAGTATGCGGCAGGCCGCAATCCCGAAGGGCTATACCGAGGCCGATGTGCCCCGGCTCATTAAAGAGGTGCGTGCTGAGAAGCCGCGCCGTCGCAAGGTACGGTCTAATGGGTGACCGTGCAGCCCGACGCAAATAAAGGTTGGGATCGACTTTCGCTCGCAGCCATCCGATAATGGGTATAGGTGTGAGGTTTCCATGACCATCCGTGTCGAACTCAACCCGGAGATGGAGAGACAGCTTGCTGCGGAGGCATTGGCTCGCGGCATTGCGCTGGAGTTGTATGCGCAGCGGCTTCTTCAGGAAGCAATCGCTTCCAGAGGCAAAGGGCATGCACGCGCAAGCCAGGAAGAATTTCGCGCCTTTCTGGATGCTCTTGCGAGCAAAGCGCCGAATGTCCCTCAACTGCGGACAGAGACCTTCTCACGCGAAATGATCTACGGTGAACACGCCTGATGCCCGGCTCGTCCTACTTGGCGGACACGAACATTTTGCTCCGCCTCGTACAGCCGGACAGCCCCGAATATGGAACGATCCGGCAATGTACGGATCGTCTTTGGGCACAGCGGAGCGGACCTCTTCTACACGTCGCAAAACTTGGCTGAATTCTGGAACGTCTGTACTCGACCGGCTGATCGGAACGGGTTCGGATTCTCTGTTGCAGAGACGGATGAACGCGCTGCTCTGATCGAATCCAAATTCTCTTTTGCCGCCGACAGCGAAGCAACACATCAAGAGTGGCGCAAAATCGTAGTTGCGGCGGGCGTCTCTGGTATTCAGGTCCATGACGCCCGAATGGTGGCCGCTATGCGCGTGCACGGGATTGCGAATTTGCTGACGCTCAATGCCAAGGACTTTCGCCGGTTCAGCGACATTACTGTTCTGTCGCCAGATGACGTATTGGCCTCCCTTGGCTAGCGACTTTTCATCGTGAGCCGAAACGCCATCGGCGACGATTCAAAAACTAAGAAGAGGCAGACTCCTTGTTCCACGTCAAGGATTCCAGCCGCGCAATTCCTGCCTCGTCGAAGAACTTTTGATATTCGCGTCGTGGTTTCGGCTTTCCGTCACAGTAGGTAGCAGGTTGGCAGCGGAAACCGCGCGAATGTGGCCTGATTGTCGCCCACGGCATGAAGGCAATGTAAACCGGCGTAGCGGGCGATGAGACTGAGAAGTAGGGGATCGCCAGCACCATTTCCGGATGCGTTTGTGTGAGTTTCCCGACGTATCCGTACACGGCCTTATCGATCTTCTCTGAGCTTGGGTATTTCCCCTTTACCTGCACAGGCCGGAGGATTGGCGAGCCGTTCGGAACCTTTGAAATGACGAAGTCAAATCCCTTGTCACGGTGTGGGAAGTAAATATCCCATCCCGCGTCCGCGAGGCGTCCTGCGACGTGAAGTTCAGCGAAATAGTCGGAAACTTTCACCGTGATTATCCCTTCGCTGCTGCATACCGTAGCGGCACCAGGTCTTCAAATTTCAAATCAAAGACCTGTTCAATGTACTTAAGAGTTTTCGGCTGTTTGCCGAGAGAACCGCAAGTCACACCGCGTGGTGCGTACAGCCCAAATTTTGCTCTCCAATGCGCTTTCTCGCGAGTCGTGGTTATTAGCCATTCAACGCCCGCCATCCACTCGCATCTCAGATCGTCGTCGATGTTGTCCTTTATATCCGCCTTAAGCCCAAGCTGCACAAGCGGCTTCCTCCGCGCTGCCCTGTATGCAGCGCACGATGGCACCAAGAATGAACGCGCGGGCACAGGTTCAGCTACCACGCGCCCAACTCCAACGTACCCATGTCCGTTCACTCGCGCAACAATCAAGTCGCCAGCGTGCAAACGGCGGATCGCGTCTCTGTATTGTTTGCCCTGTCCCGCGCTCACATAGCCGTATTGAACGTTCTCCTCCCACAGCCGGTGCACGCCATGTCCGACGTTGAAGTAATAAATCTCATTGCTGAAATCGAAACCGGGGAGAGCGCGATGCAGGGTGTTGTCGGGCCTAAAATTCTCCTTAAAATTGCCCGGTGCCATATTTGTCAATCCGCGAGTGCTCCAGAGCAGCGTCTTCTCAACAAGAAAGGCCTGTTCTTCCGTGAGGCGGTTAGCGATGACTCGGATAGTAGGCTCCAGTCCCGTGACTCTAATTGCGCGTATCGTGGCAGTCTTCTTTGTGTCCTGTGGGTCGGACCCGTGGGCGGTTAGCCGCTTGCCCTTGCCTTTGCCAATGTAAAACGGCTGGAAGTTGCGTGGGTCGTAGTAAACGTACACGTACCATTCACGACTCGGTTCAGTCATCGATCTGCGCTCCGGGATTCTCGCCCCAGTATATTGGCCCGGTTCCGGGCCGGAGTGGGGCCGGTTCCGGCCCAAAAACCATGCCAGGATGGTTCCATCCTGGCTCACTGGATAGCTGTGTTTACGGTCATCAGAAAGCAAGCAGTGCTGGTCTACGCTTCCTCAGCCAAACGGACGGCCTCTACTCGTCCGGGGCCTTTCTTGGGAACCGTCTTTTTCTTCGACCGTGGCCTCATGATGTTGATAGCGGAAGCATCGAGCTGCGTCTTCAAATGTGCCGCATAGTATTTCTCAATCATCTCCACGCTTGTCCGGCAGTTCTTGGCAATCTGATAGATGTCGGCACCTTCAAGCAGGCGCAGGCAAATGTAGGTGTGGCGCAGGCTATACGCCGTTCGCGGCCTTCCGTCACGGTCGGTGCGTAGCTTTTCTTCCTCAAGGATTGCGTTGAACAACTCGCGCGGCCATTTCGGGAACAGGAGATCGGTGGGTCCGGGCGCGTGCCACTCACCGTTGGCCATTGATGCGGTGCGGCTGCCTGATCTTCCCGGCCCTCCATCTGGACGCAGGCGCGCTTTCAACCGCTCGAACGGATGCACGGCACCTGTTGTGCTCTTGCAATAGCCAACGCCTCGCTTGCCGCGTACTTCGATCTCAAGGATGGTTTGGCCGCTCCCCTCGTCTTCGATCACCGTCACATCGCGGAACTGAAGACGCCTCGCCTCGTCGGGGCGGAGTCCGGTATTAGCGGAGAACAGAACATAATCGTGAAGTTGTTCCGCTTCCCAACGAAAACGGGGCTGCTTTGGGTCCTGGGCGCGTTTCCGCGTTGCCTCATAAAGCTGCCTGTACTCTTCCGGTGAGAACCATGCTCGATGGGAAATCTTGCCGGACGCGCGATATGGCGCTGAAAAATCCGGGAGATGATCGACCCATCCGTGCCGCAGAGCCGTTTTGAAAATCTGCCGCAGCGTCACGATCTCCTGGTGCATGGTGCTACGCGCTGGAGGCTTGCCGCGCAAGGCCTTGCACTCTTCAAGTCGATGGACGCGATATTCGTTGACCTTGCCCGCCGTGATCTCAGGTAGCACCATGCTGCCGAAGAACGGGACCAGATAGCCATTGGCGCGCGCGTGCTGCCCGCATGCGTATTTCGGGCTGCGCTGTCCCTGCGTCATGATGTCGAATTCGCGCAGGTACAACTTAGCAGCTTCGCGGAACAGTTTGCCGCTTTTCAATTGACCGTCGCGGAGCTTGCCGCGCAACTGCAAATACCAGTCTTCCGCGAATTCCTTCGCTTTCGACAGGCTGTCTTCTTTGGTCGTTGTGCGGCGATTCTTTCCGGCGAGATAGGTTGCGCATTGCCAACTGGAACTGTTCGGACGCCTGTAGACGTGAACCTTGCCACCGAGGATGGTGTGATGCTCTGCCATGCGGCTGCACCTCCTGCTTCTCTATAGAAGCACAAAAGTGTGCAAGAGTTGCGCAAGTCCTGTGCCATGCACGGCATCAAACCAAGCCGTTTATATTCAATTGTTTATAGGGGATTTGATTTTTGGAAAGCCGATTTTGAGTCCGCTGCGTCTGCCAGTTCCGCCATCCCGGCGTTTGGGTGGGCTTTCTTCAGAGTAAATGAAGTTCCTTCAAATACAAAGAGGAGCCGGTCGGCTCCTCTTTGTATTTCATCACCTATGTTTACGGTTTTAAGAAGAGAGCGCGCCCTCCTCCACTTCGAGGCAATCTTCGGCCTTGCGGCGCGTGCGTTTGAACTTGGTGAGGAGCGTGCTCAGGATCACATACAGCACTGGGATAAAGATCAGGTTCAGCACCGTGGAAACAAGCATGCCGCCGACAATTGCTGTGCCGACAGCTTTGCGTCCCAGCGATCCTGCGCCGGTCGCGAAGTAGAGCGGCAGCACACCAAGAATAAACGCAATCGACGTCATCAGAATCGGGCGCAGTCGTAGCTCTGCAGCTTCAATCGCGGCTTCAACGATAGACCGCCCGTGCTCGCGGAGCTGCTCGGCGAACTCAACGATCAGAATGGCGTTCTTGGCCGCAAGTCCGATCAGCATGACGAGACCGATCTGCACGTAAACGTCATTCGACATTCCACGCCACGAAATCAGTTCCAAAGCACCCAGCACTGCCATCGGCACAGACAGGAGAATGATGAACGGCAGCGCAAAGCTCTCGTATTGAGCAGCCAATGTTAGATATACGACGATGATGCCCAGGCTAAAGATCACAATGGCTTTGCCCCGTGCCTCTACCTCTTCGAGGGCTAGGCCGCTCCAGGTGTACGTCATACCCTGCAGCATGTTCTGTTTGGCAAGCTCCTCCATGGCCTGCAGGCCTTGGCTCGAACTGTATCCAGGCGAAGCAGCGCCATCGATTTCCGCTGAGCGGAAAAGATTGAAGTGATAGATCACCTGAGGGCCGGCTGCGTCGCTGATCCTTACAACGTTGTCCAGCGGAATCATCCCTCCATTGCTGGCGCGAACATAATACTGGCGAAGATCGCTCGCGCGCATACGGTAAGGTTGGTCGGCCTGAATGTAGACGCGATATGAGCGATTGTTGAAATCGAAGTCGTTGATGTACTCCGATCCCATATAGACGCCCAGCGCGTTCGTGACCTCACTGATAGGCACGCCCATCGCTTTCGTCTTTTCACGGTCAATCGTAAGCAGAAGCTGCGGATCGTTCGCGGTGTAGCTGGTGAACAGGCCCGTCAGGTCTTTGCGCTGCCGGCTCGCGCCCACAATCTTGTGCGCTACGACATCAAGGTCCTGCAGAGTGTTGCGGCCTAAATCCTGCAGCTGGAACTGGAATCCGCCGAAGCTCCCTATGCCCTGCACTGCCGGAGGCTCAAAGACTGCAAGGATGCCGCCCGGAACTCCGAAAAGCTTTGGCGCCAGACGCGCAACAATGTCGGGAGCAGCATGTCCTTTGGTGCGTCTTAGATCGGCCGATTTCAACGGAATAAAAATTAACCCATAGTTCGGCGCGCTGCCGCCCGATAGGCTGAAGCCAGGAACTGCGAAGGTGCCGAAAACATCGGGGTCTTGAAGAATAATCTGCTCCCCTTTTTCAGCGACTTGTGTTGTGTAGTTCAAAGACGCTCCCGGCGGCGTCTGCAAAACGCAGATGAGATAGTTCTGATCTTCCTGCGGAATGAAGCCGGTAGGCACGTGCACATACACATAAGCCGTGGCAGCGAGTCCAGCAAAGAAAACCAGCAGCAATACGTACCTGAGGCGCAAAGTGACGTGAATGATGCGTGCATAGGTTCTGCCGAGCCATGAAATCGCTGCTTCAATCCCACGAGCAAATCCTGCATAGGCACGCGACAGCGGCTTGATGCGCGTCCAGTCAAGCAGTTTGTACTTCTCTTCTTCGCCGCGGAGGAAGAGCGCTGCCAGCGCCGGTGAGAGCGTTAGCGCATTGAAAGCTGAAATGGCAATCGCAAATGCAATGGTCAGAGCGAACTGTTTGTAAAGAATTCCGGTTGTACCAGGGAAGAAGGAAACCGGCACAAATACCGAGATCAGCACGAGCGAGGTTGCGATGACGGCGCTCGTGACTTCTCCCATTGCGTCTGATGTGGCTTTATGCGGATCGCAGTGCTCAAGCGAAATATGTCGCTGGACATTTTCGATTACGACGATCGCATCATCGACCACAAGGCCCGTCGCGAGGGTGATTCCGAAAAGCGTCAGAGAGTTGATGGAGAAGCCGAATATCTTGATGAACGCAAACGTTCCGACCAGTGAGACCGGAATGGTAATCGCAGGAATGACCGTTGCGCGCCAGTCGAGGAGGAATAGGAATATGACGGCGATAACGATAACGATCGCCTCTTCCAGAGTCGAAATAACTTCCTTGACCGAATCGCCGATGACCGTCGTCGTGTCGAAGGCTACGACATACTTGATTCCTGGCGGAAACGACTTCGAAAGTTCAAGCAACGCTGCTTTGGCCGCTTTGTCGACTTCAAGCGCGTTCGCGTTAGAAAGCTGTTGCACGCCGACACCGATTGCCTCATGCCCGCTGTACTCCAGATTCGTATCGTAGGTCTCGGCACCCAGTTCTGCATGACCAACGTCTTTCAGCTGGACCAATCCATTCGCCGTGTTTTTCAGAATGATCTGTTCAAACTCACGCGGATCAGAGAGGCGCCCGATGACTCGGAGGGTAACCTGAAAAGCCTGGTCGGCAGGAGCGGGCGGCCGTCCCAGCTGGCCTGAAGGAATTTCAATGTTCTGCTCCTGCAGCGCATTGATCACGTCGGTAGCGGTTAGATTGCGCGCGGCCAGTTTTGAAGGATCGAGCCAGATGCGCATGGCATACTTGCGCTCACCAAAGATGACGACATCACCCACACCCTGAATTCTCTTGAGTGGGTCCTTTACGTAGACATCGAGGTAATTGGAAATGTATTGGTTCGACAGGCTTCCGTCAGGCGAGAAGAATCCGGCGGCGAAGACGAAATTTGGATTCGCTTTCGTGATGGTGATACCGGTGTTCTTGATTTCCTGCGGCAGGCGGCCCGTGGCCGTAGCCACGCGATTCTGCACGTCAACAGCGGCGATGTTCAGGTTATAACCCGTCTTGAAGACGACGTTGATGTTGCTGGTGCCATCGTTGGAACTGGTGGAGGTGATGTAGTGCATCCCCTCGACACCGTTGATCTGCTGCTCAAGCGGAATTGTGACGGCCGACTCGACGACCTGTGCGTTCGCACCTACATAGTTGCTCGTGACCGTGACCTGCGGGGGTGCGAGATCCGGATAGAGCGAAATGGGTAGAGTCGGGATAACGGCTGCGCCTGCAAGAATGATCAACAGCGCGCAAACCGTCGCGAATACTGGACGGTGAATGAAAAAATCTACCACGCGAAAATCCTTTCGCTACCGGGCCGCAGGCCCCCAATCGTTGTCATGCCGAGCGGAGCGCAATCAATGGACGCTTTTGATCCGCAATCGCCAAACCGTTCATGGCGGCAATCACCCCAATGGCTGCACAGGAGCACCATCGACCAGGAACTGGGTACCGGAAACAATCACCTTCTCTCCGTTATTCAGGCCACCCTCGACGGCATAGTTGTTGCCAATGGTATCGCCCAGCGTTACGGCCCGCTGTTTGGCGACAAACTTTCCATTGTCAGCTTGCGCAACATAAACAAATGTCTGGCCACCCAGTCGCGTCACAGCCAGCACTGGCACGGTGGGCGCAGGTGTAGTTGTCCAAATTACCCTTGCCTTGACTAATTCCTCAGTGCGTAACAACGGCGAACGTACAGGGGCTTTGGCTAGAATTCCCTGCAGCTGATCGTCCACTTGCGGAGAAACGAAATTGATTGAAGTACGTTCGATCTGTTTCCCGCTATTGTCCAGAATGTCGACTGGTAGCCCGGGACGTACCTCACTAGCGCGTTCGGTCGGGATATAAATGTAGGCTTCAAGATCACGATTCTCATCTACAGTGGTCAACAGAGTTGAAGAAGAAACGTAATCGCCAAGATGAACCGGAATGTCGCCAACAATCCCGTCAAAGGGGGCGCGAATACTGTAATAAGCCAGCTCTTTTTCCTGGGTTGCGCGCGACGCTACTGCTGACTCGTAATCGGCCTTGGAGTTTTTGTAGGCTTGCTCGGCCTGGTCGAGCGTGTCCCGACTGGTGACCCCAGCGGCAAAAAGTTTCCGCTGACGCTCAACTTCCACCTGGTTGTACTCGTAGACAGCGAGCTTCTGCTGCTCCGTCGATTTTTGCGAGTCTACGGTAGCCTGTTGTTTCAGAGGATCGATCACCATCAGCAGTTGACCGGCTTTCACGTGATCACCGGAACGCGCCTCAATCTTAACCAGGTTTCCAGCTACCTGAGGCATGATCGTCGCCGAGCGGCGCGACTTGATGGTGGAAACATATTCATCGCCGCGAGGCACGGGCTGCGGCTCAACTGTCACGGTTTGCACTGGCATCGCCTGGGGGGCGGCTCCCGCTTGCTGCGCCGGCTTATTGCTGCATCCGGCTAGAACTGTTGCAATCGACAAAACGCTAATCGCGAATTTCAATTTACCTTCCACGACGGGCCTCAAAATGTTTGCGAACCTGCGAACGCCTGATCGACCGTTGGCGTTAACACTGGTGCTGCATGCTGGATCGAATTGGACAAATTCAGCCTGACTGCCGTGCAAAAAAACGACCGTGAATCAGCCGTTCCATCCCAATAGTTTCCGTTACAAATGACCTTTGGATGTACAGCCGCTGCAAATGCTTCAAACAATTCGCCGAAGCGTTATTTCAGCAGGCCAGATCGCCCAGGAAGAAAGGAAAAAATGGCGTAGGCTACTTCACCGCCAAATTTTATCAACTATTTTATATTGAATGGTTTACGAGGACCACATGGGAACCTCTGAACCATCGCCTATGCCCTCAACCGGAACGGATTGAAGTTGGTCCTCTCATCGAAAGTGTCCACGCCTTCAACCCGCTTCAACCACCCGACTACCGCGTAGGTGGCAGGCGTAGCTAGTGTCTCATAAATCACCTTTGTCACATAAGACCAGAAGATCACGCTGCCGATCGTCCGCCACGGAGTGCCCCAGAAAGCGATCACGATTACGGTAGCGGTATCGACCGCCTGCCCAGTCACCGTCGATCCAATCGTCCGCGTCCAGAGCCATCGTCCCTTTGTAATCAGCTTCAGTTTTGCAAGCGTGTAGGAGTTGGTGAATTCGCCCGCCCAATACGCAACAAGGCTAGCGACTGCGAATCGCGGTACGAGACCGAAGACAGTCGCAAATGCCTGCTGATTATGCCAATCAGTCGCGGCAGGAAGTGCGACGGCAACTGCTCCCATCAGCGAAAGCAAGGCCATGGCAAAAAAGCCGAACCAGATCGCGCGACGCGAAGCCGAATAGCCGTAAACCTCTGTAAAGACGTCCCCACATATATAAGTGATCGGAAACAGCAATTGTGCCGCACTTACTCGAATGGCCCCAAGTGACCGCAGGACAGGCAGATCATACGGTCCGAATTGACAAATCTTCGGCCCTACCAGGTTAGAAATGAGGAGCACCACGACAAAACCAATTGTGAGGAGGTCAAGGAACTTGTACCGTCGCATGGAACCGCAGAATACCGCATGCGAAGCATCAAGAGAGTGGAGCCGTAGATAACTCGGCGTGAAGGGCAGCCAGGACGGGCCACTGTTTCATCTGTTTCACGCGGTCGCCAGACTTTGACACCAAGCCTCGCGGTTGATAGCCTCATAGAGGTACTTCCCGCCTGGCAGACCTTGATAAGCAACTGCCGACAGCGTCCCCGTCGTCTAGCCCGGCCTAGGACACCGCCCTTTCACGGCGATAACACGGGTTCAAATCCCGTCGGGGACGCCAATTAATTCAACAACTTACCGAAAACTGCTTTGGAAAATTGGCGTCCGTTAGCGTCCATTACCAGTTACCTCCTGTTTCTCAGGCTTCCCACCGATGACCATACGCACTATCCGGTGATGCGCCTTGCGCTTGAGTTCTGTGACTCCTTGCGCGTAGACGTTCATGGTGACAGTACTGTTCGCGTGCCTGAGCAGCTCTTGCACAGTCTTCACATCTTCGCCGTTTGCTTTGAGCAAAGTGGCAAACGTGTGCCGGAAGGTATGCCAGCCGATCTTTCCCAGAATACCTGCAGCTTTAGCAGCAGGTCCCAGATGAGCCCGATACAATGTGCCGGGCCAATACGGCTGTTTTCCATTGGTATGCGGACTTGCGAAGACCCAGTCTTCCGGCTTCGGATATCCGCTATTGTGCCGCCATCGCCAAAGAGATTTAGCGATCTCGGCATCCATCGGGACCGGTTTACGAGAGGTTTCCGTTTTGCATTCGCCAATATGTTGCAGCGAAATGGAACGCGTCACCGAAATTTCGAGGTTCTCGAAATCAATGTCGCGCCATTGCAGAGCTAAGAGTTCACCGATTCTCAACCCAGTTGATACATCCACCAACACCATCGTACGAACGGGTTCGCGAAGATTGTCGAGCAGTGCCTGGACTTGAGCAACGCTCAGAACAGCCGGGATCCGCGAGCGTTTCGCGCTCTGACGAACGCGGGTGATGGGGTTGTGGCTGTGCCACTCCCATCGTATGGCGTGATTGAAGATCGCGTGCATGATGTTGCGAATCTTGGCTCGGCTTCCGTTGGTTAACGGGAGCGATTTGAGCCACTCCTCCACCGCTACCGGTTTTACGTCGCGAAGGCGATACGATTTCCAGCGAGGAAGAATCCATCGGCGGAGATAGCCTTCATAAGTTTCGACCGTGGCGAATGTTTTTGCTGCGCCCTCCCCCAATTCCTTCAGTCGATAGTGTTCGAGGAGTGTCTCGAAACTAATCGCCTGGAGCTGGCTGCGAGGGGTTTCCATGTTAATGTTTGCTCGCAGAGCAGACGCGGCCTTCAGCGCAGCCGCTTCCGTTGGATAGTCACGAATAGTTCCCAGATTGACGCTGCATCTCTTTCGCGATCCATCAATCTGGACTTCGTACCATCGATACTCCCAAGTGTTCTCACCTGAGCGCTCTCTGAGCCGTAAACTTCCGTCTTGATATCGTGTCCGTCTCAATGCGTTTCTCCTTCTGCATTGAGAGGCCACGGATGGCTTTCTTAAGCATAAAGCCGCGCGGCCCCCAACGACGGAGGATGGATCTTCAGAATCTTGTATCTGTAGTTGCTTAACTTGCGCGCTGATTGCGTTCAAACCATGCGTTCAGATCCGAGACACGAAAACGCCAGAGCTTGCCGATGTGCGTTCCGCGAATCTCACCGCGTCGTGCTAACTTCTGCAATGTTTTGTGATGAATTTGAAGTAGCTCCGCGGCCTGTTCGCTGTTCAGAAGAGGCTCGAACTCCGGAACACCGAACCTGTCGTTGGCATCAAGTTTGGAGGAAACAGGGGGAAATGGGCGTGCCATATCGGCCTCCTTTTTCCTCACGATGACCCCGTTTTCCACAAATGTCCAAGACCTATTTCAAAAGATTTGATAGCTCCAAGGCATCAATCGGGTGTCTTCAGGAACACCTCGGAATTCATGGGAGTGAATGAGAAGAGAAAGAAATCCCGGGAAGAGATTTTTTCCTCGCCGAGATCGGTCTTGGATTCAAATGTCCGATTAGATGAGATGAGAAGGTCGATCCCCCGATCACGGATGGCATTAAGCTACCGGTGATCAACGCACTCAAAGGTGCAATCCCAAAGGATAAGGAGATCGACCCGTGAAGAAGCATAGCAATTCTACGAAGGAGAGGAACTGCGGGCGAAGCGGGTGAAGTCGCGGGGCCCGGTGCAGCGGGAGACGCGGGACGTCATGGCAGAAATCGTGGGCAAACTGAAGAAGATGGATGCTAAGGTTTTGTCGGCGAGTGCACAGGATTGCTTCTCATGCGCCTGGTGATCGGGTCCGTGCTGGTTGTGCGCACGGGCTTGCGGCTGTGGGGCGACCCTCCGCTAAACATCACGGTAACCTCCGCAATCCTCTTGGGATCGGGGATTCTCTTAATACTCGGCTTATGGACGCCCATTGTAGGGATCTCAGTAGCGGTCATTGAAGCCTGGAAGATGCTGACGCTACCCGGAGACAGATCGCTTTGGCTGTTGCTGGGAGCGGTTAGTGGCGCTCTCGCGATGTTAGGACCAGGTCGATGGTCGATCGACGGATCGACGCTCGCCTTTTCGGGTGGAAGCGTGTCGAAGCTCCGCCCCGTAAACGCAGTTCTATCCCTCGTTAGCAAACTACCCAAACAACCGGATTTCCTGGCTCAGAAGAGGCTGCTACTCGCCTCCCAAGAGGTTTCGATTTGTCCCGATGTGGGGCTGTGCGCAACTGGAGCCTAGTGGATAATTGCGTTCATTAACGGGACCAAAAGGCTCTCGTTCAAGATTCAAGCCAATGGGATTGAACAAGAGGTTGGGGTTCCGGGGAGGAGGCGTCATGCCTGAGATAGAGAACCTTAAGAACTCGGCTGAGCGTTGTTTCGAACTCGCCAGCTCAAGCAACTTCCTGGAAGAGGATGTTGCCTTAGAAGCATTCGAGCTGTTAACCGCCAACCAGTATGACTGCGTGTTGGCACACGGACTCGGCGTAAGCCTGTAAGGAAGTTTTATGGATCTGGATCGGATCTACGCGCTGGCAAAGCGAGTGAAGCAAAGGCTTCACTGTTCACAGCAGATAGCTGTTGCTCTCAGTATCCTCGTTGCCGGCGCGTCTGCGCAAAACACAGTGGCAAACACTGATCGGGTATCTGGCGTGGTATTTACTCGGGATACTGACGGTGGCCGCGCCGTCGTGCCCGGCGCCAAAGTCTTCATAAACGGAGCGACGGCAAACGAAACAGAAACTGACGCTGCCGGCGAGTATGTATTCACTGCCCTTCCGCCGGGTTCCTACACTCTGCGGGCGCAAGCTCCTGGATTGATCGCAATGCAAGCGGTGGAGGTTGCAGCGGGACGCTCTATGGACGTCCCGCTGGAGATGAAGGTTGAAGTGTCGACCACGGTAACCGTCTCTGCAAAGACCGATGGAGCGGACGACTCTGCAGCCGCCAGCACCGTTAGCGGATCGGCGGTCCGGACCGTGCCAAATGTGAATGAACGCTTCGAAAGCGTGCTTCCTCTTGTGCCGGGCGTCGTTCGCGGCCCCGATGGAACCATCAGCATGAAAGGCGCCCGTTCATCGCAGAACGGCTCACTTGTGAATAGCGCCGACGTAACCGATCCCGTAACAGGTGCGAGTGCTATCAACCTTCCCATCGATGTGGTTTCGTCGGTTCAGGTTCTCTCTACTCCCTATGACCCCGTGTACAGCAAGTTCACCGGCGCGGTATCGAACGTTGAAACTCGTACCGGCAACTTCGACAAGTTCCGTTTCACAGCGCAGAATCTGCTCCCGCGCCCGCGCGTGCGAGACGGCTCATGGGTAGGCCTCGAAGCAGTGACTCCGCGTGTAACCTTTTCCGGCCCGATCGTTGAGGACCGGATTGCGGTGACTCAGTCTCTCGAATATCGCTTTGTGCGCACGCCGGTAAATAGTCTGCCGCCGCTGCAACGAGACACAAGGAACGAGAGTTTTAGCTCCTATACGCAGGTTGATGCGAACATCAGTCAGAAGCAGACTGCAACCGCGTCATTCGCGCTCTTCCCACAAAAACTCGATTACTACGGCCTGAATACCTTTACTCCTCAGGAATCCACTGCCAATCTGCATGAGCGTGGATATCAGGTGTCTCTCCAGCATCGATATATCTTCGACTCTGGAAATCTGCTGAGCTCGCAACTGAGTTTCAGAAAATTTAACGCGGACGTATTGCCAAACAGCGATGCTCCCTACCAGCTTCTTGTAGAGACGACTGAGGGTGGGTTCTTTAACAGTCAACGCAGAAATGCTTCTCGCGTTGAATTACAAGAGATCCTTCAGTCGCCCGCTCACAAGTTCTATGGCTCACACGAACTGAAAGCCGGAATGAGCTTCGTGCGTAGTTCTTATGATGGCTACGAGCAATTTCAGCCGGTAAATATTGTTGGCGTCGCCGGATATCCACTGGAACAAATTGAGTTCTCCCCCGCTTCCACTTTCTCGATCGATCAGAACGAAGCCGCAGGGTTTGTGGGCGACAAGTGGACGGTCTCTAACCGGCTCGTCGTTGATCTGGGTCTTAGATTCGACTGGGACTCAATCGCCAATTCGATCAACACCGCGCCCCGTGCAGGTTTTGTGCTTACGCTTACGGGCGATGGAAAGACACTCCTCAGGGGTGGAGCTGGCTTCTTTTATGACCGCATTCCTCTCAATGTTCCCGCATTTCCTTACTACCCAGACCGCACGGTTCTCAAACTCGATCCTGCTGGCGCAGGCTCTGCAGTCAACGGCCTACGCGAATCAAATCACGGGCCACTTGCGCGACCCGCGAAGCGAAGCGTGGAACCTCGAGATCGACCGTCAGGTCACCAGCAAATTGCTGCTGCGTACTTCTTACCAGCAACGAAATACGGTCAATGATTTTGTTCTGACGCCAACTGGGCCCGGTGACACTGGCATCCTATCGCTCTCGAATCGGGGACGTCAGTTCTATCGTGAGTTCCAGGTTACGGGCCGATACCGGCTCGGACGCGGTACTTTGAATGCTTCCTATACGCGTTCGAGGGCATTCGGCGACTTAAACGACTTCAACCAGTTCTTTGGCAACGATCCGCAGGCGGTCATCCAGCCCAACCAGCGTGCCCGCCTGCCCTTTGACGCCCCAAATCGATTCCTGGCATGGGGCGAGTTTGCAGCTCCCTGGAAGTTGACCGTCGCACCGGTGTTAGACGTGCATACGGGGTTCCCTTACTCCGTGATCAACCAATCACGCGAGTTTGTGGGGCCCCGCGACGTCCAGCAATACCCCAGGTTCGTATCAACCGATGTTCAGGTTCTCAGGGAAATACGTCTCCCATTACCCGGCAGCAAGGAGCGCCATGCGCTCATCGGCGGCAGTGTGTTTGACATCTTCAATCGCTCTAATCCGCGCGACGTGCAAAACGACGTCGACAGCTATCGTTTCAACGAATTTTTCAACAGTCCTGGCCGGATCTTCCGCGGCAAATTTGTTCTGGAGTTTTAGATATGAAGATCGCGATGAACTCTATGATTGTGGGCCTGTCGATCGTGTTCTCGACGGCCGCATTCGCAACTGCCCAGACTGGCGACGTTCTTCCCAACGCGGACGACGTGGTCGCAAAGATGGTTCAACAGGACGCTCAACGCAAATCTCAGCTCAGTGGCTACACGGCGACGCGTCACTATGTTGCGGCCAACGAAGAACGCAAGGCCGAGATGCTTGTCAAGGTGACGTGCGCAAGCGACGGAGCGAAGCAGTTCACCATTTTGTCCGAGGAGGGCTCCAGCGCAATTCGCAGGCACGTCTTTTACAAGATGCTGAAGGAGGAAACGGAGGCGTCGAGTCGTGGCACGAGCAACAGCACTCACATCACGCCCGCGAACTACGAATTCCAGTTGATTGGAAAAGATGTTATCAACGAACGCCCCGCTTATCTTTTGCAAATCACGCCAAAGGAAGACAACAAATACCTGATTGATGGCAAGATCTGGGTAGACGCGACTGATTACTCAATCGTTCGCATTGAAGGAAGCCCGGCGCACAACCCTTCCTTCTGGACGCGCAATGTTCATTTCGTACACACCTATCAGAAAGTTGGCCCCTTCTGGTTTGCGTCTTCGACTCACTCCGTGAGTGAGATCCGCATCTTCGGCGACGCTAAACTGACAATCGAAAACTCTGGCTACACCCTGAATCCTCCCGACAGTAATACGGCGAAGGCTGACTTCCCGGCGAGGCTTCCGCAATGAAAAGAGGCCGTCAGCTGGTTCTTGCCCTGATCGGCGCAGGACTCTTCACGTGGGTTATCGCTCACGTCGGACTACACGCGATCCTGCACCAGGTCAAGGCCATGAGCATTGCTTTGCCGATTTTGCTCATGCTCAGCTTGTGCCGCCTTCTGCTGCAGACCGCTTCCTGGTCGATGGCTCTGAAAGGTGAAGGGATATCCGCTTTACCGAAAAGGCTGGTCGGAATCCGCCTTGCGTCCCAATCGATGGGATACCTCACTTTCCTGGGAGCAGTTCTTTCCGAGCCTATGAAGATCAAGCTTCTTCGAACGCCAACAGAGTCCACGATCAAGGCGACATTTCTTGACAGCGGAGTGTACTGGTTCACCTCCGCGCTCCTGGCAATTGTTGGATGTGTATGCGCGGCTTTCCTGGCTATCCATGGCGGGCATTACGCGTGGACCATTGTGGCAGTCACACTGCTCGCCCTTGTACTTTTCCTCATCGCGCGTCGCAAGCCAATCCTGTCAGGCGTTGTGCGAGTCCTTGGGGAACACAGTCCATCCTGGCTCATTCGCGGCGAAGCCATCGAACGCTCGATCCGCAACTATCGCCTGCAACAACCCGCGCTCGTTGCCCGGATGTTCTGGATCGATGTGGCGTGTCAACTGCTCTTGGCCTCTGAGGTGGCAGTCGTTGTATGGTCCCTGCGCCTGCCGATTCACCTGGTCACGGTTCTTGCCATTGAGGGCATAACACGCGCGCTGAAGATGGTAAGCGGGTGGGTTCCGGCTCGGCTTGGCGCAGATGAAGGCGGAGCCATGTCAGCCTTCATGGCGGCAGGGCTATCGCCGGTGCTTGGTCTCACGCTGGCGCTTACCCGGCGTATGCGTGACCTTTTGTGGGCTCTGATCGGTCTTGCCTGGCTCGTCTGGAAAGCTCCGGGAGTTAAAGGCCACGAAAAACTACGCGAAACATACGCGATCACCTATCGCTAAGGAAGGATCTACATGCAGATCGTAATAGCCATTCCAAAATTCGCCGCCTCATTCAGTTATCCCAGCGCGGCAGAAGTACTCATGCGGCCTGTTTGCGGAATTCCTTTGCTGATAAGAACTGTGGCTATGGCAGCGCGCGCTCAAACCGATGACGTCCTCGTCATTTGGCCGGAAGGAGTGCCTGAGAAACTGGCCGTGGACTGCATGAGTTCCGCACTGCTGCGACAGAAGTCAAACGTCAAGCTCATCCGCGTGAAGAGCTTCGATCCGAGAGATGGTTCGAGTTGGACCGGGATCCAGGATCATTTGGAAAGCCGATTCATCTGGCTGCCTTGGAACTGGGTGACCAACAAACAGGCGCTCGCCTGCCTGCCTGTCGTGGGCATGAACTCAGTCGACTGGCGTAAACCGGCGCATGTCGCCACGCACGGTAGCACCGTCAGCACTATTGCAGCTGTCCTGAATGGGAGGCCACCGGGCATCGTGGTTACATCGCCCGGTACTACCAAGATGGCGGAACAGTTTCTGGTTGCGCATTCTGGAAAAGTTCTCGATGGAATTCATTCATCGTTCAATCGCCGTCTTTGCCGCCCACTGGTAAGGCTGCTTTCACACACTTCGATCACCCCAAATGCCGTCACGCTTGGTGGTGTCGTTGTTTCCATTGCTTCAGCGATTGCCTTTGCCCGGGGCTCCTACTGGGCGTATGTGGCAGGGGCGATACTCTTCTTCATCGCCGGCCTCTTCGACGAAATGGACGGGATGCTGGCCCGAATCAAATTCGCTGACTCTCCGTTTGGAACATGGTTCGAGGGCTTTGCCGATGGGCTCAGCTATCTCCTGCTCTTCGGCGGAATCACCCTCGGGCTGCACCATCAGTACGGCACCTTACCGCTGATCACTGGCGCTGCTCTATTGGTTGGTACTCTTCTAGCGCTTGCCGTCACGTCGCTCGGACGCAAGCGCGCCACCACTCCTGACAAGCCCAACGAATACCTCGGCCGTTTCTATCAGTTACTTGAGAAGGATTCGTCGAACTGGATATCGAAGGTAGTACGACAGATGCACGCGTTCCAGAAGAGAGGTGTTTTGATCCACTACGTGGTCATATTCACCGTGCTGGGAGGTCTGCAGTTGCTCTTCTTTCTGGCAACCCTGGGCAGCCATCTTACATGGATTTTGTCCCTCTACTTCAACCGCAGATTCTTCCGGAAGCCGCAAATTACCGGTCCAGCCGCAGTGAACACGATATCGGAGGCAGCATGAAAGCAGTCATACTAGCAGCGGGACAGGGCACAAGGATTCGGTCTATCCACGAACGCCCAAAGTGTCTGATTGCCGTTGGCGATCAGACCATCCTCGACCATCAGCTTGAAGCCCTTTCCATGGCTGGGGTGAGTGAGGTGGCGATTGTGGTCGGATACGAAAAAGAGCAAATCATCAACCACGTGGGAGCACGCTACGATCACGTCGGTTTGATGATCGACTTCATAGAGAGCCACGCATTCGCCAGCACCAACAACATCTATTCCCTATGGGTTGCGCGCGAATGGCTTCAGGGCGACAGCTTTCTCTGTCTGAACGCCGACGTATTGTTCGAACCTGAGATTCTTGATGCAGCGGTGCATAACGCCGCACAAATATCCATGATTGTCGATCCAGTCTGGCGAGATGAAACTATGAAAGTAATCATCTCCGATGGCCGCGTGATTCGGATGAGCAAAAAGATTTCCAGAGAGGAATTCAACGGCACGTATATTGGCATCACTGCGTTCCGCAGGTCAGTGCAAAAGAGATTCTTCCGCAAGATGCAGCACCTCATTTGTGCCGGACGCGTAAACGAGTTCTTCAATGTAGCGGTACAGGAACTCGCAGACGAAGGAGTCGGCGTCGGCTTTACGACCACGTCCGGACTGGCCTGGGCAGAAATCGATGATCCACTGGACTTAACCTTCGCCCAGCAAAATGTATTTCCGCAGCTCACCTCGGCAGCGGCCTGAATGTGTTCATGAAGGAAATTATCGCGGGCAATTTCGCTCCCTGGCGCCTGGTGCTCTGGCCCCCAACATCGATTCGTGTTGTGGACTGGAACATCGACCGGGGTCTGCGACTGTCCGAGATCCTGGATTTTCTAGACAGAACGAATGCCGATATCCTGACGCTGCAAGAAGTCGATATCAATGCCAAGCGCACTCACCAGCTCAACATCGCTCAAGAGATTGCCCGGCCTCTGCAAATGAACTATGTCTTCGGCCGTGAGTTTGAGGAACTAACTCAGGGCTCCAAAGCCAGTCCCGCGTACCATGGGCAGGCCACCCTCTCGCGCTGGCCCATTTCCAACCCGCGTCTGATTCGATTCCGAAAGCAGTCCAACTTCTGGCAGCCGCATTGGTTCCTGCCGCAGGTCGAACCTTTTCAGGAGAGGCTTGGGGGGCGAATCGCTCTGGTTGCAGACATCGACATCGCAGGCGCAAAGGTCGTTTCTTATAACCTTCACCTGGAAAGCCGCGGGAACGATGACTTACGTCTCGCGCAGATAGACGAAGTTCTACGCGATGCCGCAGATCATGATACGAACAGCCTGCTCGTCCTCGCGGGAGACTTCAACCTGGACGCATCGAAATATGCTTCGCTTGCGCGCGCTGGATTTCGCGAAGCCGTCCCAACGGCGCGCATGCCCAGTACTCCACCGCGCGGCTTGCTTGAAGGTGGACGCCATATCGACTGGGCATTTGTCCGCGGCCCTGCACAAGTAGACAATGGGCAGATACACAAGTCCATCAAAGCCTCCGATCATTACCCGATATCCTTTACCCTGCGCAGGACAATGTAAATACGTCACTCCGGTGACGAGATACGGTTCTAACGTGAACGCACAAAACAAATGAATTTGCCAGCTTGTCGACCTGCGTACACCCCATTCACACCTTCGCGGCGAAGACCTTGGCCCGCATCTGTCCTGAAGTCACCTCTTATCATTGCAGGGTGAATGCCACCCCCGTTTTCGACGAGAAACTGCAGCAAATGGTTCAGCTGCAATCCAGGGCGTGCTTACAAGTCATTGACTAGATGCCCTTTGTCCGGCGGAAAGCCAGGCCTCTATGACAACCCACAGTCAGACCAGTTGGCATTCGCTGAGTTTTCGGCACTCAGAACTCAAGTGCAAACGAGTTCGTCCTACGAATGCGCCTCGCAAAGTACTTGTAACAAAACTCTTGGGGTCTTGCGACCACTCATTCGCTCGGATTGGAACTCTGAATGCTCGAAAGGAGATGACACACGCAGACGGCACAACCTGCGGCGGTCGGCTCTACCGATTTTAGGTCACGGAGCGAGGGCTTTTTGTGAATCGAAGAAGTTATCACATCATTGCAGCTACAAGAGAGAAATTATGAATCGTAATTTCATACCGTCCAGGCAGACACCGGTTACTTCTCTTCAGATTGGGCATGGATTAGCTTGTCTGACTCTTCTCCTCTCGTTATGCGCGAGATCCATAGGCCAGACTCAGAGTGAAGCACAAAGTCCGGTCCCAGGGCCGGCCATCCATGTCACGCATGTCCTGGGATTTGAAGGTGTGCGGCATAACACCACTGGAGACTTAAAAATTCAGGGTGACGCGGTGCAATTTCAGAGGGATGGAAGTCCGACTGCCCAGGTGCACATAAGCTCCATTCAGGACATCTTTGTCGAGGATGAAGACAAGCAGGTAGGCGGCACGGCGATGACGCTGGGCAAAACTGCAGCTCCGTTTGGTGGAGGGCGGGTGGTGAGCCTTTTCGCACATAAGAAATATGACTTCCTCACAGTTGAATACTTTGATAACAACGGTGGTTTTCACGGGGCCATATTTCAACTGGACAAAGGGCAAGGACAAACCTTCAAGAAGGATCTCGTAGCCAACGGCGCGCACATCTCGTCCCCGGATGACCGAGCCACCAAGCAAAGTACTCCCGAGGTCAAGCATGAAAACAAATAGAGAAACTTCCCTTGCCGCAATGAAGACCACGTCTAGCCTGCCCGCCTTCCACCGGCCAAACAGGCAGCGCGGAGCACTTGCGGCTCTCGTCCTGCTGCTCGGCGCGTTGCAGCTTCAGCTATTCGTCTCAACTGCGCTTGCGGAATCCTCCACAGTTGGAAAAAGCGGAGGCGCCCAGCCATGGAGCGTGCAGGTCGATAGAGTCGACCCCGGCGACGTCGGCCTTGAGCCATCCTTCGGAGCCGCCATCTACGAGAATCTCCTGGAAGAACTGGCCAAAACTGAGCAGTTCAAGCAGTTGTTTCGTAGCGGGGATCGCAACGCGAACGATGTTCCCAGTCTCCTCATTCTGAAGACAACAGTGCAAAAATATACGCCCGGTAGCGAGACTCGACGGGCCGTCACTACCGTGAATGGAGCGACCCAATTGAACGTTCGCATTCAGTTGGTCACACGAGAGGGCCATATCGTGCTGGAGAATGTTGTCGATGGCAATGTCCGGTTCATTGGGGGCAACTTACGTGCTACCCACAACCTGGCACACAATGTGGCAATGACTTTGAAACGGTCAAATCTGCCGGAGCAAGCCGACCTCCCCGAACAGGAAACCGAAAAGATGTCCAAGTAAAACCAGGCGCGTACGTGCCACCGATGAACTTGCCCTTAATCAGGCTGCCATTCTTCAGTTCCAAAGAATCGGCCCGCGCAAGGGACGCCCCCAGCCAAAGGGCAATGACCAATCCGCAATTCAGCTTTGACTTCACGTTGACTTCTCCTCCGCAGCGTTCCTGCTTCCTTCTCCTGGTTCAAGCCGATTGGGATGGCTGGGGATCTCACGACGCGTTATCTCCGGTGCGCACCATCGATGCAATCGATTCCACGCAGAAACAGGTGGGCGATCAATTCCTGGCCTCGCTCGAAGAACCGCTGCGCGTGGACGGCAACGATCGAGTTCTTCAGGACCGCAGATCCAGTTTGGGACTGCGGTAATCGGGCGTGATGCGTAATTCTCTCCTTGACGACCTTGCCATTCCTCGTGAAAGCGCTTCAAGCGTGCCCACAACGCCACTTCTGCTTTGGTGTTCCCAAGCCTCCCAGAGCTAGCGCTGCGTCGTTCGCGATTTAGAGGTCTCTACCGTTACGGCCGCTGCTGCAGGCGTTGAAGAAGTCCCTGCCGAAAGTCGAGCAGGTGGCGATCAGCGCCCATGAGATCGCAAGCCCATTGGCGAGAGGATTCTCAAAAAAAACCGTCCGCCGCGCTTAGTGCCGACTCATCACCGAACAATTCGAGCAGGTGATAGTCGGCTCGCACGCCTCGTTTTGCCAATTCGACGGAAAGCCGGGCTACGGCTAAGTGAACTGTCAAAGATAGCCCCGAAGGGGTGAAATGGGGCCTGCCAACCTAAGAGAACTCACTCTCTTAGATCGATAAACCTGGTCTGAGCCGATCTCAAGATAACCGCGAAAATCATGGCCGTGGAAACGCCAAACATCAGCATTCCATCGGCGGCTTCCAGCGGTCCCAGCATTCTCCAGTGCGGGGACAAAAGCACGTCTCCATAACCCAAGGTCGTGAAATTGACCGAAGAGTGGTAGTAAGCCGTTCCGATTTCCGCAAATTCACCGCACAGGAGGAACACGACTGCCCACAGGCCAATTTCGATGAGGTGTGCCGCCAGCGCAACGAAGATTATGAGCGCCACAATTCCCGTGTCAGTCCAAAAGCTTCTTCCCGTCCGGCCAAGGCTGTTCAGACGGCGAACAAACCAGACCGTCCCTCTCAGGAGCAGGGCCTGGATCAGAATCGTAGTAAAAATGGCCGCAATGCCTACCACAAGCGGGATCAAGATTGGCATTTGATGACTTTGCACTATCCCTGCATCACGAAGAGGCACGAACCCAGCTCCTCCTTGAGCTCTGAGTTATCAGCGTTTGAGCATGCTTGATCCTCGAGGTGCGCCCAAATCTGGACTCTCAATAAAAGAATGATGTATCACTCTTATTTTTGACAAAGTATAGAGTGACATGTCATTCTTTCTTTGTCAAGCAGGAGAGACACTAAACAAATGGCTTACCACAAAACGCGGGCGACGGAGGAGCGGAAACAGGCGAGACACCGCCTGATTCTGGATGCAGCTACCCAGCTATTCGGAAAGCATGGCTACCACGCAACAACTGTGCCGCAGATCGTAGAAGAAGCCAAGGTCTCTACCGGCAGCTTCTATATGTATTTCCGTAATAAGGAAGATGTTTTCAACGCTGCTCTTGAGGAGCTGGGCCGAGCGGTCGATCGCGTGTTGGACGAAGTGAAACAGTCGCAGCCAGACCCGCTGAAGCGGATAGCGCAAGGGGCTGAGTCTTTGTTCTTGTTCTTCGCACAAAATCCGGAGCAGGCCCGCATTTTGCTTTTCGAATCGTCTGGCTTGAGCCCGCGTCTCGACAAGACAAGGCGCTCGATTACTCGGCGACAGGTAGAGGAACTCCGGCAAATGTTCGAGTCGGCGCCGTCTCTCTTTACAGTCGAAGACACTTCGATAGCAGCGCGATGCGTTGCCGGAGCCACCTTCGAAGCCATTTACTCTTGGTTGGAAGAGGATCGAAAGACCCGTATGCCGGCAGCAGAAGTCGCCGGAGCGGTTGCCCGCTTCAATACCCAGGCCGTAAGAAAAAAGCCTGCCAAACGCGAGTCGAACAGCCTTATGCGTTCTGGATCGCGAAAAGCCCGATGAACAGCTGTTTTGATGTTGTTCGTTTTTAACTTTTTGCATTTCGCTGCAACTAGCTGCAAGCAAAGATGTACGTCGTATTCTATTGCGAGTAAAACCCTTATGCGGGAGATTGCGACGCGTTGAGGCTTGGTGCAGAATCGCCAAAGATGGACTTAAATCAGCACTTCCGCAAGGGTTGTAGGGGTTCAAGTCCCCTTCCGGGCACCGGACAAGTGAATTGTTACGGGCGGGATGGCGCGTAAACTGGTGCGGGTTTGTAAATGAAAGCTGGTCTGGCACTTTTTACGATGAGCACGCTGAGCTTGCTGTTCGGGACTCCTCCCGTCCTTGCGATCAATCCATCGTTGGAGGTCAGCCAGTATGGGCACACTGCGTGGACCGTCCGGGACGGGTTCTCCTTGGGCAACATCTACGCCATTGCCCAGACACCCGACGGGTACCTCTGGTTCGGCACGGAATTCGGCTTGTTTCGCTTCGACGGGGTTCGCAGTATCCGATGGCAACCACCCGCGGGTCAGCATCTCCCTGACAAAAACATCAACAGCCTGCTCGTCACCCGCGACGGCACTCTCTGGATTGGCACGTTCGCCGGCCTTGTAACTTGGAGTGGCGGCAAGCTGACCCCGCGCCCGGAGCCGGAGCTCCGGAGACAGTTTGTGGCATCGCTGTACGAGGACCGCGAGGGAACGGTGTGGGCCGGCACGCTGGGCACTCCCACTGGCCGGCTCTGCGCAATCCGAAGCGGAATTGCGCGGTGCTACGGGGAGGACGGCGCCTTCGGCAGAGCCGTTTGGGCTATGTATGAGGACAGCTCCGGCAATCTCTGGGCCGCTGCGCAATCCGGGCTCTGGCGAATGAAGCCCGGCCCTCCGAGGCGATATCCAACATCGACTGAGCTCATTGGCCTGAGTAAGGCCGACGACGGGCGGCTGCTAATTGCCATGCACGGCGCAGGACTCATGCAGCTCGTCGGTGACAACGTCGAATCGTATCCGATTCGAGGCGCAATGAATCCGAATCGATTGCTTCAGGACCGCGATGTCGATGCGAACAGGCTGCTCCGGGATCGCGATGGAGGTCTCTGGATCGGAACAGTGGAGCGGGGACTCGTTCATGTACATCACGGCCAGACAGATGTATTTTCGCGAGCTGATGGCCTCTCAGGCGATGTCGTCCTCAGTGTTTTTGAGGATCGTGAAGGCAATGTATGGGTCGCCACCACTGGAGGACTGGACCGGTTTCGGGAACTCCCTGTCGCTACTATTTCCGTGAAACAAGGTTTGTCCAGTGATGCTGCTCAATCCGTGCTCGCAGCCACAGACGGGAGCATCTGGGTTGGGGCTCACGATGGTTTGACCAGGTGGAAGAATGGCGAAGCTACCATCTTCCGTAAGGCAAATGGACTGCCGGATGATGCACCAGAGTCGCTGTTCCAAGATGATCCTGGGCGAATCTGGGTGTCTACTCGTCACGGACTGGCATATTTCAAGGACGGCAGGTTTCTTGTTTCAAATGCAGTGCCAGGCGGAGAAGTGCATTTTATTTCCGGGGACAAGGCCGGCAATCTTTGGTTATCGGGACATCAGAGATTCTTGCACTTGCTGGATGGGCATTTGGTCGAGCAGTTCCCCTGGTCACAGCTGGGACGAAGCCAGAGTGCCTCGGTTCTACTCTCCGGTCGTGAGCCGGGCGGAGTATGGCTTGGGTTCTGGGTCGACGGAGGCGTGTTGTATTTCAAGGATGGTCAGATCCGCGCGTCGTATACAGCCGCGAATGGGCTGGGCGAGGGCCAGGTGGTCGATCTCCACCTCGACCGGGAAGGAACGCTGTGGGCTGCAACCGAGCTGGGTGGCCTTAGCCGGTTGAAAAATGGCCGCATCGTGACGCTCACAACCAGAAATGGATTGCCGTGCAACGCGATTCACTGGGCAATCGAAGACGACGCCGGTTCGTTCTGGTTGTACGCGACCTGCGGCCTTGTGCGCATCGTCCGAACCGAATTAGACGCGTGGATCGCAGACCCGGATCGCAAAATTGAAACGACGGTTTGGGATGCGGCGGATGGTGTCAGGCTCCGTTCGAGCGCGGCTAGCGCCTACGGCCCTCGGGTAACTAAGTCCACCGATGGCAAGCTGTGGTTCGTTACGGGAGAAGGCGTCCAGGTCGTCGATCCCCATCACCTTGCCTTCAACAAGCTCCCGCCGCCGGTACACATCGAGCAAATTGTCGCTGATCACAAGATTTATTGGCAGAACCTGCCGGGCGGGGCAGTTGCCAATCTGCGCCTGCCTCCGCGTACTCGCGATCTGCAGATCGACTACACGGCCCTCAGCCTGGTGGCGCCGGAAAAGGTTCATTTCAAGTACAAGCTTGAAGGGCAGGATAGCGACTGGCGCGAGGTGGTGAACGACCGAGAGGTTCAGTACTCGAATCTTGCTCCGCGCCATTACCGATTCCGCGTCAAAGCCTCGAACAACAGCGGAGTGTGGAACGAAGAGGGTACTTTCCTCGATTTCTCGGTGCCCCCGGCGTACTGGCAGACTGACTGGTTTCGCGCCCTCTGCGCAATCTCCGTCCTGGCGCTGCTGTGGGCGGCCTACCAATGGCGTTTGCGGCAAGTGCATCATCAGTTCGAGATGACACTGGACGCGCGTGTCGATGAGCGCACCCGAATTGCGCGTGACCTTCACGATACCCTGCTGCAAAGCTTTCATGGTGTGTTGCTGCGGCTCCAGACTGTTTACCAGTTAATGCGGGAGCGCCCGATGGAAGCGCAAGAGAAGCTGGAAAGCACGATCGGCGAGGTTGCTGAGGCGATTACCGAAGGTCGGGACGCTGTGCAGGGATTACGCGAGTCCACAGTTCAAAGCAACGATCTCGCGCAGGCCATAAGCACGCTTGGAGAAGAACTCGCCACCGACTCGACCAGCCAGCGAGCTGGATTCCGAGTAGCAGTTGAGGGCGAGGCGCGAGATCTGCATCCGATTCTTCGTGACGAGATCTACAGGATCGCTGCCGAAGCGCTGCGAAACGCGTTTCAGCACGCCCAGGCACGGAAGGTTGAGGTCGAAATCCGCTATGACGATGAGCAATTTCGATTGCGCGTGCGGGACGATGGAAAAGGTATCGATCCGGCGGTTCTTTCCCGTCAGCACGATGAGGGGCACTATGGCTTGCCTGGCATGCGGGAACGCGCCAGGCTGATCGGGGGATACCTGAATGTGTGGAGCGAAGTGGATGCAGGAACCGAGGTGGAACTGTGCGTTCCTGCTGGCAGCGCCTACACGGCAGCTCGCAGAAGTTCCTGGTTGTGGCAAAAGTTTGCGGGCAAGGCATGAGCATGATTCGCCGAAATACAGCGTGGCGCTTGCGGGGTGCGAGCCGGATCTTGCTCCTGTGCATGATTCACCCGTTATATACCGCAGCAGCCCAACCCCACCCAGCTCAGGGCGGCCCTGTTGTGGTGAGGGACCTCAAATTCACCCACCTCACCACCAACGATGGCCTCTCTCAAGGCTATGTCGTTGCCATTTTGCAGGACCGCCGGGGCTTCATGTGGTTTGCCACCCGAGACGGCCTCAATCGCTATGACGGCAACGCCTTCGTCGTATACAAAAATAACCCCAAGGACTCCGGCAGCTTGAGCTCCAACTTTTTGCAGGACCTGATGCAAGACGATCACGGCTATCTGTGGATCGCCACCAACACAGGGGTGAACAAATTCGACCCTGAAACCGAACGTTGTACTCGCTACCTTCATGACTCCGACAATCCCAATAGTCTCGGTGGTGCCTCGGTCAAGAGCATCGCCCAGGACAGTCACGGTTCTTTTTGGTTTGGCACCGAAGACAGCGGCCTCGACAAGCTCGATCCAACGACCGGAACATATACTCACTATCGAAATGACAGCGATGGCCACTTTGTTGGGAGGATCAGCCAGGTGATCGAGGATAGGCATCGCGAGATCTGGTTTGTTGGCGAGCGCGGTCTCTTCCATCTGAATCGACAGACGGGACAGATCACTCGCCCCCCTGCAACCAGGAATGGCATCAGCGCAGACAGTGTGTATGAAGACGAAACCGGCAGTTTGTGGATGCTGGTCGATTCCCCGGTCGTTGGGCTCGCGAAATACGATCGTGAGGCAGAGCGCCTCACGACATACCCGCTTGGCGCCCGTGATGTCGGCGTTCTGGCATCAACGAGCAGCGGGGGGTCGCTGAACGGCACCCTTGTTGCTGGCGGCCAAAATGGATTATGGGTGCCATCCAGCCAGGGTCTCTACTACTTCGACCGGCCAACAGAACGTTTCACGTACCGGTTTCAGCACGACGAAAGCAACCCGGATAGCCTAGACAACAACGCCGTTTTCTCTGTCTATCGGGATAGGGGCGGCGTGCTGTGGGTCGGAACTGAGAATGCGGGGCTCAACATTCTCAATTTTCGGCAACAGCAGTTCAATCCTTATAGGCATCGCCCCGCCGACCCCAATAGTCTTTCCCCCGGCAGGGTCAAGGCCATTTATCAGGATCCTAATGGCGTTCTGTGGGTAGGCTTGTTTCCGCGCGCTCTCGATCGATTGGACCGAAAGACGGGAAAAATCACCCACTATGTTCCCACCCCGGGCGCCGAGAAGGGGTTCGGTGAAGGCACGAACGTTGATTGCATTTACAAAGACACAGGGGGTTATCTCTGGGTCGGTGGCGGAGGCTCCGGTCTTGTGCGGTTCGATGAGCGCACGGGGCGTTTCAAGCATTACCGGCACAACCCCGATGATCCCAACAGCTTGATTTCTGATAATGTCTACGCCGTCTTCGGAGACCGGAACGGTCACATGTGGGTGGGCCAGGAGGGCGGCCTGAGCCGCTTCGATCCAGCGAGGGACGGATTTACCAATTACCGGCCTGTTCCAGACCATCCGGCCAGTCTGGAAAATACCGTCTGGGTCATCGATCAGGATCGTTCCGGCACGCTGTGGCTGGGGACGTGGGGCGGCACGCTGGTCCGTTTCGATGACAAGGCGAAGACCTTTGTGAATTACACGCCCGATCAGTATGCCCCTCAAAGACTCAACGGCGGCGGCGTCAACACCATCCACGAAGACCGGACTGGAACACTGTGGGTGGGAGCGATGGACGGACTATACCGCTACAACCGGCAAAGCGGAGCGTTCGCCCGTTACACGGAAAACGAGGGCCTGCCGAGCAGCACGATCCGGTGCATTCTGGAAGATGGAGCTGGCAGGCTTTGGCTCAGCACTCAGAAGGGCATATCCCGATTCGATCCTCAGAGGGAAACGTTTAGAAACTACGACGTGTCTGACGGCTTGCAGAGCAATGAGTTCAGTACCGGTTGTTATCAGGGCCCGGATGGGGAGATGTTCTTTGGCGGCACAAATGGATTGAATGCATTTTTCCCTGCAAATGTCCGCGACAATCCCTACGTGCCGCCGGTCGTTATCACCAGCTTCAGAACCTTCAACAAACCTGTTCCCATCGGCGCCGGATCGGTGCTTAAGAAAGCCATCCCATACGTCGACTCCCTGACTCTCCCCTACCGCGACAATGTTTTCTCCTTTGAATTCGCCGCGTTGAGTTATGCAAATTCACACAAGAACCATTATCGCTATAAGCTCGAGAACTTCGAACGTGCCTGGAACGAGGTGGGTAGCAGGCAGCGACTGGCTACCTATACCAATCTCGATCCTGGGAAATATGTCTTTCGCGTGCAGGGATCGAACGGCGATGGCGTATGGAATGAAGAAGGGGTGTCGTTGTCCATTGTCATCACGCCCCCGTGGTGGAATACAGCGTGGTTTCGCGCCCTCTGCGCAATCTTCGTCCTGGCGCTGCTGTGGGTGGCCTACCAATGGCGTTTGCGGCAAGTGCATCATCAGTTCGCAATGACACTGGAGGCGCGCGTCAGTGAGCGCACGCGAATTGCACGTGAACTTCACGATACCTTGCTTCAAAGCTTTCATGGTGTGCTGCTGCGGCTCCAGACTGTTTACCAGTTAATGCGGGAGCGCCCGATGGAAGCGCAGGAGAAGCTGGAAAGCACGATCGACGAGGTTGCTGAGGCGATCACCGAAGGTCGGGACGCTGTGCAAGGATTACGCGAGTCCACAGTTCAAAGCAACGATCTCGCGGTGGCCATAAGCACACTTGGAGAAGAACTCGCAACCGACTTGACCAGCCAGCGAGCTGGATTCCGAGTAGCTGTCGAGGGCGAGGCGCGAGATCTGCATCCGATTCTTCGTGACGAGATCTACAGGATCACTGCCGAAGCGTTGCGGAACGCGTTTCAGCACGCCCAGGCACGCAAGATTGAGGTCGAAATCCGCTACGACAATGAGCAATTTCGATTACGCGTGCGGGACGACGGCAAAGGTATTGATCCGGCAATTCTTTCCCGTCAGCGCGGTGAGGGGCACTATGGCTTGCCTGGTATGCGGGAACGCGCCACACTTATTGGAGGCAAGCTGATAGTGTGGAGCGAAGTGGATGCAGGGACCGAATTAGAACTGAAGGTGCCTGCCAGCATGGCCTACACGACGGCTAGCAAAGGTACCTGGTTCTCACGAAAGCTGGCCGGAAAAGCGAAGGATTGATTCAGGAGAGAGTCATGAACGCCGGCACCTCGCCCATTCGAATTCTCGCTGTCGATGACCATCCGATCGTCCGCCAGGGCATCGTCGGTCTGGTAACGATCCAGCCGGATATGACGCTGGTGGGTGAAGCGTCCGACGGTCGCGAGGCGATTCAGTTATACCGGATCCACCGTCCGGACGTTACGCTGATGGACCTGCAAATGCCAGGAATGAACGGCGTCGACGCACTCATTGCTATACGAAACGAGTTTCCTGACGCAAAAATCATCGTGCTGACAACGTACGCCGGCGATGTGCAAATTATCCGTTCCATTAAGGCTGGCGCTCAGGCGTATCTGCTCAAGAACACGCTACACAAGGAACTATTGGATACCATCCGTGCGGTATACGCCGGGAAGAAAGCCCTTTCCCCGGAGGTCTCGTACGAAATCGCCACGCATGCGATCGATGACACATTGACGCCGGCAGAAATCAGCGTGTTGCGGCTGATCGCAGCCGGCAATGCGAACAAACAAATCGCGGACAAGCTCTCCATCACGGAGGAAACCGTCAAGAGTCGAGTCAAGTGCATTCTTTCCAAATTGGGCGCCCATGATCGAACGCAGGCCGCAATGATTGGGGTGAAAAGAGGGATCATCGAGCTGTAGGTTCCCCGGCGGGCTCCCGCCGGAACTCTAAAGAGTGATGAATGAAGACTCTCTTTGGGGTTTCAATCCGCCTTCGCAAAATCAGAGACTAGGAGTTTAGAAAGGTGCGTTTTGCGGCGGTTATATTCCACATTCGCTGGCGGCCGGCCCGGAATAGGGTTGCTTCTCATGCGCCTTGTTCTCGGCTCTGCACTGATCGTGCGTGCGAGCTCGACTCTGTGGAGCGATCCTCCAATCAACACGACGCTAACGTCTTTATTTCTCGCGGCGTTCGGACTGCTTCTCATTCCCGGTCTGTGGACACCCATCGCGGGGGCCTTGATTGCGTTGCTCGAAACCTGGCAGATCACGACGATAGCCGGAGACCGGTGGGTCCCGCTTTTGCTGGGAACCATCGGCGGCGCTCTCGCCATGTTAGGACCGGGCCTATGGTCAGTCGATGCTCGCCTGTTTGGGTGGAAGCGCGTGGAACCTGCACCGCGCAAAATCAACTCTAACTCCTGAAAGACTCCTTTATCAATCACCAAAATTTCTGGGTTAATGGAGGCTCTTACTTTCCCTCCCTAGAGTTTGCGATTTGCCCCGTAGTGGGGCTGTTTGCAAACGGAACTCGTTAGACAATTCGTTCATCAGGAAATTGGGCTCTGAATTCAAGCTCAATCGGAGACGGACTGAATTCGAGCTAAGGAGGAAATCATGGCGCACGCGGCTATTGCTCTTACGGACCAGGGAGGCTTCACAGGCGAAAGCATAACGAACATCATCTGCCCCGCAGTGGACCACGCCTCAAACTTCGAACAGTTGAGATTCATGCAAGAAGACGTCAAGGCGGAGAAGGACAGGCTGCAACTGCTTCTAAATCTAGCCACCCAGATTGCACCCGACGTGGACCTTCGGCAGCTCCTCCGCACCGCGTCTGCAACGATCCGCCACATCACCCAGTGCGCAGTCGTTGCCTTTCATTTGCCTGATAAAGAAAACAGCTCGCTGAGACTCTTCACGCTTGACACGTGCAACGATGGTGATGAAGCCGTTCGTCAAGGTGACAACAGCGGTGAAGCGCCATGTGAAGCGCTCCGGACCAAGAGGCTAATGCTCACTTGTGAAGGAACGGGATACCTAATGCCACTTCTCAGGCGCAGCCAGATATTGGGAGTCCTGGAACTCAATTGGCGGAAAGAGCTGCTTCCCCGAGAGATAGGATTCCTCAAACAGATTGCCGACCAGGTCGCAATTGCAATTGAAAATGCTTTTGCTTATGCAGAAGTCAGACAGCTGAAGGAGCAGCTTTCGAGAGAAACGCTGTATCGCGAAGACGAGATTCGAAGCGAGCAGGGGTTTGAGGAAATCGTTGGTCGCAGCTCTGGAATCCGGGCTGTACTGCGAAACATTGAACTCGTTGCCCCCACGGATTCGACGGTCCTGATCTACGGCGAGACTGGTACGGGGAAGGAACTTATCGCGCGGGCCATTCACGAGCGCAGCCCGCGTAGTTCGAAGCCATACGTAAAGCTGAATTGTGCTGCGATACCGACAGGCCTGCTCGAGAGCGAGCTTTTCGGCCACGAAAAGGGCGCGTATACGGGCGCGATTATGCAGCGGATCGGCCGGTTTGAATTAGCGAACCATGGCACCGCGTTCCTGGACGAGATCGGGGAGATTTCGCTGGAGCTTCAGCCCAAGTTGCTGCGCGTACTGCAGGAACGAGAATTTGAACGCCTCGGAAGTGCGCGGACCATCAAGACCGACGCGCGGCTCATCGCCGCGACCAACCGGAATCTGGCGGCTTGCGTTCAAGAAGGTACATTTCGTGCCGATCTTTTCTATCGGCTCAATATCTTTCCGATTCACGTGCCTGCCCTCCGTGAACGTCGCGAAGACATTCCTTTGCTCGTGAGGCACTTTGCACAGCAGTGTGCCCGCCGGATGAATCGAGCAATCGATGCGATTGCGTCAGAAACGATGGAAGCGCTGGTTCGGCACCCGTGGCCCGGAAATATCCGTGAGTTGCAGAATGTAATCGAGCGCTCTGTGATCCTTTCGCCGGGACCGGTGCTCCGCGTACCAATCGCCGCTCTGGGTTCTCATTGCATACCCGATGCGGAAGAAACAAGGGGCAGGACTCTCAAGGAAGCCGAACGCGAGCATATCATATCAATTTTGAAAGAAACAAATTGGGTTGTTGCTGGGCCGCAGGGAGCTGCAGCGCGGCTTGGAATGAAGCGCTCAACGCTCCAGTTTCAAATGAAAAAACTCGGCATCGTTCGACGTTTTATGCAGTGATATACACCCGCTGTTGGCGGGCTCCAACTCGGGCCTCAAAGAAGATAAAGTGGTGAGTGAATGCGCGATGGCAAATTCCGCTGCTATTTGGACAGGCGGGGCACCTTTTCCACGGCCCGGGTATTAAATCGCGCGACTGCGCGTGCGACTTTCGCTGCTGGCAGCCTGGTCGTTGGATCTTCTCCGAGCCAGCAATAGACCGCTTCAAAGGTGGCTCCAGCGATGCAGCGTGCCGCCACAACCGGGTTGGGCACGGAAAACAGGGTCGGAGCTGATTCAAAGATCTTTCGGAGTTCTTCTTCCTGGCCCGACAAGATTGCACGACGCGTTGCGTCGAGACGCTGGCTCAAGCCTGAGGATTCGACGAGCAGCAAACGCGCTCGCTCGGGATTCTCTGCGAGAAACATGAACAACGCCTCTGCTCCTTGCGGGATCCGCTTCAGCGCATTGGGTTGAGTCTGCTTTACGTCGTCGAACACTTTCGCAACGGCGACTCCGAGTTGCTCAAGGGCCGCATTAAAGACATCTTCCTTATTACGGAAGTACATGTAGAAGCTGCCGGTAGACACTTCGGCTTCGGCCACGATCATCGGCACAGTGGTGGCGTGATAGCCGTGTGTCCCAAAAAGCCTGGTTGCGGTATCGAGAATCATACGACTGCGAGCTTCTTTGCGTCCCTCAGTTGCCTCGGTCTTGCGGTACACCATATTGAGTTCAACCTCTTGATAATGCGAATGATATGTCATTTCTTAGTCTAGACAGAGACTGACTTCTCGTCCAGCCAGTTCTCTCAGTCCCGCAGCGGGCAAACCGACGTTCTTAGTGAAGCGCATTGACAAAGAATAGAACGATGTGTCATTCTTTTATTGACAGAACGATACGTCATTCCTTGCACATGTTCCAGTTTCAGTAGCGGGAGCGATCTGCTCGCAACCGTCGCATACCGTGACAGCAAGGCACGCAGCAGCCAGAAGGAAAGGAGAATCACGATGAGCAAAGCCGGGACAGTTGCCTGGATCGCCATCTTCGCGGCAATATTTTTGGCCACACCAATCGTAGAGGCGCAATTCTCTGTACCGCCGCAGATAGGACTAGCAGTGAATCGATGGTTGCTGCCGATGTTATGCCGCTCCCGCTCGGTGGCCGCTGAAATAAATGGGCCTAAAAGTGCTTTTGTCTAAGTGGGACGGGATGTTTGAAGAATCCCTCCGGGCACATTGGATCTGCATATGTCTGTTTCTAAATGAGGACAGGTTGCGGAGAGGACCAATAAGAAAGATCGTGCCCAGCGGGGTTCCGAACCAACGCCGACATCCCGGTTCGAGAACCGAAATGTTGGCACAACAGAAAGGATATGTAATGAAACTCAGCAAGCTCCAGATAGCCTTACCAGCTTTCTTGTTCATGATCGCTTGCGCCTGCGCACAGGACGTCCACTATAACTATGACCGCGGCGCTAGCTTTCAATCCTATCGGACCTACCAGTGGGTCGATCTTACAAGCGGTCCGAGCAGTCCCCCGAATGTCGACGTTCCGGGCGGATTGCCAACTTTGCCGGTCGGCCCACCACCTATGAGCGGTAGCAATGTCCCAGACGATCAGTTGCTCGACCAGGACATTAAGCGGGCGGTCGATGCACAGCTCGCAGAGAAAGGTCTCACCAAGGTGGACAAGGGTGGGGACCTTCTGGTGGGCTACCAGGCCAAGGTCCGTGAGGAAAAGAGCATAAATCTGTGGGGCTCAGGAGCCAATGGCTTCTGGGGCGGAGGTCCATACTGGGGGGGCGGCTTCAGCTCGGTTCAAGGCCAGACTTCTACCATTCCCATCGGGACGCTGGTGGTGGGCCTGTACGACCCTGCAAGAAAACAGTTGATCTGGCGCGGAGATGCCAGTAAGACCGTCGACCTCAAGAAAGATCCGAATAAAAACTACAACAACCTGCAAAAGGCGATGGTCAAGCTTTTCAAGAACTATCCGCCTCAGCCCGGTAAATAGGTGCGAGGGGCGAAAGAACAACCTTCGCGCGACGCCAACTGGACCCGTCCGCCGACACAGCCGGCGAGTCCCCACTCAACTAGGAGGAGCAATGAGCGCACGCTTCTGGGACGTGTATCGAGATGTCCGATCTGTGATCCAAAGGCCGGACGACGCACTCTACATTCTTCACACATCCATTGGAACGATTACAGTCCATAGGTTTGTCTATCGAGGGGAAGCAGGCTACGTCTTCCTGCAGGGAACGGACGAGCATGGGCGGGAGCGTGTCGCAGGCTTTTCCGAACAACAGCTCTCGACATTTGCCTTCGAGATCCGGATGAGGTCAGCCGATAAGAACGGCCAGATCAGATTCAATCAGAATCTAGGCGAGACCCTCCTGGACTCAGAGCTAGAGCGCCGTTTAGCCGCTGCAAGGTGATCACCGTCACTGCGCTGATTGGTGAGCGCGAATAATCTGGTGTCACTTGCCGCGGCCACTGCGACCGGCCGCCATTTGCCGAAGCCAGTTTGCTGACGATTTGACTTCAAGAGATGACCTGCCGTTGTTCAGGCGCTCAGGAAAACCAAGAACGACACTTCATTCAATCAATGATCGACCGGCGATTCATCTCCATTCTGGACGCCGCAGTCGCCAAAGGACCAGTCATGAAGGTTACACATCAATCGCTTTTTCGCGGGGTCGCTGGGAAGACATTCTTGCTGGTTGCAAGCATTCCGCTCCCTCTCAGCTTTATCGCCGGCTGCGGCCATAAGGCTGTACTCGCAGCGGACCAGCCGGTTGCAGTGCGTCTGCGCACGCCCAACCATTTGCAGGAACCCGTCTCCGTTGCCGCCAGCGGCTCCGTGGAGGCCAATCTCACGGCACTGACAGCATTTCAGGTGGGGGGCCGAGTCGCGCGTGTGTATGTCGAAGAAGGTCAGTTTGTGAAGAAAGGCCAGATCCTGGCTGAACTTGACGCAACGGACTACCGCAATGCCTACGACTCCGCGTCGGGGCAAGCCGCTGCCGCGCGAGCCGCGGCCCTGCAGGCGAAGAATGGCATACGAGCCCAGGAACTAGAACAGGCGCGTGTCGAATTCGAGCGCGCCCGCGATGAGTACCAGCGACAGAAGTACCTCTACGACCATCAGAGCCTGCCGGCGCTGGACTTCCATAAGTACGAGGCGGCGTACCTTGACGCCGAGCAGCGCTACAACATGGCGCGTGAGGGCACTCGCTCTGAGCAAAAAGAAGCTGAGATCGCGAGGCAGCAGGCGGCAGAAGCCGACTTCAGCGAGGCAAGAAAGCACTTAAGCGATTGCCAGGTGCGCGCGCCGATCAGTGGCTTCATCGGCATGAAGAAAGTCGATGTGGGTGACTTCGTCGAGGTCGGAAATCCGGTGTTTTCGGTTCTCGATCTCGATCCCGTGAAGGTGCGGGTGGGCATTCCCGAAGCCCAGATCGGCATGGTACGGGAAGGAGCCCGCGCCGTTGTGACCATCCCATCGCTGGATGGACGAAGCTTCGAAGGCAAGGTAGAAGCGGTTGGAGTTTCTGCGGATTCCACCTCGCGCACCTTCACGACGAAAATCGCGGTTCCGAATCCCGAGCATGTTCTGCGCTCCGGCATGATCACCGAGTCACGCGTCTACAGTTCGGCGATGATCAATGTTCTCACCGTGCCGGCAGCCGCCGTAGTTCGCGACTCGCGCGGGGTTACTCTCGTTTACGTCTACGACAACACCCGGCAGCGGGTATTCGGGCGCCGGGTTGAAGTGGGAGATCTGGTCGAGGGGGAAGTCGCGATCAAGAGCGGGCTGCGATCCGCCGACCAACTGGTCGTTGCAGGCCAGCAGAATGTGCACGAGGGCTCTCCGGTCACGGTCATCGGAGGCGCGCAATGAACCCTGTCCGCCTCTCGCTTCGCTATCGTCAGGTCACCCTGATTCTGATCGGCATGTTGTTCGTTGCGGGGATAGTGGCATTCCTGAACATGCCGCGCCGGGAAGATCCCCACATCACCATTCGCACCGGACTTGTAATCGCCCAGTTTCCAGGCGCAACCGCGGAGCAGGTGGAAGACCAGGTTACACGCAAGATCGAAGAGCGCCTGTTTCGCTTTGCGGAGGTGCGCCGGGAGAAGACGTACTCCACAACGCGCAATGGCTTGGTGGTTATCAACGTGGAACTGAACAAGTCGGTGAAAAACTCCGACGAGTTCTGGTCCAAGCTGCGTCTCGACATGGCGCAACTGAAGCAGACTGAATTGCCGGAAAACGTCCGCGGCCCCATCGTGGACTCGGACTTCGGAGACACGGTGGCTGTGCTCATCGCGGTGAAAGGCAATTCTTATGGCTACCGCGATCTCACTGACTACGCCAAGCGTGTGGAAGCTGCGATTCGCACCATCCCTGCGGTCTCGAAGATCAAGCGCATCGGCGATCAGAAGGAAAGTATCGAGATTAGCACGTCGCGGGAGAAGCTGTCGCAGTACGGCGTCAACCCGCAGAATGTATCGCAGGCCCTTCAAGGCAGAAACACGATCGAATATGCCGGCCGCGTGCCCTCGGGTGAATCCAAGGTGAAAATCGAGGCCAGCAGTGCGTTCCAGACCGAGGACCAGATCCGCCGCATTATGGTCGATGTTTCCCAGGCCGGACAACCCGTGTATCTGGGGGATATCGCCAGCGTCGACCGTGTCTACAAAGACCCGACCGATTATGCGCGGATTGGCGGCGAACCGACAATCCTGCTCTCGGTCGAGATGCACGAGGGCAACAACATCGTCCAGTTTGGCAAGGACCTGCATGAAAAGCTAGCGCAAGTTAAGGCCCTCCTCCCTCCCGATGTGCAGCTTGAGTTCGTCGCCGACCAGCCGCGAGTTGTCAAGGAGCGTATCAGCGACTTCTTTCGCGAATTCGGGATCGCCATTATCTCTGTAGTGCTTGTCACGATGATCCTGTTGCCCATGCGAGTCGCACTTGTCGCAGCAGTCGCGATTCCCGTTACGATTTCCTTGACCTTCGGGATGCTCAATGCCGCCGGCATCGAACTGCATCAGGTTTCCATCGCCGCACTCATCGTCGTTCTGGGCATGGTTGTGGATGATGCGATTGTCATCGCCGATAACTATGTGGAATTGCTCGACCATGGCATTCCGCCGGCAGAGGCTTCCTGGAGATCGGCAACGGAGATGGCCGTTCCGGTACTGACGGCGACGCTGACCATCATCTCTTCGTTTCTCCCTTTGCTGCTGCTCAGCGGCACGACCGGGGAATTTATTCGAGCATTGCCCCTGACAGTTGCAATCTCTCTGAGCGTGTCCTTCGTGGTTGCAATGATGCTGACGCCGATGACAGCCGGATTCTTTATCCGCAAGGGCCTGCACGATCACACCGCCGACTCGGCCAACAAGAAGCCGACGCTGCTTGACCACATGCAGCGCTACTACAACATGCTCATTACCTGGGCAATGCAGCATCGCATAAAGGTGCTGATTGCGGCAGGGGTGATTCTAGTCATCGGCATCGGCATCTTCAGCAGGGTTCGCCAGCAATTCTTCCCGCTGGCAGAGCGGGACCAGTTCATCATGGACGTCTGGCTTCCGGAAGGCTCGCGCATTGAGGCTGTGGACGCTGCGGTGCAGCGCATCGAAGGCACACTGCGCCAGAACCCTGAAGTGCGCAGCTATACCAGCTTCTTCGGCCAGAGCTCTCCGCGGTTCTACTACAACGTCAACCCCGTTCCTACTGCGACGAACTATGCGCAGATTCTCGTCAATACCCACAGCATCAAGGGGACCACGAAGCTGGTAAAGGAACTGCGCGGCGAACTTCCAACGGTAGCGCCCGAGGCCAAAGTATTCGTGAAGGAGCTGCAGCAGGGCGACCAGATGGAAGCTCCCGTCGAAGTTCGCATCGTCGGAGACGACCTTATGACGCTCCGCTCATTCGGCGATAAGGTCCAGGATATCCTCGCTCACACCCCCGGCGCGAGCTACATTCACACGGATTGGCATGAAGATAACCTGCTGGCCGATGTGAATCTTCGTCAGGAAGTCGCGAATCGTCTCGGATTTACCAACTCCAGCATTGCCCAGCAACTGGCCGGGAACTTCGATGGTGAAACCGTGACGACGTTCTGGGAAGGCGATCGCGCTATCGATGTTGACCTGCGCCTCGACCCCGATCAACGGCAGACATTCCAGAACGTCTCCGATACTTATGTGCTCTCTTCCGTAACCGGTGCGCGCGTGCCGGTGAGTGCGGTCGCGTCGCTCTTGCCGGACTGGCATCCGGGCAGGATCGTGCGGCGCAACGGAGTTCGCACTCTCACTGTGCGCGCATTTCCGGCCGATGGCTATCTTTCGAGCCAGGTCCTTTCGGTTGCGCAAAAGCAGATCGCAAAACTGCCGCTGCCCGCCGGTTACCGCATTGAATATGGCGGCGAATACGAGAACCAGAACGAAACCTTTGCGGAGATGAAGCATGCGTTACTCATCAGCCTTATAGCGATTTTTCTCATCCTCCTGTTCCAGTTCCGCACGCTTTCGGACACGCTCATTGTGATTGCAGCTATTCCGCTCGCGATTCCGGGCGCCGCACTGGGGCTTTTCATCACGCACAACCCATTCGGGTTCACGGCTTTCATCGGCGTCATCAGCCTCGGCGGCTTGGTGGTGCGCAATTCCATCATCCTGGTCGATTACATCCATGAGCGGATGAAGAGTGGTGTACCGCTCGAGGAGGCGACACTCGAAGCAGGCGAGCGGCGTCTCCGTCCCATCTTTCTCACTACGATGGCTGCGGCCGTGGGCGTAACTCCGATGATCATCTCTCGTTCGAGCCTGTGGTCTCCGCTGGCCAGCGTGATCGCCTTCGGATTGCTCGCATCCATGTTCTTTACGCTGGTCGTCATTCCAGTGCTCTTCGTTGTGGTGAACAGGAAAGAGCAACTCACGACAGCCGCGAAAGAGCTAGTCAAGGCAGCCGCAGTGACGGGAGCAGTAATTGCTCTCCTCCTGTTTTCGATTCCCGCCCGCTCCCAGGATATGACAGTCACCCTGGACGAAGCTCGGGGGATGGCGATGGAGAGGAACTCGAGCGTGCGGATCGCAGAGCAGAAAGCGAAGGAGGCAGATGCCCGCCTTACTAAAGCCCGGGCCGATTATTTTCCAACAATCACAAACCAGAGCTATGCGTTGCACACCTCGCAGACCGAATTCATGACCATCCCTCAGGGATCGATGGGGACGTATGCCAGTACCGGCCCGATTCCCACCAGCGACGTCAAAATCAAACTCGGCGAACAGAACTTCGGCGTAATGACAACCACCGCGGAGCAGCCCATTACGCAAATGTTCTTCAAGATCCGTGCGGACGTGAAATCTGCAGAAGCCGAGGCGCGCATAGCGCACAGCGATCTGGACCGGTCGCGCAACGACGTCTCGTTGAAAGTCAAGAAGGTCTACTACCAACTGCTGTCCGCCCAGCAGCGCAAGATCGCGGATGAACTCCGCATCGAGGCGAACCAACAGCAATTGCAAGAGGCAAGAACCTCAGTAGAAGGCGGCGTCGTGCTTCAGGTGAAAGTCCTGGAAAGCGACGCTCAGATCGCGGAGGCGCGAAACGACCTCGGGCAGATCGAAGATGACATCGCGGATATGCAAAACACATTCAATGATCTCGTTGGGCTTCCGCTGAGCACGAGGACCCAACTGGTCGAACCAGTTGAGGAGACCCACGCAACCGTAGTATTCATCTCTGCGCCGGCGGATTCCGAGAGCCAGGCGCTGGGACACAATCCCGAGTTGCTGTCGGCGCGTGAGGGACTGGCGAAGACGCACGCGGACCTGAAAGCGGCGAAGTCGGAATACATTCCCAACATCTCCGTTTTTGGACAGTACGTTTACCAGAACGGAGCGCCGCTGCTGCCTCAAAGCTCAGGTGCGGCCGGGGTGCGCATGGACTGGACAATCTCCGAGTTCGGTAAGCGAATTGGCCAGGTCCGCGAGCGAAAGTCGCAGGTCGCGGAGGCTGAACAAAAGCTTCAGGCTACAGAGAACAGAGTACGAATGGATTTCGAGTCAGAAGTCCGCAGAATCCACCGCTCCGAAACCAGCCTGGAGGCTGCGCGCAGGAACGTAGCCGCGAGAGCCGAGATCGTCCGCATCAGGGACGATCAGGTCGAAGCCAAAACCGCGAATCTGAGCGCGCTCAAAGATGCGCAGGCACAGCTCGCTGACGCCAAGGCACAGCTTTTCGACGCCGAGATGCAGCGGGCCATCGCTCAGGCCGAACTGGCAAGAACCGCTGGACAGCTGTGACAAGGCAGACCGACGGTTTTCGGATAGGCAGGCAATAACTTCAATGAGTTTGGAAAGGAGAGATTCTTATGAGCACCAAAGACATGATAGCGCCCGAAGTCATTCAAGCAGCCCCAAGGACGCCCGAGGAGTGGCGTGTTTCAGAACTTCTCAAACAATACGGGTGCGGCCCGATCGCATTCGCCGGCTCGGAAAATGCGTTTTACGAGCGGCATTTGGTCTTCGACCGCATTATCGACCCCCGTGTCGCGACATCGCGAGAACGCTTTGAGGCTTTTGCACATTCGATCCGAGACGTCCTCGCGCAACGCTGGGTGCTGACGAAGAGCACATATAACAGTGTTAATCCCAAACGCGTTTATTACCTCTCGATGGAGTTTCTCATCGGCCGTTCGCTGAACAATAACATAACTAACCTGTTGCTCAGTCCATTGGTTCGATACGCGGCAAAGGAGAAGGGACTCGACTGGCTGGAGGTGATTGAAGAGGAGCCGGATGCCGGGCTCGGCAACGGGGGCCTCGGGCGGCTCGCGGCTTGTTTCCTGGATTCCATGGCCACCATGGAATTGCCGGCTGTGGGGTATGGGCTGCGGTACGAATACGGCATGTTCAAACAATCCATTGTGAATGGATGGCAGAAGGAGAATCCAGACAACTGGATCCGCAGCGGCGACCCGTGGGAGATCGCGCGACCTACCGAGGCTGTCGAAGTCAAGCTAGGTTGCTCGTTCAAGCTGATCGGAGGCAGCGTTCAGCCTGTAGCTGGGAAACCATTAACTCTGATCGGCATTCCTTTTGACCGACCGGTCGTGGGCTATGGCGGAAAAACAATCAACACGCTCCGGCTGTGGGCTGCTGCTGCGCCGGACTACTTCGATTTCCAGGAATTCGGCGCCGGTGGTTTTGCAGGAGCTGTAGAGGAGACGCTTGAGGCGGAATCCCTGACGCGCGTTCTCTATCCGGACGACTCAACCGTTGTCGGGCAAGGGCTGCGATTCATCCAGGAGTATTTCCTGGTGGCTTGTTCACTCGGTGACATCGTACGTCGATTCCAGCGGTCCAATAAGGATTGGAACGAGCTGCCAGCAAAGGCCGCAATCCAGCTCAATGATACGCATCCCGCGATGGCGGTCGCGGAGTTAATGCGAATCTTGTTGGATGATGCTCATCTGGAATGGGACCACGCGTGGGATTTAACCCGGAAGACGCTCGCTTACACCAATCACACATTGTTGCCTGAGGCGCTCGAGAAGTGGCCTGTCGACGTGTTTGAGATGCTTGTCCCTCGCCTGCTGGAAATCATTTATGAGATCAACCGTCGCCTGCTGGATGAGGTGCGCCACCGCTTCCCAGGCGATGAAGGACGGGAAACGCGCGTGAGCCTTATTGAAGATGGCAGCCAGCGCAAGGTCCGCATGGCGCACCTGGCAATCGTTGGCTCGCACAGCACAAACGGCGTCGCCGCCGTGCACTCGAAACTCTTGCGAACCACCACGGTCCGGGATCTGGCCGAAATGTACCCAGAACGCTTCAGCAATAAAACCAACGGCGTTACGCCGCGGCGATGGCTGCTGCAAGCGAATCCCAAGCTAGCCAGCGACATTTCGGATGCCATTGGCGACGGTTGGATCACAGACCTGAACCAGCTCAGCAGGTTGAAAGCACTAGCCGATGATACGGGCTTTCGCGACGCATTTCTCGCGTCCAAACGCGAAGCCAAAGTCCAGTTTGCCGATTGGCTGAGGTCGACATCAGGACTGGAGGTGGATCCGGACACGATCTTCGATTGCCAGATCAAGCGAATTCATGAATACAAGCGCCAATTGCTGAACGCGTTGAGGATTGTTGTGGTCTATAACCGGCTGCGGGCGAATCCCAGTCTTGATGTTGTGCCGCGCACCTTCTTCTTCGCCGGCAAGGCTGCTCCTGCGTATCGACTGGCTAAGCTGATTATCAAGTTCATCAATAACATCGCCGACACGATCGATAACGACCCTGCTGTACGCGGCAGAATCAAAATTGTGTTCCTGCCCGAGTACAACGTTTCGCTTGCAGAACGGTTGATTCCGGCAAGCGATGTCTCGAACCAGATCTCCACGGCGGGGTACGAAGCGAGCGGAACGAGCAATATGAAGTTCATGATGAACGGAGCACTCACAGTCGGAACTCGCGACGGCGCAAACATAGAGATGGCGGAGGAGGCCGGTGAAGAAAATCTATTCATGTTCGGCCTTACTGTCGAGCAAGTCGAGAACAGCCGCAGGTGGTACAACCCACTATGGCATTACCAAAATGAGCCGGAGACCCGAGCAGCGCTGGATCTCATTTTTTCTGACTATTTCAGCCAGAATGAACCGGGAGTCTTCGCCCCATTGCGCGACTGCCTTTTGACAAACGGCGACCAATACATGCACCTGGCGGATCTCACTTCGTACTGCCAGGCGCAAGAGGGTGTTAGCGCGTTATACGCCAAGCCTGATAAATGGGCGGCTAAAGCGATCTGGAACATAGCGAGTTCCGGAAAGTTTTCGAGCGATCGCACCATCGCTGAATACGCAGGGGAAATATGGAACGTACAGTCATGTCCAGTGCCAGAGAAGGGGTAAGCGAAAAACCGCTTCCAACCCCCACGACTGGCCGTAGCTTGCCAATTGGTGCCACGCTGGTCAGTGGCGGCGCTAACTTCTCAGTCTTCTCTCGAAGTGCCGAGCGGATCGAACTGCTGTTTTTCGATCGGGTCGAGGATGCTCGACCCTCGCGTGTGGTCCCCATCGATCCATTCGCCAACCGTACCTATCATTATTGGCACGTATTCGTACCTGGCGTGAAGGTTGGCCAGATCTACGGATTTCGAGCCCACGGGCCGTACGAGCCAAATCGGGGTCTAAGGTTCGATCCTTCCAAGCTGCTACTCGACCCGTATGGCCGCACCGTCGCCGTGCCGAAAGAGTATAGTCGCGAGGCAGCCCGTCTCAAAGGAGACAACCCCGCGACGGCCATGAAGAGCGTGGTTACGGACGTGGGCGCGTACGACTGGGAAGGAGACGTGCCCCTGCAGCGGCCGTGGTCACGCACGATTATCTACGAGATGCATGTGCGCGGCTTTACCGCACATCCCAGCTCAGGAGTGCCGGAATCAAAGCGTGGTACGTACGCTGGAGTTGTCGAAAAGATCCCCTACCTCCAGCAACTGGGGATTACTGCGGTCGAGCTGCTTCCCGTGTTTCAGTTCGATGCACAGGATGCGCCTGCAGGGTTGACGAACTACTGGGGCTATTCACCGGTTTCATTTTTTGCCCCGCACCAGGCATACAACTCCGGTCAGGAACCGCTCGGAGCGCTGGATGAATTTCGCGACATGGTGAAGTCGCTGCACCGGGCCGGTATTGAAGTGATTCTCGATGTCGTCTTCAATCACACGGCGGAAGGCGGACACGATGGGCCAACGCAGTGCTTCCGCGGACTGGATAATCCCACTTACTACGCTCTGTCTGAAGACCGCTCACAGTACGCGAACTTCACCGGCACAGGAAACACACTGAATGCGAATCATCCAGTCATACGGCACATGATTGTGGACAGCCTCCGTTACTGGGTGAATGAGATGCATGTGGATGGTTTCCGCTTCGATCTTGCGTCCATCCTTGCGCGCGACTCGTCGGGCGCCGTCATGGCGAATCCTCCAGTGCTTTGGGACATCGAGTCCGACGCGGCATTGGCCGGTACGAAGATGATTGCGGAGGCCTGGGACGCGGCTGGGCTTTATCAGGTCGGCAGCTTCCCGGGAGACAGTTGGAAAGAGTGGAACGACCGATTTCGCGATGATATACGCGACTTCTTACGGGGCGCGAATGATTCGGTGGGGCGCGTAGCGGATCGTCTGCTTGGCAGCCCCAGCATTTATGGTTGGAGGGAGCGCGAAGTCGAGGAGAGTATCAATTTCGTTGCGTGCCACGATGGATTTACGCTGAACGACCTCGTCTCCTATAACTGCAAGCACAACGAAGAAAACGGCGAAGGCAACCGCGACGGACGGGACGACTACCTGAGCTGGAACTGCGGCTTCGAAGGTGCGACGGACGATCCCGAAATCGAGGCTCTCCGCAACCGGCAGGTGAAGAACTTTTTCACAGCAGTCATACTGGCTGCGGGTGTTCCCATGTTTGTTATGGGAGACGAGGTGCGACGTAGTCAGCGTGGCAATAATAATGCCTACTGCCAGGATAATGATACGAGCTGGTTCGACTGGAATCTGCTGTCCAAACATGCCGACCTCTTCCGGTTTGTGAAGTTGCTGATTGAACGCCGTATGGTGCGCGACGTGGAACATGAACGCCACCGCCTGAGTTTGAGTCTGGCTCTCCGCGAACAAAAAGTTGCCTGGCACGGCGTGAAACTCAATCAGCCGGATTGGTCTTCTTTTTCGCACAGCGTCGCAATCGGCGGGGACCTGAAGAGCGAAGGGATATTGGCGCACCTCATCTTGAATGCTTATTGGGAAGATCTTGAGTTCGAACTTCCGATATTGAGGGAGGGTACGGAGAAATGGCGGCGGTGGATCGATACTGCACTGGATCCTCCGCATGAAATTTCCGAATGGAATACGGAGAAACTGGTTGTGGGGACAACCTATCGTGCTGGCGCACGGTCGATAGTGGTGTTAATCGCAGGTGACGGATGAATGGTGGGCATTTCAAATGGAGTTCAATCGGCGCCCGCGGAACCTTCCTCGCGCCAGGAATCTGCTTCTGCTAGCTCATTCGATAGGCCCGGTAGTCGGATAAAGTGACACAATCATGACCGCATTCTCACAACTGACCTATACGGTAGTGCTGCTTGCGGTGCTTGCCGAACAACTCTACGTGCCTATCCCGTCAGTCGTTTTTCTGATGGCCGCAGGTGCACTTTCGGCACGTGGGGAAATGCGCACGAGCTTCGTTGTTTCTCTGGGCATTTTGGCTTGCCTCGCAGCGGATTCGATATGGTTCTGGTTCGGCCGGAAGTGGGGTTCTCAATCTGTGCGGCTGCTCTGCCGCTTGACTGCCGACCCGCGAAAATGCTCCAGGAATGCGCATGAAAGGTTTAGCCGCTATGGCCCCGCTTTATTATGTGTGGCCAAGTTCCTTCCGGGACTGGGTGCCGTCCTTCCGCCGCTTGTTGGCGCGGAAGGAGTGTCGCTCGCCCGTTTCCTTGCCCTCGATACGTTAGGAGCCTTCCTCTGGTCAGGCTTCTATGTAGGGCTGGGCTATCTCTTCTCGAATGAACTGGAGGTTGCCATTCGCTGGGTCAGACATTTTGGGACCGCCTTCGCTATGGTGATTGGGATTCCGATCGGTCTCTATCTCGGCTGGCGTGGACTGGTTCTGGTGCGAATGATCCGTCGGCTACGGCTGCGCCGCATCAGCCCGCCGATGCTCGATCGCAAACTGAAATCCAATAGGAAAGTCGCAGTGCTCGACCTGTTGGAATTCGAAGAAGAAATGGACGGTGAAAGCCCGGAGGCTATTCCCGGCGCTTTCAGGGTAGATCCCACTCACCTGCGAAAGTCTCCACATATCACGGTTCCGGATGATGTCGAGATTATTCTCTATTCCTCTTCTGGAGGCGACACGTTAAGCGCGCGGGTCGCCGTGGCATTGAAACGCATTGGCGTTGACAAGGTATGGGTGCTGGAAGGTGGGCTTAAGGCGTGGCGCGAACATGGGTTCCCTGTCTCCCAGTTCCTGGAAGCCCCCGAAGTCATTGCAGAGCGCCTTGGAATTAGCTTGCCAAGTCCATAATTAGCTCGAAGAGGACAGAGATGAACTGGGCAATGAAGCGCGTCGTGGCCTGCTCTTCTCGTTCCCGATGAGTCTGTGCATTCTCGATGACTAGACAAATGTACAGCGAGTACAATGTAGTTGGAGACCATGGCGTGTGCCAGAAGGCATCCAAAGCTTGGTTCTTGAGAGCGCATCCACGAACCGCCTTCGCAAATGTTCGGCTGCCCAAACGACTACCAACCTAGCGAACGCGTCAGACCCGCTCTGGGCCCTGAATTCCGATAGTAGTTGGCGTTGGTGCCGAAGTTAACATTGCAATGTATCCCAGGCCCCTATCCGTGAATCGTGATTGCTAGTGAAGGAGCTGGTTGTGATTGCTACCCTGTTCATTGGCGGTGTCATTCTGGGCACGTCTGTTGCTCTTTGGATGAGGCACCGCAATAGAGCACGGGCGCAACTGGAACAGCACTCCATAACGGTCGAAGAACTGCGTAAGTTGCTGGATACACGCAAAGAGGTGCTCCTCTTCGACGTGCGTCTTCCGCTCGACGTGCTGACCGACGCGGAGATCATTCCGGGCGCGCAGCTGATCTCACCGAAGGAAGTGGTCGAGAACCCGTTGCTGATTCCCCGTGACAAAGACACGGTGGTCTACTGCACATGCCCAGGAGAAGAGAGCAGCAAAGAAGTCCTGCATCGCGCTCTTCAAATGGGTTACCTCCGGGTTCGCCTTCTCAAGGGAGGGTTGGCTGCCTGGAAAGAGAAGGGGTACGCGGTTCAGGCATACGAAGAGCCGTTCCGTCTGGACACAGCCGCGACGATACCACAAAGATGATCGCAAATTTCTTTTGTCTCTCAAAGAACGAGTGGCTGCGCACTCCAGAGTCTGGTCAGTAACATCTCTGAAGACATTCGCGCGGAGATCTGCTAGGCCTAGGGAAGAACCGCTTGGCCGTAAATTCGGCATGTCGTACATGTGACTTCCCGCAATAACCTGACTGCCGGATCTTTGTACATTCGGACGGTCATCGTCAGCGAAGCATGCCGAGATTCGACAATCGATTGCTCATGGCAGCAGTGCTGACATGAAACCGTTTGGCCAGGAAGGTAATTGCCTCTTCGTCATCCAGGTCGAGATCGTTCTTTTTAACCTCCTGCTGCACGAGGCTCCGAGGCATCAAGAGTGCAGCACCGAAGTGATTGGCCTCGATCTCTTCATGGTCTACTCCTCCGGAGGAGTATCCGTCTCGCCGGAACGTCAGATGACGATCAATAAAGAGCTGTGACTTTTGATTCTTTTTCATGTGGAGCAAGTAGTGGCTGATTTCATGAGCGATCGTGAATCGCTGCCGAACAAGAGCGTGGGTTGAGTTATATCCTATGGCGCCTCGATCCCCTTCGATCACGAGCATGCCGGCTACATTGTCTCCGAGCGCTTCGGATTGAATCGCAAGGTTGAGACGGTGCGCGAGAACTTCGATCGCGATCGGAATGCGATAAGTGTCTGTCTCACGCAGAGTCTTTTCAGCCTTTTCTTCGAGCTTTTCTCTGATCATGGGCTTTCCTGACTGGGGAATCAATTTCGATTGACGCTTTGAGCTTGCTGGCAAGCCTGGTCAGAAGCTTCACTGCTTCTGAATCATTATTCGCCGCTTCTCTAATCTGCCTGACCATTGCCGTGTTCAAGGTGGCTTCCTTCGCTGCAGGCAAAAGTTCCTCTCGCCGAGGGATCAGCAGGTTTAAGTCGGTTGCGAGTGTCTCCGAAAACTGCCACAACAGGTGCAGTGGAGCTCTCTGCCGCCCTGCTTCGATATTCACGACGGAAGCGCGGCTGATTCCGAGCTGCTGCGCAAGTCTCTCCTGGCTAAGTCCTTGCGTTACTCTCGCTTGACGCAATTTTCGTCCGACTTCGCCATACAAGTCATCGAAATCTGCCATTGCAAGGAAGCTAAACCTGAATTTCAATGCGGTCAAACGGGAAGAAGCCAGATTATATGGCAAACATGTTTGTGTTACTTACGGTTTGACAAATGCTGCAATCGCGCTCAGCATAAATGAACAAGCCGCGGTTATGACGACCGACCGCTGGCTGGCCAGATCAGTCCTCTTGTTGAAGGTGGCCAGATACTATGAGCGTCTCTCCTCCTCTCCGCAAACTCCAATACGCCCTGGCGGTCGCACGTGAAGCACATTTCCGCAAGGCGGCAGAAAGCGTCAACGTTTCGCAGCCTACTCTAAGCCGCCAGGTTCGCGAGCTTGAAGATGAGATCGGTCTCGAGCTCTTTCAGCGCGATAGTCATCCAGTCGCACTCACGACGGCCGGTCAGGCGTTTATTGCGGTCGTCGAAGAGATGATGTTGAAGATCGACACCGATTTTCAACGGGCAAAAGATGCGGCCCGCCATGCATTGAGACGAACCTCCACTTCAATCACGATCGGTCATTCGGCATTCGTCTCGCCCACTCTCCGGCGCGAGATACGATCCGCTCTCAACAGGAAGTTCGCTTATCTACAAGTGCAGTTCCGTACCGTCTTTGCTTCAGAGCTTGCCAGCTCTATCAGCAGCCGCATGGTTGACGTTGGATTAACGTTTACCCCATTTGAAAACAGTGGTCTGGAGCAAATACCCGTCCGCACAGAACGATTATGCGTGGTTGTAGCACAAGACAGCGAGTTGATCGGAATGCCGGCGGTTACACTCGCAGACCTAAAATCTTATCCGCTGATTGTTGCGTGTTCTGAACGCGCACACCCTATTTTGTATGAACGGCTCATCGAGGAGTGTCGAGCAGCAGGTTTTCGACCGACCATTGCAGAAGAAATCACTTCTGCACAAGAAGCCTTCGACCTCGTTGAGGAGAAGGTCGGGGTTGCCATTTTGCCCTATGGGGTTTGTGAAGAAGCTCCGCCTTCCATCCGGTACTTCCCAATTTCAGGAACGGAACCATTGAACCTCGTCTTCTTACGCCGTCATGATGATGGCCTCGCTGCGGAGATTCTGGATGAGCTCGCAGAAGCTCTGGCCGATAAAAAGTTGGAGTACGCCTGTTAGCTTTTTGCTCCCATCGATGTCCGTGCATGCCTTGCAGTTCCGAAGACCTACCAGGATTCCAATCTTGATGCCTTTTAGGCATCAAGTGATAGCTAAAAGGTCTTGGACAGGAAAGAAAAACAGAGGCAAGCTCTCGAACATGACCTGATGATTTCAGGTCGAGATCAGGAGGAACCCATGAAAGTCTCGACCCGACGGCCGAAGTTGTTCCGAGCGTCACCGGCTTCGACGGCCGTCTTCACACTTCTTCTCATCTTGCCAGTCGCCGCGCACGCCCAGGCGGCTGGCTCTCCGTTCGATACCGGCTTCACTGCGATGCAGAACCTGTTCACTGGAACGATAGCGAAAGTCGCAAGCCTGATCGCTATCGTGATCGGCGGCTACGGCTTTGCTCACGGTGAGCCCGGAGCGAAAAAAGCGCTCGCGGGCGTGGCAGCAGGAACCGGAATAGCGGTACTTGCCGTCAACGTCCTGTCCTGGCTCTGGGGCGTCTAATCAGAGCTTTCCAGTTCGTCAATCCGCTCACCTGATGAGGGCGACATGGCAGACGCGAAAACAAATCGTAAGCGATCCAACAAAGTATTCAAGAGCCTGCACAAGCCTCTCACCTACCTGGGCGTAGAACGCACTCTCTTTTACCTGGTCTGCGTGAGTGCAGTCGGCGCCTTCAACCTCTTCAATTCAATCCTGGCCGGGATCGCAGTGTTCATCGGTGGATTTGCCTTCGGGCATTGGGTGACGACGAGCGACCCGGCATTTCTTCGCATCCTGGCAAAAGCCGAACGCTATAAGACACGCTACGACGGTGCCAAACAGAGCATTCCCATGGTCGAGGTGCGTTAATGCTGAACATCGCCCGAGTCCTGAAACCGTGGAAAGAAGCCGCGTCGCTCAATGCGCAGATCAATCTGTATGGCTTCTGGGATGCCACAACGTTTCTGACCAAAAGCGGAGATCTGGGCGTCGTTCTTCGTGTGGGCGGCGTCGATTACGAATCTTTGGACAGCGGAGAACAGGAATACGCAGTGAAACGATTGGAAGCAGCGTTGAAGGCCTTCGGGCCAGGTTTTCATGTCTACCAATATCTCTTCAAGCACAATCGCCCCGACATTCCATTCGCAGAATATGATGATTCGGTTGTCGCGACTGCAGTTGAGCAGCGTCGTCGCTTCTTCGAGACAAAGAGCGACCAACTCTACACGGTCGAGATCTTCTACTGCATTCTGCTCGAAGGCGCTCGTTCAAAGACAGGCATTGGCGCAGGAGTGACCCGCCTCGTTACCGATCCTGCCGGCGGCTTATCAGAGCTGAGAGCACAATTTTCGAACGGAAGCATGAAGACGCTTTTGCGTTCGCAGCTTCAATCAGATTGTGCTGCGGTTCATCAGCGCGTGCAGGCGTTTGTGCGTCAGCTGGCCGACTTTGTCTCGATTGAGATGCTCGATCAGACTGGTCAACTGCAGTTCTTTCGCCGACTGCTGAACTTTGATGACTGGCGTATTGCCGGGAACCCCAAATCGACGCAATTCCTCGATTACCAGGTGGCCAATTCGGACATCGAGGCAGAGCGCGATCATCTGCGGGTCGGCGATCATTTCGTCCGTGTTCTGACGATGAAGGAAGCCATCGCAGAAACACGACCCCTGGTTTTGGACGCGCTGTTGAAGATTCCTGGGAACTTTCACGTGGTCACGGAATGGGTTCCAGTCTCACAGAGCAAGGCGCGCAAAGAGGTCGCCAAACGTCGCCGGCATTTCAACATCTCGAAGACAGGCTTCGTTTCGCAGCTGGGTAACGACCCAACGAAGACAAATCCACGCGACATACTGGTCGACGAATCAAAGCAGGCGGATATCGAGAATCTGGGAGATTGCCTGCGGGCACTGGGCGATGGGCAATCACTCGGCGATTTTTCGTTAACTATCGTTCTCTACGATCGTGAAAAGTCTGTTGTCGATCGCCTGGTTGGCGAGTTCGCCGCTGTCTTCACGAATGCCGACGGCAATCTCTTTACGGAAACCTACAACCAGCTCAATGCTTACTTCGCGACAGTGCCGGGAAATTATCTTCAGAACCTCCGCCGGCTTTACCTTCTGAACAGTAACTACGCGGATCTTTCGTTCCTTTTCACCATCCTGCCCGGCGAAAAGACGAATGCACATTTAGGTACTGAATATCTGGCTGCACTCGAGAGTGACAATGCAACACCGTACTTCTTGAATCTTCACAACGGTGAAGTAGCCCACACACTTATCCTCGGCATGACCGGCAGCGGCAAAAGCTACTTTTGCAATTTCTTGCTGCAAAATGCCCAGAAATATGCGCCTCTCACGTATATCTTCGATATCGGCGGCAGCTTTCAGTCGCTGACACACATCTTCGGCGGCACTTACCTCAACGTCGGCCAGGAATCCCGCGACTTCACCATCAACCCCTTTTCGCTCGATCCAACGAAAGAGAATCTGCAGTTCCTCTTCGGTCTTTTCCGTGTGCTGATCGAGGGAAACGCACAACGCTACCTACTCGATTTCAAAGAAGAGCGTCGTTTATGGGAAGCGATCGAGCGCATTTACATGCTGGAGCCGGAACAGCGCACTGTTTCCAATCTAGCGAACATCATCGGTGAACTGAAAGAGCGGCTGCACCGCTGGACTAAAGCCGGCCAATACGGTTTTGTCTTCGACAACGTCGAGGACACGCTCTCCTTTAGCTGCTTCCAGACGTTTAACTTCAGCGGTTGGGGTGATGCGCCTGATGTCTTAGAGCCATTGCTGTTTTATGTTCTGCACCGCGCCAGCAACGAGATCACCGATCCACGGAGGCTCGCGATCTTCAAAATTTTTCTGATGGATGAAGCCTGGCTTTTTATGCGGAACGAAACCATCCGGCAATACATCGTCCAGGCACAAAAGACGTGGCGGAAACACAACGCGGCGATGATCCTGGCGACGCAATCGATTAAGGAACTTGAAGAGTCGGGTATGTTGCAGATCGTCGCCGAGAGTTGTCCAACCAAGATCTTTCTGGCTAATCCGGAAATGGACCGGGATCTGTATCGCGAAGCTTTTCACCTGAACGATACCGAGCTTGAGTTGATCGCTGGCCTTGTCCCGCCGGGCCAGATGCTGATTCGCAAGGCGCAGTCCTCGAAGAAGGTTCATCTCAATGTGGATTACCGCTTTCCTCCGGCGAAATGATTATGCGATGTGAAACCGATGAACGGGGGCCGTCACTTTGTACGAGCTGTGGATAGACTCGGTAGGCATCGAAGGCAATTGGCGACTGCCGAGAATCGACCATTGATACATCGGCGTTTTCCGTTACCGACCCGTTTGTCGCTCTCGAAGCGCGGTTAATGAGCGCGTCGGTACTGTTCTCGTCTGTTGATAACCGAATGCCATTTGTACGAGAAGCGGACTATACAGACATGTGGACTGCTCTTAGTTTGTCCTTGCTCGGCTGACTTTAGTTACGGCCCGCCATCACGCCACCGTCTACATCCCAGATCACGCCGGTAACCCAGCCCGCCGCGTCGCTCAACAGGAAATCGATGACCGCTCCTACATCGCCCGCCATGCCCACACGGCCGATGGGATGAAAAGCATTGAACCCTGCGAGCGTCTTGCTGATTTCCTCAGGCTTGATGAACGCACCGTAAATGGGCGTTTCCACCACCGCTGGCGAAACGGCATTCACGCGAATACCATGATCCGAAAGTTCCATCGCCAGATGCTGCGTCAATGCATGTAATCCTGCCTTCGCCATGGAATAGGCCGAAGAGGGTGTCGCCTTGATCGCTTGCTTCGCCCACATCGAACCAATATTGACGATGCTACCCTTGACCTTCTCGTTTACCATCCGTTGCGCCACCGCCTGAGTGAGAAAGAAAAGAGACTCGTTGATGTCATGGTATTGATGGAAGTTTTCTCGCGTATGTTTAAGGAACGGCGTTGGGGAAAAATAACCCGCCGAATTGACCAGATAATCAAACGTCTGGTCTGCCGCAAGCTCTTGGGCGAAGCCGTCCACTTGAGCGCGATCATACAGATCGACGGCTTTCGCGACGACCTTCGGTGAACCCGCTTCTTTGATGGCGACTGCCGCCGCTTCCAGCTTAGCGACGTCGCGGGCGGAAATCGTCACGGTCGCTCCGCGCGCACCTAGGCGCTTGGCCGTGTCCAGCCCGATTCCCGTCGAGCCACCGATGATCAGTGCGTTTTTCGTGATTCGCGAATTCATTGTTTAACCTCTTTCCTGGTTTATCTTCACTCGACGGATCACGCCGTCCCCGTGCGTTACCATTCACCTTAGACGATGGCCGTGATTTGAAAAACCGGGCACAATGAGGTGGGGTAGGCACAAACGGGTATGTCTTTATGAAAACGCGTGAGAAAAAACTTTCGCGGCGTCTGCCGCCACGCCAGGTCGGACGTATGGTGGAGACCGTAGTTGGCTGCAAATGGTCGCTCACGGTCGTGGATTTGGTGCAGCGAGGTATTCGCCGCCCCGGCGCTATGGAGCGCACGGTCGAAGGCTTGACAGCCAAGGTGCTCAATGATTGCCTGCGGCTGTTGGTGTCCTACAATGTGTTGAAGAAACGCAGTTACCCGGAAGTGCCGCCGCGCGTGGAGTATTGTTTCACGCCATTTGGACGTAAATTCGTTGAGACCTTCAAATTTCTCGATGCTTTAGAGAAGCAACTCAACCGCACCCAGCGAAAGCGCTCTCCAGAACATGCAAGCTGCCTGATCTAGACTTCAGAAGGCGTTATGCATGATTAACTCGCCAATCGAACCAGTGAAATCTCCCTGACTCCCCAGAAGTCGGCCAGCATTTACGAATTAGACCGCGCCGGAACCCGAAACCTAAATCCCGGCTCGGGCAAACAGGCGGGTGCTCGCTGAGTGCTATGGCGATTATGCGCCGTGCGCCGG
>CAWHWJ010000004.1:0-1028171 GCA_963833015.1 uncultured Acidobacteriaceae bacterium | reverse complement strand
CTTTGAGCTCCCAACGAGTATTCGGTCACTCTTCGATGAGTCCTCGGCCTGTCAACAGTGATGAGGGAGTTCCGCACAGCGGGTTATCCGGTCCACCGTCACCGTTGGAGGAGCATAAATTCGCTGAAGCAGAAGAAACCATGCGGTGTCGGACAACGGATCGGAAGGTAGAGCGAAGTCGACGCCCCGATGATGCAGGTCCGCTATAAAGATCGCCATAGTGCGATCAAGAGTCAGATTATCGGGAATCGACTCTCTGTCTCGAACCTCGGCCTTCCAGAGTACGGAAAACCGAATCGCATGGCTTGGGTAAGTGGCGCGCACCTCATCGTTCTCCAGAATGATCCAGTTGCCTTCCCCATCCGGCTGAATCTCGGCCGAGGCAGACATCTGTGGCAATTCGCCATTGCCATTTCCAATAGGGCCGATGCGGTGGTAGATCCGGTCAGTATCTGCGCAGAGAGCAACGTTGCCGAATGGCGACGGTTCACTCAACATAGGACCATCGATGCCCTCTGGCCAGTAATCGAAGTTGCCACCCGTGCCGTCGTAGAACCACGAAAGCGTGCTGGCCCGAACCACGCGCCAAGATTCGAATAGCCCTGAGCTGCCCATCACTCTTAGTAACGGCAATGGATAATCTACGCGCGTTGCGCCGTAAAAGGATGGGTTGTCCACGTGCGTGCGTCCAGCGGGCATAAGTCCATTAATGTTGACGGCAACGAATTCAGGATCGACATTTGAGGTGCCGAAGGCAGCCTGGGCGGCCTCAAGAAACCTCTGATTGTGCAATATCAGATCGGCACCCTCGACCAGCGGCTTCCCGGCCAAGGCCCAGTCTCCCCGAAACCACGGAAGAACTGGTCGCCTGACTGCCGCTCAAGTAGCCGTCACCAGGACGTTCTATGGCCCGACGGTGAACCCACGCACGAAGGTGGAGATCTATCCAGGACTGGCTCTGGGGAGTGAACTGGGCTGGACTTCCGACGTGGGCCGGATGCATGCTGATATTACCAAGACACAAGCGAGCGAATATCTCCGATACGCCGTCTTCCATGATGCGAACTGGGACTTCTCGACATTCGATTTCGATTCCGCGATGGTGCTTGCCGACCGCATCGATGACGGCGTAACCAAGGCCATGGATCCGAATCTGCAGGCTTTCTTTCGTCGTGGCGGGAAGCTGTTGCAGTACCACGGCTGGAGTGACCCCTCAACCTCGCCTCTTAACAGCATCAACTACTACATCAGCGTCGTCGATCTTGTGGGACGTCAGGCCAACGTATCTGACTCTTATCGTCTCTTCCTGATTCCCGGGATGGACCATTGCAGCGGGGGTGATGGCCCGAACACTTTTGATTCAATCCACGCAATCGAACAATGGGTCGAAGAGAAAAACGCGCCGGATGCCGTCATTGCTTCCGAACTGAAGGGCGGTAAAGTTACTCGGACCCGCCCTCTATGCCCGTTCCCGCAGGTTGCGAAGTATAAGGGGACGGGCAGCACCGATGATGCGGCCAACTTCCTGTGCGCCCTACCTTAACGCAAATTGAAGAGAACACATTGCCTGGATCAAAGCCCGCATACCGTCGTCCTCACGTTTGTTGAGCCGTCTCTCCATCCAGGCGAGCGTATTTTCGACGTTTTCGCGAACGGGCAGAAAGTTCTGACCAATCTGGATGTGGCACAGGCTGCGGGGGGGTGCTCTGACCGCGTATCAACGAAAATTCGAAGTGAATGGCAATGAGGGCATGGTCATTCTTGAGTTCAAACCCACCAAGGGAGACGCCATTGTTTCTGCGATAGAGGTGCTATAGCATCGCACGTGGGATCACGTACAACTCCCTCCCGCTTTGCTCATGACCCACATGGGCATCCGCATCCTGTTCATCAGGCAATCTCGGTTGGTTCTGCGACTCCTGCCGTCCAATCGCTCATACTCATCCAAGATTGACCCTGGAAGACGGGCTCTACTGCAGCAATTCCGGGGTCCTAACCGAGTGCAAAATCGGCAATGCACTCACTGACAACTGATCACGATAGGCGTTTCGTGGCGGGTGCGGCGATTTGCGCTGGGTGGCTTAGGGTGAGAACTGGCCGACGCTTCATCAGCGCCGGCGCGGAGGGGCGGTATCGATTATACGGCAGATTGTGCCACCGCGCGGGTATAGGGTAGGCAGGCCGTAGTAATGCCCACACACACCCTCACACAGTCAAAACCCACGAGCGAGATAGAGATAGAAGAGAGGGAAGATGACGACCAAGGACTTGATCCTCTGCCTGGCGGTCATTGTCTTCGCTGGATTGCCTTTGACCATTCAGGCTCAGGCAATAGCGGAGACAGATCGGCAGGCAATCGTGACGGTGGTAGACCGGTTCATGGGTGCGTGGAACCAGCATGACGCAAAGGCATTCGCGGCGGTCTTCGCGGAGGACGCGGCATTTACCAATTGGCGAGGCACGGGCGCGAGCGGGAGATCGAGAATCGAAGAGTCTTCATGCGCCGATGTTCGCAACCATTTTCAAGAACAGTCACCCGACGCATACTGCCATCAAGACCCGGTTCATACATCCAGATGTTACAGACGCAGATCTGCATTGGGATATGACGGGCGGGCTGGATGCCAGGGAAATCCGCGGCCCGACCGCGAGGGGTTGTTGAATTTCGTGATAGCAAAGAAAGACGGGCAGTGGCAAACCCTGGTGATGCACAACCTCGATTTGACGGCACTTCCGCCCGCCAATTCTGCCGATTTAACGATGAAGAACCCGTGAGACGAATAGAAGTGAGCTGTGCTTGGGCGGGGATTGTTTCCCCGTCGAGTATTCGCGGCTCGGTACACGCAAACACGGTCCTGCTGACTCATCAGGCAACAAGGTCCATCCGGAATATCTCATCTTCTCGGCGATTCACTTCGTGAGGTTTCAACCATCTATCCGGCCACAAATCGGTCGTGGCCAGGCGCGGCCGAATACATTCTCGAACCGACAATATTAAAGGCTCTCGGGATTTCATGGACGAATTAGGCTGGAATCAGCGGAGGTTCCGGTATTCCGCTTCGGCTCGTTTGAGAATGGGACAGTCGGGGTCGGCGTTCTTCCAGAGCGCGAAGAACTCCTCGTATTGGACTCGGGCCTTCGCGGACTCTCCCGAGAGGGCATAGGACCGCGCCAGGCCGATGTGAGCCAAAACCAAAACAGGATCGCCGATCGTGATCCCGCGATGGCTGAGAATCTTTTGAAACTCGTTCGCCGCCTCCGCACCTTTGTGCGCCGCCAAGAACGCTTCGCCGCGGAAGAAGACGGGGTAAAGAGAGCCGAAGAATGCGGTCTGGCTGCTGCGGGGCGAACCCATTTCGTAGGGTACGCTGGCCTGCAGCGCGTCGATCGCCTTCGAGGATTCGCCATGTTGCATGGCCACAACTGCGCGGATCACCGGCAGGTAGCTAAACCTGACTGAGGTGTCTTCCGGATAGCCCTTCTCCAGATCATTCGCGAGCTGCTCTGCCTGAGCCGAGTCGCCCGAAAGAGCCAGGGCAAGAGCCGCACCATAATTCACCTCGCGGTTGCTTGCCAGAGCCAGGGCGGCTGTGGCAGTCCGCTTTGCCTCGATGGAATTTTCGAAGAATGCCTCCCACAGCGCTGGTCTGGTTTCGAAGACGGCCGCCTGCTCGCGTCTACCCCCTTGAAGCGCCAATGCGACGGCTTGCCGTGACAGGTTGATTGCATTCTTCAGCCGCCCTTCTGATGCTTCCGCAAAGGCCTGGCGATCCAACATCCAATCCTGCGTTTCGGGATGGGCCTGGGCCAATTCCATCTCGCGCCGCATTGCTGTGGCATCCCCTTTCATGTAAGCCAGGTCAAAGCGGAGCGTTGCCATGCGCGCCTGGTCGAGATTGCGCTCCGCTGCCATGCGGACCGCATTCTCAGCATCTTGAAGGTCATTCAGGTAGATCCAGTTATAGCCGAGCAGATAATATCCAAGACTGGCATCGGGGTTGAGCTCGATGATCTTTTGCGCCTCTTCGACGGCCCCTTTGTAATTGGCGAGTACGAGGTCCACAAACCCGGCAAGAAAAGAATGGGGAAGAAACTCGCGCGGGTATGTCCGCGCCCACTCGTCGCAGACCTGCTGCGCCTTTTCCTGGTTTCCGGTCGCTCGCCCAAAGTAGTAGGCGGTGATGAAAAACCGCTCCTTGTCGCTGGCCCGGTCACGTAGCTCATATGCCCGTGTCACATTCTCGGTGGCCAGCTCCGACGACCCAGTAGATCCGTACATCAACCCCAGTGACGCATAAGCTACTGCGAAGCTCGGGTCGATTTCCACGGCACGTTGAAAAAACGGTATGGCAGGTTCACCTCCCTGCGAGGCCGCGACCTTCCAGCCCAGGCTGTATGCCTTCAAGGCCTCGAGCGATGGCGTTGTTGCCTCGGCCAACGGAGTATCATGCTTCACAAGCGCGGCAGCCGATTCGCCGGCCCGCACGCGAAAACCCCGCGCCATTTTAGTGACGGCGTCCAGGGCGTCTTCCTTCTGCGCAACCTGTACCTGCTCGTCATCGATGTTCTCTCCAGTGCGGCAGTTGGTTGACCGGAGGTCCAGTACGTACTCGCTGCCGAGCGGCTTGATGGAACCTTCGAGAACGGCGGAGCTGCCGGCGCGCTCGCACACTTCCCGAGCGGTCTGCCCAGTGAGGCGAGTATCGAGCGGCTGCCCCATAAGGCGCAGCGCCTGCCGGATGCTATCTTCCGAGACCAGGCGGAGCGAAGGCGATTGCTCTAACTGCACTTCCATGCCCTGGCGCAGAGTGTCATCGAATACAGGATCTCCGGTCGTATTCACGAAATCGGCGACCAGGATGGAGCCCTTCTCGCTCAGGTTTGCAGGCCGGCGACTTCGAATGAGAAGGAATGCGCCGAGCGCCAGCAGCACAGCCACAACTGCCATGGAGAGCAGGAATTTCCGGCTCGCTTTCGGCGTTTGCGGAATCGGAAACGGCTTCAACGCCTGGTCCGTCTCCGCTTCTTTCTCTTCAATCACAATCTGTGTGCGTGTCCGTGCCTGGGCCACGAAGGCTTCGCTCTGCTCCGTCACAGTGCGAACCGGCGCGGCAAATCGATAGCCGCGACCCGGTAGCGTCACAATATATTGGCGGTTCTCCGCGGTGTCTCCCAGCGCCTTGCGCAGCAGGAAGATGTTCTGGCTCAGGTTCGACTCTTCGACAAACGAGTCCGGCCAGACTTCCTTTAAGAGCTCTTCCTTCGAGACCACGTCGCGGCTCCGGCGCACCAAGGCGAGCAGCGTCTCGAAGGCTTTGGGAGTGACCGGAACGGCGACATTTTCCCGGAGCAGCGTCTGCTTGTCGGGATCCATGCGGAACGGCCCGAATTCGTAGACGACCCTGGGTTCCGTAGCCATAGTTTGAGGAGCCGCCATCTCGAAGAGCCGAGAGCGCACCGTCGCAGCGGGCCGATTAAGTGTAAGCGCAATCTACCAAAAGTCTCTAGCACCCCTTGAACTTTCTCCGGCAATTGCCGCTCAATCCGTCGTAACTCCTTGCATCGGTGGCCTCAAAACTCGTCTTGAAACTCATTGAGAAATATTGAACCGCGCATTGAAGACTTTTTGCGCCTGATTCGCGCAGGATGCGGCCAATCGAAGCCGCTGCAGTAGCACCGGGCGGATCGGAGCACACCGCTGTGGTGAAAACGACAAGGATCACGATTGAAACCGACAGCCTGTTGGTCGTGTATAGGGGCAGAACATTCGTGGCCTGGTGCCCCGTTTGTTGCGCCGATGTAGAAGCGATGACGCTGGAGGGCAATAGCCTTGGCGAAGAGATCCCTTCCACCCTCTTAAGAGACTGGCTGGCTGCCGGCAAGCTCCACCTTTGGAGTTCCGATGGCGGTCCGGCTCGGATCTGCCTTACCTCTCTCCTCCAGTGCTTCGAATCCGAGCACGCTGGCAGACTTCCCACCCCGAAACCTACGGTCCCGAAAACAGGAGAATGAAAATGACATCCATTCAATTCGCACCGAAGTGGCCGCTCATCGCGCGGCTAAGTCTGGCCCTGGCCACGTTGGCAGCGCCGGTTTGCGCACTCGCACAATCCACGAACTCCCCGAAGTACACCGTTGTAGACCTGGGGCCGGTGGGCCCGTCGTGGTCGCAGGGCCAGCCATTTACAGTCAGCGGCAATGGGCTGGTCAGCGGCGAGACCGTTCTTGCCAACCCCACCAACCCCGACGAATGGGTATCGCACGCTGTCGTGTGGGAAGGAGCCAGGACGAAGGTCATTGGCAGTCCCGGACTCGGAGGGCCTAACAGCGTTGCGTTCGGAGTGAACATCTGGGGGCAGGCAGCAGGGCAAGCCGACACGCAAACTCCGGATCCGAATGGGGAAGACTTCTGCGGATCTACGGCGCTCGGTCTCACCCGTAGCGGCAACACCTGCGTGCCTTTTCTGTGGCAGAACGGCGCCATGATCGCGCTCCCCAGACTGCGGAGCAGTGCGGGCACGGAGGGCAGTAACGGCCAAGCGCTTGAGATCAACGATTTCGGGATGGTAGCGGGAACGGCGGAAAACGGCGAAGCGGACTCGACCTGTCCGGGCGCGTCCGTTTCGCCGCAAACCATCGAGTTCAAGCCGGTCATCTGGATGAAACCCTTCCCCTGGTCGCAGGTGCGGCTCCAGGAGCTCGCGACCGTTGATGGCGATCCGGACGGCATTGCGTTCGCGATCAACGATCGCGGTCAGGCTGTGGGCGCCAGTGGAAATTGCGGACCGTTCAATGCGATTGAGCAGAACAATCTCACGTCACTTCATGCTGTTCTGTGGCGGAACGGCAACGCGATCGACCTGGGTAATCTTGGCGGAGACGGAAGGTTTGCCGGGATCTACGCTAGCGGCCTGAACGATCACGGCCAGGTTGTGGGAACCTCGGACACCACCGGCGACGCAAGCTTTCATGGTTTTCTCTGGCAGCGGGGCCACATCACGGATCTCGGAGCTCTGACCGGCGATTCGTACAGCTCTGCCATTGCCATCGGCAATAACGGCCTGGTGCTGGGAGTTTCCATTAGCGCGAACTTCAGCCCCCGGGCCGTGCTTTGGCGCAATGGAACCGCAACCGACCTGAATACTCTGGTTTCTCAAGACTCCGCTTTGTACCTGGAGTCCGCATGCTCCATTAACGACAAAGGCGAGATCACCGGATTCGCAGCTTTGAAGAGCAACCCCAGTGAATCTCACGCGTACCTCGCCAGGCCGGTCGCGGGCGATGGGGACGCCCATTGAGCCAACGAGATCGAAAGCTGAGGTGGTCTCGCCATTGGCAACCCGGTTGAGTTGTCGGATTCTACTCCTCGACTGGGACCTACTGGTGAGGATCGCCGGCAGATATCAACGCTCTAGGTAGCGCCTTAACCAGAATTCAGCAGATAACGCAAATAAAAGGAGATTGAGTCATGAACTTGTTACGCAAGAGTGTCATCTCGTTTGCGGGAGTCACCGCCGCGGCCCTCCTGCTCGCAGTCGCATCGCCGCGCACTGTCCACGCTCTCGGCGAACAATTGGTCAGCATTGCGAACACCGCAACCCATCCCGCCGTCGTCGAGGACGTTCCCCACTTCGCCTCGCACATCGTCACGCTCTTCGGCAGTTTCGATGGCGGTGAACACAATTATCCCTATTTTTCGCAGGTGGGTCCGGACGCGAATGAAGTAAGCGCGGACTTTTTGGTACCTGCTGGTCAGAGTCTTGTCATCACCGGCGTTGAGATTTTGCCCTATACCAACGCCCCTGCGTGGGTCGAACTCTACAACTCTAATGCCGGTACCTACTACGACTACGATTACTGGACAGTGCCGGGTACTGTTTCGACCGAGCTTCAATTTCCTTCTGGAATCGTGGTGGGGAGCGGGGCCAACCTGGCAATGATTAGCGGAGGTTCCCAAGTAACCGTTCATGGCTACCTGACCCCCAACTAGGTAGAAGGCGTGTGCCGGTGCCCATGACGGAAGGGTGCCGGCTGCTGGACAGCGCGATGGCGCTTCGCTCGAGGCACGAGTCAGAAGACATTGCAACCCGCGTATTCAAGCACATCGTTCATCATTTTCATCTTTGCGGGCAATTAACCAGTAGAGGTACCACCATGGACACAGTAATCACATTTGAGCCGCCAACCGTCGCCTTGCACGATGGCGTTGCAGACCAATTTCACTCACTTGGTCTCGATTTTGGGTTTCCGCCGTACAACGCATTGCCTGCTTCGAGTCAGATTCCAGGTGGACTTGATAACGATCTGCCCGTTGTGGTCAGGGCTCCAGCGGGCTATCCGGGCACCCAGGTCGCAGCTCTCGTCACGCCCACTGAATTTGCCCAGGCGCAGGCCTTCGGCATCTTCACCGGCTTTCACCAGCACGTTAAGGCGACGCTGGGCAGCTTTGTGCCCGAAAGGTGCACGGTCACTCTAAATGCGTACGACATCAATGGCGTGCAGGTCGGCTCGGCAACGGCGACCGTTGCCAGCTCAACGCCCCCTGCAATGTTGGAAGCCGCCTCGACGAATTCCACGCCGAACATTGCTTACTTTCTGATCCAGGCGGGCGAAAACACGGTTCCGTTGTGGATGGGCGACATCAGCTTTGACCCAGGCGCTTCAAGCCCGGATTTCAATTGGGTGACTACCCCCTTGGTTTATGTTGCGCAGGGCGCGTCTGCAACGGAGACCTTGTTGCTGAACCGGCTTGGAAATTCAAACGGCGACATTCAATTCGCAGCGACCGGCCTTCCGTCCCATGTGTCCGCGAGCTTCTCTCCGAATCCGGCCACCGGAACCGTATCTGCGACCAATCTAACCATTGCAGCGGGCGGCAATGCGCCCACCGTCAATAATGCAAGCTTCACGATCTCCGCTACACCGTCCAGTGCCGCGGTCGGGCCTCAACAAAGAAATGCTTCCGGGCAATTGAATGTTCTGCCCCCGATTCAGTTGAGCGTTCCGGGCCCTTCGACGTTGCAAATATTCCCTTGTACCTGGCTTACCATCGGGCCTGCATATGTTGGCTTCGGTCCTGCAACCACCGGAACTATCGCTCTCAGTATCTCGGGCCTGCCCGCCAATGCCAGCTACACCATCACTCCAGACACGATCCAGTCCTCTGAAAATCCCGTGCCCCTCGTTTACATCTCGATCCTGGCCAATGGGGGCATCAGTGCTCCGGTGCAGATCCAGGTCATGGCACAGAGCGGGGCAAAAACCGTTGCGGTACCGTTGACTTTGCAACCTGTCGGTGCGTTCATCACGAGTGGCCCTGTTTTCGCGGCGACTCCTCAAGCCCTGCAGCCGGGAGACATGATTTCGATCTCTGGCCAGGGATTCTGCCCCGGCTCGACAGTGCGCTTCGGCAACGATGTTGCCGTCGTCGCCCCAATCTCCATCAGCCCAAGCGAAATCACAGCCATCGTGCCACAATACGCGACCACCGGGCAGGCGTCAGCCACGCCGTTTCCATTTGGAGTGATTCCCCCGAACGGGACCAGCGCTGACCTCATTCCGGCGCCGGAACTCTGCCTCATCGACAGCTTTCGCAATACCATCGGCTTTTCGTTTATGAACGGCCCTTACGGGACGGTCACGCTGAATCAGATCGAAGAACTCTTCCTTAGTACCGGCAGCGCCGCGAAGATCTTCGCAGCGCTGGCACAGGCCTTCATAGATGCGGGTTCGGGAGACGTCTGTTTCGGAATGTGTCTTGCAACTCAAAGACTCTACCAGGACGACACGGGGGCCCTGGCTGCGGGCTTCCCACCGAATCTGCCAACCTCAGCCTTCGGCCTCACCGGTCCTGACGATGCAGGAGGTCCTTCCGCCTCGCTTCAGCAATATATCCGCTCGCAACATCTGGCTCAGCTCAGCGAGGAGTATTTGAGCGCCTATCTCACCGCCGCCGTGTTGAAGTCGAACGCAACAAGTTTTGAGCTACGACAGAACATCGCCACTTGTCTGCAGCGAACAATTCCAAACGGATCGCAAACCATTCCCTCTCCCGATTATCCACTTGTTGCGATGCGGCAGGGCCTGGGAAGCGGTCACGTAGTCGTCGCGTATGAAATCGTCGATCAAGTCGGCGGAGCCTTCGATATCCTCGTGTACGATCCTAACGATCCGTTCACTCCAATTCCATCTGTAAAGGACGGCCAGGGCGGAGAAGATTCTGATACGACCGGGCAGGCGCATCAGTTCCGTGTGGATCACTGTACGATCCACGTGACGGGCGACGATCATTGGGCCTACGCGCCTCAGAGCGATTCCGGAACCGTCGATGAGCTCACGCCCGTGTCATCAACCATCATTCCACTGCACCCCACCATGTTGGGGACCACAGCCGATCTCGTGATCGCCGGATCAACCGTCAGTCTCGCCGCGCTCGGCGCCGAGGTTGGCTCGTTGTTGGGCCCGGTTGGCTCAGTGATTGGCGGGCTTCTCGGAGCCGTGGCCGGATTCATCTCGGGACTCGGGCAGGTTCTGGGCTCCATCAGCATTTTTGATCGCAGACCGTCGCAGGTTGGAACCGCGCCAACGGACCGGCCAATAAGCAGATCCGCCTTGGTCAGGACCACCCAGTTGTCAAATAACAACGGACACACGTTGTTCGATCCGGATGGCAAAACGAACCGGAATCCGCGGACTCGGCTGCTTGCAACACCCTTTGCGCCGCCTGCTAGTGGCTTACAAAATCAGGAAGTCTTCATCGTATCGAAGTGCGATCAGTACCGCCATGCCGTCACCGGCATTGGCTCAGGCAACTACGGCATGGTCGTGCTTGCGGGCTCCTACATCGTGGAAATGTCCACTTCCACCTCCCCGGGCCAGAAGGACGAATTCACATTTGATATGGCCACCGGAGAACTCGGCTTCAGAACGGGCGCAGAAAGCGCACCTCTCACAGTAGAGGTATTGACCCAGTTGCCGGACGGCTCGATGCGACTAGCGGTGCTGGCGACTACAGCATCATCCATTGGGAACGAGTCCATTGATTTCAATCTGGATTGCAGCACATTGACCATTACCCACCATGGGCCTGCGGCCACGTATTTTCTGGTGCTCGGAAGCGTTTACCCCGACGGCCGGGTATCCACGTTCTACAGTGGAATGGAGCGAATTGAGGACGGATACACCATCGGGTATACGCCCATCGATTGGAGTTCTCTCAATGGGGTCAACGTAACAACGGATGGTCCGCTGACGACGAGAATCCTCCCACCGAGGGGATTGCCTGGCTTCACTATTGATTGCATCCGTCGAGAATAGGCATTTCAGACTGAGGGCTGTTACTGTTTTCAAACTGATTGGCGACCATTCTGAAGTAGATAAGCAGAGCGATGACCCGTCGATACCTGGCGAGTTTCACGGAACGAAGTGGAGACTGGGTGCACCGGCAGCGGTCAGGCCACTGCTCTCATAAACTTGCTCGCATCGTATGTCACATGCTGTCTATAGCTATCTATAAAGGAACCTTACTCCGAGAGCCCTTGGTGCAGTGCGATCGGCAAACCAGCTTATGTGGCAACATGAATCGCGTGCAGCGAGAACCTCCTGTCCGCTTAAAGCCGAAAACCCGCTGGATTTAATGTGGCGGGAACAATACGGGAACAACCTGGGGAGGAAACCATCCCAAATGATCCCAAACAATCCTAAATGGGTGCTGCTCTAACGTCTTTCATATCAATCGGGTCCGCTGATTCTAAGCCACTTAGGCCCATTGGTAGGGGGCCCTGAAAAGGCCGGCGTCGGCGGTTCGATCCCGTCTCTGGCCACCATTTAGAATCAATAACTTAAAGGAACCGCCAAGGCCTCCGCATTGCGGAGGCCTTTTTGGCGTTTCCTGCCAAATCATTTATTTTCAATAATATACGAGCGCACGTTGTGGTGGCCGTGAAAAGGCTGGCGTCGCTCATTGGGGGGCTCGTAACCTTCTGATTCGAAAAGTCTAGGGTGTGCCACAAAATGCCGCCCTTATCATGGGAACGATGCGGGACATCTGAAGCGACACTCTATCTAGATATTAGGGTTGAGCGACCCCATCGTTTTGGGTCCCATTCTTACGTGGCGTAGCACGATTGCAAATCGATGAACTTCCTCGTAGGAACGTCCAGACGCATACCCCAAACGCTGATTACCCCTTGGAGCTTGCATAAGTCGAGACGTTATTAGCAAACGACGGCTCGCTTGTAGTACTGTCCAGTAACCATGACCGATATCTGAGCGCCCCCCGCTCAAGAATGTTGTTTTAGGGATTGACAAGGCCTATTCAGAGCTCCTATTGTTAGCAGTCGAAGGCCGAGAGTGCTAACGCGCACTGATTTGTCAGCCATCCTGCCCTGCGATTCATATTCAGAATTTCGTGGTCAGTAGCGCTGGGAGAACCTCGTGTCAAGGAGAAGTAACGAAATGACAACCGCAACTGCATCCTCAACGACCAGCTTCACTCCGCTCCATGACCGCATTTTGGTGCGGCGTGTGGACGAGACCGAATCGATTCGCGGCGGCATCATCATTCCCGACTCAGCTAAAGAAAAGCCCCAGGAAGGCGAGGCTGTTTCCGTTGGTAAGGGCAAGTCGAATGATGAAGGCAAAGTCTTCCCGCTCGACGTAAAGGCTGGAGACCACATTCTGTTCGGCAAGTACTCGGGCACCGAAATCAAGATCGATGGCGAGGAATTCCTGATGATGCGCGAGGAAGAAGTGCTCGGCATTCTCAAGAAGAAGTAAGCGCGCGGCGGTTCCACCAGCTGTGAAGTTTTGCTGGACGAATACCAGCTTGTGTTAGCTGGCTCATGAAGAGCCCAGAGCGATAGCACACAAAGCAATGATCTGGGCGGCAAGTCCCCTGCTCTTTTGAAGGAGAATTGAAATGGCAAAGCAGATTCTGCACGGAGAAGATTCGCGTCAGGCAATTTTGCGCGGTGTGAACAAGCTGGCGGATGCGGTAAAGGTAACGCTCGGACCCAAGGGTCGCAACGTCGTGATCGAGAAAAAGTTTGGATCTCCCACCATTACTAAGGATGGCGTAACGGTGGCCAAAGAGATCGAACTGAAGGACGCTCTGGAAAACATGGGCGCACAGATGGTGCGAGAAGTAGCTTCGAAGACCTCGGATGTGGCCGGGGACGGTACCACAACTGCGACGGTGCTGGCTCAGGCAATCTATCGCGAGGGCGTAAAGACAGTTGCCGCCGGCGCCAATCCGATGGCCCTCAAGCGCGGCATCGACAAGGCCGTGGAAGCCATCGTGGGTAAACGTGATGAGCAGGGAGTGGTTCACGGCGGCGCGCTGGCCAAGTTTTCCAAGCCCGTGACCGGCGAGATGATCGCCCAGGTGGGCACCATTTCGGCCAACAGCGACGCAACCATTGGCAACATCATTGCGGAGGCCATGAAGAAGGTCGGCAAGGATGGCGTGATTACGGTTGAAGAGTCGAAAACGCTCGAGACCCAATTGGAGGTGGTCGAGGGCATGCAATTCGATCGTGGCTACCTGAGCCCTTACTTTGTCACTGATCCCGACCGGATGGAAGCCTCCCTCGAAGAGCCTTATATCCTGATTCACGAAAAGAAGATTAGCTCGATGAAGGACCTCCTTCCGTTGCTCGAGCAGGTTGCCCGCAATAGCAAGCCGCTGCTGATCATCGCGGAGGACATAGAGGGCGAGGCCCTCGCGACGTTGGTGGTCAACAAGCTACGCGGCACACTGAACGTGGCCGCGGTCAAAGCTCCCGGTTTCGGCGACCGCCGCAAGGCGATGCTGGAAGACATCGCCAAGCTGACCGGTGGCAAGGCCATCACGGAAGATCTCGGCCTAAAGCTCGAGAACGTGAAGATTGAAGATCTGGGCAGCGCCAAGCGCGTAACCATAGATAAAGACAACACCACGATTATCGACGGCCGCGGCGATTCGAAGACCATCGCAGGCCGTGTTAAGGAACTTCGCAGTCAGATCGAGAAGACCACTTCCGACTACGATCGCGAGAAGCTCCAGGAACGTCTCGCCAAGCTCGTGGGCGGCGTGGCTGTCATCAAGGTAGGTGCGGCAACCGAGACCGAAATGAAGGAAAAGAAGGCTCGCGTTGAGGATGCCATGCATGCCACCCGCGCCGCGGTTGAGGAAGGCATTGTGCCGGGCGGTGGAGTGGCCTTGCTTCGCTCGGCAAAAGACGTGGAAGAGTTGATCAAAACTCTCGAAGGTGATGAGAAGATCGGCGCACAGCTCGTCCGTCGTTCGCTCGAGGAGCCATTGCGCCAGATCGTCGGCAATGCAGGCGAAGAGGGTGCCGTGGTCGTCGGTAAGATCCTAGAGAACAAGAATCCGCATTACGGCTACAACGCCAGCACCAACGGTTACGAGGACCTGGTCGAGGCCGGCGTGATCGACCCGACCAAGGTTGCCCGCACAGCGTTACAGAATGCAGCCTCGATCGCAGGCCTTATGCTGACGACCGAAGCGATGGTTTCGGATATCCCCGAACCCAGGCAGGCTGCTTCGGCCGGAGTACACGGCGGCGGAATGAGCGACATGTACTAAGAGCGTCCAGCTACTACGAGCACAAAGCAAAGGCCATCCTGGTGGATGGCCTTTTGCCTTGTGCGTGCAGTGTGGTGGGAGCCCTACGCTCACGAGAAAATGCAAATCGAACTTCTCGGCAGCGATATCTTAGAGGTAGCGAATGGGACACCTTTGTCCGACACCCAGCCGATCTCGAGTACTCCGAATATCGCGCCGGATTCCGTCAGGACTTGCTGCGCGACAGCTACACTGGCAACCTGAAATGCCGCTACCCGCGAATCATTATCGCTCTGCATGCGAATTCCCCAACCCTGGCGGGGGAGACACCCGTGTACGGCTCTCCCTATTCGCTGAACGGAACACCAAACGCCAGTAGGGAAGTTCGTGATGGACGATACCGTGCGCCTATCAGGCTTGGTTTCTTGCCCATGGCTTTCCAGACTCGAAGTGCGACCGCATTCATGTAGAGCAGCCGCACCTGCTCTCGGCTTTCTCCGCGCTCGCTATAGATGCTGATCGTGGTTAGAAGCTGCGTTTGTCCGGATTCGATCAGGTATGGTCCCATGCTGACCGCGGGAGCGTTCTGGGTGTCCTGCACTTCTTCCGCGCTTTGAGCAACGATCTCATAATTCAGTGATCGTCGAGAACGCCCTCCGTCCAAACTAAACAACAGATCATTCGACGTATAGCTGGACGAATATTGTGAGCTCTCCATTATGTTCTCCGTTTCGTTCAAACACACTAGGGCTCAGCCATGCTCGATAGTTTTGGTAAGGTGTGCCCCGGCGGTCATGTTTTATCGGGATTTCTCTTTCCGAACAAGTAGTATCGCTGCCAACAATTGACACAGCGAATCGGAGACAACGCGAGTAGGGCCAGGAAGCCGGTCCAGAGGACGCGAATCGGCCGTCTGGAATTCGATCGAGCTACAGCGAGGACAATCCCGACGTATTCAAAGTTTCCGTGGAACGCTGCCAGGCCAGTTCAGGTCTACAGAATTCATTCAATGAGAGCTTTCCAATTATGACCGGCCCAATAAAAATCATTTCCATCTCCAGCGCCGGAATTGAAATCCAGCCAAGACAAAAGAGTACAGACGCTACCACTCGCCATCGTCACACCATGGAGTCACCTATTCCCTATTAAAGATGAATGGTGTCTCCATGGAGAACAAATCCGGCGAGGAACGTCTGATCGAGCTGGTCCCATGAGGATCGCCACCAGCCGCTTTCCCGCATCGTGATGTGATCACCGACGCGGGAAGCGGAGTGGACCGGCGATGCCGAACAACTGGATGACGTGACTGTCGTTCTCGTCCGCCATTGTTGAGGCAGATGACTCGTAGTAAAACAGGAATTCGCGAATTTAGATGAATACTTAACACTAAAAAGAGCGGCCTCGCTACCGCCTTTTCCTTGCACTTCCTACGCTATTTGAACGTTCTCTGCTTGCCAGCCCTTGGGGCCTTTCACCACATCGAACTGAACCGCTTGGCCTTCCTGCAGAGTGCGGAAGCCGGTACTCTTAATTGCGGTGTGATGGACAAACACATCTTCACCGTTGGGACGGCTAAGAAAGCCGAATCCCTTTGCATCGTTAAACCACTTTACAATTCCTTGTTCCATTGAACTTGTTCCCTATCACTTGATGTACCGCCGAACGCAATGTGGAGAATTTGCGTGTAACGGACAACCAGAACCAGCAAGTAGACCAGATCGAATTCTAACGATCAGTCTCTAGACTACTACCTTTTAGGTCGGGTGAACCGGATTCTCATTTGATATCTCTCTGACGGATCTATAACGAAGAACCACTATGACTGTCTACATAGGTATACGTCGACAGAGTGAACAACTAAATCGATGTCTTGTCCTGTCTTTCCAGGATCTACCCCATGCAGAGTTTGCTAACGGGAAGCCGCCAGGAAGCAGCTTGCGCGAATCACAAGCTTCAGTGCCGGTCAGGGATTCGTCATTTATGGGATTCGAAAATGATCGCTACTTTTCCTCGAGCGTGTCCTTCTTCCAGATACGCGATAGCATTAGGGACCTCGCTTAACCTGTAACGCCTATCGATGACAGGTATTACCTTTCCGGTTTGGATGAGCTCCCCCAGAATCTTCAGGTCCTTTTTGCTGACTTTCGCAAGAACCCCGCCCAGTTTTTGGCTCCCGAACGCTGACAACACAAGCGACTTGATCAAACGAGCGATAGGGCCGGTCATCCACCGATCGCTCGGCCCTCCCGCCCCAACGTAAATCCCTTTGTGATTCAAGACGCGTCTGCATACGGACAACGAGTATTGCCCAATACAGTCGAAGAATACGTCGTAACGTTGCCCGCTCTTGGTGAAATTCTCTTGCGTGTAGTCGATGACTCGATCCGCGCCGATGGATCGGACCATGTCCACATTCCTCGTGCTGCATACTCCGGTCACGTCTGCGCCGAATGACTTGGCAATCTGCACGGCGAACGTGCCCACTCCTCCCGACGCACCGTTGATCAATACCTTTTGCCCTGGCTGAACTCTTCCCTTGTCGCGAAGGCCCTGCAATGCCGTCAATGCCGCAATAGGTACACAAGCCGCTTGCTCAAAAGTCACATTATCCGGCTTGATCGCCAATGCCGACTCGGGAGCACACGCATACTGGGCAAAAGATCCCTTGCAGGTGCCGAACACATGATCGCCTGGCTTGAACTGCGTTACGTTCCTTCCGACTGCTTCAACCTGTCCGGCCACATCTGCGCCTAGTCGCGTGACCTTGGGCTTGCGCAGCCCGGCCACTATGCGAACGCCGTATGGTGTACCTCTCATGAAGTGCCAATCATATGGATTGACGGAAGCCGCGCAAACTTTTATGAGCACTTCACCATTCGCCGCGGTAGGAGCTTCAATCTCTACATATTGGAGAACATCGGGTGAACCATACTCGTGATAGACGATAGCTCTCATCGGTTTCCTCCCGAGTCTGTTTGATTGAGTGAGTACTAGACACGCTTGTGGAGACCATACACCTCAACGTGGTATGGGCTCACGTGTAACTTGAAGTTGACGTTGGCTCCAGATGGAAACCGGCATCTGAGAAGCGATTTGGTAATTCCCGAGTCGAGAGTGCCCGGAAAGCCCCCTTTTTGAGTAACTTCGCGATTCGCTAGGAATTGAACTTTCGATGACACCGTTTTTTGTTCCCTGATTCCATAGGACAAAATAAAGGTGCAACGGATAAACAGGATTTCGTCCGGTCTTATTTCTTAGTAAACCGAGTGAGCCGTGAAATTACGCACTGCCATCGACCGTCCTTCTTCACAAAAATGTCTGTCGCCCGTTCCTGAGAGGTAAACTCTTGTCCCATAAATTTTCCCTTGGTGGTAGTCAGCGCCGTGAATGTAGCGGCATCTCCGTAGATGCGAACTCTTACGTCGTCCGAGTCCATCACTTCGTGGCTCAAAGTACCTGACCTAATCACGCCAAGGAAACGTGACTTGTCAACGATGCCGCCATCGGGGTCGATGATAATCCAATCGTCGGCTAGAAATCGTCCGATTGCTTCTGGATCATTCTTGGTGATCGCCTGCCCAAATTCTTTTTCCACTTTTAATATTTCTTCTTGCATCCCACGGCTCCTATCTTGACCGATAAAGGGGCAGCCATTGCGAGCGTGATGATAATCAAGAATCGTCTCACCAGCTCACCTCGTTTAAGAGTCCCCCCCGCAGCTTCCCATGAGCCGACTTAACGAAGGCCGCTTACCGGCAGGTGCGCTGCCTGGGCGCGCCCCGATTCCGGTGATTCTGAATCCGATGCCGCCGGCAAAAATCCACGTTTTAACAAGTTGAGAGTTCCCCTTACGGCTGTATTCCTCAACTAGGGAAAAGACTGAGGCTCTCAGGGGGTGCCTTCGACTCGGGGCTGAACATCGATCAAATCCGGGCGATCATTCTTCACGTTTCCAACTTCTGCGCTGACCTTCCAGGCCTTCAACTGCTCGGAATCGAACGGTCGCAGAAGGTCCATCGGCAGGCGCGCAGGGTCCGCCGGCGCGAGCCATCGCTCATAGTCGCGCGGCGCCATGATCACCGGCATCCGGGAGTGAATCGGGGCCATCAGTTCGTTAGGCTCAGTGGTGATGATGCTGTAGGTTTCGAGAACCTGACTCGTTGCGTCGTCGCGCCATCGCTCCCAGATGCCCGCAAAGGCGATCATGCTACCGTCCTTCAGGGCAAAAGCGAAAGGTTGTTTGTTCTTCGCATCCAGCTTCTTCCATTCGAAGAAGCCGTCTGCTGGTACCAGGCAGCGGCGATGCTTAATTGCATCGCGGTAGGTTTCACTCATGGTTAGCGTTTCAGCGCTGGCGTTAATGGTCGAATAGCTGACGTTTGCATCTCGCGCCCAAGAAGGCACCAATCCCCAACGCATCGGCACCAAGTCGCGCTCGTTAGTGTAGCGATCGAGGCGCACGACTGGCTGATACGTCATTGGGGCGATGTTGTAGCTCGGTTCGATCTCGAACGGCACGCGGATGCCCGCGCGCATGGCGTCTGCGATGCGCTGCCTGTCAGATCGGCGATAGTAGCGTCCGCAGATAACTCACCTCTTGTATCCCGATTTTTCCAGCTTAGGCAGGAGAGTAGCTTTGATCACCGCCCGTGTGATCTCCGCGAGGGCACAATTGAAGCGACTAGATGCGGTACCGTGCCCTGTCAACTCGCGCTCTATCCTATAAAACTCAGCGGGAGATATGCTGCTGCAAGAACTTGTTATGTCTTCCTTGAACTTCTTCCATCGGATCGGAACACTAGTAGGAATCGGAATCTGTCTTGCCTCCCCACTCTCCGTACCATAAACGAGGAGGTTCACCATAACCTCATCTGCTGGCATGCGACCGATCAAGAAAACGATAATGTAACTATCGCTCCTCATGGCCTTCCATTTCTACAGCCGAAACATTTCGGCACCGCCGCCGTCACCGGCACATCGGGTAGTGGCGCAGTTTTGAAATGCAAAGTCCAACTAATATTTAGTAGCATCCCTAACGATCTGCGCAGCAGTTGCTTGGTTCACGTCCTCACGTTTGCGTCCGGGCGCAACCTTTGGTTTTGGCTTGGCCTGTTTCTTTTCTTCGCGCTTTCCCTTGTTCTTGTTTCCCATGTCCCAAGTGTAGCGCCTAATGAGAGCAGTGCAGTAAATCTGTCGCGTTGGTTTGGCGCGGCCTGGTGGGTATGGCTGTGGCCGATGATCGCAGGTGTCCCAGCGATTGCCATCTGGACGACGTACTACAAGAAGAAATTTTCGCCTAAACCGAAAATAGCTGTGACGTGATTTCTTAGGTCAGGTAAGTTTTCAGCGGGGCCGCGCTCTGGGAAGTCTGTCGTTGTTGGTAAAACATCGAGAGCCGCGAGCGCAGCACTGCAGTGAGACTATCTTTGACGCGTGTTCGGCCTATCGATGGCGCGCTTCAACTCTTCAAGCTTCTGCCCAGCCTCGCTAAGCTTGTCTTCCACCGCTTTAATGAGAGGTCCAGTCTTTATGCGCCGCGATCATACGGAATCTGCCCAGTGCCGGTCCGCTGTCCACGCGCCAGCGTTTTTCGAATGCGTTCGTATACTGTCAGGCTAAGAAGCGATTGCGCTGTTCAGGGCTGGGAACCGGGCAAGCAGCAGCTTTGGACGAGAACCGACGACGGTTTTTGGCGATGAATTTATAGACTCCGTTCAAGATGAACGATGGACAGAACGAACTGAGGACTGCTAATCGATGCCACCAGCCGCCGAGGTAACCTGCCGCTTTCATCACCGCGCCAGATTCAGCAAATACCCGGCCGCCTTCGATCCACAGCATCGACTCGACCGATTCCAACCCATGTGTGCGGCGCAGTTCGTTGCCCAGTTCTGAGTTGCGCGTCACAAACGACAAGTCATGCCGTCGTTCATGACGCAGTATGAACCGAACCGAACGGCTACAAAAACCGCAGGAGCCATCGTAGACCAACATCGGTGAAGGGCAAGCAGTAATTTCTGACTTGGTCACTGATGTCATTGGGCTGCGGCTCAATTTAAGCAGCGTTTTGAAGGACTTGGCAAATCGCGATTGTTGTCGGGTAGCATCTCGCTGAAGGTTGCGCACCCCTTCTAAAACATCTCTGATTTCAAATCGAAGCTGTTCAATCGATGCATGGAGGTCTATGCTCCGACACACAGGAGATAAGCATGTCCAAGAAAGAGCCCAAGAACGCTAAGAATATGAGTGCCCAGGGGTCTGTAGAGAATCTCTTTCACCCTAAGCCTTCGGGGAACGCCAAAAAGCACGCCGAAGGCGCGAAGAAAGCGAGGAAGAAGGGCTCTTAACCCTCACCCTCAGGCACAGGTGTGAATTCGCCACATGCGCCAGCTTCCTGAAGACGACTCTCTGATACTCTGTGTGCTTGTACGCTGCGAGAGACCGTACTGGATCGTCCGAATGTCAGTGTGCTCAGTTCGATCAGCTAGCGAATAGTGATTGGTATAACCGGTTCGGTATCTGAGAACCGTCGAGACAGCTATCGTCATGTAAGTTGCGCGTGGCCATGCCTACACCGAGAGTGACACTGGTCGGGTCGTGAAAAGTTGAGGGTCATTTTTAAGGGGGCCAACGTTCGAAGAATTAACAGCGCGTAGGACACTACCGCATCTTGACAACCGTTAGCATAAGAGCCTAGCCTCATAAGTGAGCAAGTACGCCTTCTTACTCTTTCAGGTTCCCTGAACTAAGTCAGCCCATCTGGAGTTCCCCCTTCTTAGCTAACAATGGCCTCTTAAGGAGGACCTATGTTTGCACGCAACGTCTCTATTCATCTGAAATACAACATGCTTTCTGAGTACGGCCATGTATTTGACAGCCAAATTCTCCCCTTACTCCGCAAACAAACGGGCTTTAGGGACGAAATCACGTTCGCCATGCCCGGCGGGCTGGATGTGACGGCAATCAGTCTGTGGGACAACAAAGCGGATGCTGAAGCCTACAATACCAATACATATCCCGAAGTGTTGAAGACCTTCGCAAAAGTGATCGATGGAACTCCCAAGGTACAGGAGTATGAGGTTGTTAACTCGACCTTCCATAAGGTCACCGTTCCTGTACACGCATAAGAACTGGCGGCATGTTCTAAGGGAGGCGACCAGCTCAACCTCCCTTAGTCGCCAGGTGGAGTTGACCACGCCCGTCCGTCTGCTCTTAGGCTGCTATACCAAAGAGAATGTTGCAGGCTTCGACATCTACAAACCGGAGAAGTGATCCATGTGGGGTCGCTACTGTAGACATTCCGACAAACAGCGCAATGCGGAGGCAATGCTTGCCGGTCATCTCTCCGTTTGCCGTTGGTAGTGCGATGTCTCTCGATGCTAATATCGGGCAATCCAAGCCCATCTACCGGCAATGACGTGGCGCGAATATCACGAAGCTACAAAGCATAGCGTTGAATCGCTGAGGCGAGCACGGCAAGTTCTCGACTGGGCGAACATGCCTGATCCGTTTCGTCATTACGAAGGCGTGCCGGTTCTCGATCTGCCAGCAGATCCGCCCGCCCCTGAAACGCCAGCTCTCGACGTGCTTCAGGGTACCTCTGGCACCATGCCTGTGGGCGACGGAGCGGCTTTCCTCTCGCAACTACTCTTCTATTCCGCCGCGATTAGCGCGTCGAAGCGTGTCCCGTCGACCGGATATAAGTATGCGCTAAGAGTGAATCCATCCTCCGGGAATCTGCACCCGACAGAATTTCATTTCCTCACACGAGGCCTGAAAGGGTGGCCAGATGGGTTGTACCATTACGATCCATCCAGGCACATGGCGGAGCAACGCGGGCGCGGTGATTTTGAAATGAAGCTGATCAGCGGTTCTGCGACCATTGTGTTCGTATTGACAAGTATCGTGTGGCGCGAGGCGTGGAAGTATGGTGAACGGGCGTATCGGTATGTCGATCGTACCCTGGATCATGAGGGCGGAAACTATTCGGAGTCGAACTCTCTCGATGTGCAACGCGAACCGTCACGTTGGCCTGGCGCTACTTCTATCGGGGCAGTATCTGCACAGCAAAAACTCGCTCCCCACTGTCGCCTGCTATGCGCTCATCGTTCCGCTAGTGTTGTGGATATATGGGAAGCGCTTCAAGTCACAATCTGATTCGGTGAGCGTGCTATCGTCAAGTCTGACGTAGTACTGCTCCGATATCTCGCATAAAACCACATCATCTTATCATTCCTGTGCAAAGGAGTCTTCAAAACCTGATCTCGCAATCCAACGAGCGAGATCACTCCAAACCTATATTTCAGAGACAACCCATCTGGATTCGGGAACGCGGACGAGGTTGGATGCCGAGTTTATCTGCTTTCTCTTCGCTGCCCATGCTTTCAGCAGCGTTCCGTCAGTGCTGAAAGCGCTGGTCCGAGCCTATACACAGTTACTTCAAGAATCAGAAGTGATCCAAGTGGCCGTTCAAACCGGCATCTCGTAGAAGTGCCGCCCCGATGGTGATCTGCCTGTCTGCCTCCGGTACATGATAGGAGGCGATGTGTGCGACGTGCGACCAGTTCAGTCAGATTGGCCCTCATTCGGAGGTGGCTCGATGGGCCTGCCGATACCGCTGTAAAGTACCGTTCCCGTAAATCAGATTTTGTGGCAACATAGACCGCGTGTAGCTAGGGCGTCTTTGCACATGCGGGGTGATATCGGTCAATTGTCGCGGGAACAATACGGGAACAACCTGGGGAGGAAACCATCCCAAATGATCCCAAACGATCCTAAATCGGAGCAGCTCTAACATCTTTCGTATCAATCGCGTCCGCTGATTCTAAGCCACTTAGGTCCATTGGTAGGGAGCCCTGAAAAGGCCGGCGTCGGCGGTTCGATCCCGTCTCTGGCCACCATTTAGAATCAATAACTTACAGGCATAGGCCAGGAAGCTTCCGCACGCGGAGGCTTTTCTTATTTCTTCTAACCAATTTATTTTCATCCATTTACTGGGATGAACAGTTATGGCCGCGAAAAGGCTGGCGTCGCTCGTTGGGACTCTTAAATTACTGATTTGGCAAGCCCAAAACGTAGCGTAAATTTCACGCTAGTCGCAGGAACAATGCAGAGTCGTCCGAAGCAAGGCCATATATGTTTAGCAGGCCATATCATATGTAGATATGGCCTGCGCGATGATCCCCTTTTTCTGGGCCGTTCGCCGTCACTGCCTTGGTTGCAAGGGCATTAGGCTCCGGCTGATTCGCAATCACGAGTCACTCGCCGATGCGGCCACCGGGCGTGGACTCCTCCGCAGTTTCAGTTTCCTTCACACCAACGTTGAATGGCGCCGCCTGTGCCGCGGCATGTTCGCGCAGTTCGGCCATCTCATCCATGCTGCCTCCCGCAGGCTTCTCCTGTCTTCGTTGGTTCCTGCGCTCTGCTTTGTCCTTTTGTCGCTGTTGCCGCGTGAGTTCCTTCTGGCGCTTTGTAAACGCTGATCGATCTCCAGGCATACATATCCTCCGGCATATTATCTGTTCGTAACCGGGCGGGCACGTCCTGCAACCTCACCGGCACTTTGTCTTCGAAAACCATCAGCGCGGTTCGCGCGGATGACCGTGTTAGTCGTCGCACGCGCGGCCGCCTTCGTCGCCAAAACGATGGCCGCCACTCCTCGAATGCTTGCACTTGGGTTTGGCCTCGTTGATGGTTAAGGTTCGTCCGCCTAGATCCGTCACGTTGAGTGCCACGATTGCCCGTATCCCGATCAGTCAGGAGTGTGATCCTTTCAAGCGGGCCATGCGCCTCGAAGACATTTTGCAACACGGCTTCGGTGTGCTGTCTCGGGCAGATTCCCAGCGTAAAAGTGCTTCATCGCAATTCCTCGCTCAGTAAATCATCTAGGCTGGTGGCGTCGCAGTTTGTTTCGACGGTCGTCCGTCAGAATCTCGTGGCGGAGCGGGCCGCGCACACATCGCTTGGGTGCGTGCGATGGATGGGCAAATCCCTTCGCGAACCCAAACTACTTAACACGCTCCCGATAGAGTCTTCAAATCGGGTGCCTGACTTATGAGCTATCTTTATCCTCTTTGAAACTAGCTGACAGATTTGAAAACGGCTGTGGCCTTGCGCCAGGGCATGATGGATTTGTTCGGAACGCATGAAGGACCTCCGATCAAGTTTGTGATTGATGCGTGGTGTACGAGGGCTCGCCGGAAGCGAGGGGAGGAGGGCTACAGCCGAGCTAGGGTGTTCGATGTTATTTTGATTGTACGCTTATCCAAAACCGCGGCAATTCCGTTGTTTTGAGACCTACCGTTTCAGAATCAATCACTTGGCGTGGATCTTGCTCGGGCCGGGATGTTGATTCAAATAGTAGTTGACGGTTGGGTGGCAATGCGGCCGCGATCCACCGAGGATGGCTCTCAATAGGCACGCGTTTCTGCGCTGGCCATTCTTTACACCGTCGTCGGTGAAACCTACTTGGTGGGCAAGGAGATCTTTCCAGGCAGTGAGGATGCAAAGTGAGGGAAAAGCCAAAGAGTCGAGATCCGTGGCCAATTTCCGGGATGAACGAGGCGGATCAGGCTAGGGGCTGAGTCGAACGGAGTTTCAGCACCTGTTCGATGAGATCTGCAGCGCGGTCTGGTCCGTCCAACTGCTGGATAGCTCTCTGCAAGACCTGGGCCGCTTCACGGTATCTGGCATCTTGAAGCACGAGCATGACCGCTTTGCGAAGCCGGGCCGGGTTTAGCCTGTGCCGTGAAACCACCACGCATGCTCCGCGAGCCTTGAGCCTCGCCGCCACCCCGGGTTGGTCGTTGCCGAGGGGCACGGCCACCAGCGGCACTCCTTCGGACAGCGACTCGAGGACCGTGTTCAGGCCGGCATGCGTGATCACCAGCGCGGCCCGCTTCAGAATCTCCAGTTGGGGAGCAAAGCGCACCACCAGCGGATCGCCGGCCAGCTTTCCCAGTCTTGCCGGATCGAGTCCGCCACCCAGCGAAATCAACAGTTGTGCACCGAGTCCGACACAAGCATCTGTGATCGTTCTGAAGATGGCTTCCGAACCATTCTGGAGAGTGCCCAGCGATGCGTAAATGAGTGGGCGTCCGTCGAGGCGGTCCCAGGGAAAGTCGACGGCAGGACGCTGTTGAGAGTGTAAGAACGGCCCGGTATAGTGAAGCCCGGCTGGCTTTTTGCCGCGGATTTCGAACTCCAACGCTTCAGGCAACTGAGTAATTTGCGCCAGAGGCGATAGCCCTTCCTCGGGACGCGTGAGGGGCTTCAATCCCCATGCGCTACGCTGCTGGTTCACTTCTCTGAAGATGGGGGTTGCGATCCGCAAAAGCAAATGAATTGCAAGGTGGTTCCGCAAACGGCTGAGCCGATCCTGTCCCGCCGCCCAGCCGAGCCAGAAGGGCGGAAACCGGTCGTCGGGGAGCAGGGGAGGAATCAAGGCGATGGAGATCCAGGGCAGGCCTAAATGGTCTGCCACGTTTCCAGCAAACTCCGCCTCGTCGACCAGCAGCGCTTCTACGTTGGTTGTCCGCACCGCCTCCGGCCCGTCGCGTAGGATCATCCGCGTCGAATTCCTCACCCGCTCCAACGTGAATCGAAAGGCCGCGATCCCCTTTAACCGCGCCAATTGCTCGTCCAGCCTCTTGAGGGTGCCGGGCGGATAGTCTTCGGCGCCGATCCGATGAAACTCGATACCCGCGGCACGCACACCTGCCTCGGTGTCCGCGATCCCGAAGATCACTACCTCATGGCCTCTCAGTTGCAACGAATGCGCCAGCGCGGTCATCGGATTGAGATGACCGGTTCCCGGAAAACAAAATGCCCCAAATCTTGCCATTGCCCCTCTTCAATAATTCATTGATTTCAGGTGCCAGTAAAAACTTCTACGGTAGCAGTTGTCCCGATTCCCGCTGCAGAGGTCGAGCTGCAGCGGGGTGCGCCCGCCGATGAGAGCGATCTGCTGGAATGGGGCCGCGGGCAAAGCGCCGCGCCGCATCTGCGTTTCTTGGCCCCAGCAACTTGCCAACACCATCGCAACGGCAAGATCCCACGGCGAGCACTGGGCGAATGGTTCCTGTGCGAGATTGGCTAATCGTGCCTCAGCGCATCCACGGGTGAGAGTTGCCCTGCGCGCCACGCCGGAAGCGCTCCGGCAATCAGTCCGGCGAACACCGCGATTCCCACCGCCTCGGCAAGAAGCTGCCAGTGGAGTGACGCCGAAACAAGACTCGCGGTCCGTGGCAAAGTCGCCAGCACCCGCAGCGCACCCCATCCTAAAGCGATACCGAGAAATCCCCCGCCCAGGCCAAGCGTGACTGCTTCAATCTCAATGTGCGCCAGCACCTGCCATCGGTTCCAACCCAGAGCGCGCAGGATGCCGATCTCCCGCGTGCGCTCGAAAACCGACATCGCCATGGTGTTGGCGATTCCCAGTATGCCGATGAGGATGGCGAGCGAAGAGGTGCCCCAGGCGGAAGCGTGAGCCAGCTTCACAAACTGATTGTCGCTGGCGCGCTCCGCCGCGGGAACAGCGCGCATTCCCGGCAGAGCAGCTTCGATCTCAGCCTGCGCGTGCTTCAAGTATTGTTCCGACGTTTCTCCGCGAGGCGCTGGGCGCAGCCGAACATCAATCGTCGAAACTTTGCCTTGCAAGCTGCTTAGCTGTTGCAACTGGTCCAGCGGCATGACAACCGCGGCCGCCTCAAGCGTCGAAGCGCCGTGATAAATGGCAGTTACCGTGAATGGCGTGCCCTGAATTTCAAGAATGTCGCCGGGGGCCTTCTTCAGATCCTGAGCGAGCATATCGCCGAGCATGACTTCGGCGCGGCCGTCGCGAAATCGCCGCCCTGCAAGAATCTGCAGAGAACCAAACTGAAATGCATCGTCCTTCCAGCCGTATACCAGCGCATTCACGTCCGGTGTCAGGTCCATCAGGTTAAAGATCGTGGGCGAGGCCTGCGCTACATCGGGCAAATCCCTGAGCTTTGCCGTCGTCGATTCGTCCAGCGAAGTGTTCAGGAAGGTCCCCTGAATCACGGCGATGTCAGTGCCGCTGCTGGAGTAAATACGCAACCACTGCTGTTCGAACGCGCTCGAAAAACCCACCAGGCCTACAAACGCGCCCACCGCCGTTCCGATTCCGGCCAGCGTGAGCAGAGTCCTTAGCCGCCGGCGACGCAGGTTCTTCAAAACAAATCCCGTGAACGACAATGATTTGGCCATGAAGTTGGAATGCGTCCTTTTGTCTTCGCGTTGAAGAAAGCTGAGCTGCGAGTTTGTCGCGGCGGTATTCGATGCGCCCATTCAGAATAAGAGGTCCAGGGTGTTATTTCCAATTTTCGACCTCCGGCCGCCAGATGCCTTCTGCCATCGCGACGTAGATTCGCATCCGCGCAAGCTCTGTGCGGCAAGGGGAGCGCTCGGCCTAGCCGTCGGCGAAGGGCTCGATGAGTTGCGTCTGGCTGTCGACTTTTCCCTGCCCCCACAGTCATCCGGACTTGATGCGTTCCGGTACAACGTATCTCAATAGTTCAGCCGGGCCCGGATTGCCGACTGGGACCACGCACGATGCAGAGTCCCAGGAAGGCGGTAAAGGTCGCCTCAACCGATAGCTCTTTCTGACCCATGGCTAGTGCGGTCATTCCGGGTACTTCGAGCAAAGTTATCCGATTGCCGCCCCGAGGAGACAATTAGCTCGACACTGCTCGCAGGCTATAATGAGCGGTAGCGCAGCCCGTCGCATAGGCATCCAGCGGTCATGATTCGCCGGCCTTCTTATTGTCCGCGGACTAAGGTCGGTTTTGAAAATGAACAACGAAGAGCTCATTCTAGTTACGGGCGCAACTGGCTTCCTCGGAGTGCAATTGGTGCGCGAACTTCTGGAGCGGAAGCCGAACGCCACACTGGCGCTGCTCATCCGCAACAGAGCCGGGCAATCGGGTCAGCAGCGCGCTGATTCATTCATTCCTTTGGCGGAGCGGTCACGCGTTCAGGTTTTTTCTGGAGACGTCAGCCAGCCTAACTGTGGGCTTGCTCCAGCCGCCTACGGGCGCCTTTCGGCTGAAACAACCCGAGTGATTCACTCCGCTGCCACAGTGCGGTTCGATCATTCGCTCGACGAGGCACGCCGCATTAACGTCGAGGGCACTCGGCATATTCTCGATTTTGCGGGCGGCGCGCGCCAGCTTCGAAGCTTCGCCTACGTCGGTACAGCCTACGTGGCCGGCGAGCGCTCAGACCTGGTGCGCGAAAACGAGCTTGCAGTGGGCCAGACCTATCGCAACACCTATGAACAAACCAAGTCCGAGGCTGAGGCCTTTGTACAATCGCGTCTCGGTTCGCTTCCTGGCGTGATACTGCGTCCCAGCATCATCGTGGGGGACTCCAGAACCGGCGTCACCTCCAGCTTCAAGATGATGTACTGGCCACTAAAGATCTACGCACGACGTCTTTGGCGCACTGTCCCTGGCTATCCTGACGCGGTACTCGACATTGTGCCCGTGGATTTTGTCGCCAGTTCCGTCGCGCAACTCCTCTTCGATAAAGCCGCCCTGGGCTGTACCGTTCACCTCTGTGCCGGACCGCGCGCCAGCGCGACTATCCAGCAAGTTGCCCATCGCGCAATGGAATACTTCAACGGTCCCGAGCCGCGTTTCGTTGATCCGAGATTCTTCTTCGCCGTGGTGCGGCCGCTTCTGTTTCTCTCTCTGTGGGGACGCAAACGTCGTGTGCTGCGCGAAGGCCGCGCCTACCGGGATTACTTCACCATGCGCATGCAGTTTGACACCAGCAATGCCGAACGTCTTCTGCAGCCTGCCGGGGTGAGTCCGCCACCAGTACTCGATTATCTCGACCGTCTTTTCCATTATTGTGTGGGCAGCGATTGGGGCCGCAAGCCGGACTCTGCGCAATGAGTATTATCCAAGGCTATCAAATCGCGCGGGACCGCGGAGTCACGGTGGCTAATCTTGTGGATGAGTTAGTTCGTCGGAAAGGGAATTGCGAAGTCGCCGTATACGAAAGCGGTGTCTTTCATCTTTCCGATCTGCACGCAGAAGTTTGCTCCATCGATGCTTTTCTGCGTCAGGCCATCGCGCTTCGCCCCGGCCAGACTGTTGCCATCTATCGCAGCAACAATCGGGAATGCTTCCATTGGTTTCTCGCCATTATCCGCGCGGGAGGCATTGCGGTTCCGCTGAATCCGCAGCTCTCGCTTGCCGAAGTGCGCCGGATTCTCGCCGATAGCGGCACAGAGATTCTCGTTACCGACAGAGTGGTATTTGAACGGACCATCGGCGATCGCCAGGCCCTCAATGTACGCACTTGGATACAGGCAGATGATGAGAAGGAGACGCTTGACGGATTCCTGCGCGTCTCCGAGACTGATGTACCGTCACCACCAGTCACCATCGATCCGGCCGCAACGGTTGCCATCTTTCATACTTCCGGGACCAGTGGATTTCCCAAGGGCGCAGCCTTGTCGAGTAACGCATTGCTTGGGGCGCGCGCGTCCACTGTACTCTCTGGGATATTTTTGGGCCCGCGGGACCTTGCGCTCGTAGCGTTGCCCTGGTCACACATAATGGCTGTGAGCATTGCTCTGTACGGCCTAATGGCGGGTATCCGCGGATGTTTTCTCGATCGCTTCGATGTCGATGCTGCGCTGGACCTTGTTGAGCGCTTCCGCATCACCGCCTTTGTTGGCGTGCCCACTATGTTTGCCCGCCTGGTCAACAGCAACCCCGCACCTGCACGCTTGGCGAGTGTGCGTGTTTGGCTCTCCGCCAGCGACCACCTTCCCTCCGCAGTTCGACTGCGACTGCGTCAGTTCGGAGCCCTATTCCGGCTGCTCGGTGGTTGGCGTATCCCACCCATTCTGCTGAACGGCTATGGCATGGTGGAGTTAGGCGGCCTCGCCATGATGGGCATTGAGTTGCCGTTGCTGCGCGGGAGTGGCGACTTGTGTCTCCCCGTGCCGCCTTTTCGCATCCGCATGGTCGATGAGAATGGCCAGACCGTGCCAGCGGGTGTAGCGGGCGAATGCCAAATTCGTCGTCGCGGTCTCGCTCCGCACTATTGGAAGGACAAGGGCGATGCTCAGGGCCTTCTCACCAGCGACGGCTGGTTGCGTACCGGTGACCTGGCCACGCGTAATCGCCTTGGATTTATCCGGTTTGTGGGGCGCACAAAGGATGTGATCAAGTCGGGCGGCTACTCAGTGTACGTTCGCGAACTAGAAGAAGCAATGCTGGCCCATCCCGCTGTGGCCCGCGCAGTCGCGTTCGGCCTGCGACACCAGGAGAAGGGCGAGATCCCCGTGGCCGCAGTTGAATTGCAGCCAGGTTCCTCTTCCGAAGAAGTTGACCTGCTGAATTGGTGCCGCAGCAATCTTGCGCCTTATAAGGCGCCACGGCGCATCTGGATTCTCGCTCCTGGCGAGCTGCCGCAGAATCACAGCGGCAAGTATCTTCGACGGGTGCTGCAGGAACGATTTTCAGAGCTGATGGACTGAAGTCGCCGTTGCCGGTCTCACCTGTTGCTCGATTCCGTCGGCAATAGTGCAATGGAGTCAGATTGTTACTGGGATCTCCGCGGGGGTTGCGGCCGTCACCATCTCGCGAATCGAATCAACGACGAGTCCGGGCTCATCGAGATGGATCCAGTGCGCGCTGGCAGACGCAATCACTTGCCGGACATTGTCCCCGATTTGGTCGAGACACAGGTCGGAGAGAGGGGTCGACTTTCCGGGCGTCAGCAACAGCACCGGGATCTCGCGAATGGGATCGGCGTCCTCCATCTCACGAACTGTTTCTGGGACCGCTTCCACATGGCGTTGCATTCCGGCGTAGTAGCTCGGCCGCGACCAATGTGCGGCGACAATAGGCCACACCTCCCTGGGCATCTTGCCCACTTCTTCCGTGACCCGTTTCAGAACATGGAGGCCCCCGACCCCTGCGGCACCAGCCAGATGCCCCGAGATCCGCCCAGAACGGCATAGCAGAGAGGTCACGGCGAGTCGGGCCAGTCCAAAGTGCGCAATCGGAATCGCGTAACCAGAGAGTTTCTTGCCTCGATCGATCATGGATTGCTTGGCTGGATTGAGTGGCGGCCACTCCTCGCAGCGCATCGGATCGATCAGCACAACGCCTGCGACATCTTCCGGATAGGTGACCGCGTACCGGCGCACCACCAACCCGCCGAAGGAATGTCCCACGAGGATGTAGGGCGGCTTGATGCCGGCGGATTGCAGCATGGTATGCAGTTCAGCTGCGATGTTTCCCGGCGTGCGCACAGTGGAGGATGGGCTGCTCCAGCCAAGGCCGCTACGATCATAAGACGCTGTGGAAGTGAAGCGAGAAACAGTTTCCTGTATGTGATGCCAGTTCAAGTTGGTGGCCGCGATGCCGGCCTCGAAGAGCACGGCAGGTCCGCCGGATCCCTTCTCGACCACGTAAAGCGTTCGCCCTCGCTCAATTTCCACCCAACGACCCGGACCGGTATACCGCCTTCGGTCAAGACTGCCGCCGATGTATTGATAGAGGAATCCCGCGACGAGCAACGCCCCAACGGCAACCGAAAATGCGAATAGAAGGGTCATGGGCGATCCTCGAATTGGCTGATCTGCTCGGGACTGAAGTCCCTGATGCTGAGGTTTGCTTTTGTGCTTCCGCGTTCGATAATCAGGAGGGTCGATCCGGGGCGGCCATGTTTCTTCATTTCCACCTGTCTATTGCTGATTCGATTCCCACTTGCATCCACCCGCACCATGCGTCCGGTTGCGCGAAAATCCGCAGTCTCAACGCGCTGCCGCGCGACGGCAATCACCGCTCGCGCATCCGCTGCGTGCGCAGTCGTCGCAATGAGCAGCATTGCCGCAGCCACAACAGAGGCGAGTCTCAGGGCACGATCCTTCCATCATGGATGCGGATGTGACGTGGCGCGGAGTTCGCAATCTCGTCTTCGTGCGTGATGACAATTAGCGTCATGCCGCGCGTCTTCTGAATGCCAGTGAGGATCTCCATAATTCGCGCGGAGTTCGTGCTGTCGAGATTCCCAGTGGGCTCATCTGCCAACAGGATCGAAGGGTTATTGGCCAGCGCCCGAGCAATCGCTACGCGTTGCCGTTCTCCCGCAGAGAGTTCATTCGGATGCTGGCGCATTCGGTGCTCCAGCCCCACTTCACGAGCAGTGCCTCGGCGCGTTCCTCGCGATCGCCGGCGCCATTTCTCGTAGCGAGCATGGGGGCCTGCACGTTTTCGACAGCACACAAAGTGGGCAGTAGGTAGAAAGCCTGGAAGATGAATCCAACATGATGGCAGCGATACGTGTCGAGGCTGATAGAAGAGCCCAGAGGCGCACCGCGGAACAGGACATCGCCACTGGTGGGGGTATCGAGTCCGCCGAGCAGGTGGAGCAGGGTAGATTTACCACTACCGCTGTGTCCGCTAATGGCAACGAATTCGCCGGCGTTGATGGAGAGATCGACACCGCGGAGAGCCTCGATTCGTCCTTCGTCGTAGTCCTTGCGCAGGTTGCGTACTTCCAGAATGGGACTAGCCATGGCGCAGTGCTTAAACCGGGGAAAGGCGTGCGCCGCGCCAGGCTGGAAACGCTCCGACAGTCAGTCCGGCCAGCATGGCAATGCCCAGCAATTCGTCTTCAAACACGCGAGAAAAGCCTACAAGACCAGCAAATGCGCCGATCGCCATACTTGCCCCGCAGAATTTCATGAGTGTCCGGAGAAGTAGGCGCCCAAAATCCCTCCGGGCAAATCTTGCGAACGACAATTTAGAGGCCGTGCGGTTGAGGTGCATCCTATCGTGTTCGAGTTCGGGGAAAATCGAGTGCCAGTTTATCCTGCACCTGCCGTTGTGTTTATTGCTAAATTTGACTTCCAGATTTCACTACACCTTGATTGCGCGATTGGCTCCCGGGTTAAGCTAAATACCCGGCCAATTCCGTACTAAGTACGATTTCAATCTAATACAGTTTACCTCATACCAACTGGCACAGAATTCGCGGGGCAGACCACTTTACGCGAGCTTCATTTGCCGTCCGGCCTAACTGTTCGTAATCCTCTTTGGTTGAGATCCCGACCTTTTGCCGAAGCTCTGTAACAGCCTCGGAAAACAGAGCGGTCGCTTCTTCATACTGAAACGTCAGGCGAACTTTTACATCACAGCTCATCTTCCCCTCGTCAGATCCACGGTAGAAGCCAATGTTCCGAGGCCTTGCCATCAGAATTTACATCAAGTGCCGGTCTTATGTTGATCTGCCCTTTTGACTGACCTGAACGAAGGTTCGGGAATCCGGATCTCAGCCGCGTCGGGCAGGCATAAAATAGAGGCTGGAGATTATTCCGATGCTATACAAGAAAATCACTGTCGAACTGATCGTCGCCGCCGATGAGGCCCAGGAAGTTGTTGCGGCGTTGAACTCCTCACTCGATCAACTCGACGAGAAGCACACTCTCTTCGGTGGTGAAATCGAGACTGTCGCCTTCGAGCATCGGGGAACACGGAAGAGATCGGCACTCGCACACACAATCGCGGCAGGAGAGTCGGTCGCTGTTGCTCTCAGGACTGCTCGAGAGAGTGTCGCGGCTGCCCTCCGCGCAGTCGTCTGAAGAATGTCCTTCTGGCGAGAAAACCCGGAGAGAGCGTTTTGAACCCTCGGGAACAATACGGGAACAACCTGGGGAGGAAACCATCCCAAGTGATCCCAAACGATCCTAAATCGGAGCAGCTCTAACATCTTTCGTATCAATCGCGTCCGCTGATTCTAAGCCACTTAGGTCCATTGGTAGGGAGCCCTGAAAAGGCCGGCGTCGGCGGTTCGATCCCGTCTCTGGCCACCATTTAGAATCAATAGCTTACAAGGATCCTGCAAGAGCCCCCGATTCACGGAGGCTCTTCCTCTTTTCTGCTAACTAATTTATTTTCATATATTTATGGCTCGATCTTGAGATGGCCGCAAAAAGGCTGGCGTCGCGGATTGACGGGCCGTAACCCTTCTGAATCGAAAAGCTTAGCGCGGTCTCTGACTTGCCGATCCGATCACGGGAACAATGCAGGAACGTAGGCAGCGAGACTATATATATGGCCAACTGATAGGAAGAGCTGATCGCACGCGGTCATAAATTGTGTAAGCGATGCCCTCTGCAGCCAGCGATTCGATCACCGTCTGGAGAGGACGCATGCGCCGAAGGATCGGATCGGTGATTACCAGTGCGTTGCGAATTCCGAGGTCCGCGAGGTCCATCCCAACTTCACGTGTAACGCCAGCGCCGAACCGCACGTTGGCCGCGGCCATTTCAAAGGCGATTTCGTGAGTCCTTCAGTGATTCAGGGTTTCCAATTCGGCTTCCCGGGCACACACGAGTATACCCACGTACTTGGCCCCAGGCACATATCGATCCTGCTCAGATTCTAGAATCGAGGCTGTTGCTCTAGCCACGGTCTGTCACCGCAAAGAGGGATACCTCTTCACTGGGACAGTGGGGTTTACCAGCAACTCAGGCGGAGAATGTGCGGTGGTCCTGGTTTCGTATCGATGAGTTCTGTCCCAACTACAGCCTCGAAATTGGACTTTCCCCTGCAAGGAGATTCGTTTGCGAGCTTGGCCGCCAAAGCACCTGACGTAATCAACTCGTTCGCCGCGAGACTCCCATCATTCCCCAACCCAGCTTCGATCAACACGGGAACACCGGTCGTGGGATCGTCCATTCTCGCCAGGATGGCATAATCACTTTTCCACGCGGCGAACGGGATCGAAAGGTCGACGGTCCACGGAGCGTTTTCGGGATGCTCGGAGTCGACGATTGAGGCAATCGGTTCCTTGCCCGATCCCGATCCTGGCGGATTCTCGATTTCGATGCGATACCGTAAGCCCTGGGACAGCCGAAGGGTCCATTTGTTGTCAATGGCACCGATAAGGATGACTGGTTGCCTCCGAAACTCTGTGAGCGAAGTCTGTGAAGCTCCAACTACCCGGAATGGAATGTCCTTTTTCCCTAGCATGGCAGCCATGGAGGAGACGATTGCAACATCGTCGAGCGCGAGGATCTGCTTATGAAGTACCTGATCGACGAACCTTTGCCCATCCGACGATGATGCTGCACTCGGAAGATGGAGATCGTGCGTATCTACGCAAATAAGAATGGGCGCATTGGGGTGCAGAAAGCCTTGCCATACCTGAGGACCCGTCTTCTGCGTTCTACTTTTCCAAATTCCTAAGATCGTAGCGCCGGAACCCAGAAGCAAAAACAGAAGCAATGCAAAGACGACGACCTTGCGAGCAGAAGGTCTATCGGGTGCTTCGATTGTGAGTGGAGATTCGCCCTTTGCCGAGACGTCCGAGCCAAAGACGGGAGAAGATGTCTCTATGACTGGCCGGAATTCGCCGGCTACTGGCTCGCGGTCCGAGAAATCTAGAGCAACGTCTTCCTCAATCTCCTTGCCTCGTTGCGAGGGTTGAATTTTGAACTCCGGAACATAGGCGCCCTTTGGGAGCTCAATTTGAATCGGGTGAGCAACGCGAGATTCCCGATAGAACTGATCAATTCGCTTTCGCACCTCGTTGGCAGTGACACGCACAATAGAATCCCCGCCTGTGTCGTAATCACTTGGGCGATCGAAAACGCCGATCCCGATGGTTCGTTCCTTTAGCTGGCCGGCATTGCCAGAGAGTGTCTCCAGGACGACATAGCTCAGAAATCGTTTGCACCGGCTACTTTGAGCAAAAACCGGAGCCTCGAGCATCATTTCAAGCTCAGTTCTGACTGCGGATTGTACCTCCGCCCTGAACTTGCTATCTTCCGGTTTTTTTCCTTCAGTTCCGCTGGAAGCGTGCAGCATTTGACCCCGCTTGCCGTCTCTCGAACCGTCCTAAGAATGTTAGCAGAGAGCTGGCAAACTCCTTAACGTCAACATCGAAAGCATCAGAATCCAAATCACTTATCAGCCAACAAGTCTTAACGTAGACAGCCCAACCGTTCCGAACGTTGCGCGTCGCGCATGCTGCGTCTATGTTGATGCCCGTTTGGGGGTCTAGTGAGCCAAATTGGCTCAATGCGGGCGAAAAAACGAAGGGGCGAGATAGCGGGTTGGGCCAAAATGCTGAGGTTCAGTAGACCAAGTCCACCATCGAGACAAGCTTCTCGTTCAAAACTCGGTTGTGCTTCTTTGGGAGTCATCTTCTTTGTGACTTTAGTTGTTGTCGCTGGGCTGGCGGAGGGACGTGACGGTGCGCAGACAGCTGCGTCCGCGCAGACCTTGAATCTCGCAATCATCGTGGTGCCCACGAAGCCGGATGCCGAAGCCGTGCTAAAGCAACTAAGCGCGGGCATGGATTTTGGCGTTCTCGCAAAGGAGATATCCATTGACGCAACTGCGGTCGATGGTGGTTATATGGGCGCGCTGGATCCGAAGGCACTTCGCAGCGAGTTGCGGGATGCGCTCGGCCGACACACCGTGGGGCAGCTGACCGATATCGTCCAACTACCCTCCGGTTTTGCCATCCTAAAGATTCTGCCGGCGCCCTCGGTATCCACCGATTTGAATCCGGAGCGGATCCTCGCGCTGATATCAAGAGGTGAGATCCGGTTTGGCGCGCCGTTGTCTGGGCAGGTCGAGGCCAACGCGATCATGCAGGAACTCCCAAAGCCTGAGGGATGGAACCGGGATCTTCGCGAAGTGTGCGAGCTGCGCACTCAGTCATTGACGGACGCAGAAAACGGCTTGCGTACTTTGCTTCAGGCGGCGAAGCCACCGGCGGACCACGACGCTGCACTAGACCAGGTTAATGGACACGGCGCGCTGGGGCAGCTGCTGGCATATAGCGGGGAGATGAGCCAGTCCATTGAGGAATGGAAGATCGCTTACCAGATAGCTGAAGATCACACCCCGAAACTGTTGCCAAACCTGGAGGAGAGTCTCGGTACTGCGCTCTTGCACGCGTCGGAAATGGAAAACGGCGTCTATCGCAGCCCTAGCGACCTGGACATCTTCCCTCCACTGAACCCGCATGCGAGCTACGCGCGGACGGAAGAGTCGAAGCAGGCTATCGGGTATTACCTGAAATACCTGGATCAGAGACCGGACGACCTCGAGGTCAGATGGCTTCTAAACCTAGCCTATATGACGATCGGGCAGTACCCAACCGGTGTTCCGAAGCAGTATCTGATTCCGCTGAGTGACTTTCAATCGAAAGAGAGCATCGGGCGATTCAAAGATGTGGCACCGGCCGCGGGACTCAACGTAATGCGCGCCGCAGGCGGCGTTATCGTGGACGACTTCGAGAACAACGGCCTGCTGGACGTGGTGGTGTCGAGCCAGAACGTGTGCGATCCATTGCGCTACTTCCACAACAACGGAGACGGAACGTTTGAAGACCGATCGGTACAAGCGGGTCTCGCAGATCAGCTTGGCGGGTTGAATATTGTGCAAGCGGATTACAACAATGATGGCTGCATGGACATCCTGGTGTTGCGCGGCGGTTGGGAATACGCCCAACGGAAATCGCTGCTCCGCAACAACTGCAACGGGACGTTCACCGACGTCACCGATGCCAGCGGTCTTGGCGTTACGGTGACTTCCACGCAGAGCGCTGCGTGGGCGGATATCGACAACGACGGATATCTGGATCTGTTCATCGCCAACGAGAATAGTCCCGCTCAACTGTTCCACAACAATGGCGACGGCACATTCCGCGAGATTGGCGCCGCGGCTGGGATTGACCGCACTGCATTGTCAAAGGGAGTGACCGCGGCGGACTACGACAACGATGGATTTGTCGATTTCTATGTGGCCAATCAGAACGGGGTCAACTTCCTTTATCACAATAAGGGCGACGGGACATTTACCGAGCTGGGAAGACAGGCCGGGGTGCAGGCGCCGTCATTCAGCTTCGCTACATGGTTTTTCGATTACGACAACGATGGATGGCCAGACCTCTTCGTCGCCAGCTATCTGAATTCGATTGATGAAACCTTGAAGACCTACGTCGGCGGCCCGCACTACGCCGAGACGCTCAAGCTCTACCGCAACCGGCACGACGGGACATTTGAAGACGTTACCGCAAAGGTGGGTCTGGACAAGGTTTTTATGCCAATGGGGGCAAACTTCGGCGATGTGGATAACGATGGGTATCTGGATATCTATCTGGGCAGTGGATCTCCGTCTTACACCGCGCTGCTGCCTCATGTACTGCTTCGGAACAAAGCAGGCAAAACCTTCGTCGACATTACGCAATCGTCGGGCACGGGAGAATTGCACAAGGGCCATGGCATCGCCTGCGCAGACCTGAGCCGGAACGGCCATGAAGACATAGTGGCCGAGACGGGAGGAGCGGTACCGGGCGATGAACATGCGATGCGTGTATTTCAGAATCCCGGGAACAGTAACGACTGGTTGAATGTGCGGTTGGTCGGCGTGAAGAGCAATCGTGAGGCGGCTGGCGCACAGGTCAAAGTGACAGTGCAAAATGGCGATGACGCTCCTCGCTCGTTGTACCGAGTTGTCGGCGAGACAAGTTCCTTTGGCGCCAATCCCATGGAGCAACATATCGGGCTCGGGCCTAGAGCGCACAGAGTCACGGTTGACATCTGGTGGCCAGCAAGTGGTACACGGCAGCATTTTGCTGAGGTTGAGAAGAATGAGTTCATCCAAATTAAGGAGTTTGCAACATCCTATGTGCGACTCGATCGCGCGCCAGTTCGCCTCGGCGGAGGCAAGGCAGCGATTGGAAATAACGCACGCGTGGGAGGCCATTGAATCCCGAATGGCCTGCAGTGGAAGAGTCTTCAAGTTGAGGAAACATTTATCTCTGATCGCTGTGGTCTTTGCATTCGCCGCACTGCATGTTTGGGCAGCCGAGCCACACGCTGTGCAAGGGATGCTTCTCAAGATCGATCGCGAACACGGAGTTATTGTGGTGTCCTGCAATGCTGTTCCAGGCTACATGGATGCGATGGTGATGGAATTCTCGGTTCGCCAGCCGAACGAGCTCAAGGCCATGAAGCCAGGCGCAACACTACGCTTCAACATGGTTGAACAGAAGCACAAGCTATATGCAGAGCAATTGCAGGCGATCCCGGGCGAAAGTGCGGAGGCCGAACCCACGGAGGCAGCACGGCTGGCGGTTCTTCAACGTGCTATTAATCCCGCGGCGTCGGCGCGCGCGGTTCCTGTCGGCGGACAAGTTCCTGACTTCATCCTATTAGATCAGACGCAAACACCAACTCGCCTCGCGACGTTTCGAGGAAAAGTGGTCGTAGTGAGCTTTACTTACTCGCGTTGCCCCAACCCAAATTATTGCTTTCGGCTTTCTAGTAATCTGGCACTTCTCAGGAAGCGGTTCCGCGATAGCATGGGCCGGGATCTGATCCTGATGACCATTGTCATTGATCCGGACAATGATCGAGACAAGGCACTTCAGGAGTACGCGGACACTTGGAAAGCCCATCCGACGGCGTGGCGATTCCTGACTGGCTCCTTACCGGATGTTCGCAACGTGGCCGAATTGTTCGGGATGAGCTTCTGGAGCGATGAAGGATTTCTGACGCACCCTTTCCACACCGCTGTAATAGACAGGAGCGGACGACTGGCCGCAAACATCGAGGGCAATCAGTTCACTGCTACACAATTGGGGGACCTCGTGCAAACAGTACTGCAAAAGGGGGCGCCATCGTGATGCTGACCAGCTGCTTGGCTAACTCTACTTACGTGGCTACAGATGATGCCTTCGGACGCTACACATTTCAGGTGTCCCGCTCAGCTCTCAAGCCTGGCTGCTCACAATCCAGGATCGTCATCGGCGTCGATAACATGATCGACGAGTTCAATCGCCCCTCAATGCGTGATCTGGTAATTGCCGGAGAAAGGAATAATGATGAGTTCGTTCTTTGGTTTTTCTTCACGGAGGCATACCAGGCGCGAATTCGTTGCCCGAGGCTCAATGGCTTTGGCTTGCGCCGCTGCGCTTCCGTCCAGCCTCGCCTTTGCGGAGTCCGAAACGATGGAACCTGTCGAGGTCAACACATCGTACGGGCGGATTCGCGGCATGAGGAGCGACGATCTGGCGACCTTCAAGGGAATTCCCTACGCAGGTTCTGTTTCCGGAACGAACCGCTTCAAGGCCGCGGCGCCGCTGCAGCCCTGGACAGGCGTCCGTGATGCGCTCCAACTGGGTGCGCCCTCTTTGCAACCGGGTGGCCAGCGCCGCAATGAGCCTCCGTCGTCAGAAGACTGCTTCTTCCTGAACGTATGGACTCCAGCGGCCGATGGGCGCAAACGGCCGGTCATGTTCTACAGCCATGGCGGCGGTTTTGTCGTTGGATCGGGAGGCGCGGCCTATCAGGATGGCGGTAACCTTGCACGCACCTGGGATATAGTCGTCGTCGCCACGAATCATCGCCTCGGGCTGATGGGTTTTCTCTATCTGGGCGAACTAGGCGGGGAGGAATACGCGACCTCGGGCAACCAAGGTCTTCTGGATATTCGCGATGGGCTGAAGTGGGTTCACGAGAACATCGAGGCGTTCGGCGGCGACCCGAACAACGTGATGATCTTCGGCGAAAGCGGTGGCGGCGCCAAAACATCTTGTCTTTATGCCATGCCTTCTGCCGAGCTTCAATAAGGCTTCCATTGAAAGTGGGCCGGGCATTCGCATGATGCCACGGGACTCGGCCACCGAGACCACAATTATGACTTTGAAGCAACTCGGCCTCGAGAAAGACGACTGGCGGAAGCTGCTCGACGTGCCCGCTGCCAAACTGTTGGATGTGCAGGTGGAGTTGGGAAAGCGGCCCGGTGGTCCACTGACCATGAGTGGAGGGCGCAAGGGAATAGGAGGGAATGCTCGGCCCGGCGGATTTGGCCCAGTCGTCGATGGCGTCATCCTTCCTCACCATCCCTTCGACCCCGAGGCGCCCGTTATCTCGAAAAACAAACCACTGATCGTCGGCTCAAACCGCGATGAGACCGCATTTTTCTTCATGGAGCGCCACGACACAGACGCCTTCAATCTGACCGACGCAGCCTTGAAAGAGCGGCTCCAAAAGGAACTCGGCGCGAACACCGATCTGGTGCTGGAGACCTATCGCAAGAGCCGTCCCGGCGCATCGGCTGCCGACCTCTACATCGCCATCACTTCCGCGCGCATGATCGGCCTCGGAGCGATCACGATCGCCGAGCGCAAGTATGCGCAGCATGGCGCGCCGGTCTACGCATACATCTTCACGCACGAGTCGGAACTAATCGTCCCTGGAACGCAGCACAAACTCGGGGCCGCGCACGCGCTTGAAATTCCCTACAAATTCAACATCGTTCAGCCTACAGCGCAGGCTGCAACGACCGGTTCACAACCACCCACCGTAACCATGATGTCAATCTCCAGCCCGGACAGCGTAAGGGCCGCACACAATATGAGCGAAATGTGGAGCACATTCGCTCGAACTGGACATCCCGCAGCCAAGGGCCAGCCCGATTGGCCGGCCTACACCACAGAAAAGCGCGCGACCATGGAGATCGATGCGCAATGCAAAGTGGTTGACGATCCCTTCGGTCTTGAGCGGAGTTTGTGGGAGCGACTGGAAACCTGAACTAGCGGAACGATTGACGTTGGGACCTAAACTGCACCTCGCGGGTTCGCAAATTATCCGACCGTCGTAGTTGGAGACGAGGTGAAGCTGACCATCGATCTAGACGTGGCCAAACAGTAATGACGGGGGGATGCATAGTGTCCTTCAAACTTCTAGACAAGGTAGCGAAGGTAGTCTTGATCACAAGGTTTCCAATGATCGCTTTCGAGATCGCTAGGATTGGCCGTCAGACTTGTGCCCAGATGAATCGGAGCGATGTATCCATGAATAAGCGCAACTGGAGAATATTGCGGGGAATTGTCTTACTAGTTTTGTCATTGGCGACCGTAGAAATATTTGGCGCCACCGAGAAGACAGTCTTCTCTGTTCAAGAACTGCGCTGTGAATACCTTTCGAACCCATTGGGTATCGACGTTCAGAAGCCACGATTGAGCTGGACGCTCCATCCAGCGGTGAATGTTCGTGGTCAGAGCGCATATCGAGTGCTGGTTGCGAGCACTCCTGCAATCCTGCAGAAGGATCGGGGTGACCTATGGGATTCCGGCCGAGTCGTCTCTGAACAATCTACATGGGTTGAGTATGGCGGCAAGAATCTGAGTTCGGGTCAACGGGTCTACTGGAAAGTACGCGTATGGAGCGACGCCGGTAAAGCATCGCTTTGGAGCGATCAGGCCACGTGGTCAATGGGTCTTCTTCAAGCGTCGGATTGGCATTCGAAATGGATCGGCGAACCGCGTCCAGTTGGAACAGCGGAAGGTACTCCGCTTCCATCTCCGTGGCTGCGGAAGACATTCACTCTGACGCAGAAACCGAGCAGGGCGGTGGCTTATGTCAACCCTCTCGGCTACTACGAGTTGTACATCAATGGCAGGAAGGTGGATGACCATGTATTGAGTCCAGCAGTGAGCGATTACTCCAAGCGGAATCTCTACGTCGCTCATGAGGTCGCTAATTATCTGGTCCGAGGAAAAAACGTCATTGCACTTTGGTTAGGTCGTGGTTGGTATGTGAAAGGGAACCCGGGAGTGATCTACGACGGTCCACTGGTGCGAGCTCAACTTGAAATCTCAATGCCGGACGGAAATACAGCTCAGGTTGTTACCGACGACTCATGGAAGGTTCGTGAAAGCCCGCTTGCTCCGCTCGGCCGCGGTACCCCATTCGGAGACTACGGTGGAGAGCGCTATGACGCTCGGTTGGAGCTCCCTGGCTGGAACGCGGCCGATCTCGACGATTCAGAGTGGCACGCGGCTGCAGTATTCGAGCCGCCGCAAGTCGTGACCTCGGCGCAAATGGTGGAACCGAATAGGTTGATGGCGACGATCGATGCGGTCCGGGTTGAAGCTTATCCACAGGGCGGCTGGATCATCGATATGGGAAGGGACTTTACTGGGTGGCTCGAGATCAGATTGCCTGCAGTCGCAAAGGGGACAACTGTCAAGCTGGAGTACTCCGACCAGTTGGAGCGTGACAAGCCGGCTCCGAGTGTACCCGCCGCATGGGGAGTCCCTGCACCCCCGTTTTGGACCATGCCTCCAGCAACCAGAGCCACAGGACAGAGCGCCGGACAGCCGACCAGCGCTCCTCCCGCGAGGCAAGGAGGGAATCCGACGGTTTTGCCCAACACGGCCAACCAGCGTGACGAAGTGGTGGGCAACGGCGAAGCTCTAACCTTTCGCTCACGATTTAACTATCACGGCTTCCGCTATGTGCGAGTCATAGGGATCGAGACTGCTCCATCCGTTTCCGACGCGACCGGCTATCTGATTCGTACCGCCTACGACCGCGCCGGGGAGTTCACTTCGTCCAACGAGCTTCTGAACCAGATCTACCAGATGGTCACTCGGACGTATGAATCCCTGACACTCGGCGGCTATGTGGTTGATTGTCCAACGCGCGAGAGACTTGGATACGGCGGAGACGCCGGAACCTCGTTCGAAACCGGAATGTTCAATTTCTCCGCCGGAGGCTTGTACAACCGCTGGCTTACCAACTGGCGCGATTCTCAGGAGCCCGTGACCGGTTCTCTCCCACACACCGCTCCCAATTATTTCAACCGGGGCGGAGGCGGCCCCATGTGGGGAGGAATGGTGGTGACGTTGCCCTGGCAGATGTACCTGCAATATGGCGACAAAGGCGTTCTCGAAGACAATTATCCGATGATCCAAAAGTGGCTTGGCTATCTGAATTCGGAGACGACCGACGACCTTCTGCTTGACCACACGAGCCACGCAATGTCGATGCAGATGTGGAATTTTCTCGGAGATTGGATAACGCCGAAGGGGAGCTTTGGAGGAGCCAGCGCAGATCCACGGCCTGCCCAGCTCATCAATAGTATTCATTACGTCTACCAGCTTGAACTCGCTTCCAAGATCGCGAGCGCTCTCGGAAAGGAAAGTGATGCGTCAACGTATCGCGCGCGGGCTGTAGCCGTATCCAAGGCTATCCATCAGCGTTTCTACAACGCCGGTGACCATAACTATCTGAACGGGGACTCGGCCCTGCAGGCTTTTCCTCTGCTTACGGACGTGGTTCCACCCGACTCGCGCAAAGACGTGATGGAGAGACTGGAGAATACGATTCGAGTTCGGAACGAAGGTCACTTCGACACCGGCATGCATGGAACCTATTTCCTCATGAAGTACCTCACCGAAGCCGACCGCAGCGATCTGGTCTATCTGATGACCAACAGGAAGGACTATCCAGGTTGGGGTTACATGCTTGCGAATGGCGCCACTACGAGTTGGGAGAGCTGGACGGGCCAGTCGCACATCCATGACACTCTAATCTCAATTGGCGCCTGGTTCACCGAGGGCCTGGCGGGAATCAGGAGCGACGGGAAGTCTCCCGGTTTCCAGCACTTCATCGTCAAGCCTTCGGTGGTTGGCGATCTTACTTTTGTGAAAGCAAAGTATCGCTCGATCCATGGGGACATCGTAAGCGACTGGCGGATCGAGAACGGAACGTTCCAATTAAGCGTGACCGTTCCGCCGGGAACGACGGCGACCGTGTTTATGCCGGGCGAAGGCACTGTGCGGACAAAAGCGAAGCCGTCGCCTTCCGCGGGGGATCGCGGTTTTGAAGTTACGGCTGGAACGCATTTCTTTGAAACAATGCTGAACTCGCGAAAATGACCGCACGTGTTCATCTCGACTACGAAGCGAGGCAGATGATTCGCGTCTCGTCGCTCGTAAGTGTATGTTTACTGCGATAAACGACATCAATCTGTGCAATGAGTTCCGAGATATTAGAAATCGATTTGAGAGAGGCAGACTACTAAGATGACGCTGTCGAATCGCTGTTACCGTGCCATATGGGCGTTTCTTCTGGGCGCAGCCTTCGCTACAGCCCCGCTTGGCATGGCCCAGTTTCCCGCGCAGCAGCCAGAGCCGAAGAGCTATCCCTGGTCAGACTCAAGTCTTTCGCCCGATGTTCGCGCGGACTTGGTAATTAAAGAATTGACGCTGGAAGAAAAGATCTCGTTGTTGCACGGGCAGGGCGGTTTCGGCGCAAACTCCGGGCCGACTGCGTCCAATGGGGGAGCCGGTTGGTCGAATGCGATTCCGCGCGTGGGTATCCCTGCGATTCAAATGGCGGACTCGGCCTACGGCGTCACGCGTGGTGCGGCATCAGGGCGCTATTCCACCGCGCTGCCGAGCAACCTGGGGGCAGCCTCAGCATGGGATCCGCAAGCTGCCTTTGAATATGGCGCGCTGATCGGCCGCGAACTTCGCGCCGAGGGATATAGCATGTCGCTCGGTGGAGGCGTCAACCTTCCGCGCGAGCCGCGCAATGGCCGTACCTTTGAGTATCAGGGCGAAGATCCGCTGCTGGCCGGCACGCTGGTGGGCAACTTCGTCAAAGGCGTCCAGTCCGAGCATATTATCGGCGACCTGAAACACTATGCCATCAACGACCAGGAGAGCGGCCGCAACGCCGTAGACGCTAACATCGACAAACGCTCGATGCGGGAAACCGACTTGCTTGCCTTTGAAATTGCTCTCAAGATTTCCGATGCGGGCACTTTCATGTGTTCCTACAACCGCGTGAATGGTGATTTTGCCTGTGAAAACAGCTACCTGCTTACCGATGTCCTCAGGAAGGACTTCCATTTCCAGGGCTTTGTCCTCTCCGACTGGGGTGGTACTCATTCCACGGCCAAAGCCTCGCACGCCGGCCTCGACCAGGAGCAGCCCGGTAAGAACTTCTTCGGCGATGCCCTTAAGAAGGCAGTCGAGAGTGGAGAAGTCCCACAAGACGAGCTCAACGATCACGTGCATCGAATTCTGCGCACGATCTTTGCCTCCGGCCTCTTCGATCACCCCGTCGTGAAACAGGTGCCCGATGTAGAGCGGGGCTACGCGGTGGCGCAGAGCCTGGCCGAAAAAAGCATCGTTCTGCTCAAGAACAGCCACAACCTGCTTCCCCTTGAGGCTGCGCAGCTTCATTCCGTCGTGCTGATTGGTGGACATGCTGACGTGGGTGTATTCACCGGCGGCGGCTCGGCGCAGGTCGATGCACCGGGGGGCTCCGTGGTTCCACCGCCACCCGCGCAGCCTGGCACGAATGCCATGGCTAACTTCTTCCGGCGCCAGGTCTGGCTGCCCAGTTCGCCGCTGCGCGCGCTGACTGCCAAGCTGCCTTCCAGTAAAGTCTCCTACGTCTCCGGTGAGGACCTGGCCGCTGCCGCCACCGCCGCCAAAGGAGCCGACGTCGCAATCGTCTTCGGCTATCAGGCAGAGTCGGAAGGAATGGATCTGAAGTCACTCGATCTCGGCGAAGAGCAGGATAAGCTCATTGAGACGGTCGCTGCGGCCAATGCCAATACGATTGTTGTGCTCGAAACGGGCAGTCCGGCCACCATGCCCTGGATCGATCATGTCGCCGCAGTTGTAGAGGCCTGGTATCCCGGAATCCGCGGCGCGGAGGCGCTGGCAAATCTGCTCACCGGCCAAGTAAATCCTACCGGCAAGCTGGCGATCACTTTTCCCAGAAGCGATGCTGACTTGCCCCACCCCACTCTGGTGCTGCCGCCGCCTGCCTCTCAACCCAGCCGCCCCGCGCCGGGTGCAGACATTTCCAGCTTTATGGCCACAATGGCCAGGGGACTGCCGCCCTTCGAAATCTATTATGACGAAAAGCTGAAGGTCGGCTATAAGTGGTACGACAGCGAGAAGAAGCCTGTGCTGTTCCCGTTTGGCTTCGGCCTTTCATACACCACCTACACCTACTCCGGCCTGACCGTAAAGAACGGAAACTCAGTTGAAGCCTCCTTCACGGTGCGCAACACCGGCAAGCGAGCCGGAACCGAAATCGCCGAGGTCTATGCCTCCCTTCCCGACGCAGCAGGCGAACCACCCAAGAGGCTCATTGGCTGGGCACGCGTCGAACTGGCTCCCGGCGAATCGAAGCTAGTTTCCGTTCCTGTGAACCGCGACCGCCTGACAATATACGATGAGGCGTCAGATGCTTGGAAGCTGGTTCCCGGCAACTTCATCGTGATGGCAGGAGGCTCGTCCCAGGATCTTCCACTTCATCAGGAGATCAATCTGCGTTGATTTGAAGGTGCCTCAGGACGAAGCGGAGATTGCTTCCTTCGGCGTAGTCTTGTCGCGTCCTAGTTAGCCAAACGTCCACTTCCCCTGGACTCCTGGGATAGCAGAGGAACTATTCACATCGCTGTGGTGCGATTTACGCTGCAGTTGCGAGCGTGATTATTCTCGCCTGCTTCTGGAGGAGCAGAGGAAACAGACCATTTCAATATGCTGAGTCGGTGTGGTGGGTTTCAGTGCGTGATTAGTCGGATTGTCGGACATGTGATTCTTAGTCACGTGGCGTGAATGCGCTGTTGCTAGCTCAATCAAGGACGGGAGGCGAACAGTCCGAAAACGAAAAGTCGTTGATGGTGCTTTCCTAAGACCCTGCAAACGCAACCCAAAATCGAACCCACAGTGAAAGGACCTATCCACGTTCTTCAATGACTTACGGTGCCATCCGTGTCGTCTAAGTTGTTGTAGCTACAGATCGTCTAAGTTCTGAAAAGGCCGGCGTCGGCGGTTCGATCCCGTCTCTGACCACCATTTAGAGTCCTCGAGTAATCACCGTGCTACCAGACCTTTTTGAGTTCGAATGGGCTTTCTTGTGCGCCGCCAGAACACACCCTGATACTGTGCTCTGGCGGCGGATCACCCTTCCAACCCCCTAGCGCCGCCCTTATGCCTGCTTCACAAACTCCAGGTCCAGCGCGATGCTGATATCCTCGCCCACCATCAACCCGCCGGCCTCGAGCGCCGCGTTCCAGGTCAACCCGAAGTCCTTACGATTGATCTTCGTGGTCGCAGCCACACCAATGCGCGTGTTGCCCCACGGATCCTTCCTCGCCGGAGACGGTCCCTCCACCGCGAATTGCACGCTGCGGGTGACACCCTTGATTGTCAGGTCGCCCGTGACCACCAGTTCCCCATCCGACTTCACCGCGATGTGCGTCGACTTCAACTGCATTGTCGGAAACTGCTCGGCGTCGAAGAAGTCCGCAGCCTTCAGGTGGGCATCGCGGCCCTCATCCCGTGTGTGGATCGATGCAATCTCGATCGACGCCTCCACGCTCGACTGCGTCAGATCAGTCTCATCGAGCGATAGCGTGCCGGTCACGCCGGTGAACTGACCCTTCACGTTGGAGATCATCATGTGCTTGACCTTGAACTCGACTACCGAGTGAGTCGAATCGACGGTCCAGGTGGTGATGGCGGGGGCTGCAAGTGTGGTGCTCATAGTGGTGTTTCCTTTCAGATGGTTCGAATTGTGCTTACGAGTGATTTGATGCGTCACCACAACATTCGTTGCAACAACTATAGCGCAAAAAAATAATTAACCCGGAGCCTGGCGGGCCAGACGCAACAGATCCGCCAGAAGATTCAACCGCTTGGTCCCAAGGTGCCCCAAGAGCTCGAGATGAGTCGTACGTATGGGTTCATCCAATCGCGCCAGCAGTTCCAGCCCCTCCTGTGTAATCCGCGTCCATACCGTCCGCCGATCCTTGCTCTCCCGGCAACGAGAAACCAAAGATCGCTTCTCCAGCCGGTCCAGCAGCCGCGTAATATCCGAGTCCCGCGTCACCATGCGGTTGCCAATCTCCCCGCACGGAAGTCCCTCCGAGGCGCCCCGAAGAATCCGCAGCACGTTGTACTGTGTTGAAGAAAGATCCTCGGCCTTCAACACCTGCGCAAACCGGTGCGATAGAACCTCCATCGTCCGCATCATCTCAAGGTGCGCGACCTCCTCCGGGGAGGAGCCCGGCTTTGGCTTAATATCGGCTTGGGTAGCGGCTTTCATCTACAATCCCAACATTACTCCTCACAACAACTATTGTCAAGAGGAATGATGGGACACCACCAACTGCTAGCAAAAAGAGCTTGAATCTCGAGAGTGGAGGTTCCCGAACTCCCAGGCATGCAAACCGCGAACAACCTGCGGATTCACTAAAGAAAAAGCTCGCTCAGGTTGCGGGTGCGTAACTGAAAAAAGTGCGCGCGCTTCAATTGCAAGCAGAGCATAGGGCAAATGCGAAGAAGTCGTATTTATCATTCTTCGGTTGTGACGAATTACTCCCTTTTGTTTGCTTCTCTCAGCGGGTTCACCGTTCCATGAATTCGGAATAATTTGGTTAGGTAGTGGTTTCAACAAGACGAGGAATTCTGTCGTAGTCGTAAGCCTCGAAATCGACAATCGGTGTCTCCGCGAAGTTGTCCTTCGGTGGGGGCGAAGCCACAGTCCACTCCAATCCAGCGGCCCGCCATGGGTTCGCTCCCGCAACCTTCCCGTACTTCAAAGACCAGACCAGATAGATCGCCGGAAGCAAGTAGCCGACGGCAAGAATGGTCGCACCAGCCGTGCAGAGTACATTGAGGATCTGAAATTCCGGAGGGTACGCGTGGTAGCGGCGCGGCATCCCCAAGTAGCCCAAAATGAACTGCGGGAAAAATGTGAGGTTGAAGCCAATAAAAAGGATCATGGCGGCGAGTCTTCCCAGAGACTCCGGATACATTCTTCCGGTGATTTTGGGCCACCAGAAATGCAATCCAGCCATGATTGCACTTACCATCCCTCCAACCATCACGTAGTGGAAGTGGGCCACGATAAAATACGTTTCGGTTAAGTGGATATCCATGCCCAGGGACGCGAGGAAGATTCCGGTCATTCCTCCCATGGTGAAAAGCCCAATGAAGCCAAGCGTATAAAGCATTGGGGTATCAAAGGTGATCGAGCCCTTGTACATGGTTGCGGACCAGTTAAAAACCTTGATCGCGGAAGGCACAGCTACGAGCATGCTCATGAAGGAGAAGACCAGCGCAGAATAGTTCGAGATGCCCATGATGAACATGTGATGGGCCCAGACAAAGAAGCTGAAGACGGCAATCGATACCGAGGAGAAAGCGACGGCGGTATACCCAAAGACGCGCTTGCGGCAGAAGCATGCGACGACTTCAGAGATCACACCCATCCCTGGCAAGATCATGACGTAGACGGCCGGATGCGAATAGAACCAGAAAAGGTGCTGGAACAGTAGTGGGTCGCCCCATAAGCGCTAAGATAAGGATTGGAGCTGGGGTCTTCGTTTGCGGTTTGGTTCGCTCAGAGCCGCAGCGACCTCGTTCCAGTTTTGAAGAACCGTTTGAAGTGGCAGCATAGGAGTAATGGCGGCGAGTACCTGATGGAAGGCGAACTGAAATTCACGCCATTGGCTCGGAGTGCGCGGCTTCCGGAAGGAGGTAGCCCCAGGGGGAAATCGTGCTTCCTACCCGTGCCATCTTCTGACTCAGCAAGGCCACGAACAGTTTGCCGTACAACCAGGCGCGGCTGCTCTGGTCATCGTGCTTCGGCACATGTCCGAGCTGGGCGATGGACTTCAATCGCTTAAAGGTCAACTCGACTTGCCATCGCAGCCGGTAAGCCTCTAGGACTTGCTCAGTCCTGGCTTCGGAGGCGGGAAGGGTGGTGAAGACCAGCACATATTCGGCATACTTACGGGTTGCCGGACCTACGCTCTTTCCCTTTTGCTCCTTATCCTTCAACCGACGCTTAGCCCGCTCGATGGCGTCCCGGCTCTTGCGAATCGCACAGACCCGTCCGGCGATTCTTTGCCGACCGGATGATGACCGGGCCTGGCCTGGCAGGATCCATACCGGCCACTCTGCCAACTCTCCGGCCTTGCGTAGGCCGGCTAACGATTCGAGCAATGAGAATGAGGCTCCGCGCTCATTCCACAACGGCAGTGCGTAAGGATTCATACGCACGCAAACGTCCGCATGCTCTTCGACCACCGCCGCAATTCCAGCAGGATGGCAGTAGCCCGCATCGGCCAGCACCAACTCCCCGGGCTGAAACTGAAACCTCCCAAATCTCTCCGCCGCGCCGGCACCATTGGTCGGGGTGAGATCGAAAGAATCGCACTCCAGTGTCGGCAGACGCAGACTGTAATGAATCCGCCACTGGCTTCCCGTCTTGCCCGGTTCTCTGACCACTGTTGCATCCAGCAGTCGCACACTTCTCCCCTCGAAACCCGGCTGCAATTCGACTCCGTTGTCCTTCCACAACTGCTGGCATAGCTGCCTCAGCCAATCCTCGGCATCCCGCAAACGATTCAACAACGTGACATCGGAGACTTCAGCAATGCCCGCTAACTTAGCCTGCACCGCCGTTTCACGCAACGACCACCCGCAACCCACATGCAACAGCAAGGTGCGCAGCAACGCTTCCAGCGAAGGAAAGCCGCGCAACCGTTTCACCGCACCGCTGCTCCTGCCCAACTGCCGCCACTCGGAGGGAAACAGGCCCAGTAACACCTGCCAGTCTTCCAGCTCAGACATGCCCTCAGGCTACCCTTCAGCTCAGTAATCAGTCAATGTTTATCTTAGCGCTTATGGGGGGTCCCCCCCCTTTGTGGGATCAAAGAAGCCTATGCCTGTGACGCGTTCAAGCACGATCAGTACCATTGATATGGCGATGACGGGGGTGGCCAGAACAAAGATAATCGACGTGGCGTAATACGACCAGATGAACAGCGGCAGCCGGAACCAGGTCATGCCCGGGGCGCGCAGCCGATGGATGGTGACGATGAAGTTCACCCCGGTCAGGATGGAGGAGAATCCGGCAACGAAAATACCCATTGCAGCGCCGATGACATGGGTATTTACGAAATGCGTGCTGAGCGGTGTGGTGAAGGTCCAGCCAGTGTCGACGCCGCCAAAGATCATCATGTAGAGCTCAAAACAGCCGCCAATCACAAAGAGGTACCAGCTCAGAAGGTTGAGCTTAGGAAAAGCAACGTCGCGCGCTCCGATCATGAGTGGGATGAGAAAATTCCCCAGCACGGCAGGTGCGAAGGGCACCAGAAAGAAAAAAACCATGATGATGCCGTGGATGGAGAAGAGCTTGTTGTAGGTATCGGCGGCCACCAGATCACCGGCGGGGGTAAGCAGTTCGAGCCGGATTAAAGCTGCCGCGGTGCCGCCGATCATGAAAAAGAAGACCGTGGTGATGAGATATAGGATCGCGATGCGCTTATGGTCCTGGGTCAGGAACCACGATTTAACGCCATACTCGGCATCCAGATAACTACTCTCCTGCCACGTGTCGACCTTTTTCTCATCCTGTTCATTGCGTGCGTGCAGATCCTGGGTAAGGGGCCCCAAGTTCGTCTCCGACAAAGCCAGACCATCTTCTGACGACACGATAGGCCGCTTGCGCGGCGTATGCTATGACTTAGGTCATAGTGGCGATCATTTCTGGAGCGCGCCATGGACGCGGGACGATCGCAGCCCTTCGGCGTACGGCTTTATTCGGATGTCTGGCAGAAAAGGAACTCGCGGACATCGCACAGCAGGCGCTTGAGTTTCACTTCAGAAAAGGTGAGATGCTTTTCCTTGCCGGGGAACCGGCGAAGGGAATCTTTGTGGTGGTGAGCGGCGAGATCCGCGTCTTTCAGCACAATGCCAAAGGTCGCGAGCAGGTAATACTCGTCGCTACTGCGGGTACTGTTATTGGTGATGTTCCTGTGTTCGATGACGGGCCATACCCGGCATCCGCAGCTTCAGACTCGGATGTAATAGTGCTTTTCATCGAGAAAAGTGATGTATACCGGTTCTGCGGCACTTATCCGTCGCTTGCCCTAAAGGCGCTGCAATTGATGGCGTTGCGAGTGAGGAGTCATGCGCAGCTGGTAGCAGAGCTGGCTTTCCATGACGTCGGGCAAAGGCTTGCTTCGTTTCTTGTCACAGAAGCTGAACGCACGGCCTTTCTGGCACAAGGTCAAATCGCGTTTCAGCTCCCATTTTCCAATCAGGAAATCGCTAGCCGGATCGGTTCTGTCAGGGATGTGGTCTCGCGTGCGTTCGCGAGGCTGAAACAGGATGGATTAATCGCCGCTCAGGGCCGTATGCTCATCATCCCGGATATGAATGCTTTGAAGCTCTACGCAGCAAACACCCTGGAACGGTGAAATGACGCGTCATCAACTCTGCAGACGCGCTTATGTAATCTCCCATGGATATCTTCGATACAACAAAACTACCGATAGTACCATCTAGCTAGATTGTAGGTCTCCTTCAATGGTTCCTAGTGAGGATGACCACCGTGCGGAAGAGTTCGCACCGGATATTTCACAAGCTGGCTTTCGCCAGCTCGCTGAGTTCCGGCACCGTATCCGGTATTTTCTGCATTCGAGCGAAGAAGCGGTCCGTTCTCGCGGCATCGAACCCCAGCAACATCAGCTCCTCGTGGCGATCAAGGGCTTGCCCAAGGACATCCGTCCCACGATCACTGCACTCTCTCAACAACTCTGTCTTCGTCACCACAGTACTGTGGAACTAGTTGATCGCCTCGTTGACCAAGGTGCTTTGAGACGTCACCAAGGGCAGCAGGACCACCGCGAAGTGCTCATAGAACTCACGCCTCGAGGTGAAGCGCTGCTCCATCGGCTTTCGGCCCTGCACTGGGAAGAGTTGCGTATTCTAGGCCCCGCTCTTTCTGAGTCACTCCAGGCGATGATTCGGCACTACCGGCGGAGACACGAGAAACTGTTATGAGTCCTCATTCCGTTAACAGACGTCGCAAGCCATGCCTCGAAGAGCTTGGCGATTTCACAACGACCGTACAGGTCATTCCTATTTCCGTGATAGCGATCATCATCGGCATCATCAGCACGTACGTCGCGTGGTTTCTATTGAAGCTGATCGGACTGTTCACGAATATTTTTTACTATCATCGCTTCGAAACTTCCTTTGTATCTCCGGCAGGAAACCATCTCGGTGTTTATGCCATAGCGGTACCAGTTGCAGGGTCACTGATTGTCGGGTTGATGGCACGTTATGGATCAGAGCGCATTCGCGGTCACGGCATCCCCGAAGCCATCGAGTCCATCCTGATGAACGGCAGCCGTGTCCGCCCGCGGTTGGCCATCCTGAAGCCGCTTTCCGCAGCAATCTCCATCGGTTCGGGCGGCCCTTTCGGCGCCGAAGGGCCCATCATCATGACGGGCGGGGCCTTCGGATCAATGATCAGCCAGTTTTTCCACTTCACGAGTGTGGAGCGTCGTACACTGCTGGTTGCAGGCGCGTGCGCGGGCATGTCGGCCACATTCGCGGCCCCGCTTTCCTCCGTACTTATCGGCGTGGAACTGCTCTTGTTTGAATGGAAGCCTCGTAGCGCGATTCCCGTCGCTCTTGCGAGCGCCACGGCCTGCGTTACCAGGCGCTACGTGTTGGGACTGGGTCCACTGTTTCCCGTCGCATCGCATCCCGCCTTTATCGGGCTGTATGGACTTTGCGGCTGCATCGTCGCTGGTCTCGCCGCCGGAGCACTCTCAGCCTTGCTAACCCTCGGCGTCTATGCAGCCGAAGACTTGTTCCAGAAACTTCCGATTCATTGGATGTGGTGGCCTGCCATCGGCGGTGTCTTTGTTGGATTGGGCGGGCTCATCTTTCCACAGGCACTCGGTGTTGGTTACGACACAATCAGGATGCTTCTGGATGGGAATGTCCCTCTTACGATCTTCGCTGGAGTCCTGCTGGTGAAGTCGACGATATGGATGATTTCGCTTGGTTCCGGAACTTCCGGCGGTGTTCTGGCGCCATTGTTGATGATGGGAGCGGCGCTCGGTGGCATCGAAAGCATTTTCTTCCCACAGTTCGGCGCAGGATTCTGGCCTCTTGTCAGCATGGGCGCAATTCTCGGCGGCACAATGCGCTCTCCTTTTACCGGCATCGTCTTTGCCCTCGAGTTGACGCACGACTTTAATATGCTTCTGCCGCTTCTGGTGGCCTGCTTCCTTGCCCATCTATTCACTGTACTCACCCTTAAGCGCTCAATCCTCACAGAGAAAATCTCGCGTCGTGGCTATCACCTCAGCCGTGAATATGCACTCGATCCGCTCGAGATTCTGTTCGTGAGGGAGGTCATGAGAACGAATGTTGTTGTTCTGCCGTGCGATGGAACGCTGGAAGAGGCGTACCATCTCATCCACTCGACTAAGAACCCAAAGGGTCAGCATCTTTTCCCGGTTCTCGATTCCAGCAATGAGTTAGTTGGAGTCGTCACGCGAAACCAACTGGCACAGCTCTACCAACGAATGCCGGACCAGGCGCCTACAATCAGGCTTTCTGAAATCGCTACCCAGAAACCCAAAGTGGCTTTCGCCGATGAGCCTTTAAGGACGGTCGTGAATCGCATGGCTGACTCCGGCTTTACGCGTTTCCCGGTTCTTGATCCGAGTGGCGACGGGAAGATCGTCGGCATGGTGGCGCTCAACGATCTGCTGCATGCGAGAACGCGAAACCTTGAAGACGAGCGAGCACGGGAGAGAGTTCTTAGGATTCGAATGCCATTTGGGCGGGAGACAAAAGAGAGCAAAATGACTCTGACTGAGGGATCAGACTTTCGAAACGGATGGAAATCAAACCACCGATAACTATGAAAAGTCCCGGATTCCGTTCCTTAAGGCGTGCAAAGACGTGAAGCGGTAGGCATCTCCTTAGTTTGATTTCTTGTCGACTGTTTGTTCCGTGCCGCCGCTCATCGTCTTCAGTTCGTCGCCGAGGAGAATTGCCTCCGCGATTGCGCGCATCGACTTGCGTCGTTGACGGCTCTCGCGCTGCATCATGCGATATGCTTCGCTCTCGGTGATCGCGAGATCGCGTTGCAGAACTCCCTTTGCTCTATCTATAGCGATGCGGGCTTCAAGTCGCTCTGAAAGCTGCTCATTCTCGTCTTCAAGCCTCGCACGTTCTATCTCTGCCCCTACGAGAAAGCCGATCATGGAAAGCAGCCTGACTTCCTGCTCTTTGTGGTGGTAGGGTTGGCGATGTTGCAGGGTGATAACTCCAACGATTTTGCTGGCACAGAGAATCGGGACGCAAAGAATTGCCTCGAAATGATCTTCAGGCAGATTGCGGAAGACCTCAAAGCGTGGGTCGTTCGCTGCATTGGAGGCAATTGCGACCGGCTCACGATGTTCTGCTACCCAGCCAGTAATACCTTGTCCGATTCTCACTCCCAGACGGTCAACAATATCTGCGTGCGGATTTTTTGATGCGCGCAGCACCAGCTTGTCTTGTTCCAGCACATAGATAAAGCACGAATCGCAAGCAATGAGAGTCGAGACAAAATCCACGATGCGGTTCAGAACCACATGAAATGAATCTGCTGCAGCGAAGCGGCTGCTGATTTCATGCAGAAAATCGAAGGCTGCAAGACCGTCACGAAACCCAGCCATAGCGGGCGTAGATGGCGCGACACGCTTGACCATAGCCAGCCGGTCTTCGACATCGGGCGCGTTTATGGACGCCGCTGCATCCCCGCTCGAGACCAGGCTCGACATCCTGCTACCGCGTTTTTCGTCGAGCAGACGGCCAGCATATTGCGCCGCTTCGTTTACCAGGAAGCCCATCTTCGGCCGTGACGGCTCGAAATCCGGCGTGACGCCATAGTGCCGCAACTCCTCTGTGGTCGTTGGCCCGATGGAGAGTACCGCAACGGACTCGAGTCCCCGACGCAGCTCGTCGACATAGTCCATCTGTTCCGCCACCTGGAAAAGATGAATGACCTGCACTGCTGTCATAAACAGCACGATATCGATGCTTCCGCCTGCTATTCCGAGAACGCACTCGCGAAGAGGTTGCAGATCCTCGGGCAGAGCCCATTGATAGACCGGGACCTTTGTCACCTGCTTACTTCTCTCTGTGAGCGCGGAGAGCAGTTCGGGATTGGATGCACCGTACTCCTGCACTGCTACGCGGAACTGTCCCAGGGAGCTTCCAAATTCGGTATCAAGGCTAGTCAACATCTCCCGCCATGTACATGGCTCTGGCGCGGAGACGACCACTGGCACGTTCAGCTCCTTCAATGCGCTCGATGGTTTCGGTCCACGGCAGGCCACCTTCACCGAGCGCAATGCAGCAAGAAAAGACTCGCGATCGTATTTTGTCTCGACGACACTCAACATCGTTCGCACGCCAATGCCGGTGAGGAACACGACCAGGTCGTAACCGGAATGCATCAGATTGTCCGCGAACTCAAAGACCTGCCTATTGGAAGACGCTGGTACCTCGCGCATCGCAGATACAACCAGTGGTTCACCATCGTACGTTCGAATGAGCTTGGCAACCTCAGTCGCTCGTCGGGATTCGAGCGATAGAACGCGCAACCCATCAAAGCTCGCGTGCGCCATCGCTATCCTCCACTACCATAAACGCGCTCATCAAAAGCGGCTCGCACGCACAGGATGATTTGCGTCTGTTCGCTGAACTGAATGGTCCGGGATGCCGCAGCGTTTGCATTTGAGTTTCAACTTATATCTTGGCATGAATCAAAACGGACAAAGCGCAATTGATTTTGTTTATGCACCATATAAACAGAGAATCACTGAAAGTCGGCGTAAAGCGGGAAAAGAGCGCGATAGAAAAGATTTATCCGGCCAATCACAACGCGCAAAATGGTTATCCAGAAATGGTTAACGCTTCGATGTGGAACAACAATCGGCGCGGAAGCAGCTGACGCACATCTTCCACCTTGCGGTCACACACTATCCACAGTATGATCGCTCCACTGGAAGCGAATCCAGCGCCAGAAAGCCTGACACCACGCCGTGTCATGGCAGGAAATCCTTACAACCATCCTGCTCCGCGAAGAGCTATGGATCCACCGCACGCTGCGGTGTTTGATCGGGCACTTTTGACTGCGGTTCGCAGACGAGCGGTTCCGTCTCGCCAATGCAACGAGCAGATAAGGAAATTTCTGTCATGGCAACTGAGCTGTTCAGAAACGCGGGCAATTTCACGGAAGAGCAGAAGCACTACCTGCAGGGATTCTTTGCGGGCGTATCGCAGCGCGGCAACTTCCCATTTGTCGGCCATACTGCCTCAGGGTTGATTACAAGCGAGCCCGCGTCAGGAGTTGTAAATCAGGCTGCAGAGCTGCCAGAAGAAACGTACTTCGGAACGCCCGTTTCTGACCTTTGTAAAGAGGAGCGCTGGAAGCGAGAAGAGAATCCGCTTGACATCTGGGAGAAGCTTCTCGCGCATGCGAATGAAGGTCGCGCGCCTGTGGCCGAAGACATTTTCCGCTTCAAGTTTCACGGCCTCTTTTATGTCGCGCCTGCGCAGGACTCCTTCATGCTTCGGATGCGCGTGCCTGGTTGCATTCTCACGGCGCACCAGATGCGGGGCCTTGCGCAGATGGCGTCCGACTGGGGATCAGGACGCGCGGACATTACGACTCGTGGCAATCTGCAGATCCGCGGGTTCCAGCCAAAGGATATCGTTCGCGTACTGACGAGTTTGCAAAACCTTGGCATGACCTCGCGGGGCGCCGGCGCAGACAACATCCGCAACATTACCGCATCGCCACTTTCCGGCATTGATCGGGAAGAGCTTTACGACGTAGCACCGCTCGCAGAGGCGATGCACCATTACATCCTCAACTCACGCGATCTTTACGGGTTGCCCCGGAAGTTCAACATCGCGTTTGATGGCGGAGGTTCGATTAGTACGCTCGCCGACACGAACGACATTGGCTTCGTTGCGGTGAGGGTTGGCGAGGGGCGTGATATCCCGGCCGGAATTTATTTCCGTGTTCTGCTGTGCGGGATCACGGGACATAAGCAGTTCGCCACGGATTGCGGCTTGTTGCTCAACCCTAGTCAGACTGTAGCTGTAGCAGCGGCGATGATTCGTGTTTTCAACGAAAACGGAGACCGCACGGACCGCAAAAAAGCACGTTTGAAATATCTGGTCGATCGCTGGGGCATCGCGAAATTCATCGAAGAAACAGAAAAACGTCTCGCGTTCCCCCTGCTCCGTTTCCCGGTGGAGAAATGTGAACCGCGCAAACTCATTGATCGCTCCGCGCATATTGGGATTCATCCGCAGCGACAGCCCGGACGTTACTATGTCGGGGTTGCCGTGGCCGTTGGACGTTTGCCTGTTAGACAGATGAATGCGCTGGCTGACATCGCCGAGCGCCTCGGCACAGGCGAGTTGCGGCTGACTGTGTGGCAGAACCTAATCATCCCCAACGTGGCATCTGAAAATCTGGAAGCGGCCACGGAATCTCTCCTTGCTGTCGGACTGAAAATCACGGCCGGCACAGTCATGTCCGGCACGGTCGCATGTACCGGCAACCAAGGCTGCCGCTACGCTGCCACTGACACGAAGAAGCACGCGGTTGAACTTGCCACGCTGCTTGACCAGCGCTTTGCGATTCTTCAGCCGGTCAACCTGCACGTTACCGGCTGCCCGCACTCGTGTGCGCAGCACTATATCGGCGATATCGGCCTGCTAGGCGCGAAGGTAGCAGGCGAGGAGGGTTATCAGGTTGTCATTGGAGGTGGCTCAGATGAGGATCAAGGGCTGGCGCGCGAATTGGTCCCAACTATCAAGTTCGCTGATCTGCCTCCGATCATGGAGCGTCTGTTCGACGCGTACATGCGACTGCGCGCACCTGAAGAATCCTTCCTGTCATTCAGTCGAAGACACGATATCGCGTCTCTCAAAACATTTTGTGAAGAGAAAGTGAGTTAACTGGAATGCCGTCGATGGTCCCCTTCGTCCCCGATGATGCGCCGTTCACAAAGGAACAGCGCGCATGGCTGAACGGCTTTCTCGCCGGGATCTTCTCCAGCGCGCTGGCGCCTGCTGTTGCTGCAGAACCCGAGCCACTGAAGGTTTCCGTTTTCTCCGCCTCGCAGACGGGCACCGCAGAAGGCCTGGCACGCAAGCTGACAAAGGAACTTAAAAGCAGAGGCTACAATGCTTCTCTGATTTCGCTCGAAGCTTACACTTCTGCCTCTCTGGCCGACGTTCGGCATGCTGTCTTCATCGTGAGCACATATGGTCAAGGAGACGCTCCGGACGCGGTGCAGCCATTCTATGAACAAGTCTGCGTAGAGCACTTTCCCCGCTACGAACACCTCCAGTACGCGGTCTTCGCTCTCGGCGACAGACATTATGAGACGTTCTGTAAATTTGGTATCGACCTCGACAACAAGCTCGCTTCGCTTGGCGCGAATCGCATTTGTGACAGAGTCGAGTGTGACGTAGAGTTCGATGCACCCTTTGCGTGCTGGAAGGCTGAGTTACTAAAGCGCCTCGAAGCCCTATCGGCCGAGTCTGAAACTGATCGTAGCGCGTCACAGCACTTAGCACCAACCCACTCTCTCGCTGCGGTTGCAACTCAGATTCAGGCTCCGACGCCGTCGGTTGTCATTACACCATCCACAGCGCCATCGCGCGAGAATCCGTACTTCGCACCCTTGGTCGAGAAACGCGCTCTTACGCGAAATGGATCGAGCAAGCTGACGCTGCATCTCACCTGGTCCATCGCAAACTCTGGCCTCAAATATGAGGCTGGAGACGCCTGCGGTATCGTTCCGCAAAACGACCCTGTACTCTTCGAGGACATTCTGCGCGCGCTTACTTTCAGCGGCCAGGAACAGGTAGACATTCCCAAAACCGGCACCCTTTCTCTGGTTGATGCGCTTCGACATCATCTTGTTATTACCAAACTCAGTCGCAAGATCATCGAGCGATACGCTACGGCAGGCCAGTGTAAGACGCTGCTTGGCCTGCTTGCGCCGGAGCAGCAGGCCCATCTCGAGAAATACGTTTATGAACGAGGCCTGATCGATCTTCTGGAAGAGTGTCCCGGGGTCATCCACAACGCAGCGGATCTGGTGGCCATGCTTCCGAAGCTCACGCCGCGGCTCTACTCCATTTCTTCCAGCCCATCCACACACATGGGAGAGGTCCACACGACTATCGCTGTTGTCCGCTATCGTTCGCTCAATCGCGAACGTGGCGGAGTCTGCTCCACGCTGGTTGCCGACCGGGTGCTGGTGGGTGAACGCATGCCGATCTATATTCAACCGAACAAGAAATTCCGTCTGCCTCAAAATCCAGACTCGCCTGTAATCATGATCGGTCCGGGTACCGGCATTGCTCCCTTCCGTGCTTTTCTGCACGAGCGCCGAGCCACGGGTGCGAAGGGACGCAACTGGCTCTTCTTCGGAGAACGCAACTCGGCAAATGATTTTCTGTATCGCGAAGAGCTTGAAAAGATGGCGGCCGACGGCCACATCACGCGCCTCGACACAGCATTCTCACGCGACCAGGAACACAAGGTGTATGTGCAGGACAGAATGCTTGAACAGGCGACGCAGTTTTGGGCATGGCTCCAGGACGGAGCCGTGGTTTACGTTTGCGGCGATGCATCGCGCATGGCCAAAGACGTTGACACCACGCTGCACGCAATTGTCGAAAAGCAGGGTGGCATGAGCCATGACGGCGCAAAAGAATATGTCCACAATCTAAAGGACGAGCATCGTTATCACCGCGACGTTTATTGAGCGCAGCTGAATCGCAGCACGGAGAGGAAAGCCAGGAGTGTCTCTACCGCTACATGAGCACATCGAAGCCGGCGATGGACTCGTGCGCGTCACGGTCGATCCGGTGGACGAAGCAGCAACACAGTTGCTCATTCCCGATCGTCCGCTGGCTCGTGGCGAACAGTATCGATTCCATTTCGATATGACGAAGTGCATCGGTTGCCGCTCATGCGAGGTTGCGTGCAATGAGCAGAACGGCAACCCGGCAGACCTGCACTGGCGGCGGATTGGAGAAATCGAGGGCGGCGTTTATCCCGATACGCAGCGTCACTACCTCTCCATGGGCTGCAATCACTGCCTCGATCCAGATTGTCTGCGGGGATGCCCGGTGAACGCCTATACCAAAGATCCACACACGGGAATTGTGCTGCACTCGGCGGAAGCCTGCATCGGCTGCCAGTATTGTGTGTGGAATTGCCCTTACAGTGTGCCGCAGTTCAATCCCGAGCGCGGAGTCGTGGGCAAGTGCGATATGTGCCATGGAAGGTTGAGTGACGGGCTTGAGCCAGCATGCGTTACCGCATGTCCTGACGGCGCCATCTCGATTGAGATCATGAATGTCGATGCGTGGCGCGTAGACTACTCCGCCGCTGAATCGCCCGGCATGCCCGCCGCCGGTCAAACCATCTCCACCACGCGAATTACGCTCCCGTCGAAGTCGGTTGCCTCACTTGAGCGCGTCGACATAGATCGCATCCGTCCCGAACATGCGCATCTATCGCTTGTCTTTATGACCACGCTCATGCAGGCGGTCGCAGGATCGCTCGCCGTTTTGCTCAGCAATCGCGCAGTCAACGCTGCCACGCTCACGCTGCTCTTGTTTGCGACTGCATTTACCCTCAATATCTCCGTATTCCATCTGGGAAGGCCTGCCTATGCGTGGCGCGCTCTGAAGATGTGGCGGCGTTCCTGGCTCAGCCGTGAGGTGCTGCTATTCACGCTCTTCTTCGGGGCGCTCTCGATCGCAACAGCCGCATCGTGTCTCAGAATCAGCGGCATATTCCCCATTCCTACAGTTGTCCTGGACGCGATTGTGTGGGTCGCCGCAATCCTTGGCATCGCCGGTATTCTCACGAGTGCCTTTATCTATCTCGTTCCTGCCCGTCCTGCCTGGAACACGGTGCATACGCCGCTCGACTTTCTGCTCAGCGTGGCAGTCGTTGGTTCTGCAGCGGCACCGTTGCTTAGCCGGGTTTCGTTGTGGATAGCGGCGCTTCATTTTCTGCAACACCTTTCGTTACCGCACACTAACGTGAAATTTCCAGCTTGGTCTTCGATATGCACTGCGGCATTGTGGCTCGCAAATCAGGGAGTGCGCCTGCTGCGCCTCAGTCGTGCGACCGTTTTTGAAAAGCGCGCAACCGCCTCGCTTCTCAACACACCGAAGCTGCGCACTCTTCTGCTGACCTCATTTGGCCTCGTCGTCGCAGGTGGTCTTTGCGGGTTCAACGGACGATACGTTATAGCCAGTGGCGCAGTCTTCACCGGGATTTTGCTCGCACGGTATCTCTTCTTCGTCTCAGTTGTTCCGCTCAATATGGCCCTGACCTTTGAACGTGGGGGCGAACGATGAAAGCCCGTGCCCGCATACGCCGCGCGCTTGGCATCGACACACGCCGAGGTAAGTACTCCTACGGATATGACGCCGAATTCGGGCTCGTCACTGCCTCACGTGTCGCCGACAAATGGGTGAAGACCACCTGCGGCTATTGCTCGGTTGGGTGCGGAATGCTCGTCGGCGTCAAAAATGGCAAGGCTGTTAGTGTGCGCGGGAATCCCGAGCATCCGGTCAACCGCGGAAAGCTGTGCCCCAAAGGGCTGAGTGAGCATCACATCCTGACTGCCCCGGGCCGCGCCAAGACCCCGCTGTTGCGCAAGAACGGCACGCTCACGCCGGTCTCATGGGACGAGGCGCTCGATACCATGATCGACAAGATCGGCGCCATCCAGGAAAGATACGGGAAAGAGGCTCTCGGCGTTATCAGCACTGGACAGCTTGTCACCGAAGAGTTCTACACGCTGGGTAAGCTCGTGCAACTTGGTTTCGGCACGCGCAACTACGACGGGAACACAACTTTATGCATGGCAAGCGCTGTAAGCGGCTACAAGCTTTCTTTCGGCAGCGATGGCCCTCCCGGCGCATACGCAGACATTGAGCACGCTGACGTGATTCTGCTCATCGGCGCAAACATTGCAGACAATCATCCGATCCTGTGTCAGCGTCTCGATCGCAACAAGAGCCGCACCATCATCGTTGTTGATCCGCGAGTGACAAAAACCGCGATGCTGGCCGACCTTTACCTGCCCATCAAACCGCGAAGCGACATCGCGCTGCTCAACGGCATTGCACACATCCTGATTCGCGAAGGACTCGTTGACACGACTTACATCACCCGGCACACCACGGGATACGAGGAGTTTGCGGCTTACGTCTCCGACTACACTCCGGATCGCGTTGCCGCAATTACCGGCCTGAGTGAAGAAACACTGACGGACGCAGCCCTACTTTATGGACGTGCCAAAGCCGCCTTCATTGGCTGGACAATGGGCGTAAATCATTCAACGCAGGGCGCAGTCACCGTTGCCGCCATCAATAATCTTGCTCTCATCACCGGAAATATCGGACGCATCGGAGCCTCACCGTTCTCGATCACCGGCCAGTGCAACGCCATGGGTACGCGGGAAAGCGGCTTCACCTCAAGCCTGCCCGGCTACCGCAAGTTTGAGAAGCCGGAGGACCGCGCAGAACTGGCGCAGATCTGGAACATCAGCACCGATCGCATCCCGAGTGCGCGCGGCCTCGCATACCCTGACATCATCGAAGCCGCGGTAGCGGGCAAGATCAAAGCGCTCTGGATCATCGCGACGAATCCGGTCGTCTCCTTCCCGAACTACTCTGTCCTCGAGCAGGCTCTGCGAAGTCTTGAGTTTCTTGTCGTGCAGGATGGCTTTCACCCCACGCCGACCAGTGAATTCGCCGACCTGGTCCTTCCCGCGGCGATTTGGGGAGAAAAAGAAGGTACCTTCACCAATTCAGAACGCCGCGTGAGCAAGGTGAACCGTATCGTCGTACCTCCCGGAGAAGCGCGCGCAGATTTCGACATCTTTCTCGATCTTGCAGAGCGTCTCGGCGTTCGTCACGAACTCTACCCAGGCTGGGCGACAACCGAGGACGCATACAAGGAATGGCAGCGTGTTTCTCATGGACGCCTCTGTGATTACAGCCAGTTCTCCTGGAAGGAAATCGAGGAGCGCGCTGGTGTGCAGTGGGGTGGGCCCCGTCTTTATCAGGATGGCGTTTTCGAGCATCCCGACGGGAAGGCGCGGCTCTACTCGGTTCCCTGCGAGCCGTTCATCGAGCAGCCAAATCATGAATATCCCCTCATCCTCAACACCGGGCGCACCGTCGAACACTGGCACACCCGCACCAAGACAGCGCAAGTAGCACTGCTGCACAACATGGTGCCGAACGCGTGGCTGGAGATGAATCCCCTGGATGCAGCGAAACTCCAGCTCAAGCCGCATGATCGCGTTACAGTCTTCTCGCGTCGTAGCAGTGTGAAGAATATTGAGTTGCGAATCACCGGTATCGTTGCGCCCGGTCAGGTCTTCATGCCGTTCCACTTTGCGGAGTCGAACTCAAACCTGGTCACGCTCGGAGCGTATGACCCGATTTCACGAGAACCAAATTTCAAGCAGTGCGCAGTACGCGTAGAGCGCTCGACCCCGAACTAGTTCGCGCATCGTCCGGCCAGGTCGCCGGAGATAAATGAACCCCGACGTTCATGCCTATATGTAGCGGAAATACAAGACATCCCTATCTGGAGACGAATGGTGGCAAATTTCAAGGCATTTCGACAGTCTGGACATATCCCTACGCTCTTCGCGGCGTTCCTGTATTTCGACTTCAGCTTCGCCGTCTGGGTTCTGAACGGAGCTATGGCGCCGTTCATATCGGAGCAGTTTCATCTCACGCAAGGCCAGATCGGATTCATGGTTTCCATCCCCACGCTCGCGGGCGCGTTTATGCGCTTCCCGCTCGGGGTGCTGGCGCAGTACATCGGCAGAAAAAACGCAGCGATCGTGGAGATGTCAGCCATCGTCATCGCGCTGCTCTACGGTTTTCTCTTCGTAAGGAACTATCACGATGTGCTCGCCATGTGCGTGCTGCTAGGCATTGCCGGGGCGAGCTTCGGGGTAGCGCTCTCACTCGGCGCAGGCTGGTTTCCTAAGAAGTACAAGGGACTCGCGATGGGCATTGCCGGGGCAGGCAACAGTGGAACGGCTGTCGCCGCCCTCTTGGCTCCGAGACTTGCCCAACATTTTGGATGGCAACATGTTTATGGCTTCGCGGCGCTGTTCATGCTTTTGCCGCTATGCGTCATGATCTTCCTCGCGCAGGAGCCGCCCGACATCGAACACCAGAGCCTCGTCGAGCATCTGGGCTGTCTCTGGGAAAAAGATGGCTGGACCTTCAATTTCATCTACATCATCACCTTCGGAGGATTTCTGGGACTCGCCACTTTCCTGCCGTCGCTCTACTTCAGGCAGTTTCACGTCTCGAAGGTCGAAGCCGGCAGCTTGACTGTGCTTGCCACTCTAACTGGCAGCGCCACACGCGTTCTCGGCGGCTGGCTCGCGGATCGCTTCGGAGGCATAACAACTCTCACCGCCGTCTTCATAATCGCGATCGCAGGATTCTGCGGACTGATGGGTTCTCCAACTCTTGTTGGAACCACTCTGCTGTTCATGCTGTGCTTCGCCGCTCTGGGCGCGGGGAACGGCGCGACGTTTCAGCTTGTTCCATTGCGGTGGCCTGCCACCACTGCTGTTGCGGGAAGCATGATCGGAGAGGTTGGTGCGCTCGGCGGCTCAATTCTGCCAAACCTGCTCGGACAATCGAAACAATTTACCGGATCCTATGGGTTGGGATTCAGTATTTACACAACGCTGGCGCTGATCGTTCTCGTCATGATTCGTAGCGTCGCAAGGCAGTGGACTCGCACGTGGGTTGGAGCAGGCGGTCGCGCGCTTCCGACAGCAGATTTGGAACAGAACGCGCACAGCGTCCTGACGTATCAATAGGTTTATAGATCGACATTGTCATCGCGAGAGGTGGCGAGAGACGAGGAGAATTTCTGATCAGGAACAACACAATCGTGGGAGAGGCTGAACACTGAGGACGAGCGCGCGCTAATCGCGCTCCCGAAGACGTTATGAAGCTACCCACCCGGACTACCAACGTCACTTCTGTTTCGATAAAAATAGGTAGGGCTTGTGGGACGGGTTGTTTGAGGTATGCCTTAACCAAGAGACATGTCTACAATCAGTCCGACCTATGGCACGATTCAATCAGAAAGCCAGAACAATCCGGGAAGTAGGCAACGATCTTTGAAATGTTGTCCAGCGCTTTGCTTTGTGAGAGACCCCGACAAACAGAAAGACGAGAACAGACAAAGATGGTATCGCTATGCGGCCTACACAATCGCCGAGCTTTCCTTCTTTGTCGCGGTCTATATTGTGCGAGCAAGTCTTCAGGGACTGGCTCCGGAAAGCTTTGCATCGTCTCTCGTGTGGTTTGTGATTAACATTTCCGTCGGCTGATCAGTACCGTCGTGACCAGAAGAGTGAGTGCGGCCAGCGCTGTTCCTGAGAGTAGAACCAGGTCTTGGCTCCTTTGTATTGCTCGTAGTCGCGGACTACCAATGCGTCGTAGCGCGACTGGGTGGATGGGCGACCTGTCAGACAATCGAGTGCTACGAATGATGATAGCTTTCCGGTGCGCAGCGCCTTGAGGATTCCTTGCGAGGAGAGCGGGTCGAGTGCGGTCGCGGCGTCTCCGGCGGCCACCCAGCCCGGGCCTGAGGTTCGGGTGAGGATTTGCGATTGCGCTGCCTGTAGGCGCGGCGGCAGCTCGGGCTGGCCCTGCACAACGCGCGCGCTGGTGAGGCGGCTGTGCTGAAGATGTTCGAGCCATTTGGTGGCGAAGTTCAGGGAATGTGCGCGGATGAGGTCGGCGTCGCTCATCCAGGCGACGACCATGCAGTCATCGGGGGTGAGCGCGGAGTACCACCAGCCGTCCGGCTGCGCTTCGATCAGTGTGCGCGGGTCTTTGGGCGCGAGGCCGGAGGGAAATGTGAAGCGCGTGAAGACGCCCATGAGGCGGTCGTCCGCGCTTCTGTGGGCACCGTTCTGGACGGCGAAAGACGCTGCGCGTCCGGTGGCATCGATGACGAAGTGTGTCTCGACGTGCTCTATGTTTGATGGACGGTGGTTTGACGTGCCGCGCAGGGTCAGATGCCAGCTGTTATTTCCGACGAATTCCTGAGAGGCGACGTGGAAGCCTGAGAGCAGCTCCGCTCCGGCCTGCTGCGAACAGTGTGAGAGCAGGCGCTCGAAGCGGAGGCGATCGATGTGATAGCCGCTGCCGCCGAGCGAGAAGATGAATTCGTTGTCGCTGGCGCGGTCATGGCCCCAGGCGGAAGTGGTGCCGTAGGACTCGATGAAGCACTCGGCGCAGAAATGATCCCAGCAGCCGAGGCTTTGAAGGATGGATTTGCAGCCGGGCGACAGCGTTTCGCCGACCTGCCACTGGTGATTGCGGGAGGCTTCGACGATGAGAACCTTGAGCGATGGACGCAGGCGCTTGAGTGAGAGCCCAGCCGCGTTGCCCGCGGGTCCTCCACCGAGAATGGTGACGTCGTAATGCACCGCTGGTTATGCCGTGGGGCCTTTCCACACCGCGATCCACGAGGCGGTGACGCCTGCGGGCGCGACGGTGCCGGGAGCTCCGCCAGAGTGGGGGATGGTGCGGACGATAGTGCCCACCATGGCGGGAAGCTGATCGACTCCGTTCGGCCAGGGCGGGATGACGAAGCCGAGGTAATCGTAGATCCACTCCTCGCCACCGACGACGCCTTTGCCCTGGAAGCGGGCGACGCAGGGATAGCCGTAGTTGAGCGAGCCGTTGAGTTCGAGGGACCAGCCTGTGTCACCGATGACGCCTTTGAAGACGCCCATCGGCGCCTCCTGAACGGTGATGTATCCGGAGCCGAAGAGATATTGATCGTAGGGCGTCGAGAGGTCGGGATCGTTGATGAAGCTGCGATAGGTCCAGATGCCTACGAGGCTTCCGATATTGGGTGACTGACTCATTGCGTGCCTCCATTCGGTTTCCACGCGTTCATGTTGCCGCTGGGAACGTTGACGAATTCGGCGTTGTTGCTGCCGGGCGTTGCGGTTGGGTTGCGCAGGATGAATCCCAGAGTGGCCCATGCTGTGACCATCTGGAGATCGCCGACGTGGGTCTGCGCGGTGGGCGACCACGGGCCGAAGGTGTAGTTGGCGCCGCCGAGGTAGGTGGTCACTTCCATGGGGCGATGGACGGGCCACCAGTAGGTGAGTTGGGTGACGGGCTGTACGGGGTCGCCGGTGCTGTCGGGATAGATCTCGCACCAGTTTTCATACGTGATATCGATGGGCTGGTTGGAGCACTCGTTGAAGTCGGACTGCCAGGGAACGGCGTCGTACTTGGTGATGTCGCCGGGTTCGAGTCCGGCGGCGAGATCGGCTGCGGTGCCTCCGGCAACGACGGCGGGCTGGCTGAGGCCGCCGGGCGTAGGGGATGCCTGATTGATTCGATAAGGCGAGGAGTAGATGGCCGGATCGCGCACGATCCAGCAGACCTCGCCGCCGGGGCAGAATGCTCCGCCGAGCGCGCAGCCCAGTGTGCCACGGTCAAGCTCTTCGCCGGGCGGGACGGGGCGCGGCGGGAGCTTCTCGATCTTTTCGTTGATGAACTTGCCTTCGGCCCACTGGCGCAGGATGAAGAGCTGGGTTTCGGTGAGGCGCAGGAATTTCGACGGGCTAGTGTTGGACAGGGGATTGTCGCCGCACAGGTACGGCATGGCGAAGGGATGCTGGTTTGAGTCGAGTTTGCTCATGGCGGTGGTGAGCTGGTTTTCTCCGCCGGGCTTGCGCAGCATGTGGTAGATGAAGATGCGGCGCTGGTAACGGATCTCGCGCTCGGTGGGATCTTCGTCGTCGAAGGGCGGGATGGAGATGAAGTCGGGGTCCATGTTGCCGCTGCTGCCGCGCGCGGTTTCATGAGGATCGCCGCCGGTCAGTGGGTCGAAATCCATCACGAACTGGTAGTAGTAGGGGCGAGTGAGGATCGGCCATACTTCCTGCCAGAAATATGGGTAGTAGTTGGGATTCCACTTCGCCTCTTTCTGCCATATTTCCTGGCTGTGCGGAGGCGCGTCGAGCTTAAAGGGCGGGACGCCGTACATGTAGGTGTTGAAGGCGAAGTTGCGGACGGAGAGGTCGTAGATGACGTCGTCCAATGTGACGACATCGACGAGCTCGGGCGCGTAGCGCGGATAGGCGACGATGACCCACGCGGGATCGTCTACGTTGACCGACGCGGCGGTGAAGGTCGTGTCGCCGGGATTGAGCGGCCTGCCGTCGATCTCGGTGACGGTGACGAGCAGCTGCGCGGTGACGGGACCGTCGGAGACGTCATCGAACCAGCCGTCGTTGTTGGCGAAGGCTTGAATGTGCGGCTCGCCGAGGCCCTTTTTCGATGACCCGGAATTTCCGTTTCCGCCGAGCACGACGAGACGAGCGTGGTCGCCTTGCTTGGTGGCCATGATCTCGCCGAGCGTGGTGATGGAATTGGGGACCAGCGGCGGAGGGAAGGTCTGGTTCAGGTTCTGGCCCTGGGAGAACTGCGCGGTTGCGGGCGCTCCGCTGGCTGCCTGGATCGCTACGGATTGAGGGCCGGGATCGATGATGAGGTTCTGGCGCAGGTCCGGGTCGGTGATGTCCTGGTTGCGGAGGACGGCGTCGGGCGCGTACCCGTGCTCGCCAGCCGTTTGGTCGAATTCGTACCAGCTGGCCTTTTTGTTGGCGAGATAGACGGTCCAGATTACGTCGGTGAGGGTTCCGGTCATGATCTGGCCGGAGGTCTGGTTGAGAATCTTGATGGTGTCGTTGAGCTTCAATTCGCGGCCGTCGGGGCTGGCGTCGTCATAAATGAAGACGCGGAAGCGTGCGGCTTGCCGCTTGATGGCGCCTGCGTTGTCTTTGAATGCCGTCACTGGCTCTTCGGGTTGCGTGACGGTTCCGTCGGGGTTGCACTGGATGGGCAGGCCGCCAGCTTTTTCGGGCGCAAGATAGAATTCCGAGCTGTTGCCGAGGCGCGCGATTCCAATTGCCGGATGAATTTTGTAGGTCGGTGTCATGCCATCTCCTGGGTGAAGCTGCGGAGCTATTCCTTGAAGATCAGCGAGACGCCGTGCATCATCAGCGCGTCGTCCGCCGGAGTTCCGTCGGTGTTCAGAACGACGAGGTTCACCTGAAACGCGGTTTCCCCCTGAGCGGCGAGCTTCCGCACGGTGTCGGTCGCATCGAGGCGAACGTTGCCGGGCGTCTTATGCGCGCGCGAACGGCGGTCGAACTTTCGCTGTGTTTCCGGAGGGGGATCGCAGTGGCCGGGGCCTCCGATACAGAAGCCGCTGAACATGTTGAACTGGCCGACGTAGTGATCATTGCCGCGCGCGGGTGTTTTGACGTCGGCTCCAGGGGAGTTGAGGAAGACGCGAACGTGGAAGCCGCCGCATGTGCGGTAGTGCACTTTGTGCAGCCGCACTTCCGCGCTGCTGTGATCTTTCAAAACATTTTTCGCGACTGCTGTTTTGGCTGACTTGAACCTGGAGACGGCAAGCTGGTTGCTGACCGGGTATGTGTGCTCGGACTTCACGTACTCGTAACCGAAGTTGGCGATGTCGAGCGTGTCCTGAACGCCCAGCGGAAATGGCGGCAGGACCGAGCTGAGATTGTCCGGACCGGCGCCGGTGTGGAGCGTTGACCATTGGGCCCAGAGGCGATCGACGTTGCTGTGATGTCCCCAGAAGATGGGATCGAAGGCGGTGACGCCAGCGTTGACCATGTCGCCGAATTGCGGCTCGTTGTTGCGGTCGGACGGGTTGGTTCCCATCTTGTAGTTGGGGTTCGCGCCGCCGGAGAAATTGTGGATGAGGTTGTGGATGTTCTCGACCGCGCCGAAGAAATGATTGTTCATCGGCCCGCTGCCGAAGTTGAAGAAGCTTGGGAGAGCAAGGATGCGCTGCACGTCGTCGGGCGTGGGATAGGCTTCGAAGATCAGACCCTGGTCGCCGCCAGGCCAGCGCAGCGGATGCCACAAGGGATTGATCTGCGACAGCGTGGCGATGATTGCCTTGTCGCTGGCCTTGTTTGCCCCATAGGTAATGTCGGCGGCTTGAAACAGCCGCAGTCCGGAGTTGTAGCTGGCGCCACTCTCCACCAGTTTCATAAGCTTATCGAGCACATCGGGTGGAACAACGCCGCCTGCCTTCAGCGCGTCCCAGCCGGCTTGCGTGAGGAAGCAGCGATAGGCTTCCGGGATCACGCCGTTGTCGGTCTTGATCGATGGGTCCTGCTGAGCTGCATCGAAGAGCGACAGGTCGAGGTCGGGTGTGGTGTTGTCGGTCCAGTCCCAATAGGGAAGCGTTACCGACGGATCGTTGTCCTGCAGTTGAAGCTCAAAGTAGTACAGATAGAGACGGTGCCAGGTCAGGAATTCTTCCCAGCCGTGCTGGCAGAGGTTGGCGTGCATTCGAGCCCAGTAGGCGAAGCTGCGTTCGTCCTGATAGTAGTTGTCGAGCGACTTCATTTTCGCGAGGGACGCGCGGAATCGGTTCAGTTCGTCGGGCGGGAGCGCGTTAATGTTCTTGCGCGCCTTCACGTTGCCTTGGTCGTCGCGATATTGGTTTGAAGAGACGGGTGACAGCGGGACTTCTGCATCGCCACGCGCGCGGGCCTTGACTGTCGACTCAAGTACCTCAATCGCAGATTGCGGAGCATCCGTCTCTGGGCAGCCGTCGTCGATCCAGTCTTGGATGAATTGAATATCCGCGCTCGCGACCGCTTTGCCACCCCAGGGCAGTGGCGGAAACTGTGTTCCGTCAAACGGGCTTTGACCTCTGAGGCCGATGATCAGTCCCGAGGCAGTGCCGCGGCCGGGCGTCCTGCCGGTCGCCGCGGGCGTGTCTGGCGGGCTGGGCGCATTGGTGTGACAACACGATGATGCCGGTGGAGGAGGAGTGAACGCGGATGGTGCGGGAACCGCCGTGGCGATCATGCGAACGCCGTAGATCACAACTTCGAGCAGTTGGGTCAGCGGCAGCTCCCAGAATTTTCCGTAGCCCTGATAGCTTGGGCTGGCATCCACGGAAGCCTCGCTGAGGATCGCTTTGACACGCTGATAGCGTGTCAACTGTGGTGCCTTTGCAATTTCGTCTGCCATCGTAAAGACCTCAGTTCTTTTCAACCGGGCTGCCCGATCCGGCGACCGGTTTTCGCGCGAAGTCGCAGCGGCCTGACATTCAGCAGCCTGGGCCGGTTCTAAGTCAGAGCGGCGCGGGAATCAGCGGGCGGTTACGCAACTCTTAAGAACGAAACCAGTAGACTGGTTGCTTTATCACGAAGGAAATCCCCGGCGTCTTCCAGATCGGGAAATAGCTGGGAGTTGTGTTTGCATGATGGAGTTCCAGGCTGTGCATTCACCGAGTGTGAAGTAGCGGCGCTCGCTTCAGGCTTTGTCGCGCGCTAAGTTGAGTCGATCTTTTTCGTGCCGCGTTGTAGTCCGGGTAAACGAGAAGAAATTTCGAAGTAATCCGAAAATGTTCTCAATCGTTAGTCATTCATGTTGCAGAATAGTGCAACAAAGTACCGCCCAGAACTTCATCATGGCCTATCTGATTTGTCAAGTTAGATTTCTGCTTCGACGACTTCGAGTAAGTGACTCATGGAAGGACAGCATTCCCGAGTTATTATTCTCATTCAGTAGACCGATGAAAACTAGCATCATTAACTTCCGACGCCGATTGAGACGCGCATTTCTAAGTCGATGTAGTTGACGACCAACTCATAATTTATGACCACGAGAAAATCGGTTGCGGGCCGCATCATTCTGGAGTATTGTCTCGTCACCGTTTTAAATGCTCTATTGATTCACCTTTAATCCACTCCTGACTCTATCGATCTGCGCGTTCGACTCATCTCCCCGGGGCGCACACCGGGCTTTTAAGAACCTCATGGCGAACACTATGCGCGAACAACGCCTGAGCGATCGACCTTTCCGGGTGTAAGCAAGCATCCGGCTACGCTGCCTAGGACCGTGCAATCTTCGATGGACACACCAGCAATGCAAAGAGCGCTGTGATGTGCACGAACTGCGACGCTGAGCCTGCTCTCAGAGGCCTTACCCTGCGGATGCCTCGAAGCAGCGAGACGCAGTTGCGTGCGCTGATACCGCAGTTTGCCTGCCTGCTCTGCCGGCCGCTTCTGGCCGCAACACCGCCAATGAATTCCGATTGAGAACACGTCAGGAGAAGAAATGCAAAGGACGACCACTCCAACATTTGCGTTGGTAGCCGCATGGGCGATGCTGTTTGTGGTTTGCGGCATGAACTACGCTCAGGCACAGGTGCATCCGTTTGAGGAACCGCCGTCATTCACTGAAGCGAGACCGCCTTCCGGAAATCTTTTTGCAGTCAGGGAGGCAGCTCAGCAGACCTGCCAGCCACAGGGCTCGATCACGAGAAATGGCAATATCGTCTCCGTCAAGCTGGATTTCGTTCGTGCTGATTTCACCATCAACAATCCCGATCCGACCGACCCCTATCATGGAGAAGATCCGGTGACGTTGCGATCTTACGGCGGCTGTAAGTCGGGTCCGACGATCGAGGTAAATCCGGGTAACACGCTGCGCATCGAGCTTGACAACCAACTCCCTGCGAACGATCCGAGCTGTTATAAGAACCCGCCGTCGGGGCTGAGCCTGCCGCCCGGAGTCAGCTGCTTCAACACAATCAATCTGCATACGCACGGCCTGCATGTGTCGCCGGCAGGGAACAGCGACAATGTGCTGCTCAACATTGCTCCGCAGACCAACTTCCCTTATGAGATCAACATTCCCTCGGATCATCCGGCAGGGACGTTTTGGTATCACGCGCACCGGCACGGCTCGACTGCGGTGCAGGTTTCCAGCGGCGCTTCGGGCATGCTGATCATACGCGGCAATCGAGCTTACACGCCTCCTACACCGGAAAATCCGCACCCGATCGCGGACATCGATACTATCCTGCACGATGCCAATGGTGGACCGATGAAGGAGCAGCTATTCCACTTTGAGCAGATCGCCTATGCGTGCTTCAAGAACGACCCAAGTCTGGACGGAGGCCCTTGGCAGGAGATTTACACGGCGAAGGGTCTCTTTGATATCGCGGGCCTGAACGCGACTAATCCTCCGCCGGCCGTGTTCGCGCCGTGGGTATGTCCGACGCCCACGCCGGATAATTTTGTGAGTCGAGGTGTCGTCGAGAACTTTACTCTGCAGCTCGATTCTCCGACGATCTGGGACACTAATGGGAGATTCACCAGCGTCAACGGAATTGTGGAGCCCACGATGACGATTGCCGCAGGTGAGATTCAGCGGTGGCGATTCCTCCATGCCGGCATTCATGACACAATCAATCTGCAGATCGTGCGCGCGGCTTCGCCGGCGGCAGGGGCTGCGGACCTGATTGCCACCTCAGCATTGAGCGGAAACCGCCAGCAGCAGAAAGCGGATTTAGCCAAGGCTTGTCCGGCGATGCCGCAGACTCTCATTCCGCAGTTTGAGATCGCGGTCGACGGGCTGACGCTCACGAAAATTCATACGCTGAGCGGCGTGAGCGTGACCAGCTCGAACGGTTCGAACTATCTGCAACCCGGCTACCGCAGCGATGTCCTGGTGGTCTTTCCAGAAGACGGCTATTATTGTTTGCTCGACCAGGCTGCTCCGCCGCAAGAGCGCGCGAATAACGGGAACAATGGCGGTCAGGGACCGTCCGCGCCACAGCTTCTTGCCTACATCCACGTTGAAGGCGGGCACGCTGTCACTACGGATCTTCAGACCTACATCTTTAAGGCTCTTTACGATCGCAACGGGAACGGGAGCCTGCCGGAAGACGTACGCAAAGGACTGTTGACCGGCAACATTGCGCCCTGGGCTCCTTTTACAGATCTGGGGCCTGTGACTCCCGGCAGCCAGCAGCAGCACGCCCATTTTGCAATCAATGTCCAGGGCAACAACGTACTGTTCCAGATCAACGGCAAATCGTACGACCCAAATGTGGTGAACGTCACCCGGCAGGTCAACACAACGGATGACTGGCTGCTGACTGCCGATGGAGAACCGCATATCTTTCACATCCACGTCAATCCATTTGAAGTGATGGATGTTACGCGCCTGGCTCCCGACGGCAGCCAGCAATCCATCTTTGACAAGGACGGCAATTGCAGGAAGGATATAGTTCCCGATACGCAGGGGCTGGGGAACCAGTATTGCGATATGTACCACGTCTTCCGCGATACCGTCTTTGTCGAAAACGGATACCAGGTGCACATCCGAACTCACTATGAGCGCTACATCGGCGAGTACGTCATTCATTGCCACATCCTGGACCATGAAGACGGTGGGATGATGATGAACATCAATATCGTTCCCGATCTGCATGCACCGGGCGGCGGCCTTGGAATGGCCGGGATGAGCCATTAACCATGACAGATCGTTCCGTGCCGGAAAAGGAGAAACGCATATGAGCACCAACCAGCCCCTTGACGAAGCTGTGGCATCCCAATCGAACGAGCCTACTCTGATGGATGCGGGAACGATATATCGCGTCAAGTGCTACCTTGAAACGGGCCACACATTTGTGGGCTGGTTGTCCACCTACGGCAATCACTATGTCAACTACGAAGGTTCAGAGGGCACGCCTGCTGGCTTGAGGTTTTCCTGGTATGTCTGGGATGGGGTCCCTTACCTGTGGTATGTCGACTCCCTGCGGGGGTCGGCCCGATACCTCGGACCCAACAAAGTAGCCGACCACAATTCAGCCGAATTGAATTTATGGGCCTGGGCTGCGGGAATTCTTTACAACAAAGATGGAGATCAGCGATTCAGGCTTTGGAATAACCACAACCGATACTGCTACGCCGCGGGGAGCAGCTATGTGTATTGGGGGGACTACGGGGAAGCTTTGCAATTTGAATTTGTTCCGGCCTAGGACGTGCACCGACTCTCTCAGTTCCATAGTTCTTAAACCGAGTTAATCGACGACCGCTCTCAAGTTTCACGAGGGTGCCAGCAACAGCACACAAATCGGATCCAGTGAAGGACTGGATCTGCGATCGGAGGGATGTCATGCCCGAACCTGTCCTGCAGCAGGTGAAAAACATCGTTTTTCTCATGCTCGAAAATCGGTCGCTCGACAACTTGCTTGGGTGGCTGTACAAAGACTCCATTCCCAATTACTTCTATCCACCCAATAGCCCGCAGCGATACGACGGTCTCGAGGTCGGGAAACACTCGAATCCTGACACCAGCGGTAACTCGGTTGACGTGATTCCAATATCGGACACCGTCTGGAACAATGGGCAGGGGAACGCGGTGCCATCGACCGACCCCTATGAAGCCTTGAGGGCATACCCCGTGGATATCAGAGCTCCCCTTCGCAGCTGGTATGGGGTAATGAACCAGTTCTTTGGCAACCAGCAGGTCATCTCCGGTCTCCCATCATCGAACAGCGGCGTTCCTGCAATGAAAGGGTTCCTTCAGGATTATTCCTCGTATTGGGATAATGAACCCCACGACATCCTGTGGACCTACACGCCAGCGCAAGCCAAGGTGATCAACGCCCTCGCGCGCCAATATGCGGTCAGCGACCGCTGGTTCTGCTCATTGCCGTCAGACACGGGCCCGAACCGCGCCTATTCGATTTGCGGCACGTCCCTCGGCCGTGAGAGCAATCAAATTCTGTGGCCACCTCCAGAGCCCCCGTTCAGCGGCGTGAAGACGATCTTCGAATGGCTCGCCGGCGCAGAGAATCCCAAGAGCTGGGGAATCTACTTCAGCGACATGTATTACGGCGGCAAATCGTACACCGAGTGCCTCTTCCCGCAACTAAAGTCCGGCGGTGAGCTCGCCCTCATCGAGACGTTCTACGACCGGGCGAGGGGGAAAATCGGGAAAGACGGCAAGCCGTTAGAACTGCCGGCCTTCAGCTACATTGAGCCAAAATGGACGACACCCGGCATACCGCACGTCGTAACACTGCAAGAGGGGACCGACTATCACCCGAACGCCCATATATGTCTGGGGGAACAATTTCTCTATGACGTGTACAAGGCAGTGACAGAAGGACCGCAGTGGAAAAGGAATGAGACGTTGTTCATCATCACGTTCGATGAGCACGGCGGCACCTACGACCATGTCGGGCCACAGTGGGGCGCTATTCCCCCCGATGAAAAGGCAGGCGAAAACGGGTTCAAGTTTGATCTGTTCGGTGCACGCATATCGACGATCCTCATCTCGCCGTATGTGAGGCCGGGAACAGTCTTTCGAGCACCTGAAGGCTCGGCGCACGACTTCGATCACACGTCGTTCATCGCTACTATCCTTAAATGGGCGGGGGTACCGCTCAGCGAAGCAGGTGCGCAAAGCAAGAGAGTCCTCTGCGCGCCAACCTTTGAGGGCGTGTTCGCCGATCAGGTCGTGAACACTGAGACGGTGACGACCGAGCCATGGCCATGTAAGTCGTAACTCACAGCTGTCATCACGCCGGGCGAAGTGCATCCGGCCGGGTCGGCGGAACAACTCAGGGGATTGCTGGATTCCGGTCGTGGCGATCCGAGTGATCTTCACATCCGGCGCGGCAGGTGCAGCTGGGACACTCGCGTAATACGTTTCGGGCACCAAGAGAGGCATTGGCATGGATTTCAAGAAAACTTGGACCGATTCGGTCATATCTGTTTCCCAGGAGAAACTTGCTTCACGCTGGTCTTCCCTTGGAGGAGACCCCAGGCCTGGCCTCTTCCCGCATGCCTCGCAGCGAAACAGATAAACAGGTAGCGGGACGAGTTCAGGGGGGGTTTCAACGAAGTAAACGATGACCGAAGCTCTGGGGTGTCGAATTATCGAGAGTTTTTAACTTGCAATTCTAGTCTGGGTTTATCGATAATGTGCAGCTAGCATCTCCCCCTCAGTACTTCTTCAACCCCTCGCAGCCTGCGTTGCGCCATTCTGATCACTGTTGACTCCTCCTGCATGGGATCAATAACGGCAGCGGAGTTCGCTTGATGAGAGGGAATTGCCTCTTCCGGTCCTAGGGATCGGACAGTTTTCGGGATGAGGGCATGCAGTATTTGCCGATCCAAGGCCTGTCGTTAGTTCCAGGCATCCTTGTTGCCTCGGGCTGGACCCGAATCATGCAGATGATTCGTGTTGTCTGCGCGCCCGTCGGTGGAGTAGGCCCCGCCCTTACCTCTTCCCTGCGGGCAGCTCATATCTTGCCAATTAAGCTGAGCGCTGCTTTTGCCTCAATTGCACCTGCGCAAACCGCTCACCTGAACAACACCGAGATCGGCGCGGGAGATTTATCGCTCGCATTCACTGCTCAGCACGAACTGTGCCGGCAGCAGGAAAACATACTGGTTCACAACACAGGACCAGGGAAGATCAACGATTCGCTAGAGGGAGAGCCAGTTGAGAAACCTAATCACATTGCTTTTATTGTTGTGCGTCAGTCTGGGCGCCGGGGCGCAAACGGTGCGGCAGGCAGTGGGGGCAAACGGCACGAACACGGTTTCGTTTCCGGCGACGGTGGCCGGAAACCTAAATGTGATCGTAGCGGTTCCGGGGCACTACACCTCGATCGCCGGGGTCAGTGCGACGGATTCTATGGGGCAGGCGTATAAGTTGGCCGGATCGTGTGGAACGCCGGATGGTGACGGTTATGTGTGCGTTCTCTACGTGTGCAGCGGAGTGGGTGGAGTTACCAGTGCAACCGTAAACGGGACCGATGGCGGAGCGGCCATAAATTTCTTAGAGGTACAAGGGACAACTTCCTCAAATTGCCTCGGGGCGACCAACACGGCAGCAGGTACAGCCGCCCCGTGCCAGATCAGCCTAGCTCCCGATCAGCCCAATGAGCTGGCTGTGGTTGGCTTTGCCACGGCTGGAGATGCTTTTACAGTGAACGGCAACGTGACCTATAGCAATCAGCTCGACTACGGCGACGACCCAGTGGCAACAACGGTAACGACTTCGACGGCCACCATCACTGCGGAGACGGATCAAGGAAGTCCCGGCTGTTCCATTACGGACGATGAAAATCCGAATGGCTACAATGCGACCTTCGTCGCGTTCCGAACTCAGGCGCCCTCCAGTGCCGCCTGTCCAGCCACCGCGACCGTGCCCGCAAACGCCAGTTGTTCCTACAGCCAAAACCTTGGCTCGCAAGCGGCGGAATCGAGCAGTTCCACCCTGACGGTGAACGTTTCCATTGCCGCGGGCACGACGGTAGGCAGCATAGGGGTGCTGACCACGGGTATGGCGGGCATAGATTTCGCCAGCGCGACGGGGAGCACGTGTACGGCATCGAGCTACACCACAGCCACAAGCTGCGGGGTGAACGTAAAGTTCACTCCCCAGGCTGCCGGTCTCCGGCGGGGGGCGGTGGTGTTCTATTCCGGCGCCAATAACACCGGCACAGTGCTGGCTACGGTGCCAATCTATGGGATCGGAACCGGCCCGCAGGTGGCCTATGGGCCGGGCGGCACACAGAGCAATGTGGGCAGCGGATATTCCACGCCCAAGGGGGTGGCGGTCGACGCCGCCGGCAATGTCTACGTTGCCGATGCGACCGCCGTGGTTGTAGACGATCCAAGTCCCAGCCCCTATTCGGGATCGATATACAAATTAACCACTGGGGGCACACGGACCACGTTGGGCGGCCCATTCGCCTATCCCGTGGCCGTGGCCGTGGACGGGGCGGGCAATGTGTACGTGGCCGATCCTAACGAAGCGGCGGTGAGTAAGATACCGCCGGTCGGCACACAAACGACGATCGGGAGCGGATTCTCCAGCCCCTCAAGCGTAGCCGTGGATGGAGCGGGCAATGTCTATGTGGCCGATACGGGAAACATCGCCGTGTACAAGATCACGCCGGGCGGCGCCCAGACGACGGTGGGCAGCGGGTTTAGCCAACCCGCAAGCGTGGCCGTGGACGGAGCGGGAAATGTATACGTCGCCGATCCTGGCGTCCCGGCGGTGTACAAGATCACGCCGGGGGGCACGCAGACCACGGTAGGCAGCAGCGGAATCAGCAAACCTGTGGCCGTGGCCGTGGATGCGGCCGGCAGTGTTTATATCTTCGATCAAGGCAGCGGCACGGTGTATGAGGTCACGCCGGGCGGCACGGAGAGTATTGTCGCTACCGGGTTTGGCGGTCAGGCCGCTATTGCTGTCGATTCATCCGGCAATCTCTATGTCGCCGATACCAGCAACGTCCGGGTGGTGAAGATCGATCGCGCAGATGCGCCGTCCTTAAGCTTTACCTCCACAGACATGGGTTCTACAAGCTCGGACAGCCCGAAGACAGTGGAAATCCAGAACATTGGCAACGCGACGCTAACGCTTTCAGCTCTCAGCTATCCCACCGACTTCCCCGAAGCTACGGGCGATAGTAATGCCTGTACCAGTACGATCAGCCTGACCCCGGCCGAACAATGCGATCTGCCGATCGACTTTATCCCCAAGTCCGTTGCGAGTCTGAGTGAGGACGTAACGCTTACCGACAATGCCCTGAACGTAGCGGGAGCAAAGCAGCTGATCGCCGTCAGCGGCACGGGTTTGTCTGCGGGTATAGCGCAGACCATTACCTTTGCGCCGCTTCCATCCCCGGTGACGTACGGAGTTGGCCCGATCACTCTGTCGGCAACCGGCGGAGCCTCAGGCAAGCCGGTCGTTTTCTCGGTTCTCTCCGGCCCGGGAAGCATCACCGGTAACACGCTGACCATCACCGGTGCCGGGATGGTGGTGGTGGCCGCGAACCAAGCAGGCAACTCTACCTACGCGCCAGCGGCTCAGGTGACGCAGACCATCGTTGTGACCCAGGCCGTGCAGACCATCAACTTCACGCCGCCTCCATCGCCCGTGACCTATAGCGGAGTCACGGCAGCGTCGCAGCCCGTCTTTACGCTGGTGCAGAAGTGCCATCCCACATCGAACGCCTCAAATACCTGTACCTTCCCCAACAATGTAAAAGCCGGGGATCTGGTCATCGGCGGGGCCACTATCGATAACACGATTGCGTCGACCGGCGTTACTGATGGCGCGGGACACGTCTTTGCCTTTACCCCGAATTCTCCATGTACAGGCGGATCAGTCGCTAGTCATTCATGGCTGTTCTATCTGCTTTCCTCACCGGGTGGAGCGAATACCAATACGGTGCTGTTCACGGACACCGATGGACCTAACCCTGGCGATTATGTAGACGACCTGTGGGCGTATGAGTTCTCAGTAACCGGAGGAACCCCGGCATTCGATACCGATACCAATGGCTGCGGCTCATCCACCAGCAACGCCAATCCTGTTGCCACGCTGACCCTTGCAGGTTCTAACGAACTTGCTTATTTCAACTCCTTGGTTGTTGGCGGAGGGGTGACGGGGGTTGGATCGCCCTGGACTCTAGGCACGCTCACCCAACTCGACAGCGTAGATGGGTACGATACGACCGCCTCATCCTCGATCACCACGTCGATCACTCCCGCCGGCCAAGGATGGGGACTCGTGATGGCAATGGCCATTAGGGTAATCCAACCTGGCACGATCGCGCTGTCGGCAACGGGTGGGGCTTCTGGCAACGCAATCGCCTTCAGCGTTGTCTCCGGCCCGGGAAGCGTCAGCGGCAACATACTGACCATCACCGGCGCGGGCACTGTCGTTGTGGCCGCGAACCAGGCAGGCAACGCCAATTATGCAGCAGCGCCGCAGGTGACGCAGAGCATCAAGGTGAACCCGGCATCGCAGGCCATCACCTTCACACCGCCCGCATCGCCAGTGACCTACGGCGTTAGTCCGATCACTCTATCAGCAACGGGTGGAGGCTCGGGCAACCCGGTCACCTTCAGCGTTCTCTCCGGTCCCGGTAGCGTGAGCGGCAGCAAACTGACCATCACTGGCGCCGGCACAGTCGTTGTCGCCGCCAACCAGGCTGGCAATACAAATTACTCAGCAGCACCGCAGGTGACACAAAGCATCGTAGTCAATCAGGCACCGCAGACCATTACCTTCACCGCGCCCACGTCGCCGGTGACATATGGAGTTTCGCCAATCACCCTGTCGGCCACCGGCGGAGGCTCGGGCAACCCGGTCACCTTCAGCGTTCTCTCCGGTCCCGGCAGCGTGAACGGTAGTGCGCTCACTATCACTGGCGACGGCACAGTGGTCGTGGCCGCCAACCAGGCGGGCAACGCCAACTATACAGCCGCCGCGCAGGTGACCCACAGCATCACGGTAAACACTGCCTCACAAACCATAACCTTTACGCCGCCTACATCAGCAGTGACCTATGGAGTTGGCGCTATCGCTCTGTCAGCAACCGGTGGAGGCTCAGGCAATCCAATTACCTTCAGTGTTCTCTCCGGCCCTGGAAGCGTGAGTGGCAGCAAGCTGACCATTACCGGTGCAGGCACAGTGGTTGTGGCCGCCAACCAGGCCGGCAATGCCAACTACACAGCCGCGGCGCAGGTGACACAGAGCATCACGGTAGCCAAGGCAATGCTGACGGTAACAGCAAATAATGCATCGCGGCTTTACCTGACGGCTAACCCTACCTTCACCTATGCAATCACTGGCTTCGTGAATCAGGACACTTCCTCTGTAGTCTCCGGATCGGCAACATTGACCACCACGGCGACGGCAAGTTCTACGGTTGGAACATATCCAATCACCTTCTCGGCCGAGTCGCTGACGGCAGCCAACTATACCTTCAGCTATGTGAGCGGAATGCTGACCATCTTTGATAAATCGCAGACGACGATTCCTTCGCTGACAGCAACGACGGCCACGATCAATGTCTTTGGCTTTGGCTTCACGGCGCCGAGCGGTCAGTTAGCCTTCACGGACACGACTACGGGCAATGCCGTCGTGGCTCCGGTGACCCTCAATACTTCAACCGCGACCACCTCTCTGCTGCCGCAGGTGACTACCAGCACAGGAGCAAACACGCTTCCGGTCTGGACCACGCTGGGGGATATCAACGGTGACGGGAAGCTCGATCTTGTCACTTCGCTCTACCTCACCGACTCGGTAAGCGTGCAGTTGGGCAATGGTGACGGCACCTTCCAAACAGCCACAACCATCCTGATTGCCAAGGGCTTCGGACCGGCGGAGAACCACTTGGTGAGCCTGCGAGGTAACGGCACGCTAGATTTGATTGTCGCCAGCTTTAATACGAATCAGATCGCGGTGCTGTTAGGTAACGGCAATGGCACTTTCCAGACCCCAGTGTTTTACACCGTGGGTTCGGCGGCAAACACGCCCACGTCACTCACTACTGGCGACTTCAACGATGATGGCAAGCTGGATGTTGCCGTCGCCAACACCGGTGACAATACCATCAGCGTCCTTCTCGGCAACGGCAGCGGCAGCCTTACTCTGCAGAGTCCATCCATCAGCGTCGGACACGATCCTGAGGCAATACGTGCGGGCGATTTCAACGGCGACGGCTACTCCGACCTCGCTGTGGCAAATTACAACGACGGAACGGTGACCACACTCTTGAATAATAAGAATGGGACCTTCACCGCAACTACAGTCAGTGTGGGCAGCGGCGCGGGTTCAGGTCCACAGGCGCTGGCGGTCAATGGTAGCGGGAGTTCCCTGCTACTGGCCGTCGCGAACTACAACGACAATACTGTCAGCGTGCTGCATAGCAATGGGAACGGCACGTTCGCAACCCAAAAGATCGTCAGTGTTGGTAAAGGACCGGATGATGTGAGTTTTGCCGATTTCAATGGGGATGGGATCCCTGACCTGGCGGTTTCCAACTACTCGAGTGGCACTACGAGCCTGGCGTTGGGAAGTTCCGGTGGAAGCTATACCGTGCTAGGTCCGTTCACTGTGGGAAGCGCCCCGTACTCAGCCACCGTCGGAGATGTTGATCTCGACGGCACGCCAGATCTCGTCGTCTCTAATTGTTTCAGCAACAATACGGGAGTTCTGCTGAGCGGGGACCAGATTTCGGTGCCCTATACCGGATTTTCCTTAACGGCGGGACATACGCTCCACGCCGCTTACACTCCGAACGGCAGCAGCAACTATGGATCCAGCACCTCTGCTAGTGTCACTGCTCCATAACGGCGAATGATCAAGGAAAGAATAGACTCAATCGGAGTAGATGAATAGTAGGGCCCCGTACTGGGGAGCGGGATCCACAGCGGCACCTGTTTCGGCTCATGGTTTGCTGTGGATGGCCCTCGCCTTGGATACGAACAGGAGCAGAGGGGCGGCAATGACTGCAGCTTTGGCGCATCGTTCGATCAGCTCACGTCGGTTCGATGTTGCTGGTTCGTTCGCCGTATCTAGGGAAGATGGAGCCGCGAGGTTCTCGTCTTGTGAGTGTATCTCTTCTGGTCGGGTCTTCATGGTGCTGGGTGAATCTCCTTTTATTCTTGACTCTGTGGGGGAGATCTCCGTTGGATTGCATTCAATCGTCGCAACAACTGGGGAGCTATATTTCCTGTATTGCTCGATCCGTACTTGCTCGCGCTATCCGGGGTATAGGTAGCGTTGAAGGAGTCGCCGGACGGCAGTGAGAGCCCGCTGTAGGGTACGGAGATCTGGGTCCCGTCCAACAGCACTCCCGCATTGTTGCTGAAACAATTAGAGACGACGAGATCCGGAGTGCCATCGAGATCAAGATCGCCGACAGCGGCGGAATACGGGCTATTCCCCACGCCAAATGGTCCAAGCACCGTGTAGCTTCCACCCGAGCTTCCTAGCGCCAGGTTGACTGTGCCATCGGTGTAGTTGGAAACGGCCAGATCGGGAATTCCGTCTCCATTGAAGTCGGCAAAGTTCACGTCGTCCGGTCCCTTGCCTACAGGAATGATCGTTTGCGCTCCGAATGAGCCGCTTCCGTTGTTTTGCATCACACTTATGGTGTTGTCGGCGAAGTTTGCGACCGCCAGCAGCTGGCTGCTCCCGCTGCCGTTGATGGCCAATGCCTGCGGGCCGGAATGCGCGCCGCTGCCTAGGATTTTCGTGGTGGCGGTGAATCCGCCGGCCTGGTTGTTCAGAAGGGTGGTGACCGTTCCGTCAGAGTAGTTGGCCACGGCTAGGTCGGAATAGCCGTCCCCGTTGAAGTCGCCTGCGCGGATGGCTTCGGGATCGCGGCCGACATTGATTGGCGTTCCAGACAGCGTCAGCGTGCCCCCCCCAAGCCCCAGGAGAATGCTGACGGTGTTGTCTCCGGTGTTGGCGACGGCTACGTCCAGGTTGCCGTCATGATTGAAATCTCCGGTGGTGAGCGAGGTGGGCGCATTGGTCGCCGAACCGACGGTGTAGAACGTGGGAGTTCCGAATGTGCCGTTGCCATTGCCCACCAACACCGCAATTTGATTCGTATTGAAGCTGCCGACGATCAGATCCACCGTACTGCTGCTTCCGCTGCTGCCGAGACTAACAGCATGGACCTCCGCCGGACCGAAGCCCGACTCAATCAGGTAGGTCGTGGCTGCCTGGAAGGTGCCGTCGCCATTACCCAGTTGCACCGTCACCGAATCCGTCTCGTAGAGCGAGGTGATCAGGTCGAGGATTCCGTCGCCGTTGACGTCGGCCAGCGTGGTCCAGACTGGCAGGGTGTTTGCCCCCGTGCTGGTTGTCACCTGCGGGGTTAGAGCGGTCGTGGCAGTTGAGGTATTGAGCGTCACCGGGGCCGTGACCGGTGTGCTCGTCGTCACGTTGGTGAAGGCAAGCTGACCGCTGGGCGCAGTGAAGCCAAAGCCGAAAACGTCGATCGTCGCGGCCGTTGTGGTCAGCGATGCAAACGTCGTCTGGGACTTGCCAAGGTTGGTCAGCTGGAAGCTGACTGGGGTCGAGCCGAAGCCGGCCTGGACGTTGTAGGGGCCGCCGGGGATGCGGTTGGCAGTCATCGCGCCGGAGCTAGCCTGGCCCAGGCTGTTGGTGGATGCGCTGATGGTGGTCGACGCGTTGGAGAAGGCGAGGCTGGACGTGAGTCCCGTGGGCGCAGTGAAGGTCACCGTCACGCCGGACAACAGGTTTCCGCCTGCATCGGTCACTGTGGCGATCAACGGGTTCGCGAACGCCGTGAGAATCTGCGCGCTTTGGCCGCTGCCGCTGGTCACCACGATGGTCGCCGGGGCGCCGGGAGTGTTGGTCAGGTTGAAGGTCGCCGATACGCTTCCCGCCGTCGCGGTAACGGTATACGAGCCTGCCTTACTATTGGCGGTGAAAGTGCCCGGGCTTGCGATGCCGGATGCGTTGGTATCGACCGTAATCGTGCCCGTGGAGTTGGAGAACGTTCCGCTCGGTCCGCTGCCTGGGGCCGTAAAGGTCACGCTGTACGAGGGAATGACCACCGAGTTGGCGTCCTTCACCGTCACCGAAAGAGCCGTAGTAAATGCGGTGAGAATGGTGGCGGACTGATTGTTACCACCACTGATGGTTATGCTGGCCGGCACCTGCACTACGGTAGCGGTGTCAGTCGCCGACGCAGCCGTAGCCGAACTCGTATGCGTCAGGTCGCCGCCGCCCCAGGCCTTCGCGCTGTTGGTTACCGAGACCGGTGAATTGGCCGGCACGTTCACCGTGAGAGTGATGACCGAATCAGCTCCGCCAGATATTCCCCCCGTCGTCGTGCAGGTGACTGTGCTGGTGCCGCTGCAACTCCAAGAAGCGCTCCCGGTTGAGGTATACGAATTAAGCGTGTAGCCAGTGGGCAGCGTGTCCGACACAGTGATCGTGCCGTAGGTCATGCCGCCGGATGCCGTGTTGGACACGGTGATGTTCCATTGGGCGGTTTGGCCCTGCGTGAAGGTCCCGGTGTGAGACTTCTGAACCGCCAGCACCGCAGCTGGCAAAATGGTCATTGAGTCGGTATTGGAAGTTGCATTCTTGGCTCCTCCGCCGCTCACCGAGACATTGTTGGGGATACTCGTGGTGGTGCTCGCGGTCGGGCTTACGTTCACGTTGATCGTCAGCGGCGAGTAACTGCTTCCTTGGGCCACGGCGGAGTCGTTCTTGCAGGTCACCGTCTGCGCAGCCGCCGCGCAGCTCCAGCCCGTCCCCGAGGAGCTCGCATAAGCGAAGGCAGAGTTCAGCGTATCGGTGACGGTCAACGGATTGCTGCCGCCCGTCGGGTCGCCGGTGGGGCCAGTTCCGTCGTTGGTAATCTCGACCGTGAACGGCACCCCTTGCTGACCCTGCGTGAAAGTGCCGGTGTGCGACTTGGTCACTGACACGGTTGGCAGATTCGAGGTGAGGTTAACGCACCAGCCGCCAGTGAGGTAGGACGCCTCGCCGCCTCCGGTGGGGCCGCCGTCGTCCACGTACAGACTCCAGGTCCCGTTTCCGTTATAGGTGCTGGAAGTGGTGCCGCCAAAAACTCCAGCCTCGCTCGCGTTGCCCAGAATGGCGGTTCCGGCGGTTGCAGCTTTGTTTGTCGGCGTGAATGGGTTCGAAGCCAACGGCGGTCCCACTGGTGGGCTGGCGCAATTGGGTGCGTTGGGCGGGCATTGCGGGTACTTGATGCTCGTGTTGTAACTTGTCGGCTTAAAGGTGCCGGCGGAAGAGAGATTCCCGCTGCTGCCCTGCGCGATATTGCTTCCCGCTAAGTCGGAGAAGGTGAGGTTGAACGGTGATGGAGCGGTGGAGACGTTGCTGCCCGTGAGCGAGAAAAAGTCGAGGTTGTTGCCGCCCGGGCCCACGAGCAGGGAGAGGAGATCGCCCTGATCCTTGGTGCTGAACCCGGTCAATGTGACCGTCGTTGCATTCACCGTGCCCGGGAAGTTCGTCACGAAGATGTTCGAGGGATATGGCGCGGCCGCGCCTGCGTCGGCGCCCAGACCCGGGGCTGTGATTGCACCGGTATTGCAATACGTGTACGGCCCCGCTCCCGACCCCGAAGTGGGGTTCGTGGTTGCGGTGTTGACGCGTTGGTCGAAGTTTGCGCTGCTGATGCCGAACTCGGTACCAGTATTCGTCCCGCTGTAGGTGGCGACAATCTGATGCGTGCCTTCCGCCAGTGTTGTGTTGAGTGTCGCCTGGCCATTCGAAACCGTGCCAGATCCAAGGTTGGTGCTGCCGTCGACGAAGGTCACCGTGCCCCCAGTCACCGTCAATCCCGAGCTGTCGGTGACGGAAACATTGGCGGTAAGGGCGACGCTGGCAGTAGTAGCAGGTGGAGTAAATGAAGCCGGATTCGGCGATCCGCTGACCGTCATCGCGGTGGGATGCGCGTTCGCCTGCATCGTGAAATTCAGGCACCAGGAACCGATCTTTCCGGCGGCCCCGGGCTCGACTACCCGGGTGTCGAGATACAGGCTCCAGGTATTATTCGCTCCCTGCCCTCCGAACTCCGTGGTGAAAGTGCCCGAGCCGGTGGGAGCGGCGCTGGCGGACGGCGCCGGCGCGGGGGACGGAAACGTGTCCACATTGTCCGCGCCTACGTCAATGAAATTGTCGGTTGGCAGACACGTCGAGCAGCTTGGGGCCGCGTTATACGGGATCGTCGACGTACCCATGTCCGACATCGTGAGGGAGCCGCTGGTGAACGGGTTGCCCGCCCAGGAGAGAAACTGGAACGCGTTGCCGGAACTCCCGAGGCCGGTCGTGTTTGAGCCCGGTGCCTGCAGCAGGAAGCCCAGGTTGGCCAGCTCCGCGTCGTTCTGCAAGCTAATATTATTGAGGCTCACGGTGACGCTCTCGATGGTGCCCTGGAGCTGCGAAAAACCGGTGCCCAGAGCAAGCAGCGAGGGATACGGTGCCCCACCGTTGTCGAGGCTAACCGTGATCGGACCATTGCAGAAGGTGGCGCCGGACGGATTGTACGGATGGTTGGTGGTTATTACCGTAGCCTGGGTCGCCGAAGTGCTCGCTGTGTACGTGCCCGAGACCCCGCTATATACCGCCGAAATAGTGCGGGAACCCTCATCGGTCCCGGGAAAAGTCACGACTTTTTGCGCCTGGCCCGAACCGTTGACGGCGACGCCTGAGGCGAGAACGGTTCCCATGCCTGCACTGGTACCGGTGCTGTCGTAGAAAGTGACGGTGCCCGCCGTGACGGGTGAGCCGTTGACTTCGACGGTGGCGGTGAGCGTTACCGAGGTGGGTGTGGTGGCCTGGCCGTCGACATTGCTACTCGTATAGACAAGCGAAGTCGTGCCATTCGGACTGGCTGAAATGGATGTCGTGGTCGCGGCCGCAGATTCCGTGGTGAACGTGATAGTCCACGACCCAAGCGATCCAGTTGGGTTGAATCCACTCACCTGGGTGGCGATATACAGCGTCCAGGTCCCCTCCAGATTAGTAGCAGCAGTGGGCAGTCCGAAAGCGCTGGTGAAGTCGTAGCTGCCGCACATGCCGCTAGGAATAAGGCCCTGGCAAGTTGTGGTACCGGAGGCACTGATCCCGGCAGAAAGATAGCTCGAAGGACCCCCTCCCCCGTTGTCAAAGACGTCATCTCCGGGATAATAGTCGGTGGGCAGGTAGGTACCCGAGAGCGCGCTGGGACAAGTGCTGATGCCCAGCCCTGGAGCCATGCCGTGGAAGTTGTCCGTACCAGATGCGCCGGTATCGGCCAGAGTGAAAGTAGCACTACCCGAATTGCAGACGCCGGAAACAAAGTCCAAAGCCGTCCCATTCGGAGCTTTCAGCGCGATAGCCTGGGCATTCAGCTGGGTCGTGTTGAGACTGTTGAAAGTCACTGATATAGCCGTCACTGTCGCCCCGGCAGGGAAGGTGGAGGCAGGGACCGAAACCGTGGAACTTGCCGAAACTCCTACGCCGTTGTTGGAACTGGAAATGGTGATGGGGTTCGATCCGCCGACGGTTTGCGCGAATGCAGGCACCGCAAACGCTGCGAACAGCAGAGCTGCCAAACCCGCAACGCCATGCAGCGCGCGTGGCTTCTGTACAACAGCCTGACCGCTCGCTCTCGCTCTCATCTCCTGCATAAGTCTCCTCCGCAGCGTGGCCGCCACCAAGCTTCACCAACTCCGAGCCAGGGTCGGAACGGAAAACGGACCGCTGAGACGAACCGTTCGTATATCCAAGCTGAAAACGGAGAAGTGCAGCGCAACGAGGCTGAAACGCGGGAAGTGTAGCACAACCAAATGAACGCTAGGAACAAAGAAAAGAGATCGGCCCGGAGCCGCTAGTGGCCTGCCCGCAAATGCAGGTCCGCTCGCCGCTTTTGCCCCCGTCAATTTTTTTCTTGCGAATCAGCGCATCACCGTAGTACCGTTTGTCGCGTCACGCCGCACTCCTTAAACGCAGACTCTATAAACGCTAGCTAATAACTCGGAACTCCGGTTTGGGAGGAAATGAGCCATGTCTCAGTCCTATGTCGGTGAGATACGTATGTTCGGGGGTAACTTCGCTCCATATGGCTGGATGTTATGCCAGGGGCAGCTGCTCCCCATCACTGAATACCAGGTCCTGTTTCAGCTCATCGGCACCACGTATGGCGGCGACGGCCAAAGCACCTTCGCGCTGCCGGACCTGAGAAGCCGGCTTCCGATCCATCAATTGGGGCCGGGGTTCGTCATGGGCGGGACCGGCGGCGTTGAAACAGTCACTCTCACGACGAGTACAATACCGGCCCACACCCACACGGTCTCCGCCACAACGAATTCGAATACCGCTCCCTCCCCAAATGGCAATTTTCTGGCTGCGGGACCCGATATCTACGATCTGAACATACCCGGTACCAGCACAATGGCGGCGGCGATCGGATCCCAGGGAGGAAGCCAGCCGCACAACAACATCCAGCCCTACCTGTGCGTCAGTTTCATCATCTCCCTCTTCGGAATATTCCCGACTCAGAGTTAGCCAGCGACAAGGAGAACAAGACGTGGCCACGCCATACCTATCCGAGATCAGGATTTTCAGCTTCAATTTTGCACCCAAAGGCTGGGCGCTTTGCAACGGGCAGCTCCTGCCCATCAATCAGAACCAGGCGCTCTTCTCGCTGCTCGGAAATAACTACGGTGGCGACGGACGGGTGGATTTCGGCCTGCCGAATCTGCAGGGCCAGACTCCCATACATATGAGCAGCGGATTTAATCTTGGACAGACTGGCGGCGAGCAGAATCACACGCTCACTCTCCCCGAGTTTCCAAGCCACAACCATACATGGGGTGCTACCAGCACGGCCGCGAACGCGCCCAATCCGACTTCCAATCTGCTGGGCGGCGCGCAAGAATACAACAGTTCCGCGACCAATCTAGTGGGTATGTACCTAGGTGTGCTGTCAGGCGCCGGGGGCAGCCAGCCGCATCAGAATATGCAGCCCTTCCTCACGCTCAACTTCTGCATCGCGCTGCAGGGAATATTCCCCAGCCGGAACTAGCCGCAAGGAGGACGCAACATGGCAGATCAGTTTTTAGCAGAAATAAGGATATTTCCGTTCAACTTCGCGCCCACAGGATGGGCCTTTTGCAACGGCCAGCTTCTGCCCATCACCCAAAATACGGCGCTTTTCTCGCTGGTGGGGACCTACTATGGCGGAGACGGGAGAAGCACCTTTGGGCTTCCTAATCTCCAGGGCAGCGCGCCTATGTTCTGGGGCCAGGGCCCAGGGTTGTCTGACCACATTCTTGGCGAAACCGGCGGTTCGGCTACCGTCACGTTGCAGCTCTCCGGGATGCCGTCTCACGCTCATGGCATCAACTGCGTCGACGGGCCCAGAGTTGGGGGGCAGGTCGGCCAGCCGGGCAACGCAATTCTTATAAAGTCATCGGGCATGCCGGTGAATGCCTACGCCAGCGGCGCCACGCAGAATCAAACCATGGCCGCGAATATGGTGGGGATAGTGGGCGGCAACCTACCGCACAACAATCTGATGCCGTATCTCACGCTCAATTTCTGCATCGCCCTGCAGGGCGTTTACCCACCGCGCAGTTAGTAACTTTCCCGGTCGGGGATCGGTTCGAAGGACCGGTGCCGCCGCAATGTTGAGCCATGTCTACTCTCGCCGTTCGCCCAGCACTGCCACAGGACGAGATATTCCTGTACGATCTCTACTCGGCGGTCCGCGAGCCCGAGTTCGCGCTCGCGCCGATCTCGGCGACGCAAAAAGACCAACTCATCCGGATGCAATTTCGCGCTCAGTTGTCGGCGTATACGGAAATGTACCCAAACTCTTGCTACCACGTGGTGCTGCTCGACGCCAAGCCTGTAGGCCGGCTGTGGGTGGCGCCCGGCGAAGGCGAATTGCAATTGGTGGATATCGCCCTCCATCCAAAGCTGCAAGGTAAGGGAATCGGAACTGTGCTGGTTCAGCGGGTGCAAGTAGAAGCTGCGAAGGCCAGACTACCCATCCGCAGCTGTGTATTCCGGTTCAATCCCCGCTCTCTGAGCTTCCATCGGCGCCTTGGGTTCTCAATCCTGCGCGAGGATCAGACGCACTACTATATGGAATGGCGGCCTGTGCCGCTGCTCTAGCCGTGCAAGAAATGGCGACACGCCAGTGGAGGGTTGCGTAGGCAATCAGCTGAGAACAATCCTTACTTCATCTCCGCCGGTGCGGATGCCTTCTGCCGCCTCTGCGTCTTCGCAAGCTGATGATGGGCGCTCCAGCTCTGTACAACGCTGCCGATCTCAGACACTTCGTTTACCAGTGTGTCGAGTAGCGCCTGCACATCTGCGCACCGCGATAGGTTGGCGCTCTGTCCTGCCCAGAGAGGAAGGAATTCGGGTCTCCCCGCCTTTTCCGCTGGTATTGACAGGTGCCGCACGAGCATACGTTGAAGTGGGTAGGGCAGGATCTCCGTGCCCTTTTGGTTGAGCTCGTCGAGCAAGCGGTTCTTGATGCCACGGGCAAGTCTTCCGGTGAACCCGCGAGTAAGAGCGGTCTGCTTCGCCTGTCCACTGAGGAGCGCCTTGCGATGATGTGCATTCGCTCCAGACTCGTCACATGCGAGAAAGGCGGTTCCCATCTGTACGCCGTCCGCTCCGAGAACTAAGGCTGCCAGGATTCCGCGGGCGTCTCCAATTCCACCTGCGGCGACGACCGGGAGACTCACGGCATCGACGACCTGCGGCACCAGTGCCATCGTTCCCGTCAGCGAATCTTCAGACGGTTGCAGAAAGGAGCCGCGATGGCCACCGGCCTCAAAGCCGGAGGCCACAATCACGTCCACACCCGCTTGCTCCAGCGCAATTGCTTCGTCCGGGGTGGTCGCGGTTCCAATCAGTGCGACTCCCTTGTGGCGGAACTCATCCAGAATTGACTTTGAGGGGATACCGCAAATAAAGCTGAACGCGGGAATCCCTTCGTCCAGCAGAACCTGTACCTGATCTTCGAATCGAATCGGTTCGTACGGGTGATAGGAGGGCAGAACTCCTCCTACACTTTCAATATGTTTTGCCAGAGGAGCGAGGCTGCGCTGGAATGCTTCTTCCGTCGAGGTGACGGCTCCTTCGTCTTCCATGGAAACCCACAGGTTCATCGCAAATGGCTTTGACGTGAGTTCCTTGATCTCGCGAATGACTTTGCGGATCGCCTCCGGCTGGAGGCCGTGTGCGCCGAACGAGCCGAGTCCCCCATAGTTTGAGACGGCTGCCGTAAGCCGCTGCGAGGACAAGCCTCCGAGGGGTCCTTGAATGATTGGATATTGCAGCCCTAGGCGAGAAGTCAGTCGATTTTCTGTCCAGGATTTTGCGCCCACCTGATTTGCCATCGTGATCCCCACGTGTTCTGCAGAAAAAGCGAGAGTTCACTCCCGCTCTTTTAGTTGTTTACTTCGAACGTAAGCTCAAGCATGACCGGCAGGCCCAGAGGCAGGCTGGTTACTCCTATAACGGATCGCACGGACATCCTGCCTTCTCCAAATACGTCCCGGAGAAGCTCCGATGCCGCATCCGCGATGAGGGGCTGGTTAACGTCCGCGTCTCCAGATGTAGCCAGGTAGACTCTCACGCCAACGACCCTCGTCACGCGATCCAGCGATCCCAGATGCTCTTTCGCGACGGATAGAGCATTCAGGGTTGCGGTTCGCAAAGCATCACGGCCTGCATCCGCATCGAGTTCCTTGCCCAGGCGCCCGACGTATTGAGGCTTGCCGTCTTTGATCGGCAACATCCCGCTGAGAAGGAGCAGGCTGCCTGACTGGACGGCCTCAACGTACGCGCCAAGCGGATGGGGAGACTTGGGGAGCACGATCCCGAGTTCCTGCAGCCAGCGCTCCGCGCTGACCGGCTGCAAATTGCCCGGGCTTACCATTTGCCGCTGTGCGCACCGCCGTCCACGTGCAGCACCTCTCCGGTGATCTGGCCCGCTTCAGTAAGATAGAGCACCGCGCTCGCGATATCCTCCACAGTGGAGATTGTGCCCATCGGCGACAGGGTCTTCAGGAAATCCTTCGGGTTGTCTTTGTGCATCGGAGTGTCAACAATCCCGGGTGCGACCGCGTTGAAGCGGATGTGCTCCTTCGCATACTCCGACGCCAGGCTGACTGTGATGGACTCGAGACCACCCTTCGTGATCATCTGCACCGATGCCGGTACGCCATGGACTGGATTCTTAACCAGCGATGTCGTGATGGCTACGACGCTGCCGCCCGTCTTCTGAGCGAGCATCTGCTTGACCGCCAGCTGTGTGATGTAAATGTAGCCTTCGACATTTGTGGAGACCAGCGCACGAAAATCGTCAGCGGTGTAATCAACGAAGGGCTTCGCCACGAAGATACCAGCGTTGTTGACAACCGCATCAATCGAGCCAAACTTCTGAACAGCGGCGTCGACCACCTTCTGCGCGGTGGCGGTTTCCCCGATGTCTCCGTCCACCAGCACAAGCTTGTCGGAAGCCTTCAACTCAGCCGACTTCGTCGCGTTGCGGGACGTGCCCACTACGTTATAGCCGCGTTCCAGGAACGCTTTAACGATTCCAGCGCCGATTCCTTGAGAGGCGCCCGTCACAATTACCGTCTTTTTATTGCTTGCCATAGATCACTCCTTTTGCTTCTGTGCGCATGACCGCGACCCAAAAAGCCGGACGCGAGTCTTGCCGCGTAACGTGTACTGCATCGTTCGCGTTACACAGAAGAGATTGTGGTAACTAGATAATCGATTCATAAAAAGTTACACGGTAGGCAACTATGTGCCTGCGATGGGCTTATGACAATGGCCGAGAGGTAGCCCGGGCGTGTTGCACAACCATTTTGCCAGAAGATTGGTAAGAAGCGCTTCTGAGGAATACGTCAAACCCTACCGAGACACGCCTTCTTTGCTTGAATCGTTTTTACTTACGCAAGAATCACTGTAACGTGTAAATATAGCGTCTGCGGTTACCCTGAGAGCCATGAAGGATACCATTTTGAAAGACACGACGAACGAGAACCATCTCGACTTTGTGGGCGACAATCTGGCGATCAACTTCATCAACTCTCGTCGCATGGTCAAAGGGCAGCTGACAGACACACTGCAAAGCGGCAGCGATGTGAAAGCCTGGCTCAAAAGGCTAGAAGTCCCAGTTGCGAAAGGGGCGCTCCCTTTCAACGACGCGGTGCTGCTTCAAGGGGCAAGAGAGCTTCGTGAAATTGCGCTCGCGGCCGTTCAGGATCGAAAGTCTGGGAAGAAACCGTCGCTGGTCGCGCTCAACAGATTCCTGGCTGGCGCTCCAAACCATATGGCGGTGACGATTGACGCCGCACAGAGCATTCATGTGGCTCCCGTCTACGGTAAAGAGACGGTCGAGGAGTTTCTGGCTCCCGTCGCGGTAGCGGTCGCAGAGCTGCTAGCAAATGGGGACTTCGACCTCATCCGGCGCTGCGAAGGCAAGGCTTGTGTCCTATGGTTCTATGACCGCACGAAAGGCCACCGCAGAAGATGGTGCACGTCGACCGGTTGCGGAAATCGCGCAAAGGTAGCCGCATTTCGAGCGAGGACAAATCAAGGGTGATCATTTCAGGCTTTGTGGGAGTCTTGATCCAGTGATGTCCGAACGCTTACCCAACTGATTAAGGTGATCGGCTCGGGAGATTGCAGGACGACTTCAAGAAATCGACATCAATTTCATTACTAGGTCTGTGCCTGTCCCGTTGATCGAGGCTTTCCGAAGATATAGGGAGGATCAAGCATTGGAAACCCGCCCTGCCAATTGACTCTGTCTCCAAGCTTCTCTCGGGCTATCTCGGCGACTCTTGCCGGATCCTGTACTGCCGCTGGCTCTGCATCAAAGACGGAAGTGATTTGGCTGGAGCGAGCATCGACAATTGCAAACTCAGGTGAGCCAGCCGTAAGCACCGCAAACCTTAGATATGCGAGCGCCCACAGATATGCAATGGCTTGCTGCTTCTCATCTTCTTTCTCCGAACGCGCCATGCGCACTTTTTCCTCGTGGCGTCCACGAACTTCCTGCAGGAGAGTCTCGCGTACGAACTGCTCGCGGCTAAGGAATTCGACTGCCTGGCGTTTATTTCCGAGAATCTGACTTAACGATGTCGGATAAACATATTTACTGTAGGAGTATTGTCGCCGACCGTTATTGATCTGTGCCTTGATAACGCCAAGTACTGGTCCAACACTGAGAATCTCGATTGCCTCAATCAGACTTGTGGTTTTCTCATCTTTGAGTTGACGCAGGTCGTCAAATTCACCCTCCCATTGCTTGTGAATGTGAAGGGGAATTGAATGAAGCTGGGCTGATCCCTCTGATTTCAATTGGTAAAAGCTGTAGTACTCGTTGTGGCAGTCGCCTACGATTAGAGGAACGCTATTCAGAGAGAAAGCATATTTTTCAACGAACAGCTGAATTTTGGTGCGGTCGCCCGTAATGGATATATCCGGATCGCCGTAACCGCGGGCTCTGCAATTATCCTTAACCTCCTGGATGAAAGTCTTGTACTCATCACCTTCATTGGTTGGGACACTGAGATATGCTTTTGCCTGACAATATCCGCCATCCTGAGCTAGCCGCAGGTAAAGCATCGGAGCGGCATACGCTACTAATTGACGCGCGACTTTCTCAACCTCGCCAACCTTAGGATGTTTAAGTACTTCAACCATGCGGAGACATTCATGAGTGCTACAGGAATTGAAGTCGTTCCTGAACCGTGTGGTGGCGTAGTCCCGCAGTTGCTCGAATAAGGTATCCATACCCTTTTTCGATTGGAAGTCGACGACGTCCATAGTTTCGCCACCACCGCGCAGTATCTTTTCCTGGATAAACTTCGAATTCTCGGCAGGCACATCCACAGCCCTGTGTTCTTTCTTTTGTGGGTCGTAGCCCAATCTATAAAACTTCTTGTAGTCCTCATTTGGATCAAAGACCTTGACCGACCGCACACCTTTATCAAAGTCGAGGTATTCCATTTGCAGAGCGCGAAGATGGGTCTCTCGATCCGGCAGCTTGTTCCGAAAATCTGTCAGCTTACCAAACAGAATCTTTAGCTCATGTTCAGCCTGTTCAGCAACGATTCGAGCTTCTTTGGCGAGGATAGCTGCACCACGCCATTTCCAGTGTTGTTCAACAGCGTCGCGAAGCTTGTCCCAGAGCCGGTTCAGAGTCCAGGTGCGCACACCCAACATACGGATCGTCATAGTTGAGTGGACATGTACCATCTCCTGGGAAAACCGCATTTGTTCGTCTGCCCAATATCCTGCTTCTTTTTCCGCCTCTTCCGCACGTTTGGCAGCGATACACGCTTCCGTTTCATAAATAGCACTTAGATCACGCCGGAGGAGCGGAATCATGCCCTTTACATCCTTGGTATCCTCAACCATGGCGGCCAGTCCAAGCGATTCTGCCTCCAGTGACTTCCTCACCCATTTATCAAATTTTTCATTTATGAGTTCGGGGGCCTTGCTGACGGAGAAGTGATGAAGCAGCTGTTTTACACGACCCCAGGCTTCAGGATTATCGCCTGCGTCAGCAAATAGATTGTCGTGTGCTTCCGTTAGTTTGGCGGGCAGTTCTGTAAGAAAGGAAGCGACTTGCGATGATGATGCGGAAAACATCATCATCGGAGGCAAAAGCTCTTCTTTTTTCTTAGCAATCTCCGATTCATATTCTTTACCAAAGAGATCTTCGATGCCGTCGGCATCGAAATTTCTCAACGCATCGGCGTCGACTCTCGCACGCAGGTTCATGTCCCTTATAGGACGGTTCCAGTAACTTACAATCTCGGCTGCGAGGTTGGCGGCGCATGCTTCTCGAATGCTGTCGGTAGGAACTTCGATCTTGGCCACGCCCATGCTGCCGAAGCGGCGCGAATATGCCTGGTTCAGCTTAATCCTCCCGAATGTTTCGGTCCCGGGAATGGCGACCTGATCATCTTTGAGTTCAGCAAGGCTTCCCCTGACATTCGCCATTCCTGAGCGCTTCGCGCTGGAAAACTGCCCGGGAAGAAAGTTCATAAAAAGAGATTCGGCGATTGTATGAAAGAGTTGGTGGCGATTGGCCACCGGTACGTTCTGGTCGTCAATTTTTTCGCAAAGATACAAAACTGAAAACGGAGGTCCCGGAATGGACAAAGGAATACCACGGTCCCACTGTACTTCGAGATCACGCGATACCCGTGTGCTGTCTACTCCCGCTGCCTGCTGCAGGTGTCGGGTAAAATGTTCAATTTCTTTTAAAGCCCCGTAAGCATTAGCCAGAGAGCGTTTTCCTTCCGGCCCGGAATTTGTGCTGTAGTACACATTGGGGAGGACAGCAATTCCTGCGGTATCGGAGTGCTTCATTTCCTGCAGCAGAAATGCGACATCAAGAAAAGTGCCGCCTCCAGTCCCTCCCGCGACGGAAAAAATAACATAGACCTGCGGGTTCGGATCGAAGTCAACTTCTTCGTCAGCGAGATATTTTTCGTGTGTTTCCTTGATAGCGGCATCCGATCGGAGGCTTTCAAGGTGTTCGCGGATGATGCCGCGCACTTCAGGGAAATGGTTGACCAACGTCAGACGTCCGATGCTGCGTACTCCGCCGGCGCCATCCGCTACTTGAGTGCCATATATTTTCACTTCTTCCGGCAGCCACTCGTGGATGTAGTCGTATCGCAATGGATTATTCAGAATGTCGCCTAGATCGGCTCCAACATTTCCCTTCAGCAACCCAACCTTCTCAGCCTCGCCGAAGAGAAGAAGGTTATCGATCTCATCCAGCTTTTCACCACGAGCCAGTACATCGCGTGTATCGGTGTCAATCCAAAGGTACTTTACGCAGGGCAGGCCAACTTTTCTCCAGCGCTCGTAGAAGCGGCGGCGGAGACGCAGGAGAACCTCTTTGCCGGTGCCGCCGAGTCCAATGAAGAGAGTAGGCCGTATTGCTCGATGCTTGTCAGCTTCAGTAGCCATGGAATTTCCTTTCTACTTCAACATCAGATAGGTAACGGCTCCGCCGACCGCCGCCAGCAAGAGGATGCACACCATGAATAGCCAGCCTAAAAGGCTCCAAAGACCAACAACTGTCCAGATAAAGAGCAGGAGGAAGACAACGGGAAGCCATATCCAGGAGCCGAGGCCGAGGAATCCGAATGTGGCCACGATCAACACCAGGTAGGCTAACAGACCCATGGATGGCGAAACGGATTCTGATGGTGGCACATCCTCCCGGACCAAGAGCCTATAAAGCTGCTGCGCTAAGAAATAGGCGACCACGCACGCAATGATGACCAGTCCGAGTCTCTCGCCGAAGGCAACATCGGGCCCAAGATGAGGCGGAAGAAACCGCGGCTCATGGTGGATGACAGACATCACGATCATGGAGATCATGACGACATTGAGCACGAGGAACAGTGTGAAGATAAAAGCCAGGATCCAGCGTGCGCGTGTTGCAGCGACAGCTCCACTCATTGTCGTTATCTCCTCCTGGGCGAAGTCGATGGGCGCGTATTTCCGGTTGGGGCGGAAGCACGTCCTTGGGGTGCGCTTCCGATACCTGCATTTTTCCCGAATGTAATGATGATTCTGCGGCCGTCCGCCAGAATACAACGGAACGGGTTCAGCGTGGACGCGGTTCTCGTGCCGCCATCAAGACGTACACCTAAGGCGGGGGTGAACTGCGATCTGTCATCAACCTGGCCAATTGCGCGATTTTCCACATACAAAGTGTGATCTTTCACCCTGGCCTGAAGTACAGGACCACCCTCGAGTTGTACGGTGACACCGCCTTTGCCTTTGGCCAGATTCTTAGCGGCGAAAATGATGCCGATGATGGCAGCAATGAACAGGATGCCAAGCGTGATCAGAAGCAATCCGGGCCACGAAGGATAGAGGATTACGACCGATATCGGAACTGAGATCGGAATCACCGTCTGCGCGTCCGCGAGTTCGCCCGGCAGCGGTCGTAGCCCGGCGATCTTACCGGTGTCTTTTGCGGCCTGTTCTGTGTCGGCTGTAAATTCCTCGATAAAGGCTGGAGTAAAACGGAAATTCTCTTTGGGAACCCGGATCGTCAGGTGGGTCTCGATCTGTTTACTTACCTGGGAAGTCACAAATGCAGCCGACCAGATGCATCCTAACGATCTTTTGAGGTGGACGTGTCCAAAGTCGATATTCACTTTGTATACGTCTGCGTTGTCCGTCCGCACCTTATTCGGATTAACGGACGCCACGTTTTTTTCGGCTATCAGACAAGGAGAGTCACGAAAAGGATTGTTCTGTGTATCACCTCCATCTGAAGAGTCAGCTCCCGTAACCGGCGAAGACTCAAAGTACAAGTATGGAAATCTGGGTCCGATTCGTACGCTGGTGGTCAGTACCAGCGGCTCACCTTCGTGGAACTGCAGTGGTGTTGAATCTTCCTCGGCTTTTTCCTGAATCGCATTTTCGCCAAGGGGCTTCATTAGCAGGTCTTTCACGTGTAATTCGCTCAGGCGTGGTCTGCTGGCGAGCGCCGTGTCGAAAGCGGCGACCTCGCGGTCAAAGTTTTCATCGTGGTCAGCAGTGGAGATTGCATAGACCAATACTCCCTGTTGGTGCAAATTCGACGATTCCAGCACGGGAAATATATGAATGCTTGTGATCTGTGGAGAGCGCAGAAGAGCATAAAAGTTCGACATGTCTTCATCGCCACCTACGTCCTGAACATTGTCAGTGACGAGCCAGACATGTCGATGTCCGTGGAGCGCTGTCGTAAGAGCGGAGGTCAGCAATGTATTTTGACCTATCGCTTTGAATTTGTCTGCATCGTCCAGACTGGCTAGGGGGACCACAGTCGAGTCGAATACAGCAATCTCGGGTTTCTGATAAGCAGATGCGGCGACGATCATGCTCTCCGCTAGTTCTCGCACGAGGGGAGGACTGTGGTCAGGCGTTTCCTTGTAGTGATCCTTCATGCTGCCGGAACGATCGATGAGGACGTAAGTCTGTGACGACCTGGCGGGAAGACCGTGCAGACAAAGGAGTAACACGAGAGCCAATCGAAGCTTCACGCCAGACTCCATGCCTGCATTACTGGGAAGCCGCCATCCCTCAAGCCGGTTGCTACCAGTGAAGTGTGGCAGATGTGCAAACCCACAGGCTGGACATCTGGATAATCATTAGGGAAATGACGGCGATTTCCTGGAAATGATCGAATCTCAAGTGCGCGTTGAGGCATAGCGCAGTATGCCGCCCTTACCCTGGGCGTAGCCGCACTTGGCATGGAGATGATGTGTGAATCCCTCACAGGAATGGTGACTGACGATTTGCTGAGTTCACCTAAAAGGCCGCTGGCGGCGAATCCAACGCTCGTACCGTTGACCTCAGACGGCATAGATCCTTGGGGTATTTGAAGAATGCTGAACCGAGGAGCCGAACCTTCTTCCATCGAAGCAAAGACATAAGCAGCTGCGGGTTCCTGGTGCCGTGATCCATGCAACTCTCCGGGGATCAGCAGGCCGTTGATCGTCGAGAAGAAGGGCGATCTTCCCCAGGGCAGCTCAATTCTCGATGTAGGCTTCTGCTCGGCGAGACCAACAAAGCCATCGGGAAATCGGTGTCTCGCAAACTGAACACCATCATGCACGAAAAGTGCCTCTTGATTGAAAAGCGCGAACGTATTGCCGAAAGAGAGTGGTCCAGCTACGGGTAGCTCCGGTAGAGGGAAACTTGACCATCCTGATCCAAGTGACTCGTCAAGGGTACAGATGGCCAGAACGGTACGATGATCCTCCGCGAGGGCGATGAGAGCAATCCTTCGGTCGTTGGAAGCAATTGTCAGGAAACTGTTTGTATCCAAGGGTCGTCGCAGCCCCTGGCCTAATTCGAAGCGAAGCGTTCGGGATGACGATTTGTCGTCTGCGGCAGCTGGATCGAGCAAAGCCAGATGACGTTGTCCTGCAATTGCAAACAGGGGGCGTTGTAAGTTCGGAATTGTGTGGGAAGGTTTTGGTGCTTTCGACTTGTATGTTGATGTTGTGGATGATTGTGCGTTCGCTGGAAGGAGAGCGAAGGACGCTCCTGCAAAGTCAGCTCCCATCACTTCGACAGGATCGACTTTATTGGCGGGCGAAACACGATAAAGATTACCTAAGCTCGTGAGCCACCAAATGTATCCGCCGTGATTGATCGGCGCAGTCCCTACCGACTCATCGATTCTTAACTCGACAACAGGAACTCGCGAGTCTGAAGCTTGGAGAGTACCAGTAACGGGATCCAGGCCCTCAGTTGCGGAACCGCAATGAGGGCAATGCCTCCAGAGTGGGTTCACCCCTGCCCCGCACATGCAGCGAAGCCACGCCGTCTTGCATGTCTGGCAGTATCCGCCGTGTCCAGTCAATTCTTGTCGATCGCTACAGAGTGCGTTGGGGCACTGTGGCGCTCTGACGCGTTGGCCTTCCATATGTCTCCCGAGATAGAAGATGAAAGGAGAGAGCCCGCACAAAACTACAATCTGCCACGGACAACACAGGGGGATTATGCGCCGTCGACTTCTGAGTTACTATACCGTGAGATTGGGCTCGTGCATATATTCCTTTTCAGGAGCTCTCATTGCAAAGGTCTGCGAGACACATGTGCAGCGACGGATGGCCAGGGATTTATCCGCCGGGCTCGACCTTCTGCTGCATGTGCGGTGCGCAACTTCTGCAATATGCGATTTCGCCGGAAAATGTTCTGATTGTTATTCCTCAGTCGGGCGCGCCTGAACCGGCTCCAATCGTTCTGGATGCAACGCGAAGTCTGTTTGACGTGAATCTCCGCCTCGAATGCGCCAGAGATTCGATCGACATCGACGGGAGCGGCAATGCCGCTGTGGTTCTAGTACAGGCAGGTCAAAAGCGGACGATTACGATTGCTTGCCATGAGAACGGACTCGAATCCGGTGACAGCGTAGAGACCCAGCTCATTGCCAAATTGGTTGACTCGGCGGACGCACCGAAACGATTAGGTGTGCGTGTCGGCAGGGCGCCGCGGATCGATGCATCTGTACTTGAGTTCGAGGATGCCGTTCCGGGGTGGGCCGCACGCGCGGATGGAAGCCTCCATCATCAAGGAGGTCTGGCGGCCACCGTTACTGACGTGAGGGTTGAGCCCGATGCCGGATTAACGATCTCCGGATTGTGGAAAGGCCAGCAAATATCGTCAGGAGCGCAAGTAAAATTCGGCATGGTCACCAGCCCACTTACTCGTTCAGGTCTGGAGTCGAGTCTTGTCATTGATTTTGACTGCGCTGCGACAGTAAGAGTGCCGGTCAATATCCGTCCCAATGATGCTGAAATTACCTGGGCCATGCGAGAGGATATCTCCCTGGGAATCGATGCGGAATTAACGTTGCGAGTACGCTCTACTGGGCGGGAAACGGTCCAGATTGAGACTCTAGAGCTTTCCAATGCACCAAGCTGGCTGAAGATGCCGCCAATTACTTTTCCGCAGACAGCGAGCGCCGGTAAGCCATTTGAATGCAAACTCCGTATTCACGGGGACGATCCAACGCTGGCAGTTGGGCAGACAAAAGTAACAGCGACAGCCAGGTGTACGAAGCTGGGAAATCGCAGCGGGGAAGTATCGGTGAGGGTGAAACGGGCCGAGCCATTCCAATCCTATGTAGGCATTGATTTTGGAACCACCAGTTCGTGCGTAGCCGTGTGGTCGGACCGTCTCAAGGATTCGACGATGCTGGACTTCACCGGCGGTCCAGGAGGATCCACCGTTCCCTCAGTAGCTTACTTTGATGAGGATACGGGAACATGGATGGGCGGTTTGGATGCACTGCAGGCGGCTGAGCGTCGCGGTCAAAAAAGCCGCCTGGTCAGATCGGTTAAACGCTTGCTCAACAAGCCTCCGAACTCGCATGAGCGGTGCATTCTTATGCCCGATGGTCACTTGGAGGAGCCAGAAGCTGCTGCGATGGCAATTCTGCGTTACCTGATTCGAAAAACCGAGGAGCGCCTGCAGAAAAAACTCGAAAAAGTTATTTTGACCCACCCCGCAAATTTCAGTGACACAGGCATACGTGCACTCCTGCGCTGCGCCGCGGAAGGTGGTCTAACATTCCTGACGGAAGCGGCGGACGAAGATCTGCTCCCTTTACGGCTGGATGAGCCAGTGGCGGTTGCCCTCCAGGCACAACGCTTGAAAATGACCAGCGAGCAGGACACCCAGTTGGTCCTGGTCTATGACTTTGGCGGTGGCACGCTGGATGTTTCATTGCTGGAGATTGTTCTGAAGTCAGATGTTCGCAGCATGAATGTTTTAGCGCATAAGGGCGCAAACTGGCTCGGTGGTGATGACTTCACCCGGCGTCTCATGCAGCTTCTGGCCTCCCGATTTGAGGCGGAGAAAAAAAGGTCTCTTAAATACGACGTCGATGCACTCTGTGAGTCCCGGGAGTGGGACGAAATGGATACTGACCAGCGCATCGAGGCCCAGTTGAACCAGCGAAGTCTCTGGGATTCGGCTGAACAGGCCAAAGTGAGCCTTTCTTTTCAGGATCAAGTCTCCGTGAGACTGTCGCTTTCATGCGAAGGAAACGAAGAAGGATTTTCAACGGAAGTGAAGCGTTCCGACTTTGAGAAAGCAGTTGAAGACCTGGTCGAGCGCTCATTGCAGACCGTGCTTACAACTCTTAACAGCTCACCCCAACGTGAGGTTCACATTGAAGATGTCGATGTGGTCATCGCATCGGGCAAGACGAGCCTGATTCCCATCGTACGCAGCCGGCTTTCTGAACTGTGCCGAAAAAAACTAGAAATCAGCGAAAGCTTCGATGTGAAAGAGTGCGTAGCTCGCGGAGCCTGCAGCCGGGGCCACGAATACGAAACTCCTCTGAGCGAGACTGGAGCGCCGCCTTTGCAAATCAATGGGCTGCATGAGAGAACGAACTGCAGTTATGGAATTGCTCAGATGGTAGGCACAGGAGCAGTGCAGCAAGGCCAGTTTGTCCCGTTGATCAAAGAGGGCGTGCCCTACATTGATGCAATGAAGAATGTAGCCGAGCACACGGTTCGAGGCCAGGGATTGCCCAGGCAAACCGTACCGCTCTATCAGCACACAGGGAACACGCAATCCATGGACGGGTTGTGGATAGAAAAGAACCCCGATATAAGCCCTATCGATGAGATCGAGGTTGACATGCCCCGCGGTAATCGCCAGGGCCGCATTCATATCAGGATGTGGCTGGGAAAAGATGGGCTTCTGCAGGCCGAGGCATCTGTCGAAGGTTCGGAAAAGATCTTTCGACCAAAGGCCCTGTCTGCAGCTGAAAGCGGAAAGTCGATTCCTGCCGAATGAAAGCATATATGGGGCTGGACATTGGCAACGCAACCATCAAGGCTGCGTTGTTTAAGCCTTCCGAGAGCGGAGCGAAAACGCTTGCCTCAGAGACAGCTCAGGAAACGTCTTCGGCCGTTGGTTTCCTCCCGCAACGTAGCGGCGGAGTGTTGAGCAGTACTCCCATCTTTCCCGTCGATGACAGTTTCGAAGCCGCGCATCCCGATGGTTTGCTGATCCCAGCTCTAAAGCGCACGCTGCTGCCGCTGACGGATCGCAGTGAAATTGAATCTCTGATGACGCCTGTCTTTCACCACTTCCGGCGACAGTTTGAAGCGAGTGAAATGGCTCTTACTCTTGTAGTCCCCGCGGAATATCCGGTTACTCTATGCGTGGCCCTGACGCATATCGCTGTTCAGTCTGGATTCTCAAGTTGCTCCTATGTCAACGAACTTACCGCGGCTGTTTTGTCATGTTTGTCGCGCTGGCGTCTTGATGCGCGTCGTTGGGCCGCCCTGGCATCCGGGCAGCATATCTGGATACTCGACAGTGGAGCCTTTGATCTGAATATTGCCCTCGTAAAAGCAGAGCGCAACGAGGATGCGATTTCTATCTACCACCTTTCCGGGGATTGTCTGCGCAACTTCGGATCCTGTAACGAAGACTTACTCGACGAGGAGGCTTTTCAGGCCCGTTTTAGAAACTCACTGTCCTCTATGCTTTCTCTGCCCGATGAGGAGATTGTCCCTCAAAATGCGTGGGCGATCTGCAGTGGAAGGGGGAAGATGGCAGACAAGGCGCTAGCAATATTGAGGGAAAAATACGAAAGCGTGGATCAGGTTTCGGAACAGCTGATACCGACGCATGTGCTTGTCTCAGGAGCAGCAATGCATGCTGCTATGTTGTCAGGGGCAGCCGGGCTTCGTTTCGGCGTTATCGAAGCGCGCCGGAGGCTGGGAATGCGGGTGGAACTGGAAGATGGAACAAATTTCCTCCCCTTCATTCACGCTGGTCATCGACCGCCCTACGAGTTTGAAGGGGTATATCGTTTCGAGACAGACAGCCGACCGTTGGAAATAACGCTTGCTGCCGCGCTGCCGGGAGGAGAGCGGTCTGCGTCTATTCTGACCTTCATCCTGAACAAGCAAGATCTATCAACATTGCCGCCTGTAGGCATCATCGTTCGCGGCAGTCTGGACACATGGGTAAGCGGTCGTGTGAATGTCCATGACCTGCATAATGGCGCCAGGCTGAAGGAGAGTATCTTCCGCCTGCCGTAGAAGAGAGGAGAAAATCGATGACTTTCTGGCATCGCAGCGTGCTCTTCCTCGTGCTCAGCATCGGAACGCTCTCGTCTTGTTTTGCCGACACCCCGCATCAACAGGCAGTTCCTAACGGGAGGAATGAAACCGGGAGCGAAGTTGTTGGATATCTGGAGTCACCTTTCATTTGGATCGCTGTAGTAGGAGCAATGGCTTTGGCGAGCGGGATGCTGGCTGTGATCGCACTGCGTAATCAGGGTGGCGAAGGGACTACTGGCATCCCGGCTCATACATCTTCGGTTTCATCTTCGGCTCCTGGACCAAAGAGAATTGAGGATCGGAAAGCATCGACAAATTTGCCAGCTCCGCAAAAGCCCCATCCGCAAGAAATACCTTTTCTGCAAGCGAAAGAAGAGCAGCCGCTTGACGGTCGCCTTGAAGAGATCAGGAAGTATTTCCACGGACAGCTGACAGATTTGCGCACGGAAGAGGATAGAGAACGCGCGGCTTTACAGAAGGTAGCGGAGGGTGCCATGGCCAAAGCCAGCACTCTCGAAACAAAAATGGCGTCTTACATCACGCCAGTCGAACTCCAAAGACAGAATCAAGAAATTGACGGAAAGATACAGCGGTTAGAGAAAAACCTAACTGACGGCATGAAGCAGTTGGCAGCTCACTTTCAAAGAAACATCAAGCAGACCGATGAACGCCTCACCGGCGATCTTCTGCAGACGGGTGTGCGCTTCGAGGAGCAGATAGAGCGGTTGCTTACCCACCTCAAAAACGTCGACGACAAGGCCACAGAATTACAAAAGGGGATAAACGACAGGACGCTGGAGTTGCAATTTGAGACATGGAAGACAACGAATCTGCTGCCGCTTGCTGCCAAGCAGGCCGAAGAAAGCCTTACCGCCTTCAGGAACGACGAACAGAATGGGACCCAGAGGCAAGCTGCAATGGATAAATTATCAAAACTCCAGGAACGTTTTTCCGCTCTTGCGGAGGCGGTTCGATTCAGTAGTCCCGAATTTGCAGAGCTCGGGGAAAAAGCACCCGAGTGGAAAGGGCGTGCGGAGGATTTTGCAAAATTCAGCACACGCGTGCTCGCATTTCATGACGGGCTATGCAACTTCTTGAAGCAAACCGACCTCGACCAGTTGAAGCCGGAACAGGCTGCAGCTTCAATCTCATTTGCCGATGTGGTCACCGGGAAGAGTGCTGAATTTCTGCGAGACAACTACCGTCATCAATTAACGCAAGCTTTAAGCAATATGGTGCAGGGTGCGGAACAGACAGAACGCGAATGGCAGGAGGTTCGCGCCGACCTGTTGGCCGTGCTGGACGTGATATATCCGGCAAAATCTTTTCAGAATTTTGCTGCGGAGGAACGCAAAGTCGTACAGACATTTCTTGAAAAGTTGCGCCCCTTCCGGCTTCAGGAGATCAGCGTGAAGATGGATGGCTCAGTATTTGACCCGGTGTTGCATGAACCAATCGCAGAACGGCAATGCCGGCCAGATCTACCGGAAAATACTGTTCTCGATCTGCAACGGCGCGGATATTACATGGATTCAAAAGTTCAACGCCGGGCGCTGGTCAGCCTGTCATCGAAGGGCGCACAGGATGCTGTTCGAGCGTCTGCGTAGTCTCCACCGCCGGGCGAGCGCTCCCGAAGCGGACACCAGCAAGCCTCTTCCGATTGAGGGAGCGTTCGTGGTGTGCGTTCCCGGAGTTCCGCCGGTGCTCCGGTCGGATCCGGTGAAGGCTGTGATTTGCCTTTACAACTGTGGCACCCAGAATTGCAGGCTGACGGCCATAGATGTACCGTCGCGAGGCATCCGAGTCTTAACTCAGACTGGAATGACCCTACCGGCCTTCACTGCGTTGTCGGGGGCGCTAAAATTCGAGATCGAGTTCCGTCCTCTCGACCTTGCTCCGAACATGAGTAACGCTGAGATTGTGCTGCGATGGCGGGAAATTCCATCGCAGAAAACGGGTTCCGCGATCATGACGCTCAGCTGGACACGAGAAGCGCGCAGCTCCGTAGAGATAGCATTCGATACCGCAGAAGTGAACTTCGATGACTGCTGGGTGGATGATATCTGGCAATTTTCCCGCCTTCTTCACGGCGAGAAGTCAGTCAGTCTTTGTATTGAACGCGGCTCTGCAAAAGGCGTCTACCCCATGACACTGCGGGGCGATCGCTTTGTGGCAGGTGTGCAGATCCCCCGCAATTCTGAAGCCCCGTACCGCTTCGAAGTCGATGGCGTGCACCTTCCGGATGAAACGGTCGCAAGCGTTACATATCTTGAGGGTGTGGATTCGCCCTGCACGCCGCTGCCGCCAGCGGGAGATCCGCGCCGCAACATGCCGATTCGGAATATCGGCGCCAGTACTGTTCACTTTACCGCGACTTGCTCGGCGAATTGGCTTGAATGCAGCCCAGAAGAAGGTGTGCTGCAGGCGGACGCGCTTGGAGATATTAACCTTCGCCTGCTTCCTGAAATGCTGGTCGCCGGAGAGCACCGAGCTGAACTGACCGTGACGCTCAAAGCGGGCGGCAATGCGCAAAATGTCAGGAAGCTTCCGGTACGAGTACTCATGCGCTCAGCTGGCCCGATCTGCCATTACCCCGCCTCCTATGATCTGGGGCTAGTTTATTTCGGAGATAAGAAGCCGCGCCAAATTCCCGTCGCTAACCATGGCGATTCTGTCCTCGAACTTGCTGGAGCTTCCGAGGACGGAATGATGGCGGTGTCTATGCAGCAATTTGCGCCTGGGGAAAAGGCGGAAATTCCGCTGCACTTCACCTTTCCTGAGACCGCTCCGAAGAATGGTGACCGCGAGACAACGCTGCTGCTTACCAGCAACTCCTACGTGGAGTCCCAGAAGAAACTCGCAATCAAACTGAAATACAGGATCGAGGGACTCCGTCTTGAACCGCCATCAATTGACTTCGGTGTGATGGCTGGAGAAGAAGTAAAGACGTTTTCTGTTTATGCGTATCTAGGCAACGAAACCAGGCCCGTTCCCAACCTGCTGCTCGAAGGCGCGCCGCCATGGGTCACCTGGCACAATGGGCCGGGCACCAGCCTCAAAGTTTTTTCCATTGATGGGAACAGCATTGCCGCTTCCGGCGCAATTGGCTCAGTACTCTCTGCCTTAGTTGTTCGCGATCCCGCATCCGGAGCGGTCGGGATGTTGCCGCTCTCCGGGACGTTCGCCCATCCGAAGTTGCGCCGTAAGACATTGAATTTCGGAAAAGTGAAGGGAGTCAAAATCCTGCCACTGCCAATTGAAAACAGAGGTATGGGTAACCTGATTATCAAAAAGGTCGTGCTTGACCAGATCTGGTTGCAGGTAAAGCAGGACACAAACGTGTACAGCTGCCTGCAGGTGGCTGTATCCAGTCAGCCGGGTGTGGACGGCTGGCAGGAAGGGTCGGTCCAGGTGTACAGCAACGATCCCAGGTCGCCGGTCTCTACAGTAACAATCAGGGCCAGGTTCGGAGACGACTGATGCCTGGAACTCAGAAAGCACGCCCCAAAATACAGCTGGGCCCTTCCTTCGAGATAAGCTATCTCACTCCCAAGGAGATGAGTCGACGCAGTGCCGGGAGATGGGTTCGGCGATTGCTGCTCAGGATCCTCATCCTGGTGGCCATAGTGATATTGTTCGCTCTCCTCTTCCGCTCAAACCAGAGGGCAAAACTGCAGAAAGAAGAGGTCAGGCAATTTCAGGCATTAGCGGCAGAGTCCCAGGGCGGCCTGGAGAAGGCCGAGCAAAACGGCGACGTTGGCCAATTTGCTCCGGTTGCTCTTAAACAGTGGCAATCCGTTGTCAAGAGGACCAATCAGCAATTAGAGATTCTGCAAAAGAGCCCGGACAATTCTGCTGAGAGGATTCTCTTCAAAGCCGATTTAAAAGATGCAGCGGCGGCATGTGGAGCAGCAACTGAGGCGCTGAAACATGCCTTGATCGTTAAGAGTCATGAACGTTGCCCTCGGCACCCGGGTATTCCACGCGACCCGGAGTATAAGGTTTGCCCTTATCCTCCTGAATATCACTACGCATTTGATGTCTGGATTCATCAAGACAACTATTGCTGGCGCAGCCAGACTTCTACCGTCTGCAAACGGCTGCAGGAGATTCATCTATGCGGCTAGAGCCGAGATCCATTCTCTGGATCGGATTGGCGGCGTTCCTGCTGCATGGCTCTGCGTTTTTCTCGCGGATCTGTATCGAGGCCCAGGAGTGCAATCGTATCGCCGGTCAGTGGTACTGCCGTTTTTGTCATAAATATCACCCAAACAGCATGGTGATTTGCCCCTACAATCCATCGGTAAGATTGCAGCCGCAGAAGGATCGTTTCCGGGAGTCGTTGCGACCCTCATTCACTGCCTCTTCGTTAAGCCTGACTGCTGGATATCCGGTTGAATTGCGCTGGTATTCACGCTGTGCGAAGCAAGTGAGGATCGAGCCTGGAATCGGAGAAGTAGGGCCCACAGGCATGATCCGACTCAGACCCACACAAACTACCGAATACCGCCTGATTACGGAATCGGACTGGTCCGACTGGCAGGATGCGGACCGACAACTGACCATTCAGGTTCGTCCTGCTCCTCCCGAGGCACATTTAACTGTGTCGCCGACGCATGTCTTTAAGGGAGACAATGTGAATCTGAGCTGGCAGACTAAGTTTGCGCAACAAGTCACGATCGAACCGAAGATCGGTGTTGTAGATGCAAGCGGCAGTCGGTCAATAAGCCCACTGGCTGGCTCTACGTCCTTTCGGCTAACGGCGGAAAGCCCTGGGACGAAGACAGCGGTTGCAGAGGCTAGTGTAGAAGTCCGGCCGATACCTCAAGAGCCGGAAGTTGATACGGGTCCAGAGCTGAGTACAGTCTTTCGTGAAGTGGCGCCTGTAATTGATTTCCCGGACAAGCAGCCGAAGACCTCCGCAAACTATGCCCCGATGTACTATTTTTTCCCAAGGACAGAATTGATAAAGCTGCAGGCGTTTGTTCAGTTCCTGAGTGATAACCCTTCGATTCATTTTCAGGTTGCAGGGCAGGCATCTGAATACTCTGGTTCACCGGAACGCGCACGTGTTCTGGCCAACTCTCGCCGCGATGTTGTGTATGGATATCTCCTCAATAACGGGATCGCCGGAGATCGGATGTCACGCGGCGAACCCGTTCTTGTTCCCGGTGGCAGGAGGCCCGATGCCAAGTCCGCCGTGTTCCTCTTTAACGGAGTGAAGCCGGAAATCAAGGCCCTGGTCGTTCCCTCGCGAGTCACAAGCGGGGAGGCGGCCATGTTGGTCTGGAACTCCAGATATGCCGACTCTGTCACTCTGCCCGATGGTTCGGCCATGCCACCCAGCGGTATGAAGCGCATTGTGCCATCATCGTTTGCATTGTTCCTGCTTAAGGCGAGTAACTCGTACGGCTTGGTGAATTTTGGCTTAGCTTCTCTCCTGGTTGATCCGCCGCCCCTGCCTCCTCCACCAGTACACCCGCCGAGTGACACGCAACTGACTGCAGAAAATATGCCCGACGTTTTTTTCCCATCCGGAGAGTCAGGATTAGATGGTTTTGCCAAGCTGCAATTGGATGCGGCGGCTGCATGGCTGAAGCTGCCCACCGGAAGCAAGGTACATATTGACGTGAAGGGTTACTGTGGCGTCGGTGAATACGTAAGCATATCGAGACAACGTGCCGCCGCAGTCTTGCGATACCTTCAATCGCGGGGAGTGACCTCAGACCGAATTCGCGCCGAAGCAGGCAATCCGTCTGATTTTTACGACGCTGACCTATGGCAAACCGCAGATGCGTATGAAGCTGCGGCCAGGCGTGTACGTCTTGTATACGATGTAAGTGTTCCGGGTAGCTCGCATCCGCGCTCGCGGCGGCCCTCTCAGGCATCCTGCGCCAGAGCTGCTCCCTGACATTGCGTGGCAGGTGACCCAATCCGTAAGAGTCATTCCGGCCCAGTCAATACATGAGGATACGAAGGACAAGAAATGAACGAAAGAACTCTTGGACACAGTGCTTGCTATGCAACATGCACAAATATTCTTCCACTGCTGGTTCTGCTTTGCCTGACTGCCTGTTACCGCGTGCAGATTCACGACCTGCTGGAGAATCCCCGCGAATACGAAGACAAGCTTGTCACCATCTCAGGCACCGTGACGGACCGCACTTCAGTATTAGTGACGAATTACTTTACTCTGAAGGATCAGACCGGAGAGATTCGGGTATTCACTGATCACGCCATGCCGTCGGTTGGCGCAAGTGTCCAGGTTAAAGGACATGTGAAACAGGTATTTGCGGTGGGAAGTTCGGAACTTGTTGTTTTTGAGGAAGAGCCAGTGAACGCCACTCATTGAGGAGAAGCACTGGAGGCACGGCATTCCGCCGCTTCCACCAGAAATCCCCATGATAGGATGCGGAAACGCCATCTGTGCTTCCTGTGGCTCCGATCTTCTCGCCAATAAGGAAATGTATGCGTGCCGCGGCTATTTTCCTGTTGATGTTTTCGTCTGTAATGCTTTTCGCACAGAGTCAGGCTGGCGCTCCTGCAGCTTCGGGCGAGCCTTTCGACATCGTCATCGTGAACGGACACATTATCGATGGCACCGGTTCGCCGTGGTACTCCGGACAGATTGGGATTCGTGCCGGCCATATTGTCGCCATTGGCAATCTGGAAACAGCACCGCGTAAGCAGACCATCGACGCAAGGGGCAAAGTGGTAGCGCCGGGCTTCATTGACATGCTCGGCCAGTCTGAAATGACGATGCTCGTCGACCCCCGGCTCCCTTCGAAGATTTATCAGGGGATCACAACGGAGATCACAGGCGAAGGCGGTTCCGCGGCCCCTCTCAATCCCACCATCATCGCAGCCGACCGCGCCGGCTACGATCACCTGAAGATCACTCCCGACTGGACCACCTTCCGCGAGTACTTCGCGCGGCTGGAGCGCCAGGGCATGGGCATCAACCTCGCAAGCTATGTAGGAGCCACCAGCGTCCGCCGGATGGTTCTCGGCGACGCCGATGTGCAACCCACCCCGACGCAATTGACTGAAATGCGGACGTTGGTACGACAGGCGATGCAGGACGGAGCCGTGGGGCTGTCCACAGCTTTGCAGTATGCGCCCGCTCCTTACGCCAAAACCGAGGAGTTGACCGCCCTCGCCGGCGAGGCCGCGAAGTATGGCGGCATTTACGCAACGCACATGCGCAGCGAAGGCGACACCGTGCTTGACGCAATCGATGAAGCAGTGCGAATCGGCCGCGAGGCGCATATCCCCGTCGAAATCTGGCACCTGAAAGCCGCTGGAAAGGCCAACTGGGGCCGTATGCCGGAGCTTGTCGCACACATCGACGCAGCCCGCGCTTCCGGAGTGGACATCAGCGCCGACACCTATGCCTACACTGCCTGGTTCAACACCTTTTCCGCATTCATTCCGCCGTGGGCCCATGACGGCGGCGACGCCAAGCTCATCGAACGGCTGCAGGACAAGACGTCCCGCTCCCGCATCCGCAAGGAGATGCTCACGCCCGGCGGCAACTGGGATAACGAGTGGCAGGAGATCCCCGGCCCGGAGGCGATACAAATTGCAGTCGTGCAAAATCCTGAACTCACTCCGTTGCAGGGCAAGCGCCTGTCTGATGTCGCGGCAATGTGGAAGGAAGACCCCATCGACGCGCTGTGCGACCTGCTGATCCGAGACAAAGCATTTACCGAGGTCGCCGTCTTCGGCATGAGCGAGCCTGATGTCACCCTGGCCCTCAAGCAGCCGTGGGTCTCCATCGACAACGATTCGCAGGGCACTTCACCGGACGGCCCTCTTGGCCAGGAACACCCTCATCCCCGCGCCTATGGCACCTTTCCCCGCATCCTGCGCAAATATGTACGCGAGGAGCACGTGCTCACACTCGAAGACGCCATCCGTAAGTTCACTGCGCTCCCGGCCCAGCGGATGCGATTTACTGATCGCGGAGTGCTGAAGCAGGGCATGTGGGCGGATGTGGTTATTTTCGATCCTGAGACGATTCGCGATTTGGCGACCTTCGAGCAACCGAATCAGCTTTCACAAGGCATGGAGTATGTACTGGTAAATGGAGTGCCAGTGATCGCGGAGGGTAAGATGACAGGCGCGCTACCGGGAAAGGTGTTGCGTGGGCAGGGGTATGTAGCCCACTAGTGGCTCCGACTGTTCCAGTTCCCGACTATGCCGGGCATCTGCTCAGGTGTACGGAATCCAGACCTGCATGGACGAGGGCGCGCGGTTTGCCCATGCATAGTACGGTATGAGCTTCAGCGTTATCGCGCGGCCCGGTTTTCTGCCGACTGGGCCACTGTCATAAAGCGATTGCATCGAAGGCGTCTCGACGGTGCCCGAAACTGTCAGCGCTACAACGCCATCAAGCAGCTTCGAATCGTATTGTCCGTCGCTTTGCTCCGAGAGACGCGCAGCGACCCGTGGGAATTCTTCCGGCGTGTTCCCATCCTGGTCCAACTGCTCCATGCAGAAAACAACTGGGCCGCGCTGAATGGCGACTCTTCCGGTATCGTCCGCAACCGCCGGGTTTGCGTGAACCATTTGCGGCAGCATGTCGAATTCAAGCTCGACCAGTTCCTCACCGCTCCAGTTTCGGCGAATGGCTTTATAGCTTCCCGAAGTTACATCCTCGAGCGGTTTGCCATTTACCTTTACCGTGGAATGCCTGGACCATCCGGGGATGCGAACAAAGAGAGTGAACTCCTCTGGATTTGCGGGCGCGACGCGCAACGCGATCTTGCCTTCCCAGGGATAATTCGTCTGTTGCGTGATTTTGATGGCGTTGCCGCTATCCAGCTTCCAGCGCAAGACAGAATTGTCATAGAGATGTACATAGATGCCGTCTTTTGACGTGCTATAGAAATAGCCCGGGAGCGAGGCGAAAGTACGCTCCAGGTTCGGAGGGCAGCAGGTGGTGTCATACCACGGATTGCGGATTGTATCGCCTGAAGAGGGATCGAAAGCGAGGGGGTTGCGATAGCAGTACAGCTTTCCGTCGAGCGACATGCCGGAGTTGATTCCGTTATAAAGCGCTCGCTCGATCACGTCCGCATGCAGCGCATTGCCCGTCGCAGCAAGCATTCTCCAGTTCCACATCATATTGCCGATGGCGGCGCAGCTTTCACCATAGGCGCGCGCATTGGGCAATTCATAGGCATCGCCAAATGCCTCACCATCTTCGCGCGCTCCAACTCCGCCGGTGACGTAGAGCTGACGCAGCACCAGATCCTGAGAAAGCGTGGTCAATGTCTTCAGGTATGTCGGATCCCCGGTTTCGAGGTAGTAGTCTGTGGCTCCGCAGCAGGCATACATGGCGCGCACTGCATGGCCCTCAAGCTTTGTGCGCGAGGTGAAGGGAATGCCGCAATACATGTAGACGATCTGGTCGGGCCTGAGGGGTATGCGGCTGTCGCCTTGCAGAATGTATCCCGCGGTTTCGAGATACTTGCGGTTTCCCGTAGTGCGATAAAGCTCGATGAGCGACATCTCGATTTCAGGATGACCAGCAACGATCGGTTTTTTATTGGGGCCTGGGCCGTAACTTGGCAGTAAGAAGTCGTCCACGAAGCGTATGCCTGCGTCCAGCAGTGTTGGATCGCCGGTCGCACGGTAGTAGGCAATTGCCCCTTGCAGCAGATGGCCAATGTTATAGAGCTCGTGCCCGGTGGTCTGAGTCTTGGGAAGCATGCTCAAGCTTGCGTGATCCTGCACGTAATAGGTGTTCAGATATCCGTTTGGCTGCCGCGCCGCTACGATCTCGCGAATCGTCTTATCTGCAGTTTGGTGGAGCGCAGGCAGATCTCCAGACTGCAAGGCGAACCCCACAGCTTCGAGCCACTTGTACATGTCTGAATCTGAGTAAACGGGGCCACGCTGTGGAGCGTCTGATTTGCCTTCAAGGCGAAGGAAGTTATCCATGCGCCCATGCTCAACCAGTTTGTCGTACATGCTGGGAATGCTCGATTGCACATTGGTCGCGCGACGCTTGGACCAGAAGCCTTCCTCAATGGTGACGGCGCTCACGGGAACGGTCTTTAGCTTGGCGTAGGGCGAATTCGAAAGGTCGATGACGCCCTTGTTCTGCCAGGCGAACTGAGGATCTGAACTCCAATATCCTTCCGGCAGTGAAGAACCGAAGCTGCGTCCGGGAATCAAAAGCGACGCTGCGCTAACAGTTGCAGCACTGAGAAAGTCACGACGGGTGAATGCGTTCGATACAGACATAAGTCCTCCAGTGCAATTTCAGTTAGTGCTATTACCAACTAAGTCGTAGCAATGATATGCCTTGTCGCGGCAGCGAGATGTTCAGTTTTATCGCGCCCGAAGCAAGGTCAATCCACTGCGGTGAAGTTTCCAGTTGCAGCCCACCGGCGGCGCGCAGCTGTGCATATTGTGCCGGCGTCGGATTTTGCGGCGATCCTATCTGTTTCCACACCGTGTATGCGTTGCTGTGCGCTTCATCGATTCTGTAGTGTTCTATCAACACTCGATGCTCGGCGGACGGGAAGCCTTTTATTGCCAATTGAATTTCAGCGGGCGGACCGGGCAGGTCATCATCATGATAGTTCCACAGCATGACGGAGGCCTCTCTGTCGGTGGCTGTTGCCAGCGCATCCACATCCGGCTTCTGTCGTACTCCTGTCTTTAGAATTTCATCTAATGGGACGCTGCCGCTGCTTTCCACTCGTACGCGATTGCCGGACATCAAACCGGCCATCCGGAAGAAATTGATCACCGGCTTGTCGATTCCATTTGTTGAGAGGGCGCGAAACCCGTCGAAGTAAGGCTGGTCTTCAAACTCGAACGCCCAGGTCAACATGCTGATCAAGTTGACTTGATAACGATCGCGAAGCTCGAAGAGACCTTTAAGGGCCGCAGCGGTGTAGGACGGATATAACGTGCCGTTTCGGTATGCATTGTGCGGATATTTTCTCGAGGAACACGCGGCGCAGCCTTCCGGGTCGGCTTCGCTCAAAATGATCGGCAAATTCTTGTATTGCGGAAACTTCCGCACGATCGCAAAACCAGTTGCGGCACTGCTTAACTCGCGGTTCAGTCCCATTTGTACGTGGTCTTCAACGATATTCGGATTTCCCTTTACGTGAAACGAAATGAAATCGAGCGGAATTACGCCGCCCGTCACTGCACTCTTGTCCTTCGCACAGTGCTGAAGAAATGCTTCGAGAAACTGAGAAGAGCGGCCGCCTGGAACCGGCCCGGTGGTTGCCGGGCCTCCGAGGCGGGCATTAGGAATTGCCGCCTTCAGTCCAGCAGATGCATAGTCGTAAAGCTTGTTGTATTCCTCCTCGGTTCCGTGCCAATAGCTGATGTCTGGCTCATTCCACACTTCCCAATACCAGGTTGCGACCACATCGTTGCCATATCTCTGCGCAAGATGAGCGGCGACCTGGCGTACTAATTCGCCCCAGCGTTGATAATCTTTCGGAGGGAACGACCATCCTTCTACGTCGCCGGGTTTTGTAGGCCAGGGTATGTGATACGGGTCAGGATGACTCGACAATGCTTTCGGCATAAAGCCCAGCTCTACCATCGGGCGTACCTTCGCGGCGGCATAGGCATCAAAGATCTGATCGAGAATGGTCCAGCTATAAACGGGATTCCCATGCCCATCTTCGGTGTACACATTTGTCGAGCTCCATTTCAGCTCGGGCTTTCCGTCTCCGGAGGCAAGCAGGAAGTGCGCGCGGATGTTGACTGGAACAGTGCTTAGATCATGCAATTCTCTGAGAAGTGCCTGCCCGTTTTGCGTCGTTGTGTAGTTCGATTCGTCGTACCCGAACCAACTGTAAATGGGACTGAACTCTCCTTCGGATGCCGAGAGATCCACATTCACTGTCGTTTGCATCTGAGCGCCGCAGGAGAATGCGAATGACAGCAGAATGAATGAGAGGCACCAGCGAATTCGCAATCTCAATTCCATGTGCTCGGCAAAGATCAGAGGCTGAGTAAATGTTTTCTGCACTGGCGAAAATAACTTTATCACCGGACAGTTACGATTGTCTGACGGCTGCAGAGAGCAGGTGAGTGGGCCTGGCTTTAGTGCGCCGCGAGTTTCGCGCGAGTAAGAACAAGCTCCGGCAGATTCTGGTCACCGTGGGCCCAGAGCTTTGCCGCCTCGGCAAACATCGTCCGCGCGCCTTCGTTTTCTCCTGCGTGTTCAGCAACCAGTCCAATGGCGAAGTGGCCACCCGCGTAATAGGGATTGTGCTGGATCATTTGTTCGGCGGCGTACTGCGCGAGAGGCCAGTCACCGGCTTCGCGTGCGTCGCGGGCAATCGTCTCGACAACGAAAAGGGAACCAAGCCAGGCATCGGGACCGGGCATGGAGAGCGTGGTCTGAATGACCTTGACGATGATGCCTTCGCCTTCGGGCACTCGGGCCTCGCGGAGAAGGATGGCGCCTCGCAGCGCGGCTGGATAGGGCAGAGCGGCAAGGACGCGATCGGAGACCTGCGCAGTTTCTTTATCGGCGAGGTCGAGCTGTTGCCGCGCTTCGTCGAGGCGATTCAGTCCGAGGAGGGCTTCCCCGGAGAGAGTGTGTCCGGCGAGGCGGGCCATGGGCCACGGGCTTCTGGTCATCTCCTGCGAGGCTGCGAGCGCTTCTTCAAAGCGGCTGCGGTTGATGAGGAATTCAGGCCAGACGCGGCGGTTGTAGGCGAGGAATCCCGTGTAAGCGGGGAGATCGAAGGCCTGGCGCAGATAGCGGGCAGCAGCCTTGTTCTGTCCCAGCAGTTCATAACTGAGGCCGATGAATTGTAGATTGTGGGCGTGGTGCCAGTCATACTGCGCGGGAATCTTTTCGGTGCGGTAGTAAGTATCTTCAAGTTCGTCGGTCTTCAGGAATTCCTGCAGCGCCTCTTCGGTGCGGCCGAGGCGGACAAGCTCGTGTCCGTGCATGTGGTGGGCATGCGGAATGGCAGGTGCGAGACGCACGTAGACGGCACTGCCATCGAGGGCTTCCTGGGTCATGCCGAGGTTCTCGTAGCAGTGAGTTTTGTAATGCAGCGCGGCTAGATTCTTCGGGTCGAGCTTGAGGGCTGTCTGGTAATAAGGAAGAGATTCGCTGCCGCCCGCCTGCCCGTGCGTAGCGGGCGAGCCTTCGACCGAAAGACCTCGCTGCACCCATAGCCAGGGGTCATTCTGATTTTTGTCGATGGCGTCTGTAATGGCTTGTTGATAAGCGGAGTAAGTTTCCTGGCTGGGAGATGCGAGGAAGCCGACTTCATCTTCGCGGATGGCGAGCCATGCCCGCTCATTGTCATTCATGTGCGCCTGAAGAGCGCGTGCCTTGGCGCAGGCGGCGCGGGCGGAGGGTATGTCCTGAAGCCCGATGTACGCGTCGGCCAACTCAACATAAGCCATGGCTAGATTCGGATCGGAGCGAAGGGCCTGATGAAAAGAACGCGCTGCTTCAAGCCAGACGTAAGAATGCAGATACGCCAACCCCTGATCGTAGAACGCCTGGGCTTCGGAGGACGAAGTCGATACCTTTTGATGCATGACTCCAATGCCGGACCGTAGAGAGACCGGACGACTAAGAATTTCTTCCGGTACAGGGCCACCCATGCTGTGATGGGCCGCCTGCTGTGCAGTCAGGGGAACCGCAGCTGCAGAAAAAACAGCGAGCGCACACGCGAGACGAAACCACGACACGAATTTCACACCTTTTCTAGAAGTCTTCTGCGTTTTCAAGGACTGGGACAAGGGCCACCACACGGGATCAGATTTCACTGATATTGACAGAACGAACGTAGTAGCCGGAGTCCAATTTTCTAGCACGGACTGGAGGATCAGTCACTGCAAGACGGATCGCAAAGAGTCCGGGTGCGCTGGGAGACCAGGTGTGGGTCCAGATGGTCCAGGTATCATTTCTTATCTGTCGAAAGCCCTTCACAGGCACGAAATCCTCGTCCGGATTAAAGCGTATTTTGAGCGTCCTCACGGGCTGAGATCCGCCCCAGAGAATGCCAACGACGCGATATTTGAGCTTACCAGCAACAAGCCATTTCTCCACTCGGACCGGCATGGCGGCATGATCGACGGTGGCCGGTTGATAGTCCTTTGCCAGTTGATGAATGCCGTCTTGCAGCGTTCTGGCGGCGTATTCCCGCATCTGGGAAGTGGCTTCAATCTCGTCATCCACCAAGGTCAGATTGTTCACCCACTTGATGCAGGCGCAACCGTACCATCCTGGGACAACGAGCCGCACAGGCGCGCCGTGATCGCGGGTCAGTGGCTGGCCGTTCATTTCGGTTGCCAGAAATGCTCCGGCAGCCTGCAATTCTTCGAGCCGAAAGATCCAGCTCGCTCCCGGAACTGAAGTCATCGTCGGATTCGCATATTCATCGAAACCAGAGATCAGTACCCGCGATGCTCCGGATCTGACCTTTGCACGGTTAAGGATGGTCGAGATCGGGACCCCAGTCCAGTTGGCTACGCTGATCAGGCCGAAGTGGGTCAGGCGGACGTTCCCGGCGCACTCCATCAAGTGCTGGCCCATAGCTGTAGCCGTGCTCTTCAGCGTCTGGATATCGAGACGGGAGGGCTGCTCCACTAACCCATCGAGTCTGATTGCCCATCCGCTGGGACTGGGGAGAAGTTGGGATGCTCCTGTCCGGACGTAGAACTCGTCGGTTGGCGTCACCGGGCGATGTTCTGACAATCGTGAGAGATCGGTATATAGCCGCCCGTCCAGTTCAGAGGCAATGGGAACGCCGACGGGAGCAGACCCCTCGTCGATGAAGTCCACCAAGCCAAGAAGTTTTCCGCCTGCGAAGGTATCGTCTGCAAATCCGGAATTCAGGCCGTTAAGGCCGAGGAGGAGCATTCCCGTGGAAAGCGCACTCTTTTGTAGAAATTGCCTGCGGTCCAGTTTCGAGTCTTCAGTCACTACAGCGTCATTGCCTCCGCAAAGCCTTTAGCCATAACTGTGTGCGTGGATCTAAACAAGTTGGAAGATCAATCTAAACATAATCTCAAACGAGGAAGCCAATCACGCTTTGTTCCAGAAAGGTATTGTCGCTTCTCAAATTAGTTACCACGAAGTTATTAAGTATGCTTGTGATAGTCGAATCTTGTTATCCCGTCTACAGCTTATTCGCGGGATAACGAGTACTTATGAGACTAATTTTGTTGATTGACATGCAGCCCCCCTCGGCATATTCTCCGCCTCAACGCAACTGCTGAATTCTATCGTTGTCATATAAGCAATTCAAAAAAAAGAGTTGGTCGTTGAGTTGTCTGTAACCGGCGAATCTTCGCCGGCGAAGTGTATTTTTTTCTGGATGAGGGGCGAGTGATGAAGCTAAAAGGGAGTGTTCTATTCTCAGTTCTGGTCGTTGGATTAGTCAGTTTAATTGCAGTTGGAGCGCACGGGCAGACCGTGCAAGGTGTGATCACCGGGACAATCACGGATCCGAGCGGAGCCGTGGTACCAAATGCAACCGTAACAATTACAAATAGCGAAACGGGTCTTGCGCAGACAACGACGACCGAGACAAATGGCGCTTACCGTCTTCCGCTGGTTCCCCCGGGAACCTACACGATTGAAATAAAAGCCTCCGGTTTCGCTGAAGAGAGAGCCAGCGGCATCATTGTTCAGGCAAGTCAGACAGTTCCAATCAGCTTCAAGCTGCAGGTGGCTCAGACTTCTCAGGTCATTGAAGTGACGGGGCAGGCCCAACTGGTTCAGACAGCTACTTCTGACCTCTCGACCCAGGTGGATAACACCACCATTCAAAACATGGCGCTGGTGGACCGCGACGTTTTTGCCTCTCTTCCCTTTTTGGCGCCGCAGGTGATGCCGGGCCTTGATTTGATGCCTACTTCGGGTGGTGCGAGAGAAGCGGGCACGTCGTACATGCTGAACGGCGGCGAGAATAACGACAACTTCAGCGCAGGGGGAAGCAACGTCCATCCGCCACTTGAATCCGTGGACAACTTCTCGATCATTACGAACAACATGAGCGCCGAATATGGACGTGGCGCCGGAGCCGTCGTCACGGCAACCCAGAAGACCGGCACCAACCGGTTCCATGGCTCGGTCTACGAATTCAATCGTAACGCCTCGCTGAACGCGAACAACTATTTCTATAACCGCGATCTGTCTGCCGACGAACAACTGCCGGCAGACCAGCGCACACTGTCGGCCCGGCCGAAATATATCCGGAATCAGTTTGGCGGCGAGGTAGACGGCCCGATTGTCAAGGACAAAGCATTCTTCTCCTTTGCCTATGACCGGATCAAGTTGCTGGCGGGCAGCACCTCGGCAAATAACTATGTGCCCACCAGCGCTTCAGTCGCTTTCCTCACGGCAAATGGAGGGCCCATTGCGCAGGAGGTTTTGGGAGCGTATCCGCCCACGACTTCTGATAGTCCGTGCCCAAACATCAGTGGGACGGGCGCCGGCGTAGACAGTAATGGCGTGCCAAATACCGTGGGATGCCTGTCATTTTTTGATCCGCAGACGGATACGATAGACACCTACTATGGCCGCGTGGATTACAACATCGGGTCAAAGGATCGCCTGGACTTTACGGCGAATATCTCCCGTGAACTCTACGAAGACAAGTATGGCGGTGGGCCGCTGACGACAAAAGGACCGATTCCAGCTGACACCTTTAATCATTTTCACCAACTGGGCGTCAGTGAGACACATACGTTCAGTCCTGCCCTGTTGAACGAGGCGACCATCACCCACAACCGCCACTATAACGTCTTCCAGGAAGGCAACGGCACCGCGGACACGATTCCCAATATCTACGTCGATAACCAGAACGAAGGCTATCTTAGTTACGAACTTGGCGGTGACTACGAAGGCGGCCTTGTACAGAACTTTACCCAGGACCGTTGGGCCTTAGTAGATAACCTGACATGGGTTAAAGGCGCGCACTCCTTCAAGTTTGGCGGGGGCGGCAACTATGGGATTCTGTACCGGAACTGGGATCTGGGTCTTCCCGGTCAGTATGAATTTGGCGAGTTGATCACGGTAAATGGCACCTGCCCCGCATGCTCTGTGGTAACGCCGGCCACCGACCCGAATGGCAGCACGCTGCAGCCTGACGGAACCATCGCGAACCTTGTAGATGAAACTCAGGCTAATTTCGCTGGGGACTACCCATATTTCCAGGAAACCTCAATTGATCCGTCGACCGGGGACCATGCCGACGCATACCGGCACTACACTTCCCACGACTATTACTGGTTTATTCAAGATGACTGGAAGGTGAGTCCGAACCTGACTTTGAACCTTGGCCTTCGCTGGGACCGTTACGGCGCTCCGAGCGAAGTGCACGGCATCATTTCACAGTTCACGAATTTCAATGATATTTCCTGCATCACCAGCGCGGCCTGTATTGCGGGGTTGCGGGTCGGGCCGGTGAGCAGGATGTGGCCGACACAAAACCATGACTTCGGGCCACGTCTTGGCTTTGCCTGGGATCCCAAAGGCGATGGCAAGATGGCGATCCGGGGCGGCTACGGAATTTCTTATGATCGCATCTTCGACAATATCTGGTCGAATGGAGCCTGGAACCCGCCGTTTTATGCCCTGATCGACTTTGAAGCGGATTCTGGCGACGCCATCTATTACTCGAATCCGGCGTCCATCGGCGCGGCGTATAACCCCAGCGGACCGTGCGGGCCAATTCCTTATGCCTCGAACCCTGCTGCTGGTTGCAATACGAGCAAGAGAGTAAGCCTGCGTACCATGGACCAGCACATGCACGATTCTTCAGGCCAGAACTTCTATTTCGGCGTGGAGAGGCAGGTAGCACACGATTTTCTCCTACGCCTGAACTATCAGGGGTCGCTTGGCCGGCACTTGCCGATGCTGGAAAACTACAACCGTGTCGATGGCATCGGCGCCAACAGTTCGCTGTCGCCGGTCCTGCCAAACGTGCTCTATAACGGATTCAACTATCGCTCGAACAGCGTCTCCTCCAACTACAACGCGCTGGTTGTGGAAGCGCAGAAGCGCATGAGCAACGGGCTCCAGTTCCAGACCAGCTACACCTACTCCAAGCTGCTTGACGAGAACTCGGAGCTCTTTGCCGGGTGCTCGACCATTGGGGCATCCAACGCTAACTACTACTACACGACGAACACTCAACCGAAACTGGAATACGGCAGATCATCGTATGACCACCGTGGCTCGTACAAATTCAATGTGATTTACGAACTGCCTTTCCTGAAGACCGAGAAAGGCTTTGTGGGTCACGTTCTTGGTGGCTGGCACGTAGGCAGCTTCTTCCAGTTGTATTCCGGCCATCCGTTGAATGTGTGGGACGGACGGACACGTTACGCTGCGCGAGACGTGAATGGAAACAAGGTGCTTGATGCGAGTGGCGTACCGATCAATCTCGGCGGCGACTATAATCTGGATGGCACCTCCAACGAGCGTCCAGTCTATATTGGAAGCGGCCCTCATGCCCTGTATGGGCACCACAATCCTGCCAACGGAATCTTCAAAGACAATAACCCTATAGGATGCGGCGCTACGTGGGTGCCCGGTAATGTCGCCAATGTTGATGCCTGCAACGCAAGATTTGGCGTTACAACGCCGAACGCCTTTTTCGAGACGCCGGCCTATCCAAGCTCCGGGCCTACGTATGAACGGTACGGCGGACTGATGGCTCGCGACGTATACACGGGACCACAATTCGTTCAGCTGGACATGAGTGTGGGCAAAACATTCAAAATTTTTGAAGGCCAGGCACTGGATTTCCGCGCACAAGCCCAGAACCTGGCGAACCATCCTAACTTTGATTGCATTACCGGCAACTTGGCCAGCGGCACCTTCGGCCAGTCACAATGCCTTACGCCATTCGGAACTGGTGAACCCCAGTCCCGCGTGATGTCGCTTGGACTGCGGTACTCTTTTTAGAACCTCGCATAAAAAGGCGCGGCCGGGAATTGCAAACCCGACCGTGCCTTTTATATTCACCAGTCAGAAAAACCGGTACATGCTACGATCATGCACATCTGTTAAACCGCTCATCCGGAGACAAAACCTTATGTTTGCTGCGTCCGCGCAACGCGGATGTATGAAGCTTTTTGCGGCTGCGGCGCTGGTTTCGCCGCTTGGGCTGCTGGCGCAGGCACCGGAAAGTGCTCCCCCTACTGACATCGTCATCAAGAATGCAACCGTGATGACAGTGACGCATGGGACGATTGAGCATGGAAGCGTGTGGATGCACAACGGCAAGATTGCCGGAGCCGGGGCGACGGTCGATGCTCCGGCAGGTGCCACAGTCGTCGATGCGACCGGGAAATATGTGACGCCGGGGATCATTGATCCGCACTCACACTCCGCGCTGGGAAACGACATCAACGAAGCGACCAGCCCGGTGACTCCTTCGATGATGATGATCGATGCCTTTGATAACACCGATAAGGCGCTCTATCAGGCGCTTGCTGGCGGCGTGACTACAGAGTTGCTGCTGCACGGCTCAGCCAACATGATTGGCGGGCAGGCAGTCGTCATCAAGAACAAGTTTGGTTTCTCGCGCGATGCGATGCTTTTTCCCAACGCGCCACGTTCGATCAAATTTGCCAGCGGCGAGAACCCTAAGCGCGTCTATGGGAGGCGCAATGAACTGCCCTCGACACGTATGGGCAACTTTGAAGTGATGCGGCAGGCTTTCGAAGACGCGAAAGCCTACATGGCTACCTGGGATGCCTACAACGCGAAAGTTGCCAAGGGCGACAAGGACGCTGTTGCCCCAAAGAAGGACCTCAAACTCGAAGCGCTTGCTGACGTGTTACGCGGCAAACTCTATGTCCAGATCCACTGCTACCGCGCCGATGAGTTTCTGACCGAAGAAGCCATAGCGAAGGAGTACGGATATAAGGTCCGCGCCTTCCATCATGCGCTGGAAATGTACAAAGTTGGAGACAAGATCGCTCCCACTGGAACGGGCATTGCGACCTTTGCCGACTGGTGGGGATTCAAAGACGAGGCGTGGGATGCGATTCCCTGGAATGCGGTGATGAGCATGCGCGAAGGCGTGCGCGTAGCTTTGAAGAGCGATTCGAATGATTACGTGCGGCGTCTGAACCAGGAAGCAGGAAAGATGGTTCACTACGGCGGCGCGACGGAAGAAGAAGCGTTGACGATGATCACGCTGAATGCGGCCTGGATTATTGGCGTTGATGACCGCGTGGGCTCGATCGATACGGGCAAAGACGGGGACATCGTGGTCTGGAACACGGACCCGCTTTCGACGTATGCTCGGGCGGAAAGAGTCTATATCGACGGTGACCTTTTCTTTGACAGCTCTTTGCCGGGGTTGGGAACGACGCATTTTCATGGCGTGATGCATCAAGCTGGCTTCGACGGCGCAGATGATGAAGACGGAGACGGCCAATGAGACGGGATTCTCTGATTGCAGCACTCTTATTGTCTTGTTTGCCGTTGGCAGGAAGTTGCGCCGCGCAGGTCGGACCCAACGATACCGTGCTTTCTCCGGCAAAGACGATCGCCATTGTCGGCGGGAAGCTGTTGACCGTTACGCACGGCACTGTCGAGAACGGTGTCGTGGTCATGTCTGCCGGCAAGATTGTTGCGGTTGGCCCCGCAGCCTCGACAAAGGTGCCCGGCGATGCCCAAGTCTTTGACGCGAAGGGAATGACCGTTTATCCGGGGCTGTTTGATGCCGAGACGCATCTTGGTCTAACCGAAGTTGGATCTGACCAGAACAGCAACGATCTGGCCGAGCCGAGTGACGAGATCATGCCGCACATGCATGTGGCTGATGCCTTTCATGCCGAGACGGTTCGCATTCCAGTGGCAAGGTTGAACGGCATCACCAATGCGATCGTGGCGCCCGCTTCGCAGGATTCGGTTGCCGGGCAGGATGCTGCGATCCAGCTGTATGGGCGCGACCGCGACGCGATGCTGCTTGGTCGTGATATCGCTCTGGCCATGAATTTCGAAGGCAGCGTGCGCAGGAAGGCGAACTACGATGGTTCGGCAAAGTTCCCAACAACGCGCATGGGGCTTGCGACGCAGATCAGGCAGGTCTTTCTGGATGCGCAGGCGTATGAGGCAGAAATGCAGGCCGCTGCTAAGCCAGAACACAAGGGGCCTGAGCACAAAAAGGATCTGAAGCTCGAAGCGTTGCTGCCTTATCTGAAGGGTGAAAAGCCCGTGGTGTTGAGCGCATACGAGAGTTATGAAGTGGAAGTCGCTATGGGAATCGCCAAGGAATTTCATCTGAAGGTGATCCTCAACCACGTCACGCATGCGCAAGACATTCTGGACGAAATCGCTTCGTATCATGTGCCGGTGATTGTGGGACCGATCTATGATGCTCCAAGCCCGGATGAGCGGTACGATGCCGTTTATTCGTTGCCGGCAGAGTTACAAAAACGCGGAGTAAAGATTGCGTTCTCGTCGTTGGGTGGATCAGGAGATGTTCGCAATCTGCCCTACGCTGCAGGCTATGCGGTCGCCTATGGATTGCCCTACGACGAGGCGCTGAAGGCGATCACGCTGAATCCGGCGGAGATGTTCGGCCTTGGCGATTCTTTAGGCTCACTTGACGTGGGCAAGACCGCGAATGTAGTTGTGGCGAGCGGCGATCCTCTGGATGTTCGGACGTCAGTAAAGCAGGTGTTCATTGACGGCCAGGCTATTCCGATGGTGAGCCGCCAGACGCAATTGCGCGATCAGTACATGCCTCTCACGAAGAAAAACTAGGTTGATCTTTGGCGGAAGTGCGTGTGAGTCGAACACACCGTCGTCCGTTAAGAACGACCGCCGGTTTTGAAGACCGGGAGGATCACCGGAGCCCAGGCACTTCCTTGTAACGACTGCATACCTGTCGAGTAGTTATGATCTTATCTGATAAGACGAGCAGGAGTGCCGATGAGTAATTCCACAACCGTGAAGTTGACACAGCAGGTCAAGGCCGGCGGATGCGCAAGCAAACTGGCGCCGGGATCGCTGGCTGCAGTGCTTTCCAGGCTTCCGAGGCAGAGCGATCAGAACTTGCTGGTCGGCTTTGATACGTCCGATGATGCGGGTGTCTACCGTATTGCTCCTGACCTTGCGCTTGTCCAGACTGTCGATTTCTTTACTCCGCTCGTAGACGACCCCTTTACCTTCGGCCAGATTGCCTCTACCAATGCACTGAGTGACGTCTACGCGATGGGTGGCCGGCCGGTGACCGCTCTCTCGATCGTGTGCTTCCCACCAGACGGCGATCTGGACATTCTCGAACAGATCATGCTCGGCGGCCTTACAAAGATGGACGAGGCCGGCTGCGTAGTTGTGGGTGGGCACAGTGTTCGCGACTCAGAGATTAAATTCGGCTACGCCGTCACTGGCATTGTTCATCCTGACTGTCTATTTCCAAATACAGCCGCGGTCGTCGGCGATGTTCTGATCCTCACGAAGCCTATCGGCACAGGCGTGATTACAACGGCATTGAAGCGCGGCATTGCGCAACCGGATTGGGTAGAAAATGCGATACGATACATGACCACGCTCAATCGTGCTGCGTCTGAAATCATTACGGCGGTGACCGGCGTCCATGCGATGACCGATGTTACGGGGTTCGGATTGATGGGGCATGGCCGCGAACTTGCGCTGGGCAGTGGGGTAAGGATCGAGATAGAGGTGGATTGTGTTCCGCTCATCGAGGGGGCACTCGATGCCGTTCATCTTGGTGCGATTCCCGCCGGCCTATTGGCCAATCGTGATTTCGCCGAGTGCCTCAGCGCAGATGCTCACCGATTCTCAAATTCCCGACGATCTCCGCACGTTGCTATACGATCCGCAAACTGCGGGCGGTCTATTGATCTCGGTAGCGCCGGCAAATGCAGAAACGCTACTCGGCGCGCTTCTGGGCGCAGGCCTGGACGCAGCTATGATCGGCTCGGTTCTTGCCCCCCACACTCCGGGGCAGGGCGCACCAGCTATTCTTTTGCGGTAATCGCATTAGGATCGGAGAAACTACACTCTTCCAGTAGCATTGGTAGGTCTATGAGAGACAGCGAGAGCACTACCAGCGAAATACGCAGCCTGTACAGCTTGCTTCCCTCGCTCAACGATCTCCTGCGCAGTTCCAATTTTGCGCCAATCCTTGAGGTCGAATCTCACGATACGGTGGTCCGTTCTACTCGAATCGTGCTCCTTCGCATGAAGCGGGAAATAGCTGAAGGATGCCACTCGCCTGCGAGTTTGAAAAACGAACTTGCTGAGATCCATCTCGCGGTTGCCATCGAGATAAGTCGAAACAACCGTTACTCTCTGAGACGCGTCATCAATGCGACCGGTGTCATACTTCACACCAATCTTGGCCGCGCTCCACTCAGCGCCTCCGCGCTTGAGCACATCGTGAAAACTTCTGCGGGGTACTCCAATCTGGAATTTGATCTTGAGACCGGCGAACGAAGCCGCCGAGACGTTCACGCGGAGGAGCTCCTGCTGCGGCTTCTCAGAATCAAGGCCGGCACCATCGGCCAAAGTTCTGCGGATGCGCCAAGAGCTGCCATTGTCGTCAACAACTGTGCGGCAGCTACCTTCCTTGCGCTCAATTCTCTCGCCGAGGGTGCCGAAGTCATCGTCTCTCGTGGAGAACTTGTCGAAATCGGCGGCGGTTTCCGCATCCCCGAGATTCTCGCCAAGTCTGGGGCCCACCTCCGTGAAGTAGGCACTACCAACCGAACCAGGCTCCCCGATTTTGAAAAAGCGATATCGCCCGATACCGGCCTGATCCTTCGAGTCCACCAATCCAACTTCAGCATGGAAGGCTTTACTGAAAGACCTACGCTGTACGACCTCGTCGCTCTGGGGAAGCGTAGAAGCGTCCCGGTATTCAACGACCAGGGAACCGGCCTTATTTCCTCCTTAGACGACCTGGGAGTACATGCAGAGCCAACGTTGCTGGACAGCTTTCGGCTTGGTGTCGATCTGATTGCCGCGAGCGGAGACAAGTTACTCGGCGGACCGCAATGCGGCCTCCTTATCGGCAGGGTTGACCTGATCGACCGCATACGCAAAAACCCATTGCTGCGAACATTTCGCGTCGACAAACTTACCTACGCCGCGCTTGAAGCGACGCTGATGGATCACGTATCGGAAAATGTGAAGTCCATTCCGATCCTAGAAATGCTGCACGCATCTCCGTCGGAGATTCTCAGGCGATGCGAATGGATTGCCGCTCAGGTGAGCTCAGGCGATCTATTCGCTGAAGCAGTGCCGGTCCTCAGCCTCATCGGAGGTGGAACAGCGCCTGCGGCTCGCCTGCAGAGTTCAGCTGTATCTCTGCGCCATTCTACGCTGCAACCGCAGGTATTACTGCGCGCGCTCCGACAGGTCGAGCCCCCAGTCATCGGTCGCGTCAGCGACGATACGGTTCTGCTAGATCTTCGAACGGTTGAGCCGGAATTCGATGCCACGCTCGTGTCAGTTCTGCGGCTGACCGCGCGAACAACCACTGCGATCCAGGTCCGTCTGAGCATGAGTGATGATGAGCTTGCTCACTATCAATCGCACGATCTCTCCTGCATAGCTAACATGGTCAAATCTATCGTTATCGGAACAGCAGGGCACATCGACCATGGCAAAACCGCACTTGTGCGCGCACTTACCGGCGTTGACACCGACCGACTGCCCGATGAGAAGCGGCGTGGCATCACCATCGATCTAGGATTCGCCTCTCTGGACGCGGTCGCTCCTGACGGTAGTCCTTTGCAACTCAGCTTCGTCGATGTACCCGGGCACAAACTTTTTATCCGCAACATGCTTGCAGGCGCAGGTTGCATCGATGCCGTTCTGCTGGTCATTTCTGCCGAAGAAGGCGTCAAACCGCAGACTGAGGAGCATCTCGCGATCTGCAATCTGCTCGGAATCCGGCATGGCGTAGTCGTAGTCACCAAAGTCGATGCCGTCAGTCCAGCCAGACTCGCTGACGTTTGCGCTGAGATACAAGCATATCTTTCCGGCACATTTCTCGATGAGAGCCATGCCCAAGTCATTCCTGTGAGCGCCCGCACTGGTCAAGGACTTGATGAATTGCGCAACGAACTCCTGTTTCTCGCGATGAAAGCTCCTGACCGTAATCCCGATCAGCTGCCCAGGCTCCCCGTTGATCGCGCCTTCGTGATAAAAGGCTTCGGTACAGTCGTCACAGGTACGCTCCTTTCAGGTGAGTTCCATGTGGGAGAATCTCTCCTACTCGAACCCGGAAACCTGAGTGTGCGCGTCCGCGGTATGCAGGTCCACGGCCGTCCCGAAGAGCGTTCGCAGGCCGGTTCGCGTCTGGCACTGAATCTGGCTGGAGTGGAAGTCTCCGAAGCGGCTCGAGGGCAGGCTCTCGTCGCGTCCGGGACACTAGGTGCGACCGCGACCATCGATGTGGAGACCACGCTGTTACCCGACACGAAAGCTCTCAAGCATCGATCGCGCGTACGCTTTCATGCTTTTACCAGCGACACGATAGCTACTGTCTCGCTCTATGGTTATCACGCAGCGGAGCCAGACAGTTCCCGGCTGATGCGGTTGACGCTACAGAAGCCAGTGGTGCTGGTGCCAGGTGACCGTTTTGTGTTGCGGCAATGTTCCCCGGCCGCGACGATTGGCGGGGGCCGAGTGCTCGATGCGCGACCGTTAGTCGATCTGCGAAAGGCAAAGTGTCTCACTTGGTTGGAGGCCCTCAAGGATGCCTCCATCGAAGAACAGCTCCTATTGCGAATTGCTCGCCGCGGCACTGCTGGTCTCACGATGCGCGGGTTGCTGGCCGAAACAGGGTTTGCGCAGGAGGCCCTCATCCGGCTCACTGCACCGCTCGTTAGCGATGGCCGTCTGGTTTGCATTTCTGGCAACGTGCTGATAACTAGCGAAGCCATTGCAAGCGCGACCGACAACATAATGAGTCGCCTCAAGCCGGACGGCCTAAAACGGTCCGAGCTGAAGAGCCAAACGGCTTTGAACGATGAGATCTTCGAATTCCTTCTGGAGAAGCTTGCCCATGAACAAAGGCTAAAGCTACAGGGCGAACTGATATACCCAGCCGGATCGAGCGCGCAGGTCGCGGACCAGGATCGAGTCGCCCTTTCTGCGATCGCTTCTATCTACGAAGCAGCTGGGCTTGGAGCTCCTTCACGTACCGAAGTTGCGTCAAGACTCAGCCTTAAAGAAAGCGAAATGCGCAGGCTCATGACTCTTCTGCTCCGCGACAAAATATTGGTAAGGATCGGTTCGCAGGAACTGTATATCCATCAAAGTGCCCTCGAAAGACTACGGGAACAAATCCGCGAAATGCGCGGCCAGGCACTCGACATCGCGCGCTTCAAGCAACTGAATGGACTATCGAGAAAATATGCCGTTCCCCTGCTCGAATATCTTGATCGCGAGCGACTTACGCGCAAAGATGGGGACAAGCGCTTAGTGCTCTAAGGCGTCTATCTAGGCTATGAACTGTTCAGCCGAAGCTGGCAGATTCGGTCGTTAGAATCAGGCCGAATGTGCTAATTTTATGGAGCGGCGCGAACTCCTGGTTCGCTGTATTCTCACGCGGGAGTCGCCGCTGCACAAGTCATTCCATAGGCGGCGACGAATGCTCTGGCCCGGCGACTGGGAACTTTGTCGAAAGCTCGACTGCCGTGACAGTAAGTCCGTATCTTTCGCGGGCGATTTGTTTCACGCCCGTCAGTGGCTTCAAAGTTCAAAGAGCGACGTCTTCAAGATGCTCGCAATGCGGGACCTGCTGTTGCAGGAGCGCATTGGATCGAACCCTGCCAGAATGTCCGACGATCAGGTAATCAGTCAGATTGCTGAGCTGCTGATTTCAGATCGCCTACACATTCATGTGCAGCCCATGGAGCGGACTCTGGGTACGACATCGATCCCAATCGCCAGTGCGCCAGTCAAGCCGAAAGCAGCGCCTCCGCCCCCTCGCAAAACGGTAACGATGGATGATCCTCCGACGTTTCCGTCCGACATTGACTTTGCCGCACAAGCGGCTACGTTGGTTGCCGCGGCGGATTCGGGCGCGGCGGTTTGTCCCACGTGACACAAATCATAGAGGACGGCGGTCGGTCGTCGGGATACACAATGTCAGTTGAAGTTCTAAGCCAGATCGAAGAATATCTGTGGCCGAAAGGCTACAGCCGCGATATGTGGATGATTGTGGATGCCGCACGCGACCGGCAAATCTTCGGGCTGCTACTGGAGTGCTTCTACTCGCAGCATAGTTGTTTGTTTGCCGGTCCCATCGCGCCTCAGTTGCAGGTTGCGGCTCCATATCTTGTGCAGCTTTCCTACGACGACAAGAAGACGCAGAAGTTTATTCAGATGGCATGGGGAAATAGCTGGGGCGTCTTTGTGAAATGCAATGTGCGACTCGAAGTATTAAGGCGACACCTGCGCACGTTTCTGCTGGCTCGCGATGAGGACGGCAATCAGTTGATGTTTCGATATTATGATCCCCGCATATTGAGGATCTATCTGCCGACATGCAGAATTGGTGAACTGGAAACGGTCTTTGGTCCCATCGAGCGATTTCTGATGGAGGGCAATACCTCAGATGCGCTTCTGGAATTCAGCTTCGACAGGAAGCAATTGGTCACGACGAGACGCGACCTAAGCGAACCGGCATCGGTTTAGTAGGGCTATCACGAGACGCGATCTCCTGGGACGCTTGCTCTAAGGTCCTTTGCCAGCAGGCGGTGAAAAAGATGTTCTCCAGCTTCCCGACGGGCCGAGAGTCTTCCCGCGCCGTAGGCGCGTGAGCGCAATCCTCGCTGCACCGATTCGCAGATGTCTACGTCTTCGTCTTGAACTCGCTCGCTTACGGCGACGCTTTCAGCGTTGTGTGTTTTTTTACTGTCGCTTACATCCGCAAAGAAGAAATCGAATTGAACGAGACACTTGTCCGGAGCGAGCGGCAGGACCAGATTCGTGTCCATGACCCCCTCGTACACATTGATCATGAAGTTGGGGTAGAGCCAATAATAGTAGGCTCGATCGCCTGTCCTTGTCGCTGCGAAAGAAGCATGCTCTTGTGAAGAGACCATCGGACTTGATTGCAGACAATAGCGTTCGCCATTTTCGATTTTGTATTCCTTGTAGTCCAGCACGCTGTTAAGCCCCTTGTGCAGATAGGGCACGTGGTATCCCCCATCAAGGTAGTTGTCTACATAGACTTTCCAGTTACAGGCGAGCGTATAACTCTTCCTCGCGAAAAACTGGATATTGCGGATCGAAAGAGGTGCAATCCTTGCCGGCAAATCTCCGAGGAAATCATCGAGTGAGGGAGCTTTCTCACTCAGGTTCGACAAACACGAATTGCTCCCAGGTGGCCACCCGAACCTGCACTAAGCCGTTCCTCGCCCGATCAAAGTTGCAAACGCCGGCGAACTCTGGAGTTCCTTTCAAAGAGCCATCAAGCCCATAGGTCCAACCATGATATGGGCAACGCAGATGCTGCACGATACCGCACGGAACATTTGCGACGGCGGCTGCGTGGTGGCGGCACACATTGTAGAAAGCGCGAAGCTCGCCGTCAGACCCGCGGACGACCACGAGCGGCTCTCCAGCCAACTCAACCGTGAAGAACTGACCCGGCACTCCCACCTGATTCACTCGTCCGACGGCGATCCAATTGCGGTGAAAGACCTGCTCACGCTCCAAGGCTTCAATAGGCTCATCCCAGTACCAACCCGCTGGAATCGTGCTGGCTTCTTCCAGAGGCGCGTCCATGTTGTACAGATTGAGTACTTCGGAGAGGGGTCTGTTCATTTCTTCTTCCTTTCGTCGAGAGGCCGGCAAAACTCCCTGTGGAGGCGACTACTATTTGAGGGTCTCCTTTGGTGACGCGATCATAATATATGGACGAAATAGCACCGCCTTGCCAACTTAGACTGCCTGCTGAGTCGAGCACTTCTGCTTTTTCTTTGCTTGCCTTGCGTCTTGACTAGGATCGCGTGCTGGATCGTATCAGTGGCTGATAAGATCGACGGAGCTAAAATTCCGGAGTTCTTATGCCATTTCAGCCGAATCGTCGCACCTTCATCATCGCGGGCGGTTTTACCGCCCTGGCCTCAACGAAAGTTCTTGGTGCAAACGACAAAATTCGCATCGGAGTCATAGGAGCCGGAGGGCGTATGGGGAACCTGCTCGATTGCGCCGACAAGGTAGGCCCCTGCGAGATTGTAGCCGTGAGCGATGTGTATGCTCCGCGCCGCGACGCTGTGAAAGAGCGGTCCAACGGTGTTGCTACGACTCATCTTGACTATCGCGAAGTGCTGGATAAAGACATTGATGCGGTAATCATCGCGTCCCCGGATCACTGGCACGTTCGGATGGCAGTCGATGCCCTGTCAGCGGGCAAGGACGTATATCTGGAAAAGCCGGTAACCCACACCATCGAAGAGGGGTCCGCGCTAACCCATGCGGTTCACTCTGGAAAGCAGATTCTCCAGTGCGGGATGCAGCAGCGCAGCTGGACTCACTTTCGTGATGCTGTCGATTTGATTCAGGGAGGTAGCCTCGGACGCATCCCCCAGGTGCGGACATATTGGTGGCAAAACTATCTGCGAGGCGGAAGACCGAAGCCGGTAGACACGCAGGCCCTTGACTGGAAGCTTTGGCTCGGCTCTGCTCCCGATCAGCCATTCAGCGAGGAGAAGTTCTACCGCTGGCGCTGGTTCTGGAATTTTGGCGGCGGCGCTATGACCGACTTATGCACGCATTGGATCGACGTTGTGCACTGGGCTATGAAGTCCGATCAGCCGCGCGAGGTACAGATGCTTGGCGACAAATATATCTTCGAGGAGTGGGACTGCCCTGACACCGTTCAGGCAGCCTTCCGCTATCCCGGCTTCGATGTTGTATATGAGGGCATGATGGCCTCTTCCATCGACGATGGAGGTCTTGAATTTCGAGGCACCGAGGCTACGTTAAAGATCAACCGCAGCGGCTTCAGCGTTTATCGCGAGAGTGCGCAGAGTAATCAGAATCCCGTACTCAAAGAAGAGAGCTTTCGCGATGGAACTATTTCGCACATGCAAAACTTCTTTGAGTGCATGAGGACACGCAAAGAGCCCAATGCGCCAGTTGAAGCAGGGGTCGCAGCGGCGCGCGCGGGCCAGATAGCGAATTTGGCCTACCGTCGCACCGGACAGATCACGTGGCCGCAGAAACCTCAATCCTGAGCCATGGCAAGGTCTACTTGTTGTATTTTGCCAGCCAGTCTGTAAGCTCCTGGATGATGTTCAGTCTCTGTTCCCACAACGTGGGGAAATGAGGCGAACCTGGGTAGGTAACCATGCGCACGGTCTTGCCGCGCGCGGCCAGTATCTGGAAGAACTCAACGCCCTGGAATGTGGGTACGCGCTGGTCAGCCTCGCCATGCAGAATCAGGAGCGGAGTAGTCACCTTATCTGCGAATGCAACGGCAGAGAATTTCCGGAACGCCTCGGGATCCTCATCAGTCCAGCGAGCGTCGTAATCAATCTGCTGGATATCGCTCGTCCAGAGGAATGGCGCCCAATCGGTGATGCCCGCGCCTTCGATTGCTGCCTTGTACCGGCCGGTCTGGGTCACGGTCCACGAGGTCATGAACCCGCCGGCGCTCCATCCGAAGATCGCGAGCCGGGCCGGATCGGCCCAGCCCTGGGCGACCGCATAGTCCGTTGCGCTATCTACGTCCTTGTAGGCTCGGTCTCCAAAGTGCTGATAGATCGCCGCGAGAAAATCAGCGCCGTATCCAGTCGACCCACGATATTCCGGCTGCAATACGACGTATCCCAGACCAGCAATAATCCGCGCCAGTGGATCCAGGCCCAACTCATCATTCCCTTCCGGGCCGCCGTGGGCAGCACCAGGAACGGATACTTCTGACCTTCCACGTATCCCGCCGGAAACGTTGCAATCCCTTCGAGAGAGATTCCTTCTTTGCTTTTCCATTGCACTGTCTTCACTGGACCGAGATCCGTTGCCGCCAGTTGTTCGTCACCTTCGTGCGTGATTTTGCGAAGGTGATCGCCGTCCGGAATCGCAACATTCCGCGCGTGAGTTGGATCCCCGACGGTAAGCGCCATCTGCTCGCCGCTGACGGGTACTCGGCGCTTACGGGCACTCCGGAGAGTACCCCTTCCGGCCAGCGATACGCGGGCTTCAGCGCACCATTCTGAAACTCGTCCACCTCATTGCGAACGCCCCGGTCTACCAACACCCAAAGATGTCCTCGTGCATCACCCCCAAGCTGCAATGCCGTGCCGTCGAGCGACGAGGTTCGATCCTCCGGAGCGCCTCCTGCTGAGGGCACAGTCCACACATGTTCCGGCGTCAGAACAGCGGACTTCGTGGAAAGAAACGCAATCTCGCGACCGCCCTCGGCCCATGCAATGCCGCTTGCCGAGTTAGGAATGTCAGCTACGTGCCGCGCGCCTGTTGCGCTACATACATCGACTCCGGTGCTTACATCGTGGCGCCCGATCCTGGGCGATGGAGAAAGGAGTGCGAGCGATGTGGCATCCCCATTCCATGCTATTTCTGAAATGCCTTTGAGGTTGCCACACCACCATTGGCCGCTGGTGCCGTCCACATTTACAACATAAAGGCTGGTCTGATCCGGTTCCTGCACATGCCGTACATCCTCCAGCGGATCAGGCGATCGAGGATCAGCAACAATTGCGAAATGCTTGCCGTCCGGAGACGGCGTTGCCGACTGTATGCCTCGGGGCAACAGCACAACGGTTGACGGCACTGCCGCCGCCTCGCCATTCTTTACGGGAAAGATCGCCAGCTGGCCTAGCTTGTTTACCTTCCAAGTGCCGTACAGGCTCTGTCCGTCGTGGGTGAAACCCCTGGGCGAAAAACCCTCGGGCAGTGTGAGCTTCTTTGAGTGGCTGCCATCGGGTGAGACAGTCCACCATTCCTTGTGCGTCGGTCCTGCGTCGCCGCCGAAGTTGACCTGATATAGAATCGTCCCGTCTGAAGTGATCGCAGCAGCACCGGCGCTGTGCATTGCCACCCAGTCTTTCGCGGCAAAGGGGTGTTTTGCGGGGCTTTGCTGTGATGCTGACCCACTCTGTGCTAAAGCCGCTCCCGAAGCTGTGACTATGACTCCCAGCCAGCCGCACCAAAATCTTGCCAGTCGCATGTGCTTGTCTTGCTCCCTTTCGTGACAGGCGCTCATTGCCTGCCAGTTCTCTAGGAGTGTAACCTCCCCAGCTTCGAGTTGCTGAAACTTGACCCGCTACAATGGTTTGCTATGAGATCGTGGACGTCAGGTGTTCCGAGGGATTTTGCGTGGAAAAAGAAGCTCTTGATCGTAGCTTTTTGCATGCTGATGAGCGGATGCCATTCCAGAAATACCGATGTCCAGCCGACCATTGAGTTCACTAAGATCCCTCCCGCAGAGGAGGGCGGCCCAGATAGGCTCGATACCATTGAAGGCCGGGTAACTGGTGCTGGTTCCGGCCAGCAACTCGTCCTGTATGCCAAATCGGGGACGTGGTGGATTCAGCCGATGACCTTCCGGCCATTCACGCAGATTCAGCCGGATTCGACGTGGAAGAGTTCAACGCATCTTGGAACGGAATATGCCGCGCTTCTGGTTGACGCTGAGTACCACCCGATAGCAAAACTGGACGCTCTGCCGGGACAAGGCGGCGGTGTGATTGCAGTCGCAACCGTGAAGGGAGGCCCAGCGCCTCCCAGAAACTCCAAGACGATTCAGTTCAGCGGGTACGAATGGAAGGTCCGGGATACTTTAGGCGAACGCAATGGTTCGCCACATGACAACGATCCCGAAAATGTCTCCATCGACTCCAACGGGTTTCTGCACCTTCACATAGGCCGCAAGTCGGACAAATGGACCTGCTCCGAAGTCATGACGCGCAGTTTCGGATATGGAACCTATCTCTTTTCAGTGCAGGATGTTTCTCACATGGAACCGGCTGCCGTTCTGGGCATCTTCACGTATGACGAACTGGGCACAGATCAAAATCACCGCGAGATGGATATCGAGATTAGCCGCTGGGGCGATCCCGATGATAAGAATGCGCAATATGTCGTCCAACCGTATTATGTTCCTGCGAATGTCTCACGTTTTGCTGCTCCCTCAGGGGTACTAACCTTCGCTTTTCACTGGGAACCCGGAAAAGCCTCTTTTGAAACCGTTCGCGGAAAGACACTCGCCTCAGGTGGGACCGTGCGGTCGCCAAACATGTCTTTACCTCCGACGTTCCATCACCGGGTGGCGAATCAGTCAGGTTAAATCTGTGCCCCTTCAATTATTCCAAGGTTCCACTGCAAAACGAGGCCGAGGTTGTCATTGAGCGAGTTCAGTATCTGCCTTGATGCAGGCCATAGACGCTTCTCGTGGTTCCTGACGGTTCTCGTCGTATTCGTCTTCGCACGCCCGGCCCGCGCGATCGACCCCAATATAGCGATGTCACAATACATACGCGACTCCTGGGGCGCAGAGAATGGCTTCATGGGGGGGCAAGTCAATGCCATCGCCCAAACCTCCGACGGCTATCTCTGGATTGGCGCGGAAAAGGGACTATTCCGGTTCGATGGACGAAGTTTTGTGGATGTGCGGCAACTGAATCCAACGTTGTCACATCTCCCCACGGTGATAGGACTTACCCAAGACGCAGCTGGAGACATGTGGATACGGCTGTCGGGAACAGGGGTGCTGCACTATCACGCCGGGAAATTCGAGGATGTTCTGTCTGATGTTGCAAGTCCAGCCTCGAATGTCACGGCCATGTCGAGAGGAAACAAAGATGGAATATTGCTCTCGTCTCTGTCACGTCCAGCGTCGCGCTACAGTGCGGGAAGAATCGAGGAACTCGAATCCAGGAAGTTGCCCCCCAATCTGCTTATACTTACGCTCGCCGAAACCCCAGATGGAAGAGTCTGGATGGGGACTCGAGACAATGGTCTTTTTTACCTAAATAACGGAGAAGCTGTTGCTGTAACCGAGGGGCTGCCCGACAAGAAGATCAATTGCCTCTTACCAACAAGCGACGGTAAGTTGTGGATCGGAACCGACAACGGTGTGGCGTTCTGGGATGGAAACAGAATCGTGGAGAGTAATATTCCTCCTTCGCTGAGGCACCTTCAGGTGCTGACCATGACACAGGACCGTGATGCCAATCTTTGGATTGGTTCAGCACATGGATTGCTGCGGTTGAATGCTCGCGGCGTTTCGACGCCAAATAAGCAGGATCGCTTGTTCGATAAAGAAATCACAGCGCTGTTCGAAGATCGCGAAGGCAATCTCTGGGCAGGAGATACAGATGGTCTGGAACGTCTCCGCGACGGGCCATTCGTAACATATTCCACTTCTGAGAATCTGCCATCTGAAAGCAACGGACCAATCTATAGAGATGTCGATGATCGTATGTGGTTCGCTCCATCGAGCGGTGGTCTCTATTGGATGAAGGACGAGACCATCGGGCATGTGACAAGTGGCAGAATCGGCAACGATATCGTTTATTCACTTGCGGGCAACGAAAATGAATTATGGGCCGGCCGACAACGCGGCGGTCTCACCCACATCCGGCGTAGTGGAAGCACCTTCACGGCAGAGACGTACACAGTGGAGCAGGGGCTCGCGCAAAACAGCATCTACTCTGTTCACGAGAATCGCGATGGATCCGTCTGGGCGGGAACGCTAAGCGGCGGGGCGAGCAGGCTGAAAGATGGTCGATTCACGACGTACACGTCTGCTGATGGTCTGGGTTCTAATACAGTTGCTTCAATCGAAGAAGACCCGGATGGCACGATGTGGTTTGCAACACCGGCTGGACTTACATCATTTTCAAAAAACCAATGGCGTACGTACACACGGAAAGACGGTCTTCCATCGGAAGATGTAATTTGCCTCGTCCATGATTCGCAAGGCGTTTTATGGATGGGCACCGCGAGCGGACTCGCCGCTATGACCGGGAACCATATCGCGAGCGCGCACGAAACGCCGGAATCGTTACAGGAGCCGGTCTTTGGGATTGCGGAAGACAAGAACGGTTATCTATGGATCGCAACTGCAAATCATGTGTTGCGAGTGAATCGAACTCACTTTCTGCTGGACCAGCTTCACGGCGACGATGTTCATGAGTACGGTGCCTTGGATGGCCTGCAAGGGAACGCGGGGGTGAGGCGGGACCGATCCGTAGTCAACGACGATCATGGGCGCATTTGGTTTTCCTTGAATCGCGGCATTTCTGTGGCCGATCCCAATCAAATGAGAGACGATTGGGCGCCGGCGATCGCGCATATCGAAATGGTCTCTGCCGATGGGAATCCGATCGATTTGCACGGACCGCTGCGTATTCCCTCATCTCTACAGAGAATCGTATTCAACTACACGGGAGTGAGCCTTACGGTTCCTGATCGTGTTCGGTATCGCTATCGGCTTGATGGTTTCGATCACGATTGGAGCGAGCCAGTCGCAACACGACAGGCGATTTATACAAACCTTGGTCCAGGGCCATATCGGTTTCGCGTGATCGCTTCCAATAGCTACGGCCAATGGAACGGCTCGGAAGCCACGCTGAATTTCAAGATTCGGCCGGCATTCTGGCAGGCATGGTGGTTTCAATTGATGTGCCTGCTGGCATTGACGTCTGTTGTATGGATTTTCTACCGGTTGCGAATGCTTCAGATGGCGAGGCAGTTGAATGTCCGCTTTGAAGAGCGCCTGACGGAGCGGATGCGCATAGCACAGGAGTTGCATGACACGCTGCTGCAGGGTCTTCTCAGCGCCTCAATGCAGCTTCATGTCGCAACCGACCAGGTAGCTGATACTTCTCCGGCAAAACCGTTGCTGGCACGTGTTCTGCAGCTGATGGGGCAAGTGGTGGAAGAAGGACGAGACGCCCTTCGAGGTCTTCGCTCATCGACTCGAGATGCTTCCAATCTCGAGCAGGCTTTTTCCCATGTGCCTCAAGAGTTGCCTACTCAGCAGGGAATTGCATTCCGTGTGATTGTTGACGGACAGTCCCGCCCACTGCATCCGGTGATTCGCGACGAAGTGTATCGCATTGGCCGCGAGGCATTGGTGAATGCCTTCCGGCACGCTCATGCGAGCAGCATCGAGGTCGAAGTACAATACACAACCAGCGACCTGCGGATTTTAATTCGCGATGATGGGTGTGGGATTGACCCGCAGGTTCTGCGCTCAGGTCGGGAAGGCCACTGGGGACTTCCAGGCATGCGCGAGCGAGCAGAAGGAATTGGGGCGAAGCTGAAGGTCTGGAGTCGTTCTGCGGCTGGAACGGACATTGAGTTGATAGTGCCCGGAAGTGTGGCCTACCCGCATCAACCTGGAAGCGGTTGGCGCAGTCGGCTCACCAGACTGTATCCTCGGGGAGCCAGAATCAGCAATTCAAGAGCGAACGACAAACATGAATGATCAATCTCGGATTCGTGTGCTCTGCGTAGATGACCACCCCTTGCTGCGGGAAGGCATCGCCACCGTCATCAGAAATCAGCCGGACATGGACCTGGCGGCCGAAGCATCCAATGGCGGCGAAGCGGTTCAAAAATTCCGTGAACAACGACCCGATGTAACGCTCATGGATCTCCGCCTCCCCGACATGAGCGGGATCGATGTCCTGATAGCAATCCGGACGGAATTCCGCGACGCCCGAATCATCATGCTTACAACGTTTGAAGGAGACGTGGAGGTTCATCGTGCCCTAGAGGCGGGCGCTCGTGGTTACATGCTGAAGAGCATGCCGCCGAAGCAGTTAGTCGAAGCGATTCGGCAGGTTCACAAAGGGAAGAAGCACATTCCTCCTGAGATAGCTGCCCGCCTCGCTGAGCATCTGAGTGATGAATCGCTGAGCGAACGAGAGATTGAAGTCCTGAGACATGTCGCAGGCGGAAACCGGAATCGTGAGATCGCCGAACTACTCTTCATTTCCGAGGAGACAGTAAAAGTGCATATTAAGCACATTATGGAGAAGTTAGGCGCGAGCGATCGAACAGAGGCGGTCTCCATCGCCGTACGCCGCGGCATTATGCACTTGTAGCTGATGAGGCATGTGCCTCACCTCATACCTCGACCGTGGTATCACAATATCCCGACTCTTCGGGATGCCCGTAGCCAGCCCGATTCGCTAATCTGCATTACGGTGTGTTGCAGGCATCGAGGAGGCATACGCTCTGCGAAGGCTGTTCTCCACGTTTCCGGGTGGGTGGCCTGGTATAGGGCTACTACTCCTTCGGTTGGCAGTTGGGTCAACCGCAATCGCGCAGGGAGCAGGCTACCTCGGTGCGTCGGTTGCTCCAATAGCAGGAGCCTGGCTCGTTGGCGCGTTGGTAATCGTAATCGGCGTCTTGCTCGTGATCGGTTTCCTAACTCCTATTGCAAGCATCGCGGCTGCTTTGGCCAGCATATATTTTGCCTTCACTGAGATCTTCAAAGAGTCCAACCCGCTCAGCATCAAATTAGGGATTGTTAACGCAGTTATCGTTACTGTTGCGCTTGCCATTCTTGGCGCTGGAGCTTTTTCGCTGGATGCCTATTTGTTCGGTCGTCGGGAAATCATCATTCCCGATATTTCCAGCCCTTCAAAGTGATGGGCGCCGCGTCAGTTCTTTTGTTGTTGTCCAGATTCAACTCGGGATTACCTCAATAGTGGTAACAAAAAAGCCGTCAATCTCGTGATGCGCTATCTGTCACGGTTTCTTTAGAGTCGGTTATGTCAAAACTAAGTTGTGGGCACCTGTAACGCTCAATGGCGATCACTCTTGATGGGCCTGCGATCATCCAAATCCCCCGTAAGCTGACAGCTTGCGAATTTCCTACCAACACCTAACCGGAGGTTTCGCAATGACGAAATTCAGGATGAATGAAACGCTCGAAGATGCCTTTATTGCCGGGCTTCTGCTCACGGGCAGCGTGGAGAGGGCCGAGACCGCGATTCTTGAAAGCGTCAGAATGTCATGCCCGGACGATCTGTTCAGTGAATCGTTATTTAGGCGGGCTGTTCATTATTCCATCGATCAGTGCATCGAACTGAAAAACAAAAAGCAAAGCGATTTGGACCGCGCCAGATCAGTTCTGCCATTTGAACTCCGCTGCGTCCTGAACCTCTCGCAACACCTTCGGTACTGTTATGTGCTGCGGGTCCTCATTGGCCTGCCGCGCGAGGTTTGCGCATGGTTGCTCCACATGGATACATCGCAAGTCGATCAGCACACCTGTGCCGCCATGGTGGAACTACCCCTGATCCAGCAGCGGGAGCGGTGCTTCGCGGATGTCAGCTCCACGAAAAGTTTCACCGTGAAAGGAAAAGACGCGTTGCCAGGCAGCCGTAGATCGGCTCATAGCAAGCAACTCGGCCAACGGACACCAGTCGCCTTTTTTACAAGCACAAAGATCATTCAGTTCAACAAGCAAGCAGAGAACTTCTGATTTCTGCGATTCAAATCGCCACTCTACAACCCGCAAGGCAGGGAGCTTATCAATGCCATATATCAGTACTTCCGACGGAACAGAGATTTACTACAAAGACTGGGGCAGCGGACAGCCGCTGTTTTTCCACCACGGCTGGCCGCTCTCGGCGGACGACTGGGATGCACAGATGATGTTCTTCCTCGAGCGCGGGTACCGGGTGATCGCGCATGACCGCCGCGGACATGGGCGCTCCACCCAAACCGTCACCGGCAACGAGATGGACACATACGCTGCGGATGTCGATGCGCTGGTGAAAAAACTGGATCTCCGAGATGCTATTCATATCGGACATTCCACCGGTGGCGGCGAAGTTGCGCGGTATGTCGCCCAATATGGCAAAGGGCTGGTCGCCAAGGCGGTATTAATCAGTTCGGTGCCACCGATCATGGTTAAGTCCGACAAGAACCCGGGCGGCACGCCGATTGAGGTCTTCGACCAGATCCGCGAGGGCACAGCCAAGCATCGCGCCCAGTTCTACCAGGACATCACGCTTCCGTTCTATGGTTACAACCGGCCGGGAGCGACCATCTCGCAAGGCATCAGGGACAACTGGTGGCGTCAGGGAATGATGGGCGGTATCAAGGCCCACTACGACTGCATCAAGGCATTTTCGGAGACCGATTTCACCGAGGATCTCAAAAAGATTGAGGTACCGACGCTGGTCATGCACGGCGAAGACGATCAGATCGTTCCCTTCGCAGATGCCGGGCCGCTGTCAGCGAAGCTGCTGAAGAACTCTGCCACCAAGTTCTATCCCGGTTATCCCCACGGCATGCCCACCACCCACGCCGAGCAGATCAACGCAGATCTGCTGGAGTTCATCAAGGCATAGTGCGGTTTTTGTCTACAATTGCGCTCTGGGTATGCACAACGTCCGAGAGTTCCATGAAGAGAGCGCTGGTGCAGCAACCGTTAGAGGGTTTCTGCATCAGCCAACCGGTTCAGGAGCAGATTGCCTTATTCTGACGCACGGCGCGGGAGCGAATTGCAATGCTCCCCTGCTGGTTGCGCTGGCTGAGGCATTCTGCGCTTCTGGTCTGATTGTTCTCCGCTGCGATCTCCCATTTCGCCAGGCGCGACCGCATGGCCCTCCGCCACGTGGAAGCGCGGAGAGAGACCAGCTAGGCCTTCGAGCCGCAATCGCATCGATGCAACGGCAGACTTCTGGCCGCATCTTGCTGGGCGGTCATTCCTACGGAGGAAGGCAGTCATCCATGCTTGCCGCTGCCGAACCGGGCCTCATCGAGTGCCTTCTGCTGCTCTCTTACCCACTCCATCCGCCGCAGCGTCCGACGGAGATGCGTACTGCGCATTTCCCGTCACTGAGGACACCTGCATTGTTCGTTCACGGCACGAGGGATGGCTTTGGTTCGATCCCGGAAATGGAGGCCGCGTTGAAGCTCATCCCGGCCAGAACCGAGCTACTCCCAGTGACAGGCGCGGGACACGAACTCATGACGAAGCGAAATCGCGACGACGTGGCGCATGCGGTGGTTGAGGCGTTTCGATTATTCGCAGCAGATAAGGCTGCCTAGACAGCTAAGTCGATTTACATCACCAGAGCGACACGCTCAAGCTCTGCCTGAACGCAGTCGACGGAGCACCCCGACCCTTCGAGTCGCGGGAGTACGTCGGGAACCAGCGCGGAGTTGACTCCATATCCATGGGCACTGAGAAAAGCAGTGACCAGTTCGGCTGCCTGCCTTGAGTCAATTCCCGACTGCATCAATTCCTGCCTCAACCGTGAGAGCTCTGCCATGGAAAATTTTTCGATCATGCTTTTATCCGCCATTGCGAACTCCTCAAACCATTAGACGCTCGGCTCGGAAGTCGGCTATCCCAATATTGGAACACGATTTCATGGCGTTGTATCGGTCCATCGTCTCTATCGATCGGGGTCTTCCTTAAGCCCCGATCGATAGCAAAGAAGAGCTTCGAGGATTTCGACGAGTTACCGTGCCAGAGCAGGTTCCGGCTCTTCGGCAGGCTCTACAACGCGTTGTTCAGGAAAATAAGCGTTGACAACATATTGTTCCAGCATGCGCTGTGTATTGAAGAAAGAGCCATTCAAAGCAATCGTAGAGCGCATGATCCGCCGCCACTGCTGCGGCTGTTCGTAAAAGAGCGGGAGTAGCACGTGCTCCAGGTGATCGTAGAGAGAGTTCGCTTCAGCAGCCTCGTCCTCATGGTCTTCGATGGCCCATCCGGTCACACCTTCGATCCAGCCTTCGATCCACCAGCCGTCAAGGATGCTCAGGCTCGGCACCCCATTCAACGCAGCCTTCATCCCGCTCGTGCCCGATGCCTCATAGGGACGCTTGGGCGTATTCAGCCATACATCTACGCCACCCGTAAGCAACGCTCCGAGAGTCCATTCATAGTTTTCGAGGTAGACGATCTTCAGCGCATCGGAATTCAGCTTCTTTGCCAGTTCGATGACGTGACGAATCTTTGCCTTGCCTGGCTCATCTGCCGGATGCGCTTTGCCGCTGTAAATGATCTGCAGGCCTCCGCGTTCATGAGCACAACGCACGAGCCGCTCAGGATCGGTAAAGAGCAGATCGGCGCGCTTATAAGTGGCGGCGCGGCGCGCAAAGCCAATCGTGAAGACATCCGGCCGTAATGCGGCTCCCGTCCGCTGTGCCACCGCATCGATCAGCAATTGTTTGGCGGCCGCATGTGCACTTTTGATTTCCTCTTCCGGAATGTCGATGGCATACCGGAGCGTCACATTGTCCTGACGCCAGCGGGGCATGTGGCGGTCAAAGAGCTCCTGGAAAGCTGCTGCAGTCCACGTCGCTGCATGAACCCCATTCGTGATGGCACTGATGTTGTACTCCGGAAACATCGCACGGGACACTTTCCCGTGCTGCATGGCCACACCATTCACGAAACGCGAGAAGCATAACGCGACATACGTCATGTTCAACAGGCCCTCGTGAATGCAGCCTTTGCTTTCCAGGAAAGTTATGCGGTCCTTGCCAAGAATGCGATTCCCCTGCTCAAGAGAAAAGCGATCATGACCCGCTGGCACCGGTGTATGCGTCGTAAAGACGCAAAGTTCCCGGACAGAAGCCGTATCCTCAGCGTTTGCTGACGCAAGCGCATCGCCGTTTAGCCGGTCTTCCATGAGCGCAAGGGTCAGCAGCGCGGCGTGCCCCTCATTCATGTGATAGACGGTAGCCTTGTATCCAAGCGCATCGAGAATACGAACTCCACCGATCCCGAGAATGATTTCCTGGCGCAACCGGTAATCGCCATCGCCGCCATACAACTGGTCGGTGAGCTTGCGATCACGCGGATCATTCTGTTGCAGATCTGCGTCGAGAAAATAGATCGGAATCCTGTGCCCGGTTACACCTCTCAGGTCATAGCGCCACGCGCGCAGCGCGACCTGCCGACCTTCGATCGTGATAGCAACAATCGGATCTTCTGGCGAAAGCTTTTCTTCGATCTTCCAGGGCTGCGGCTGTTCCGTCTGTACGCCGTCGGCGTCGAGATGCTGCTTAAAGTAACCCTTGCGATGGGCCAGCGTTACAGCGGCAAGCGGCAGACCCATGTCAGCGGCCGACCGCAGGGTATCACCGGCAAGTACGCCCAGGCCCCCGCTGTAGGTGGGCATATCAGGAGCAACCGCAATTTCCATGGAAAAATAGGCAATGCGCGAACTCTCATTGGAGTTGCGAGTAGAAAAACCAGTTGAAGGACTCATTCAGCTCATCTCCCCGTGCACAACAGTTAACAAATGCTGTTCATCAAAAAGGCTGCACGGACATAATTTCCAGCGCCGCCTGCCGTCAATCGGTGGCGGTATAACAGGCGATCTCGCTCTCAGATTTTACCAATCATATGTGGGCATCTTGTGGGTAAACAATGTATCAAAAGTCACCTTTTTCTTATTTCCGCAAAATCAACACATTAGGGCTGTAACTGCGGCGCATTCTGCCCAAGTTCGTGTGCGCCTGCTGACGCGTGGCTCTGGTAAATCTCAGGATGTATGCCGGTCGCCTCCTCGTAGCCAGCAGAAATATTCAAGGCGAATCGCTCGGCGTGCTCCGATTCCACCAGGTTCACCGTGCAGCCGCCGAATCCTCCGCCGGTAAGCCGGGCGCCCACGCAGCCCTCAAGTTTATTTGCGAGCTCGACCATGATGTCGGCCTCCGGGCAGCTTGCTTCAAAGTCATCGCGATAGCTTGCATGAGCTTCCGCCATCAGGCGCCCCAGAGTCTTCAGAGCATTCGCTTCGAGGGCATCTGCCGCCGCAACCGTGCGGGTATTTTCCGTGATGACATGACGGCACCGCTTGAGCACATCAGGGGGCATTTCATGGCCCCAGCGTTCGAGATCCTCGACGGTAGCATCGCGGAGCAGGCGAATCTCCGGACGATGACGCCTCAGGATTGCTGTTCCCTCCTCAACCTCAGCACGACGCGAACCGTACTCGCCGCCAGCATGGGAGTGTTTCACCATCGTGTTGCAGATCACCAGACTTAGATGCTTTGGAATGGGCGCAAGCCGGTAGTCGAGGCTGCGACAGTCTAGCAGCAGAGCGTGATCGGCAGCTCCGCAACACGACACAAACTGATCCATGATGCCGCACGGAGCGCCGACATAGTCATTTTCCGCGCGCTGGCAGAGCAGAGCGACTTTCGGCAATTGCAATGAGGCGTCAGCGACATGCAGCATCGCAAGCATGCTGGCAACTTCAATCGACGCCGACGAACTGAGGCCGGCGCCCAGAGGAACATCGCCGTCGAGTGTGAGATGAAAACCGGGAACGGCAATTCCTTCCTGTTGGAGAATAGAAAGTACGCCGAAGGGATAGTCGCTCCAGTGATGCGAACCGTGCGTACCGATCGAGTCGAGCGGCCGCTGCACAGATTCACGGAAGTTCCTCGAAAAAACCGTTGCGTTCCTGTCGCCGCTCGGAGAAATGGCCGCAATCGTAGCGAAATCAATGGCGGCCGGCATGACAAAGCCGTCGGCATAATCGGTGTGCTCGCCGATCAGGTTCACGCGTCCGGGAGCCATAAAGACAACGGGCTCCTTGCCAAACTGTTCCTTATGTACCTTCCTGATACCGCTTACATCTAGCATGCTCGAGCCTTCAGGAATAGAGTAAATAACCCCCTACAATACACCACCCACGCGAAATTCGAGCGACCAGTGATGCTCCGCTTTCGGAGCGACCTGTCGCGCCCGGCCTTGCTTGACCGCTGTAGCGAGTGAATCGCCGAGGGCCGTGCACGGCTCAAGGGCGACACATTGCTGGCGATTACTATCGTGCTCGGGCCAGCCGCCGTAGCAAATCCAGAGTCCCAAATAAGGTAGATCCGCTGGATCGAAGCGTAATTCAACGCGTCGTTTGAGCCTCTTCCGTTCGATTGCGCACCACCCTTCAGGGGGAGAAGCCGCGAAGAGTTTGTCGCCAATTCCATCGGTAACTTCACCGGCGAGAGTGAGATCAGAAATCTCCTGATTCATGAGCGTAACCTTGGGCCATGTCTGCCGAGTGCCTTGCTTACCCAGGCGACTCTGCGCAGAGCCCTCGACGGTAACCTCCCGGACCGAGTCGGGCAGCACAATGCGGTCCCCTTGCTCGACAGCGAACAGAGGATGCGCCGACCATATATATTCAACGGACTCACTGCTGAGATTTCGCAGCACGTACGCAACGCGGAGCCGATTCCCGTCCAGCCGCAAAATTCTGTTGAACTGTAAAGGGAGGCTGAATCCATTGGCGGACATCTCCAGCTCAATCCCACTCTGCGAGACAACTTCCCAAGGTATCTGCCAGAAATCTCCGTGATCGGGGACGGATGCAAGTCCGGAATCGGTCGGCACCTCGCAGGCGGCTACCGACGGAAGACACTCATCCCATCCACTGGCATCGCTCGCGTCAAAACTCATGTATCGAGTGCGGAGAGCGTAGGGCTGCAGCGGTTGCTGCAGCAATTCTTCTCCATCAGGAAAAACCCGAATGGACGCGATTTTTCCACCAAGGGAAGGCAGGATGGTTACCCGCATCGCGCTGTTTTCAAGCACGGCTTGCTCTATTGGTTCGCCGGTCCAATCGCTTTCGAGACTGCGTGGCTCAACTTCTCCCATATCGCATCCACCCAGTTCAGATGTTCCGGCTTCATCAGCACTGATCGAAGGCAGGTAACTTTGCCATGGGATGGTGCTTCAGGCCATGCGCCAGGTCCGAAAAAAGCGACCGGAACCTGGGCGAGGGCCAGATGAAGATCCTGTTCCGCTGCAAGATCAAAGACCGCTGTGGCAAGCCGCGACGACTCCTCCAATGTACACGCTTTCACGGCCCATAGCAGAATATCCAATTCCGGTTCGGAGCCAGTCAACAAACGTGTGTCTTGCCTTAATTTGCTATAGACGCACAAGGCAGCGTTTCGGCCGCATGCGAGTCCGTTTGCGAACTGACCGTCCGGTATGAGAGGCAGCAGCTTCTGCGTCGCCCAGAGGGCAGTTGCAGCTGCGCCAGCTCGCGAACACTCCAGGCTGATCTCGCCGAGATGAAGTTCGTTTGAGGTGAAGTAGGTGTACGGGGAGTCGTGCTTGTAGAAACGGCCCACCGATGGGTCGCGGAAGAGGATGCAACCACATCCGTAGGGCTGCAAGCCGTGTTTGTGAGGGTCGACGACGATGGAGTCAGCTTCGTGGATGCGGGCGTAGGCTCGGGCGGCATCGGGAGCGAGGTTGGAGACTAACTTGAAATAGCCTCCGTAAGCTGCGTCAACGTGGATACGGAACCCATATTGCTGGCGCAGGGTGAGAATCTGGTCCAGCGGATCGACTGCACCTGCAGACGTGGTTCCTAACGTAACTACGACGGTTCCAATTTCACCGGACTGCAGTGCAGCTTCAAGGGCGGTAAGATCCATGCGACCGCGCGCGTCGGCTGCGATGCTTTCAGACGGCAAGCCGAGGACGGCACTGATTCGATGATGCGTGTAGTGCGCGTTTTCTGACGCGACAATCTTCTTTCCAGGAGCAAGCTGTCCTGCGATCCAGAGGGCTTCGAGATTGGCGAAGGTGCCGCCGCTGGTCAGGTGGCCGAGGTATTCCGTCCAGCCAAACATCGCCGCAATCTCGCGGACGGCCTCTACTTCGAGGCGCGAACTGGCCCGGCCTCCGTCGAGGGCGTGGTTGTTGGGGTTGATCCACATGGCCAGTGCATAGGCAGCACGGGCGATCGGGTGCGGCGGCTTGAGCATCTGCCCGGCGTAGAGCGGATGAAAGTAGGGGTAGTTGTCTGCGAGACGCTCGGTAAGCTGTGTCAGAACCGCGCGCATGGCGTCGGTTGAGTCCTGATGCGCGCGCGGGTCGTTGGGGAGATGCGCGAAGGACTGTTGCAGCTTTGGCAGGGCTTCGCTCAGGAGTTCCAGTGCTTGATCCTGTTTCATCGTTCAGCTACTGCAGATACTTGTCGTCGATGTAGCACCAGCTCCAATCCTCGCCGCGCTCGGCGGACTTGATGATGGGGTGTTGGGTGGTCTGGAAGTGGGCGCGCGCGTGGCGGTTCTTTGAGGAGTCGCAGCAGCCGACGTGGCCGCATTCGGTGCACATGCGCAAGTGCACCCATGTATCACCGGTCTTGAGGCAGTCTTCGCAGCCTTTGCTGCTGGGCTTCACCTTCTTTACGTGGTCTTTGACGTGGGGACAAGCTGGTTGCGCCATTCATTCCTCCTATGCCGGGGCCTCACCATTGTGCGACAAATCCCGCAGACACGTCGAGCCGCGTGAAAGTCCTGCAAGGCATCGAGGTTGAACCGCCTGCTTCGCTGTTCAGTCGGCTTCGATGAGAGGGCCGACTTGTTCGCCTTCGGGGGTGAGTTCGAGTTCGTGGATCTGGTGGTGATCGGCGAATTCTTCTTCACCGCAATTCTGTGAGGCCATCCGCAGGCCCGAGAGCAGGAGCCAGCCGCGGTTGGTGTCGATCTGGTTGGCAGCGACGGCGCGGAGCACTTCGCTGAGTGCGATCTGGAGCGCGCTGCGGTCTTCGAGCATAGGTAGTGCGATGGTTGTGGCCTGCGGTACGGGCGCGGGACCTCCGTTGGCTACGGTTTCGGCGGGCGTGATGCTGGAGTAGTGTCCGCGACGAGTCTGGAGGTGGAAGTAGCAAAAGCGGTGTCCGCGGATGGCGATGGCGCGGCATTTCTTTCCGCTGGGACGGATGTGCTGGCACTCGTACCAGGTGACGCTCTCGGTGGCTGGCATGGGTATCCTCCCCCTCCCCCTCGGGATGGGCTGTTTTTACGTATTTTCAATCACTTAGCGGGGGATCATCCCCCGCTATGCTACTGATTCTGCGCGGGTTAGGTTGGTTCTAGTGTTTTCAATGACTTACGGGAGGATCCCCGGTTTCTGGTGGAAATGAAAAACGCCCACTTGCGCGGGCGTTTGTTTTGATACTTTCTCTTACTTCTATTTTAGCAGGACAGAGGGTAATAGTCGGTCAAATTCGCGCAAGTTTAATCTGTTTAATTTCAGTTGGTTGCGGCGAGAGTGACCTTCGTAAGGGCTTGACAAGGTGGAAAGCGGGTACCCAATTCTACCTAGATATAACTTCTAGACATTTCAGTTTAGAAATACCCATTCGGAGCACAAACATAATGTCCTAGGAAAAAATCGGTTATTGGCATTCGAATTGTTTGCCATTACATGACACAATTCTCCGGACTGCTATGAGTCCTGACACTATAACAAATGCCATTGTTGCAGCTCTCTCTGCAGGTGCAGTGACGGGTGCAACCGACACTGCGAAGAAAGCTGTTGTAGATGCATACGAAGGTTTGAAATCGCTCGTTAAGAAAAAGTGTGGTCATGACAGCGAAGTCGCGACAGCAATCGAAAAGCTGGAAGCCAAACCCAACTCTGAAGGAAGACGACAGACGCTTTGTGAAGAGCTTGAGTTTGCAGCGGCGAGTTCGGACCCAGTGCTGATATCCTCCGCTGAAAGCCTTCTCGAACTAATACGCTCGTTGCCGTTCGGGGAAAAACATATCCAATTCGCACAAGGTTACGGAATTGCCATGGCAGACCGCGGTAGCACTGCATCAGTAAATCTCACTACGTTACCCAAAAAAGATGAGTGATTCCCCGCTGCAGAGCGCAGCTGGCAGTGGTATAGCCCAAGCATTCGGCCAAGGGGCGATTGCTACCGTCCAGATTGGATTTACGTCAGAAGAAGTCGCTACATTGCTTCAAGCTGCGGGTTCGGCACACCAGGCCAAAATCGATGATTTAGCTGCACAACTGAACGCAAACCGAGAAGCTGTTCAAGGATTCCTCAGAATTTTAAAAGAGGACGAGGTGCCCGTTGAGCAACTTGCAATGAAGCTAATGCTCATTGCTCAACGGTATGTCGCCATGCTGGCTCGATTGGAAGTGCTTGATCCAGCAGATAATGAGGTGCGTAGTTATGTCGAGCGCGCTGAGAAAATTCTTCGCGCAGCCTCCTCTACGAAAGATTATGAATCGGCAGACGACTTGCTTACGAGGGCTGAGGAGATACAGGATCGAAATCTTCGGAATGCTGAGTTATTTGAACGCGAAGCACGCGAGGCAACCGGACGTTTGCGCCGTAGCTCAGGAACTATTCGCGCTGTGCGCGGGTACATTAGCTTCATTCGCTTGGACTATATCCAAGCAGCGCAGCACTTCCGTGCCGCCGCAGCTTTATTTTCTGAAGTTGATCCTTCAATCGAACTTGAAATTCTTGCGCTGTCAGGTAATGCCCTAGGTTCTTACGGTAGTGATAAAGGAGACAGACAGAAGCTCCTTCAAGCTATCGACGTTTATCGTGAGGTGCTGAAGAGGTACACGCGCGAGGGAAATCCGTTAAATTGGGCGAAGACGCAACGTAGATTGGGTGAAACTCTTTCACTGCTGGGCTGGAGAGAAAGCGGAACAGAACATCTCGAAGAGGCAATCGAAGCTTATAAAGCAGTTCTTACAGTGCAAACAAGGGAACAAATGCCTCTGGAATGGGCAGGGATACAGTGTCGTTTAGGCAATACTTTAACGATCTTAGGAAGGCGAGAAAGTGGTACTGCGCGTCTTACAGAGGCCGTAAAGGCTTTTCAAGCTGCGCTTACCGTGCAAAGGCGTGAACAGGTGCCCATCGATTGGGCCCTGACGCAAAATGAGCTTGGCATTCTTCTATTCACTCTTGGCGAGAGGGATATTGAGAGCTCGCATTTAGAAGATGCGGTTACGGCCTTTAGACAAGCGCTAAAGGAAATTACACGTGAGCGCTGGCCCATGAATTGGGCCTCTATACAAAATAATCTTGGCCTTGCGCTTCATCGTCTCGGGGCGTTGGAAGCACCGCCAACCGAAATTATCAAGAGCTCCCCAAGAATGCGTGGGCTAGCATTCTGGTTGAAGTTGAAATATAAGCTGGCCACACCTCATAATCCGAATGGTATTACATATCTAGAAGAGGCCCAGGAAGCACTAAACGAAGCTCTAAAGGAATATACGCGTGAGCGCGTCCCACTTGATTGGGCATTGACGCAGAATAATCTAGGGGCAGTTTTGCAATCCTTGGGAGAGCGAGAGACTGGGACCGCATACTTTGAAAAAGCACTAGAAGCCTATCGGGAATCCCTTAAGGAACGAACGCCGGAGCGTGTGCCGGTAGATTGGGCAACAACCGAAAACAATCTTGGCGTCGCGCTCTACAGCTTGTACAGGCGGCAGAACAAAGCTGTGTACCTCGAAGAGGCGGTATCAGCTTATTGCGAGGCGCTCAAGGCCCAGACTCGTGCGCACGTCCCCCTGGCATGGGCAAGGACGCAATACAATCTTGGCAATGCCCTTCTTGCTCTGGGAAAGCGGGAGGCATCCCGAGCATATCTAAAACGTGCGATTGCAGCTTATCGCATGGCGCTTAAAGAGTACACGTTCAAGAGAATGCTCCCGTATTGGATAGCAGCTCGGATGGGATTGGGCATCACACTTTGGGAAAGCGGAAGGGTTTTCTTGAGTTTGGGACGCGGCAACAAATCTTCGCCAATGATTTAGAGAATTAGCGGTCGAAAAATAAAAAAAACAGTTTAACGGGGGCTTTTTCATTTTCTCCTACGGTCAATCTACCGTTGGTGCTTTAGCTGAAAAACGGTCGTTGCTTTGCAACGATTCGCACGAACTTTGTTCATGCGGGTCCTTCGACTTCGCTACGCTCCGCTCAGGATGACATTTGCTGGTGGGCGGATGAATTCCGCTCTTGATGACATCGGTGGAGAAACCTTACGCGGTCTCCCTTCATGACATCTTGGGTGGGGACGGATGAGTTTCGCTCACGATGACATCGGTGGAGAAACCCCATACGGTTTCACTTCATGGCATTTGGGTAGGACGGATGAGTATCGCTCGCGTTGGTAACTGCTTTACAGATTGAAAGGCAAAGGCAGTCGTTGCATTCGCAACGATTCGCACCCTTCGACAGGCTCAGGGCAGGCTACTTTGTTCGTGCGGGTTCCTTCGGCTGCGCTCAGGACAGGCTCTTCGACTTCGCTTCGCTCAGGATGACATCTGTGGAGATACCTTGCGCGCGGTCTTCCTTCATGACATTTGGGTGGGGCGGATGAAACTCCGCTCAAAATGACATCGTGGGGAGTTGAAGAGGCTCGCCCCAGTCTTTGCTCAGGTCTTGCCATTCCAGGTTTTGTTCTTCGATGAGGGCTATTTTTCTGGCTCGTCTCCAGCCTTTTAATTGCTTTTCTCTGGTGATGGCGGATGTGGCTGTCGCGTAGCGCTCGAACCATACTAGGTGGTAGCAGCGGTATTCCTTTGTGAAGCTGTCGTGCTGGCCCTCTTTGTGTTGTTGTACTCGGCGTTCCAGGTTGTTGGTCATGCCGATGTAGAGAACCTTTGTCCGGCTGGACATGATGTAGGTGTAGTAGGTTCTTGGCATTTGTGATTTAGCGTAGATTGCTTGTTCGTGCTTGTCTTGATGGCTTTGGTAACTGCTTTACGGATGAAAGGCAAAGGCGGTCGTTGCTCTCGCAACGATTCGCAGGAGCAATGCTCCTGCGGGTCCTTCGACTTCCCCTTCACTTCGTTCAGGGTTCGCTCAGGATGACATCTGTGTGGGCGGATGAAACTCCGCTCAGGATGACATTGGGGGGAGGCAGCCCTGCGGAGATGAGAAGATCAATAGACAATTCTGGTTCTGAGCAGGTGATACCGCTTTATGCGAAGGGCAATTCTCGCGCTCACAATCGCCGCTTTTGGCATCGGCACTTCAGAATACGTCATCATGGGTCTACTGCCGGATCTGGCGCAATCGTTCCGGATCAGCATCCCCAGAGCCGGCGTCATTGTTTCGGCGTACGCGCTGAGCGTGACCTTTGGATCTCCGCTGGTCGCGCTGGCCCTTTCGAAGCAGGAACGCAAACGGTCGCTCATTATCCTGATGAGCATCTTCCTGATCGGCAACCTGCTTTGCGGATTGTCTCCCGGCTACTACCTGATGCTCGGCGCACGCATTCTGACCGCGCTCTGCCATGGCGCCTTTTTCGGGACGGGCAGCATTGTGGCGGCGAGTCTCGTTCCCAAAGAGAAGCGGGTGCAGGCAATTACGACGATGTTCAGCGGACTGACGCTGGCGAATGTGCTGGGAGTACCGGCGGGGACGGCTCTAGGGCACGTCTTCGGATGGCGATCGACTTTTTTCGCGCTGCTGCCGATTGGGCTGATTGCGATGCTGGGCCTGATTTTCCTGGTGCCTCGGCAGGAGCCGGAGGCGGTGCACCTGAAGCACGAATTTCACACCTTGCTGAACCCGAAAGTGCTGCTGGTGCTGGCGCTGTCGACATTGAGCTCGGTCTCGCTGTTTACGGTGTTCACTTATATTGCGCCTTTGCTGACGGCGGTAACGCATGTGCCCGAGCATGCGGTGGCGTGGATTCTGGTGCTCTTTGGAGTGGGAATCACGATTGGCGTTCTCGGGGGCGGACGTCTGGGCGATTGGCGGCAGATGACGACGGTTGTCGGAGGATACATTCTGGTGACGCTGATCCTGCTGGTGATGCCGCTGACGATGCGGTATGCCGTTCCGATGGGGACGTGCGTTCTGGTTTGGGGCATGTTTCACTTTGGAGCATCTGCTCCGCTGCAAGCCCGGATTGTTGAGAAGGCCCGCCGCGCTCCGAACCTGGCATCGACGCTCAACCAGGGTGCATACAATCTGGGCAATGCGCTGGGCGCGAGTCTGGGGGGCATCGTTCTGACGGCGGGATACAGCTATCGTGTCCTTCCGCTTGTGGCTGCGCTGGTTGCGTCTGTCGTCATTGTGCTTGCCCTGCTGGCAATCAGGCTGGATTCGACGCGGACCAGCGATCCCGACTTTGCGCTGGCGCTCGAAGACCGGTTTTCTGTTCACTAGGGCCTGGAAACAGCTTGCGAAAGAAGGGTCTTGTCTTGCTAAAAACGAGAGCGCACCGGGCCGCGAATTGCCCAAGACATGTATGAATGTCATGCTTAAGAGATGAAGCAAGGACGTTTATTTGGGGCGATTGTGGGATTGCTGCTGGCCGGTTGCGCATTGGCCCCGGCACAGGAATTAGGATACTGGCGCGCAGCGAGTTCGACAGCCCAGTCGATTACCGGCGATGTGGGATTTTCCGACGCGAAGCTGACGATCTACTTCGTCAACTTTCCGATTGTGCGCGCGGGCGATCTTGAACCGGCGCAGGTGAGCTCGGTTTTTGACGTAGACACCAACACCAGCGGCAAGGGCCATCTCTACAAACTGGATATACCCGCAGCCAAAAAGTTTGCGCACAAGAACACACTGTGCGGAGCGGAAGATACGCAATGGATGGCAGTATATGTCGAAGGGCGTACTCTGCACCTCGCGTTTTTCTCAGGGCAGAAAGTTCCTGTCTTTACGCTGGATGCGATCTCGAATTCGACGGCGCTGTGCGGGACTTATATGTATACGCGTTGAGCCGGCGTCTATGTCAAGGCACAACAGTTGATTCAGGATCAGGCGGCCTTCTTCTTTCGCGAGTGCAGTAATCCGCGAGGCACAAAGAACGTATAGATATCCTGACCGAAAATGATTTCGGTATTGTGTCCCTCGACATGGCACCCGTCCGGGACGATGATCGCCACTCGGTGTTGCGTAAGCTTTGATTCAAAGAGAGAGCGAGCATCGACTTCCGCCATTCCGGCAGCATCGAACAGCGCGATCAGCTTCTCATATGCATCGGGCAGTTTCAGGAAGTTGTCCTTCTTCTGTGTTCTCCAGGCAGGAGACATCTGGGAGTTGCCGTCCCGCCGTGTGCCTAAATGCTTCACGAGTCCCGCCCCGTGGGCGCTGCCGCGGGAGACTTCGATGATCCACAGCGTCCGGCCTTGGTCGAGAGCCATGATGTCGATGCCGTGACCGCTGTCATTGAACTGCCCCGGAATGGTTACGGTCATTTGAGGCAGGTCGTCTCCCTCATGGTTCTTGAAGAAGTGCGGATAGCTCACAAGCCGGTCGCGCACATACGCTTCAAATCTGTCGCCGGAGCCCCACTTTCTGCCAGCATCCGTACTCATGACGCGATACCGTCCTTTCGGCAATGTTCCACCGATTATGGTGTTGCGTCGGGCTGCGGTGTTTCACCGCATTACGGGATGCACCGATGCAATCGGCTGAGTGAGGATGGCTATTGGTGGCTGTCATGTAGGCTGAAATATGGCGAACTCACCCACAGTCCAGGAAGACATTCCGGCTCCCGAAGCTCCCGTTGTGCCTTCGGAGATGCCGTCGGGGATTGGGCCGCTTTCGAGCGTGGTTGCGGTGTGCCTGTGCGGGGTCTTTGCCTTCATCGACCTGTATGCGACGCAGCCTTTGCTGCCGCTCCTGGCGGGTCTCTTTCATGCTTCGAAGGCTGCGGTCGGGCTTACGGTCAGCGCTTCGACTTTGGGCGTCGCGCTTTCGGCGCCTGTGTGGGGAGTCTTTGCCGAGCGGCTTAGCCGCAAGCGCGTGATCGTGTGGTCGATTGTTGCGCTGGCTGTGCCGACGCTGCTGGCAGCGACTTCGCCGAACCTGCATGTGCTCATCTTCTGGCGCTTCGTGCAGGGGCTGATCATGCCGGGTATCTTCGCGATCACGATTGCCTATATCGGCGAGGAGTGGCCGCCGCAGTCGATCGCGCTGGTGATGAGCGTGTATGTCAGCGGGACGGCGCTAGGGGGATTTACCGGGCGCATCATCTCGGGGCTGGCGGCGGAGCGGCTGAGTTGGCACTGGGGATTTGTGCTGCTGGGGGTGGTGACGCTGGCCGGGTCGGCTGTGGTGGCGCGGTGGCTGCCGCATGAGCGGCATCCGCGCCATGCGCATGCCGAAGCGGGGTTGGGTGCTCAACTGGGCGGGATGGTGCGGCACCTGCGGAATCCGCGGCTGGTGGCGACGTTTGCTGTTGGGTTCAATATTCTCTTTTCGCTGGTTGGGATTTTTACGTACATCACGTTCTATCTGGCTGCACCTCCGTTTCGGCTCTCGACCGAGGCGCTGAGTTATTTGTTTGTGGTGTATCTGATTGGGCTGATCGTCACGCCTGGGGCTGGATATCTGATTGGGCATGTCGGGTTGCGGATGGGCGTTGCCGGGGCGATTGTGGTTTCGATGCTGGGGGTTGCGGTGACGCTTTCGCACTCGCTTGCGTGGGTGATCTGCGGGCTGGCGCTGTTGTGTACTGGGGTCTTTATTTCGCAGGCTTCGGCGACGAGCTATTTGCGTGAGGCTGCGCCTGCGGGTGGACGCGTTTCCGCTGCTGGACTCTATATCTGCTGCTACTACATTGGCGGGACGGTGGCCGGAGTGGTACCGAGCTATCTGTGGGCGATTGGGAAATGGCCTGCTTGCGTGGGGTTCATTCTGGCTTTGCAAGTGACGACGCTGGCGATGGCGCTGATTGGCTGGCGAGAGCGGGCTGGTTGAGGTTAGTGCTCTCCCACCCTGACTGCGTCAGGATGGGGCACCCTTTTTCGTGCTTCTACTTGCGAAAAGCGGGCCTTGCTGGCGCAAGCCTTCGCACGAATTTCATTCGTGCGGGTCCTTCGACTGCGCTACGCTTCGCTCAGGATGACACTTCTTAAGTGCGAGATTAGGTGGCGCTGCGGGCGAGTCCGCGCTTGGCCTGGATTTCGATGTAGATGTTGATGAGCGAGAGCGCGGCGGGGGTTACGCCGGGGATGCGGCTGGCCTGGCCGATGGTCTGCGGGCGGACGCGGATGAGCTTCTCCTGCATCTCGCGCGAGAGGCCGCTGACGTTCTTGTAGTCGAACCATTCGGGGATGGCTCGCTCTTCGGCCTTCTTCAGCTTGTCGATGGCCTTCTTCTGCTGGTCTAGGTAGCCGGAATACTTGATCTCGGTTTCTACGGACTTGAGTTCGTTTCGGACCTGCGCTGGCAGAGCCGGGCCTGAAGGCCCTTTTTCGTAGGCCGTATTTTTCCCCGGGCTAAAGCCCGGGGCTTCTACCGGGCCTTGCTGCGCAAGGCTATGAACTGCAGGTCCCTCGGCTTCGCTCCGCTCTGTTCGGGATGACAATTCCCTTGAAAGCCAACTTTCAAACAGAGGATCGGTCAGTTCTTCGCGGATCACCGTGAAGAGCAGGTCGATGGTCACTTCGGGGCGCTTGAGGAGTTGCGCGTGGGTTTGTCCGGCGATGTTGCCTAGTTGCGCGGACAGTTCGGGGAGTAGGACTTGCAGGCGTTCGGGGTTGACCTTTTTTGTGGCCAGGAGCTTTTCGAGGGCTACTGCGCGGGCCTGCTTCTGTTCGTAGTCGGTCCAGGCTTCATCGGCGATGAGGCCGAGGCGGCGACCATGGGGTGTGAGGCGACGGTCGGCGTTGTCGATGCGCAGGTGCAGGCGGAACTCGGCGCGCGAGGTGAACATCCGGTACGGCTCGTTCGTTCCCTTGCTGATGAGGTCGTCGATGAGGATGCCAGTGTAGGCTTCGGTGCGGTCGAGGGTGAATGGTGCTTCGCCCTTGACGTGCAGGGCGGCGTTGATGCCGGCCATCAAGCCCTGGCAGGCGGCTTCTTCGTAGCCTGAGGTTCCGTTGATCTGGCCGGCTAGGTAGAGGCCTTCGAACTGCTTCACTCTTAAACTTCTGTCGAGTTCTGTGGGGTCGATGGCGTCGTACTCAATCGCGTATCCGGGACGTAGCATCTCGGCGTTCTCAAGGCCGGGGATGGAGTGGACGATCTGCCACTGGACGTCCATCGGCAGCGAGGTGGACATGCCGTTGACGTAGACTTCGTGCGTGTTGAGGCCTTCGGGTTCGAGGAAGAACTGGTGCTGTTCCTTGTCGGGGAACTTGACGACTTTGTCTTCGATCGAGGGGCAGTAGCGCGGGCCGGTTGCGGTGATCTGGCCGGAATACATGGGCGAGCGCATGACATTCTCGCGGATGAGGCGCAGCGTTTCCGGCGTGGTGTAGGCGATGTGGCAGGAGATCTGCCGACTCTTGATCTCTTTGGTGCGGAAGCTGAACGGCGTTGGGTCGGCGTCGCCGGGTTGCTCTTCGAACTTGCTCCAGTCGATGGTGCGGCCGTCGAGGCGCGGCGGAGTTCCTGTCTTGAGGCGGCAGCCGCGCAGACCGAGGCGCTTCAGAGCTTCGCCTAGGAGCACGGATGGTGGTTCGCCGCTGCGTCCTGCCGGGTAGTTCTCTTCGCCGCAGTGGATGAGGCCGTTGAGGAACGTTCCTGTCGTGATGACGACGGCGCCTGCGTGGACGATGCGGCTGTCACGGAGTTTTACACCGATGATGCGGCGTGATGGATGCGCTTCGCGCGACTGAGACGCAGCTTCCGCTGCGGGTCCTTCGACTTCGTTCCCTTTGGTCACTTCGCTCAGGATGACACCGTTTGGGGTGGACTCAGCGAAGACTACGTCGGCTACTTCGGCTTGCTTGATGAAGAGGTTCGGTTGCGATTCGAGCATTTCACGCATTTTTATGCGGTATTGCTGCTTGTCGCATTGCGCGCGGGGCGACCATACGGCCGGGCCGCGGGAGGTATTGAGCAGGCGGAATTGGATGCCTACGGCGTCGGCTACTTCGCCCATGATGCCGCCGAGGGCGTCGACTTCGCGGACGAGATGGCCCTTGGCGATGCCGCCGATGGCGGGGTTGCAGGACATCTGGGCGATGAGGTCGAGGTTGAGGGTGAACAGGGCGGTGCGCAGACCCATGCGGGCCGCGGCCATGGCCGCTTCGCAGCCGGCGTGTCCGGCGCCGACTACGACTACGTCGTACTGTTCTGTGAATGGCATTGTTTCTATTTTACCGGGGCTGGCAGGCTTTTTGGCTCAGCAAATGAAAACCCCACCCTGTCGCAAACTGCGTGACAGGATGGGGCACCCGTTCTTCATGCTACCGCCTAAGAAAAGCAGATCCTTCGCGTTGCTCAGGATGACAGCGGAATTGAAGTTGTGACCGAACAGCGGAGTTCAGCAAAGAAAAACGCGGCGACCGAGGCCGCCGCGTTCTGGTGGTAGGCAGCTGCTCTAGAACTGGAAGCGGACTGCCAGCTGGAGCTGGCGGACGTTGTAGGCGAAGTTGCTGTTGTTAGTGCTCGTGACCTGCGAGAAGGGCACGGAATACGGCGTGAGCGTGTTGAGGTGGTTCACGTTATCGAGCGCTACGTTATAGGCGGTCGCGTTGACGCTGGTCACGTTCTGATGGTTGGCGATGTTGAAGGCTTCTCCGAGGAATTCAAGCGCGTACTTATCTTCGAACTTGATCCGCTTGGAGAGGCGCAAGTCCAGGACGTTCGTCTTTGGCTGTTGGAAGTTATTGCGGTTGAAGACAGGGAGGCGGTCGGCGCCGCCGGACCCATTGAACGAAGTGGTGCTGATGATGCTCTGCGTGGTTCCTGCGCTGTTGTAAAGAGTGCTGGATGCGCCGTTGATATTCGCCGAATACGGCAAGCCGGTCTGCATGGCATAGCTGGGCGAAATCTCGTAGTCGTTCGCGAGGTATCCGAGCCAGCCGTGTACGTGCCAGGGTGAGTCGCCCACTCCGTAGACCACCAGACGATTGGGTACGTTCTGGTTGGAGTTGCCGTAGTCGAGGCGGATGTTGGTCGGATCGAGCAGAGAAGTTGCGCTGGCGCCGGTGGTGTTGTTTTCGCCGTAGTCGAGAGCGTGCGACCAGGTGTAGTTGGCGTTCAGCTCAACGTGGTGGGACATGCGGTGTTTGAACTGCGCCACAAAGGCCTCATAGTTCGAGGTGACGCCGCTGAAGATGTCGGTGATCGATCCGTAAGCCGGATTGGGACGGAAGTTTTTCGTGGCCTGGCGGAAGAACGCATTGGTTGCGAATGTGCTTCCGTTGGCCAGAGGTCCGAGCTGTCCGGGATCGTTGACGACGAAGTTAACCGCTGTGGGAGCCGGCAGGTTGGTGTCGACGAAGTCGGGCAGGCGGCGTCCCCAGGAACCGAGCCAGGAGAGACTGAAGACGCTGTTCCAGCCCATGTCCTGCTCAAGGGTGAGATCGGCCTGGTTGATCAGAGGCAGCTTGAAGTTGGGATCGAAGTAGTAGGCGTTGCCTCCGGCTCCAGCGATGTTGGAGGTGCTGGTGAGCACCTGCGGAAAGGTAGGAGCGCCCGTGGTTGTGGTGGTGAAGGAGACGGAAACCTGTCCGGCGGGAGCACCGGTGGAGGATAGAGCCTGATAGATGGTGGAGTTGATGGCGCGGGCGAAGAACATGCCGTATCCGCCGCGAAGGACGGTTTTGCCGGCACCGTACACGTCATAGGCGAAGCCGACGCGCGGGCCGATGTTCGACTTGTTGCTCGGCATCGAGGTGGTCTGCGGGATGGCCGCGTTGGGCACGATCGTGCTCGGGAACTGCTCGTATTCGTAGCGGATGCCGCCGGTCAGGCTGAGGCGCGGCGAAAGCTTCCACTGGTCCTGCGCAAAACCGGAGTAGTCGCCGGTGGTGAATTCGAATCCGGGAGAGCCGAAGGCCTGGGTGAAGCCGCCGCTATAGTGCTGAGCCGGCGCGATGCCTGGGTTCTGGGACAAATAGAGGTCGCCGAGATAGTTGCCGATGGGGGTGGAGCCGGTGTAGCTGTATCCGCCGTACTGGTTGTAGAGATTCTGGACCAGATCGTAGGTGTGGATGTAATCGCCGCCAAACTTGAAGTCGTGATTGCCGCGAATCCACTCGACGGTGTCTGCGATCTGCCAGCGGCGCTCGTCAGGATAGGCGGGGCGCTGCAGGAACTGCGGCGTTCCGAACTGGAAGAAGCCGGAGAGATAGACGTTGACGGGGAGTCCGAGCGGATTGACGTAGCCGCTGGGCGTGTTGATGAGGTTGCTCTGCTCGTAGGCGGTTGGCGACTGCGCAAACTCGTACTCGAAGTCGCGTCCGTACATGTAACGGGCTTCGTTGCTGAGCGATGAGGTGAGGAAGGTGTCGAGCTTGCCGACGATCCAGTTGTCGCGGACGTAGTCGTTGCCGAAGCTGCGGATACCGTATGCAACGGCAGGGCTGGTCTGGATGCCTGCGGGCGATGTCCAGCGCATGCGGTTGGCTTCCACGGAAACGTGGTTGCGAGAGTTCACCTGCCAGTCAATGCGCGGGAAGTACAGGGTCTGGTCGCCAGTGCGGGGCACGGTGCCGAGCATGCTCGTCAGATTGTTGATGCCCTGGGTGTAGACGCTGTATGCGCTGGTTCCATTGCCGCTGTACGGAAGTTTGGTGGCGGTCGAAATGGCGCAGACCTGCTGGTCCTGATACGACAGTCCAGATGAGCTGCAAGTCTTTCCTGCGGGAAGCGTGGCATCAGCCGGGTTGAAAAAGTTAGCGTTCGCCGTTGTGCCGGTGATGGTCGCGGTGCCCGGGAAGTCATGGTAGAACTTGTCGGCGGAGAAGAAGAAGAAGAGCCGGTCTTTGAGGATCGGTCCCCCTACGCCGAAACCATACTGGCGGCGAAGGTCGGTGGGCTTGAAGGGCAGAACCTGATAGGTTCCGGCGGGAGTCAAAAAGGGCTTCGTGACGGAGGCGTTGGTTGCGGCCCAGTCGGAGTCGCGGTCATAGAAGTAGCCTTCACCATGGAACGCGTTGGTGCCGCTCTTGGTGACCGAGTTGACGATGCCTCCGGCGGAGCGCCCGTATTCGACTGAATAATTTGAGGTGTTGACCTGGAATTCCTGCACGGCGGCTTTGGGGAAGGAATAGCCGGCGCGGGTGCGGCCGCGTTCTTCAGAGAAGTAGGCCTGATTGTCGTCGGTTCCGTCGATGTTGATGTTGTTGAGCAGGGTGCTGGCGCCGCGGAAGCTGAGCAGGCCGTAACCGTTGGAATCGTTGACGACGCCGGGGTGAGCAGTGAGTAAGACGACCAGCGGTAGTTGCTGACGGGAAGGTCGCGCAGCACAGTCTGGCGGCAGGACGCCGGAGAACTCAGGCGATGAGGTGTTGATCACCGGCGCTTCGCCTGTGACTTCGACGGTCTGGGTAGACGTAGCCGATGGTCAGACGCGCTTCGAGATCAGTGAGCAAACCGACCTGCACAGTGAGATCCGTGGATTTGTAGGTATTGAAACCTCCTGCGGTGACCGTAACGTTGTAGGTTCCCGGCTGCAGGTGGATGACGCGGAAGTATCCGGAACCGTCGGTAACTGCGGTCTGTTCCGCATTGGTGGCGTTGTTGTGGACAACGACTGTGGCATTGGGCACAACGGAACCGCTGTTATCCAGCACATTGCCGCCAATGGCTCCGTCGGTTGAACTTTGCGCGTGGGCGGGGATACATGCACACACAACGAGGAATGCGAATAGGGCGGCGAGGGATTCCCGCCATAGTCGTTGCAGCATCTTTTGGCTCTCCTAAAGTGAAACTATGATTGTGGCCCGTGTCCTCTGATTCAGGGCGCGTTTTTTCCCCGTCTCTGGCGCGACAAGTCTTGATCGGGCGCGAGGTAACCAGGACGGGCATCATCAGACTCCCATAACTGCTTTAAAGGCTGGTTAACAGGTAGCTGTGACAGCTCTTGGTTTCATTCCATGATAACCGCGATGGCGGTGATTTGAAGGAGTTAAAAGCGGAGGCGCAGGGCGAGCTGGAGTTGGCGCTCGCGGTAGAGGGTGGTGCTGTTGGCATTGGTGATGGTGCCGAAGCGGGCAGTGCCGTTGGCTCCGCTCAAGAAAGTGAGGCGGGCATTGCTGCCAGGAGAACTGGCTCCGTCGATGATGTAGCCGGTGGTGTCGATGTTGGTGACGTTCTGGTGGTTGAGGACGTTGAAGACTTCACCGACGACTTCGAGGTTGTAACGCTCGCCTATCTGCGCGTTTTTGGCGAGGCGGGCGTCAACGTTGTAGACGCGTGGGTAGCGGAAGGTGTTGCGTCCCACTGCGGGGATGCGGTTGTCCCGCCGGAGCCGTTGATGCTGGCGCCGAGACCGCTGACTTTTGTCGATGGGCAGATGCCGAGGAGAAATTGCGTGTAGGAGCACTCGAGCGACGGGACGGAGCCGGTGGTGCGCATGGTGAAGGGCAGGCCGGTGCGGAGTTCGACGACGGGCGCGACGAGATATCCGTTAGCGAGGTAACCCCAGAAGCCGTCGATCCGCCAGGGAGCGTGCGCGACGGCGCTGCCGGTGACGCGGTGGCGGATGTCGAAGTTGGAGTTGCCGTATTCGAGTTTGAAGTTGGTTGGGTCGAGGACGTCGTTGAGGTCGGCGAAGGTGCTCTCGTTCTGGTTGTAGTCGGCGGCGTGGGCGTAGGTGTAGGAGCCGCTGAGGTCGAGGGCGCGGGAGTGGTGGGTGAGCCTGGCGACTCCGGCCTGGTAAGCGGAGTTGGTCTCGCTGAAGATGTCGGTGATCTGCTGGTAGTTGGGATTGATGCGCTGGGTGAAGAAGTTGGTGGTGTAGGTGCCGTGGAGCGGGCCTTCTCCAGTGGCGTCGTCGATGGTGTAGGTGATGGTGGGGAAGGGCTGGTTGCCGGTGAGAGCGATGTTGGTGTCGATGAAGTTGGGCAACTCGCGTCCCGCGCTGCCCATGTAGGTGAAGGTGAGCGTGGTTTTGTAGGGGAGGGCTTGTTCGAGAGAAAGTTCCGCCTGATGGATCTGCGGGTTCTGGAAATGCAGGTCGAAGTAGACGGCGTTGGGGGCGACGCTCAGCGTTGGTTTCGCGCTGAAGACGTAGGGGAAGGGCGGTGTGCCCTGGTCAGTTGGACGGTAGAAGTAGGTGAGCTGGCCATTGGGTGATCCAGTCGACGAAAGCGCGGTGAAAACTGTCGAGTTGATGATGCGGCCGTAATAGATGCCGTATCCGGCGCGGAGGACCGTGTTGCCTTTGCCGAAGATGTCCCAGGCGATGCCGAGACGCGGGCCGAAGTTGTTGCCGTCGTGGGGGAGGGTCGCGGTCTGGGGGATGTCGGGATTGACGAGGTTCTTGTTCGTATTGGGGAGTTGCTCGTATTCGTAGCGCACGCCGTAAGAGAGCGTCAGGCCGTGGCGCAGCTTCCATTCGTCGGAGATGAATCCGGCGTAGTCGGCGGTCTGGAATTGGAAAGTGGTGTAGCCGACGCCTTGTTGGAAATAGGTATAGCAGGGGAGGGTGCCGACGCCGGTTGTGGTGCCGGTGCAGTGGTTGGGCGAGTAGTAGTCGGCGGCGAAGTCCAACGGGCTGGTGTAGTCGTAGGTGCCGTTCTGGTCGTAGAGATTGTCGCTGTAATCCGTCACATAGTTGAGGTCGTAGCCGAATTTGATCGCGTGGTTGCCGCGGATCCAGGTGATGGTGTCGACGAACTGGTGGCGGCGCTCGTCGGGGTATGCTGGGCGGTCGAGGAAGGCTGGCTTGCCGAAGCGGAATCCTGAGCTGCTGGACGCGATGTTGATTTGCGGAGCGTGGCCGTAGACATTTTTTGACAGGCTCTGCTCGAAGGGCGCGGGCGCTGAGGCGAATTCGGATTCGGTGTCGCGGCCGTACTGGTAGCGGGCTTCGTTGAGCATGTTCGCGGTGAGGAAGTATTGCCAGCGGGCAATTCCCCAGTCTTCTTTCACGTAGTCGTTGCCGAAGCTTGCCGTCCCGTAGGTGTCGGATGCGGCGGTTTGCACTCCATTGAGCGACGACCAGCGCATGCGGTTGTACTGAAAGATGAGGTGATTGCGCTCGTCGAGCTGCCAGTCGATCTTAGGAAAGAAGATGACTTGGTTGCCGTTGCGGGGGACGTTGCCGAGCAGGCTGTTGAGGTTGTTGAGGAGGTTGTTGTAGCTGGCGAGCGCCTGTGTCGGGGTTTGCTGGATACGTCCGGCGAGCGTCTGGATTTGCTGGGCAGATGGCGTCTCGAAGAATTTTTCCGGAGTTTCGGCGCGGGCCACGCCGGGGAAATCGCGCTGGTATTGATCGTAGGCGAAGAACCAGAAGATTTTGTCTTTGCGAATGGGGCCTCCGGCGTTGAGGCCCCACTGCTTGCGGACATCGGAGGGCTTGAAGGGCGTGGTCACGAAATCGCCTGATGCGGTGCGGCTGGTGAGCGTGGTGAAAGGGTTGGTTGCGCCCCAGTTGTTGTCGCGGTCGTAGAAAAAGATTTGGCCGTGAAGGTCGTTGCCGCCGCTCTTGGTCACGGTGTTGACGACGCCTCCGGCGGCGCGTCCGTATTCGGCGGAGAAGTTCGACGTGTTGACCTGGAACTCGCTAATCGCGGCCTGTGTTGTTGAATAGCCGATGCGGGTGCGGCCTCGCTCCTCCGAGAAAAAGGCCTGGTTGTTGTCTGCGCCGTCGATAGTGTTGTTGTTGAGCAGGACGCTGATGCCACGGAAGCTGAGCAGGCCATAGCCGTTCTGGTCGGGCGTGACGCCTGGCGTTAGTAGCGCGAAGTTCGACCAGCGGCGGCCATTGCTGGGGAGTTCGTCGACTTCGGTCTGGTTGATGTTCTGCGTTACTGCTGCGGTTGTCGTGTCGATCTGCGGAAGATCGGCGCTGACGCGGACTGTTTCCTGTGCGGTGCCCACGGCTAGTCTTGGAACGATGTGGGTGAGGCGGCCTATTTCGACTGTGATCGATTGTTCGATCAGCGGGGCGAAGCCGTCGGCTCCGGCCATGAGGGTGTAGGTTCCGGGCGTGAGCTCTTCGAAGTAGAAACCGCCGGTTTCGCTGGTCTTTGCGTTGCGCTCGAATCCGGTAGCCGGGTTGCGCAGGGCGATCTGCGCGTTGGGAATGGCGCGGCCTTCCGCGTCTAAAATTGTGCCGGCGATGGCTCCGGCGGTGGTGGATTGAGCGACGATCCAGCAGCAAGGGATGAGCAGGAGTGCGCACAGCAGCGCGATGCGAAGCTTCAAGACCATCTCCAAGGCGATGAAAGCCCGGGGCTAAAGCCCCGCGCAAACTTGCAGGTTGGTTCACCGGCCTAAAGGCCGGTGCTTCTACCCTTTTCGTGCCAATATCTCGACACGGCCCTACTGTCCAATTTTGGGAATCGTGATGCGAGATTACGCGATTCGATAAACTAAACAATAGAAATGTTTATTGATCAAGCGAGAATCCGAGTAAAAGCCGGTGACGGTGGTAATGGGTGCATGGCCTTCCGCCGTGAGAAGTTTGTGCCGCGCGGCGGTCCCTCTGGCGGGGACGGTGGACATGGCGGCGATGTGATCATGGAATCGAGCGAGCGTCACAATACGCTTGTTCATTTTCGATTCAATCCCGAACACAAGGCCGACCGCGGACGGCATGGCGAAGGATCGAACTGCACCGGCAGCGATGGCGAAGATATTGTGCTGAAGGTGCCGGTTGGCACGTCACTCTTCGATGAGGAGACGGGCGAACTGGTGCACGATTTCCAGCGTCCGGACGAGCGCGTGGTGATTGCGCGCGGCGGACGCGGCGGACGCGGCAACCAGCATTTTGCCACCTCGACGCACCAGGCTCCACGTGAGCACGAACTGGGACGTCCCGGCGAAGAAAAAAACTACAGACTGGAGTTGAAGCTGCTGGCGGATGTAGGTCTGGTCGGTTATCCGAATGTGGGCAAGTCGACGCTGATCTCGCGCATCTCGGCGGCGAGGCCGAAGATTGCCGACTATCCCTTTACGACGCTGGAGCCGAATTTGGGGGTGGTGTCGATTGGAGAATATCCAAATGAAGAAAGCTATGTTGTCGCCGATATTCCGGGGCTGATCGAGGGCGCGCACCTGGGCGCGGGGCTGGGCATGCAGTTTCTGCGGCACATTGAACGCACGAGGCTGTTGGTGCATCTGGTGGACGTGTCGGATTCAAGCGGACGGCCCGATCCGGTTGAGGATTTCAAGGTCATCATCGGCGAGCTGAAGAACTTTGGGCACGGTCTCGATGATAAGCCGATGATTGTGGTGGCGTCGAAGGCCGACGTGGCAAATCCGGAGAAGCTCAAGAAGCTGCAGACGATGGCTAAGCGGAAGAAGCTGGCGTTCTATGCGATTTCTGCGGTGACCGGGTTGGGTGTGGATGCGCTGAAGTATGCGATTGGGGCTCGTGTGCGGGAGTTACGGGAGGGGGAACTTGCGGTAAGCTAGCAAGTCTTCCTGCATTGGTTTTCTAATCTATACCCTTTCGACCGGACTCGCTGATCTCTTGGCCGAGCAAGTAAGAGTTAACTGCTGGGTCATTGAACGCTATAAAGTCTGCAACCGAAAAGAACTCCTCCAAGAGATGGCTAGAAAGTGCTGCGGTGCGACTCATCGGCTTACCAAGGATGCCTTTTCCAAAGTAGGAAGACTCTTCAGCTTCTCGAACCATCATTTCGTAGCTATCGGCCGTAGGCCGCGCCTCGAGGTAAAGCCAATCTCGTCCTTCAACGCTTTCCTCATCTACGGTATCTCGTCCCCAACCACCGATACTAATAGTCAATTGCACAGAAGATTGCTCATGGCCCGTCATTAGTCCAGCGTAATAGATGGCATGTGCCGCATTATGTTTCGAGATAAAACCCCATACTGTCAGACATTCCTTGCCGCATTCAGGACAATCAAATTTCTTAATCTGTTCGTTTAACTCAAGACCGTACATGCAAATCGAATTCTACGACATGGGCGGAATACCTAGGGAAGATGACCATCATTTTCGTGCTGCTCGACGCAAACGCAGATGCTTCGCGACGCTCAGATGACAACTCTTGCTGGATGCAGGTGTTTGGTGGGTAGAATGGAGTGGTGTGAATTATTCCTACCAGGGATCGATATGGCTTCTATTGAGAAAATTAGCATTGCTCTTCCTGCGGAGATGGTGGCACAGCTGCGCGAAGCTGTCGAAAGTGGCGAATATGCGTCAAGCAGCGAGGTTGTCCGTGACGCGCTGCGTCAGTGGACGCAGAAGCGGAATCTGCAGCAGCAGGGTTTGAAAGAGCTGCGACGGGTCTGGAAGCAGGCCGTCAAGGACGAGACTCCCGGAGTTGCTCCAAAGGAAGTGCTTTCTCGTCTTGAGAAGAAATACCGGGCTATGAGCAAGTAGTGCGCGTCGAATTTTCGGTCTTCGTCGAAGGGGACCTAGTGGCCATCGCTGACTACATTGCGCGGGACAATCCAACGCGCGCGGTCGAGTTCATTCGGGAAATCCGCAACGAGATTCGCCGCATTGGTAAGAATCCTTTGCTTTACAGGCTTCGTCCGGAGATTGGGGAAGAGGCGCGCCTGGCCATCGTTGACAGATACGTGATTCTCTTTCGTATCCAAGGCAAAGTTGTGAGGATTGAGCGCGTCGTGTTTGGCGGACGCGATCTTCCGTTATTGCTGCAGTAAGATTGTGCAAACTGCAGATCCTTCCCCTTCATTGCGTTCAGGGTTCGCTCAGGATGACAAGACGCGACTGGCTATTGGTGGTATGTATGTGATTCTGTTTCGCGTGCGGCGTAAGATTGTGGGAATTGAGCGCCTTGTATTTGGCGGGTGCGAGCTGCCATTGCTGCTGCGGTAGCGTCGAGGCGTTCTGGAGGACGCATTGCCGACGAGTCTACATACGATCATCACGACAAAGTCTCGACTGATCCGACTCAACGACGCGGATAACGTCGCTGTCGCGATAGTGCCGATAGGCGCGGGTACGATTCTTTCGGACTTCGGCATTACCGCCAAGACGCCGGTTCCCTCGGGACATAAGGTCGCCCTCAAGGCTATCTCCTCAGGTGAAGCGGTCATCAAATATGGACAGGTTATCGGCCATGCGACGCAGGCGATTGAGGCTGGCGACCATGTGCATTCGCATAACCTTGCGATCAGCGATCTGCATTTGCAACACGAGTTCTGCGTTGACGCCAAAGCTCCGGAGTTTCTTCTCGAATCAGACCGCGCTACTTTCCTGGGATATGAGCGCAGTGACGGAAAAGTCGGAACGAGGAACTATCTTGCGATCCTCTCATCCGTAAATTGCTCGGCAACTGTATGCCAGGCGATTGCCAGGCATTTCAGTTCGTCTGGTGAACTCGCTATGTTTCCGAATGTCGATGGCGTCGCCGCCTTTACCCACGGCGGCGGTTGCGCCATGGATGGACGCGGCGAAGGATATATGAATCTGACCCGGACGATGGCCGGGTATGCGCGCCATCCGAACGTCGGAGCGGTGCTGATGATTGGTCTGGGATGCGAGACGAATCAAATCCCGGCGATCCTTGAAACCCAGTCGCTTACTGCCGGGCCGACGTTGCGGACGATGACGATCCAGGCAACCGGAGGCACGCGAAAGACGATTGAAGCCGGAATCGATGCGGTGCGAGCGATGTTGCCCGCGTTGAATGCACATCAGCGCAGTGTTCAATCCGCGTCAGAGTTAGTCCTTGCGCTGGAGTGCGGGGGATCGGATGGCTATTCCGGTATCTCTGCCAATCCTGCGCTCGGCTATGCGTCAGATCTTCTGGTGCGGCATGGAGGCACCGCCGTTCTTGCGGAAACTCCGGAGATCTATGGCGCGGAGCACCTGTTAACGCGGCGGGCCGCAACGCCGGAAATCGCGCAAAAGCTGCTCGATCGCATTGATTGGTGGCGGGATTATGCGGCGCGCAACAAAGGTAATCTGGACAACAACCCATCGCACGGCAATAAGGCGGGCGGATTAACCACGATTCTCGAAAAATCTCTTGGAGCCGTCGCCAAGGGCGGTTCGGCCCGACTGGAAGCTGTTTACGAGTACGCGGAAAGGATTTCCAAGCGCGGTTTTGTATTCATGGACACGCCAGGGTATGACCCGGTGGCTGTGACTGGCCAGATTGCCGGCGGCTGCAACATGCTTTGTTTCACGACCGGACGCGGGTCGACGACGGGCTACAAACCGGTCCCCTGTATCAAGCTGGCAACGAACACTCCGCTTTACGAGCGCATGCCGGAAGACATGGACCTTAATTGTGGCGGCATTGTTACCGCGGAAAAGACGATCGAGGAGATAGGCAATCAGATTTTCAAGAAAATCTTATCGGTTGCTTCGGGAGAACAGACCTGCAGCGAACAGTACGACTATGGCAATTACGAGTTCGTGCCGTGGCAGGTCGGTGCGGTTATGTAATCAGGAAGTTTGCTGTCTGCTTGAAACAATTTCCAGAGGACATGCTTAGGAGCCGGCACAAGGTTGTGAGATTCGAGTGCGTCGTGTTTGACGGACGCGACCTGCCACTTTGGCTGCAATGAAGGGCGATGCGCCCTGCTCGATCACCACAAAACGCCGTGGACTGGTTGTTCCGGCGGCGGTAGTTCAGTTTCGCCCAACAGTTGCCGCAGATTGATCTCGATGGTCGTTGCAATAGCGGTCATTGGCACATCGAAGATGGTGTTTTCGAAAGGATCTTCGAGGTCATTCCCGATCTTCTCCAGCGCCAGGAACATGAATCCGACCAATGTCGAACCAAGCGGCGTAAACCATCCCAGGGTTTCCACCAGTCCCACTGGCAGCATCAGGCAGTAAATCTCCACGAATAGCCGCGGGAAGAAGTCAAACTGCTTCGGCATTGGCGTGTTCTTAATTCGCTCCGCGCCGCCCTGCGCGTCCATGAGGCCAGCCATGCTCTCGTCGATGGCCTGCCACTCCCATTTGTCCAGCCAGCCGCGCTTGCGCGCTGCGATCAGCATTGCGCTCATCCGCCGTTGCAGCGTCAACGCCAGGTTCTTTTCGCGGGTAAGCTCTGCCGAGTCCTCGTCAGGCAACAGGTGAGCCACGGCAGCCACTGGATCAAGCCCTCGCAACTGTTGGCGCAGCGCGTGAACATACGCCACCTGATAGAGAACCAGCTGCCGCTGTACGGTAGCAACTTCGGCTTGCTCGATTGCCGTCGCAGTTGCCTCGGGCGACATTGTCGTCAGGACCTGCCGTGCGAGTGTGCGGCTTTCGTTCACGATTGCGCCCCAGAGTGTTCGCGCCTCCCACCAGCGCGCGTATGCTGAGCTGTTCCGGAAACCCACGACGATGCCGATGGCTACGCCGTAAAAGGCCAATGGTAGGTTTCGCGAGCCCACCCACCCCCAGTGCATGACTTTATAGCCCAGCACAATGGCAAAGTCCCATCCGACCAGGAGCAGCAGCGACAATCCCAAACCCTTGATCATCATCATCAGCTGCGGAATTTTTTGGGAAACGATCATCCTTCGGCTCCGCCTGCCGCTGTCACCGGCACAAATTCCCTCTGTCCTCCTTCGGCGATCCGCACCACACCCGTTCCAATGTCATACACCCAGCCGGATGTCGTCAGCTCGCCGCGCGCCATTGCACCGGCCACGCTCGGGTGAGTCATGAGATGCACTAACTGCATGAGCACATTCTCTTCTGTCAGGGCCCGTAGTTTTTCGCTCGGGCTGGCGTTCTTCTGCGTAAGACTGTCGGCCACCATCAGCGCAGCATGGCCGTTGTGCAGCCAGCTTTTCACTGTAAGCATCTTGTCCGTCGACTCGGGATGCAGAAGCGCCTTCATCGCACCGCAATCCGAATGCCCACATACCACCACGTGCTTTACCTTAAGCGCGGTCACTGCGTACTCGATCACGGCGGTCACGCCTCCCATTGCTCCGCCGTAAGGAGGCACCATATTGCCGACGTTCCGCGAGACGAAGACCTCGCCTGGCCCCGAGCTGGTGATTGTCTCCACGTCCACCCTCGAATCGGCGCAGGCGATGATCAGCGTGTGCGGCGCCTGCGGTGTGGCCGCCGCCCGCTGGTAGTACTCCGCATTCTCTGCGTGGACCTCGACCTGAAACTTCCGCGCCCCTGCCTTCAGTTTTTCCAGAACACTTTGTTCGCTCATATCGCTTGTCTCTCGTTCACCTTTTTGTATGCCCAGCCTTTCAGGCAATTTGTCTTAGACGATGTTGGCCCGGTCCCGCTAGTGTCATCCAGTCTAAGGTAGAACTCCCAAAAAGCGAGTTATAGACAACTTCGTTGATGAATCATCCAGTGAATCTCTCTGGCGCGACTTGAAGCCTGTAGTCCGGAGTCATTGATATACGTGTCGACTTCTACATCGCGAATAGCTTAGCTTGTTAGCGAGCATTCGAGAGGAATCTGAATGGCCGCGACGTTTGATTCGGATGAGCTGTCCCGCAGGGCGAACCGATACGCTGAACTCTCAAAGGACGACCTGCTCATTGAACTGGATAATCTGGTCCAGCCGGTCTCGTATGCCGTGGCGCCTTCTCCTGAGGAGAGGAAGCGCGAAGGCCATCGCATCTGGCTCCGGCTCCGGCCGAAACTTGCGCGCCTTGTCTGTAAGGACCGACCCAAGGGCGGCAATCAATCGATGAGTGTGTTGATTACCGCAGGCGGCGGGACGTTTATCTCGGAGGTCGCGAAGATGATCCTGGGCAGCGGGATGCTCCCCGATATTACGGCGGCTGTTGCTGCTGCGGCGGCGGGCCTGCTGTCCAAGGAAGTGCAGAGCGGGCTCGATGATTTCTGCGAGGCATACTACGTGCCTGAGGAGAGCTAGGCGTGGTCGTCGCCTATGGGTGGGAACTCGGACCCTATGCTCACGGGAAGGGCGATCGGGACGAGTCGTTCAAACAGGACCGGGACTTTCCACATGACGTGACCCACCTTATCAGCAGCAGAAGGTATGACGTCTTTCGAGAGGCAGCGATCAAGCTGCGGGACACGGCTCTTGCTGCCGAGAAAGAAGGCAAATGGTTTGAAGCATGGAATCTGTGGCAACGTTTTTCGTCGAGGTTTGATCGCTTTCGCGATCCAGCCATTATCCATGCTGCCCGTGATGGCTACTGGCTGAGCGCACGATGCGCGCTGCATGCTGGACATCCGGCGCTGGCGCTGCGAGCGTTGAGCCAATATTTCTCAAGTGGCGACAGCGCTCCGGATGTGCTTCAGCTGAAGCGCGTCGCAAAGGAGCGGGATGCGAAGCTGCTGCAGGAGATGAAGGACCTGCTTGTGTCGACCGAGGCTTCTGAGTTCCAGGTGAGAAAGCTGTTGCAGCATGCGGTCGATTATCCGCGTAGAGAGCGCCTGGCGCTTGCTGAAGAGATTCTCGACCGCTTTCCAAAACATGCGGAGGACCCTTCGATTCTTGCGTTCGATCGCGCCAATCTCTACATGGCCGAGGGGAAATGGCGGGAAGCGATCGAAATCCTTACTCCTCTGGTAGAAGTCGACCCGGAGATCAACGGACCGCTTACGTATTGGCAGAACATGGTGCAGCCTGGAGGCAACCGAGACGGCCTGTACTTTGGCGGCATTCCTGAGGACTGCGATCTCGATGTCCCAAAGATTGTGAACAGGGGCTTCGCATATCTGGCGAACGCATTTTATGAAGATGCTTTGCAGTGGCTGCTGTTCGCTCTTGCGAAGGATCCCGAGGATCCGTTTGCGATCTTTGGCCATGCCTTGTGTTTGTGGCAGAAGAATATGTTCGTTCTCACCGCGGACCGGCTTCGACTGGCGATCGCCCGAATCGAAGAGCACGCATCGAAATTCAGGTTCCTCGGATTTTCGCGGTTCGATGAAACAGCTCCGGCCCGCTCGTATCGATATGATCCGATCTACATGATCTTCAATCCCGGGGAATGCCTGTCTCAGGTACTGAGCCTGCAGGGCTTCGTTAGCCATGTGCTGATTCCGTGATCGGGCTTCTGGCGCGCTAGACCTTCAATGCGGGACCGCTGAGTCTTTCCTTTGTGATCTCGTTCCATTGGGCCAGGGACTCCGAGACGGGCGGCGAGACTGTTCCCGGCGAGACCAGATCGACGATGGACTGCGGCGGGATATTTCCTTCTTTGCTGCGGAAGAGTCCTTTGACCCAGGCTATGGCGGCGAGTCCGTCCTTTGAGTGGAAGCTTTGCTCCATGTAGATCCACTTTTCGTCCCAGCAGAGGGTGCGGGTGCGCAGTTCGAAGGCTGCCCAGAGATCGAGCGAGCGGCGGTAGGTGATGTCGACCGAGCCGACGAGCGGAGTCCAGCGTTCTTTGATCGCGTGCGTGAGGATGCCATTGGCGGCCATCATGTGGATGCGCCCGTAGTCCATGCAGCTGAGATAGCGCGAGTTGTTGAGATGGAAGTTGAAGTCGATGTCGTTGGGCCAGACGCGCATGTGGATGCGGTCTTCGTCGAGGACGCCGATACGCGGTAGCGGGCGGATGCGCTGGCGGATGGCGAGCAAGGGGATGCGGACGAAGCTGTTGATGTGGGCCATCGACTCAAGGTATTCAGGTCTAGATTACCCAAGAGTAACCGAATGCGATTACGACATAGACGCGCAAAGAAACCAAATTGGGATAGGAAGAGCAAAGGAAGCGCAGTACAGTTCAGACATTGAGTAGCACTTGGGGGAGGGCTACTGAATCTTGCGCCCGTAGACGGTAACGTCTACGGGCGTTTCGTTAAGGGGCGTTTTCGTTAAGGACGTCTTGTTCCCGGGCCTCTACTCCCCCGCCACTGGTTCGAATACACCCATGCGCTTAATGCTTTTTAAAGTACTGAACCTCGCGCTCATGCTGCTTTGCCTTTTCTAGGCTGGAGAAGGTGCCCAGATTGCGGCGCTTGCCTGTTGATGCGTCTTTCTTGCGCGAATAGAGGCGATATTCACCGGATTTGAGTTTGCGAATCATACTCTAACGGATGCGCTTCGTGTGCCGAGGGTTTTCGGCGTTTCCAGAGTACTGAGCCCGCGACGACGCATGCGATAGCAATGATCTGCCTGATGGTGAGAGCTTCGTGCAGAACGAAGCTGCGGTTGCCTCGATAGAAATCAAGAAAGTACAGACTGATTCCGTAGATGAAGAGGAAGGTTCCGGCGAGGTCGCCGTCGTTTTTGTGACGAGGGAGCCAGATGAGCAGAAGTGCGAAAAGAGCGAAGGTTGTCAGTGCTTCATAAAGCTGGACGGGATGCAGGCGCACTCCGAGCGGCGTGCCGGACCAGAGGGTGGCGAGCGCGTGCTTGTAGATGACTCCCCAGGGTTTGTCTGTCGGTGTGCCGTAGTCTGAGCCGGCGGCAAGGGCTCCCAGGCTGCTGATGGCGATGGCGAGAGCAGCTGCAGGTGCGAGGCAGTCGAGGGTGCGGCGCAGAGGCAGGCGCACTGCGAATATGTATCCGAGACACGCACAGACGGCGAGCAGTACGGCTCCGTAGAAGATGCCGCGACTGCGGATGGTGACGAGACCGAGCATCCACAACGGGTGAGCGAGGAAGTCGCGCGGGTGGGCGAGGATGAGGATGAGGCGCGAGCCGAGCAGCGCTGTGAAGATGCTGATGAGGCTCAGGTTCCAGATTTTGTTCGAGTCGAGTGCCAGGCGGCGCGCTGTATGCGTGGCCATTGCCAAGGCCGCGATCAGCGCTATAGCCGCGAAGACTCCGTAGGTCGGGATGGCGATGTGGCCGAACTGGAAAAGACGCGGATACAAGGTGCTTTAGACTTTATGACCTGATGAAGGTCGCCTGGTTCAGGGTATTGCTTTCCCACCCTATCGCAAACTGCGCGATAGGATGGGGCACCCGTTTTTCGTGCTGCTCGATTAGAAAAGCGGATCCCTCCCCTTCACTGCGTTCAGGGTCGGGATGACAAATCTTGATAAACACTAGCTTTGATTATTTGGAGAAAGCAAAACCGACCCACGGGGCCGTGGAGCGATGCGTCGGTGAACCCGTCCTAAGACGGTGGGAACTCTCCGCGGCTCTTTAGGCATTCCGAACTGGCGGACACTGCACACCGAGCCGATTTGTCGAGTCGAGCTCCCTGTTCAATGAATGTAGGTTCAACCGACGTTTACCGCTACCACCTGCTTTGCAGGCCGGTTTCTATGTTGGATGCTAGCGGGAGACGCTTCAGAATGCAAGTGACGGCGGGCACACTTGCCGCCAATGTTGGAGAGGCGCGACTTAGCGGAACTAGCCTATCTTGCGGTCTTCCGTCAAGACGGCGTCGAGCAGTCCGCTGAGTTTGCTGGCGCGGCTGCGCACGTTTTCTTTCTCTGTCCCGACGACCGCGTTGTAACGCTGCTCAAGCGCAGCCAGCTCATCGGCGATGTTCAGGGCCGCCAGAACAGCCACGCGCAACGAGTCGACGGACTTGCCCTGGGCGGCGACAGCGCGCATTTTTGTGTCGACGACATCGGCTAGCTGATGGATGTACGCCGGGTCCTGTCCGCGCAGGCGATAAGTCTGGTCGTAGATGTCTACGGTTACGAACTGTGTCGAGTCGACGCTTTCATTCTGAGAATCGGCCATGGATTACGGTTACTCCTGTTTCGATTTTTCTCAGGCAGAAATTTCGTCCAGCTGGTTCAGCAGTCGCTCGACGCGCTGGCGTACGGTCTCACGCTCCTGCTCGAAGGCCTTGACCTGCTCCTGCACTTTCGTCAGCTGCGCGGATTGCTCGTCGAGAAGCTGCTGCAGGGTAGTTGCATTCTGCTCGGCGGTGGCGCGGGCTTCGCGCTCTTTCTTGAGCAGCTCGACCGTGCGCAGGACACGCTGTTCGAGCGCGTTGAAGTCGTCGGCAGTAAGGTTCAGTTCGGCATCGTTCAGAGCAAGGGTGGACATCGAGGTACCTCGTTAATTCAGGGGGAAATTCAGTTGTTCTTCGCGCAGTATAGCTGGTTTTGCACAGAGGAAAATTAGGGAAAGCGCGGGAATGCTGGAGAAGAGCAACTACTTTGATACGGATACCCAAACTTCGCATGCGCGAAGTTTGGGTATCGCTTAGGTTTAGCCGCGCAATTTTCCACCCAGGGCTTCTACGGCGGCGACGACGCGTTGCGCATAGCCTTGCAGCTCATCTTCCTGGAGCGTGCGGTCCTGCGCCTGGAAGACCGTCCGCAGCAGGAGCGATATGTGTCCGGTAGGGACGAGCTTCGATTCTTTTTCGCTCAGGATTTCCGCTGCTTCGAAACGCTGCAGTTCGGGGATGCCGAGGGCAGTCAGTGCTTCGGCTACCTGAGCCCAGGCCGTGGACTCGGGCAGGATGAAGGAGAAATCGCGACGCACCGCCTGGAAACGCGACAGCTCCCGCACCACGGGCTGACGCAGGCTCTGCTTGTAGAGGCGGTCGAGGTAGATTTCGCCGATGAAGATGGTTTGCTTGAGCTTGCGGCGCTGGGCTTCGCCGGGGTGAAGCTGGCCGAAATAGCCCACGGTGGCTCCGTCGATGACGGCGCGCGCTGAACGCCCCGGATGCAACCATGCTGGCATCAGGCCGGAGTCAGACGGGAAGCTGTCGAAATAGAGAGACTTAGTGGAGAATTTGTTCAGTAGAGTCTCGACGCTGCCCTTGACATCGTAGAAGTCGAGATCGCGCGCGGGCTGATGCGGGCCTGCGAGCGGCAGCTTGCCGGTTGCTCCGATCGAGAGCGATGGTTTTTCTTCGACCTTGTCGGTTGAACCGGAGAAGACCGTGCCCAGTTCGAAGAGCATCACGTCTTCCATGTCGCGGTTCAGGTTGAGGGCAAGCATGCCAAGCATTCCGGATGCGAGTGAGGGGCGCAGCATGCCGGCTTCTTCGCTCAGTGGATTGCCGAGCGGGATGGCGGAATTCGGCTGCGGCGCAAATGTAACTGCGTCGGTTGCAGAACAGAAGGTGCTGGACACAGCTTCCGTCCAGCCCAGGCCGAGAAGTGTGCTGCGGATAGTCGATTCTTTTTCCGCCCAGGAAAGCTCGACGACCGCTCCGGCGAAGGTGGGCAGCGTGTTCTGGAAGCGGTTGTAGCCGTAGACGCGGGCGATTTCCTCGATGAGGTCTATTTCGCGTTCGAGGTCGAGACGCCAGCTTGGCAGCGTGACCTGATAATCGACTACGCTTGCGCTGGGTACGGAAACGGCGCGCGATGGGTCGAGGTCTTTCGCTATGTTTGGCGCGGGCTGTGTGCCGTTCTTTTTTAGCGCGCAACCGAGTCCGGTCAAGATGTTTTCTGCGACGGTCGCGGTAATGCCTTCGGGATCTTCGGTTGTGCCGAGTATTCTTCTTGCTTCGCTGACCGCGAAGGTGATAGCAGGGCGTTTCGCTGTGCGCTGCTCGGCTTCCGGGATCACGACGTCGACGAGGTCGCCTTCGATCTCGCCTCCAGCTTCGAGAATGATGCTGCTGACGAGTGCCGAGGCGATGGGCGGTGCGTTGAAGTCGGCTCCGCGCTCGAAGCGGTGCGAGGCGTCGGTGTGTAGAAGGTGCCGTTTGGAACTGCGGCGGACGGTGGCAGGGTCGAACCATGCCGCTTCGACGAGGATGTTCTTCGTCTCGGGTGTGATCATCGTGTCCCAGCCGCCCATGACTCCTGCGATGGCGAGCGCTTTCTTTTCGTCGGCTACGACGAGATCATCGGGATCGAGAGTGCGCTCGATGCCGTCGAGTGTCTTTAGCTTTTCGCCTTTGTGCGCGCGACGGAGGATGATGGCGCCTTCGAGCTTGTCGAGGTCAAAGGCATGCGTTGGGTGGCCCATCGCCTGTGTGACGAAGTTCGTTGCGTCGACGGCATTGGAGATGAGCTTTTGTTCTAGCAGGCGGAAACGCTCGGCAACGATGCCGGTTGATTGTGTGATTTTTACGTTGCGGAGGACGCGGGCAGTGAAGCGTCCGCAAAGGGATGGCTCTTCGATTCGCACTTCGTAGGCTTGCGAAGAAACCGCAGGTCCCTCGGCTTCGTCGCTTCGTGGCTTCGCTCGGGATGACAAATCTTTCAAATTTGTATCAACTGGCACCAGCTTCAGGCCGTAGATGGTCGCGGCCTCGCGGGCGATGCCGTAGTGGTTCATCGCGTCGACGCGGTTGGTGGTGATGTCCATCTCGAAGAGCGAGCCGTTTGCGCCTAGATCGAAGACACCTTCGACGGCGATGCCGCGCAACGTGAGATCGTTGGCGAGTTGACGGTCATTGATGTCGAATTTTGGCAGATACGAACGAAGCCAGGAGCTCAATATCTTCATGCAAACTGCTCCAGGAAGCGTGCGTCGCCCGAATAAAACAGGCCGATGTCGCTGATGCCATATTTCATCATGGCAATACGGTCGACGCCCATGCCGAAGGCGAAGCCGCTGATCTTCTTGGGGTCATAAGCTGGTTGCTTGTGCTGCACGAATCCGAAGACGGCGGGGTCGACCATGCCGCAGCCGAGCAACTCGATCCAGCCAGAGTATTTGCACTTGCGGCAGCCTTTGCCGCCGCAGAAGGGGCAGCTGATCTGCACATCGGCGCTGGGCTCTGTGAACGGAAAGAAGGACGGGAAGAAGCGCGTTTTGGCGCTTGAGCCAAAGAACTCCTTCATGGCGTGGTCGAGCGTGCCCTTCAGGTCAGAGAAGGTGATGTTGGTGTCGACGCAGAGGCCTTCGATCTGGTGAAAGATGGGCGAGTGCGTCGCGTCGGCCGCGTCGTTGCGATGGACTTTGCCGGGAATGACGATGCGCACCGGTGGCTGCTGCTGCTCCATGGTGCGGATCTGCACCGGGGACGTGTGTGTGCGCATGAGCAGGCGGTCGCGCAGCGGCTTGCGCTCCTGATTGGCGACGACGAGCGTGTCTTGCGTGTCGCGCGCGGGGTGTCCAGGCGGAAAGTTGAGCGATTCGAAGTTGTAGTAGTCGGTTTCGACCTCCGGGCCGACGCCGACGGAGTAGCCCATCCGCTGGAAGACGGCGACCATCTCGTGCATCGTCTTGATGAGCGGGTGCTCGGCTCCGAGAGCGCGATGCGTTCCGGGGAGAGTGATGTCGATGGCTTCGGTATCGAGCGCATTCTGGCTGCTTGCGCCGCCGGCATTTTCGAGAAGCGCTTCGATCTGCGCTTTGAGCTGGTTGAAGCGCTGGCCGATGAGCTTCTTTGCTTCAACCGGTGCAGACTTGAGCCATGCGTCGCTAATCGACTTGAGGCGGCCCTGCTTGCGGCCCAGCCAGTGCAGACGGAACTGCTCGACTGCCTCGCCGTTCCCGAGCGATTGCGCAGAGGCTTCGACTTCGCGGGTTAACTCGGCGAAAGCCTGGTCCAATGCGGCTTCACTGTAGCCGCCTAATGGTGGAATTCCTTCTTGCGACATGATCTCTTTGAGGATAAATCAGGTGCTGGCCGCACGGGCGGACGCCGCCTCGCGGCCCCAAAAAACAGATCCTTCGCTACGCTCAGGACGACAGCGCACAAACTATGTTGGTTCGCTCAATTTCTTATCGATTAGATCAGCGGCTTTCTTTCTGATACGTGGCTCGTCGCCGAAGCCGTGTAGCCAGTACATGTCGGGTTCGCGGCGGAACCAGGTGAGCTGGCGCTTGGCGTAGTTGCGGTGGCCCTGCTGGGCGAGAGAGATGGCGTCCAGCTCCCGGTAGTCGCCGCGCAGGAGCGCCTGGGCCTGCTTGTATCCGAGTGAATCGAAGGGTCGAGCCTCGCCGTATTTTTCGAGCAGCCTACGCGTTTCCTCGACCAGCCCGTTCTGGAACATGGCTGCGGCGCGTTTGTTGATTCGCTGGTAGAGGAAGTCGCGGTCGGGTTCGAGGCCGATGCGCAGAATGCGGAAGCCTTTGAGTGCTTCGCGGCCCTGTTCCCATGCGTGCGACATGGGCTGTCTGGATGCGATGCAGACTTCAAGTGCGCGGATGAGCTTGGGCTTGTCGTTGGGGTGAATGCGCTCGGCGGATTTGGGGTCGAGTCGCATCAGGATCTGATAGAGCCAGCCCCGGTCGTGTTTCTTGTCGCTCAGCTTCAGGCGTTCGCGCAGTGATTCCGATCGCTGCGGTCCCGCGAAGAGGCCGTCAAGCAGGGCTTTCAGATAGAGGCCGGTGCCTCCGGTCACGATCGGCGTGCGGCCGCGCGCAGCGATCTCGCTCAGTGCAGCGCGGCCTGCGCGACTGTAGTCGCCAGCGGTGTAAGGCTCGGTTGGGTCAACGACGTCGATAAGATGATGCGGGATGCGCTCGCGGTCGGCCTTGTCGGGCTTGGCGGTGCCGATCTCCATGTCGCGATAGACGGCGACGGAGTCGCAGCTTACGATTTCGCCGTTGTAGCGTTCGGCGAGGTGCAGGGAAAGAGAGGTTTTGCCGCTGGCAGTTGGTCCGGCAAGGACGATCAGCAGCGGGTCAGGTGGTGCAGCTTCTACCAAACGTGCCACCATCCGTGAGGGAATACAGTGCCGGCGGGTGCGCGGAGGAGTGCGATTCCCAGGATGACTCCGGCGATGAGCAGCAGGCCAATGATCTGGCGTTTGCGGTATTCGTGCGGGTTACTCATCTTCCGGGCGGATGTTGTAGAGGAAATAGAAGCGCAGTTCGAGGAACGGGCCTTTGAACTGCTTCGGCAGCGGCGGGTAGGGCGATGCGCCGGTGATGCCACCCCATGCGGCGTGGTCGAGCGCGACGTCGCCGGAGGGGAATTCGAGGATCATTTCCTTGACGCTGCCGTCGGGCAGAATCCTGAAGCGGATGCCGACTTTGCCCTGCTTCATGAGCGGCGGGCGCGCGGACTCGGGAATGATGGGCCACCACGAGCGCTCGGTGTCATAGATGACGCGGCGGATATAGGGGCCGAAGTCGACGCCCATGGTGTCGCTGAGGATTTCCGCAGCGCCGTTGACGCCCGGATGCTGCGCGGGGGCGTTCGCGCCCATGTCGCCGCCTCCACCGATGGGGCCGGGACGCATGGCATTGCGCGCGGCCTGCTGGACGGCCTGGCCTGCGGTGGTTGCGCCGGTGTTGAAATTCGGCTGTGTTGGTTTCGGAGCCTCAAGCTGCGCCTGCTGATTGTTCTGCAGCGGCTGCGAGGGGCGCTGCGGCATGGGCTGTGGTGGCGGAGGCGTCTGTGCCTGCTGCGGCGCAGCGGGTTGCGGCGTCTGGCCCAGCTGCGGCGCTGGTGGAGCGGGCGCCGGCGGGCCCGCGCGCCTCATTGCCTGCAGTTGCTCGAGCGTCTTCTTGTCCAGGGTCGGCTTCTTCGATTCCGCAGTGCGGTTCTGGTTGGAGATGACGTCGGACTGCTTCGGCTTGACCTTCTTTAATGCGTCGGGCAGGTCGAGGTACGTCAATTCTTTTTCGCGCTGCTTCAGGATCTCCGATGGATCGACGACGCGGATGTTGCGATGCCAGATATACTTCGGTCCATACAGCAGGAACCAGAAGATGATCATGTGGATGATGATCGATACCCAGAAGACCTCGCGCAGACGCGCCCGCGCGCGCTCATCCTGAAGATCATCCATGACCTGGAGAAGCTCATGGTGGTCAAGATGTTCGTAGCGTACTCTTCTTGGTTTCCGCGGCGGCTCGGGCGGCGCGCCTGCAGGACTGGTTGGGACTTCGGTAATAGGCATTCGTGAAACGGTTTCAGGCCGCCGTGATTGTCTCAGGGATTCTTTCTATTCTCTCATACACACTACTGCGCCTTGGTAAAAACCTACTCTCTTCAGACGTTTCCGGGGACAAAAAGTTCTGTCTGGTGATGGACTTGTGCGCGGCCATTACAATCGAAAGATATGCCTCAAGCCGCGGTCATCACGGTCAGCGACTCTTGTTTCAACGGCACCCGTGTCGACGCCTCCGGTCCGGCGGTGGCGAAAGCGCTGGCCGACGGCGGCTTTCTGATCGTCGAGCAGGTCACGGTTCCCGATGATCAGGCGGTGATCGAGGATGCACTGCGAAGATGCGCTGCTCATGCGGAACTGGTCGTCACTACTGGAGGAACTGGGGTTGCGCCGCGGGATGTGACGCCGGAGGCTACGCGGGAGGTCTGCGAGCGGTTGATCGATGGCGTGCCTGAGCTTATGCGGGCCGCGGGCCGTGAGGAGACGATTTTTGCATCGTTGAGCCGGGCGCTGTGCGGGACGCTGGGGCAGTCGCTCATTCTCAATCTGCCGGGGAGTCCGCGCGGTGCAGTGACTTCCCTGAACGCGGTTCTGCCGCTGATTTCGCATGCCCTGACCTTGCTCAAGGGCAATTCGCTCCATCCTGAAGAAAGTACTCCACAATTTTGAAACATTTCATTGCCCTTTTTCTCAAGTTCAGCGCCTGGCTGGTTGCCATTCTGAAGCCGCTTGGCTTCTGGGGCGCGGGCGCGATTGCCATGCTCGATTCGAGCACCATTCCGGTGCCGATGGACCTCATTATTTCCGGGTACGTGTGGGCTGACCGCCGCCATTTCTGGCTCTATTGCCTGATGGCCGCCGTCGGCTCGACGATTGGCGGGCTGTTGCCGTTTTACCTCGGGCGCGCCGGAGGTGAGCTGTTTCTGCTGAAGAAGGTGAACCGGGCGCGGTACGAGCAGCTACGGGACCGCTTCGAGCGGCAGGAGTTCTTCGCGTTGTTTGTGCCTTCGATGCTGCCGCCGCCCACTCCCTGGAAGCTGTTTGTCTTTGGCGCGGGCGTCTTCGAGATGAAGGTTCGCCAGTTTGTCCTGGCGGTGTTTCTGGGCCGGCTGGTCCGGTTTACGGTTGAGGGTCTGCTGGTGATCTTTTACGGGCCGCAGATTGTTACCGTCGTCCATGAACTGGCGAGGAAGCACCTGATGGCCATGCTGGTTGGGATCGGCTTGGTTCTTGGGGTGCTGGTTTTACTCGGAGTGCGCAAGGGCATGGGCAAGAAGAGAACGGGTGAGTTCGAGAATTAGCCGCCCCTCCCCCCTGCGTTTCAGCTAAATTCCTCATTCTAAAGATAGTTGGCGTATCTCCGACGCAATTTAGCCGTAAGTTATTGCAAATACATTGGTTATGCCCGTCCTGCCCCAAAAACGAAGCGCCTCCAGATCGATTTGAGTGGAGGCGCCTTCTTCTATTTTAGCAAATTCAGGGGTAATTCCCTGCGGGCTGAGCTTTCGGCTAACTGATTGATTTGCAGTAATTTGCAGCTGGCATCCCGCTCAAGGGGGCTTGACACGATTTTTCGCTGTCGCGTCGAGGAAAGCGTTTTTGCCTATCGGCGGAAACGGGCGAGCAAATAGCCGGCTGCGATTCCGGCAAGCACTGCGATCAGGAGTTGGCGCGGCGTGGAAAAGGCCACATACCTTGTTCCCTGGTTGGTGATCTCGATGTAGCCGGCGGGCTTTGCGCCCACGCCGCCGCCACCACCGCCCCCGCCGACAGTTTCGCCGTTGCGGCCGCCGGAGGATGCGCCCAGCCCGTATCCGAACCTGGCAACCGGAATTACGGTGCGTTCATGGGCATGGACTGGCTCGCCATAGACGGTGCGGGCGCTGGCGGTCATCGCCAGCTTCTCACTGAGGCGTAGAAGAACATCCTCGGCGCGTGTCGGTTCTGACGGGGTGGCGGGATCAGGTTCCATGTTCAGCCTCCGCACCGACAATAGCACAGGCTATCTCCGGTTGAGCCAGGGCCGATGCTTCCGCTTAGAATCGGATTTGGGCCACGCGCCCGAAATGCCCCGCTCAAGCCAAACGAGGGCTTGAGCGGGCCACCGATCTGGAGGGGAGGGACGGATGAACGTTCCGGAAACCTACGATTACCTTGTTCGCGCGCGGCGGGACTTGTGGGCGACGCTTGAGGGCGTGCCGGACGAGGTTTTATCGCGGCAGGTGCTGGACGGCAAGCGGCTGCACTCGATCAAGGACCTCGTCTTTCACACGGCCGTGGTCGAGGACTGCTGGCTCCACGAAGACATTCTGCGCGAGAAGCCGGTGCTGGATGCCTTTCCCGTCTTCGGCGACAGCCCGTGGGCTCCCGTTTACTCGGGCTTTGCGCTTGGAACCCTGCTCGACTACTGGCGGGCTGTGGAGCAGAGCACCCTTGTGTATCTGGCCACGCTGACGGACGACGAGTTGAAGCGGATTGTGATTGTGCACGATGCTCCTGGAGAGACGTACACGGTGGATGGCCTGCTGTGGCACGTCATGATTCACGAGATGCGGCACACGGCACAGATTGCTGTGCTGCTGCGCACGCAGGGTGTCGAGCCGCCCTGGCTTGATCTTAAGAATTATCTTCCGTTTGCTTGATTGTGGCGCTCGATGCAACCGAACTACCCCACTCAAGCCAACGGAAGGCTTGAATGGGGCACCGATGCAGTATTGGTGACTAATGCCAGAGATCGGGGTAGAGCGTGGCCAATTCATTCATGTGGTTCCAAGGCAGCGTGAGGCGGCAGTTGGCATAGGCAATCGGAGCCTGCGTGCCACCTTCCCATTGGGTAGCCATGGAGGTACAGCTCTGGTCGCGGTATGCTCGCCAAGAGTCTTCGGCCTCATCGAAAGGGAGGCGCTGAGGAGTGTCGGTGGGTTTCGGAACCGAGGTTGAGCCATCCGGCGCGTGAAGTCTCAACAGCGCTCCGATCGAGCGGATGTACACAAGATAATCCTGGTCCGTAGCCTTGCCCTCCGTTACGAGACAAGCTCCTATTGCCGCATTGCCGCCTGTCTCTGCCTTGGCGCAAAGATCGCCTTTGCTGCGGGTCTGCTCCCGAGTTAAGGCTTCGGTGCCGCGCTGTCGGATAGTTGCTTGCTCGGTTGTGAAACCGGATTGCGCGAGCGCAGTTGAGGCACTCAGGAGGACCCAGAAGAGCAGCTTCATAAGTTCGCAGTGTAGCAGTCTCAATATTTCTATTTTGATGAAGGGCGTGGGTGCCCCATTCAAGCCTTCTTTTGGCTTGAGTGGGGTTGTTGCTCGGGCTAAGCTGGCTCATGCCCTGGGGTCTGAAGCGGTTTTATGAATCGGGACAAACTCATTTCGTCACCTTCTCCTGTTACGATCGCCGACCTCTCTTCCCGACTCCCACAAGCAAGCAGACCTTTGAGACGGCGCTAGAGCGCGTTCGGCGCAGCTTCTTCCTTTGCGTGTATGGCTATGTAGTGATGCCGGAGCATGTGCATCTGCTGCTGGGAGAGCCGGAGCGCGAGACGCTGGCCGATGCGCTGAAGTCGCTGAAGCAGGGCGTGTCGCGGCGACTGATTGGCGAGGCGGAGCACTTCTGGCAGAAGCGCTACTACGATTTCAATGTCCGGAATGAGGCGCAGCTTTCGGAGAAGCTCCGGTATATCCATCGCAATCCGGTGAAACGCGGGCTTTGCGAACGCCCTGAGGATTGGGAGTGGAGCAGCTTTCTTCACTATGCGACTGGGCTGGAGGGACGCGTGGAGATTGAATCGGAGTGGACGGCGAGAAAGCGGGAACGGGCTGCGGGAAGGCTGGCTCCGGCGGTGGAACTACCCCACTCAAGCCAAAAGAAGGTGTTCAGTTCCATGACATCCTTTACAAAATGTCTCCGGAGATCCTTTACACTCCGCCGCGAGCGTAGCGCGCGGTGGAGTGTAAAGCAAGATGGGCTGGAAGACGATGGACGTACGGCGGCAGCGAGTGGAGTTTGTAGTCGCGGCGACACGCGGAGAGAAGCCTTTTAGCCAGCTCTGTCTGGAGTTCGGGGTCTCTCGTCCGACCGGGTATTTGTGGTGGCAGCGGTATCGTGCCCGGGGTCTTGAGGGTATTGCAGAGCAGACCCGGAGGCCGCATGCGAGCCCCCCCAGGACCCAGGAGCCAATCGAGCAGCAGGTGATCGCGTTGCGGCAGCGGTACCCGGATTGGGGAGCGCGTAAGTTGAGCGTGCTGTTGCAGCGATCGGGTCTACCTCTGCCTGCCAGTACGATTCATCGCATTCTGCGTCGCCACGATCTGGTACGGGATATCGCCAGCAGGGAAACCAGGCGAGTCGGCGGTTTGAGCGCAGCCATCCCAATGAGCTGTGGCAGATGGACTTCAAGGGCCCGCGCGGGTGGAATCAGGAGGTTGGCCCGTTATCGATTCTGGATGACCATAGCCGTTACCTGATTGGTTTACAGGCGCTGGGCAGCACGCAGGCAGAGCCGGTGCGAGAGCGGCTGGAGGAGGCATTTCTGCGCTGCGGTGTGCCGGAAGGGATGCTGATGGATCATGGCATCCCGTGGTGGGATCCCCGATCGCCACTGGGGTTAACCAGGATCTCCGTCTGGCTGATGCAACAAGGGATCCGCCTGTACTGGAGTGGGGTGCGGCACCCGCAGACCCAGGGCAAAGTGGAACGTTTCCACGGCACGCTGCTTCGTTCCATCGAGAAGCGGCACCTGTGGGAGCAACGAACCCAGCAGTGGCTGGATGACTATCGCTGGGAATATAACCATCTTCGTCCGCATGAAGCTCTGGGCATGGAAACACCTGCAAAGGTATGGAAGCCGAGCCAGCGGAGATATCAGCCGAACCCGGCGAGCTGGGAGTATCCGCAGGGAGCGGTCTTACGCAAGGTAGACTCTGACGGCAAACTCCAAGTAGGCGGCCAGCAGTGGCACCTCAGTCGGGCGCTCAGCCATCAATGGGTGCAGATCGTGGCTGTGGAGCAGCGTGTTCTGGTCTACTACTGCACCACTCTGATCCGGGAACTGGACGGCTCTATCCAGCGATCGACGATCGTCGATCGCTGGATAGAAGACTCGTTCTGACTCCAACACTGTAAAGCATCTCTGGAGACAAAACGTAAAGCATGTTGCGGAACTTGACACCAAAAGAAGGCTTGAATGGGGCACCTGCACCCGGCACTTCTCACCAGAAGCGCTACTACGATTTCAATTTCCTGAATGAAGCGCAGTTTGTGGAGAAGCTCCGGTATATCTATTTCTTCGGCTTTTTGGGAGCGGGTTTCTTCGGTTCGTGCTTCGGTTGCGACTGAATGTCGTGCAGGCGAATTACCGCTGCTGCCGCTGAAATCTTTACCTGGTCCTTGTCGTCCTGGAGGCCGGCCTCAGCCGCGTCCAGCAATACCGGATCTCCGCGCCTGGCAATTGCATCGAATGCGGCGGCGCGGACGAGCCATTTGTCCTTGTTCGCCGATGCATCGGCCAGCGCGGTTCCGCTCTTTGGATCAGGGTCTTTGGCCAGCATCAGAGCTGCCGCAGCCAGCACCGGTGAGGTATCGTCGCGGGTGAGCATTTTATATCCGCCCATGGCAAGGCCGCCGAACGGTATAAACCCGACGCCCACCTGTACGCCGAGGGCCGCCATCTTCTTCGGATCTTTCAGCATTTTCTTCTGCTGGTCGGTCAGGCTTTGGCCGGTCTTCTGCTCTCCGGTGAGGACTGCGTAGTAGACGTTGTATCCCGTGTTGTCGCCCAGCTCGATGAGCGAATGCGCGGCGGCGATGATCACGGAGGGGTCCGTGTCCTGAAAGGCCGCGTGTAAGTCCGCAATTGCGTCCTTCGCTCCCATCTCTCCAAGTGATTGAGCCGCAGCGGCCCGCACCTGGGCCTGCTGGTCGTTCTTCAAGGCAGAAATCGCCCCATCTTTGGCCTTTGCATTGCCGTTGAGCTCACCAAGTACGTGGACCGCTCTTACGCGCACGTCAGTGCTGTTGTCCACAAGGCCAGTGCTCAATATCGTCCAGGCAGTCTGCTCCTTGGTCTGGGCAGAATCCTGCGCGGTTGAAGGCGCTGCGGCTGCGAGCAAAACAACCAGGCCGATAGCGCAAATCAGTGATCTCATCTTGTGTTCCCCCGTCGAGTCTCACGACCGCCTCGAAAACTTTGGAACATAGTAGCGGTTTCCGGCGTCGATGGGGGAATTAACTTGGAGACAGGAAAACCTCCTTGCGCCCGTTAGCACTGCCACGATTGCTGATGAGAACATCGCCTCTCTTTACGAGCGTCAGCGGTGATCCGCGTCAAGAACACTTCGCCAAGTTTCACGAGAACTCGACGGCGATTTGACAGCCGATGCCAGCAGACATTCGTACGTCTGCATAGAGAGGTAAAACTATGCGACCGATGATTCGTATGTTCATGCTGGCAGCCGTTGCTGCAAGCGCGACTGCGGCCTTTGCTTCAGACGCGATAATCGTCAATGTGCCCTTCAGCTTCGAGACTCACGGGAAGGCATTTCCCGCGGGCAAGTATCAGGTGGAGTTTGAATCAGCCCATTACGCTCTGATGCTCTTCAGTAAAACCGATACGAGCAAGTCTTTTATGTGGACCGCTTTTCCTGCGGAATACAGCCCTACGATGCCGAAGCTCGCGTTGAAATTCGACAACGAAACCGATGGCACGCATGCATTGCGCAGCATCCGAGTGGAGAACTGGGAAACACCGGTGCTGGATAAAGCTGAAAGGCATGCCGTTCAGCCCGAAGTGTTCATCTCTGGCGGGCGGTAGACGGGTACCCCATTCAAGCGGGCCGCGTGCAGGCTCGCTCCGGGTGGAAACTGCCCCATTCAAGCCAGCAGATGGCTTGAATAGGGCACTCCGTCTGCCTAAGTCTGCGGTTGCAACTCAAGAATCCTGGATTATCCAAGGAATAGAGCAAAGTCTTTGAGGGATGAACCGTTGATTCCGCATGACGGCACGCACGGCACGCAAAAGGTCGGATGCAGCATCCGTTTTGATCACGTAACCCAGCGCGCCAATTCTCAGGGCTTCCTGCACCAGATCTGGACTATCGTACGAGGTCAGGAAAAGGATCCTGGAAGCTGCTGAAACTTTACGGATCTGGCGAGCGGCCTCCAGACCATTGAGATTCGGCAGCCCAATATCCAGCAAAACCAGGTCAGGGTGCAATTCTGCACTTTTCTGAACTGCCTCCAAGCCGTCTGAGCCTTCGCAGATAACTTCCAAATCTTTCTCCCGTTGCAGGATTGAGCGCACAGCGCGCCGCCAAGGCTCAAAATCATCCACGATGAAAATACGAACTGTCGACAAATTGCAGAAGGCCCCCTTCAGGCAAACGTTCACCCATGCCATGCTTGGCTGTACTGAACTGATTCCATCTAGGTTGGCACTTAACGCTGATTGAATCGTTGCGCGAGAGCAAGCATGGGAAGCGAGCTGGGCAGCAGAAACCGAGAGCGGACTGTGGGAAGGCTCTGTGCGGTTGATCTGCCCCACTCAAGCCAACCAACAGAAGGCTTGAATGGGCACTCGTCTGAAGAGGGCTTGTTTAGGCCGCTTTGTGCGCTGACAAATCGTGTGCGCGGTAGTGCTCGATCAGCGCTGGCAGGCCGAAGGCTAGTCCGGCGACGAGGGTCGTGGAGAGCAGGTCGTTTCTATAGAAGGGCAGGCCGGCGGCGTAGGCGGTCATCAATCCGCTGAAGGTGTGGGGGTAGATGCCGCGCAGGACGGTCCATGCGGCGAAGTTGCTGGCCAGGAAAAAGCTCGTCGAGGAAAGGATGACGGCGGCGCCGACGCGGGCAACAGACTTGCGATCGCGCAGGAGAAGGTGGCCGAGGACGATGACGGCTGCGTACCACGCCCAGGTGATGAGGTAATCCTGTGCTGCAAAGGGGTAGCTGTAGACGTAGACGGTCATATAGTAATCGAGCGCGGCGAGGGCGATGACCGGCAAAATAGCCTGACGCAGCGGACGGCGAGCGCCGAAGAAGAGGAGCGATCCGCCGATAGCTGTGAAGTTGAGCCAGCTGTGATGCGAAGAGACGGCAATGCGGCTCAGGATGGCGAACAGGATCAGTAGATAGGCGGACATTCTCTCACCTCGGCGGGAATTGGAAATTTCATTATTTCACGCCGGGGTGCATGTTTCCTAGACATGACGTGAATGTAGCTGAATGAAATATGAAATGCGATGCATTTGGAACTTCGAGGGTATACACTCTTACCTCCGCAGCGACTCAAAGTGTCGTGGCTTTACTGTCCGGGGATTTTTCTCGCGACACTGAAACCCGTTGCAGTTATTGCGCACAATTTTTAGAAGCGCAGCGTAAGAGGTTGTGCCGTGGTAGACAGCGGGTTTAGAAAATCCCTGCTGGAAATCAAATGACATTTTTGAGCCGCTTGCGATTCCCATAAAACGGCATGCAGAACCATCCCACAGGTGGAGTGAAGAATGCGTATCTACGTTGGCGGCTCTCTGCGTAATATTCCGAGAGACGAAGAGTTGTGCCAAAGATTTACACGGGCCCTCGGCATCGAGATTGTCAGGCAAGGCCACTCTCTGCTGAACGGCTGCCGGAGTGCGTTCGACACGGAAATTGCCACCGCAGCCTACGACTGGCTGAAGGCGAATGACCCGGACAACGCCGATAAACGAATCATCAGCTATTGCCTGAAGAATGATCACCCCGCGTTCTGTCTTGGCAGCGTCAGGCGGTCTGCGCTGCCTGACTGGCAAATGACCCATCCGAAACTGTACGTGCCCGAGCAAATTGCGGAATGCATGGCGTCGATCTTTGTCGCGGGAAGCGAAGGGACGTATTGGGCGAGGAATTGGGCGTTTTATGCTCGACGACCCATTCTTGGAGTTCCACGTTTCGGGGGCGCCGGGGAAGAAATTTATCAACAGGAACTGGATCGACTTCGGTCATCGTGTTCCCCGACGCGGAGCCATTTCGAGACACTCAACCAACTCTCTCTGGATGTAGACAGCTATGCAAAGCAGGTCGTCGATGTTGCGAAACAACTCGTCATCCCACGCGTTGTGTTTTCTGTGATGTCTTTCAAGAAGGAATATCTTCCGGTCTACAAAGTGTCTCAGGAGGTATGCAAAAAATTCGGGTTTACAGTGGAACGGACCGACCAGTCGCTCACTACGGAGCGCATTATTCCTCGCATTGAGAACGGGATTCGGAATAGCCCCTTTGTTTTGGCGGATATCAGCGAAGATAGCATGAACGTGTTGTATGAAGTCGGCTTCGCGAGGGCCTTGGGGAAGGATGTTATCTTCACGGCCAAAAAAGGTACGAAGCTGCCATTCGATACCTACGATGTTCAGACCATCTACTGGGAAAAACCTGAGGATCTGAGAACCCCGTTGCGAAACGGTATTCGTGGGTTGTTGGGTAAGTTCGACTAGATCATTGAATTTTGAAAGCCGCCCTTCCTGGGCGGCTTTCTTGCGTTGCCTTATTGCCGCAATGTGCAGGCCACGGTCATCATTCGGCTTTGAGAGAAGCCATGTCGATGACGAAGCGGTATTTTACGTCGGCCTTCAGGAGCCGGTCGTAGGCTTCGTTGACTTTCTGGATGGGGATGACTTCGACGTCGGAGGTGATGTTGTGTTTGCCGCAGAAGTCGAGCATCTCCTGAGTTTCGGCGGTGCCGCCGATGGGTGAGCCGGAGAGGCTGCGGCGTCCGAACAACAGGTTGAAGGCGGAGACTGCCAGCGGCTTTTCGGGTGCTCCGACGAGGGTGAGGTTGCCGTCGCGGCGAAGGAGAGCGAGATATGCGTTGATGTCGTGATCGGCGGAGACGGCGTCGAGGATGAAGTCGAAGCTGCCAGCGTGTTTTGCCATCTCATTGGCGTCGCGGGAGATGACGACTTCGTCAGCGCCGAGACGGAGGGCGTCATCCTTCTTGCCGGGTGAGGTGGTGAAGAGGACGACGTGCGCGCCGAGGGCGTGGGCGAACTTGACGCCCATGTGGCCGAGTCCGCCGAGCCCGACGATGCCTACCTTCTTGCCCTTTGTCACTCCCCAGTGGTGCATGGGTGAGTAGGTGGTGATCCCTGCGCACTGGAGCGGAGCGGCACCTGCGGGGTCGAGGTTGTCGGGGACCTTGAAGACGAACCTTTCATTGACGACGATGCTGTCGGAATAACCGCCGTAGGTTACGCCGCCGGTGTGCTTGTCGGGAAAGTTGTAGGTGAGGGTAAGGTTCGGGCAGAACTGCTCGAGGAACTGCTTGCACTCCGGGCAGGTGCCATCTGAGTCGACCATGCAGCCGACGGAGGCGGTATCGCCGACCTTGAATTTCGTGACAGCGGAGCCGATTTTGGTGACGCGGCCAACGATTTCGTGGCCGGGGACGCAGGGATAGACGGTGGGCATCACACCGCTCCACTCATTGCGGGCCTGATGCAGATCGGAGTGACAGATGCCGCAGAAAAGAATCTCGATCTGCACGTCACTCTCGGTTGGATCGCGCCGCGCGATCGTGGTGGACGCTAGCGGCGATGTCGCACTGGCAGCGGAGTATGCTTTTGCGTTGTACATGGGTGTAATGTAGATGGTTTTCGAGCGAGCGGCGATGCAAAAGGCGTCGTTCTTTATACAGGATACGCAAGAGTTTGAGCGCGTGGACCGAAGGCGGCTCATCATTTGCATAAACGCCCGGTAAATTGTGCGATGGCTCGCGGGCTCGCGCCGCGATACTCTCATTCCTAATGGCACGACTCAGAAGTCCGGAAAAGCGCAGCGCAATCCTCCAGGCGGCAGTCCACGAAATTGCCGAGTCCGGCCTCGGCGCGTCTACGGCGAAGATCGCCAAACGCGCGGGATTTGCCGAAGGCACGCTCTTTACGTATTTTCCCACCAAGGAAGAATTGCTGAACGAGCTCTATGTGGAGCTGAAGGCCGAGGTCTACAGCAGGCTCAACGCCGGCTTTCCACACAAAGCGGGTTTGGAGCGCCGGGTCTGGCATGTATGGTCCGGCTTTCTTAACTGGGCGATTGAATTTCCAGAAAAGCGCAAGGCTTCCGTGCTGTTGAATGTGTCCGACGTCGTGACGGCTGAAAGTCGCGCCAGGACAGCGGCGGAACGCGGCCCCATTGACGCAACCTTGAGCGAACTCGAAAGCCGCAAGGCGCTGCGTGGATTGCCTAAAGGATTCGCAGCGGCAGCGATCGCGTCCATGCAGGAGGCGGCCATGGATCTCATCACAAAACAGCCGAAACAGCGCGAAGCTCTGATCGAGCGGACGTTCAAGTTTTTGTGGCGGGCGCTGGAGTAGGTTGTCCGGTATCTCCCAAATAAATGAGCATCCACTCGCTCATTTTAGAATCTGATCAGCAGGAGGATCTTGCGATGGCAAAGGTCTGGTTGATTACTGGAAGTGGAAACGGTCTGGGGCGCGACATTGCCGAGGCGGCGCTGGCCGCGGGCGACAGCGTGGTGGCTGGGGCGCGCCGGACGGAGGAATTGGCGCCCCTGGTGGCGCAGTACGGCGATCGGGTAAAGCCCGTGACGCTCGAAGTACGCGATGAGACTGCGGCAAAGCAGGCAGTGCAGTTGGCTGTGGACACCTTCGGGCGGCTGGATGTGCTGGTCAACAATGCCGGTTATGGACAGTTTGCGCCGTTCGAGCAGATGAGCGCGGAGGACTTTCAGGCGGTTGTGGACACATGTTTCTACGGCGTGGTGTACACGACGCGCGCCGCCATACCGGTGATGCGCAAGCAGAGGAGTGGACACATTTTTCAGGTGTCTTCCGTTGGAGGCCGCTTCGCGATTGCCGGCAATACGCCGTATCACGCGGCGAAGTGGGCCGTAGGCGGTTTCAGCGATGCGCTGGCGATGGAAGTTGCGCCCTTCGGCGTGAAGATTTGCACGCTGGAGCCGGGCGGCATCCGGACGAACTGGGCCCGTCGCGCAAGGGGGAATCCGCCGGAGTTGTTGCCGGATTACGAGGCGTCGGTGGGCCCGATCCTGAAGCTGCTGCAAACCATCGAAGGGCGCCAGGAAGGAGACCCGCGCAAGATTGCCGACCTGATTGTGCAGCTGACAGACAGCGACGAAGTGCCCGTCCGGCTGATTCTCGGTGTGGATGCGGAAACGCGAGTGCAGCGAGCGGAAGCGGCGCGAGCGAGCGAAGCCGAGAAATGGCGGCACCTCACTGTGTCGACTGTGTATGAGAATGCGGAAGCGATCCCAGAGCTGCTGAATCACTAACCCTCAGGTCGGCGGCGCTGCGGCGAAAATGAGTTCTAATTGTTGAAGACCAACATGGACTTTCACGATGATGAGCTCAGGAAATTTGAAGCGGAGGGCGCTGCACCGCTGCCGGTCGCAAGCGATCAAGGCTACATCGAGCACGAGGGAGCGCGGGTCTGGTACTCCGCTTACGGATCCGGCTCGCCCGTAATCCTGCTGCATGGCGGCCTTGGACACAGCGGCAATTGGGGGTATCAGGTTCCGGCGCTGGTCGGGAACGGCTATCGTGCAGTCCTGATCGATAGCCGTGGCCATGGCCGCAGCACGCGCGATGCACGACCATTCTCGTATGAGTTGATGGCGTCCGACGTGCTGACAGTGATGGATGCTCTGCATGTTGAAAAAGCAGGGCTGGTGGGCTGGAGCGACGGCGCGTGTACGGCTTTGGTCCTGGCTGCAACGACTCCCTCTCGTGTTGCTGGCGTGTTTTTCTTTGCCTGCAACATGGACCCGAGCGGAGTGAAGCCGTTTGAAGCTACTCCTGCGCTGGATAGGTGTTTCAGTCGACATACGAAAGACTATGCTCAGCTGTCGGGTACGCCGAACGACTTCAAAGATTTCGTCGAAGCTGTTTCTCTCATGCAGCGGACGCAACCCAACTACTCAGTGCAGGATCTCGCGAAAATCAGCGTGCCTGTAGTGATTGCCCAAAGCGAGCACGACGAATTTATCAAACGCGAACATGCGGAGTATCTGGCACGGAGCATTCCGGGTGCCGAGCTCGTCGTTCTCAACGGTGTGAGCCACTTCGCGCCTTTGCAGAGGCCGGAGCAATTCAATGCTGCGGTCCTCGCGTTTCTCGGCAAAGTCTTACCGCGCCCTTGAGCAATGGAGTCATTTCTGCTCTTTGCCGCTCATGAACATGCCTTCGATCTCCTGTTGCGGACCGACGTAGACCCAGCCGGAGAGGAGGCCATCGTTTGGCTTTTGCGAGAGCACCGGATAGTTGAAACGCAGGTCGCGGAACTGCACGGTATGCCAGTCGGGGCCGGGCGGATCGATGTTGTAGCCTGGCGGCGGCATCGCGCCCTTGTCTTCGACGACGGGCCACTTGGCCCAGTCAAGATAGACCTGGCCGAGCCATGAGCGCTTGGCCGCGAGCGTGGCCATGGTGACGGGCGGCTTGTAGAGAACGTCCTCGGCAGAGTCGGTTTCGATCTGGTCGGAGCGCGTGTGCACGGTGGCGCTCTGGTAAAAGTCGGGGGTTTCGACGATGGCATGCCAGAGGAATGGATTGATGGGCTCGGGCTCGGCGGCGACGCGCAGGATAGGCTCGCTGACGACGCTTGAGTTTCGCACGAGATTGATGGCGTGGGCGTGCTCGGCGTTGCGCACCGCATAGAGCAAGACGATGAAGATGAGCGCGGCGATGGCCCAGCCGCGGCCGCGAAACTTGGCGCGCTTTGCTCCGATCTCGCGGTCGGCGAGGCCGAAGAGCCAGGGCAGGACGAGCGCCAAAGTAAGTGCGACGAGCATCAGCGGCTCGACGATGAAGACGATTTCCCACGAATACCAGCGCGGATTGAAAGGGAAGAACGGCCGGATGCCGTAGTTATTGGTGAAGTCAAGCAGCAGGTGGCTCAGGTCGGCGATGAGAGCGAAACACCAGAGCAGGCCCCATCGGATGGGCGCCGGCGTAGGCTTTTTTCGGAGCTTGTGGATGATCCAGACGACGGCGACCGTGACCAGAGCGATGAAGGGCGCGGCGATGAAGGTGTGCGTGATGCCGCGGTGATGCTCGAATGCGGCGACCGGTCCGCGGAAACCCCACAGGATGTCAAGGTCGGGGGCCTCGGCGGCGAGCGTCATGGCGAGCGTGGCGTAGGCGGCCTTGCGGTTGAAGCCGGAACGGGCGAGACAGGCTCCGGTAAGGAAGTGGGTGACGGGTTCCATAGGCTCGAAGCCAACATACCAGAGCGCAGGACTCAGGCACAGTCGCTATGCGCTTTCTATAATCTTCCTCATGGCCAAAACCACCCCAGGGGAACGCATTGAAGCATTGCGCGATAAGATTCGGCACCACGAGCACCTTTACTATGTGATGGATTCGCCCTCAATATCAGACGCTGAGTATGACGCATTAGTGCGCGAGTTACAGGCTCTGGAGAAAGAGCATCCGGAGCTGATTACGCCCGACTCGCCAACGCAGCGCGTGGGCGGCAAGCCAAAGGAAGGCTTTGCGAAGGTCGCGCACTCGCGTCCGATGCTCTCGCTCGACAACGTGACCAGTGAAGAGGAACTGCGCGACTGGGATCGGCGTGTGCGCGAGCGTGTGGGCGAAGGTGTTGAGATCAGCTATGTCTGCGAGTACAAGCTCGATGGGCTTTCGATGGCGTTGCATTATCAGGAAGCGAAAGACGGCTCGGCGCAACTAGTACGCGGCCTGACGCGCGGCGACGGGACCATCGGCGAGGATGTGACAACCAACGTGCGCACGATTCGCTCGGTGCCGCTTTCGGTCTCGGCAACGAAGCTGCAGAAAGCGAAGCTGCCCGGAACATTTGAAGTACGCGGCGAGGTGGTGATGCCGCTGGCCGCGTTTCTGAAAGCGAATGAGGAGCGCGAGGCGCAGGGCCTGACTCCGGCCGCGAATCCACGGAACTATGCGGCAGGCACGATTCGTACGCTTGAGCCGAATATCGTGGCGCAACGGAGGCTGGATTTCTACGCATACTTTGCGCTGACGGCCACGGGCGAGAGCATCTTCACCGAGCAGAGCGATGCGCTGGATGCCTTGACGGCGGCAGGGTTCCGCGTAAATCCGCATCGCGAGGCGATTCACACCTTTGAGAAGCTGATGGCCTTTGTGGACCGCGCGGAGAAGCATCGCGCCGATCTGGGATACGAGATTGACGGCGTCGTGATCAAGGTCAGTTCGACAGAGTTGCAGGCGCGGCTGGGCTATACGGGCCGCGCGCCCCGCTGGGCTGTCGCATACAAATTCACAGCGCGCGCGGGCATTACGCAGGTGGAAGACATCAAGGTGCAGGTGGGGCGCACGGGCAAGCTGACTCCGGTGGCATGGCTCAAGCCTGTGGTGATTGGCGGAACGACGGTGAGCCGGGCGACACTGCACAATGCCGACTTTATTGAGGAACTTGGGCTGAAGATCGGCGACTGGGTGAAGGTCGAGCGCGGCGGTGACGTGATTCCGAAAGTAGTTGAAGTAGTCGAGGACAAGGATCATCCGCGCGGGCACACGACGTTCCATTTTCCCGCGCATTGCCCGGAGTGCGGCAGCGACATTGTGCGTGCCGAAGGCGAGGCGGATTATCGCTGCGTGAATGTGGATTGCCCGGCGCGGCTGCGCGAGAGTCTATTGCACTATGCTTCGCGCCATGTGATGAACATCGAAGGGCTGGGCGAGGCGGTGGTGAATCAGTTGCTTGATCGGAAGATGGTGGGCAGTATCGCCGATCTCTACAAGCTCGACGAAGAAGGATTGTTGTCGCTCGAACGCATCGGCGAGAAGACGGCGCGGACGCTGTTGAAGGAGATTGAGCAGTCGAAGAAGGCTCCGTTGAACCGCGTTTTGTTTGGGCTGGGGATTCGGTTTATCGGTGAGCGCACCGCGCAGTTACTCGCTGAGGAGTTTGGCTCGATGGACGCGCTGATGGCCGCTTCGCAGGAGGAACTGGAGCGCGTGAATGAAGTGGGACCGCGCGTCTCGCAGGCGATCCGCGAGTTCTTCGATGAGGAGACGAACCGAAACCTGGTTGAACATTTGCGCGAGGCCGGGCTTACCTTCACTGCGGAGAAGCGAAAGAAGTCTTCTGAGCTGGAAGGGCTGACCTTTGTGCTGACCGGCACGCTGCCGAATCTATCGCGCGAGGATGCGAAGGCGAAGATTGAAGCTGCGGGCGGGCGTGTGTCTGGCTCGGTGAGCAAGAAGACGAGCTATGTGGTCGCGGGCGAAGAGGCGGGGTCGAAGCTTGAAAAAGCACAGGAGCTGAAGGTTCCGGTGATTGATGAGGCGAAGCTGCTGGAGATGTTGGGCTGAAGTGCGATGACGACGTCGCCAGCGGGGATGGCGACCGGAGCGAAAAGCAGGTCCTTCGACTCCGCTACGCTCCGCTCAGGATGACCACGTTTTTGGGGAGCGTAGTAGGAGATCCAATCCGGTACCGGATGCCTTACTGCGCCCTGGGTGCAAAGTAGCCCTGGCGCGCGCGCACCGTGTAGCGGCGGTCAAGACAGAAAAGATAGATCGTGCGAAAGGCTCCGTTTGCGATGAAGTCTGCTGGCTTATAAACCAGCGCGTACTGGCTGCGCAGTTCGTCTTCGATATCCGCAAAGTTGAGGGACATGTCTTCGAGGCGCTTGGGGAAGAAAGCGCGGCCGCCGGTTGCTTCGGCGATTTTCTGCAGCGTGTCATCGCCGCGGTCGCGGCTGGGGCTGACATTCGTGCTGATCGTATACACGATGGTCTCGGCGCGCTGGCATTCCTTGATGGCGTCGGTCAGGTAGGCGTGGCTCTGGTTGTCGTCGCCGTCGGAGACGAGGACGATTGCCTTGCGCACCGGTTCCTGCCCGCGCGATGCGTCGAGCAGTTTGTCGCGGCAGGCCGAGTACACAGCGTCAAAGAGCGCGGTGCCGCCGCCGGAACGCAGAGCGTTGATGCCGGTATTCAGCAGGTCGAGGTTGTTGGTCCAGTCCTGTTTGTAGTCGGGCGTAACGTCAAAGCCCATCACAAAGGCCTTGTCGCTCTTCGGCTGAATGACTTTGAAGAGGAATTCCGAGGCCGCCTGCTGCTCGAACTGGAAGCGCTGGCGGATGGAGGTGCTGGTGTCGATGACGATGCCGACGCGCAGCGGCAGGTTTGTCTGCTGGGAAAATTTGTAAACCTGTGCCGGGGCCTTCTGGTCGTCGAGCAGGGCGAAGTCGTGCTGCTGCAGATCCTTGATGAAGCGGCCGTGCTTATCGGTCACGGTGAACACAAGATCGACTTCGTTGACGGACGTGGTGATGGTGTACTGTTTGTCGTCCGGCTGCTGGCCATTGGGCGTAGCCTGAATGGCGGGCTGCGTCTGCGCAAGCGGCGGAGTGGCAGGCGGTGCCGTTTGTGATTGCGCCGAGCAAAAAGTCGCAAGGGAAAAGGGAAAAACAGCGGCGAACGCGCAAGGCAGCAGAAACTTTGAGGCAAAGACCGTCTTCATGTGGCTGCCGTCATTTTACATGGCCGCCCATACGGCCAACCATATGGGCAGGGCACGTATACTGCTGCGGATGAGGATTTTCTGGTCTTTCCTATTTTCTTTCCTGCTTGCAGTCCCTTCCATCTCAGCCATCGCGCAAACATCGGTGCCGACCTCGGCAGAGATTCTCAAGAGCCTGCCGCAGCCTATATTTTTGTGGCCGAACGGCGCGCCCGGGGCACTGGGCGACGCGGAGGCAGACAAGCCGCGGCTCTATCCATTTGTCGCGCAGACGAAATCGACCACTGCGGCGGTGCTGGTGATTCCCGGCGGCGGCTATCAGCATGATGCGATCGGTCATGAGGGCTTCCAGTACGCACTCTGGCTCAATGCGCAGGGCGTGACGGCGTTCGTGCTCGATTATCGCGTCGCGCCCTATCAATACCCCGTGGAGATACAGGATGGCATGCGGGCTCTGCGCTATGTGCGAGCGCACGCGGCCGATTACGGAATCGACCCGAACCGGATTGGCGTGTGGGGCTCGTCGGCGGGCGGGCACCTTGCCTCGACGCTGGGCGTGCATGGCAATGATGCCGCGCCTCTGCCGGAGAAAACCGACTCCGTTGATCAGGTGGATGCGCGGCCGAATTTCATGGTGCTGTCGTATCCGGTGATCGACATGCAGGGATCGATCGCGCACGCTGGCTCGATGAAGAACCTGCTGGGTGAAACACCTGATCCGAAGATGCAGCAGAAGTTCTCGAATCAGCTGAACGTAAATGCGCAGACGCCGATGACGTTTCTGTTTGCGACGACAGGCGACGCGACGGTTCCCGTGGAGAACAGCCTGGATTTTTACAGGGCATTAGAGCGCGCTCATGTTCCGGTTGAGATTCACATCTATGACTATGCGAATCATGGCTGCGGGCTGTGCGGATCGATTCCCTCGCTGGAGACATGGCCGCTGCTGCTGCGCAACTGGCTGATCCACGAAAAGTGGCTGCCAAAGGATGCGTCGCCGCTGCCGCCTGCGGCACCTAACTATCCCTCGTGGCCTGCCGGGTTGGATGGTCCTGGAAAGGGCTAGCCGCAACGGCCTGTAAAATCAGGCGTGGAAGACGCTGACCAAACCATGCCGGACATTGCCACCTATCCAGTTTCGCCGGAAGCCGCAGGGCAACGCCTGGACGCGTGGCTCGCGGCGCAACTGGAAGGCGTGAGCCGCTCGCGCGTGCAACTGCTGCTTTCGCAGGGAAGCGTGGTGGTGGATGGGAAGCCCGCGAAGGCTGCGCAAAAACTGCGCGGCGGCGAAGTGGTGGAAGTGCGCGGCGAGCCGGCTCCGGCTCCGCTGCGGGCCATGGCCGAAGACATTCCGCTCGACATCATTTACGAAGACGACGATCTTTCGGTAGTGAACAAACCTGCGGGCATGATGGTGCATGCAGGATCGGGCGCGACCGAGGATGCGCGCAATCGCGGCACGCTCGTGAATGCGCTGCTGCATCACTACCGGCAGCTTTCGTCTACGGGCGGAGAGCTGAGGCCGGGCATCGTCCATCGGCTCGACAAGCAGACGAGCGGCTTGATCATTATTGCGCGCAACGATGCGGCTCATCTGAAACTGGCTGACATGTTTTCGCGCAGGCAGATGCGCAAAACGTATATCGCGCTTGTCCATGGCCATCTGAAACAGAACGCCGGAACCATTAATGCCGCTATCAGCCGCGATGCGATTCGCCGCACGCGCATGACGACGCGTCGCGCAACTGGTGGCCGCATGGCGATTTCGCATTACGAGGTAGTGCGCCGCATCGATTCAATGTTCGGGAAGTTCACGCTCGTGCGCGTGCGGATTGAGACGGGGCGCACGCACCAGATACGCGTGCACATGGCCTCGATCGGACATCCTGTGGTTGGCGATACGCTTTACGGTGCGCCTGCGGAGATCACGATTCCCGCGAAACAGAAGCGCGCTTCGGCTGGCGGAGAAGCGATAGCGCTGGATCGCAATTTTCTGCACGCAGCGGAATTGGCCTTTGCGCATCCACGCACCGGGAAGCTGCTGGAACTGTCTGCGCCGCTCCCGGACGAGCTTGAGGATTTTCTCGCGGAGCTCGAAGCTCAAGCCGGGCTGTCATTCTGACGACCAAAGCGAGGAAGAATCTCAGCAATTTACATGTGGCCACCATCGCTGAGATTCTTCGCTGCGCTCAGAATGACGTTTTCTGAGCGCGATCTTCTTTCGGAACGGTTGGAGAATTACATCCCGCCGAAGGATTGACAGTGATGATCTGCACCGAACCCTCGCCCATTTCGCCGAACCAGATTTCACCGTGTCCGACAGAAAACCAACTTCTTTGCGCGTGATCATCTTCGACGGGAAAATCAATGAATGGTGAGGTAGAGCTTGAGGATGTTCAGGACCTCCACTGCCAGGGCAAAGACCGCAAAGAAGGCGTGGAAGCGCGGGCTGCGTATCTTTAAGGCAAGCAGGCTGAGCAGAATGTAGGCGCCTGTCCTAAGGTCGAAGAACAAGCCCAGGTGCGCGCGATATTCACTGCCCTTGATGATCGTGTCGATAATGTCAGCGACGAAGAGGAGAGCCATCAGGGTAAAGATCCATAGTCTGCGCGAGTAGAAGTAGCCGCGGTAGCCGTCGTATTCAGCCATTTCGTCCGGGTAAAAGAGTGAGCACAGCAGATAGAGAAGGGTGGCGTACATCGCGATGAAGAAGTAGAGCGGAAAGGTCCACTGCACAACCTTCTGCAGATAGAACTCCCACGACCAGAAGTGAATCAGGTAAAGAAAAAGAAAAAGAGTCCAGACCAGATGCACCCAGTAGATCTTGTATTTCCGCGGATGCTGGACGATACGCGAGACGCCGCGAAGCAGGTGGCCGACACCAGGCCAAGAATCATACTCAGCAGGACCCTGATGTGAAGGTAGACGTCCATCTCTGAACCACCTGAAGCGGTTAGATGCGTGCGCGGCAATTCTATACGGTAGCAGGCAGAGTCGATGCTGCTTTTCGGAAGTTTTGTAGGTAGCGTTCAGGCTTCGGTCAGGGCATCGAAGCGATGGGGATCGGCAATGGTGATCGACGAACCCTTGATCCGGAGCAGGCCTTCGCGCCGAAACTTTCCCAGCAGGCGAGTTACGGTTTCGCGCGAGAGTCCTGCGAGGTTGCCCAGTTCCTCATGCGTAAGCGCCATGGTGAAGCGCATCTCGTTTTTGCCACAGGCCGCGTTTCGCCCCAGATCGAGCAAAACATTCGCGAGACGACCTGCAGCCGAGGTGGCCAGAGACATGCGGCGCGCATCGCGAAAGGCTGACTGGTATTCGCCCGCCATACTTTCGAGCGAATGCCGGCCGGCCTCGCTGAACTTGTCAATGAGTGTGAGGAATTCTTCGCGCCGCAGTGTCTTCACCTGACATGGTTCGAGTGTTTCCGCGGTCACTTCATAATCGCTCTGGCTTAAAACGGCGCTCAGGCCGAGCACATCGCCGGGCCATGCGATTTTAAGGATCATGGTCTTGCCTTCGCGCGATGTCGTAGAGAGCTTCACGTGACCGGAGCAGAGAACATGAATGGCACGCGCTCTTTCTCCTTGTTGAAAGATGCTCACCCGCGCGGGGTATCGAACCTGAACTCCGATCTGATTCAGATGATGGAGGGCGTCGTCGCGCAGGTTGCAGAACATACGCAGGCCGCGGAGAGAGCAGTCCTTGCAGGAGTCGGTTATTGGCACCGGCGGCGCTGGCATTTCAATGAGCATAGGATGCGCCTCTTGTGCGCATATGCCTTTTGTATTCATCCAGATGTGGACTGTATGTGACCGTGATCACACTTGACTGTAATCGTCGTCACGGAAGGACCGGCGGCAGTAGCGCGATGCTTGATTTGTAAGAAGGAGGGCGATATGCCAGTCATCGGTCAACCCGTTGCACTAACTGTAGAAAAGATCCTCTTTGCCACAGACTTTTCGGAAAGTTCAGAGAAAGCCTTAGCGTACGTGAAGAAACTCGCTCACCATTTTGGTTCATCTGTTACTGCCGCCCACGTCATCGATCTCACAATTGCGACCCGGTCGCCGGAAGCTATGGTCGGCTATAACATGCCGGAGCTGAGGGAACTCAGTGAGGAAGGGATTCGTAAGTTGAGAAGCGAACTCCGCCGCGATCACATCGTTGAAAACGGAATCGTGCTGACTGGAGGCAATCCAGCGGCTACGATCGTCAACTTCGCCCAGGAGTTCAAGCCGGATCTGATTGTGATGGGCACGAGAGGCAAAGGCAATCTGGAACGCTTCATTCTGGGCTCAACCGCCGAGGACGTTTTGCGGCATGCCTCCTGCCCCGTGTTGACAGTGGGTCCGCATTGCGAGATGCCGGAAGGCCGCGATATTTCCTGGTCGAACATTCTCTATGCAACGGACTTCACGCCTGACACGGCGCATGCGGCACTCTTCGCGCTTTCACTGGCGCAGGAAAACAATGCAAAGATCACGCTGTGCCACATCATTCCTGAACGCATGGGTGATTGTGCCGATTCGCTGCGCGAAGCATTTCTTGATGAATTGAACCACATGATCCCGGAAGAAGTGAGGGATTGGTGCTCGCCCGAATGCGTGGTGAGGCAGGGCGAAGCCCCGGCCACGATTCTGAAACTTGCGAACGACGCCAGGGCTGATCTGATTGTGCTTGGAGTTCGTCCCGCGATCCATATGCGGACGCATACTCCGGCCGGCGTGACTTACAAGGTGCTGGCAGCAGCCCGGTGCCCGGTGCTCACGATTCGCGGAAGTGCTGAATTTCCGTGGAACGGCTTTTTCGGCTAAATCATTTTGTTGTGGAAGCTATCTCAGCCGCGCCCTTGTCAGGAGTACGGTGCGCGGCCGTCGGCTTTCGCAAGCCGCAGGCTGCCGGCGGATTCGTCATCTGCTTCGCGAAAACGCGGTAACTGACGGTCCCCGGTTGCAAGGTCGACCAATATGAAGTGCCGGTAACGATGGACTTGTGCTGATCAATGATCTGATTGCTCAGGATGTTGATACCGCACTTCAGATTGTTTTCCGGATTGAGAATGGTCCTCCGCGGATCATGCGCCGGCAGATGACGGTCTACCTCCCAGTTAAAGTCACAGCCATAGCGCTGCTGGTCTTCATACGTCAGCTGGAGCAGGCCATTACTGTGCACAAGCTGATGCGTGACACTGTCAACCACGGCGACTTCCGGCTGAGTGTGACGCACATTCGTTCGCGGATTCAGACCCGCTTCCGCGCTTGCGAGAGCCTGAAAAAAATACGCCCAGAAGGCACGCTTGTCGGTTTCCTCCAATTGATAGAAACGCGGACAAAAGCGGCGCACATCGCGCGGCACCTGCGTGGAAAGCATCTCAGGTGGAATAGCGGTTTCTACTACCTGGTCCCATTGTGGTTTCCAGGTGCTGTCGTCGCCCAGCTCCGCTTTCTTGACCGCAAGCGGCGTAGGCGGAGCTGGTTTGGTAGCGGGTGTGGGTGTTATGGATGCCGCCGCTACCTGACTATGCCCGCGTTTGCAGGCCAGGGGCGAAATAAGAATTGCGGCACCGAGAATATATAAGCAAGTTTTTGACTGCGCTGTACCGCGCATGCTGTTGCTTCTCCGGGGAACGAATGGGGCACTCTTTCTGAGAAGCAACTTCGCGCGGTGGCGTTGCCGCATTTGTAAGCGAAACAGCTACATTTACTGCGTAATTTCAGCGCGATTCGAGGCAACCCGAAACAGATTTCTCTAATAGTAGTTGCCCGCCAACTATACCCACCATGCGGCCGCGGGCTGCTCGCGAATCACAATCGAGTTGAGGAAGTTTGCCGCCTTCGTTAAACCTTCTTCCGGCGAGAGCAGGCTGTCTTCGTGCTCGATCGACAACACATTGTCATAGCCGAAGAGGCGCAGTGTGGAAACAAATTCGCGCCACCATGATTCGCCGTGTCCGTAGCCACAGGTGCGGAAGATCCATCCGCGATTGCGTTCATCGGTGTAAGGCTTCGTGTCCAATACCCCAGTGATCGGCAGATTTGCTTCGAAGATCTGCGTGTCCTTCGCATGGACATGGAAGATGGCGTCGCCGAGCACGCGGATCGCTGCGATGGGATCGATCTGCTGCCAGAAGAGATGGCTCGGGTCGAAGTTGCAGCCCACGCTTGGGCCCGCGATCGAGCGCAGCTTCAGCATGGTCTCCGGACTGTAGGCGACGAAGCCGGGATGCATCTCGATGGCGATCTTCACGCCGTGGTCGGCGGCGAACTTCGCATGTTCCGTCCAATACGGCGCGACAACTTCGTCCCACTGCCACTTGAGCACATCGCTGTAGTCAGGAGGCCACGGGCAGGTAACCCAGTTCGGCTGTTTCGCGTCGAGCGAGTCGCCGGGACAGCCGGAGAAATCAACCATCACAGGCACGCCCAGTTTTTCTGCGAGCAGGATGGTCTGACGGCTGGTTGCCCTTTGCTGGCGCGCGAAGTCTTTATTCGGATGCAGCGGGTTGCCGTGGCAGCTCAATGCGCTGATGGTTACGCCGTTGTCGGCGAGCGTCTGCTTAAAGGTTGCGAGCGCTGCTGCGTCGTCGAGCATGGAGAGCTTACAGTGCGCGTCGCCGGGATAGTTGCCGGTGCCGAGTTCGACCGTGTCGATGCCGAGGGCTTTGAGTTTTTTCAAAACCTGATCGAGCGGGAGTTGCGAGAGCAATGGAGTAAAGACGCCTACTTTCATGCCAACCAGCATAGCTGCTCTCGAGTCGTTATGGCATCTCCCAGCATCCCATGAGGCATGGGACAGCAGACGATTCAGCGAAAGCAGCTTTTACAGGTTGTGCTAGGTAACAAAAATGTCAGCACGGTTGATGTGCGGGAGATACATCTGGAACCGGGCCAGCAGAGCGGGCGGCATCTGCATCCATGCGCCGTGCTGGGCTACATCGTTGCAGGCACGGCCGTGTATCAGATCGAAGGCCAGGATGGGCAGACGCTGCCCGCCGGGTCGGCCTTTTACGAGCCTGCGGATGCCATCATCGCACATTTCGGCAATTCTTCCGATTCCGAGCCGATGACATTTGTTGCGTTCTATCTGCTCGATGGCGAGCAGGAGCTGATCCGCATGCTGAATTAAGCCTGCGGCTGCCTCAATCGGTTTCTGCACCAGCGTCAGATACGCCATTGCGCCGAGGAATGTAACGCACGCGCAGATGGTAAGGGCGATGTGAAAAGAGTGCGTGCGGTCGAGGAACCATCCGGTCAGCACCGGCGCGATGGATGCAAAGAGAAAGCTGCAGAAATTCTGTGTAGCTCCGGCTGAGCCGACCAGCTGCGCGGGCACCGCGGCCTGCACCAGTCCCCAGGCCGAGGTTCCGGCGAAGTGGATGAAGAAGAGCGCCATGCCGATGATAGCGACCGCGCCCTGCTCGTCTCCGCATGTGTTACGAGAAGCGTGCACGCAGCGGAGCAGATCATGCCGGCGACGATGAGCAGCTTGCGGCTGCGGATAGGATTAGCGCCGCGCCGCACGAGCTTGTCGGCTACGACTCCACTGACGAGCATCCCAATTGAGCCCATCAGGAAGGGAATGGCCGCGAGCCAGCCGGTTTTCGCGAGGCTCAGGTGATGCGCGGCTTCCAGATATCCAGGCAGCCATGCGAGATAGAGCCACGCCGTGTAGTTGACGCCGCTGAAGCCGAGCATCATGCCCCACATGGTGCGATGGCGAAAGAGCTGCTTCCATGTGCCGGCTGAGATGTTCTCCTGCATTTCTTTGTTTTCGTGCGGCTCCCGGTAAAGGGGATACCATGCGACGGCGACGACAACGCCGAGCAGGCCGATCCAGACGAACATGCTGCGCCAGCCGTAGCTGAGCAACAGAACCGTGAGCAGCGGCGGCGCGAAGGCTTGTCCGAGTGTCGTTGAAGCAGTTGAGGATGCCCATCGGCAGACCGCGCTCGGGCGCGTCGTACCAGTCGCGAATAACCTTCACGCCTCCGGGCAGAAAGGGCGCTTCGCCGATGCCGAGGCCGATGCGCGTGGCGACGAGCGCGGCGAAGCTTGAAACCATTCCGGTTGCCGTTTGCGCGACGGACCAGAGCAGCATGCCCGCGCTCAGGACCGATCTCGGGCCAACGCGGTCGAGCAGCCAGCCAGCGGGAATCTGCGCGAACCCATAAGCAAGCGAAAAGGCCGAGAGCAAAGCGCCGATCTGCGTTGCCGAGAAGATGCAGGCTTGCGCGCATGGTTGTGTTGGCGATCGAGAGAGCGCTGCGATCGAGGAAATTGACGATGCCGCCGACGACGAGCAACGCAAGGATGGCATGCGGAGAGCACGCGCCTGTTGTCCGGACATTTAGCGCGCGGTCCAGCCGCCGTCGATCAATAGCGTGTGGCCGGTGATGAGCGATGCGGCGGGCGAAGCGAGAAAGACGACTGCGCCCGCAACTTCAATCGGCTCGCCGATGCGGTGCAGCGCGGCGATGCGCTCGACGGTGTCGGCGTAGAACTCGGGATCGGAGAGGACGGGCTGCGTTCCGTCGGTGCGGATAAATGTCGGAGCGACGGCGTTGACGTTGATGTTGTACTTGCCCCACTCAACGGCGAGACATTTGGTCAGGTGCGCGATGCCTGCTTTCGTCATGCAGTAAATCGACTCGGTAGGCAGAGCGGCGAATCCAGCCTGCGAGCCCATGTTGATGATGCGTCCGTATTTCTGCTCGATCATCACGCGGCCCGCAGCCTGGCTGGCGAAGAATGTTCCTTTCAGATTGACGGCGAGCGTGTAGTCGAAATCTTTTTCGATGACGTTCTCGGCAAGGTTTGTGGGAGCCACGCCCGCATTGTTCACAAGAATGTCGAGCCGCCCAAAATGTTTTACCGTGTTGTCAACAGCGCTTGTGATCTGCGCGAGGCTGGTCATCTCCATCTGGAGAGGCAGCACGCGGCGTCCGCGCGCAGCAATCTCCGCTGCGAGCCCGGAGTCGGCGTTGATGTCTCGCAGGCCAATCGCTAAATCGGCGCCTGCTTCTGCAAGAGCGAGCGAAATAGCGCGGCCCAGTCCGCGCGCCGCTCCGGTAACGAGCGCGATCTGTCCGGTGAGGTCGAATGAAGGCAATGCCTTCATGGGCTGAAGAATAGCAGGTGCCGCGTCGAAAAGTCTGCGCTGTAGAGTCAGAACGGCGCGTGTGGAGTCCTTCAGGCGCCGGTGAACATTCATCGAGATGAACATTCGAAAGACAAGAGCATGGTTATGGATTGAGATTGCTGTGTCTGGCTTTTCTCGCTTGTCTGTTTCTGCGTAAAGGCCTGCTTCCCGGCTGGCATACTCTTAACACTGACTTTCCCGAATTACTATCTTGTCGCGAGGTTCTGCGCGAGGGTTACATCCTGGACCGGATCTACGACTGGGTGTGGCTGCAGAGAATCAAAGACCACTGGGGGATCGATCAGTCTCTGGTTGGCTTTGCCGGGCTGACTCCGTTCTCCGCATTGCCGGTTCTGCCAATTGCGGGCCTGGCTGCGCTGACAGCGAAGCGAATCTGGCTGGTTGCGAATCTGTTTTTTCTGGTTGGCACGATGGAGGCGCTGTACCGCGTCACAAGTCTTGGCAGGCGGCGCATCTGGATACTGAGCCTGCTGGCTGTCATTCCGCTGCGATCCAGTTTTCTCCTGGGACAGATGCACATCCTCGTCCTGTTTCTGCTGGCGCTGGCTTATTTCTCTCACCGTCGAAAGAAAGCGACTGTGTGCGGTGTCTGCGTCGCTCTTGCGGGAGCACTGAAGGTATATCCACTTCTGTTTCTCTGCTACTTTGCATGGAAGCGGAAATGGCGCGAAGCTTTCTCAGTCGTTGGCGCCACGATTGCCATCCTCGGCATTGGCTACCTCTGGTTTGGCGGTCACGTCATGCACATCTACCTGATGCAGATTCTTCCGCGCAGCATGCAGGGAGAAGTGATCGATCCGTATAGCCCGCGTGCCGCGTCTGCGGCCGCGTTCTTTCACCGGCTTTTTCTTTTTGAACCTGACCTGAATCCCGCTCCGGTGTGGAACCGCCCGGTGCTGTATTCGATCTTTTATCCACTATCGCAGGCCGCGCTTCTATTGCTAATGTTTCTGAGTATTCGGCCCGTCTCCGATCAGGATACGGAGAAGCTTGAGTGGGCTGCCTTTCTGGTTCTGCTCCTGGTGCTGTCGCCGGTGCCTTCGAGCTATCACTTTGTTGCGTTGATTCTTCCTGCGGTGCTCGTTGCGGATGTGTTCAGCAAGAGAAAACAGTACAGCCGCGTCCTTATTCTGGCTTTGCTGTATTTCCTCATCTGCGGCGAGCTCATTGTGCCCGCGAAGATGGGCACAACTTTTTCATTCCTGATGGTGCTGGCGTTTTCACGTCTGTGGCTTGGATTACTGCTGTGGTTCTTTCTGGTTGTCTGTTTGTGGCGCGAGAACAGATTCAAGGAAACGCGACAAGCCATCAGGCTGCGCGCTCTGCAGCTTGCAGTGATCTTGTGCGCGTTCTGGATCGCGGCATTCGCCAGTTACCAGCGGCACTTCTCTCATCGTGAAGAAGACATCCGCGCTCGCCTGCCGCTTCCTGCGCATCCGTATCTGGCCATGAGCATCCACCCCAGTGCGAATGGATTTATCGCAACGTTGATGGTCCCAACCGGATATCAGATCGCCGATCAGAGCGGGCAGGCAGTCCAACCCGGCACTGCTGTAGACCAACTTTCGTCTGCCGCAGCTAGAATCAGTCCCCTTATGGCTCTGGAGATTGCGGATGAAAACGGCTCACGCATCGTACTCGAAGGCGCTCCTGCTCTCGAGATTCGGAATGCGGAGTCCCCGGCGCTTGCCATAGATGGATCGTCTCTGGCATACATTCGTGAAGAAAGAGGCAGGGGCCGCTTGTGGGTGGCGCATCTCGCATCTTCTTCTGGTGCGCTGACTCTTATTGATCGCGAGGAAATCGTCGGCGGTCCTTATGACGTTCGCGATGCCGCGTTTGCTCCTTCGGGCGCCATCATCTTCACAGGAAGAATCAATGGCACGACGAGCATTTACCAAATCACTCCAGGAGGGCCGCTCGCGGTTCTTGTCGCGGATGAGGAAGAAGCAGAATCCGCCGATGCATCGCCGGATGGGCAGCGACTCGCCTTTCGCAAACTTCTGCGCAATCGATGGCAGTTGGTGATGATGAATCTCGCGACGAGGCAGGAGCGCCAGCTCACGTTTGGCGATTGCAACGCCTACTCCCCGGCGTGGAGAAATGCGACAACGATCGTCTATGCGACAGATTGCGAACGAGGGTTAGGGCTTACCGCTCTGGCGTCGATCGATGTTAGTCGTTAAATATGAAGAAAGCAGCTCATCTTTAACTTGGTCGCAGCTTACACCTGACTATTCCATGTCGAGATATAATCCCCAGCGGGATAACTTATTCCTCAGCCGGGGGAGCATATGGAAAATCAACGTGTCGTCCTCGAAATTTTTCTCGATCCTTCATCCAGCGATCGTTTGAAGGCAGAGGCTGTTGTCAATGCCAAACGCATCATTCAAGACACATTCGTCGCGATCAAGTCTAAAGACCGCAAATACAGGCGCGACGCATACGACACAATGGAGCAGCGCCTGCAAGGCGCTGGCGCCACTTATAAGAGCCTCGAGAAGGTTGAGAAAAAGAAAGTAACCCAGAGCCTGCCGGGGAAAGATAATTCATCTAGGCGAGAGGAGCAATATAAGCAGCTTACGCCGAAGTGGAAACATCAGGTCTATGATCCGATTTTCAAGGATTACGAAAAGCAAAGGTTCTTTGGAACGATGACTCTCGGATCCCTGCTGAGCGAGATCCAGATGAATCTTTCAGCCGCAAAGATGGAGATGGGCTACATTGCCGAAAAGAATATGACACTCCTTTCCGTCGGTGACCAATTCGGCCTGGGATCGGTGCCAGTCGCATACATCTATAAACAGGAAGGTCGGTTTGTAAAGATATTCAACGGAACTGGAGCTTTGCCCGATGTCTTCAGGCATCGCGAGAATAACCGCCACTATGTTCGGGATCGTTATGGGGTCTTCATCCCGCGATTTCTGGTTAGAAATCTCAGCGAGCATGATATGCAGTTACAAACGGCGGGACTCAAATCCCGCGATGGCCGCTCGTTTACGGCAAAGGCCAAGCACCCCGACACCCAGGCCGTCCAGGAGAAAGATTTCATCGACGGCGTAGTGCGGCACTTGCGCGCCGCACAACAGGGCGGCAGTTATTTCGTGTCCACGACTTCGACATCGAAGCACATCTATGGTTCGACTGGTAAGAACTTCTATACGCCGAGTCATGGGCAGGTGTTGATTGATGCCGCGGTCATCCCACAGGACGACCTCGTAGACGTTCATTCTCCGATGGCGATGTCGAAAATGCTGAACATGACGTCGGCGAAGAAATACGACTGGACCATGGAGTTCAGCGAAACGGACACCTCGTATCAGAACATGGCGGCCGCGCGGGATACTATCCGCACGCGCGAGATTGTCGTGCATGGCGCAATTCCAAAGGAGGCGATTGCTCAAATTCGCTCAGGTACTCTCGGCCACGCGAATTGGGTCTCTCCGGCCTGCTATGCGCCCGGCGGAATCCCTGCTGATCCAGCGATGAACAGTCGCGCGCCAACCTTCATCGCCTGATGCATCAACAAAGGTGCCGCCTGCAGACGATCACATATCTTCTGCAGGCTGCATTCTTGTTTCGGGCCGATCGCTCTCAGCCTGCAACTCCAACAAGTGCTGGGGTTGTCGCGCCGATGGCGGGATCGGTCACGCTGTCTTTTCCGGTTTCGACATGGCCGGCCAGCTGGCGCTGGAAGCTTGCGTCGGAACTGGCCGTCACCGAAAGATCGTACCAGCCGAAAGATTTTTCTAGCTGCCAGAAGTGCTCGAACGACTGATGCGGATCAAGCCACACCGTTGTCGTCTTGCCCGAATAGGCTTCTATTACATGCACGCGCTCGGCGGTTGTGCCGTGGTTGTGCACTTCGAGGATGATGCCCTCGGATCCGGTTATATAGATGCTTTTGACGGTGAGGTTCGCGCTGCTCTTTCCGTAGCTGCCAGCAAAAGTCCGCAGGAAGCCGTTCGCGCCGTAGACGGAGAGATCGTAGGAGGTATCGGAACTCGTTCCGAAGCTATCCGATACTTCGTCTCCCACGCCGACGGTATAGGTCCACGGTCCGGTCAGGCCATTACCTGAGCGCACTTGGAAGACAGCCGCTGCCTTGCCGGTGTTGTGAAAGCGAAGCTGGAGGGGGCCTTGCGTAGTTGCTTCTCCGTTAGCGTGCAGTTCATAGGGCAGTGCACGTGCAGGCCGTGTGCCCGGTTCCTGTTGCGGAAGCGCCTGATCGGCCGGAACTGCGGGAATGTAGTCGGGGTGACGGTTGTCGTCTGGCGGCTCGTAGGCGATGGTGCTCGGTAGCGGAACCACAGCGTCATTGGGATTTGCAAAGTTGAAGGCTGATGTCAGATCGCCTGTCACAGCGCGCCGCCACGGCGTGATATTCGATTCGATAATTCCGGGATACTGCTTGCCGAAACGGCGCTCGACAAACTTGATGAGCGAGGTGTGATCGAAGACCTCCGAATTGACCTATCCGCCCTTGCTCCACGGCGAGATGATGATCATCGGCACACGCACTCCGAGGCCGTAAGGGCCGGCGGGGAACTCCGTCACCGGATACGAGGGGCTGCCGGTGAAGACTTCGTTGATCGTATCGACTGTCGAAATGCCATCCGTCCGCGACACCGGCGGCGTGGGCGGCACCATGTGGTCGAAGAAGCCGTCATTTTCGTCGAACATGAAGATGAAGACAGTCTTGCTCCACACTTTGGGGTTGGCGGTCAGCGCGTCGAGCATGTTCGAGACGTACCAAGCGCCGTAGTTCGCGGGCCAATTCGGGTGCTCGGTGTAGGCCTCGGGCGCGACAATCCACGACACCTGCGGCAGGTTGTCGTTCATCACGTCCTGGCGGAAGATGTCGAAGAGCGTGCCGCTCTGCGAGATGTTGGTTCCGGTGCGCGCCTTCTGCGCCAGCGGGCTTGAATCAGGAGCGTTCTGGTACTGGTGGAAGTAGAGCAGCGAGTTGTCGCCGTAGTTGCCGATGTAGGCGTCTTCGCCCCATCCCCAGAAGTGCGCGGCATCGAGGCCAGCGCCCGCGTCCTGATAGATCTTCCACGAGACGCCCGCCTTCTGCAGCAGTTCGGGATAAGTCGACCAGTCGTATCCAAGCTCGGCGTTATCGATGACCGGGCCGCCGTTGGTGCCGTCGTTTCCTACCCAGCCTGTCCACATGTGGTAACGGTTCGGGTCAGTGGGGCCGAGCAGTGAGCAATGGTAGGCGTCGCAAACGGTGAAGGCATCAGCGAGCGCGTAGTGGAAAGGAATATCACTGCGCGTAAGGTGCGCCATGGTGGTGGTGCCTTTTTGCGGTACCCACTGATCGTAGTTGCCGTCATTCCACGCCGCGTGGGTCGAGGTCCAGTCATGCGCCAGATCCTGAATGAACTGCAGGCCGAGATTCGGCGCGCCGGGATGGAAGGGCAGCACGTAACCGTCAGGGTTAGTTGCGTCGGGCTGATACCAGACGCTCTTGCCCGAAGGCAGCTTGATGGTGCGCGGGTCGCCGAAGCCGCGCACGCCGCGCAGCGTTCCGAAGTAGTGATCGAAGGAGCGGTTCTCCTGCATCATGAAGACGATGTGCTCCACGTCCTCGATGGTGCCGGTGCGGTGGTGCGCGGGGATTTAGAGCGCGCGGGCGATACTGGCGGGAAATGCGGCGGAGGCTGCACCTGTCGACAAAAGCTTGAGGAAGGTGCGACGGTCTGTGCTCATAGGGGGATTTCACCTCTCTGGATTACCTGGGCGGAATCGCGTGGGCCAGACTAGCCCCCGGTTGTTGCACTTGTGTAACGGTCATGTTGCGATTCTGTGACTCGTTGGAACACGTGACATCCTGAACAGAGTTTGTGGTGCTTGGATCGCTCGCCCTCCAGGCAAAAGCAGGAATCATTCCGCATGCGAGCCAACCCTCGGGCCTGCGATTGCCGCTTTTAATAAAACATTTATGTGAAAGAATGGCCCCAGTAGGGCTGCACATGCACGTCTGACGGGATCACGGAAATGGAAGAAGCATGAGTATGGCTAGCGCCAGCGGGACAGAACGAACGCTGGAAGAGTGTGGGCTGGAAGTCGTCGAACTCGATACTGATACCCGGCGTTCGCGATGAGGAACCTTCACCGTCGCGATCCGGCGACGGAGACGGAAGGCATCCGGCGCCTCGCGCACGCATTTGTTGAGAATCCCGATACGATCCTGCAGGAACTGGTGGAGTCCGCCATCGATCTTTGCGGCGCGGAAAGCGCCGGCATCAGCCTCAAAGTCGAAGGCAAGGACGGCGCAATTACCTATCACTGGGTGGCAACGGCGGGAAAATACGGACACTTTCTGAATGCGATGCTGCCGCCCTATCCCAGCGCCTGCGATCTCTGTATACATCGCGCCCGCCCGCAGCTCTTTCGCGTCTCAAAGCCGTTTTTCGACCTGATGGAAATCGAAGCCGAGACGGTGACCGATGGGCTTCTTTTTCCCTGGGAGGTGGACGAGACGCATGGCACCGTGTGGATCATGGCGCACGGAAGAGATGAGGCTTTCGATTCGAATGACTGCCGCGTGATGAAGGCACTCGCCGACTTCGCCGCCATGGGCATACGGCAGCAGCGGCAGCAGAAGATTCTGATGGAGCAGGCCAGCGCCGCCGCAGCAGCGGCCATGGCAAATGAGCTGGCGCACAGCATCAACAATCCGCTGCAGAGCCTCACAAATATTGCCTATCTGGTATCTGAGTGCCAGAACACGGTAGACATAAGAAAGCTCGCGCGCGACATGTCCGCCGACCTTGAAAGACTTTCAGCTCTGGTGAAGAAGCTGCTCGCGCTTCCGATCAATCGGGCGCAATAATCCTTCAATCTGCGGTTGCGTGACTAGAGCTTCGCAGGCGGCCATTTCATTTTCCGTGCTTGGCTTATTCCTCAAGCTCGTCCATGCGTCGAATCCGCCGGTAAGATTCACAACTTCACGGAAACCAGCGCGGCGCAAAATACTCGTCGCGATGGAGCTGCGATAGCCGCCCTTGCAATGCACCACCAGAAGCTTCTCGCGGTCCAAATCGGCAATGCGCGAGGACAACTGCCCCAGCGGAATCCGAATGGAATTCTCGATCGCGCCGCCTTGTACTTCCGTCGCTTCGCGTACGTCGAGCACCGCAACGTGATCCTTTTCCTTCTCCAACAGCTCCGCTAACTCACCCGCCGAAACCTGCGGCATGTACTCAAGTTCATAGCCGCCTTTGACCCAGCCCGAGACGCCGTCTTCAAGATACGCCACCGCGTTCTCAATGCCGACGCGGGCCAGCCGCATCTGCGATTCCCGCAGATGCGTCCGCGTCCTCGCCGACGAGGATGATGCGCTTGTCCAGCCCCAGAATGCGCGCCGCCCACGACGCATATTGTCCTGAAAGCGCGATATGCACCGATCCTGGCACATGCGCCACGGCAAAGTCCGTTGCCGGACGCGTATCCAGCACAACCGCGCCCTCTGACTGCAGTCGCAGCACTTCGGCTGCCTTCAGAGGAGCAGGCGGCGGCAGACGATCGAGATCTCCGGCACCTCTGCGGTTCAGCTCCACGTCGTAACCGAAATATTCCGGCCGTGGCGGCAGGCTCTCGGTCAGAAGGTGAATGAACTCGTCTGCACTCTTGGCCTGCAGCGCATAATTTGTGCGGCGCTCTTTGCCGATCGTCGAAGACCGCTCCGTGCTCATCTGCCGTCCGCACAGCGAGCCGGCTCCGTGCGCCGGAAAGACCTCGGTTCCGTCAGGCAGCTTCAGCAGCTTTTCATGCAGGCTCGCATAGAGCATGCCGGCAAGTTCCTGCGGCGTGTGATCTCCAGAGAGATCGGGCCGGCCGACATCGCCGACAAATAATGTATCGCCGGTAAAGGCAGCTCTTGGCTGCGCAGGCTCGGCAAGATCGATCAGCACGGCGCAGACGCTCTCGACGGTGTGACCGGGCGTCTGTAAAAAATCGAAGCGGCAGTTGCCGAACTGGATCGAGTCGCCGTCTTTGACCGCCGTATGCGGGAAGGTCGCACCTGAGCCTTCGCCCAGATAAATGCGCGATCCGGTGCGCTTCGCCAGCTCATGGTGGCCGGAGACGAAGTCCGCATGCAGGTGCGTTTCGATAATGTGCTCGATCCGCCAGCCGGCTTCCTTCGCTGCGTCAATGTAGATGTCGACATCGCGCTGGGGGTCGATAACCGCAGCGACGCCATCGGAGGCGACCATATAGGACGCATGCGCAAGACACCCGAGGAAAAACTGTTCTACTCGTACCGGTTGCATACTTCGGGTATCTTACTTCCCGGCGGAGCCATTAAGCCAGCCGCAGCGCGACGAGCGTCGCCCGGCTCTGCCCGCGTCCGCGGTCCGGATCGATCACCAGCTCAAGCCGCGTCACACCTTCCAGGTCGACGGCGTAGTCTTCGATCTCCTGTGATGATCCGGTGGGGCTGAAGGTCCATTGCTGGCGCACGATTTCGCGGTCTTTCTCGGTTGCCGACGAGTAGCGAAGCACAAACTCCTGCGGGCGCTCCGCCTCGTGCTCGATAAAGTGCAGAAATATTCGTCGCAGATGCGTCGGCACGGTGAAGATCAGCGCAATCGTCTGCGGCCCGGGAGTAGCGGCGCGCCACCCAAGCTCGTTGCGCTCCGGGTTTGTGCACAGCGCATTTTCTATCGGAAAGGACGGACCTTCTGAAGTGAGCTGCACGCGAGCGATCGATTCCAGATCAAGCCAGTTGGCATCCTCGTGACTCTTTCCCGCAGTCGTACTCTGTCCGATGATTTCCTTCTGCATCCGCTGCCTCCCCGTGCACACATACAGAGGAAAGATACGCCTATTGGTTGACAGGTTGTAAGGCGTGGCCCGGATAACACGGCTCGTATAAGGCCGAAAGCTCAAATCGCCTGCATGGGAGGGTGAAGATAGGGGTCCAGCCGTCGGGGTTCAATAAATTTGGGTGCCTCACAACTCGCTATTGAGAGGTAGAACAGCGTTTCTCCGTCTCAAAAAGCGGGATACGAGGCACCCGGCAGGCCGCAATGGGGGAGCAAGTACATCTGGCCCTCTGCCCCCGTTTTGGCTACCTTTGTTGCGGTGACAGTTATTGTTGTTTCGTTCATTATTCGCACTGGCTGCCAGGCCCGTCGTTGCTCCAGCGCAAAGATGCACTGGTTTTCGAGGCAAGTGAGGGGACAATCCGGCTTCGCAAGTGAACGAAAGTGAGCGAATGTAGACGACTTCAGCCGCAGGCCAGCAGAAGCTCAGGTTTTTGCAGTACGACCTTACCGCGGCCCTTCGTCAAAACGCCGGCGCGTTGCCATTCGTTCAAAATGCGGCTCGCGGTAAATGGCGTCACGTTCGCTCCGGCAGCCAGATCTTCGTTCGTGATCTTCAGTTCGACGCCGTCGGAGGTGGCCTTCCCGATTCCGCACGCGAGACTTACCAGTAAGTGAGCAATGCGTCCGTGCGCGTCATCGCTGCTGAGTGAGACTTGCGAAGCGATTGACCACGCGATATTTTCGGTCGCCGCGATGGACAAAGCATTGTCCAGCAGCGCCGGAAAGCGGCACACCAGTTCCCGGATCGTCTGACGGTCCCACATCAACGCACAGCTCTCCGAGAGCAGCTGCGTGCTGGCGAGATAGTGGAATGGGGCAGACAGCATCGCGACGCCACCGAATACCTGTCCGGCAGTCAACCAGTACAGAAGAACCTTTCTCCCGTCGTTCGTCGTCACGAATTGCCGGCCATGACCGCTCGTGAGCAGGAAGACTCGCTCCGCCGGATCTCCCTCCTGGAGGACGACAGACGGTGTGCGGAATTGCCGGTGTTTGGCGACGGACAGAATAGCGTCGAGGTCAGCCTTCGACAGCCCAGATAGAAATCGAGGTTTGAGCTGATCGGGAAGATCTGCAATCTGCTTTCCGTTCGACAACTTGCAGCCGCAGCTCACAGGGTTCTTCCTCACACGATGAAGATACGCCTATCGGTGGAAAGTCTGTAAGGCGCCGGGTGCCCCACATCTCGATTTTGAGATGTGGGATGCGATGATCTCATGTCTCAGAAGCGAGACGTGGGCACCCAAAAGATGTGGGCCACCCGCCCGAAAGGCCGACTTTCATTAGCGGGAGTGTAGATGTGGATGGGAAGTTCAACCCACATCTCAAAACCGAGATTTGTGGCATCCAGCACCCGGCCTGGTTGACTTGGATCGAAATGCGGTTTATGCGGACCCCTAAATCAGAAATAGAGTAAAACATTAAGCTAATGACCATTAGTCAATGAAGCTTTACCTTGTGTAATAGATAGACCCTCGCGATATAACATCGGAACTTTATAAGAATTTCCTTTCTCTTCCAAAAATCCAATCTCGACGAGAGGTTTAACCGTTGAACGCACAGCATCTTCTGGAATCCCAAACAACTCACACAAAGATTGCACATTTTGTTCAGCCTTATTGTCTCTAAATTTTTCGATAAGAGGAGTTAGTTCCGCCGATTCTGCCATCAAAGTATCTTGAACTCTACTCTCACTCAAAGCACGGTGAGCTTTCTTTACTGAATCCGCCTCTATTATTGCGCGACCGCTATTGAACTCGCGTGAAGATATTACTTCGACTCTCAGTTGCGCCTCACGCGCTTTTTCGACCAAGTCGATCAAATTTCTGGGGGCAATGACACCATTGCCATCTCGTATACGCGATATCATCCAATTCCATGTAGTAGACTGTTTTTTCCCTTGCGAGATTTTTTGGGGAAATAACCTGCCAAATGCCTCGTCGTTGGTGGCATGCTTGAGATCTAAATGCTCGACCACTAAGGGAGAATCCTTAACCCTTGCGATCAAAAGATTCTTCATGTCTTCTTCTTCCCAAACGATTTCAATTTTCTGATCGTTAATATGGGTAAGATTTACAAATCCACCAGCGATCACTTTTCTAAATAAATCTTTTCTAAGAAAAAGCTTTAGTTTTATGTTCGTAATTGTCTGTAAATCCAAATATGTACGGAGCAAAGCTCTTAGTGCAGGAATTTCTACACTCGGATAACCAAGAAAGGCTTCATCCAATCGATCCAATGCAACCCAGATGGTTATGTTCGATTCCTTTAAAGATGATTCCAACAGCTGCAATCCAGTTATATAGTCCACTCCGAAAAAATTCGCTGGTTGAGCGGCGTCAGCTGGCGAAAATTCGATCTTGGGGGTTATTGCAGGGAGTCCGGCTTCAGTGAGCTTGAATTCAGCCTCCACTGCCTTTGGTTTCAAGGATTTTGGAAATAGTTTGAGGAGTCGCGCAAAAATTCCGTTGGGGCTTGTATCAATTGTCTTAAGGCCATATTTATCTAACAAAAAGCCGACACGGTTTAGTGTCGCATGTGTAAATAATCCCGACTGTGATCTGCATCCAGTTTCCAATGAGAGCCAAAAAATAGGTTTTCCAAAATGCAATGTATTGCCCTTCCGTTTGCACCGGAATGGTAAGTAATTGTTGAAAGACAGGACTCCCTGATGGATTAAATGCAGCAACTATTTCTGTCCTTTTCAACTCTTGGATTGCGCGACATCGCTTCATTAAGATTCGATAGAGAGCTGTCTTTCCCGTACCTTTGTCGCCAGCAATAATGTCTTTCCTTCCCGAGGAGAGAACATTAAAAGTGTGTGTATCCACAAAGTAGCTGTCAAGGCGGCTGTCGAACTCCGCGACCGAATTTCCGAGATTCAAGCTTTTCAATATTTCGGCTATTTGCACGTTACCTTTCTCTCCAAACACGGCCACCCTCCTAAAGTTACTAGGCCAAATTAATTTCCAGGGAAGGTTAAATCAGTGATTATAGACTCAACATCTCATTCCAGCGCAGAATCTAACGCTACCGATAGGGCAGAGCACGTCAGACGCTGGCGCGCGAAATGTCGGTTGAGTTGGAAAGGCTGTCGACGTTGGTGAAGGCGATGCCGGGTACCCCACATCACGATTCCGAGATGCATAATCGTGATGCCGCCAACCTAGGCTACGGCCTCTAGTCCTTTTTTCTCCACCAGAGAAAGCAGCTTAAGCGAAGCCCCCTGCGGATGCTTTTCTCCGCGCTCCCATTTGCTGACCAGGCTGGGCGTCACATTCAAATAGGCTGCGAAGACAGTCTGACTCGCCTTTTCCCGAGTACGCAGCGCACGGATTTTCTTCGGGGTCATCGGCTGAATCGGCGTCAGGCACAGCGCGTCGAACTTGCGCATGGTTTTCTTGTCCATGCCGCTCATCCGGTGCAGATCGGCAGCCGTCTCGTGAATGGCGGCCATGACTTTACTGCGATATTTCTTAGCCACTGTGATTCTCCGGTTCCTGAACCTTGAAAGTGCTCCGAGTTTCGAAGCACGCCAGCCCACCCACCTCAAAAGATAATCTCCATCCTCGCGCCCAGAAGGGTCGTAGTGTAAGCCCTGGTTGCGTAGGTGGGATGGATGGAGACTTCAAGATCCGGGCCAATGTTTATGCTCTGCGTCAGACGAAGGCGATAAAACGACTCGACCAGGTTCTCATGATGGTTCCCGTGACTGGCTATGCTGTAGTTGTATGCCACTGCGAACAGGTCTCCTCGACGTCCGAATGGATGCACCTGAGCCAGACCGATTCCCTCGACCTGCTTAATCGCGGTCCCGGTGCTCGTGCTGAGGGCAAACCTCCCGAAGGGGGTCCAGCCATTGTAAAATTCGTGGTCGAAGGCAAAGCCGCCTCCATAGCCGCTCCCGCTGTTCTTCGTGTCGTCGCGCCACATGCCAATCCGATAGTGCCGGTACTGCTCACCGAGTGATCCTGAAGTCCAGCCCAGTTCCACGCCTTCCGCATATTTTCGATCGACGAGCGTATCGATGTTTCTCTGCTGTCCGCCCTCCGTATCCACGGCGATAGCGTGAATGTAAACATGGCGGGTCGCCTGGAATTCAACCGCGCCGCCGCCGGCATAGGCTCCATCGTAGGCGACCGCCAGGTTGCCATCGTTTGCCCCGTTTAAGAACTGCGTTCGCTCGTCGTTGTTGAACATGCTGAGAGTGACAAACTCATTGGGATGGATCTTGCCCACATAAAGTGAAAGTCTCTTCTCGAAGAAATCCTGCCGCCAGTAGAGGATGTTCAAGGTGATTGGCTCCTGCGGACCGCCGCCCTGCAGGCAGTTCAGATAAAGCCCTGAGCCGATGCTATCGCTGAGGTTGAATTGCTGACTGACGCCGATATTGGTGCCGGAGCGAACGAGCAGGCTGATGGATCCGGCGGTGCTTCCGTGATCGTACACACTCCAGGCCCCGGTAAAATCGAGGCGTCCGCTGAGCTGATTGTGCCTTGGTACACCGTCCGGCACGATGGTCGCGTACTGATTCAGAAACGTATACGTAGCCCCAAACTTCAGGCGCGCCGATTGAGCGAGACGATCGCTGAGCTTATCGACCGGCTGAAAGATCGGCGACAGAGGATCAGGACGGATAAGCGGATCGGCCGGAATCTTCGACAATGCGGCTGCGTCTACGTCGAGCTGCTGCTTCAACTCGTCAGTTTCTTGCTTCACGGCAGCCGGCGGCGTGGATTGAGATGGTTGGCCCAATTGAGGAGCGGGGGCAGCGTTCGTGCCGCGGCTCTGACCGGCGGTAGATAGGCTTGCTGCGAGCAAAAGCAGGAGCAATCGGGCTCTCAAATTTCTGCCCCCCGAATCGCCGACCATCTTTACATATCTTCCGGCAGGCCACAATCGCAGCGGAAGCTGCTTTCAGAGTCATTCTGCCATACTATAGCACCGGGTGCTATAGTAATTAGTGCACGAATCGAGCTTAAAAGCTCATATTGCACCGTTTGGTGCGTTACCATAGAAACAAGCGGGCAGCTGGGCGGTCGCTGCTGATCGCAGGATCAGGAGAGGAAAGTCCGAACTCCGCAGGGCAGTGTGCCGGATAACGTCCGGGATCGGAGCTTCAAGGCTCCGAGACGGCTAGTGCCACAGAGAAGATACCGCCTACGCCGCAAGGCGCAAGGTAAGGGTGAAAAGGTGCGGTAAGAGCGCACCGCCCCGGCGGCAACGTTCGGGGGCAGGGTAAACCCCACACGGAGCAAGACCAAATAGGGAGGGATGCGCGGCCAGGCCCAGATAGCTGCGCGGCGTGCCTGCCCGGCGCGCCAACGTGGGTCCTCCAAACGGATGGCGTTTACGCCGTCGCGTGGAGCGGAAACCTTCGGGTAGGTTGCTTGAGCGCCGCAGCAATGCGTCGCCTAGAGGAATGACCGTCCTCGACAGAATTCGGCTTACAGGCTGCTTGCAGTGATGGCCCCGTTTTTCCTGATCGGAAAACGGGGCCTTCCTGTTTTGGTCTAAAACCTGATCGCACGCGTAAATTCTGATCTTCCCATCGATTCGCCATTTCAATTAGACTTGGCACCGATGCAACGCCCGCGCGGAATCGTCGTTACCGCCTGCCTTGTGGCCATTCTGCATGCACTCGGCTTCTTCCTGATTGAGGGGCAGGTGGTAGACGATGTAGAGGTGTACTATGTCGGAGCGACAATCGTGGTGCTCTGCGGTCTTGTCCTTTGGTGGTATTGGAAGGGCCTGAACTGGGCGCGATGGATTGTTCTGTTGGAATCCTTCTCGTGCGTCTGGAGTCTGAAATATCTCCGGGGCGCAACGCCGGTCGAGATATCGATGATTGTCGCGGAAGGTATTCTGGCTGTTTTTTTCCTTGTCTATCTCAATACAAAGCCCGTGCGCGCATGGTTTGAGGGAGCGCTGTAAATCCGTTCTTCGGCTCGGTTTTCGGTGGTTGTTTCCCTGGTGAGCCGTTTCGAGCGGCTCACCAGGACTGAAAGCTGACTAACCCGCCAGCTGATAGACCACGGTGATGGTCGTCAGCACTTCGATCGGATCTCCGTTGAGCAGAAATGGCTGCCAGCGCCACTGCCGAACCGCGTCGAGCGCGCTCTGCTGTAGCTCATTGGGACCGCCCGTGACCTTTATATTCTCCGGCGATCCGTCCTTGCCGATGACAACGGAAAGCACCACGCTGCCTTGGATCCTCTGCTTCTTTGCTTCCACTGGATAAACAGGCGGCACTTTGTGCACGATCTTCAGGTTGTCCGCGTTCACATGTATCTGTTTTGGCGGAGCCTTCTGCACTGCGGACGGCGGATCGTCTACATCCATGCGAAAGGCCATCGCCGACGCGCAGGTTGCCACGGCAATGGCGCCGCATAGGGCCGCAATGGCAAGCCGCCGCAGGCCGCGTATTTCGAAATGCTTCCGGGTCAGGTTCATAATTCTCCTTTCAAAAACGTTGGCATCGAAGATTCCGATGGCGTGAAGGTTTTCAGCGGCCCTGCGAGTCGACAGCATCGACGCCAGCCGCAATAGCGAACTTGCATAACTCTCGCGTCCCGCAACGGCGTCGGCGGCCATGGCGTCACACACCAGTTCGCGCGTCTCGGCAAGGCGCCGGCGCGTGAGCCACAGCAGAGGATGCCAGGCCACCGGCAGCGCGACGAATCCATAAAGAAGATTCTTTGCAAAGTCGCGACGTCGAAGGTGCGCGCACTCATGCGCGAAGACCGCATCCAGATCACCGGCTTCGATCTTGTCGAGAAACGCGGGAGGCAGCAGCAGCGTCCAGCGTCTTATGCCGATGGTCACTGGCCCGGCCAGCGACTCGGCAATCGCAATTTGCACCGGGTGGCCGGTGATTCGGAAAAACTGACGGCAGCGGTCGAGCTTGCGTGCCTGCGCATCGGTCAGCATGGCGCGCGTAGCGGTGCGCCGCATCTCCGCTGTTCTTGCGAGTGACCATGCCAGGCGCCCGGCGAAGTAAAGAAGGCTGCACGCATACGCCAGCAGAATTGCGGTCATCGCCCATGAGGGAAGCCGCAACATTGCAGCAGAGGCCGCAGAACCCGCGCCGACAATGACCCGCGTTTCGCCTCCTGCTGCGCCGCCGAAGAAGGAGATCAGTAACGTCCAGGCTTGCTCGAGCAATCCGTTGATGCGGAAGCGGCACAGGGGAAGGATCGCCTGAAGCATCAGAGCGCCAACCCATACGCGATGCTCGATCTGCGGCCCAAGCTGCCGCGCCAGACGTGCGGCGATCCACGCAGCGATGAAGACCAGCGGGACCTGCCACAGGGAGTTCAGCAGATAAGCAAAGATCCCAGACATCAGGGTCGTCACGAAGGCGGTCATGCGTGGCCTCCTTCCTTTTCGAGACGCTTGCTCAGCTCGGCAATCTTCCTGGCGTCGAGCTGTTTGCTTTTGATCAGGCTCATCACCAGCTCCTCGCTCGATCCGCCAAACATGCGGTCGACAAGATCGCGTACCGCGTGGCCGAGAGCTTTTTCTTCGGTGACCGTGGCGCTGTAGACATAAGCACGCCCGCGGAGCCTGCGTTTGAGCTTGCCTTTTTTCTGCAGGATGTTGAGCATCGTCTGCACAGTCGTGTAGGCAAGCTGCTGCTCAAGCCCCGCCTGCACGGCATTCACGTTGCTTGGCCCTTGACGCCAGATCACCTGCATAATCTGGAGTTCAAGCTTGGTCAGAGGTTCTTTTTCACGTTCTCCCACCAGGCATCTCCTAATGTGTTAGGAGATTAGACCCGGGATCCGAGATTTGTCAACTAAGATTTTAGGAGATGAATTGGCGCAACTTTCCCAGAGCTTGCGCTCTACCGGTAAATCATTTGAAATACCCAAGTCATGAGTGAAAGCAAGTTAGCATTCTTATTTCCCGGACAGGGCTCGCAGGCGGTAGGCATGGGCCGCGACCTGTCTGAAAAATTTCCCGTCGCAAAACAGATATTTGAAGAGGCCGACGAGGCGCTCGGATTCTCGCTCTCGAAGCTGTGCTTTGAAGGCCCCGAAGAGCAGCTTAAGCTGACCGAATTCACGCAGCCCGCGATATTCACCGTCTCGATCGCCGCGCAGCGCGTGCTGGCCGAGAAGGGCGTTGTGCCGGGCTTCGTCGCCGGGCACTCGCTGGGCGAGTATTCGGCGGACGTGGCCGCGGGCGTGCTTGTCCTTCTCCGACGCGGTGAAGACAGTACGTAACCGTGGCCGTTACATGCAGGAAGCCGTGCCCGCAGGCGAAGGCGCAATGGCGGCGATTCTGGGGATGGCTCCCGAGGCGGTGATCGAGGTCTGTGCGAAGGCTGCGGCCGAATCGGGTGGAGTCGTCTCGGCGGCGAATCTCAATTCGCCCGAGCAGACGGTGATCTCGGGCGCTGTGGCTGCGGTCGAGAAAGCTGGTGCACTGGCCAAAGACGCCGGAGCGAAAAAGGTCGTAATGCTCGCCGTAAGCGCGCCCTTCCACTGCGCGCTGATGCAGCCCGCGCAGGACCGTCTGGCCGAAGATCTGCGCCAGCTCAGCTTCTCCGCGCCGAGCGTGCCGGTAGTCACCAACGTAGACGCGGCTCTCACGACAAACGCAGAGCAGTTGCGCGACGCGCTCGTCCGGCAGGTCACAGGATCCGTCCGCTGGGTGGAGTCCGTACGCCTGTTGATCGAGCAGAGTCCGACGCACTTTATCGAAGTCGGTCCTGGCAAAGTGCTCAGTGGGCTTATGCGGCAGATTGATCGATCTCAGACGGTGCTGCATGTCAACGATGAGGCGAGCCTGGAAAAAACACTCGCCGCGCTCACTCCCGCGTCATAAGCTCCAAGTACAATTGCCCGATGCGGAGGCCGCGCATATGACCGATACAAACGGCATTGTCACCATCCCCAGCAAGCATTCAGTCGATGAGACCGTAGCGCGCCTGGAGCACATTCTTCAGGAAAAGGGCATCCAGCTCTTTGCGCTGGTCGATCACAGCGGCGAGGCCGAGAAAGCCGGCATGAAGATGCCGCCAACCAAGGTCGCGATCTTCGGCAGCCCGAAGGCCGGAACGCCCCTGATGCTGGCTACTCCGAGCATTGCCATCGATCTGCCACTGAAGCTTTTGATTGCCGAAGACACAAACGGGAGCGTCTCCGTTTCCTGGAACGCTCCCGCTTATCTTGTTGCGCGGCATGGATTGCCGCAGGACCTGATTGCCAATATCGCAGTGATCGAAAAGCTCGCCGGTGTGATCGCCGGCTAAAGCTACTTCACTGTAAGCGTCAATTGCAGAGTGTGGCTCGTAACCTCACCGCCATTGTTGGAATAGGCGGTAACCGTAACGTTATAGGTGCCTGGAGGCGTTCCGGTATTTTCTGTCGGAGGATGGTGCAGGTAGCTATACCGCTGCGAGCACGCCGTGAGTCCGGAAGCGCTGGCCAGCAGAAGCACCGCAACGCCAAGCAGGCGAAGGCCGTTGCCGCGACGCTTCCGCAAAGCCCCGATTCCCACCAGCGCGAGTACTCCGGGGAAAACCACGGCATAGGCCAGGTGCGATCCGTTGCCGCCAAACGGGAGAGCCTGATTCCGGGAAGAAGACGTCGACGGGGCTGTCGTTTGAATCTGCAGAGTGCTGGTGACAGCTGCGGTCGAAAGCGGGGTGACGATGTTCGGAGTGAAGCGCGAAGTGGTGGTCGTGGTCGGCAGCCCGGCCAAGGCGAGCGTAACAGACTGAGTAAAGCCGTTCTCGGGCGTAACCGTAATAATGAACGTCGCAAAGTCGCCGGGGTTGAGGCTTGCCGAAGTGGGATTGGCCGCGACCGTGAAATCCGGCGGCGCGGTGGTATCGTTCGCCTGGAACTGCGCGCTTGCCGATGAAGAGGCCGCATAGCGCTCGCTACCCGAATAGACGGCAATGATCTGCCTTGTCGCGGCGGGAATCTTGTCCAGGGTCAGCGTGGCGGTGCCGTCTTCTTTCACAAATGCCGAGCCCAACGAGAGCCCGTTGCTCACGAAGCTTACTGTACCGTCAGAGACTGCGGCACCAGTGGGGTCCTTGACCGTGACGGTGAGCGTGGTCTTTGCGCCTTCCGTGGCGACCGAAAGAGCGGTGCGCGTGGCTGTAGTCTGGCTGTGGCCCAGAGCAACAACAAGAAAAAGAGCAAAAACTGCGGCCAAATATGACCCACGCCTGATTGTTGTCGTGAAATTCCACTTCCAGATGCTGCTCGATGACTGCAAACTCATTCGTCCGGTTCTCTGCTCTTTTCCAACAGGATTTCTGGTTAATACCCAATTGTATCTGTGCGGGGCAAAATCGGCGATGCGGTGCGGGGAATTGGAGACACTCCGCACCGGAAACGCATCTGTTAGACGCAGCGAACCACTGAATGGGGGACCACTGAGGCTGTTTACGAAACTCGCAAATCGGCCAGATGCTGGAACTCTTCGATGATTCCTGACGAGAAGCCGACTTCGCGGTACTGATCATCCCAGGTTATCGTTCGCGCGAACCAATGTACCTCACAGTGATCCGTCAACCTCGATAATTCCATTCTTACCGTCTGATGGTTTCTTTCTGATCACGCCACGGGCGAAGTTCCGCGCGGTTGAAACCGAAGCGGAGCAGATCCTGAGAACTGACGACCAAACGATCTCGCGTTCTTCCAGCCGGCTGTGCGAACAACTCTACAGAGCCGTAGTCCGCCAACCACCGCATGAACTCGCTGACAATGCTCTGCTCGTTCCCATAAAGGAGACTGAGAAGTTCGTTGGTCAGCTTGAGGTTCATCCGAGCTTGAGCTGTGGAATCATCATTCGTGTTTGTCGCGATACACCGTATTTCGGTGCCGGGCTCACTCGGTGCTTTCAGTTCAAGCGTGTAATTGTCTATTGCCTTATCTTTGGGCTCTTCGCCGATCGACGAGTAAGCTTGGGTCACGAGGACATTCTTATGGCAAGTCGCACAGGTGCCTGGACGGCGAGTGAATGCGCCGGATGCGGCCAAACCTGATGTAGCCTGCTGCGCCTGCTGATGTCTCTTCAACTCCAATGAAGTCGCAATGCACTCGTCGCAGTAGGCAGCCGGTGCCTTAGACTTCAAGAATGCCGCCACTCTTTGCGGAACCGTCATTATTGCGTCTGCTAACTGGCTAATGACCGTCAATTCTGAAACGCTTTGGGTTTGGCGCAGGTCTGACGCAATCTTGCTAGCAACACTAGGTGTGACACCATTTACTTGTAGAAACTCCACCAACTGTGATTCGCGTACATATTGGGGCCTCCCCGGACCGCCGCTACCCGTGGGTCCCATAGGAGCGAACATCACTACTAGGTCTTGGCTGCTCGGCGCAGAGCGGAGCACATGCACAAATGCACTCATTGTCTTCACCCTTTCACGGAGGAATTCGGCAAATAAGGCTGAGACACTATCACCCAACTGGGCCTGGGCCAAGTCCCAAAGGGGAAGATCGCTATCTTTGATGTAGAGAGTCTTATTCGCCATACACGTATATTTACACGCATATAATTAAAGTTCAAGCGGAAAAGTTGATCTTGCAGCGCGACCGCGTGTCACCGGCAATCGCGATGATGGATATATCTCATTTTACGATGTTTACTCCACAATTAGAGGGTCAGCCCCGACAAACCCGCATCTCGTCATCTGTAGGTGCAAGCAAAAGCACTACCGCGAAATTCATTGCGCCCTCAATCGTAAATTAATGAGACGATGGCTTCGGAAGCATCGGCATAATGCCGTGTTTTCCGGTAATGGGCACTATCAACAACCAAGGTGGTGGCACCCTGTTCGGTCGTAACGATTTCCGATATGAACCAGAAACCGATGCGTACATTTCGTAATGACCTTTATTCTCCGCGCAGCGATTGCATGGGATCAATGGACGCCGCCCGCGTTGCCGGAAGTGCCGACGCGGCCAGCGCCAGCAGGAGCACGGCGACAGCGGCCATCGTCAATACGACGGGATCAAAGGGGCTGACTCCGAAGAGGAAAGAGCGCAGCAGTCCCGAAGCTCCCGCGGCTCCGAGCAAGCCGATGCCGCAGCCGATCGCGGCCAGCTTGGCCCCGGAGATAAGGATCAGGCGAATAATTCCCGAGCGCTGCGAGCCGAGAGCCATGCGAATGGCCATCTCCTGCACGCGCGAAGCGACGGAGAAGGCAATCACGCTATAAATCCCAAGCACAGCAAGCAGCACCGCAGCGGCGGCAAAGGCGGAAATGATGGCCGTGTTAAAGCGGCGCGGCGCTTCCGTGTCCGAGACGTTCTGCATCATGGTCTGGACCTGCGTCAGCGCCATCTGCGGATCGATGGAGCGGACCGTCGCACGCAGAACATTCTCCATCTGCTCCGGCGGCAGCGCGCTGCGCAGCACAATATATCCACCGTTGCCGTTCAGATCGGTCGCCGGATTGCCCAGTGAGCCGATCGCCTTCTCCATCTGCTCGACTGTTATGTAGTACTGCTCCTTGGTCTCGGCATCGGGAGAGCTCAGCTTCACATCGGCAATCTCACCCACTATTGTCGCCCATGGAGTCTGCATCTCCGCCGTTCCAATCCGCAACCGCTTGCCAATGGGGTCTTGCTTCGGCCAATAGTGTTCGGCGAGCTTGCGGTTCACGACTATCACCAGTTGCGCGTCGGCATTATCCGCTTCAGTCAGGAAGCGTCCACGCAGCAGGGGAATCTTCATCGCGCTGAAGTAGTCACCCATCACAGTGGCAACCGTAGCCAGACTCATGTTCTCACCCTTGCGCGGAACATAACCTTCAGGAACAAAGGCCTGATTATTGTTGTTTCCCGAAGCCGGCAGAAAGGATGTGAGCCCCACAGCCTGTACGCTGGGAGCCTGCCGTAAACGCAGCAGCAGCTCCTTATTGAATACGTCCACGGCTGGCTGCGTGGAGTACTGCTTCAGCGGCATCGAATATGCCGCCGTGGCAATGTGATCAGGCTGGAAGCCAAGGTCGACCGAGCGCATCTTCTCGAAGCTACGCAGCAGCAGACCCGAAGCTGTGAGAAGTATGAGGGCAACCGCGATCTCCGCCACTACCAGCGCGGAGCGTAGACGCGCATGGCCGCCTCCAGCCGATCCGCTGCGTCCGCCTTCCTTGAGCGTTTCATTCACGCTGGTGCGCAGCGCAGCAAACGCCGGCGCCAGTCCGCAGATAAATCCGGATACGACAGCGAGCAGCAGCGCAAAGGCCACCACAATCCAGTTCAGACTGATTTCGCTGACGCGCGGCAGGCTTTCCGGCAGCAAATTCTTGCCCACGCTCAGTGCCGTTGCTGCTAGCACAATGCCAAGCAGACCGCCCAGCACGCTCAGAATCAGGCTCTCAAGAATCGCCTGCCGCAGCAGCGCAGATGAGCGGGCTCCGAGCGCGATGCGCACAGCAACCTCACGCTGCCTGCGAATCGCGCGGACCAGCAGCAGTCCCGCAAGATTGGCGCATGCGATCAGCAAAACAATGGCAACCGCAAAGAAGAGGGTCCGCACCAGCGGCCGCGCGTCTTCAACCGTCTCCTCCTGCAAAGGCCGTACCACGGCGCTGATGTGCAGGCTAGCCATCATGGAGGGATAGCCGCGCATAATGTCCTGCGCAACGCGTTCGGCATCCTGCTGCGCCTGCGAAGCGGTAACGCCGGGTTTCAGGCGCCCCACCATCTGGTAGCTCCAGTTGGCAGCCGCGGTCGGCGCGAGCTCATCCGGACGGAAACTCATTGGCACCCAAACCTCGATGCGGTTCAAATGCCCTGAAGTCAGCGGAAACTCAAAATTACGCGGCATCACGCCGATCACCAGGTAAGGTTTGCGGTCGAGCAGAAGTTTTGTGCCCAGAATCTTCGGATCGCCATGAAAGCGGCTCTGCCAGGTCGAATAGCTCAGCACCACCACCTGCTGGTTCTGGTCGTCTTCTTGCTGCGTATACACACGCCCCAGCAGCGGCGGCGTCGCCAGCGCGGAAAAAACGCCCGCAGTCAGACGCGCAGCATTCACCTGCGCCGGATCACCATTGCCCGAAAGCTCAAACCCTGCATACTGATAGCCGCCGAGAGCAGTAAAGGAATGCGTGTCGCGCGAGTAGGCACGAATGTCCGGCACGGTCACGCCCGCCTCGCCGTTCCCGCCCACATCAGCTCCCTGAAGCTTGTCCGCCAGCACCACCAGCCTGTCCGGATCGGGGAACGGCAGAGGCCGCAGCAGCACGCCTTCCACAATCGAGAAAATCGCAGTCGTCGCGCCGATACCAAAGGCGAGCATCAATACCGCAGTCGCAGCAAATCCAGGCGACTTGCGCAGTGTACGGAAGGCAAATTTCAGGTCGAGCAGAAAAGTTGACATCGGGGTCCTCGCAAAGACAGTTACGGCTACAGCGCAGCAACCGTTCCGCCAAATCTGTTGACTGGTTAAGTGTCTCTAAAGCGAGGAGTTACCAGAGTGAAATTGGCGAGATGGGTAAGGAGAGCGTCCGGAATCGGCATGCAATTGTCCGGAAATGAACAGGATAGGAAAGATGAGACGGGCACTCGCTGAAGGAGTGCCCGGTAAGAGGATGAAGAAGCTATTGCCGCAGATGAATCGGCGCGGCCAGCTTGAAGTTGACGACAGATTCCGCCGGGATCGTCACGTCCTTGTTCCCGGTAAAGGCGGCTACGCCGGTTCCGGCTCCTGCACCCGCCAGGCCGCCAATCAGAAGCCCGACGCCGCCGGTCGCCACGCCGCCGATAAGCATTCCAAGCCCAGTGCCGCCGCCGATAAACGCCGCGCTGCGCTTGCCTTTGCCCTTCTTGGTCTGGGTCACGCTGCTCGTGTCAATGCGATAGTGCTGGCCGTGGATGTTCAACCCTGTGAGCGTCAACTGCAGGTAAGACGCACCTTTGAAGTGCCCACGCTTGTGCGCCTGCACCACCATGCCTTCCGCCGCTGCACCGGACGGAATGACCGTGTCGCCGTCCACCATAATCGGATTCACAATCGTCCCCGTAAACGGCTGACCTGCCTCCGCGTGTTTCACGTTAATGGTCTGGCTCATGCGAATGCTCAGGATGGTTCCTTCCGGCACTTCAGGCAGGGCAGGCTCCGGGGCCGGAGCATTCGCCGCCTGCTGTGGTGCTACCGGCTGATCCGGTGTAGGAGTCGTGGCTGTTCCCGCAGGAGGGGCGGCTGAAGAACTCGCAGGCTGCGCGGGTGCCGGGCTCGTGGCCGGGCTTGCTGCTGAATTCGCCGGAGCGGATGGCGGGGCTGGCGCAGTTGCCGCGCTGCTTTGTGCCTGATCGGTTGCCGGAGTAGCAGCGGGAGGCTTCTCCGCGTCCGAACTGCTCTTATGGCAACCAGCCGTGACTGCAACCGCCAGCAAAAGTGCGATGCGCGAAATATCTTTAATCGACATGTCTGGGTCTATCTCCTAGCTCTAATCCGGAATCGCCCTCGTTCGGATGCCCTGCCGCGCAAAACCGCTGCCTGTTTGCGACGGTCTGGCGGCTTAGCATTCTCCTGCCCCTACAAGATAGGATGCTTAGTTAAGGCAATTCCTGTAAAGCGAGGCAACCTTTTATGTCGACAACGCTCTCCCAGCGCCCGCAACTCAAACACCTGACCGCAGTTCTGGACGACCTGAAACAACGCGGCACCTACTTCAAGCTCCGCATTCTTGAAGACGAACAGGGCCCCGTCTGCACATACGACGGCAAGAAGGTCATCAATCTCGCCTCCAACAACTACCTCGGCCTCTGCAACCACCCGCTGCTGCGCGAAGCCGCCCTCGAAGCGACCAAAACATATGGCGTCGGCTCGGGAGCCGTCCGCACCATTGCTGGCACCATGAAAATTCACATGGAGCTCGAAGAAAAGATCGCGCGCTTCAAAAATGTCGAAGCCTGCGTCGTCTTCCAGAGCGGATTCACCGCCAACGCCGGCACCGTCTCATCGATCCTCGGCAAGGAAGACTTCATCATCTCCGACGAACTCAACCACGCCAGCATCATCGATGGCGCGCGCCTCTCCCGCGCCAAGATCAAGGTCTTCCGCCACAAAGACACGGCCCACGCCGAAGAGCAGCTCAAGGAAATCGCGAACGAGCCGGGCCGCAAGCTCATCATCACCGACGGCGTCTTCTCGATGGACGGCGACATCGGTCCTGTAGACAAGTTATGTGACCTCGCTGACAAGTACGGCGCCATCATGATGGTCGACGACGCGCACGCCTCTGGCGTGCTGGGCCGCAACGGTCGCGGATCGATCGATCACTTTGGCTGCCACGGACGCGTCGACATACAGGTAGGCACGCTCTCGAAGGCCATCGGGGCTCTTGGTGGGTATGTTTGCGGCAGCCGCGACCTCATCGACTACCTCTACCACCGCGCACGCCCATTCCTCTTCTCGACCTCGCATCCGCCATCGGTCGCCGCAACCTGCATCGCCGCCTTCGACCTGCTCGAAAACGAACCCGAGCGCATCGAGCGACTCTGGAGCAACACGCGCTACTTCAAGGCAGAGTTGGGCCGCATCGGCTTCGACATCGGCGGCGTAACCACCCCCGCAAGCGAAACGCCGATCACGCCCATCATCATCGGCGACGGCAAAAAAACAATGGAGTTCTCAAAGGCGCTCTTCGACGCAGGAGTGATGGCCACCGGCATCGCCTTCCCAACAGTCCCCGAAGGCAAAGCACGCATCCGTACCATCATGACCAGCGAACACACGAAAGACCAGCTGGATCAGGCGCTGGACACTTTGGAGAAGGTTGCGAAGAGGCTGGGGATTTTGCAGTAACAAATTCGGAGTGAGATCCATATAGTGTATTGGCCTGCGCCATTCGCCATACCAGGGAGGGCCGAAAGCATGCGTCTGCGCGAGAAGACTCTACTTACCGCGATATTTCTGCTTCTCGTTCAGTCGGGAACCGCACAAACCTGCGCCGGAAAGCCACAACCCCTAGGCACCAAGAACGGATGGGCGCTCGACGGCGGCGGCTTCGCCATGTTCTCCAAGATGAACGTAAACATCGACGGCTACGCCAAGGCCTATCATCCAGACAACGCCGCCGCAGGCGCGCTGCTTCATCTCTGCGAGGCAGGCAAGGTCTATCTGCCCGACGGCACCAGCTACGAAGGCTCAGAGAGCAACCAGACCTGCACAGGCAAGTTCATGACCGACTTCGCCAAAATTCGCGCCGCCGGCTGGCAGGACCCGAGCGTCGGCGCGATCAATTGGTACGGCATCGTCGGTCAGGGATCGGCCACCATCCACGGACGAACGATCACCGCAGTCAAGCCGGTCGAGCAGAAAGACGGCTCCGGGTTCTACGTCTCACCCACGTCGCTCTTCGACCACAACGTAAAAGACGAAGGCGATCAGGACCGCTACGTAAACCCGCTGCACATCCCCGCCGCCGTAGTTCCGAGGGCCCTTCAGTCAAAAGGAATCGTGATGGGAACCTTCGGCGCGGCCATCGACAAGAAAAATAACACTGCCGTCCCGTTTGTCGTCGACGACTCCGGCCCAGCCGTTGGCGAAGGCAGCGTCGCGCTCGCCCGCATGGTTGCCGGACAGCCCATCACCGATGACGTAACGCGCAAGAATCGTTATGTGGGGCAGGTGGATACACCGACCGTTCTCTGGGTATTCTTTGGAGGGAAGGTCGCGGTCTACGATCACATGCAGCCGAATTCACTGATTGCCGGCGCACAGGACGCCTACAAGCGATGGGGCGGAGACGCGCGTCTCAAACAGTGCCTCGCCGCCGTGCCCTCGAACTGAGGCGAGGTCGTTTAGGAGAACTAACGATGAGGCGTCTATGGTCGCTTGCCTGCTTCGCGTCTCTCATCTGCCTTGCAGCATGCGGCACACACTACTGGACCATGTTATCGACGCCATCTACGCCATTGACCGGGCCGCCGCCGACAAAACTCGTCACAATCGGAAACAGTATTACGTTGCATCCGCCGGATGCGCCTCTTAGCTGGAGCGGAAATTGGGGGATGGCCGCGTCGGCTCAGGCCAGGGATTACGCCCACGTGACTGCAGCCGCCATGAACCTGCCTGTAACGCCGATCACCGTTGCCGCTGTCGAAGTAATTCCCAACGACCTGAGTACTTATCTGCCTGTCATTGCTGGAGCCGGGATCAACTCAACCACGATCGTCGTCCTAGAGATGGGCGATGACGTTCCGAATTCAGAAGTGACCGAATTCACCGCTACCTACGGAAAGATTCTGAATGCCGTATCTGCCCGGTTAAGGCTTGTGTGCCTGAGTACGTTTTGGGAAAGACCATGGGTGGATGCCATCATCAAGCCTGCGTGCGAATCGAATGGCGGGTTCTATGTCTATATCGGCGATATCGATACCGATTCAAACAATCCGGATTACAAAGTGAAAGTGTTTTCAAATCCAGCCGTCAATGTCCATCCGCATGATTGGGGAATGGCGCAGATATCCGCTAGGATTATCGCCGAAGTGAATCCGGGCCGGTAACGAATGGGTGCTACGGACTCGCTTTTGTTCAGCCTTGCGGTGAAAGATAATCGCAAGTATCCCGCCGGCAAGTAGATAATGCAGCATGGCTTTCACCCTGGAGCAACTGGACCACATCGTCCTGACCGTCGCCAACATCCACGCCACAACCGACTTCTACACCGAGGTCCTCGGCATGGACATCGTCACCTTCGAGGGCCGCACGGCTCTCAGGTTCGGCGACCAGAAAATCAATCTCCACCAGCGCGGACACGAATTTCAACCGCGAGCAGCACAGCCAACGCCCGGCTCGGCAGACCTCTGCTTCGTCACCCTCACGCCAATGGATGAAGTCGTCAGCTATCTCACAGAACTGAAAGTGCACGTCGAGGTTGGCCCCGTCGAGCGCACCGGGGCCGTCGGCAAGCTTCTGTCCATCTATATCCGCGACCCCGACAAGAACCTCATCGAGATTTCGAACTACATCTAATCTCAGGCCATGCTGCCCGGGTTGTAATAGAAATGCTCGTGGACGATCTTGCCGTCCTTCACGGTGTACAGCGCCATCTCGGCGATCTGGAAGCGTTTGCCGGAGGGCTTGTTGGTCACGTCGTAGATAAACTCGACAGCGAACTGATCCCCGCCAACATACGGGCCATTCGCCACGCCGCTGTGGACTTCGTGGTTCTCCATCCACCAGGCATTCTTTCCTCGGATGGCTTCAAGGCCCTTCATCTCGGCGGGCATACCCGGGCCGCTGGCTGATTCCACGCTGACAATATCGTTGGCGTAGTACTTATCGACGGCTTCAAGGTTCTTTCCTTCGCGGCAAAGCGCGACCAGGTCGTTGGCAATATCGGCAACTGACATTTTCCCTCGTTAACTCGGAAGTATCCGGCGAACGGGCGAAGTGTAGCACAGCCGTGTAAATCCAGCTTTACCACTCCACGACCCAGGCGATCGCGAGCAGCGCGAGGCCTACCATCATCAGAGTGTGCGCGCCGGGGACGAAGATTCCGAACATGAACAGGGCCATGCCCAGTCCATAGACAACCCGCGAGAACGGATCACAGGTTTCCATCTGCTGTTGCTGATGCCGTACGGGAACGTTGTTCATAACCTCTCCTGAATGACAGCATCAGATTCGCATGGTTTTTGATCGGACGGCAGTACGCTTTGTCAGCAAAGCAATATGACAGTTGTCACACGGAAAATCCCGCCCTGCGCCGCGGGAAAGAATGCCATATTGCCGGGTGCCGGGTGCCCCTCGATAAGGACGAAGGCGTTGTCAAGGCACAGATATCCTGTGCGGCGCGTGAGCACCGCTTGTCTTTCCAGAGAGGTTGAGGACCAGAGCTCTGGTAGATTCACGCTGCATCACCATACGGTGGGGTGTTTGCGCCCCACCAACCATCGATACGGCCGTCCGCAACAGGCCATGATGCTTCTATGCGAACATCCAGCCTATTGCTGGATGCGAGAGCGCTCATTCAATGTCACGACCTGGCATCTGCCGGTCAGGGGCACCCGCGGGCTGCTCTCGATATGGGCGATCTCCGGATAGCCCACGTTTTGCTTGAGCATCCAGTAGAGTCGCACGGCCAACTTGCGTGCCGCTGCCACCTTGGCCACGCCTTTCGGCTTGTGGTGGCAGCGGGCCTGATACTGCTTGCGAAATCCTTCATCCAACCGGTTTACGGTCTGCGCCGCTTCGACCAGCAACTGGCGCAGAAACCGGTTGCCCTGCTTGCTGATCGCGCCCAGCCGCTGCTTGCCGCCCGACGAGTGTTCGCGCGGAATCAGACCCACATAGCTGGCCACCTGGTTGCTGTGCCTGAACCGGCTTACATCGCCGATGGTCAGCACAAAGGCCAGCGCAGTGATCGGGCCTACTCCCGGCTGCGTCATCAGTAGCCGCGCCTGTGGATGCTGTTCTGCCGCACGCCTCACCGCTTCATCCAACTCGCCCAGTTGCTGATCCAGCTCGGCCAGCAAATGCAGTAAATCTTCGCGCCGACGCGCCGTCCAGCCTGCGAGGGGAAGTTTTTCTAAACCAGCCCTCCCCCGAACGCTCCACAGGGCGCGCTGCTTCTGCAGGCCACGGTTCAGCGCCAGGTGCTGCAACCCGTTCTTGATCCGGGTTCGAATCTCCACCAGCTTGTGCCGGTGAATCAGCAGCTGACGCAGATCCCGCTGCTCGGCCGTCGGTACCCACAGCTTCGGGAATCGGTTCTCCATCAGCAGCTTGAGAATGTGTCCCGCATCGCGCCGATCGGTCTTCTGCCGGCGCACATAGCTGGCGCGGATCTGGGCTGCATCCCCTACCCACACCAGGTGGCCCAGTCTCTCCACCAGCTCAATAAACCACTGGCTGTTGCCGCACGCCTCAATGCCAATCAGCGCAGGCGTTTCCAGTGCCCGATAAAACTGTTCCGCTTCTCCATCGCCGTTCCACAGCTTGTGTTCGGAGATCTCACCGGTCTCCGCATCGAAAACCGCAACTTGCTGCCACCGGGGATGGAAATCACATCCTACAATCTTCATAGAAGGCTTCTCCTGATCCAGCAACTCTGGTCCTCAATCCCCAAAGCCTAGTGGATCGCTGAAGCCTTCGTCCTTATCCCATCATTGTCTCAACGAGATCTGGGACTCGAAGCCCGACAGAGCTTCCGGGTAGAAGCACCGGGCTACAGAGGATGCTGAAAAAGGAGTTGTTTTGAAGGGGCACGGCTTCAGCCGTGCCGTAAGGTCGCAGAATAAGCATGCCTTTAGCCGCCGAGGGACAGTTTACCCGCGCCATGGCACTTTTTCAGCACCGGGCTTTAGCCTGGTGAAAAAGTGCTCGAAATAGAGAGGCTTTAGCCTCGGGTTTTCTCGAACCCCGTCGTTACTCCAGCTACTACGCGATCTTCAGATACTTCTTCATCGCCGTCGTGCCCGACCCGATCAGCAACTGCTGCCGCGCCGAGGACATGCGAAACTCCGTCGTGCCATAGCCGCCAACAGGGAGCCGGCAAACGGCTGACTCGTATTGCCGGATGACGGCCAGATCAGAGCTGTCGGTCAACGTATCGATCAGCCGCGTCACCCGGTCCGCCGCCCGCAGCCGTGGCCGTCTCGTATCGGAAACCTCAGCCCCCGGCACCATCACCGTCCCATCCAGAAGCAGCCCAAGGTTCCCGGCAGCGCTGGGATCGGTCTTCCCCATCACCGCCACCACGTCCGGGGTCGACTCGGCAATCAGCCGAAGCGGAAAGTTCGACAGCACCCCGCCGTCGACAAAGATGTTCCCCGCCTTCGGGCGCCGGACAATCTGCCCATCCGCTCCCAGGATGTTATAGGTTCCCCACTCCGGCTTCCAGATCATTTCCCGCCACACAAACGGAATGCTCATCGACATGCGCACCGACTCAGCCACCGGAACGTCCGGCGCCGTGCGCGCATTCAGCACCACCGACTCCTTGTCAGTCACGTCCGTCGTTACAACAGAAACATCTTTGCCGGTTTTCTTCGCGAAATCGGCCCAGGTGATATCGGCTGCCATGCCCTTCGCCACCAGCCGTTCGCGAAACCACTCCAGTGCCTTGTCGCCCGCATAAAATCCGCCGCACTCGTTAAAGGAGAACAACTCGCGGTACAGCTCCAGATGAAGCAGCGCCTTGATGATCTTCTCCTCAATGTTCTGCAGCATTCCGGAGAAGGGAAATCCCGCAGCCTTCATCAGCTCGATCGTCTCGCAGCTTTCAATGAGATCGTTCGTGAAATCCGATTCCTCAGGAGGATCCATGAACGATGCAAAGACGGGATTTCCCGCCGCATCGGTCTTCGTGCACTCGACCGTCAGCTCAGCGGGAGTGAAGCCCGCGCCCGTAAGCATGGCGGTAATGGCCCCGGCGGAAGTTCCGACCACGCGCCGGTGCGAGTGCCCCGCATCGGCAAATACTTGGAGAGCGCCGGCAAACGCCATTCCTTTGGCGCCGCCGCCTTCAAACACAAGATCGTAAAGTGCCATATTTTCGTTCCTGTTCTGGGGGAATAGTCTCGAATCCGCGTGAAAACGTTACAGTTCGGCCATCAATTCGACAAGTAAATTTATTCGCTTAAACTCATTACCGGAATGATCAAGGCGGGATGCTATAAATCCCCCGCTGCTCGAATCGAATGATCTGCATGTCTCGCAAGACCTGCAATTGTTGGCGAATTTTGTCACGAATATGCCGGTTTCCCGGATAACACTCGGAAAATAGATTTTCTTGTGCGTAAAGATCTTGAAGTGAGAATTGACGCTTGCCAAGATTGCGAACGATCGAAAGAGTTAGTGTCGTCCAACCTCGTTCTTTGGGAGTAATTTCGGCTAGGGGAGCAAACTTGCTAAAAACTCTGCGCACTTGTTCTTTGGGAACAATCTTGCCGTCAGTAATCAGGTCAACCTGACCGTCAGGGCCAATTCGATCCAAGCGAATATTGCAGCCTATCCAGCCAGCTCGGAGAGCGGACGCCCGCAAAGGATTACGTCTCTCCACGACTGACGGTGTTAGGAAAGTCGAATGTATTGCGGTCAACGTCTTTATTTGCCACGTATCGCTCCTTTGAAGGAGAAATAGCGTAGGCGCCGAACCATCCGATATGCGGGCCATCAGAGTTGCGTAGGCTCCATCAACCAATGACTTTGACGGCCTCTTGCGGAATGTCTTTAGCTCATATCGATGTCCACAATAATGACAGACAAAATCTGTACATTTTGTGTTCGCTCTCGATTGTTTTAGAGAATCGGTATCACACGCCAAACAATACCCGTTCGATGCTACCCAGGCTTCGGATACAACTCGGGCAATCTGAGCGGCACTCTTGTATGTCGCTGCAACACTAAGATCGCAAATTATCTCCACACTGGCCTCAAGCGGAGTCTAAGCTCAAAATACATAATATGAACATGATTGCTGTCGTGTCGGGCATAGCTTAGGGCAAATCGCCCCGTCCCATTCACCCCCAACGATCCCCGTCTGAACGCCAATAATCCCCATTCAGCCAAAGTCATTTCTCCCTCCCTTCACATCTCGCTATGCTTGAAGCTGGTAAAGTCCTCTGGAAGCGGCAGTTACCTTCGACCCGCACTTCCCCCGAGGGCCGGTAAGCATTGAAGCTTGGCTTTCCTGTCCGAAAACGCAATTTGAATCACTTACAAAGCAGACAGGCAAGCGTCAGGAGAACTGAAAAATGTCGAAAGCCGTCAAGTACGCAGAGCGAGCGGTCACCATCGCCGCACAGGGCGCATGGTCCGTCTTTGAGAGACTGAACCGCATCAGCCCGAACGAATCATTCACCCCCAAGTGGTCCGATAAGCCTCTGCTGAAGTCCTATCAGAAGGAAAAGCCGCCTCTTGGCTGGCCCCGCACCACCGATTCCCTCTGCCCCAAGTGCGTCCCCGAGATCCGCCAGCAGATCATCGACGGCAAGCTGCCACACGAAATCCTTCTGAATGAGAAGGTTGGCGAGATCAAGGCGCAGATCATCGAGCGCGACGGCAAGATCCTCATGGTTAAGGACTGCCCCAAGCACGGCCACTTTGAAGACGTCATGTCCATCGACACCGCCTTCTTCAAGCATCTCGAAGAGGTCTTCCCCGGCCGCGACATCCGCGCCCACAATGACGAAAAGCTCCACAACCACGGGACGTCAACCGTCACGCACGGACGCGGCTCGGTTCTCACCATCGACCTGACCAACCGCTGCAACATGATGTGCGACCCCTGCTTCATGGACGCTAACCAGGTTGGCTTCGTCCACGAACTCACGTGGGACGACATCAAGACCATGCTCGACAACGCCATCACCATCAAGCCGCGCCGTCAGATGTCGGTCCAGTTCTCCGGCGGCGAGCCCACGCTCTCGCCCTACTTCCTCGACGCTGTCGCCTACGCCCGCAAGGTCGGTTACGAGTCCGTCCAGGCCGCGACCAACGGCATCGAGTTCGCCAAGTCCAAGGAGTTCAGCCGCGCCGCAGCCGAAGCCGGTCTGCGCTATGCCTACCTCCAGTTCGACGGCATCGGCAACGCCGCCAACTCGCACCGCAAGGTCGGCAACCTCTTTGATGTGAAGCTCCAGGCCATCCACAACCTGCACGAAGCCGGCGTCGACATCGTCCCCGTAACGACGATCATCAACGGCATCAACAATGAGCAGGTCGGCCACATCATCCAGTTCGCCCTCGACAACCCCAAGAAGATCAACTTCCTCAGCTTCCAGCCAGTTTCCTTCACCGGCCGCGACGAGGAAGTCAGCGACGACCGCCGCGAAGCCCAGCGCTACACGCTCTCGCACCTCGCGCACGACGTCAAGAACCAGACCGGCATCGGCGAGCCGACCCGCGACTGGTTCCCGATCAGCTTCATGTCCACCTTCTCTGACTTCGCCGACCTCGTCCACGGCCCCGATCGCGACTGGGGACAGATCTCCTGCGGATGCCACCCGAACTGCGGCATCGGCATGGCCATCATGATCGACAAGGAAACGAAGGAAGCCGTTCCGGTCACCGCGTTCCTCAACGCCGACCGCCTGGCCAAGGACGTAGCCAAGGTCAACGACGCCGCCCGCGGCAAGTTCCTCTCGCTCGTCGGCATCACCCTTGCGCTGCTCCGGAACTTCGATCCGACCAAGGCGCCGACCCACATGCGCATCATGGACCTGCTGAAGAAGTTCGATAAGTTCTCCGGCTCCACCAAGCGCAACTATGGTTCCGTCAAGGCTGACCGCACCATGGCCGACATCGAGAAGCGCCGCGCCGACCGCTGGAACTTCCTCTTCATCGCCGGCATGTGGTTCCAGGACCTCTTCAACTACGACTTCCGCCGCACCGAGCAGTGCATCATCCCCTACGCCACGCAGGAAGGCGAGATCAGCTTCTGCGCCTACAACACGGGCGTGGGCTGGCGCAACATCATCGAGAAGATGCACATGACCTCCACGCTCACCAAGTGGTACGAGGAGCATGGCCGTCACGAAATCTTCGCCGGTGGTAAGAAGGTAGGCATGGGCAACGCCGAGCACACGCTGCTCCTGAACGATGAGCACGTGCACGCCGCCGCCAACGACACCCTCGACAAGCTGGGCATCGCCAAGAACTCGCGCGAAGAAAAAATCCGCGCACGCGACGCCAAGCTCAAGCAGGACGCCGAAAACGCGCGCATGGCGAAACTCTACCGCGAGCACATCCTCGGCGAAAAGCCAGTCGAAGGCCTCGTCTCCATCAACTCCATCGCGCCAGCACCAAAGCCAGCCCCCGCAACCGAAGAACCCGTAATGGGGGACTAGGACTGCGCGTCCAGCGACACGCGCCGCAAAGCGGCGCAAAACCTAAAAAAGCCCGGCCTAGCGCCGGGCTTTTCCATTCCTGCCAATCCACCCCACTCCCCCACAGATGTCATCCTGAGCGAAGCGCAGCGAAGTCGAAGGACCCGCACGAATGAAATTCGTGCGCCGTTTGCCTTGCGCAGCAAGGCCCATTTACATGCCCGCACAAACACCGGGTGCCCCATCCTTTCGCGCAGTTTGCGAAAGGGTGGGAGAGCATAGCTCCAAATTCGGGACTGTTTTCCGTAAAGCTAATGCATCTGTGGCCTCTCACCCTTTCGCAAAGGACGGGGGCGCCCGGCACATAAGTATGTATGCCTGTATGAACTCGCAGAATAACAAGTGCATATTCTAATGATGCATGGCCTTTTATCAATTCATAGTAGGCAGCGAAGCTTCTTGCGATCTTGATTCTTCGCGAGTCATCTGTTTTTGTAAGGCAGAGTCGGCTACCGATGCTGAACGAAAGTTCTATGATCACATCATCAAATTCGGCTTATCAGAATATGGCTCGGAGATAGAGTGCAGGGAGATCGACGAAAAGTGTTACTGCTTTTACAAACTCCGGGAAGACATAGAAATCTAGAAAGAATGAAAGAATTCCCTTCAAGGGAAACTGTTTACCTGAGCCATGAAACCACTTGACGCTTCAGATTTTCGTTCTAAACGCCTCATGCTTGAGGACGATGATTTTGCTTTAGTCGAAGGGAGCTACCAAGGGGTTGCAGATTTCATTGACGAAGATACTTGGAAGAGCATCACCGCTCTACCCGACGATGTAAGCATCAGAACTACAGACGCGTATGGCTCACATCTCAAGCAGATGTGGGAATACTGGGATCTGTGGAATAGAGTAACCATCGGCATTCAAGATCTCACTAACGAACAAGAATCCCCGACAGCAATAGCAGCGTGTGATGCTGGGGATGAATTTCAAGCAGCGGTATATGCCGCACTCGTGGGATTTTATAGAGTCGCATTTTCCTGCCTCAGAAACGTAATCGAGCAGGCAACCATAGCCACGCAATTAGCGCTGAGCAAGAATCGAAACGACTTCCTTGATTGGAAAAACGGAGAACCCAAAATCAATTTTGGCTGGGCTGCAGACAGGCTTTCAAAGAATCCTGACGTGACCGCGTTAGAACTGCAACTCAAAGCTACAACTGAAGACTCCTTGTTCAATCAATCTCCGAAAGGTGTTGCACGTAGACTCTTCGCCGAAGTTTCGAAATACACACATGGAGCATCCGGATTTACGGATGCAGACTTTCGTAAAAGTAATGGGCCTATATTTGTGCCAGACGCATTCATGAGTTGGTACGCGATGGCCACCAAAACTTATGCACTTGCGCTGCATGAATTAAAGTTAGTTCATCCAATCCTCTACGAATTGCCGTACGGACCGCCATCCATTACGCTTGATGACTTGCGCCAGAGGATTGTCGCAGAAATTTCGCCTAGTGATCCTGACTACGAATTCTTCCAGTCGCTGATGAATTTTTGGCCGATTCCAAAACCCAAAAAAAGCGCAAGCGCCTAAGGTAGAAGCCGGGGACTTTAGTCCCCGGAACAAAACCGTCGCCGAAGGCGACTACCTCACTGCCGTAGGCTGGAGCGCAGGCAAAGCCGAAGCGACGTTCTCAGAATCACACCGTTCTTTCGCTGAAGGGGAATCATCACTTCACCAAAAACCCCAACACCATCCGAGCCATTTTCGCTTTAACATTCGCTTTGAAAGAAAAGAGAGAGCGGCTTGCACTCCGTCGAGAATTGGCTCCGGATGAAAGCTTAAGGACGCGCTCAGCATTCCGGTAAGCCAACTTCTCTTTGTCCTCGACCGATAGCTGAGCTTTATGAAGAAAATCCACGCCTTCGAAATTGTCACCGAAAGGATCATCAACCGAGAACAGAATGTTATCGATTCCCAACTCAGCAATCGCGCAATTGAGAGCAGCCTGATCAAAAAAGCCGCTCGTCGTAATGAAGACATTTGCGCGCATATAGTAGAACAAGCTCTTCTGCATGCCTCTCCGTTCGTTCAAAAGCCAGCTGCCCACCGTAAGCGCGGTATTGATGCGCCTGAGACTGAACGGGATCAATTCGCCCATGTGTCCAACGATGATTTTGAGCCGCGGATAACGATCGAAGACGCCGCTGGAGACCAGCTTAAGAAGATGCGTCCCGGTTTCGACCTGCCATCCCCAGCCCTGCATCATAGCTGGACAGTCTTTGTAGTACGTATCGATAATCGCCTGCGGCGGATCGGTTGGATGGATATAGATAGGCACATCCAGCGCTTGCGCTCGCTCGAAAATCGGCGCGAACGACTCTTCGTCCAGATAGCGCCCCTGCGTGTGACCATTGATGAGCGCGCCTTTGAATCCAAGCTGAGTCACCGTCCGCTCCAACTCATCTGCGGCATCCATGGGTGATTGCGTCGGCAACATCGCAAAACCGGCGAAGCGCGTCGGGTAGTCACCAATTGCGACAGCCAGCCAATCATTCACCTCACGAGATAAGCGGATAGCCAAATCGCATTCAAGCGTCTGCACGCCTGGCTGGACATGAGAGAGCACCTGTAAATCAATGCCAGCGGCGTCCATGCGGCGGATTCTCTCTCGGCCAACGTCGGTGAGACGATCGCCCACCATGTCGAGCAACCTGACGTACGATGCCGGATATAACTCTCGTAGCTTGGGGTGCAGAAACGCTTCTTCGAGAGCGATGACGCGTACAGGTGATTTCTCGCGATTCCTGTTCATGATGATTTTCCCAGGAGACCAATTATCCATAGTATAGCTAATATAGTTAGCTATAGTTAACTATATTATGCCTTGGAATTAACCCGTCGCCGAAGGCGACCACCTCACTGCCGTAGGCCTGAGCGGTGGCGAAGCCGGAGCGACGCGCTTCTCAAAGGCGGGACGCGGCAAGCTCTGCCATCTGGCTCCCCCTCCAAACCTTGTCAAGACCCTCCAGCGAAAGAAATTTTCTAACCCACACATTCCAAAGAGAAAATAGTGGAAGTAAATTGGCCGACCATTTCGTCAAAATTGTTAAAATATAAACAGAGAGAAAAAGCCCGCCGGGACCCGGCGGGCTTTCGTGTTTTCAGGAAAGATAGGCGAGGGCTTCAGCCCTCGTCTATGACACAACAACCCGAGGGCTTTGCCCCAGAGGTATACCTATCCCCCCAACCCACGCGCTCTCACGAATTTACGAAAAACATACCGGGGGGAGTCACTTATCAAAGGGACACAAGAACAACCGCGAAATTCTCGCGCGATGAAAGCTCCAGCAGCAGCCGCGACAAGACAAAGGGCAGCGTTTGCAAATGCAACTTTGGTTATCTAGTATCGCCCGCTTGATTTGTATTATTGTGAGGACCGGAAGGAGGCCAGTATGGCTACCAATCCGATTCCAGGTGACAGGGATGAGCTAGCGGACTTTATCGACAAACAGGTGCTTCCTGGTATGCAACCGGCACTGTATACGCAGATGGTTCAGGGAATGAATGACATTCTACGTCGTGCGGGATTTCCGATAACGAGTCAGTTTCGAACCATAGTACAACATAACATCGTGCAGGTCGAACGTGGTCAGATGTCTGCACCGAAGGCTCATTTTAATGAGGTTTGCACATTGACGCGGGATGCTACCGGCTATTGGAAAATCGGGGATACATTCAAAGCGTTCGTTTGCTTAGGTGGCGTACTTGGTAACATCTGCGCGGGTTTCTATTCGGGAGGCGAGGCAGGGACCAGCCATAAGAGTCTCCGCAGGCAGATACTTCCTGGATCCACGGTTAGGCCGAGGATACCGAGAGGATAAGGTTTGCAGGCCAATACGCTCCCTCAGCAATCAGGTGCCGTCAGCCAGTAACTATATCTCTCGCTGTTATTGGAACCCCCTCCAAACCATGCGGTGAAACATCTCATCCATCGCCGCCGGTGATTCTTTTGCGCCACGATCCATCCACCATCGCAGCAGCGACAGCAGGCTTCCAGACAGGGCAAAGGCGCGAGCGGCCAATTCACGTTGCGGAAGCTTCGTAACACGCTTGGATTCCCTTAGCCGCCGCGCAATCCCGCGAGCAAAGTAGCCTTCCGCAAGCTCGAAGAAGTCGTCGAGACGCCCCGAGTCGGCCAGCACGCGATAAAACTTCTTCCCACTGCCGATGTGCGCAAACATCTCTGCCACTGGCACAACACGATGCGACTCTTCCCCGCGAATGCTGAGCATCGTGGTCATCGTTTCCAGAAACGTCTCAAATTGGCCCAGGAGCAAGTCATCCTTGTCGCGGAAGTGAAGATAAAAGGTAGAGCGGCCGATCTTCGCGCGGTCCAGTACTTCCTGCACCGTCACATCGTCGATCGACTTCTCCTGAATCAACTCCACCAGAGCGCTGCCAAGCCGCGCGTGCGTACGTCGGATGCGCTGATCGGGCTTTCGCCGCGGCTTTTCTTGTTTCTTCGCAGCGTGTTCCTGCAATCTGGAGCGCTCGTTTTTGGACATCGACCGCCTCTTTGTTCAACAACGCGAAACTCACTCTCGACTCGACGACAACTGACCGCTACAGTGCGAATCATATGACAAACCGCCGCTCACAGCAGACAAGAATCAGCACTTCAGCAAGCCGGTAAATATTGTGGGGACGGCGACACGTCTTCTGAATTTCCAGATGCAAAGGAGAGGACCATGAATCGATTCCGCTTGCTTTCAATCGGAACCCTGCTAATCGTCGCACTCACCGTGCCCGCGCAGCAGACCGCTGCCGGACCGGGCGATGCAGACCAGCACAGCGCGCAAAGCGGCGTGCCGGCCGTCGAACAGCACATGAAACTGCTGACGGCGAAGCTTGATCTCACCAGCGATCAGCAGGCCAGCATCAAGCCAATCCTCCAGGAAATGCATGACGGCACGCAGAAGCTAGTCGATGACCAGAGCCTGACGCGCGAAGAACGCCTGGAGAAGGTAAGGCCTTTGCGGTTAAAGGCCGACAAGCAAATCCGCGAGGTACTCAACGACGACCAGAAGAAAAAGCTCGATCAGCTCGAACAGGGGGCACACCCCGAGTTGCACGGCAACCTGAACGGGACCACACCACAGAATTAATCAGATCGCGCCGCTCTCGATCCATTGGAGAGAATTCAGCGTCGGGGTGCCCCATTCAAGCCACCTTCGTTTGGCTTGAGTGGGGTTAGTTTAATAATTCGCTTGGAGATAGCTATTCCGGAATTCACTTCGCTATCTCCAGCGAAAGATGCGCAGCGCCACCGCAAACGGAACGACCAGCCATGCAAGCAGGATCAGCACCGGAGTCATCACCTGTCCCAGGTTCATCCCCTGCAGCATGTTTCCGCGCAGCGCGTCGATCGCAGCCGTAAGCGGAAGCGCCCGCACAACAGGCTGAACGACCGCCGGAAAGCGCGACGCCGAAAAGAAGACGCCCGACAAGATCCACATCGGGAGCATGACGAGATTCATCAGCCCTGAGGCAGCTTCCATCGTCTTGGCTCGCGAAGCCACCAGCAGACCCAACGCCGAGAATGAGAGCGAAGTCAGTACGCACAGAAATGTCAGTTGCAGGATCGATCCGCGAAACGGCACGCCGAAGACCAACCGCGCAAATCCGAGAAAGGCCACGACCTCGATGACCAGCATGACAAGTCGCGACAGGATAAACGACGCAAGGTATTCCCAGCGCGGCATCGGCGACGCCACCAGCCGCTTGAGCAGCTTCTTCTGCCGGGCCTCGACAATGGCGAAGCCCATGCCCCAGATCGCCGATCCCATCAGGTTCATGCCCAGCAGGCCGGGCACGACAAAATCGATGTAGCGCGCACCCGTCTCATGCACGAGCTGGTTTTCGGCATGTACGGCTTCGTGTTGTCCAGACGCCGCCTGAATCGCGCGATCGGCCACGAGCCGAGCCGTCCGTGCGTCGGGATTGGTGTCGTCGTATTTATAAGCCACGCCGTCTGGCGTCTGGATCGCGAGCAGCAGAATGTCCCCGGTCGCCAGTGCATGTGCTCCATCGGCCTCGTTCATCGTCTTCGCCGCGAGGCCTTTGTCAGCGGCCAGAGCCTGCGTCAGCTGCGTCGTGGTCGCGCCCACCTGCAACACATCCGCCGGCCGGTTGCGAAAGGCAATTCCCAGCCCCACCGCCAGCAGAATAGGAAAGATAAAGATCCAGAAGATCGCCTCCGGCTCGCGCAGAAAGAGCTTGAAGCGCACCATCGTCAACTGATACAGGCTGCTCAGCTCCAGCTTATTCATCGCGCAGATTCCTTCCCGTCAACCCAACGAACACGTCTTCGAGCGTCGCCGAGTGAGTGCGGAAATCACTCAGATGCAGGCCTTGGCCGGTGAGCGATTGAAAGATGAGAGGCACGGTCGTATGCAGATCGCGCACCGTAAGCTGATGCAGACCCGCATCGACGCGATGCGCCTGTACGCCCGAAATTGCTGTCAGCAGAGCCGCATCGACCTTACCGTTTCCGATCTCGTGGCCGATGATCGCGAACTCCACAATGTGCTCGCCGCCGATTGAGGCAATCAACTGCTGCGGCGTGCCGAGCGCGATGATTTTCCCGTGATCCATGATCGCGACGCGGTCGCATAGCCGCTCCGCCTCATCCATGTAGTGCGTGGTCAGGATGATGGTGCGTCCAGCGAGTTTCAGCTGGTCCACCAGATCCCACAGATGCCGCCTCGCCTGCGGGTCGAGCCCCGTCGTCGGCTCATCGAGAAAAAGCAGCTCAGGATCGCCGACGAGAGCGCAAGCCATAGCCAACCGCTGCTTCTGCCCGCCCGACAGTCCGCCGACGCGCGAGTTGCGCTTTTCTTCGAGCTGCGCTGTCTTGATCGACTCATCGACCGAAATCCCGCGCGGGAAAAAGCTGCGAAAGAGTCGCAGCGTCTCCTCCACGGTGAGCTTGTCGGGAAACTGCGTCTCCTGCAACTGAATGCCGATGCGGCGGCGTAGTTCCCTGGCAGACGTAGCCCAGCTCAGCCCCAGCAGCTCAACCGTCCCGGCATCGGGAGTAGTCAGGCCTTCGCAAATCTCGATGGTCGTCGTCTTTCCAGCGCCATTCGGACCCAGCAAGCCAAAGCACTCTCCATGCTTCACTTCCAGGTCGAGACCATCCACGGCCACCACATCCGCAAAGGCTTTTCGCAATCCCCTGAGGAGAAGGGATGCGCCCATTCCTCGTGCGCGAGGATTGACGTCGAGCACAGAACCCGTAATCGCGTCTGTCATAGTTTTTTGATCTTCAGCAGGAAGAGCTGGAGCGGTCCGTCTCTCAGCTTACAAGACCTTCAACACAACCAGCGTTAAATCATCCGCCTGCTCTGTCTCTCCTGCAAAGGCGGAGACGGTTTCGGAAACATGAGCGACAACCTGAGCCGCGGATTCCGTGCCTTCCCGACAAACGACGTCTTTCAAACGATCGACAGAGAATTCCTCGCCCTGTTCATTTTCCTGCTCCGTGACGCCGTCGGTGAAGAGCGTCAGAATGTCGCCCTGCGCGAGCGCGACTGATGCATCTGCGAACTGCGCGCCGCTCAGAATCCCCAGGATCGGCCCACCCGCTTCATCCAGCAACAGTGCCTCGCAAGATCCTGAACGCAGCAGCACCGGTGGATTGTGCCCGGCATTGGCGTAGTGCAGCGTACGGCTGGCGCGATTCAGCCGTGCATAAAACATCGTCACGAACGTCGCCGAGTTCGTCATCTGTTTCAAGACTTCGTCCAGGTCCGCGATGATCTGCGCCGGTCCTTCCAACTCCCGTGCGCGCAGGCGCAGCGCCATCGCCAGCGACGGCATCAGCAACGCAGCGGCCGCGCCTTTGCCCGAGACATCGGCAATCACGACATCCACCACATCGTCCGAAACCGGAAAGAAATCGTAGTAGTCTCCGCCGAGAAGCCGCGCCGTTTTCATCTCCGCCGCGATGTCGATCCCCGGCAGCGCCAATGGCTTTGGCAATACGCGATGCTGCACCTGTGCTGCCAGCGCCAGATCGCGCTCGTATTCATCGCGCTGCTTGCGTATCTCTCCCGCCATGCGGTCGCGTTGCCGCGCAATCAGCGTGACGAAAAATCCAACTACCAGAAAACTCGCGAGATAGACGACATTGTGGACCACCCGCCGAAGCACGGAAGGCTCGGGAGGCCCGAAAATATCTCCCAGAAAAGTGCAGATTGCACCCAGGGCAATCGTAAAAGAAAGCGGATTTACCAGAGCGCACAGCGCAATGGGAAGCACATAGAGGTATGCCAGCGAAATATCACCGGCAACGATTACCCAGTCGGTGTAGGCAACCGCTGCAACCGCTGCGACCACAACGAAATTCAGCAATCCCGCGACCCGGTGCTCGCCCATGCTCCCTCGTTATCGGTGTGACTACAGAATCCTCGGTTGGCGCGTCGCACGAATTGTACCTGACGAAGCGAGACGAGATGGGTGCGTGCTGTTCAACTTCCGGAAACATAAAGCCGTTGCTTTTCCTCGGATCCGTCTGCCAGAATTGCTGACCACGCCCACCAGCGCTGCCAAGAGATGTCCAGCAATACCGACCTTCGCGACTCACAATTTTCTGCACTGGCAAAACTGTTCCTCACTGCAATTTTGTGCGTGTGCTTTTCGGCATTCGCAGCCGGCGAAGTCCATGGTCTGTGGGTATGGAAGACTGCATCTATCCTCGAGGTGCCGCGGGGAGCGGAGAATCTGCGTGATTATTGCCAGTCCCAGGGCATCAATGAAGCCTATGTCTCGATCTCGACGCGCGACGACTCCGAGGAAGAGTCGCGCCTTGCGCATCTCATCGATCTGCTGCATCGGGTGAACATTCGGGTGGAGGCGCTGCTCTCAAGCGAAGACGCCGACGAACCCGGCAAGCACCGCGACAAGTTGCTCGAACATGTTCGCGGAGTTCTCGCGTTCAATCAGAGCCATCCAAAAAACCACTTCGACGGCATCCATCTCGATATCGAGCCACAACAGCGCCCGGAGAACAAAGGTGCGGGCAATCTGCGTTTCCTGCCCGGTCTTGTTGAGGCATATCGCGCCGTGCTCGCCGCAGTGGCACCGGCGCACCTGACCGTCAACGCCGATATTCAGAACAAGCCTCTCAAAGGCAATCTCGACGAGCGAAGAATGCTCTTAACTTCGCTTCCGCGATTCACACTTATGCTTTACGAGGTTAGTAGCCCCGCTGACGGCGACAGCGTAGAAGCCAAAGCCGAGAAGTTAAAGACCACCAGCCAGAAATTCATGGCCATGGCATACGAGGGTTTGGGCGATCCGAACCTGGCAAAGATGGTCATTGGTTTACGCACGCCCGATTACGGGGACCAGTTGCCCGGTATGTTCAAGGTGCTTGATGAAGCAAACGGCGCCGACGCGCACTACCTCGGATGGGCTCACCATTCTTACAACGATTCGCTTCAGGCGATAAAGTAAAACGCACCAAACCACTTAGCGCATTTTCCATTACCTTCGTGCCATTGAGAAAGAAAAACAGAGGCAACTCTCTTTTGCGAATCGTGTTCTACATCACCAGAATGCGATGTACGGCGCGCAAATAGCTCCGCATCGCACTGGAGAAAAATACCCATGAAGAAATACGCGTTCCTCGGAATTCTTGCTTGTGCTCTTGCTGCTGCGCCATCTTTCGCGCAGGTTGTTGTTCGCGTCGCCCCGCCCCCGGTCGTTGTCGAGCACCCCGGGCCGCCCCCGCATGAGGGATGGGTGTGGACCGGCGGATACCATCGCTGGGACGGAGCCCGCTACGTTTGGGTCCCAGGCCGCTATGTCATGCCACCCCGTCCGCATGCTGAGTGGGTGCCCGCTCACTGGGCTGATCGCCACGGCAGCTGGGTCTTTGTAGAAGGTCACTGGCGTTAATCGCGGCACCGTTGTTTCGGTGCGCCACAGAAAATGCCCACGCCTCTTTCCATGAAGAACGGTGTGGGCATTTTTTTACTTCGAATTTGGTGAACGAAAAGTAATTGCTGCGCGTAGATACAGGCTGAGAAACTGTGTGTCAAGGGAGCGCAGCCGCATGGCAACGACGAACGTAGGGGAGCAGGCTCCAAAAACCACCAATAGCAGCTCTCGATCCGGAATGGCGGCTGTGCTGGGAATTGCGGCGGCTGTCACGCTCGCACATCTACTCACAAACAGCCGCTACGGCTTCCATCGCGACGAGCTGCAGTTCCTCAGCGACGCCCGTCATCTCGACTGGGGCTTTGTCGCCTATCCTCCGTTCACGCCAGTTGTCGAGCACATCAGTCTCGCTATCTTTGGACTCTCGCTCATAGGTCTGCGCCTCTTTTCGGTCCTCACACAAGCCGCGGCCATTATCGTTACAGGCCTCATGACACGCGAACTCGGCGGCGGACGCATCGCCCAGGCCGCAGCCGCCTTCGCCGTCGCGCTCTCACCGCTGCCGCTTTTCGAAGGCACTGAGTTTCAATATTCGAGCTTCGATTACCTGTGGTGGGCGCTCATCGCCTACTTCATCATTCGCCTGCTGAAGTCCGAAGATCCCCGCTGGTGGCTTGCAATTGGCGCAGTCACGGGTCTCGGACTGCAAACCAAATACAGCATCATCTTTTACATCGCCGGCATACTCGGCGGAATGGTGTTAACGCGGGCGCGCCCCTATTTCCTGAACAAATGGTTCTGGGCAGGAACCGCGCTCGCGCTCGTGATCTTTCTGCCGAATCTGCTCTGGCAAATACATCACGGATTCATCTCGTACCACTTCCTGCAGTACATTCATAAGCGCGACGTCGGCGAAGGCCGCGCGGATAATTTCCTGCTCCACCAGTTCCTCATCTGCACCAATCTCTTCATCGCGCCGTTATGGATTGCCGGGCTCATCAGCTTTCTGCGTAGCAGCCGCTATCGCATGCTCGCGTGGATGTATCTCATCCCGCTGGCGCTCTTCTACATCGGCAAAGGACGCGGTTACTACCTGGCCCCCACATACCCTATGCTGATGGCGATGGGCGCAGCCGCAGGCGAGCGCTGGACTGCATCCCTGTTGAAGCTCTGGCGTCGCACCGTCGAGATCATCTTCTTCACCGGAGTCGCCCTCGTCGGCGCGTACATCTGCGCATTGGTTCTGCCGCTGGCATCCAGCGGCCCGCTCAGGAGCTTCGCGCTCAGCCGTAACGGCGATCTGCGCGAAGAGTTCGGCTGGAACGAACTGGTCGCAGCCGTCGCCGGCATTCGCGACTCGCTGACTCCCGAGCAGCAGGCAAGTCTCGGCATTACTGTAGGAAATTATGGCGAGCAGGGCGCCATCGAGATTCTTGGCGCTGCCTATCACCTGCCTCCGCCTATCAGCACGACCAACTCCGCGTGGCTGCGCGGCTACCCTACGCCGCAGCCAACAACCCTCATCGTCATTGGCATCTCGCGCGATGAGGCTGACGAGATATTCACCGGCTGCCGTCTCGCCGGGCATAACGGCAATGCGCAAGGTGTCAGGAACGAAGAAAGCCAGTACCACCCTGACATCTTCGTCTGCGGACCGCCGCGCAAGCCATGGCCGCAGTTGTGGAGCGAACATCAAGACTTCGGCTGACATATTTCAAATTGATCGTCGCAGCCGCATAGGCTAGCATCTTGGCCAGATGAACACCACCACCCCGGCCGCGCAAATACCGCTGATCGAGACCGCGACGACAACCGCACCCTCGCGCCTCGCATCCATCGACATCTTCCGCGGCCTCACCATGGCCGTCATGATCTTCGTCAACGATCTCGATAGTGTTCGTGGCCTGCCATGGTGGACGCATCATGCGCCCGCCAAGGTGGACGTCATGACCTACGTCGACATGGTCTTTCCCTTCTTCCTGTTCATCATCGGCCTGTCAATCCCACTCGCCGTCAAAGCGCGTCTCAAGAAAAATCCATCGGTGCCCTCGTTGTGGATGCACGTCGTCATCCGCTCCGCCAGCCTCATTGTGCTCGGCCTGATCCTGGCAAACGCAGAAAAGGGCGACCCAGCCCGCATCGGCTTCAACAGCAATCTCTGGGCAATTCTCGCGCTGCTGGGGATGGCCCTTTACCTTAGCGTCTACACCGGCTCAGGTCGGGGAAAGACGGTGCACACAGGACTCCGCATCCTCGGCCTCATCCTTGTCATTGTTATGTATGCAGTCTTTCGCCGCACCACGCATGATGGCGGCGTTGGTTGGATTGACGGTTCCTACCCCGAAATCCTCGGCCTCATCGGCTATACATTCCTAGCCGTCTCGATCCTGTACATCCCAACCCGCCGCTGGCTCTGGACACCGCTGGCGTGGTTCATCGCACTGGTAACATTCAACGCGCTGTGCACGGCAAAATGGATTGTCCTGCCAAAGCATCTGCCGCTTTACTACTGGCCCTACAGCAATGGCTCCATGGCTTCCATGACGATGGCGGGCATCGTCACCTCTGTCATCTTCCTCGGCAATCATCGCTGGCAAGCTCTCGGCCAGAAAATGTCGATGGCCGTGGCTCTTGCGCTGGCAGCCGTAGCCGCAGGCCGCCTGCTCACGCCGCTTGGTATCTCGAAAATTCGCGCCACGCCCACGTGGTGCCTCTACAGCATCGCCGCGGCAGTGACTTCATTCGCTCTCCTCTACTGGATCTGCGATGTAAAAAAGAAAACCGGCTGGGCTTTCTTCGCGTGCGCCGCGGGAGCAAACACGTTGCTCACCTACCTGCTGCCAGACTTCTACTACTTCATTGTCGCGGCGATCGGCTTCACGTATTTCGATACACATTTCAACTCGGGCTGGCCTGGGGTCGTCCGCACGATCGTATTCACCGCATGCATGCTCGCCCTTTCGGCGCTGCTCACCCGCTCGAAGATTCGCCTGCAGCTCTAGCACAAGCATGATCCGCCGCTGCGACCACCGCGACTTCGATCTCGTCTGGGCCATCGTCAACGATGGCGCTCAGGCTTATAAGGGCATCATCCCCGCAGACCGCTGGACCGAGCCGTACATGTCCCGCGCGTATCTGCAGCATGAACTCGACGAAGGCGTCATCTTCTGGGGCTACGAAGAAGACGGAACCCTGGCAGGCGTCATGGGCATACAGCCGGTTCAGGACGTGACCCTCATCCGCCACGCCTACGTTCGCACCGGCAGCCAGAAGCGCGGCATTGGCGCGCACCTCCTGGCTCACCTGCGCGAGATGGCAAAGACACCGATCCTGATCGGCACCTGGGCCAACGCGGTCTGGGCGATCCGCTTCTATGAGAGGCACGGCTTTCACATGGTCAGCCGTGAAGAGAAAGAGCGCCTTCTCAGAAAATACTGGACGATCCCCGAGCGCCAGGTCGAAACATCCGTTGTTCTCGCAGACACAAAGTGGTGGCATACTGGCGCAGCCACGGAAAGAGGTTAGCGATGCCGCATCCAGTCGTTCATTTTGAAATCGGCTGTAAAGATAAAGAAACCACCGCAGCTTTCTACCAGCAGGTCTTCGGCTGGGCCATTGACGCGGGCCCGATGGGGCTGGTCAACACAGGCGCAACTTCGGGCATACAGGGACACATCGCCTCGCTCGGCCATGAGCCGCACCAGTTCACGCACTTCTACATTGAGACCGACGATGTCGCCGCATCGCTTCAGCAAGTGGAAGCTGCCGGGGGAAAGACAATCGTGCCGCCCGTAGAAATCCCGAACGGAACCTTTGCCTGGTTCGCTGACGTGGAAGGGAACACAGTAGGCCTCTGGAAGGCAAGCTGACAGGCGACGCAGCCCGCCCCCGGCGTTACAAGGAGCCGTTACTCTTCGCCCATCAGAGTCTTCAACTGCGCAAGCGACTCTCGGTATTCCAGATCAGCCTGGAACATCTCGACTTCTACCTTCGCCCGGGAGATCGCCAGATCGGGATCGCTTTGCGCATAGCTGACCCGCTCCAGTGGAATCGCCTCAGACAAACGATGCGCCAGCGCGCTCAACTGTCGTGACCGGTCCATCTGGAAATAGCTGGCCTTGACGGCTGCGGCAACCTTGGCTTTCGTCAGTTCCAGCGCGGTCTCCGCCATGCCGACCTGGGCATTGCGTTCCTTGATGGTGTGTTCCCGCTTGCCAAAGTCGAACAGATTGTAAGAGCCCATAATGCCGATAAAGGAGAAGTCCCTGGGCAGCAGAGGGGCCAAATTGTCGTTGTATGTGTAACCGCCAATGATGGCAACATCCGGGACATAGTCCAGTTTCGACAGCTTGGAAGCAGCGTGCGCCTTCGCGACATTCGACTCTGCCTCGACCACTTCAGGGTTCGCGGCCATCGCTTTATCCGCGGCTTCTTTCAGCGATATTTCTTCCACCTGCGTAACCGGGGCCACCAGCTCCAATTCCGTCTCTTCCGGATAACCCAGAAGCTCATTCAGGGAAACCGTCATCTCCTTGACCTTGCTATTCGCGATGACCAGGTCTTTCGCCGATCCAATTTCCTGCTCCTCATTGACTGGCATGGCTGAAGGAGGCGCCCCATTGCTGGCCACCAGCCGTTTATTGCGAGGGCCGTCCGTCTTGGCTTTTGCAATGGCCAGTTGACGTTGCGCAACCAGCAATCCGTAGTAGGCCTTCACCACATTGCTGGCAGTCTCAACCGGCATGCCTGCCTTCGCCATCGCCACTCGCTCATCCGCGCGTGCAATGTTTACCACCTCGTGAAGCTTGAACAGAGGTGTGACCGGCTGCGTTGCTGTTACGGCAACAAGAGTCTGATCCTTGCCGAGCAATGGCAGGCCACTTGTTGTTGCAGGCCCTCCTGTAATGGGATGCTGGACCGCAATCACCTGACCCATGAACTTGTTGAAGTGGAAGTTTGTCAGAGTCGAGCTCAGCTTGGGAAAGTAGTCCGACTCCGCGCCAAGCCTGTGTTGTCTTGCCGCTTCCACTTGCAGTTGCGCCAGATGCATCATCGGATTAGAGGCAGCCGCCTGCTGCTGCGCCTCTTCAAGCGTGATCCGGTGCGGAACTCCGGGAGTGATCGCGGTAGGCAGACCGGCAGCCGCAGCCATCTCGTTCGCGTTTACATGCGCGGCCTTCAAATCGGAGAAGTCTAGGACAGGCGTTTTTGTCAGCAAGCCCGGGCTCGTGAATCCCGGAGGCATGGGCGCCGACGCCTTCGTCTGCACGTCCTGCGCAGGCAGCACTCCGCACAGCAGGAAACCGCTCACTACACCAATAGAGGCACGCAACCATCCGTTTGGAGTGATCGCCCGTTGTTTCCCGACTACGATCATGATGATTCTCCTTTGTTGAAGGGGCCAATTGTTTGTGTGTCGTTCCACTGTGCAACTTGCAGGCGCACAGACATAACCGAACGTGAGCCTGTCCGGACTAGGATTCTTGCATCGTCACCGTGATATCGGCAGACATTAAAGAGGCGGACAGCACTTGGAATGGACAGCTGGGCATATGTTCTCCTGTTTGCAGAGCACAAAAAGAGTTTGACTGCCAGGCAATCCACCACAGACGGGAAAGGCTTGCTGTTGCAACGGACGCAGATGGTCTTCGCCACCTGACTTTGATCGCCTCAGATTCTACGCTGAAACGATGTCAGAGAAGCCGTTAATCGTTCATTCACAGGTAGTTATAAAGGAACCTCACGGCTGCTTCTTCTGCGCGAGGATCGCGTCAAACTCCGCCCGCGGCATCTTCAGCTTCTCCGGGTGCGCGTCGATCCACTTCGCCAGTGCGTCGTATTTCTGCGGCGTCCATCCGCCTTCGAACTCGCCGCCATTCTTGCCCGACTTGTTCAGCTCGAAGTTGAAGGCATCTTCCAGATTCGTGAACTCCGCCGAGCTGATCGCCTCTTCCGCCAGAATCGCCGGAATAAAGATCACGCCATCCGTCTTCGCCAGCACCAGATCGCCCGGCAGCACGACCGCACGCCCGATCCGAATGGGCGAGTTGATCGCCGTCAACGTCATGTCCGCCCACGCCGACGGATCATATCCGCGATAAAACCCATTCAGGTTCGGAATCTCGCGATTCTCCTCCTGATCGCGAATGCCCGCGTCGAAAACAAACCCTGAATGCGTATGTGCCGCGATGCCGCTGCCAAGGTTCGATCCAATCAGCGTGCCTTCGACGATCTTCCCAAAGCCATCGGCAACGTAGACATCGCCTTCCCGCAACTCGTTAATCGGCCAGCTGTTGGTCCAGCTCACGCGCCCCTCCGCCTTGCCCTCGGCGGTGATGGCCTTGGCCATATCCGGACGCAGCGGCATGTACTGCGCCGTCAGCGCGCGACCTGCAAAAGGCTTGTCGATATGCAGAGCCTGCCAGCCACCATCGAACTGGCAGCGATATCCCTTCTCGCGCAGAAAATCCCACACATCCTCGATCGATACATCCAGCGCGCGCGTCAGCAGATCATCCGGCACCTTCGGTCGCCCATCAGGAAAGCGCTCGCCCTTCCAGTCCGACGTGTAGAAGAGGATCTGCTCCTTCGTCATCTTCACCTGCGAAAATGCAGGAGCCGCCAGGCTGCACACCAGCAGAACAAACAACAGAACTCGTTTCATGATCTCTCCTGAATTGCGAACTAGCTGAACGTAGCGTCATCCCACGATTGCTTTTCATCCCACATCGGCGTCGGTTCAAAGTATCCGGTGCCGGGTTTCAGATGCCGCTTCACTTCATCCTCGTTCAGCGAAATCCCCAGCCCCGGCCCATCCGGAACCTTGATGTAGCCCTTGTTGATAATGGGCTTCTCGATCCCGGCAACAAGGTCCTGCCAGAACGGCACATCGAGCGAATGATTTTCCAGCGCAAGAAAATTCCGCGTCGCCGCCGCGCAATGCACATTCGCCATGCACCCTACCGGAGTTCCCGCAAAATGCATCGCCATGGGAACGCCGTAGCGAAAGGCCATGTCGCCAATCTTGTGCGTGCGCAGAATCCCGCCCGAAGTCTCAAGGTCAGGATGGATCTTATCGACAGCATGGTTCACACACAGCTTCTCGAAATCAGTGAACTCGTAAATGTCTTCACCAGTCAGCGTCGGCGTCGGGCTCTCATCCGTAATCTGCTTCCACAGGTCGGTGTAGTACCAGGGAATCAGGTCCTCCATCCACTCCAGGTTGAACTTCTCATACGCCTTGCCCAGCCGTATCGCCGACTTCACGCCCACATGCCCCAGATGGTCCATCGACAGCGGCATGTCATAGCCGATGTTTTCCCGCACAGCCGCCACATACTCGCAGAGCCGATCAATGCCTTTATCGGTCACCTCGGTCGCAATAAACGGATGCGGCTGGTTCCGCAGTTCCCACTGGCTCAATCCCGAGGGCTGCATCACCGTATTCGGAATCCCTTCGAGCGTGTCAATGCCCAGATCCATCTTCATCCACGTCAAGCCCATCGCTATGCGTTCTTTCGCGCGCCGCCCATACTCCTGCGGGTCTTTCGATTCCGTCGTGTCAGCATAAATGCGAATCGTATCGCGCCACTTGCCGCCCAGCATCTGGTACACAGGGCAGTTGTAGACCTTGCCCGCGATGTCCCACAGCGCCATCTCCACCGCGGACACGCCGCCACCCTGGCGCGACACTCCGCCAAACTGCGCAATCTTCTCAAACAGGTAATCCACCCGCAGCGGATTCTCGCCGACGATGCGGCTCTTCAGCACCATCGCATACTGCGGCCCGGCAATGTCGCGCACCTCGCCCAGCCCATACACATCCTGGTTCGTGTCAATGCGAATCAGCGCGCACGGACTCGGCCCCGGCTTCACCACAATCGCATAGCGCATGTCCGTGATCTTCAGCGTCGAAGGGCTTGAATTCAGATTCACGTTCCTGATCGCAGGCTCAGCTTCTGCCCTTTGCGCTGCCCGGCTCAGCAGTCCGCCCGCGAGCACTGACATCGAAGACCTCAGAAATCCACGGCGATGAAATTGCCAGCTTTTTTCAGACACGCGAAACCCCTCCTTTAGAACCGGAAAACATCATCCACGAACGGGCCGCGAATGTACATAGGTCCATCACGAAACGGATAGATTGAAATTTTGGCAGGGCAGGTAGTCGTCAACGCAGGCATGAGTCAGTTCAGCGGCGGCCACCAGACAGACACTGTCCGTAACTATCGAATTGCCGCGACGAACAAGGTCAAGCCTGCACTCCGCGTCGCGAGCTTTCTCAGCCGCGTTATAATTTTCGCGGCAAGAATAGGACTTACCCGCAGGCCGCTATCAGTGCGGGCCTGAAAAGGATAGGAGGAAGATGTGTTGAGAAAGACGTTGATTGTTTGTCTGCTGATGGGGTGCTTCTCGTTCGCCACCGTTGCTGCAATTGCTCAAGAGGTGGTTCATGCTTTGTCCGGAACGGTGGATTCGATCAATACCGCGGCAAAAACGATCGAAATCGATACCAACGATGGCTCGATGGGACTCTTCAGAGTCGTAACCAAGCCCAACGTTTCGCTCGACAAGGAAATTCGGGCTGATGCAGTCAATGCCGATTCGTTTACGAAAAAAGGAGCCCAGGTAATCGTCTATTACTACGGCGGCGCCTTCGCGGAGCGGACCGTCGTTGCATTGCAGGACCTTGGTCCCGGGCCGCTGGAAAATAAAACCGGAACGATCGTCAAGTTCGATAAGCATCAGCGCCTGTTGACAATCAAGACCCCATCAGGCGTCGAAGAGTCTTTCCGAATCGATGACAAGACAGTGGCTGAGACTTCAGTAGGAGCTGTCGAAGGTCATAAGTTCGATCCCGAAAAAGGGGATGAGGTGCGAGTCATCGCAACAGCGGCGAATGGAAGCAACAAGGCCCTTTTTGTCCGTACCGACTGAGAAATAGGCTCGCTACCAGGCTCTCAGGCAACCGGGGCGATTCAGCGTTAAGCAGCGTTGATCGCCGCGACTTTGCCGTCTCGCATTGCTTTGATATCGCGCATGGGTGGCTGCCCGAAGAAACGACTATACTCCCGGCTGAACTGGCTGACGCTCTCGTAGCCCACCTCGTACGCCGCGCTCGTCGCGTCCATCCCGTCCATGAGCATGCGCTGTCTCGCCATCTGCAGCCGGAGCTGTTTCTGGTATTGGAGCGGGCTCATCGCCGTCAACGCACGGAATTGATGGTGGAGTGTCGAAACTCCCATCCGTGCAATCGATGCGAGGTTCTCCATGTGCAACGGCTTGGCGTAGTTAGCCCTGAGCCAGGCGATCGCTCTTGCCGTTCTGTGGCTAAGATCGCCCGTCGTTGCGATGGCGCGGAGACGTTCTCCCTGCGGCGTCCGGAGGATGCGATAGATGATTTCACGCTGGATCAGGTGGCTGAGAAACGGTATGTCCTCGGGAGTTTCGAGAAGATCGATGAGCCGAGCGCATGCGCCCAGCAGACCGACCGTCGTCTCACCAACCGCAAGTCCGCGAGGTTGAACAGAGGTCTCGGGATCCGGAATATCTTCCCGGCTAAGGACCTCTCGCACTGTCGGCATGTCGAGCCGGAGAAACATTGAGAGCAACGGCACCTGCTCTGAGGCCTCGACGATCTGGCTTTGAGCAGGCACATCGATCGAGGAAACGAGAAAAGACGATCCGTCGCAGAAGTACTCCATTCCTCCGAGATTGATGCGCTTTCGCCCTTGCACGAAAACGGTGAGACTGGGTTCATATGTGGCCAGAAAGCACGCGGTTGGCGCGGTTCGACGATAAAGCGCCAGACCGGCGACCGCTGTAGGATTTTCTCCCAGCGATTGCGCACGCGCCGCAATCTTGCGGGCGAGCTCCTTGCGCATTTCAATTGCCGCTGCGTTCAGATCCCTGCGTTTCTCTGCCAGTCTCGCCACGTTGCAACTCCTTCCTCCTTAGCCTACTGCTCAAAAGCAGCCCTTGTGCACAAAATCCGAGAGCCAGACAGAATCAGGCAAACAATTAGCAGGATCAGGAAAGCATCCGGGCGATACCTTTCGCTAAGTTGGATTGTGCGAGTGACCCAGGAGCCGAAGATGAGAAGACTGCTTCCGATTGGCTTGGTGGTGCTGTTTATCGGTCTCGCTGTGCTTTCCGATGCGGCGCAGTCGAGTGACAGCAGCCGCGACCAGTTCGTCGGAGCATGGCGGCTCGCTTGGCTCGAACAGCCAGGTGCGGACGGGAAGGTTCACCGGATCGATTGCTGCGGGATGTTTGTTTTCACGCGCGATGGCCACGCGTCGGTCCAGGTGATGGAACGCGAACCACAGACACAAACTTCTGCCGGGCCTCAGCAATATTCGCAAGGCGGCTACGAAGCCTCCTACGGCAGCTATGAAGTTAATGAACGTGACCACACCTTCACCTTCCACGTTGAAGGCGCACTCGTGCGTGGCCTCATAGGGAAAGACCTGCCACGCGCATACGAGTTTTCAGGCAAACAGCTCATCGTGAAGTCGACGCGCCCGGATGAGCACTGGAGAGTTTGCTGGGAACACTACTAAGCCCTCGCGATCACAAAAATCTTTGTACAGGATGGAGAATCATGCAGAAACGCAAACTAGGAAAAGGCAATCTGGAAGTCTCGGCCCTCGGCTTCGGGGCGATGGGAATGACCTCGCAACATTACGGCCCGTCTGGAGACAGACCGGAGATGATCGCTCTGCTTCGCGCAGCGGTCGAGCGCGGCGTCACGTTCTTCGATACGGCGGAAGTGTATGGTCCATACACCAATGAGGAACTGGTCGGTGAGGCGCTCTCGCCTCGGCGCGATCAGGTAGTAATCGCAACCAAGTTCGGATTCAAACTCCACCCCGACGGAAGTCATGGCTTTCTCGGCATGGACAGCCGGCCTGAGCAGATCAAACGCGTCGCCGAGGCATCACTCAAGCGGCTCAAGACGGACGTGATCGATCTCTTCTACCAGCACCGCGTTGATCCGGAGGTGCCAATCGAAGATGTCGCGGGTGCAGTCCGGGACCTGATCCATGAAGGCAAGGTCAAGCACTTCGGCCTTTCGGAAGCTTCCGCCGCGACCATTCGTCGCGCCCACGCAGTTCAGCCGGTCACCGCAGTGCAAAGCGAATACTCGCTGTGGTGGATACGCCCGGAAGAGTCAGTGCTGCCCGCTCTTGAAGAACTCGGCATCGGCTTCGTTCCTTACAGCCCGCTGGGTAAGGGCTTTCTCACCGGAAAGATCAGCGAGGACACTGCCTTCCCCGGGATGGATATCCGCAACACCATCCCACGGTTTGCGCCCGAGGCACGGAAAGCGAATCAGGCATTGGTCGATCTGCTCAGCAACATTGCCGCACGCAAGAGGGCGACCCCCGCTCAGATTGCGCTTGCGTGGCTGCTGGCCCAGAAGCCCTGGATCGTTCCCATCCCCGGTACAAGGAAGCTGGAGCGCCTGGAAGAAAACATCGGAGCAGTTGCTCTAGAACTTACGCCGGACGACCTGCAGGAAATCGAGAGCGCCGCCTCGAAGATCGAAGTACCGGGAGCTCGATACACCGAACAAGTCGAGCGAATGAGCGAACAGTGATGTGTTGGATGTTTTGAACAGGAGAATTTGCAAATGACCGCATGGGCGAAAGATGAACTGCGCAAGATCGCTGATGCCGATGACCTGCACATCGCGCCCTTCCGCGAGGATGGGAAGACATACGGCACTCCGACGTGGATATGGTCCGTCGCCGTCGATGACGCCCTCTACGTGCGCGGCTACAACGGGCAGAACTCTCGTTGGTACCAGGCCGCAGTGCGGCAGAAGGCGGGGCGAATCATCGCCGCCGGCATCGCGAAGGAGATCACCTTTGAGCCGGTGGAAGGGCAGATCAATGACCCCACCAATGACCGTATCGACGATGCCTACCGGGCTAAGTGCCAGGGCAGCCCGTACCTCAATCCGATGATCGCCAAACGAGCCCGCTCCGCGACAGTCAGGATCATGCCGCGCGAGACAAACGCTCTATCTCATTGAAAGTAAGCAATAAAGAAGAAAAGACCGACGTTGGGGATATCCGGTTGGCTGGAGGCGTATCACCCCCTACAATCGACAAATGAGGAGTCCAGCCGAGCTTCGTCAGTTCCGTCGTCTGCTCCTCGGCTGGTTTAACGCCCACGCCCGCGACCTTCCCTGGCGCCGAACCGACGACCCGTACGCGATCTGGGTTTCGGAGATCATGCTCCAGCAGACGCGCGTCAACGCCGTCCTCGACCACTACGCACGCTTCATGGCGCGTTTCCCATCGATCAAGGCGCTCGCCGCAGCCGAGGAGCCGGAAGTCCTCGCCATCTGGAGCGGCCTCGGCTACTACCGTCGCGCCCGCATGCTGCACAAGGCAGCGAAAGTGGTCGCAAACGAGCTGACCGGAAAGATGCCCGAAACCGCCGAGGCCCTGCGTGAACTCCCCGGCATCGGCGAATACACCTCGGCGGCCATAGCCAGCATTGCCTTCGGTGATCCGGTCGCTGCAGTCGACGGCAACGTCGAGCGCGTAGTTCTGCGCCTGACCGGAATAGAACTGCACACAAAAGCGATCCGCGAAACCGCCCAGACACTTCTCGACCGAAGCCACCCGGGTGATCACAACCAGGCCATGATGGAACTCGGCGCGACGATCTGCCTGCCGAAGAACCCGCTCTGCCTCGAATGCCCCGTCCAAACGCTCTGCCGGACGCGCGGTGAACACCCGACCGTTAAGCGCCAAAAAATGTACGCAAAGGCGACTTATTTCGCCTTTTTAGAGCGCAAAAAGCGCAAAAACACCACCGAAATTCTGCTCGAACAGCGTCCCCACGACGCCTCGCTCATGGCCGGAATGTGGGAACTGCCGCTCCTCCAATCTACAGAATCCGACCCGAATCGTCTGCTCCTGTCGCTGCGCCATTCGATAACCACAACCAACTATCAGGTCAGCATCCTCAGCTTCGCGCCGGAAGAAGAGAAGCGCCTGCCAAAACACGCAACCCGCAAGTGGATCAAAGCCCAAGACCTGCCAAACTTGCCGCTCACGGGCCTCGCACGGAAAGCACTCAAGCGCCTCCACATTCTTCCCGGAAATGCCCCGACCACGCTTCCAGCAAAAGCATCCGCAATCGCTCCAAAACTGCTCTTTCCCGAGCGATCTGTAGCAGAATAGTTACTTATAGATCCCAAGGAGCATGCATGACCCACTCTTTCCGCCTGGCTTGCGCCATTGCGCTTTTCTCGGCAGCCGCAGCCGTATCTCAGGCACAAGTCCCCGCCATTCCCGGAGTGCCCGACTCCGCCCGTCAGGCGGCTGACAGCATCGATCCCGAGAAGATTCGCGCACACGTCCGTTTCCTCGCCAGCGACCTGCTCGAAGGCCGAGGACCAGGCCTGCGCGGTGCGCAGATTGCCGCCGAATACATCGCCACGCAATTCGCCCTCAGTGGACTGAAGCCCGCAGGCGACAATGGGACGTATTTCCAAAAAGTCCCGCTCTACGCCGTCCACACAGTCGAGGACCAGACCAAAGCCGCCTTCATCCCGCAGAGCGGCCAGCCGATTCCGCTGAAATATGGCGAAGACATCGTCGCCAAAGACCAGACCGGAGCGGCGTTCGCCGACATTGACGCGCCCATCGTCTTCGTTGGATACGGCATCGACGCGCCGGAGTACCACTGGAACGACTATGCAGGCGTAGACGTAAAGGGCAAAGTCCTGCTGGTGATCGTGAACGAGCCGCCATCGACCGACGACGCCTTCTTCAAGGGCAAGACGATGACCTACTACGGCCGCTGGACCTACAAGTACGAAGAGGCATCGCGCAAAGGCGCACTCGGCGTGCTCATCATCCACCGGACCGATCTCGCCAGTTATCCCTGGCACGTAGTCCGCGACTCGCAGGCCATCGAGAAGTCCTACCTGCAAGGCGATCCGACAGCGACACTCCAGGCCGCAAGTTGGATCCAGCATGACGTAGCCCAGAAGCTATTCACCGCAGCCGGACAGGGCACAGTCGACGCCATGATCGACGCAGCCGGAAAACCGGGCTTCCACGCCATCGAGTTGCCGGTACGCTTTAAGGCGCACATCGCTAGCAAAGTCCGCCGCTACGAATCCGACAACGTCATCGCCGAAGTTCCCGGAGCGCAAACAGGACAAGCAGTCCTCTACTCCGCCCACTACGATCACCTCGGCATCGACCCCGACGCGAAGGGCGACCAGATTTACAACGGCGCCGCTGACAACGGCACCGGCTGCGGCATCCTTCTCGAAATGGCCCGGGCATTCTCGCAGATCAAACCGCCGCACAGCATCTACTTCGCCTCCGTCACCGCTGAAGAGCAGGGATTGCTCGGCTCGCAGTGGCTGGGCATGCACCCGCCGGTTCCCGCCTCGCAGATCAGCCTAGACCTGAACTACGACATGCTGAACCCTATTGGCATCCCGACCGCAGCTGAGATCACCGGGGCTGAGCGCACTACGTTCTACCCCGAGGTAGAGAAGACCGCCAAAGCCTTTAACCTGACCATCGAGCCCGACCAGTTCCCCGGTGCCGGTCACTACTATCGCTCCGACCACTTCAGCTTCGCTCGCGTGGGCGTGCCGTCCTTCTCCATCGGCCAGGGAACGACCTTCGAAGGTCACGACGCGAATTGGGGGAAGGAGCAGATGGAAGATTTCGTAGCCCACCGCTACCATCAGCCATCGGATGAATACCACCCGGGAATGGACTTCCGCGGCGATGCCAAAATGGCGCAATTCGGGTTCATTCTTGGATGGGAAGCGTCGTCGCTGCCGCATACAATCGGGTGGCAGCCCGGCGATGAGTTCGAAGCCGCCCGCAAAAAGGGCAACTAGCAACAGGAGGCGAGATGAAGCTGCAGATATGGCAGACCGTTGTCATAGCCTCGCTGCTTCTGTCGCCTCCCAACTCTCGCGCACAAAGCGTTTCCATACCGGCGCTCCATCATCGCGGCGATCCCAGCACAACAGAACATCCCGTTGTCGTGAAACAAAGCAAGAGCAATTCACTCATCCCCGAAGACGCCTCCGGTGCGTACATGCTCGGTCATCCGGGGGAAGTGGTCGAGATCACGATGCAGTTCGGGGACTTGAGCGGGTACATCTCCCGCCAGGGTGACGGAGAAAGCGACAACGGAACGCCGCTCACATTCTTCTTCGACAAGACCTCTTTCGGAGGCCAGAATCTCAGCTTCACAACCCGTCAGATCCACGGAATCTGGTACTCGTTTCAGGGAACCATCGTCCGCGGCCCGGGCAAGACCCATGACCAGGACGGCTATTACCTGCTCACTGGCGAGCTCATTGAGCATGACGCCGTCCAGAAGACCGAGTCGCGGCGAAGCGTCAGTTTGAAATCGGGACGGCAATTTGGTTAGCGCTTAGTACGCAGGATTTTGACCAGGCCGTTCAAAATCCATCCTCGTAATCCCCGCGTTTTCAGGGACGAGTCTGGCCGGGTCGCCGGCACTCTCTGCAGACTCGCGCCGCAGTAAAACCTCATCGACTTCAGCTTGGTCAAGTCCTTCTAAATCAGCAGGTTTACGGCTTCTCCCCGGCGATAGGTAGATCCACGCTCCAATCGCCACTCCGGCCAGCAGACCGCCGGTAAATCCTCTCCAATAATCTGTACGCTCCATCATTCTCTTTGAGAAGTACTGTCACACTGCGGCGGTTGCCCATTAATTCGAAAGATATATCTAAAATAGCTTGCGTTGGTCATGCATCCGATATATCTTTAGATATATCTTAGAAAGTCTAAGAAAGGATTGAGAAATGTTTAGACAAAGACACAATGAATACGAAGGACATGAATCCTGCGGCCCACGATACGGAAAACACTTTCGTGGCGGTCGGCATGGGTTCTTTGCAGAGATGGGCGAAATGTGGGGCCGTCATGGCCAGCGCTACGGCGGAGATTTTGGCGGACGCCTCTTTGACAACGGCGAGCTGCGCTTTGTGATTCTGCAGCTGATTGCCGAGAAGCCAAGCTACGGCTACGAAATTATCAAGGCCATCGGTGAGCGCCTGTCCGGCATATACGCTCCCAGCCCCGGCGTGGTGTATCCAACACTGACCATGCTTGAGGAAGAGGGTTTCGCAACTGTTGCCGCTACCGACGGCGCAAAGAAGCTGTACACCATCACCGACGCGGGCCGCGAGGAGTTGAAGGCCAACAAGGCACAGGTCGACGCGATCTTTGCCCGGATTACGCAAGTCGGCTCCGCATTTGGTCGCGGGCGTTCGCCACAGATCATGCGTGCGATGCACAACTTCAAGCTCGCGCTCAAGCTGCGCTTCGCGCAGGGTGACTTAACCAAGGAACAGATAACCAAAATTGCGGAGATTATCGATGCTGCCGCCAAGGGAATTGAATCCATCTGATGCAGGCTTATTGTCCGAGGAACAGCTTGTACACAACCGCAGAGAGGGCACAGGCGTGAATCTGCTGGACCGCGTTACGGAACTGGAGGCCAGGAACCTGTATCTGCAATCGCTGGTAGTGGAGCTTCTGGATAAGAACGAGCAGTTGCGCCGTGAGGCAGTACAGCAGAAGAGCGCTCAGTAGTAGTCCGCGCAACTGAGGTAATAACCGCAGCCATTGCAGACAAGCTTGCAGCGATGTGCGGTCAACTGCGTTGAGCAGTTTGGACAATACACGGAATGGTGTTCCACGGCCGTGGGCTGGCGCTGTGAGTCTGCGTGATGAGCTTCGGGTTCAGGCGCCTGCGGATACACACGGCAAGATTACCGAAAATTCAACGAATGCAACAGCCGTGCTCGGTATGCTGAACCAAAGATGCACATTCGACGCTGTCAGCATGAATTGATATGCTCCGAGGGTGCATCGAATAGAGGGAGCGCGCAGATTGCGTAACCTCTTTATTGAAAGGAGCAGTCATGGAACGTACAGCGAGTGCCGTTTGGAAGGGTGGACTGAAGGACGGCAAAGGCGTCATTTCATCTCAGAGCGGGGTTTTAAAGGAGACGCAGTATTCCTTCAGCACGCGATTTGAAGACGGTATCGGCACAAACCCCGAGGAATTGATTGCGGCAGCTCACGCTGGTTGCTTCACCATGGCGTTAAGCGCGCAGCTGGGCAGCGCAAACCTCACGCCGGAATCGCTTGAGACAACAGCTTCCGTTAAGTTTGAGAAGACGGACGACGGCTTCAAGATCACCGCCATTCACCTGACCACCCGCGCGAAGGTTCCCGGGGCAAGCGAGTCCGCCTTCGATACGGCAGCGCAAAACGCCAAGAATAGCTGTCCGATTTCTCGGCTCTTTAAGGGAAATACGGATATCACGCTCGACGCCAAACTTGTTTGATTTTGGCAAGGCACGCGGTCTGGCCTGATCGGGCCGCGAATTGAAAACTATAAATGAAGACGCCGCGGGTTAGCCTGTGGCGTTTTCACTATGCGCGCGAATATAGTCGCGCAGGTCTCGATTAATGGTCGTCGCCTGCTGCACGCCCTGATCCAGCATCTGCCGCCACTGGCGCGCATTTTCATTCAGCTCCACCGTCCCGAGCAGATAACTGGTTTGAAGGATAACTTCCAAAGCATTGCTCAGATCATGCGAGAGCTGGCGCAATTGCAGCGCCTGCGCCGAGGGAATGGATTGTGTCTTCGCTTGTTCGCTCATGGCTATCAAAGGTCCTCTTCATGATAGCAATCAAGCGCCTGGCAGAGCATTGGTGGCGTGTCTTTCCTCGACCTGATGCGCGCAGACTAGGCGTGCAGCGTTGACACGATTTTGGAGGCAATTTAATCTAAGAATTGCTGCTCGTCCAGCCATTCGCGCTGGACATCCTTCCCGTGCCGAAGTGGCGGAATTGGCAGACGCGCATGGTTCAGGTCCATGTACTCGCAAGGGTGTGGGGGTTCGAGTCCCTTCTTCGGCACCAATCAGAAAAGCTCATCATCATTCTAAGCGGCGGTTGACGCTCTTCGCTTATTTTCCCAAGACATATATTCGTTGTTAGCCTCGCCGAGCCGGTACATGGTGTTGCGAGTTTCGACTGTACGTTGATTTATATCGATACTCACAATAGGCGAGGTATAGACAAGCTGCGCATTCGCAATTTGCGCATGGCCAGAGACATAACCTACTAAGCGGTTGCCCGGGTGCAATTCTTCAAAGCCTTGAGAGCTGACGCTCTTCACTACTGCCCACTGCTCAATTGAGACCATCGGTTTCGGCATGATTCTCAGCTCCTAAGTCGGTACAAGCTCTGTTAGAAGGCAGCAGGATGGCCAAAGTTGTAGACAGAAAATACAGGGTTTATCGGGGATGCCTATTCTCGGATGGGGATTTTTTACTGCCTGCAAGGGAATTCTGACGATAGTCAAAAACCTGCGATCACTGGAGAGCAACATAAGCCGGCGGTTGAACCAGAGTGCCAGCACGCCAGAGCTTGCGGGGCGCAGCTAAGGCACAAATGCCGACACAACACCCACGACATAACTGCATGGATAGTCAAGGCATAGCCGAGAGGCCTTTCCCAAAAGTTATACTAAACAGGTAGCTCTTCGATTGGGACTTAGCTGTGCATCTGGAACGGATTCTGGCAAAAACCGGGGAAACAGTGGCTGAGCGAAAGAGTCGCATACCATTTCGCGATCTCGAACGGCGCGCAGCCCAGCACTCGCCGCGAGGGTTTGCCCGCGCTTTACGAGAAAGAGCAAAAGAAGCACCCGCGGTAATCGCCGAACTGAAGAAGGCATCGCCATCGAAGGGGCTTATCCGGCCGATATTCGACGTGCGCAGCTTGGCTTCCGAACTAGCCGACGCCGGGGCTGCAGCGCTGTCAGTATTAACTGACGAGCCATTCTTCCAGGGCAGCCTGCAGAATCTGGAAATTGCTTCCGCCACGGTTACGATTCCCTGCCTGCGTAAGGATTTCATGGTGGATGAATACCAGATCGTCGAAGCAAGAGCGCACGGCGCGGACGCGATCCTGCTGATCGTCGCCGCCCTGACAGATTCCCGGCTGAGCAATTTGAAAGATGCCGCGCGCCGTTACCAACTCGATGTGCTGTGCGAGGTGCATTCGGCAGAAGAACTGGCGCGTGCGCGCGATCTTGGCTGCGAAGCATACGGCGTGAACAATCGCAACCTCAAGACCTTTGAGGTGCGTCTGGAAAACTCGCTGGACCTCGTCGAACAATTGCCTGCCGGAGCCGTCCACGTAGCCGAGAGCGGGATTCACACCATTGACGACATACAGCGTCTGCGCGCTGCCGGATATCACGCCTTTCTTATCGGCGAATCGCTGATGCGGCAGCCATCTCCGGGCGCGGCTCTTACACAGCTGCTGCAGCCCGCTGTGACGCGAGTGTAGTGCTATGTGGATCAAGATCTGCGGCAACACAAATCTCGAAGATGCACAGCTTGCTGTTGAAGCAGGGGCGGAGGCGGTAGGCTTTGTTTTTGCCGAGAGCCCACGCCGTGTCAGCGTCGCGGAAGTGAGTGCGATTACGCCTCATCTACCGAAAGGGATCGAGAAGATTGGCGTATTTGTCGACGCCAGCTTCGAGGAAATTGTTCAAAGCGTCTCGGAAAGCCGGCTCACCGGAGTGCAACTGCACGTATCGACCGATCCGAAGTTGGCTTCGAAGCTGCGCGAGCATTTCGGGTCGTCACTGCGCATTCTGCAGGTCATCCACTACGCGCAAGACCTTGAGAGCCGGTTGCATACTCTGCACCACGAGAATGCAATCGACGCTGTACTCATCGATTCCCGCACCGCAATTGCGGTGGGCGGGACCGGTATTCGCTTCGACTGGCAAGCCGCAAGCGATAGCTTTTTGCAATCTCGTTTACGCCTCATCGCTGCCGGTGGGCTGAAACCTGAAAATGTCGCTGAGGCCATCCACACCCTGCAACCATGGGGCGTGGACGTGGCGAGTGGTGTCGAATCGGTGCCGGGCAGGAAAGATCCAGCGCGTGTGAGGGCATTCGTAGCCGCCGCGAAGGCTGCTGCGGAAGAACTCGCAGCCGCGCCCCGGTGATGGCGTAATCTTAAAAGAGGGGAACCGTTCATGAGCACGGCGACACATCCTGCAACGAAAGCAATTGGCCGTTTCGGCGCGTACGGCGGGCGCTATGTGCCCGAGACGCTGATGGCCGCGCTCGAAGAACTGGAACATGCCTACACCGAAGCTCAGGCCGATCCTGCCTTCCATGCGGAGCTGGATCTTCTGCTTCGCGACTACGCCGGACGCCCAACCCCGCTCTACTTCGCATCGCGCCTGACCGAACAACTTGGCGGCGCAAAGATTTATCTCAAGCGCGAAGACCTGCTGCACACCGGCGCGCACAAGATCAACAACTGCATCGGCCAGGGCCTGCTCGCCAAGCGCATGGGCAAGAAGCGCATCATCGCCGAGACTGGCGCGGGCCAGCACGGCGTTGGGACGGCGACCGTCTGCGCACTCTTCGGACTCGAATGCGTTATCTACATGGGCGAAGAAGACATGCGGCGGCAGGAGCTGAATGTCTACCGTATGCGGCTACTGGGTGCCGAAGTGCGCGGTGTCAGTTCCGGCTCGCGCACGCTGAAAGACGCCATCAACGAGGCAATGCGCGACTGGGTGACCAACGTTCGCACTACGCACTACCTATTAGGCAGTGTGCTCGGCGCACATCCCTACCCGATGATGGTGCGCGACTTCCATCGCGTCATCGGCAAAGAAGCGCGCCAACAGATTCTCGAAAAAGAAGGCCGCTTGCCCAGTGCAATCATTGCCTGTGTGGGCGGCGGATCGAATGCCATCGGCGCATTTTACGAATTTATCTCTGACAAAGATGTTCGCCTGATCGGCGTCGAAGCCGGCGGCCGCGGTGCCGAACTAGGCAAGCATGCCGCACGCTTTCAGGGCGGATCCCCAGGGGTTCTGCAGGGAACCTACTCCTACGTGTTGCAGGATGACGCCGGCCAAATCGCGCTCACACACTCCGTCTCTGCCGGACTCGATTACGCCTCGATCGGACCCGAGCACGCGATGCTGCATGACTCCGGCCGCGCCGAGTACACATCAGCGACCGATGAAGAAGCGCTGAAGGCAACCGTAACGCTCGCGCGCACGGAAGGCATTCTGCCTGCGCTTGAAAGCGCGCATGCCGTAGTCGAGTGCATTCGACTTGCGCGCACCTTGTCGCGGCATGACATACTAATCATCAACCTCTCAGGGCGCGGCGACAAAGACATGGGTATCCTCTCGCGCGAACTGAAGCTCAAGGGCGCTTAGGAACTATGCCGATTCGTTTCAGCAAGCCGGGACTCGTTGTTTACCTGACCGCCGGCGATCCCGATCTGCCAACCACACGCGAAATCGCGCTGGCCGCGATTGACGCGGGCGCAGACGTGCTCGAACTCGGCGTGCCTTTCAGCGATCCGCTTGCAGACGGTCCCGTGATTCAACGGGCCAGCGAACGCGCTGTGAAAAACGGCACGACTCTTTCCGATGTGTTGGCTCTAGCCGCAGACCTGCGCCGCGAACGTCCAGATACCGGACTGGTTATCTTCTCCTATTTCAATCCTGTTCTCCGCTTCGGCCTTGAGCGTTTCTGTGCTGCAGCGAAGCAGGCAGGCGTCGACGGCGTGCTCATCACCGACATGATTGTCGAAGAAGCCGACGAATATCTTGAGCAACTGCACCGCCATCAGCTTGCACCAGTTTTTCTCGCCGCGCCCACCAGTCCCGATGAGCGCCTGCAGCGCATAGCGCAAGCATCACAGGGATTCGTCTACGCCATCTCGCGTACTGGAATCACGGGAACGCAGCAGACACTGGCATCCGACGCAGAACAACTGGTCAAGCGTCTGCGTCGATATACAGATTTGCCTATCGCAGTCGGCTTTGGCATATCGAATGCCGAGCATTTCGCGACCGTCGGCGAGTTCGCGGACGCCGCCGTCATCGGCAGCGCGATCGTCGCCCTGATCGAGCAGTCGACATCGCAGGAAGCGCCGAATTCCATCGCACGATTTATCAAGGGTCTGCGTCAACCTATGGCGCTGGCCCGCTAATTCCGCTTCAAAGATTCCAGGCAATTCAACTCCGGCGCAGGCGTGCGGTCATGCGCTCGATGGAAGGACTACATGGACATTGCAGACTGGCGCGAAAAGATCGATGCAATCGACCTGCAGATTGTGGCGCTGCTCAGCGAGCGCGCAGTGGCGGCGCGGGCCATTGGCAAGCTGAAACAATCCACCAATCTGCCCGTGTATGAACCGAACCGCGAGCGCGTGATCTTCGATCGAGTGCGCGCAGCCAACAAGGGCCCCCTGCCCGACATTGAGCTGGTGCACATCTACGAGCGCATCATCGACGTGATGCGAGCGCTGCAGCAGGATGAATTGGCCTCACAAAGATCCGCGTCCGCCAAAAAGCAGGACGCACGAGCAGGGGAGACAGGAAAGCAATCATGATCGTTGCCATGCAGGAGCATGCGTCAGAAGAGCAGATACAAAGTGTTACCGAACGGCTTTTGGATCTCGGATTCAAAGTCCATCGCACTACGGGAACCGTGCAGACCATTCTCGCCGGAGTGGGAACGCCAGCCGCATTCGACGTAAAAGACTTTCAGGTGTTAGAAGGCGTGTCCGACGCCTATCGCATTTCGTCGCCTTACAAACTCGCGGGCCGCAGCTTCAGGCCGGAAGGTACGGTCATCCGCTTCCCGAACGGAGTTACAGTCGGCGGCAATGAAGTCGTCGTCATGGCCGGCCCATGTTCGGTCGAGAGCCGCGAGCAAATTTTCGCAGCGGCGGAAAAAGTGAAAGCCGCAGGCGCAAAATTCCTTCGCGGTGGAGCATTCAAGCCGCGCAGCTCGCCGTATTCGTTCCAGGGGATGGGCCTCGAAGGCCTGAAGTTGCTGCGCGAAGTGGGCGACGCAACCGGCCTGCTCATCATCAGCGAAGTGATGGAGATTTCGCAGATCGAGCTGATGATGCCTTATGTCGATGTCTTCCAGGTCGGCGCGCGCAACATGCAGAACTTCAACCTGTTGCGCGAACTCGGACAGGTACGTAAGCCAGTGCTATTGAAACGCGGCATCGCAGCCACGATTGAGGAGCTGCTGCTCTCAGCGGAATACATCCTCTCCGGTGGCAATTATGAAGTCATGCTTTGCGAGCGCGGTATCCGCACCTTCGAGACGTATACTCGCAACACGATGGATATCTCCGCCATCCCCGTCATCAAAAAGCTATCGCACCTGCCGATGCTCGGCGATCCGTCGCACGGCGTCGGCCTACGCGACAAAGTGCCGGCGATGGCACGCGCCGCAGTTGCAGCCGGCGCAGACGGCTTGCTGATCGAAGTGCATCCGAATCCGGATAAGGCAGTCTCCGACGGCGCGCAGACGCTCTTCCCCGAGCAGTTCGCGAAGCTGATGCAGGAGTTGCGCGTGATCGCTTCAGCCGTCGAGAGGACAATAGAGTAGCATGTCCATCGAGCGCATCGCCATTCTCGGCACCGGCCTAATCGGAAGCTCCGTGGGAATGGCGTTGCGCCAGAACGGCTTCGGCGGAACGATCGTCGGATGGGACCGCGACCCTGCTCAGACAGCGACCGCGCTGAGCGTCTCATCTATCGACGTAATTGCCGAAGAACCGCTCACAGCCGCCGCCGAGTGCGATCTGATTCTGCTCAGCGGTCCGGTCTTCAGCATTCTCGAATACCTGGAACAACTTGCTTCGATTCTGAAGCCGCATCAACTTGTAACCGATGTCGGCAGCGTGAAACGAATTCTCTGCGAGCGTGCCGCAGGTCAATACAACCAGCCAGACAAGCCCGCATTCCTTCCCGGCCACCCAATGGCCGGCAAAGAAGTGAGCGGCGCGGCCAATGCCGACGGCGAAATCTTCCGCGGCGCCGTTTGGCTCTTTACCGAATGTTCGGGCGAATCCGGCATATCTCCAGAAGCAAGCGCAAAAGCATCCGAATGGCGCGCATGGGTGCAGAAGTTCGGCAGCCGCATTCTCGACCTCGAGCCCGCGCGTCACGACGAGTTGTGCGCATGGGTCAGCCATCTTCCGCAGTACGTCTCAACTGCGCTCAGCGCTCTGCTCGAAGAAAAATTCCCTCACGACGAAGACCTCCGCGCCATCGGCGGCCGTGCTTTGCGGGAAATGACGCGTCTCGGAGCCAGCCCCTATTCCATGTGGCGCGACATCGCCCATACAAACACCGAGGCCGTAGCCGCAACGCTGCTTGCTCTGGAACAACGGCTCACGCACCTGCGCGAACATCTCAAGACCCCGGAACTCCGCGACGAATTCGAATTGGCGAATCGTTTCCGTCTGGTTACGCCGCAAAAGCCATAAATCCCGTCGAAGAAGTAAGATGGTGGCCATGCGCACATCTGGTCTGACCACTGTCATTTGCCTGATATCACTGGCGAGCCTGACATCTCTCAAAGCACAGCAACCAACCACGCTGCTCGTCGATGTCGATCACCGCCAGCAGACCAGCCTGAACGGCCAGTGGCATTACATCGTCGACCCATATCGAAATGGCATCGGCAACCAGCCAGATAAACCAAACCTGAACGGCTACGCGAAGAACGGTCATCCCGTTCCTGGCGGCGCCCTGCAGGAATATGACTTCGCACAGTCGTCTACGCTCCAAGTCCCCGGCGACTGGAACTCGCAAAAACCCGAGCTCTTTTTCTACGAAGGCATGCTCTGGTACCAGAGAGACTTCGACTATCAGCCCAAGCCGCACACACGCGTTTTCCTTCACTTCGGGGCGGTCAATTACGTGGCGCAGGTCTTCGTCAACGACAGCTACATCTGCCAGCACGAAGGCGGCTTCACTCCTTTCGATTGCGATGTGACCAGCGTTCTCAAAGCCGGTTCCAACTTTGTAGTTGTAGCCACCGACAATCAGCGCCAGGTCGAGCGGGTTCCCGGCATCAAGATGGATTGGTGGAACTATGGCGGCATCACGCGCGAAGTTTCACTGGTCGAAGTGCCGGACAGCTTCATCGACGACTATTCGCTGCAGTTGCAGAAGGGCACAGGGAATCAACTAAACGGTTACGTGCATGTTGTTGGTGCCGCAGCAGGCGAGAAAGTAGCTCTGCACATCCCAGACCTGAAGATCGAGCAAACATCCGAAACAGATGCGTCCGGAAAAGCCGCTTTCTCCCTCAGCGCACCCGGTCTGCAGCGCTGGTCCCCGACCTCGCCAAAACTGTATACCGTTGAAATGCGCGCAGGCAGCGACACACTCAAAGACGACGTCGGCTTTCGCACAGTCGAAGTCCAGGGCGAACAGATCGTTTTGAACGGAAAGCCACTTTTTCTCCGAGGCATCTGTATACACGCCGAGGCTCCGTACCGCTCAGGCCGCGCATGGTCGGAGCAGGACGCAGAAACGCTACTTGGATGGGCGCGCGATCTGAACGCCAACTTTGTGCGTCTCGCCCACTATCCGCACGACGAGCACATGACGCGCGTCGCCGACAAACTGGGCATTCTCGTGTGGTCAGAGACTCCCGTCTACTGGGGCAATGCGTGGACAAACCCACAGACCTTCGACGTCGCCAGCCAGCAACTCCACGAAATGATCCGCCGCGACAACGACAAGGCATCCGTCATCATGTGGTCCATGTCGAATGAAACGCCAATCAGCCCCGAGCGAACCGAGTTCATCGGCAAGCTTGCAGGATTAGCGAGACAGCAGGACGCTACTCGACTCATTACCTCCGCGATGGTGATTCCCCATCGCTACGCAGGCGACAAAACCATCGTGATGGACGATCCGCTGGGGCAGTATCTCGACGTGCTCGGCTATAACGAATACTTCGGCTGGTACAGCGACAAGCCAGCTGACATACCGCAGATCAAGTGGGAAAACCCAATGCACAAGCCGCTCATCGTCAGTGAGTTTGGTGCCGGCGCGAAGGCAGGTCTGCACAAGGATGCGGATTACCGCTTCAGCGAGGAGTACCAGGCGAACGTCTTCCAGCAGCAATTTCAGATGCTCAAGAACATTCCATTCCTCGCCGGCATGACTCCATGGGTCTTGATGGATTTCCGTTCTCCGATGCGGCAGCTTCCCGGCATCCAGGACTACTACAACCGCAAAGGCCTGCTCTCCGACAAAGGCGAAAAGAAAAATGCCTTCTCGGTGCTGCAGGAATACTACGGGCACATGCCTCAATAAAAAGGCGCGAAATTGCACGCGCATCCATTAGACTGTCTTTTCCCGATCCATATATTACTGAGGTGTCATGAAGAAAGCCCGCCTGATTCATTTGCTCTGGTTGTGTCTCGCTGCCAGTGTTCTGTCCCAATTCGCAGTCGCCCAGGAAAAGCCTGCCGCTCCTGAAGAAGACTACGTCAAAGCGCATTACACTAAGTACGAATACCGCATCCCGATGCGCGACGGCGTGCATCTCTTCACGTCAGTCTACGTACCGAAGGACGCGTCGCAGAGCTACCCCTTCATGATTGACCGCACTCCGTACAGCGTCGCTCCCTACGGCGTCGATCAGTACAAGAAGAATCTCGGGCCTTCTGACGAATTTGAGAAGGCAGGCTACATCTTCGTCTATCAGGATGTGCGCGGGCGCTACCTGTCCGAGGGTAAGTTCGTCGAGATGCATCCGCACATCGATGACAAGAAGTCGCCGCAGGATGTCGACGACAGCTCTGACATGTATGACACGCTGGAGTATCTGCTGAAGCATGTGCCCAACAACAACGGCAAAGCCGGGATCTGGGGCATCTCCTACCCCGGCTTTTACACATCCGCCAGCATCATCGATTCGCATCCCGCGCTGAAAGCAGCATCGCCGCAGGCGCCCATGACAAATCTTTTCATGGGCGATGACGCCTATCACGGCGGGGCGTTCATGCTCGATGCAAACTTCGGCTTCTACACTTTCTTCAAGCCGTTCGATGAGCCTTCACTACCGAAGCACGAAGTCCCGTTCAGCATGGGCACGCCAAACGCCTACGATTTCTACCTGCAGGCTGGCCCGACTTCGAACCTCGACAAGAAATATCTGAAGGGCTCGAATCCACTCTTCAACGACCAGCTTTACCACACAACGTTTGACGACTACTGGAAGGCGCGCGATCTCTCTCAGCACATGAAGAACGTGAAATGCGCAGTCCTCGTTGTTGGTGGATGGTATGACGCCGAGGATCTCTCAGGCCCATACGGGACCTTCTACGCGATCAACAAGTTCAATCCGGAAACCACCACAACGCTGGTCGAAGGCCCGTGGGTCCACGGCGGATGGGCGCGCAGCGAAGGCGATCATCTGGGAGACGCGCAGTTCAACTCAAAGACCGCCGAGTTCTTCCGCAAGAATATTCAGTTCCCCTTCTTCGAGTACTACCTGAAAGGCAAGGGCGCTCCGATGCCGAAGGCCTACGTCTTTGAGACCGGAACAAATGTCTGGCGCACCTACGCTGCATGGCCGCCTGCACAGGCAAAACCAAGGATGCTCTATCTCCACGCAGGCGGCAAGCTTTCGTTCGATCCGCCGGCCGCAAAAGAAGGCTCCGACGAATACATCAGCGATCCCGCACATCCGGTTCCCTTCGTTGGATACACGACAGACACAGTACCGCAGCGTTACATGGTCGACGATCAGGGCTTCGCATCATCGCGCACCGATGTCCTCGTCTATCAGACCGAACCTCTGACTGAAGACGTAACCATCGCAGGCCCCATATCTCCAAAACTAAAAGTAGCAACTACGGGCACGGATTCAGACTTCGTCGTGAAGCTAATCGACGTCTACCCGAACGACTATCCTGATCCCGACACAGGCAGTGCAGCCGGCAAGCGAGTACTCGACGCGCCACCGCTGCGCATGGGCGGCTATCAGCAACTGGTGCGCGGTGAGCCGATGCGCGCAAAGTTCCGCAACAGCTGGGAAAAACCGGAAGCGATGACACCGGGCAAGATGACCGAAGTGGATTTCTCGATGCCAGACCTCAACCACACCTTCCGCCAGGGCCATCGCATCATGGTGCAGATTCAGAGCTCATGGTTCCCGCTTGTCGACCGCAACCCGCAAACGTTCACTGACATTCCCCACGCCAAGCCTGAGGACTTCAAGAAGGCAACCGAAACGGTGTATCACGATCGTGATGCCGCTTCCGGTGTTGAAGTCCTCGTCATGCCGCAGCCGTGAGAAAAGAAGAGCCCAAACGAGCCGGGCAAATCTGTCCGGCTCATTCCATAAGGGCGAAAACTAATTCCCGATATGCCCTAAACCAATGCCGATAACATAAGTGACAATCCCTTCTACTGCGCCTACGAGCGTCATCTCCATTCCGCTGCTCCACCATGAGCGGACTGTGATGAGTGACTTCGCCGCGCCCACGGCAAAATGAGCCGCCAGAGAAACAATCGCCGAAACAATCACGGCAGGGTAGCCGCTGAGGAAGAAAAACGGAACTACAGGAATGAATGCACCTACCGCGGTTGAGACCGCACCGGATATAGCCGAGACCAGAGGCTTTCGCAGAGCGTCCTCGGTGGAGTTCAATCTCTCCGACGACAGTGCCCGCAGAAGTTGTTTCTCGTCCTTCGCAATGTGCTCAACGATGCGGTCAGCATCGTCCGCCGGCAATCCCTTCACCTGGTAGTAAAGCGACAGCAGCTCGCGTGCTTCCGGTCCATTCATCTGGATTGCTTCACGCTCGCGTGCTACCTCTGCTTCATAGATCTCGCGTTCGCTCTTAGCCGCAAGGTAGGCTCCGGACCCCATGGAGAGCGCGCTGGCAACCATTCCGGCCATCCCGGCGAGCAATACATATTTGCTGTTGCCCAGCGTCGCGCCGGAAACGCCCGAAACAATGCCGAAGATCGCACCCAGACCGTCATTGACCCCGTAAATAGCATCGCCGATCCATCCAGCGGCTCGCGTTCCGGACCCGCTGCGCTTTGCAAGAAGCTCTTCCAACAACGTCTTTGGATCGACCGATTGCGCAGCCCTGCGTGGATAACGCTTGCGTATCAGATGGCTCAGTTCCTGATAGTGTCCGCGTTCGTCTTCAATCACGCGATGCAGAATCGCAAGACTCGGCTCGTCGCCGAGATTCTTCAATTGCTGGCTATAACGGGCAATGTCGCGGCTTTCATCGATCTCCAGACGCCGCAAAGCCATATCGGAGCCGCCAAGCCGGTTCAGTATGGAATCGGCATCTCCCGTAGCCTTGCCGCTATAAACAGGCTCTTTGCTGCCGAGTTCATGGATACGCTGCGCCCATAGTGCAGCGTGTTCCTTTTCTGCTGCGGCCAGATGCAGGAGTGACTTCCTGCGCACGGGATCATTCTCGCGGCTCGCAAGCGTCTCATAGGTCCGCGCGCCGCTGATCTCGGCTTGCCAGTTCTGATCGAGGATGGTGAGAAGCTTCTCATCCCTGGACGGAGTCATGCGTGCTTAACTCACGATCTGGTAAGCGAATGTGAATCGGCCAATCTGGATCAGAGATTTGTCTCCCGGTGGCCAGATGCGAAATGACTCGACGCGCGTAATCGATGCATTCCTTACCGCTTCTACGCTACCAAGAAATTTGCCGCTAGCCGCTTCATAAAAATTAACTGTAAGTGAATCTTCATTATGCTTCCAGCCAATCAGATACTCTCCCGCATTGAGCTGGACATCGCCGACTTTCACCGGCACTTGTGCGATGAAATAGTGAGAATATTTACCCTCAGCGGAATATCCCGCAGTGATCAAAACCACTCCGGCAACGTACTTGCCCTTGCCGTCAGTAATCCCGGAAGCTGTGCGCAATTCGGTTTCGATGCGTTCCTGAATCACTGGAGCCCGAGGCGGAATCAACGCCTTCAGCTCTGCTTCTGTTGCAACGCGCCACGACCCCGACCTTGGCTCCTGCGCAAAAGTCCCATTCACCAAGGTTAGAAGCATCAACAACGCAAGTACCCTTCTGATGTAAGCTGCCGTCTCAGTCAAGGTGCACAATCCCTCTCTGCAGGGCCGTCGTCGCGGCCTGTGTTCTGTCACTCACTCCCAGCTTGCTGAGAATGCTGTTGATATGTGTCTTTACCGTCGCCTCAGAAATGAAGAGGTCGCTCGCTATTTCTTTGTTGCTGCGGCCACCGACAATTCGCTTCAGCACGTCCAGTTCCCGCCCGGTAAGCGAAGGGCCGCCCATGCGCTCAGCAAGGCGTTCCGCCACCACCGCTGGTATGCGCGATTTCCCGGCGTGCACGATGCGTATGGCATCGGTCAGCTCATCGGCGTTCATGCCTTTCAACAGGTATCCCTTGGCCCCCGCCTGCAGGGCACGATAGATATCTTCGTCGCCATCAAAAGTAGTGAGAACAATAATGCGTGCGTCAGAAAATTCCTGACGTATCTGAGTGATGGCATCCACACCATTCATATTCGGCAGGCGAAGATCCATGAGCGTAACCGCAGGACGGTGCTTGCGAAATAACTCTACGGCCTGCGCCCCATCCGCCGCCTCGGCCACAACCTTCATATCCGGTATAGTCCCAATAAGAGCGACCAGCCCTTGCCGCACAATGTGATGGTCATCGACCACCATGATCTCTATCAATTCGGCCATACGTTCCTTTTCAAATTGCAACCTCGACTTGAACTTCAGTGCCTTCGTTCCTGGCACTTTTTACTGTCAGACGTGCGCCAATCAGTTCTGCGCGTTCGCGCATGCCTCTGAGGCCATAGTGTCCATTCTGGCTCTGCTCCTGAGCATCTCCCTCAAACCCGCGCCCATCATCTTTGATCGTCATGCGCAGCAGCTTTTCCTGGAACAGCAACGTGACATTCGCATTCTGGGCCTGCGCATGGCGCACAACATTTGTAATTGCCTCCTGGCCAATGCGGAGTATTTCCGCTTCAATGCGCGCGTCAATGGGGCGAAATGTTCCACTCACCTGCACGCGTGCCTTCACGCTCGTATTCGCCGTGATCCGCTCCGCAGATTGAGTCAGCGATGACGCCAGATCACTTTCCGCTGCCGCCTGCGAGCGCAGGTTCCAGATCGAGCTTCGCGCCTCAGCCAGGCACTCACGGGTTAAAGTCCGCGCCTGCTCCAGATGTTCTCGCGCAGCATCGGTTGAAGTAGACAGCAGACGAGCCACAACTTCCAGTTGCACCGAAACCGCAACGAAGCCCTGCGCCAGCGTGTCGTGGATTTCGCGTGCAATGCGATTCCGTTCAGCAAGAACAGCATCGAATTGTGCTTGAACCGTATGGACTCGCCACCGATAGATTTCATAGGCCAGAAGCAGCACAGAAATCACGACGAACAGATAGAACCAGTAAGTCTGATAAAAATGTGGACGCAGACGAAAATCAAACGTTGCATCCTGCTCACTCCACACCCCGTCGTTGTTGCACGCTATCACGCGAAAGGTATGACGCCCGGAAGGAATATTCGTGTAGTACGCAACCCGACGCGTCCCGGCATCGACCCAGTCGCGATCGAAGCCATCGAGCTTATAGCGGAATCGAACCTTCTGCGGCGCAACAAAACTCAACCCGGCATATTGGAAAGCAAAGCGCGTATGACCCGGGCCGACCTCTGCATCTCGCATTGGCAGCGCCGCGTCATCCACCAGCGCCTGTTCCACCGCCACTAATGGAGGCACACGATTCACAGGCATATGCGCCGGATCGACTTCTGTGACACCGCGCAGCGTCGCAAACCACAGCGTCCCGTCTTTGGCTTTCCAGGCTGCCGGATGGCCGCCGCTGCTGCATTCACTGATGCGCATGCCGTCGGCCGTGCCGTAGATATCAGGCCGAATCGCAGCCGCGGCTCCTGCACTCAGCTGCTTCTTACTGACGCGGAAAATGCCTTTGCTCGATCCAAGCCAAAGGTTCCCGCTTCCATCATCGAGAATCCCGTAGATATCCTGCGGCAATGTATTTCCAGCTGAAAAGCTCACAAACTTTCCGCCGACTCTTTCATTCAGGCCGCCGCCATTTGTCCCGATCCAAAGCATTCCGTCCGGGTCCTGATAAAGCGCCGTAATGACATTACTCGACAGCCCATTCTGCGTGGAGTAATTCGTAAAGCTGCCGTTCGCAAAGTGGGTAAGGCCACCGAGCGTACCGATCCAGTAGCTGTGGTCCGCGTCCTCTACAACTGCTCCGACCAGATCGCTGCCTAAGCCATCCATCGCTGAATACGAAGTGAACCGGCCATTTTCATAGCGCGACAATCCATGACGCGTCCCAATCCACAACACTCCAGCGTGATCTGTGTAAAGTGAACGCACAAAGTCATCGGCCAGTCCATCGGCAGAGGTGAAGACAGTGGCGCGGTTTCCCTGTACGCGATTCAGTCCGTCTGGAGTTCCGATCCAGATATTTCCGTTCGCGTCATCCGTCAAAGCAAGAGCTACGTTGCTCGACAAGCCGTTGGCAGTCGATAAGGATGAGAACCTTCCACTCTGATACTGATCGACACCGCCGCCGTTCGTGCCAATCAACATGGTCCCTGTGTGATCCTGAAATACTGAGCGCACAAGATCATCAGTCAGTCCGTCCTGCGCCGTATACGTCGTAAATTTTCGATCGCGCAACACGCTGACGCCGCCCGATTCCGTTCCCAGCCACAGATTGCCCTCACGATCTTCGTAGAACGCAAGCACGACATTGCCAGACAGGCCTTCTTTGGGAGTTAGTGCGGAAACGCGCCCGCCCACAATGCGAGCCAGACCGTGATCGGTAGCCACCCAAACGGAGTGCTCACGATCCTCAAAGACACTGGTGACGCGGCTCCCCGGTAATCCATCGCGAACCGCAAAAACGTGTGTCGTCTTGCCATCGTACTCACCGAGGCCATTCGTCGTCCCGATCCAGAGGTGACCATCGGCAGTGCCATGCAGGTAGTTAACGTCGGCGCCCAGCGCATCAGGTAAATGAAAAGTATTTTCCGTGCCGTCCGAAGTAACGGTTCTCAAGCCAGCGTGTGAACCCGCCCAAATCGTTCCGTGAGTGTCTACCGCCAGAGATTGAATTTGCTCCGGACCTTCCACCACCGTTGTAACCGATGTGTGCGCGGGATCAATTCTCAGCAGACTGTTACCGGAATTCACCCATAGTGAGCCATCCGGAGACTCTACGAGAGTGCTCGCGGCTGATAGCCCTTGCGGAAAGTCAAGCGGTTGGAAATGCCCGTTCGCAAACTTACCCAGGCCTGCAGTCGTTAATGCCCACAGGCTGCCATCGCGACTCTGATGGACCGACCAGGCTGTATTCGCGGGCAATCCCTCGTTTGTAGTGAATAGCTTGAACTCACCGTTCTCGAAGCGAGTAAGCCCGCCAGAGGTGCTGATCCACAGCATCCCTTGCCGATCCTGAAACAGGCTATAGATCAGATCGCTGCCAAGCTGCGGCGTACTTTTCTTGTCGAAAACGGTGAACTGCGCGCCATCAAATCGTACAAGACCATCCTCTGTGGCAAACCACAGATAGCCATCTCGCGTTTGCAATACTGCATGAACAGTGTTTTGTGGCAGCCCATCATCGGTCTGCCACGCCTGGTATCCATAATGCGGAAGAGGATAGTGCGGGTCGAGCGCGGCTGCTTTGCGACCAGCCAGCAAAAGCAGCCCTGTGCAACAGATACTCCAAAGATGGCGGCGAATGGGCATTACAGGCTAACTCGAATACTACACACCCATTGGCCGGGAGCACACTCCACCAAAAGGTGGAGAAGGCCTATGCTTTGCCGCGGCGCCGCTTTATCCAGACCTTCTCCGCAGCCGGAGCTCCAATCGTAAAGCTGCCCTTGGATGTCTCGATGGCGACCGTCTGATCGTAATTTTTTCTTACGACACGAACTGTGCCTTGGGGTTCCACACCCACCTCATTCAGAAACTGCAGCAGCCTGGGATCGCGCTCATACAGGCTGCACACCGTATATTCGGCCTGCTCTTTCGCCCCGGAAAGCAGTTCCATACCTTGTTTGCTGCGTTGTGCGGGCGTTTCCGGCAAGACCAGATTGCCATGGGGGCAGGTGCCCTGCTCGCCCAATTTTTCCAGCAGTCGGGCCTCGAACGCCGGAGAAACCGCATGCTCCAGCCGTTCAGCTTCGTCATGTACCGCATACCACGGCATTCCAAACATTTCCGAGAGCATCCGCTCGATGAGATGATGCCGCAACGCTGTGCGATAAGCTGTCTCTTTGCCTTTTGCCGTCAGCCGGACAATGCCGTCCGCTTTTACATCGACAAAGCCGTCACGCTTCAGACGGCGCAGGGCCATCGAAACAGCCGGTGCAGAAACCCCAAGCCAGTGCGCAAGTGTAGCGGAAATGACGGTTTGGCCTTCGCTCTCGGCTTCTAGAATTGCCTTAAGATAATCCTCTTTGGAAACGCTGATAGACGTCTTCACTCCAAGCAGAATACCGTTGAAGGAAGCCTGGAAGCCAGTCTGATGTGAGTTGGCAGCCAGCAGCTACTCTTTCTTTTCCGCAATCAGGTGTTGAAATTCAGGCACATCCCGAAGGCTTGCGAACTCCTTGTCCTCGAGCAGTTTTTTGCGGTCGTTGAAGCCTTCATCGATCGCCTTTCGCAGGTAGAGCAGCGCTTCCGTCTTTCTACCTGCTTCGGCATATGTTTTTGCCAGCAAATAATTCAGGGTTGCGATCTCATGAGTAGGTCCGGTTTCTGAAATCCTTGCCGCTGGGTCACTCTCAAAAACATTGGGATCAAGTGCGAGCGCCGTCTTGTAGCATTCCGCGCCTTTCTTATACTTGCTTTCCGCAAGATAAGCAGTACCCAGATTGCTATAGAACATCGCAGCCTTCGGACTGAGTTTAATAGCCTTCTTGTAAGCCCGCTCCGCATCCTTAAATAGCTTCTCCCCGTAGTAGACCGCGCCAAGGTTATTCAGCGCTTCCGGATAAGCGGGATTCAGCTTGAGAGCTTTTTCATAGTCTCTTTGCGCTTCCTTCAGATTAAACATGTGATGGTTCGCAATCCCCATCTTGTTCCACATCACGGCTGAATCCGTGGGGCCCTGCCGGTAAGCATCCAGCGCGGCAACATAACGCTGGTGCGCCATCATAATGTCCCCTTGCATCTCCGCACTCATCGCAAAGTGCGGTGTGTCGTCAACCGCCTTTACGGGAGGCTGCTGGGCATAGCTTCCAAGCGCAAGGAAGGATCGCGGAGTCTGCGCGAGAGGTTGCAATGAGAATGCGCACATGAGCGAAACAACGGCCAGACCGGCAAATGTGTGGGAAGAGGACGAGGAACGAAAGCCTTTCATGGGTGCCTCCTCTGGACCAAGAATCCAGATGGATGCGACAAGCATGCATCCGGCCAGGCACCTTGGATTTAGGGCTTGCAGCCATCTCGCCCGCCGCTATCGACGGGCGGCACGGTGTGGTGTCCGGGTGAACCCGGCCTTTGGCGAAGAATTGTAGCGCAAAGCAAAGGTGAAAAGCGAACCGTCCGGTCGCAAAGAACAAACGAGGGGACAGCAAATGCCATCCCCTCGTCGCTGTAACCCGAACAAAATGCTGCTCTTAGGAATCCATATCGTCGACATAGTGAGCCAGCAGTACCAGCTGACTCGAAAACGGATCTTTGATCAGCAACCCCACCACGCGGACTTTAGTCACCGAACCGACATCGCCCAGCTTGGTTAATCCATCGCGATAGTGTGTGCCATCGGCGACAAACACTGTCACAGGACCGGGTACCAGCTGACCCGCGAACCCTGTAACGTTCATCTGGAAGGTTTGATTGCCGGGGTCTACGCTTCCCGGAACGACCGTTCCGTTGTAGCCCCAGTGCCGCAACACCACCCGCTTCACTGTGACAGCCTGCGGGTCGGCGGCTCCGCTGGCAGGCCCTCCGACTGAAACATGTTGCCCCGGAACAAGCGCGCCGGAGTTGAATAGGAACTGCGTCAAAGGATTATGCATCCAGTAAATAAAGTATTTTTCGTTTCCGCTGAGGTTAATCTGCGCAATCTGACCAAGAGTCAGGGCCGTAGTTGTCGGAAGCAGACCACGAACATACAGATCGAAGCTCGAAGCCGTTCCCGAGGGAGGCTGCACATACGTGATCTGACCCGCCGCATAGAAGCCATCCTGCGAGAGGATCGCAACCTCATCGGCGTCGATCGTTGAATCCGCGCGATCCAGCGTGCCGGAAATCTGCACAATGCTGCTCGTAGTCAAGTTGCTGATGCTTTCGTTGTTGTCCCATTCTGTCTGCCCATTAACCTGAACGGTAAATTGCCGTCCATGCGGACCTTGAATCACAAACGACTGCCCCGAGGCATTCACACTCACGACTCCAGCGTCAAATTCGTCAATATATGCCCCGGGGTCGCTTGGTGTAACCGCCTTCACATCAAACGTAGGCGTGACTTGTCCGGTGATTTGTCCGCTGCTATCTACCTGGATCGATTTCCGGAGGTCAAAATCGAGGTGTATGCCCACAGGCTCTGTCTGGGCAACCACGAGAGGCGTACTGAGTTGGGTTGTCACCGTAGTCTGCGTTAGGACAGCCGGCATCGTCTGAATCGTTGGCGCAGCGCCGGCTTGGGTCTGGAGGTATCCGATCGTTGCAGTGCCCAATGTGACGGCAATGCTGTTGTATGTGCCGACCTGCACATTATTCATGTCCAGCAAGGTTTGCAGCCCGTTATACCGCGCAAAATCGATCGTGGGAGTGCCGCTGAGCAATGGCACCTGATTGCCGCTTGCATCGATCGCATCCACGCTTTGTATCTGTACTGCAAAGGAGGCGACGCCTGCCAGCGGCGCATCCGTTCCAATAACAAACGCGGAACCGGACGGAGTTGAAGTAGAAGAGGGATTCGAGGAAGTGCCGGGGGAGGTTGTTCCGCAGCCACCTGCCAGAAGTGCAATCAGCGCCACTGACACAAAAGAGAATGCAAATGCTTTACCGTGAGACTTGGAGTACATGAGTGGGTCTTCTCTTTCTGCACATCACACCCAGTCGTCGTGCTTCAATCTCCCAGCCAAGTGTGAACAGCTGCGCAAGTCAGGTATCTTGCACGCGCACACGTGGTGTTGGCTCGCTTCCGCGAACCATGTGTGACCGTGAAAAACACCTTTTCCCCGGAACCAGAAGAAAAACAGCAGCCATCCCGTATCGACTGAGGAAGACCAGCGCCCGGGGAATGTTGCCGAGATATTAGTTTTGCGCCGCAGAGTTGACGACGCTGCCATTCGTAACCCAACGGGTAACAGAAAGTTGCGCACCGACTATTTTGATTTCTTTTTTGGTACTGTCCGGCAAGTTTTGCGGAATCGTAATACTTTGTTGACGGCATGTTGTTGCAGGCACGTTACTTTGTCGGCAGCATGCAGACGATAAAGGACAACCGCGCCTGGCTCTTCGCCTTCACGCACTGGAACTGGAAAGCCGCGCTCATCACTGCCCTGTGCCGCGGCGCAGCTTGCATGGCCGCATTGCGGCACGTTCATCCTCATGCGCGCCAGCACTTCAGCGCAGTAGAAATCGCGTATGTATTGTTGACCGCCGGCGTCTTTTCCGCTTGGCAACAGCAGGCCCTTGGCATCAGGCCCCGTTATATCGCATGGCTGGCCGTCGTCGTCGTTGTTCCATTCACTTCGTTAGGCGCGGATGCAATTGCCCATTCGCTGTTGGATCACATCGACGCTCATGCACTGGGAGTGGGTGCCTTGATTTTCACGCTCGTCTCGGCGATGTTTCACTGGCATCTCATGGAAAACGGCGCCATGCTCGTCGGGGAAGAAAGCCGTTCTCTCGCATCCGACCTGCGACAGCTGCCCGTGCTGGCACTTTCCTTTGTCACCGCGCCTGTGCGCTGGCTGCGTAAGTCGCTGCCTACAAGCTCAATCGATCCGCTGGAAGAGCGCGACCTCGAAGCAGCCGCCTAGATAGAAACAGCTCCTACGCGGCCTTTTTACTCGATTTCTTTGCGCTCTTTTTCTTCGGCGGATTCGGGACTTTCGCCCCCGCCTTACGTGCTTCCGAGAGGCCGATGGCAATGGCCTGTTTGCGGCTGGTCACTTTTTTCTTGCTGCGACCGCTCTTCAGCTTTCCTTCTTTCATCGCACGCATCTCGCGCTCCACGGACTTCGACGCAGCCGCGCCGTATTTGCGGCTGCTCGCCTTCTTCTTCGTCGGCATAGTCTTCCTCCTGAAGATGGGAAGCAACAGAGATGCCGTGGGTTGTGCGGAATTTATCGAGCTACGGCAGCAGGCAGAATGTCTTCCACATCGACCCACTGCGTCGGATACTCACCCGTATAGCAGGCAACACAGAAGTGATTGCCCTCGGCGCCATCGCAGGCCTTCTGTAACCCTTCGAGTGACAAATAGGCAAGCGAATCGGCTTCAATAAAACGCCGAATTTCTTCGATCGAATTATTAGCGGCAATCAATTCCTGCTTGCGCGGCGTATCGACGCCATAGAAACAGGGCGAGATCGTCGGCGGACAGCTGATGCGTAAATGCACTTCCTTGGCCCCCGCGGCGCGAACCATGCGAACGATCTTTCGGCTCGTCGTCCCGCGGATAATCGAGTCGTCGATTAGAATGATGCGCTTGCCTTCGAGCAGATTCCGCACCGGGTTCAGCTTAAGCTTCACGCCAAAGTCGCGCACGCGCTGTTCCGGCTCGATAAACGTCCGACCAACATAATGGTTGCGAATAAGCCCGAAGCGAAAGGGAATACCGCTCTCCGCAGCATAGCCAATCGCTGCAGTCACACCGCTGTCCGGAACCGGAACGACAAGATCAGCGTCGACCGGCGATTCGCGCACAAGCTGGCGACCCATCTCTTCGCGGCTCTCTTGCACCCAGCGATTGAAAATCTTACTGTCAGGCCGCGCAAAGTAGACGTGCTCGAAGATGCAGCTCGATTGCGGTATCCCAGTCGAATACTGCCGCGAGGTAACGCCATCGCGCGTAACCATGACCAGTTCACCCGGCTGCACATCGCGCTCGAATTTCGCGCGCAGCAGATCGAAAGCGCAGGTCTCCGAAGCAAAGACAATGGTGTCCGGTCCATCCGGATTCGAAATGCGTCCCATCGACAGCGGACGAAAGCCGCGAGGATCGCGCGCAGCAAAGACGCGGTCACGTGTCATCATCACAATCGAGAATGCGCCATCCACCTGCCGCAGCGAATCCGCAATAGCGTCAACCAGCGTGCCTTCCTTCGAGTGTGCAATAAGCTGGACGATGATCTCGGAGTCGCTCGTCGTCTGAAAGAAAGCCCCTTCGCGTTCAAGTTTCGCGCGAACGTTGCCGAGATTTACCAGGTTGCCATTGTGCGCAATCGCGATGAGCCCCTTCGTCGAATCCACACGAATGGGCTGCGCGTTCAGCAACGCGGAGTCGCCGGTCGTCGAGTAGCGCGTGTGCCCGATGGCCATATCGCCGTGCAGCTTCGCCAGCACTTCTTCGGTAAAGATGTCGGCAACAAGCCCCATGCCCTTGATATTCGAGAGATTCGTGCCATCGGCAGTCGCAATGCCAGCAGACTCCTGCCCGCGATGTTGCAATGCGTAAAGACCAAGATATGTCTGCCGAGCCGCGTCCGGATGCCCGTGAATCGCGACAACGCCACATTCCTCCCGCAGCTTGTCATCCTGCAGCGCACTCGTGGAGGCGCTCGCAAAACGTACCTGCGTTTCCTTGCCAGGAATGCCTTCGATCAGCAAACGGCTCACGCCAGCACCTCGTCATAGAGCTCGGCTTCGAGCGCGCCAGCCCAAACATGCCGCAATCCATGAACGCTTTCGTCAATTGCCGTTTTGCCGTTTACCTTGATACGCAAGTGATCGTTCCCTGTCTCACCGATATTCTGCACCAGCAGTACTGCATATTTCCGGACGATTGCCTTGATCTCCTCGACAGCAGAAGCATTGCAGCTGACGATGACGTGCGAAGGAGTTTCACCAAAGAGACGCCAGGCGTCGGGAAGATCCGGCCCTTCCTGCAGATGCGCGGTGACGCCAACGCCATTGCCGAAGGCACCCTCGGCGAGCGCAACCGCAATGCCACCATCCGATATGTCGCTCGCAGAATGCAGAAGGCCGGCATCTGCAAGCTCCACCAGACATTTCTGCAGCGCCGCTTCCGTATCGAGATCGAGCGCAGGCGGCGTTCCCCAGATTTCGCCAACAACCGTCTTCGCATACTCCGAAGAACCGAATTCGCGCAAACGCTCTTCAATCGTAGGCAGCTTCTTCGGGCCGATAACAAGGACGCTGTCGCCCGCTTTCTGAAAAGCTGCAGGAACGGTCTTCGTCACATCTTCAATGATCCCGACAATTCCGAGCACCGGCGTCGGATAAATGCCTTCGCCGCGTGTCTCGTTGTAGAGCGATACATTACCGCCGGTAATGGGAGTACCCAGCGCGATACAAGCCTCCGAGATACCGTCGATGGCCGCAGAAAGCTGCGCCATAATCTCCGGCTTCTCCGGATTGCCAAAATTCAGACAGTTCGTAGCTGCAATCGGCGTCGCGCCTGTGCAGGCGACCTTGCGTGCTGCCTCAGCAACGGCGTGCTTGGCGCCCAGATTCGGATCGAGATAGCACCAGCGTCCGTTGCCATCAAGCGCCATCGAAAGACCTCGCTTGGTCCCCTTAATACGTATAACCCCACCCTCGCCGCCCGGGCCTTGTACAGTGTTCGTCTGCACCATCGTGTCGTACTGCTCATGCACCCAGCGCTTCGAACAGATATTCGCCGAAGCCAGCAGCGCACGCAAATCGTCGGTGTAGTCGCGTGTCGAAGGCCTGTCCTCGTAGCCCATCTTATCGAGCGCGCTTCGGGTCGGCTCGACCGGAACAGGCGCAATCCACTCACCAACCGGACGGTGATACACCGGAGCATCATCCGTAAGCGACTGGTTCGGAATATCGGCGACCAGTTCGCCATGGTGCAGAATGCGAAGGCGTGGCTGCGGAATCACAGTCCCGACAATCGTCGCATCCAGCCCCCACTTCGTAAATACATCCAGCACTTCCTGCTCGCGCCCCTTGTCGGCAACCAGCAGCATCCGCTCCTGCGATTCGCTGAGCATAATCTCGTAAGCGCTCATGCCGGTTTCACGCTGCGGCACGTTGTCCAGCTCCACTTCAAGGCCCACGCCACCGCGCGCGCCCATCTCGCAGGTAGAACAGGTAAGCCCAGCCGCCCCCATGTCCTGAATCCCGACAATCGCGCCGGTCTTCATCGCTTCCAAACAGGCTTCGAGCAGCAGCTTCTCCATAAACGGATCGCCCACCTGCACGTTGGGCCGCTTCTGCTCCGAGCCTTCCTTGAACTCCTCGCTGGCCATCGTTGCGCCGTGAATCCCGTCGCGCCCCGTCTTGGCGCCGACATAAATCACTGGATTCCCAACACCCGTAGCCTTTGCGTAGAAAATCTCATCTCGCCGCACCAGCCCAAGCGCAAAAGCATTCACCAGCGGATTACCCGAGTAGCACTCCTCAAAGCGCGTCTCGCCACCCAGATTCGGAACCCCGAAGCAGTTGCCATATCCCGCAATGCCATGCACCACGCCCTCAACAATGGAGTGGTTCTTATGCACGATCTCCTGCGGCGTGTCCTCGTCTTCCACAATTGGCCCGAAGCGCAGCGAATCCATCACCGCCAGAGGCCGCGCGCCCATGGTGAAGATGTCGCGCAGAATCCCGCCAACGCCGGTGGCCGCACCCTGAAATGGCTCAATGTACGAAGGGTGATTGTGCGACTCAATCTTGAAGGCACAGGCCCAGCCATCACCCACGTCGATAATGCCGGCATTTTCGCCCGGCCCCTGCACCACGCGGTCGCTCCTGGTAGGCAGCCGCCGCAGATGCACGCGCGACGACTTATAGGAGCAGTGCTCGCTCCACATAACGCTGTAAATACCCAGTTCCGTGAGACTTGGCGTACGCCCCAGTGCGGAGGTGATGCGCTCATATTCGTCGGGTGTGATGCTGTGTTGAGCCAGAAGCTCAGGTGTGACAGAGACAGCCCGTGGGGCTACAGGGAGAGATTCAGATTTCATGGCGGTTACTTCTATATTGTCGCATGGTTGGGGTTCATAGTAGAACGTCCTGTGAGGCCACTCAGCACCCGCCGAGGCGCATCGGAGTTCCGATGGCACCCGGATCGTCAAGGAGGCAAAGATGCAGAAGATTACGCCATTTTTGTGGTTCGATAACAACGCCGAGGAGGCAATGCAACTCTACGTCTCCATTTTCAAGAATTCAAAAATCGGCACTGTCAGCCGCTACGGAGATGCCGGCCCCGGCCCGAAAGGCTCCGTCATGTTGGCAACATTTGAGCTCGAAGGTCAGCAATTCATGGCTCTCAACGGTGGCCCACACTACAAGCTCTCGCCGGCCATCTCGCTCTATGTCGACTGCAAAACACAGGAAGAAGTAGACGAGCTATGGGCAAAGCTCACCGCTGACGGCGGAAAAGAAGATCACTGCGGCTGGCTCAAGGATAAGTTTGGCCTGTCATGGCAGATCATTCCCACCGTTCTCGGCGAAATGCTGAGCGACAAAGACCCCGAGAAATCTCAAAGAGTCATGAAGGCCATGCTGCAGATGGGCAAGATCGATATTGAAGTCCTGAAGCAGGCTTACGAAGGAAAATAGAGATTCAGAGCGCGGCGGGAATCGCCGACAGACTCTCTCGAATCGCTCGTACGTGCTCAGGACCGGTGCGGCAGCATCCGCCGATGATCTGCGCTCCCGCTGCCGCCCATTCCCGCGCGAGAACGCCAAAGCCCACGGCGTCTGAGGTGCCCGTCCAGCAGCGGTGTTCCGCGTCCCAGCCTTCGCCTGAGTTGGGATAAACGACGATGGGCTTGCGCGTCGCCCGCTTCACTTCGCCGATCAGCGGCAGAACGAACTTCGGCTGCGTGCAGTTGATGCCCACGGCGACGACCTGCCTCTGCCTGTCAAGAAATTCAGCGCAGTGCGCCAGTTTCTCTCCATGGGAAACATGCTGCTCATCCTTGCACGTAAAAGAAATCCAGCCATAAACGGTCGGGTGCCGATGCAGCGCTTCGATGATAGCCTCGGCCTCTTCGAGCGAGGGAACAGACTCAAGCGCGACGAAATCAGCCTCTGTTGTTTCGACAATCGCCAGCCGCTCCGCATGAAACCGGACCAGCTCAGCAAAGCCGACACCATAATTCCCGTGATACTCCGATCCGTCATGCAGGGCAGACCCATAAGGCCCCAGCGAGGCCGCAATCCAGACAGGACGCGAAGATTGCCGCCGGTACCGTTCGCGTGCAGCCACAGCCAGATCGACTGACAGCCGCAGCGCATCGGCCGCCGCAGAAGCCGGCTGCCCCAATTCCGCATATCCCATCGCCGAAACTTGATAACTCGCCGTCAGGATACAGTCCGCGCCGGCCTCAAGATAGCTCAGGTGAACAGCCTCAATCGTCTCGGGGCTATCCGCCAGAACATGCGCCGACCAAAGCGGCCCGTTGATATTGCAGCCGCGCCGCTCCAGTTCCGTCGCCATGCCGCCATCAAGAATGCGCAGCTTTGCGATATCGAATTGATCCTGCGGCGTCATTGCCTTATGTCGAACGCTCTCCCGCTTCGCCAAGCGTCAACCGCGTAGTCAGCTTGCGGCGGCCACGGAAGAACGTAATCGTGACCACGTCGCCAGCCTGATGGTGGTCCATGATCTCGTCGATATCCTGCGTACTCGTCACCTGCTGATCATCGATACCCACAATCAAGTCGCCGCCAAGATAAATCTGCATGTTGCCGAGATAAGCGGTCTGGTTGCCGCCGCGCAGTCCGGCGCGTTCGGCAGGACCACCCGGCAGGACCCGCTGAATCAGCACGCCATAATCGGCAGCAAGGCCCATCTGATCGGCAAGATCCGGCCCGATAGGATAAGAAGCGATGCCCAGCGAAGGCCGGCGCACGCGGCCATAGCGCTGAAAGTCGCTCAACACAGCTTTTGCGGTATCGATGGGAATAGCGAAACCAATACCCGCATTCTGTTCCACATCCTGGTTCGGGTTGGTAGCAATCAACGACGTGATGCCGATTACCTCGCCGCGCGAATTCAGCAGCGGACCGCCCGAGTTGCCGGGATTAATCGCCGCATCCGTCTGAATAGCATTGTCAATCAGGTCGCCCGACGGCCCGCGTATCGACCGCTTCGCGCTGATGATGCCCGTCGTCATCGTGCCATTCAGCCCAAAAGGATTGCCGATGGCATAAACCTTCTGCCCCACCACCAGATTCCGCGAGTCGGCAAGCACCGACGGCACAAGATTCGGCGCATTGATCTGCAGCAACGCCAGATCATGATGACGGTCTTTACCGATAACGCGCGCCTTGTAGCGATGCTTGTCGTAGGTCGTCACTTCCACCTGCTGCGCATCAGCAACCACGTGGTAGTTTGTCAGAATCTGGCCCTCTTTATTCAGAATGAACCCGGAGCCCTGTCCCTGCTGCGGCACCGGCCCATAGAAGAAGTCAAAAGCGACCGCAGACGAGGTAATGTTCACCACCGACGGCAGCGCCTTCTTATAAACCGAAATGTTGTTCAGCTCTTCCGCATCGTATTCCGGCGCCGCGTGGGCCTCAGTCAGATGCAGCGAACCGGGAGCAATCGACGGCAGGGGAGGGTTCGTCGGCCTGGTGCGATTGAGAAGAAGCCAGAAGCCGCCAACCAGCACAAGAACCAAAACAAGCCTGCGAAAAATCATTGCGACATCATCCGTTCAAAAGTTGTGCCGGGCTGTCGGTACTTGGGGGAGATGGCAGCCGAAAAGCATTACTCTCTATTTTAGGCTGTATCGAGACATTACGAATCCAGCGTCAACTCTCACCCAAAGGTTTGTCATCCTGAGCGCAGGGAAGGATCTGCTTTTTCCTCATTCTGGCGGCAAATCTATGGTTCCCTGTCGAGTCGTTCTCTGCAGCAGCCGGGCAAAGACCTCATCCACCTGCCGCTGCGTCTGCTCCAGCGATCCACTGTTATCGATCACAAAGTCACAAAGCGGAATCTTTTCGCTGTCCGGAATCTGCGCAGCCAGCCGCGACCGCGCATCCTGCTCCAGCGCTTTGATTTGTTCCTCGTCCATCTGCTTTCCGGCGCTCATCCGACCGAGAAATCGCTGGACCTTCAACACATCCGGAGCGGTAACCAGCACAACGCGATCGAAGCGATCGCGCCATCCCGGAACGCTCCCCGTAACCCCAGCCTCAAAAATCAGCGCCGACTCGATCATGGCAATCGCATCTGGCTCGCGGGCAGCCAGTTCATCCGCCCACGCTTCCTGCGCCGCAATCACCGCCGGGTGAACGATCCGGTTCAACTCATCCAGCCTGCCCTGGCGAAACGCAAAATCGGCAAGCAGCGCACGATTCAGCGTCCCATCGCCACGTACCACTTCCGGGCCAAAATGTTCCACAATCTGCCGGAAGACTTCCTCACCCGGCTGCATCAGCCTGCGGCCCACCTCGTCAGCAGAAATGACATGAACGCCATGCGCGGCAAACATCTGCGCAACGGTACTTTTGCCGCTGCCCAGCCCGCCCGTAAGCCCTACGCGCAGCATCGCGTGCTCAGACCGCAAGCCCGCGCCGCAGCTTCGCCGCGCGCACGGTATTCGCCATCAGCATGGCGATGGTCAGAGGCCCCACTCCGCCCGGAACCGGCGTATACGCCCCCGCAACCTTGAACGCCTCCGGATGCACATCGCCCACAATCGTCGACCCCTTCAGCACGAACATCTCTTCTCGCTTTGCATCCCCCGCAAAATACTTGTCGAACTCCTCGCGCGTCGTGATGCGATTGATTCCCACATCCAGAATCGTCGCACCCGGTTTCACCAGATCGGGAGTGACGTAACCCGGACGCCCAATCGCCGCCACCAGAATGTCCGCATTGCGCGTGTAGCTGCCCAGATCGCGCGTTTTGCTATGGCAGATCGTGATCGTAGCATTCTCATGCAGCAGCAGAATCGAAATCGGCTTGCCCACAATGTCGCTGCGGCCGATGACCACGGCATTCTGCCCGGAAATCGGCAGATTGCTCCTCTTCAGCATCTGGATCATGCCCGCCGGAGTACACGGCGCGAGCGCCGACTGCCCGGCCTGCAGGCGTCCCACATTCACCGGATGAAAGCCGTCCACATCCTTCGCCGGAGAAACAGCCTCCAGCAGCAGCTTCGCATTCACCTGCTTCGGTAGCGGAAGCTGGATGAGAATCCCATCAATGTCCTCACGAGCATTCAGCTGCGCGACCAGTTCCAGCATCTCCTCCGTAGTCACCGTCTCCGGAGGCGTAATCAGATCGGAAAAAATGCCAAGCTGCCCGCTCGTGCGAACCTTGCTGCGAACATAAATTTCAGAAGCCGGAACATCCCCAACCAGCACAGCAGCCAGCCCAGGCCGAATCCCCTGCGCCGAAAGCTGCTCAACCTCCGCGGCAACCTCAGCCTTGATCTGCGCGGCAATTGCGTTTCCATCGAGTAAACGTGGTGTTGTCATCTCTGCTCATGGTAAAGGATGCGTACACTGTTAAGCATGAAGGACAAGGCATTTTCCCCGGAGATGCTGGCCATGCTCGCCTGCCCCGTATGCCACGGCAGCTTAGTTTTCGAAGCCAATGCGATTCGGTGCATTCAATGTCAGCGCAGGTATCCAATCGAAGACGGAATCCCGATCCTGCTCGCCGACCGCGCGCAGCTACCCGCTTAGCGATGTATGTACGGATGGATCATCAGGTAAGCGATCCCGATCGCTATCAGAATCGCCAGAAAAAGCAAAATCAGCATCGTTGCCCATGATGGGCCGTTGGAATGTTGCGACTGCTCCGGATCCATTCACTCCAGTTTAAATCCCCGGATCATGCACAGTCGAAAAGGTGACAGCTGAGCACTACCGCCAAGGCAGCCCAAAATGCTTGCATCCATCTGTAAGCAGGCGATAATCAAAATAGGTGAATCATTTGCAGGAGCAGACACAAACACAGCAGCAGCCCGATTTGGAGCTGCTTCGCCCCCTGTGCGTCGACCTCGACGGCACGCTCGTCAAGAGTGATACGCTGATCGACTCACTGCTCGTTCTCCTGCGCACGCATCCGGCAAGCGCTCTCAAAACCTTCCGCTGGGTTCTCGATGGCAAAGCCGCGTTGAAGGCGCAAGTCGCCAATCATGTTTTGCTCGATGTGGCCCATCTCCCCTACAACCGTCCGCTGCTGGCATGGCTCGAACAGGAGCGCGGACAGGGCCGCCGCATCTACCTCACCACTGGAGCCGATGCGCGCCTCGCCGAGAGAATCGCGGCCCATCTCCGAATCTTCGACGGAGTGCTTGCGAGCGACGGCAGTACCAACCTCACCGGCAATAACAAGTTGGCCAGCCTGCGTGCTGAATTTAACGGCCAGGACTTCGACTACATCGGAAACGCCCGCCCTGATCTTCCATTACTCGAACACGCCGGAGCGGCCATGCTGGCCAATCCTCACGCGTCTCTAAAGTCTCTGGTCAAGACGCACAAAATAGAAATCCACCAGCATTTCGAAGACCGCGCGTCGCGAGGAAAAGCCTTCCTCAAGGCCATCCGCCTGCATCAGTGGGCCAAGAATGTGCTCATCTTTGTGCCGCTGCTGCTGGCTCATTCCTTGAAGGTGCCGCTCATCCTGCAGGCGGTTCTGGCGTTCTTCTGCTTCAGCCTCTGCGCCTCGGCCACGTACATTGTCAACGACCTGCTCGATATAGAAACCGACCGCAAACACCACCGAAAACGCTTTCGCCCGTTTGCCGCCGGTGACCTGCCCGTATCCACTGGAATCGCGATCATCATTGTCTTTTTGACGGTAGCATTCCTCGGAACACTCTTCCTGCCCATAGAATTTCTTGGCTGGCTGGCACTCTATCTCGTCGTCACTCTGAGCTACTCTCTCGCACTCAAGAGAGTTGTGCTCGTCGACGTCATCATCCTCTCCGGCCTGTACACGGTTCGCATGCTCGCCGGAGGAGCAGCCACCGGCACCATCATCTCTACATGGCTCGCCGGCTTTTCTGTTTTCCTCTTCTTCAGCCTCGCCTTGGTCAAGCGCTTCAGCGAGATGCAGAAGCTCCGCGAACTCGGCAAAGCGCCTTCTAACGGACGCGGCTACCTCGTAGCTGATATAGAGCAGCTTCGCAGCTTCGGCACAGCCAGCGCCTACGCAGCCGTCGTCGTCTTCTCGCTCTACATCAGCGGCAGCAACGTAACCAAACTCTACAGACACCCCATCCGCATGTGGCTCATGGTTCCTCTTATGTTGCTCTGGATCAGCCGCGTGTGGCTCCTCGCCTCGCGCGGAGAGATGAACGAAGACCCCGTCATCTTCGCCGTCACCGACCGCATGAGCCTCCTGATTGGCCTGGCTGTAGTCGCAGTTGCCGTCTTCGCTACCTACTAGATTTCTGCACACGCGCATCCGTTACGATGGAGAAGAATGCCACGCAATTCGCAGCCGAAATTTGAGTCCCCGAAGTTCGAATCATGGGGACGCTACCCAAAACTCGAAGCCGACCTCGTCCCCCTGAATTGGACGACCGATTTCCCGTTGCCGCAACCGCCCGCGACAAAAATCCTGCCCGTAGGCGCAGGCCGCAGCTACGGCGACGTATGCCTGCTCGAACACGGAACGCTGCTCAAAACGCGCGGCATGGACCGCCTCCTGCACTTCGATCCTGCAACCGGCATCCTGCGCTGCGAAGCCGGAGTAACACTCGCCGAGATCCTAGACTTTGCGGTGCCCCGCGGCTTTTTTCTACCCGTCACACCCGGCACAAAATATGTAACCGTAGGTGGAGCAATTGCCAACGACATCCACGGCAAGAACCACCACATCGCCGGAACCTTCGGCAATCACGTATTGCGCTTCGAACTGGTACGCTCCGATGGAGCACGTTTCGAATGCAGCCCGACTGAAAATCCTGACTGGTTCGCTGCGACCGTCGGCGGCATGGGCCTCACCGGCCTCATCACCTGGGCCGAGATTCGTCTGCGCCCCATCGTCTCCCGCAAGATTCAGTACAAGGGAACCAAATTCGTCGGTATCGACGAATTCGTCGCCCTCTCCAAAGCCAGCACGCACACCGAATACACCGTAGCCTGGATCGACTGCGTAGCCACCGGCAACAACTTCGCCCGCGGCATCTTCATGCAGGGCGATCACAGCGAGCAGCCCGAGCCGCTCACCCGCAGCAAAGAACCGTGGCTCACGCTGCCCCTCGACGTCCCCGAGTTCGCCCTCAACAAATTCTCCATCGGCCTCTTCAACACGCTCTACTACAACAAGCAGCTCGGCAAAGAAAAAACCGGACTCGTCGACTACGAACCATTCTTCTACCCGCTCGACAGCCTGCTCCAATGGAACCGCATGTATGGTAAGAGCGGCCTGCTGCAATTCCAATGCGTACTCCCATGGGAAGCCGACCGGCAGATGGGCATCACGAAAATCCTCAAAGCCATCACCGCATCCGGCCTCGCCTCGTTTCTCGCCGTCATCAAAGTCTTCGACGACGTGCCATCAAGGGGAATGCTTTCCTTCCCCGCGCCCGGCATCACACTCGCGCTCGATTTCCCCATCCGCGCCGAAGTCAGCTTCGACCTGCTCCATCGCCTCGCGAGCATCACGCAGGATCACGGCGGTCGCATGTATCCCGCGAAAGACGCGCGTATGACCGCCGACCAGTTCCAGTCCTTCTATCCGCAGTGGCAGGCCTTCGCAAAGTACATCGATCCGGCATTCGATTCGGCATTCTGGCAAAGGGTCACAGGCCGTGGCTAGCTCGCGCAAACAGCTTCCGACTCACGTGCTTGTCCTCGGCGCAACATCTGCCATTGCCATCGGAGTCATGCGCCCACTCGCTGAACAAGGAGCCAGCTTCTACCTCGTTGCGCGCAACCCCGAAAAACTCAAGGCAGTTGCAAGCGACCTCGAGACGCGCGGCGCATCCGCAGTCTTCACTCGCGTCATGGACCTCGACGACACAACCGCGCATGAAGCGATGCTCGCCGAAGCAGTCCAAAAGCTCGAGGCTGTCGATCTCGCTCTCCTGGCTCACGGCGTCCTCGGCGACCAGGAACGCGACCAGGCCAGCTTCGCCGCGACAGAAGCCATCCTGCGCACAAACTTCCTCTCCGCCGTATCGCTCATCACATGGCTCGCCAACTACTTCGAGTCCACGCATCAGGGAACCCTCGCCGTCATCTCCTCCGTCGCCGGAGACCGCGGCCGTAAAAGCAACTACATCTACGGAGCATCGAAAGCCGCACTCAACATTTTCCTCGAAGGCGTCCGCAATCGTATCGATCGCAGCGGCGTGCACGTGCTCACCATCAAGCCGGGATTCGTCGCCACACCCATGACAGCCCACCTGCCGCAAAACGCGCTCTTCGCGCACCCTGCAGCAGTAGGCAGAAGCATCCTCAAAGCAATCGAGAAACGCAAAGACGTAGCCTACGTCCCGCCCATCTGGGCGCTGATCATGCTCATCATTCGCTCCGTGCCCAACTCGATTTTCAAAAAGCTAAATCTCTAAGAGAGGCGCAGCTTGAAAAAAATAACACGACGGGAAATGTTAGCGACCGCAACAGCTTCCGCTATCGTTCTAGGAGCGCCAGGCGCAAAGGCGCTGACCGATCAGGCCAAGCTGAAAATCATCGTCTGTGGAGGCCACCCGGGCGACCCCGAGTACGGCTGCGGAGGCACCATCAGCCGTTTCACCAGCCTCGGCCACGAAGTCGTCCTGCTCTACCTCAACAATGGAGGATGGCCGCCAACGCCGCCAGCAGCACGCATCGCCGAAGCAAAGAAAGCCTGCGAAATCTTCAAAGCGCGCCCGCTCTACGCCGATCAGGAAAACGGCCACGCCATCGTCGACAACGCCCACTACGAGTCCTACGCAAAACTCATCGACGCTGAAAAACCGGACCTCGTCTTCACACAATGGCCCATTGACAACCACCGCGATCACCGCGCCATCACCAATCTGACCTACGACGCGTGGAAGAACTCGAAGCAGAGCTTCGCCCTATACTACTACGAAGTCTCAGACGGCGAAGACACGCTGCAATTCTCTCCGACACACTACATCGACATCACAGATCATGAGCCAACCAAGCGCGCCGCATGCTACGCGCACGCCAGCCAGACTCCGGACCGCTACTACAAATTGCAGGATGATGTAGCAAACTTCCGAGGCATCGAAAGCGGCTACAAAAGAGCCGAAGCATTCGTGCTTCAGCTCCGCAGCCCCAATGATCCTCTACAGTTGCTGATGAAGCGCTGACGCTACTCGCTCTTCGTCGAAGAAGAAGCAGCAGGAGACGAGGACGTAGGTTCTGATTTACTCGACGATGAATTGCTGCTCTCGGTAGAAGCAGCAGGCTTGCTCTCAGTCTTGTTGCCATCAGAAGATCCGGAAGCAGCCGGAGCCTGGCTCGATCCCTTGGCCGCGTAGTCGGTCACATACCACCCCGACCCCTTGAACTGCACGGCAGGCGCGGACAGCAACTTCTCCACGTCGCCTCCGCACACCGGACACACCTTCTCCTCCGGAGCGCTGAAGCTTTGGATCTTCTCAAACTGATGCCCGCAGGCTTTACACCGATATTCGTACAACGGCACGGACAACTCCCCTCAAAAAAAACTCGTTCAACGCGAACTATTCCCCGCTCACGTGATGCGCCGCAGTTGGCGCAGCTTTCGTCTCCGCCAGCGCCTGATCAATCAGCTCATACAGCCGCGTGCGGTCCACTACCTCAACAAATGGTGTGCCGCTCGTCTTGTTCGTAACGATCCAGATCGTCGGCGTGTGCTGAATCCCAATGCTCTGCCCCAGGTCGTAATCCGCTTTTACCTCAGCCGCCAGTTTGCCCTGCGGATCCACCACAAAAGGAAACGCCAGCTTGTGGTCTTCGCTAAACTTCTGCGCAAACGCCCGCAGTTGATCCTGCGACGTAATGCTCGCCTGGTTCGCAAACACGGCATCGCGGAAGTCATCTCCCAGCTTCTTCGACTTCGTATCAAACCACCGCGCCGCTACCGCCGCGTCGAAGCTCCACGTATGAAAGGGCAGAGGAAAATCATGCCGCACCCACGGAATGTTGTACTTCGCCGCTGCTTCCTTCAGCAGAGGATTTGCGCGTGCGCAGTCAGGACACTCCATGTCTTCAAACTCGTAAATCGCAACCCGAGCCCCGGCGGGAGGCCGCAGCGCCTTGGCATTGTGCACCGGCGTGCCCGGCGCAGCCGAGGGATTCGAAAACTGCCCCATTGCCGGCAGCGCAACAGAAGCGACAAGGGCAACCATGAAGGGCGCAAAAAACCTGAAAGCAAATCGTGGAAAAGAAGGCATGAATTAAGCTCGTTCTTTTAATTTTAACGGAAACCCGCGAAATGAGCCGCTTTCGGAAGCAGCCGCTACAAGAGTTGGGTCATAGGACCAGCCAAAAGCCGCTTATCGAAAGGAAAGCGACCGATGACTTCGGGTTTGATACTGGCAATCTCAGGCAGTTTGGAATTGAGGATGCAGTTGTGCGCCACAGGAATCAGCACCGATGGAACCAACAGCCCACCTTTTTGTGCGGCCTTCAACCAATGGTCACCAATCTCTTGCGTCAGAGGCATCGTGTCCACACCGGCCTGAACCTTAATCCTTGTGTCTACCGATTCGATAAGCGAGTCCGGCACATCGATACGCAGCAACTGATATGTGTCCGGCGTTTCATCCTTACTCCCGAAGTTGTGGACTAACACTTCAAGAATGCACAATGCAGGATGATCTGACGTGTAGACGACACGCTTTCCCTTCTCGCGTATATGCCAGCGGCCATCTGCAAGTTCTCCACCCAGTCCTGTGAGGTCAGCAAAGTTGCTGATGCGGTAGAGAATCAAACGTAAATTCCCTCATCGATCTGATACAGCATCTGCTCCACCAGCTCGCCGCCTACTTCTGTCCTGAGCATCTCCAATGGGGCGCGTCCGTCTAGGCGCTGGTTGCGCCGTCGCAGCCAGCGGAGAGCCTTATCATGGTTGCCAAAAACGCGCTCGGCAAGTGTGGCGATCTTGGTGAGGCGCACCGCCCTGTCTGTCTCTTCTGATGAAAGGTCCTGCTTCTTGGCCCGTCGATGCTTGAGCGTTCTTGCCGGCACAACGAGCGAGTGGACCTCTCCTGGAGTGAACCCCTCTTCGCGCAGAATCTCAACAAACGTCAACGGGAAACCCTTCTCGACCAACACAGAGAACTTGAAATCCGGGCCTTTGAGTGATCGCACCAAAGCGAATGTATCGTTTTGTCTATTAGGCTTAGCGCGCTTTCCCGCTCCCTGATTGCTTAGCTTCTCGACATGTTGTTTTGCTGGCAGGCCCATAATCGGATTCCTTTAAGGGCATTATGCCATATATATGGGCGGCATATTGCACCTCGCTACATGCTTCAGAGCGCTCTGGCGCCTCTGCGTTATCCTGACGCCATGGATTGCATCTTCTGCAAAATCATCGCCGGAACAATTCCATCCAAGAAGGTCTACGAAGACGATCAGGCCTACGCCTTCGCCGACATCGATCCGAAAGCGCCCGTGCATCTGCTCATTGTCCCCAAGAAGCACATCCACTCGCTTGCAGAAACAGACGCCGCCGACACCGCCCTGCTCGGCCACCTGCACGGCGTCGCAAAAAAGCTCGCCGCTGAGCATAGCCTCAGCGGCGGCTATCGAACCGTCGTCAATACTGGTTTAGACGGAGGCCAGACCGTCTTCCATCTGCACGTCCATCTGCTCGGCGGACGCCAGATGCATTGGCCCCCCGGCTAGAATCTACTTCTGCGCCGCAGCTGCTGAGTTCGTGAACAGGTCTACATTGACCTTATCCACCACCGCGGTCCCCGTATCAATAAACGCTGGGAACGGCGAAAACGTATCCACGCTGTAGTCGGTGCGGAACGTCTTCGGCCCATCGTGAAAGACCTGGTCCAGCGCCTTCAGTCCCACATACGCCATCGTGTAAGGCTTCTGCGCAATCGTTGCGTCAATCACCCCGCTCTTGATCAGGTTCAGCGTATCCGGGTCCACATCCATTGCAACCAGCAGGCGGTTTGCATTGTCATTCTTCAGCACAGACGCCACTTCTTTTCCCGCCGAAGCCTCCAGGCAGATAAAGGCATCGATCTTCTTGTCGCCCGTCTGCGTCATGTACTGCTGTGTCTTGTCGAACGCGGCTGTGGATTCACCCTTGATGTCCACCACCTCGACCGTCTTGATTCCTGGGTGATCGGCGAAGACTTCCTGATAGCCCTTAAAGCGCTCATCAAGATTCGGCTGCCCCGGCATCGAGAAGAACACAACATTGCCTCTGCCTCCAGGCAGATCGTTCACCACGCGCTGCCCGCCAAGACGCCCCGCTTCGAGGTTGTTTGTGCCGATAAAGTAAAGCCGGTGGCTATGCGGAGCATCCGAGTCCATCGTAATCACCGGAATGCCCGCGTCGATCGCGGCATTGATCTCCGACTGAAACATGGTCGCATCCGCCACTGAAATCAGGATCCCCGCAGGCTTGGCAGCAATGGCATGCTGCAATTCCGTCAGTTCTGCTTGCGCATCATAGGTATCTGGCCCAACCACCTTGGCCTGCACATGATACTCAGCCGCCGCCTGATTAAATCCTTCTGCTGCCGTCTTCCAGTACGCAAGCTTCAGGTTGTTGGAGATCAGGTAGTACATCTCTGAATGCGAATGACGCTGGCACCCTGTAACAGGTAGCAGTGCGATGGTCATAGACAGCAGGAGCATTCGGTGTGCTTTATGCATTGGGACCTCGCAAATAAGAAATTGCGCATCCACCCTGCCAGAATCTTCTTGCGACCAGTCCAGCACTTTGTACAACGTTGGCCACTGCAAGAACCCGGCAAAGCCACGACGCGATACGCGCACGAATTGTACTACTGTTATCCGAACTTTGCTTAGTGCATCTTCTTTATCTTCGGCTAGATATCTCTCCATCTTCGCCCAAAAGCAGAAGGCCCGCACAGTGGCGGGCCTCCATTCGCTCAGTAAAAAGACTTACTCAGGCTTCGACAGCTTCCAGTTCCTCGTCCAGCCCGTGGCGGCGCAGCAGGTTCGGCAGGTTCTGCGAGAATGCAGAGCGCGGCATCACCATATCGCATCCCGCTTCCAGCGCCTTCACCTTCAGATCACCCTGCAGGTGCGAAAGAAATCCAATCACCGAAGTTCCACGCTTCAGCTTCGCCTTGAGCTTTGGGATCAGAGTCAGCGGCTTGGCATTCGCGTTGTTCAGATCGAACACAATTAGCGAAGGCTTCGCGTCTTCCGGCGCGCTCGTCAACTTGGCAACAATATCTTTGTCCGCCTTCACGAAGCCGACCTTCACGCCCAGCTTGCGAGCCGTCTCCTGAATTTTGGCCAGGAAGAAAAGATCGTCGATGAAGCAGAAGATCCGCGTCGGCGCATCCTCACGCACCGGCACCGGCGGCGCTTCCACCACCTCTGTCGGATGAAAGCCATTCGGGTTGCCGTTCCCGTTTCGGTACTCGATCGTCGACGGAGGCCCATCCGCTATATTGCCATTCGCGACCCGATAGCTGTGGTCCATCGGACCGACAAAAGCCTGCTGACGCCGCTGCTTGTTCTTGCGGCGCCCTCCACCTTGTCCATTGCCGCTCCCGTTCTTCTGGTATTGCCGGCCCTGGTTGGAGTACTTCGGTTTTTGTCCCTGTGGCTGCTGATTTTGCTGGTTCGCCTGGCCGTTTGCCTGGGGAGTATTCGGCTGGCCCTTTGCGCCCTTCCGTCTGCGACGCCTGCGGCGATGCCCCTGGGGCTGGCCCTGCGGCGCTTGCCCCTGTGGCGGTTGTGCCTGGGGCTGGTTCTGCTCTGTTGTCATGCTTGCACTTCCTGGTGCGTTGACTTGGTTGCAGCGAAAATTCCGGCGGAAAGCCGCTGCGTCTTTCTTCTCATCGGGTTTGCCGGGAGATCGTTTAATTCATACCCCTGCACAAGTTTAGGCACTAACTAGGTTGTCGAGGGAGGAACCAGGTCCTGGGCCTGCACTGTGTGTCACGGAGTCCAATATTTGAACTTTCAACTCGCTATCGCTATGTTTGGGTGTTTCACCTTTACGCCATCGCTTCCGCAATACGAAGACAAACTACCATCAAGGTGATACGCGCCAGTTGAATTCTTGACTGTCGAGAAATGCGGCGAACTTTCCGGGATTTTCCCCTCCGGCATCAGCCGCTCGATAGGCAAAGACGATACTACTCGTTCTTGATACTTCTGGCAAGTGGTTGGATGCAGGAAATTAAACCGGAGCCTAAAACTGAACGACCGCCCGATCAAGGGCGGCCGTTCTGCCTTTCAAAGGCCAATCACTGGCCTCCCTGAAAAGCCCGTCCGCCGTTAGGCATCTGGGCAACAACCTCGGCTGGGGTGAGCCTCATTGGGCTCCAACTCTCTCTTGCCGAGGTCTGTCCTTATCGTGCTCCGCCGATTCGAATCCCGGAAGGCACGTACGTCGCTGGCACTAATCTAATAAGCAATTCTTATGCCGCATCTTCATCTCTTTAGAATGAATGAGTTGGATGAATCTTACACATTCGTCTCTTCAGTTTATGGAAGGCAGAATCCAACTACATTCACAAATTCATACATTGCCTTGGCGTCTTGGCGGTAGATTTCCTCGCCGGCGATCAAAGGCTCACTTCTGGCAGGAGGGACAATAATGCGTTCCTCGACCGCCCAGAACCGTCCGCCGTATCGGAGTCCCGCAGACCAGGCAAGGCTGCCCGCCGCGCATATAAACCCTGTGCTCCAGCTGAAAAAAGCCCCGCACCCCATCCGCATCCACATAATCTGACACCGACGACCCGCCAAGCTTAATCGCATGCTTCAGAATCAATTGCAGCGCCCCATGCAGCCGCGCCAATTGTTCTTTCGTCAGCCGACCAGCCCTGCGGGTGGGCCGGATCCCAGCCCGAAACAGGCTCTCATCCGCATAGATATTGCCCACTCCATGCAGCAGCTTCTGATTGAGCAGCGCGGCCTTAATGGGAGTCTTCCGCCCTCGAAAAAGTGCCGTAAATTCCTCAATCAAAATGGTTAAAGGCTCCCGACCCGACCCGGCAAAGCCATCGCTCGATCCCTTATCCGAGGTGCGCCAGTGAACAGCCAGCCGCCCAAACCGTCGCGGATCGACAAACCGCACCTCCCGCCCCGAGACAAGTCGCAGAATCGCATGCGTATGCGCTGGAACATCCACCGCCCCAGCCGAAACCAGCAGCCGCCCCGTCATTCCAAGATGGACAATCCATTGGGGATTGGCCTCATTCGAGCCCGGCTCGCCGCCGCTCAGGTCGAAGACAATATGCTTCCCAACCCGGTAAACTCGCTCAATCTGGCGCCCGGTCAGCGCCTCAGCCATCTCCGCCACACTAGTCTTAAACGGCTCCGGCTTCGACCCCAACCAGACCGACTCAATGACATCCCCATGCACCCGCGCGTGCACCCCATTCGCAACCGTTTCGACTTCAGGAAGTTCCGGCATAACCTCTATCTTCGCAGAACAAGGAATCAAAGGCTGTCATCCTGACCCTGATGCAGTGAAGGGGAAGGATCCGCTTTTTCTGAGCGCCAGCACAAAAAAAGCGTGCCCCATTCTTCGCGAAGCGAAGGGTGGGAAAGCACAACTCCCAAGCAACCACTTGATTCCAGCCACCAAGTCATAGATAGTCTTGAAGGATTTCCAAGAGACAAAAAATATGGCTGATTCCAAAACGCTAAGAGCCGCGACCATCTTTTCTCTGGCCACCCTCCTCGCTACCACCGCGCTGACCCAGACAAAACCCCAAGCCTACAAACCCGCCCCCTGGGAAAACGTTCTCTACGGCGCCGCCTACTACAACGAGTACATGCCCGCAGACCTGCAGCCAGGCCGCCTCGACAAAGACCTCGCCCTCATGAAACAAGCTGATATCTCAGTAGTCCGCATGGGCGAGTCCACCTGGAGCCTCTGGGAGCCCGAAGACGGCCGCTTCGAATACGCCTGGATGGACCGCGTCGTCGACGCCATGGGTAAAGCCGGAATCAAAGTCATCCTCGGCACCCCCACCTACTCCATCCCCACATGGATGTACCACGAGCACCCCGAAGTCCTCGCCGAGCCGCTCAACGGCACCCACCCCGCCTACGGCATGCGCCAGAACATGGACATCTCCAACGCTACCTTCCGCTTCTACGCCGAGCGCCTCATCCGCAATCTCGTCGAGCACTACCGCAACGACCCCTACGTCATCGGCTGGCAGGTCGACAACGAAACCGGCTCCTACAATGCCAATAACCTCGACGTCTTCACCGGCTTCGTCGACCACCTCAAGCAAAAGTTCGGAACCACCGACAACCTCAACAAAGCCTGGTTCCTCAACTACTGGGGAGAAGACGTCAACGGCTGGGAGAACATGCCGCCGCGCCAGAACGCCACCAGCACCGGCTACAAGCTCGAGTGGTCCCGCTGGCAGCAGATGCGCGTCACCGACTACCTAAGCTGGCAGGCCGCTCTCGTTCGCGAGTACCGCCGCCCCGACCAGTTCGTCACACAAGACTTCTCCGACGCCGTCCACCGCGATGTCAATGAATTCGAAGTCGCCAAAGCCCTCGACATCGTCTCCGTCAATCCCTACCACGGCACGCAGGACCACATGGACGGACAGATCCAGGCCCAGGCCGGCGACTACTACCGCTCCCTCAAGCACGCCAACTACCTCGTCACTGAAACCAATGCGCAAACCACCTACTGGGCCTCAACCTTCCAGTACCCGCCCTACGACGGCCAGCTCCGCCTCGACGTCTACACCCATCTCTCCAGCGGCGCCAACATGGTCGAGTACTGGCACTGGCACTCCATCCACTCCGGACAGGAAACCTACTGGAAAGGTGTCCTCTCGCACGACCTCGAGCCCAACCGCCCCTACGCCGAGGTCTCCCGCACCGCGCATGAACTCCAGAAGATCGGGCCGCACCTCATCGACCTCAAAATCACCAACCAGGTCGCCATTCTCTACAGCCACGACTCGCTCAACGCCATCGACTTCATGCCCTTCGCCTCCACCGGCCCCCGCTGGGCCTTCGGACCTGCCAGCGCCGACTACGCAACCCTCGTCACCCAGCTCCACACCGCGCTCTACAACCTCAACGTAGGCACCGACTTCGTCTTCCCTGAAGACCCCGACTTCTCCCGCTACAAAGTCCTCATCGTGCCCATGCTCTACATTGCCGACGATACGCTGCTGCAAAAAATTTCCGATTTCGTAAAGAATGGCGGCCACGTCCTCATGACCTTCAAGAGCGGCTTCGCCAACGAGAACTCAGCCGTCCGCTGGGTGCGCGCGCCGGGACCTCTGCGCGAAGCCGCCGGATTCAGTTACCAGGAATTCTCGAACCTCGAAAAACCGCTGGCCCTCAAAGACGACCCGTATCACGTAGGGAGCGACGAAAACAAAGTAAGCTACTGGGCGGAATTCCTCATGCCCGAACACGCCAAAGCCCTCGCCTGGTACGACCACCCGTTTTTCGGAAAATGGCCGGCCATCACCGAAAACAACTACGGCACCGGCACGCTCACCTATGAAGGAACCTACCTCACCGACGCACTGCAAAAAGCAGTAGTAGAACAAGTCCTAAAAGAAGCATCCCTAACCGTCCCCGACCAGCAACTCCCCGCACCGGTCCACGTAAAACACGGAGTCAACCGACTAGGCAAACAACTCCACTACTACCTCAACTACTCAAGCGACTCACAAACCTTCACCTACCCCTACAAAGAAGGAATCGACCTCCTCACCAACAACGCCGTCACCGCATCCGGAAAAATCACACTACAACCATGGGATGTGGCCATCGTCGAGGAGAAGTGAAAGCGACTGCAGTTCATCATCTTGGGAGTGACCCAATAGTAATTAGTGCGACGCATGCTGGCGTGCTAACTTTCATATACTTGAGTAGGCGCAGAGGGTAAATCTCCCGTCGCCGAAGGATTGCAATATGGCGCAAGCGGAACAAATCAATCCCGCGATACTCGTTTGGGCGAGAGAGTCAGCCGGACTCGATCTCAACGATGCAGCGAAGCGCCTAGCTCTCGGAACATCCAGGGGCGAGAGCAGCGAACAGAAGCTGCTCGACCTGGAAAGCGGAACGCGCCTGCCAACGCGCAATCAGCTTGCGCAAATTGCGAAGACTTACCGGAGACCACTCATTGCGTTCTACATGACGGCTCCGCCACGAAAAGGGCCGCGTGGAGAAGATTTTCGCTCAACGGGTGTAGAAGTCTCGCCCCGCGAAAATGCACTGCTCGATGCTCTACTGCGGGATGTCAAAGCACGTCAAGAGATGGTTCGCGGAATTCTTGAGGATCTCGACGAAGGCCAGCCGAAGAAATTTGTCTCTTCTTCTAAACTGACAGATGGCGTGGAAACAATCGCACAGCGTATCTCTACAGCGCTTCAGCTTCCGACTCAACGTGCCAATTGGGGGCGCACCCCAGACGAATTCTTCAAGCAACTGAGGAGAGCTACCGAAGCGCTCGGCGTTTTTGTTCTTCTTGTCGGGGATCTTGGCTCATACCGCTCAGCGCTGAATGAAGATGTTTTCCGCGGCTTCGCAATTGCTGATACAGTTGCGCCGTTCATCGTCATCAACGATAACGATGCGAGAACTGCGCGGTCGTTTACGCTCATTCATGAGCTTGTACACATCTATCTCGGCCAGAGCGGAGTCAGTGGTACGCCCGAATCTATACAGCTGAACTCTGAATCAGGTCGAATCGAGCGGTTTTGTAATGACGTTGCTGGGCTAGTTCTCCTTCCGAATAGCTTTGCTACTCGACGACCTCCAGAGCTGATTCGCGGTGATAAAGCAAGTATTGAGCGCTATATCGAGAACACCGCTAAGCACTGGCTAGTCAGCGAACCGCTTGTCGCACTTCGGCTTCGCAGACTCGGGTGGATTTCGGCTGAAATCTATCGTGATCTTAGTTCTGCGTATGCGGCGCGCTTAGTTGCCTACAAAATCAGTACAAAGGCAGCGAACCAACTCAAGGAAGGCGGTCCCAGCTACTACACTCTGAAACAGTACAAGCTCGGTGATGCCCTGATCGACGTAGTTCGTCGCCCTCTTCGCGAAAATCTACTCACGCATACCAAAGCTGCGAAGGTATTGGGAGTAAATCCTCCATCGGTCGAACCGCTCCTGCGCAATTACGAAAAGAGTCTGGCATCTCTCCACCGAGAGGCAGCCGGATAGCGTTCTCTACCTTCTCGACGCCAATGTATTGATCCGCGCTCATGAAGATTACTATCCCATTGATCGCATACCTCAGTTCTGGGCATGGCTTGTTTCAGTAGGAGACAGCGGCATGGTCAAGGTGCCTTACGAAATCTATGGAGAAATAGCTATCTCGACTGGGCCGTTGCATGATTGGCTAACGGACAATGTAGTAGCCAAAAGCATGCTTCTTGATCACAAGGTTGACCCTAAAATCTTGAATATCGTAATCACCCAAGGTTATGCTCCGGATCTGGATGATAGCGAAATCGAGGAAATTGGTCGGGATCCTTTTCTCATTGCCTACGGGTTGAATAATGCGGCCGGAACTACCATTGTCACCAAAGAGGTTTCTGCTCCAAGTAAGCAGCGTGCCAACCGAAGGATTCCAGACGTATGTAAGACATTCGGAATCCGCTGCGTTAACGATTTCGAATTCTATCGCGAGCTGAATTTCAAGATTGTCTGAAGTTTTTAGAATATCGAGCGGACGGGATGCCACATTCAAGCCTTCTTTGGCTTGTGGCATTTTCAGATGGCTTCGTCACAACTTACGCATGCCAGAGAACACTCACCCTCCGAATGAAGGTCCACTTCTCCCTCGACCACTCAACGATCCGGATAGTTCTCTACTGGGCAGTCGTTGCCTTGTCTACAACTCGCCGAACGGAAGCAGCGTGCACAGTCGTAACCGTCGGCCTGTTAACCATGGATTTCAGCATCAATCCCACCCGCGATGGGACGCAGACGCAGAAGGAGCCTTTGGCACTGACGCGATGTGCGGGGCGGGAACCGACAGCCACAATGACGATCAAGACAGCTGCGAAGATAGCGAAACGGCGCATAGGTCGATCCTCTGGAGGACGATACGGAGGCTGTGTCATGGCAGTTCCTCAAAACTTTCAGGAATATACAGGAGCACGCAGCGAACCAAATGTGATGACGCGCAACCCGCCTGAAACCAACAGATTCGCCGGGCATTCAAGAACGGAATGTCCGTTTAAGGATCATCCATGTCCAGAAATGGACAGGCGGTTCTAGCGTCCCATCTGCCTCAGTGCCTCAAGAATGGGCGCTGGTGAAATCCTCAGCACTCCGCTGAATGGCGAATACATCTCCAGAATGATGAAGATTGCCGAGGAAACCGCGAGCGCGCTAAGGGCCAGCGTCGCGACCACGGTCGAGTTTGATGGTGCAAAAAGACCAAAGCTGGCAAAAATAGCTGCGAGCCACAAAATCAAAACCACCAGTAGAGGAATCGGTATAGGCTTCTGCTCTGATTTGAGAAAAAGCAGCCATTGGGACTTCTGTAGTGCAATAACCATGGATGTAATCTGGGTTTTGGCGGCAACCTGTGTGTCATTCCTGGGTTCCAGGAGCGCCAACTTGTCGGCAAGAATTAGGCTGTGGTTTCCAGGTCTGAGTTCGGCATGCTGGGATACCTCACTTGGCCAGATGCGATCGAGACCAAACTCCACCAGTTGCCGAAACTCTGCGCGAATTTCCCCTGTTTCCGGGCCATATCTTGCTAAGAAACGATCAATCGCAACAATATCTGAAGACATCTCCGCGACCTCATTCTTGCTCGCATCATAAGAGGATTTTGCCGACGACACGAGCATCCCGAGTACCAGAGCGCACATCGTTGCAATGAGTCCGGTAGCAAGCCGTACAACTTCTTTTGCATCCGATCCGACGTGTTCCTCAGGGAGAGCTCTCCGGATCGCTATGCCCAGCAGAGCTGCCGCAAAGATGGATGCGAAGACGATCGAGCTGACCACGATGGAATTCATAGTCGTCCTTGTCTCCCTTCTGTTGACTTCTTGCGGATCTGAGTACCAGAAATCGGTGAAACTCGGCCGATGGGCAAAACGTAGCCTGCGTGCTATGCGGAAGGACCTGAGAAGCCTAAACCAATGTCGCCAGCGATTATCTCACCGCTGCCGAAAAAAGCGTCTCTTAGACTGGCGTACAATCCCGCCAAACGATTTCCAGGGCCCCACTCTCCATCGAAAAGATCAGGAACCATCGGAGGCGGTGAAGCATGTGCAAAGTCAACCGGCGTGAATTCCTTGCAGCCAGCACAGCATTTTTGAGTGTTGCGGCAGAGGCCGAGCTTCTGCACGGAGCGGTCCCCGCGGCAGCGGCACCGGACGCCGAAGTGGACAACCTCGCCCCCGACATCTACTTCCACGAGGGCGATGTGGTCTCCGACAACGCCCCCGCCGTCTGCAACAACGGCTGGATCATCTTCGAAGACTATGTGCTGGTCATCGACGCGAACTTCCCGGCCGGCGCGAAAATGATGATCGCCAAGATCCGCGCCATCACCGACAAGCCCATCCGTTTCGCCTTCGACACGCACCACCACGGCGACCACGCCTACGGCAACCAGATCTTCATCGAGAACGGTGGCGTGCCCGTCGCGCACACAGGCGTCATCGAGGAGATGCGCCGCTACGAAACCGGCTACTACGACAGCAAGCCGGGCCGATGGGAAGAGGCGGCAAAAGAACGCGCCGATGTTCGAGCCAGCAAGCTCAAGCCGCCCTCTGTGCTCTTCCCCAAGGAGCTGTACTTCGACGACGGCAAGCATCGCGTCGAGCTCATGCACCTGGGCGTGGCCCACACGCACGGTGATGCCATGGCCTGGCTTCCGGAACAGAAGATTCTCTTTACCGGCGACGCTTGCGTGAACGGCCCGTACAACTATGTCGGTGACGGCAACGTAGGACAGTGGATCGCGACCCTCGAAGCCGCCAAGAAACTCGGCGCGAAGATCGTTTGCCCCGGCCACGGCGCAAGCTCCGTGAGCACGGTCCTCGACGACCAGCAGGCATTCTTCAAGGCGCTGCAGGACCAGGTCGGCTCCCGCATGGCCAGCGTGTCATCTGATCAGGCAAAGACGGAAATCGAAGCCATCCGCTCAACCCTCAAAGCCAACCCTCAGATCGCCCGCTACGTCTCCGATCGCGGCTCCCACGACGATGGATTCCCATCGCAAGTGCAGAAGGTCTACGAAGAACTGAACGGCAAAAAACTCGCGGCGCTACTCAACGAGCCGCATCTTGCGCGCCACGCCCACGCCCGCTCTCATGGCGTGGCATGAACTTGACAGCCTACTTCTCGCTGCTCGGAGGCACCAGCCCCTTCAACCGCATATACAAAGCCAGCGTCGCGTACTGCTCGGTGTCATGTGTTACCGTCCCCCACGCAATTCCCAGCCGCGAGCGTTTCGCCGGTCCGGCCTGAATCATCTCCGTCACGTTGGTATCGGTCAGCGCGGCAAAGGCCTTGTCGCATTCGGCAAATGAAGCCTTCAGCGCATCCACAATCGTCGCCTTGTCGGCAGTCTCAGGAGGAGCCGGCTTGGGAGCCGCAGCCCCGTTCAGCGCGCCGCACGAGCGATTCTGCGCCTCGGTCACGTGATTCACGACCCGTGCAAAGGTCCGAATATCCGGCGTCGGCTTGAAGCTGTAGTCTTCCGCCGGCATCGCATCCGCGGATTTCAGAATGAACCCTTTCACCGGCGCATATCGCCCCTGAACCTCAGCCGACAAAGGATTCGCAGTCGCTGCGGGACTTGCCGTAGCAGCCGCCTGTCCAAACAACATCACCGGAGCGAAAACAATCGCCATCGCACAGATCATCTGTCGCATCACCGTCACCTCGCACACCAGCCTAACATCCCTGCAGCCTCGCACTTTGGCGAGTCGAACTGCTCGCGTATATCATAAGAAATTGGGCCGGATCACCGGTCCCCATCCGGCACACGCTTCTCCAGGTCATTTCGAAACACCCCCCGCGAGAGGCAACGTGTGCAAGGCAGGCTCAAGTTCAAGGCAGGTGTGCAGAAACAGATGCGAGCAAAAACAGCAGTCGTTCTCGGCGCCCAGTGGGGCGATGAAGGCAAAGGCAAGATCGTTGACGTGCTCTCCGAGCGCTTTTCCGTCGTAGCCCGTTACGCCGGCGGCCACAACGCCGGACACACCGTCATCATCGGGGGCAAGAAGTTCATCCTCCAGCTCATCCCCTGCGGCATCCTGCGGCCCACCAGCAAGGCCGTCATCGGAAATGGCGTCGTCCTCGACCCGCTCGCCTTCCTCCGCGAAGTGGGCAAGCTGCGCGATCTCGGCATCAACGTCGATCAGCAGCTTTTCGTCTCCAACCGCGCGCAGGTCATTCTTGAATACCACCGCATGATCGAACTCGCCGCCGAAAGCGCACCCGGCCGCCAGAAGATCGGCACCACCAGCCGCGGTATCGGCCCCGCGTATGAAGACAAGATGGCCCGCAACGGCCTGCGCGTCGTCGATTTGCTCAATACCAACCTGCTCAAGACGCACATCGAAAACGCCTGCCACGAGAAGAACACCATCGCCAACGCCCTCTTCGGCGCCAAGCCCCTCGACCCGGCGAAAATGTATGACGAGTACGCGCACGCCGCCGAACAGGTCGCGCCTTTCGTCACCGACACCGCGTACCTGCTGAACAAAGCCATCGACGAAGGCGGCAGCGTCATGTTCGAAGGCGCACAGGGCACGATGCTCGACATCGACCACGGCACCTACCCGTTCGTGACCTCATCCTCGGCAACAGCAGGCGGAGCTGTCACCGGGACCGGCGTCGGCCCGACAAGAATCGGCACTGTCATCGGCGTGACGAAAGCCTATGTCACCCGCGTAGGCGAAGGCCCGTTCCCGACAGAAATTTTTGACGAATCCGGCGAACTCCTCCGTGCTCGTGGACAGGAATTCGGTGCCGTCACTGGACGCCCGCGCCGCTGCGGCTGGCTCGACCTCCCGCTCCTGCGCTACTCCAACCAGGTCAACGGAACGGAGTGGCTCGTCGTCACCAAGCTCGACGTGCTCGACGCGCTCGAAGAAATCCCCGTCTGCACCGGCTACAAGATCGACGGCAAGCTTATCGATACCATGCCCGCCGACGTGCGCGGCCTCGAATCGATCGAGTGCGTTTACACCAAGCTGAAAGGCTGGAACGAATCGACGGAAGGCATCACCGAATTCGACCAGCTTCCGAAGATCGCACAGGACTACCTGCGCTTCCTCGAAAAGGAATCCGGCGCAAAAATCGGCATGATCTCCACCGGCCCCGACCGCGACCAGACCATGCTCATGCCTGAATTCGCCGCCGCCCTCGACGAGCTGCATTCGTAGATCTCAAACCGTTATTGCGGCATCGATCACGGCGCATTTAAGCCGCGGTTGATGCCGCTTTGCGTATCCGCCACGTGTGTTGCGCCCGCCAGGTAGGTAAAATCGACGACCGCAATAGCACCGCCCGCATGTCCGGAGCGAAGGGTCGTCTCGCTTGTAGCCGCATCGCGAAAGCCGTGCACCACGTGCTCTGCCACTTCGACGGGAGAGTATTTTGTTACCCCGCCGTCGAGCACCGTTGGCGCGAAGAATGGATGCGCCACGCGCAGCCTGTTTGCCTCCCGCCAGGCAATCTTCCCAACGAAATACATCCGCTCTGGCGTAAACGTCTCTGAATCGCCCAGTCCGATGATCAAAAGCCTCTTCACATTCGTTCCCTCAGGAAGATGCAGCAGAATCGTTTCGCCCAGATCTCCGCCGAAAATATTCGGCTTCCGAATCACGTCCAGCAGCCCATGCAGCTTCTCATTCATTTCTGCCAATGAACCGTGAAGAGTATTCTCCGATGACGATTGAAAGAGACAGATCACCTGTAAGTCGGTCTTCGTGTCCGCGGGACTCTGCGCCAAAACTTTTACGGACAGAGAAGGCCTAGTAGGCGCCGGCTGCCCGAGGACTGAAATCCCAGGAACAGCAATCACTAAGACCGCGAGCGAAGTGTACAGCCACCGAGAAATGTTCATATATCTATTTAGCAGCGGCGACAACAATCACAACCTTGCCATTAGCCAAGCCTGCGCTGCACCTTACGTTCATACGCGGCGGGAGCCTCCGCCAGCGGAACCTCAGCATCTACGAAAACTCGTAGCCTCCCCGCATCCAGCAGGTCGGCAATCTCCGCAGCAGCCTTCACCCGCTCATCCGTCGTGCCCTCAGCATCCGCGGCAATCGTCACCATCCGGCCACCCGGCTTGAGCACGCTCCACGATTTCTCCAGAGTCTCACCACCGACCCCATCGAAAACCACAGCCACATCGCGCACTACATCTTCAAATGCGGTCGTTGTGTAATCGATCACGCTCTCAGCGCCAAGCTGCGATACAAACGCAGCGTTCTTTCCGGAAGCCGTAGCCGTCACTTGCGCTCCATGCAGCCGCGCCAGCTGAATGGCAAAGACGCCAACCGCACCCGCGCCGCCATGCACCAGAACATGCTCTCCGGTCTGCAGCTTCGCGCGATCCAGCAATCCCTGCCACGCCGTCAGCGCCCCAATCGGAACAGCAGCAGCCTCGGCATGCGAGAGACGCTTGGGCTTGTGAGCAATGCTCGAAGGCTGCGTAACGCAGTATTCCGCTGTCGCTCCATCGGCAAACCAGTCATTCATGCCGTAGACTTCGTCGCCAACAGCAAAGCCCTCAACACCTTCGCCAAGCTCAGCGATCACGCCGGAAAACTCATGTCCGGGAACCGCGCGCAGGCGGCTGACCATCCTTGGTGTAAGAAGTCGGATACCAGACGAGTTCGGTAGGCGTTACTCCCGCGGCATGGACCTGAACAAGAACTTCGCCCTTACCGGCAGAGGGTTTGGGAACATCGGCCTCGGCAAGCACCGGCGCCGGTTGAGACGTAACAAGCTGAACAGTTTTCATGGCCACTTAGATTAGCGAAGCAAAGAAACTGGTTCCGAATTTCCGATCAATCGATCCTGCTTACTCAGACCGCAAGGCCTCTGTTGGCTCTACCGAAGCTGCTCGCCGCGCCGGCAGGCTCACCGCAACAGCAGCAATCCCAACCAGCGCGCCAATCGTAACCGAAACCGAAAGCGGATCGACCGCACTCGTCCTGAATAGCAGCCCACTCAACAGCCGCGCTCCGGCAAATCCAAAAGCAAGCCCAGCCACAATTCCGGCGGCGACAAACACAGCCGCCTGCTTCAGCACCAGCGCCAGAATATCTTCGCGCTGAGCACCGACAGCCATGCGCACGCCAATCTCCCGTGTCCGTTGCTCAACCGAATACGCCAGCACGCCATAGATCCCAATCGCCGCCAGCACGACCGCGACCACGGCAAAGATGCCGAGCAGCACCGCAGTCATCTTCTGCCGCGCCAGCGAGTCCGACAGAACGTCGTCCACAGCCTTCACGTTGTAGATCGCCAACCCTGGATCAAGCTCGCGCACCGCATTTCTCACCAGTGGCACAAGACTCTCCGGCGCCGATCCCGTTCGCACCAGCACCACGGCATGCAACCCATATCCGGGCAGATAAATCTCCGGCTGCGGCTCCGTCTCCACCCCCAGATCATGCGCATTCGCCACCACGCCAATCACCGGAATACTCGAGGGCTGCGGGCTCATCACGCCAATCAGAATGTGCGCGCCAATCGGATCGCGCCCCGCCAGATGCTTCTGCGCAAAAGCCTGATTCACCACAAAGAAGCCCGTCGGCGAATCCACATCCTTCTGCTCAAACTCACGCCCGCGCACCAGCCCAATCCCCATCGTGCGAAAGAAGTCCGGACTCACATAACGAATCTGCGCATACGGAAACGATCCCGGAGCCAGGGGCGGCGCACCCTCAATCAAAAACCGCGTCATCAGCATCGAGGGATTCAGCGGCACCGCGGTTGTGCTGCCCGCCGAAACCACGCCCGGCATCTGCGCAATCTTCTCGATCAGCCGCTCGTAAAATTGCGTCGTCTCCGCGCCGCTGTCCGAATAATGCGGCTGCGGCAACATCATTTCAAAACTCAACAGATGGTCCGTGCGAAACCCGGGATCGACAGCAGTCAGCTTCTGAAAACTGCGAACCACCAGCGAGCCCAGAAACAGCACAATCACCGCAACGGCAATTTCCCCGGTGATCAAAGCACCACGACTGCGGCGGTTTCCGGCGGTCGTGCCTCGATCCCCCGGCCGAAAGGCCTCCGCCAGACTCGAAAATGTTTTCGTAACCGGAAGCAGCCCGAAAAACACTGCCGTCAACACACACGCGCTCATAGTGAGCAGAAGCACCGGAACATTCAGCCTAATCGACTGAACCAGGGTAAGATCCACCCCAGCCGTATGCGAAAGCGCAAGACGCAGCAGCGGCAAAGCCAGCCAAGCCAGCGACGTTCCCAGTGCGCCACCCACGAGACAAAGAATCAAAGTCTGCGCCAGAAACTGCGAGAACAGCCGAGCGCGATCCGCACCCAGCGCCTGACGAATCGCCACCTCGCGCTGGTTCGCCGTCGCACGCACAAGAATCAGGTTGGCGACATTTGCGCACGCAATCAGCAGCACCAGAAGCACCGCCCCCATCAGGCAAAGAATCGCCGGCCGCAACGATCCCACCAGTTGCTCGCGCAGCGGCTTCAACGCCACGCCTTCAAGCTTGTTCGTCGCCGGATACGCCGCCGAAAGCCGTGCCGCAATCGTGCGCATATCGGTTCCGGCTTCCGCCAACGTAATGCCAGACCGCAGCCGCCCCAGCACATTCACCGAGTGCCACACGCGCGAAGCCTGCGTCGGCTTATCGAGCAGCGAAAGCGGCAGCCACACCTCGCCCTCGGCGGGATAAGCAGCCCCCGGCGGCAGCACTCCTACCACAGTAAAGCTCGTCCCATTCATATCGATGCTGCGTCCAACCGCGCCAGCATCACCGCCAAAGTACCGCCGCCATGCCGTCGCGCTCAACACGGCAACATGATCGCTCCCCGGCTTTTCGTCCTGTTCGTTCAGCACCCGCCCAAGCAGCGGAGAAACCCCAAGCGTGGAAAAGAAATTCCCCGAAGTCAGCACCCGATGCACCTGCTCACCTGATCCGCCAACCACCAGCGACACTGTACTCGGGTTCACCACCGAATAAGCCGCCACCTGCTCAAAGCTCTTCTGCTGCGCGCGCCAGTCCTGATAATCCGGATACGTCGCCTCAGCGCCACCGGTAAATTGCGGATGCGTCTCAAGAATTGCGACGATGTGTCCGGCATCGCGGAAGGGAAGCGACTGCAGCAGCAGCCCATAGATCACGCTGAAAATCGCCGTGTTCGCGCCAACTCCCAGAGCAAGCGTAAGAATCGCCGTCAAAGCAAATCCCGGCGACTTGAACAACTGCCGCAGCGCATAACGAACATCCCGCAACATTGTGTGCATCGCTTCCGCCTCTACAAAATAGACACGGAAGAATTATCAACTGCGCATCCACGGCATTTCTATAGCGATCTGTCACAATTCAGACCAACGCGCGTTGATCACGAAATCAAATCAACACCAGCGAGCAACGCAGCCCGCTGGTGTCTGGATTTAAAGAGCAGCGATCCCATTAAAGCCCGCCGATTTCGGAAGACCCTGTATCTCGCCAAGATTGTTGAGCGTGCCATCCTGCTGAATCGCGAAGACGCCAATCGTGCCGGTGCCCGAATTCAGCGTGTACAGATACTTCCCGTCGCCGCTTGTCGTGATGTCGATATTCGTGCTCCCCGCCGGATTCGTGCCCACCACCGTGCTTCCGATTGGAGTCAGCACACCGCCCTTGCCGATTGCGAATCCGGAAATCGTAGCCGAGGCCGCGTTCGAGACATACACATATTTCCCGTCAGGAGTAGGCGCATTCCAGCAATTCGCGCTCCCCAGCGTCGGAACGCTCTGGCTGACAGCCGAAAGCGTGCCGCCTGCAAGAACGGAATAGGACGAAATCGCGGACTCGTTCACGGTGTTCGCCGGCCCGGTCTCAGACACAATCAGCTTCCCATCCGGTGCAAACAGCGCCGCAAACGCACCCGGGCTCGGACTGGCATTCACAACAATTGGCGACAACGTGCCATCTGAGTGAATACTGAAAACATCGATGTTGTTCGCCACACGCTCAGTCACCGCAAGAAACTGCCCATCCGGACTGATCGTGATCGATGCCCCGCCCGTGACATTGGCCGTAAGAAACGCAGTAGCGTTCTTGATAGGCCTTAGCTGACCTTGGTTAAACTGAAACCCTGCAACCCGCCCCGGCCCACCGGCATTCAGCACGTAAACAAGGTTCTGCCGCTGTGTCACCGCAACCGGCTCGCTGCCGCGCGACTGTTCTTTGTCGCTGAGAAATAGAAAGCCATTTCGCAGAACACGAAAAACCGAAACATCGCCGCTCCCCGCGTTCACGGCAAAAAGAAACGAGTGATCCTGGCTAAGCGTCAACGACCCTTGCGATTCCAGCGGATCGGTAACGCCCGCGCTCCCTCGTCCGCCAGTGCTGTATCGATTCCCCTCGCTAAAACTCCCATCGTACGAGCGATTGAATGCGATAACTTCATTCTTATCTGCGGCATTCGTCATCACGAACACGGTTCCCGCATTGGTTGTGGATTCAGCGGCATACATCATCGGCGTTAAGACGCCGATTCCGGCCATGATCGTCAGCACACTGCGCATTGCTCTGATCATTACTGCTCCTCCGGTGAAACGAATTGCGCGCCGCACCTTGAGCTGGCGCGCAACCGTTGGAACCAGGGCAGTCGCAAAAGTTACAGAGAGAGTAAATTTTTAACAGGATGATGACATTTTGAGTTTGATCAGAGTGGAAGGTTTTTGGTGCGGGACCGTTGTTTCAAGCTCAAGCCGGTCCAGTTCATTCATCTGTTGCGAGGCCCGCACCGTCGGCTTCCCGACTTCCATCGAGCTGCGTCCCACGACAAACGAAACACAACATAAAAAGAGCACCAGCAGGAGTGCTTCAACTTTGGAAATGCTATTCACCTTCATCTTTATTTCCTCAACTTGTTTTCTGGCGTGAACAGAACCGGGGAACAGGCAAAAGCCAGCAATCGTCGTGCAATATTTTTAGGTTTTGTGTCTCATCACGCTACACAAGGGCGCGTAGTCTTGACCAGCATCATCACCGGCTCGCGCAACCGATCGCCGCACTTTCGTAACCGGCCTCGAAAGAGCGCGCGAGCGTCGCCGTGTTTAGGTCAAATAAGACAATCGCTTGTCTCTTGATATATCCTTCTTGTCGCCATCATGAACCCGATCACAAAGCGCTCTATCGTCTGGCTCTCGCTTGTCCTTCTCATTTCCCCGGTACTCCTCGCCCAGCGCGGCTTCGTCCACACTAACGGCTCAGAGCTGGTCGATGCCAAGGGCCAGCCCCTGATGCTGCGCGGCACGAACCTCGGCAACTGGCTCGAACCGGAAGGCTACATGTTCCACTTCGAAGACAACCCGCAGTCCACCAGCGAGATTGAAGCCCTCACCGAAGAGCTGATCGGCCCCGACAAGGCCGAAGCCTTCTGGAAACAGTGGCGTGAAACCTACATCACGGAAGCTGACATAGACATGCTCAAGAAGAGCGGCTTCAACTCCGTCCGCGTTCCCCTGCACTGGAAATTCTTCGACAGCGACAACGCCGACGGCTTCCGCCTTCTCGACCGCCTCATTCAGTGGGCACGTAAAGACAACATCTACGTCATCCTCGATCTCCACTGCGCGCCCGGCGGACAGACCGGTACCAACATTGACGACAGCCTCGGCTATCCATGGCTCTACCGGAGCCCCCAGGAGCAGGCGCACACCATCGCTATCTGGCGCAGGCTCGCCGCCCATTACAAGAACGAGCCCATCGTTCTCGGCTACGACCTGCTCAACGAGCCGATCCCGCACTTCCCGCAGTTGCAGCAATACAACAAAGATCTGGAACCGCTCTACCGCAAAATCGTCGCTACCGTCCGCGAAGCCGACAAGAACCATGTGGTCATCCTCGGCGGCGCGCAATGGGACTCGAACTTCAAAGTCTTCGGCCAGCCCTTTGACTCCAACGTGATGTACACCTTCCACAAATACTGGACCGCGCCCGACGTCAGCGTCATTCAGAAATACATCGACTTCCGCGACAAGTACCACGTCCCCATCTGGCTCGGCGAATCCGGCGAGAACAAAGACGAGTGGATCGCAGCCTTCACCAAAACACTCGAAGCAAACAAAGTCGGCTGGTGCTTCTGGCCCTATAAGAAGATGGATGCAACTTCATCCGTCGTCACCTTCGACCAGCCCGCGCACTGGGATGAAATACTTGCTTTCGCCAAGCTTCCCACCGGCACCGCCAACGCAGAAAAGCGCATCGCCGCGCGTCCTTCCATCGAAGACGCCCAGCAAGTCTTCGATGATCTGCTGAAGAAAATCCAATTCGCCAACACGCGCGTCAATGCCGGATACGTGCAGGCGCTCGGCCTGACTCCCGTCAGCCACTAAACAAAAAAAGCGCCCGAGGCCGCCAGCAGACGCGGCTCTCGGGCAAGTGGTTCCGAAGATCGAAACAGCCCGGCGGCTACCGCCCCCGAACCGCCGAGTCTGCTTCAATTGCCAGAGCGCCCAAAGTCTCAAAGAACTGCGGTGACTGGCCGGTGAAAAGGCCTTCGTTTGTAAGAAACTTGGCCGTCGCCACAGCTCCTCCAAATTTGTCCGACAACGGCCGAATGACCGCGCACTTCGGCAGCGATGGGCTGATGAATTCGCACGGTACCGGAAAGATGAGATTCGTTTGCAGCAGCGGGTTCGGAGGATCGTTGAAGTTTGGAAAAGTAAGCCCGTTGTCCGTCACCGGAGTCTGCTGGTTGTTGAAGTCGAATGGTGGCCCCTGCACAGCATTTCCGGCAAAGTCCACCCATTCTAGGAAGTGAGCCACTTCATCTCCTCCGATTCCGAAGATGATCCGCAGAACTTCCGTACTGCTCGCCTTCTGACCGAGCGCAGGGTAAAGGCTCGATCCGCCCTGCTCGATCGAAGCAAAGTGAAACGCCGCCGTGTTCGCAATGGCCTGAATGTGATCCTCGCCTTCGAAGTCCGCATCCGTCCGTGGAATCGCGGTGCGATTCGTGATAGTGATCGCCTGGGGAAATGTCGCGCCAAAATCAGGATTGGTAGTACTGCGATAGCGTATGTACCAGCTCGTGTCCACATTCAGGTGCATCAGGTTCGTAAGACGCCCGATGTTCTGCGCGCCCGTAGCCGTGCTTCCTTTCAGGTTGCGGAAGCGGTCGAGGTTTACCGGCTCAGCGCCCTTCGATTCGAGATAGGCATTGAGAAAAGTAGCATGGCTTACTTCATCGAGCGTATTGCTCATGATGTACTGCGATCCGTCTCCATCAAGATATTGGAGAGCTAACTGATAGTTATTCTGTGTTCCATCGGTAACGCCGCCAAGCTCCGTGTACTGCGTCCACAGATCAGACTCAAGTAGCTCTGCTGCCGCAAGAAAGCGAAGAATCGCAACGTCGCCTTTGGTTAAGCGATCATCGCGGTCGTGGTCATCGGCGAAAGCTGGGACCCCGCTGGCTGCGAGCCCCGCGGTCAAAGTTGCTGCGCCTCCCGCCAGCACTCCCGTCTTCAAAAACGAACGCCTGTTCACGGAGCGCCCGTCAACGTTCATAGCTTTTTTCATTGGGGATTTTCCTGCCTTTGGGGCATAACGTGCCCAAACACAAGGTAGGTTCTGGCAGAAACCAAGTTGTCATGGAAAGGTAAGACTATCTTCCGAATCCTGTCAGCATAATGTCTGCCAACGATGAATCGCTCGTGAATCGGGCCGCTCCCGCTGTTCAACGCCGAACAGGCAAGTTACAAAACCGGACACTCCCTGCGCCAAGCCGATGTCCGTTTCTAGAAAAATCATCAACATAAGCCCCGCGGAAAACTGGCCGCTCAGATGCACCTCTGCGCTTTTACTGCATTGGTTCTTCAAGGTGGACCATCTATGACGACTCTGCTTCAGGATGTGCGTTACTCGCTGCGCCAGTTCAGGAAAACTCCCGGCTTCGCCCTCACCGCCATCATCTCGCTTGCGCTCGGCATCGGAGCCACCACCGCAGTCTTCAGCGTCGTCTATGCCATCCTCGTCAATCCCTACCCCTACGCCCACTCCGACCGCATGATGCACTTACGCGGCACGCTTCCCAGCGGTCAGGACGCCGGCTTCGGCTTCACCACCCCGCAGTGGCAAACCATTCGCAAATCGCCCGTCGTCGAAGACGCCTTCATCAGTGATCAATGGAACCTCACCGTCACCGGGCACGATCTGCCCGAAGACATTCAGGGCGACTACGTTACCTCGAACGCATTCAACTTCTTCGGCGTTCCCACGTATCTTGGGCGCGACATTGTCCCGTCAGACTCCATCGATGGCCAGGACCCGCAGCCTGTTACTGTGCTCGGTTACAAATTCTGGCAGCGCCACTTCAACAGCGATCCCTTCGTTATCGGCAAGACGATCCAGATCGTCCGCAAAAACTACACCATCGTCGGCGTCGCCGGACCGCGCTTTACCTGGGACGACGGCGACGTCTATCTTCCGCTGAAAGTCACGCCCGATCCCGTTCGTGCTTACTATGTCGGCATTCGACTCAAGCCTGGAATCAGCCAGGCTGCAGCCAGCGCCGCTCTCGCGCCGCTCATCGATCAGTTCAAAAAAGAATCCCCCGACCACTTCCCGCGTGAAAACTTCAAGTTTCACGTGCAGGGCCTTAATGACGACTTCGTGCATGACATCGGCGGCACGCTCTATCTGCTTCTCGCCGCCGTCGCTCTACTGCTCGCTATCGGCTGCGGCAATGTGTCGATCCTTCTGCTCGCGCGCGGCACCGCCCGCCAGCAGGAGTTCGCGCTGCGCTCTGCCATAGGAGCCACACGCGTCCGCATTATCCGTCAGTTGCTCACTGAATCCGTGCTCCTATCGCTCGCCGGAGCAGCCCTCGGAATCCTGCTCGCTTATAAGGCCGTCGACCTCATCGTAAGAATGCTGCCGCAATACTCCTTCCCGCACGAGGCAGCGATTCAGGTCAACTTGCCGGTGCTCCTCTTCAGCGTAGCCATCGCGCTCTTCACAGGAATCATCTTCGGTCTATCGCCGGCGCTCCAGTTCTCGCGCCCCGATGTAAACCAGGTCATGCAGTCCGCCTCACGCAGCGTCTCCGGAAGCATCCGCCGCCGCGCCACAAACGCAGCCCTCATCGCCGGGCAGATTGCTCTCACCCTGCTACTGCTAGCCAGCGCAGGCGCAGCCATCCGCAATTTCCTACGCCTCATGCACACGCCTCTCGGCTACGATCCGCACCACGTTATGACTGTAGGCATTCCCGTCCACGAGGGAACCTACAAAACCTGGGCCGAGCGCAACGCCTACTTCGACCAGTTGCATAAGAAAGTCGCCGCCGTCCCCGGCGTCACCATGTCCGCCATTTCCTCTAACGCCACGCCGCCGAACAACGGCTGGCGTACGGGCGTCGAGGTTCTCGGCCAGGCACCACACGACGACCAGCAGGTCCGCGTCAACTTCAACAGCCCCGGCTACTTCCCCATGTTGCACGTCGCACTTGCGCAGGGCCGCTTCTGGGACGAGACCGAAGAGAACAACGCCGCCCACCTCGCCGTCATCAATCAGACCTTCGCCCAGCGGTACTTTTCCAAGGGCGACGCCATCGGCCACTCCATCCGCGTTCCCGAACTCAAGAATTATCCGCCCTATACGCTCACTCCGGGCGACGCCACCGGCTGGATGCAGATCATCGGCGTCATCGCCGACAAGCGCAACGACGGCCTGCGCAAGCCCATCCAGCCTGAAATCTTTCTGCCCAGCACCCTCAACCTGCGCATGTACACGCAGATTCTCGTCCGCTCCGACGTGGCGCCGCTTTCGCTGCTGCACGCGATCGCCGCGCAGATCAACTCCGTCGATCCCGATCAGCAAGTCAGCAGCTTCACCGATGACCTTGAGAACGTCATCGCCCTCCAGCCCGAGTGGCAACAGGAACATCTCGTAGCGTGGCTCTTCGGAGCATTCTCGGTGCTCGCTCTCGCGCTCGCCGCCGTGGGACTCTACAGCGTCGTTTCCTACATCGTTGCGCAGCGCACCAATGAATTCGGCATCCGCATGGCGCTCGGCGCGCAGCGTACACACGTGCTCCGCATCGTCTTTACTTCGATGGCCGTCAGTGTCGTCAGCGGTCTCGCCGTTGGTCTTGTGCTCACGCTCGCCTTCAACAAGCTGCTCGCGCGCTGGCTTGAAGACAGCTCGCATGACTCCTTTGTGCTGCTTGCCGTCACGCTGCTGCTCAGCATCGTCGCAGCCATCGCCTGTGCAGGCCCGGCCTGGAGAGCCTCAAAGATCGACCCGATGAAAGCACTTCACTGCGAGTAAGGGCACAGGTTATGCCCGGGTATTTTTTCCTACTTCGTCACAGCATTCATCTCGAGATAGCCCTGAGACGGAACGCCAAACGCATCGGCAACCCGATTAAAGAACGCAAACATCGCCGTGATATACACCGCTTCGGCGATCTGCGGCTCCGTCCATCCATGATCGCGAAGCACCTGCACATCTTCCGCCGTCGTGCGATACGCCGCCTCGGTCACCTTCGACACATATTCCAGCAGCGCGCGTTCGGCCGCACTCAAATTCGCTTCATCCAGCTTGCCATTTGCAATGGCCTGTACCGTTTGTTCATCCGCTCCCTGAACCCGCAGGAAGTAAGCATGCGAGTCCAGTCAATATGGACAACGATTCAGCCACGAAACCCAACTCGCGATAGCCTCCTTGGTCCGCCGGTTCAAATGCCCTTCAGAGAAATGAACCGTATCGCCAAAGCGCATCACGTCCCGCAGAAAATCGGGCCGATGGCTGAAACACTTCAGAATCCCCGGCATGATCTGACGCCCCGACTTGGCGCGCCACTCGTCATAGACCTTCGCTACATCGCCCGTAGCGTCGGCATCTTCAATCACCTTGATCTTGGTGTCGTTCTCGGCCACGATGCACGCTTTCCAATCTGGAATATTTCGCAATATAGCATGCAGGTCACAGACAGCAACTCAACCATTCGGTGGATGTTGCCTCTCCTTCTCCGTGAAATCAAGGCCATTGCATGATCCGTGCATTCGGCTCAGACCCTGCGCCGGCCCAGCATGGACAGCCTCAACGAGTGTCTTCTGGCCGTCACTCCCCACCCATAAGTGACCTCGTTTTCACGAAGCCCGGATTTTCACGCTTCCATAGTGAAAGGATTTATCGTACTTTCTACCTGAGCCTTCGAACTTATGGTCACCTTCACCGTACGCATGCGTTTCGCCGACGAAGACCGCCAGCAGATTTCCGAGATACTCGAAAAACTGGCCACGGCGTCCCGCCAGGAACCCGGCTGCGTTTCCTACATCCCTCACTGGGTCGAAGATGATCCCAATACGGTGCTCATCTACGAGCAGTACAAGGATCGCAAATCCCTCGAAGCGCACCGTGACACTTCCCACTTCAAGCAGTACGCTGTCGGCGGCCTCTACCAGATGATGCGCGAGCGCACTGTCGAAAACCTGACTGCGGTCGTCTAATCGTTGGAGCAGGGCCCCACGTTCGTGAACACAACATCCCACGGTTCTTATCGCATCGCAGACAACAGCATGTCCGTCAATCCCCGTCCAGTTCAGCGAATGCGGCCTTTAACGCCCAAAACTGCCCGTCTGACCAATCTTTTTGACTCGTACTTTCAAAGCGGACTACCATCCAATACGCACATGGGCAGACAATTCCGTGTCCGGAAACAGCTTTCGGCATCCCCTGTCGTATGCCTCTTGCTGCTGTGTTTTGCCCTCTGGACGCTTACCCAGCCGGCCTTTGCCGTTCCCGCGCTGCCCCACCACCCCAGCCACGAACTGCACAAGGAAATTGAAGCTCTCGAAATGCAGTGGCGCGAGGCCCAGCTCAGCAACGACGTCTCCGTCATGGATCGCCTCCTCGCCGACGACTACATCGGCATCAGCGCCAGCGGCATTATTGAAACCAAACCCGAAGCCCTCGCCCTCCGCCGCGCCGGAACCCTCCACATCACCGCCCTCGACCTGAACGACCTCAAGGTCCGCATCTACGGCGATACGGCAGTCGTAACCTCCCGCGCCGACCTCGAAGGCACCAACGGAGCCAGCAATATCAGCGGAAAATACCGCTATACCCGCGTCTATAACCGCCGTTTCGGCCAATGGAAGATCGTCAGCTTCGAAGCCAGCCGCATCCACGACGCCAACGAGCGCGAAAAGCACTGAATTGACGCGAAAAAGCGCTAAATTAGCGTAGTTTGTCGATCCACTCCCCCCCAATACACGTCATGCCACCATCCCACGGCGCTCATCCCAATGATCTTTGTCATCCCGACCGAGCCGCGCAGCGCGTAGCGGAGGGACCTGCAGTTGGCATCGGAGAGCACAAAAACGCCGTGCCCCATTCATTGCGTAGCAAAGGATGGGAGAGGACAGACCCTTTATAAGCCAAAACAGTAAGAGGTGCGAAGCACCTCCAGGGTAGAAGCACCGGCCTTCAGGCCGGGGAACGAGGCCAAACTCGGAAGGGGCCTTCAGGCGCGGGTTATCTTCAATCCTGCCACACCCCAAAATATGCACGGCCAACCTGGGCCGAGCGTCTCGGCCCAGGAAGTGGGCTTCTTCCACCACACCATCTTGTCAAGGGGCAATCGACAACATTTCACCTAACCCATTCATTCCAAAGACAAAAAAGACGGGCAAAATTGGCATGTTATTTCGCGCAATCCGCTAAAATAAAAATAGAGGCCGGAAAATTCAGGTGGAAGGCGAAGAATCAGACAACATCAATGATTTCAATACTTTGCGCATAACCGATTAAATATCAATATTTTAGCGGCTTTTGCTCCAGAGACCGAACAGAATCAAAGATTTAGCCACCCTGGGGGATCGGGGGGAGTAGCCGCCAGGATGGCGTCCGCAATCCGAGCCGCCTCAACCGCAGCCCGCACATCATGCACCCGAACCACATTCGCCCCGGCAAGGATCGCTGCGACGGTAGCCGCTAAAGTGGGATATAGCCGACCATCTATGGGAGCATCCACCCCGCCATAAAGCGGCCTCAAGGTGCGGGCAAGAAATGACTTCCGCGAAACACCAGCCATCAATGGCTGCCCCAGCTCGCGCAACTCCGCCTGCCGAGCCAGCAGCGCATAGTTTTCATCAAAGCGCTTGCCAAACCCATAACCGGGATCGAGCACAATCCGCTCCCGCGAAACACCGGCATCGAGAGCGGCCTGCAAGCGCTGCCCTAGCTCACGCTTCACCAACGGCAGTACCGCGTCATCAGCCAGATGCGGCTGTGACTTCCACTCATCCGGACGTCCGCGCGTATGCATCAGCACAAAGCCGCAACGGAGATCCGCGCAAGTGGCAGCCATCTCGCCATCCCACAGAAACCCACTGACATCGTTCACGATCTCAGCGCCGCCCTCCACCGCGACCTTCGCCGTTGAGGCCTTGTACGTATCAATCGAAACCACCGCCTCCGGGCGCGCCTTGTGGATCGCCGAGATCACCGGAAGCACACGCCCCTGCTCGTCAGCCGCCGAAATACCGTCCTTGAACCCAGGCCGAGTCGACTCACCGCCGACGTCCAGAAGGTCCGCGCCCTCGTCCAGCATCCGCAGCCCGTGTGCGACCGCATCGCCGGCATCGTGATACAGCCCGCCATCGGAGAACGAATCCGGCGTGACATTCAGCACGCCCATCACCAGCGTGCGCGCACCCAGCGCCAGCGACCGCGTGCGCAACTGCCAGAGGAATTCACTCCGTCGAGTAAAGGACATACGAGGTAAATGCTACACTTCGCCCCAAGGACACTCATGCTGACAACATCTCGGATGCCAGCGCACAAGCGCTCCCTGATCCTCTGCCTCGTCGCCCTCTGCAGCCTCTCAGCCTTGGCCAAAACGCCCCGAGTCGCCAAGCCAAAGCCCGCGAACCTGGCGAAGACCATCACCACGATCCTCAGCGATCCGGCCGTAGCCCGCGCGCACTGGGGCATTTCCGTGGTCACGCTCGACGGCAAGCCAATCTACGCCCTTAACGACCAGCAATACTTCCGGCCCGCTTCGAACGCCAAGCTCTTCACCACCGCTGCCGCGCTGGCGCTCCTCGGTCCCGACTTCACCATGAAGACCTACGTCGTCGCCGAAGGCCCCATCACTGGTGGGTCACTCCGCGGTTCACTGCGCCTGATCGGAGGCGGCGATCCAACCCTCTCCGGCCGCGCCTACCCCTACAGCCCTCACACCGACCGGGCCAATCCGCCGCTTCAGGCCCTTGACGACCTCGCTGCCCAGATTGCCGCCAACGGAATCCGCTCCCTCGACGGAACCATCGTTGCCGACGACACCCTCTTCGCCTTCGAACGCTACGGACAGGGTTGGGCTCAAGACGATCTGATGTGGGACTACGGCGCCCCCGCCTCCGCGCTGATCGTCAACGACAACATCCGCTACCTCACCCTTACCCCCGGCGCCGCAGTTGGAGATGCCGTCACCGCGACCTGGAACCCATCTCTCCCCGACGATGCCGCCACCCTGCACAACGAAGCCACCACCGCCCCGGCAGGGGGCCAGCAACATCTTGGTTTAGACCGCCAGCCCGACCAGACATTCCTGCGCGCCTTCGGAACGATGCCGGCAGGCAGCAAGCCCGCCAGCTTCGAGATCGCAGTGCAGGATGCGGCGAAACTCGCCGGCGATGGTTTCGCGCAGGCGTTAGCGGCGCACGGCGTCACAGTGAATCCAGCCGTACAGGTAAGCCATCGCCTCTCAGGAGACACGCTGATCTTTGAGAAAGAAGCACAGGAGACGCTGGCGCTCAAACCGTTCAGCAGTGGACAGACGCTTCCGTTCGCGCCGACACCGGGTGCAAAGATCGTCGCCCAGAGAACGTCACCGCCGTTGAGCCAGATCGTCACCGTTACCAATAAGGTCAGCCAGAACCTGCATGCTGAAATATTGCTGCGGCTGCTGGGCAAGGCGGAAGGAGATGACGGCTCTGTCGCTCAAGGGGCGCGCGTAGTAAGACAGTTTCTCGTTTCTGCCGGAGTGCAACCGGAAGATTTCTTCTTCTACGACGGCTCTGGCCTTTCACCGCAGGACGTGATCACACCTCGCGCTGCCACGACGCTGCTAACCTATGCATCGCGCCAAGCATGGGGCAACGCTTATCGCGCTTCTCTCCCAGTCGGTGGCGTCGACGGCACTCTGGAGAACCGTTTCAAACAAGCGCCACTCAAAGGCAACGTCTTCGCCAAGACCGGGACCCTGGCCGAGGTCCACGCATTGAGCGGCTATGTAACCGCAGCAAGCGGCCGCACGCTGGTGTTTTCTATTCTGTGCAACGACCATGCACCTGTAACCGACACAACCCGTGCGGCGATGGACAACGTGGTTGCTGCGATAGCAGCGGCAAACTAAGCCGATTGCACTGTTATCATGAACCTTAGCCTTGTCTCACTCACAGAAACATTTATTAGGGATTGTCATGCTGATGATGGCAGCGATCGCAATCGGCTGCGGTCCTGCTCTTCCTCCATCGAAACCCTTAAATGAGTTGACTCCGGAAGAGGCACGCGGCCAACAGATCTTCTCGAGCTATTGTGAACGGTGCCATTATGCAAACAGAGACGCTGCTCTGCGCGGCCCTGGATTGTTTGGCCTCTTTCGCAGGAAGTACCTTCACAGCGGCGCTCCCGCGAACGATGAGCGCGTGACGGCTGTAATCATGCACGGACGCGGCATCATGCCTGCATTTGGAAATTCAATCGACGAGAAGCAGCTCCAGGAACTGCTTGCCTACTTGCACACACTATGACGAACGAGAAACAAATTAAGGGCCCACTTCCGGGCATGGCAGCAGTCGCGCTTTGGATGATCCTGCTCTGCGGCATCGGACTCTACGGGGTGATTAAGCATCAGCTGCCATCGGTTGTCCTCGTGCTCTGCGCGTTCTTCGCTGCAGCCTCCAGCGGGCTTCTGCGCCAACGCCGCTGGGGATGGGCACTGTCTTTAGCCGCTGCCTTCCTCTCCATGTGCTATGGAGCGTATATGCTGGTGCGTTTTCACCAGCCTCAGCTGATCGTTATGATCCTGGTCAACCTGGTCTTTTTCCTTTACCTCGTTCGTCCGCAGGTGATCGAACGGCTGCGATAGAAAGAGCCGTCTGCAGGTGCTAAAGTTCCATCGATGCATCGCCTGCTTTTTATCGCTTTCGTTTTGGTAACGGCTGCAGTGTCGCAACAAGCGCCTGACGCTGCCTTTTATCAATCGAAAGGCACAGCGAAAATGGAAGCGCGGCTGCGGAAGATTTATGCAGAGACCGACTGGAAAGCCGACCCCAACAAGCCGGCGGAGCGCGCGCAATACTACCGGACGCTGCTCGAAAAGAATCTGACTCCCGCGCAGAAAATTACTGTAGGTATGGAACTGGGCAAGGAGTTGCTACGTGCAGGCGATAGCGCCGCCTCTATCGACGAGCTCGAGCAGATCGGAAAGTTCTCTCGTGAAAATAACATCCAGTTGTCGCCGGACATAGATCGGGACTGGCACGCAAGCCTCGCCATCGCCTATCTGCGGCTCGGCGAGCAGGAGAACTGCAATGACGCGCACATGCAGAAGTCCTGCATCTTTCCCATCAAGGGCTCAGGCGTGCACACACGCACGCGCGGAGCGCAGGGCGCAATACGGGAACTGACCATCCTGCTCAAAGCCAACCCGAAAGACGATATCTCGCGTTGGCTGCTGAATATCGCTTACATGCAGCTAGGACAGTATCCAGCCCAGGTGCCGAATCAATGGCTCATTCCCGAAAACCGCTTCAATTCGGAATACGACATCGGCGAATTTCCCGACGTTGCGCCGCAATCAAATCTTCTTGCCACGGAACACTCCGGCGGCGCGATCGTCGAGGACTTTGACGGTGACGGACTGCTCGACGTAATGATTTCCTCATCCGGACCCCTCGATCAGCTTCGGTTTTTTCACAACAACGGCGATGGCACGTTCAGCGATCGCACGCGTCAGGCCGGGCTGACTGGAGAGTTAGGCGGTCTCAACATCGTCGAGACGGACTACAACAACGACGGCCATCCGGATGTGCTGGTTCTTCGCGGCGGCTGGTGGGGCAAATTTGGCGAATACCCGATGTCGCTGCTCCGGAATAATGGTAATGGCACATTCGATGACGTGACCGAGGAGGCGGGATTACTCTCAGCGCAACCGACGCAGACTGCCGCATGGGCCGACTTCGACAACGACGGCTGGCTTGACCTGTTTGTCGGCCACGAATCCACGCCTGATGATCCGCATGTATCCCAGTTCTTTCATAACAACCATGACGGAACATTTACAGAAGTCGGTGCGGCGGACGGCCTGGCCAATCTGGGTTACGTAAAAGGCGTGGCCTGGGGAGATTTCAATAACGACGGGCGCCCGGATCTCTACATCTCCGTCAAAGGTGGCGCAAACCATCTCTTTCGCAACGATGGCCCGCGCGATCCGCAGCATCCACGCGCCGATCAATGGAAGTTCACAGACGTAACCGAACAAGCGCATGTCGCCAACCAGCGCGACAGCTTCGCGACGTGGTTCTTCGACTACGACAATGATGGCTGGCCGGATATCTTCTCCGCGGGCTATTCGATGCAGAGCGTAAACGATGTAGGCTCATTCGAGATCGGCCATCCCTACTCTGCGGAGACGCCAAGACTCTACCGCAACAACCACGACGGGACATTCACAGATGTAACGAAGGCAGTACATCTTGACCGCGCGATCCTGGTCATGGGCGCAAACTTCGGCGATCTCGATAATGATGGCTGGCAGGACATATACCTCGGTACCGGTGAGCCGGCATACCAAGCGCTCTTGCCGAACGTCATGTTTCGCAATCACAATGGCGGAGACTTTCAGGACGTGACCACTTCGGGCGGTTTCGGTCATTTGCAAAAAGGCCACGGCATCGCCTTTGCCGACTTAGAAAACAACGGCAATGAAGATGTCTTTGAAGAAATGGGCGGAGCATTTCCGGGAGACACTTATCAGCCAGTGCTCTACCGCAATCCCGGACATGGAAATCACTGGATTACCCTCGAACTCGAAGGTGTCCGAACAAATCGCGCCGCATTCGGCGCGCGCATTGACCTTACATTTAAAGACGCAGGCAAGGTGCGCCATGTCTATCGCACCGTCGGTTACAGTTCCAGTTTTGGAGGGAATCCATTACGGCAGCACATAGGCGTAGGGAAAGCCGCTTCCATCGAAAAGATTGAAATCTTCTGGCCCGTGTCAAAGTCACAGCAGGTTTTTACAAACGTTGCCATTGACCACGCGTTTCACATAAAGGAAGGTGCCGCGAAACCCGAATCCGTAAGCTACAAGCAGTTTAAGTTCAACACCCTTCCCATGTCTAAAGACAGCATGGGCATGCAGCACTAGGCGAATACGGCGCAGACGATACAATAGAAGGTTGCCATGGCTACCGCTGCCGAACTCATACAGATCGACCTCGCTCCGCGCAAACCCGCACCTAAGCCAGATTGGCTCAAGGCCCGTGCTCCGGTGGGCGACAACTACCACAATCTGAAGAAGCTGGCGCGCAGCCTCAACCTGCACACAGTGTGTGAATCGGCGCACTGCCCCAACATCGGCGAGTGCTGGAACCATCGCACGGCCACCTTCATGATGCTGGGCAACACCTGTACCCGCCGCTGCGGCTTCTGCGCCGTGCCCAAGGGCCGGCCAGACGCGATTGATTTTGACGAGCCCCGCCGCGTTGCCGAAGCCGTGGCCACGCTGGGTTTGAAGTTCGCTGTGATTACCAGCGTCAATCGCGATGACGATATTGTGGGAGGCGCGCGTGCCTTCGCCATGGTCATCGATGAGATTCGCAAGCAGGCTCCCGGCTGCCAGGTAGAAGTGCTGATTCCAGATTTTCAGGGCAATGAAGAAGCGATTCGCACCGTAGTCGAGGCGCGTCCTGAAATCCTGAACCACAACACGGAATCCGTTCCGCGTCTCTACCGCGCAGTTCGTTCCGGGGCGCGCTATGAGCGCACTCTGCGTCTGCTGGAGTATGCGAAGGAACTCGATTCGACGGTAACGACGAAATCCGGTGTGATGGTCGGCCTCGGCGAAGAGATGGATGAGCTGCTGCAGGTCTACCGCGATCTTGCTGCCGTCGGAACAGACGTACTCACCATCGGTCAGTATCTGCGGCCTTCCAAAGATCATCTGCCGATGGCGCGCTATTACACGCCCGACGAGTTTGCTTTCATGAAGCAGGAGGCACTCAAGATGGGCTTCCGCCATGTCGAATCAGGCCCGCTCGTGCGCTCGTCGTATCACGCGCATGAGCAGGCGAATTCCTCCGGTGTGACTATGCTCATGTAAGCATCTGTATACAATTAGCCCACTCGATAGAATCCATCGTTCTGGGGTAATTGATGACGACTCGCCGTGCGTTTCTCTTTCGCACCGTTCCTTCTGCCGCTGCTCTGAGTTTTCTGCCTGAAGTGGCTTTTGCATCGGCGGAAGCGAAAGCGTCGACCGGCGCCACCTCCGAGATCGATACATCGACAAGCGAAGTGCGGCCTTACATCGATCGCTTCTCGGCAGATCAGGAGCTGCTGCGGCGCTTCTACAGCATCTCCTTCGCTCCGCAAACTCGCGATCGCATGCGCAAGTTCTATGCCGAATGGCAGACCAGAGTTACTGGACTCGACTTCGACAAGTTGAGCGAGGATGCGCGCATCGATCACATTCTCTTTCGCAACTACCTCGACCGGCACCTCAGTCATCTGGATGAGGACGCGCAATTCGAAAGCGAAGCTGCGCCTTACCTGCCCTTTGCTGACACGATCATAGCCTTGTGGACGGCGCAGCGCGACATGGAACCGATCGACGGCAAGCAATCCGCCGCGAGTCTGTCGCAGATCGAGCACGTCTGCACTGCGACGCAGAAAGACCTGGAAACGAAGCTCGCGGCCGCAAAAGATGATCCAAAAAGTATCGCTACGCAACGCCGCCGCGAGGCTGCGAATCGTGCCATACAAAATCTGCAAATTCTGCGGCACGTAATGCGCCGCTGGTTTGAGTTTTATGACGGCTACGACCCGATGTTTACGTGGTGGGCTGCCGAGCCTTTCAAGACCACTGACACAGCACTCGATGCCTACGGCAAATTTCTTTCGGAAAAAGTCGTCGGAATCAAACCGCCTCCCGCTGGTCAGAAACAGACGTCAGCCGGCGAGGAAGAAGACGCATTTGCTCAATCGACGGATGCTGCTCACCCGGACGACACCAGCGACATTATTGGGCACGCAATCGGTCGCGACGCCCTTCTGCGAGAGCTCCAGTTCGCCATGATTCCGTACACGCCGGAAGAACTGATCGCGATCGCCGAAAAAGAGTTCGCCTGGAATGATGCCGAGATGATTCGAGCTTCACGTGAGATGGGCTTCGGTGATGACTGGAAAAAGGCGCTCGACAAAGTGAAGAACACTTATGTCGAACCGGGAAAACAGACGGAACTGGCACGTAAGTATGTACTCCAGGCCCTCGAATTCATCGATCAGCATGATCTTGTCACTGTGCCTCCGTTGGCGCGCGAGACGTGGCGCATGCGGATGATTCCTCCGCAGCAACAATTGGTATCGCCATTTTTCCTGGGCGGCGAAGTGTTGCAGGTTGCGTACCCGACCGACACGATGTCGTACGAGCAGCGCATCACCACCATGCGCGCGAACAACATCGCCATGTCCCATGCAACGGTCTTCCACGAGATGATGCCGGGACACGAGCTGCAAGGATTTATGGAAACCTGGTATCGCGCTTATCGGCTGGCCTTTGGCGGCACTCCTTTCCTTATTGAGGGATGGGCCCTTTACTGGGAGATGCTCTTCTGGGATATGGGCTTCGACCGCACGCCGGAAGAGCGTATCGGCGCGCTGGCCTGGCGTCGCCACCGCTGCGGACGCATCATCTTTTCGCTCAATTTCCACCTCGGAAAGTGGACGCCGCAGCAGTGCATCGACTTGCTGGTGGACCGCGTCGGCTTTGAAAAGCAGGCCGCGACTGGCGAGGTGCGCCGCTCGCTCGGAGGCGCATATGAGCCCCTCTATCAAGCTGCGTATCTGCTCGGCGGAATGCAGATCTATGCGCTGCACAAGGAACTTGTCGGCTCCGGGAGAATGACGAACCGCCAATTCCATGACGCCGTGCTCAAAGAGAACAACATTCCGGTTGAAATGATCCGCGCCAGCCTCACTCGACAAAGCCTGTCCAAAGACTTCCGCACGCAATGGAAGTTCTACGGAGACGTGACAGTGGCGGCGGCTCAATGACCAGCCACTTTTGGCAGGTTCCAGTGCTGGTGGACTGCGACCATGCGCAAGGTGAAGCAGACCGCGATGCCTATGGCTGTTGCTACTGCCGGACGCATCTTCAGCTTCAGCGACAGGATCATGGCTGCGGCGCCGGCCAGCGCAGCGGCGGCATACACGTCGGAACGAAGGACTGAGGGAATCCGGGCAAGCAGCACGTCGCGAATTGTTCCGCCGCCGACGCCCGTGATGCCTCCCATCAGCGTCGCCAGAAACGGGTGGATGTTATAGTCGAGTGCCTTCGCAGCTCCAGCTACGGCGAACAGAGCGAGGCCTGCCGCGTCGAGGGTGATGATCAGCGATTCAGGGACCTTATAGACGAAGCTGGTCTGAAAGAAAACGACGGCCCCGCCCGCGAACGCAGTGGCAGGATAACGCCAGTCGCGAATCGAATTCGGCGGAACAGACCCGATCAACACGTCGCGAATAATTCCGCCTCCCAGGGCTGTTGCGAAGGCAAGAACCATAAGACCCAGGATGTCGAGTTCGCCCTGAATTGCAGCCATTGCGCCTTCAACCGCAAAGACGAAAGTGCCGACAAGGTCGATGGCCAACAGCAAATTGGCTGAATGAAATGTTATAGGCGGGCGTTTATTGAGTATCATTCCATGTCCGGTGAAAACCAGAGTAATGGCATCTATTTGCAGAAACAACTATTCTTACTAAAGGGGATTGATTCCGGCCACCGGCTGCGTTTCACTCGATTAGTTTCAAATAATCTCCATTCCCTGATCCAATTGCATTCGGTGTTGTACTGAATTGAGGAGTACTTGATGAAGAAGAACCATTCTGCGCTGTTTTACTGCAGTGTTGCCCTACTTGCCGGACTGATGAGCATTTCACCGGTCTCTGTTCTGCATGCGCAGAAACGCGTGAGCGATAAAGATGTGGAAGCACTGATGAAAAATCTGAAGGAGGATTCCAAGTCCTTCCGGGAAAATGTCGACGCTGCTCTCAAGAAGAGCGCCATCCGCCGGACCAGCCAGGAGAAAGATGTCAGGGGCCTGGTGGCCAGCTTTGAGAAGCAGACCGATTCGATGTTCAGCGAATTCAAGAAGACGAAGCGAAGCGATGTGGCGGTCGAGACCACCATCGGCAGCGCCCAGGAAATTGAGAGGCTCATCTACAACCTTCAGCTCGATAACAAGACGATTTCTGAATGGGAGAAGATTCGAGCGGAGCTGGATCGCGTATCGAGAGCCTTCGGCATCAATGTCACTTACAGCCGCATGTAGCGCGACAAACGCCCCCCAGACAGCGGCCCGCGAAGGTGACGCGACACTCCCAACGAAGTAAAATACGGGTTTTGGATCGCGATAAAGGAAGACAACCATGGCAGTTTCAGTAATGGCCGGCATTCCGGCGCTCAAAGATGTGCACAACCAGCTCAAGGTCCGCATGGAAAAAGCTGTGCACGATTTTCAGACGAACCTGGCATCGACCCGCACCGGGCGCGCTTCCGTGGCCATGCTCGACCAGGTGAAGGTGGACTACTATGGCACGCACACGCCCATCAACCAGCTGGCGCAGCTTACCACCCCCGACGCCAATATGATCATCATTCAGCCGTGGGATGCGAGCGTTCTCGTCGAAATTGAAAAGGCGTTGCGTACCTCCGATCTCGGATTCAATCCGCAGAATGACGGAAAGATCCTGCGCGTTCCTGTTCCTCCGATGACGGAGGAGCGCCGCCGCGAAGTGGTCAAGCATCTGAACAAGGTCCTTGAAGAGCATAAGACCGCAGTGCGCAACATTCGCCGCGACGGCAACGATCTGATCAAGAAGGCAGCCAAAGACAAGAAAATCTCCGAAGATGAAGAAAAGCGCTCGCTTGAAGAAATCCAGAAGCTCACCGACGAAGAGATCAAGCGCATGGACGAAATGAGCAAGAAGAAAGAAGCCGAAATCATGCAGGTCTGAGGGGACTGGCCGTCCAGGCGCACGCGCCTTCGGCGCCAAAAATGATCTGGCGGAGTGCTCGTTTGTAGATCCCTGAGATTCTTCGCGCGGATTACGTGCTCAGAATGACGGCGGTATTAGTTCTCGAGTTGTTTCGCCCTCTATGCCAGCGGTCCTACATAAGGAACTTCTGCGCTCCGTGCGACGGCATGGTTCCCGGCAGCCTGCGTTCGAGCTCGCAGCGCACCTGGTTGAGGCCAAACATGCAGCTTTCAAAAGTTTCGGAGAGCCGACCAAAGAGCGGTGCCTCAACTGCGTACTCGAAGAGATCGAACTGGGAGACGATGTAATAGCTTTCCTTGCCGGCGCGAATCATGTCATAGAGATTGGCGTTTTCGTTCTCGCGCCATTTGTGGACCGATTCCGGATACATGCCGGTACAGAAGAGGGCGTAGTCGCCAATATGTTTGCGGATCTCGCGTTCCGCGTCAAAAGAAGGCGCGGTCCCGTTGACCGGGTCGGAGGCGAGCAGCATTTCGCCGACTTCCTTCACCGGGCGGCCGGTTACGTCGCGAATCGGGTAGAGGTGGTCCGAGATGCAGAAGTCGGTGAGCAGATCGGCAATATAAGTTGTGACCTCGCGGTCGCTGATGTGAACGTGTTCGCCATAGCATTCGGCGACGACATCATGAAAAAACTGACGCAACGCATGATCCTGAGAAATCATATTGGCCTCCTTGCTCGGCCTGCGCATTGGGGAAGCGCATGTTCTTTTCTGATGCGCTTCCGTGCGAAGCCTCTACACCCTATGGATTACAAATGAATGAATTCGTTTCATAAGACAAGAGACTTCTTTGGTTCCACCGAAATAATTAGCAGTCGGAGTGTCAAATTGCGACAGAGCCGCATCCATCCTAATGTCACGTTTTGTTCAAAATTCCCACCATAGAACGGGCGTATGATGAGTTGCGCGTCTTAATGGAAGGACTTAGCTATGGCAAAGCAGACTTCCTCAAAACATCCGCACAAGCCATCTCATCCCGCAAAAAAACGTCATCCCACCCCGCAGCCGACTCCTGCGCCCGTTCCTAAACCCACGTCGCCGTCAACAAACGGCGACACCCCTGTCTTCGCGCAGCCACAGCCAAGTCCTGATCCAACGTCATTCAAGGTGCCGCATCCGTCTGACTCCGGCCTCTACAAGAAGGTCAATAACAATTTGTTGCAGGCAATTCCTGCTCCGCGCGGTGATGCTGCAGAGCCGATCCTGACGTTGACCGATGTCTACGGCGATCAGGGGGTGAAAGCTGCGGCAATCCAGGCGGCCGAGCAGATTGTCTTTCACTCATCTGGTGATACCGGCAGCGTCAAGGGGCCGTCTACGCAGAATGAAGTGGCCGACAAGATGGTGGCTGATTACAGCGAAACCGATCCATCACAAGTGCCATCGTTTTTCTTTCACCTGGGTGATGTTGTCTACAGCTTTGGCGAAGCCAAGTATTACTACGACCAGTTTTATGAGCCGTATCGCGACTATCCGGCTCCGATTATTGCCATTCCCGGCAATCACGATGGGCAGGTGTATATGGGCGACGCTGCTCCGACCCTCGATGCCTTTCTGCGTAACTTCTGTTCCACTACTCCTGTTACCACGCCGGAAGCAGGCGGTCTTCTGCGCACTGCGATGATTGCGCCCGGTGTGTATTTCACCTTCGATGCGCCGTTTGTGCGCATTCTCGGCGTGTATTCCAATGTGCTGGAAGATCCGGGCGTGATCTCCAGCGAGGGCGGCACCCGGGCCGGTGTCACCGACGTTCAATTAACCTTCCTTAAGACTGCGCTGGCTAGGTGCAAGTCCGAGAACTATTCCGGCGCAGTGATTATTGCGCTGCATCACCCTCCGTACACGGGCGGGACAACACACTTTCCGAGCCCGAATATGTCCGCCGATATCGACACCTGTGCGCAGGCGGCTGGGTTCTGGCCGCATGCTGTCTTCTCGGGGCACGCGCATAACTACCAGCGGTTCACGCGAACGGTGAATGGTATGTCGATTCCGTACGTTGTTGCCGGGTGCGGCGGACATTCACCGCTCGCAGCCTTGCAGACGGATGCCAGCGGCAATACTATCCGGACGCCATACCCGATCGATACGGATCTTACGCTGAACAGCTATGACGACACCGACTATGGATACCTGCGGGTCGTGGTGAACGCTCAGACGATGCAGATCGAGTTTCACCCGGCGTCAGATGGCGGAACGACGAAGACTCCGGATGATGTGGTGACGGTAGACTTGGCGACTCGTACCGTGTCCTAGGACCCCCCCAACCCCCTACATTTCTACTAAATTCTTCCAAATACAGGGGGTTAGCTGCACCGTGCTGTTCTGACTCGGATTGCGTGCCACCCGCACCCCCGGTATGATTTTCTGCTAAATTTCTCCAAATAAAGGCACTTAGCGGAATCCGTGAGACTAAAGCCAGCTAAATTCCTCTTACGACTGGACCTATACCGCTTTTCCCTTTCCCTGAGTCCTCATGAAGAGAACGAAAAGCCGGATTACTCCCCCATATATCTATTTTAACTAGTTCAGCCAAAAAACAGGCCAACTTACCTCAAGTTTAAGAGCCATGGAATGAATGATTTAGAAAATATTATGGGCAAAGACCCCTTGACAGGGTTTTTTGAGAGGAGAACACCTAACAGATGTCCAGAAATGTACATAGACCGCCCATAACCGAACGCTTGTTCCACTGACGCAAGCAGACAACAGTGACGCAAACCTCTGATTCAGCTCAAGTTCAGCCAGTATACGGTGGTGGCTTCCCAATTGCTACGAATTTATTCGTAGGTATCTTTCTGAGAGATTGCCGGTCGAATTTCTCAAGCGAGTCATCTGGCTTCTTCGTCTTTTAGAACGAAAATCCTGCCGCCTCAGCGAGGAGAGTTATGCAAAACCTGCTTCAGAATCTCCGCTTCAGTCTGCGCATGCTGTTCAAGAATCCGGGGCTTACGATTACTGTCCTGCTGACGCTGGCCCTGGGAATTGGCGCGAACACAGCCATTTTCACGGTTGACTATGCAACGCTGCTGGCTCCGTTGCCCTATCCGGAGCCGGACCAACTGGTGATGGTGTGGTCGAAGATTCAAGGCTTTCATAATGGAATTTCGGCCGGAGATTATCTCGACTGGAAGCGGCAGAGCACGAGTTTTCAAGATCTGAACGCGTGGACGGGCGGCTCGTTCAATATTGCGACGAAAGACCAGCCGGAATTCGTTCCCGGAAACCGCCTGACCGTTGGCTTTCACAGCATGCAGCGCACGACTTTCTTCCTTGGCCGCGGGTTTCTTCCCGAGGAAGGACAGCCGGGCAAGGACCATGTCGTCGTGCTCTCGCACAAGCTCTGGCTGAAGCTCGGCGGCGACCTCAAGATTATCGGCACAACGATGCAACTGGATGGCGCGCCGTATACGGTTGTCGGCGTCGAGCCGGTAGGATTTCAGGACCGCCTGCCAGCGCAATTGAGCGTGCCTCTCGTCTTCAAGCCGGAAGAGATCAATCACGATTTTCATTGGCTGCTGGCGATGGGCCGTTTGAAGCCGGGGGTCACAATAAAGCAGGCTCAGGCAGACATGAACTCGGTTACGGCGCACATTGCCGAGACCTATCCGAAGAGCAACAAGGGCTGGGGCTCATTTGTGGAGCCGCTCAAGAACGACTTTCTGTCGAGTGAGCGGATTCAGACGCTTTGGTTATTGCTGGGCGCTGTCGGTTTCGTGCTGCTGATTGCCTGCGTGAATGTGGCGAATCTGCTGCTGGCCAGGAGTATGACACGGCAGAAGGAAATTGCCGTACGGAGTGCGCTCGGGGCAACTCCGCGAACGATCTTTACGCAACTGCTGACGGAAAGTCTGCTGCTTGCGCTCTTCGGCGGCGCACTGGGTGTCGGCGTAGGCTATGCCATGCTGCGTGGACTGATCGCCGTTATGCCTGACGGTACGCTGCCGAGCGAAGCCGATCTGAGTCTGAATTTTCCCATCCTGCTCTTTACGCTGGGGGCGACAACGCTTGCAGGATTGCTCTTTGGCTGCATCCCGGCGTGGCTCGCTTCACGCGTCGATCCGGCTGAGACACTGAAAGAAGGCGGTCGCACGGGAACGAGTGTAGGGCGGCATCGGCTGCGCAGGGTTCTGGTGATTGGGGAGTTTACGCTGGCGCTCGCTCTGCTTGCCGGTGCGGGGCTCGCGATTCACAGCTTTCTGAACCTGCAGCGTGTCGATCTGGGCGTGAAGACCGACCATGTTCTGACGTTCTTTCTCTCGCAGCCGGATTCGCGGCCGAAGGATCCTGAGCGCATCGTCGCGTATTACCGGCAGATCCTCGTCGCGATACAAGGCGTGCCGGGCGTAGCTCATGCGGCCGCGCAGACGGGATTGCCGCTGGAGGGATCGGGTTTCGGTATGCCGTTTGTGCTGGCTGACAAGCCGACGTATGCCGATCCATCGCAGCGGCCGAATACATCGTTTGGAATGGTGACGCCGGATTATTTCCAAACCTTCGGCATCAAGCTGGTGAAGGGGCGATTCTTCAACGATCAGGACACGGCCAACAGCGTGAAGGTAGCGGTGGTGAATGAGGAGTTCGTCAACAAATACCTGAAAGGCTCCGATCCACTGCAGAAGCGAGTTATGGTGGAGCAGCTGATTCCCGGCGTGACCAAGCTCGGCCCTTACCAGGAGTGGCAGATTGTGGGTGTGTATCACAATGTGCGCTCGCGCGGCTTCCGCGAGGACTATCCGGAAATGCAAATACCGTTCTGGCAGATTCCGTGGCCCAATGCAGGAATTGGCGTGCGCACGCAGGAAGACCCGGCGTCGATGTTGAAGAGCATTGCCGCGGCGGTGCATTCGGTCGATCCGCAGATTGCCCTGGCCGATCCGAAAACGATGGAAGAGGTGCGCCACGATGTACTGGCGGACGATCGCTTCACGCTGATTCTGTTTACCTGCTTTGCGGCGGTGGCGCTGTTGCTGGCTGCGCTGGGGATCTATGGCGTGATGGCATTTTCCGTGGCGCAGCGTTCGCATGAGATTGCGCTGCGCATGGCGTTGGGGGCTACGCGGAATCGTGTCGTGACACTCATTTTGAAAGAGGGCATCATTCTGGCTTGCGCCGGGCTGGGGCTGGGGTTGATCGGTGCTTACTTTGTGGGGCGTGCGATGAGGAGCACTCTGTACGGCGTTGGCGCGATGGATTTCTCCGCGTTTGGCGTTGTGGGGCTGGTGCTTTTGGTTGCCGCGCTGCTGGCTTGTTATCTGCCGGCGCGACGGGCGGCTTCAGTTGAGCCTATGCAGTTGTTGCGGATGGAGTAGCGTGGAGAATTGTGATCTCTCACCCTTTCGCAAATTGCGCGAAAGGATGGGCACCATGCGTGCCTTCTCCATTTCGTTCAGGCATGCGTCATTCTGAGCGGGCGAAGAATCCATGCGATGTTGCTGGAGTCACTACTTTGAGCAGATTTCGGCCCAAATTTTCACTCTGAATTCCCCCTACCGTTGAAGTACTTCAAGCCTATTCTGTGATTGTGACGAATGCCCCACCGATTTCGATGGTAGCGTGCTGGCGGAGTGGTGTCACAGACAGGACCGACAAGATCACGGTGCAGGGACCGATGCCTTGGCCTTGGGTTGGGCTCCGCAGTTTGATCCAGGATGGGAGTGGCCCGATGGACCAGGGGCAATTCGCAGCGCCCCCCGGGTCTTTCGCCTGGGATGCGGTCTCAACATCAATCTTAATCAAATCGTTCAGTGTCGAAACAATCTTGGCTGAGACCGTACAAACCATGTCCGCTGAGGGCATTGAGGCATAGGATTGTGGGATTGCATTGAACGCCGAGCTGGCCCCGAGCGCGGTCAAGGCCGCCACCCCTCTGCACTTAGGCTCACACACAGCCGTCTCGACCGTTCCCCCAGTTACCGGCCCGCTCGGCGGCAGCTTCGCATCATCCTTCACAGCATACTGAAGTGTCGTCCCGTTGCCGCTGGAGGTCAGGACTTCGAACTTCCCCCCATCGAATGCCTTTTGACTCACGCCGGCGATCGCCACGCCTGCCACTGCAATGTCCTCCCCAGCCGTAATCCCCGAGGCCTTAGACAACACCACCGTGACAATGTTTCCTGAGGTCGAAATGCTTGAGATAATGTACGTGGAAGGAGGATCCAGAACCCAGCTATTGGTGTTTCGTTTGCCCTTGCCGACGCTGTCGCTGTCGAAATAGTCATACGCCTTCAGCTCGGGGTACGGGGATGGGTTGCTTTCGAAGTCTGCGAGCAAGCCATTCTGGCCCGCGCCAAGATACGTGGCCTGCACCTCCTCGGTGTTTTGCGCATAGTTCGGCGATCCGTTCTCGCCCACCATCAACGGCTTACCATACCCCTTGAAGTCGCCATAGAATTGCCCAAAGTTGTAAGCGAATGTTTCGCTGGTCTCTCTCTGGTACGTATCGATGCCGATCCAATCGACGTACGCGCTCCCGGGATAGTAATTGTGCGGATCGTGGATGCCACACGACTGGGATTTCCCCGGCGGGCAGGGTATGTAGTTCCCGGGATTCCATAAGAACATGACATTGGGTACCTGCTCGGCCTCAAAGATATTCCAAATGTTCTGCCAGGCGCCTTTGAAGTCGGTATATTCCATCGGGGTCGAGAGGATCGGGTTCTTGGACGGGCCGTGGCCCAGGCAAGACTTATTCTCTTTTTTTAGTAGATTGAACTCCCAGAACCAGCGCAGCAGCACCGGCCCGGGATACTCCTTAAGCAAGTCGGCGGTGTTTCTAATTGTGCAGTATTCGAATGGCCATCCCTGAGTGAGGTTTTCTGCGCAATCGACGAACTCGCGTTGGTTGCCCTCGGCGATCACTTGATCGGTGGATCTGTATGGCTTGGGAGGTACGGAGTCATCGCATTCCCAGCTAATCACCGGTACGCGTCCGTTCTGGAAATCGTCACAGAGATCGGACCCTCCCCTGCTGCAGGTGGGGTCTCGGGCCAATTCCGATTCGAGCGCGGTCCACCCATAGTAATGCAGATGCAGCGCAAACTTGCGGTCGATACCGAAGGGAGCCCGACGTTCGCGAACTTCAATGGCGCATTTCTCATTACCGGTGCATAGATGTCCCTTAGAATCGGTAATATCCGGATAGGGTCGGATCCCCATATACACACCGGTCGACGGCAGAATGAGCCTGCAACCCTCACCGGCTGTGCAGGAACCGGCCTGTGCGAAAGCAAACGCGGCGGGAGCAAACGCGGCGAGAGCAAATGCAAAGGCCTGCAGTTTCGTCAATCCAATTCGAGACCGCTTGAGCTTCATCGGTGGGTACCTCCCTGTTTCATCGCGGGGACTATATCTGAAATTCAGGCACGAATGCAATTCCGACGTTCATGCCTGAAAACTTGAACATGTAGAGATACCGCTGACGACGCATGGATTCTTCGCGCGGATTGCGCGCTCAGAATGACGGCGCCTTTTTAGAAGCGAAATAAAAGAGGCAGCCCGAAGGCTGCCTCTTCTTGTCGATGCCAGTGTTGAAAATCAGTCGGCGCTGACGAGCTTTGGCTCTTTGGCTTCGAGTTCGCCGAGGCGCTTTGCCAGGAGGTGTTCGAGGCTTTCGAGCGCTTTGCTGAAGCCCTCGATGCCTTCCTTCAACTTGTCATGTGCCATGCGGTCGGCGGCGTGCATCTTGTCGAAGGTTTCCTTGTCGATGGTGAGCTTTTCGATCTCCATCGTCTTCGCCTTTTCCGGATCGAGCTTGCGCGGCAGATCGCCTTCAGTGGAGGCGAGTTCGGTCAGCAGGTGCGGAGAGATGGTGAGCAAATCGCATCCGGCCAGTTCGATGATCTCGCCAGTGTTGCGGAAGCTGGCGCCCATGACCACCGTCTTGTAGCCGAAATGCTTGAAGTAGTTGTAAATCTTGGTGACAGACTGCACGCCAGGATCGTCGGCGCCCTGGTAGTCCTTGCCCGTGTCCTTCTTGTACCAGTCGAGAATGCGGCCGACGAAGGGCGAGATGAGCGTGACACCGGCTTCGGCGCAGGCGATGGCCTGGTGAATGCCGAAGAGCAACGTCAGGTTGCAGTGGATGCCTTCCTTTTCCAGCTGCTCGGCGGCGCGGATGCCTTCCCACGTTGAGGCGATCTTGATGAGGATGCGCTTGCGCGAGATGCCGGCCTTCTCATAGAGCCCGATGATGTCGTGGGCCATCTTCATCGTTGCTTCGGTGTTATACGAGAGGCGGGCGTCGACCTCAGTCGAAACGCGGCCGGGAACGACGGCGAGGATTTTCTTTCCGAATTCGATCGCGAGGTGTTTGAAGGCGAGGTTGGCCACGTCCTTTTCGTTAGCGTTGTCGCCGAGCTCTTTTTTCGCGGCCTTTATCGTATCGTCGACGATCGACTGGTACTGCGGCATCTGCGCTGCGGCGGTGATGAGCGACGGGTTAGTGGTCGCATCCTGTGGCTTGGCTTCTTCGATGGCTTCGATGTCGCCGGTGTCTGCGACGACGACTGTCATTTGACGGAGCTGTTGGAGCAAAGAGTTCGACATACATTCCTCCTGATCTCAGGCCTGATTATGCGGGGCTACATAACATTAGATGCGTCGGAGCAGGCAAGGATACCGCTTCGATTATCCCACGATTACAGGGTTTGAGAGCGTGCCTATGCCTTCTATCGTAACCTCTACCGTGTCGCCCGGCTGCATGGGAGCGACGCCCGAGGGAGTGCCGGTGGGGATTAAGTCGCCGGGATAGAGCGTGATGGCGGCGGTTATGTGGCGCAAGAGAAAAGCGATAGGGAAGATCAGGTCGCGGGTGTTGCCATCCTGGCGCAGTTCGCCGTTCAGTCGTGTCTGCACCTGGATGCCGGCGTCGGGGTCGATTTCGTCGGTGACGATGGGGCCGGCGGGGCAGAAGGTGTCGAAGCCCTTGGCGCGAGACCACTGGCCATCGGTCTTCTGCAGATCGCGAGCGGTGACGTCGTTCACGATGGTATAGCCGCGAATGTACTGGCGCACGTCTTCATCTTGGCCGATTTTTGTACAGCGTTTGCCGATGACGATGGCCAGTTCGCCTTCGTAGTCGACCCGCTGCGAGATGGATGGTTTGTGGATGGGCTGTTTGTCCGCTATCAGCGACGAAGGCGTTTTCAGGAAGAGCAACGGCTCTTTTGGGACTTCGTTGCCTAGCTCGGCGGCGTGCTCGCTGTAGTTGCGGCCGATGCAGACGATCTTTGATGGCACGACCGACGACAGGAGTGTGGCGTGATCGAGCGGGATGGGGATCTGAAGGTGCCGCGCGGCGAGTTTTGTCCACGGGTCTTCTTCCGGCGGCGGTAACAGGCGCTTGATCCAGAGAGTTCCATTGCGGTCGGCGACCTCGCCGTATTGCGGGCCAGATTCTGTTTGGAAGCGGCAGTATTTCATTCGTCTCCTCATTGCGGAAGGGATTCTTCTGTTTCGGGGAACGCGGGCTTTCGTTCTTGTCCTGGTCGATAGCGCTGACCGAGTAGGCATAGTTCTTGCCGGGTACGGCGGTCGCGTCGCGGAAGGCTGGTCCGGGGATTGGCTGCGGGGGTGAGATGCGGGTCGGTGCGGCGTTCGATCCGGTCTCGCGGCGGTAGACGATGTATCCGGCAAGGTCGTTTTCTGTGTTGGGAGACCAGGAGAGGTCGATTGCATGCTCGTCTGGACTGGATACGGCTACGAGTCCGGTGGGCACGGCGGGCGGAAAGATGTCCCGCGTGTTGAGGGTTACGGTCTGGCTAGGGTCGCTGGCGATTTCTATCTGTGTGCCCAGCCAAGTTGAGGGTTTGGATTCGCTGGGCAGTGTAGCGATATTCCTGATCGAAGGCTGCGTCTTTGTCGTAGGCGTGAGCTGGGTCGTGCTGCGGGTCGTAGGCGACTTCGAGCGTTTGCTGCGTGGGGGCTTCGGCTCCTTTGCGAAGCAGAGCAGAGCTTTGCTTGGGCGCTGCTCCGGGTTTCGTGACCAGCGTGCGCTCAATGCGGATGAGGGTGCTTGCGTCCTGCGCCGGTTGCCAGTGGAGCAGGACTCCTTCGGAGTGGATGTCAGCCGTAAAGGCCGCTGCTGGTGCGGGCGCCGGTCCGGAAGCTGACCACGCGGCGTTGGATGGACCGGCGGTTCGTCCACGGTGGTTGCGCAGCTCGACGGTGTAGGTGATCAGCTGGGGCTGTCCGGTGGTGAGGGTGGCGGGCAGATGATCGGTGAAGTCGGCTTGCGCTTCGGGCGCGTATTTCGCGTCGCCAGCCGGATCACAGGGGCTGCCCGCGATGCTGCGGCAGATATGGGCGTCCTGATCGCCTTTGAGGAAGACGCGGTCGGTGGCCCGCTTGGGCATCGTCCAGTGCAGGTGGACTTCGTTGCCGGTGCGTGTTGCCGTCAGGTCGGTGGCTGGCTGTGGCAGATACAGGCTTGGCGGCTGCGGCGGCGCAACCATGCCGCAGGCTACGAGGAAGGGTAGAAACGGCGGTCAAAGGGATAAAGAAGAGTGGTTTCGCTGCTCGCTGGTTCATTCCTCGATGTTTTCCGTGTATAGCTCAGCGTAGCAGAGGGGTGGGTCGGGTTCACCGCTTCAGCATGGATTCGAAGACAGGAGCGAGTTGAGGATGCTGGAATTGGAATCCGCTTTGGGTGAGTTGCGCGGGGATGACGCGTTCGCTGGCCAGGAGCGCTTCGTCAGCCATTTCTCCCACGGCAGCGCGCAGCGCGAAGGCCGGAGCGGGGAAAATGGCAGGACGGTGAAGTGCACTCGCCAGGGTTTGCGTGAATTCGGCGTTGGTGACGGGAGTCGGCGCGACCATATTGACCGGGCCTGCGAGTTGCGTCGCGATGATGTGAGAAACCGCTCTCACCTGGTCTGAAAGTGAAATCCAGCTCATCCACTGCCGGCCGGAGCCGAGCCTTCCGCCCAATCCGAGACGAAAGAGCGGGAGCATCCTGGCGAGGGCGCCACCTCCGCCATCAGGAGAAAGAACGACGCCGAAGCGGAGATGCGCGACGCGGATTCCGGCAGCTTTCGCTGGAAGGGCAGCCTCCTCCCAGGCCGCGCAGGTTTCAGCAAGAAAACCACTACCCGGGCTTGAGGCTTCGGTCAGGATTTCATCGCCTCGGTCTCCATAAATGCCCGTAGCGGAGGCGCACAACAGCGTCTGCGGCGGATTTTTCAATCCAGCCAGCAATTCGCATAAAGCCTGTGTCGTTTTCACCCGGCTTTCTACGATTTCCTTTTTGTAGGCAGGACTCCAACGGTGCGCTGCGATGTTGGCCCCGGAGAGATGAATGACTGTATTGAAATCTTCGAGTTGGGCAGGATTGGCGATGGCCGGGAATGACTGCGGGGACCAGGCAATCTGCGGCTGACTGTCGGATGCCGGTTTCCTGACCAGACGGACCACGGAAATCTGATCGGCAGTGAAGGCTCGTACTAATGACGAGCCAATCATTCCGGAGGCGCCGCTGATTAGGATTCTGGACGCAGTGTTCATAACTCGAAAACGGATTTTAAACCATCGGTGTTACCTATTTTTACAAGCAAATGACAATTCGAGGACAAACGAGACGCTGCAACCCCATAGGATTCATGTCAGTGCGAGTCACCTGGACGGAGAAGATATGGCCCGGAGGCATTGACCGGATTTGATGCGGCAAAAATAGTTGTTTATGACTGTAACACTAATGCCGTTTATTGCATCGAATGGGTAGGCAGGGCTAGAGCGAGGTCGGATATGGCCATGAAACAGCAAAACAATGAGCAGATTGATCCTGTCAGCGCTGAGGGGTTTATTGCGGAAAAGCACATTGGCGAGCGCATCAAGCGCTTGCGCCTGAAGAAATCGATGGGCCTGGTCGAACTGGGCAGGCATACCGGGCTTTCAGCCAGCTTTCTTTCGCAGCTGGAAACCGGACGCGTAGTGCCCACGCTGCGGAATCTCGCCCGCATCGCGATGGTCTTCAGCAAAGACCTGTCCTACTTTTTTGAATCCGAGCCGCACACGGTTTTCCGTGTGCACAAGAAGAATGAGCGCGTGCGCCTGCCGCAAACCGGCGTCGATGATCCCACGTATTTCTTTGAGAGTCTCGGCTACATGGTGCCGGACCGCCATCTCGATCCGTACTATGCGGAATTTGTTCCTTTGAAAAAGAACACCGAAGTGCGGCCTCACGTTCATCCCGGTTATGAGTTTCTTTACATGCTGGATGGCGAGCTGGAGATTCGGCACGCGGACAAGGTCCACGTTCTTGAAGCCAGCGATAGTGTGTACTTCGATGCGAGCACCCCTCACTCCTACCGCTGCGCCGGCAAGACGCCGGCGATTGCGATTATTGTGACGATGCATCAGCAGCACATTCAACAGCCTGCCGTGCATCTGCGCCCCATGGGGACGCCGATTGCGCGAAGCGGGAAACCGGCGGATGTGAAAGCCGAACCATTCCAGAGAACATCCGGGCAGCAGTTCGCCTCACAGCGTCCGCCGGATGTGATGCCTGGGAACGGCCGCAGCTAACGCTGAGCTCCGGAGAGAAAAAGCTGCTCTACCTGCTGCCAGTTATCGACACGGCGATAGCCGGAAACCTTGAGGTTGTGCGGCGCGGTGAAGAGAATGCCTTCGCCGGAGAAGCGGCGAAAATGCAGCGGTTGATCGTCGATCAGATAGTCCGCCTTCAGAATTCCCTTATCGCCGCAGAAGACGAAGTGGGTAGGCGGCAGAAAAGAAAAATGACGGCGCAGCCAGCGAAACTTTGGGCCGAAGGAATTCGGGAACTCCATGGCGGCTGTGGCAATGTACACTTCGTACTTCTGCGCCAGGGCTTTCACCACTCGCTGACTGTCGGCCATCACGCCCAGATCTTCAAAAAAATCTTCTGAGCGAAGATAGCCTTCGAGGCGCTCCTGGCGATCCGCGGAAACGATCTCCCACAACCATTTTCCTTCAAGGTCGGCTTTGGTCACGGCCTCATCGTGATCGCGATTGTAGCGCGCAATATGTTCGGCCAGCGTGTCGGCCAGCACCTCATCCATGTCAATGGCGATGCGCTTCATGGCAGGCCCTAGGTTTCGGGTGTTTCCGCTGCGACTTTCTTTTTTCGTTTTGAAGGTTCGACGATCGGTGGTTCGGGGATTGGCTCGAGCGCCTGATCATAGTAGAGCAGGCGACCGCAGCTTTCGCAGTGGATGCGCTGGCCTTCGCGCACTTGGTTCCACATCTGCGGGCGGAGAAACATCTGGCAGCCGAGGCAGCGCTGACCCTCGACGCGGGCTATGCCTGTGCCGCGTGATGACGCGATACGGTCGTAATCGGCAAGCACGTCCTCGTCTATCAGACTGCGCAGCCCGGTGCTGGTTTTGCTCAGCTCGTCGAGCCGCGCCTGCTGTTCCGCAGTCTGCTTGCGCGCTCCTTCTTTTTCCCTCTCGACAAAAGCTTTGTGACTGGCGAGGTCCTGGCGGGCCTGTGCGCGATCACGCTCCAGTTGCTCGGCGCGTTCCATGCCCTCCAGCTCGACATCTTCCAGCCTGCGGATTTCGGTTTCCGCAAATGTGATTTCGTGCTGCAGGGCGTGGAATTGTTCGTTGGTTTTGACGCTGCTCGACTGGTCGCGAAACTTCACGATCTTCTGCTGCTGGTCCTTGATATCGCTCTCAAGACGCCGGCGCTTGGCCTCTTCTGCCTGAATGGCCTTGTCGGCCTGCTCGACTACCTGAGTCTGCGAGCGCAGTTTTTCTTCAATGGCAGCGAGGTGTCGGGGCAGGGCTGCAATGGATTGCCGAAGCTTTGCGATCTCTACATCGGCTTCCTGCAGACGGATAAGGTGTTCCAGAGAATCGTCCATCGTTTGAAAGTGCAGTCTAGCACGCACGAGGCATCCTGACCTTGCGCTGCCGCAAGAGGGGAATACCGGGTTGGTTGTAATGGATTTCGTCGATGAACCGCAAGAATTAGGTTTAACATGCTGCCAACGGAGACAAGATGCCTTCTGTGAGTGAGTTCGCTGCACGGACCGGTCGAGCGGAACTTGTTCCGCGTCCCGTCGAGCTGCCGGAACTTGAGGGGCTCGATCTAAAGGCTCGTTACAACAAGGCTCGTTGCGGCGGTGACTTCTTTGATGGGGTGGTCGTCGGTTCCCGCGTGTTGTTCCTGTTGTCGGACATTGCGGGCAGGCGAGATGAAACACGTCCAATTGCCATCGAGATGCAGAATGTATTCCGAGCGAAAGCTCAGGAGCTGTTCGGTCCGCCCGACTCCAATGAATCAGAGGGAATCGCCCTGTTAGCGCGCGACGTAAACCGCGCACTGATTGCGGCTGCACATGGGGTGAGGTTTGCTCCCACATTTGTGGGTTGCTTCAATGTGAGTTTTAGCATCCTTACGTATCACAATGCCGGGCGACTCTGTGCTGTGTTTCACGACTCCAGTGATGCGCGCATTCTCGATGATGGCGGTATTCCGATGGGGCTTTTTACGCACAGCACATACGAGCCGGCCGTTCTCGCGTTCGAGCCAGGTGCCAGGTTGTTGCTTGTCACCAAGGGCGTTACCGAGAGCCGGCGTGGAGCGACAGTGCTGGGTGTTGAGCGTCTCAGACAGTTGCTGGAGACCACGAGTACTGATTCAGCGTTGGAAATCTGTGAAGCGGTGATGGAACAAGCCCATAACTTTACGAATCATCCGTGGTCGCGTATCTATGACTTCTTCCTTCCCGGAAAACATGGTGGCAATGAAGATTTGACGGCAGTGGCACTTGTCCGCCCCGGTCTTCCGTATAGCCTCGCGTAACAAAGATTGCGATAACTCGCAAATTTGTCGAGCGGCAGCCCGCCTCGCGCGTCCGTGTCGATAGAAGACCCAACGAAATCATCGGGATATACATAGCGATCTTCTTCTGCGAGGCGAAATATGAAATTGACTTGTTGCGAATTTGGAAGCCGGGTGAAGAACTCCGTCCGAATGCTTGCACTATTAACGCTGGTCTTGACGCTCGTTGCGCGAAGTGCAGGTGCTCAGGCGCAAGACGCGAACTCGAAGCCCGCTGAAGAGAAAGCCGGCGCGGAAACATATCAGACCCTTTATTTGAGCAGCCTCTCTGAGCAACGAGATGCCAACGATATTCAGACCGACCTACGCAATATGCTTCCGAAAGCCAAGCTTTATTACGTGGCGTCACAGAATGCCATTTCTATGCGCGGTACACCTGAGGACATTCAGCTCGCGCAAGAAATTCTCTCGGACATTGACCGGACGAAGAAGACCTACCGCCTTACTTACACGATCAGAGAGACGGATGGCGGCAAACAGACTGGGACACAGCAATTCGCGCTGGTTGTGGCTTCCGGCGGCAGGACGATATTTAAACAGGGCAACAAGGTACCGATTGTCACCGGGGTACTCAATGAAGGGACCTCGAGCGCGAATTCCCAGGTGCAATATCTCGATGTGGGGCTGAACATCGATGCCACCCTGGATGCGTATTCGGACGGATTGAGACTGCACACCAAGGTCGAGCAATCGAGTGTTGCGGACGAGAAGTCCGGCATAGGAGCGCAAGACCCGGTGGTTCGACAAACCACTCTGGAAGCAGTGTCAACCCTGATTCAAGGCAAGCCTGTTGTTCTGGGATCGCTCGATATGCCGGGCAGCGCACGGCGCCAGGAAATTGAGGTTGTTTCAGAACTCGTTCGGTAGCTACGAACTGCTGCGCTGGTTGAGTTCTCAACGCAGCAGTTCCGGTTTTCTTATCGCCAGGGTGGCAATCAATTCACCGAAAAGCGTATTGGCCCAGGCAAACCATGCCCGGGTGAATTTCTTTGGGTTGTCTTTGAAGTAGCTTTCGTGAATGAAGCCGCTGCCTGCAGACGACACTTTGATCATTGCGAGGGCTTTGCTTATCTCCACGTCGGAAGTGCTGGTGAGCGCATAGATGGTTTGCGCCATCGGCCAGATCATGTCTTTGCCTTCGTGCGGGCCGCCGATGCCTTCGCCTGCTGTTCCGCGAAAGAACCACGGGTTCCTTTCGCTCCACACGAATTTGCGCGTTCGCTCGTAGAGTGCAGCGTCAGGTGAACTCGCGATATACGGCAGGCCCAGCAGGCTGGGAACGTTGGCATCGTCCATCAAAAGCTGGCTGCCGAAGCCATCGACTTCATAGGCCCAGATCGTTCCTTCGGGAGTCTGCGCGATGGCATGCTGCCGTAGCGCCGCTTCGACTTCTGCTGCTAACATCTGCGCCTGATTTGCGAGCGTCCCGTCGTGAAGAATTGCGTTCGCCATTTCAGCGAGCTGGCGCAGAGATGTGACGGCGAAGAGATTCGACGGCACAAGAAACGGAAAGATGCAGGCGTCGTCCGATGGGCGGAATCCGGAGGCAATCAATCCGACTGGCTTCACTGGGTTTCCGTAACCATCCGCGGGCAGCGTTTCTGTTGAGATGAACGACTCGCGCTGGAAACGATATGGACCTTCGCCGAGTTTCCGCTGCTGCACAATCATCGTCTGGACGACGAGAGTCATCGCCTGCTGCCAGCGCGCGTCAAAGGGGCGCGTGTCTCCGGTTTGCTTCCAATAGCCGTGCGCGAGGCGGATGGGGTAGCAGAGCGAGTCGAGTTCGTACTTGCGCTCGCCGACTCCCTGTTTAAGGTCAGTCTTGTCCTTCCGGCTCCATTCGAGCGGCGGCGCGTTGAGGTCGGCCATGAAGGCGTTCGCGTAGGGGTCGATGAGGATGCATCGAACCTGACGGCGGATGACTCCTTCGAGCAGCGCGCGCAGTGGCTCGTCTTTTGCGGCGAGAGGCAGGTAGGGCCACACCTGCGCGGATGAATCGCGCAGCCACATGGCGGGAATGTCGCCAGTGATGACGGCGGTGTCGGGCTTGCCTTCAAATTGCCCCGGCTCGACGGTGGTGTCGAGCGTGTTGGGGAAGCAGTTGGCGAACATCGCGGCGAGTTCCGGGTCGCCAATGCGGGTGCGCGTCTGCGCAATGAACTGCTCGACGGCGGCGCTGCGGAAGCGCCGGTCGGCCGGCTTCGGCCGCTTCGATTCTTGCTGGCTCTCGCCGAATGCGCGAACGCTCGATGATAATCCCGCTCCGATTGCTGCTGCGCCCGCTGTCTTGAGCAAGGCTCGCCGTGTCCACTCCTGCATGCAGACTCCCCTTTTATTTTTCAGAATACTGATCCATGGTAGAACGCGAGGAAACCGGATCGTCGCATTCACGACGCAGGGCACCGACTTTCTGCATCCCGTCTGCACCTGATACCTTCTAAAGATCATCGGCCTATGAATGCAGACGCAGTCGCATGGAAGCCAAAACATAACCCCTGGGCGATTGCGCTGACCGTCACACTGGCCACGTTCATGGAGGTGCTGGATACCTCCATCGCCAACGTTGCCCTGCCGCACATTGCGGGCGGGCTGGGCGCCTCTGAAGACGAAGCGACGTGGGTGCTGACGTCGTATCTGGTATCGAATGCCATCATTCTTCCACTGAGCGCGTATCTGACTTCGTTCGTCGGGCGCAAGCGCTTCTACATGTGGTGCGTCGTGTTGTTTGGAATCAGCTCTGCATTCTGCGGGCTCGCCCCGTCACTGCCTCTGTTGATTTTCTTTCGCGTGCTCCAGGGCGCTGGTGGCGGCGGCCTCGCTCCGAGCGAGCAGGCGATTCTCGCCGATACATTTCCTCCCAAGAAACGCGGGCAGGCCTTCGCCGTGTATGGCCTGGCCGTCGTGGCTGCTCCCGCGATTGGGCCGACACTCGGTGGATGGATCACGGACAACTATGACTGGCGCTGGATTTTCTTCATCAACGTGCCAGTGGCCATCCTTTCTCTCTTCCTGACGTCGCGCATGGTGGAAGATCCGCCGCACATTCAGGAAGAGGTCCATCGGCTGCGCAGCAAGGGGCTGAACCTGGATTATCTCGGCTTTGGACTGCTCGCGATTGGTTTCGGGTCGCTCGAATTTGTGATGGACAAAGGGCAGGAAGATGACTGGTTTGGATCGAACGTCATCACGACCTTCGTCATCCTGTGCGTTACCGCGCTGCTGGTGCTTGTCGCCTGGGAGATTGCGCAGATTCGCAAAGGGCACAAGCCCATCCTTGACCTGACGCTCTTTCGCAACCGCACCTTTGCCATTTCGTTTGGACTGATGTTCGTCCTGGGCTTCACGCTCTTCGGCACGACCGTACTGATTCCACAATTTGTGCAGACGCTGCTCGGGTACACGGCAGAGCGCGCCGGGCTGGCGATTTCTCCGGGCGGACTCACGGTCATGGCGTTGATGCCGCTCGTTGGATTCCTGGTCGGAAGAGTCGATCCGCGATATCTGATCGTCTACGGCTTCACATCGCTTGCCGCAGCGCTGGCACTCATGCACACGCTCGACCTGCAGGTAAGCTACTCGTACATCGCGTGGCTGCGCGTCTTTCAGGCGTCGGGGCTGGCGTTTCTCTTTGTTCCCATAAACACGCTTTCCTACACCGACGTACCGCTGCAGAAGAGCAACGACGTTTCAGGCCTGACCAATCTCGCGCGCAACATCGGCGGCAGCGTCGGCACCGCGTTCTTCGTCACATGGCTGGCGCGGCGCAGCCAGTTCCATCAGGAACGACTCGGCGGCCACGTAGGCATGTCAGACTCCATGTTTCAGATGAAGGTAGACGCGCTCGCCCGCTATTTTGAGCATGCTCGCGGCGTTGCCTCGTCGTCGGCGCAGGCGCACGCGATGGCGCAGGGTACTCTGTACCGGCAACTCGTGACGCAGAGTACCATGCTGGCATATCTCGACGTGATAACGGTGCTGGCCATCGGCTCGGTGTGCATGATTCCGCTCGCCTTGCTGATGAAAAAGCGCAAAGCCGGCGGCTCGATGGCCATGCACTAGAATTGTGGTGAGATACAATGTATCTCAGGAGAGAGATATGTCCTCTACGACGATGGTCCACGTTCGGGTAGACGAAAAAGTGAAAGAGGAAGCATCTGAGACTCTGGCGAAGATGGGGATGTCCGTATCGGACGCCGTGCGAATGATGCTGGTTCGGGTAGCGGCAGAAAAGGCGCTTCCTTTTGAAGTGCGCGTGCCGAATGCGACCACTGTAAAGGCCATGCGATCGGTGGATAAGAAGACCGGCAAGCGCTTCCGTTCTACCAAGGCGCTCTTCAAGGACTTGGGGATCTAAGTGCGCGAAATTATCCACGGCGCTCAGTTTAAGCGCGATGTAAAGCTGGCTAAGAAACGTGGCAAGGAGATGGCCAAGTTGCGGGAACTGATTCTCCTTCCTGGCGGAAGAGAAGTCATTGCCTCAACGTTATAAAGACCATCCCCTGAGCGGTGAATGGAAGCAATATCGCGACAGCCACATTGAGCAGGACTGGTTACTGATTTATAGGATCGATGGAAATGACCTCTATCTGGTCCGTACCGGCACCCATGCTGATTTGTTCTAAAGAATGTACATAGCAGGCACTAGAATTGTTCTTTCGCCGCACTCAGAATTTTCCCAAGCGGCGTAAGACTACGTTTCGGGGGTTCTTGACGTGCGTCATTTGTTTGTCTTTGCCGCAGCCTTGCTGCTGATTCCCAACTTTCATGCCCAGGCGCAGAAACAGTGGACCGCAGCCGATATCTACGGCAACGGCAGTCTTGCCGAGCACGGGCCCGGCGAAATGACCTGGGCACCGGACGCAAGCCGCGCCGTCTTCATCGGCGACCATGGCGACATGATGCAGTTGAACGCCGCCGACGGCAAGATAACCAAGCTGCTCGATCACGAGAAGATTGCGGCGATCATGAATGCGCAATTGGGTGAGAAGGACCGCGACCATCGCGCGCGCTATAACGAGCCGGATTACATCTGGACTCCGGATTCGCAGCGTCTGCTCTTCGACACCAACGGCACGCTGTGGATCTACAACCTGCAGAACGGAACCGGCGTGGAGGTGGGGCGCACAGGACAAGGCAGCGGCGACGATCCGAAGTTTTCGCCCAACGGCCAGTTCATTTCCTACCTGCACGATCACAATCTGTATGTCGGCAAGCCTTCACAGCCTCCATCTGCCGTGACCAACACGCACGAACCGACGCTGCTGAACGGCGAAGTGGACTGGGTGTATCTGGAAGAACTGGACGTGCGCAGCAATTACTTCTGGTCGCCGGACTCAAGGCAGCTGGCATATCTGCAGATGAACGAGGCCGCTGTGCCGCAGTATCCCATTGTCGATTGGATCCCGACACATGCAGCCGTGGACCAGCAGCGATATCCGCAGCCGGGAGATGCGAACCCCGGCGTGCGCGTGGGCGTGGTAAGCGCCAACGGCGGCAAGACGACCTGGACCAAGGTTCCGATGGATGAGGGCGCGGACTACATCCCGCGCTTCGGATGGGTCGACCCGCGCATTGTTTGGATCGAGGTGCTGACGCGCGATCACAAACAGCTGAATTTGTATTTCGCCGACGCGCATACAGGCGACTCGCGGCTGGTTCTATCGCAGCATGATGACAAGTTTTTCGATGAAGCGTACGACGTCAACCTCTTTGCGCCGGGCGAGTTCCTGATCACCAGCTGGCGCGACGGACACACGCACATCTTTTACTACAACTACAACAAGGACAATCCACTGGATGGACCGGCGCAGCCGGTACGCCAAATCGAAGACGGAGATTACGAAGTCAGCTCCATCGAGTCGATCGATGTAAACGCCAAGACCGTGTACTACCTCTCGAACGAAGGCGATCCGCTGCAGTCGCAGGTCTGGTCGGTAAAGCTGGACGGTACCGGCAAAGAGCGCATCTCGAAACCAGAGGGAGTGCATCATCCGAACTTTGCCGATGGCAGCTCGGTGTACATCGACCGATATTCTGATAAGGTGACGCCGCCAACGCTGAGCCTTTGCCACGATGGCACGCTCTGCCAGAAGATCTGGCACGCCGAGGCGCCCAAGGGATACGATCTGGTGCGTCCGGAGATTCTGCAGCTCAAGGCCGGCGACGGCAAGACGATGATTTATGCGTCGCTGCTGCTGCCTCCGGGAGTGACGTCGCCGGCGAGCGTGCCGCTGATCAATAACCCTTACGGCGGCCCGCATGCGCAGACTGTGCGCGACAGCTGGGGTGGGTCGGGCTACTATTTCGATCTGCTGCTGGCGCAGCATGGCTTTGCCGTGCTGCATGTGGATAATCGTGGAATGGGCGGACGCGGGCGCGACTTCGAGCAGGCCGCGTATCGCAACTTCGGGCCAGTGCAGTTGAGCGATCAGCTGGCGGCGATCGATCAGGTGCTTGAAAAGTATCCGCAGCTCGACAAGAACCGCCTGGGATGGTGGGGATGGAGCTGGGGCGGGACTTTCACGCTGAATGCGCTCTCGCATTCGAACCGCTTCAAGGCTGGAGTCTCCGTTGCGCCGGTGACGGACTTCAGGAACTACGACTCCATCTACACCGAGCGCTACCTTGGCCTGCCCGACCAGAATGCGGATGCGTATCGCGATGCATCCGTGCAGGAAACAGCGAAGAACCTGAAGGGGCATCTGCTGCTGGTGCATGGTACCGGTGACGACAACGTGCACTTCGCGAACTCGATTCAATACATTCAGAAGCTGATCGACGCGAAGATCCCGTATGACTTCCAGCCCTATCCGCGCAAGACACACTCGATTGCCGGACCGGTTGCGCATACGCATCTTTTCGAGCGCGTCCTGTGGCACTTTGAAACCTATCTGAAGCCGGCGGGACCTGTGCAGTGAGCACAGTGAACACTCATCCAGCAGAGCGGGCCGATTCGCAGGAACTGATTCGTGGGCGCACAACGGTGGGGGATTTTGAACTTACCGTTTTGAGCGACGGCTTTTACTTCCTCGACGGCGGCGCGATGTTCGGCGTCGTGCCTAAGCCGTTGTGGGAAAAGCGCGCTCCCGCTGATGACCAGAACCGCATTCTCCTTGGCCTCAATGCGGTTGTTGTGAGGACGGGAAAGCATACCGTCGTCATCGAGACGGGAATTGGTAACAAGCTCAGTGACAAATCACGGGCGATCTACGGCGCGCAGGAAAAATTGCCTCTCGCGTTCGCTGCCGCCGGGATCAACCCGGAGGCAGTCGATGTCGTAATCAATTCGCATCTGCACTTTGACCACTGCGGATGGAACACCACTCGAACGCCAGACGGCCGCGTGGTTCCGACCTTCCCCAACGCGCGCTATTTTGCGCATCGCGGCGAAGTCGAGCATGGGCACCTGCAACTCGAACGCGACGCCGTCAGCTACATCAGCGACAACTATGATCCCCTGGTCGAGAGCGGCCGGATGACGCTGCTCGATGTGAAGCGCGGCGAGACGCAGGAGATTGTGCCGGGAATTTCGGTCGAAGGCTTCCCCGGGCACACATCGCAGCTGATGGCGGTGCACATCGAATCAGGCGGCAAGCGGGCCTGCTATATCTCAGACCTGATTCCGACGAGCGCGCACCTCGATATCACGTGGGTGATGGGCTACGATCTCGATCCGCTGACGTGCATTGAAGAGCGCAAGCGCTTTTACGCGCGAGCCATTCCCGAGCAGTGGCTCGTGCTCTTTACGCATGACCACCACACGCCTTTCGGCTATGTGGTGCTGAACGACAAAAGAAAGCCCGTCCTAAAGCAGACGGGCCTGTGATTCGGAGAGCGCTCCCTTAAAACACTGAGCCGCCGTTCGCGCCCGTCAGCGTCGTAAGAATCGACGCGCCCTTCGGGGAGCCGAGCCCGGTGCAGGCATCCCATCCAGGACCGGCAGAGAAGGCTCCGTTGTTGCCGGAGGTAATGTCGTTGAACGAGATCGCATTTTGATACAGCAACGGATTGACGAATCCAGCCGATGGCTTGCTTTGCGATGCCAGTTGCTGGTTCACCAAAGCGATCAGCCCGGCATAGAGCGGAGCAACAGCGCTAGTGCCGCCCACAACCTGCGGCTGGCCGTCCACGATGATGTTGTAGCCGCTCTCGGGGCTCGCGTCACCGGAAACATCGGGAACCCCGCGACCGGAGCTGCCCGCAGGCAGCGCGCTGGTTTGCCACGAAGGCGTGGGGAACGTGGCGCTGAATCCCCCTCCGGTGGCTCCGCCTTGCGGCAGGTCGTCCCATACGATCTCTTCTGTGATGGTCGTGCCGCTGGCAAAAAGCTCTGTTCCTCCGCAGGCGAGCACATGCGGGCTCGATGCGGGGAAGTCGACGACGGTGCCGGTGGTGCCGTCGCTCGAACCGTCGTCGCCGGAGGCCACGGTGATGGTCACGCCAAGAGCGGCCGCCGACTGACAGGCATTGTCAAGAGCAGTGATGGAAGACTGCGCCCAGCTCGATTCCGGGCCGCCCCAGCTGATGGAAAGCACCGAAGGCTTGTTGGTCGTGTCGTGGACCGCAGTGGTGATGGCGTCGATGAATCCCTGGTCAGTATTCGGCGCAAAGTAGACGGCGATATTTGCCGCGTTCGCCACCGAGCCCGCGACTTCAATGTCCAGCTCGACTTCGCCGTCTGCTCCATTGGGATCGCCAGGTGAATTGGATCCGCCATCGACGCCGACGGAAACGACGTTGGGAGTGCTCAGGCCAGCTCCACTAAAGTATGTCTGCAGATCGCTCTCGGTATAGCCTCCTCCCAGTTCCAGAATTCCAATCGTCTGGCCGCTGCCGTTGAGGTTGGTGGGGAATTGATAAAGCTGCGCGACCTGAACCGCACTGAAAGGCTGAGCCGTCGGCGTTCTGCTCGGAGCTGCGTCCCGGCGGCGGAAATGTGGTGTCGCGATCGGGCGGGAGTCCAGTCCCAGCACGGCCTCGACGGCCGGCGCGTGCTCTTCAGGAAGCGAGATCTTTCCGGTGAAAGCGTGGAAGCGTTTCTTGTGGCGCGTGTCCTCATAGCTGTTGAGTTCGACGCCGAAAGCCCTTTCCATCGCATCGGCGGTGCCTTTCAGCACGATGGTGCGGCGCGCCAGGCTGGAAGCTGCCTCGTCTACCTGGAGGCCGTGATGCTGGGCGAAAGCGCGAATGCTGTCGAAGTCGGCCGGATCGGCTGCGTATTGCTCGTTGAATTCTGCGTGGGAAAGGCGCCGGCCTTTCAGATCACTCAAATGGAGCGCATTTTTCCGTCTGACAATAACGGAAACGCCGATGATTTGCTGCGGCGACGTGCGTCCCAGATGGGTTGCCCGCTCGGGCGCTTTGCGTTCGCTTTTTTCCAGAACTGTGCGGGGAGCCATAAATCACCTCGAAGATATAGATGGAATTGAGACCCGGTTTAACGGCGGCATTAACCATACCACTGACAAATGAATGGTGTGCGAGGAGGAGTTGACGTTTCAGTCTTATGTACGGCGGTCGCCGTGGCTCGGCGGCTGCGAGGTCACAAGAAAGCGCGTGTCTGCCTGTGACAAGTTCTTTGCCTGGTGCGGTAAACCCGGGGCAATTTCGATGCCCTGACGCGGCTTCAGCGCTATTGCCCGATCGTCAAACTGCATCGTCAGCTCGCCCTCAAGGACATAGAAGAACTGGCGCGCGTGCTGGTGCCAGTGCCGCTGCTCTTCGGTGCCGGGAGGCATGCGCTCTTCAATGACGCTGAGATTTTCATAACGGACGAGGTGCCAGCCGTCGCAGATCTCTCCCCAGACGTAGTGGTCCGCTGTGGCGATGCTGATGGGCTCGCTCACAACGGAATGTTCCCGTGCTTCTTGGGCGGATTCTTGTCGCGCTTGCCCTGCAGCATTTCAAGCGCGGTGATGAGACGGCGGCGAGTTTCGCGGGGAAGGATCACAGCATCAACGTAGCCACGTTCGGCCGCGATGTAGGGGTTGGCGAACTGCTCGCGGAATTCGTGGACCTTTTCCGCCCGCGCCCCAGCCAGCAACTGCTGCTTGCGCTCTTCGCTCAGCGGGTCTTCATTTGCCTCGGCATCGGCGACGGTCTGATTCAACTCGCGTCCATAGACAATATTGACCGCGCCTTCCGGCCCCATGACGGCAATCTCAGCAGTCGGCCATGCGAGATTCAGATCGGTGCGGATGTGCTTCGAACTCATAACGCAGTACGCGCCGCCATAGGCCTTGCGCGTGATGACGGTGAGCTTGGGCACGGTCGCCTCGGCGAAGGAATAGAGCAGCTTCGCGCCGTGGCGGATGATGCCGCCGTACTCCTGCTGCGTGCCCGGCAGGAAACCGGGCACGTCTTCAAGCGTGATGAGCGGGATGTTGAAGGCATCGCAGAAGCGCACGAATCGAGCGCCCTTGACGCTGGCGTCGATGTCGAGCACGCCCGCAAGAAACGCCGGCTGGTTGGCCACGATCCCCACCGGACGCCCATTCAAGCGAGCAAAGCCGATCACGATGTTGCGCGCGAAATGCTCGTGGACCTCGAAGAAATAGCCGTCGTCGACAAGGCGTTCGATGACCTGCTTGATGTCGTAAGGCTGGTTCGATTCGGCGGGCACCAGCGTATCGAGTTCGGAATCGGCCCGGTCGATGGGATCGGTGCAGACGCGGCGTGGCGGATCGTCGATGTTGTTCGAAGGCAAAAAGCTGAACAGTTCGCGAATCATCGCGAGGCACTCGGCGTCGTCATGCGCCATGAAGTGCGCTACGCCGGAGCGTTCATTATGCGTGCTCGCTCCGCCCAGCTCTTCTTTGGTGACTTCCTCGTGCGTGACCGTCTTGATCACGTCAGGCCCGGTCACGAACATGTAGGAAGTCTTGTCGACCATCAGCGTGAAGTCGGTGATCGCAGGAGAGTAGACCGCACCCCCCGCGCAGGGTCCAAGAATCGCCGAAATCTGCGGAATGACGCCGCTCGCCAATGTGTTGCGCAGAAAGATGTCAGCGTATCCGGCAAGCGAGACGACGCCTTCCTGAATACGCGCGCCACCCGAGTCATTCAGCCCGATGACCGGCGCACCGACGCGCATGGCCGTGTCCATGATCTTGACGATCTTGGCGGCGTTCGATTCAGAGAGCGAGCCCCCGAAGACGGTAAAATCCTGTGCGAAGACGAAAACGGTGCGGCCGTCGATACGCCCGTGGCCAGTAACGAAGCCGTCGCCGGGAATGCGCTTCTGCTCCATCCCGAAGTCGGTGCAGCGGTGAGTGACGAACTTGTCGGTTTCCTCGAAGGTGCCTTCATCGAGCAGCAGCGCAATGCGCTCGCGCACGGAAAGCTTGCCTTCCTTGTGCTGGCGCTCGCGGCGCTCTTTGCCGCCGCCTTCTTCGGCAAGACGGTTGCGGCGCTCGAGTTCCTCAAGCGATTCAGCGCGTATGGCTGACCTCGATGTCTCCATGAAGTCGGATTATAGAAGAGCGCAAGAAGGCATCGGGGGTGACGAATCATTCTGTGCAGCCAGGCTGCCTGTTGTGTCTACTAGTAGACTTCCTTGTGGAAGATGTCATCCTTCTCTTCGCAAGGAGTGCAAACACAACCGACCGCGCATCCGATAAGCATCGCCACGCCGATCGTTACCAGGATAGCCGGCAAAAAGTCGCTTAGCTGCGACAAATGATTCAGCAAATCGTGCATTTTAAGGAACCACATAACCCAGCCCCTTTAGCCAAAGAAACCGCGTCTTACCGCGTGGTTTCTATTCGTGCCATCATCATCTCACTGTTTTTGGGCAATCGGAGCAAAAATTCTGTGAGAGTCGGCGACTGGATTGCCTTTTCGGCACCGGAACCACGCTGCAGGACCCTACAGCGATAGGATGCGGATTTGCCCAATTTCGTCTAAATTCAACTGTACGAATAGCGAATAAAATACGAAAATATAAGCGCTGTGCCTCCTGTCGGCAATCCCGGTGAGAGATCCGAGCCGCGCGTTCGCTGGCTCTTTCTCGACCTGAACTCCTACTTCGCGTCTGTCGAGCAGGAGTTGCGGCCTGAGTTGCGCAACCGGCCCGTGGCGGTCGTGCCCGTTATGGCGGACACAACCTGTTGCATCGCCGCGAGTTACGAGGCTAAGGCTTTCAATGTCAAAACCGGAACCCAGGTCGGTGAGGCCAAGCGCATGTGCCCCGGTATCGAGCTGGTCGAGGCACGGCACGAACTATACGTCGATTACCACAAGAAAATCGTTGACGCTGTCGAAAGCTGCGTCCCGGTCGCTACGGTCATGTCGATCGACGAGATGGCCTGCAGCCTCATGGGCCGCGAGCAGCCGCTCGTCGCTGCGCTTGATCTGGCCCGCCGCGTCAAGCAAACGATCCAGCGCGACGTAGGCAGTACGCTGCGCTGCTCTGTGGGCCTCGCACCCAATCGCTACCTGGCCAAGATTGCTTCAGACATGGAGAAGCCCGATGGCCTCGTCGCTCTCACTCATGACATCCTGAAACCGGCCTTGCAAGGATTAGTCCTGCGCGATCTGCCCGGCGTGGGCGCGCGCATGGAGAAGCATCTGCACGCGCGCGGCATCCGCACGATGGCGCAGCTATTGGAACTGGACCGCGAGGCCCTGAGCGACGTTTGGGGTGGCGTGGGCGGAGAAAAGCTGTACCACTGGCTGCGCGGCGAGGACTTCAACGATCCCAAGCTGGAGCACCAGAAGTCGATCAGCCAGAGCCACATGCTCCCACCGGAGTTCCGCACGCGCGACGGCGCCTACGCCATCGCCCACAAGCTGCTGCACAAAGCCGCCATGCGCCTGCGCACCGCGCACCTGTGGACGACCAACGTCTCGCTCGCCGTCAAATTCGCCGTGCCCAAAGAGATCGCCAAAAAGCACCACTACTCCGGCATCCCGCAAAGCGGCTGGTCGCACGGCATGACCGTCATCGAATGCCAGGACAACCAGACGCTCGTCGAAGCCCTGCGCAAGCTGTGGTCGGAGATGCCGCAGGGAGAAGCGCTGCAGAAACCATTCTTCGTCGGCGTATGGCTGGGCAACCTCGTGCCCGACCACCTGCACACGCTCAGCCTCTTCTCCAACCTCGAAAGCGAGACGCGGCGCACCCGCCTCTCCACCACCATGGACGAGCTCAACCACAAGTACGGGCTCGATATGCTATTTCCGGCAAGCATGCTGCTGGCAAAGGCCGCCGCACCGACACGGATTGCCTTCACCAGCATTCCGGATTTGTTCGAGTGATGTTCTTGTAATCGGTCAAGCGATCAGTTGCGTCACAAATTCATCGAAAACCGGCAGTCCGGGACTCACGAGTGACCGATTCGACTCATTTGCAAATTTCAGCCGTTCGGGATGTGGCATGATTTTCACCGGAGGTATCTTGTGAGTAAACCATTCTATTTTTTGTTAGCTGCAGTGACGGCCGCTCCTGTTGTTCTACCCGCGCAAACGCCGACAGCTCCGCCAGCGAATCCGATTACCGCCAGCGAAAAAGGCCTCTATGGGTATGTGAGCAACGCGGTCATTGGTGCGGCTCAGAAAATGCCGGAAGAGAACTACTCGTTCAAACCAGTACCGGAAGTTCGGAGTTTTGGCCAACTGGTCGGTCATCTGGCCGACGAAAATTACTTCTTCTGCTCGCTGGCCACGGGTGCAGCGAATCCTGGGAAGGACATAGAAAAAACGAAGACCTCAAAGGCCGATCTCGTAGCCGTGCTCAAGGACGCCGTTGCGTACTGCAATACAGCGTTTGAAGGCATGACCGATGCCAAGGGCGCTCAGATGACGAAATTTATGAACTTCGATATAGCGAAGATCGCGTTGCTCTCGCTCAATACGGCGCACACGGATGAGCACTACGGGAACATGGTGACCTATCTGCGAATCAAGGGAATTGTGCCGCCGACCAGCGAAAAACCGCCTGCGCAAGCGGCGAAGTAGACTCGACATCGGGGTTGTCAAACTCAAGCCTCATCGTGATTGTGCTTGCGATCGCGCCTGCTCTTTTCGGCAGCCTCGAGGAGAGATGCTTCATTTCATCGAAAACACCGGTTTCCCGGAACCAACCTGAGCCTGAGTATCCAGATTCGCCAGCGGATTATCGAACTTGAACCCAAACAACCGCGGGTTCTCTCCAATCACAGCGGCAGAGACGATATAGAAAACATAGTCATACGTCTGCTGAGGAATCTTGTCCCGATGTTTCTGCAGCAGCATCCAGAAGTTCCGCTCCTTCGGATTCAGCGGCATGCTTCGCACCAGTGGCAACACGTAGTCTTCGCCCCAGTTGTAGCAGGCCATTACCAGCAGCCCCGACCCCTGCGCATCGCTCCCGTAGAGATCTTTCAGATAGTGCGCCGCCGCAACAGTCTCCCGCTCATAGTGATGCCGATCATCCGAAGTATCCGGCCGGGGCATATCCACCAGCGGGCCCAGATGCATCCCGTACTTCACCGCCGTCTCAGGAATAAACTGCCACATTCCCTTCGCGATCCCCTTCCGCGTCGGAGGGCCGCTGATGTAGGGATCGAAGTTACTCTCCTGCAATGCCAGATAGAAGAACTGCGGCGGCAGCTCCTCAGCCAGCATCTCCCGCGAAATCACTGCGGGGTAGTTATTCGCTTGTGCCCTGGCAATGGCTTTTTCCATACGATCCGAAGACTGCCAGTACTTAATGTACTTATTCACCTCAGCCACAAAATCTGGCGGCATATCCAGCTCGCATTCACCGAATATCCTCGCCACCCGCAGCACCAGCCGTTCCTGCTCCGACATTTTCGGACTATAGACATGCAGGCTTGCGAGATAGCGGTCGTAAGTGTGCTTCATCTCCGCCCGCTGCGCCTCTATCCTCTTCATCTGTTCCATGCCCTGCTGGTTGTTCGACGCCTTCACGGCATCCTGCAGATTGGCAATGTCGATATCGAGCGCCTTCATCGAGTAGAAAATATCCTTAGCCATCGCCCGCTGCTTGCTTACCTGGTGATACTGATAGAGCGCAACGCCTCCCAGGCACACCATCACACCGGCCAGAACCGCGATCACCCATCCATACTTTCGCTTCTGCTTCTTCTGGACCTGGGCAAAGACCGTTCGGATGAGCATCGTGTGTTCACCGGCAGGACGGCTCCCGCCTTTACCAAAGTAGTGCTGAGCGTACTCCGTCATCACCTTCTTCGTATCGGCGGGAGGACGTACAACAACGGGCTTCTGGACACGGAAACGCAGCTCAGGCCCGCGAATGCCGAGGCGAATCACTAATCCGTCTTTCAGCTGGATTCGCGGAAGACGTTCATCGCCGACATACACGCCATTGCTGCTGTTGAGATCGCTCAGCCACCATTCGCCATTCTCAACGGAGACGCCGACATGGCTCCGGCTGACAAACTCATTCCTGATGCAGATCTCGCACTCTTCGGTGCGCCCAATCTTGAATGGCACTTTGAAGGTGTATTCTTTGTCGCCGGCATCATCCGTTCTGACCGTCACGATGACGGTAGCCAATTGAGAATCATCTTGTTTGGCGGAGAAGTGCATGGCTGGTCAGCGATTCATATTAACTTGACTCTGCTCTTCCGCATGGGTCAAGCCGAATCTGACTAACCGTAAGAACTACAGCAGGGTATCTTTTCGCCCGTGGCTTGTTCCTATTGCGGAACAATAAGTTATTCGGGACAGTATATTTTTGCTCTTTGCCGAGGACTCCGGAATGGCCTAGATTGCTAAACATGGCACTGAACGATCGTCGCTCCTTCCTCAAGATGGCAGCCCTTGCCGGCGCGTTTTCCTCGAACAGCCTCTTCCGCCAGGCCCATGCGGCAGAGTGGGAGGCTGCGTCCAGCGCCGTAAGCGGTCTTGACGCCGGCCAGGTCGCCCAGAATGAGGACTTCTGGAGCGTGATTCAGCGTGCCTACTCGGTCAGTCCTCAGATCATCAACCTCAATAACGGCGGAGTCTCTCCCTCACCCATCGTCGTGCAGGAGGCAGTGGAGCGCTACAACCAGCTTTCGAACGAGGGTCCGTCGTATTACATGTGGCAGATTCTTGACCAGGGCCGCGAACCGCTGCGGCAGAAACTCGCCCACCTGGCCGGCACGCCGGCTGACGAGATTGCGATCGATCGCAACGCGACCGAAGCCTTGAATACGGTCATCTTCGGTCTCCCCCTCAAGGCTGGAGACGAGGTCGTTGGGTCCAGGCAGGACTATCCCAACATGATGAGTGCCTACCGCCAGAGGGCGGAACGCGATGGCATCGTCTACAAGCAGATCAGTTTTGACTTCCCGATCGAGGACAACGACGCGATTGTGAAGGCCTATGAGCAGGCCATGACGCCGCGGACGAAGCTGGTGCATGTGACGCACATGGTGAACTGGGTGGGGCAGCTGATGCCCGTACAGCAGATCGCCGACATGGCGCATGCGCGCGGTGCTGAGGTGATCGCAGACGGAGCGCACTCCTTCGGATTGATAGATTTCAAGATTCCCGACCTGCACTGCGATTACTTCGGCACCAGCCTGCACAAATTCTTGTCCGCGCCGATCGGCTCAGGGATGATGTGGGTCAAGGCGGACAAGATTGAAAAGCTCTGGCCGCTTACCTGCGCCGGGAACCCCCACAGCAGCGACATTCGCAAGTTTGAAGTGCTGGGAACGCGCAGTTTCCCCATCGAACAGGGCATTGGGGAAGCCATCAACTTTCATGAGGGCATTGGCGCGCAGCGCAAGCAGGAGCGCATCTTTTACCTGAAGAACTACTGGGCGATACGCGTGCGCGAGATGCCGGGGGTGAAGCTGCATACATCGCTCGATCCGAAATTCTCCTGTGCAATCTGCGGGGTCAGCATCGATGGTGTAACTCCGAACGCATTGATGACGACTATATTTGACCGTTACAAGATCCACACGGTCGGAATCGACTATGAGAACATTCACTGCGTTCGAGTCACCCCGCACGTCTACACAACCACCGCGGACCTGGATAAGTTCGTGAGCGCAATCGCTGAGATTGCAGCGAGTAAGAAGGCTTAGGCAGCAACGCCTCCGGCTCCTGCGATTTCCGGTGGGCAGAAGGCAAGTAGACGAAAACGCGCTTATTTGGGACTGATACCGCGGCATCACCACCTGCTGAGCTGTCACTTTGTCATTTTCGGGGCGAGTTCGCCGAACCAATAGGCCGCTGTCACTCCGCCATCCATGAGAAAGTCACTACCCGTGATAAAAGCACCATCAGGCCCCATCAGAAGCGCACCTATGGTTCCTACCTCATCCGGGGTGCCGGCTCGTCCAGCCGCGGACACTTCGAGCATTCGCCGGTAGCCTGCACCGCGCGGCCCCTTCAATTCATCGTTCGCGAGCGGAGTGATTATGATGCCGGGACTGATAGTGTTGACCCGCGCACCGCGCTTTCCCCAACGGACCGCCTCAGCCATCACGCGCAAGGAGTTTCCTCGCTTCGAAATCTGGTAAGCGTGAAGAGAGTCCTTCACCTGGTCGGGCTGAACCATCGGGAGATTGAGTAGCTCTTCGACCGGCGTCGTTGCAAGGGCCGCATTCTGTTCGGCTGAGAGCGGCGGTAGACGGTGACCGGACTGGGAAGCGATCACGATTCCAGCGCCTCCGCGAGCTATAACGTTGCCGAATTCCTCCAGCACGAGCGCAGTTCCGTAGAGGTCGACCTTGAGGATCGTTTCAGGAGAGGCTTGAGAAGGTGAAACACCAGCGGCATGGATCACGCCGCAGACTTCGCCTAGCTTCATTGCCGCCTCAACGAGGGCGTGAACCGAGGCGCGCGATGAAACATCGACTGTCGCCGTGGTCACGTTGAAACCGGCATCGCTTAGAGTTGTCGCTGCCGCATCGGCGTTTTCTTGACGTATGTCGGCAACTAAGACAAGTTTGCCTGCACTGACCCGCCGCACAATCGCCTGGCCGATCGATCCGGCTCCAATAACAACGATCACATTTGCCATGGAACTCCTTTCATCAACGACTTCTTCCCGGTATTCGTGACTAAGGTAGCCATTCCTGCGATACCCATCATCCGCTATGGCGATCAGCAAGGGCTTGCTCTGGTTGTGAAAGCCGTGCAAGAACTCGACTACATTGCAGTGGCATGAGTACCGACAAAGTCGGCATAGCGAAACTGATCCTCGATTCTACCCCGAGTTGCAGTGTTGCTTCCGGATGCCGGGCAAGCTGAAAGTGATCTGAATTGCCGTGCCCCAGGTCTCGGCTTTTGCGACATGGGTACGGATTACCAGTTGCGGTGTTTCAAACACGCCGTGAGCTCTTCTCCAGCCGCGCAAGATGCACCCGTCCCCAGCCGCAGATTTGCTCGAGCACAGGAGCCAGCGTCCATCCATATTTCGTAATCGAATAGCGCACGCATGGCGGCACCTGTTTTTCTTCATGCCTGGCCAGGATGCCGTCGCGCACCAGCTCCTGCAAATGACGGATCAGCATCCGTTCCGTGATGCCGGGAATGCTGCGGCGCAGCTCGCTCGTCCGCATCGGCCCGTCGCACAGCCGCCACAGAATCGTCCCTTTCCATCGCCCGTCGATCACCGACAGCATGGCATCGATGGGGCACTGCGAAAGCTCTTTTTTCGAAACCGGCATAGGGTCACATCCTGAGACACTGACAAATTAGTCAGTACTTCCATTTTGCATCAGTATACCAGCGATCTGGATCAGAAGACGTGAGGAGCACTTCATGCATATATTCGACATACTTACAATCCTTTGCGTTGGCCTCATGATCGGCGCCGAGTTCACCGTATCCGCCTTCGTGAATCCTGTCGTCTGGCAACTGGAAGATGACGCACAGGCAAAGATCCTCAGCCTCTTCGCCGCACTGCTCGGCAAGGTGATGCCTGTCTGGTACGCCGTGTCTCTTGTTCTGCTGCTCATTGAGGCGTACCTGCGGTGGCATGCGCCAGCGCTGCTGTCTCTTCTCGTCGCCGCAACCATTTGGATCGCGGTCATTCTCTACACTATTGCAGTGCTGGTGCCCATCAATAACCGCATTGCTGTCCTTGAACCCGGCGCGCTGCCTGCTGGGTGGCGCCAGGAGCACAAACGCTGGGACACGTTGCACCGCTGGCGCATCTTCTTCCTAATCGTTGCATTCGTCATGCTATTGCAGGGAATACTCGGGTAGTCGAAGATGAGCAGAGTATCAGGAGGAAATGGGATGCGCTTCAGGGCTGTCATGGTGGTGATGCTGTTTGCTCTTTCCTGCTGCGGTCAAACTGTGCCGTCAACGCACGCGACAGCGCTTGATGGAACAGACGTCGCATTTCCGAACGATCACGGCAAGCCGCTCATTCTGATGGTTGGCTTCAGTCACAAAAGTAGCGGCGACTTTGATCTGTGGAACAAGCTGGTTCTGTCTTCGTATCTTTCTGATCCACACGTTGACTACTACGAGTTGCCCGATCTGGATGGCGTTCCATCCATGATCAGGACAATGATCCTGCACGGGATGCGGCGCGAGATACATGGGGCAGAGCAGTCACACTTCGCACCCCTGGTGACAGACGAGGGCGATTGGAAAAAGGCAGTGAACTACTCCGCATCCGACGATACCTACGTTCTGGTGGCAGATAGTACGGGTCACATCGTCTGGCTGACCCGGGGCACTCCGACGGATGGGAAAATATCGGAACTCAAGTCGGCAGTAAAGAAGCTAACAGCGGTGAGACAGTAGTTCGCTAGACTAACCTCGTGTCCTCCCCCTATCGTGGCCGACTTGCACCATCGCCCACCGGACTTCTCCATCTCGGCCACGCGCGTACATTTTGGACCGCCTATCAGCGAGCCACGCAATCCAGGGGCGTCCTCGTGATGCGCAATGAAGACCTCGACCCGCAGCGGTCGAAGCCCGAATTCACCACCGCGATGCTCGAGGACCTGCGCTGGCTCGGCATCTGGTGGCAGGAGGGCCCGGATGTCGGCGGCCCTTATGCTCCATACGTCCAGAGCCGTCGGCGAAAGCTCTACCTCGAAGCATGGCGCAAGCTGGTGCAGACCGGATTCGTCTATTCCTGCCGCTGCTCGCGCAAGGATCTCGCGCGGGCGGCGCAGGCTCCACATGATGAGGATGATGAGCCGTTGTATCCGGGAACCTGCCGGCCCCAGCACTCGCCCGGCGAAATTACGGTGCCGGAATCGCCCGTGGGCCTGAACTGGCGCTTTCGCGTCCCCGACGGCGAAAGCATCTCGTTTGAAGACGGTCATTTCGGCTCGCAGAGCTACGTTGCCGGGCGCGCTTTCGGCGATTTCCTGGTGTGGAGGCGCGATGATGTTCCCGCCTATCAGCTCGCTGTCGTAGTCGATGATGCGGCGATGCGGATTACCGAAGTCGTCCGCGGTGCCGACCTGCTGCGCTCAACGGCGCGGCAGATTCTGCTCTACCGCGCGCTGGGGATGGAACCGCCCTCCTGGTACCACTGTCCGCTCATGCTTGACGAGCGCGGCCAGCGTCTGGCCAAGCGGCACGACGCCCTGTCGTTGCGCGCCTTGCGCGAACAGGGAAAGACTCCGGAGGAGGTCATTGCCATGTTTAGCGTCTGACTTTGCCTGTGGAAAACTCTTGTCAAGCCCCCTGCGGCTCATTCTTTTCTCAAATCATTCAAACTAAAAGATTTATTGTCATACCAGTTTGGCATGTTATTTCGTTGAAATTGGTATTCTGGATATAGGGACAATAATTTGAACCAATGGCCTTGCGCAGCAACGCGAGGGTAGAAGCACCGGCCTTTAGGCCGGTGAACAAATGAGTCTCAAAAAGGGGCTTTAGCCCAGGGGTTTTCTGCTACCCCCAGCTAAGTGATTGAAAACACTAGAGGTGAGTTAACTCCTTACGAATCAATGGCATATCAGGGGATGATCCCCCGCTAAGTCATTGAAAATAAAAGAAACGGCCGAAATACCCGGGGGAGGGGAGTCGGGCCGATTACGAATGGCCTCCGACTTCGCACAACTCGTCAAGCAACAGGCCGACATCGTAAAGATCATCGGCGACTATGTGCGTTTGAAGAAGGCCGGGGCGCAGAATTTCAGCGGCTTATGCCCTTTTCACAAGGAGAAGTCGCCGTCGTTTTCCGTCCATGCGACGCGGCAGTTCTTCCACTGCTTCGGCTGCGGCGTTTCCGGAGACGTTTTCTCCTTCATCCAGAAGATCGAGAACGTCAGCTTCCCGGAATCCGTTCGTTTCGTAGCCCAGAAGTGCGGCATTCCGCTGCCGAAACGTGAGTTCTCGTCGGAAGAAGAAGCACAGGAAGGCCGACAGCGGGCCAAACTGCTGGAACTGCATGAATTGGCGACAACGTGGTTCGAGGAGCAACTGGGCTCGCCCGAAGGAGCGTTGGCGCGCGAGTATCTTACGGGGCGCGGACTGAAGCCCGATGAGATCCAGAAGTTCCGCATCGGCTATGCACCGGAATCGTTTCACGCGCTGCGAGAGCGTCTGCAATCCGTCGCGGATCAGGAACTACTGAGGCTGTCAGGCCTCTTCTCATTCAAGGAGCAGGAAGACGGCAAGCCCGGACCGCTCTACTCCCGCTTCCGCAAGCGGGTCACATTCCCGATCGCGAATGAATCGGGCCGCGTGATTGCCTTTACAGCACGAGCCCTTGAAGCAGGTGACAAGGCTGGACCGAAGTACATGAACTCGCCGGAAACGTCGCTGTATTCGAAGGGCAATGTCCTCTTCAATCTCGACAAGGCGCGGCAGGCGATCCGCGAAACCGGCTTCGCGGTGCTGGTCGAAGGGCAGATGGACTGCATCTCCGTGTATTTGTCTGGCGTGAAGAATGTGATCGCGACCAGCGGAACGGCCTTTACCGAAGCGCAGGTGCGGCTGCTCTCGCGCTACGCAACGCGCATCATCGTGAACTTCGATCCGGATACAGCTGGGGCGAACGCGGCGGAGAAGTCAATTGCGCTGCTGACGGAAGAAGGCTTCGAAGTCCGCGTGGTGACGCTCGAAGGCGGTCTCGACCCCGACCGCTACATCCGCGAACACGGCGCGCAGGAGTATCTGGCAGCGCTGCGCGGAGCGAAGCGCCATTCGGACTACCTGATCGAGCGCGCGCGGCAACTATTCCCTCCCAGCACACCTGACGCCAAGGTGAAGGCGCTGAACTTTCTGCTGCCGCACATTCGGCGCATGCCGAACCGCATCACGCGCGATGAATTTGCGGCCGATGCCGCGCAGAAGCTCGGCATCGATTCCGCGCTGGTACGCGAAGAACTGAAGCAGGCTGCGGCAAAACGGCGGGATTCGCTGTCACAAGTAATTCCAATGTTGAGCGAGGCGGAAAAGGTGCTACTGCGTGCGCTGGCTGGCGTGTCTTCGGATCCGGCGCATCAGGCTGCGATGGCCGGCTTCGACGCGAACGAAGCGCACTTTGAAGGACTGACCGTCGCTCCGATCCTGAAGCAGCTGCGCCATCGCGGAACTGTCGATCCAATGGTGGCGATCGAAGACCCAGCTGGACGCAATCTGCTGGCGCAGGCATTACATGACGAAATCGAGCCCATCACTGCGGAGCATGTCACAGCGGCGCTCGATACGCTGCGCTGCCGTCATCTGGAGCGCCGCCAGCGGGAATTGCGCGTCGCCATCAGCGAGGCCGAGCGCAAGGGCGATACGGCCGAGGTGATCAAGCTGACCGCCGAGAAGCTGGCGGTAGATCGCGAGCTGCGCGAGTTCTAGCTTCTTCGCGCCAGCAACTCATTTACTTCGGCCCGGTGCGGCATCGAGTGCGCGGTACCGTGACGTGTGACCGAGATGCCAGCAACGGCGCAGCCAAAGGCGACGGCATCTTCCGCGCTCATGCCTTCAGCGAGGCCGACAGCAAAGCCGCCATTAAAGGCGTCTCCGGCGCCGGTAGTGTCGATGACAGGACCTGCGTCAATCGCCGGAAGGTGGTTCGTCGTCTGCGCGTTCCGGAGCAATGCGCCATTGGCTCCCAGCGTGACGACAACGTTGTGCACGCCGCGAGCGAGCAAGGCATCGGCAGCCTTCGCGGCTTCTTCGATGTTGTTCACTGACATTCCGGTGAGCGCCGCACATTCTGACTCGTTTGGAGTGAGGTAGTCGCATAGCGGGTAGATTGCTTCGGGGAGCTTGGCTGCGGGTGCCGGATTCAGCACAGTGGCTACTCCCGCCGCGTGCGCGTACTCAAGTCCGCGCCGGACGACCGAAAGGTCCTGTTCGAGCTGCGTGAGAAAGACAGCCGATGATGCGATGAGGCTGCTGGCCTGCTGTAACTCCTGATCGGAGAGGAGAAAGCAGGCTCCAGGCACGACGATGATGCCGTTTTCGCCGCGAGTCTCGTCGATCAGGATCGCGGCGGCTCCGGTAGCCTCGTCGGATGCGAAGAGACACTCGGTAGAGATGCCTTCGTCGCGATAAAGCTGCCGGGCGAGATCGCCGAAGGTGTCGCGGCCCAGCTTGCTGACGAAGTGAACCGTGCCGCCAAGGCGCGCTGCGGCAACTGCCTGGTTCGAGCCTTTGCCGCCGGGGCCGAGACGGAAGGATGAGCCGAGAAGCGTTTCTCCCCACTTCGGCATGGCTGCGGTGCGAAAGGCGACATCGGCGACGAAGCTTCCCATAACGGTGATTGGACGTGTCATCACCATCCTGATATACGCGAATCGCGGTGTCCGCGCCAAGCGGCTTCGCCAATCGCGCCCAGGACGGTAAAATAAAGGGTGATGAGTACGAATCTGGAAACAGCACTGACGGCCATGCTGGGCAAGGCTGCCCATGAAGCCGGACTGACGGTTTTGTCTGCGGAAGCAGGCACCGATTTCAACCACCACCCCACGGCGACATTCAAGCTGGCGCTCTCGCCTGATGCGCCTCCGGCGAAGACGCTGCAGCTCGAGCTGAGTGACGCTTTCGATTTCGAGAAGCCAGATCTGCTTCCGGAAATGACGACCCACCTGCGCGAGTCGGCCAAGCGTCTGCGCAATCCGCGCCCGGATGCTTATGTGACGATTCCCGGACTGGCCATCAGCCTCAACCAGTTCGCATGGCCCTTTCACCGCTCGACTTCCGGGGCGGATACGTACATCGTTCACGGTGTGGCGCATCTTGAAGACGGCACGGCCTCGCCCCTGCACGCCAAGATTGCGGCCAGCATGACGGTAACGTTTGCCGAGATCGTTCCCGCTCCGGAGCAGCCCTACGCCGAGACGTTTATCTACAACGCGGTCCGAAAGACCTTCGATCAAGGCCAACTGGAGTTGCTGAAGAGCGGCAACCGCCAGCCAGTTCCGGTTACGACGCGCTACTACAGCCGCTGGCAGAAGAAGTTCTTCTTCACGGATACGGACGATGCAAGCCGTCTTGAGTTTCTGGAGCTGAAGGCTTACTGGCTTTCGCATGTGCTGGGCAATGATCAGCCGGTATGGATCGCCGATCCTCGCGATGCGCAGTATCTCAACACCACTGACGACGAACTTAAGCGCATGGCTGTGGATCTCTCAAAGCAGGGCATACTGACGCTTACGGACGACTATGCGGCTCCGACTCCGACGCTGCTGGCGCGGGCTGAAGAATACCATGCAAAATTGCACGCCGCGCTCGACATCACCAAGCCGACATTCAACGAAGAGATGCGCGCCGGCCACACCAACATGTGAAATCGCCCCTTCGGCTTGGCTCAGGGCAAGCTCCAGGCGGCGCCATAAAACGCGTTGCATAGACCCCTAGTTCAATCGAACGACCGCCTGTTTGTTATCACAGGCGGTCCCGGTGTTGGCAAGACCGCGATCCTTTGCGAGTTGGAGCGCCGGGGATTTCCCTGTGTTCCTGAAGCAGCGCGCCAAATTATCCAGGAGCAGGTGCGTACTGGAGGCGATGCGGTTCCATGGCTGGATGCGAAACGCTATGCTTCGCTCATGCTGAAGAGGTCCGTGGAAGATTACCTGAAGCATTCAACTGCGAAGCGCACGACATTCTTTGACCGCGGCATTCTGGATACCTTCACTCATGCCCGCGTCAGCGGATTCAGCTTGTCGGAAGCGGCTTACATCGAAGCGCAGAAGTATCACTACAACCGGTTGGTCCTTATGACTCCGCCCTGGCGGGAGATCTATGAGACTGACGCCGAGCGGAAGCAGACATTCGAGGAATCGCTGGTGGTGTATCGGGTGAACGCTGAGATCTACCGGGAATACGGCTATGACATTGTCGAGATTCCATGCGCGCCGGTTCAGGAACGGGTAGATTTTATTCTCGATGCGATTGGCGAGCCTCGAACTTAAAGGATCAAATCATCGCCGTTCCCAAGCTTCGTCCTGATCGAGGAAGACGTGAACGCGAGTGTAGTGACTCCTCAAGTAATCGCGAAATGGTCCGAGATGGTCCTGCCATGGATGGGTCGGGTCAACCGGCAAAAACAGCCATGGTGAGCAGAGGATGTATTTCACCTCTTTCTCTTCAAGCTGCCGCACGGTCAGGTCGACCCATTCCGGTCGCGTAACTTCGCTAATCCATAGCGCATCCACAAAGGTCGGACTGCGGAGATCCAGGGGGAAGTAGACATTCGGCCAACTGATTTGGAAGACGTAGTCGCCGGGCTGTGTATGCTGCATGAGCCAGGAGAATTCCTCATACCTTTCCGCGGAAAGGGCAGTCTTTCCCGCCCGGAGTTCAGCCCGTTGCGGATTCTGGCGGTACTTCGCCCTGGTTTGCTGCATGGCGAGGCATGCGACGAAAACCCACGTTGCAATCGTGAGACAGCGTCGTAATCTGCCAATGCGAGCTACAGCCCAAATCAGCAGAATGATGGCCGGCATTGAAACGGAATAAAGATGAATCCGGCTCACTCTTGTGATCATTTCCAGGAAGAGAGCTAAGCCAACCAGAGAAACGAGCACAAGCTGCGCGATCTCCCGAAATGACGACTTGCGCCGTTTATGCCAACAATGCCAGAGCACGACCGGGTAAATCATCAGCATCAAGGTGTACACAAACCAGTATTCGGCAGGCCCGAACAGGCCTTTCAACGTGGGCAATCGAGGGATTCGAGGCAATAATCTGTGGGCCCCATAGTCCACAAATTGATATGGATAAGTACCCAGGCAATACCAGAGTTGTTTCCAGCCGCTTTGCACGACAAAGTATGTGCCGAGGGTTCCGAGCGCCACACCAAAACCCAGTATCAGGATCATTTGATGGCGAAGGATGCTTCGCCACGGTTTGCCCGAACTCAATCCTCCCCAAGCAAGAAACAGCAGAAGCGCAATTGCAGCTATTACGCCCGTTGTCTGAGTAAAAAACGACGCTACGCCAAGTAATGCTCCTGCGAAAGCAGTTCTCGCGGGTGTCACACCCCGCAGGACAATTCTGACAGCGCACATAGCCGCCAGCAGGCTGAACCAGTGATGGGTTGCATCCAGAAGGCCGCCGTAGATGAGAACGAGGTAGAGCGAGGCAGCGAGCAGAGCCTTGCTTCGCTCCATAAGCAGTTTTGCGATGCTGAGGCATATGCAACCCAGCGCGACGCCAAGAAGCAGCACTCCGGCATTCATCGCCCACATGCGGAGCCCGAATAGTTTGAGCAGGGACAAATAGAAGAGGTCAGTTCCGGGCGGCGTGAACTGAAAGAAATCCTGATAAATCCTTTCGCCGTGCCACATACGAAGCGCATTCGCGCGGAACCAGTTTTGATCTCCTCCGAGAAGAAAAGGAGTTGCTGGAAAGGCGAACAAGTTGAGGTATAGATACAGCGTCGCTCCGATCAGAAATAACGGCTGGATCCAAGGATGCTTCGACGCGTGTTTTTCAGCCTGAAGGTTGACTCTTCGGTCCAACGACGGACTCTTTCTTTGGGACGTGTCTCAGCTTACTCCGAAGAAAGAGGCATAACCGGAGATGCGTGATAAGCCCTTACCGCCGTTCCCAAACTTCATCCTGATTCGAAAAAACATGGACACGGGTGTAGTGACTTTGCAGGTAGTCACGAAATGGGAGGAGATAGTCCTGAGAGGGCGAGTCAGAGGTGGGTATTGTGAAGCGTGGGATCCAGAGGATGTATTTCAGCCTTGTCTGCTCGATTTGCCGGATGGTCAGGGCGACGAGTTCCGGGCGAGTGAGCCCGGAAGGCCATAGCCCATCGACGAATACCGGACTATACAGATCCAGAGGGGGATAGATGTTCAGCCACGACACCTGAAAAAAAGCGTCCCCCGGTCTTGTATGTTGTTGCAACCAGGAAAATTCTTCTAATTCTTCCAGAGACAACGCAACCCTGCCTGCAGGTAGATCGGTGATTGCGAGAGGTCGGTGTTGCCTCAACCGCGTCTGCACTGTAGCGGCACATACCAGGATTATCCACAAAGCAGCGATGGTGTAGGGACGCAGTTTTCCCATGCGATCCACTAGCCAGATAAGGAGAATGACAGCCGGTGTCGCCACAGCGTAGACCCGGTTCCAGTTCATCCTTGTGGCGATTTCCAGTAGCAAGAAAAGACCTGTCGTAGAAAGCAGGACAAGTTGCATTCCGTTCGACAACACGCGTCGTTTGCGCCAGCAATACCACAACACTCCAGGACAGACAGAAACCAGCAGAACATAGACGAATAGACGCTGGGCGAGCTCGGGCAACGCATGCCAGCTGGTTGGAGCGGCGAGGCCGGGAAACAGAAAGCTGTGTTCATAGATCACGTAACGTCTGGGGTAGGTGACCTGGAGATACCAGAACTGCTTCCATCCGGCAACGAGGATAAAGGGAGCGCTGAGGCAGCTCCACACCAGGGCGAAAGCCAGCACTAACAAAATCTGTTGCTGCACAATCGTTCGCCAGAGCCGCTGCGAGGAAAAGTGTTCCCACGCGAGCGATGCCAGTAGGGCGAGAGCGCCGGCGACGCCAGTCGTCTGCGTAAAGAAGGAACCGATGGCGAGCAGGGCTCCAGCGGCCGCGACCCGGAACGCAGTTCTTTCCGGCATCAGAATTTTCACGGCGAGCAATACTGCGAACAAGCTGAACCAGTGATGGGTTGCATCGAGACGACCGCTGTAGACGAGAACGACAAAGAGCAGGGTCGCCAGTGCAGCCATGCTCTGTTCCATGAGTTGCTTTGCAAGTTGAAAGCAGAGCCACGAGAGAGCCACTCCAAGAAGGATGACTGCGAGGTTCATCACCCATATGTGAGAGCCGAGGAGCTTGAACAGCGTTGCGAAAAAGAGATCAGTACCCGGCGGCGTGAACTGAAAGAAATCGCGATAGGGCCATTCACCACGCAGGATGCGCAAGGCATAGACCCAGAAAAATGTCTGGTCTCCTTTCGATAGAAAAGGAACAGCACGGAAAGAGAAAAGCTGGAAGTACAGGTACAGGGAGATCGCAAAGAGCAAAGATGGTTGCAGCCAGTTTTGTTTTGAGGGTGGTCGGGACATTTCGCGGCTTGAGGTCCAGTTTGACCTTAAACGATAAAACTACGGGCGAAGCATCCCCTTGCGATGAACGTAGAAGGCTCTTTTGATGGGATAACTACAAGTTGTAGTGAAAGATGGCACGTTTGCCGTTTTGTTAAATGGCAGCCCCACAACGGCTGCAGAATTTCACACCTGCTACCAGCGGGGCTCCACAGGAAGAGCATGCGGCTGCGATGAAAGACTGCGACGGGACGATTCCTGGAACTCCGCCTGTTCCCGGCATTGCGTAATGGAGGCTTGCAGCCAGCATGGTTGCCTGCTCAGCATTGAATTGACGCACGCGGGCGGGCATGAAGAAACACTCGATCCAGCTGGCGATGGTAGGGATTCCTGTCCAGCAGAAGAGCACGTACATGATGCCCAGGCCATTGCGGCGAAGATAGAAGTGGTGCGCACCGAAAGTGCCGAGGAATAACGCCAGCAATACTCCGACCACCTCGTCTTTTTGCACCGCAGACATCTGAGCATAGAAAACTGCCCTCTGCTCATCGGTCAGATTTCCCGCGATCCACGGCGTGGCCATTGGCTAGGTCCCTTTCTTTCTACTAGTAAGAACAATACGCATGCGTATATCAGATGGTTCCAATGGCGGGATTGGCAACTCCTGCATCTGAGGGAATTGTTGCACTCATCACGATCTTCAGTCTCTAATCGGGAAGGCTTCCCTTTCAGGTAACGAAAGATGAACGGCACGGAACGTGGCGCTAGCGCCATTAACAGAAATAAACGGGGATGGCTGAGCAATGAGCCCTTGCTGGTTCTTGGGCTGGTGTTGCTGACGCTTTATTTTGCCCGCGATCTGCTCATTCCGCTTGCCATGGCGTTGTCGCTCAACTTTCTGCTCGCTCCGGCGGTTATCTATCTGGAGCGTCTTCGCGTGCCGCGGCTTCCTGCGGTGCTTCTTGTGGTGCTCCTGGCGTCGTCGTTTATCGCAGTGACTGGCTGGGTGGTAGTGCGGCAGCTTCTTGACGTAGCCAGCGCCCTGCCAGGTTATCGCCAGAATATTGACGACAAGCTGGCGGCTATTCATGTGCCGACTGCCGGGCCGGTGGGCAGCGCCATTTATGGGATCAGTGTTCTCAATCAGGATTTGTTTGCGACGAAAACGCAGCCTCCACCCGAACCAGAGAAGGGCCGCACCATCCGCCGTACGGGCCAGCCTGAGCGTCAAATACCTCAGACAAGCCAAGCTACCTCCACTCCTGCGCCAGTGGTCGTGGTGCAGCCGCCAGTGAGCGACTTCGCATATGCGCAACAGTTGCTCAAGCCGGTCATCAAGCCACTGGGCATGCTCGGCATGGTCGTTATCTTCACTATCTACATGCTGATCAAGCGCGAAGACCTGCGCAACCGCCTGCTGTTGCTGGCGGGGATGGGCCGCCTGAACGTGCTGACGCAGGCCCTGAATGACGCAGCGCAACGAATCAGCAGCTATTTGCTGATGAATGTCCTGGTGAACGCGAGCTATGGCGCGGTTTTCGGCATCGGCCTTTATCTGCTGCATGTGCCCAATGCCACGCTGTGGGGCGTGCTGCTCGGCATTCTGCGTATGGTGCCGTATGCGGGAATGATCATCGGTGGCGGGCTGCCGCTCTGCTTTGCGTTTGCAGCCTTTCCGGGATGGTGGACGCCGCTGTTTGTCCTGGTGCTTTTCATTGTGCTCGAGATTACGGTGAGTAATTTCATCGAGCCGTGGCTTTACGGAAGCCATACCGGCATATCTGCGCTGGCGCTGGTCACAACGGCAATGGTGTGGACCCTATTGTGGGGGCTGCCAGGGCTGATTCTTTCAACGCCTCTTACTGTTTGCCTGATCGTCGTGGGCCGGTATATGCCGCAGATGTCCTTTCTGCATATCCTGCTGGGAGATGAGGCGGAGCTTGCTCCTGAAGCGCATTTTTACGAGCGCCTGCTGGCTATGGACCAGACCGAGGCTCATCACATTGCCGACAAATTTCTCGATGGGCACAGGCTGGTCGATCTTTATGACGGTGTCGTGTTGCCCGCGCTAAGTCTGGCCGAGCAGGACAGGCACAAAGGATTTCTCGACGACACGCGCAGCACGTTTCTCTTTCAGAGCGCCACCGAGTTGATCGCCGAGCTTACCGACTACCGTTCGCCGCTACCTGATCCCGCGGAGCCAGAAGTGTTCATCGACAGAGCATGCCCGGTGGTCTGCATTCCGGCCAACGATCAGGCAGACGAAATCGCCGCCGTCATGCTGGCGCAATTGCTGGAGCAGCGTGGGCATAAGACGATGCTGTTGCCGGCCGCAGCTCTTGCGCCGGAAATTGTCGATCGCCTGAGAGAAGAGCCGAGTACGACGATCTGCATTTCCGCGCTACCGCCATTTGCGTTTGTGCACGCGCGGAATTTGTGCATGCGGGTTCGGGAACTCCTGCCAAAGAACCGCATTCTGATCGGGCTCTGGGGCGAACCCGGAGATACCGAAATGATGCGCAAACGATTCGGGGCAGGTCGCCCGCAGGCCGTGGCGACGACACTGGCGGAAGCCATTCAGTTTGGCCGCCGCTGTGACCGTCCGCTCGCTATAGTCTCGCAAATAGCGACAGCAGAAACAGCTTCCAGTCGTGAGTGAGACTCACCAGAGACGTGTGTATCGACAGATTTTGCCCAAACTTCACATAATAAATTGCGCAAAACAGCAGAAACAGAATCGTCGAAGGCAGATCGGGCAGATAGTGCTTGTAGTTCTGATTCATGCAACTCCTTATAGGCAAAGCATGAATCAGCCTCAGAGGATTTCACGGTCACATTTGCCCTGGAATACTTAACCCTGTTTCAAAATGACGATTCTTTCCTTTTTTGAAAACGCCCGAGTTTTTAGCACCCGCCTGAAGTAGCGCTCGTTGACATCGTGCCGAGAGGCACGACTTTTACGGCGCAATTTAGGATGGAAGCATCGACATGATGCCAACTCGTCCCGTATGGGCGGAAATTTCCCGCTCGCGTCTTCTTGCCAACTGGAACCTGCTGCGGGCTGCCACTCCTGACAATGCCGATGTAATGGCCGTAGTAAAGGCTGATGCCTATGGGCATGGAGCAGTGGCCTGCGCTCCTCTTCTTGAGGGTGCAGGAGCGTCGTGGCTTGGTGTGACCTGTGTTGCGGAAGGTATCTTTCTGCGCCGGGCTTGCCCTGAAGCGCGCATCCTGATCATGTCCGGGCTTTGGAATGGTGAGGCTGACGCAATCATCGAACATCAGCTCACGCCGCAAATTTGGGAGCCGTTTCATTTCGATCTGCTAGAAGAGGCGGCCCGCAGGCGAGGATTTGGATCGCAATCCGTTCCGGTGCATCTGGAAATCGACACAGGGATGGCGAGACAGGGCGTGCGCTCGCTCGATGCCTTGAAAACACTGCTCGCTCGGTGTGGTGCTGCATCGTCGCTTCAGGTCGAAGGTGTGATGACGCACTTCAGCGCGCCCGAGGTGCTCGATCCGGATGAAACGGAGGCACAGATTATTCGTTTCGCGGCTGCGCTTGATGTGATCGCGGACCATCATATTCACCCCAAGTGGATACATGCGGGCAATTCGGCAACGCTCTTCGTACCGGAACATCTGTATGCGCTCCGCGAGCTTGCGCAGAAGCACTCGGCTCGGCTAATGCTGCGGCCGGGACTGGTTCTCTATGGTTATCTGCCGCAATTTGTTCCGCAGCCTTCGGATGCGTCGGAGACTGGCGCATTGAAGCCGGTGCTTGCCTGGAAAACCCGCGTTGTCTCGCTCCGGAACATTGATGCGAACGAAAGTGCCGGGTACAACATGACGTTTCGGGCGACGCGACGGACACGACTTGCGCTGATTCCTGTGGGCTATGCCGACGGGTTGAACCGGCTGCTTTCGAATCGCGGGTATGCGCTGGTGCATGGACACAAGGCTCCGATTGCCGGGCGTGTATCGATGGACCAGACCATCCTCGATGTTACGGATATTCCTGAGGTTGAGATTGGCGATGAGGTTGTGATGATCGGCGAGCAGGGCGGCGAGTGCATCTCGGCCTATGATCTGGCCGACTTGACCGGGACGATTCCCTACGAGGTCACCTGCGCGATCGGCGCGCGTGTGCCGCGCCTGCTGGTTGATTAAAATATAAGTATGCTTGGCAAATGGTATGGGCGCTGGATGTTCGCATGGGAAACAGCGCTGACTACGCGCGATGAAAATAGGGTCGTCCGGCCTGTGGAGTGGGGCTTTGAGTGGCTCGACGATTTTCTGCGCTCACATCACATAGGAAACGCGTCGCATGCACCCACGGATGCAAAGGGCGCGGAAGAATGGATGACGGTTCTGAACGAGGTTGTCGTTCGGGAGAGCGACAGCTTCTTCAGCTACGAACCACCCACCGACTATCGTTTGGAAGAACGTCATCCCCAGTTATTTCCAACGAACGTGCGCCCGGAAACGTTAGCGCAGGACGCCAAACTCAAGGCGATGGCCGCAGAGGGCAAGCTGAAGACCGCGCCGTTTTTGCGCTTTACTTCGCCTGTTCGAACACCATATCCGGAAAATGATCTGGTGAATGCGCGGTGGTATCCGGCACCAGCGGAGAAGCAGGCAGGGAAGCCGAAGCAGGCCATCATCGTGATGCCGCAGTGGAATGCGGACGCCTTCAGCCACAATGCGCTGTGCTCGCTTTTCAACCGCTTCGGCATCTCGGCGCTGCGATTAAGCAAGCCTTATCACGATATTCGTCGACCGGCGGAACTGGAACGCTCGGATTATGCCGTCAGTTCAAACATTGGCCGCACCATCGCTGCGTGCCGGCAGGCGGTTATCGATATTCGCTGCTGCCTAGACTGGCTTGAGGAGCAGGGGTATGAGCAGTTCGGCATTCTCGGCACGAGCCTCGGCTCCTGTTATGGCTTTATCGCCAGCGCCCATGATGCTCGCCTGCGCGTGAATGCCTTCAATCACGCATCTGTTTCTTTCGGCGATGTTGCGTGGACCGGCCAAAGCACGCGGCATATCCGCAGGGCCTTCGAAGACGCCGGATTGACACAAGCGCGGCTGCATAAGCTGTTCGCCTCTGTCAGCCCGGAATCGTACATGGAGCGCTTCGCCGCCACGCCCAAGAAAGTTCTTGTCGTACACGCGACGTACGACCTGACTTTCCTGCGTGAATATTCGCTGGAAGTGCTGCGCAGATTTTCGGAGCTGGGTATAGATTTTGTCTCGAAAGTGTTGCCCTGCGGCCACTACACCACCGGCGAAACGCCCTACAAGTACATCGATGGCTGGTACCTGGGTTCGTTTGTATACGACGCATTCAAGCAACTTGCGGAGCAGCCATCTCCTGGGAAGGTGGCGATTGAGAGCCTGCGGGATGAGGAATTGCTTTCTCGCTGACGGCCTGTGACTACGGAGTTGCCGGGAGCTTCAGCTTGAAAAGGAGCGCCGGGTCGAGATATCCACCCTGCCATCGTGCTGCGAAGTGCAGATGCGGGCCGGTCGCGCGGCCTGTGGCTCCGCTCAGACCAAGCAGTTGATGCATCTGGACCAACTGGCCTTCGGTGACTTGAATCTTCGACAGGTGCATATAGACCGTCATGAATTGCTGGCCGTGGTCGATGACGACGCAATTTCCTTCATAGAAAAGATTGCGGGCGAGGATCACTTTTCCTGAGTTGGCTGCGTGTACCGGAGTTCCCATGGCGGCGCGGAAATCCATGCCGCGATGAATGCTGGCCAGCTTGCCGTTGAAGACTCGACGGGTTCCGAATGAATCTGTAGGCGGCGATTGGACGGGAAGACGAAAATCTCCCCGCCATAATGGCGTCGGCGCGCTCTGCGCGAAAGCGCGATCTTTAATCTCTTTGTCGGCCGCGATCCGCTTTAGGGTCGCTGCGTCTGGCGCTACGAAGTTTTCTGCTACATGGAGCTCGACCTGCTTGTAGCTGGAGGGCCCAATGGGAATTTCGCGCGTGGTGCTTACGCTTTCGCCATCTGGCATCGTCACATGCAGTGTCAGAGTGTAGTTTCCTGGAGTGGTTTCAACGTCGGCTCCGGCCAGCGCATACCAGACGGTCTTGTCGCTCGATGGGAAGAAGTCGACTTTATGCCCGAACCAATCGCCCTGCAGAGCGGCAGGAGAGGTCTGGAAATCCACGGTCAGCAGGCAGGGTGAGCCGCTGGCAAGCTGCGTCGGTGCCCAGGTGACGCTTTTGAAAGTGCCGTCGCTCTGCGCTGGCCCGCGCAGGGAGAGGCAAAGCAGAACGATGGTCAGATGGAGGAGATGACGGAAACGCATAGGGTCGAATCATGATTGTGCAACAAGGCGGCGAAATCCGCACACGGTGAGGCTACAATCGAAGCATGTCCGACCGCATGTCTTTGCCGCTCTCACAAGCCGATCCTGAGATCGCCGCTGCCGTTGAAAACGAAATCCGCCGCCAGCACGAGGGTCTCGAGATGATCGCCTCTGAGAACTTCGTCAGCGAGGCTGTGCTTGAGGCTGCCGGGACCGTCTTCACCAACAAGTATGCGGAAGGCTATCCGGGACGCCGCTATTATGGCGGATGCGAATTTACCGACGTGGTTGAGAATCTTGCCCGCGATCGCGCAAAGCAGCTCTTCGGCGCAGAGCATGCGAATGTGCAGCCGCACTCGGGATCGCAGGCCAATGCCGGAGCCTACATGGCTGTGCTCAATCCGGGCGATACGATTCTGGGACTCGATCTGGCGCATGGCGGCCATCTGACGCATGGGCACAAGCTGAATTTCTCGGGCAAGCTGTACAAGGTTGTGTCCTATGGCGTGCGCAAAGACACGGAAGTCATCGACTACGACTTGCTGGAAGAGACGGCGCAGCGCGAAAAGCCGAAGGTGATCATTGGCGGCGGAAGTGCCTATCCGCGTATTTTTGATTTTGCGCGCATGCGGGAGATTGCGGATAAAGTTGGCGCGTTGCTCATCGTCGATATGGCCCACTTTGCCGGGCTCGTCGCCGGCGGCGCACATCCTTCGCCGGTGCCGCATGCGCATATCGTCACCAGCACCACGCACAAGACACTGCGCGGGCCGCGTTCGGGCCTGATTCTCTCGCAGCAGCAGTTCGCCGCAGCTATCGACAAGGCGGTATTTCCGGGCCAGCAGGGCGGCCCGCTGGTGCACATCATGGCGGCGAAGGCAGTTGCCTTCCGCGAAGCGCTGCTGCCTGAGTTCAAGCAGTATGCGGCGCAGATCGTCGCCAACGCGCGCGTGCTGGCTGAAACACTACAGGCGGAAGGCTTCCGCGTGATCTCTGGCGGCACGGACACGCATCTCATGCTGGTCGATGTCTTCGCCAAGGGCATGCTGGGCAGTGAAGCCGAGGCCGCCCTCGGCGATGCAGCCATTACCGTCAACAAGAACGCGATTCCGTATGACACAAACCCGCCGCTCAAGCCTTCGGGTATCCGCGTCGGCACACCTGCGCTGACGACGCGCGGCATGAAGGAGCCGGAGATGCGTACTATCGGCAAGTGGATCAGCGAGGCGCTGACAGAACGGACGAACCCGCAGGCGCTGGCGCGCATTCGCGGCCAGGTGCTTGAGCTCGCTGAGCAATTTCCGCTCTATGCTTGGCTGCGGCAGCCTGTTGAGGTGGCGAGATAATCGCAGCTCAATCTTTCTCAATGTAAAATTTGGGGCCAATATCTCAGAGGATCTTTGCGTGACCGACCCGATTTCACGACGCACCTTCGTAAAAGCCGCAGCTTTCTCGTCACTCGCTGCCAAAGCATGGTGGGCAGAAGCAAAGAAAGCGGCTCCTGTGCAGGATAGCCGCTTGATGCTTGCCGGAACGCAGACTGGGCCTTCGAGCAAGGGCATCTACGCATTCCAGTGGGATCCGGCTGGCGGCACTCTCAAGGAACTCGGCCTTGCCGTGGAAAGTGACAACCCGACCTTCCTCGCGCTCTCGCCCGATGGTAAGCATCTCTTCGCGGCTAACGAAATCGGCGAATACGAAGGGGAAAAGACTGGTTCAGTCAGCGGCTTCACCTTGGACCGCGCGGGTGCGAAGCTTGCGCATATCAATACTGTCTCATCGGCCGGAACCGGACCGTGTCACGTCAGCGTTGACCAGAGCGGGCGCTGTCTTTTCTGCGCCAATTATTCGGGCGGCAGCGCAGCGTCGTTTCATATTGATGACAGCGGCAAGCTGAGCCCGGCTGTTTCACAGTTCCACTATCAGGGGCATGGCCCTGTCGTCGACCGCCAGGAGGCATCGCACGCGCACCGCGCCACGGTTACGCCTGACGGCCACTATGTCCTGATCAACGATCTCGGACTGGATTGCATTCACATCTACCACCTCGATCCGGCGACCGCGAAACTGACGGAAGCTGCTCCGCCGCAGTGGACGGCCAAGTCGGGATCAGGACCGCGCGCGCTGCGATTTCATCCCAACGGGAAGTGGGCTTATTGTCTGAGCGAGCTCACGTCAACTGTGGACGTGCTGGCATGGGACCCCAAGAGCGGAACACTGAATTCCCTGCAGCACGTCGAAACTTTACCCAAGGGCTATCGCGGCGAGTCGGCTGCATCGGAGATTGTTGTCGATCGCACCGGACGCTTTGCCTATGCTGCGGTTCGCTTCTGGGACAAGATCGTCGCTTTCAGCATCGATCCTTCTACAGGCAAGCTCTCGCAGATCGGAGTCACCTCCTGCGGCGGCAAGGTTCCGCGTCACATGACGCTCGATCCAACCGAGCGCTGGCTGCTTGTCGCGAATCAGACCTCCGACAACATCGCAGTCATCCAGCGGGATACAAACAACGGCAAGCTTGCGGAGACGGGAAACAGCTTTCCTCTGGTGAAGCCGCAATGCCTGGTGTTTGTCTAGACAGTCACGAGAGAGGCGGCGGGTGCAGAAACTGTCTTAGCTTTAACTTTTTCCTGAGCGATGGTGACCAGTTTCCACGCGGAGCGGTCTTTCAGGAGCTTCGCGACGAGCGCAGTGTGCATCGCGTGACCTGCGCGTTCGGCGACCACGCGGCCGAGGATCTGATGCCCAGCGAGCGCCAGGTCGCCGATGAGGTCCAGCACCTTGTGACGCACAAACTCATCGTCAAAACGCAGCGGTCCGTTAACGACGCCATGCCGGGTAAGAATGATCGCGCTCGTCTCAGAAACGCCACGTATCAAACCCATGTTGCGGAGCATCTGCTCATCCTCTTTGAAGCCGAAGGTGCGGGCTGGAGCGATTTGCAGGCCATAGTTTCGCGTCGCGAGATCTACAGTAAAGCCTTGTTTGCCGATAGGTGTTGGGAAATCAATCTGATAGGAAACGCTGTAGCCTTCGCCGGGATATACGCCGATGAACTTATCTCCCTCGCGTACTTCGACGGTTTTCAAAATCCGCAGATACTCGCGGCGGCGACGCTGCGTCTTTAGCCCGACTTGCTGGAAGGCCTCGACGTAGGGCATGGCGCTGCCGTCCAGGATGGGCAGTTCCAGGTTGTCCAACTCGACGATGACGTTGTCGACGCCCATGCCGATCAAAGCCGACAGCAGATGCTCGGTCGTCGAGATGAGCACGCTTTGCCGCATCAGGCTGGTGGCATAACTCACCTTGGCGACGTTTCGTCCAATGGCTGGGATTTCAAAGTTATCAAGGTCGGTACGACGGAAGACGATGCCTGATCCGGCCGGTGCGGGAAGCAGTCGCATGTGAACAGGGGCGCCGCTGTGCAGGCCTACGCCTGAAAACTCAAGGATCGCAGCTACTGTTTGTTCCAGATACGAAGAATCTAACAAAACAAATTTCCTGGCCCAAAGAGGGCATCAACGTCATAGACTACTGCCAGTGTATAAAGTTTCAGTGTTGTATCTTTGCCACACTCTAGTGGCAGATCAACATCGCATTCAAATGTGTATCTAGAAAGTAAATGGTTGATCAGAAGGAACTTACATGATCCATCAACTGGCAGACATTGCTGCAAAGCAACTCCAGAACACCCTTGCACTTCTTCGCGCAATGGTGGTAATAGAGTCGCCGAGCCATGACAAAACAGCTGTTGACCGGTGCGCAGGTTTTGTGGCCGAGCGCTGCTCGGCGATGGGCGGCCGGGTGCGTTTGCATCGTCGGGAGGAGTTTGGCGACCTGCTGGAGGCGCGCTTCGGTCCTCAGAAGAGTAAACACCGGCCCGTGCTCTTGCTTGGTCATCTTGATACGGTCTGGGAGTTGGGGACACTAAAGAGCATGCCCTTCCGCGTTGACGGTGGACGTGTGTGGGGTCCCGGTGTGCTCGATATGAAGGCCGGTGTGGCAATGGCGTTGACGGCCATTTCCATCCTCAAGGAGCAGGAGAAGCTGACTCGTCCAGTTGTGATGCTGCTGAACAGCGATGAGGAAGTCGGCAGCAACGCTTCGCGTCCGTTGACCGAGAAGCTGGCGCGACAGTGCGGTACGGTCTTTGTGCTGGAGCCGGCGCAGGGACTCGCAGGCGCGTACAAGACGGCGCGCAAGGGTGTTGGAAATTATCTGGTTCAGGTGAAAGGTGTGGCCTCACATAGCGGAGTGGACTTCGAGCGCGGTCACAGCGCGATCGTCGAGCTTGCACGGCAGATCGAGCGAATTACACAGTTCACCGAACTGGATCGTGGCATTACGGTAAATGTTGGAACCGTTCAGGGCGGAACGCGCTCTAACGTAGTAGCAGCTGAAGCCCGGGCCGAGGTTGATGTTCGCATCGCCAAGGCCAAAGATGAAACGCGCGTGGCGAAACATTTTCGTTCACTGCGCGTCTTTGATAACAAGTGCAGTCTGCACGTTGAAGGCGGATTGAACCGCCCCCCGATGGAGCGCACACGCGGTACTGTGGCGCTCTTCAAGCGAGCCGCAGCTTATGCGAGCGAGCTTGGGTTCACGCTGGAAGAAGCGGCGACCGGAGGCGGATCGGATGGTAATTTCACCTCCGCGATCGGCGTGCCCACATTAGATGGAATGGGAGCCGTGGGAGAGGGCGCGCATGCCCCGCACGAATCACTGCTCCTGGAACACATGGCGCCACGTACAGCTTTACTGGCGGCCATGCTGGCAGACGCCGGAGAATGAGGTTACATGCTGAGGTTCATCGAGTTCGGATTGCTGGCCGTATCGCTGCTCATCATTTTCGGGCTCGTGGCTACATCTCCGCGGGTGTCGAAGCCGGCTGTGCCCGAAATCGCCGAGGGCGGCGATGCGGAGATCGGTCCGCTGCGCAAGCTCTAGCCAACTCATGTTGTCATCCTGAACGTAGTGAAGGATCTGCTTTTCTGCTGTTGTGGCTGTGAAAGCAAGAAGCAGGTCCTTCACTACGTTCAGGATGACAGCTGTTGATGAACTAAAGCGGCTTCTTTCTCCAGCCGTTTCGCTACGCCTTCCAGCATGCTGCTGACCAGTGCAAGCGGCAGTCCCACGACATTGAAGTAGCAGCCGTGAATGCGCGGAATCCAGAGAGCTGCGTATCCCTGGATGGCGTAGGCTCCGGCCTTGTCCATTGGCTCGCCGGTGTTGATGTAGGCCTCGATCTCGACTTCTGAGATCGTGGACATGGTCACGTAGGTCAGCTCGGATGCGACTTCGACGCCGGCGCGTGAGACGACTGCGACTCCCGTGACGACCGAATGGGTCGCGCCGGCGAGCAGGCGCAGCATGCGGGCCGCGTCGTTCGCGTCCCTGGGCTTGCCGAGGATCTCTTTTGTCGGCGATACGACAACGGTGTCGGCTCCGAGGACCAGCAGTGGGTCATTTTCGGAATCCTGGGCTGCGATTTCGGTGAAGACGGCCTGGGCTTTTTCGCGCGCCAGCCGTGTCGCGAAGGCTATGGGGTCTTCGCCTGCGCGATGCTCCTCCGGAACGGAGGACGCGTGTGCGCGGAAGGTGAATCCGGCTTGCGTGAGGAGTTCCTTTCGGCGTGGCGATGCGGAAGCGAGTACCAGCATGCCTCTAGATTAAGACATGCTATGGGGGCCCCCCTGGTATGTTTTATGGATATTCCTGTTTCTAAACGACTTAGGCCCATTGAGATGCTAAATTGTCATTCTGCTGGGTTTACGGGGAAAGAGGAAAAAGGCATGACCTGAGCCATGCCTTTCTTTATCCTGCTACTTTCTATTTTAGCAAATTTTGCCGTAATTCATGCCAATCGATTTTGGCGCGTAATCGGTTTGTATTGAGCCACTTGCATGAGCCGTTGCGTGATTGGGGGCTTGACAAGATCTTTTGGAGGGCCACGGGCTCAAGCCCTGATAGATAGGCGCCTTTTCACCGGTCTAAAAGCCCGGCTCTTCTACCCGTCCTGGTTGAGATTCTTCCTTCCCACCCCTTCGGCAAGCTCAGGGCAGGCTCTTTCGCAAAAAGCGCGAAAGAATGGCCCACCCTTTTCGTTCCTCTTCAAGACGTGATTTTTTCAACAGCCTCTAAAGCCCGGTGCTTCTACCTGGAAATCGTCCTGTTAATGCCGCCGAACTTTCCCACTCAAGCCAAAAGATGGCTTGAATGCGGCACCCGCCTGAGGGCCTAATATGTTTCTCGACATGTGCTCGCTAAGAAGATCCGTAAAAACGGTGCTTATATTTGTCGCCCTCTTATCTTTGGTCGATGCTTCGCGTGCAACGGCGCAATCTTGCGGCTCTACGGGATTGGCGGTGCAGGTGCTTGGCTCCGGTGGCCCGGAGGCGCAGGATAAGCGCGCCTCGACCAGCTATCTCGTCTGGCAGAACGGAAGTGCGCGCGTGGTCCTTGATGCGGGAGGGGGCAGCGCGCTGAGGTTTGGCGAGAGCGGAGCGCAGATGTCCCAGGTGGACATTTTTCTATTCAGCCATTTTCATGTCGATCACAGCAGCGATTTCCCCGCTCTGATCTTTTCTTCCTGGTTTGAAGATCGCAATCGTCCTCTGCCGATCTATGGGCCGGAGGGGAACGAATTCATGCCCTCGACCACCGAGTTTGTGCACGATCTCTTCAGCGATCCGCACGGAGCGTGGCGCTATCTGAGCGACCTGGTCGAGCCCAGCACCGCGTCTGGCGGCTATACGTTGCAGCCGCATGATGTTGCGGCCGGCTCCGTGCCTGTCCTGGTCTTTCGCAATGCCGACATGGCGGTGTACGCGGTGAAGGTCATTCATGGCGCGTTTCCCGCGCTGGCGTGGCGAGTGGAAATTGGCGGGAAGCGGATCGTCTTCAGCGGAGACACGAATGGAGAAGGGGATGGCCTGACGCAGCTGGCGATGAACGCAGACTTATTCGTCGCGCATAACGCCGTGCCGGAGGGCGCTACCGGAGTGGAAAGACGTCTCCATATGCCGCCTTCGGTGATTGGAACGATTGTCGCAAATGCTCATGTGAAGCAATTGGTGCTGTCTCATCGGATGCTGCGGACTTTGGGAAAAGAGAATGAGACTCAGGCTGAGATAAAGCGGAGATACTCAGGGCCAATCCTGTTCGCTAACGACCTCGATTGTTTTCCTGTGAAGTGAGCCGGGTGTTCCGCATCTGAAACTACGAAGCCGTAGAACTTCCCCAGTCAAAAAGAAGGCTTGAATGGGCCACCCGCCAATTTCGTGGGTGAGTACAGGTAGATTCGCAGAGATTACTTCTTCTCGGTAAACAAGACCGCGTCCTTCGGGTCCTGCATGACTGAGAGAATCTTTTCGGCTATCTTCTCAATCAGCTTGGTTCCCCAGAACGGATCGTCCTTGTCATAGTAGATGACGCGCACATGACGAAGATCGAACGGAACGTCCTCCTCATTCGCTTTGGAGCACACAAGCACGACAGGCTTATGCAGCGCGTGAGCAAGACCAAGTTCATAGAGCACGTTGGCGTTGCGGTTTGTAAGCTCAGCCAACAGAACCCGAGCCGAAGTGATTCCCTTCCAAATCTGGTCGATGATCTTCCCAGTGCCGTAGATGTCCGAGTCGGCGCGGTCTGCTTTTAGCTTGGCTTTTTCAATCGCGGGTTTATAGATGCTGTCGTAGTACCCACCGATGGGATTGACGAACGGCATCATGACGAAACAGGCATCATCAGCGGCTACCGTCAAACCCTTGGACAGTTTCTTGATTTGCTCCTCACCGACCTGGGTGCTGATGTCTCCCGGAGACGAAACATCCAGAACACGGAACTTGCCGTTGCTTAGTTCTTCCAGAAGGTCTGCTTCCTTCAGCGTCGTGGTGAACACCTCGATGAACTCATTGACCTGTTCACGAGGAACATTGAATGAATCCACTAGCGTGTTGACGAGGAACTCGGTATCAGGAAGATTCTCGCTGCGATATTTCGTGTAGACCTCGGAGATGACAGGAGCATTCATCACAGCCTGACGCAACGCGGTGAGCTTGTCCTTCGGATCTTGCGGACGAACAATCTTGCGCGTTAGTTCTGTGGGTTTGATATGGCCCTTGGAAGGACGCTCTAGCAATCCGTACTTGATGGCGGAGCTGATCACGACGGCAATCTCACCAGTCCAACCGATCTTGGCGTACCCTGCACCTTCACGGTCGGTGCACGCTTCACCAGCGTTCTGGTCGATGATCGCTTGCGGGATTCGGATGCAATTGAGGATCGAGTGTTTGGGATATTTCACCCGCGCAGCAAAACCCCGAGCACCTCCAGCGACGGCTTTCTTCATCGCGTTCTTTTTCTTCTTGACGGCGGCTTTCTTCTTGGTTTGCTTCTTAGCTGGTCGCTGGGGTTCCTACTTTGGGTTCGAGCACGGTGTTGCCGGACGGTTGTTGCCCTTCATTACTTTCAGCCATGAAAAGGACTCCTGTGGCGCGACAAATTTACCTTTAGCTGGGGCTGCATTAATAATTCTACTCGGCTCGGAACAGCCAACGAGCGCTACGACCTGTGGGACTAGTACCGATAAGTCTTAGTGATGTACCTGGACGAATCACCGGCTAAGCGTCTTCGATCACGATGCCGGTGCGTGGGCCTTGAGCGTCACACAGCCCCCAAGCCATACGCGGAGTGTTGTGGGCGATGCCGTAGCGGCCGTCGGGGGCTAAAAGGATGATGCCGCCGTGTCCGCCGAGGCGCTTGTAGAGGTAGGCGATGGCGTCGGGGGCGACTTGTTCGGGCGCGCGGCCTTGTTGCACGCGGTCTACGGCCCACTTTCCCAGAACCAGTTTCATGATCGGCTCGCCCCATCCGGTGAGCGAGACGGCCGCGCTCGCATTGTCGGCGTAGCAGCCGCAGCCGATGAGCGAGGAATCGCCGACCCGGCCGGGGGCTTTGTTCAGGGTGCCTCCGGTGGAGGTGGCGGCGGCGATGTTTCCCTTTGCGTCGAGGGCCACTGCGCCAACGGTGTCGTGCGAGGCGAGCTCGGCTGCGGTTTCCGGGGACTTGTCGTCTCCGGCGAAGGTGAGGTCGGGGAGTCCGGCGCGCTCCTTTTCTTGAGCTTGTTCGAGCCGCCGGCGCTCGCGGTCGAGCACGAGGTCTGCGTTGTCGATGAGTTCCATGCCGTGCTGTTGTGCGAATTCTTCCGCGCCCTGGCCGACGAAGTAGACGTGCGGGCTTTTATCGAGTACGAGGCGCGCGGCGTGGATGGGGTTGCGCAGGCGCTCGACGCAGGCCACGCCTCCGGCGCGCATGATACCGTCTTTAGCCCCGCCGTCCATGAGCAGGGCGTCGAGTTGCACGCGGCCGTCGCGGGTGAGAAAGCTGCCGCGTCCGGCGTCGAAGGTGTCGTCGTCTTCGAGTACGGCGACTGCGGCCTCGACGGCATCGACAGCGGATGAGCCTTTGTGGAGCAGGGAGTATCCGGCGGTGAGGGCGTTGGCAACGCCGCGCTCATGCGCTGCGACCATGTCGTCAGGAATGGCCCAGGCTCCGCCGTGAACCAGAAGTACGGGTGTGTGTGGCATCGCGACTTCTGATTGTATCCAGAAAGTGGTGCCAGGGGTTATTAACAGATCAACACAGCGAAGGCTCATCGGGGTCGCAGCGCTTCAGTGTCAGGAGCACGGAGTGCTGCTTTGCGAAGACGCCGGTCGAGGTTTCGCTGCGGTCGAGTTCCTTGAGGTCGCCGGCGGCATAAATGGCGGAGCGGTTGCCGCAGGTGGCGGCGAGGCCCATGCGGCTGATGTAGGCAAGGCAGCCGAGCATGCGCTGGGCCATGGCTGCGCGAATGGTGCGCTCCGGCAGATCGACTTCTCCCTGCGCGTTGGTCATGGTCTGGTCAAGGTGTTCGATGCGCTGAATGGTGGTCTGCTGCCACAGCTCGCTGACGCCGGTGTTTGCCATAGGCGCGCCGAACTGGTCGACGAGTTTGACGTGATAAGCAGGAACAACGGTCAGCTTCTTGGGGTAGAGCAGGACTATGAGTGCGAGAAGTCCGAATAACCACCAGGCCCAATGCTTTCTCATCGCCGATACTCTACCGCGATTGGTGCTCGTCTGCGTAGGGTTTTTTTATGGGCTCGGCAGAGTTGGTATGCCGAGCGAGGATGCGGGCGGCAGCGGCGTTTTGTTGTTGTCGTGATCGTCGAAGATGCGGCGGAGCTGGGTGCAGCGGTTGTACCAAAGAAGCTGCGCGGCCCCATAGCGGACCTGCACGTTGCCGAGCCAGTAGGGGCGATTCTCTTTCTTCCAGGCGTCTTCGTAGAGTTCGCGGGTGAAGGTGTAGCCGTCGCGGAGCTGATCGCAGCGGCCGTCGTTCATGTCGGTGATGAGGGAGAAGAGCGCGTCGACTTCGTCGTTCTTCGTCGCGTCGTTTTGTTCGGCGTAGACCTTGGTGTAGAACTGCGCCATCTCGTCGGCGAATTCGAACTTCATGCCGATGAAGTCCATGCGGCGCGCGCCGAGTTCCATGGCGTCAAGGGCGTTGCGTTCGATGAGGTCGGGGTTCTCGTCTTTGGCTTGCTCGATGAGGGTGATGGCTTGTTCGGCGTGCAGGCGGAGGTCACGGCTGGCGGGGCGGATTTTTTCGGCGATGGCCTCGCCGTCTTTGGTCCAGGGGTCGAGCCAGAAAATGTTGTTGCTGGCGTCGTCAATGTGGACTTTGCTCAGCGACTGGTGAGCTGCGATCATTTCGAGATGCGCCTGGTTGATCTTGCCGGACCGGTCGTGGTGGAAGACCTGCGCGAAATTTTGCTCATATTGCGGGATGCTGCTTTCGCCCTGCTGCCAGCTTGCGGCGGCACCGAAAATCATGCCGTACCAGACCTGATCGAAGAGAGTTTCGCCCTGGTCGTTCCACATGGTGGTGATGGCGCCTTTTGCGCCCATGCGCTGGCCGTCGCGGATGAAGCCCTGAATGTTGCGCAGGGCGACGTCGTTGTTGGGATAGACCTTGAGCCAGCTGTCGACGCCGGGCGCGACCCAGGTTTCGAGGCCGGCGTCGGTGAAGGGCTTGATGTACTTGTCGAAGCTGGGTTCGGGGTCGTACCACCACGGAACGGCGATGAGGTCTTTGGGCAGGCGCTTGACCTGCTCGGGGTCATTCATGGCGACGTCGCCCCAGAAGAGAATTTTCTTGTGCAGCGGCGCCAGCTGGTTGGCGATGGCGAGCAGGAAGTCAACGTAGACGGCTCCGAGGCCGCGTTTCTGCACTTCGTCATGCGTTTTACCGCGGCCCAGGCCGAAGGTTTCATCGGCGCCGATGTGGACGTAGGGGCCGGGGAAGATCTGGGCGATTTCAGTGAACCATGACTGGATGAGCTTCAATGATCCGGGCTCGCCGGGCGCGAGCACGTCGCCATGCGGCGTTTCGCCGAGGTCGATGTACTTGTCGTACGCGAGCACGCGGTAGAGGTGCCCGAAGGCTTCCTGCTCGGGAATGATGGTGATGTGATACTGCTGCGCGTAGCGGACGAGCTCGGCTGCGTCTTCGTGCGTCATGGCGGCGGGCCCGGGAGCGGGAACGGGGTTGCCGTTGTAGCGCAGGGTGAATTCGAAGTAGGGCGAATAAGCATTGAGCTTGTAGGCGGCCAAGGTGCGGATCTGCTTCTTCTGGTATTCGAGCGTGGGCATGCCGCTGCGCGAGAGGTCGTCATCGGCGACGCGGTGCGCCAGCGCAGGCCAGTCGCGAATGAGCGCGTCGTGGAGGGTCCACGTGCCGGTTTGTTTTGTAACGAGCTGCTTGACGGTTTGCGCTCCGTAGAAGATGCCGGATGAGGTTTCCGCGATGACGTAGAGGGAGTCGTTTTTCGGAATGAGGGCGTAGCCTTCATCGTGCATCTGCGGCTCGAAGGTTGTGTGGCTGGCGGAGAGCAGATTGCCGGCTGATGGGTTGTCTCTACGCAACAGGACGATGTGGGGCGCGCTCCTGGCTTCGCTCTTTTTGATGCCCCAGGATGCGAGGGTTTCCTGCAGGTCCTGTGCTGCAAATTTGTCTTCCGCGTCGCCGCCGGGGACTTCGATTGCGATGCCGGCGCTCAGGGGGACTTCCGAGACGACGTGCACTTCTTTCGGTTGCGGGATAAGAGGCAGCGTTGCGGGTTGTTGTGCGGCGGCGATCTGCGCGAGAAACAGGATCGATGAAGCAGCGAGAAAGGCTGCGGTGGCTTTCGTTCTATGGAGCAATGGTGTTCCTCCGGCGATGCCAGTATAGCGGTGTGGTGCCCGCATGCTGGCTGCATCAAAAAGAAGCCTGAATATGTGAGAATGAAGCCGATGATGCGCCGCCGCGAGTTTCTCTCCTCCTCTGCTCGCTACCTGGGAGCAGGTGCTCTTGGTTTTGCCGCCTCTGGTTGGAAGAAGGCCAACATCGCATCGTTTGAAACTGCCCCTGCGAGCACTGTTGCGCTGAATCAGGTGGGGTATCTGCCTGCGCTGCCCAAGCACGCCAGTGTCAACGTTCGGGCTGCTTCGTTTGTGATTCGCTCTACATCCAGCAAAGAGATTGTTCATCGGGGTACGCTTGGATCTCCCAAGGCTGATGCCGCTTCGGGCGATACGCTGCAGACGGCGGATTTTTCTGCTCTTACTAAACTGGGCTCGTATCTTCTGGAACTCGACTCCGGCAATCAGTCCGTGCCATTTCGCATCGCGGGCGATATTTATCGCGATGCACTTCGGCTGACGGCACGTTCGTACTACGGGCAGCGCTGTGGATGCAATGTCGATCTTGGCGGAGGGTACGCGCATCCGGCGTGTCATCTATCGGCTGCGTATCACGCGTCTTCGGGAAAAAGCGGCGTGCTGCACAATCGCGGCGGCTGGCATGACGCGGGTGATTATGGGCGCTATATCGTTAATTCGGGCATCAGCACGGGAACGCTGCTGTGGGCGTGGGAGCTGTATCAGCTAACGTTGAATAAGCTATCGCTGCAGATTCCGGAGTCGGGTGGGAAGATTCCGGACTTTCTTGCTGAGGTGAAGTGGAATCTCGACTGGATGCTGACGCTGCAGGATGACGATGGCGGAGTGTGGCACAAACAGACGAGCCTGCGATTCTGCGCCTTTATCATGCCGCAGGACGACATACTGACAAGCTACGTGATTGGCACCGGAGCACCTGAATACAAGGGCACATGCGCGACGGCTGATTTCGCTGCGGTGATGGCGATTGCCGCGCGCTGCTATGGAGCATATGACTCCGCGTATGCCAAGCGCTGCCTTGCGGCTGCGCGCAGGGCGTGGAACTGGTGTGTGCGCAATTCGAATGTCCCGTTTCACAATCCGCCGGATGTGAGCACGGGCGAATACGGAGACACAGATTGCAGTGACGAAATGCTATGGGCTGCTGCAGAGCTATGGCGCACGACTGGCGATGTCGAATACCAGAAGGCTTTTGTTGCTGCAGCTGGCAAGCCTGAGTCCATTCTGATCAGCGCACCTTCCTGGAGCGATCTTGCGGTGATGGCATGTTGGACCTACGCGCTCGCAGGAAGAAAAGACACGACGGGGCTACAAAGTGCGATTCAGCAGGCCACGATCAAGGCGGCAGAATCGCTTGCGGCTAATAGTAGCAGCAACGGTTACGAAAATACGCTGGGTGAGTCTGATTATGTCTGGGGATCGAATGGCGTGGCCGGAAACCACTCGATGCTGCTGTTCGTGGCACATCATTTTCATTCAAATAACAGCTTTGTCGAGGCTGCGCTGAACAACCTGCACTATCTCCTCGGGCGTAACTGCTTTGGCATCTCATGGGTCACGCAGCTTGGCTCGCGTCCGTTTCTGCATCCGCATCATCGGCCGAGCGGAGCCGATCACCTGCCCGACCCGTGGCCGGGGCTGCTATCCGGCGGACCCAATGCGCATCCCGCTGACCCTGTGGCGAAAGCGCTGACTCCGGGGCCACCGATGCGTATGTATGTTGACGATCAGGGAGCTTATTCCGTAAACGAAGTTGCCATTAACTGGAATGCTCCGCTGGTTTTCCTGCTGGCGGCAGCAAATAGTCTTTAACCGTCAAGTCACCTTCGTAATGCCGCAAGGGTCTTGTGTGGTTGGGCGAGGCAACCTAGGCTGATCTGCATGGGTCAGATACATGCGGCACTTTGGGGCCTGGCTCTCGCAATTAGCTCACCGGGCCTACTCTTCGCTGCTGCCAAGCCGCACATTGTCGCCCTGGGGGCGGTGAAAAAGGTCCCATACTCAACTGCCGGAGACCCGGCGGGTGCGGCGGCTGACGAAAAAGAGCTGCGAGTACGTCCGCTGGTTATCGATGCAAAGATCAAGGAATGGACGACCGGCGATGCGCATGATGTGACCGACCGCAGCTTTGCCGTGCGCCGCGCCATCCGGTTGAATGACGCCCTCCCCACAGAGAAGAACGAACATTGGGTCTGGCAACGCGGTCCCTGGCTGCTGGTCGATCGCGTGACCGGGCACATTACGGCGATCAAGCTGCCTGATTACGATCCTGCTGTTTCAAGCGTCGTGTGGTTCCGCGATTATGCGGCTTATTGCGGGCTCACCGCCACGGGTCGCCAGCTTTATGCCGTGGTTGCGCAGGTAGCTGCGCGCAAACCGGTGCTGGTTAAGAAGCTTGGTGTATGGGATCCGGAAGATCATCCGAAGCCCGCCTGCGCTCCTTCTGCATGGCAGCGCGAACCGCTGCGGGTTACGTTCCAGGCAACTGGAGCAGAGCAGGTCAGCTATGACCTGGTGGGCCTCTCCGCCGTTCTGGTGGAAGATGGCGATGCGGGTGACTCGGAGAATTAGGCGATTGCGCCTGACCCCAAAGTGGCGCTGGTTTCCAGCCAAGAATAAAAGTGGAAACTCTGTGTCGGTTTCCTGTGGTGGATAGCGATTCTATCTTCAGATACACTGTCCACGTGCGCCGCGCGCTCTCCATCTCGCTGCTGCTGCTCTTCAGCTTCTCGCTGATCTCGCCGCTGCTGGCATCGGATGTGGTGGAGGCGAGTCTGCCGGCCTGCTGCCGCCGCGCGGGCAAGCATCACTGTGCCATGCCGGATTCCGATTCGCAGCAAGGCAGGAGCGTCGGCATAGTTGCCGAGAAATGCCCCTGCATTCCTCCTGCGACGGCGGCATTGCATCTCGTGGTTTTTGCGCCGCCAGCAAAGGCTGCAGTATTTGCAGGACTGATCGCGCATCCGGCAATTCATGCGCAAACAGCCGCTCGGTACCGGATTTCTTTTGATCGCTCACGCCAGAAGCGTGGTCCTCCCAGCCACATTCTCCTGTAGCTCACTCATCGAGCCTCGTTTGCCATCTCCAGACAAGCGAGGGTTCTGAAATTTCTTCAGCTACATGAAGGAGGCTTCTGCCATATGCCCAGAACTGTATTGCTTTTTCTCTTCGGCTGCCTGCTTTTGAGTCAGCACGCGCGCGCTACTGTCTTTGGACAGGTGGAAGGCATTGTGCACGATCCGCAGCACCGCCCGATTTCAGGCGCGAAGGTGGTCTTGCAAAGTTCCAATTCGGCCTACTCACTTTCTGGTGACACTAATAGCGACGGGTTCTTCCGCTTCCAGGCTGTGCCTTTCGGGGACTACACCATCACGGTATCCGAATCGGGCTTTGCATCTTTCAGCCAGCCCTTTTCGCTTGCGTCGGGGACCTCGCCCATTCTGCATTTCCAGTTGGCTATTGCGACTGTCGTTGAGTCGGTCAAGACGGTAGGACGTGTGGACGAGGCCAACGTCGATTCGGTAACGCCAACCACGACCTTGAGCAGAGAAGACATCGCCCAGACACCCGGAGCTAACCGCAGCTACGGAATGGAGATGATCACCGACTACGTTCCCGGCGCCTACATGACCCACGACATGCTGCACATGCGCGGCGGGCACCAGGTGAGCTGGCTGATCGATGGCGTCGAAATCCCTAACACCAACATCGCAAGCAATCTCGGCCCGCAGATCAGCCCGAAAGACGTCGACTATCTGGAGGTCCAGCGCGGCAGCTATGACGCAGACGTGGGCGACCGCACTTATGGCGTCTTCAATGTCGCGCCGCGAACCGGCTTTGAGCGGAACAATGAAGGCGAACTCGTTGTAAGTCTTGGTAACTTCTGGCAGACCGACGACCAGGTCAGCTTCGGCAGCCACACGGAGAAGTTTGCCTACTACGCCAGCCTTAACGGCACTCGCAGCGATTACGGATTGGCGCCCCCGGTCGGCCAGGTCTATCACGATGCGGCCAATAGCTATGGTGGTTTCGGGACCCTGATCTACAACCGCACGCCGCAAGACCAGTTCCGCCTGGTCAGTCAACTGCGCACCGACTACTTTCAGATTCCATACGATCCGGACCCCAATAGTTATGGGAACCAGCTTGTGCCGACCTATGGCCTGCGCGATGGGCAGCACGAGACCGACGGTCTGACGGCATTTACCTGGGTGCATACCTTCAACCCGTCCACGGTGCTCGAAGTCTCTCCCTTTTATCACTACAACAGTGCCAACTATGAACCGAGTGTCGACGATTATCCGGTTGCCACCACATCCGACCGCGCCTCAAATTACGGTGGCGCCCAGGCAAACGTCAATCTGAATATCGCAAAAAACACGATTCAGGCAGGCATCTATGCCTGGGGCCAGCACGACAGCTATCTTTTTGGTTCGATCTTCAACGATGGCAGCTATCAGAACTTCAGCATTACCAATTCCGCTTCCGGCGGCCTAGTTGAGGAGTACATCTCCGACAATTACAAGCCCACATCCTGGCTGACGTTGATAGGCGGTCTGCGGCAGTCGTATTTCACGTCCAGCTTTTCGGAAGACTACACCTATCCGCGAGTTGGAGTGGCGTTTCAGATTCCGAGACTGAACTGGGTCTTCCGCGCGTTCTATGGGCGCTACTATCAACCGCCGCCGCTGCTGACCGCTTCGGGTCCTGTAGTCAATTATGCGAATGCCAATAACACCAGTTTTGAGCCTCTGCACGGTGAACGGGATGAAGAGCACCAGTTTGGCGTGCAGATACCGTTCAAAGGCTGGCTGCTGGACGCCGATACTTTCCAGACCCGCGCGAATAACTTCCTCGACCACTCGAACATCGGCGAGTCCAGCATCTACTATCCGGTCACCGTTAACGGAGCGCTTATTCAGGGCTGGGAATTGACCTTGCGGAGCCCGCGTCTATGGCGTTTCGGACAGGGGCATCTCGCGTACTCCAACCAGATCGCGCAGCAGCGTGGCAATATCACCGGCGGTCTCATCTGCATTCCGATTGGATCACCGGCGTGTGATGCTGGCTTTGACTACACACCAGTCGACCATGACCAGCGGAACACGCTGAACGTCGGTTTCAACGCGACGCTGCCTTGGCATATCGATGGTTCAACCAATGTCTACTATGGCTCCGGCTTCAGCAACGGATACCCCGGTCCGCCATCACCCTACTCCGGCAACTACCTTCCCGGGCACACTACTTTCGACCTCTCCTTGGCTAAGACCTTTGCCGAAAACGTAACTGTATCGGTTACATCATTGAACGTTGCCAACCGGCGCGTTCTATTGGATAACAGTCTGACGTTTGGCGGCTTCCACTATAACGACCCGCGCCAGATTTATGCTGAGGTTCGCTATCGATTCCATTACTAGGCGTTTCCCATCCTTCGGGTCATGCGGCTCGAAGGGTGGGAATCACTTCTTCATGTCGCGCGAATCCCACTGAACGCAGCCTGTGGGCTGGGTGTAGTCGAGCATCTTGCATCCGGAGAGGCTGCCTTGCGCTTGGTTGCCGCTGTTGAAAGGCATCAGCGTCGGTGGTCCGAGTACGCCCAGGAACTGGCTGTCCCATTTCACGGGAACGAGGGAATTGTTTTTGAGAGTGAAGCTGGCGGGAGCGGGAGTCGGCTTGCCCTCAACCGGATCGAAACTCAGCACCAGCGATTTCTTGTCGAGCGTCCAGTGCACATGCCAGGTTTCCGGATCTTTGTCGTGCCAGTTCTGCTGCAGGACGGCTGTGCCGTCTTTCGCGAGTTCAAGAAGAACGACACGGTGCACTTCCGCGGCATATCCGCCACTGCCCATGTAAAAATTCTTCAGCTTGTCAGCGTAGCCGGAAGCTGCAGAGAGAATCATCGCAAACAGCAGAACGCACGTTAGTCGGGATATCCGCATATCGCCTACATGGTATCGCGGACAGCGGATTTTTCCATCGGCGAATAAATATGCTCGGGTCTTATTCCGAGGCCGATGCCGCGCCCGAGCAGGCGCTTTAGTCCGGGGATTCGCATAAATGCGCGCAGTTGCCACGGAGCTTTTGCTTTCTGCGGCCGGCCAAGGAAATTCAGCGAGGCATTGTGGGCTCTGGCCTGGAAGGACTGAATGACGCGGACAGGAAATTCCCGCCGCTCCTGCACTTGCGCGAGCAGAGCGTCGGTTACGCACTTTTCACGCAGGGCCTGCGCAAGGATGTTTGCGGTCGCGACCGCGTCCTGAATTGCAAGATTAATACCGACGCCCCCTGCCGGAGACATGGCATGCGCGGCATCACCGATACAAAGCAGACCGGTTCTGAACCACGTGCGTAGCCTGTTGATCTGGACTGAGAGGAGCTTTACCTGATCCCAATCTTTGATCTCTTCTACGCGCTCGCCCAGGAATGGCGCTACCTGCCGCAGGGAGTTGCGAAAAGCAGGCAGTCCCGCACTCTTCACGGCATCGAATGCTCCTTTGCGGATGATCAGGCCTGCCTGAAAATAGTCGCCGCGATTGATCAGGATGAGCATCTGGCCATAGTCGATGCGACCGAGCGACTGGTAGGGATCGTCAGCGCTGCGGCTGATACGAAACCAGAGCACGTCTACCGGAGCGCCAATATCCATCACTTCGAAGTTCCCAGATTCGCGTACGGTTGAGTGTCGTCCATCGCAGGCAACGACGAGATCGGCCTCGATCTTTATCTCATCCGCAGGCGTCTTCACGCGAACTCCTTTGACGACGCGATCTTCTTCGAGAAGACCGACAACCTCATGTTCCATGCGCAGGTCGAAGGTTTTGAAATTCTTGCCGTGTTCTGCGAGGAACTTCAGGAAATCCCACTGCGGCATGAGTGCGATGAACTTGCACTTCACGGGAAGATGAGAAAAGTCCGCGCCAGTGAAGGCGAAGTCTCCGAAGAGACCGCCGATTGACCGCAGTTCCTGGTGCGGCACTTTTAGAAATTCTTCGAGCAGGCCCAGCTCATACATGAGCTCAAGCGTCGAGGGATGAATTGTGTCACCGCGAAAATCGCGGAAGAAATCCTTGTGTTTTTCGAGCACGATGACGCTAACACCGGCGCGCGCCAGCAGATAACCGAGCATCACTCCCGCCGGACCGCCGCCGGCAATGCAGCAGGTTGTAGCTTCACGTTTCTGCATAGGTCTCCTTTCGGAGTGCACAGAGGCTGCTGGCAAGCGGTGAATTGCTTGTCAGGACTACCATACAGGTATGGATGCTTTTGACGAGCTACTGAGGCAGGCCGAAATCGCACATGGACATCTCTGCGCCGGACAGATCCTCGGAGTGCGCTTAGCGATGCTGGGCTGCAGCCGGCTGGGGATCGACGATCCGCGAGGGAAGGACCGCAAGCGGCTCGTGACTTATATCGAGATCGACCGCTGCGCTACAGATGCGATCGGTGTGGTGACTGGATGCCGTCTTGGCAAACGCGCTTTGAAATTTCGCGACTGGGGAAAAATGGCTGCGACGTTTGTCGATCTTGCCGCGGACAAAGCGATTCGCATCTCGGCGAAGGAGTCATCGAAGGCGCTGGCGCGGGAGATGTATCCCGAAATTGCGAGCAAGAACCAGCAGCAGATGCGGGCCTATCGCGAGATGAATGACGCCGATCTCTTCGACGAGCAGTGGGTGCGCGTTACCGTTGGGCCGAACGAGATGCCCGGCTTCAAAGGCGCGCGCATTGCCTGTCATCTCTGCGGCGAGGGCATTAACTACGACCGCTTCGTATGCCGAGAGGGGCAGACGTTGTGTTTGAGTTGTGCTGCGCCGGACGAGCGCTATTACCAGCCTCTATAAATAGAAAAGCCCGGCGATGAGCCGGGCTTTTCTGGTTTACCTGCAGCCGAATCAGAAGCTGAAGCGTGCTCCGAATTCGCCGGTGAAGGACTGCGGGATCACTGTGCTGTTCGGTGTGATGAAGCTGAGGGGCTTGAGGAATGAGGATGGATCATTCGGGTCAAGCGAGTTCACATTTCCTTGAAGGAACGGACCGAAGTTTGCGCGGTTGGTCAAATCGAAGGCCTGGAAGAAAAGATCGACGTTATATTTCTCGCCGAAGGTGATGGTCTTGCTGATTCTGGCATCCAGTTCCACAAAAGTCTGGCCCGATGTCGAGTCATACGAGACCTCTTCGCACGTTCCGGCCGTGAGGCAGGACTTGTAAAAGCTGCTGCTGTAAACGCTGCCGTCCGGATTGAAGAGAGCCGTCAGTGATGCGAAGCTATTCATTTTGCCGCCCTTGGGAATGATGGCGTGGGCATTGCCACGACCACTACCCACACCCCACTTGTCACTGGTGGAGTTGACATCGACTGGACGAGCAGAGCCAACCTGGAAAATCGGGGAGATTGCAATCTTCCATGGCAGAGAGAGTGTCGCAGCGGCTGTGAGGTGATGGGTCTCGTCATTGGGAGCGCGGCCGTAGTCCTGGCGGCGGAACTGGCCTAGGAAGGGGTTGGTTGCTGTATTGCGGAACGCTGCCGGGTTGCCTTCAAATGCCAGGGCTTTCCCCCAGGTGTAATTGGCTGTGCCGGTGACGTGCTTCCACATTTGCTGTCGGTAGCTTAGGTTGAGGGCATCGTAATAAGAGCGCCCGATCGCCTGCTCGTCTCCGAAGCGGCCGAGCACAGGAACACCAGCTGCTGCAAAGGCCGCGGAGAAAGGCCGCGAACCATCACTGTAGTAACGAGTCGGATTGATGTTGACCGTCTTGTTTTCATGGAGGCCACGCGCCTGCACGTATTCCACTTCCACGACGGAGTGCGTATTCGGAGCGATCTGCACTCCGAAGTTGATCTGTTGCGTGTATGGGTTGCGATAGTTCGGGTCCATCATACGGCCTGTAGAACCTGGAGCGAGATCATAGCCAGCAGGCGGTATTACCGGGGCTGGATCAACTCCATAGCGCCAGTTGCTAAGAACGATGTTCGTACCGGGAACGGTGTTGGCACTTGAGCAGCTGGAGTCGCCGGGGCCGTTGCAAGCGATGCTGAAGGTGTTCGCAAAGACGGTATTGTTAGCCTGCTGAATCATGAACAGCGGGATGTTCTCGAAGGTCTGGCCGAAGTAGAGCCCATAACCACCGCGAACAATAAAACGGCTGTTCCCAAAGACGTCAAAGGCGAGGCCGATACGCGGGCTGAAGTCGAGATTGTCGTTGCTGGGCAGACCGGTGTAGGTTCCACCGATATATCCGATGTCCGGTACATAGCCGACGTTGGCATTATTGTCGTTGTGAGCCGCAGGAACAGTGGGAACACCGGTCGCGGCGGCGGCGATCAACTCCTGCACGGTGCGGCTGTTCTTCTGCTTGTCGATGCCGTATGTGTCGATGTCGCGGTCATAACGGATGCCAAGGTTCAGGAGCAGGCGCGGCGTTACTTTCCAATCGTCCTGGAAGTAGAGGCCCAGCATCTTGGGTGAGAGATTAAATGAGGGATCGCCGGAGGTGCCCGTCATGGCCTGTACGAGGCCCGGCGTAGCAAAACCTTGCGGATATTTGCCCGGATCTCCAAGGATGTTTGAGGGCGTGTCGAAGAAGTCAAATTCCGGAGTGGGGTTGTTCTCGAAGAATCCGCCAACCTGCGGCTCATAGATGTAATCCACACCGCCGCGCAGAGTATGAGCTCCGTGTACCCAGGAAATATCATCGCGAAACTGGAACTTATGCTGGCTAGATTTCTGCGGAACATTTGCATTAGTGCCAAAGCTGGTTCCATCCGGGAAGGTGACTAATGGCGTTCTAGTGGCCGAGTCAATGAGGTTGTTCCAGTATTGGAAGCCTGCGGTGAAGTTGTTGATGAGGTTCGATGTGAGGAGGGAGTTCAGAGTGAAGTTCGTCAAGATCAGATCGTTGATCGTGAAGTTTCCTTCTGACAGATCGTTCTGCGATGTAGATTGATCGTTGTTGCTCTTGTTGTCCTGCGCCGTGTAGCTGATGAACGCCCTTTCCGTCTCGCTGAAGCTGTGGTCGATGCGGCCGTTATAGCGTTTGTCATTATAGGGCGTAGGGATGGTATGCGAAGGCTGAGGGGCGGGGTTGAATGCGCCACTGTTAGCTGCCAATGTCAGTTCATTGAACGAATCCGGATTGGCGGAAAGGCTAGAGCGCTCGCGCAAACCTTCGTAGGCGAAGAATCCGAAGTCCTTGTCCTTGCGAATAGGCCCGCCGAACGAGCCACCGTATTGCTGGCGGCTATAGTCAGGCTTTGGTTGGTTGCCTTTTTCGGCAAAGTAGTTGTTGGTCTGGAAGTCCTGCGTGCGGAAAAAGCCATACAGGCTGCCGTGGAACTGGTTGGTGCCGGACTTGGTCACTACGTTAAGTGCCGCGCCCTCGCTTTTTCCGTTAGCGGCTGAAAAACGGTTCGGGCTGATGTTGAATTCCTGCACTGCTTCGAGTGGCAGCTGCATGACGGCGCCGCCGACGGTGTTGTCCTTGTTGTCGATACCGTTGACGGTGGTGTTGGTATTACGGCCCGACGAACCGTTCACCGCATAGATGGCATAGCGATTCTTCGTTGGGTCATAGCTGTCTACCTGCTTGACGCCGGGCGCGAGAATCGCCAGGTTGGCGAAGTCGCGGCCGTTCAGGGGGAGAGCCTGTATTTCCCTCTGCGTCACGGCGGTTGAGACATCTGTTTTTTCCGTATCCACCAGCTGGTTGCCCGCGGTCACCTCAACGGTCTGAGCCACTTGCCCGGCTGTTACCGGAACGTTGACAGTGGCCGTGGTGCCAACCAGTACTTGAAGCCCCTTCACCTGCGCATGACTGAAGCCGCTGGCATCCACTTCGAGTTGATAGACGCCCACCGGCAACAGATCGAATCGATATTCACCCGATCCATTTGTGATTGTTTTGCGTTCCGCGTTGGTAGCCGTGCTGGTGACGGTGACGGAAGCTCCTACAACGGCGGCTCCGGTCGCGTCTGTAACCACGCCCGCAATGTTGCCGCTGGCTGTTACCTGGGCCCATAAGGCCTGATTCGCCAGCAAGACAACGGCAAAGAAACACCACAAGTATCGAAAGGGACGCGCATGCGCCCTTAGCGCCATAGCCATAAACCACTCCTTCGGAAAAAATGAAGCAAAACCTGCGGATTCCCAATTGGGAATCCCGAGGACCCTCGGCCCAGAATTTCGAATGTTACAAATTCAGGACTTCAGGATTTTGCAAGATAGTAAATGCTTACTCTGCAAACGTCGATAGAAAATAAAGCGCTTGAATCCGGCACAAATAAATCTTTTTTATTGGTCGACAGGAGCGAGCGCCAAATCATACGCATGGTAAACGCCCTCAAAGACCGAATCCCATGAAGCATTCAGCGCGGCGGCGCGTGCCGCCGCTCGCATTTCACTGTACAGCTGTGGATTGCGAAGGACGTCGAGGATCGCTCTGGCAAAATCCTGATCCTCAGCAATGAAGCCGGTTTTTCGTTCTGTGACGATGTATCTGGGACCGCCATCTGGCGTTACGATCGCTGGAACTCCCGATGACAGAGCTTCCAGCACTACATTGCCGAAGGTGTCTGTGTGGGAGGGAAAGACAAACAGGTCCATGTTTGCATAGGCGCGGGAAAGATCGTGTCCGCGAAGCACACCGGAAAAGTCGGCGTTGGGAAGGTGCTCGCGAAGCCATGGTTCTTCCACGCCATGTCCCACGATGAAGAAGCGAAAGTTGCTGAAACCCGCCTCCAGCAACTGCTCGCGGATACGCACGAGCAGAGCAACATTTTTCTCGACCGAGAGCCTTCCAACAAAGCCAAGAACAAAGTCCGTGTCAGCCTCGGGGCGCTCGCGATGGCGCGGAGAAAAGAGCTCTGTGTCGACGCCGCGGGGCATTAGTTTGCAGGGCCGCCCGGTGGCGCCCTCAAGCAGTCGGCATAAATCGATGTTCGGCGCGAAGAGCAATCGCGCGAGCGAATAGAAGCGGGCGCTGGCATACAGGCTGATTCCTTCAATCTGTCGTGCGGCCGGCGGCGCGGTTTTGTCGGGTAGCCGCTTGAGAAACCACTGGGAACGCTTTGCTGCGTATTCATGGACATTTGTGTGCCAGGAAGCGACGAGAGGCAGGTGATAGTGGTTCGCGAGGAGCGCACCGATCATGCCGAAGTCACTTGGGCCAGTGATGTGAATCAGGTCGGGCTGGAAGTTGCGCAGCGTCCGCGCGATGACAGGCATGTGGCGAAAGAAGCCCAGATCGAAGCTCAGGTCTTTTTCGAGACCGAAGGATAAGGGGCCGCGAGAGAGTTCCAGTGTCGTGAGATCGCCTTCGGTGACGAGACGAGGCACGCGGTTTCCTGCACGAACGCATAAAAATGGCAGATTGCGGCGACGGATAAAAGCCTCAAACTCGCGACTGGTATGGGCCACTCCATTGATTTCGTGAAATGAGTCGGGGAAATAAGCCACACGCGGCGCAGAGGGCATACAAAGGGAGTGTATATCCTGCCTGTTATCGCAGATAGAACCTTCCGTTACCTGCTCCTAACGAATCCGTTTTACTGGCCTTCTTCAATCGCGACGCGGTTGATGATGCGCTGTACGAAGACGACGTGGAAGTTGACGTGGCGGGCCAGATCGGGAACGAATTCAGTGATGAAGTTATTAATTGGGTCGGTGGCCAGGGCGGTGCTATAGCGGGCGGATGCCGCGGACCAGCCCGTATTGCGGTAAGGAACATAAGCGTCGCCGACTGCCTCTTCAAACATTCCGCCTACGACATTGGCGTAGTTGAACATGCCTTTACCGTCGTCCCCCTGCGTCCAAACAACCTGATAGATACAGTGTGCGATCCGCAGTTTGTATGACGCGTTGGGCAGGCGGTGGTAGTGGGGATCCTGATGCATGATGGATGGAATTAGAAATGTGCCGAAGAACTCGTTGGTCATGTCCTGTGTGAGGGAGACGCCGGAGAGCTTGGCCCAGCCTTCCATGCCGGGTCCGTATGCGGAGTGAGAATCAGTTGCGACGGAGATGGCGGAGGTGCCGCCGATGGTGAGCAGGTTGAATGGGTCGATGACGTCCTTTCCGGCGAGGATAGCTTTCTGCTTTGGTGTCATCGGATGCGTCTCAGCACCGTGGATGAATTTCTGAAACGAATCGCGTGTGGGATCGCAACTCATCTGCGGGGAGTCCGTGCCCTTGGACTGCGTGCCAACGCACACAGCTTTTGCCGAAGGAAACGGCGGCAGCGGACTTAGCGCCGACTTGGGAGGACCGGGCGCGGCGGGCGGAAAGGCCTGGCCCGGCTCCGATGGAGTAACCAGCTCCGTCGATGGCTCAGGCGCATCCGGAAGCAGTTGTTGCGCTCTGCTCTGGAGGCAGCCTGGGCCAGCGAAAAGAAAGATCAATACCGCCACGCCGACTCCACGCCGGCGTTTGTATGGCATTCCACATATCTTCCTGTAAAGCAGCAGGATGCGCAAGAACTGCATATCTGATTGGACGAACGGCGCGTTAATTTTTCCTTTAAGAACTCAAACCAGAGATTACTGCTTATCGTGGTGACGCCGGAAAAATCTTTCACGCGTGTCGGGCCAGAACTCCGACCAGATATTGCCGCCGGCTTCGCCAAGCAGAGAGAAGGCCCAGGTCGAGAACACCACTCTGGCATTCGAACTCTTGTCAGGATAGTAAGCCATGGTGAGTGCCGAGGCCATCCCGTGGCCTACGACTACTGAGGTGTTGAAGCCCGAAACGCCCGAATCGCGTTGTCCGACAAAAACGCGCGATGCTGCATACAGTCCACGGTGGATGATGGTGCCGTTAGCCATGCGGTAATAGCGTGGATCTTCATGAAGCAGGGCAGGTAAAACACCATCCGAAAAAGTACGCATGCTTAGATCACGGATGGCTGCGGCGCCCAGTCGCTGGCCATAGGCTCCTGAATCGACACCATACCTGGGAGCCGTGTCTCTCAGTTGTTCCCATCCTGAAGAAAAGAAGGTGGAGAACCAGCTTGGTGGTCGCAATTCCTCATGTATCGGAAAGAGTAGTTTGTCCTTTGCGTAGAGCGGAGGCACCTTTTCGCCAGGCTCGACGATGTCCGACCACTTTCGCTTTTCGACGGCGGCCGGCGTGTTGTTTATTGGATCGCTGAGACTTGGGGCGTCAGACAATGCTTTCTGCTGTGAGAAAGCGGGGAGAGCGGAAAGCGTAAGCAAAAGGCTCGCTCGAAGGAGTATAGGTCTTAAAAGCATTAAAAAATCGATGTTCCCTTGCTATTCAGTTTGTTGTACGTATCGCAGGAATCAACTTACTTGGACGGTTCCCGGAGGCGCATGGATGTATGCGTATCGCAAGTTAACGGCTTAGGCACCTATAGGAGAAGAGCCGTTGACCCTGCAATCGGTCGAAACGCACACTAAGGATGTACAGGAGTGCCCATACATGCCCGGCAGCCCATTTGAAGAGTTCGGACGCAAAGTCGATGAACATATCAACAACGTGACTCCGCGTGTTGAAGAAGAGGTGCAAAAGGTCATTGCTTATCTCAATGACGAAGTTGTGCCGAAGGTGAGGCAGAATTCGTCGGAGGCTTTGCGGATTGCAGCGGATCAACTGCGAAAGCTTGCGGACCATCTGGAGAAGAAATGACGGAGCGAATGAGCGTGGGGAAAAAGCTGATCGCGTGTGTCGCCTTTTCAGGACTTGCTCTGGCAGTTGGTTGTGGACACAAGCAACAGGCAGTGTATGCTCCGCCTCCACCGCCTCCGCCCGCGATACACACGCCGGCTCCCACGACAGCGCAGACTCCGTCCCCAGTTCCGCCGACTACGAACACTCCGGCAGCTACAGAGGACTCAGCAGACGAGAGTTTTGTCGCGTCGCACTCGCCTATCTATTCGGAGACGGGGATGGCGAGCTGGTATGGACCGCCGTATCACAATCATCGCGGGGCCAATGGACAAGTCTTCGATCAGAACGCCATGTCGGCTGCTCATCGCACTTTACCGATGGGATCACTGGTCCGCGTGACAAATTTACAGACCGGGCAGACAGCGGTAATGCGAATTACGGACCGTGGGCCGTTTGTGCCGGATCGCGTGCTTGACCTATCCGTCGCTTCGGCAAAAGTGGTTGGCGTCTGGCGGCCGGGGACAGCGCAGGTGCGCATTGATGTCTACGCTGCGCCGAAGCCGATTGACGAAGGTGGACGCTGGTGCGTGCAGATTGGGGCCTTCAGCAAAGAGAAAGAAGCGCTGAAGCTGGAAGAACATCTTGAGCACGAGTACCACACTGCCAACGTGATTGAATTCACCGGACCTACCGGGCACTGGGTGAGGATTCGTCCGCTGAACGACGACAAAGGCAAGGCTGTAGAGATTGCCAAGGAACTGAAGCCGGAAGAAGGCGAGGCTTACCTGGTGCGGCTTGATTGAAGTAGCGGGCCGGCTCATTTCATCTACCTACACGCTTCCTCCTGACAAACTGGAAAAGGCAATTCATCTAAGCCAATGGCGCGCGGCGCTCCATTTCGGCGGCGTTGTCTGGACCATCCTGCTTTTGTGGGCGCTGGTGCGTTGGGGTTTTGGCGAGCGCATCCGCAAATTGACGGCGCTGGTAACGCAGAAAGTTTGGCTGCAGGGTCTTCTGGTAGCTCCGGTCTGGTTAGCGCTGCTTTCGCTGATTGGTCTTTCGGAGGAGGCCATTTCGCATGCGGTTTCTTTGCACTATGGATTGTCGGTGCAACGCTGGTCTGGATGGATTGGCGACTGGGGATTGGCATCGCTGTTGCTCATTCTGTTTGGAACTCTGGCTCTTACGTGTCTCTATGCGTTGATGCGGCATTCGCGCCGGCGCTGGTGGCTGTGGTTCTGGCTGCTTACGATTCCAGTTGAAGTTCTGGGTATCTTTGCCATGCCGATCTTTATCGATCCGTTGTTTGACCACTTCTCTCCATTGGCGAAGAGCGATCCGGCGTTGGTCGCGCAGCTGGAGCGCGTGGCAGCTCGCGGCGGGATTGATATTCCTGCATCGCGAATGTTTTTGATGGACGCGAGCGCAAAGTCGACTGGCGTGAATGCTTACGTGACGGGCTTTGGCGCATCGAAGCGCATTGTCGTTTGGGACACGACCCTGAAGCTTGTTTCAACAGATGAGATCCTCTTTATTTACGGGCATGAACAAGGACACTATGTGCTGCGCCACATTATGAAGGGGCTGATTTTTTCGGCAGTGCTGATCTTTGTCTTTTACTGGATTGCGTATTGGTTGCTGCGATGGCTGGTGAAGCGCTATGGGGACGTGTGGCGGATCGATTCGGTCGACGGTTGGGCCTCAGTGGGACTGGTACTGCTGCTCATGGTGTTACTGAGTTTTATCGCCGAGCCGATGGGGAACGCCTTCAGCCGGATGATCGAGCATCAGGCGGATGTGTATGGGCAGGAAGTCATTCACGGCTTGGTGGCCGACCCGCAACAAGTCGCGACGCAGGATTTTCAACGGCTCGGTGAGATATGGCTGGATAACCCTTCGCCGAGCAGGTTTGTGGAGTGGTGGATATATAGCCACCCTTCGACGACTGAGCGGATGCGGTTTGCGGCTGGATATGATCCGTGGGTTAATGGGAAAGAGCCGCGGTATTTTAAGAAGTAGCTGCCGCTTTACTGTGGTTCGTGCTTGACGATCAACTCCCGCACGGGCATGAATATCTCGGTGCCGTTCACGCGAAACACTTCTGTCTGGTTCCAGTTTCCAGTGGAACAATCGAAGCCATCGCATGTGATCGGATCGATCACCCATATGTTTTGAACTCCCATGTGGCGATAGTCTTCGATTCTTTCCTTGTAGCGATGAACCCGGTCTTCAGGGGAAAGGATCTCGATGACGATCAACGGAGGATGATCGAGTACTCCCATCGGCGGAGCGCCTTGTACGACACACACATCGGCGACACGAAAGCGGGATGGGCCCACCTGCACGCGCATCTCGGGCAAGGGGTAGAGATGCCATTGATCCATATGCCTGCCAAACCAGAGTATGACTGCCATCTGGAACAACGCATGTTGTCCTTCGCCCACGTTCCGCTCCTGAAGTTCGCCCTCCACAAAGTCGCAATCCGGCCTGTAACTGGTTCCGAGATATTCTTCAGGAGTTAAAGGAGGCTTTGTCGCGGTCGCCATACGGATTTCTCCATTGGAGAGATGATATTCCTTTGCTTATTCGATCACTGCGATTTTTGCGCGCTTGCCCACTCTGATTGGTAGCGTTATAGGAGGTGGACCTAGAGCAACGAGGAGTTTGATTTTGTCTCCGTAGCCCTTCACTTCTACAGCGCCTTCTTTGATTTTGCGTTGTGCCTCAGTATTTGACGAAGCGAGACCGCTGAACACTAGCAATTTATCAAGCCGAACGGGTTTACCTGAAATCCAGCCGACTTCATGCGCGGGTATAGACACTCTTTCAGCATCATCAGGAATCTCATTACGCTGATGCTGTATCGACCAGTCCTGCGCTGCTTTATTCGTTTCATCGAGGGGATGGAATCCAGATACGATCGTTTGCGCTAAACGCATCTTCACAATCATTGGATTCTCTCTTCCCGCTATAACCTCATTTCGCATCTTGTCTATCTCGGACTGGCGCAAGTCAGTGAGCAGCGTCCAGTAGCGCCACATCAGCTCGTCGTTGATCGACATGAGCTTACCGTACATCTCCTGTGGAGGCTCGTGGATGCCGATGGCGTTGTTGAGCGACTTCGACATCTTCTGCACGCCATCGGTGCCTTCGATGATCAGCGTCATCAGCACGATCTGAGGCTGCTGGCCAAAGTCGCGCTGCAGCTCACGCCCGGCCAGCAGATTGAACTTCTGGTCGGTGCCGCCCAACTCCACATCGGCTTTCAGTGCAACGGAATCATAGCCCTGCATAATCGGGTAGAGCATTTCGTGCAGCGCAATCGGCTGCTCATCCTGGAAGCGTTTGTGGAACTCGTCGCGCTCCAGCATCTGCGAGACGGTAAACTTCGCAGCCAGACGGATCACGCCTTCAAATCCAAGCTTGTCCAGCCACTCTGAATTGAAGCGGACTTCGGTTTTCGCGCGGTCGAGGATGCGGAATACCTGATCGGTATACGTCTTCGCGTTCTCCTCGATCTGTTCCCGCGTCAGCGGTTTGCGCGTGGCCGAGCGGCCCGTAGGGTCGCCGATGAGCGAGGTGAAATCACCGACAAGGAAGATGACCCGGTGGCCGAGGTCTTGAAAATGCTTGAGCTTGCGCATCAGGACCGTGTGGCCGAGGTGCAGGTCGGGCGCCGTTGGATCGAATCCGGCTTTAACGCGCAGAGGCGTGCCGGTTTGCCGCGACTTTTCGAGGCGCTCGCGCAGATCCGAGACGCGAATGATCTCTGCCGCGCCTTTTTGCAGCAGGTCTAATTGCTCATCTACAGGAAGAAATTGTGACATCGCTCATTTCAGTATAAAAGGGACCAGCCCTTGGGCTCCGCTCGGGGTAGCTATCCGGCGCATAATTGAAAACTATGGACGCGGAACGACTGCGCGAATTTCTGTTGAAGCTGCCGCACGTTGAAGAGACGATGCAGTGGGGTGAGAATCTCGTCTTCTGGGCGGGTGACAAGGCGATTGGCGGCAAGATGTTTGCGCTTGCAAGTCTCGATGCCGGCGGCAAAGGAGTGCTCTCGTTTCACGCCGGCCCCGATCGCTACAGCGAACTGCTTGAGAACGAAGGCATCATCCCTGCTCCGTATATGGCGCGCATCTATTGGGTCTGCCTCGAACGATGGGACGCGCTGCCGCAGCGCGAACTCGAATCATTGCTCACGCAGGCTTACGAACTGGTCTTCGCCAAACTGCCGAAGCGCACGAAAGATGCCCTCGCCATGCCCGCAGCACAGCGGCGGAAGCTCATCGCCGAAAGAAGAAAACTCCTGGCCTCACAAACGAAGCGGCGGTAATCACCCGCAGACTATGGCCGTGCCTCAAAGACCATGTTGAATGGCGTCTCTGTCGCGCGGCGGAAGTGCGAGAATCCTCCCTCCGTGACGACTTCGCGGATGCGCTTCTCGCCGGCCTGCGCGCCCAGTCCCAGGCCAACCTCCTGTGAGCGCGATGCGGGCACGCAGACTATAGTCGAAGCCGAATAGTAAATCCGCCCCACCGGGTTCAGGTTGGAGGCGATGTCGTCGCCAGCCATCGGCTCAACGATCATCCACGTGCCGTTGTCGGCAAGCGACTGCCGCACATGCGCCGCAGCTCCCGCCGGATCACCCATATCGTGCAGGCAATCGAAACAGGCAACAAAATCGTAGCCTTTGCCCGGAAACGATTTTGCCGGTGCGGTATCGAAATGCACGCGATCTGAGCATCCGGCGGCTGCAGCTTTCTTCGCAGCTTGCTCAATCGACGCGTCGTGATAGTCGAATCCAAAGAACTCAGAGTTGGGATAGGTCTTCGCCATCAACAGCGTCGAAGCACCGTGACCGCAGCCGATATCGGCCACACGAGCGCCTGCCTTCAGCTTTGCTTCCACGCCGTCGAGCGCGGGTATCCAGTTCGCGGTGAGGTTAGCAAGATAGCTGGGGCGGAAGAAGCGTTCGCACCCTTCAAAGAGTCCTTTCTCGTGCTCGTGCCAGCCAAAGCCTTTGCCGGTGCGGAAGACTTCGGTCAGCTTTTCTTCGTCTTTCATGCAGGATGCGAGCATGTGATAGAAGCCGGGCAGATGCACAGCCGTGTCGTCCTGTGCCAGCGCGAACGATTGTTCCGGTGTCATCGCATACATGTCCGTCGCCGGATCATAGTCGACGTATTTGCCGGCGGCGTTGGCGTTGAGCCATTCGCGCACATAGCGTTCGTTTGTGCCCGTGCGGCGGGCCAGATCCGCAGCGCTTACTGGCACGCAGTCGCTCATAGCGCGGTAAAGGCCGAGACGGTCGCCGATGAGGATGAGCGCTGAATGCATGGCGGCGCCCATATCGCAAACGGCCTGGTGGAGAAGCTGATTGAGCTTGTCGGGATCGAGCGGACGCACGGATGGACTTGCTGTTGACATAAGAATTCCTCCTGTCGGAAAAAGCCACGGATCGGAAGCGAGGAGCGGACGTTATGGAACTGGAGCGGGCGAGAGCCGTCCGTGTGCGAGCACGCACATAATAAGAGGCTCTCAATGAGTGGCGCAACACTTTCTTGGGATAGCTTCTTGCCTGCTTTGCGAAGGTCCTTTAGCGTCAAGGATATGGGCGGAGTCGCATTATCGCTGGAGGGGAAAGTCGCGCTGATCACGGGCGGTTCGCGCGGGATTGGCGCGGAATGTGTGCGCTTGTTCCGCGACGCTGAAGCAAGAGTTGCGTTCAATTATCGTTCCGCGCGCAAGCAGGCAGAGGCACTGGTTGCGGAGTGCGGCGGTGGTGAGAGCTGCGTGGCCATCGGGCAGGAGCTTTCATCTTCGGAAGACGGGCGGGTACTGGTTGCGAAGGCCGTCGAAGCGTTTGGGCGGCTAGACTGCCTGATCGTGAATCACGGTACCTGGCCGGCAGAAGATGTTCCGATTGCTTCGATGTCGGATACGCAGTGGCGGCAGACGCTCGGGGTGAATCTCGACAGCGTGTTTGGGCTGGTGCAGGCAGCCGTGTCACAGATGCGGAAGCAGGCGAAAAGCGGATCGGCCGCGGGTTATATTGTCCTCGTCAGCTCGACGGCGGGGCAGCGCGGTGAGGCTTTCCATGCCGACTACGCGGTGACGAAAGGCGCGGTGATCAGTCTTACCAAGAGTCTGTCGAGCGAGTTGGCGGGCGAGGGGATTTACGTGAATTGCGTGGCTCCGGGCTGGGTGGCGACGGAGATGTCTGCGCCCGCGCTGAACGATCCTGTGACGAGCAGGAAGATCTTCAGTACCATTCCGCTGGGGCGTGTCGCGAGTCCGCGAGAGATCGCAGGGCCGATTTTGTTTCTCTGCACGCCGTTTGCGGGATTCATGAGCGGTGAGATCGTGAATGTGAATGGCGGAGCGGTTCTGGTTGGGTGATGATGAAAAAGCTATGGTTCTCGGCAATCTGTCTGTTGCTGTTGGTGACTCCACTATGGGCGCAGAACGGCACGCAGGACGCCAACTCGAAGAAGGCTCGCGCGGCGCTGGATGCGATGGTGCAGGCTTTGGGCGGAGACCGCTGGCTGAATCTGCAGAACACCTATATCGAGGGGCGGACGTCAGGGTTCTATCAGGGCAAGCCGACCGGGGCGATTGGAGATTTTTATTCGTGGCATGTGTTTCCGGATAAGGACCGCATTGAGCTGACGAAGAAGCGTGATGTCGTCGATATCTTTCTCGGCAAAGAGGGTTGGGAAATTACGTATCGTGGCAAGCGCGCGCTTCCCGCAGACCAGCTGGGTGAGTTTCTGCGCAGGCGCGACCACTCGATCGAAGTGGCAATCAAAGTCTGGCTGAAAGATCCGAATACCATCCTGCTTTTTGATGGGCAATCGCTGGCGGAGCGGCATCTGGCCGACCAGGTGACGCTTCTCTCTGCGACCAATGACTCGATCACGATTCAAATGGACGCGGAGACGCATTTGCCTCTGCGGCGCACTTATCAGTGGCGCGATCCGATTTACAAGGACAAGAACGAAGAAGTCGAGGAATACGATAACTATCAGGTCATCGACGGTATTCCCACCCCGTTTGCGATTACCCGCTTCCATAACGGCGACATGACGAACCAGCGCTTTGTTTATAAGGCCGGTTACAACGTGCAGCTTCCTCAGAATGCGTTTGATGTGGAGGCTACGGTGGCGAAGATCAAGAAGTGACGGGATCAGGGCACCCGGTACTCGGCACCCAATCATCGATCTGCGATATTCAAGCTACTTTTTGCTGCGTGTGTTAGCTTGGGGGGTTCAACAGCCGAGTCGTCATAAAGCCTACATTTCATCTTGAAAGAAAGCAGCGCTCACGTAGCCGATGAGCTTGCAAGTTTGCACGATTTCTCCGCGTCTGATCTGAACCGTTGCTGAAACGTCAGAAAAGGATTCCGCAATGAACCGTGTTTTGAGTTTCATTACCGTCGTCGCGCTATGCACTGCTGTGCCCGTTGACACACATGCGCAAACAGCTTCCGCTGCTAATCATGACAACTCGAAGAGTCGTGCCGTGATCACCGAGTATCCCACTGCCTCTGCAATGAGCTTTCCGCAGGGGGTAGACATCGATGAGGACGGCAACATCTGGTACGCCGAGACCGGCGCAGGCAAGATCGCAGTGTTGCGACCGAACCACACGACGGCTGAGTATCCGGTTCCGAATGGAGGTCAGCCGATCACTCCAAAGGTAGCCAGGGACGGCATCTGGTTCACCGACGGTGTGAACCACGCCATCGGAAATTTGAACCCGGATTCCGGCAAAATCGTGGAATACGCGATTCCTTCCGGTGCTTCGCCGCTCTTCCTGCAGGTTGCGCCGGACGGAAGCAAGTGGTTCTCGGAGCTTACTGGAGTCGGTCGACTGGGGTTGAACGGAGTGATTACCCAATGGGATGTTGTGCTTGAGCATCCCGACGATAACATCGAGCAACTGAGCATCGACCGTTCCGGCGATGTGTGGTTTGCGGAGCGTAACTTCGATGGCGTGGGCCCGGCAGGAACCAACAAGGTTCGCCGGCTGAATCCCTGGACGAACGTCATCAGCACCTACCTGGTGCCTACGCTGGGTGGCAATCCGGCTGGGGTACAGGCCAATCCGGATGGAACGGTGTGGGTCTCGGAATACTTTGCCAATGCTTTCGCGCTGCTTTATCCGAATGTGGCTCCGCATACCGATGAGGTGGTGGCGCCGAATTCCCAGTTGGGCAGCAGCAGTTCGGCCAAGGCGCGTCCTACAAACCTTGGCGGGGTGACGGGCGTTCGCACGCCGGAGACGCCTACGGTTAACTTTGTGAAGCCCAGCTTAACGCCGGGATGGGTGGAATACGTGATCCCAACTGCCAATACGGAGTCGGAAGATATGCGCGTCGACTGCTTTGGACGCCTTTGGTACGAAGGGGATACTGGATTTGTCGGGATCCTCAATCCCTACAGTGCTGTTTTTACGCAATACGCGGTTCCGTCGGTCGATAGCGGCTATTACAACGTTGCCCTCGATTCGAAGACGAATCGGTTGTGGTTTACCGAGGCTGGTGCATTCGCTCCGGTTGATACGAAGGTGGCCAATCTCGATGCGGGGAGCTGGTGAGGGCTTCCAACCGAATCCCAGGTCTCAAAGTGAGACCTGGGATAACCCTCTTGTCCGGAGACCTCGCATATAATCTGTGGGACAATCTTGCGCCCTTCTCAGGCCGGGAAATCTATGAACAAGATTCAGAAGATTCTGTTCCCTATCGACTTTACGCACCGATCGACGAAAGGTGCGTTGCACGTCTCAACATGGGCCAGGAAGTTTGACGCAGAAGTGATTGCGGTGCATTTCGTCGATCCTGGGGATCACGATGCTTTGGCTCCGCCTGACAATCTGCGTTTTTTGACGGACCTTCCCGTTTTGACAGAGAAGGCAACGCAGGATCTTGGCTTCTTCTGCGAGCGAAATCTGGCATCCTGCAAAGTGCGGCAGATTGTGAGAATGGGCGAGAAAGCAATTGGAGTTTGCGGCCTGACACAGGATGAGAAGGCCGATCTGCTGATGATTCCGCGCGATCACCAGCCATTGCTGGAGCGTTTTGTAGCCAACTCATTTACGGCGAAGATGCTGAATGAGTGTCCCGCTCCGATCTGGACTTCGGAACGTCTGGATGATGATCCGAGTCCTGATATCGTGCATATTTTATGCGCGATGCATGTCGAAGACAGCGTTTCGCTCGATGCCGCGAATGAACGGCTGATTCAGGCGGTGAGGCAGGTGGCTTCGACTTTTGGCGCGCGGGTGACGTGCCTTTACGTTGGCGAGCATGGCTCCGGCTTTCTTCGGTCGGACTCCAAGCTTGCAGCGTCGATCTCGGAGCGCCTGGAAAAGATTCATCACGAGATGGAGGACATCTCGGACTTTGAGGTGGCGTCGGGGGGTATTGCTAAGGCCATTCATCGAGTCGCGGTGGAGAAGTCTGCGAATTTGATTATGACGGGGCGCTCGCGCCCCGGAACGATTTCGCTGGGCGTGCAGACGCACATTCTGCTGATCGATCACCATGGGCCGTGCCCGGTTCTGAGTGTGTTGTAACCGGGGCTAAGCCCTGTAAGCCCTGTCGGGCTTGAACTCTTTCGATACTGTAAAGAACCGATCATTTCGACGTTGCCTGGCAGGTCTGCTGCGATCCTTGATTGATGAATGTGTAGGTCCAGGTGAGGATGTCCTGGGTTGCTGTGGAGCCCCCGGTGCCGCCGGTGAAGCCTACATAGGCGTAGTCGGACCCAACGACTGTCGGGATGTTTACCGTGGCGGTTTCCGTCACGGCGGCTCCGGTCACTGTGTCAGTAATCGTGTAGCTCAGGGTGCCGTTGTAGTATGCGACGTGGACCTGCATGACGTGGCCGGAGTGGAGGTCGATTCCGGTTCCGGTGAGATCGATGGCGGGAACAGATGGCATGGCTCCGTTGAGATAGACGCCAGTTGAATTGATGCCTTCGCCGTCGTTGTTCCACAGGTCGAATTTTATGGCCACGCTTTTACCGATTCCCTGATAGGCTAAGCCGCCTCCGTAGGCGCCGATGGCGTGGCTACCGGCGTTCTGGATGGTGAAGGTGATTCCATCGGCGGTAGGGTTGATCAACTGGAAGGTGAAATCGCTGGTAAAGCTCCACACCGGCATTTCGGCAACCCAGGCGCTGCTTGCCTCAAATCTTCCCCCGTCGGTGAGCTGGAGGACATTGCCGTTCAATGCTGTTGATCCGGTCAGGGAGAGGCCGGATGAGGTAAAGCCAGAGCTGTAGTCGATGAGATTCACTTCGTGGCATGCGGTGGTTCCACACCCTGAGAGGATGATCGGTAGAGCTGAGGCTGAACTGGTCAGGAGGATTCTCGCAATCGTCAGGAACGGGCGTGGCACTTACAGGACCCCAATGTGCGGAATGGTTGCTGCTAAACAGCTTTGGAGTGCGAAATAGGTATCAGATGTTGCCACAAATTATTGTTTTCCTTACATGAAGCTGTAAGTGCTTTTCTAGTGGGCGTGCGAATGGGTTGTGGGATGGGTTGTGCTTTCCTACCCTTTTTTCGTGCGACTGCCGGGCGAGAGACAGGTCCTTCACCTTCGTTGTACCCAGGATGACAGCGATTTTTGTTACTCGCTGACACTTCAGCTGTGGCGTGGAGAGTGAGCAGTGCCGAGTCGTCGTTTTCGTTTGTCGCTGCGGAGGGTTCTTCGGCGGTGAATTCGTTAGCGGCTGCGGTAGGTTCGGGCATGGCTTCCTCTTCGGCGTAGAAGTGGCATTGGCCGCAGCGGCAGTTTGGATGATGGGGATTGTCGGTTTCGGTGTAGGTGCAGTCGTCGCACTGGCAGCTTTTTTTGTGGTTGTTGAGGTCCTTCTCTTCAAAGACGGTTCTTGGTGGCGCGATCTGGTCGTTTTCCCGTGTCAGAACGACACGGCGGACGTCGTTGTCGGGCATGATGTGATCGAGGTCGCGGCACATGTTCGTGGCGGCGATCTGGATGCCGTAGAGGTACATGCCCGCGTCGCGGCGGTCGATCATTCCGGCGGCGAGGGAGGCGAGGACGCGGGAGATCGCGATCTGGATGGAAGTGCGGTCTTCGAGCGGGGGCAGGTCGAGGGTGATGGACTGCTGGCGCTGGCTGAGGTGGTAGTAGCAGAAGTTCTGGTTGGCGAGGGCGGCGGAGCGGCAGCGGCCTCCACTGGTGCGGATGTGACGGCAGACTTTGTACATGGGTCCCCCTCCCCGGATTCGTACGGGGATGCTTTGTTTTCTATGACTTAGACGAGTTATTTTGTACGAAGATCGTTTGTTTTGTGTGAGTTACGGGCAGAAAGAGAAAAGGCATGGCCCTTGGGCCATGCCTTCTTTATCTAGTTTAGCAAATTTCGGGGTAATTTCCTGCAGAGGTAAGCTATTGATAATGCATGGGTTACTTTCTTTGGGGGCTTGACAAGGTTTTCCACAGCCCAGGACTTGAAGCTACCTGAACAGGGTTTCGTACGAAAGTATTTTGAACTGTAAGAAATGTCAGTTGTTCCGCCACTATGCCAAACGATTAAATACGGTTCTCAGATACCCGTGGATGAACTGAACTTTGTGTGATTGATGAAGCACTTGCTCAAGGAAATCGTCGGTAACCCGTTGCTATGGGGACTGGCATTTGTCCCGATATTGTTCGCCTGTGACTGGCTCAAACCGGAGTCCCACACGCTGCTGTTTATTCTCTCAGTGTTGACGATCATACCTCTTGCGGCTCTGCTGAGTCTTGCCACCGAATCTGTCTCGCACCGGACAGGTGATGCCGTAGGCGGGTTGCTGAACGCCACGCTGGGAAACCTGACCGAACTGGTCATCGCGCTCGCCGCCCTGCATGCCGGCCAGTACATGCTGGTGAAGGCTTCCGTCGCCGGCGCAATAGTCGCCAACACGCTTTTCATGCTGGGAGCATCGTTTCTACTCGGTGGAGCGAAATATCATCTGCAGGAATACAACCGGGTGAACGCCCGCTTTCAGGCGGGCTTGCTTTTCCTGGCAACCGTAGCGCTTCTGATCCCGTCGGCGGTGGGGGAAGCAGACTCGGCGGCGGGAGCGGCATTCACACAGAAGCTCAGCGTGGCCTTGTCGGTGCTGCTCCTCATTACATACGGGCTGGGGCTGTTGTTTTCACTTAAGACTCACCGCGAGTTGTTTGCCGTTGCGGAATCGTCCGGCGAGAGTGGTGAAGCGCCGCTGCCTCTCGGCGTGGCCCTAGGCACGCTGGCCTTCGTCACGATACTGGTGGCACTGGTGAGCGAGGTGTTTGTCGAGTCGGTGCAGCAGGCCGCGTTGACATTCGGCATGACGCCGGCATTCGTGGGCTTCATTGTCGTGTCACTGGTGGGCGGCGCAGCGGAAATGGGCTCGGCGTTTTCGGGCGCGCGTAAGAACCGACTGGATCTGAGCGTGGGCATCGCCCTGGGGAGTGCTTCCCAAATCGCTTTGTTTGTTGCTCCGGTACTGATACTGCTCAGCTATGTTCTTGGGCCACAGCCAATGGATTTGCAGTTCTGGCCGGGCGCTGTTGTGATGATGCTGATCGCAACGATGGCTGCGGCGCTGGTTACCAGCAGCGGACGATCCACGTGGTTTGTCGGAGTGTTTGTGTTGATGGTGTATCTGGTCTTTGCGATGACGCTTTATTTGTTGCCGCCTCGGGTGCGTTGATCGTGGCCGGGGCTGAAGCCCCTTTCTTTCAGTGCCTTAATTCGCAGTACCCGGAAGCCCTTCGGGTTGGAGTCTCAGGTCTTGTTGAGACCTGGGGCGCACCCGGCACCCGGCGTTACCGCACCGTTCAGGAATTCAGTCGGCGATAGTCGGCTGAATCCAGTTCCTGCAGCTTGCCGTTCCACCAGGCAAGTTCAGCGCGTATGTCGGAGTATGCGGGGTGAGTCGCCGGTACCTCGCGCAGCGCGGATCGCAATTGAACAACGCACTCGGCGGCGCCCTGGGCATCGACGAGTCCGTCTGCTGTTGCCGAGGAAGGCTCATTCACGAAGAGCTTGTGGCTATCCTGACACATATGAAGAGACAGCAGATCGGCCTCGGTGACGGTGCGCAGGTAGGCAGCGTCTTTCTCGGGGCTGGCCGGGGAAAAAGGCTTGACCTGGGCAGCGGCTGTCAGATCGGCGGCGCGCTGGTTGGGATTTGGGATCTCCTCTGCCCGGGAGGTCTCATGACGGGCAAAACAGATCGTGCCGACTAGAAGAGTCGAAAACATCAGAGCAAGGATGGCGCGTTTCACTTTTAGCAAAGATTTCCTGACTGGGATGGATTTCGTTCCGTGGTCGAGCGGGGCCGGGAGCCGACTTGCGAATGTATTTGGGAGGAACGAAGAATTGCATCAAGCATACCGAATTTCTGCGGGAAAACATAGAAAAAAGTTTCTTCTAGGCCTTAAAAGATGTGTTTGATTCCCTTGCCGATGCCGGTGACGATTTTTGCGGAGCCTTTCGTCGTTCCGACGGCTACATCTTTGCCCGCCGTTACCCCGCCCTTTCCTACTGAGGCGGCCGCGTCGATGGGATGCAGCGTAACCAGGTTCACGGCGCCTTTTCCAGTGCCTGCGGCCAGGCTGCCGGCGCCCTTGGCTGCTCCTTTGCCGATGTCTCCGCTGCCGCTCGCGACCTCGCCGCCGGCGCTGCGAGTCTTTTTCTCGCCCTGGCAGGGTGCGACTGCCATGAGGGCGCATAGCGTGAAGATGATGAGTCCGGCTTTCATAGTTGGACCTCGCTGCTTCTATGATGCTTCAGACTCCGGATAAGGGAGATTGTTTCGTTTGATGTGAAGAAAGCCGGGGCTGAAAAGCCCCTTTCTTTAACGTCGCTTGTTCACCGGGCTAAAGCCCGGTGCTTCTACCCGGAAACCCTTCTGGCTTGGGTCCCAGGTCTCGTTGAGGGCCGGTACTACCCACTCAAGAATGGGGCACCCGCCCTAGGCGAGCTTGCGCACGTACCTTGCTCCCGTTCTCAAGAGAGCACGAACTGCTGCGACCGTGTATTTATATTTTAATGATGTGCCTAGCAGATAAAAGAGGTCAGATGAGGCAAATACAAACACGCCTGCACCCTCAGCTAGTCTTCGCACGGTAGTCGGGATCTCTTCTGTAGTTATCAATGCAATGGCGATTGGGGCATAGCTCCGAAGGCGAAGCTCTCTATAACGTTCATCAACAGTGGAGTAAACCTTCGCGACAAGTAGCTCCTTGGAGCCCAACAACTCCCGCACATCGCCTGTTGTGATCCGGGTTGAACTGTAGTGTTTGGCCTGAGCGACCCACGTTAAGCTGTGTGCAACGCCGTATGGCGTAGGATTCACCAAGGTCTGGTGTCCAAAAGCGTCCACACCTTGGTCATGCGATGAAGGCGTCCAGAATACTTCATGGCACCCCAACGTTCTTAGCACGATTGCGGCAAGCAATTCAAAATCTCGCGCCGAGATTCGATGGAGGGAGTTTTGGAATCGGATTTCTTGGGGAAGCCTCTTCTGCGGACAACCTGCGACAATCTTCCCGACCCCTGCCGAATCGGCAATTTGGAACCGGAGTGGGCGGCCGTCGGCGATCCTCCGGTTGAACTCTTCGACCAGTTTTGCCTGAAAACTCTCTAAACGGTAGTCGATGAATTCGTTAACCTTCTCCGGCGAATAAACCTGGAGCGCTACCTCTCGGACCACCTCTTCCGTCAATCGCTTCCTCGACTTAGGATCGAACTGGCAGAGAAAGTGGGAGAGACATAGCTGGGCTATTTGATCCAGCATTTTATGGCTACTCTTTCGGTACCCACTTCTTTAGCTGCCCAAGAACGAGCAAGAGATCATCGATCAAAGCGATATCCTTGCTGGTCAACTTCTGTGCCTGCATGATGCCTATACCGGCCAAACTCGCTTTTGCTTCATTAAGCAAATCCGATGCATCAACAAGTTTTTTCCCCTGTTCACCAATACGGATGGCTTCTGATAGTGACTGGTCAGGATCAAAGAGAGAATCTTCGGCTTTAGGGTGACCGACAATACTCCTAAGTTTGCGCACGTCCCCGTATGTCTTAATCTTTGGATCGTTCTTCGCGTCGCCACAGATCAGTTCAAAGAACTGACGCGCTTTTTCTGTGTCGACGAAGGCCCCCTTTTCCCATGACCATCCGAATCTTGTGCGCACATCGGGAAGCGCCACGAGTTCATGGAACAAGCGATAAAAGGCAGGCTCGGCCTTCTTTGCAAATAGTTCGTCTTTCTCCATTTGCTTCAGAGCACCAATCGCACGATAGCGCCTCGCTGCCTCGGCGCTTGAAATTCCAAGCGTTTCGCCAATTTCCTTGAATTCCAATTCTTGATCATCTTTCAATTCGCTTACGAGGAGTGCCTGTTGGTATGCACCCCACTCTTTCGGTCCCGCGATATGGCGGATGCCCATGATGATGCGTTCAGCATGCTTGAGAGACGCTCCGGTCGATTTGAGGATCGCGCAAGGAATCTTCGAGAATGCAGCCTTCTGAGCTGGCGTTATTTCCCGTACTCCTTCAGTTGCTTCCTTGAGGATTGACTTAAGGGAAGCTACGCGCCGGTTGCCCTCAACTACCAGAAACAGGCCGGGCTTTGGGGGATATGGAACGACGATAATTCGTTCCATTGGCACATAGCCGTTGGTGATGATCGAGTGCTTTAGCTCATCAAGTTGATAGGTTTGATCCAGCGCATCGAGGGTCGCCCTTTGCACCAATTCTTCGTGAAATCGGTTAGCGGCTTTCTTCTTGAACTTCTTACGATCAAGAAATCGATAGTTGTTGGGGTCAAGCAACAGCTTAGAAACAGAGATGTCTTGTGTGTCAAAATCAAAAGCTGCTGTAGTGGAACCCTGACCACCTGCGACTTTCGTCATCCAGAATCCTCTCAGTTATTGTCTTCGACATACGCAAGTAACAATTTATCAAGCGGGACACTTCTATTTGAAATCGCGTGGGTTCATGGATATCACAAGACTAGCGGCCACGTTCGTAAGTTTTAGCGTAAACTCGCCCCCCCTCCTTCCCGTCTATTCCTTTGCATGGAACAGATAGCAGCGAGTGAGCTGACGGCCCCTGCGCGTGAGCAGGCGGTGCTTGATCTTGCAGATTTTGACGAAGTCGTGCGGCTGTATCGGCCACGGGTCTTCCGGTTTCTGCTGGCGTCGTTGCGCGACCGCGATGTGGCCGAGAACCTGACGCAGGATTGCTTTCTGAAGGCGTACCTGGGGCGGGCGCATTTTCGCGGCGACTCAAGCCTGAGCACGTGGCTGATGAAGATTGCCATGAACCTGGTGCGCGACCATCTGCGGAGCAAGCGGATGCGCTTCTGGTCGAAGACGCGGGAGACGGCGCTGGACCCGGTCGATGTGAGCGACTGGGTTCCGGATGGGCGGAGTTCTCCGGAAGCCGAGCTGATTGCGCGGACGCAGGTCGAGCATGTGTGGCAGGCGGTGAGCGCGCTCCCGGCAAAGCAGCGCAGCGTCTTTGTTCTGCGCTTTGTGGAAGAGATGGAACTGAAAGAGATTGCGGAGCTGACGGGGATGAATCCGAGTACGGTGAAGACGCATTTGTACCGCGCTCTGGCGGCAGTGCGGGAGGGGATGGGAGGCAAGCGATGACAAAGGAAACGACAAACCGCGATGTGCAGGAGCTGTATCCGGAGACCGATGCGGCGACGAAGCGCGACCTGGAGGGGCTGGCGAACTCGATCAGCCAGTTTCGCTCCGCGCTGCACCATATCGCGGCCCGCTCTGCTGAATTGCCGACGGACTGGGGATTTGAGCAGGCACGGGCGCGGAGGCGGTCGGCGCAGCGTCGGGTGATGCTGGAATGGGCAGTGGCCATGGCGCTGTGTGTGGCGGCGCTGGTTCCGGCGGTGGGTTTCTATCGTGAGCATGCGGCCCAGGTTCGGGCGGAGCAGCAGGCGCAGCTTTTGAAGCAGCGCGAGGCGGATACGGCGCTGCTGGATCAGGTGTCGAGCGAGCTGTCCGAGGCGGTGCCTGATTCGATGCAGCCGCTGGCGGAGATGGATTCGGATTATGCAAGTTATCAGACTACGGGGGAGAAAACGAATGGGAGAAACTAGGAGATCTTTTGGATTGGCACTGATTTTGGTTGGCTGCCTTGGTGGGCTCGGTGTGTACGGACGCGCCGTGGCTCAGGATGGGCGGCCGGGACCGCCTCCGATGGAGCGGGCTTTCGGCGGAAGAATGCTGCATGGGAAGTGGTGGGATGATCCGCAGAAGGCGCAGCAGATTGGGTTATCGGCGGACCAGCAGAAGAAGATGGACGATATCTTCCAGCAGAGCCGGCTGAAGCTGATTGACCTGAATGCGTCGCTGCAGAAGCAGGAAGCGGTGATGCAGCCGCTGATGGAAGCCGAGCAGCCGGATGAGGGGAAGATTCTGGCGCAGATCGATGCCATTGCGCAGGCCCGGGCCGAGCTTGAAAAGGCCAATGCGCGCATGCTGCTGGGGATTCGGCAGGTACTGACGCCGGACCAGTGGACGAAGCTGAAGGCTCTGCGCGAGGAGAAAAAGGACGACTGGGGCCGCGAGGGCCGCGGGATGCGCCGTGGGCCGGGTGGTCCTGCAGTGGTGCCTGATGGGGCTGGCGGGCCTCCGCCTCCACAGCAGCAGATGGAGTAAGGCATTTCATTAGGGGGGAGCGGCTTTCGGGCTGCTCCTTTTTTTGTTTGGGTTGGGGTTGTGGTTTCGTGCTTCTGCCTGGGAAAGACCCAGGTTAGCTTCGCGAACCTGGGGCACCCGGCTTCGCTCAGGATGACAACGCTGTTACAGGCAGGAATGGCGACCGGTAGGGAGCGTTTCGCTGGACGCGCAGTCCCCTTTATAATCTGTCGTGCAGATTATGGAGAACTCAACCCACGCTCCGGAGTCTCGCCTGGTGATGGATATTACCGACATCATGGCGATTTTGCCGCACCGTTACCCGTTTCTTCTGATCGATCGCGTGATCGAGATGGAGCGGAAGAAGCGGATTGTTGCCATCAAGAATGTGTCGATCAACGAAGCGTTCTTTCAGGGACACTTTCCGGACTTCCCGATTATGCCCGGCGTCCTTGTGATTGAAGCGATGGCGCAGGCTGGCGGGGCGCTGTTGCTGACGGAGATTCCTGACCGCGACAGCAAGCTGATGGTGTTTACGGGAATCGAGCGCGCCAAGTTTCGGCGGCCGGTGGTGCCGGGAGACCAGCTGCGGATCGAGATCAACGTGCTGCAGTGGAAGACACGGGCTGTGCGCCTGGAAGGACGGGCGACGGTTGACGGCAAGCTTGCCTGCGAGGGGACGGTGATGTGCCAGCTCGTTCCGCGGCGCAGGCAGCACGAGGCCGGGGCTTCTGCTGAGCCGACAGAAGCGCCTGCGATGGCCGCGGTGACGGAAGAGTGAGTATTCATCCGACGGCGATTGTGGCTGCTGGTGCGGTGATTCCTGAGTCGTGTTCGGTTGGGCCCTATTGCACCGTTGGTCCAGATGTTGTGCTGGGCGAGGAGTGCGAGCTGATTTCGCATGTGGTGCTGGATGGTCGGCTGACAGTCGGGGCGCGGAACAAGTTTTATTCTTTTGCCTGCGTGGGGGTTGCGCCGCAAGATCTGAAATACAACGGCGAGCCTACGGGCGCGGTGCTGGGCGATGACAATGTTATTCGCGAATGCGTGACGATTTCACGCGGGACTCCTGGGGGCGGGGGGACGACGAAGGTCGGCAGTGGCTGCCTCATTATGGCGTACACGCATATCGGCCACGATAGCGTGGTGGGCGATGGATGCATTCTGGCGAATGCGGCTACTCTGGCTGGACATGTGATCGTCGAAGACTATGCGACGGTGGGCGCGCTGAACCAGGTGCATCAGTTTTGCCGGATTGGCAAGTATGCGTACACGGGTGGCGGGACCACCGTTACGCAAGACGTTCTGCCGTTTTCGCTCACTTCGGCGAAGCGCGAGACGCGTGCTTATGGGCTGAACAAAGTAGGGCTGGAGCGGCGAGGGTTTGATCGCACGCGGCTGCGGGCGATTCAGCATGCTTACCGGTATCTGCTTGCGGGGAAGCTGAATACTTCTCAGGCGGTGGAGAAGCTGAAGAGTGAGGGGATTGCCACCGAGGATGTCGCTTATCTGGTCGAGTTTGTTGAGAAGTCGGAGCGCGGGGTGTTGAAGTAGCGCGTGGACAAGCTGGGGTTGATTGCCGGGAACGGGCGCTTTCCTTTTCTGCTGCTGGATGCGGCGCGGGCGCATGGGCTTGAGGTTGTTGTCGCCGCGATCAAGGAAGAGACCGATCCGGAGATGGATGAGCGCGCTGTTGCTGACTCTGGCGTGCGCGTCTATTGGCTTTCGCTGGGTGAACTGTCGAAGCTGATCGAGACTTTTCATAAAGAGAATGTCACTCGCGCGGTGATGGCCGGTCAGGTGAAGCATAAGCAGATTTTTTCGAGCATCCGGCCTGACTGGCGGCTGGCGAAGCTGCTGCTTTCTCTGCGTACGAAGAATACGGACATGCTGATTGGCGCGGTTGCGAAGGTACTGGGTGATGAAGGCATTGAGCTGATTTCTTCGACTGCATATCTGGAGCCTCTGCTGGCGAAGGCTGGAGTGCTGACGGCTCGCGCGCCCTCAGAGCAGGAGCAGAAGGACATCGCTTACGGGCGCGAGGTGGGGCTGGCGGTTGCCGGATACGACATCGGGCAGACGGTAGTGGTTGCCAGTCAAGCGTGTGTTGCCGTTGAGGCGATGGAAGGCACCGACGCTGCAATTGAACGTGCGGGCGCGATCATGAAGACGATGGCGGCGGAGGGGGATGCTTCGACGTTCGATCGCACGCTGACGGTGGTGAAGGTGGCAAAGCCGGAGCAGGATATGCGGTTTGATGTTCCGGTGATTGGGCTGAAGACGATTGAAGCGATGGAGCAGGCGCAGGCGACGTGTCTGGCGATTGAGGCCGAGCGGACGCTGATTTTTGACAGGGACACAGTTCTTTTGCGTGCCAATACAGCCAATATTGCGATTGTGGCTGTGGAGCAGGGATAATTGAGAACGCCCCTAAGGAGGGCTGTCCCCGTGTCAAAGATTACGATCGCATTGCTTGCTTTAGTTGTCGTTGTCGGATTGGGTGTGTTTGTCGTTCGCGGATTCGCAACAGATGAAACCACAATGCCGCAGGTGGGTCAGCAGGCGCCCGATTTCACGCTGAACTCGCAGGAAGGCAAGCCGGTGAGCCTCGACAGCTTTCGCGGCAAGTGGGTGGTGCTCTACTTTTACCCGAAGGACATGACCACGGGCTGCACGATTGAAGCCCATAATTTCCAGCACGATCAGGACAAGTTCCAGAAGGCGAATGCTGTGATTCTGGGCGTGAGCGTGGATTCAGTTGACAGCCACAAGCAGTTCTGCGCGAAGGATGGTCTTAACTTCACTTTGCTGAGCGATGAGGAGAAGAAAGTCGTGGCCGAGTACGGGTCGCTGGGGAATTATGCCGGATTCAAGATCGCGAACCGGAATACGTTTCTCATTGATCCTCAAGGAAAGATTGTGAAGGTCTGGACGAAGGTTGATCCTTCACATCACAGTGAAGAGGTGTTGACGGCGCTGAACTCGATGGAGGGCGGACACTAGTCGACATGGTTACGAAAACGGCGCAGGATTTTGTGGCGGGTTGCGAGGCAATCCGCCATTCGCTTTTGCAGGTGCCTGAAGAAATTGCCGCACTGCCGTGGCGCGCGGGCGGGTGGACGCGGAAGCAGGTGCTTGGGCACATGATCGATTCGGCGGCGAACAATCACCAACGCTTTGTGCGTGCTGCACTCGATGGTAGCTATACAGGGCCTTTCTATGCACAGGAGGGATGGGTTGGCGCGCATGGCTATAACGAGATGCAATGGCCGACACTCCTGACTTGGTGGCAGACGTATCACGAGATTCTTAAAGCTGTGGTCGAACGTATTCCAATCGAGAAGCTGGATGCCGAATGCCATGTTGGCGATAACGAAGCGGTGACGCTGCGGTTCCTGATCGAGGATTACATTGCGCACCAACAGCATCATCTGGCGCAGATCCTATGCCCGTCCTGAAGGGAGTTGTTGTTTCGGGAGTGGGGAATTTTTCTTTCTGGCTGCAGAAGTTGGAAGGCTTCTATATGCAGAAGACGGGGATGCGGCTCTTTCCCGGCACGCTGAATCTGCGACTTGCTGAGCCTTATTCTCTGCCTGCCCATGTGATTCGTCTGGAGAAGGAAGAATATGGCGGCACGGTTTCGGTGAGTCTGTGGCCGTGCACGATTTTTGGCCGTCGTGCTTTTCTGCTGCGGACGGATAAGAACGCGGCGGGACAGGGCGATCATTCGAGGAACATTATTGAGATCGCTACGGATATCAAGTTGCGGGACGCGTATGGGCTTAACGATGGGGATGAAGTTGAGGTGCATCTGGCGTAGTACGAGATGAGTCAAATGCTACTGGGCTCGCGTGCATGAAATGGCGCCGGATTCGTGCGGGGATGAGAAGAAACAGATCCTTCCCCTTCACTACGTTCAGGGTCAGGATGACAGCACTTTTTTTGATCCGCAACTCTCGCTATCGACCGGCCAGGTGTTGATCCAGCCCAGAGTGCAGACGCAAAAAAGCCCGGCGTTGAGCCGGGCTCTTTTGCTTGCCTGAGACCTACGTGCTTACTTCTTCTTTGCTGCCTTTTTTGCTGCCTTCTTTGCAGGAGCCTTCTTCGCTACTGCCTTTTTTGCTGCCTTCTTCGCAGGAGCCTTCTTGGCTGCTGCCTTCTTTGCTGCCTTCTTTACTGCCAAAGTAGTACCTCGTTTAGTTGATTTTTTACCGCCGGCGCTCTTCTTCTTACTAGCCACAGACTTCTTTGTGGCCTTACCGCCGCTACGAGCGCCCTTACTGCTGGTCTTAGCGACAGACTTCTTCGCGGCTTTTTTCGCCGGAGCTTTTTTGGCAGGCGCTTTCTTTGCAGGAGCCTTCTTCGCCGGAGCTTTTTTGGCTGCTGCCTTCTTTGCAGGAGCCTTCTTCGCTACTGCTTTCTTTGCTGCCTTCTTTGCCGGGGCCTTTTTCACTGCTGCCTTTTTTGCCGGAGCTTTTTTGGCAGGCACCACCACAATTACTTCTTCGGCGACAATTGCGGGTACTTCAAGTACATCCGGTTTTTCCTCATCGAGATCTTCGATGTCATCATCGTCAGAGGAGACGGAGATAGTTACTTCCTCCTCTTCCTCATCTTCACCGAAGCCATCTTCCACTTCTTCTGCGTAATCGTCTGCTTCAGGTTCAAATTCACCATCGTTCTTTGCGTAAAGTTTGCGATCGTCCTGCATGAAAATGCCCTCCGGCTTCGGTGCCTGTTTTCCGTTCTACCACAAAGTGAAAATGCTCTGCGGCGCGGATTATAGCAACAGCATGCAACGGCTTTCCAATCAACGCAAGTATATAGTGAGCGTCACTCGTCTGTTTTCTTTCCCTTTACGGATGCGGCGTGCGCGACCGCTTTTGGTTCCGCGTGCAGCTGCTTCTCTGCGTGCGCTCCTTTTTGAGATGCAGTCTGCGCGTTGTGCGCTGTTGCCTTTCCCCGTTTGGAGCGGGAACTGGCGGAAATGCGTGCCGGTTCGGAGACATAGAGTTTGCGGCCGGGTGGGACTGCATTGCTGCTGATGTGGTTCCAGCGCCGCAGTTGATCTACCGTGACCCCGAAGCGATCGGCCACGGTGACGAGTGTGTCGCCATGCTGGGCTTTGTATGTGCTGGTGCGCGCAGATGAGACGGCTGCGGGAGCCACGGGAATGACCAGCGAATCGATGCTGCTGAGGTCGGCGGTGGTTGAGCTCAGCTGGTTTACGAAGGCGATCTCGGAGGCGGAGACATGATACTCGCGCGCTACCTGATCGAGCGACTCGTCGTGCGAGAGGACGTGGAAGCGCCAGTAGCGGCGCTTGTCTTCAGGAATTTCGGCGATGCGCTTGTCGTAGAGTTCCTTTCCGCCCGGAGGGAGTTGCAGGTCGAAGGGCTCGTCGGGGGGAGTGCTCATGCGCAGCAGGCTGGGGTTGAGGGCGATGATTTCCTGCACCGGAGTATCGACGACATCGGCAACGAGGCGGAGGTCGACGGCGTAATTGGTTGTCACCTTCTCAGTAACAAGAGGCGGATCGGGAACGAGGTCCGTTAATCCATACTGCTTTGGGTTTTTCGCCATGATGGTGACGGCGAGAATGATGGGGACGTAGTTTTTTGTTTCCTGGGGAAGATTATTGCGGCGGTAGAGCTCCCAGAAGTCGGCGTAGCCGGTGCGCTCGACGGCGCGCTGCACGTTGCCGGCGCCCCAGTCATAGGAGGCCATGGCGAGATACCAGTCGCCGAGCTGGTTATAGAGATACTTGATGTATTTCGCGTAGGCGCGCGTCGCTTTTTCCGGATCGAAGCGCTCGTCGTACCAGGCGCTCTTTTGCGGCGCGAAGGCATCGCCGGGCATGAACTGCCACATGCCTCCGGCGCGGGAGCGCGGGTTGACGGCCTGTGGACGGAAGCCGGACTCGGCAACGGCCTGGTAGATGAGGTCCTGCGGCACGCCTTCCTCTTTGAGCACGCGCTCGATCATGTCCTTGTACCGGCCGGCGCGCGTGAGCGAATTGACGATGGTGTTGTGGCCCTTGGTGGAGTTGGAGAAGAAGTTGATGTAGCTGGCGACGTAGTCGTTCATAACGAGCGGCAGGTCGGACTGCGTAGTTTTCAGTTCTGCTTCGGCCTGCGCTCGGACGTTTGCATCGACGGGGAAGGTGACGTCATTGGCGATGTCGACGGGCGCGTCTTCAGGATGCTGCTGTGCCGTCTGCGGGCTGTTTTCGCGCAGCGCATCCAACTCGAGCGTATTGATGGCGTCAACGAGGTGATCGAATTCTTCGCTGATGGCGGGATCGTTTTTGATGTCGATGCCGCTACGCAGGATCATGTCGACGGCGTAATCGAAGTTGGCTCTGGCTGAGGCAATGTGGCCGTCGCGGTAATTGCTGAGACCGGTCTGGTATGCCTTTTCGACACTGTCGATCAAAGACTGGTCGCGCGCAGACATTGCCGGTGCGTTGATTGCGGTCTTTTGTGGCGGCTGCGCCTGTTGCGGGGACGTGGCTTGTGCCTGAGGATCAACAGGGGAAACACGGGCTTCGGCGCCCGCGTCGCAACTTAAGAGACATGCAATGGCCGCAACAAGAGCGGCGCCTGAGAGTTTGGCAACAACCATGCGGATTACTGCTTTATTGTATGGGTTACGAGCGCTTGCTCGCCATAGCGGATGCGATAATAAGGCGTGAGCTAGAGAAGTTTGATTGCATCCGATAACCGGACGCAGGCTCTTCCGCCTCGCGCTTTTTCTCATGGACAGCAAGCTTATCCGCAATTTCGCGATCATCGCGCATATCGATCACGGCAAATCCACGCTCTCTGACCGGCTGCTGGAGCTGACCGGCTCTCTTACTGCGCGCGAGATGCATGCGCAGGTTCTGGATGCGATGGACCTTGAGCGCGAGCGCGGCATCACTATTAAGGCGCATTCGGTGCGCATGATGTATCCGGCAAAAGATGGGACTACGTATCAGCTCAATCTTATCGATACGCCGGGCCACGTCGATTTTTCCTACGAAGTGTCGCGCTCGCTGGCTTCGTGCGAAGGCGCGCTGCTGGTGGTCGATGCCTCGCAGGGTGTTGAGGCGCAGACGCTGGCGAATGCGTTTCTTGCGATCAGTCATGGGCTTGAGGTGATTCCTGTCATCAACAAGATTGATCTGCCCAGCGCTGACATTCTGCGCACGCAGGAGATGATTGAGCAGGCTGTCGGTCTCGATGCTACGGATGCGATTCCTGTAAGCGCGAAGACGGGGCAGGGCGTGCCAGATATTCTTGAAGCGATCGTGCACAGGCTGCCTTCGCCGGCGGGAGACGCGAGTGCTCCGCTGCAGGCGCTGATTTTCGATTCGTGGTTTGACGCGTATCGCGGCGTGATCGTGCTCGCGCGCGTGATTAACGGCACGCTGCGCAAGGGCGCGAAGATTCGATTGATGTCGAATGGCAAGGTCTTCGATGTGGAGACGCTGGGCGTGCTGACGCCGAAGCCGGTTGAGATCAACGAGCTTTCCGCAGGAGAAGTAGGAGTTTTTTCCGCGACCATCAAGAACGTTGCGGACACGAAGATTGGCGACACGGTTACGGAAGACAATCGCCCTGCTGCTGAACCGCTGCCGGGATTTGAAGACATCAAGTCGATGGTTTTTGCCGGGCTCTATACGGTCGATTCGCATGAGCACACTCTTCTGCGCGATGCGCTGGAGAAATTGCGGCTGAACGATTCGTCGTTTTTCTTTGAGCCGGAGAGCTCGGCTGCGCTGGGTTTTGGCTTTCGCTGCGGATTTCTCGGTCTGCTACACATGGAGATCATCCAGGAGCGGCTGGAGCGCGAATACGACCTCGATCTGATTACGACAGCTCCGGGGGTGCGTTACAAGATCACGATGACGGACGGGTCAACGCTTGAGGTGGACAATCCTTCGCGGTGGCCCGACCCGAGCGAGATCGAGAAGATCGAAGAGCCCATTATCAATGCGACGATCCTGACCAACGAAGAATATGTTGGCGGGATTCTGAAGCTGGTCGAGGAAAAGCGCGGGCGGCAGAAGAATTTCGAATATGTCTCGCCGACGCGAGTAATGCTGACGTATGAGTTGCCGCTGAATGAGATCGTGCTGGATTTCTACGATCGGCTGAAGTCGGTTTCACGCGGATATGCTTCGCTCGACTATCACCTGGCGGGGACGTGGGACTCGCCGATGGTGAAGATGGATATTCTTGTCTCAGGCGAGCCGGTGGATGCGCTCTCGATTATCGTTCACCGGGAATTTGCTTACGAGCGGGGCAAGGCGCTGGTTTCGAAGATGCGCGAGCTGATTCCGCGGCAGCAGTTTGAGGTGGCGATCCAGGCGGCTATCGGATCGAAAATCGTCGCCCGCGAGACGGTTACAGCCCTGCGCAAGAATGTGATCGCCAAATGCTACGGCGGGGATATTTCCCGCAAGCGCAAGCTGCTGGAAAAGCAAAAAGAAGGCAAAAAGCGCATGAAGCGGGTGGGGAAAGTGGACATTCCGCAGGAGGCATTTCTTGCCGTCCTCAAACTGGGCGAAGACAGCAACCGTTAGGGCCATCTCGCTCATCGGGCGAGGCTTGCACTGTCACGGTCCTTTAATGCGAACTGTGGAAAGTGCAAATTCGATATGCGTGAATAGGCAGCAAGTTTTTGTTCAAGGGCAAGAGTACTTTCGTAACTGTTCTTCATTGAAAACAAAGAAGTTGCAGCCCCGTTTCGAATTTTCCCTGAGAATTTGCGGTTTTTTGAAGAGAACTTCGCTTTGACGGAAGAATTTCTTCCACAGTTTTTTCCACAGAATTTCGGAGCCTTGTTAGCAACCACTTCCGGCCGTGAACAGGCAAAACAAAAGACCCCGAAAACGGGGTCTTTTTTGTTTTAGAACGGAAGCAAAATTACTGCTTCGGAGCTGTAGTCGCTGGACGCGGGGTTGTCGGGCGGGGCGTTGGAGCCGACGGTGCGCCAGTTGCCGAGGCTGCCGGGGCAGGAACGCCTGACTTCTGGTTATAGGCCTGGATGACAGCGGCGGAGATGTCGGTTCCCTGGTTAGCCCAGAGGACGGGGCTCTGCTGGGTGCTGCCGTCGATCACGAGGGAATAGCCATTCTGCTGCGCGTAAGCCTGCAGGACGGTGAAAACCTTCTCGGCAAGCTGGGTGTAGGTCTGCTGCAGATCCTGCTGGAAGTCGTTCTGCGTGTCTTCTCCGAGGCGCTGGAAGGCCTTTTCCTTTTCATCGATGGACTTCAGCCGATTCGCGCGCTCAACCTCGCTAAGGTTGGCTCCGGCTGTCTGAATGCCCTTCTTGAGCGAGTCGATCTCATCGCTCATTGCCTTGAGCTGGGTGCGCTTGGGATCGTACTTCTTCTGCAGATCGGCAAAGTTCCGCTGGCCTTCGTTGGTCTGCATGACAGCAGGCTGGAACATGATGACGGCAATCTTCGTTGGGCCTGCGGGGGCAACGGCAGTGGTAGACGAGGTGCCAGGCGCCGGGTCTGTGGTGGCTGCGCTGCCTGTCTGGGCAAGGGCGCTGACGCCGAGCCCGGACGCGAGCATGCAAACGAGTGTTAACGAACGCTTCATGGAAATCAGAAACTCCTTCGGTTCTTGGGTGTGGTCGCCCGCATTTCTGTGCGGAAGCGAACTTTCGCTTCCTGGCTTTCCCGTCTGATGCGCTTCGTAGAGGCGGCTTTCCGGCCGGAAAAGCCGGAGACGCAGAGCAGAAACACGGACAGAGGACATTCTCAGGAACTCAAGCGAATTATAGGTGTCTGCAAGGGCAAGGTCAAACTTTGCTTGCATTAAAACTTGCGTGCGCTCCACTTCATGGTATACGCCCGGTTTTGACCGCGAGGGATCTGTGCAGGAACCCTCCCCCTGGGTATCTTTTTGCAAATTCGTCCAAATTAAGGAGGTTAGGCGTATCGGTGAGTCCTTACCCGCGTCATAGTGCCTGCTTCCTTCGGACGACGAGAGAGATACTCCCTCCTTTCATGATAACCGATAGAACGGGTGTTGTAGGCCAGTGTTCGTTGCAAGGAATATCCAGTGGAATGAATGATATACGGGGAAAGAATTCTGCCAGGTACTTGACATGCCTCCGCGTTCATTAATTTTATGGGGTGAAGGCAAATGCCGCGCGCCGCATATCCTGGACGACTGGGAGGATGGGCCTCATTCTCGGGGAAATGTGGCCCGTCGGCATGTGGGTGACGAAGTTATGGGTTAACTGCTGAAGCATTTGGAACAGGAACAGGTGCCTCAGGACGAAGTGCCGGGCGGGGACGTTTTCATCGTCATTGATTCTGACGGGGAGCAGATTCAACTGAAGCAACTGGACAGCAGGCTGCGTCGCGTTCTTTTGCGCATTCAGGAAGACGCCTTATGCCGTGAGCGCTCCCCTGACGTCATGGAACTGGCAGGGTGCAGGGCTGGTGGTTCCGGTGCTCTCGGATTAGAACGCCCGGGCGGTTAAATTGTTTGAATGGTAGGTCACTGAGGAGCCCCCGAGGGTCGTTCTCTGATCAGCTTGGGCGCTGTGTTTGGCTTCTTGTAACACCTCTTCAACTTACCACTCAAACCACACACCAAGAGCAGAGCTGTGCCAGGCAGCGGTCAGCACCACTTCGCGTGCGGCTCTTTTCAGTGCTTTGTCCAGCCGTGCATTCCTGCTTCGAAGCTGCGACGATCGAGACGGGGCAGTGCGCGCGCCACCTTATCGGGAAAGAGCGGGTAGTGCCTCGCCGCTATGAGATACTCCGGGACGCACCAAACGTCTTCTTCGGAAGTCATCCAGTACTGGCTGTCTAAGCGCGCCAGGTTCACCGGTCCCGAGTAGGAACGCAAAGTGCGTTCGCCCCGCAGGTTGTAGTAATGCTCAAAGTAGCTGAGCGCCAATTCGCGCAGCGTACGGTAGATTGGCGCGCGGAAGCGCAGGCCAGCGAAGTTCGACTTGGCAATGCCTCCCCACAAGCCACATTCGCGATAGATGGCCACCACGTGGTCGTCGTCATGCACGGCCTCGAGATCCATTAGCAGAGGCGGGTGGCCGTTGATACGCAGTGCGGCAGCGGCCAGCAGTGCTCCCTCCAGGCAATGTCCCTTGCGCTCCCGCAACACGCGTTGCGGAGACCATGCAGTGTTCGCGTACTGGTAAGGCAACGCGTCTATGAAGTGCTGGATTCGCGCCGGTGTGCTCAGCGCGCGCAACTTGCGCAAACCCTCCGGCGGCAAGCCGAAGCTCGCGTGCCTGTCTCGTCGAATTTCGTTTCTTGACAGTTCCTTACCCTTCAAAGGCAAAGCCGCAACTCTTTTCCCGATTCCGTCATTGTTCGTTCAGGTCAGTCGTGGTTGGGCGGTCTGCAATCACTTGCTTTCCAGCACCGTGCGGCCATTCAGGGACTGAGTTGGCCGCTCATCGTATGGATAGATCGCGGCAAACGTCGCCACTTGTTTCTTCGAAATAGTTACCGGCGTCTTGAGTACGAACCAACTCACGCCTTCGGTGCACGGCGGAGTCGTCAACGAACCGGCGAAAGTGAAATAGCTGCGGTTAGCAGGCAACAAGTCGGCGGCATTGATTTGCAGGTTATCGTCGGTTTTCTCCGGACCGGCCGTCTTCGGCGCAAGACCCCACAGCGTTTCAACCAGTGGATTTGCAGAACCCTCTTTCAATAGCACGGAGACCACGGCCAAATTCCCGTCGGCATCTGCGTGCACCAGGTGGAGTTCCACGGGAAACCGCTTGCCCTTGATGGTCTCCTCGCTGGGATGGTGGAAATGGAATTGTTTTAGTTCGTAACGCTTGTCTCCGACTCTGATGAAACTGCCGGGCGCGTAGTTGATTTCAATTGTGTGGCCGTTATTGATGATGTGGAGCGCGCTGGGTTTGTATTCGAACTGAATTGCAGGCAGATCGGCACTCTGAGCACCGGCAATATTGACTGGGGACTGGACATGGCCGGTTTTGCATGCGGCAAATTCGGGACTTAGCTCGCCCCAGTGCGCAGGGCCGTCACTCCCACTGTAACCCCATTCATGCGCAGGGTGTTCCTGTGCCATGGCCGCATAGGGCACGCATATGCTGCAAAATACGAGTAGCGCCGCGACGGCCGGCAACCGTCGTCCGATCACGAACACTCCTGGAAGTGAATTCACCCTCCCTCCTTCCGCCGTGCGCAATCCTGGCTACACATCAGCATACGCTGGCCCACTTCAGCCATCGTCTGGATTCCGTGGGCGGCCTCTCACCCAAGAATCGGAGGCCTCTGCTGAGGACTGCCGGAGCAAACAGAGCGTGCGTAGCTGCGCCCTTATTCGAGCCTCCGAGTCAGAGACTGGCATTTTAGGCGGTGCGAGCGGAGTTCGTTGTCGTTCAGTGGAAATCAATCGGTCGGCACTTGGAGCGATATGTTGCCTGACTGGCAGATTTGCCAGTATCCCATTTCTCTCAGGGAACCGACAATAAAACTTCCCAGGGGATAGAAGCCTGGCAGCGATCCAAATTATCGCCACGCTGGTGCTGGTAGCGGCGACACAAAGGGCCAAGAGCAGACCTCTTAAGTGCAAATTCAACGAGGAGAAAAGCGTATGAAAACAGTGATTGTCATTTGTGCCATGTGTGTTCTGTTGATGCCATCGGCACGGGCCCAAACCGCTGTGGTTACTGCCAAGCCGCTCAGCGATTCTGACATCCAACTGCTTCGCTCCGATGTGCAGGCGGAGAAAAACGACATCATTACGCATACCATGGCTTTTAACGATCAGGAATCGGCGGCGTTCTGGCCCATCTATCGGGACTACGCGCACGATCAACAGGTCATCGGTGATGATCGCTGGAAGCTGATCAAGGACTATGCGACCAATTATGACACTCTGGACGATACAAAAGCAGATGACATGGCCAAGCAAATGTTCAGCATTGATTCGAGAACCACTAAGTTGCGGGAAGAGTATTGGCCGAAATTCGAAAAGGCCATAGGAGGAAAGCGAGCAGCGAAGTTCTATCAGGTGGACAACCGGCTCAGCCTGATTATCAACCTGGAGCTGTCGTCCGAGATTCCGCTCTTAAGGTAATGGCTCCGCAGGCAGTGTGCGTCAACATCGGTCGGGGGATTTCCTTGTGTCGTTTCCGCATTAAGTAAGCGGCCAAGTCAGGTTTTGGGCCGAGTTTCCTCCAGAGGAAAGATGCGGCCTGCGGCGCGAAGATAGCGGAAGAGGTGGTCCAGGGGCGGCTTGGGAAGGAAATCCTCAAGGGTCAGGAGATCGCGGCCAGCGAACTCCCGCAAGAGACTTTCCGGCAGACCGCCCAGCGCGGCTACCAACGATTCCTTGCGCATGGGAGCGACAAAGATTGTCACGTCGGTGTAGAGCAATCGGCCGAAGCTCTCCAACACGGCGCCGGGCAAGGACAGGTACACTCTTTCTTCCATGTTCTGAAGAAACATAGAGATCCAGAGAACTAGCCGGATGGGCGCAGCGGTGTGGCGGCGAAGGTAATTAATGACCTGATAGCCCTCCGGGTAGTCGGTGAGGACAACAGTGCCTAAAGGGGCAAGCTGCTGGATCAGGGCCAGGAGCTCCGCATTATCAGAGGCAGCCGGGTCTTCGAGATTGTGAGTGCTGACCTCGAGGACGGCTAAAGGTTCGCGGTCGGAGGGAATCCCTTCAGCCAGGAATTTCTGTCGCGCAGTCTGAAGGGTTTCGGCGGCAGATGGGCCGGGATGGCCGCGTAAAGTACGCTGCACGATGAGGGGACGCTTGCGAAGAGGAGTGGCCGGCTCGACCACCTGAGCCTTAGAGTCGAAGACCAAGGCATGGCACATGCCGGTGCGGAGCAAATCCAGGCACCAGAGGCGTGAGTCTTCACCAGTGAAAACAGGGCCAGCCAGTTCGAGAACGTCGATTTCGATCCGTTCACGGGACAAGTCGTCGAACAGGCCGGCAAGAAAGTTCGCCGAGGAAGACCGCTGATGATGAGAGGCATAGATCAGATTTACTCCGAGCGTTCCAATGGCCTGCTGCTGGAGCTGCGCGGTGGAATCGCCAAGATTGATGTGGAGAAGAATCTGATTGGGCTGGCCATCGGGTTCAGCCTGGAAGCGAAAACCAAGCCAGCCGTGTTGCTCATTGGTTCCCTGGTAATTCCGGGTGGCGACGGTGTCCGCAAAAACGAAAAATCGGGTATGGGCGCCACGAGCTTCAGCCAGTCGGGTGACGAGGAGCTGATATTCGTAATCGAGCATGGCCACGAGGCGCTCCTTAGAAACGTAGCGCGTGCCGGCGCCGTACGTGTCGTCGCTGACGGTCTTGTCGTAGGCCGAGATGGCTTGCGCAACCGTTCCCGAAGCCGCACCCACGCTCAGAAATGAACGGGCCACTTCCTGACCGGCTCCAATCTCGGCAAACGTCCCATAGAAGGAAGCCTCCAGATTGATGGCCAGGGCTTTGGAGTGAGTGTCGATGGATTGCCGGGGGGCGGGGGTGGTGGACATGAGCGCCTCTATTTTGCGGAATTCAGGATGGGCGGGAGTATAGCGCAGAATTGGGGTAGGCGATTGCTCTTGCGACGGAAGCTGCGGGGACTGAAACAGAGCCCTCACGCGTTCCTCTGGGCTAGCCATTTTCTACACGCGCCTTTATGTCCGAGTACGCCGTCTCGATGAGTCTGCTGAGCGCTGCGGCGTTTGTGGCCGTTCCCGGTTTCAGCTTCACATGGCGCATGAACTTGCCGGTGCCTTGCAACAAGCGGGCCGGATCCGGCAACGCCGCGCCGTGAAAGAATCCCACGTTTACGTGCGAAGTGAATACATTGACGTAACCGAAGGGCGCATCCCCCAGACACGCAACGGGACAGCCGTCATGCAAGGTCTCCCGGACTTCGTCCCCGCATTTTCGCATCACCTCAAACCACTCATGCGCGATGGCTCCCAATTCACCTTTATGCTCTTTCATCCAGGCATCGATGGCGGGATCGCGTTCGACAGTACCGTTGAATCGCAGCAATTCGGTTTTCATCATCGCTCCATTCGTCGCTTTCGGATCTCATCTTCGCGAAACGGGCCCGCGGCATTTAGCTAATTTGTCGCACCAATTGAGGACACGCAGAGCCCGGAGCGTATTCCATCGGCTAGGCTCGCCGTCACCCTCCTCGAGCTCAAAGTGAACCTTGCCGGCGTGTGTATTCTCCAGCAGCCAGGTACCATCGGGCTGCCGCTTGGATCGCAGCAGATGGATGGCTTCGTCTATTCGAGAGTCGGGAGGATCCCCGACCGAGCGGAAGTATTCGAGGGCACGCAGCACGTCGTAATGCCAGCGGGTGGGAAACGAGAATTGCAGCCATGATGGGTTCACGACTTCTCCCGTGCTCTTCCGTCGAAACAGTTTTCGTTCGAGGAGATACTCTTCCCCCGGTGCCGAGCCGCGATGGATTCCGGAGAGCCTCTGGTTGCGCGCTCGTGCGCCAACAGACCTTCTAAAACGTTGATCGTGGTCGCGAACGACGAGCGGACAGAGCCATGCTCGACCTCGCAGTTCCACCCGCCGTCCTCAAGCTGTTCTCCAAGGAGGCGGGCGACCAGGCCATCCATATCCTGACCAAAATAGATACCCAAGGTGACGGTCCTGCCGTTGATGCACGGCTCGACCTCACCGCTGAAGAACGGCTGCCCGGCGTGCTCCCACCGGCATTGCTCTCTGACCAGTTCCACCGCGCGGCGGACGCGGTGAGAACTTGGGTCGACCCCGAAATCGTGCAGCAGTTGAAGTGTTGGCAGGGTGGAGGTCCAAGGCTGGCCCTGGTTTTCGTCGCGCCAGTTGAAGCTGCGTGCCGGGAAGCATGCACCTCCAGCCCACTGGCCATCTTCCCCTTGCAACGCGAGCAGTCTCGCCCCCCAACCCCCGGTAACCGTTCGTGCACGCTCCGCTGACACGACCTCCTCTGGCGCATGGAAAAGATCGCGCAACACCTGCCAGCGAATCGCTGGATCCGAATCGAGCAGCCAGTTCAATACAGTCATGCCGCGGAGTTTACATGATTTGTATCGATCAATAACGCAGTTATGGCGTCTGTCTGCGCGGATTCGTACCGGTCAACGCCGACGTGTTGACTCAATTGAGCTTCGACTCCTGGATTGCCGGCAGACAGGAGCTAACGCGGTCCCTTCCGGATAGCCCGTCACCCACCCCTACGCACTGCACACCTGCTCCTGTAGACTCCTCGCAATGCGTTTGCGCGTCCCGCAGGTAAGGCTCGACACATTCACCGGCTCGGTTCGTCGCTGGCTACGGTACTCCGTCAACAGCTGGATCCGCGAGATGCCCCGGCCCAAACGCTTCGTCACGTGGGCCGGGATTCTGCTCCAGGGATTCGCCATTTATTGCCTTTGGTCGCGGTCTCTGGCGTGGCCTGTGATGTGGCCTGACGAGAGCCTCGTCTTTCTCATTGCGCTCCTCTTATACGCGGTCGGAGGCGCAATGATGAACGGGATGCTGACTTCAGAATTTGTCCGCAAGACCCAACTTGAATCCGACCAAATTGCCGCACGCCAAATACAGCAGACGCTCACTCCGGCTAAAGTTGATGAGTTGCCAGGGTATAAGGTTGAGACGTTCTACAAGCCCTTTCGCGACGTGGGTGGCGACTACTTCGATGTTATCGAGCTTGCAGGGAAGCGAACACTTTTCGCGGTTGCGGATGTGTCCGGGAAAGGCATGGCGGCTGCGCTGTTGGCGGCAAACATACAGGCTCTTGTTAGAAGCATCGCGAGTGTTAGCGGAGATCTCCTGGCCCTGGCCGGACAGATAAACAGACATCTGAGCCGATATACCCCCACAGACCGTTTTGCCACTGCAGTGTTTGTCGTATTGAACCGCGACACCGGAGAATTGACATACGTAAACGCCGGCCATAACGCTCCGATTGTTTTCGACTCCGGATCGGCAAGATCGCTGGAAGCCACCGGCTTGCCCCTTGGACTATTTCCTGAAGCGACCTATACAACCAACACAGCACTTCTTCCTCCTGGCCGCGCCCTCCTGCTTTTCACTGACGGACTTACCGATTCCATTTCCGGAGAAAATGCCGAAGACGGCTTGCGCGATGCTCTGGCTGATTATTCGGAAAAAACGATGCAGGCTATCAAATCGCTGATCGACCCGCAATTCAATGAGGATGACGTCACTATCCTGCTCGTGAAACGAGATGCCGATCCAGCATCCCTTGGCAGACGCGGATAAGCGGCTTAGTCCTCGCGAGTCCAGGTGCCGTCCGGGTTGTAGTCTGACATGGCGGCGCCGAGCTTTGCCGTGTCCGGACCAAGGTCTTTCTCGTAGACCACGCCGTCCTGGTTGACGATGAAAGTCATGACTCCGGAGTTGCGGTACTCGGCGGGATAAGCGACGAAGGCAAAGCCGCGCGCGAGCTGGCCGTTGACAACGTAGTCGCGAGCGCCGCCCTTCGCCGCCGCGCCCTGTTTGGTCAGGATGCGGAAGTAATATCCATGGAAAGGCGCTGCCTGGCCCTGCTGGAACTCATAGCCTGAAGTGCTTGCGTCAGCGACTTGCGGGCCTATCGGGCTCGGCGGCTCGTTGTCGCTGGTCTTCCAGTACAGACCATCCTGCTTGCCCGCCGTGCTGATGAACTTCAGCGCGAAATGCTTTGTCTTCTCGGCGTCGCGCGGCTCTGAGGCGTATTCGCGCTGCGCGTCGACCAGTCCGTACAGGACCTCGATGGCATCGTTCTCATTGGTCCCTACGCGACGATAGAGGATTTCCTTCATTCCGGCTTCGGTATCGAAATACCAGGCGCCGCTGCTGTTCTTCACAATGGGAATGGGTCCGGGCCAGTTTTCCGCGCCAATGTAGAGAGTCGCAGTCTGGTCGGGCTCGATGACGACGCGGTGCATCTCATCGTAACGGCGGATGAAGTTGGCGATCATGTTTTTGTCCGCAACGTCGTCGCCGGTATGCAGAATCTTGCTCGCATTCGTGCCGAAGATTGCATTCATCGCCTGAGCGTCGTTCGATTTTGCCGCGTTGTAGAGTGCCAGCACCGCGGCTCCCGGCGAAGGGAACGTCTTCTCGTTGCTCTGTTGCGCAAGCGCGGGTGGAAGCGTCAGGCCGCCCAGGATCAGCGAGAGGCAGGCCAATAGAATCGGTTTGTGCGAACGTGTTTCCGAAGCCATCAAACTTACCCTCCTGCCTTTAATTCGCTGCGTTATGACCATTAGCGCCGGTGGCCCGCCGGTTGCGCCGGGCGCTGCGCTGGACGCTGCTGCGCTGGGCGCGAAGCTGGTTGTGCAGCCGGACGAGCCGCGCCACCTCCACCGGCATTCCGGTTTCCTTGCATGCTCTGCTGTCCGCGGGCGCTGTTTGTTCGGGTGTTGCCTCCGGCGCTGTAGTTGCTGAATGCGCCAGTGTTGGTTCCACGGCTGGGCTGCTGTCCATATCCGCGGGCCGGGTCGCGTTGCTGCTGGTTCAAGTTGTTACCGCCGCGGTTCGCGGCCTCTCTTGTGCCGGCGGGCTGCTGGTTCGGTCTTGACTGTCCGGCGCCAGGCTGATTCGGTCTGCCTTGGTTGGCTCCGCCCAGCTGCTGGCGATTGTCCTGCCCCGGGTTCGCCTGATTGTTGCGAAACTGCGGCTGATTATCTTTCTGATTGAACTGCGGAGTGGTGAAGTTATTGTTGCGCGCAGTGTTGTTGTTGTTGAAATTGTTGGCGCGGTTGTCGCGATTCAAGTTATTACGATTGATGTCGTTCGTGTTGATGTTATTCCGGTTGATATTGTTTCGGTTGATGTCGTTCGTATTGATGTTATTGCGATTGATATTGTTGCGGTTTACGTTGTTGTAGTAGTTGTTGCGGTTGACGAATGTGTTCGAATTCGAGACATAGACGTTGCGGTTGTAGGTTACCGACGAGTTATTCCATCCGCATCCCCATGAGTTATAGCCCCATCCGCAACAGCCGCCGCCGTTAATGGCCGCGCCCACTGCAATTCCCAGCCCGAAAGAGATGAGGCCCGTCGCCACCATGTCGCCGGTCGAGTATCCGGGATATGCGGCCACCGGTGCTCCATAGACGACCGTCGGATTGTAGGTGGGCACGTAGACCACTTCCGGCTGCGACGGTTGGATGATAATGGTCTGCGGCGGAGGCTGCACCACGGTAGTAGTTTGCCCCTCGCCCGAGGACGCTGGCGCGGGAGCTGCGCCCGGGGCCTGGTTCTCGACCGACACGTTCTGCTGCTGGTTGCTCTTCAGATTCCCGGACTGGTAGGCCCGCTGCCGCATTACCTGCACCGCGTTCATTACATCCTGCGGAGCATTGAAATAGGCGTCGCCGAGAGCCGAGGTCCAGGAGAGGTTGGTAGCCATCTGGTTCAGAACGTCGGGAAATTGCGTCAGGCCTTTGACACTCGCGTCCCAGGGCTGCTGGTCAACCGTCTGCATCAGCTGCTGGCCCTTCAGGTTCGGATTCTGCTTGGTCCAGTTGTAAGCAGCGGTGATCTGGTCGGGATAGGTTGAACCGGCGAGCACCTGAGCCAGCAGATTGTCAGGGAAAAGCGCAATGGGAGCGACGAGTTGATAGAGCTGGTCGGGCGTGGGAGTAGCGTATGTGGTCGCTGGCGCCTGCCCCTGGCTTCCCTGCGTCTGATCCGTTTTCTTATTGCAGCCGTCGAGATCGACGACGCTCAAAGTTAAGCTGATGCTGAGACAGATGGAAAGTGCTCGCTTGGGACCCTGCATAACCAGTACCCCCCAAAGACGCCACAACAAGGGCTGCAGCTCTCGCTGCGTCAGCCATCGCCACTATACACACTTCCGCGCCCCTTGGCGTATCAAATTGAACAAAGAAAAAAAGGCCATCCTTCGTGAGGATGGCTTTCTTTAGTTTGCTTTCGTGTCCGTAAGTCCACGTGCAACATCCTCGCTGCTTGCGTACTCGCGAGCTGGGTGAGCGGAGCTGTGCGCGGACATGGAGTATGCTGGCCGCAGAATGTATCGCCGTCAGCCAGCGTATGAGGAGAAGTATCGGCCGTTTGTCGTCACAATGCTTGTTGGGCTCGCTCTTTGGGCGGGTACGGGGGTCTGCTGCATGCTTATGTCATCTGCCCTGATTGGGAGCAACTTGGCCCCAATGCGATCAGAGAGCTGGCAGGCATCAGGCCACTATTTGCGCTTGTCGCGACCGGGTTGCTGTTCGGTCTAGCGATCGAGGTCGCCAAGTTTCTTGGCGCTGTCTTGCGGTCTTAATTCGCCGTCACGTTCGCGCCGATTGCAGCTGGTGCTTTAATCGGAGCCCTCCAAGGCACTCTCGTTCCCACGGACCTATGGGGCTTCGCCGGGACAGTAGTCTATCGCTCCGACAACATACGAATCTTTAGTGGGGCGATTTGCGGATTCATCCTTACTGTTCCCGCGATCATGATCGGCATCGCGATTCGTAGAAGGGGTCGACCATGGTGAAAATTCGAGGCATACGCCCAGCCGGGTACTGGCGCGTCCCAAGTAAAAGGGCCGTCCTTTTCGGAGTCTGTTACGAAACGGGCGCGCCTGAGGTTAGATAGGGAGCGGTGTTCGGAATTTCGGACATCGCTCTTTGTCTTGGGTGGTGATGGCGAGCGGGTAGCGAGGATTACTTACTGAGCGCCGCTTGTAACCCGCCTCCGCCCAACAGATTTCTCATCCTTTTCAGGTTGTAGACCATCGTGGCCAGGCTGATCTCGGTCTGGGCTCCCTTTAGGCCGCGTAACAAGAAGCGCGGATACCCAAAGATGAGGTACTTGAGCGAGGCGAATGGATGTTCCACGACCGAGCGCCGCAGTCGCATCATCTCGGGTGTGGCTCGCTGTTCCATGCGTTGCAGCGCAGCCTCGTGCAGGTGACGGGTGAGGAGGCGCTGTGTGCCGAGCGTGCATTTCGGTTTCAAGATACAGGCACCGCATATTTCCGGTTGGCCCGCATAGTAAACCGCACGATCTTTGCGGGAGAGCTGTTTGCGCTTCAGCGTCTGACCGGCTGGACAACGAAACGTATCTGTCGTTTCGTTGTAGTGGAACTCGCGACGATCAAACAGGTGTCCGTCTCCTTGATTGTTCACCGACCGCTTCGCGGGCACATGTGGCACGATGCCCCGTTGCTCGCAGCGTTCCGCTTGTTCGCCGCTCGAATAACCCGCGTCAGCCACCAAATTCAGCGACTCCGGACTGCCGACCGCTTCTTTCGCCGCTTCCGCCATCGTCAGTAGCAACAGATTATCCGCGCCGTGCGGGGTGACTTTCTGTGCCACGATGATCGCGTGTTCGGCATCTACCGCGGTCTGAACGTTGTAGGCTGGAACAAAGCCGTTTGTGGTGCGCATTATCTTCGCTTCTGGCTCCGGATGGTTCTTCAACTTCTCCAGCGCCGCCTGTACCGCGCTCGGATCGATCACCATTTCCTCTTGCTCGTCGGCTTGGTTCAACTGCTCCAGATAACGCCTCACTGCATCCCGTTCCCCTACACTCTTGGCACTGCTGACGGTGCGAAATTTCGACCCGTCCACCGCCACCGTTTCGCCCTTCACCAATCCCACTGCCCGCGCGAAACGCACCAGTTCCGCCCCCGCTTCCGTGACCGCATGGCTGTGCGTCCGCCGGAACTCGGCAATCGACTTGTAGTCGGGTTGCAACCGTCCCAACAACCACATTACTTCTACGTTGCGCTGACACTCGACCTCCAGTCGCCGCGAAGAGCGTACCTGGTGCAAATACCCGTAGAGGTACACCTTGAGCAGGTCGCGCGGGTCGTACCCTGGACGTCCCGTTTCCGCCGGCTCCGCCCGGACAAAGTCTAACTTCGCCATGTCCAGCCGACCGACAAACGCTTCAATAACCCGACACATGTGGTCCGCCGGAATCAACTCATCCAACGTCACCGGGAACATCGTCGCCTGTTCCCGCGCCTCGCCACGGATATATCCCATGAAAGAAAATGCCCTCACTTTTGCGAGGGCATCTTCTCATTACTTCTCAGCTTCCACTAGTGACTGCTCAGCTTCCACTAGGTGTTTCGTAACAGACTCTTTTCGGGACGGCCCTTTTACTGCTTCTAACTAGGGTCAGAAGGTTGTGCTTACGGTGAGGCGGAAGGTCTTGTTCGGTTCGCGGAGTTCGTAGAGCGAGCCGTAGAGCTGGGTCGCCTGTGCGTAGCTGTAATCGCCTGCGCCGCCGGCAGGGAACATGCTGCGCGTGATCAGGTTCTCGCCGTTGATGTTGTCATACAACCGCAGCGGGTTGTAGGCGTAGTAGATGCGGAAGGGTGCGTTGATGATCGGCATCATGACCGAAACCTGCGCGCCAAGCGACATGCGTGGAACGTAGTTGGTTCCGGGAATGGGCCGGATGTAACGGTCAAACTGAATGGCCTGACCACCGGTGCACGCGCCGTTGACGTAGTTCGGGCAGCCGTAGAGGGGAGCGTTCAGCGAGTCGTAACCCTGCGGGCTCTGCTTGAGCTGACCGCTGCTGGTGGCCATGTTCATGCCGAAGTCGTCGAAGAACTCGAGGGCTGCGGTGCGGCCTACGAGCGGGATACGGTATTCGATGTTGCCGGTGATTTGCGTATCGCCGCCGATGGGGCCGATGCCGTAGACGGGAATCGGAACCTGCACGCACTGGTTGGTCTGCGGATTGGTAGGATCGCGCGGTACGCAGCTTCCGTCGGGGTTGGTGAGATTGAAGAGGACGCGCGTAGGCACGAATCCATAAGGCGTTGCGGTGCGGATGTCAAAGCCGCGAAGGTCGGCCTCGCCGCCGGCGTAGAAGCGATTGAATGGCGGGGCCACATCGCCGCTGATGCCGTGAATGTAGTTCGCCTGCACACGGTAGCCGACGATGTTGCGGCCTTCATTATTGAAGTGGAACCACTTGACGGGGCGGAACTGCTTGTATTCGACGACCGGCTGGAAGTAGCGGACGTTGCCCCATAGTCCGGCGAGCTGCATCGCGGCTGAGAACGAAGAGCCCGTGCGCGGCATATAGCTGGAATCGAGCCTGTTCCAGGAATAGCTGAGGGAGATCATGCTGTTGATGATGCCCTCAAGCGAGTTTCCGCCCTGGATGCCGCTGCGGAATGCCAGCGTCTGGAAAAGGTTCTGCGATGCGGCGCTGAAGGTCGTCACCGACGAACGGTTGAGCGAGTAGGTGATGCCGACGTTCTTGAAGGTGTGGCGTATGGGGAACCGTGCGGACGTGGTTAAACCGGTGACGGACTGGTTGTAGTTCTGCGTCAGCGAGTTTACGGCGGCGGTAGTGTTTGCGTCCGCGCCCGAAAGATTGTAGGCCTTGGCGGAGTTGTAATCGTACTTGCTGGAGTAGAGCTGGAAGCCGAGTCCGATCGGCTTATTGCGCAGGTACGGCTCGTTGAAGCCGAAGAGCAGGTTACGCGAGAGGTTGCCGGCGCTGGCCTGCACGCTCAGCGTTTCGCCGAGTCCGAGGAAGTTATTGGTCTGATAGTTCAGGCCGAGGAAGGTACCGGAGAGGCCGCTGACGCCGCCGTTCAGGCCGATGGAGTTCTTGCCCTTTTCCGTCACCTTGAGGAGCAGATCGACGGTTCCGGCTTCAGGGTTCTGGTGCGTCTCGGAATCCTGATCGACTTTCAGAGGGTTGAAGTAGTCGAGCTGGTTGAGGCGCAGAAGGCTCAGTTCCCAGAGGTGGCTGTTATAGACCTGTCCTTCTTCGAGAAGCAGTTCGCGGCGGATGACGAAGTCGCGGGTAACGGTGTTGCCCTGGAATTCGATCCGGGAGACATAGAAGGGCTTGCCTTCTTCGAGATCGACGGCGAAGGAAACGGTCTTCTTGTCGTCATCGATGGTTGGTACGGGTGAGGCCGAGAAGTTGATGTAGCCGAGCTGCCCGTAGGCCTTCTGAAGGTTCTGCAGGCCTTTGCCGAAGGCGGTGAAGTTGAACCAGTCGCCGTCTTTCATGGGGAACTGCGCGCGCAGTGCCTTTACGTTCAGGTTAGGAATCTTGCTGTTCTGGAAAGTAATGCTGCCCAGGCGATAGCGTGCGCCCTCGTCGACGGGAATGCGAATGTCGATGCGTTTCCCCTTGCGCGGACGAAAGGTAAAGAAGGAGAGGCCGCTCTCATTGCGGAGATGCGTCAGCGGTTCGCCGGTGGAAGCGCGGAAGTAGCCGCGGTCCTGATAGGCACGGCGCACGCGTTCGGCATCTTCTTCAAGCTTGCTGGCGTCGTAGGTCTTGGCGAAGAGGTTCTCAAAGATGATGGAGTGCGGGATGCCGATGGGGCGCAGGTTCTTCATCGATGCGCGAAGATCGCGCGCGCTGACGTGCTGGTTGCCGGTGAAGCTGATGTTGCCGACCTTGACCTTGGGGCCTTCCTTGATGAGGAAGTTGACCTGTACCGAGGCGGGCGGAATGGTCTTCACGTCAGCCTTGATGGTGGCGAACTGGTGGCCGTGCTCGGCGAGCAACTCCTTGATGACGGTCTCGACCTTTGCGATGCGCGTCGGGTCATACTGACTCTCGACGGAGAAGCCGACCTTTTCCTTCTTGAGGCGATCGAGGACGTCGGACTGCGTGACCGAGTTCAGGCCTTTGTAGTTGATCTCGCGGATCGTGGCCTTTTCACGGACATAAATGTCGAGGATGATGCCGCCCTTGGGATTGTCTTCGCGCTCGATGCGGACGTCTTCGAAGTACCCGGTGTTCCAGAGGGAGTTGAAGTCGCGCTCTACGGTGGTGGGGTCGAAGGGCTCGCCTTCATGACTGAAGAGGCGGGCGACGATCGTTTCCTTGGGAATGCGGCGGTTGCCGATGACGCGGATCTGGGTAATCGTCTGCTGCTGTGCCCATGCCGAAAAGACGGTGAAGCAAAGAAGAACGAAGGCCAATGGCTTCAGCGTGCGGCGAAATGTACGGCTCGCATTCTGGCTTGTTTTGATTGGAGAGCTCACGCTCTCTCGCATGACGGGAAAAATAGGCACACCCTCACTGCAAAAAATCAGATGAAACTTGAGGAAAAGGCGATTATAAGTGACCGGAGGCGCAGTTCCCAACTCCGGAGTGTCTTTGCGTCTCTTGCCGGTCATCGGGGGATGCTGATCCCCGTGCAGCGACTTGAGGAGGCCCTGCTAGCTTTCCAGTTCAGCATGAATATTGAAACCTTCACCATTCCAGACGATTCGGAGAAGGTTTGGTTTGCAACAGACCTGACAATCCTCGACGTAGGACTGCTTTCCGCCGGCTGACTCGTCAACCACAGTTTCATTCCACTCTCCACAGCCAGCGCATTGGAAACCCGCAGCGAACGGCATCGATTGGTCCGCCTTTAGTCTATCGGAATGAACGAGTTTTCGCTGCTTTGAGGTTGTAGGAATGCGCGGAAAAGATTCAGCTGAAGATGATCGAGGGCAACATTTCAGCGTATATTGCCGGGCTTACAGAGCGCGATGTAAACAGGATTAGCCCGTGAACGAGCGTACAGGCGGCCTAGGCTGCATTGCGGGGCTTTACCTTTTTTAGTCCTGAGCCCTGACTGGCCAGCCGCAGATCATAGTCGTTCTGCAGGTTGAGCCAGAACTGACCGGGCAGGCCAAAGTAGACTCCAAGACGAAGTGCGGTGTCCGCCGAGATGCCGCGTTTGCCATGTATCAAATCATTGATGCGCGGTAGAGGAACGCAAAGATCCTTGGCAAGACGATATGCGGTTAATCCGAGCGGTTCCATGAACTCTGTCAGCAAAATTTCTCCGGGATGAACAGCGAACACCTTAGCCATATAAACCCCCCTCTTAGTGATAGTCGACAATTTCCACATTGTGCGCATTCCCTTCCCGCCAGACAAAACAGATGCGGAACTGATCGTTAATACGAATAGAATGCTGGCCCGCACGGTCAGCCATCAATTTTTCCAGACGATTGCCTGGCGGGGCCAACAGGTTTTCAAGGCCGATAGCAGCATTAAGAATAGCCAGCTTCTTGAACGCTGTACGCCGAATATTCGCCGGCAGACGGCGGCAGGTACCTGTTTTCCAAAGCAACTCCGTATCACGGTCACCGAAGCTGACGATCACGTCGTGATACTAACGGATTCCGTTACTAAAGCCAATCAGGAAGTCGATGGAATTTCTAGACTTTTCGCACTTCAACCAGCGTGGAGTAGAAGGTTGGACCCCCGCCGAAGTCGGTGAGCTGCTGCGAGGTGAGCAGATTGACGTTGTTGCCGCCGGGTGAAAGCTTGTTCCAGTTGAGGCGGCTGGCTACGACGCCCGGAGAGACGCTGCCGTTGACATGGGCCGTCATTCGCAGGCTTCCGCGGTCATTAAAGATCTCGATGGTATCGCCCTCGCAGATGCCGCGCGCGGCTGCATCGCTCGTGTGTATTTCGAGGCGGTTGGTGTGGGCCGCTTCCATGAGTTGATGGCCGTGCAGGTTGGCGAAGGTCGAGTTCATGTAGTGGTCGGCCTTGCGCGGCAGGAACTCGAGCGGATACGCGGAGTTCTTTGTGTGGCGTGATTCTACAGGAGGAACGAAGCCCGGCAGCGGGTCGACACCCAGGGCGGCGATGGCTTCTGAGAAGAATTCGATTTTGCCGCTTGGCGTCTTGAAGGGGCCGGTGGTGAAGGGCAAGAACGGTTCGCCGGTTTTCTCGGAGGCGAATTGCAGGCGCTGGTGGCCTCCGGCGGCGTTGAGGGTTTCCTCCGTCACGCCTGCGAGCCACTGGTCCTGTCTTTCCGGCTCAGTGGTGCGAAGGGCCTGCGCGATGAGGTCTTCAGGTGTGTCGCGGAAGCAGGCCTCGGTGAAGCCCATGCGCTGGGCCAGCTCAGAGAATAGCGAGACGTTGGAGCGTGCTTCACCGAGTGGGTCAATTGCCTGGTTTGAGATCTGAACGTAGTAGTGGCCGTAGGCCCCCTGTATGTCCTTGTGCTCGAGGAAAGTGGTGGCAGGGAGCACGATGTCGGCGTAGTCGACAGTGTCGGTGAAGAACTGCTCGTGGACGACTGTGAAGAGGTCGGGACGCGCCATGCCTTGCAGCACCTTTGATTGATCTGGCGCGATGGCGGCTGGATTTGAGTTGTAGACGAAGAGCGCCTTCACGGGCGGGTCGCTGAGTTTGGTAAGGGCATGGCCCAGCTCCGACATGTTGACGATGCGGGCGTGGCGCTTGAGCGGGCTTGCAAACATCAGGTCCCGGCGTTCGATGGCTGCTTTGTCCCACTCGAAGGCGCCGCTGGTCGAGAGCTGGAGGCCGCCTCCGAGGTGTTTCCATGCACCGATGAGCGCGGGCAGCATGGCCACGGTGCGGGCGGCTTGTCCGCCGTTCTCGCTGCGCTGGATGCCGTAGTTCATGCGGATGACTGCAGGCGTGGTCGTCGCGTATTCGCGCGCGAGGCGTTCGATGTCAGCTGCGGGGATGCCGGTCCAGCGCGAGACGCATTCGGGCGTGTATTCAGCGGCGCGCTGCCTGAGTTCTGCGAAGCCATGGGTGTTTTCGGCGATGTAGTTTGCGTCCTCGAGGCCGTCGCGCAGGATGATGTGCATCATGCCCAGGGCGAGCGCAACGTCGGTTCCGGGGTTGATGGCGATGTGCCAGTCGGCGACCCTTGCGGTGCGGGTGCGATAGGGGTCGATGACGATGAGCTTTGCGCCGTTGCGCCGGGCTTCTTCGATCATCGGCCAGAGGTGGATATTGTTGCCGTGGACGTTGGCTCCCCAGGCGATGATGTAGCGCGCGTGGCGGAAGTGCTCGGTGTCGGTGCCGAGCTTGCGTCCGTAGACGGAGACGAGGGCGTCGCCGCCAGCGGCGGAGCAGATGGTGCGGTCGAGCTGTGAGGCTCCGAGGCGGTGGAAGAAACGGCGGTCCATCGAGCCGTATCCGAGCAAGCCGATGGTTCCCGCATAGGAGTAGGGCAGGATCGATTCGGTGCCGTGTTCGTCGCTGATTTTCTGCAAACGGGTGGCGATGGTGTCGAGGGCTTCGTCCCACGAGATGCGCTCGAAGGCTTCTGCCTCTTTGTTTTGTGGCAGCGGGCCCTTCGCGATTCCGGCTCGGCGGCGCATGGGGTAAAGAAGACGATCCGGCGAGTAAACGCGGTCGAGATATTTTGCTACTTTGCCGCAGAGAAACCCCCGAGTGACCGGGTGGTTCGGATCACCCTGCACGCGCGTTGCCCGGCCAGTCTCGTCGATGGTGACGAGGACTCCGCAGGAGTCAGGGCAATCATGCGAGCAGACGGTGTGGATTGTCTTTGCGGCTGGCATATATAGATTGTAGGGCTCTTCGGTAGATTTTCGCGCTGGTTTTGCGGCCAGTGGTTGCGGTTTGCTACCTTATTGAGCGCATTTGCGGCTGATTAGCGTTCCCCGGAATTTGGATGTGGAATTTTTTGCGGCTGCCGTTCAGACTATCCGGGAGTGCTGAGGGGAAGAAAGATGAGACGAATGGATACGCGTTGGAAGCGGGTTGTGCCGGGATTACTGCTCGTTGTGCTTTGGCTTGTTCCGCTGAAAGTGGTTTTTGCCCAGGATGCCGAGAGCGCGATCCGGAAAGTGCTGGACGATCAGGTGTCTGCGTGGAACAAAGGCGACATCGATGCGTTTATGCAGGGCTATCAGGACTCGCCGGAGACGACGTTTATCGGCAAAACCGTGCACCATGGCTGGCAGCAGGTGCTGGAACGCTATAAGCACGACTATTCCAGCAAGGAGGCCAGGGGGATGCTGGAATTCTCCGATCTGTCGGTTCGGCTGCTCGGGACGAATTACGCCATTGCTACGGGACGCTATCACCTGACGCGGAGCGCTACCGGTGGGGGCGATGCTACGGGGATATTTTCGTTGGTTTGGGAGAAGTCTGCTGGCGGGTGGAAGATTATTTTAGATCACACAAGTTGATGGGTTCGTGCTTTCCCACCCTTTGCGCTGCAAAGGATGGGGCACCCGATGTTGGTGCTCCTGCGAAGGAAAAGCAGATCCTTCCCCTTCACTGCGTTCAGGGTCAGGATGACAGCATAACGATGAAGGCCATCGGTTGCGATGGCCTTCGGCCTTTCTTGTATCGAATAGAAAGCTAGAGAATGTAGCGCGAGAGGTCTTGGTCCTTCACGATGGAGGAGACCATCTGGCGGACGTATTCCGGGTCGATGATGGCTACCTTTTCGCGGCCGTTTGCGGTTTCACGTTCGATGATCGGCAGCGGAACGGTGGCGCCGTTGTTCTCGGCGCTGGCGGCGATGTCGATCACATTGCTGTCGTTCTTTGGAGCCTTGGTGAGGTCGGGGGCGAGGAAGCTGATCTCGTCGAGGACGCGCTCCATGATGGTGTGCAGGCGGCGGGCACCGATGTTCTCTGTCGTTTCGTTGACGCGGAAGGCGAAGCGGGCGATCTCTTCGAGCGACTCAGGCGTAAATTCGAGCTTTAGTCCTTCGGTGTCTAACAGAGCAGTGTATTGCTTTGTCAGTGAGGACTTGGGTTCCTGCAGGATGCGGATGAAGTCTTCGACTGTGAGCGAGTGAAGCTCGACGCGGATGGGAAAGCGGCCCTGCAACTCGGGGATGAGGTCGCTGGGTTTTGAGACGTGGAAGGCTCCGGCGGCGATGAAGAGGATGTGGTCGGTGCGCACCATGCCGTAGCGCGTGTTGACGGTGGTGCCTTCGACGATAGGCAGGATGTCGCGCTGTACACCTTCGCGGGAGACATCGGGGCCGTGGCCACCTTCGCGTCCGGCGATCTTGTCGATTTCGTCGAGGAAGACGATGCCGGAGTTTTCGACGCGCTCGACGGCAGTGCGCGTCACCTGGTCCATGTCGATGAGGCGCTGTTCTTCTTCCTGCACGAGGTAATCGAAGGCTTCGCCGACCTTCATTTTGCGCTTCTTGGTGCGCTGGCCAAAGATGTTCGGTAGAACATCCTTAAGGTTGATGTCCATCTCTTCGACGCCCTGATTCGAAATGATTTCGAAAGACGGTGAGTTGCGCTCGCGCACGTCGATTTCGACCATGCGGTCGTCGAGCTTACCTTCGCGGAATTGCTGGCGAAGCTTTTCGCGCGTGCGCTGATGCGATTCATTGCTGGGCGCGGGGAAGGTAAGCGTGTTGTTGCTTCCCGGTTCGCTTTGCGGCACGGCAGAAGGAGCAGGCGTAGGTGTGGGCGGAGGCAGCAGCAGATCGAGCAGGCGCTCCTCGGCGTTCAACTCGGCCTTGTCTTCTACTTCTTCGAGCTTTTCTTCGCGCACCATGTCGATGGCAATCTCGACCAGATCGCGCACGATGGCTTCTACGTCGCGACCGACGTAGCCGACTTCGGTGAACTTCGAGGCTTCGACTTTCAGGAAGGGCGAGTTCGTCAACTTCGCGAGGCGACGGGCGATTTCGGTTTTGCCGACGCCGGTGGGTCCGATCATGATGATGTTCTTCGGCATGATCTCTTCGGCGAGATCCGGCGGAAGCTTCTGGCGGCGCATGCGGTTGCGCAGTGCAATAGCCACGGCGCGCTTGGCGGCCTTCTGGCCGACGACGTACTTGTCCAGCTCGGCTACGATTTCACGCGGGGTCAGGTCGTCGAGCGCGAGTTCCTGATCTTCAGCGGTTCCGGGTAAATAGATGGCCATCTGCCTGCTCCTTTGGGGCGGGCTCACGCAAAACTAGGCGTGCAGTTCTTCGATCGTGATCTGGTCGTTGGTGTAAATGCAGATCTGTCCGGCGATCTTCAGCGATTTCTCAGCGATATCGCGGGCGGACAGGTCGGTGTTCTCATAAAGGGCGCGGGCAGAGGCCAATGCAAACGACCCGCCGCTGCCGATGGCTGCAATGCCCTCGTCCGGCTCAATCACGTCTCCCGATCCGCTGAGCAGAAAGGTCTGGTGCGGGTCGGAGACGATGAGCAGGGCTTCGAGATTGCGCAGCATCTTGTCGGTGCGCCATTCCTTGGCTAGCTCGACGGCGGAGCGGCCGAGGTTGCCGGCGTACTGCTCGAGCTTCGATTCGAAGCGGCTGAAGAGGGAGAAGGCGTCGGCTGTGGATCCGGCGAAACCGGCGAGAATCTTGTCCTGATAGAGGCGGCGTATCTTCTTGGCCGAGTGCTTGATGACCGACTCGCCGAGCGTAACCTGGCCGTCGGCGGCCATGACGACGCTGCCGTTGCGGCGCACGCAGACGACGGTGGTGGAGCGGATGCGCCGACCAGTGTGAGAGTTCAATTCCAAGGGGGAAACCTTAAGGGGGGAAATGCCACGGGAAGCGGTGGCCGGAGACAACTTTTTGTTCGACATGCTCAGGCTTCAGTATAGCGCACTGAAGCCTGCCCACTGATGATCGGTAAACCTTGTCAGGCTTAGACGCCGGCCTGTTTTGCGGCGAAGTCGCCGATGACCGGCAGCTTGTAGAACTCGCCCTTGCTGGCCTTGAGGATACAGAGGAGCCATGCGATGAAGAAGCCGATGGCGATGGCCATATACAGGAAGAAGAACAGCACGCCGACGAGTGGAATGAAATGCAGGACCACGGAAAGGATCATGGTCGCCATCCACACGGCGATCCAGGCGACGTGCAGGGCAATGCACTGAATCGCATGGAACTTCACCAGGCGCATCCGGTTGTAGGGCTCGATCACCAGGAAAATGATGGCTGGAATGATGGTGATATACGAGATCGCGGCCGCGGCTGTTTCGGACAAGCCGCCGGCTGCTGGTGCGGCGGCAGGCGCCGCATAGGAGCTGCCGCCGACGGGGGCATAACCTGCGGGTGTGGCTGGTGCGCCTGCTGGGGCTGCAGCCAGAGAAGCTCCGCAGAAACCGCAGAATGTAGCCGCCGGAGCGACTTCGTTATGGCACGAAGGGCATTGCATGGGATTTCTCTCCTGAGAGGTCTTGGAATTTCTAAGGATGCTGCGGGGAGAACGTCCTCGGAACGCCCACCAGCATACGCCTGCAAGCGCTGAATTGAGGACATATTTTTACATCCGCATCGCTAGACACGTTCAATAGTTATTGGCCGCATAAGAGCGTTTCATGTTCGCATTGGAAAAATGGTGCGCCAAAGTGCGGTAAGACGGGCGTGTTATCAAGCCCGGTCTGCGGTATTCTGCTCATAGATGCTGTTATGAATGGCCTTTCTCTGCGAGATCCTCAGATTATTGGGACATTGGCGGCTGCCAGTCTTTGTCTGGGCGGCGTGGCCATCTATTTTGCGATGCGCAAGAAGCCTTCGGCTGAAGAGATCGAGCGCGAGCGTCGCGGGTATCTGGTGCAGGCGGGGCGGATTATCGACGGAACCCTGCTGGACATCTCGGAACTCGATTCAAGCGAAAGCGGACGGCCTGCCGGAATGCAACTGCTTCTCTACAAATATGAGATTGGCGGCGTCATCTATGAATGCTCCCAGGATGTAACCCCGCTGCGCGACCTCGTGAACATCCATGACTGCCGGCTGGGCTTTCCGTGCTCAGTGCGGTATGACACGCACAAGCCGGAGAACAGCATTGTTGTTGCTGAGACATGGAGTGGTCTGAGGAACACGGCCAGTTCAGTTCCGGTGCGACATGTTGTGACGAATCCGCCGCATTCCCAAACTGCGCCTCTCGCCTAGTTTCTTATTCACTTCGTGCAAAGGCAGCGTTGAAGCTGCGATCATGCGCGGCTTACACTGAAGATATGCATGTCCACGGAGCGCCTACCGGCAAGATGCAGCGAGTGCTGAAGTTCTCGCTCATGGCGACGCTTGCCTATGTAGTGCTGACATTTGTTGCCGGATTGCGCGCTCACTCGCTGGCCCTTATTTCCGAGGCCGGGCACAACGTCTCGGATGCGCTGGCGCTGCTGCTCTCGTTCGTTGCGGTTTACTTTCAGGGCCGTCCTCCGACGGATGCTAAGACCTTCGGCTACCAGCGCGCTGGCGTGCTGGCTGGGTTTGTCAACGCACTGACACTGATTGTGATCGCCGTCTTCATCGCCACTGAGGCGGTGCATCGGCTGAGCGAGCCGGTGCAGGTGCAGCCGCGCCTGATGATGATTGTGGCGGCGGCGGGTGTGGTGATGAACGGTGTGATCGCGGCTCTGCTGTGGCGCGTGAATACCGATGTAAATATTCGCAGCACGTTTATTCACATGCTGGGCGATACTCTGTCGACGGCTGCGGTGATTGTGGGCGGCGCTGCGATTCTGTGGACAGGGCAGTCATGGATTGATCCGGTGCTTTCGCTGGCGATTGCCGGGCTGATTATCTGGTCGTCGCTTTCAATTGTGAAGGAGACTTTGAATATTCTGCTCGAAGGCACGCCGCGTGGGATTTCTCTTGTAGAAATTCGCGAGACACTGTGCGGGATTTCTGGCGTGGCGGACGTGCATGATCTGCACGTGTGGAGTCTGGGCTCTTCAGACACATGCGCTGGCGACTCATGTGACGATTGCCGATATTCCGCCTTCGGAGAGCAACCTTATTCTGGAGCAGATCAAGGCGAAGCTGCATGACCGCTTTCACATTACGCATACGACGATTCAGTTTGAGAATGTGGATTGCGAGGTTGCGCACGGGTGTGTGATGGCGGTGGAAGAAGTGCAGATGCATACGCACGCACACGGTCATCATGGCCATAGTCATTGACTAGCCCTGGTTATCGACTGGCTTGTCCGGCTGCGTGTTGTAGATCTCTTCCGCACGCTCTAATGTGTCGATCTCGCTGACAGGCTTGTCTGTTCGGATTCGCAGAATGCGCGGGAAGCGCAGGGCGAAGCCGCTATTGTGGCGGTCGGAGCGCATGATATTGTTGAAAGCGACTTCGAGGACTACCAGCGGCTCGACGGTGCGGAAGCCGCCGTGGTCTTCAAGCGTGTGTTCCTTAAAGAATGCGGTCAGCTCGTCGATTTCTGCATCCGTGAGGCCGGAGTAGGCCTTGCCGATGTTCTTTAACTCATCCCCATCTTTTACTGCAAAGGTGTAGTCGCTTAGCACTCCGTTGCGGCGTCCGTGGCCATATTCCGCGCCGGTTACTACAACGTCGAGGGTTGCGAGTTCGCGCTTCAGCTTGAGCCATGCGAGGCCGCGGCGACCGGGCTGATAGATGCTGTGCAGGGCTTTGAGCATCACGCCTTCATTCCCTCGTTCGCGTGCTTCCGTGTAGGCGCGGTCGAGTTGTTCGGCGCTGTGGAGATGCGTTGCCGGCGCGAGAATGATGCGCGGGAAGTTGTTGCTGGCAGGGTCGGCGAAGAGATCCCCCTGTCCGCGCTGCGCGCAGTTTGTGGTTGCGCCTGCGTGTTGTGCGACGAATTGCTCCAGAGCCGTGCGGCGCTCGCTTAACGGGCATTCGAGCAGGAGTTCTTCGTTCAGGTAGAGAAGGTCGAAGGCGATGAAGACGACTGGGGCTCGTTCGCGCATTTCGCGGGTGACGCGTTTGCGGCCCAGTCGGTGCTGGAGCGAGGTGAATGGCAGGGCGCGCTGATCAGAAGGGTTCCAGGCGACGACTTCTCCGTCGAGGATGGCTGGTTCGCTGATCTGTTCGAAGGCTTCGATCAGCTCGGGGAAACTCTCGCCGATCTCTTCGCGGTTGCGAGAGAAGAGCCCGACGCGTCCGGGCTGGCTGGGATCGCCGCAGTGAAGCTGGGCGCGCATGCCGTCGTATTTGTCTTCTAACTGGGCTTCGCGGAGGGCTTGTTGCGGCATTGTTTTCTCAGGGGATATGGGCGTTCGCTCTTCTTCCGGGAGCGCTTCGGAGATGCCGCTGTATTGGGATGCGACTTCTTCGCTGAAGCGTTCGATGGCTTCTTCGACGGTGGCGACGGGACTCGCCAGCATGAATCCGAGAGCGTGGAAAAGGCGCATTTGTGCTTGATGAAGGGTGCCGGATATTGCCATTGATGTGACTTCGGGCAGACTGCCGGTGAGCATCACGGCTCGGCGTACTTCTGCCGGCTGGACGTTCCATGCGAATGCGATGGCTTCTTCGACAAGGCTTTGCTTGACGCCAATGCGCATGTCGCCGGTGATGAGTTTGATGAGGTATTTGGCTTCGATTGGTGTTGACTTTCCAAGCAGGTCGAGAAGCAGCGGCTGTTTCGCGCTTGGGCCTTTAGCTGCGGCTATATTTCTCAAAAGCCCGCTCAACGTCTTCGAGCGTGAGTGATGGAGGGGTATCATTGCGGCTTTGGAAGAGGTCGAATGCGGCGGCGCCCAGGTCGCCGTGACGACGATAGGCTGCGTACATCGCGGTTTTATCGGCGCCCGAGAGCTGCGAAACAATCTTTGAGAGCAGCGAGCCGCCGACGTTGAGGGTGCGTCGATCGGTTTCGGCGAAAGGCTGGCCGGAGAGGTATAGTGCGGCTCTGGAGGCATCTTCGACGGTCAGCGACTTCAGATAATCGGAGATCAGTGCGCGCTTTTCGAGCTTCTTGCTGGTGGCGGAAAGCTGCTCGCAGAGCTCGGCGAATCCTTTGAGGGCGGCGCTCATCTCATCGACTATAGATGCTGGAAGCTCGGTGGCGCTTCAGCCCCGGCAGATAGGGGCTTTTTCAGGGCTCAGAAGCGCGGTAAGATAAAACAATGCAGTTCGATCTCCAGAACGGCGCTCTTCTCTAGCGGCTCCCGCCGCCGATACGTCCGCTCGTCTTTTTTCTCCTTTTCAATTCACATATAAACCGCGCAGAGCGCTGGAGAAGACACCATGTTTGAACGTTTAGAACAAATTGCAGCCCGTTATGAAGAGTTAGGCGAGCAGCTTGCTTTGCCCGAGATCGTTTCCGATCAGCAGAAGTATCAGAAGATTGCCAAGCAGCATCGCGACCTAGAAGCAGTGGTCGAGAGGTATCGCGAGTATAAGCAGGTTCAGACTGGCATTGCCGATGCCAAGGCGATGATGAATGAAGCGGATGATGATATCTATGCGATGGCGGAAGAAGAGCTGCTGCAGCTTGAGGAACGTCTGCCGAAGATTGAAGAGGAGTTGAAGCTGGCTCTGTTGCCGAAGGATCCGAATGACGAGAAGAACGTCATCCTGGAGATCCGCGCCGGCACGGGCGGCGACGAGGCCTCGCTCTTTGCGGCGGAGGTCTTCCGCATGTACTCGCGCTTTGCCGAGCAGCATCGCTGGAAGGTTGAGGTGCTTTCAACTTCTGACTCCTCGGTTGGCGGGTTGAAGGAAGTCATCGCGATCATCGAAGGTAACAGGGTCTACTCGCAGCTGAAATATGAGAGCGGTGTCCATCGTGTGCAGCGGGTTCCGGCAACGGAGACTCAGGGGCGCGTGCATACTTCGGCGATTACGGTTGCAGTGCTTCCTGAGGCCGAGGACGTTGACATCAAGATCGAGGCCAAGGACCTGCGCATCGACACGTTCTGTTCTTCGGGGCCGGGTGGGCAGTCGGTGAACACGACGTACTCGGCGGTACGCATCACGCATATTCCGACGAACACTGTTGTCAGCTGCCAGGATGAGAAGTCGCAGATCAAGAACCGCGAAAAGGGAATGCGCGTGCTGCGTGCTCGTCTCTATGAGATCGAGATGGAGAAGCAGCAGCAGGCGCTGGCCAAGGAACGCAAGCAGCAGGTTGGCTCCGGCGATCGCAGCGAGAAGATTCGGACTTACAACTTCCCGCAGAACCGGTTGACTGATCATCGCATTGGGCTCACGATTCATCAGCTGACGGATGTGATGGACGGCAAGCTGCAGCCGGTCATCGACGCGCTAACTTCGCACTTCAATGCGGAGCGGTTAAAGGCTGAGATGGATTCGGCTGCCTGACGGGCTGGCCGTCCAGCCGCACGCGCTTCGCGCCTTTCTATGTCCATCACTCTCCATCACGCGCTTGCGCGCGGCGCGGCCGAACTTGAAGGCATCACGGAGCAATCGCGTCGTGATGCTGAATTGCTGTTGCTGCATATCGTTGGGCGCGATCGCGCTTATTTGCTGGCGCATCCTGATACTCAACTGACACCCGAACAACGGGCGCGGTACGACGAATGGCTGCGTCGTCGCGCTGCGCATGAGCCGATCCAGTACATTCTGGGCCAGCAGGAGTTTTTCGGGCTTACGTTTGCTGTTACTCCCGATGTGCTGATTCCGCGGCCGGAGACGGAGCATCTGGTTGAGGCGCTGCTGGAGCGTGTGCCGCATGATCAGACGCTGCGGATTGTTGATGTTGGCACGGGTTCAGGTGCGATTGCTGTGGCCTTGGCGCATGCTTTGTCGAATGCGGAGGTGGCGGCGCTCGACATTTCGGAGGCTGCGCTTGCGGTTGCTCAGCGGAATGCTGAGACGCACGGTGTTGCGGATCGGGTGCGGTTTTTCAAGTCGGATCTGCTGAGTGCGGTTGCTGGGGAGCGGTTCGATGCGGTGGTTTCGAATCCTCCTTATGTGGCGGAGGCGGACCGGGAGTCGCTGGAATCGCAGGTTCGGGATTATGAGCCTGCGGTTGCGCTCTTTGGTGGGCCTTCGGGATTTGACGTGTATGAGCGGTTGACTCCACAGGCGCGCGAGGCTCTGAAGCCCGGTGGCTGGTTGCTGATGGAGATGGGGATGGGGCAGCGCAACGTCTTGTCGCGACTCCTTTCTGGTTGGGATGATGTCAGTTTTGTCGATGACCTGCAGCGGATTCCGCGGGTCGCCTGCGCGCGGCGGAAGGCATAAACTGGTTGCATGACCACTGCCGCAGTTGCTACCGAACAGCTTACCCATGAACAGAAATTAGACCGGCTCGCTGAAGTCGCCGTCCGCGTTGGGCTTGGCCTGGAGCGCGGGCAGGAATTGGTGATGACCGCTTCGCTCGACTCGCTGGCGCTGGCGCGCCGGATTACCGAGCATGCGTATCGCGCCGGGGCTTCGCTGGTGACGACGCTTTTCAGCGATGATGAGGCGGCACTGATGCGCTATCGTTTTGCTCCCGACGAAAGCTTTGACCGCGCCGCCGGCTGGCTCTATGACGGGATGGGTGCGGCCTTCCGGAGCGGGGCGGCTCGGCTGGCGATTGCCGGGGCGAATCCGTCGCTGCTCTCGAATGAGGACCCGGACAAGGTCGGGCGGGCGAACAGGGCGGTTTCGAAGGCGTATCGTCCGGCGCTGGAGCTGATTACGCGGCATGAGATCAACTGGACGATTGTGGCCAGCGCCACTCCGGCGTGGGCTGCGGCGATGTTTCCGAGCGACGCTCCTGAGGTTGCGCTGGCGAAGCTTTGGGATGCGATTTTTGCCTCGTCGCGTGTGGATGCTGACGATCCGGTGGCGGCGTGGAAGGCGCATGATGCCGGGCTGCACAAGCGGGCTGATTTTTTGAACAACAAGCGCTACTCGGCGCTTCAGTATCGCGGGCCGGGAACGGATTTCCGTCTCGGGCTGGCCGACGATCACCTGTGGCTCGGTGGTGGGACTACGGCTGGCAACGGCGCGTACTGCATTCCCAACATGCCGACGGAGGAGGTCTTCAGCACTCCGCATAAGGACCGCGCCGATGGGACTGTGACGGCGACGAAGCCGCTCTCGCACCAGGGGACGATGATCGAGGGCATCCAGGTGCGCTTTGAGGGCGGGCGGATTGTCGAGGCCCGGGCTACGAAGGGGCAGGAGGTTCTGCAGAAGCTCATCGACACCGATGACGGGGCGCGGCGGCTGGGCGAAGTTGCGTTGGTTCCGCACTCGTCGCCAATTGCTGCGAGCGGGCTGCTCTTCTTCAACACGCTCTTCGATGAGAATGCTGCCTGCCATATCGCGCTGGGGCAGTCTTACAGTTCATGCCTGATCCATGGCGACAAGCTTACGGCTGAGCAGCTTGCGGCTAAGGGGGCGAATGACAGCCTCATCCATGTCGACTGGATGATCGGGTCGGAGAAGCTGGATATCGATGGCATTACCGCTTCCGGTGCGGCTGAGCCTCTGATGCGGCAGGGTGAGTGGGTTTAGACCCCCCCTGTTTTGTAAATTCGCCGAAATACAGGTGGTTAGGGAACATCTGTTTTGGGGAGGCGATGTTTCTTATCGCTTCGGCTTCGCCTGCGCTCATGCCTACGGCAGTAAGGTACGGGCCTTTGGCCCGGCTTATTCGGTGGGCTGAAGCCCACCGCTTCTACCCTTTGGGACCTCTCCCCCTGTTTTTGTAAATTCGCCCAAATACAGGTAGTTAGGGACATCTGTTTTGCGGAAGCGAGGTTTCTTATCGCTTCGGCTCCGCCTGAGCTCATGCACCATTCGAGAATGGATATGCATCCGTTGATAAACGCACTAAGACTTACTACTTCAGATACAGCACTAAGACTTTTACTTCTTATACAGCACAAGACTTACAGCACTAAGACTTGATACAGCACTAAGACTTGCTCCAGATACAGCACTAAGACTTAATCCTGTTCAGTGAGTGCATTGGCGATCTATCACGCGTCGGTGTAATGGTTCAGAGACCAGGGAATGGAAATCCGGCTCGCGACAATATCAATTGACATTCGACGGCTATCCACTACCATATGGTTGTGGATAGACTAGGTACAACATTTGCGGCGTTGTCTGATCCAACCCGCCGGGCAATGATCGAACGACTCTCACATGGGCCTGCCTCTGTGCATGGATTGACGGAACCGTTTGCACTTTCGCAGCAGATGATTTCAAAACATATTGCCTACCTGGTGCGGGCGCGGATGGTGATCAAGACGAAGCGTGGACGAGAGAGTGTGTGCACGCTCAGGCCAGCGGCGATCAAGACAGTCAGCGACTGGGCGATCAGCTATCGCCGATTCTGGGAAGAGAGTTTCGACAAACTGGATGTAGTTGTAAATCAGATGAAGAAAGAGGAGGTCAGAGATGACAGAAAACACGGTGAACGAAATTGAGCGGATGGTTGTCACAAGAGTTTTTGATGCCCCACGCGAATTGGTTTGGAAGGCGTGGACAGACCCGAAGTACATAATGCAGTGGTGGGGACCGAAGGGCTTTACTGCGCCGGTTTGCAAGATGGATTTTCGCGTAGGCGGAAAGCTTCTCTGCTGCATGAGATCGCCGGATGGGTGGGAAGGCTGGAATGCGGTGGAATACCACGAGATTGTTCTGCACGAGAAGATCGTTTCTTCCATGTACTTTTCCGACGCGGAGGGAAACAAGGTTGACCCTGCGGAATTAGGAATAGAACAAGAGGCCATAGACGGTGCGTACGACGTGACCATCTTTGAGGATCTCGGGAACGGCCAGACGAGACTCACCCACATTGGAAATGAACCCATGGAGAGCGCAAAGAATAGCGGGCAGTTGGAGGGCTGGAACGAGATACTCGAAAAGGTTGCCGCAGTTGTTACAGAGCTGGCGCAGGCGAAATAAGACAATGAAGCTTTGATTCGCGAAACTCAAGCGTGGAGAAAGAAATGAAAAGAACAACGTTTCTCGCTATCGTCCTGCTGGCATTTGCATTTGCTGTCCATGCCCAGGACACGATGAAGAAAGATGCAGCCGTCAAACCTGCCGATCCGGAATCGAAAGTCGTGCTCGATTCCTGGAATGAGATTGGCCGCAAGCTGACGGCGCTGGCCGAAGATTTTCCTGAGGACAAATATGACTTCAAGCCGACACCCGCGCAGCGGAGCTTCGCCGAGCAATTACTGCACGCGGCGGGTTCATGCTACTACTTCACGAATCCTGCGATGGGGCAGAAGCCTCCCGCGGCAGAAGATCCGAAGCGAGAGCAATACAAGTCCAAGGCCGACATCGTTGCGTTCGTCAAGAAGTCCTTCGCCGATGGCGCAGCCGCCATCCAGTCGAAAGGCGAAAAAGGCCTGATGACGGAGGTTGTTTATTACCCTCAGCAGAAAGCGCGCGTTATCGACATTGCATACGGCATCATCGAGCATAGCGGAGAACACTACGGCCAGCTCGTTGTGTACTACCGCCTCGCAGGGCTTGTGCCGCCGGAGTCGCGGCCCAAGAAGTAAAGCTCAGGAGGCCAGGTACCCCGTCCTTATCGCGCGCCGTTTGCGCCAATGGGCGGGGATCTTGGTTTTTGGGACCTTCACTAGTCAATGCGCCGCGCGGCATATGGATACCTCTGCTTTCGTTCCGCTGCAAGATTTGGGATCGGTCGCCACGTCGCCCGTCTCGCCGTCCAGTGCGTATTCCACAATGAGGAAGAAACTCGCTCTAAGTTTCTGTAATTGATTCGCCAGCACGCCAACGGTGTCTAGGATCGACGAAATTCCTCTAATGTATTCCTCTGTAGCCCTGTGTTCTCGGGGGGAGATTTTGGTCCTCCGCGCGGAGAACGCCATGCTTTCCTTCGCGAACTTTGTCGAACAAAATGTTCCCGCTCAACGTGATCATCATGCGCGAGCAACTGAACGTAAAGCAAAGGCAGGCTATCTCGGAGACCCCGGCTAAGGGCGGCGGAGGCTTAGTTGAAACCTGCTTCTCGTCACTTGGCCGGATGGTCGGCTTTCCGGGCAAGCGACCTTGGCTCGGCTGTTGCCTTCAGGGCTCAGTACTCATCGAGTGCTATTTGAAGCATGTTCGGCGGATTAGTACCGATAGACGCCCTTGTGTTTAGCAATCCCATCCGGTCAATCCAGGATCTTTCGCCGATGAGTGCTGCCTTTGACGGCGATCGTTTTGGGGCACCCGTCTCTTGGCCCTCTCCCCGGTGTTCTTGTAAATTCGTCCAAATAAAAGTAGTTTGCGTCTATCCGGTTTTCGACTCTCTTTCTGAGAGCAGACGCAGGCAATGAAAAAAGCCCGCTGCGATCAGCGGGCTTTTGTTGTTCCTGTTTCTAGGATACCTGATACGAAGGTAATCGTATGTTAGTAGTCGTTGCGACGATGATTATTTTTCTTGATTATTTCCCATTTTGGGACTTCCGAGTCCGATCGTGAAGATACGCGCTTCTGCAGTTTCTGATCTGGAATGTGTCGGAATGTGTCTTGGGATTGCCCTTTTTAGAAAGCAACCTCAAGAGGAAGAACAATGTGGGGCACGCGGCGGGACATATGACTTGATGGTCGCGTTGCGCGTTCTATCTGAAGAATGAAAGCTCGATGCGTACTCGGCTGTTATCACCATTCGAATGGATACTGCATCCGTTGGTAAACGCTGGCCGACTTTCCAGTATCAATCGGTTCTCGATGAATGATTCGGCGATTTGGCACCGACTGATGCGGGGCCGTTCCCTCCCCGCGCCCACTCCCTGGCTTCCGATCATCGCCGAAGGCAAGCACAGCTGCGATCTTCGAATACCAGCTGCCCACGGAAGCGCCCTGATCCCCAACATCATTCTCAAGCGTCGCTTCCCGCCTATTTCTTAGCCGGGCGCGGCATTGGCGTTACCGCGACCTGCTCCTCGGCCGTATACGGCGCTCCATAATACGGGAAATCCTTACGAATGCGCCCGTAGTCGGGAGCAAGTCCATCGGCAATTGGCGTGTTGGCCGCCAGCGTCAACATCACATCCAGCACATCGTCGCTGAGCGCGCGTCCATTGAAGCTGGCCAGCTCAAATGCGGCGGACGTTCCAAGCTCGTAAGGCAACGTGTCGGGACAAAGCCGTGCAGCGATCACCTTCCCGTATTCACCCGGGTCCGCCGCCGAACCGGCATAGGTCGTCATCTTCTCGGCAACATCCGCGATCGGCTTCGCGAAGCGCTCCAGATCTTCAGACGGAACCGACGCATTGAATTGTTCTTTCAGCTCTGGATCGCTCGGGTCGCTCAGGAAGAGATGCGTAACCATAGGCAGGCCCCAACGCGAAACCTGTACCTCCGGCGCATGGCCAAAGAGGGAGATCGTCGCCCATGCGTTGACTTTTCCCGTCCCAATCAGTTCGCTCGGCACCTCCAGCACAATCGCCGTAATATTCCGCCTCGCAAAGGGATCCTGCTGATGCAGAAAGGCGTTTCCATCGTAGCGCTGGTCCTGATAGAAAGCGGTCATAAATGGGCGGAATCCAGCATTTGCCGCAAATAGCTCTGGAGCAATCCCAACATACGCACGAAGGCCGGAATTCGTCGCGACTGAACCGGTTTCACCCTCAACCAGACTCTCTCCGGCGTCACCACGAAGAGCATCGTCACCCGTCGCCTTGCGCACGACAAACGGCTGAATGTGCGTATGCTCACTGCCATCTTCGTGCCGTGGTTCACCAAACCTGAACTTGAACGTAACCTCTTCCCTCGCATCTCCGTTCAGGTCGAACCGGAAGGCGTAGAGCCCTTCTGGATGAAGCGTATCCGGAGCCGATAATCCCACATCCGGATTCACGGTCATGGCCATTACCGTCTTGCCCGAAGGGCCGTCAAATAAATAAAAGTCGCAGAGGTTGAGGCTCGGATCTTCTCTCGCCAGTTTGGTATCGAAATGATGTGACATACAGAATCTCCTTGAAAAAGCATTGGCAATTCTCTACGATCAGCCGCGAAGAATGGCGGCTCCGAAGGGAGCGCCCGTCAATCCGCCATCCACCATCAGCTCGATCGCGTTGATGTAGGACGAATCGTCGGAGGCAAGAAAGAGCACTGCCTTGGCCAGATCTTCCGGCTCGCCCCAACGGCCGAGTGGAACCGTGGAAGAGAAGAAGTCGGAAACTTTTGCGGACTCCTCTGCCGTGGCATTGGCGCGCGCGCCGCGCTTCCAGATGGGAGTCTTCGTCGCCCCCGGGGCCACCACGTTCACGCGAATCTTGCGCGGTGCAAGGTCTGCGGCGATGGATCGCGCCATCGAGACGAGTCCGCCTTTCGTGGCAGCATAGGCAGCCACGCCTGGTTGACCGAGATAACTTTGCACCGATCCGTTGAAGATGATGCTGCCGTTGTCGTTCATGAGAGGAGCGGCTGAATTGACGGTAAAGAAAGCACCGTTGAGGTTGGTGTGGACTACCTTCTCGAAGATGGCTTCGTCGGTCGTGCCAGTCGGCGTCCTGCCAGAAATGCCCGCATTGGCGAAGACGATGTCAAGTTTGCCAAAGTCTTTGGCGAGGTCAGCGAAAAGCTTCTTGCGGTCCTCCGCAACCGTAACGTCGGCGCGATAGCCGTGCGCTTTCGATCCCAGCTCGGCGACCGCTTCATCCAGTGTCTGTTGATCGCGACCCGTAATTGCGACTTCCGCGCCCTCAGAGATGAAAAGGCGGGCTGTGGCCAGGCCGATGCCGCTGTTGCCTCCGGTAATGAGAGCCTTTTTGCCTGCGAGCTTCATGACTCCTCCTTGATGACCGGCCATCGACCAGGATGGCCGTCATATGTGACAGGATGGTCATCAGAGATGGAGGATTCGAAAAAAATTGCGCTACCCCGCCGAGGAAACCGCCGCCAGAGTCGGCTGCGTGCTCTATATATAATTCTGCAGGGCAAGTGACCCGATCGAAGGATTGCGTCGAATATAGGAGACGAAGGCGATGGAGAGCGAATACTCGTTTTGGAATCGGCGCGATTTCTTGAAGGTGGGCGGCACATCCGCGGCGGCGCTGGGCATCGCGGGAGCAAAGGCTGCGACGGCACAGACGGCGCAGGAGCATGCAGGGCAGATGGCCATGCCAGCAGATACGTCCTATCCCAAACTGTCCATCATCACCCCGTACTCGCCGGAGAAGCTCGCCTTTGCGGCGCAAGCCGGTTACGAAGGCGTGGTGGTGACGCCGGGTCCGGACTTCAACCCGGATCTAAGCGACAGCGCTATCGATCAGATTCTGGCCACGGCGCGCAATGCAGGCATTCGCATTGTCAGCATTGAATACTTCGGCCCAAACCACACGGACCCCGATGCAGGCAAGCGCGCGACTGCGAATGCCGAGTTTGTTCGCGCCCTGGAATTTTGCCATCGCCTGGGCTGCAAGTTTGTTGGAACCTTCAGCGGCGGGATGCCAGGCGCCAGCATGGAAGATCAGGCCAAAGCCTTCGCCGATGTCTTCAACGAAAAATACCTGCCCGTTTGCGAAAAACTTGACGTGGGGATGGGATGGGAGAACTACCCAAACATTGCCAATTTCGCCAGCATTCCAGCGGCGATGCTGGCCGTCTTCGATCTCGTGCCGAGCAAGCGGCTGGGGCTGGAATTCGATCCTTCGCATTTCGTGCGGCAGTACATTGACCCGATCAGCGTGGCGTGGCAGTTCAAAGATCGCATCCTCGCCGTGCATGCCAAGGATACCGAGATCATCCAGCCGGTGCTGCAGCAGGTGGGCATTTCCGGACATGGATGGTGGCGTTACCGCATCCCCGGACAGGGAATCGTGAACTGGCCGGAGTTCCTCACGGTGCTGCTGCAGATCCAGTTCAACGGCGCCATCGCGGTGGAGCACGAGGACCAGTTCTGGGATGCGCCGCAAAGCGGCAACCTTCCCGACTTCCCGCAGCAGCGCAAAGACGGATTCATCCTGGCGCGGCGTTTTCTGGGACAGTATCTGCCGGGACGGCTGGTGTAACCACAGTGCGCCCGAGAGACGAGCAGCATTGCAGGGTTGAAGAGTAGCGCTAAGCCTCAGTGCACGTCGGCATTGTGGAAGTGATGTATTGGGGCGAGTGACGGTCAATGCGGAAGTAATTCCCACTGGCGATAACAGGCAATGCGCTCATTGATGGCGCTTTCCAAGGCGAGTCGGTCTCCGGACCGCTCAGTAATAAACGCCCCTCTGGGTAACGACTCAGTTGGTCAACACAAGACGACTTCTCCATCCCGATATTCTGACTGGAAGTGGCTAGAGAAGGCTCTCAGTTTTCTCGCGCGGCGGCTTCCAGCGCGGGCAGATCCATCTTGATCATTCCCATCATGGCTGCCATGGCTTTAGGGTGACTGATCAACTCGCCGATATTGCGCGGCACAATTTGCCAGCATAGGCCGAAGCGGTCTGTAAGCCAGCCGCAGGCCATGGGCTTGCCGCCTTCGATCAACTTGTCCCAATAGCTGTCGATCTCTTCCTGAGAATTGCAGCGGACGAAGAACGAGAAGGCGGGGTTGAGCTGATGCGCGGGGCCGCCGTTGAGAAAGACCATCTCCTGGCCCTCAAGCTCAATGGTGATCGTGGCAATCTTGCCGACGGGCCAGGGACCGACGCCTTTGGACCGCAACTCATCGAGCTTGCGCGCATGAGGGAAGACGGTCAGGTAAAACTCAGCGGCTTCTTCGGCGTTGTCATTGAACCAGAGGAAAGGCGCAAGTTTGTTCATGGCTTGCATGGTATCAGCCGGGAGGGACCGCTTTCGACAAGACGACGTGTTGATTTATTTGTGGTGCAGACCCACTTTGAGGATGTTTTCGTAGAGGTCGTGAATAGTCGTAGCGACCCTATATGGAAGCGGTAAGGAAGATCGGCTTCACCATCGCTTCAACTTTGCGTCAGGGTGAGCGGGCTTAGAACCCCTCCCCTGTTTTTTGTAAATTCCTCTAAATACAGGTGGTTAGGGAGCATCTGCTTCGCCTGCGCTCATGCCTACGGCAGTAAGGTACGGGGCTTTGGCCCAGCTCATTCGGTGGGGCTAAAGCCCACCGCTTCTACCCTCGCTCCCCCTCATGTTTTTCGTAAATTCTTCCAAATAAGGGTACTTGTGTTGGTTACATTTTCAGCTTGTTTGTTGTGTGTTTCGCGAAATGACAAAAGCCCGCTGCGGTCAGCGGGCTTTTGTCGTGCTTCCTCTTTCTAGGATACCTGATACGAAAATAATCGTATGCCCATAAGTCGTTGCGACGATGATATTTTTCTAAATTGTTTCCCGTTTTAGGGCGACCTAGTCCGATCTGATCCAGAATGTGTCCTGGATTTTTCTTTTTTGAAAAAATAACTTTCAAGAGGAAGAAAGCGTGGGACGAGCGTTGTGCCTTTTTTATTGAAACGGAAGCTCGATGAGTTACTTGGCCTGCTGGCGTCAACCGAGGATCACGCTGGACAGATCGGCGGACACTGGCCGACTTCCCGGTACCAATCAGACTGTCGCTCGCCTCACCTCTGAAGCGTCGTGGCCAGATCTCGAGGCGCCTTCGATGGATCGGGCCAGGCAACGGGCCGGTTCGGCTGCGAACTCAATCAGCGCTTCTTTGTCAGCGCTGTATTTTTGGTCAATTCATCTAACTTTAGGAGCGCTGCGTCGAAATCGAACTCGCTGATTGTCCTGCCGAGGGCACCCAATTCGGATCTCTCGATGGTCCCGGCCAGGACGTTCTGAACGGCGAGAAATGCCTCGACAGCGCCCCCGTCGCTAGACTCGAGGAGAACCCTGAGGCGCGCGATGGCAGCTGATATGGCTTGCTCGTCGAGACCTGCGCGATTTTCCGCGATGGGCGACTGCTCGGGCAACGTCTCCTGCATCGCTTGGCGAATCGCCTGAATCTGACGGCCTAGCAATTGAGTAAATTCTTCGAGTAGCGCGAGGTCCACCACATCTCTGCGGTGGATTGTTTTTTCTAGCTTTTCAGCAGCAACGAGAACTTGTCCGAGCCCAATATTTCCAGCGACACCCTTCACCGTGTGCGCGAGGCGCTCAGCCAGTTTCAGGTCTCCACGTTCGATTGCGGCCAAGATCTGTTCGGGAGCATCGGCCTGCTTTGCTGCGAACTGCACCAGCAGATCGCGGTAGAGCCGTTTGTTCCCGGCGACGCGCTGTAGCCCGCCTGCCACGTCAATACCTTCAATCTCAGGCAAAGTCTCATCGGTCAGCGTCTTTGCTGGTCTGGCATCTTTTTCCGGCAGCATGTACCTGACGCGCTTTGACCCAGCGAAGCAGCGTCGTAAAAAGCGCATCGGGATCGATGGGTTTGCTCACGTAGTCGGTCATTCCCGCGTCGAGGCAGTTCTGCCGTTCTTCGACCAATGCGTGTGCCGTCATCGCAATGATTGGCAGATCTTGGAACTGCAGCCGCGCCCGAATAAGCTTTGCAGCGGTGCAACCATCCATCTCAGGCATTTGCAAGTCCATGAGCACCACATCGAACGGTGGAGGCGAATCGCCTTCCGTCAGGATCTTCACGGCCTCGCCACCGTGATTGGCGATCCTCACAATGGCACCAGCACTCTCAAGAAGTTCGGTGGCTACCTGCTGGTTAACCTCGTTATCTTCGACAAGAAGAACCCGGATGCCGCTTCAGATTATAGGAACCAGCACCGTCCTCGACTCGCTGCTTCGCGATCTCTCGTCTTTCCCGTCACACCAAACAGGTCCAACAACGTGTGATAGAGTACAGACTCGCTGATTGGCTTCAACAGGTACCCTTCGATTCCCATCTGTTCCGCCTGCGCTCGAATGTCCTCTCGTCCAAACGCCGTCATCAACACGATCTTGGGAACATGCTCCAGCTGATCGCCGCGCTTGATAACTTGGCTTGCATTCAAGCCGTCGATGCCCGGCATCCGCCAGTCCATCAAGACCACTTGGTAGGGATCGTGCGAATCGGCAGCAGCCAGTTCTCGGAGCGCGTCCTCACCACAGGAAACCGAATCAACCCGAGCGCGAATCCCTTTAACGCCGCTGTAAGGATCTCGCGGGCCAATGCGCTGTCATCCACCACCAGAGCCCGGATGCCTGCCATGTCCTGCGTAAACGGCTTTCGCTGCGACTCCTTCGATCCGATGCCAAACCAGGCGGTGAAAAGGAACGTGCTGCCCACGCCGTAATGGCTCTCCACCCAGATTTCGCCTCCCATCATCTCGACCAGCCGCTTGGAGATAGAGAGACCCAGACCGGTGCCACCGAATTTTCGCGTTGTAGATGTGTCGGCCTGACTGAACGCCTGAAACAAGCGCGCCGTCTGATCCGGCGTCATCCCGATACCACTGTCACGAACGGAAACCTTTAACTTGACCCGCTCGGATATTCTTTCTTCGAGCGAAACCCTCACTAGTACCTCGCCGCGATCGGTAAACTTCACCGCGTTGTTAACGAGGTTGATCAATATTTGACCGAGTCGCAAGGGGTCGCCAATAAGTTCCTGCGGTACATCGCGCGCTGCGTCTACTAGGAACTCCAGATTCTTGTCGTGAGCCTTCTGACAGACCACTGAGGAGAGGTTTTCAAGCACATGGCCGAGGCGAAACTCCGTATTTTCCATGTCCAGCTTCCCGGCTTCAATCTTCGAGAAGTCCAGGATGTCATTGATAACGCCGAGCAGTGCCTGAGCGGCAACCCTTGTTTTGGTCAGATAGTCGCGCTGCTTTGGTGTCAACTCCGTCTTCAATGCTAGATGCGTCATGCCGAGGATCGCGTTCATTGGCGTGCGGATCTCGTGACTCATGTTGGCGAGAAACTCTGACTTGGCCTTCGTGGCAGCCAACGCCTCTTCTTTGGCCGCCACGAGATTCGCTTCCGCCTGCTTGCGATCCGTAATGTCTTTCGTCATATTCAGGAGATACTGCGGCTTTCCCGCACCGTCGCTGATTACGCGGAAACTCCCATCCGCAATGACGATGCGGCCGTCACTACGAACGAATCTTTGTTCCCACTCATCCTTGTTGCGCTCACCACTGATGAGTTCCGCGTATCGTTCCGCGCCCGAGACACGTTCATCTGGATGGACAAATCTGTCCCATTTCTCGACTGAATCCACATCTTCATGACTGCAACCCAGCATCTCGTGCAGTGCCCGGTTGGTGAAATATTGTCCCTTGGCAACGTTGTAGAGGCTGATTCCGGTCTGCGCATTCTCAAAGATCGAGCGGAAGAGTTGCTCGCTTTCTTGCAGCGCGTTCTGGCTACGCTTACGTTCCGTGATGTCTTCCGTTAGACCTACGATGTACTGCGGATTACCGGCCGCATCCCGGAGCAACCGAAACCGCCCGTTGCCAATCACGATGCGGCCATCGCGCCGGATGAAGCGCTGTTCGTATTCGTCCGTGTCCCGCTTGCCTTGTATGAGCTCCGCATATCGCTGCGCGCAGGCGAGGCGTTCATCCTCGGGAACAATCTCATCCCATTGTTCCAGCCGACCGAGCTCTTCTCCGGTGTAACCCAGCATTTCCTGGAGGGCGTTGTTGGAAACATGTTCCTGGCTATCAATCTTGAAATAAGCGATCCCTAGCTGGGCATTCTCGAATATTGAGCGGAAGAGCTGTTCGCTGGCCCGCAGCCTGTCCTCAGTCCGCTTGCGTTCTGTAATATCTTCCATTAATGAGGCAACGTATTGCGGGTTTCCCACAGCATCCCTGAGCAATGAGAGCCGTGCGTTTGCCACCATAATGCGGCCGTCTCTGCAAATCAGGCGTTGTTCCCATTCGTCCTTGTCGCGCTCGCCGCGGACGAGTTCCCCATATCGTTCCGCCACAGGTTGACGTTCATCCGGGTGAACGATCTCGTCCCATTTTTCAAAGTGGCTCAGTTCTTCTGCGGAGTAACCCAGCATCTCGTGCAAAGCGCGGTTAGAGAAAACCGAGTGGCCATTAATATCGAAGAAGGTGATCCCAAGTTGGGCATTCTCGAAAATCGAGCGGAAGAACTGCTCGCTCGCCTGCGCACTGTCCTTGAGATTCAGGAGCACAGTCTCTCTCCGGAGCGCGAACGGTTGAAGCGCCACAACCCTACTGCGAATGCCGTGCTCGAACAACCGCAAGACATACTAATTCACAGACGTCCTTATACTAGCGCGTTGTTATCAGACCCGTTGTCGTTCGTATTTTGATTTGAGCAAAATGATTGATTGACGGGAACTGTCACTTGCGACAGGGTGCCCCGCGAGAGCCGAGTGCTCGATTCTTAGATGGCTGGATGGGCTCGTTAGCTGCGCCACTGGAAGTGGCCAGGAAGAATTCTGGATTCACGCTCTCAAATCGCTAAGTCACTCATCGCGTGTAGAGAGCCTGTACCAGGGGATGCCATCCGCGCAAAGGTTGTTCCAGGGAAGCTTCAGAAGATTATGGATGGCAGCCACGCCCCGGCGGGATCGTTATAGAGTCCGGTGCTCATGAGTGTCATTGGCTGGACGACGCGCAGGCCGTTCGCCAGGCACCAGCGCAGCAGAGTGTTGTTCCGTGAAGGCACAAGGATTCCCGGGCCCGCGAATGATTCTGCTGACGCAATAAGAGATTGCATGTCCACGTTTGTCTCCGCCGTGGAGTGGCCGAAGAAACCGAGATTCGTCGTGTATCCGGTCACGCGGCCCCCACGCTCTACCACACGCGCAGTGCCCTGTTGTATTGCTTGCGCCAACTCGGCGCCTCGATCAAATCCGTGAACGCGACGCGATAGAGCATTGCAGGCGTCCTCATCCGCGGGTTGGGCGGGTCGCACCACGCATCCAGGGATGCTTCGTTCGCGGGTTTGTCCCTGCAGGCAGGAAAGAGGCTCGCGGATGTCAAAGCCGAGCGATGTGTAAAGTGAGAGCGAGCGATTGTGAAAGGCAGCCTGCACCAGCCGCGCTCCAGCTGCGCCGTTCTGGTCCGCGCGATCCATCACAGCCTGCATGAGCTTACGGCCAATCCCGAGGTTTTGTGCTTTGGGGTCGATCGTGAGCGGGCCGACGCCCTGGATCACAGCCTGTTCAACAAGGACATTGCTGCCCATGATGCGGCCATCGCTTTCCGCCACCACGCAATAGAAGCCTGGGGTGGAAAACATCATCGAAAGCAACCCGATACTGACCTCTGGCCCAGGAAAATCGCAAGGAAACCCGTGAGCCGCGTTAATTGTGGAGAAGGCGTCATAGCAAATCTGCCCGCATGCTGGGCCATCCTCTGGTGCGGCAGTTCGAATCACCACGTCAGGCTGTACGTTTGACGACATACTCTGATCCCCTCTAATTTGTCGGGATAGCGTTGAAACCCGCTCTACATTCCTACACGAACCTACACGGAGGCGCTGAGAAAAATCGGCTTTACCATCGCTTCAATCCTGGCAGCCATTTCCTCAGCGGGGATGCGGTCCGGAGTCTGGTGCCACTGTCGCGCGGCACCGAAGATGGCCCAGGCCGCCGTGGTTGCCAGCAGTTTGGAATCGGCGCTCGGTGCCATCCCATGCTTCGCGGCGCCTTCCTGAAATATGATCTCCACGACCGGGATGATGGAACCTTCGAGCGGCATTTTGGCCAACTGGCTTGGGCAGCCCGCAGTCTCGGCGAGATAATCGCAGACGCCCAGCGCAATGGCTCGCAGCGCGCCGTCGCAATTCGAGAAAGAAAGGCCGCGTCGCGCAATAAGGTCGCGGAAGCGGGCGGCTGTCATGGCCTGCAGCAGAGCGTTTTTGTCCGGGTAATGGAGGTAGAAGGTGGCCCGATTCAGGGTGGCTTCATCGGCGATCTCCTGGATGGAGATGTCGTCGAACTCCTTACGATTCAATAATCTAACTAAAGACTCCATCAACATCTGACGGCTGCGGAGGACACGGGGGTCGGTGTTTTCCGCCGTGTTACCGGGTTGGAATGCGTCTGCCATTGCAGTTTAAGCATAGCTCCTTCTGCAGCATTAGATGTTTAATCGACACTTGTCGATTTATTTGAATCGACATATGTCTATTAAACATCATTTGTCGCATAGGAGATTTTCAATATGTCCAAGCTTCTTCACATCGACTCAAGCCCGCTGTATGGGCGATCTGTCTCGCGTCAGCTTACCGATGCGTTCGTTACTCAATGGAAGTCCTCACACCCCGATGGAACGGTTGTCGACCGCGACCTTAACGCAACTCCGATCCCGCCTGTCACCGCTGAATGGGTAGGCGCTGCCTACACTCCCGAAGAGGCGCGCACTCCGGAACAGAAGAAACTGCTGGCGCTTTCGGACACTTTGCTCGCCGAATTAGAGCAGGCCGATGAGTACGTGTTTGGCGTGCCGATGCATAACTTCGGTGTGCCCTCGGTGCTGAAGCTCTGGATCGACCAGATCGCCCGCGTGGGCAGGACGTTTTCCTATGCGGATGGAACGCCGAAAGGACTGCTCACGGGCAAGAAGGCGACGTTCATCATCGCAACCGGTGGTGTCTATGATCCACAGACGCAGATGGCCTCTTTCAACTTTGTCGAGCCCTACCTGCGGTCGGTCTTTGGCTTCCTCGGAGTGACAGATGTGACTTTCCTCACGGCAGGCGGAACCGCGGCACTCGACTATGGACAGGACCGTGATGCGTTTCTCGCGCCGCATCTTCAGGCCGTGCAAACGCATGCGCAGACAATGTAAGGAGACGACACATGAAGATTGTTTCCGTCATAGCGCGCTACCTGTTGGGGCTGATTTTTATTGTCTTTGGCCTGAACGGATTTCTTAACTTCATCCACCAGCCACCGCCGACGAATCCGCTTGCACTGCAGTTCTTTGTCGCCGTGAGCGCGTCGCATTTTGCCGCGTTCTTCTTCGCGATGCAGTTGATTGGCGGGCTGCTGTTGCTTTCGGGCTTCTTTGTGCCGCTCGCGCTGACGGTGCTTGCGGCTGAGCTGTACAACATCCTTGCGTTTCATTTGACGCTTGCACCGGCGAGCATTGCTCCGGCACTGGTGGCGTGTGTGCTGTGGGTGGTGGTCTTTCTGCAGTATCGCGGCAGTTTTAGCGCCGTTCTGGCGGCAAGGCCTGCGGTGCAGGGATAGTTTGCCTGGTGGTGGGGAGGCGCAGTGCCTCCTCGCCGCAGAATATTTTGAGATTCGATACAGCATTGTTTCGAATCAGGGATTAGTACCCGGAAAGACCTCCCCGCATCTCTGTCCGCTTCCGGCACATCGGTGTCCACCAGCGAACATCCCTTACAGATTCATGCTGCCTTCCGGGCGCCCGTTGCCGTGTGCTTAACCTTCATCCCAGCAATAGTTAACCCGCCGCAACTCTGTTTCTCTGCCTGCAGTCCGATTGGCTACGTTCGTGCATTACCCAACAGCGCGGACAAGCAGCATAATCCATCCACGGAGCAAGCTATGGCTAAACGCAGTCTCCTACTTCTGCTCACCCTCGCATTGCTGACTACCATTCTCCACGCGGACGATTCTGTCGCACCCTTTCTCGGAAAATGGAAGCTCGATCCCTCCCACAGCCGCCTTACCGACCAGATGAAAGTCGAGTCCGCCGGCCCCAACAGATACAACCTCATCTTCTCCGGCGACAATGTCGAAACTGTCACCGCCGACGGCACGGATCAGCCAGCCCTCTACGGCACCACCTTCTCCATCACCGTCCAGGACGCGCACCACTGGAAGGGCGTCCGCAAAACCAACGGCCGCACCACCATCATTGGACTCTGGGAGCTTTCCCCTGACGGCAAAACATTAACCGACAACTTCACCGGATATCACGATAACGGCACCACCACCAACCTGCACTACATCTACCAGCGCATCGCGGGACCGGCTCCCGACGGCAAAACGTCTGGCTTCGTAGGCACATGGGAAAGCACCACTGAAGACGTCAACTCGACCTATGAGATGGAGGTTAAGCCCTTCCAGGATGACGGTCTCTCCTTTACCAACGTCGCCGCTCAGGTCACCCAGAGTCTCCAGTTCGACGGCAAGGACTATCCCGGCTCCGGCCCCAACATTCCGCCGGGGTATGCCTCCTCAGGCCATCGCATCAACGATCGCGCTGTCGAACGTATCGACAAGATTAACGGGAAGACTCTTTATACGCAGCAGATCGAAGTCTCCCCGGGCGGCAAAATGCTCACCATGACCGTCCACATACCGGGTAGGGATAAACCCAACATCATGGTCTTCAACCGCGAATAATCTCTTGGTTAAGGTTGATTCGGTGGCTGTCGAGTCGTTTGACCGGAGCGGGCCATCCAAACGACACGAGGTGATTGCATGCCTGATGTTGTTCGTTTTCATGAAGTCGGTGGGCCGGAAGTTTTGAAGATTGAGGAAGTGGCTGTGCCGCTGCCGGACAAGGGTGAGGTGCGGCTGAAGGTCGAGGCGATCGGGCTGAATCGGGCCGAGTCGATGTTTTACCACGGGCAGTATCTTTATCAGCCGAAGTTCCCGGCCGGATTGGGCTATGAGGCGGCGGGGGTGGTCGAGGCTGTCGGGCCGGATGTGGACGCGAGCTGGGTTGGCAAGCGGGTGTCGGTGGTGCCGGCCTTTTCGTTGAACGAGTATGGCATGGTGGGCGAGGAGGTGCTGGTTCCGGTGGCGGCGCTGGGTGAGTATCCGGCGAAGCTGTCTTCGGTCGAAGGCGCGGCGATCTGGATGCAATACCTGACGGCCTATGGCGCGCTGGTGGATATCGCTCATGTGAAGGAGAGCGATTTCGTGCTGATTCCGGCGGCTTCGAGCAGCGTGGGGATTGCCGCGATTGAGATTACCAAGGCCGAGGGCGGGATTCCGATTGCGACGACGCGGAAGAGCGACAAGAAGGCGGAGTTGACGAAGCTGGGTGCGGACCATGTGATTGCGACTGAGGAAGAGGATCTGGTCGCGCGCGTCGCGGAAATTACCGGGGGCAAGGGAGCGCGTGTGATTTTCGATCCTGTGGCGGGGCCGTTTCTGGAGAAGCTGGCGGATGCGGCGCAGCCGGGCGCGATTATTTTTCAGTACGGGGCGCTGTCGATGCAGCCTACGCCGTTTCCGCTGTTTGCGGTGCTGACGAAGGGGCTCTGGATTCGCGGGTACACGCTGTTGGAGTTCACGCATAGTCCGGACCCGACGAAGCTGGAGGCGGCAAAGAAGTACGTCTATGACCGTCTCGCCGATGGGCGGTTTCAGCCGAAGATTGCGAAGACGTTTCCGTTTGCGCAGGTCGTGGAGGCGTATCGGTATCTGGAGTCGAATGCTCAGATCGGGAAGATTGTGGTTACTGTGCCTTGATGTTGCCTTGCTTTAGCCTTCATCGCTGAGATTCTTCGTCGCGTTGCTCCTCAGAATGACGGCTCGTTTTAGGGTTGGTGGTTTCCCACCCTTTCGCAAACTGCGCGAAAGGATGGGCACCCTTTTTGTGACACTGCTCAGATGGGCCTTGCTGCGCAAGGCAATTGGCGCACGAATTTCATTCGTGCGGGTCCTTCGACTGCGCTCCCTTCGGTCACTTCGCTCAGGATGACAACTTATCTTTAACTTATTTTCGCGACTGAGCTATTTAGATTTTGTGGCAATCAGGTTTTTGTAGAGATCGATGGTCTGGTCGGCTATGGCGGTCCAGGAGAAGTGTTCTTCGACGCGCTTGCGGCCGGCCTGGCCGAATTGTTTTGCCTTTGCCGTGTCGGCGAGTAAGTCGGAGAGTTTTGCTGCCAGGTCGCGGGCGAACTTGTCCGGATTTGTCGGGAAGCTGGTGGTTGGGTCCTGCTCGAAGGGGACGAGGTAGCCGGTGGTTCCGTCGACGACGACTTCGAGGATGCCTCCGGTGGCGCTGGCTACGACGGGGGCCTGGCAGGCCATGGCTTCGAGGTTGATGATGCCGAAGGGCTCGTAGACCGAGGGGCAGCAGAAGACGGCGCAGTTGCTGTAGAGCTGAATGGCTTCCTGCTTGGTGACCATCTTGTCGATCCAAACGATGTTGGGGCTATGGGCGCGGGCTTCTTCGATTTTTTGCGCATTTCGGCGAGGATCTCGGGGGTGTCGGGCGCGCCGGCGCAGAGGACGACTTGCGTGTTGGGCGGCAGGTAGCGGATGGCATCGACGAGATGGGTGACGCCTTTCTGGCGGGTGATGCGGCCTACGAAGAGAACATACGGCTGGCTGAGATTGACGCCGAAGCCGGGGAGTTCTGAGGTGTCGGTTGTTTTCTGGTACTGCGCGAGATCGATGCCGTTGTAGATGACGTGGATGCGCTCTGCCTGCACGTCGGGATAAGCGCGGAGGATGTCGGCCTTGGTGCCTTTGGAGACGGCGATGATGGCGTCGGCGTCGAGGATGGCGGTGCGCTCCATCCATGAGCTCATGGCGTAGCCGCTGCCGAGCTGCTCGGCTTTCCATGCGCGCAGGGGTTCGAGGCTGTGCGTGGTGAGGACGAAGGGGATGTTGTGGAGCTTCTTGCCGAGGAAGCCTGCCATCGAGACGTACCAGGTGTGCGTGTGAATGACGTCTATCTTTGAAAGACTTTTGACCTGAAGCAGGTTGAGGCTCATGGCTTCGAGGGCGGTGGTGAATTTTTGCGGCTCGCCTTGCGAGAGCTTGTCCCAGGGCTGCGCGCCGCGGACGTGGAGGTTGGCGCTGTCGGAGTTCTGATCGCCCCAGCAGTGGACTTCGACTTCGATTTTTTTGGCGAGCTCGCGGCTGAGGTATTCGACGTGAACTCCGGCGCCGCCGTAGACGTTGGGCGGGTATTCGCGGGTCATGAGGGCTGCTCGCACTTGGGTCCTCCGTGTTTGGACTGCCGGAGAATTCTAGCGCCGGATGGGGTGTGCAGCAAATTCGAGCTGTTTACCGGGCCTAAAGGCCCTCTTGTTTTGGGCTTCGTATTCACCGGGCTGAAGCCCGGTGCTTCTACCGGGCCTTGCTGGCGCAAGGCAAAGGGCGCACGAATTTTATTCGTGCGGGTCCTTCGGCTTCGCTCAGGATGACAATCTGTTTTTACTACTTTGCTAGTTCCGATTCGATGGCGCTGACGAGGGCTGGGTCGTCGGGTTTGGTGTCGGGGGAGAAGCGGGCGGCGACTTCTCCGTTGCGGGTCACGATGAATTTTTCGAAGTTCCAGAGGATTTCGGGTTCGGGATTGGGATTGATGCCGAACCTGATTAGCTTTTCAGTGAAGGGCTCGCCGGAGGGTTTGGCTGAAGTTGGTTTTGCTTCGATCAATGCGTCATAGAGCGGGTGCTTGTCTTCGCCGACCACGGTGATCTTTTCGTAGAGCGGGAAATCGACGCTGAAGTTGAGACTGCAGAAGCTCTGGATTTCGTCGTTGGTGCCGGGTTCCTGTCCGGCGAAGTCATTCGATGGGAATCCGCTGATGACGAAGCCTTTGTCGCTATATTTGCGGTATAGCTTTTCGAGGCCTTCGTATTGCGGCGTGAGCCCGCACTTGGACGCTACGTTGACGACGAGGAGGACTTTGCCTTCGTGGTCGGCGAGGGTGGTTTCTTCTCCGGTGATGCGGCGGACTGGGATGCTCTGGATGCTCATGGGTGACATTGTATTTCGTTTTGATGGATACGATGTAATGAGGTTTTGGGTTGGGCCGGGTTCTTGCTTTCCCACCCTTGCTGCGCAAAGGATGGGGGCCCACCCTTTTTCGTGGCTATCGATGCGAACTGCGGGCCTTGCTTGCGCAAGGCAAAAGGCGCACGAATTTCATTCGTGCGGGTCCTTCGACTGCGCGCCTTTGGCGCTCCGCTCAGGATGACAGCGGTTTCTGGAGTGGATAGAGATGCGAAAGGGGAAGGAGCGTTTGCTCCTTCCCCTTTTTGCTTATGCCCGTCCGGCGAGGACCGCGCCGCGCGTAGCGGCCGCCGGAGGCAGTTGGTTTATGCCCGGCCGATGGCTACGTGGCTTTCGAGCGGGATGCCGGCGCGGCTGGTTACCTCGAAGGTGAGGGTGTTGCTGCGCTTGTCGGCGTCGATTTTTACTTCGTCGCCGTGCAGGATTTCGCCGTCGAGGATCTTCATCGCCAGCGGATCCTGGATCAGCTTCTGCATGGCGCGCTTCAGCGGACGTGCTCCGTAGGCGCGGTCGTAGCCTTGCGTGAAGAGCATGTGCCTGGCGGCATCGGTCAGCGTGATCGTGATCTTGCGGTCGGCGAGCAGCTTTTTGAGATCGGCCAGCCGCAGATCGATGATGTGCGTGAGCTGATCTTCGCCCAGCGGACGGAAGATGACGATGTCGTCGACACGGTTCAGGAACTCGGGACGGAAGCTTTGACGCAGCACTTCCATCACCTGCTGGCGTGCCTTCTCGAAGCCGACTTCGTTCGAGATCAGCTCAGCATTGAGCGCCTGCGCGCCGAGGTTCGAGGTCATGATGATGACCGTGTTCTTGAAGTCGACGGTGCGGCCTTTCGAGTCGGTCAGGCGGCCGTCGTCGAGAACCTGCAGGAGCACGTTGAAGACGTCTGGGTGCGCCTTTTCGATCTCGTCGAAGAGCACGACCGAGTAGGGCCGGCGGCGGACGGCTTCGGTCAGCTGACCGCCTTCGTCAAAGCCGATGTAGCCCGGAGGCGCGCCGATGAGGCGTGCCACGGCGTGCTTCTCCATGTACTCGGACATGTCGATGCGGACCATCGCCTGCTCGTCGTCGAAGAGAAATTCGGCGAGTGCGCGGGCGGTCTCGGTTTTGCCGACGCCTGTCGGGCCGAGGAAGATGAAACTACCGATGGGGCGCTTGGGGTCGCTCAGTCCGGCACGCGAACGGCGAATGGCGTTGGCGACGATGGACAGGGCTTCGTCCTGGCCGACGACGCGCTCGCGCAGACGGGCTTCCATCTGGACGAGCTTGCGTCACTTCGCCTTCGAGCATCTTGGAGACGGGGATGCCGGTCCACTTGGAGACGATGCGGGCCATGTCTTCCTCGTCGACTTCTTCTTTGAGCATGCGCTGCGCGTTGCCGGTGCCGTCCTGTGCGGCGTTGAGCTGCTTCAGCTCGGCTTCGAGCCGGGGCAGTTCGCCGTACTGGATCTGCGCGGCGCGTTCGAGGTTGCCGAGGCGGGTTTGCTCTTCGGCTTCGAAGCGCAGGGCTTCGACTTTCTTTTTCACGTCGGCGAGGCGGGTGATGGCTTCGCGCTCTTTCTGCCAGCGGGCGCGGAGGCCGGTGGCTTTTTCGCGCAGAGCGGCCAGTTCGCGCTCGACTTCTTCGAGGCGCTGTTTCGAGTTCTCGTCGCTCTCGCGCTTGAGGGCTGCCTTCTCGATTTCGAGCGAGGTGGCCTGGCGTTCGAGCTGGTCGATTTCGGTCGGGACGGAGCCGATCTGGATGGCCAGCGAGGCGGCGGCTTCGTCGACGAGGTCGATGGCCTTGTCGGGCAGGAAGCGGTCGGAGATGTAGCGGTGCGACAGCTCGGCTGCGGCGACGATGGCCGAGTCCTTGATGCGGACGTTGTGGTGCGCCTCGTAGCGCTCCTTGAGGCCGCGCAGAATCGCGATGGTGTCTTCGACGTTTGGCTCGCCGACGAAGACGATCTGGAAGCGGCGTTCGAGGGCTGCGTCTTTTTCGATGTACTTGCGGTACTCGTTCAGCGTGGTTGCGCCGATGGCACGCAGCTCGCCGCGCGCGAGCGCTGGCTTGAGCATGTTCGAGGCGTCGATGGCGCCTTCGGCTGCGCCTGCTCCGACGAGGGTGTGCAGCTCGTCGATGAAGAGAACGATCTGGCCGTTCGACTCTTCGATTTCTTTGAGGACGGCTTTGAGGCGGTCTTCAAACTCGCCGCGGAATTTTGCTCCGGCAAGCATCGAACCGAGGTCGAGCGAGATGACGCGCTTGTTGCGCAGGATCTCGGGCACGTCGCCGGAGACGATGCGGCGGGCGAGGCCTTCGACGATGGCGGTCTTGCCGACGCCGGGTTCGCCGATGAGCACGGGGTTATTTTTCGTGCGACGCGAGAGAACCTGGATGACGCGGCGGATCTCTTCGTCGCGGCCAATGACGGGGTCGAGCTTGCCGCGGCGGGCGAGTTCGGTGAGGTCTTTGGCGTACTTTTCGAGGGCCTGGAACTTTGCTTCGGGATTTTGATCGGTCACGCGCTGGCTTCCTCGCACGGTGCTCAGGCCCTTGAGGATCGCGTCGTAGGTCGCGCCCTGTGAGGCGAGGAGCAATTGTGCGCCTTCATTTTTCTGTTTTGCGAGTGCGAGCAGGAGGTGCTCGGTCGAGACGTACTCGTCCTTGAAATTGTCGGCTTCTTTGAAGGCCTGATCGAGGACTTTCTGCATGGCGTTCGACATGCCGGGCTGCGCGCCCGATCCGGAAACCTTGGGCAGCTTGCCGAGTGCCTCTTGTGTTTTTGCGATGAGCTGGTCGGTTGCTACTCCGACTTTTTGCAGGACAGGGACGATGATGCCTTCCTTGTCTTCAAGCAAGGCGGCGAGCAAGTGCAGCGGCAGCAGCTCAGGGTTGCCGTGCTCGGTTGCGAGGGTGCCCGCGCTTTGAATCGCTTCCTGCGATTTGACAGTGAATTTATCCCAACGGATTGCCATATCTGGTCTCAGCTTTCAATTCTTCTAGATGAACAAACGCGGGAATGAGAAACAATTTTCTCATTCCCGCGAGATAACCTAAAATCCCGGGGCTGAAGCCCCTCTGATTGTTGACTCGGTTCACCGGGCTAAAGCCCGGTGCTTCTACCCGAAAACCCTATCCCTGGCTTTCGACGGTTCATGCTTCCCACCCTTTCGCAAAAGACGCCAAAGGATGGGGCACCCGCCATCCTCTAAAAGCTCGGCGCTTCTACGGGAAAACCCCACCCTGACTATGTCAGGATGGGGCACCCTGGTTTGGCCCCGGATGCCCCATAGTATTAGCCGGCTCTAGGCGGCTACCTTGGATTCGACCTTCGGGGCTTCGATCGGCTTTGCGGGGGCAGAGCCCACCGAAACCTTGATCTGCTTCGGCTTGGCTTCGGCGCGCTTCTCGAGTTCGATCTTCAGAACACCGGCGTCATAGCTCGCCCGCACATTTTCCGTGCTGACCGTGCTCGGTACGGTGAAGGCGCGATAGAAGCTGCCGTAACGGCGCTCGATGCGGTGGAAGTTCTCTTCCTTTTCCTCTTTTTCGAACTTGCGCTCGCCGCGGACGGTCAGCGTGTTGTTTTCGACGCGGATGTCGAAATCTTCCTGCTTCATGCCGGGGACTTCAAGCTTGAGTACAACCTTGTGCTCGTCCTCATAGACGTCTACCGGGGGAGCGAAGGCCGCAGTCGTCAGCGCGTCCGCATCATTCTGACCGCGGGTGTAGTCCTGGAAAAGCGAGTTCATACGGTTCTGCAAAGAAAGTACATCGCGAAATGGGTCCCAACGAGTGATAGCCATAATTCCTCCTATTTACTGGTTCAGACATATGAGGCCGGGATTGATTCGGCCTTGCAAACTATCTGATTCAAACTATAGCACAAGAGTTGCATAAAATATGAGTGATTTATTATCACATTGTGTGACGGCCGTCACATTTATCCTGTAAGTTATTGATTCGTTGCTACTTCTTTTTTGAGAAAAGGCGGATATTTTTTCGGGAAAACATCTACCCCCTGCCCCGGAGCCGGTTGATCTGCCGGCGGTCGCGTTTTGAGGGACGGCCTTCGGGCAGGGTTTCGAATTGCTGGAGAGCTTTTCGCTCCTCGGTGAGCTTGCGGCGCGCCTCCTGGCTGGCTTCGGTTTCGCGGTAAAGGGTCTGAGCTACGGCGGCGGGTCCGCGTACCTCGCTGAGAAGCAGGACTTCCACCTGGAAGTCGCCCCCTTCATTCCTGATCTGCAGCATGTCGCCAATGCGAACGTCGCGGGAGGGTTTGGCTAGCTGGCTATTGGCCTGGATGCGGCCGAGGTCGCAGGCGCGGGCGGCGAGGGCGCGGGTCTTGAAGAAGCGGGCGGCCCAGAGCCACTTGTCTATGCGTAGGGAAGTCATGGATTTATTTTCGTATGCGCCTGGCTCGTCCGGAATCTGTGGTTTGAGAAAAAGCCCGGGCCTGAAGGCCCTTTTCGATAGGCTTCTGATTTCCCCGGCCTGAAGGCCGGGGCTTCTACCGTCGCCTTGCTGCGCAAGGCCTTTGGTGGCCAGTACCTAAAGGTCTCTATCCACAGTACCGGGTCTTGCGAGTGCGTGAAGACAGGGAGAACTAGAATAGCGGGAATGTTGACTGTGGAGCTGTTGGGTCGGGTGTGCGTGGCGCTGGTGCGGGCGCGGAATCCGAACAATATTGGCGCGGTGGCGCGGGCGATGTATGGGTTCGGGTTCGGAGACCTGCGGGTCGTCAGCGAATATCCGGTTGCGCTTGAAGGGGCGCGGTCGGCGGTGGATGCTGCGGAGGTTCTGGCCTCGGCGCGGGAGTTTTCGAGCGTGGCTGAGGCGGTTGCCGATTGCAGCCTGGTGGTTGGGACTACGGCCGGTGGGAAGCGGGTGCAGGAACATCCGCTTTATTCGCTGGCGGAGGGCGGTGCGCTGGTGCGAGGGCATCTGGCGGCGGCGAGTCATCGCGTGGCGCTGCTCTTTGGGTCGGAGAAGACGGGACTGAGTCGGGAAGAGCTGAGCTATTGCAACTGGACGATGACGATTCCCATGTTTGAGCGCGCAGGAGTGCGTCGGCCTTCAATGAATCTTGGGCAGGCTGCGGCGGTTTGTCTCTATGAGTTGGTCCGGGGTGGGGATTCGTCTGCGGCTGCGGTTTTGCCGGATGCTGTGGCTGGTGATCTGGATCGGCTAACTGCACTGCTTGCGGAAGTGCTGGACGAGAGCGAGTACTGTGCGACGGCATCCGGCGAGCGAGAATGAGGCGGCGTTGCGGCGGCTGGTGCGGCGCATGCAGCTGAACCCGGCAGATGCGGCTATGTTGATGGGGATTTTGCGGCAGGTACTCTGGAAGATTCGGGAGCGGCGAGTTTGAGTTCCTGCTTTCCCACCCTATCGCTGCGCGATAGGATGGCCCACCCGTTTTCGTGCCGACGCTAAGAAACCGCAGGTCCTTCGACTGCGTTCCCTTCGGTCACTTCGCTCAGGATGACAAGCTATTTGGATATATAGGTGTTGATCAGAGCTTGCCTTCGGCGGCGAGGCGCATCTTGTCGGTGGGTTCGGCGATGTAGGTTACGACCTGCGGGCAGCGGTGGCAGGCGGCTTTGCCTTCCTGCTGATACCAGCGGCAGGTGGCGCGGATGAGGCAGGCGGGCAGGCCGTCAGTGACGGCGGGGAGGATCTGGACGATGCGGGTGACGAGGTTGCAGTCCTTGCCGTCGAAGTGGCAGCACTTTTTCTCCTGGCAGGGAGCGGCGAAGCGCAACACCTGCGTCGGCTTGACGGAGCCGGCCATGGCGAGCACTTCGTCGTTTACAGGCAGGAATTCGTTGAGGTAGGCGACTTCGGGCGCGTCGGGTGTTCCGCCAATGACACCGAGAACGCGGCTGCCTTCCATGTCGGGCTGCGCGCTGGGGCAATAAAGGTGTTCCTCGCCCGGGGGCGTGAACTGGTCCTGCGGCATAGTCAATCTCCTCGCGCCGAGGGCGATGGCTCGCTCTCGACGCGATTCTTTCCCGGATGTAACGCGCGTCAGGCGGTCTCTAAAAGAGGATGTGCGCGTCCGGCGGGAGCTTGAAGCCGCAAATGATGTATTTCGGAGCCAGGTGGCCGGCGGCTGCTTCAGCGCCGATCGCCGCGCTCGTCTGTACCGTGCCCTCGACCGGTCCGATGTGCGTGGCAGCGGTCGTGGCGATTGTCTTGGCGGCGGCACCTATGCCTTCGAACTCAACACCGGGACCGTAGTAAATGATGCCGCAGATGATACCGGGGTTGATATACGCGTAGGGGCCTTGTGTGCCTGCCGGCACTTTCACATTGGCGACAGCTTTGTGCACTGCGCCTGAGAGTTGCTGAACAGAGATGGTTTTTGGGGCTTTGGATGTTGCCATAGATTGCCTCTCCTTGTGCGTAACGGGACGGGAGCGTCCCCCAGAGGGCCCGATGCATTTAGCGTGCGCAAATTTACGCCGGCCAACAAACTTGGTCAAGAAAATAAACCGGGTCCTGTAGTAAAACTTCTCCTCAGCCGGAGGAATGCGATGGCAGACACAAAGCAGCGCTGGAGCGTGGCTCCTTATTTCATTGTTGACGATGTAGTGGCCACGGCGAATTTCTACCGCGACAAGCTGGGTTTCAAATACGAGCGCTTCTGGGGTGAGCCGCCCTGCTTTGCCATGGTGCATCGCAACGGGGTCGTTATTATGCTCAGTCAGCTTGAAAAGAGAGGCCTGATGCGCCCGAACAGCGCGGTTGATCCCGAGGGAGCAGCGTGGGACGCGTATGTCTGGGTGGACGACGCCGATGCGTTATACGAGGAGTTCAAGGCCAATGAGGTGAAGATCGCGCGGGAGATCTGCGATAAGCTTTATGGCTGCCGCGACTTCGATATTGAGGACTGCAACGGCTACAGATTGTGCTTTGGACACACTACCTAAGATCAGGGATCTTAGCTTCGCCAGGTTGATTTCCAGCGGGCCCAAGTTCGTTCATTTCGCTGGATGGTGAGAGCGGCGGTTGTCCCTTTGGCTGTTTATGCTTCTTTGCCACCGCCCGTCCGAGATCGGGCAGGAATTCCTTTACCACTCCGAAGCCGGCATTGCTGGCCATGGTGATGCCGAAGCTTACGGCGCCATCCCCGGCGGAACTCTGACTGGGCGGTTGCCAAAGCCGGGACACAAACGCGCCGGCCGCTACGCCTCCTATCTGGGAGACAGAAATGTGCCGGCTGCCGTCGTCGTGGCGGGCGAGGATCCCGCTCTCGAGCGCGTATATGGTGCGTGGCCACAGGCCTTGTTTCCCGGAATTAAAGTAGCGGTTGTCTTCGTGCAGCGCGCTGGAGAGACCGAATGTCACGGTGCGCTGGATCGCATATTGACCTTCAATGTTTGCAAAGCGCTTGCCGTAACCGGATGCGCCCTGACCCCACTCCTCGGGCTTGTCGTTCCACTGGTCGATGCCCGCCGAGAATCCGACTTTGAAAAAGCCGATGGGGTTCACCATGGTCTTGAAATAAAGCTGGGTTCTCTCCGGCTGGGTCATAGGCTGGAAATCAGCTGCCTTTCTCGCGCCGGCCATATTGAGGTAATTGAAGATAAGGTCGATGCCTTTGTTTACAGCTGCTGAGTGCTGGCTGGTGGTGTCGCTCTGGTCTTGCGCCGCCAGCAGCGGAACCCAGGCGAGGAAGAGAATGAGGAGCTTGCACGCAGATTTCATAGTCAGCGGCCATGCTTACGGGTTTGGCGGATACAGGAATGCCCCGCGCGACCGGGAGCTTCCCCTAATTGAACTCTACGACAATCAGATGCGCGCGGCGACTTGCGCTTCGATAATGGCTTCGGCGCGGCGGATGACCGCTTCGGGAAGGATTTCGAGAAGATTGTCGGTGTCCTTGTAGAGAAGCGTGTCGAGCACCCAGGGGTAGCGCTTGAAGTGCTCGAACATGCCGTATTCGCGTTGCGAGGTGAGCAGGACGGGCTGCACGGGTACTGACGGCAGATTGGGCACGATGGTGGTGAGTTCCTGCGGGATGCTGCGGGCGTCGGTAAGGTCGGCGATGATGAAGCGGGCCAGGTGCGCCAGGGTGCCGACGGTCTCGGTGATGTCGCGGCTGGAGGGGCCTTCGAAGTCGAAGACCAGAGGCAGGTAGCCGCGGCTTCGGAGGGCTTCGCGGATGCCGTGCAGAACGGGAAGGCGGTCGGCGGTGAATCGGCCGAGGATGAGGACGACCTTCGAGGTGATGGTGTCGATGCATTGCCGGATGCGGGCGTTGTTCAAGAGCAGGTAGAGGAATTGCGCGACTTCGAGGTTGTCGACGGCGATGGAGATTTCATCTCCGCGGGTGATGACGAGGTCGGACTCGATGGTTTCGGAGGAGCTGAGGTTCCACGCGGAGACGCCGTAGACACGGCAGGCGGTGAGGTTGGCTCCGTCGAGTTTGGAATCGATGAGGCGGGCAAACTGGAGATTGGCGTTGGTGAGGTCGGCTCCGGAGAGATCGGCGTCGATGAAGGTGGCTCCGGTGAGGTTTGCGCCGCTGAGGTTCGCGTTGCGGAGATTGACGCCGGTCAGGTTGGCCCAGAGGAATTTTGCGGCGCGCAGCTGCGCTCCTGCCATGTTTGCTTGAAAGAGATTGACCCTGCTGAGCTCGGCGCCGATGAGCTTTGCGTTCTCCAGATTGGATTCGACCATGTGTGCGCCGGTGAAATCGGTGTAGGAGATTTCGGCGTCGCGGAGATCGACTTTGGTCATGTCGGCGCCTGCGAAGCTGGCTTCGATGATGCGCGCGCCGCGCAGGTCGGCCCCGTAGAGCGAGGCATTGCCGAAGGCCGCGCGGTAAAGATCGGCGCGGTTGAGCTGGGTGTAGTGGAGACGCGAATCGTTCAGGCTGCAATGCTGGAGGTCGGCGTCGGCGAGTTCGAGCCAGGAGAGGGTGGCGGAGGAGAGATCGGGCCGCACTTTGGGATGATGGGCGCGCCATTCATTCCAGGCGGCGACTCCCAGATGCAGGACGGCAAGGTGCTCTTCGTCGGCCATGCTCCTCTCTCTTGATCTGAAATTGTTTGTGATGCAACGAATTGCCGGAACGCAGAACAGCAGCATTTGTGCACGGTTTATCGTATAGTGCACCAGATAACTCTGAGTTTCTAAATTTGTCGCTTTTCGGGAGAGGCATGGCGAAATCGCGCAGGGATTTTTTGAAAGAGGGATCGTTGAGTGTAGCTGGCGGGCTGGCGGGTGCCGCACTCGCGTGCAAGGAAAAACCGAAACCGACTGCAGCTGCAGCGCCTAAGGGAGCGCCATCGACACCGGGAGCTCCTCCAGCATTTGCGACAGCGCCGGCGGTGGGGCCGGAGATTACGGGAGCAACATTTTCCGAGGCCGAGAAGCTGGTGCAGGTCGACATGACTCCGGCGGAGAAGAATGAAGCGGCGGAGAGCTGGCGGCAGGCGATGGCTCCACTGTATGAGCGGCGTGTGGGACCGCGCAAGGTAGCGCTGGAGCCGGAGCTGGCTCCGTGGTCGCGTGTAGAGGCGGCGCAGTTTGGTCATGCGGGGCCGGAGAAAGACCGGTTTATCCGCACCAAAGGTGAGACTGATTCCGCTGCCGGAGAACGATGAGGACATTGCCTATGCTCCGGTGTGGCAGCTTTCGCGCTGGATCGAGAGCCGCAAGCTGACGTCGACGCGGCTGACGCAGATTTATCTCGACCGGCTGCAGCAATTCGACCCAAAGCTGCGGTGCGTGATTACGCTGACGCGCGACCATGCGCTGGAGCAGGCGAAGAAGGCGGATGCGGAGATTGCGGCGGGGAAGCATCGCGGGCCGTTGCATGGGATTCCGTGGGGCGCGAAGGATTTGCTGGATACGGCGGACATTGCGACGACCTATGGCGCGGAGCCGTTCCGCAATCGCGTGCCGAAAGAAGATGCGGCGGTAACGAAGCGGCTGAATGATGCGGGAGCGGTGCTGGTGGCGAAGCTGAGCCTTGGGGCGCTGGCGCTGAACGATGTGTGGTTCGGCGGGCAGACGATGAATCCGTGGCTGCTGGAGGAAGGTTCTTCGGGCTCGAGCGCTGGACCGGGTGCGGCGACGGCGGCGGGGCTGGTTGGATTTGCGATTGGCAGCGAGACGGGCGGCAGCATTGTGAGTCCCAGCATGCGCTGTGGTGTAACTGGATTGCGGCCTACCTACGGCCGGGTTCCGCGCACGGGCGCGATGACGCTGTGTTGGTCGCTCGACAAGCTGGGGGCGATGGCTCGCAGCGTTGAAGATACGCTGATGGTGCTGAATGCCATTTCCGGGACTGATCCGGGTGATGTGGCGAGCGTGCCGAGCAGGCTGGATTTCGATGCGAATGCGGATGTGAAGGGGCTGAAGGTAGGGTATTTCCCGAAGTGGATGGAGGAGGCTCCGGCGACAGATGTGGACCGGGCGGCGCTCGATACGGTGAAGAAGCTGGGCATGAATGCGGTCGAAGTCTCCCTTCCGGACTGGCCCTATGATTCGCTCGATTTGATTTTGTTTGCGGAGTCGGCCGCGGCGTTTGAAGAACTGACCCTGAGCCGGCAGGTGTACACGCTGAAAATGCAGACGCCGGATGCTTGGCCGAATACTTTTCGGCAGTCGCGTTTTCTTTCGGCGGTGGATTTTGTGCAGGCGGATCGCTTCCGGCGCAAGGTGGCGCAGGAGATGGCGCGTGTGATGTCGCAGGTGGACCTGCTGCTGGTTCCCTCCCTGCGCGACGAGATGCTGACGCTCACGAATTTTACCGGGCATCCTTCGCTGACGCTGCGGGCTGGTTTTGTTGAGGTGTCGGAGGCGCGGAGCGACTGGGCTCCTGATCCGAAGAATCCGCTGCCGAAATTTTCTTCGCCACGGCGCGTGCCGCATGGGGTCACGCTGATTGGGCGGTTGTTTGATGAAGGCACGCTGGGGCGGGTCGGTCTGGCTCTCGAAAAGGCATTTCATGTTGCGGGGGAGCGGCCGACGGGTTTCTAAGTTCTGGACTGGTTGAGATTCTGCCTTCCCACCCTTTCGCAAAATACGCGACAGAATGGGGCACCCATTTTCTTGCCGCTGTTCAATTCCAGAGCGAAATCACTTGGGGGTGGAGTGGGTCGAATCGAGGGTTTGCTGTGCGCGCACGAAGCCGTAGGGCTCGACGTGGGCCGCTCCCTGGTAGGGGCGCGAGAGATCGGCGATGGCGGCCAGGCTGAGTGCGATGAGCAGGGACAATCCTGAGACCTGGATCGCGTGTAAGGTCAGGTTCTCGGCTCCGAATAGGCAGGCGTAAAGGATTGTAAGCACGCTGCCGAAAAGCAGGACAGCCCAGAGAATTCCGGGAAGGTGCTGCAGCGCCTGCTCCTGGCGGATGCGGCGGTGCTCGGTCATAGATGAAAGTTCGACGAATGCGTGATCGAGTCCGACCTGCTGCGCTTCGCCAGCAGCTGGCGTGTGCGAGAGGACGAACCAGAGCTGGCGCACGATTTCATGGCTCTTTGGTGATAGCTCGTTGTGGTTCATCGCCGGCCACTCATCGATGAGCATGACATCGACATACTGCCGCACGAGAGCCTGCACGTTGTCTCGTTGCGTCGCTGGCAGAGTGTCGGCGATGCGCGCGAGATTGATGGCGGCGTTGGCTTCTCCATTGGCGTTCGAAATGGCATTAGAAAAACTGGTCCAGGCGGCAAAGAGCATGAAGCTGATGATGACGCCGTAGGTCATGCCGAGAAAGTTGACCTGCCAGGCAAAGGCCTCGTTGTGTTTGCGGCGGTGCTGCGAAGGCCAGCTGCGATCGAGTAGGAAGAGAAATGCCAGTGAAGTGGCGATGACCGCGATCACGACGAACGCGCTTTCTGATGCCTGGAGCAAGGCGGTGTCACCTTCTATTGAGGTTCAAGCGGGATTTTACACGCGAGTTGGCGTGATCTTTGAGCAGCTTGCAATAAATCGATCGAATCGATAGAAGGGAAACGGCATTTCGGAGGGGTTATGGGCCGGTTTTTGTGGCTGGGCTGGATAGGGCTAGCTGTTTCCGGAATGATGGCGCAGGTTGCAAGCTCATCGTTGCAGCCGCCTCCGCCGGTGCATTTGACCTCAGAGCAGGACCATCAGCGGACGATGGATGCGCTGCAGATCAGCTCGCTGCGGCGCGGCGTGGACAACGATCCGAAATCGCAGTATCCGGTGAATTATGACGAAGCCAAGGGCAATGCGGATGCGAAGCTGCCTGACCCGCTGGTCCTGAATAATGGAAAGCCCGTCACGACGGCGAAGATGTGGTGGACGCAACGGCGTCCGGAGATCGTGGAGTACTTTGACCGCGAGATTTATGGCCGCGCTCCTGCGCACACGCCGAAGGTGACGTGGGAGGTGATGAGCACAAAGCAGGAGACAGTCGGCGACGTGCCTGCGGTCACGAAGGAAATTGTGGGGCATGTCGACAATTCTTCGTATCCGCAGATCACGGTGAATATTCCGCTGACGCTGACGGTTCCGGCGCATGCGAAAAGGCCGGTTCCGGTGATCATCGAGTTCACCTTCGATCCGGAATTCATGGCGGCGCTGGCGAAGCGCGGCGTCAAGCTGCCGCCTCCGCCACCGGGACCCACGTGGCAGCAGCAGATTCTGGCGAAGGGGTGGGGTTATGCAGTGCTGATTCCGACAAAGTATCAGGCGGACAATGGCGAGGGGCTGACGCAGGGCATCATCGGCCTGGTGAATAAAGGCCAGCCGCGCAAGATGGATGACTGGGGTACGCTGCGCGCGTGGGCGTGGGGAGCAAGCCGGGCGCTGGATTATTTCGAGACGGACAAATCAGTGAATGCGAAGGAAGTGGGGATTTCGGGCCACTCGCGCTATGGCAAGGCTGCGCTGGTGACGATGGCTTACGATCAGCGCTTTGCGATTGCGTATGTCAGTTCGTCGGGCGCGGGTGGGGCGCAGCTGTATCGCCGCAACTTTGGTGAGAGGCTTGAGAACGTGGCGGCTACCAATGAATATCACTGGATGACGGGGAATTTTCTTAAGTATGCAGGGCCGCTGACTGCCAATGATCTTCCTGTTGATTCGCATGAACTGATTGCGCTGTGCGCTCCCCGGCCTGTGTTTATTGGTGCAGGTGCTACAGAGGGAGACGGCTGGGCCGATGCAAAGGGGATGTTTCTGGCCGAGGTTGCCGCGGGGCCGGTGTACAAACTGCTGGGGAAAAAAGATCTGGGCACGGCGGTGATGCCTCCGATTGGTACGGCTTTGATTGATGGCGATCTTGGTTTTCGCCAGCACACGGGCGGGCATACGCCTTTGCCGAACTGGCCGACGTTTCTGGACTTTGCCGGGCACTATTTCAAAACGCCGCAGTAGCTTTATCATCCATTCACGATGCTTCATCTTGACGAAGAACAGGTTCGTGGCCTGTTGAGCTACGAAGAGTTGATCCCTGCAATGGAGCAGGTTTTGATTCGTTTCTCTTCCGGCAAAATTCAGCAGCCGGTGCGCTCGCTGCTGATGGTTCCGGAATATGACGGCATCTTCGGGATGATGCCTGCGGTCGATGGGGACGTGATCGGCGTCAAGCTGGTTCTGGTTTACGAGAAAAATGCTGCGCTGGGATTGCCGACGCATCAGGCGGTCATTCAGCTCTTTTCGGCGAAGACCGGTGAGCCGCTGGCGTCGATGGATGGGCGGCTGATTACGGAGATGCGCACGGCGGCGGTTTCGGCGGTTGCGACGAAGTTGCTGTCGAAGCCGGATGCTCGGGTGCTGGCGGTGCTGGGGACGGGCGTGCAGTCGCGGGCGCATATCCGCGCGTTGCGGTTCGTTCGCAGCTTCGATGAGATTCGGGTTTGGGGGCGGACTCCATCGCATGCTCAACGGGTTGCCGAGGAGCTTGGGGTGCGTGTGGTGCTTGATCTGGAGCAGGCGGTTCGTGGAGCGGATGTGGTGGTGAGCGTGGCGCATGTGACTGATCCGCTGATTCGCGGGGAGTGGCTTAGGGCGGATACTTACGTGAATGCGGTTGCTACTGTGGGACGGGCGCGGCGCGAGCTGGATGATGCCGTGATGGATGCGGCGATTGTGGTTGAGTCGCGTGAGGCTGGGCTGCGCGAGTCTGGGGATATTTTGAAGTCGGGCGCGAAGGTTTATGCGGAGTTGGGGGAGTTGTTGGCTGGGTCGGTTGCTTTGCCTTCTGGGCGGCGTGTTTATAAGGCGCTGGGGATTGGGGCTGAGGATGTGGCTGCTGCTCGGTTGGTGTTGGAGAAGGCTCGTCGCGGTTGATTACCACAACCCACCCTTCGCTTCGCTCAGCGTAGAGCTGCCGTTTTTGTGCCTATTGATGCGAAATGCGGGCCTTGCTTGTGCAAGGCAAGAGGCGCCCGAATTTTATTCGTGCGGGTCCTTCGACTCCGCTGCGCTTCGCTCAGGATGACAATCTTTGAAAGTTTGAGGTGGCAAGTTTTAGCTATTGCGGCTGGTTTGCATTGCGTGGATTCTTCGCGCGGATTGGCGCGTTCAGAATGACGGCTGATCGAATGTTATTGCCAAAAGTAAAGGCCGCTCTGATGAGTCTGTTACGAAACACCTAGTGGAAGCTGAGCAGTCACTAGTGGAAGCTGAGAAGTAATGAGAAGATGCCCTCGCAAAAGTGAGGGCATTTTCTTTCATGGGATATATCCGTGGCGAGGCGCGGGAACAGGCGACGATGTTCCCGGTGACGTTGGATGAGTTGATTCCGGCGGACCACATGTGTCGGGTTATTGAAGCGTTTGTCGGTCGGCTGGACATGGCGAAGTTAGACTTTGTCCGGGCGGAGCCGGCGGAAACGGGACGTCCAGGGTACGACCCGCGCGACCTGCTCAAGGTGTACCTCTACGGGTATTTGCACCAGGTACGCTCTTCGCGGCGACTGGAGGTCGAGTGTCAGCGCAACGTAGAAGTAATGTGGTTGTTGGGACGGTTGCAACCCGACTACAAGTCGATTGCCGAGTTCCGGCGGACGCACAGCCATGCGGTCACGGAAGCGGGGGCGGAACTGGTGCGTTTCGCGCGGGCAGTGGGATTGGTGAAGGGCGAAACGGTGGCGGTGGACGGGTCGAAATTTCGCACCGTCAGCAGTGCCAAGAGTGTAGGGGAACGGGATGCAGTGAGGCGTTATCTGGAGCAGTTGAACCAAGCCGACGAGCAAGAGGAAATGGTGATCGATCCGAGCGCGGTACAGGCGGCGCTGGAGAAGTTGAAGAACCATCCGGAGCCAGAAGCGAAGATAATGCGCACCACAAACGGCTTTGTTCCAGCCTACAACGTTCAGACCGCGGTAGATGCCGAACACGCGATCATCGTGGCACAGAAAGTCACCCCGCACGGCGCGGATAATCTGTTGCTACTGACGATGGCGGAAGCGGCGAAAGAAGCGGTCGGCAGTCCGGAGTCGCTGAATTTGGTGGCTGACGCGGGTTATTCGAGCGGCGAACAAGCGGAACGCTGCGAGCAACGGGGCATCGTGCCACATGTGCCCGCGAAGCGGTCGGTGAACAATCAAGGAGACGGACACCTGTTTGATCGTCGCGAGTTCCACTACAACGAAACGACAGATACGTTTCGTTGTCCAGCCGGTCAGACGCTGAAGCGCAAACAGCTCTCCCGCAAAGATCGTGCGGTTTACTATGCGGGCCAACCGGAAATATGCGGTGCCTGTATCTTGAAACCGAAATGCACGCTCGGCACACAGCGCCTCCTCACCCGTCACCTGCACGAGGCTGCGCTGCAACGCATGGAACAGCGAGCCACACCCGAGATGATGCGACTGCGGCGCTCGGTCGTGGAACATCCATTCGCCTCGCTCAAGTACCTCATCTTTGGGTATCCGCGCTTCTTGTTACGCGGCCTAAAGGGAGCCCAGACCGAGATCAGCCTGGCCACGATGGTCTACAACCTGAAAAGGATGAGAAATCTGTTGGGCGGAGGCGGGTTACAAGCGGCGCTCAGTAAGTAATCCTCGCTACCCGCTCGCCATCACCACCCAAGACAAAGAGCGATGTCCGAAATTCCGAACACCGCTCCCTATCTAACCTCAGGCGCGCCCGTTTCGTAACAGACTCTGATGAGCGGCCTTTGAGTTTGCGGTGATGTAGCTTACTCGGCGACGGCGTCGACGAAGGCTTTGAGTTTGCGTGAGCGCGACGGATGCCGCAGCTTGCGCAGCGCCTTGGCTTCGATCTGGCGGATGCGCTCGCGGGTGACCTGGAAGCTCTGGCCCACTTCTTCGAGTGTGTGCTCGGAGCCGTCTTCGAGGCCGAAACGCATCTTGATGACGCGCTCTTCGCGCGGCGTCAGGGTGCGCAGAACCTGCGAGGTGTATTCCTTCAGGTTGACGCTGATGACGGCGTCGGAAGGCGATACGGCCATGCGGTCTTCGATGAAGTCGCCAAGGTGTGAATCTTCTTCCTCACCGATTGGCGTTTCGAGCGAAATGGGCTCCTGCGCGATCTTGAGGACCTTGCGGACCTTCGCGACAGGGATGTCCATACGCTTGGCGATCTCTTCCGAGGTTGGCTCACGGCCTAGCTCCTGGACAAGCTGACGCGAGGTGCGAATGAGCTTGTTGATCGTCTCGATCATGTGCACCGGGATACGGATCGTGCGGGCCTGGTCTGCGATGGCGCGGGTGATGGCCTGACGGATCCACCAGGTGGCGTAGGTCGAGAATTTGTAACCGCGACGATACTCGAATTTATCGACTGCCTTCATCAGGCCGATGTTGCCTTCCTGAATCAGGTCGAGGAACTGGAGACCGCGGTTGGTGTACTTCTTCGCAATCGAGACCACGAGTCGCAGGTTAGCTTCGATCAGCTCGCGCTTGGCCTGCTCGGCGTCCATGTCGCCCTGAATCATCTCGCGCTGTGTGCGCTTGAGTTCGGCGATGGAGACTCCGGCTTCCTGCTCCAGCTCTTCGAGATCGATCTTGCAGTTCTTCTGCTGGCGGCGGTATTCCTTCTTGAGCTCTTCGCTCTTCGACTGGTCGTGTTTCTGATCGAGCGACTTGATCTGGCGCTCGAGCATGCGCATGGAGTCGACGGTCTTGTTGAGCTTGTCGAGAAGGCGCTTGCGTTCCTGGTTGGTGTACTTGAGCTCGCGGACGATGCGCGAAACGTAGACCTTTTCGCGCGCGATGGCCCAGCGCAGCTTGCGCTGTTCCTTCGTCTTTGTCTTCTGGCCTGCAATGGCCTCGAGCTTCTCTTCGAATGCAGCGCCCTTTTTCTGGTGTTTCACCAGCGCGTCGATGCGCGAGACGGTCTGCTTGACGCGCGCCTGCAGGATCTCTTCGGTGATCTCTTCTTCGTCGAAGATCACCACTTCCTTGATGTTGCGGACACCGCGCTTGAGGTCTTCGCCGAGGCCGACGATTTCGCGAATCACAATGGAGGAGCGCGAGATGGCCTTCATGACGCGGAGCTGGCCGCGTTCGATGCGCTTGGCGATTTCGACTTCGCCTTCGCGCGTGAGCAGTGGTACGGTACCCATCTCGCGCAGGTACATGCGGACGGGGTCATTGGTTTTTTCGAGCGTGCCCGGCGTCAGGTCGAGCTCAACGTCTTCGCCCTCTTCGCCTTCTTCGTACTTGTCGCCGCCAAACTTGGGGCCGCCCTCATCGAGCAGATCGATCCCCTGCGTTCCGATCGTGGTGATCAGATCGTCGAGATCATCTGGTGAATTCAGGTCATTCGGAATCAGGTCGTTCACTTCACCGTAGGTGAGGTAACCCTTTTCCTTACCTGTATCAATCAGTTTCTGGATATCGTCTTCGTACTTGTCTTCCATCGCCAAGCGTGGTTCTCCCGCGATAAATATCGGATCGTTATGTGTGCCTGGGTAGGACTGGGTGCGATTGGGGCCATATTAGGCATGTCCGGAGCGAACTATGTCGCTGGGCGATAGGCGCACGTCTACCAAAGACTTATAGAATACCACGGACGCCAGGCTCAACCCGCCTGTTTTCATGAAAATCTCTCTATCCGCGATGGTTCTGATCCCAATTAGTTAGATGTGGAAAAGCCCTGTTTTGTTTCGAGTACTTTGGCATTTCTACGCCACATCGGGACATGCACCTCTGGTAATCGCTATTCGCACCGTAATGCCGTCATGGGATCGACCGTCGAAGCACGCCGAGCGGGCAGCAGGCAAGCCAGAGCGGCGACTGCAAGTAACAGAAAAGAAACGGCTAAAAGGATGAGCGGGTTGGTGGAGGCATTCTCAATCCAGCGATGCAGTACTCGGGTGAGGCCGAAGCTCAGGGCGAGGCCGACCAGAACTCCCAGGCCGACGCTCACTCCCGGCAGAGGCGAAGACGATTTTGAGCACGTGCCGGCGCTGGGCGCCGAGCGCCATGCGGATACCGAATTCATTGGTGCGCTGAAGGACGGAGTAGGAAACAACGCTGTAGAGGCCCACGGCCGCCAGCAGCAGGGCGAGGACCGAGAAGCCGCCGAAGAGCATGGAGACCAGCCGTCCCCGGGCATATACCGGCATGCTTCTGATCCAGGTTTCCAGCACGCCGTCGTTCCACTGGATCGCTTGCTGGTCAGGATTGACGGAGACAATCTGTTGCTTGACGCTGTGTGTGATCGCAGCCGGATTGACTGCGGGTGCGCACCAGAATCTGCGTCCACATCCACATGTTTACGGAATATGGCAGGTAAATCGCGGGCTTGACGGGCTTGTCGATGCCATCATCGAGGGCGTCTCCTGTGACGCCGATGATCTGCAGCCAGCCGTCAGCGCCCGGCGCGACCAGATGGTTTGGCGGCTCGCCTTTTAATGATGGGATTCTTAGGGAGCGGCCGAGAATATCGCCCGTTGGATAGTAATGTTTGACGAACGTCTCGTTGACCACGGCCATGAGAGCGCCATGCTGCAGTTCCGTCTCGTCCCATAGACGCCCTCGTTTGAGGGGGATCTCCAAGGAGCTGAAATAACGCGAATCGACGAAGTTAACGCTGGCTTTCTGGTCTTCTGAGGCTGTTTTTCCTTGCAGGTCGAAAGGCTGCTCCCAGCCGCTTTCGGGAGGCGTGGCGTTCGTCGAGATTGCCGTCGAGACGACGTCGGGCAGGGTCGCGATCTTATCGCGCAGCTGAGTGAAATAACTGGACCGCTCCGCCCAGGTGGAGAAGGTGTTCTCGTGGATTGGGATGCCGACGGACATGATGTTGTGCGGGTTGTAGCCGAGGTTGACGTGCATCAAGCGCACAAAGCCTTCGATAGCGGCGCCGGCTGCGGTCAGCAGGAGCAGCGTGAGGGCAATCTGCCCGGCAATGAGGGCGGAGTGGAGATTCTTTCCGCGAACGCTGCCGGCGACTTTGCGCGTGCTGGATTGCATGACCTGACTGATTTCAGGGCGCGCAAACTGAAGCGCCGGGAAGAGGCCGAAGAGAATTCCGGTTACGAGAGCAAGACCGACGCTAAAGAGCAGTACGGGGATATGGACGTGGAAGTCTGCTTCATTTGGAAATGAATCCTGCGGCAAGTGGGCGACGATGAAGCCGAGGCTTTGATAGGCGAGAATCACTCCGAGACCGGCGCCGGTGAGCGCGAGGATGAGGGATTCGGTGAGTAGCTGGCGAACGATGCGGACGCCGCTGGCTCCAACGGCGGAACGCACGGCAAATTCATGCTGGCGGGCTGTGCCTCGCGCCAGCAGCAGGATGGAGACATTGCCGCAGCCGATGGCCAGCAATAATCCAACGGCGCCGAAGAGCAGGTAGAGGGTTTTGCTGATGGTGTGGGTGACCCAGTAGCTGAGGTTCTGGATCTCGATTTTGTTGTATTGCTTCGGGAAGTGATCGGGAGTTTGTTTCGCGAATTCGCGGAAGTAGGTTCCTATTTCAGAGGCTGCAACTTCGGGTTTGACTCCGGCTCTGAGCTTGATGAAGGTGCCGTATTGTTCCGTCACAGACGAAGAGAGCTTCAGAGGGAGATAGACATCGGGACCCAGGAATCCGAAATGGGGCGGCATGACACCAATGATGGTGTAGGTCTTGTGAACGAGCTGGATGGTTTTGCCGACGACGGTCAGGTCGCCGTTGTAGTGGTGCATCCAGAACTTGTTGCTGAGAACGATGACCGGCTGCGGGTCCTGGCCGATGGGAGCGTCGGCAGGCACGAAATATCGGCCCAGCATGGCGGGAACGCCGAGCATCTGAAAGACGTTGCCGGTGAAATAGAGAGCCTGAACATCTTCCGGGACGTCGCTGCCGGTGACGGTCAGGTTCCAGCCATTCATGGCCACGACATATTCGAGGGATTTGGCTTTGGTGAGCTCCAGTGTCTGCGGGCCATTGAGGCCATATCCTTGCCCGTTTCCGGATTTATCTTGCAGCGAGATGCTAGCGATGCGATCGGCTCCCTGATACGGCCAGGGGTTCATCAGCACGGCGTAGATGATGCTGAAGACGGAGACGGTAGCGCCGATGCCGAGTGCGAGCGAAAGAATCGCGGTCAGGGCGAAGCCGGGATGGCTCCAGAGCTGGCGAAAGGCGTAGCGGATGTCTTGCAGAAAAGTGGTCACGTAAGCCTCCTCAAATTCATTCGCACCGTAATGCGGTCATAGGATCGACGGATGAGGCCCTGTGCGCGGGAGCAAGGCAGGCCATGATTGCAACGACGATCAACAAAAGAGAAACGCTCAATATTACGAACGGATGAGTTGTTGTGTTCCCGACCCAGCTCGAGATGAAGCGGCTCAATCCGAAGCTCAGGGCAAGACCGGCAGCGATGCCGAGGCCGACGCTTCCGCCTGCCGAAGCGAGCACAAGTTTCGAGACGTGGGATTTTTGCGCGCCGAGGGCGATGCGAATGCCGAACTCATTGGTTCGCTGAGCGACGGAATAGGAGACGACGCTGTAGAGGCCGACGGCAGAGAGGATCAGCGCGAGGATTGAGAATCCGGCGAAGAGGGCCGAGATGAGGCGTCCGCGTGCCCATACAGGTTCGTCGCGGATCCATTTTTCGAGGCTGGCGATGGCGCCGAAGGCTGGTTGGTCGGGATTGATGAGGGCGATCTGGCGGCGGAGCGCGTTCTCGATAGTTTCGGGCGCGATGCGGGTGCGGACGAGGCATTGCGTTCCCATCCACAGCTCGGTGCTGTAGGGAACGAACATTGCCGGACGGATGGGCTGATCGACGCCGTCGTTGATGGAGTCGGCTACAACGCCGATGATCTGCATCCAGCCGCCGGCGCCAGGCGCATTCAGTATTCCGGGGTCATTGCGGAGATCCTGGAGCTTGAGAGAGTGCCCAAGTATGTCGCCTTCGGCAAAATACTGACGGGCAAAGGCCTGATTGACGATCGCCAATTGCGCGCCATGTGCGATTTCGGTCGGCGTCCATGTACGGCCTTCGAGAAGAGGTGTTTGCAATGTGTGGAAGTAGTCAGAATCGATGAGACTGAGTTTGGCGTACTGCGCATCAGGCGAGGCAGAGGGCTTACCTAGCAAATCAAAGCGCCACCACCAACCGCTATCTGGCGGAGTGCTTGAAGTGATCGACGCTGAGATGACATCGGGCAACCCGGCAATGCTGGCGCGCAGCTGCTCGAAATAATTCACCCGCGCCTGCCAATTCGTGTAGGTGTTATCGCGGAGGGGAATGCCAACAGCGACGACGTTGTGCGGGTCGTATCCGAGAGGCACACGCAGGATGCGGATGAAGCTTTCGACGGCGGCTCCGGCGGCGGTCAACAGAAGGAGCGTGAGCGCGATCTGCGCGGCCACGAGTGTGCCATGCAGACGTTTGCCGCGTACGCTGCCCGCAGTTCGCTTTGTGCCCGACTGCATAATGTGGCTGATTTCAGGCTTCGCCATTTGCAGGGCCGGCACGAGACCAAAGAACACAGTGGTGACGAGCGCCAGGGCGACGCTGAAGAGCAGCACGGGCAGGTTGATGTGAATGGCGACATCGGGCGGGAACATCTGGACCGGAAGCCATGCCACGATGAGGGCTAAAAGACGCGATGCAAGGAGGATTCCGAGGGCGGTTCCGGTGATGGCGAGCAGGAGGGACTCGGTCAGCAATTGACGTATGATGCGGAAGCCACCGGCTCCGACGGCGGAGCGCACGGCAAATTCGTGCTGGCGGGCTGTGCCTCGCGCCAGAAGCAGGATGGAGACGTTGCTGCAGCCGATGGCAAGAAGCATCGCCACTGCTCCGAAGAGCAGGTAAAGCGTGCCGCCCATGTTCTGCGTGGTCTCATAGGTCAGAGGGCGGATATCGACCTTGGAGCCCGGCTGGAAATCGAGCGGCTTCTCTTTAGCATAGCGATCGAGGAGCGGTTGCATTTCCGCGTCTGCGGCGGCGAGGCTGACTCCCGCACGCAGCTTTACAACGACACCCCCGCCGAACTTGTTGCTGAGTGCCTGCGGCAGATAGACATCTGCGCCCCAGCCCCAGGTGAAGTTGGGGCGGGTGACGCCGATGATGGTGTACTGCTTGTGATCCAGCTCAAGAGTTTTTCCGATGATGGCGGGATCGCCATTGAAGTGGCGCTGCCAGAAACGGTAATGGAGCATCACGACCGGCTGCGGTTCCTGTCCGTCTGGCGAATCGGAAGGGCCGAGATTACGGCCGAGAAGTGGTGGAACGCCGAGCGTGGGGAAAGTCTCTCCGATTCCGAAGAAGGCGTTGAGATTTTCGGGAATGTCCCCTCCGGTGACGACGAGGAATCGTGATCTCCATGTAGCGAGGTTTTCGAAAGCGTGCACCTTTTTCAGTTCACGCAATTGCTCCCCCGAAAGTCCGATGTCGTAGAGGTTTCCCTGGCGCGGGTCGCGGATGCTCAGGTTAGCCAGCCGGTCGACGTTCGCGTAGGGGAAGGGATGCAGCAGTACGCCGTAGATCACGCTGAAGACGGAGACAGTGGCGCCGATGCCGAGGGCGAGCGAGAGAATTGCGGTCAGGGCGAAGCCGGGATGCTGGCGCAACTGACGCCAAGCGTAGCGGATGTCCTGCAGCATGGTTTGCACGGCGTCTCCTTGGGGCGGGACTGACCGATGATCTACGAGCAATTTCGTAGCCACGTGTTGCAGGTGGTAACTGCATGATTTGACGGCTTGAAAGGGAGACGGTTAGGAAAAAATGTGTCCGCTGGTGGATGCGACTGTTCGCCTGCGGACAGTGGCCATAGGCGCTATTCGGTGCGGAGGGCTTTCATTGGTGGGATGATCGACGCTCGGATCGCAGGTACGATGCAGGCGAGCAGCGCGACCACGAGCAACAACAGGCAAACCGCGAGAATCAGCATGGGATCGCCGATGCTGCTGCCGATCCAGCGCGCGAGTAGGCCGCTGAGGCCGAAACTCAAGGCGAGCCCGATGGCAAGACCCGCGCTCACGCTGATCCCGGCTTTGGCGAGGACGCTTTGCAGAATGTGCCGCCGCTGCGCGCCCACGGCCATGCGGATGCCGAATTCGTGAATGCGCTGGGCTACGGAATAGGAGACGACGCTGTAGAGTCCCACGGTGGCAAGAACCAGAGCAAGCACGGAGAAGACGCTCGAAAGGACGGCGATGAGGTGCTCGCGCGCCCAGACCGGCTGCTGCTCGATGTGCTGGGCGATCGTGATGATGGGGTAAGAAACCTGCTGGCCTGGATTAATGCTGGCGATCTGGCGGCGAACAGTTGACTCAAGGGCAAGCGGGTCTCCCGGCGTTCGCACCAGAATCTGCACCCAGCCGATCATATACAGCGAATAGGGAACGTAGATCTCAGGCTTTACCGGCTTGTCGATGTCGTCGTTGCGGACGTCGCCGACAACGCCGATGATCGGCAGCCAGCCAGTGCTGCCTTCGGCGGCAACCACCTCGGGCGGATGGTTCTGCAGGCGGGGGATGCGGACCGAGTGGCCGATAACGTCTCCATTGGGAAAGTAGCGGCGGACAAACTCCTTGTTCACCAAAGCAAGGCGCGCGCCTTGTTGCGCCTCGGTCGGCTCCCAGAGACGCCCCTGCAGCAAAGGGATATGCAGGATTGAGAAAAATTGCGGATCCACGAAGTTGATGTTTGCGGTCTGCAAGCCGAGGCTGTTGCGGCCAAGAACATCAATGGGGAAATCCCATGGGCTGCTGGGTGGGGCGATCAACGCGACGGAAGCAGCCGTCACGCCGGGAGCTTCGGCGACCTTGTCGCGCAATTGCTGAAAGTAATTCGAGCGGGACTCCCACGTGGTTTGGGTGTTGCGGTGCACGGGAATGCTGTAATCCGCCACGTTTTTCGGGTCGAAGCCGAGGTCGGCATGGAGAATCTGACGGAAGCTCTGAATCGCCGAGGCTGAGGCGGTGAGGAGCACCATGGCCATCGCGATCTGGCCGGCGATGAGCACGGCATGGAATCGCCTGCTCGAGACATTGCCCGCGGCCTTTTGCGTGTTCGATTGCATCACTTCCCGGATCTCTGGATTTGACAGCTGGAGCGCAGGGAAGAGTCCGAAGAGGACGCTGGTGACAACCGCAAGCAAAATGCTGAACAGCAGCACCGGGACATGCACCGGGATTTCAAGGCCGCGCGGAAAGAGTTGGAATGGGAGCAGGCTGACGACGAAGGGCGTGCTGCGATAGGTGGCGATGACTCCGATGACTGCGCCGGTGAGGCCAAGAATCAGCGATTCGGTGAGAAGCTGCCGGACGATGCGCGCGCCACTTGCGCCGACGGCGGCGCGTACTGCGAATTCATGCTGGCGGCCGGTGCCGCGGGCCAGCAGCAGGATCGATACATTCACGCAGCCGATCACGAGGAGCAGCAGAACTCCAGCAAACAGGAGGTAGAGAGTGCTGCCCATCGAGTGCTGGAAGCGATCGTTAATGCCCTGTACTTCAAGCTCAAGTCCCTCGATCCAGAGATTGGGGTGATCGTGAATCATCTGCTGGAAGATGGGCCAGGTTTCTTTCGCGGCTTCGGCATGGGAAACGCCGGACCTGAGCCGTACCACGACCATGTGGCTGGCGTGTCCGGGACCGGATGTATCGAGCGGCACGTACACCTCGGCATCCCACCAGTTAAAACGGGGGGGCATAACGCCGAGGATTGTGTAATTGCGATCGTCTAGGCGCAGCGACTGGCCGACGACGGCACGATTTCCATTAAAGCGGTGTTGCCAATACTGGTAAGTGAGGACTACTACAGGCTGAGGCGCCTGGCCCTCTGGCGCATCGGATGGCAGAAACGTGCGGCCGATGTAAGCCGGAACGCCGAAGAACTGAAACGCATTGCCGGAGAGACAGACGACATCGACATCCTGTGGGATATCAAAGGTGGTGTCGGCAAGATACTCTTCATCCATTTCCACCAGATCTTCGATGGCATGGGTTTTGCGCAGATCGGCGAGGTAATCCCTGGAAACGAATGCGGGGTCTTCAAAACCGTTCTTTGCGCGCCCGTAGAACTGCGCGATGCGGTCCGCATGGACATACGGAGAAGGATTGATGAGTACGCTGTAGACGACGCTGAAGACGGATACGGTGGCCGCGATTCCGAGCGCCAGTGAGAGGATTGCTGTGATGGCAAAGCCCGGGTGTTTCCATAACTGCCGGAGAGCGTAGCGAATATCCTGCAGGAAAATTGGCACAGCGCCTCAAAGATAAGATATCTATTTTGACTTATTACAGATTGCTCCAAGTTTATACGACTGATACCGCGTGATAAGGGGCATGAATGTGTGAGATCAATAAGTGTTGCAAGTCAGGAGGTAACTGGCAAGTTATCGGTTAGGACCGCCTGTTGATATCTGAAAAACGAGGAATCCCATGATGGCGAGCACGACAAAACCGAATGTCAGCAGAAAGCCGCCGATGATCAGGTTGGCGGTGCGCTGCTGCTCGGGTTTTGGGCGGGTGATGCCGAATGTGTCGATGAACAATTCCGTGAGATAGGCGAGCAGCTTCATTGGGTTGCTTGTTTGTGCAAGCTCTAGGATATAGGCAATTGCAGTTTCACGGTATATGCCGGAAGTGCTACAAGGCTCGTCCCGCGGCTGCTGCCGATGCCCAGGCCCACTGAAAATTGAAGCCGCCGAGATGGCCGGTGACATCGACGACTTCGCCGATGAAAAAGAGGCCCGGGACGCGCTTGCATTCCATGGTGGTGGAGGAAAGCTCGTTTGTGTCGATTCCTCCGGCTGTCACTTCGGCTTTGTCGTAACCCTCAGTGTCGGAGGGGATGATGGGCCAGCGATGAAATTTTGTTTCGAGTTCCTGGATCGCGTGGTTTGTCCACGAGGCTGGCTGCGCGAGTGCGATAAGGCGGTCGGCTAGGCGCTGCGGCAGTTCATCACGGAGCAGGGATGCGGCTCTTGTTGCATCGCGGCCCGAGGTGGTGGCGAGCATTGAGGTGAAGAGCTGTTTCTCGGGACCCAGATCGAGTTGAATCGCTTGTGCCCCCGTCCAGTAGGACGAAATCTGCAGAATCGCCGGGCCGCTGAGTCCGCGATGCGTGATGAGCATTTTTTCGCGGAAGCGCTGGCGGCCGATGGAGGCGATGACTTCGGTGGATACTCCGGAGAGGTCGCACAGGTTTGCGCAGTCTCCGCGTGACAGCGTGAGCGGGACTAAAGCTGGGCGTGTGGGGACGATGTTGATGCCGAACTGGCGGGCGATTTCATAGCCGAAGGCGGTTGCTCCCATCTTCGGGATGGAGAGGCCGCCAGTCGCAACTACTAAAGCCGAGGCCTGGAATTTGCCCTTACTGGTGTCGAGGGTGAAGCCGTTTGCGTTCTCGAGCTGTTCGGTGCGGGTGCCGAGGTGGATCTCGACGCCCGCGTCGGAGCACTCGGAGAGCAGCATGTCGAGAATCTGCCGCGAGGAGTGATCGCAGAAGAGCTGGCCCAGCGTCTTTTCGTGATAGTCGATGCCGTGTTTCTTGACGAGCGCGAGGAAATCCTGCGGGGTGTAGCGGGCGAGCGCGGACTTAGCGAAGTGCGCGTTCGCCGAGAGGAAATTCTCCGGACGGCAGTGGATGTTGGTGAAGTTGCAGCGGCCTCCACCTGAGATGAGGATTTTCTTTCCCGGGCGGTCAGCGAGTTCGAGGACAGCGACACGGCGACCTCGTTTGCCGGCTTCGATGGCGCACATGAGGCCGGCTGCGCCTGCACCCAGAATGATCGCGTCGAATGGCTGCGTCACGTTAGCAGGCTATCGCAGTTGAATGGCGCGGGAAGGCCCTCTGAGCGAGGACCTAGCCGTGCAGGATGCGGGCCGTGCCGCCTTCGGGGCCCTGCACCTTGATCTTCTTCGCCAGCCCCACCATGCCGAGCAGGCGGATGCACCAGTAGTTGAAATCGATCTCGTACCAGGCCATGCCGTGGCACGCGGAAACGGGGTGCGCGTGGTGATTGTTGTGCCATCCTTCGCCGCCTGAGAGCAGGGCTACCCACCACAGATTGCGCGAGTCGTCGCGCGTGGCGAAGCGCTTGGAGCCCCACATGTGCGTGGCGGAATTGACCAGCCAGGTGACGTGCAGGCCGAGAGCTACGCGGAAGAAGACGCCCCAGAGCACCCACGACACCCCGCCGAAGACGGCGAGCACGATTCCGACAACGGTGATTGGCACCCAGTGGTATTTGCTCAACAAGAGGTAGAAACGTTGTTTTGCCAGATCTGGGGCATAGCGCGTGAGCAGTTCCTGATCGGTGTTGTGAACGGAGCCGTAGAGAATCCAGCCAATGTGCGACCACCAGCCGCCATCGTGCGGGGAGTGCGGGTCGCCGGGCTTGTCAGTGTGTTGATGGTGGAGGCGATGCACGGCAACCCAGTAGAGCGGGCCGCCCTGCAGGGCCAATGTGCCGCAGATTGCCATGGCATATTCCACCCACTTCGGGGTGGTGAAGCCGCGATGCGTCAACTGGCGGTGGTAGCTCATGGCAATGCCCACATTTTGTCCCAGTACCCACAGCACGGCGGTGACAATCAGCGCCGACCAGCTGAAGTAAAAGAAGGCGGCAATGGCCCCAATGTGAAAAATGGCGATCCAGATGCCGAAGACCCAGTTGAACTTACCGGAGGGCTTTTGCAGGAACAGCTCTGCATCGGATGCCGAGTTGGGCACGGAGCGGGCGGTATGGGTTACGGGTGCTTCTTCGGTCAATACAGGCATGTGTCTTTTAAACTCTCCAGTTAAACGATAGCCGCTACAGGAGATGTGTCTTGTAAGAGTTCCGTAATTTCTCGTCTGCGATACGAAAAGATGACGGGATGAAAATTCACTCCGGAGCCGTGATACGCTCTCGTCGAGGCTGGAGATGAAGATCCTGCTCATAACAGTGCTGTTGGCTGGTTCCCAGATTGGACATGCGCAAAGTCCGGGGACATGGGAGGGCCTTGTTACCGATACCCACTGCGGCACAAACTGCCAGCGCACCTCAGCCATGACTCCGGACCGCGCCTGTGTCCGCCGCTGCGTCAAGCAGGGATCGAAATACGGTCTCTGGTACGGAAACCACGTTTACTTGTTGGAGCCACAGTCGAAGGCATTGAAATTTGCGGCCGAAAATGTGCGCGTGACGGGCGATATGGCCAACGACACCATCAACATCAAATCGATTACTCAGATCCCGCAGCTAAAACCGACGAGTCAGTAGTCGCCTAGCCCGAAACTTCTCGGATTTCTGCAGTGACGCGTACTGTGTCCGTTCTCGGCTGCTGCGGCGGTTCCTCCATCTTGCCGAAGATCATTTTGCCCGAAGCCGTCTGCAGGACAGAGGTGACGCTGATTTCCACCGAGCGCCCGATCATGCGCCGGGCGTGATCGACGACGACCATGGTGCCGTCGTCGAGGTAGCCGACGCCCTGGTTGTACTCCTTGCCTTCTTTCAGGATGGCGATGTTCATCTTCTCGCCGGGCAGCACGACGGGTTTGAGCGAGTTGGCGAGGTCGTTGATGTTGAGGACGGAGACATGGTGGAGGTGGGCGACTTTATTCAGGTTGAAGTCGTTGGTGACGATCTTTGCGTCGAGTTCCTTGGCCAGTTCGATGAGCTTGAGATCGACTTCGCGGATATGCGGGAAGTCGTCTTCGACGATCTGCACATTGAGCAGCGAATTGCCCTGCATGCGCTGGAGGACATCGAGGCCGCGCCGTCCGCGCTGACGTTTGGAGCCGTCGGACGAGTCGGCGACCATTTGTAACTCGCGCAGCACAAATTCAGGAATGACGAGCGTGCCGTCAAGGAAGCCGGTGTCAGCCATGTCGGCGATGCGGCCGTCGATGATGGCGCTGGTATCGAGCAGCTTTACGTTGCGCTTCGTCTGTCGCTCGCCGCTGAAGAGATCGCCGAGCGCTGAGAGGTTGAGCATCTCGCCCTTGCTGGTACCTACGACCAGCCCGACATACGACATAAGCAGCAGAACGAAGATCTGCAGCAGGCTCCGCGTATTTCCGGCGGGCAGGCTGTTGGCGAGAACGAGGCTGCAGAGAAACGCTCCGAAGATGCCGAGGATGCTGCCGAGGACGGCGCCGATGAGGCGCCGGAGGCTGAGGGCGCGGACGCGTAATTCAAATACAATGACGAGCGCTGCGGCACCTGCTCCAGTGATGGCGGACAGCCACGCAGGAAAATCGAGAATGCGGAAAAAGTAGCAGACGGCAGCGAGAACGAGGACAAAAAGAATACGTATCAATACGAGGTCCATAACGAACCGTGGCTCCCGATCCAGGACGATCTGCCGAACGGTGATTCGTTATGAAAATAAATGCTCCGTCCGGCACGTCGGGAGTATACGCATCGGGATGCAGGTCGGGCAAAGTCGCGCAATCAAAACGGCGCGCTCGAAAGCGTGCCGCTGGTTTGATCTTTAAGCCGAGTTAGTATTTCGGCAATTTTGGATCGACGTCGGTTGCCCAGGCGGTGATGCCTCCGGCGAGGTTGACGACGTTTTTGAAGCCGCTCTTCTGCAGGAACTCGGCGGCGCGCTGGCTGCGTCCGCCACTCTTGCAGTGGATGACGATTTCGCGGCTCGGGTCGAGTTCGTTGAGACGGTTCGGCAAATCGCCGAGCGGGATGAGCGGCGCGCCGATATTCACGATCTGGTATTCGTGCGGCTCGCGCACGTCGAGGACGAAGACGTTTTCGCCGGCATCGAGACGGCGTTTCAATTCAACGGGTGTAATCTGCCGGATTCCGTTTTGCATGGCTGCTGGTTTTTCCTCCGGGACGATACCACAGAACTGCTGATAGTCGATGAGCCTCTTGACTGTCGGGTACGTGCCGCAGACGGGGCAGTCGGGATTCTTGCGCAACTTGAGCTCGCGGAATTTCATGCCGAGCGAATCGACGAGCAGCAGGCGGCCGATGAGTGGATCGCCTTTGCCGAGGATCAGCTTGATGACCTCTGTTGCCTGAATGACGCCGAGCAGGCCGGGCAGGATTCCGAGCACACCGCCTTCTGCGCATGAAGGAACGAGTCCGGGTGGTGGCGGTTCGGGATAGAGGCAGCGGTAGCAGGGGCCGTCTTCGGTGGCGAAGACGCTGGCCTGGCCTTCGAAGCGGAAGATCGACGCGTAGGCGTTGGGCTTGTGGCCGCTTAGGACGCAGGCGTCGTTGACGAGGTAGCGCGTGGGGAAATTGTCGGTGCCGTCGGCGACGATGTCGTAGTCCTTGATGATCTCAAGCGCATTGGCGCTGGTGAGCATCGTCTCGTGCTTCACGATGTTCAGGTACGGATTGAGCGCCTTCAGCTTCTCAGCCGCCGAGTCGATCTTGGGGCGGCCCACGTCATTGGTGCTGTGAATGATCTGGCGCTGCAGGTTGCTTTCGTCGACTACGTCGAAGTCGACGAGGCCAAGCGTGCCGATTCCTGCTGCTGCGAGATAGTAGGCGAGCGGAGCGCCGAGGCCACCGGTGCCGACGCAGAGAACTTTTGCGGCCTTTAATTTCTGCTGGCCTTCGAGTCCCACTTCGGGCAGGATGAGGTGACGCGAGTAGCGGGCGATTTCGGCGTTATCGAGTTGTGGGAGGGCCACTTTTTCTTCCGTGATGGTTGACATTGCGTTTTTCTAATCCTTCTTTAAATCGCTGATTTGTACGCTGGAAAGAATCTTGTCGAGACTGGCGTGAACCTGCGCAAGTTCGTTGCTTGTTATCTCTCGCGTGTTGTCCATCACGCCCGCGCATATGGTGTGGACAGCAAGATCAAATACGTAACAGTTTTGATTACGAAATGCCGTATAAATATCTTCCGATATCTGGTGGCACATTCCGCCGCTTCCCGTCTGCGCGTGAGCATAGCTGATGCCGTGAATCTTCTTCGACGGAAATGTTTTCGCATTCCTGTCGTCCTGCAGGATCGTCTTCAGGCATGCTTCGCCAGAGGATGCTTTCCGGATCGAATATGCGAACTGCGCGCCGGTCAGGTTCGTTTTCGGATACGGGTTGAAGCCTTCGTTACTGCTGAAGAAGACGTTGCCGCGTAAAGGCTCATCCTGTGAAGCAATGCTGAGCGGAGCATAAAACTGATACGTGCTGCTCGAAGCCCACTTGGCCGGATAACGGAAGGTGACTCCAGATGAGGCGTCAGTGAACCGCCTGGTGGCTGCGCTCGCGAGGCTAACCTGCTGCGCCTGAGCTGCAAGCGCTGTGCCGATGAGTATCGAAATCATCTTCAGCTTTGGCAAGTCTTTCCCTTTATGCGACCAATCCCTCGGCGGCTAAAGCCGCGTTGAATACATCTTCTACGGCACGGCTGAAGCCGTGCCCCTTCAAAACTTCTCACCGATCAGGCGCAGGCGCGTGTGCCTGGACGGCCAGTCCCGCCGGCGATGGAAGGGATGATGGAGAGCGAATCTCCTTCTGTAACCGTCGTTGCTTCTTTTTCCGGCAGGTAGCGCACGTCTTCGTCGTTCAGATAGACGTTGACGAAGGCGCGCAGCTTTCCTTCGTCGGAATAGAGATGCTTCTTCAAGTCGGGATGCTGCGAAGTGAGCGCGCTGAGCGCTTCGCTTACGGTTTGCGCGTTTACCTGCACGGCATCCTGCTTGTCGACATATGCGCGCAACGGCGTAGGGATAAAAATCTTCATGGAAAAATCCTCTTGGTAAAGACGTCCGATTAGTTCACGCGCCGACGGGTCTCAAACCCGCCGGGCAGGGGAGCGGCAAGCCGGCGATCAACATCGCCCTGCTACCAGTTCCTCCATCTGTATCGTCTCGTCTTCAAAGGATTTGTCGTCTTCGCTCGTTCCTGTCAGCAGGAATGAGTTTGTCTGTTGCGCAATGCCATCGGCGACGGCGGTGATGACATAGGAGCAGCCGAGCCAGTGCGCTTCGGCGAAATCGGTCTTCGACCACTGCGCCGGATGGTCCGGGTGCGAGTGGTAGAAGCCGACGATGTCGAGTCCGCGCTCGCGTCCCTGGCGCTGGATGCGCACCAGCTCCTGCGGCGCGATGTGGTAGCGATTGTGCGCTGAGTCAGTGCGCGTGTTCCCGGCGCGCACGGCGTCTTCTACCTCGTTGACGCCATCGGAGAAGCGGCCCAGCAGCACACCACAACACTCGTGCGGATAGGTCTCTTCCCCATGAGTCCGCAGTGCGTTGTAGATGGTTTCGCTGAGCTTAAGCATTGGCCTGTTCTTCCTCCCAAAAGCGTTCGCTTAAATACTTGTCTGCCGAGTCAGGCAGAACCGTCACGATCACAGCTTCGCGTCCTGCTGCCGCTTCTTCCTCCGCTACTCGAAGCGACGCGGCGACGGCGGCTGCCGCAGAAACCCCGACGAGAAGACCTTCCTCCCGCGCAAGGTGCTTAGCCATACGATACGCGGCTTCGGTTTCAATCTCCAAGTCGCGGTCGGCGAGCGACGGGTCGTAGATCCTCGGAACGATCGCCGTCGCCATATGTTTCAGACCTTCGAGGCCGTTGAAAGGCGAGTCCGGCTGCATCGAAATGCACTGGATCTGCCGGTTCAGCTCTCTCAATCGGCGCGTGGTGCCGACGAAGGTTCCACTGGTGCCGAGTCCGGCGACGAAGTGGGTGAGTTGGCCCTGGGTCTGGTGCCAGATTTCGTTTGCGGTGCCATGATAATGGGCCTGCCAGTTGGCGTCGTTGCCGTACTGGTCGGCATAGTAATACTTCTTTGGGTCGGCGGCGGCCAGTTCGCGGGCCTTGCGGATGGCGCCGTCCGAGCCGTCATTCGGATCGGTCCAGATGACGTTTGCGCCGTAGGCGTTGAGGATGCGCTTGCGCTCGGGCGAGACGTTGGCTGGCACGCAGAGCGTGACGGGGAAGCCCATGGCAGCGCCAAGCATGGCGTAGGCGATGCCGGTGTTGCCGCTGGTGGCGTCGAGGAGGTGCTGGCCTTTTCCGAGTCGGTTTTGCTTCATGGCGGCGGTGACGATCGACGAGGCAGCGCGGTCCTTGACCGATCCGCCGGGATTGGCCCACTCCGCTTTGCCCAGGATCTGAATTCCGGGCAGATGAGCGGTCAGGCGCTCCAGGCGCACCAGAGGTGTGTTGCCGATGCGTTCCAGAAGCGTCGAGCCCATAGACTGGGAGAGGACTGAGTACGTTGCCATACGATTGCGTTGCAGCCTGCGGCAAAAGTGTGCGAGAGTGAAAGCACGCGGCAGCTTATCTCCAAGTGTAGCCTCTGCCGTGCCTTTACCGCTATGCCTAGAAAAACAAAGCAGCTTACCTTCGACGAAATCCTCGCAAACCTTCGCAGCTCTCAATTTGATGTGCAACCGGTGGCCGGGGTCGCAGGGCAATACCGGGTGCAGAAGCACGGTTGTGCGGCGGTGATTGCGAAAGCCGACGGAAACAGCCTGGCTTTCGTCGCGCGTCCGGGCTTTATGCTGGGCGGGGAGATTGCTCACCTGCTGGATCGCGGGTTCCAGAAGTCTTTTAAAACGAAACACTTGGAGATTGCGGCCACGGCGGATCACCTCAAGGCGATCCACCGCTTCAGCGAAGAACTCAAAGAGATTGCCGGTTCGCCAAGCCTCTATAACGAGTCCATCGGCACGACGAGCGACGATTATTTTTACGATCGCCTGAAGGGGCGGGATAAGAATCCCATCGCGCGCTCACCCGCTCCTTGGGACACTGCTGGAGCACACTAAGAGCTATGGGCACTCGGTGGGGGCTGTCGATCCTTCTCGCTGGAGTTCTCACCGGTTCTGCCTTCGCAAAGCCCCCCGATCCTGTTCACACGGCTGCAGAGCAGCATGACATCGGAGCCGTTTATTCTGCGCTGCTGCACAACGGTGCTGCCTTTAAAAACCTCGGGCGCGGCCAGAACCAGTGCTGGGCGATTGCGGATACGACCGTCAACATTGACGATATGAACCCCTCGCTCGCTCCGGATGCGCAGCTCAAGCCTCCCGGGAACGATCCCAAGCCGTTTCAGGAAGCATTGGCAGACTTCAACGCGCGTAAATACCAGCGTGTGCCTTTGCCGCAGAGTTCGAGTTCACAATACGTGATGCTTTCGCCGGACGAGGCTACCGCGTTCCGCGCGTCGCGGACTTCAGCTACCGCCGGCGGAGGTGGGCAAAAATATTCGGGGTGTGGCGGGATTACCTATTTCAGTGATGTGTACTTCAGCGCGCGGCGCTCTGCTGCCCTGGTCTACATGCTGAACTGGTGTGGAAGCTTTTGCGGGCAGGGCGAATGGGTGTATCTCGAAAAACGGGATGGACAATGGGCGCTGCGGTCGGGGCAGGCCGGGATTGTTTCGGGCGCGAAACCGTTTTAGGGGTAACAAGTTACTTGGATAACCCAGCTTTCGCCCAACTACTTTCTCAAGTGCCTTGATGCATTCCTGCATCGCCATATACTACTGACATCCGAAAGGTCCACACATCGCTCCTAAGGTCATTAGAGCGCAAAGAAAAGCACCTGCATTCGCTGCCAAGCTAACCCAACGAGCCCATCCAAGTCCGAACAACGAAACTACTGACAGAAGCATCGATCCGTAAAGGCTGGCACTCCAGAGCAGTCCCAAAAGTCGCGCATGCTGAAGCCGTTCCGCTACATGGAAATTGCCAGGGTATGAGGCATACCGCAGATAGGTAAAGCAAGAAGCTGCGAACAGGAGACAACCCAAGACCGCACTCACCATTGCGATCCTTCGTCTCCAGAAAGCAGCTCTCGGTCTTGTCATTTGTGCCTTCGCAAGCAGGAGTACTAATGCCTGCCATCTTCTCATGGCCTCGACAAACTCTAACGGCGGGTCAAAGAAGCCCTGCTACTGGTCAGTAGCAGGGCTTCTTTGTTGCAGTAGGAACTTTAGTAGCGGTAGTGCTCGGACTTGTACGGGCCTTCCGGTGAGACGCCCAGGTACTCTGCCTGCTTTGGCGAAAGCGTTGTCAGCTTGACGCCGATCTTTTCCAGGTGCAAGCGGGCTACTTCCTCATCCAGCTTCTTGGGCAGTGTGTAGACATCGACCTTGTAGACGTCCTTGTTCTTCCAGAGGTCGATCTGCGCCAGCGTCTGGTTGGAGAAGCTGTTGCTCATGACGAAGCTGGGGTGGCCGGTGGCGCAGCCGAGATTCACTAGACGGCCTTCCGCGAGGACAAAGATGCTGTGTCCATCGGGGAAGGTGTACTGATCGACCTGCGGCTTGATGTTGATTTTCTTTACGCCGGTCTCAGTGTTGAGGCGGTCCATCTGGATCTCGTTATCGAAGTGGCCGATGTTGCAGACGATCGCCTGGTCTTTCATCGCCTTCATGTGGTCGAGGGTGATGACGTCCAGGTTGCCGGTGCAGGTTACGTAGATGTCGCCGCGTCCCAGCGTGTCTTCGATCGTTGTGACTTCAAAGCCTTCCATCGCAGCCTGCAGCGCGTTGATGGGGTCGATCTCGGTGACGATGACACGGGCGCCCATGCCACGCAGCGAGTGCGCTGAGCCTTTACCCACATCGCCATATCCGCAGATTACGGCTACTTTTCCCGCGACCATGACGTCGGTGGCGCGCTTGATGCCGTCGGCCAGCGATTCGCGGCAGCCGTAGAGGTTGTCGAATTTGGACTTGGTCACGGAGTCATTGACATTGATGGCGGGGACAAGAAGCTTGCCCTGCTCCATCATCTTGTAGAGGCGATGAACGCCCGTCGTCGTCTCTTCCGAAACGCCGCGCCATTCCTTTACCACGTTGTGCCAGCGCTGCGGGTCTTCGGCGTGAACGCGCTTCAGCAGGTCCTTGATGACCTGTTCTTCATGGTTGGACGAGGGAGTATTGACCCAGCCGTCGCCATTTTCGAGTTCGTAGCCCTTGTGAATCAGGAGGGTGACGTCGCCGCCGTCATCGACGACAAGCTGCGGGCCCTTATCGCCATGCTTCAGCGCCTGGTAGGTGCAGTTCCAGTACTCTTCGAGCGACTCGCCTTTCCAGGCGAAGACGGGAACGCCGGCGGCGGCAATTGCGGCTGCGGCGTGGTCCTGTGTCGAGAAGATGTTGCAGCTTGCCCAGCGCACGTCGGCGCCGAGATCGACCAGCGTCTCGATAAGCACGGCGGTCTGGATGGTCATGTGCAGTGAACCGGTTACGCGGACGCCGGCGAGGGGCTTTTCAGCGGCATACTTACGCCGGATCGACATCAGGCCGGGCATCTCATGCTCGGCGATCGAAATCTCTTTGCGTCCCCAGTCAGCCAGGGAGAGGTCAGCTACTTTGTACTCAGCAGCTACGCTTTCGAGTGTTGCAGTTGTCATGTTCAAGAACCTCGTTTCAGGAGTAGAGGATACTTTAGTGATTCACGCTGTTCGTCAATAATTCTATCGAAATGCTGTATGGGAGATGCGAATGCGCAAAAGTCAAGACTGACATGCGAGATGGGAGGTCCCGTCGCCGGGATCGTCGCTAAAGAAAGTCTATCATTTTGAGCGGGATTCGCCATGTTTACTGGTCAGAATGGGATAAAGTCTGTGTCAGCTAGCGTTTTGCCCGCTCGCGTTGCAGCTCGCGGTATAGATCGCTCTTAGAAGTTCCCCGCTCACGTGCGATACGCTTCAGTGCATCTCTTTCATCGAGGCCTTCTGTCTTTTCCAGCTGTTCAACTCTCGTCGAAATACTTATGGAGGCTGTGTCCTTTTCCAAAGCGCGCGCTTCGACCAGCAGCGTGATCTCTCCACGAATGCGGTCGCGCTGATTCAGGTTCGCCGTGACTTCGGCTACCGTACCGCGCAGGAATTCTTCGTGCAGCTTCGTGAGCTCGCGGGCTACAACGACGCGGCATTGGCTACCCCACACTGCCTGGACATCTCCCAGCGTTTCGAGAATGCGATGCGGGGCTTCATAGAAGACAAGTGTCGTGCCGTCTTCAACGCCTTCGGCCAGCCGTTCCAGTTCGGCGCGTCGCGCTCCCGCTTTTGCGGGCAGAAATCCGGCATAGGCGAAGCGCTCTGTGGTGAGGCCGGAGGCGACGAGCGCGCTCAATGCCGCGTTCGCGCCGGGGATGGGGTGGACGGCGATGCCTGCATCGATGGCAGCGGCTGCGAGGTGCATGCCGGGATCGGAGATTCCGGGCATACCCGCATCGGAAACAATAGCGATGCGCGCGCCTTTCTGCATGGCGGTGAGAAATTCCGGGATGCGTTCGACCTCGTTGTGCTCGTGGCAACTGATCGTCGGCGTGGTGATGCCGAAGTGATTCAGCAGTTTTTGCGTCTGGCGGGTGTCTTCGCAGGCAATTCGATCAGCTGAACGCAGCACGCGGATGGCGCGCAGCGTGATGTCTCCAAGGTTGCCGATGGGTGTTCCAACGAGATAGAGGCCCGGTGCGAGAGGCTGGTTCGGTTGTTCTTCGAACAGGCTGCCGCTTTCGTCGTCGGGCATCATCCGTTTTCGCGTTTGAGGCGCCGGTGTTCGGCCAGCATGCCCATGCTGTGCATCAGGTTCTGCAACGTCACAATACCGATCACGCGATCGTCTTCTGTCACGGGAATAAGCGACATGCGGCCGCCCGCCATGCGGCGAATCATGGAACCGAGCGAATCGTTGGGGCGTGCTACCTGAAACGTCCGCGACATGACGCCCTGCACGTAACCGTTGCCTTCGCTGCGCAGCGCTTCGAGAATTCCCTGCCGCGAGACGATGCCGACGAGGTTTGCTCCGCGCACTACGGGGAATTCGTCCTGCAGGCTGTGGATGGCTTTATAGAGTGCGTCTTCGAGGGTGTCGGATGGCGCGAGGGTAGAGAAATCGGTCAGCATGACGTCGCGCATTGTGACGGTATCGACGACCGACTGGAACATCACGCCCTGATCTTCAAGCTGCGCGCCCACGAAGATGAAGAAGCCCGCCATGATGAGCCACGGGCTCAAGCTGCTGCCGAGCCCTGAGCTGGGAATGAGAAGCAGAGCAATGCCGCCGAGCACGGCGACTGCGCCGAGAATCTGTCCCACTCCGGAAGCAGCGCGCGTGGCCTGCGCCGCGCCGCGCGTACGGCTAAAGCCGCTGCGCAGGATGCGGCCCGCATCCAGCGGATACGCCGGGATGAGGTTCAGGATGCCGAGAATCACGTTGAGCCACACGGCCGAGCGCATGAGGTGCGTAGGCGTGACCCACGGCCGGGCAAAGAGAGCCACCTGCGGCGCGGCTCCGGCAATCAGCGTTCCGATCGCGATGGCGAACCCGAAATTGGCCAAAGGCCCAACGACAGCCATCCAGGTCTGAATGCTGCCATTGCTGGCGCGCTCTGCGCTGTCAGGATTCGCGTAGGAGAAAAGGCCGCCGATAGGCAACAGAAGAATGCTGCGCAGCTGCACGCCGTGGTATGCGGCTACGATCACGCGCGCGATTTCGCGAACGACGACAGCAAGCAGCAGGATGAACCACAGCATGATCGCCCGCCATGAGTCGACGTTCACCAGCGTCGTCGAAAGCAGGCAGAGTCCGAGGAGCAACAGAAAAAAGGTGTGGATGCGCAAATCCACTCCTAACCAGCGCCCCAGGGGAAATGACCAGCCACGCATTTGCCGTTCGTCCTCTTTCCTTAAAAAGCCTACTTCAGCCATTGTATGCTGGCGGCACTGTGTACACGCTTGCACGGAAAATCGTCGATGAAAGCTGCGCTAGTATCGAAACGATGCGCGTGATTGCAGGAAAATTTCGCTCGCGTACGCTGGCTGCTCCGCGCGGACTCGACACCCGTCCAACCAGCGACCGTCTGCGCGAGACGTTGTTCAATGTGCTTGCGCCGCGCATCGAGGGTGCTGCATTTCTTGATCTGTATGCTGGGTCGGGTGCGAACGGAATCGAGGCTCTGAGCCGCGGGGCCGAGCGCGTGGTGTTTGTCGAGAAGGCTGCTCCGGCGGCTGTCGCGATTCGCGCGAACGTGAATGCTCTCGGGATTCGCGAAGGCTGGCAGTTAGAGACGCGCAGTGCAGCCGCGTCGGTAAAGCGACTGGCCGAACAAGGGCAGCGCTTCGATGTCGTGTTTCTCGATCCGCCTTATAAAGCTGCTGAAGAATATGCGCTGGTGCTGGGATTGCTGGGTGGCGAGTGCGTTTCACTGCTCGCCGACGATGCGGCTGTGATCGCGGAGCATCACCGCAAGCAGACCCTTGAGGATGAATATGGGAATCTGCGCCGCTATCGTTTGTTGGAGCAGGGTGACGCGGCTTTGAGTTTTTATTCACTTCGGAAATGATTCTGTATAAAAGCCTTGCAGCGCCATTTAATTGTAGCTACAGTTAAATTGTGCTCATTTGGGATGAGGCGAAGCGCCAGGTGAATCTGGCGAAGCATGGTCTGGACTTCGCTGACGCTCATCGGGTATACGACAACCCGGGAAAAGTGACGTTTTCCTCGGGACGCAATGCAGAGGACCGCAAACTCGATGTTGCAATGGTGAAGCTGGCGGGCCATATTCTCACACTTGTTTATGTGGAACGTGGATCGGACGTTCGGGTGATTTCATTCCGGGTTGCTTCTCGGCAAGAAAAGAGGGCCTATGAGAAAGTCTGTGCAGAAAAGTCAGACTGATTGGGAGCGGGTGAAAAGAGACTATGATGCCAACGCTCCGATCCCTTATGATCCGGCGGATGGCCCTTATGACCCGAACGACGAAAAGGCTGCCGAGAAGTGGCTGTCTGAGGCCATCGTTACGCGCGGCCCCGGGCAGCGCGGTCCACAAAAGACTCCAACCAAGCAACTGGTGTCGCTGCGTCTGTCGCGTGACGTGCTGAAGTATTTCAAGGCCAAAGGGCCGGGGTGGCAAACGCGGATTGACGAGACATTGAAATCGGCCATTCGCAGAAAGAAATCCGCTTAGCGGCCGTCCTTATCGCCGGCGATCCCGCCGGTATGTTCTCCGGTCTTGAGGTCGATGGCGAAGGCAACGTCGTTGTCTGTGATCAGGTCCCAGCCGAGCCCGCAGAGCGTGTCGCCGACGATGTCGGTGATTTCGATGCCTTCCCACGAGAGCCGTGCCGACTCCCATGCCTGTCCATCGCGCCCCCACGCGAGGATGGAATGGTGTCCGATGAAAAGCAGCAATTGTTGTTCGGGCAGAGCGCGCACGCGGAGCACAGGGCGATACGGAACCATGCTCCATTGCTGCGGCCGGAGCGCGTCGATGAGGTACGCATAGCCGCCTGATACGGCACAGAGCCACTCGGGGCTGGGGCAGCTCCATACGCCGGTGGGCGCGGTTGGATCCGCGAAGCCGAGAGCGCACGTGGCGAGGAAGGCATCGCCTTCGGCTGGCTTGATCAAGAGCTCCAGCGCACCGCGTTCCACTTCTTCCACCTGCTGCGGATAGACGAACTGCCGCGAGGGCGCGATCAGTGGGCGCTTGTCTAATATCTCGGTGGACCAGCTGTGTGGAAAGCTGAGGTCGAGGGTCGGCTTCGTCGTTTGGCTTGCCATATTAACTTTCCGAGCATGGGGTGAACTGAAGAATCCAGCGTCGCTGCGCTTCTGAATCCGGGACGGGGTAGCCACGGGCCTCTTCGATCACGCGCAGGGCATGTTCCGCGTTCCAGCCCAGCTCGATCAGGATAGAAGCTGTCGTTACAGTGGACCGTCCAATGGAGCCCTGGCAATGGGCCCCGACATGCTTTCCAACCTGGATTGCCTCAGCGAGATCGGAAATCAGCTTGCAGAAAGTCTCCCTGTCCTCAGGGGTCGCGCGATCGGGAATCGGAAACGAGATGAATTCCATGCCGACTTTCTGCGCAAACTCGGCCTCTCTCGACAAGCCCAGGTAGGTGGCCTCGTCGGCTGGAAGCAGAGAAACGAGAATGTCGATGCCCGACGATTTCACTACGCTGCAGCTCAGTTTCGAGCCATTCATCACCGCGCGGCCGGGCGACGATGGCAAGGTGTGGCTGTCGGTCGTGTTGGATCCAATAGATGCTCATCATGGGACTAGGCCACAAATTGCTCGACGCGCTCGCGCACGCTCGGCACGGGGATTGGAATCGGCAGACGGCTGCCTTCTTCAAAGATCGGAACCAGCTTATCGAACTCGGGGCCGGAGTGCGCCCCGGTGAGTGCGATGCGTACGGGATGAAACAGCTCTTTGCCCTTTGGCTCCGGTTTCGGCCTTGATCTCGTTCATCCAGGTTTTGAACTGTTCCGGTGTTATTGCGCCCTCGTGCCGGCGCACGCGCTGCGCGAACGCTGAAAGGACTTTCTGCGCCGCTTCTGATTGCAGGATGGCTGCATTCTCGGCGTTTTCCTTTGCAGCAGATGCGTCGAAGCGGAAGACGAATTGCGCTTTCTCCGGCAACTGCTCCAGGCGATCGACGGAAGGCAGAAAGAGTGCGACAAGTTTGCCGAACCACTGCACAGTTTCCTGATCGGCAGAAGATCGCGCGGGCAACAGCCCTGCTTTCTCAAAGTAAGGCCATGCCAGTTCGAGAACGCGCGCCGGATCGGCTGCTTCGAGGTAGTGGCGATTGAGCCAGTGCAGCTTGTCGAAGTCGAAGACCGCGGGCGACGCGGTTACGCGCTCAAGCTCGAACTCCTTGATCAGCTGCTGCGGCGTGAAGGTCTCGCTGGTGCCGTCCTTCGCGCCCCAGCCCAGCAGGGCAAGGTAATTCACCAGGGCCTCGGGCAGAATGCCCATTTCGCGGAAGCTGGCAATGGATGTGGCGCCGTGGCGTTTGGAGAGGCGCTCGCGGTCGCTGCCGAGAATCGTGGAGAGATGCGCAAACTGCGGCACCGGCCAGTCGAAGGCTTCGTAGATGGCGACCTGCTTCGGCGTATTTGAGATGTGGTCGTCGCCACGGATGACGTGGGTGATCTCCATGAGAGCGTCGTCGACGGTGACGACGTAGTTGTAGACAGGCACCCCGCTTGACCGCACCAGGATGGGATCGCTGACGGTGTCGCTCGCGAACTCAACATCGCCACGCACGATATCGTGAAAACGCAGCGGTTTGTCGGGAATGCGGAGACGCACGGCAAAGGGCTCTCCGGCTGCGGCGCGGGCCGCGGAGTCGGCTTCAGAAATCATCCGGCATTTGCCGGAATAGACCTGCGGACGATGCTCGGCGACAGCTTTTAGCCGCTCGGCTTCAAGCTCATCAAAAGTGCAGAAGCAGCGGTAGGCTTTGCCTTCTTTCAATAGTTGCTGGGTGTGCTCGTCGTAGATCGCAAGCCGCTCCGACTGCCGATAAGGGGCATGCGGGCCGCCAATCTCCGGGCCCTCATCCCATTCAAGCCCGAGCCAGTGCAGGTCTTCAATCAGCTGCGTTTCGTGCTCTTCCTTGCTGCGCTCAACGTCTGTGTCTTCAATGCGGAGGATGTATTGTCCACCCGCGTGCCGGGCCACCAGCCAGTTGTAAAGCGCCGTGCGGGCATTGCCTACATGCAGCAGCCCCGTCGGCGAAGGCGCGAAGCGAACGCGCGTCTTGTTTGTGTGCATACATTCAAAATGCTAACAACAAATGTTCCTTGCGCGGGCAAGTGTGATCCAGCAGCGAGAAGGGGCTCAATTTGCGGGACCTTTCAGATATTCGGATGGTGTAAGAATCGCGATGCCTTGAAATGGATGGAGCGCGATCAGATCGGCATCTCCGGTTATGACGGTTTCGGCTTGGCCATTTATTGCCAGTTCCAAAAATTTATCGTCTTTCGGGTCTCGGCACGCATGCACTGCGTAGTTGATAGGGACAAGTTCTGCGATGCGGATCAACAGCTGAAAAAAGCTCCGTCGATCTTCGATGGATATGTAGCGGTCGAACTTTGGGCGTCCAAGAACCTCCATGAGTTCAAGCATGGTGGCTTCGGAGACGAGGAGCTGTCCCGAATCAACCGCCTTACGCACCGCCCGCGCAGGTGTGGAATCGGGAAGGAGGAGGCGGCTGATAAGCGTGTTCGTATCGACAACAATGCGTTGCCTAGTCCTCATCGGAGAGCAGCCGGTTGAGGACATCCGCATTCATGCCGCGTTCCGCAGCCTGCGCTGCAATGCGATCGCAGAAACGCTGAAATTCAGCTGTGTTCAGGTCTCGGAGACGCTCGTATTCCTGCGGAGAAAGAAGCACAGCCACATCGCGCTCGTGGCGACGAATGACAACAGGCTCGCGCTGCGCCGCGTCCAGCAGCGCTGCCAATCCTTGCTTCGCGGCTGTAGCCGAAACGTATCGCATTTATCTATTTTAGACAAAATAGATAAATTGTCCAAATCTTTTGCTTTAACGGAAGTGCTCCCAGCCGCCAGCATCGAGCGATGTGCGTTTGCCGTCTGTTCCGACCATTTCGATGAGCGCCTTCCCCTTGCGATGCTTCTTCATGCGCCCGATGGCGTGAATGGGCGACGCCAGCAATTTTTGCAGGGATTTTCGTTCGAAGAGAAGCCGTAAACAGAAGCTCATAGTCCTCGCCACCGTGCAGTGCGAGATGCAACGCCGAAGGAATCCAGCCGTCCTGCTCGATTTTCTGCGCCAGGGGGTGGACGGGGATGGCTGCGGTATCGATCTCCGCCGCCAATCCGGATTCTTCGCATAGATGAGCAAGGTCGGTGGAGAGGCCATCGCTCACGTCAATGGCTGCAGTTGCGTTTCGCGAGGCAAGGAGCTTCGCTCCCACCGCCAAACGCGGCTCGGGGTAGAGATGCGGATGCGCCGGCGCGGCTTTTGTCAGCTTGCGGAAGGCTTGTGGGTTGCGTCCGAGCGCCAGAAGCTCGGCTTCCGCGCCTCCGAAAGCGCCGGTGACGTAGAGAATGTCGCCGGCTTTTGCGCCTGAGCGGAGTAGAGCGCGGCCTTTCGGGACTGCTCCCAGGAGGACAATGTCGGCTGCCACCATCCCCGTTTGCTTCGAACCTGCTTCGTCAAAGAGCGGCGACTGCGCCGTATCGCCACCGGCGAGCGGGACTTTGTATTGATCGGCGAGCGCCAGCAGGCCGTTCAAAAAACGGTCCAGCCAACTCAGTCCCCGGTCGGCAGTCGTCAGTTCAATGGGGACAGCAAGTGAAAGGAATGCAGCCATCGGCTGTGCGCCCATAGCCGCGAGATCGCTCAAGCCGCGCGCCAGGCATCTGTGCCCCGCCGATTCGGGAGGATGCCAGTCGCGCCGGAAATGGACCTGTTCGAGAGAAAAATCTGTCGTTACAACAATTTCACTGCCTTTTGGAGGGCGGAGAATGGCGCAATCGTCCCCGATGCCGATCCGTACTGAAGGGCTTGCGCCGTCGCTGCGCGGGCCCGGATCGCAGCAATCAGCGCCTTCTCTCCTTCGGGTGGCCGGGATTTTCGCCTGGCGGACACGGTGTCCAGCATACCGCCGCTGTCGCGATCTGGCACGTCATGCATCAAAGTATGTAATTTGTGCGCGTGCGCTGACAGTAAGAGTTACTAAAGTTGTTTGCGATCGGGAGCAATTCGCTTAACTTTGGTTGACCCATAATCGTCAACCTGATAGGGTCTTCAGAGAATACCCAAAATCCTGCTTGAGCGATGTTCACGGATTCGTCGCGTGTGCCTGTCGCAAGCAGTGGGTTTTCAGGCGAGATTAAACTCTCCCCAGACGAGAAGATTTTGCGTAAACGCTACTACATTATTTTTGTTGCCCGCGAAGAAGATGGACGGCTCAGGAAGATCCCCGTTCCTCTGAACTACGCGTACATCTTCGTGGCGGCGGCAATTGTAGGTGCCTTTACCATTACCGGCATGGCGGGCTCGTATACGCGCATGCTGTTGAAGACCGCAAGCTTCAATCAAGTGCGCTCGCAGCGTGAAGCCCTTCGCAAAGACTATGCCCATATGGAGCAGGTTGCGCACGAGAAGGAAGTACAGGCCGCGTCCCTGGGCTCGCTCGCAAATGAAGTTACCGCCCTTTACGGTCTGCGGCAGAACAAACTGGCAACGGCGAAGTCCACAGCAACAGCCGCCGTACCTGTGCTCACCGACAACTCGGACAGTTTCAGCCAGCAAGCCTATACGCAATCGCTCGATCAGCTGGACGCTTTGCGCCGCAAGGCCCTTTCGGGTCAGGTTTATCAGTCGTTCGGCCTCAGCACGCGTCATCCGTTCGGAAGTTTCGACGATACTCTCAGCCTTGCCAACGCGCCTTCATTGTGGCCTGTTGTCGGACCGGTGACGAGTTCGTTTGGCGAGCGTGAAGACCCGTTCAACGGTGAAGGCGCTTTCCATGCCGGAGTCGATATTTCGTCGACATTTGGCGAGCCGGTGCGGGCGACCGCAGATGGCACAGTCGAAATGGCTGACCGCGCTTCGGGTTATGGACGCGAGATCATCATCGACCACGGTTTTGGCGTCAAGACGTGTTACGGGCACCTTTCCGGCTTCGCCGTGACCGAGGGCCAGCAGGTGACGCGCGGACAGGTGATTGGATATGTCGGCATGAGCGGCCGCAGCACAGGTCCGCACCTGCACTATGAAGTTCGCATTCGTAACACGCCAGTCAATCCGCACAAGTATCTGCGGGAGACAATGCAGCAGCTTGCCAGCGCGGGCAGTGCAACCGCGGCAGGTGGCGGCGTAAATTAAGCAGAATCCGCAATAAACAGAAAGGCCGCCTCCATGGCGGCCTTTCTGTTTGATAAGGATCGTTAGTTGCCCGTTGGAATGATGCCGGCATTTTCCATCATAAGCATCACGGTTCGTTTCGGCGCTCGCGTGCGGTGCACAATTCCCTTCGGAACCACAAAGCCTTGTCTTGGCTGAAGGCTGACCGTGCGATGTTCGAGATCGATGAGTAATTCGCCTTCGACGACGTAGAAGAATTCATCGTCATTGTCATGCTTATGCCAGTGGTATTCACCCTCGACGACCCCGAGGCGGACAACCGAGTCGTTTACCTGGCAAAGGGTCTGATTGAACCACTTGTACGTGCAGCCGTTCGATAGAGCTTTTTCGTCAATCACTTCAAGAGGCTCATGCAGAATGTTGAGCCGGGTTTCGTAGGGAAAATCTTCAGTGGTAGCCACAGTGTGCTCCTCCCTTTACTATTCTGCGGCGGGCGCAGGATGGAAGGGAAGAGCACTGGAGAAATCGTTATTACTTGCCGTAGGTGACGTGCCAGATCGATCCCGACCCGTCATCCGTGACAAAGAGTGAGCCATCGTTGCCGAACGTCACCCCCACGGGACGACCCCAGACGTGGCCGTCAGCCGTGGTGAAGCCGGTCAGGAAGTCCTCGTATTCGCCGGTGGCTTTGCCATTGTTCATTGGTACGCGAATGACCTCATAGCCGGCCCGGTTGGCCTTGTTCCAGGAACCGTGTTCGGCGGCGAAGGCATCTCCCTTGTACTCAGCGGGGAATTGCGAGCCTTCGTAGAAGTTCATTTCAAGCGAGGCGAAGTGTGGCTGGAGCAATACGTCCGGCGTGATGACTTTCCCCTTCAACTCCGGATGCGTACCTTCAAGACGCGGATCCTGATGCGGGCCCATATACCACCACGGCCAGCCGTAAAAGCCACCTTCCTCGATGTGCGTGATGTAGTCAGGCACGAGGTTGTCGCCGAGCATGTCGCGCTCGTTGGTCGAGCACCAGAGCTGTCCCGGTGATCGGATTGATAGCCTCGCCGACGCAATTGCGAATGCCGTAGGCATAGATCTTGATGAATTTGCCTTCGGGAGTGAATTCCAGCACGTCAGCGCGGTGGAATTCTTCCGGATGCGTATCCGGGTCATCGACGTTCGAGTGCGAGCCGACAGAGACGAACATCTTCGTGCCGTCCGGTGAGAAGACGATGTCGCGCGTCCAGTGGCCGCCTCCGCGCAGGCGCCCGCCGCCGGGCAGATCGGCTAGCTTCTCGGCTGGTCCGCTTGCCTTCATGATCGCCGTTCTTGTAGGGAAATCGCACGACAGAGTCAGTATTGCCGATGTAAACCCATTTCGGATTCAGTCCCGACGGATAAAAGGCAATGCCGAAGGGCTGGCTTAGTCCATCGGCGAATTTTTCCATCTGTTTCGGCTTGCCGTCGGCGCCCACGCCCCGGAAAACCAGAATCTCGTTGCTGGAACTCATCGCTACGAAGAGGTCGCCGTTTGGAGCTGTGCGAATCAGCCTGGGCTGTACCAATCCGTCAGCATACAGAGTCACCTTGAAGCCGGCCGGAGCCTGCGGCCACGCGCCATCGGGACGCTTCACCATGTCCGCGCCGTTATCAACGCCCTTGGTGGCATAGGGTTCCGGAAGGTCCGCGAGCGGTGATTTTGCGGCGGACGCCCGGCTTTTCCTGCGTGTAATCGGTGAAAGCTGCCTTCCCCGTGATCACGGGCGCTGATGGAGGCCCATCGGCATGAAGTGCCGGCACAGACAAAGCAATGGCAGCAAACGTTGCGGTAACGGCAGCAACGCAAAGGGAGTGTCTCCTCATAGCTTTCCAGTCCTCCGACGATGTTTACGGTTTTCGGCAGGCGTGCAGGCCGATCAATCGCGTGGTCTGACCACTTAGACGCCACTGCATCCATCTAGTCGCAAATTATTTACTGCCGCTACCCGGCAGCGGCACTTCCTGCAGCTTTCCAGGAGGCGTCACGAGTCTTTCCAGCAACTGTGGCGGCACGGTAGCGTGGAGCACGGCGCGGTCTTTGTGATGTTCAATTTGAATGCTGTCCAGCAGGGGCTTAAATTCAGCGCCTGTCACGCCGGGAGCGACACTCTCAGCATTGCGCACAAAATTTAACAGCATTTTTACCGATTCGGCGGATGACGCCGCCGCCTCCTCGGTCGGCGCAATCTCCTCCACGCGCAGCCGTAGCGAGCCTGTCCAGCGCACAGATGCAATGAACATGGAGTCGAAACTGATGGGCAGACGAAGGCCAAAGATGCTCATGTTCCCGCTGTCGCCGAAGGGAAGGCCGATCTGGCCGATGCCCCATGCTAGCGAAAGCAACGGCACCTCTTCGTAGTGGTCGGTCAGCAGGCTCGAACCGGCGAAGGGCAGCGCTGCTGAACGATAGCGGTCGAGAATGGAGTGGATCTGTTCTTCGGTGGGTGTGTTGCTCACCGCCACCATGTCATAACCAAGCAGCGTGACGCGAACCGTGCGGCCATCGCTCGGGATGCTGTAAATCGTGTGTCCGGCGTAGCTCTCCTGCGCGGTCGAAAGCCTTTCGAGATAGTGCATCAGCCTGCGCCCGTCGAAATGGCCGACGAAGACCTCAGAGAAAGCGACCGGGCCGTTGGGTCCCGACGGATTGGGCATGCGATGCAGGGCGAAGGCGACTTCATCCAGATCGCGCTCGAACTGAATACCAGTGGCATCGATAAAGCTTTGATACTCCGGATCATGCGTTACCGGATGCCGGTCGAAGTGGGTAACTGGTTCGTATGGGGCGCAGGTTCATGTATACGATGCCGTCGGATTCGGGCAGCAGACGGGCAGCCTCCGGAGGGGCTTTTATGCGCAAGTAAAGGGCCACAGCCAATAGCAGGAGAATGACCACGACTACGGCGATCGTGATCCTCGTGCGCCGGCGAATTCTCAAGAAGTTCTCCTCAGTAACCCTCCCATCATCTCATCCGCTGAGCATCTATCGCATCCGGGCCGTGCTTAATGATTGCTGGCAGTTGCCTGCTTCAAGCAGAATGGTCTTAACGTCTATGGCATTTGAAACGGGACAAAGGGTGGGCGACTACGAGGTCGTCCGCACGCTCGGGGCCGGTGGTCTGGGCCAGGTTTACGAGGTGCGCCACACAATTTCTCAACGCAGCGAGGCCATGAAGATTCTGCTTCCCGGCCAGATTGCCACGCCGGAACTGGCGGAGCGTTTTCGCCGCGAAATTCAGCTGCTGGGCGCGCTGAATCACCCTCACATTGCCGCGCTGCACAATGCTTTCTACTTCGACAGCCAGCTCATCATGATCATGGAGTTGATCAGCGGCGAGACGCTTCGCGCCAGAAGCACGCGGATGCGGATGCCCGTGCCCGTAGTCCTGCAATATGCGCGGCAGATGCTTTCGGCGCTTGACTATGCGCACAACCGCGGAGTGGTCCATCGCGACATCAAGCCGTCGAACATCATGATCAACGCGGAAAACGAGGTAAAGCTGGTCGATTTTGGCATCGCGATCGGAGAGCACTCGGCCGAGCTGACCGCGCCGGGCTTCATGCTCGGGTCAGTGAACTACATGTCGCCCGAACAGATTGCGGGAGATAAGGCAACGCTGCGGTCGGACATTTACTCGGTGGGCGTGACGCTTTATGAAATTCTGACCGGCTGGCTGCCGGTGAAAGGAAATAACAACCTGGAGATGATGCGGTCGCACCTGAACGACCGGCCTGCCGCGCCGGTCCAATTGAATCCGCGCCTCCCCGTGAACCTCTCGAATGCTCTTTTGAAGGCGCTGGAAAAAACGCCGGAAGACAGGTATGCAACAGCGCAGGAATTTCTCGCTGCGCTCGACGCCATCCCTGGCACGGGCATCCAGGAGGTTTTTTCCATCGAGACGACGGCTCTTCACATACCCAGCGGAAGCGCCCCGGGCGGAAGCGCGCAGTGTTCGCAGCAAAAAAGGAACGGTACCCAGCAGGCACCGCAGAAGAGCACCAGCCAGGCCGTGCAGTTTCCGATTGATGACATCAGCAAAAAGCTGGCCGTCTACATCGGCCCCATCGCCAGCGTAGTAATGCGCAAGCTGGCCGACCAAATGCGCGGACCTCAACCAGCTTTATCAGGAAGCCTCAACGCACATCGCGTCGGAAAAAGACAGGCAGAAATTTCTGCAGTCGAAGCGCGGCTAGCGGCGCACCCTGATTCTCGTCTGGTCGTGAAATTCTCAGTCGCCTAGCATCTCCATGGCCTTCTTCAGGCTGGTGTGCATACGGTTGAACGATGTTGTGACTTGGGCAATTTCATCCTTGCCCGTCACTGGCAGCGGCGGCAGGTCAATCTCTCCGGTACTGATGCGGTCTGCCGACGAGCTCACGTTGCGCAGTGGCCGGATCACGATGAAGTACATGCCCAGATCGATGATCACGATTGCAGCAAAGAAGATGGTTCCGAGCGTGATGAGCAGATTGCGGAAGCCCTCGTTAGCCAGCTTGATCGGGACTGACATGGGAACGGAGATGATCTGCGCTGCGACAATTTCATTTGGCTTCCAACCGAAACCATTTTGCGAGCCATAGTGTTTGATCATGGCCTTGGGTGCGAGGCTCGGGATGCTGTGGCATCCCAGGCACCCCGTTTCAGCAATGATTGGGCGGGCCAGATAGAGCGAAGGTCCGACCGAGCTCTGACGCTCGCCGACGAGTTGTTTCTGTGAGGGATCGTTGCGGAAATAGTTGATGATATCGGCCTGCCAGTCCTCGGCGCGATCGACAAGATTCGTAGGATTCAGCGTCGCTTCTTTGTAGGTGTAATCAGGAAAATTCTTGCGCAGGCGATTGAAGGTAACCGTCGCCGCGTAGAACGGGATGGTCTGCGGCAGGAATGTGTCTGCATGCAGTTGCGTGCTTTCAAGGACGGGGCTGATCTCTTCTTCCGTATAGCTGCGCGTGGCGCCGGCGCTCGCAGCCATTAACTCGGCCTGGTTTAAGACGACCTTCTTGGCGTCGTCCATGAGAAAGCTTCGCGCGTTGACAGCGATCAGGGTAAGCCCGAGGCCAAACACAACAATGAGAAGGAGATTGAATTTTGCGAGTAGTTTCATAGGATGGATTTTCCTTCAGCCGCATTACAGCACAGATCCGACGACGACGAAAATTTGCGATGCCAGAGGGAATATTGCAAAAGAGAGTGAGCCGTCAGACGGCTTTTGCAGCGAGAGCCGTGCCGACGTTCACCGCATCGGTGATGATGTCGATGACTTTTGAAATGTCGTTCAGATGGTTGGTGCAGTCTTTGATTTCTTTCTGCTCATCCTGCATTTCTTTGACGAGGGAAGCGACCTGCGGATCATCGTCATGAAAAGTCTTTTGAATGCTGCTCCAGTAATTGCGGCGAGCTGTTACATATTGCGTCATCACCTGGTCGCGCTCGGTTTGCCCCGCGCAGGCAGCCAGAACTTCCGGCAACTGCTGGGAAAGAAGCATGTATTGATCCTCAAGGCTTTGCAGTGACGGTCCCATAAAAGAATGTTCTCCTACTTCAGGATATGTTTCGTCCAGGACTCAACTTCATCCAGTGTGAGGGTAAAGCCGCGTTCCGGCATCTTGCCATCGGTAGCGAGCTCATGTGCGCGCTTCGATAAGTCCTTAAGCGCGCTGTCCATCGCATCCGAAGCCTGCGCATGCGCCGCGATGTCTGCCGTGCCTTTGGTCTTAATTTGCTCCCGCGCGTAGTCTGCGAGGGCTGGGGAGAGCTGTTCCGTTGGCACGCGGGAAGACAGGTCAAATGGTGTGAGAGCGGGGTTGACGAGGCTTCCGGGATCCACCTGATTGCGGTTCACAAGATCCTGCGCGATGCTTTGCGCAAGGCCGATGTATGTGCGGTCAATCGAGTCATATGTCGGTTTCTCCTGCGAGAACATCTGCGAGAGCGCGGAGACAGTCGGTTCGACGCTCCGGGCCATCTTTCGCTCATCGTGCTCCTGGGCGAACTGGGTCAGGATTTTTCCGGCATTCTGCAGAATTGCTTGGGCGTCCGAAGCGCCGGGAAGCTGAGGTATCGTCGCCAGCGTCGCGCCAAGGTTGGCGGCGGAATTCGAAACATCCGTCACCGCAGTCGAACCGCTGAGATTGGTGAAGGCCTCGGCGAGTTTAGCTAGTTCCTGCGCGGCATCTGCGCGTTTCTGCAGCGCTGCCTGAACATCCTGCAACTGGGTCATATCCTGCTGGCTATAGGGAACGCCGAGAGTAGCCTGCTGCAGGCGCTCCAGTTTGGCGTGGTTGTCGACGATCTGCGCAAGTGCTTTGTAGTAGTCGCTTAGATTGGAAGCCGCAGCGGTCATTTGCGCGGCGAAGGGTTTCGCGTCGTCCGACGTTTTGCAGGATACGACAAGGCATAAAGCCGCAAATAAGAGCCCCTTTGCCAGTGAGTGTCGTCGCCACATAGAGCACCTCATCGGGTGAAAATGTTCACGGCCTGAACGCGAGACCAAAATGCGCAGCCCTGAGTGGTATCACCTGAATCTGCAAAACACAAGCCAATTTAGCGGCGGAAGGCTTTGTGAAATACAGTTCTGTATCGTTACCTGGCAAGGGAAAGAATCATGCGTATTGCGGTAGTCTCTGACATTCACGGCAACCTGGCCGCATTTGAAGCGGTCCTCGCTGATCTTCGCCTGGTCTCGCCTGACCTGGTCCTCCACGGTGGCGATCTCGCTCATGGCGGCGCCAGTCCGGCGGAGATTGTGGACCGTGTTCGCGATCTCGGATGGCAGGGAGTGATCGGCAATACGGACGAAATGCTTGCGCTGCCAGAATCTTTGGAGGAATTTGCCAGCCAGATGCCGCATATGCAGGCTCTTTTCACGGTAATCCGCGAGACGGCGGCGGTCACTCGTGAGACGCTGGGGGAAAAGCGGCTCGCATGGCTTGGAGATTTACCTCGCAGCCAGGTTCTTGAGCCAATAGCGCTTGTCCATGCCAGTCCCGAAAGCCTCTGGCGCGCCCCCGCACCGGAAGGAGGCGACAATGAATTGGAGTCGGTTTACAGGCCGCTCGGCCGCCCAGTCGCCGTTTATGCCCATATTCACCGGTCGTTTATTCGGAAAGTAGCTGAAATGAGCGTTGTAAACACCGGCAGCGTCAGCCTTTCTTATGACGGTGACCCGCGCGCAGCATATCTTCTGCTGGATGATTTCCGGCCGGAAATCCGCCGCGTGGAATATGACGTGGAGCGCGAGATTCAGGCGCTTTCAACCTCGGGGCTTCCGCACTCCGATTGGACTGGGAAGATGCTTCGAAATGCCCGCTTTGAGATGCCGTGAGGCGTGGGAATAAAGAAGTCCAGAATTTACGCCGTTTTCCATGCCTTCTGTTCGATCCGGATCGGAATGCTGTTATTTCTGCGCCATGCCCGGATGACAATGTCCTGAAAACCTCCCGCAGCCTTCGGCATGAAAGATGCCGTTTCGTAATCGAAGCCGCATCTTTCCAGTCGGCTCAAGAAGGAAGACAGCCCATGATCTTCCCCGGGAAGATGATGATGATATTCAATGAACATGAAGCTAATCAGCGGCATTTTGCCGGAAGCCTCCAGCTCTTCAAACGCCGCAGTCTCAGAGCCTTCAATATCAATTTTTAAAAGGTCGAGCGGACCATCGATGAAATAAGAAAGCGGCGCGGCTTCGACGATAGTTTCTTTGCCAGATCCCCGCATGGGATTCGTGCTGCTGACGCCCAAACCTGGAACGGTGTAGAACGGGATCATTCCACTTCTGTCGGCGACTGCCTTGTTTACGAGCATCACATCCTTCAGGCCCCGGGCGTTCTCTTTTAGCAGCGCGAATGTGCCAGGAGAAGCCTCTACGCCAAGAATCTTTGCGTCGGGCCAGCAACTCTTGAAATACAAAATCGACATGCCAATATTGCTGCCGCAATCCAGAATGGTCGAAGGAGCAATTGGGCATCCTGCATAGCATTCCTCGATAAAAACCTCTCGAAATACGTATTCAAGAGTGCCAGGATCGCTGAACAGGACACGTGTCCCTAACAGCGAAAAGCTGCTTGTAGGTCTTCCCATTTTCTTAGAAATCCCAAGGCGCAACCGCACGAGCAAATAGGCCAATGCAATTTTGCGACGCTGTGGATGTTTACTGGTTGAGGCAAAACGCAACACTTGAGCCAGTGTGATTGCGTGATCGGCGACCCGGGAAGAGAGTTTGGAGGGCATGGTGTTCCTCAGGAGTCGAAATTAGTCATTTTTAACACAAAGAACGCGAAGAGAAGATGATGAAAGCAAGCAGAATGCAATGAATTGCAGTACGTTTCGGTGTGTGATAACCTTTCAATCTGTACCCCTCTTTCGGCTGATGCCTTGGTGTCTTTGGAATTAGGAGTATGAGGCTGTCCGGGCTGGCGTAGCTCAGCTGGTAGAGCATCTGATTTGTAATCAGACGGTCGGGGGTTCAAGTCCCTTCGCCAGCTCCAGAATCCCAGGCCTCGCAGGAAGCGTGAGTTTCGATTGGCGCGAGCCATCCGCAGTCATTCCACCTGACAGCGTCCTCAAGAAGCCGGAGCGGTTTTAGCCTCCGGAAGGATGGCTGGTGTCTGGCGGAAGTGGAAAACTCGTACCAACAGATGTTTGCACAGGTGGCCGAGTGGTTAATGGCAGCAGACTGTAAATCTGCCGCTCCTAGGAGCTACGGAGGTTCGAATCCTCCCCTGTGCACCAGTAAGATTCAGTTGAATGCGCAGATGATGGCAGTTCGGTAGTTATGAGTATCACGCCCAGAAGCGCGGACGCAGGTCTTAGTGCAGGGCTCGAGGTGGCAGCGCAAATATTGGTTGCGCTCCTCGTTCTGCGGCGTCTCGCTGCTTCTGGCCTGGATCACGATGGATGCCGGCAAGGTTCGAACATCGCTCGGGATGCCTGTCGGTTTAGCTTGCTTCCGCTGATTTCTTAGGCGGTGTTAGCGAGATTCGAACGGTGTTGGATCGTCAGGCGGAGCACAAAATTCGCCACGACAAAGAGTAAGCGGCGATAGTTGCCGCAGGTTTTTGTGGCTGATGTAGCTCAGTTGGTAGAGCACTCCCTTGGTAAGGGAGAGGTCACCGGTTCAATCCCGGTCATCAGCTCCAGGATTGGGAAATGCGCCCGAGGCCGACAGTGGAAAAATGCTGTCGGCCCTGTAGCGTGTAGAGCGGGAGTAACTCAGTGGTAGAGTCACAGCCTTCCAAGCTGTTGGTCGCGGGTCCGATTCCCGTCTCCCGCTCCAGATTTTAAGTAAGCGGAGTTCGTAGCAAGAATGTTCGAGCAAGCGGTTCTTCCGGTTCAGGACGAGAAAACTTTTGCCGAGGTGGAAAAGGCATTGCATGACGCTTTTGCTCCGGCGAATGCGGCGAAGTTTCTTCGTCAGGTAGAGAAGGCAAAGCTGCGCGCTCGGCAGTTTGAGGCGATTCTGGCGCATGGATTTCTCGGCGCAAAGACGCCATCGCTGTATGGATCGCTGGGCGATTCAGATCGCGGCCAGGTGCGCGAGCGGTATCTCGCGCTGGTTGAGCACGTGGCGCCGGAGCTGCGGCAGAAGTATTTGAAGGTGTACGCGTATTACTGAAGAATTTGCGTTTGCGCAGGCTTCCGAGCCAAGCGTTTATGTAGTGATGTGGGAGTTTGAGGTGCGCCAGGGTTGCGAGGCGGCCTTTGTTGAAGCGTATGCCTCGGATGGAACGTGGGCCCGGCTCTTCCGAAAGTCTCCGGAGTTCCTGGGCGTGGAATTAGTGCGAAGCGTCAAGCATCCATTGCGGTTTTTCACGCTGGATGCGTGGACCTCGCGAAAGGCGTGTGAAGAGTTCCGCATCGAGCATTGCGAGAGCTATGAAACGCTGGATGTGAAACTGGCAGGATTAACGGAATGGGAGCGCCGGATCGGCGCATTTCCTTCCGAGTAAATTAGGAGAACTCGCAATGGCGAAGGAGAAATTTGACCGGTCGAAGCCGCACGTGAACGTGGGGACGATTGGGCATATCGATCACGGGAAGACGACGTTGACGGCGGCGATCACGAAGGTATTGTCGAAGCACAACCCGAACAACAAGTTCCGCTCGTTTGACACGATTGACAACGCTCCGGAAGAGCGGGAGCGCGGCATCACGATCGCGACAGCGCACGTTGAGTACGAGACGGGCAACCGTCACTATGCGCACGTTGATTGCCCCGGCCACGCCGACTACATCAAGAACATGATCACGGGCGCAGCGCAGATGGACGGCGCGATTCTGGTGGTGGCAGCGACCGATGGCCCGATGCCGCAGACGAAAGAGCACGTTCTGCTGGCCCGCCAGGTAGGTGTGCCGTACATCGTTGTCTTCCTGAACAAGTGCGATGCGGTTGAGGATCCTGAGCTGATCGACCTGGTCGAGATGGAAGTGCGCGAGCTGTTGTCGAAGTACAACTTCCCCGGCGACGATGTGCCGGTGGTTCGCGGCTCGGCTCTTGGAGCCTTGAACGGCGAAGCGCAGTGGGAAGCGAAGATCGACGAGCTGATGGATGCGGTGGACAAGAACGTTCCTCTGCCGGCGCGCGCGATTGATCAGCCTTTCCTGATGCCGATTGAAGACATCTTCTCGATCTCGGGCCGTGGAACGGTTGTTACGGGCCGTATCGAGCGCGGCAAGGTGAAGGTGGGCGAGGAAGTGGAAATTGTCGGCTTCCGCGAGACGCGCAAGACGGTAGTAACGGGCGTGGAAATGTTCAAGAAGCAGCTGGATGAAGGTCTGGCTGGGGACAACGCCGGACTTCTGCTGCGCGGTATTCCGAAGGAAGACGTGGAGCGCGGGATGGTTCTGGCGAAGACTGGATCGATTACGCCGCACACGAAGTTCAAGGGCGAGATCTACGTGCTGTCGAAGGAAGAGGGCGGCCGTCATACACCGTTCTTCAATGGCTACCGTCCGCAGTTCTACTTCCGCACGACGGACGTGACGGGGACGGCGAAGCTGCCTGAGGGCACGGAGATGGTGATGCCGGGCGACAACATCTCGCTCGAGATCGAGCTGCACACCCCGGTGGCGATGGAGAAGGGCCTGAGGTTTGCGATCCGCGAAGGCGGACGCACCGTGGGCGCCGGCACCATCACCGAGATTTTGAACTAAGGACTGGCCGTCCAGGGGGACGCGCGCTTTGCGCGCCAGAAACCTGAGTGGTGATAAGAGTTAGGCGGGTCAGCGGAGATCAAATCTGCTGACTCGCGAAAAAGTTTAAGAGCGATTGTCGAAAGCAGGCTTTCCGGCAATCGGTTAGGATAAAGAGATGCGCGAAATTGTGACATTACAGTGTCCGGTGTGCAAGGAACGGAACTATTCGACAACGAAGAACAAGAAGACGACCACGGGCCGTCTGGAGTTCTCGAAGTTCTGCAGACGTTGCCGCAAGCACACCGACCACAAAGAAACGAAGTAGGACTGGCCGTCCAGGCGGACGCGCCCTTTCCGGGCGCCTAAACTTGGCTAGCCAGGGGTGAATCGCGGAGGGAGCGCTGGATCGCGCGACCAAAGCGAGAGGGCGAGAGCGGTTTCACCGCGAAGCCCTTGAACATAGGGGCGTAAGCTCAACGGTTAAACTGTCGGTCTCCAAAACCGAACTTGGGGGTTCGAATCCCTCCGCCCCTGCCAGATTTGAATGCAGCCGCAACCGCTGCCGGAAAAGGGTTGCCGCGGAACAGCGAGTGAGCTGTCAGCGTACAAGAAGGAAGCAGCGTTATGGCGAAGGCAGCATTAGCAACCGGCGAAGATCGCTCCCCGCAGAAGAGCACCACACCAAACCAGGTGGCGGCCTATTGGACGCGTACCGTCGATTTCCTGAAGGACGTGCGCGGCGAGATGCGCAAGGTCGTTACGCCCTCGCGCTCTGAGGTGCAATCGACCACCACGGTTGTGATCATCACGGTTTTCGTCTTCGCGGCATTTTTCTATGTAGTGGATTCGATTTTCGGTAGCGCATTGAAATGGTTGCTGCATTGGCTGGGTGGTCAGTCGTAAGCGCGCTGAAAGAAGGCATATGGCAGAAGAAATTCAACACGAAACAACAGAAGGCGCTGCTCCTGAACAGCTAGGACCCCCAGCCAGCGAGCGCTTCAAGTGGTATATCATCCACGCCTACTCGGGCTTTGAGCGCAAGGTGCGCGAGTCGCTCGAGAGTCGCGTGCAGGCCTTCGGCTTGCAGAACAAGATTGGCCGCGTGATGATCCCGACCGAGCCGGTAACGGAGATTGTCAACGGCAAGAAGCGCACCGTCGAGCGGGTCTTCCTGCCAGGGTATGTGCTGGTTGAGATGGATCTCGACAACGACCTCTGGCACGTTATCAAGAACACGCCGCGCGTCACAGGCTTTCTTGGAACGGGCGACAAGCCGGTGGCATTGAGCGAGCAGGAAGTCAGTTCGATTCTCTTCCGCACTGACGTTTCGAAGGACAAGCCACGCCTCAAGATCAAGTTCGAGAAGAACGAGTCGGTGCGGATCACCGAGGGGCCATTTGCGAACTTCAACGGCATCGTGGACGAGGTCAACGAAGACCGCGAGACGCTCAAGGTGATGGTCACGATTTTTGGCCGCTCTACTCCAGTCGAGATCGAATTCGGGAAAGTGGAAAAGGTCGTTTAGGTAGGTGTGGGCTTCAGCCCACACATCGCAGACTCAATGTTGAAGGGGGCTTTAGCCCCTGAGGTAATCAAGCCTGCGCGAATGAATTTGCAGTACAAGAATCTGGCTGAGCGACGAGCTCGCCGCAACGAAAGGTTTTAGCAATGCCTCCAGCAGGAAAAAAAGTACAGACTCAAGTTAAGCTCCAGATCGAAGCCGGCAAGGCGACTCCGGCGCCTCCGGTTGGCCCCGCGCTCGGTCAGGCGCAGGTCAACATCATGGAGTTCTGCAAGCAGTTCAACGCCCGCACGCAGAACAAGGAGATGGCAGGCCTGATCATCCCGGTCGTCATCACCGTTTATGTCGACCGCAGCTTCACCTTTATCACCAAGACGCCTCCAGCAGCTGTGCTGCTCAAGAAGGCAGCGAACCTGGCCAAGGGCTCGGGCACGCCGAACAAGAACAAGGTCGGCAAGGTGTCCGAGGCTCAGGTGCTCGAGATCGCCAAGCAGAAAATGCCCGATCTGAATGCCGCTTCGGTCGAAGCTGCCGTGAAGAGCATCAAGGGCACGGCGCGCTCGATGGGCATTGAAGTCACGGCGTAAAAGCGCATACTTCTCAATAGGAGGTGAGCATGGTCTTCTCGATTACAGAAGTTCCGCTCCCTCTTGTCCTGCGTCCGCCAATGCCCATGACCGACGATGAGCTGTTGCGGTTTTGCGAGGCGAATCAGGAATATCGGATTGAGCGGGAGCCGGATGGTGAAATTCTCGTGATGACTCCCGCCAATGGTGAAACCAGTCAGAAAAACGCTTACATCGTGCTGGAGTTGGGGCTCTGGTCGCGCTCCTCTGATTCTGGCGTTTTCTTCGGGCCGAATGGCGGCTTTACCCTCCCAGACGGCTCCATGCGTTCGCCGGATGCCGCATGGCTCACAAAGGAGCGTTGGCAGGCTTTATCCCGCGAACAGCGCCGAAAGTTCCTGCCTGTCTGCCCCGAGTTTGTCATTGAGCTGCGTTCTCCAAGCGATTCAATCACTGAGTTGCAGGAAAAGATGCAAAGCTGGGTCGCGAACGGGGCACAACTTGCCTGGTTGATTGATCCCGAGCAGAAGGTCGCCGTAGTTTACCGTCGAGACTGCGAACCTGAAACCCTGCAAAAGCCCGAATGGCTTGACGGGGAGGGACTCCTGGCCGGATTTCGCCTTGAATTACAGCCTGTTTGGGAGTGAATCAGGCTTGCAGGTGCAGCGAATTTAAGACATAATAATAAATGCGTCTCAAGCGCCAGCTTGGACGCAGTCAACAGCACCACGGCCAGCAGGCAGCATCGACTGTGCGGTGGGAGACGAGGATACATGGCAAAGAAGGTCAGCAAGAATATTGCGAAGGCGCGCGCGGCTGTCGAAAAGCGCCCTTATTCGCTCCAGGATGCGGTTCCGCTCCTGCAGAAAGTCAAGTTTGCAAAGTTTGATGAGACCGTCGATCTGACGCTCCGTCTCGGTGTCGATCCCAAGCACGCCGACCAGATGGTGCGCGGCACGGTTGTTCTGCCGCACGGCTTGGGCAAGACCAAGAAGGTTGCCGTCATTACGACCGGTGACCGCCAGCGCGACGCGGAAGCGGCGGGCGCCGACATTGTCGGCGGCGAAGAGCTGGTTGAGAAGATTCAGAAGGAAAGCTGGACGGATTTCGACGCCCTGATCGCGACGCCAGACATGATGAAGTCAGTCGGCCGCCTCGGTAAGGTGCTCGGTCCTCGCGGCCTGATGCCGAACCCGAAGACGGGCACGGTGACCAGCGATGTCGCTGCAGCTGTGAAGGAAATCAAGGCCGGTAAGGTCGAGTTCCGCACGGACAAGACAGCTCTGGTGCACGTTCCGGTGGGCAAGCTTTCGTTTACGCCGAACAAGCTGGTGGACAACGCGCTCACCGTGATTACGAGCGTGATGCGCGCCAAGCCTTCCGCGGCGAAGGGTAAGTACATCAAGAGCATTACGCTCAGCTCGACGATGGGCCCCGGGATTTCGCTCGACAACTCGATTGCGGATCAGGCAGCAAAGGCGTAAGCCAGATTTCAGGATTTCCGGCCAGCCTGCATGAGCGCGATGCGCCGCAGGTGGTGGCCAGTAAGGATTTAGAACAATGCCATTTACCAGAGCAAAGAAGGCAGAGAAGGTAACGCAACTGGCGCACGAGCTTGAGGGCTCGACCAGCGCGATTATCGGCACCTTTGCCAAATTGACCGTTGCGCAGGACTTTGAGCTGCGCAAGACCGTTCGCGCCTCAGGCGGCCGTTACCGCGTGCTCAAGAACAAGCTTGCGGCCCGCGCCTCAAAGGGAACGCAGATCGAAGCGGCTCTCCAGGGCTTGAAGGGTGTCTCGTCCGTTGCTTACACCAGCGGCGATCCGGTCGCGCTGGCCAAGGCGCTCTCGACCTGGGTGGGAGAGAACGCAGAGTTTACCTTTAAGCTCGGCATCATCGACGGCAAGGTAATTACCGTCGAAGAGGTCAAGCAGCTGGCGACCATGCCGGGCAAGGAAGAGATCTTCGCAAAGCTGCTCTTCCTGATCAATTCTCCGGCACAGCGTCTGGCCACGGTCATCAACGCAACCGGCCGCGACCTGGCTGTGGTGATCAACCAGGCAGTCGAGCAGAACAAGTTTTCAGGCGCGCAGGCGCCCGCAGTGGAGCACGCTCCTGCAGTAGAGCACGCTGCAGCAGTGGAGCAGCCTCCTGTTGTTGAGCAGGCTCAGGCAGAACAGCCAGCGGTAGAAGCGGTTGCACCGGCGGAGTCCACTGAAGCGGCTGCGCCAGTGGAGTTAGCTCCAGCGGCAGAACCGGCCGCGCCAGAAGTTTCGGGCGGAGAAGCAGCCGCCAGCGAATAGCAGCGCTATTTGCTAAGAGTTGAGAAGGATTCGCCGTAAGCAGGCTTGAGGGGTGCTGGGTCTGGGCACAACGGAAACCTCAGGATGGGCGAGCGGCAACCGGGGCGGCGACGCTTCGGAGGCAAAACAAAATTTAGGTTTACGTGGAGAACATCATGGCAGATTTGCAGCAGTTGGAAGATCAGATTGTCGGGCTTAGCCTGCTGGACGCAGCGGCCCTGGTAAAGAAGCTCGAAGAGCGTCTTGGCGTTTCGGCGGCAGCGGCGGCTCCGGTGGTCGTGGCCGGTGGAGCAGCGGGTGCGGCAGCTCCTGCAGCAGTTGAGCAGACCGAGTTTACCGTCATCCTGAAGGATTTCGGCGCGAACAAGATCAACACCATCAAGGCCGTACGTGAAGTCACCTCGCTGGGTCTGAAGGAAGCCAAGGACCTGGTTGACGGAGCTCCGAAGCCTCTGAAGGAAAACATCAGCAAGGAAGACGCCGAGGCCATCAAGAAGAAGTTTGAAGGCATCGCGACCATCGAAGTCAAGTAAGCAAGCTTGTCAATAAGGCAAGTTGCATGCCAAAGCGGAACGCGCTATGATAAGTATTGCGCGTTCCGCTTGGCTTTCTTTTGTGCAATGAGCATGATTTGGGAACGCGATTATCGGCGAAGCCTTGAAGCGGTTTTTCGATAAGTAGCAGTGATTCAATGAGTTGCTGTAGCTTTATGGAATCGCGGGTGAACGCAAAGAGCTTACCGGCACAGTGATTGCCGGCATATCTGTGGGCATGCGGCGGACTCCCAGATATGAAACTTAAGATCGGCTGTAGGGCGGCATACACGCAGTTTGCGAAGCGGCGGGAAACGAACATTCTGTTTTTAACAAGTGCACAATCCGGTTGTGGCGCTCGTAAGGCATCTTGTCTCTACGAGCGATTGGCATTTGTCTCGTCTTTTTCTTCTCCGCGCTTCCGTCTTCTCCGCTCTACCCTGATACCCCGCATGATGCTGCACTAGCAGCTGTTTTGTCCAGCACCTCGCTATGAAGCTTGTTTGTATCGCGAGGTTGTCTGGTTTTGCAAGGCCGGAGATGTGGAAAGCTCCGGAACTTTCGCCCTGCGCGTTCTGTTTTGGCCCGCAGGTCATCTGGCCAAGAAACACCATGCTGCTTTCGGGCGAGGACGGAAGCTGCAGGAAAAGAAACAGCCCGGCATGTTGCGTGACTCGGACAGCATGTCTTTTTAACCTCGCGTTTACGAGCCCCAGGAGTGAAGCATGTCGAACGAGAACCGCGCCTTACGCAGCCGTCTCGATTTTTCAAAGATTCCTACATCCATCCAAATCCCTAACCTGATCGAAGTACAGCGGCGTTCCTACGAGCGTTTCCTGCAGATGGACAAGTTGCCCTCCGAGCGCGAAGACAACGGACTTCAATCGGTCTTCACCTCGGTCTTTCCTATCACCGATTTTCGTAACATCTCGCAACTTGATTTCGTCGACTTCTCGATCGGCAACTGGGAGTGCAAGTGCGGACACCTGAAGGGTCTCCACCACCTGCGCACCGCCTGCGTTACCTGCGGCGCCATGGTCATTACCGACCCGTTCCATCCCGGCGATGTGCTCTGCCACAAGTGCGGCACCTACAACAAGAACACTCCTGACTTCTGCAACAAGTGCGGCGACCCTGTCAGCCTGCAGCTCAAGTACGACCAGGCCGAGTGCGAAGAGCGCGGCATGACCTTCTCCGCTCCACTCAAGGTCACCGTGCGCCTCACGATCTACGACAAGGACGCAGAGACCGGCGCGAAGACCATCCGCGACATCAAGGAGCAGGAAGTCTTCTTCGGCGACATTCCTCTGATGACGCAGAACGGCACGTTCATCGTCAACGGGACCGAGCGCGTCATCGTTTCGCAGTTGCACCGTTCGCCCGGCGTCTTCTTTGAGACGGCGAACAACCGCACTTACTTCCTGGGCAAGATCATTCCGTATCGCGGCTCGTGGGTTGAGTTCGAATACGACCAGAAGAACACCCTCTACGTCCGCATCGACCGTAAGCGCAAGTTCCTCGGCACGATCTTCCTGCGCGCTCTCGGTCTGAAGTCCGACGAAGAGATTCTCAAGACCTTCTACACCGTCGACAAGATTTCAGTGAAGGACAGCAAGCTTTTCTGGGCGCTCGATGAGAACGCCGAGAAGCCGACGCACCTGCTGGGCGCAAAGCCCGCGCATGCCGTCGTCGTCAAGGGCGAGGAAATCGCGCACTCGGGCCGCAAGGTCACGGCGTCGATCCTGAAGGCGCTGCGTTCGCACAAGGTTTCCGAAGTCGAAGTCGAATCCACCGAACTCGACGGTGCTGTAACCGCAGCCGACGTCATCGACACGACCACGGGCGAGATCTTCCTCGAAGCCAATCAGGAACTTACTTCCGACAAGCTGCACAAGATCGCGCAGAGCGGCGTTTCTACGATTGAGATCTTCTTCCCTGACCGCGACGATGTGGGCAACATCATCACCAACACACTGCGCCGCGACTCCGTGCGCAAGCCCGAAGAAGCGCTGATCGAGATTTACCGCAAGCTGCGTCCCGGTGACCCGCCAACGCTCGACACCGCGACTGCGCTCTTCGAGGGCATGTTCTTCGATCCGCGCAAGTACGACTTCTCGCGTGTGGGCCGTCTGAAGTTCAACATCAAGCTCTACGAGAGCCAGGACGCGACGCAGCTCGACAAGCGCACGCTGACTCCGGAAGACTTCTACGGAACGATCCGCTACCTGCTCAAGCTGCGCAAGAACATCGGCATCGTCGACGACATCGATCACCTCGGCAATCGCCGTGTGCGCGCCGTCGGTGAGCTGATGGAAAACCAGTTCCGCATTGGCCTCGTGCGTATGGAGCGCGCCATCAAGGAAAAGATGAGCGTCTACCAGGAGATGTCGACGGCGATGCCGCACGACCTCATCAACGCAAAGCCGGTGATGGCAGCGATCCGCGAGTTCTTCGGTTCCTCGCAGCTCTCGCAGTTCATGGACCAGACCAACCCGCTCTCGGAGATCACGCACAAGCGCCGTCTCTCCGCGCTTGGGCCGGGCGGTCTTTCGCGTGAGCGCGCCGGATTCGAAGTCCGCGACGTTCACCCGACGCACTATGGCCGTATCTGCCCGATTGAGACGCCGGAAGGTCCGAACATCGGCCTGATCAGCTCGCTCTCGTGCTTTGCTCGCATCAACGAGTACGGCTTCATCGAGTCGCCTTACCGCCGCGTGCGCGATCACCGCGTGCTTGACTACGTACAAGTCACGAATGCCGGTGAGAGCGGGCTGCGCGTCGGCGATCACCTCGAAAAGTCCGAGGCGCTGAAGCTCAACAACCAGCTCAAGAAGGACAAGAAGCGCGCAATCGACTTCGAGCCCTACTCCTTCTACCTGTCGGCATGGGAAGAAGATCGTCACACCATCGCGCAGGCGAACATCGAGCTCGACGAGCACGGCAACATCACCGAAGAGCTGGTGAATGCCCGTCGTCAGGGCAACTTCGTCCTCGTGGACCGCAAGGAAGTGGACTACGTTGACGTGAGCCCGAAGCAGCTCGTTTCGGTCGCCGCATCGCTCGTGCCGTTCCTTGAGCACGACGACGCGAACCGCGCGCTGATGGGCGCCAACATGCAACGCCAGTCGGTGCCGCTGCTCGTGTCGGAAGCTCCGCTTGTCGGAACCGGCATGGAAGGCGTTACTGCTCGCGATTCGGGAGCTGTGATTCTGGCTCGCCGTAACGGCGTGGTCGATTCAGTTGACTCCGAACGCATCATCATCCGAGTAGAAGGCGAGCATCACCCCACGCAGCTGTCGCGTGAGGTTGGTTCGGACATCTACCAGCTGACGAAGTTCAAGCGCTCGAACCAGAACACCTGCATCAACCAGAAGCCGATCGTCCGTCATGGCGATCGCGTGACGAAGGGCCAGGTCATCGCTGACGGTCCTTGCACGGAGCAGGGCGAGCTTGGTCTCGGCCGCAACGTGCTCGTGGCCTTCATGCCGTGGCGCGGTTACAACTTCGAGGACGCGATCCTCATCTCGGAAAAGCTCGTTCGTGAGGACTATTACACCTCAGTCCACATCGAAGAGTTCGAGATTGAAGCGCGCGACACGAAGCTGGGACCGGAAGAGATTACGCGTGACATTCCCAACGTCTCAGAGAGCGCGCTGCGCGATCTGGACGAGAGCGGTGTCATCCGCATCGGCGCGAAGATCAAGCACAACGACATTCTCGTTGGTAAGGTCACGCCCAAGGGCGAGACGCAGCTCACTCCGGAAGAGAAGCTGCTGCGCGCCATCTTCGGCGAAAAGGCCGGCGACGTCCGCGACGCATCGCTCACCTGCCCTCCAGGTATAGAAGGCACGGTAGTCGATGTCCGCATCTTCTCCCGCAAGGGTCAGGAGAAGGACGAACGCGCCAAGCTGATCGAAGGCGAGCAGGTAGCCAAGCTCGAAAAGAACCTCGCTGATGAGATTCGTATTCTCACCGACGAGCGCCTGAAGCGTCTCGAAGCGATTCTCGGTGGCAAGGAAGTGCTGGCCGACCTGCACGACGAGCGCACCAACAAGCGCCTCCTCGTGAAGGGAGCGATCCTCGACCGCGACACCATCGAGCTGATCTCGACCAAGAACCTCAAGCGCATCCGCTATAACGACAAGGATCCGCGCGTGAATGAGCAGATCGACGAGATCGAGGAGATGACCTCGCGTCAGATCGATGTGCTGCGCAAGATCACGAACGAGAAGATCGCCAAGCTGCAGAAGGGCGACGAACTTGCTCCCGGCGTTATCAAGCTGGTGAAGGTCTACATCGCCATGAAGCGCAAGCTCTCGGTCGGGGACAAGATGGCCGGACGCCACGGGAACAAGGGCGTCATCGCGCGCATCCTGCCCGAAGAAGACATGCCGTATCTGCCCGATGGCAAGCCGGTTGAAATTGTTCTCAACCCGCTGGGCGTGCCTTCGCGTATGAACGTCGGTCAGATTCTCGAAACGCACCTTGGCTGGGCTGCGCATGAACTCGGCGAGCAGGTTGCCGAACTCGTGAAGCAGAACCAGGACGCCAATGCGATCCGCGAAGTCTTCAAGGAGAAGTTCGCCGGCACGGCCGCTCTGCGCCAGCTGCTTGAGCTCGACGACGAGCAGGTCAAGCGCGTTGGCCTCGGCATGCAGAAGGGCATCTGGTTTGGCACCGCGGTCTTTGACGGCGCGCGCGAAACCGAGATCAAGGCATTGCTTGCCGCAGCGGGACTTCCCAGCTCAGGTAAGACGCCGCTCTTCGATGGCATGACCGGCGAAGAGTTCGAACAGCCAGCAACTGTGGGCTACATCTACATGCTCAAGCTCTCGCACCTGGTTGACGACAAGATCCACGCGCGCTCTATCGGGCCGTACTCGCTCATCACGCAGCAGCCGCTGGGTGGTAAGGCGCAGTTCGGTGGCCAGCGCTTTGGAGAAATGGAAGTGTGGGCGCTTGAAGCATACGGCGCAGCTTACATTCTTCAGGAGCTGCTGACCGCCAAGTCCGACGACGTTTATGGCCGTACCAAGATCTACGAGGCCATCGTCAAGGGCGAGGCAGCCATCGAGCCCGGCGTGCCGGAATCGTTCAACGTGTTGATCCGCGAGCTGCAGGCCCTCTGCCTTGATGTGGAACTCATCAAGCAGATCGGCGACGACGCAAAGAAGCAGCCGCTGCCAACATTCGCAGCCGCCGACTAAGCGGCAAACAGCAGGCGAGGGCCTCAACCCTCGCCTGCCTGAACGCAGGATTGAGGGGCGATTCGCCTCTGAGATTTGAGGATCATGGGATCTGTCATGCCGGGAGCGACAGGCAAACCCAAACAGAAGTACCCGGAACTCAAGGAGGGTCACCTTGTACCGTTCCAGCCCATTTGAATTAACCAGCCCGATCACGGATTTCGACGCTATCCGCATCTCGCTCGCTTCGCCCGAGAAGATTCGCAGCTGGTCACATGGCGAAGTCACCAAGCCGGAAACCATCAACTACCGCACCTTCAAGCCGGAGCGCGATGGACTTTTCTGCGCCCGCATCTTCGGCCCGGTCACTGACTGGGAATGCCTCTGCGGCAAGTACAAGCGCATGAAGCACCGCGGCGTCATCTGCGACAAGTGCGGCGTTGAAGTCACGCTGTCCAAGGTTCGCCGTGAGCGCCTCGGCCACATCGAGCTGGCCTCGCCCTGCTCGCACGTCTGGTTCTTCAAGGGCCTGCCGTCGCGTATCGGCCACCTGCTCGACATCTCTCTGCGCGATCTCGAGAGCGTTCTCTATTTCGAGAGCTACGTTGTCGTCGATCCAGGTGACTCGCCCACGCGCGAGCGCGAGATCATCAAGGACGAGAACCGCTTCCGCGAACTCGACCAGCAGTATCGCCCCTCTGGCTTCAAGGGCATGATGGGCGCCGAAGCCATCAAGGAATTGCTCAAGCGCGTCAATATCGAAGAGCTGGCGGTTGAGCTGCGCGAGCGCATGAAGGTCGAAACCTCCCTGCAGAAGCGCCTCAAGTACTCGAAGCGCCTCAAGGTTGTCGAAGCCTTCCGCAAGTCGGGCAACAAGCCGCAGTGGATGATTCTCGACGTGATCCCGGTAATTCCGCCGGAGCTGCGCCCCCTCGTTCCTCTGGACGGCGGCCGCTTCGCGACCTCCGATCTGAACGACTTGTATCGCCGCGTCATCAACCGCAACAACCGCCTCAAGAAGCTCATGGACCTCCATGCGCCTGAGGTGATCGTGCGCAACGAAAAGCGCATGTTGCAGGAAGCTGTGGATGCTCTGTTCGACAACGGTCGTCGTGGCCGCGTTCTGCGCGGCGCCAACAACCGTCCGCTGAAGTCGCTCTCTGACACCCTCAAGGGCAAGCAGGGCCGCTTCCGTCAGAACCTGCTTGGCAAGCGCGTCGACTACTCGGGCCGTTCGGTCATCGTCGTCGGTCCGGAACTCAAGCTGCACCAGTGCGGTCTGCCGAAGAAGATGGCGCTTGAACTCTTCAAGCCCTTCATCTATCACCGCCTTGAGCAGACAGGCCACTGCACCACCATCAAGCAGGCAAAAGAAATGGTGGAGATGCAGGAGCCCATCGTGTGGGACATCCTTGAGGAAGTCATCAAGGACCATCCGGTGCTCTTGAACCGCGCCCCAACCCTGCACCGCCTCGGCATCCAGGCTTTCGAGCCTGTGCTGGTCGAGGGCAAGGCCATTAAGATTCATCCGCTCGTCTGCACCGCCTTCAACGCGGACTTCGACGGTGACCAGATGGCCGTGCACATTCCGCTGTCGCCCGAAGCGCAGGTCGAAGCCAGCGTGCTCATGCTCGCTTCGCACAACATCCTGTCGCCCGCGTCCGGTCAGCCGATCACCGTTCCTACGCAGGACATGGTGCTCGGACTCTACTACCTGACCAAGGCCAAGAAGGGCGCCAAGGGTGAAGGCCGCGTCTTCGCCAACACGGAAGAAGTGCTCATGGCCCTCGAAGCCAAGGAGATCGAAACACTTTCGCCGATTCGTCTGCGCTATACCGGTTCTGTCCTCGACATGACCACCGCATACGACGATCAGGATCTGACGCACACCGAGCCGGTCGAGTACGACAAGCAGTACATCTCGACGACCGTCGGCCGCGCCATCCTGAACGACGCTCTTGCCGACGGCATGCCGTACGTCAATGGCCTGCTCAAGAAGAAGGGCATCGGTCAGCTGGTCAACTACTGCTACCTGAACCTCGGCCTCGAAGTCACGGTCAAGATGCTCGACCGCATCAAGGAACTGGGCTTCCACTACGCAACGCGTTCCGGCCTCTCCGTCGGCCTCGATGACATGGTCATCCCGGAGACGAAGTACGGTGTTGTACGCGAAGCGGAAAAGCAGCGTTTTGCCGTGCAGCAGCAGTACCTTGATGGCGCCATCACCAACGGTGAGCGCAACAACAAGGTCATTCAGCTGTGGTCGGCCGTGACCGAAAAGGTCGCCGACGAAATGTTCAACAACATGAAGAACGCCGACAAGGAAGGAGCCATGAACCCGATCTACATCATGGCCGATTCCGGCGCTCGTGGTTCGAAGCAGCAGATTCGTCAGCTCTCCGGCATGCGTGGATTGATGGCCAAGCCGTCAGGCGAAATCATCGAGACCCCCATCACGGCGAACTTCCGTGAAGGCCTCACCGTGCTCGAATACTTCATCTCGACGCACGGCGCACGTAAGGGTCTGGCTGACACCGCACTGAAGACCGCTGACTCCGGCTACCTGACACGTCGATTGGTTGACGTGGCGCAGGACGTCATCGTCAGCGAGCACACCTGCGGAACCGTCGAAGGCATCTACGTGACTCCGATCGTCGAATCCGGCGAGATCATCGAGCCGCTGCGTGACCGCATCATCGGTCGCGTGTCGCTCGGAGAAAATCAAGGACTACGAAGGCAGCGTCATCGTCGACATCAACCAGGAAATCACCGAAGACCTCGCTTCGCAGATTCAGGCAGCCGGCATTGAGCGCGTCAAGATTCGCTCCGTGCTTACCTGCGAATCGAAGCGCGGCGTCTGCATCCTCTGCTATGGCCGCAACCTCGGCTCCGGCAAGATGGTGGAGCTCGGTGAAGCTGTTGGCGTCATCGCCGCGCAATCCATCGGCGAGCCCGGAACGCAGCTCACGATGCGTACCTTCCACATCGGTGGTACGGCATCGCGTGTGTCCGAACAGTCGAAGCTCGACGCCAAGAACAACGGCACCGTGCGCTTCATCAACATGGTCACCGTCCGTTCGAAGGGTGGCGATCTGGTCTCGATGAACCGCTCGGGTTCAATCGCAGTTGTGGATGATCGTGGCCGCGAGAAGGAGCGCTACCAGGTTGTTTACGGCGCGAAGCTGAAGGTCGAAGACGGGCAGAAGGTTGAGCTCGGTCAGGCAATGGTCGAGTGGGATCCGTACACCTTCGCCATCCTCACGGAGATCGGCGGCACCATCCAGTTCAAGGACCTGCAGGAAGGCATCACCCTGCATGAAGAAGTGGATGAAGTCACCGGCCTCTCGCGTCTCGTCGTCGGCGATTCGCCCGATGAGAAGCGCCAGCCTGCGATCATCATCAAGGGCACCAAGGGCAACAAGCGTTATCTGATGCCTTCACGCGCTCACCTTATGATCCAGGACGGCGACGAAGTCTTCCCCGGCGATATCCTTGCCAAGATTCCGCGCGAAACCACGCGCACCAAGGACATCACCGGCGGTCTGCCTCGCGTCGTGGAACTCTTCGAAGCACGCAAGCCGCGCGAAACCGCCATCATCTCGGAAATCGATGGTGTGGTGAAGTTCGGTGAAGTCGCGAAGGGTCAGCGTAAGATCTACGTCACCGCAGACAACGGCGAGGAGAAGGAGTACTCGGTGCCCCGCGGCGTCCACGTCAACGTGCAGGAAGGTGAACGCCTGCGCGCCGGCGAGCCGCTGATGGATGGACCGCTCAACCCGCACGACATTCTTGCCGTGCTCGGTGAAAAGGAACTGCAGGCTTACCTGGTGAACGAAATCCAGGAAGTCTACCGTCTCCAGGGCGTGGCCATCTCGGACAAGCACATCGAGACCATCGTCCGCCAGATGCTGCGCTGGGTGAAGATCGAGGAAGTCGGCGACACCAACTTCCTGCTCGAACAGCAGGTCGATAAGTTCCGCTTCCGCAACGAGAACGAGCGGGTCATCTCGAACGGTGGACGTCCGGCCATTGGCCGTCCGCTGCTGCTCGGCATCACCAAGGCGTCGCTGTCGACCGAGAGCTTCATCTCGGCAGCCAGCTTCCAGGAGACCACGCGCGTACTGACCGAGGCGTCCATCAACGGCGCCGTCGACAACCTGCGCGGCCTCAAGGAGAACGTCATCGTCGGCCGTCTCATCCCCGCCGGAACCGGCATGGAATACTACCGCAACATCTCGCTCTCACCGGAGCTGGAAGAAGCGGCAGCCAAGGTCCAGCAGGAAGTGCAGACAGCCTTCGAGGAAGCCGAACGCGAACTCGAAATGATGCGTCAGGAAGGCGAAGCCGAAGAAATGGCCGCCGAGTAACCTGCGCTAAAACGATGCCTCCGGCGGCGGGCTAGCCGCCCGGGGCAAACGAAAAAGCCCCAGTTTTTGCTGGCTTTTTCATTTCTTCCCAAATCGATGTCATCCTGAGCGAAGCGAAGGATCTCAGCGATACACCGAGCGTCACGATTGCTAGCTCACTTCCCACCGATGTCATCCTGAGCGCCGCACGGAGTCGAAGGACCCGTACGAACAACGTTCGTGCGAAGCCTTGCGTTAGCAAGGCTTCGCAGTCAGCGATTTTGGAAATCCGAACAACAGCTGGTATCGAGTTGATTCATCAGGTAAGGTGCAATAAATACACCACACACTCATGGAACTGGCTCTTGCCAGAGCCGGCGTTTAGATCGATCCAGCGATATCAGGCAAGGGCATTCGTTACGATCTGCTGCGCCTCATCCACGATGCTTTGCAGATGAGCTTCGTCCTTAAAGCTCTCCGCATAGATTTTGTAGAGATTCTCAGTGCCCGATGGACGGGCTGCGAACCAGCCATTTTCTGCAACCACCTTCAGGCCGCCGATGGGCGCGTTGTTGCCCGGCGCATGCGTCAGCTTGGCCGTAATCTTCTCGCCCGCCATTTGCGACTCCTTCACCGAGTCAGCCGACAACTTGCTGAGCTTCGCCTTCTGCTCCGGGCTCGCCGGTGCATCGATGCGCGTGTAGTAGGGCATGCCGAATCTCTCGACCAGTTCCGAGAAGTGCTGGCCCGGATCTTTTCCGGTGACGGCTGTAATCTCAGCGGCGACGAAGTCCATGATCGGGCCGTCTTTGTCGGTCGTCCACACGGTGCCATCGCGCCGCAGCAGGCTAGCGCCCGCGCTCTCTTCGCCGCCAAAGCAGAACGATCCGTCAAAAAGGCCGGAGACGAACCATTTGAAACCAACCGGAGTTTCACAGAACTTCCGGCCAAGACTGTTTACGACTTTGTCGATCATGCTGCTGCTCACCAGCGTCTTGCCAACCACGGCATTTGCAGGCCACTGCGGACGATGCGTCAGCAAATACTGGATCGCAACCGCAAGATAGTGATTGGGATTCATCAATCCAGCAGACGGGGTGACAATTCCATGCCGGTCTGAATCCGGATCGTTGGCGAAGGCCACCTGATACTTGTCCTTCAGGCGGAGAAGGCTCGCCATCGCGTAAGGGCTGGAGCAGTCCATACGAATCTTGCCATCGTGATCCACCGTCATGAACGAGAACGTCGGATCAATAACCGGATTCACGACCTCGATTTCCAGTCCATAAATCGAATTGACCTGATCCCAGTAAGGGCCGAACGCGCCGCCCAGCGGATCGACGCCCATCTTCAGGCCTGCGCGTTTAATCGCGTCCATGTCGACGGTATTTCCCAGATCCTTGATATAGGGCAGGACGAAATCCTGCTGATGCGTAGTCGCGGCCTTGATGGCCTGCGCATACGGCACGCGTTTTACATCTTTATTGTTCCCTCTCAGCAGATCATTCGCCCGCTGCTCCACCCACTTCGTGACATCCGTATCCGCGGGACCGCCATTCGTCGGGTTGTACTTGAAGCCGCCATCCTCGGGCGGATTGTGCGAGGGCGTGATGACGATGCCGTCCGCGAGATGCTCTTTGCGTCCGCGATTGTAAACAAGGATCGCATGCGACACGACAGGTGTCGGCGTGACGCCATCGTTGTGCTGAATGATGGTCTCGACGCCATTCGCCGCCAGCACTTCAAGAGCTGTGATCTGCGCCGGAGCCGACAGCGCATGCGTGTCCTTGCCCATAAAGAGCGGCCCATCCGTGCTCTGCATGCGCCTGTACTCGCAGATGGCCTGCGTGATGGCAAGAATGTGCGCCTCGGTGAATGTCCCCTTGGACGGCGTGCCGCGATGGCCGCTGGTGCCGAAGGCCACCATCTGCGTCGGGTCGCTCAGGTCAGGCTTGCGGTCGAGATACTGCTGCCTGAGTTCATCGAGATTGATCAGCATTTCCTTTGGCGCTGGCTTGCCTGCCAGCGGAGAAATACGTGACTGCACTTTCGCTTCGCTCACCATGGGACTCTCCAGATTGCCTGAAACTAAGATGCGTTTGCCCAGCAAGAATATAACCACATCCTGCTTCCCGAGTGCCATAGCAGGCCTGCACGGCCAGGTTTACCTCGTTGCCGCTTAGCAGAGAATCAGTTTTTCAACTCGCCAGATATTTTCGCTGTACTCGCGAATCGAGCGGTCGGAAGAGAATTTGCCCATCCTCGCCGCATTCAGAATCGCCATCCTATTCCACTTTTCCCGGTCCCGATAGGTCTCGCCCACCCGATCCTGGCAATCGATATACGACTGGTAGTCGGCAAACAGCAGATACGGATCGCTGTTCAGCAGCTGGTCCAGAAGCGGGCGGAAAAGGTTGCGATCGCGACGCGAAAACTGCCCCGAGGCAATGCCGTCGATCACCTCGCGCAGGAAAGGATTGGATTCGTAGATCGACCGCGGATGATACCCCTCCGCGAGCTTGGCTTGAACCTGATCCGCCGTAAGACCGAAAAGGAAAAAGTTCTCATGGCCCACGGCGTCCCTTATCTCAACGTTGGCCCCATCAAGGGTTCCGATAGTGAGCGCTCCATTCATCGCGAACTTCATATTCCCGGTCCCGGAAGCTTCCTTGCCCGCCGTAGAGATTTGCTCGCTCAAATCCGCTGCCGGATACACCTTCTGTCCAAGCGAAACGTTGTAATCCGGAAGGAAGACCACCTTCAAACGCTGCTTCACATCCGGATCGTTATTGACCACCTCGGCAACTGAGTTGATGAGCTTGATGATCAGCTTGGCCATGACGTAGCCGGGCGCGGCCTTGCCGCCAAACAGAAACGTGCGCGGCGCAATTTCCAGAGTCGGTTTCTGTTTCAGGCGGAAATAAAGAGTGAGGATATGGAGCACATTCAGATGCTGCCGCTTGTACTCATGAATCCGCTTGACCTGGGCATCGAACATGGAACTGGGATCGACCGAAATTCCCGTCTCGGCCAATATGTACTTCGTCAATCGGACTTTCACATCGTATTGAACCTTGTCCCATGCAGCGCGAAAGGCCGCATCGTCGGCAAATCCTTCCAGCTTCTTCAGTTCGTCAAGGTTGCCGATCCACGCATCTCCTATCTTTTGCGTCATCAAGGCCGATTGCTCCGGATTGCTCACCGCAAGCCAGCGCCGCGGCGTCACTCCGTTCGTCACATTGATAATCTTCTCCGGCCACAATTCGTTGAAATCCCGAAGAACTTCGGCCTTCAGCAAGGTCGTATGCAGCTCGGCCACGCCATTCACGCGATAACTCCCCACACACGCCAGATTCGCCATGCGCACAAACTTCTCGCCGTGTTCGTCGATGATCGACATCCGCGAGACTCTTGCCTCGTCACCATCAAAATGCTTGCGCACGGTATCCAGAAAGCGCGCGTTAATTTCGTAGATGATTTCCAGGTGGCGTGGCAGCAACGATGCGAACAGCGGCAGAGACCAGCGCTCCAGCGCCTCCGGAAGCAACGTGTGATTCGTATAGCTGAACGTCTGCGACGTGATCTTCCACGCCGTCTCCCAATCCAGGCAGTGCTCGTCAATCAGCAGCCGCATCAGCTCCGCGACACCGATCGACGGATGCGTGTCGTTCAACTGAATCGCCCATTTTTCGTGGAAGGTTTCAATCGTGCGGCCCACTCGCAGATGCAGCCGGATCATGTCCTGCAGCGCGCATGACGTGAAGAAGTATTGCTGCTGCAGCCGAAGCTCCTTGCCCTGAATCTCTTCGTCATTCGGATACAGAACCTTCGTGATGTTCTCCGCAAATGTCTTGCCCGCGACGGCGCCCTGATAATCTCCGCTGTTGAAGCGTTCGAAATAGAAAGACTCGGTCGATTCCGACCTCCATAGCCGCAAGTCGTTCGCTATGCCCGAGCGGTACCCCAGAATTGCCGTGTCGTAGGGAATGCCTCTCACCACCGAGGCCGGAACCCAGCGCACGCGATATCTCCCGGTTGAGTCCGTCCAGCCCTCTGTGCGACCACCGAAGCCGACATCCACCGCCTCGTTCGGTCGCCGAATCTCCCATGGATTTCCGTATCGCAGCCAGTAATCCGTGAGTTCCACCTGCCAGCCGTCCTGGATCTGCTGCTGAAAAATGCCGAATTGGTAACGAATTCCGTATCCGATCGCGGGCACTGCCAGGGTTGCCAGCGAGTCCAGATAGCAGGCGGCCAACCGGCCCAGCCCGCCATTGCCGAGCCCCGGCTCGGGCTCCTGGTCCTCAATGCGATCGAGGTTGCGGCCCAGTTCTGCTACAGCCTGCCGCACCGGAGCTTCAATATCCATGTTGAGCAGGTTGTTCGCAAGATACGGCCCCATCAGGAACTCGGCCGACAGGTAGCACACAACGCGGACATCATGCTTCTTGTAGCAATCCACCGTTGCGAACCATCGGGCCAGGATACGGTCGCGCACCGTGTACGCAAGCGCGGTAAAGAACTCCTCATCGCTCGCGGCTTCCAGCGTCCTGCCCACAATGTAGAAAAGATTGTCCAGTATGGCTCGCTTCAGGGCTTCCACGCTGGTAGCTGTGCGATCGTCCTCGATCAGCACTGTCTGTTCCGGGGATTCCAGCTTTTGCATCTTGCACCTCGCTCTCTCCTGCGGATTGTTCTCTGGTGGGGCGGATCAGCAAGGCGGCGCGTGCATCAGCCTCGCCGGATATCTGTCAGAACCCAATGCTAGAAGCCACAGCCAAGAAGAGCAACCTGAGCAAAGCGAATTCAACTGAACATTCACAGGGCACGGGCACCAAGAAGTCGGGCGCCCTCCGTGCGATCTCCAGCTCGTTCGTCTGCAGGGGCGACAAAGCGGTCGTTGCTTCGCAACGATTCGCACGACCTTTGTTCGCGCGAGTCCTTCAACTGCTCCTTCGCTACGCTCAGGTTCGCTCAGGATGACGGTGGCTGGGGGAGCGCGCAGGTGCACCTCGCCTCAATCAAAGCCGGATACATCTGCCCAGACCAATCGCCACCTACACTTTCGCTTGCTGCAAAGCGGTGGGCCATGCATTTACTCCGGCGCTCATAGCTCAACCGCCTTCAGCGCAGCGCCCACCACCTGGTCCATATTCAGGTACCGATATTGCGCCAGCCGCCCAACAAAGATGGTATTGCGCTCGCCCTCCGCCAGCTCTGCATAGCGCCGGTAAAGCTCTGCGTTCTGGGCATTCGGCACCGGATAATAAGGGTCGCCCTCCTCGCACGGATACTCCCGCACGAACGAGGTCCCGACATGCGTCTGACCCGTCAAATGCTTGAACTCGGTAATGCGCGTGTATTCAAAACGATTTGGATAATTCACCGTCCCCACAGGCTGCATTTGCGACACGGAACTCAGATGCTGGTGTTCAAAACGCAGCGACCGATACGGCAATTTTCCATACGCCTCGCGAAAATAGGTGTCGATCGGCCCCGTATAGACCAGCCTGTCCCATTGCACGCGACTGCGAGCCTCCCCAAAATCGACTCCCAGTTCGACGCGAATGTTGGGGTGGTCCAGCATGTTCCGGAACATCGCCGTATAACCATCGAGCGGCATCTTCTGGAACGAATCCGTGAAATACCGGTCGTCGTCATTCGACCGCACGGGGATGCGTGCGGCCACGCTCGCATCCAGTTCGGAAAGGTCCCGATTCCACTGCTTGCGCGTATAACCGCGAAAGAACTTGTCGCACAAATCCCGTCCCACCCGCGCAATCACGACGTCTTCGCTGGTTCTCAGCGGCTCGCGTACCTCGCGCACACTCGCCAGATACTCCTCCACACCAGCCTCATCCAGATTCAGGCCATAGAGCCGGTTGATGGTGGTTCGGTTGATCGGAATCGGTAACAATTCCCCATCGACTTCCGCTAAAACTCGATGCTCATACGGACGCCACTCGGTAAAGCGGGACAGATAATCGACGATCTTCTGACTATTGGCGTGGAAAATATGCGGCCCGTAGGGATGGATCAGCACTCCAGATGCATCGACAACGTCATAGGCGTTTCCGCCAATATGCTCGCGCCTATCGATAACGATGACGCTATAGCCGGCCGACGCCAGCCGCTCCGCGGAGACGGCGCCGGCATAGCCCGCTCCCACTACAAGAAAATCAGTCCTCAATCATCGTCACCTTGAAATCCGCGCCGGCTACTCGACCGGCCTCGCGCCACGCCGATAAGCCACCCGCCAGTTGCCCGTCGTCGCCAGTCGTCTCGCCTGTCTCCGCAAGCGGCGCAGCACCGCTCGCGCATCATGGTGACGAAGCAGTTCGATCATTCTCCAGGACGGCGCCCTACCCCATTTTGAGGCCAATTTGTCGATGGTCAAAAGTTCCGGATCCGCGCTCCGCTCCATGAGAAATTCGCATACCTCGCGCGAGTAGCTCTGCTTGAAATTCTGCCACCATGTCATGCATTCCGCTTGCAATTCGTCCAGCCGGGCCGGCTGCCGGATGAGCTCCGTAACCAGCCCGCGCGCCTCCCTCCATGATCGAACCGTCGGAATAGGATGCTCGCCGAGCAGCGTTCGATAGTAGTCCAGCGTCAGTCTCTTCTCCAGAATTGGAATCGCCCCTGCTTCCAGCGCCTCATACGTGCGGAAGCACTCGGTGTGCGCATTCCCCATTGGCGCTGGCGCGAACGTCGACTGCGAGAGTATCTCGGCGCATGTCTCGCGCGGAAGCCGCCGCGGCCCATCCGGCGTCACGTTATAGATGGTCCATCCCGCCAATCGATCGGTAGAGAAAAGAAAATGCGGCTCAACGCGCGACAGCTCTCTCGCCACATCCGGCCGCGATGACTTACTCATCTCCCCAAGAAAACTCCACACATATGTGCGCTTGCTCGCCGCTAGCGGAGCACCCCGCCGCCCTGTTCCCACCGTGTACCCACTCGGCAATCGCATGATGTACTTCGGATTGAAAATGCTTGCCCAAAACTCCCGGAAGACTCCCCGGAAGTTCGTGTAAACCTCCAGCCCCTTTTCATAGAACTCGTCTCCGAAATGAATCAGAAACGCGTTCCTGCCCCGAAATTTCGTGTAGTAGTCGATGGGACGCGCGTAGACAAATTTATCCACCAGCAGCGCGTTGTCCAGCACCAGCTCGTGCTTGCCGTCATAGACATGCTCGGCAATCATCGGGCCAAAGATCTCGTCGACCCACTCCTGGCTGGCGTTCCGCTCCGATTGCCATATCACTGTAAATTTCAAGCGTCCTACCTCTGTCAGGCGGTCCCTCTCGGTTCAGGCGCCGATCCACCAGCGCCGCGTTTCATTGCTCAACCCGTCCTTTTCAGTTCCACCGGACAGCGACCTGCAGGTAATCCTCGTTCGTTACCCCGATCACTTCGTAGGAATGGCCGAATGCAGAGCAAAAGTCGGTCAACGCGCGATATTCATGATCCACATGCGACAACTCGTCGAAGACCATGATAGAGCCTGCGAGGACAGGCGACAGATGCGATAAAACATAGAGTGTCGAACTATACAAATCACAGTCGATGTTGATCACCAGCGGCTGGGCCGGATGGAACGTGCTCATGAATCCAGGCAGCGTCTCCTGGAACCAGCCTTTGTGCCAGCGAATCCGCGGATCGGTTAGCTGTGGAGGATTTCCCTCCGTGCTGAAGTGCCCCTTCGAGATGACTCCACCCTTACCCAGGTGCTTCCAATCTTCAGGAAGACCTTCGAAGCTGTCGAACCCATCAAACGTCGACTTCGGGCTAGAATTCAGCTCCAGCCATTTCCCGAAAGACTCCCCGCGATACACTCCAAACTCAAGATAATGGATGGGCACGTTGCCGATTTTGCGTGCCAGGGACTCATAAAGCTCGAATCGCCCAGGAAATCTCTCCGCTCGATCGAGCTTCGATCCGCGGATCCACTCCCCAAATCGCACCACGCCCAGCAACTTGGCAAGAAACAACTCAAACCCGCCAGGAAAGCGTGTATGGAGCGCAGCTTGTCTCGCGGTGTGGCGAATGCTCGGCATGTTTGTAGCCGTAATCTAGATTTTAGAAACAGTTACTGTTTGATTATACCCACCGTTGGCGCGGTTGGGAAAACCGACTGGGTTGGTACTTCAATGGACGATTAAGGTTTGTTTGTCTGGCACTATTGCCGACTCCACATGTGTTGAATCTCTTCGAGCGATTTTCCTCTTGTTTCCGGAACCCATTTCCAGACAAAGACAAACGTTACCAGCGAGAGGGCAGCGTATAAGAGAAAAGCCGACGATGTGCCAAGTGCTTCAACAATAGAAAGAAAAGTAAGTGTTACCACCAGGCATGCAGCCCACAGTGCGCTGGTTGCTGCAGATGTAGCTCGTCCTCGCACCCGCGTCGGGAAAATCTCGGCAATGTACACCCATACTCCCGGACCCAAACCGACAGCAAAAAACGCGACATACAGAAGAACGCTGCCGAACGTTACCAGTGGATTGGCGCGGACATGCAGGGAAAACGCCAGCACCGCGAGAGATGCAGCCATTCCACCTGATGCCAGAAGAAAGAGGCCGCGTCGTCCCCATCGATCGATAAAAGCCATAGCGACGATGGTGCAAATCAGATTCACCAGCCCAACAAGTACATTTGCGCCAAGAGCCGCTCTTGCCGACTCGCCGTGAAACTGCTCTGTAAATAAAACGGAGCCGTAGTAGAGGACCGTGTTGATTCCGGAGATCTGCTGGAGAACGGCGAGAGATACGGCAATGAAGACTCTCTTCCGCATCTGGGGAGCGAAGAGTTCGCGCGAGTCGCCGCTTTCCTCAGATGCAGAGAGCTCAATTGCAGCGACCTCCATCGTTGCGTCTGTGGGATTCGCGATCTTTGCCAGAACCGCGTAGCCCTCATCACGGCGTCCATGCGTGATCAGCCATCTCGGGCTTTCGGGAATGAAGGCGAGTCCGAGAAGAAAACCGACAGAGGGAAGAGCGGCAGTTCCGAACATCCAGCGCCAACTCGATTCGCCCAATGTCGCCAGTTGCCAGTTTGTGAGGTATGCCACAAGTATGCCGATCACGATGGCGAGTTGATTGAGCGAGACGAGCTGTCCCCGGCTGCTTCGTGGCGCAACTTCCGAGATGTAAACGGGAGTCAAAGCCGAGGCCAGACCAATCGCAAGGCCTCCGGCAAGCCTGGCGAGGGAAAAGACCGTGAGATTGTTCGCCGCCGCGCTGCCAATCGCGGATACGGTAAAGAGAAGTGCGGCGCCCATCAGGCTTCTGCGGCGACCGAGCCGGTCGCTGAAGACTCCGGCGCTGGCCGCTCCGATCAGGCAGCCCAGGAGGAGGGAACTGGCCGCAACCTCGGTAAGGAAATTGTTGAGAGCGAATTGGCGGCGGAGGAAAACCAGCGCTCCATTGATAACGGCAGTATCGAATCCGAACAAAAAACCAGAAATGGCAGCAACAGATGCGACCATCCACACATAGGATCTGCGTACCTCAGCGCTGGGGCCAGGCGCCTGCTGCTGCACGACGTGATCTTTCAAAGGCTACCCCCATCGCACGGATGAACTTTACATTTTGCAGGATGACCGTTAGGGATCATAGGGCGAGGATAGCGCAGAGCTGCGAGTCAGTCTGACTCGATGAGGGGGCCAACTTCTTCGCCTTCGGGGGTGAGTTCGAGTTCGTGGATCTGGTGGTGATCGGCGAATTCTTCTTCGGCGGTGCAGTTTTGTGAGGCCATCCGCAGACCCGAGAGCAGGAGCCAACCGCGGTTGGTGTCGATCTGGTTGGCGGCGACGGCGCGGAGAACTTCGCTGAGTGCGATCTGAAGCGCGCTGCGGTCTTCGAGCATGGGGATTGCGATGGTTGTGGCCTGGGGTACGGGCGCGGGACCTCCGTTGGCGACAGTCTCGGCGGGGATGACGGCGGAAGCTCCGCGACGGGCCTGGAGGTGGAAGTAACAGAAGCGGTGTCCGCGGATGGCGATGGCGCGGCATTTCTTTCCGCTGGGACGGACGTGCTGGCACTCGTAGTAGGTGACGCTCTCGGTGACTGGCATGGGTATCCTCCCCCTCCCCTCGGGTGGGGCTGTTTTTACGTATTTTCAATGCTTTAGCGGGGGATCATCCCCCGCTATGTGGCTGATTCTGCTTGGGTTAGGTTGTTTCTAGTGTTTTCAATCACTTACGGGAGGGTCTGATTTTTCTCCCGGAAAATGGAAAACGCCCGCGCAAGCGGGCGTTTCTTTTGAATTCTTCTCTTATTTCTATTTTAGCAGGTTCAGCGAAATAGTCGGCCAAATTGGCCTAAGTTTAAATCGTTTATTTTCATCGAGTTGCGGCAAGAGTGACCTTCGTAAGGGCTTGACAAGGTTCGTGTGATGGTAATTGCGTCAATAAAGTGAGATTTTTCATGATGCTCCAGACAAGAGGAGTACACTTCTGATTCCATTGATGCGAGAACTCCTAGAGGCATTCCCGCAAGAGGTGAAAAGGTCTTGCCCACAGCAAGTAGAAAAGGGCTTTTGGCTCTAATCGTAGTTTTCGTCAGTTTCGCAATAGGGGGTGTCGCGCTCTGGCTGTTTCACCACAAGGACACTGGCACTTCGCAACCTAAGCCGATCAAGATTTCTGACGTAGATGAGCCAGCTGAACTTTTGGTTACGCCAAGAATCAAACTGATACCAACCCGTGAGCAAGCAGCATTAATGGACTCGATGAAGGATCTCAAAAATGGCAACGAAGTTGATCAGCTACCCAAGATCGATGCCTACATACAGCAATTTCCTGCTGTAGGAGATGCCTATTTCTTTCGTTCCGTGATTCGTTGCATGAAGGGCGATGTGCGAGGAACTCGGCAAGATGTGGAACATGCACTAACCCTTAACCGCAGAATAATTCCTTCCGACTCGCCGACGAGCGACAAGAACGAATTACTCGCCATACGCGCAAAGCTCTCATTTCTCGATAAGAATGATGATGCTGCATTAAACGATATCGGAGCAATATTGGACAGCTACTCCTCGGACATCAACTATCTGACGGATGGTCGCGTTAATACTACCGACAAAGCTAACTCGGTGTGTGCTTGGACACCATGGGATATAGAGAGCCTCGTCCTTCGCTCCCAAAAGGACCCGCGGGTGCTGCTCTTTGAAGGGATATTCTATGCGGCCTTTTCGTCCCTTGATCACCAAGCTGGACCCGTCGCTGTACGTGCCCTACAAGAAGCGACCACCTCGGCCCCGAACTCTGCACAACCGTATTTCTACACTGCCGTGAGCGTACAAAAGGAGGTGGTTTTTAAGTCCATCGCCTTTACTGGCAATGAGAGAGAGCAGTACTACCGTCGATTGGTCGACCTGTATTCGAAGGCTATCAACATTAATGGCAAGATCGCGGAAGCGTACGCAAAAAGGGCTGAGGCTTACTTAGATTGCGCGATTACCAGAAGGCGATACCTGACTACGACGAGGCCATCAAATTAAATCCAGATAATGAGGCGCTTTGGAATGATCGCGGTCTAGCAAAGCAGGAGACCTACGATAAGAGCGGCGCAGTCGATGATTTCACGCATGCAATAGTCCTAAAAACCGGAGAAGAAGACACCAATGCTCTTGCTTTGACATTGGAAAACCGGGCCGACTTATATGTGCGCCTCGGAGATCTCAAGAAAGCGTTGTCAGACTATACGCAAGAAATCGGATACCAGCTGCAGAGCGAGATTTTGTTCATGAATCTCGAGATGTTTCGCTCCTTATATCCAGAGTATGGGGATGTCGACGACACCCGTCTCATAGACAAACTACATCGTATGTATTATCCAAATTTCAAAGATGATGATTTTAGAAAATCCATCGAGAAGCCGGATGGAAAGTCATTGAATGCGCAACTGCCTTACGTATATCTCAAAAGGGCCGATGTTCTCTTGACGCTGAAACAATATCACGCTGCGAATGCCGACTACATGAGAGCTCAAAAATTAGATACCAGCTCTATGAAGGATATCTGGCGTTGGAGGACGCCGCCGGGGCTCAAAGGATTGGCCATCGACCTACAGAGCCTTCAGGCAACTGACCCAAAGAAAGTTAGCGTGTGGGTACGAAATGCCGCAGAAGATGGAACCTGGGACGGTCAAGATCCTGTTGAATATCTTATCGACTGTCACACGCTAAAAGTCCAAGCCAGCAGCGTTCCATCTCAACCGAGAGCATGGCAAGATCCGATTCCTGGAAGTCAATCTGAAACGATTCGTGACTTCTTCTGCCACTAGCTCTTAAGAACTGATAGCACTGCAAATACGGCCTTGCTTGCGCAAGGCTTCGCACGAACCCTTCGGCTGCGCTCAGGGCAGGCTAGAAGCGTGTTCGTGCGGGTTCCTTCGGCTGCGCTCAGGACAGGCTCTTCGACTGCGCGCTTTGCGCTCCGCTCAGGATGGCTTTGGTAACGGGCAGGGCTTCAAAAGCTAAAGACGGGCCGAGCTTTGCTCGGCTTCGCACGAACTTTGTTCGCGCGGGTCCTTCGACTCCGCTGCGCTTCGCTCAGGATGACGGTGGCTGGGGCGGCGGTGTGGCGATTGCGATTGATGGAGGCTGGTTCGCTCCGAAGCGTTTGCACCAGTCTTTGCTCAGGTCTTGCCATTCCAGGTTTTCCTGTTCGATGAGGGCTATTTTTCTGGCTCGTCTCCAGCCTTTTAATTGCTTTTCTCTTGCGATGGCGGATACAGCTGTCGCGTAGCGCTCGAACCAGACCAGGTGGTGGCAGCGGTATTCCTTGGTGAAGCTGTCGTGCTTGCCTTCCTTGTGTTGTTGTACTCGGCGTTCCAGGTTGTTGGTCATGCCGATGTAGAGAACCTTTGTCCGGCTGGACATGATGTAGGTGTAGTAGGTTCTGGGCATTTGTGATTAGCGTAGATTGCTTGTTTGTGCTTGTCTTGATGGCTTTGGTAATGCTTTACAGATTGAAAGGCAAAGGCGGTCGTTGCTTCGCAACGATTCGCACGAACTTTGTTCGCGCGGGTCCTTCGACTGCGCTGCGCTCCGCTCAGGATGACATTTGTGGGGGGATCTGGCGGTCGTGGCGCACGAGGCATCGCTGAGATCCTTCGTTTCGCTCACGATGACATCGATTGGGAAAGAAATGAAAAGCCCCAGTAAAACTGGGGCTTTTTCGTTTGCCTGGACGGCGAGTCTTCCCGCCCGCCGCGCAGGCGTGGTTTCTAGCTGCAGCCGCTGGTTGAGCCGCAGGACATGCAGCGGTAGCAGCTTCCGTTGCGGACCATGATGGCTCCGCAGGTGTGGCAGCTGGGGGCGTCGCCCATGTCGTAGAGGTCCTTCATGGCGTCGGCAGCGTGGTAGATGCCGCGGTCTTCCATGTGGAGTTCGCTCTTTTCCGTGCTGGCGTTGAGGTCGGAGAGGATTCCGCCTTGCGGGGCGCTGGTGTATCCCATGCCTCTTGGCTGTTGCGGGTAGCTGGTGCTTGTGCTTCCTGACCCATCGCTGAGATTCCTCGGCTCCGCTTGCGCTCCGCTCGGAATGACGGCGGATGTTGGGGATGTGGTCGGGTCGGCGGGGGCGGCCAGTCCGGCGAAGAGTGAGAGCTGCTGGCCGGAGAGAAAGCGCAGCTGGATCCAGCGGAAGATGTAATCCATGATGGATTTGGCGTAGCCGATGTGTTCGTTGCCGGTCCAGCCGGAGGGCTCGAAGCGCGAGTGCGCGAACTTTTCGCACAGGACTTTGAGCGGCACTCCGTGTTGCAGGGCCAATGATGTGGCCGTAGCAAAGCTGTCCATGAGGCCGGAGACGGTCGAGCCTTCCTTGGCCATCTTGATGAAGATTTCGCCGGGCTGCCCGTTGGGGTAGAGGCCGACGGTGATGTAGCCCTCGTGTCCGGCGATGCCGAATTTGTGGGTGAGCGAGGCGCGCTCTTCGGGCAGGCGGTGACGCACGGCACGCGGCGGCGCGTTGAGGTCCTGCACGTTGGCGCCGGGGTTGGTGGTGATGGCGGCGAGCGCGGCGGTGAAGGCCTGCGTGGCGTCGACGACGGACTTGGCCGTGATCTCGATCTTTTCGGAAAGTTTTGATTCCAGCGTCTTGACGTCGGCCTCGGGCGCGGTTTTGCCGCTGGCCAGCGCGGCGAGGACGCGATCAGCGGCTGCGGTTACGGCGTCGTCGGCATTCTCTTTGGCGCTCTTGATGGCCTTGGCTCCCTTGCCGTCGGAGACGTTGAGCGGCTGCGCGCCCTTCGATCCGTCGCGATAGATGGCGACGGCCTTGAGGCCCTGACGCCAGGACTCGGCGTAGGCTTCGGCGACGTCTTCGATGGTGCAGTCGTGCGGCAGGTTGACGGTCTTCGAGATGGCTCCGGAGAGGAAGGGCTGCGCGGCGGCCATCATTTTGACGTGGCCCATGTAGTGAATGGAGCGCGTGCCCTTGGCCGGCTTGAAGGAGCAGTCGAAGACGGCGAGATGCTCTGGCTTGATGCCGGGCGCGCCTTCGATGGTGCCGGTCGCGTCGATGTAGCTGACGATGGCATCGACCTGGGCGTTGTTGTAGCCGAGCTTGAAGAGCGCGGCGGGCACGGTGTTGTTGACGATCTTGATCATGCCGCCGCCGACGAGCTTCTTGTACTTGACGAGGGCGAGGTCGGGCTCGATGCCGGTCGTGTCGCAGTCCATCATGAAGCCGATGGTGCCTGTGGGCGCGAGGACGGTGACCTGCGAGTTGCGGTAGCCGTGCTTCTCGCCGTGGGTGAGCGCCTTGTCCCAGCAGTCTTTGCTGGCCGCGATCAACTCATCGAGTTGTGGCACTACGAAGGGTTCGGAAAGCAGATCCTTCGCTCCGCTCAGGATGACATCGTTATTCTTTTTTGATTTGCCGATCTTGTTGACCTCGGCACGGTGCATGCGGATGACGTCGAGGAAGGGCTCGCGGTTGATGTAGAAGCCGGGGCAGGCTCCGCCTTCGTGCTCTGCTGTTGCGGTGAGCGGCGTGGCTGAGGCCAGAGCAGGGCAGCGTTCGGCGATGCGCGACGACTGCAGATAGGCCTCGCCGCACATGATGGCGGTGAGGGTGGCGGCGAAGTCGCGGCCGGCATCGGAGTCATAGGGCAGGCCGAAGGCCATGAGCAGCGCGCCGAGGTTGGCGTAGCCGAGACCCAGCGGACGGTAGTCGTGCGAGTTGCGCGCGATCGATTCGGTCGGGTAGCCGGAGTTGTCGACGAGGATCTCCATGGCGGTGATCATGACGTCGATGGCATGGCGGTACGCGGGGATATCAAATGTGCCTGCGGCTGTTACGAATTTGAGCAGGTTGAAGCTCGACAGGTTGCAGGCCGAGTTGTCGAGGAACATGTACTCGGAGCACGGGTTCGAGGCGTTGATGCGGGCCGTGTTCTTCGAGGTGTGCCACTTGTTGATGGTGGTGTCGTACTGCATGCCGGGGTCGCCGCACTGCCAGGTGGCTTCGGCGATCTTGTGCATGATCTCGCGTGCCTTGCGGGTCTCGACGGGTGCGTGCTCTTTCACGGTGTAGGTGGTGAACTCGCCGTCCTTCTCGTAGGCGCGCATGAACTCATCGGTGACGCGGACGGAGTTGTTGGCGTTCTGGAAGAAGATGGAGCTGTAGGCTTCGCTGTCGGGGCCCGACGAGCCGTCGTAGCCTTCACGCATCAGCGCCCAGGCCTTGGCCTCCTCCTTCATCTTGCATTCGACAAAGTCTAGGATGTCCGGGTGGTCGACGTTGAGGATGACCATCTTCGCGGCGCGGCGGGTCTTGCCGCCGGACTTGATGACTCCCGCGAAGGCGTCGAAGCCACGCATAAAGCTGAGCGGGCCGGATGCGGTGCCGCCGCCTGAGAGCAGCTCCATAGACCCGCGGATGGGCGAGAGATTGGTGCCGGTGCCCGATCCCCACTTGAAGAGCATGCCTTCGGTCTTGGCGAGGGTGAGGATGGAGTCGAGCGAGTCGTCGACGGCGTTGATGAAGCAGGCCGAGCACTGCGGCTTGCGGTAGCCGGTCACGGAGAATTCGACGGCGCAGGTGTGCTGGTTCCAGTGCCAGTTCTGGGCGTCGGAGTTGGGCTCGAGGCGGTCGCAGCCGACGTTGAACCAGACGGGCGAGTTGAAGGCAGCCTTCTGCGTCACGAGCAGGTGCGCCAGCTCATCGTGGAAGATGGCGGCGTCTTCGGGCGTGGCAAAGTAGCCGTTGGCCAGGCCCCAGTCGCGGATCGTCTCGGCCACGCGGCCGATGAGCTGGCGGACGCCGGTTTCGCGCTCGGCGGTGCCGAGCTGGCCGTGCAGGTACTTGCTGGCGACGATGTTGGTCGCCGTCATCGACCAGTCGATAGGCGTCTCGACGTCTTTCTGCTCGAAGATGCTTTTGCCGCTGGCGTCGGTAATGGACGCGGTGCGGCGTTCCCACTGGACTTCGTCGTAGGGAGAGACGCCGGGTTTCGAGAAAAAGCGCTCGAATTTGAGGGCTGCGGTTTGGCTGGCTGCGCTCCTGTGTTCGTGCTCAGGGGCCGGCGCGGCCTGGGAGGCTGTTGAGCTGGTGATCTTCTTAGTGGCCTCGGCCATGGTACTCCTCCATTACGGATACGAATTTTGATGCCCACGGAGGGCGGGGTATTGCTGGTTTCCGGCGCCAAAAGAGCCGAAACAGGCGCAATTCGCGCCCGAAAAAAAGCTCAAAGCAAGTCTGGAAAAGAACTGCTCAGGAACTCAGGTTACCGGGTAAAACATCGCTGTCGCTGCTTGTGCGTGATCAACGTCATCCGGGTAACCTTTGAGAAATTGAAAGAGCTGCAGTCGTGAAGGTAGCTCTGTTAATAGTGTGTGTCAAGCGGTAACCACAACATCTAGTATTTTAGATGCAAATAGGTACTCAAAATGTTCCGTTTTGGGAGTCTGGCTGTGGAGAACTCGAAACAGGCCCACAGACCGGGAAGATCGACCCTGTGGAAGACTTTTTCCCATTGATCGAGGCTATGCCGTTGGCAGGGCTGACACAAGGCGCGGAAGTGGTGCAAATGCTGTGGAGACGTGTGGAAGTTGTGGAGGACAGGGTGCTTCAGTCAGTTCGGGGTTAACTTCCGGCCAAAAAGCAACCCATGTGAACAACCCTTGCTCGAGGCCTTTTGCAAAACCGCATTATCGCGGCTATTGACTTGAGGTCAGGTCGTCAGGAGAAAACTGTGCGTGTGGTTGTAGACTGAACGGCAGGAGATCGGTGCTTATGAAGCGTCTTCCCGTCGGGTCGCGACTGCTTTTCCGCGTGGTTGCGCTGATATGTATTTTCCCCCACTTCTCCTTTGCCCAGGCTGGTTCTCGTTCGATTCACGGCTGGGTCCATTGCGATGGCAAAACGGACGATGATGCTGGTGTAGCCGCGGCATTTGCGGCTGCAAAAGATGGCGCATTCACCCTGGTAGTGGATTGCCCGGTTTTCATCCATGTGGGCATTGACATTCGCCGCCCCATCTTCATTGACAACGGCACCACAGTGCAGTTCACAAGCAATGGTCTGTTTAAGGTAGACAATGCCGACATACCCGCCTTCGTGATTCCTAATAGTGTGAAGGTCCGCTTGCTGGACTGGCGCGTTCAGTACATCGGCGGATTGCCGATAGCAAAAAGTTGGACAGGTTATTACGATAACGGCACCTTCATTCAGGGTAAGGGTTGGCCGGCCGGTGCCTTTACTGACCATCAGCTGACCGAATGGATGTCGAAGAATCGAGGACTTCGCTTCGGGCAACCAGGCCCTTGGGGTGGACTGACGGACACTTCGGCGGTGTTTTATATCGTTGGCAGCACAAAAGATATGGAAGTCCGGGGTCTCAGGCTGTTTGTTGCTCCCGACGCCAAAGGCAGTCGATTTACTCCGATGGCTTTTGCCCTGACGGGCTATTGGAACAGCAATCAGACAACTGTGTTTATGAAAAGCACGCCCATGGTGGCGCCGCAATGGGCAATTCCGAGCAATCTCACATTTTCAGATATTGATCTGGACGGTTATTACATGGGATGGCAGGGATCCCTTCAAAATTCCCTCATCGAGCACGTGCGGGCACATCGATATGGCGATCTCCAGGATGACCAGGGCCAAAATCCGGGCGGCGTCGGAAAATGGTTCGCTCCACCGCATCTCTTTTATCTGAACTATGATCCGAAACAGACCGGACTCGAAAATCGAAATATCCGCATCATGGATGTCGTCGATTACGGCATCCGCACAGGCGTAGCGCGTGACCGGGGGGGATCGGATCCAGGCAGCGGCTATGCCAATTCGCTCAAGTTCGGCGGAATCAATTGCGAGGTAAATGGATATAAGTCGTATCGCCCTGATGGATTCATGGATGTGCTAACAAGCGATGGTCTTCAGGTATCCAATGTTGAGGCAACCTACGATTCGTCGTTTCTGAATGGCCTGTATCCTGCCATTCGCTTTCCACAGGCTCCCTATCGTAATGTCACCTTTGAAAATATCACTCTCACCGATAAAGCTCCCGTTCCACAGCAAACACCTATCTGGGGCTCGTTCGCGCGCGAAAATAGCGGCGTTGTGATGAGGAATGTCAGAGTAGTTCTCAATGGTCCTGTAATTCCTCCCTCCAATCCCGGCCCTGGCCTCAAGGCTGCCGCCACTCCTGCTCCTGGCGCTAAGCCCGTCAACCTTTGCCCTCCCATGGCGGGGAGTGACAATAAACTGGACATTCAGTACACCGTCGCCGGGCGTGTTCAACAGTGTCACCAGCAGTGAACGAAGGCCCAGGCATGCACGTCTGGAGAAAAGCAGGCTTCTCATTCTCGCCTATGAGAAGCCTGCTTTTTTCTGCTGGCGTTGATCGAGGCTATGCTCCCAACAGCGCCGATACAAGGCGCGGAAGTAGTGCAAATGCTGTAGACGGCTGTGGGAAGTGTGGAGGATGCGTCCTTATTTGCGCGCCCGGGTCGATTCGGGGTGGAGGCGAGAGTCACCTCCGGCATCACGCCGTCACGAGATGCGATGACTGCCTGTAGCAGGCTCTATGTGACGGGGCTGCGCTAACCTTGTTGCTCGCCGCCGTCGTCTTTCTTTTCGAAGTGTTCGGCGATGGCCCCGGCGCCTTCAAATCCGGCAACGGCAGCGGCGCCTTCGGTCAGGATCGATGCATTTGGATCTAATTTCTTCACGCCTTCCACGGCAATCACGGCTCCCGCGATTTTCTCCGCATCTTCCAAAAGTCCCATGACGGACCTCCTTGAGCATTCGGCGAACGAATTTCGACCCCATATGAGGCGTCCTTCAAGGTATCACTCGCAGCTGTGCAAGCACAATTCGTCACCGCGCGGGGTGGTGTCTGAAATCTGCGTTGGGGTTGGATGCGTTTCCGCACGCCTTCTGCATTACTTCCACTCTCGCTGCCAACCAGCCAGACACCAAGCGCCGCCGGACTCCTCCTCTACGGCCTCCAGATCGCCGCCACCAACTGCGGCGGCGACGCAATCGGCGACCTTTTCCAGGTCTCCGAACTCGAACTCACCCCCGAAGGCGAAGAAGTCGGCCCGCTCGTCGCGTCGGAATGATTCGCTATGGCCTGTTCTTGGCCGAGGGCGTGAGCTTGCGCAGTAGGAACTCCTGTATCAGGTCGTTGGCCATGTCGGCGGCAACGTCGATCGCGAAGCCTTGAAATACCAGTCCCGGACCACGGTTCGACTCCGGATAATAGGCTTCGGAGATGGCTCCAGAGGCCAGATATCCACCGAGGCTGGAATAGTTCGGCTGTTTGCGCCCATTGTCGCCCCTGCAGACGAACGAACTGGAGATCGCGTGGAGCGCGCGCGACTTCTTTGTGCCTGTACCCTGGTAGAAGTAGCGCGGGTCCTGATGCAGGATCGAGGGCAGAATGGCCCCGCCGATCATGATGTCCGTCAGGCCGTCCGTATAGTTGGCCCCAAAACGCTGGGCGTAACCCTTCCAGCCCTGTTGGAAATCGGGAGTATCGCCCGCCTGATCGAGGGCGGAAATGAAGGCGACGCCGAGGATGCTGATGGGATCGATCGAGGTGCGAAGAGCGAGGCGAAACTTCAGCTTCGTGGTGAGCGGCGCAGGGCTCTTGTCATACACAACATAGAAGTTAGGGATGAATCCTAGGACGCGCTGCTTTTCCTCGACCTCGACCTGCTCTGTCGCGATCTGCACGGTATCGGGAACCACGGCCACCGTGGTCACTGCCACCGCGATCTGGAGTTTGACGTCCTTGAGCTGCAAGTACTGCGCCGGCGTGAGGGTTATCTCCGGCGAGACCCAGTTGGCGAATCCGGTTTCGCTGACCGTGATGTGATATGGAACTCCCGCTTTGACATTGGTGAGTTGGAAGAACCCGTTTTCATCCGCCTCAACCGTGCGCTGATCGCTCGGAACGGGACCCTGCAGTACAACGGTGGCGCCGGGAACAATATCGTCCCGGACGTTGGTTACCGTGCCAATGATCGTTCCTGCCTGCGGCTCGGGCGGAGGGACGTCCTGGGCTGCTGCACCCATGACAAACGCATACATAAGGGTGCAAAGGGACAGTTTGACACGCATCATTCAAGCTGGTTCTCCAATTATGAGAGAGCCTAGCGAGCGGATTCGGTTCAAAAAAGATCGCCTTGACTCCTGCAAGTACTACCAAAATCGGCCATTTGCACCTCGCCTACGACCTCAAACCCGCCCTCTCGCCGCATTCGGCTGGCAACCCGAAGTGTGAACAGAAGTAATGCCGGCAGGCGCTTATGTCATCTCTACTTCCTAGTCATCTCCGATATAGTGATCTTCTGGCTGGAAAAGGGGTTTAGATGACGGGGTTTTCTCGCAGGAAGTTTCTGCAGGCTGGTAGTGGCGCTGCTGTCGCATCGTTGGTTTCAGGAAAGCATGTTGTACTGGCGCAGAAGCAGGCGGCGACGCCGCAGGTTTCGAGCGGTGACCGTGTCCGCTTTGCCAGCATCGGCATCGGGATCCAGGGCTCGTCGCTGTTGCGCGCTGCGGTGACAATCCCGCAGGCCGAATGCGTTGCCGCCTGCGACCTCTACGACGGCCGCCACACGCTCGCGCACGAGATCGCCGGTCCAAACATCAAGACGACGCGTCGCTATCAGGAAATCCTCGACGACAAGAATATCGAATGCGTCATCGTCGCCGTGCCGGATCACTGGCACAAGCACATCACCGTCGACGCGCTCAGCGCGGGCAAAGACGTCTACGTCGAGAAGCCTATGTCTCACTCCATCGCGGAAGGCGAAGAGATGGTGCGCGCCGTGCAGAAGTCGAAGAACTTCGTGCAGGTTGGCTCGCAGCGCGTCAGCTCGCTGCTCTTCGGCAAAGCGAAGGAACTCTACGATGGCGGCGCAATCGGCCAATTGACGCAAGTCGAGTTGCAGCTGGGCCGCAACTCGCCGAGCGGCGCGTGGCAGTATCCGTGGCCGCCGGATCTTTCTCTGCAGACGCTGGACTGGGATACCTGGCTTGGAGACAAGCCGAAACAGCCTTTTGCGCCGGAAACCTTTGCGCGCTGGCGGCGTCTGCGCGAATTCGGAACAGGAATGGCGGGCGATCTGATGGTGCACCTGCTCAGCGGCATGCAGTTTACCACTGGCATCAATGCCATTCCGTCAAGCGCCTATTCCGTCGGCGGAATTTTCCGCTGGAAAGATGGGCGGGACACGCCGGATCTGCAGATGACGACGTTTGAATATGGGCATATTCCGGTGACGGTTCGGCTGACGCAGGAAACAGAAACGCCGGAAGTGACGCGGCTGATGGGATTCAAGGGAGTCATCGAGCTTTCGAACAGTGCGGTGACCTACATTCCGCAGTCTGGGCTGGACACCTCGCCGAACTACGGACTGAATGGATTCCCCGCAGCGATGCGCGCAGACTACGAGAAGCAGTGGCACGCCGAACACGACGCGGAGATCGCGAAATACGCGCTGCCGGACGTAAGCGTATGGCACGGCCCCGGCTGGGACGACCTGAAGCCGCACCTGACGAACTTCTTCGACGCAGTGCGTTCGCGCCAGCCTGTCGTAGAAGACGTCGTCTTCGGACACCACGCCGCCGCCGCGTGTCACATGGCGAACGCCTCGTATTTTGAGGGCAGGTTAATCACGGCTAGTGCGTGAGCAGCGCCGTCTTGGCCTTCCGCATTGATGGATAGCGAGGCCCGAGGTTGTGTGCAGCTTGTCTTCCCACGTCGTTACAAGCTATCCGGAGAATTCGCGATCGATTGATATTGCGGGTGAGCGCTGATGAAGTCGGCAACGAAAGGGCACTGCGGAATCACGCGCAGGCCTTGTTCTATGGCAAAGTCGAGGCCGGCTTTTACCAGCGCCGTGCCGATACCGCGCCCATTGAGAGATGACGGGACTTCAGTGTGGGTGAAGGTGATGACGTTCTCTCTGAGGATGTAGTTGAGGAATGCAGTCTTCGGGCCTACTTCAGTTTCGAAGCGGTGTTTCAGCTTGTTGTTGACGATGCGCAGCTTCATGCTCTTGTAGCCAAGATACTACGCAGCTCTTTTCGATTTGATAGCAAGGTGATGTGAGGCCTGGACCTCTACAGCTACGCTGTCTGCCGCTGAAATCCCATCTTTTGCAGTTCCGAGGCCCGCGTCGTCATTGCCATGTCGAAGATGAGGCCCGCTGAAAAGTGCTTCTCTGCGCGATCCAGCGTTTTCTTCGAGATGTTAAGCATCTCCACAAGATGCTTGCGCAGATCAACCCACTCCACAAACTTTGTCATCCAGCCCTGACCGGGCGTCATGTAACCACCTTCCCAGGCAATGGCAATGATGATGCCTGGCTCGGCGGTGCGTTGAATCCTGAGTTGCATTGAAAGCGGGTTATCGAGCGCATCGGCAGTCTGTCTCATACGCATGATGGTGATGCAGTCGGCTGCGCCGTTACAGAGGCCGGGTTATAGACCTCTCAGTCGCTGTTCCATGTCCAGGTCCTGGAAGGACTTAAATTTCGTTTTCAGCCAGCGATAGATTTCCAGTTCGTTTGCCTGCGCCTCTTTTTCATCCCTGGCAGAATCATCCGAAGACTGAGGCTTTATTTTTTCGGGCCGGTCATAGCGGAAGTTGGGATTTCTATGAAAGAGATCCAGCGCATGGGTTCCCTCGTGAACAAGCTCAAGTATGGTAGCGGGTTTGTTCGAGTAGTAATCAGAGCTGATGGAGATTTTTCCGAGCTGCTCAGATCCCCTAGTTCCGTCCGGCTGCTTCTCAAAAGAAATCTTTTTATTCTTTCTGCATATGTTCAGCGCGTGGACGATTTTGTGACCCTTATGTGTCTTGCCAAACGGCGATTGAGCAATCGTCTGAATGGCGTCATTCAGAAAAATGTCTGCCTTAGAAAAGTCGATGGTTTCGGTATCAGGCATTGTCTATATCTCCTCAGTGCTCCGCAAGAAACCTCTTCCTGCAAGATGACTTGCGGGGGGGCGCAGGATCTGCGTGATCGACAACTCCTGGCTGGTGCAGACGTAGATAGTCCTTGTCAGGCAGTGGCCATGTTGGATCGTGTGCGAAGCTGTGCTGCTAATTCCTGGTGGGGGCAGGGCAGTTAGCCAACACGGATGGTGTCGGACTATCCGAAGGCGTTACAACATTTCGAGCCACGAACGCTATTGTCCGCCGGCATCCGCCGGCGACCCGATCGCGTAGTAGCCCTTGCGCGTCTGCACCTTCAGACCATCACCTTTGCATGAGACATCGAGTTTGCGATAGCTGCCGTCGAGTCTGTTGTTGGTCGGCGTGTAGCTGGCGAGGTATTGCGTGCGCAGTTCGTCTTCGATCTGCTGAAAGGCGGCTTCCATCTTCTTGCCGTTGTTGCCGACGTCGATCATGCGGCCGCCGGTCTCATCGGCCATCTTTTTCATCGCCGATGCGCCGGTGTAGCCGAGGTTTATGCCGTAGCCGTAGCTTGAGTAAAAGCCGCGGTCCGCGATGAGCAGGACGTAGATGATCGCGTTGGCTTTCTGTGCGGCTTCAATGGCGTCGGTGATCTTGTGGGTGCTGCCCTGGTCTTCGCCATCAGTCAGCAGGATGAATGCCTTGCGTCCGGTCTCCGAGCGCATCTTGTCCTCGGAGGCCTCATAGACAGCGTCGTAGAGCAGGGTGCCCTTGGGCATTCCCTGCACAGGCACCGGCCCCTGGCCGATACCAGGTACGCCGCCGCTGCCACCGCCGACATTGATTTGCGCCTCATCCATGGCGCGCTCAATCAACCGCGGGTTGCTGGTGAAATCCTGCAGCAGGCTCACCTGCACGTCGAAGGAGACGAGGAAGGCTTCGTCTTTCGACCGCAGGATGCGCTTTATGAAGGCACTGCCGGTCTGCTGCTCCATGGGCAGCACATTCTGCTGGCTGCCGCTGGTGTCGAGCATGATGCCAAGTGTCAGCGGAAGGTCGGATTCCGCGTTGAAGTTCTTGATCTTCTGCGGTGTTTTGTCTTCGACGATGCTGCAGTCATCTTTCGTCAGGTTGGGGATGAGAGCTCCGCGCTTGTCATGCACGGTGAAGTAGAGGCTGACGAGGTTGACGTTGACCTTCAAAGTGGTCACCGCCCTGTCTTCAGGCTGGCTGGTGTCTGGCGCATTGCTCACCGGAGAGGCGTCGGGCGATGGAGCTTCCTGAGCGAAGACGGTGAAGGACGCAGAGGCGAGCAGTAGCAGGACGAGGAACGCTTGGCGAAGTCGCATGTATGTTGAAGCCGTTGAACAGATTCTAGTCATTGGACGAAGAATGTGTAATAAAGGTCAATCCTGAGTCGCTGAGGTATGCACGCCGTCTGTATCTGGTACTCTTAAGGGTAGCTCTGATCTCTATGTCGTGACTAACGAAATAGGGGTCTAAAGCATCTAAATGCAGTGCAATCACACTGCCGCTCGCGCCAGACGGCAGGTTGTTGTACCAATTTGGCGGGGGTTTTTTACGTGATGCAAGGTGCCTTGGCAGTAGCGCTGGCCTTTTTTATGCTGGGCGGATTCCAGCAGCAACAGCAGAGCATTCCGGATGCTCCAGCGCCGCAACCTGCCGGTTCGACCGATCTTTCCAATCTGAAAAATCAGGTCACGCCGGGCAAGAGCACTGGCTCCGACGCTGTGCAGAGCGCGCCTCCACCAGCCAGCACGCCGCCGTCGTCTTCGAATACTTCTTCCTCGGATGCGCAGTCGGCACCTGCTCAGGACAACACGCCGCAGCAGGAAGCGCCAGTGATTCCGAAGCCGGGCGAGACCGGGGCATTCCTGATCCGCCAGACCGTTACCTTCGTTCAGGTGCCCGTGACGGTTCGCGACAAGAAGACCCATCAGATGGTAGCCGGTCTTACCTGGCGTCAGTTCAAGGTGTACGAAGACGGTGTGCGCCAGCGTATTGCTGTCTTCAGCAGTGATCCGCTTCCGATTTCCGCAGCGTTTGTCATCGACCAGAGCCTGCCTTCTGACGTGATGGCCAAGGTCAACCAGAGTCTATCTGCGGTCACTGGAGCATTCACGCCATCCGATTCGGTGGCCATTTTCGCCTACAACGGCAGCACTCGCATGGTGACGGACTTTACCGGCGCGCAGGGTGCTCGCCTGCCTGCGGCCTTCCAGAGCGCGAAGTCCTCAGGGCGTGATATGGGCGTTGTTTCGCCCGGCGGACCTCTCGATGACGGCATGACGGTCAACGGCAAGCAGGTGGATCCGAACCTGGCACCGCAGCGCGGCAATGCCGGATTCATCACGATTCCGAAGGAAGTGCACCCGCTCAACGATGCGATCCTTGAAGCGGCGAAATCGCTGGCGCAGCAGCCGAAGGGCCGCCGTCGCGTTCTCTACGTGATCAGCGACGGCAAGGAATCGGGCAGCAAAGCCTCTTATAAGGAAGTCGTTCGCTACCTGCTGGCAAACGAAATTTCTGTCTACGGCACGCTCGTTGGCGACTCGGCCATGTGGGGCGTCGGCTATCTCGACAAATGGCACATTCCGCTGCTGCCCACGATGCGTGACAACATTCTGCCGAAGTACGCGCTCGCGACCGGCGGGGCGCTCGAATCGCAGTTCTCTGAGAACGGCATCCAGACCAGCTTTGCCAAGATTACCGAGTCTGTGCGCGCGTCGTACACGCTCGGCTACTACACGCATGCCGGTGTGATGAGCGACAGGTTCCACAAGATTACGGTGAACGTGGAAGTGCCGAATCTTGATGTGACGGCGAAAGACGGGTACTATCCGTCCGCCTCCATGAAGCAATGATGACAGCGGGCGGAGAAGCCTCCGCCCTTGCTTTGGTCGCCGCAATCGTCTGGGGCACCTCGGACTTCTGCGGCGGGATCGTTACTCGCCGTACTACCCCCGCAGTTGTCCTCATGATTGCGCACGGCCTCGGCCTGCTGGCTTTGCTGGCAGCCATTGCGATTCATCCCTCTGGCTGGCCCACGCGACATACGATGGTTTTCGGCCTGATCGCCGGGCTTGCCGGCGGCGTCGGCCTCCTGGCTCTGTATCGAGGGCTCTCGCTTGGTTCGATGGGGCTGGTAGCGGCTCTATCGGGAGTGCTTGCGGCTGCTGTTCCCGTGCTTGTGTCCTTCTTCAGCGAATCGAGACCTTCAACGCTCAAGCTGGCAGGGTTTGCCGTCGCCGGCGTTGCCATCTGGCTGATCGCTTACTCGTCCGGCACCAGTGCTCACCCGCATGGATTAGGACTGGGCGTGCTCGCCGGTATCTGCTTCGGATTTCTGCTGGTCTTTCTTCATGTCGCCGGAAGAGACAGCGTGCTTTGGGCGATGACCTTTTCGCGCGTCGGATCGGTGTCCTGCGCCGTGACTCTTGGTATTGTCACCGCGAAGAGTCTTCGGACAAAAGCCGAAGGAAAAGTCTTTCGCTGGTCAGCCATACTCCCATTGGCCGCGGCTGCGGGCATTCTCGATACCACCGGCAACCTGCTCTACACGGCATCTTCGCTCACCGGGCGGTTGGATGTGGCGGCTGTACTGTCTTCTCTGTATCCCGCAGGCACAATTTTACTGGCGGTGTGGCTGTTGCGGGAGCGTGCGACTCGCAGCCAGACAGTGGGCATGATACTGGCAATAGTTGCAGTAGCCATGATTTCGGCTTAGGCTTATATGCGGCAATCTTTCGCTCCTTTCGGGGCGCGAAATGCATCCAACTGTAACGAATCAGGAAAAGTGTACTTTGAGGTTCCAATTCGCAACTGGGTGGCACTCGAATCCACGTTCCTAGGGTGACAATGCGCCTCTCGTATGGTTACCATTGGATAATGCTAAACGCTCAGACCCCGGAGCGAAGTCAGATACTTGCGGCTCTGGAAAGGGACTTGGCAACCAAGAAAGATCAGCTCAATCTGCTGATCTCCATGTTTCATGAGTTGCCCCGCATGTCCCGTTCGTACATTGTCCCGGTCTTCCGCAGTACTCGTCGGGAAATCGCCACACTGCGACGCCAGATACGCACGCTGCGCCATTATTAGGCTAGCTGCGCGGGCGTAAACTCCAAATACTTCTTCATCTGATTGAGCAAGTTACGCTCGGCAGCGTTACGTTCGTCGGGCTTCAGATTCTCGCTCAAATCCAGCGCGTGTCGCAGAAGTTCTCTTGCGGCGTGGTCGGCGTCACGAGTCGCCGCTACGTCAGCGGCAAGGCGCAATGCCTCGATCGCTTCTTTCCACGAGCCGGCAGCTTCGTAGTGCTGAGCCAGTTCCGAAGCAATGCTTGCCTCACTACCGGCGAAGAGCGACTTCAATCTCTCAGCCACCCGGCGATGCCGTTCGGCGCGACGAGCCGCAGTTTGCCGGGTGTAGAGCGCCTCGCGGAAGAGTCCATGGGCGAAGACGTAGAAAGACGAACGGGTTCCATCAGGAAGCTCATCCTGCCCGGCCGCATTTAGAAGCCGTGTACGCCGGGCGAGCGAAGCATAGCCATCTTCCACATCCAGAACGTCTTCCTTCAGCGCAGCCGCGGCAGCCCAGGCCGGGAAGATCGTCCCGACAATACTGCCCGCTTCGAGCAGCCGGCGCTCGCTTTCACTGAGCCTCCCCAGCTGCAGATCGATCATTCCCAGTAGGCCGTCGGGAATTCCCAGTTCGATCTCGGCGAGCGGCGTGGCAAGATGCCATTTTCCGCCCTTCGCCAACAGCAGCCGCTGGTTGCGCAGGTGTTCAAACGTTGCCGCCATAAAGAGCGGATTGCCTTCCGAGTGCTGATGCACAAAACTGGCCAGGCCTCCCGGCAGGGTATTCGTGTTGAGCTCCTGCAACAGATAGTCGGATACGGCCTTGCGGTTGAGCGGCCCGAGCACGATCTCGCAGCAGAGACGCCGCGTAAACAGATCTTCCTTGAGCCCCATGAGCGGGTGCTGTCCGTCGACCTCCGCCGGGCGGTAGGTGGCCACCACCATAAGCCGAGGATTACCGCGCCTGCGCGCCAGGGCCGAGATCAGATCCAGCGTCGAAGCATCAGCCCAGTGCAGGTCTTCAAGCACCAGCAGGAGAGGTTCGCTCTGCGCCAGAGATTCGACCGCTTCGCAGATTTCACCCAGCGCCGGGACTCTGGTCCCGTTCTCTGGATTCTTCCCAAACCAGCAGGGCAGGTGCCGGGCCAAAAGCTCCTTCGATTTTTCCTGTTCGGTCAACTGGCCGAGCGCTTCGTGCACAGGATAAAAAGGCTCCTTGCCGCCAAAGCCTTCTACGCTCTGGCCGCGGGCCATCCGCGCTCCGTCCTCGCTGCATGCGCGGGCACAGAAAGCGTCAATCAGGGTGGTCTTCCCCGAGCCTGCGTCTCCGGTCAGGAAGATGAGCTTGCGATTGCCTTTGACCGCATGCTCAAGATCGGCAGTAAGCTTTTCGAGTTCAGCGTCGCGGCCAACGATGCGCAGCGCCTGCTCGCTCGACTCCGACATTTCGTGTCTGACAGCTGTGACTTTGGGAAGGAAACGATAGCCGCGCTTGGGAACGGTCTGGATATACTGCGGTTCGTTGGGATCGTCTCCCAGCAGTTTGCGTAACTCCAGAACATACGTGCGCAGGACCTGCGGCTGCACGTAGGTTTCCGGCCACAGCGCGTCCAGAAGTTCGTCGTGCGTGACCAGCCGCTGCGGATTTTCAACCAGATAACGCAAAACGGCGAACGGTTTTGGTGCTAATGGGACCTGCTTTTCTTCACACCACAAACACTCGTTCGCTGCGTCAAGCTGGAAGCAACCAAACCTCTTCATGGGAAAAGTGTGGCCTTTGTCACCAGTAGACTTGTTCTACCAGTATCTGTTAGCAACCCGCGGGCCAGTATGAATCAGAAAAAGTACATGATTCTGTTCAGCTTTCGCCAAACAAATTACCCGCAAATGTCCGGATTCGAACAACTGTGTCCGAATCCGGACTCTTCCTGCATCAGAGACTGAGCATGCCCATCATTTCCGGCGAGTAGCGCTCGCCTTTAGCCACGTCTTTTGGCGCGATGGCGTTCAGGGCTGCCAGCTCTTCCTGCGTCAATACGATTTCCGCAGCAGCTATATTTTCCTCAAGATAACTGCGCCGTTTGGTGCCGGGAATGGGCACGACGTCCTCGCCCTGCGCCAGCACCCAGGCCAGCGCAAGCTGCGATGCCTTTACCTTCCTTTTTTCGGCAAGCTCTTCAATCCTGGTGACCAGATCAAGGTTCTTCTGGAAATTTTCGCCCTGAAAACGCGGGGAAGTGTGTCGCCAGTCATCGGCGGCGAGGTCGCTGGGTTTACGAATCTGGCCCGTCAGAAAGCCTCGCCCCAGAGGAGAGTACGCAACGAATCCAATGCCCAGTTCCCGCACGGTAGGAAGTATTTCATCTTCTGCATCGCGGCTCCAGAGCGAATACTCCGTCTGCAAAGCCGAAATCGGATGCACGGCATGGGCACGGCGGATCGTCTGCGATCCGGCTTCGGAAAGTCCCAGATAGCGAACCTTTCCGGCATTCACGAGCTCCGCCATCGCGCCGACCGTCTCTTCAATCGGAGTCTTGGGGTCGACGCGATGCTGGTAGTACAGGTCGATCGTGTCGATGCCGAGGCGCTTCAGACTGGCATCGCAGGCAGCGCGCACGTACTCTGGCTTCCCGTTCACGCTTCTTGAGCCATCAGCATTTATCACATTGCCGAACTTCGTCGCGATGACCACCTTGTCCCGATGCGGCTTCAGTGTGCGTCCGACGAGTTCCTCGTTTGTATGCGGACCGTACACATCGGCGGTGTCGAAGAAGTCGATGCCAAGTTCAAGAGCCCGATGAAGCGTGGCAACCGATTCTGATTCGTCACGGGGTCCGTAAAATGCGGACATTCCCATGCAACCCAATCCAAGAGCCGAAACCGTAAGACCCTGCGTGCCTAATTTGCGCTGCTGCATGTACTGCTCCTGGTGTATCAGATTCATGCTGCGGATTGAGGATGCGAAAGGGCGAACAGCTTGGATTACTCGGCGAAATGCTCATTTTTGTGTGATGAAAGGTGCTTTTCTACAGGCGAAAGAAAAGCTGGTCGGCGTCGCTGCCGATCCAGCCTTCAGGTCCTGCTTTGGCTGCGGTCTACTTCAGGCCTTTGTCCATCCGGTAAACCAGCCCCACGGAAATCGCAAATTGGTCCTTGAGTCCGACGCCTCCGAAATCGGTGAAAGTTGCGTCCGGCGAGATACGGAAGACGAGGCGCGGCGAGCGGTTCAGATCGATCGAGCCACCGAAGGCGCTGCCGAATGCGAACTGATTGCTGAACAGGCCCAGTGCACCAGGTGGCACCCCGCTGAGGTCTTTTTCGAAGTTTCCATACGCGCCGCCTACCAGGGCATGCAGCGTGATCGAGCCGTGCTCGTTGCTGGGACCGCGATACTCCGGCCCGACCAGGAACATGTGCTCGCTGACAAAAGGCCCGGTGATGCCGTACGCGTTCGGCACCACGCCGGAGGTTCCATAGTATCCGCGCACATTGCCCGCTACGGCCCAGCGCGGTTTGAGGAAGCGCGCCGCCTGAATGTCGAAGCCGCCGAGGTTTGCGCCCTGCAGCAGATTAGGCCCCGCGTTAAAGTGCGAATAGGCGAAGCCGCCGTACATCTCCCACTTGTAGTCGTATCTCACTCCAGAGAGGGCGCTCGGAGGCGTATTGCTGAGCGGCACGTTTGTGCTTCGTGGCTGTGTCGGGGTTTGCGACTGTGCGCGGCAGCTGGCACAGAAAATCAAAGTGGCGATTGCAACAAATGCCAGACAGGGAAAACGCGTGCTTCTCAACAGAAAAAGACCTCCACAAATCCGGGGAGCGGAACATTCCTTTAGACTTCCCGTAAAACTTAAAGATACATGGCGAAGCGCTATTCTGTCAGACCGCGAGCGCGCATTTTGCCCGAATTGCCGCTAGTCTAAGACTGGATGACGACAAGAGAAGAACTCGCAAACTCCAGCTTCGATTCCCTCGACAGCATGATGGAGGCCCATGCCAAAGAGGCCGTGCGGATCGCTTCAACCGAGCATGGCAGAAAGCTCGACTATTCCACGGACTCGCTGGAAGGGCTCGAAGCTATTCTTGAATCGCTGACTCCCGCGCCGGAGAGCGATCTCGAATGGCTGACGAAGTTATGGGGCAGCTATTTTGGCGAAGTCTTTCGCCGCCGCTACTCCGCCGAGTGGACGATGAGCGAATATCCCGGCGGCAAGTTTGCCGTCCCGACGCTCGAAATCGGCGGCTCGCGGATCTATCCGCTGCTCAAAGTGCATCGCCGCCTCACTCTGGGCACATCGGAAAATCTCGTCAGTTTTGCGGATATGGCCAGAAAACGCCTCGACGCTCTGCATCCACAGGCAAATTAACTACGTACTCAACATGGAGTTTCACCCCGAGCGGTGGCTCTGTGCGACAATAGCTGAAACGGAGGAAATTCCCGCGCGCGTATGCCGGGAGATATCCCACTATGCTCGATAATCTGTTTACACCGACGCATTTACTCATCATTCTCGTCATCGCGCTGTTGATCTTTGGACCGCGCAAACTGCCTGAGCTTGGCAAAGGCCTGGGCGAAGGGCTTCGTGGTTTCAAGGATGGCATCAAAGGCGCGGGCACCAGCACCGACGCTCCCAAGCAGGAAAACGTAGCGAAGACCGAAGTGACGCCGCAGACGAAATAGTTGAGGAACTGCGCCGTTCAGCCTGTTGTAGCGCATCGCGCTCCTCTTTGAACGGCCAGTTCCCGGAGAAAGCATGCCCGGACGGCCCGCCTCAAGCCCGTATCTGGTTAAGCCTCATCAAAAAGTAAAACTCTCCCATTTCCCCACCGCTGATACCCGGCGCTACCGGAACGACGAAGAAGCCGCAGTCGATCTTGAGCGGCATCGTCAGAGGCTCGACGAGTTGCAGGAACTGCTCGTTGCCGATTGCCGCCATGCCATTCTCATTGTGCTGCAGGGCATGGACACGGCAGGAAAAGACGGCACGATTCGTCACATCTTTACCGGCGTAAACCCGCAGACCTGCAACGTAACTTCGTTCAAAGTACCTACGCCGCTCGAATTGAAGCACGATTTTCTATGGCGTGTGCATCGAGCAGCGCCAGCGCACGGCACTATCGGCATCTTCAACCGCTCGCACTATGAAGATGTACTGGTGACGCGGGTGCACAAACTGGTTTCAGACGACGTCGTGAAAGAGCGCTTCCGCCAGATTGTCGACTTTGAAAGAACACTTGCCGAGAACAACGTCACCATCCTGAAGTTTTTCCTCCACATCAGCCGTGACGAACAGACGCGCCGCCTGGAGGAGCGCCTCGCTGACAAAGACAAAGAGTGGAAACTCAGCGAATCCGATTTCGCCGAGCGCAGCTTCTGGCCGCAATATGTAAAGGCCTATCAGGATGCGATCGAGCACACCAGCCGCAAGCATGCGCCCTGGTTCATCATTCCCTCCGACCACAAGTGGTATCGCAATGTGGCTATTTCGGAAATCCTGGTAGATGCAATCACCAGGCTGAAGATGAAGTATCCCAAGCCGAACTTCGATCCCAGCAAGATCAAGCTCTAAAAAAGACAGGGGCCCGAAGGCCCCCTTAAGCTTGGGAGACAAGCTAAGTTAGAAGTTGTATTTCAGAGCCAGCTCCATGTAGCGGTTCTGGCCTGCGGCTTTGTACTGCACGCTGCCGTTGGTGGTTGCGTTCAGGTTGGCGCCGCCTTCGTCGCATCCCTGCGCGCTCGACGAACTCTGCACGCAATCCATGTGAAGATTGACGTCGCTGCCCTGACCGAACTGCGGCAACGGGTGGTTGAGGAAGTTGAATGCCGAGACGCGGAACTGAATGTGCTGACGCTCGGTGATGGCAAAGCTCTTTGCCATAGCAAGGTCAGATACGAAGAACGCCGGTCCGTGAATGTACGGCCATACCGAGGGGCCATTCACGCCCAGCTTCGACGGTGTCTGGAAGCAGGCCGCGTTGAAGTATTTGCCGCCTCCGTTCCGTGGATCGAACGTCAGATAGGGCGACAGAACTACGGCGTTGGTTCCGAGCAGGTAGGTGTTGCTGGCTGCTCCGCCATTGGCGCCGGTTTCCCAGGTGACGTTCATGTCTCCGCCGGTATTGGGTTGGAGCGGTGTTCCGCTCTGCACTTGGGTATCGCCTGAGAGCTGCCATCCATTGACCACCTGTTTGACGAACCCGTTGGCGTCCCTGAGACCCGGAAGGTTGATGTAATACGCTGCGTTGAAGAGATGCGTGCGGTCATACGCCAGCGGACCGTAGTTCGCGCGCATGTTGAACGGATCGATGGTGCTTCCGTCGCCGCCGCCATTGTCGGTCTGGCCGTCACGGATGCCCAGGACCTTGCTATAGGTGTAGTTGAGGATGAATGTGGCCATACCGGTCTGCTTCTGCAGAGCGGCGACCATTCCGTTGTAGTTGGAGTAGCTTCCATGCTGGACAAGGTTCAGCACGCCGTAGTTCGCATAGGGCCGGTAGCCGTTGTAGTACTGGCTCTGCGGTGCGGCGCATGATCCTGAAGCGCAGGACTGCTGCCAGTAGTTGATTCCGGTGAGCGTATCGGTTCCGTAGAGCCCGCTGACAGGAATTTTGTTGATGTTGGAGATGAAATTCTCTGTGGTGCCGTTGCCGGTGAGCAATGCGTTATCGGTGTGATTGCCGATGTACTGGAGCTCAAACACCATGTGTGAGGGCAGCTCCTGGTCGAGCATCGCATCCCAATTCATGGTGTAGGGGGTTTTATCTTCTCCCATCTTGATTGCGTCAACTCCGGTGGGACAGGTGGAGCTGAGCGCGCACTAGGCGCCACCCGTGGTTGGCTTAAAGCTGGCCAGTTGGGCAAACGACTGGGTGGATGGAGTGGTGATGCTCTGGACATTCCAGGAAGGATTGAGCGCCGCGTCGACGTCGCCTTCAGAGAACTGCCAGCGGTAAATACCGAAGCCACCGCGGACGACAGTTTTGCCGGTGCCGTACACATCATAGGCTCCGCCGAAGCGTACGTCCGGGGTAACGAACGGCGATTTGAATCCCGACTGCGGAATTTTGCTGTCGATCTGGTGCCACTTCATGCCTGTCCAGGCCGCAGCGTTGGCCGAGTTGTCATAGGTTGCAGCATCGAAGACGGCCAATCCGGGTCCGCTCGTTGGATACCACGCTCCTTCGTGGTCAAAACGGATGCCGTAGTCGAGGGTTAATTTGCGCGTCAGGTGCCACTGATCCTGTCCGTAGAAAGCCCACTCGTGGTAGACCATGTCGTGCACAGGCGCGGAGGCATACTGCGCCATGCCGTCAGTGTGGCCAATCAGCATGTCAGCGTACTGGTTGTTGGTGGTGTATTGCGACCAGGGATCAAACTCGATGGCGCCCTGAGTCCAGTTGCCGTAGCCCGTGGTCTGGGTCTGGCCGTTGCTGTCCCAGAAGAAGCCGGCCTTCAGCGTATGGCGTTCGAGCACCTTGGTCAGGTTGTCCTGAAACGAGTAGATCTTCTTGATGTTTCCGTAAGCGTTTCCAAAGCCCTTGATCATCGGCGGCGCATAGACGCCGGCGAAGCTGCCGGTAGTCGCTCCGACTCCGCCGTCCCAACTCAGGATGTTGGGAAGCTGATCGAAGCTGTTCGTGCCGCTGGTGTCAAAGGGCGCGTACGTTGTGTAGTTGGCTGCGGAGGCCGACATCTTCGTGGGATCTGCGAAAGCCGGAGGAAAGGTGAAGTAGGTATCTGCAAAGCTGAATTCGTTGGTCGTGGTGGCGTTGAAGATGTGGACATAGTTGGCTGTCCAGAGTCTCGCCTTGGTAGTTGCATTCAGCTGCGTGGGAAGCGGCGCAGCCCATGCCGGCCACCACCAGATGCCGAAGTTGTTCTGGTCAGCCTCGTTCTGCTGCGTGTAGACGACCGACATCTTGTCATTTGCCGTGGGATCGTAATCTCCACGGAGCCGCAGCTCCCAGCGGTTGACCGGAGGATGGTCAAGGAACTGGTAATTGAAGCCGTTGTGGGTCGCCGGATCGATGTTGGGCGGGTTGACCTTATTCATCCAGGTCAAAAGCGCTCTGCCATTCGGGTCCCAGTAGGACGCCGGAATCTGACCGTTGGGGAACGGATTCGCTCCGCCAGCGGGGCAGAAGGACGTCCAGCTGGGCGCATTGGCGCAGGGAACCTGTGCCGTCTGCCACCACGTTGAGCCAGAGCTCTGATTACCAGGCAGCGTTGCGGCGCTGAAGTCGCCGTTGATCATGTTGGTCGTCGGTACGACTAACTGATGGAGAGTGGCGGCAGGGTTCTGGTACATCTTTTCGTAGCCGGCGAAGAAGAAGAGCTTGTCACGGTTGTGATTGAAGCTGGTTCCGGGAATCAGAACTGGTCCGCCAATCGTGCCGCCGGGATAGGTCTGGTGAGAGATGACGCGCTCGATGCCCGGAGACTGCGCCTTCAGATAAGGATCGTTGGCGTTTAGCTGCCAGTTACGCAGATACGTGTAGGCATCGCCGTGGAAGGACTGGCCGCCAGCCTTGCTGGTGATCTGGATGATGTTGGGACCACGCGGAGTATCGGCTCCGAAGGCCGCGTTCAGATAGGTGAACTCGGCGGTCTGGTCTTGGTTGATGTTGGCGAGCTGCGTTCCCTGGTTGCCTACGTCAATCAAACCGGCTCCGTCGAGGGTCATCTGCATGGAGCCATAAGGCTGGGTCCCGCTGGCTGAGAACTGGCCGATGGGACCGCTGTTGGTTTGGGTAGTCTGGCTGTTGAATTCATTTTGGCCGAGGCCGCTGTTCATCGCCATTCCGGGCATGAACTTCACCAGCTCAGCTGCGTCGCGGCCCTGGATGGAGAGGTTCTCGATCAGCTCGCTGTTGATTGTGGTCGAACTTGCGCCGGTATCCAGCGGAATCACAGCCGCCTGAGAGGATACGACCTGAACGCTCGTTGTCTGAGCCCCAATGCGCAGCGTGACATTCTGCAGTACCTGATCTTGACCGAGATGCAGGGAAATATCGGTTCCTACCCACGGCGTAAAGCCGTTTGCCTTGATGGTGACGCGGTAGGTAGCCGGTGGCACAGCGGCAAAGGTAAAGAAACCGCTGCTATTGGTTACTGTTGCGCGCTGGTCGTGGCTCGAAGCGTTCTCAAGAGTGACGCTTGCGCCGGAGATTACCGCTCCGGTTGTGTCGACCGCCGTTCCGCTGATGGTTCCGCTGGCTGCCTGGCCGAAGGCCGGCAAATAAGCGGAGGTTAGTAGAAATAATGCGATAACCCATGATGATATCGTTATCAACAATGGATAGCTGTGTTTTTGTTTTGAACAGTGCGTGGATTGCACGTTGGGTGACCTCCCAGGTTGTCCTGAAGTGATTGTTTTCCAAAGACTTTTTGGTCTCTCGACTGAGCGATCTACAGGTTGAATGAAACGTTTTATTAGAATCAACAGCTATTAGTTTCCTTACTTCAACCTGCCCGGGCCAACCGTCTCATGCGAACTACAAAACCGCGCGAGGGTTGACGCGGGTCGCGTCCTTGGGGTATTTAACGATATCGATATCAGGAGGGTTTATAAGAGATCAAAAAAACGATTGTCAAGATGAAAATGCAACAAAACCGCGAAGTGAAGCGTTTTAGTAGAGCATCCGAGCTCGAGCGACGGCGGCTTGGGTTCAAGGATGTGCTTCGAAATCAAGCGTTTGTTGGAGGCAGGAGTAGATACGTTCCCATTACGCGCGATAGACGATGCGTCCCTCGCTGATTGTGGCAAAAACGCTGCCCAGCATTGTCCAGCCATCGAATGGCGTGTTCTTTGATTTCGATCTCGATGCCGAAGCGTGAAACGTCCACTGCTTCTTCGGATCGAAGAGAACAACATCGGCGAAAGAACCCACGGCGAGGTTGCCGCGCCCTTTCAGATTCAGCACCAACGCGGGCGCTGTGCTCAGCAGGGAAATGATGCGGCTCAACGGCAGCTTATGTTTGCCGTGCAATACAGCCATCGTCAGTCCCAGCGCCGTTTCAAGGCCGGTGATGCCATTGGGCGCGCGCTCAAACTCCTGCTCTTTCTCATGAGCGGCATGCGGAGCGTGGTCGGTGGCAATCGAATCCACTGCGCCTTCGATAATGCCTTCGAGCATGGCCTGTCGATCTGCCTCCGAACGCAGCGGCGGATTCATCTTCGCGTGCGTGTCGTATTCAGCAACAGCATCTTCGTTCAGCACGAAATGATGCGGTGCCACTTCGCAGGTAACATGCAGGCCATTGCGGCGCGCTTTCTTTACCGCATCGAGTGCCTTGGCTGTCGAGAGATGCGCGACATGCAGATGGGCTCGGCTGTCCTTCAATTCTGCGAGCAGCCGGATATCGCGCTCGACCAGGCTCGACTCGGCTTCGATGGGCATCCCGCGCAGTCCAAGCCGGAAGGCCAGAGCGCCTGCATTCATCGAGCAGCCGCCAGTCATGCGCGTGTCTTCAGCATGTTGAATTACAGGAAGCCCGGCGCGCGCCGCCGCTGCGAGCGTCTGACGCATGATCGAATCGCCGAGAATCGGCCTGCCGTCGTCGGTCACACCCACAGCGCCTGCGGCTTTGAGCGCGCCATATTCGGTCAGCGCTTCGCCCATGCTGCCGCGCGTCGCCGCGGCGATCGGGAAGACCCGTATTTGCGCTCCGCGTTCGGGAGATTGCATCCAGCGCGTCGTCTCCGGCGAATCATTCACCGGGACCGTGTTGGGCATAGCGCAGACCGCTGTAAAGCCGCCTGCTGCCGCCGCCGCCGTGCCCGAAGCAATCGTCTCCTTATACCCCTGCCCTGGCTCACGCAGATGTACGTGAATATCGACCAGCCCGGGCGCAACGATGAGCCCCTTCGCGTCGAGAATCTCGGCACCCTCCTGCTTCGCAGCGCCGTTGAGCTTGCCCGACGCTTCGATGGCAGAGACACGGCCGTCCTTGAGCAGCAGATCGCGGTCAGCATCGAGGCCCGACGATGGATCAACGACGCGGCCTCCGCGAATGAGAATCGGCTTCATTTGCGTTTTCCTTTCGATCCCGACGCCTGGGGTGCAAGCGCCCGCACCAGCAGAGCCATGCGAATCGCAACACCGTGGCGCACCTGCTCAGCGATGGCTGACTGCGGTCCATCGGCGACTCCGCTCGTGATCTCAAGTCCGCGAATAATAGGGCCGGGGTGCAGAACAAGAGCCTCAGGCGCATGTGCCGCAAGACGCTCAGCGTTGGCCTGGTAGCGCAGCTTGTACTCTTCAAGATCGAGATTCAATCCAGCCAGCCGCTCCGCCTGAATCCGCAGCATCATCACGATCTGCGACTGCTTGAGCGCCTTGTCAAAATCGCGCTCGATGGTGATACCGGGGCCGGCCGATGCAGCTGTTTCCGGCAGCAATGCCTGTGGACCCGAGAGCAGCACGCGCGCTCCGAGGCGTGGCAGCAGAAGCATGTTTGACCGCGCAACGCGGCTGTGGAAGATGTCGCCGCAGATGGTAATCGTCACGCCCTTAAGCGTCGTTTCAGAAACAGCAGCGGGTTTCGTTCCGCGCAGGTGCGTCAGCATGGTGCGCAGATCGAGCAGCGCTTGCGATGGATGCTCGTGCATGCCGTCGCCTGCATTCAGAACCGGCAATCCTGTCGCGCGCGAAAGCACATAAGGCGCACCCGATGAAGGATGCCGCAGGATGATGCACTCCGCGCCCAGCGCGCGCAGCGTAATGCCAGTGTCCTTGAGCGACTCGCCTTTTTCGATGCTCGATGAAAGCGCGCTCACCAGCACCGTATCCGCGCCAAGCTGCTTGGCCGCAAGCTCAAAGGAAGTACGCGTGCGCGTGCTCGATTCGTAGAACAGTAGCGAGACGCGGCGCTTGAAGAGATGCTTCATCCGCTTCAGCGCGTCTTCGCTCTCGAGCGCAGACGCGGCCTTGAGAATCGAGCTCACATCCTCGAGGCTCAGATCGGCAACAGAAATGAGTGAGCCGGGATGACGTGAAAAAGCTTGAGGCGTGCTGGTTGCAGTTTCTTTGCGCGGCTTGGCTTGCGATTTAGGCATGAGGATATATGGGGAAGTGCTGGAATGCAGCACTGTTCTACTGCAACCGCCCTGGTCAGTCTACGCGATCAGGCCTTCAATCGACTCGCTCGGCGAGCAGCACCTGCTCATCGTTGATCAACTTCGCGCAGCTTCACCTCGATGATCTCGCGGCTGCTGGTCTGCACCGTTCTGCCGACGAACGTAGCTTCAATCGGCAGCTCGCGATGCCCGCGATCGATCAGCGCCAGAAGCTGCACGCGGCGTGGCCGTCCATGATCGAACAACGCATCGAGCGCGGCGCGCACCGTGCGCCCGGTGTAGAGAACATCATCGACGAGAACGACATCGCGTCCGTTGACATCAAAGCCCAGAGCGCCGGGATTGACGACTGGCCGCACGTCTTTCGTCGAGAGGTCGTCGCGATAAAAACTGATGTCGAGAATGCCCACATCGACGGGATGTTTTTCAATGTTCCCGATCAGCGCGCCCAGCCGCTGCGCAAGAGGAACGCCACGCCGCTGCACTCCGACAAGGGCAAGATTGTCACTGCCGTTATTCTTCTCGATGATTTCGTGGGCGAGCCGGACGAGTGTTCGCTCAATCTCGGAGGCGGACATGAGGCGGCCCTTCTCGCGAAGCGCGGGCCGGGAGCTTGTCTGTGTGTCTGTCATAAGTAGTGGCTCTTGCGGGATGATACGAGCTGCTGGCGCTGTGCGGCAAGCCGCCGATTTATGAATGAATGGAAAGCCGCTTGCGCGCTCCCAGCACACGCGCTCCCAGCAATCCGCTCAAAGAGGATAAAGCGACAATGGCAACAGCGGCGCTCGCAGACCCGATAAGTGCGACCGCAGCATGTCCGTCAGGCGATACCCAGAAGTGAATCAACCACGGAACCTGCTGTGCCGCTTCCGGGTTCTGATGAACCATCTGGTCGGTCATCTGTTGAGTGAGTGCAGCGAGCCTTTGGTCAATCGATGCGCCGCGATGCAGGCCATAACGTTCAAAGAGGATGCTCAGGCCATCGACCACGCTCGAAAGAAAAGCGGCCAGCACGCCAACCAGCATGCCGATGCGCCAGCCCGCGCCGGGATTGGCCAACACCGTTGCTTTCCGCTGGTAAAGCGCGATCACGCAAAAGCCGCCCACCACCACCCAGAGGATGTCGAAGAAGTCGAGCAGGGAGCTGAGGAGGCCTACCGGCAGAGCCACGATAAGCGCAGCCTGCACCGCGTGCCGCCATGCGACTGGCTGGTTTCCAAGCGGCCCGGAACCATTTCCACTGCCTTGGTAGGGAAGCTGCTCCTCGGCCGGCTCAAAGCGCAGTTGGGGCGCTCCGCAGTTCGGGCAAAACAATTCGGGTGAAGCAATCGTCGCCCCGCAGCGATGGCAAGCCAGATCCATATCTTGACCCTATCGCACCGGACAAGGGAACGCAACGCAGGAGGAACGCAACGGAGGTAGAACGCAACGCAGTGGAACGGAGCGCTACTGGCTTTGGGAGGAATCGTTGTCGTCGATGCCTTCGGGCAGTTGCAACTCCACCAGGGCAAACCTGGTATTTCCGTTGCCCTTCTTAAATCCAACAAGGTGCTGATGATGCTCGGAGCCAGCGCGCAAACTCAGATCATCGCCCTCATCCACGTGCACGCTCTTGCTGTGCCAATCGCAGGTAAGGCCTTCCCGCGTGCTTGTGGGCGTGCCCACCGGCGAATTGTGATTGCACTCGATCACATCGCCATAGCGGCCCAGGGATTTGCGATAGAAGGTCAAAACCTGGTCTTGCGAGTCCGACGTCTGGTAGTTCACGACCTTCACGCGTAGCTGCCATTTGCCGAATCCCATATGAATATCCGCAGCCTTGTCGTTGTCGTGATCGGGCACGACCTGCGCTCCGGGATACACGGGCAAGCCAACATCGGCGGCCGTCAAATCGTTGGTCTTCACATGCAGTCCGCCCATCGGAGTATCGATCTTTACGTTCTTGTCTTCGCCATCCTTCGACTTATCTACCTGAATGCGACAGCCCGAGGAAACCAGCAGAGCAAGCGCCGTGAGGGGCAAAATGTAGCGTTTCATCAATCTTTTTCTCCCTTACAACACATACGGTTTGGCAGCGGTGTCCGTTCCCGATCATCGTATTCTCTTGCTGCCCAAAATTGTGTGCAATTTTCTTGACATATCTCCACAGCGGATACAACATATAGGACGACTGCTTAATTTGTTTCTATCTGTAGAACAGTGACGCATTCTCTAGAAGAACCTACTTAGGGAGGGGTTCTTCACGGAGGCAAAGATTGCGTTGGTTTCTTTGGCAGTCGTAGTCAGTTGTGATTGAGAGGCTTCAGCCACGCGCGAAGCCTCTTTTCTTTTGGAATTCACACGCTGATCCCTTCTCGTTCGCATCATCTTCCAGGCTTCCGTGTTACAAGGACTGAAGAATCGCTGTGGTCTTTGTATATCGGAGGGGAAAGATGACCCGTTCAACGAACTGTTCAATCGAAAAATTTTCTGGCGCTGCTAGCCTGCATGGTTCTACTTGTCTGTGGCACCATGCCACTTCACGCCGATGCGGACGATCCGCCAGCCGTTGTCGGGCGCCTGCATGCCATGCAGGGAAATGTTTCAGTGCAGCCTGCCGACGTCGATCAGTGGAGCCAGGTGGCGGAAAACTATCCTGTGGCAACGGGCGACCGCATTTACGCTGATCAGAATTCGCGCGCGGAAATCCAGCTTGGATCGACAGCTGTGCGCATGTGGCAGACCACCGACCTGACCTTTACGAATCTTGCCGATCAGTTGACGCAGCTGGGTCTGGCGCAGGGCAGCATAAGGGTCCGCACCTTCTCGCTCAATCCCGGTGCGCAGGTTGAGGTCGATACGCCCAACGGCTCCCTTACTGTCGTTCAGCCAGGTGATTTTCGCGTCGATTCCTACACCGGCAACGGCGGCACCATCGTCACCGTCATGAGCGGACAGGTGCAGGTCACCGGTCCGGGGCTTTCGGAATACGTAAACGCAGGGCAATCGGTCCAGTTGGAAGGGACAAACCCGATACAGGTTGCATCGATTCAGCCGCCGGCACCCGATGCCTTTGACAGCTGGTGTGTCGACCGCGACCGCCACATTCTGAATGCCCAGTCGCGGCAGTATGTGGGCAGCAACGTGGTCGGCTATGACGATCTCGATGGATATGGCGCGTGGTCGAATGATGGAGACTACGGGCCGGTCTGGTACCCGGCAGCTGTAGCCGTCGATTGGGTCCCCTACCGTTTTGGTCACTGGGTATGGGTTGGGCCGTGGGGATGGACGTGGGTCGAAGATGAGCCCTGGGGCTATGCGCCATTCCACTATGGCCGCTGGGCCTTCATCGGTTCGCGTTGGGGATGGATACCGGGCCCAATTGTCATTTACCCGGTATGGTCGCCGGCCTTTGTCGCCTTCGCCGGAGGAGGTGGATTTTCATTCGCAGCATGGTTTCCATTGGGACCGGGCGAGCCGTTCTACCCCTGGTACCACTGCAGTACCACATACATCCGCAACATTAACATCACGAATATCAACATCACGCGCATCCGCAACGTGACCGTGGTCAACAACTACAACACCTTCATCAACCACGTAAATAACCTCAACGACGTTCACATCAACTACGCAAACCGCACGCGCGCGTTTACTGCGGTAAAGCCCGATGCTTTTGCTTCCGCGCGTTCGGTGAACGAAAATCTGGTGCACGTGAATCAGGCACAGATCGACCGAGTCCAGGTTGTTCCACATCCATCCATCTCGCCCACGCTCGCAGCCAAGGTTCCTCGGCCTGTGAATAATGTTCGCGTGGCAACCGTGCGGCCGACTCTGCTGGTCCAGGGCGGCCGCCAGGAGCAGGCGCGTCCTGGCGCTCCCATGCAAAGTGTCCCGCGCACTGCGCCGCCTACTGCGTCGCACCCGCAGCCACAGCAGCCAGTTCCTCACACCAGAGGAGCCGAAACCGCTGATCACGCGCAGTCAGCCGCCGCCGCCCCAGCCAAAATTCGAGGACAAGCAGAAGGCGATGGAAACGCATCCCGGTCGTCCGCTCGAACCACAGCAAATCGAAAATATGCGCCAGGGGCGTCCTGCTGGGCAGCCGCAGGATCGCGAGTGGCCGACTCACACGGAGACAGCTCATCCATCACCCTCGCCACACCCATCGCCGCATCATTAATACTTATCCCGGATATAAAGACCGCAGTGCATAGCTGCGGCCTTTATGCTGCTCCGCGACCAACTTCGCTTCGTTGCATCTTAACCAGTGACGCTTCCGAAACGTGAGATGCTTTCACTACGAGGGGAGGGCACCACCATGTCTGACGAGATCGCCAGTCTGTTTGCTCCGCTGGAGCTGGGAAATATCACGCTGCCGAACCGCATTGTGGTCTCTCCCATGTGTCAATATTCCTCTGAAGACGGATTCGCGAATGACTGGCATCTCGTCCACCTCGGCAGCCGCGCAGCAGGCGGCGCCAGCCTTGTCATTACTGAAGCAACTGCTGTGACAGCGGAAGGCCGCATCAGCCCGCGCGATCTTGGTTTGTGGAAGGACGAGCATATCCTGCCGCTCAAGCGCGTTGTCGATTTTCTCCATGGACAAGGATCATTTGCCGGCATCCAACTTGCTCACGCAGGACGCAAGGCGAGCATGAGCCCGCCGTGGATGGGCGAGCGCATCATGACCGGGGCGGAAGGCGGATGGGACGAAGTGGTAGCTCCCAGTGCGATTCCATTCGCCCCACATTACAAGCAGCCGCAGGAACTCGATGAGGCGGGAATCAATCAGATAGTCGAAGCCTTCGCGCAGGCGGCACGCCGCGCCCTCCTTGCTGGTTTCGATGTCATCGAGATTCACGCGGCGCACGGCTATCTGCTGCATGAATTCCTCAGCCCATTAAGCAACCATCGCAGTGACATATACGGCGGCTCATTCGAGAACCGCATACGCCCGCTCATGCACGTGGTCGACGCCGTGCGCGACTGGTGGCCTGAAGAAAAGCCGCTCTTCGTGCGCATCTCAGCTACCGATTGGGCCGATGGTGGCTGGAATGTGCAGAGTTCGATCGCGCTTGCCGCGCAGCTGCGCCTGCGCAAGGTCGACCTGGTCGACGTATCCTCCGGCGGCCTCGTGCCCGGAGTGAAGATTCCCGTCGGCCCCGGATATCAGACACATTTCTCCGAGCAGATTCGCAGGCATACCGGAGTCATGACCGGCACCGTAGGCATGATCACCGAACCCGCGCAGGCCGATCACATCCTGCGCACCGGCCAGGCCGATCTGGTTCTGATGGCGCGCGAATTCCTGCGCGATCCCTACTGGGCGCTGCATGCGGCCGACGATCTGGGACAGAAGATCGCATGGCCCGTCCAGTATCTGCGCGCAGCCAGTGGCGGCGTTCCCTCACGCGAGCCCATCACCGCTGACGATGCTGAGTCGTTGCGTTACGCATAGGTCATCGTTTCTGTTGCAGAAGCATCCGTCGCGTGGCCTATACTTCTGTGAGTGGCCACTGTTGGGCCAGCCGGGCTTTTCATGCAGAAGCAGAAACACGCCTCACAACGACCGTCGCAGCGGGGAACGGAAACCACAGCCATTCCGGACAAGCTGTACTTTCGCATTGGCGAAGTCGCCCGGTTGTGCAAGGTGCAGTCCTATGTGCTTCGCTTCTGGGAGACAGAATTTCCTCAACTGAAGCCGAACAAGAGCGGCACCGGGCAGCGCCTGTATCGCAAGCGCGACGTGGAAATGGCGCTGCAGATCAAACGACTGCTGCACGAGGAAGGCTACACCATCGCCGGAGCGCGCCACTTGCTGCAATCCGAAGGACGCGAGGCGCGTAAAGCTCACAGCTCCCAGTCAGAGCTGCCATTGCGACCCGAGATCGCCGGACTCAGGAAAGACAAAAATGAAGTGCGTCTGCAGCGCCTGCGCAAGGAATTAAAGGAGCTGCTGGGCATGCTTTCCGTGTCGCCGACTCCAGCTTCGCGCGAACACAAGGCTAAAAAGACAGCTCCGGCGGAGCGTCCCAGCCTCTTTAGTGAATAAAATTTAACGCCGCGACTGTGCCGCCAGCTCTGACTCGATGGAGCCGTGCGTCATAAAGCGCTCCATCGCTGTCATGGCGCAACTCTGCCCGCAAAGGTGATACATGTCCGGGTTGCGGCTTTCGGCCATGTTCCACGGAAGCAACGTAAAGCGTTGAGAGGGCTGGCCTTCGTCGAAGCAGGGAACATCCCCCAGCATCGCCATCCACCAATGATTGGCCTCGCCCTTCTTTTTTCCACAGATATCGCAGGTAAACGCAACGTCCCAAACCATGGCACCACCTCCCGTGAAGCGGCTGTAGAGATACAGTACCCCAGAATGGCCCGCAATTAGGTTAAAAAAGTTGCGCCGGGAATTTCTCTGATTATTGGCAATAATCAGTCATAATCAAGTCTAGGGCAGCATCTAACGGTCGTATGGTCTTTGGTAACCTTGCTATGCTGTGCCCCGATTGCTATTCCGACAATTTTCGTCTCTCAAGGCTCCGCTTGCGAGACATACCACTCCTCATGGCGCTCCGGTACCCCATCCGGTGCAGGAACTGTAGAACGCGCATTCATACGTCGCTAACCCAGGCATTTGGGGTCGTTCGCAAGCGTGGGTCTTCGCCCCCGAAGGAGACGCCAGCCCAGAAATGAAAAAGGGCGCGAACCCAGTCCACGCCCTTGTCTTTGTTTCAGAAATGCTCCCTTACGCGTTCGCAGCGACGGCGTTGCGAGCCTGCCGATTCCGTTCTACGCCATCAAGAGCGGACCAGAGCGCTGCCGCGATCCTTTCGACGGCGTCGAGTGATTTCTGCGCAGCTTCGGGGGCCTTGGCCAGTTCACTCGCGATGAGCTTGCGCCAGACATCGGCGTGCAGAACATCTGCAGTCTGGTGAAGCGTGAAATAGCGTGTCGTAGCCGAATCGGCGCCATATTGATTCTGGAGCCCGCGAGCCTTCTCCCGGGCAATCGCCGGAACCCGCGATTCATAGGCATAGAAAGCAGCCAGCGCTGCAGCGGTATTCCCTTCGCGGGCAACGCGTTCGAATGAGGAGACCAGCCGCCGCGTTTCCGGTTGCAGAGTACGCGACTTTACTTCGCCTTCCGTCGCGCCCATCCCCTTGGCGAAATCCATCCACAAATCGCTGTGAGCGCGATCGTCGGGCGAGCCAATCCCTTCTTCGTCGGCAAGATTGGCCGCGACCATGCGCCGCGTAGCCCCGTCCTCCAGCCGCGAATGCAGCGCGCTCAAATAAGAAGGGAAGGCGGATACATGGTGCCAGTATTCGGCGGCGTATTCGCGCAGGTCCTCGCGGGTAAGCTCGCCCGCAGTCCACGCGGTATAAAAGGGATGCTTCAGAAGGTTATAGCGCTCGATACGCTCCTCTGCCTGAACAAAAAACTCGCTTGCGATGGTTTCCACGACACTCTCCTCACGCCCAGTGTAAGGCAGAATGCACTGAAGAAAGGAATGAATATCAGATTCTCCAGGTCTGACTTTAAGCACGGTATAATTACAGAGAAGTCTCAACTTCATCCAGAAATACTTTGTGGCGCGTTGCGATTTCACTCGCCCTAAGCCCAGAATCACCCAAGTCGCTCAGCACAGGACCTTAATTTTCAAACATAGAAGATAGCCTGTCGAATCAGGATGCTACAGTTGATCGCCACAACCAAGCGCACAAGTGCGCCAAAGTCGTCTAAGTTCCTGAAATTATTTAAGAAGCCCAGCCGTGATTCGTTGCTGCACAGTTTTGTGTTAGCCGATCAGGCATTGGTGAGTGGCAGTAACTTCCTGCTTGGCGTGCTCCTCACACGGAAGCTGCCCCTGGAACAAGTCGGCCAATATTGGCTCCTGATGGCTGTTGTTTTCTTTGGCGGCACCATCCAACTCGCGCTGGTCGTGTCCCCAATGATGAGCGTGGGACCTTTACAGGATCGCTGGTCGGCAAAAGAATATTTGATCGGCGTAACGGCTCAGGAATATGCCTTTGTTTTCACCTACTCGATCTTAGCGCTCGGTGCGTTGTGCGGCTTGCGCCTCGTCGGCGTCCACATACCTTCGGGCGTAATCACTCCCCTGCTTTGCGCAAATGCTGCCTATCTGCTCCAGGACTTCTACCGCCGCGCACTCTTCTATCAGAAGAAAACGATGCTGGGCTTTTTCAGCGACACAATTAGCTATCTTGGCCAGATCGCGATTCTTTGGTTTTTATTAATCAAGACGCAGCTTTCACTTTCATCCATTTTGTGGATCTCCGCGGCGACCTCTGCCGTGGCGCTTCTACTTGTAGTCTTCAAGCTCCCGATGGGGCGTTGCCGATTGGAGACACTTAGAGCAATTGCGATAAGAAACTGGGGGAGTGGCCGATTTCTGCTGGGCGCCGCAGTCTTGCAGTGGTGTTCGGGAAGCCTATTCGGCCTAGTGGCGCCGGCATTTCTCGGGGCCGCAGTTGCGGGAATCATGAGAGCGTGCCAGTCGCTCGTGAACGCCACGAATATCTGGGTGCAGGGGTTGGAGAACAGCTTGCCTTCGCAGGCCTCCGAACGATATCGTGCCGGCGGCCCATCCGCGCTTAAGTCCTACCTCATGCGGGCGGAAACACTTCTGGTTGGCGGAACCCTGGGATTGGCATTGATGGTGATCGTTGCCCCGAAATTCTGGCTTCAGTTGTTATATGGCCATCGCTTAGACGGATACGGATATCTCTTACAAGCCTATGCAATCCTGGCTGTCTTCTCCGTAGCGGGCCTCCCGGTCAGAGCCGGTCTTCGTGCCATCGAACGTACAAAGCCGGTATTCGTCGGTTACGTCGTCTCCACGATATTTTCAGCAATTGCCGCCCCGCTGGTTCCCGGCTTGTTTGGCCTGAAAGGAATCAGTGTCGCCCTGATACTTACGCAGGTGCTGAATCTGCCTATCCTGGTCGTATCATTGCGTCGTGGTTTGAACAACGCAATGGCGTGGAACACAGAAGTCACCAGATAGTCGCACTTATAGAAAACGTGTAACCCGTGCTCTATCCTCTTCCGGAAAACCGCCGCATCAAAGGCATCGCCGCGGAGCGCTTGATCGCCAGTTGCAGCTTGCGTACCGACTTCTGGAGCGCCATCTTTGGACTGCGATGTTGATAGCGAACATGGGAGTAAGGCGTCTTCTTCAGCGTCTGCCAATAAGCGGACTGGTACGGATGTACGGTTGAGTACTGCCACGGCTTGAAGGCACCGGTGAAATGGACAATTGCGGGATTTGTCGTCAGGCTTTTTTGCTCTCTTCGCGATACTCCCATCGTGCCGTGATGCTCTTCAAAGAAGGGCTGAAAAACATTCCAGCGGTAAGGCATCCGGAGAATGTAAGGGTGGAGAACAGCGTTGATCGCATCCTGATCGAGAAGGGTGCACAATGACCCATTCTGGCGAATGTATTGAACCAGTTGCGGAATCGCATCGTGTTCCCGCCACCACTTCAGATTCATCAGAATCACGCCCGTGTTGATATAAGGACTCTCGGCCGGTATTCCAAAAATCTCTCTGCGATCGCTCATCGGATTTTCAACGCCAGCCAGCGCATATTGTGAAATGTCGGTATTCCACAGCGAGCGCAGATCGTCACAGATCAATAAGTCGCAATCGAGATAAAGAACTTTCTCGATACTTTCATCAAGTAAATGTGCGGTGAAGATTCTGGCGTAAGCTGCCCAGGAGATATGCCCATACGTCGGAAAATCGGGGTAGGTAGTTGGACTGAATTCCTTGAACTCAACCTGGAAGTTAGGGAGGGTCGAGCACAGTTGCCGGAGCCTGGCCGTATTCTCTTCCGATACTTCAATCAAGATGATCAGCGCCCGCAAAGACACATCCGAATGACGATCGACCAGCGACTGGATCGTGACCGCTAAATGTTGTGAGTAGTTATCGTCTGTCGCGAAGATGAGATACATCGAATTTGTCTCCGGCATGCTTTTGCGGGCTCCAGTGCCTGAATTGGTTGCGCTTACACAACTTAAGCCAAACACCGCTTAGGCATATTCGGCCTAACATGGTATTAGGGCGTTGATTGATCTCATTGTCACGAGATCGCTTAATTTTTGAGGGTCTTAGTTATAAACCGATACTTGTCCGGCAGGTCAATCTCATAAATTGTGCGTTTAAGTTGTGGCGACATTTTTTCAGTCATTATAAGGAATGGTCGGGACGGGCAGATTTGAACTGCCGACCCCTCGCACCCCAAGCGAGTGCTCTACCAGGCTGAGCCACGTCCCGACACAGGGGGTCTACCTCAGTGTACACGAGAGAAGCCGTTCTCGGCTGCGCCGCTAGAGCTTTTGCGAGCGCTGCACATCGCGTACGCCGGGCACACGCCGCAGCCCCTGGACCAGCCGATTCAGATGCCGTACATCTTCCGCATCGACAATGAATTCAACCGTCGCATCATTGTTCGGACCGGGCTTTGAATCAACCGAACGGATATTCGTGTTGTCGTCGCTGATCACAGCCGTCATTTCCTTCAGCATGCCCGCGCGGTCGTCGCAATAAACCGTCAGCTTCACCGGATATGTCTGCTTGCGCCCCTGCGCTTCATCCGCAGGCCGCGCCCATTCAACGGAGATGCGGCGGTCCGACTCATACAGCAAATTCTGAACATTGGGACAGCTCCGCGCATGCACCGCGACACCCTTGCCGCGCGTAACGTAGCCAATGATTTCTTCGCCGCGAATCGGATTGCAACATCGTGCACGGTATACGAGCAGTTCATTCTGCCCTTCCACCTGCAGCGAATCCGCACCGCTCGCCATCGAAACGCGCTTGACGGCATCGGTAACGCCCGCGACCGCCGCATCGCTCTCCGCCGCCTGCTGGCTGGTAGAGCCGGGCGCAAGGCGGTTAAGCACCTGCCGCGCCGAATATTTTCCAAAGCCGACTGCGGCGAGCAGATCATTCGGCGTAGCAACGCTATACTCAGCGGCGATGCGCTCGTAGTCGGACTCATCAAACTTCGACAGCGAAATTTTGTACTTGCGTGCTTCGCGCTCCAGCAGTTTGCGTCCGATTTCGATGGCGCGCTCACGCTGATGCTCGTTGAGCCAGTGCTTGATCTTGTTGCGTGCGCGCGAGCTCTTAACGAAGGTCAGCCAGTCGCGGCTCGGCGTGTGTCCATTCTGCGTGACCACTTCAACGATATCGCCATTGCGCAGCTTCGAGCGCAGCGGCACCATGCGCCCGTTCACCTTGGCTCCAATGCACGAGTGCCCAACCTCAGTGTGAATGGAATAGGCAAAATCAAGCGGGCTGGCATCTTTCGGAAGAACAACAACCTTGCCCTTCGGCGTAAAGGTGTAAACCTCTTCCGGATAGAGATCGATCTTGAGCGTCGAAAGAAATTCATTCGGATCGCTCATCTCCCTCTGCCACTCGACCAGCTGCCGTACCCAGGCTAATCTTTGCTCATCGCGCGCGCTGATCGGCGATCCGCCGGCCTTGTATTTCCAGTGCGCCGCAATGCCTTCTTCCGCGATGCGATGCATCTCTTCCGTGCGAATCTGCACTTCAAATTGATGCCCGCCCTCGCCCATCACCGTTGTGTGCAGTGACTGATACAAATTCGGCCGCGGCATCGCGATGAAATCCTTGATGCGCCCAGGCACCGGACGCCAGATGCTGTGAATCAGGCCAAAGACCGCATAGCAATCCTGCACGCTTGTGGTGATGACCCGCAGAGCCAACAGGTCGTAAACCTGATCGACGGTCGTGCGCGCTTTGATCAACTTCTGGTTCACGCTGTAGAGACGCTTGATGCGCCACTCCACGCGCGCCTTGATATTGTTCTCGCGCAGCTTTTCCTGCAGCAGCGCTTCCACTCCAGCAAGAAACTGCTCGCCCTCGCTACGCCGCTCTTCCACCGCATCGTGCACTTGCTGATATGCGTAAGCATCGACAAAACGAAAGGCAAGGTCTTCCAGCTCACCGCGCACCTTGCCCATGCCCAGGCGATGCGCCAGCGGAGCATAGATATCAAGCGTCTCTCGCGCAATCACCTGTTGCTTATCCTGCGCCAGATGCTCCAGCGTCCGCATATTGTGCAGACGGTCTGCAAGTTTGATCAGAACAACACGCACATCGCTGACCATCGCCAGCAGCATCTTGCGAACGTTCTCCGCCTGGCGGTCTTCTTTGTTCGCAAACTGGATTTTGTCGATCTTCGTGACGCCTTCGACAATGTGCGCCACCTGCTCGCCAAACTTGGCTGTGATATCGGCAGTGGTGACTGGAGTATCTTCGACCGCATCGTGCAGCAGGCCCGCAGCAATGGCCGTCGAATCCAGCTTCATCTCCGCAAGCACAAGCGCAACTTCCAGCGGATGAAGTACATACGGTTCGCCCGAGGCGCGCAGTTGACCCTTATGATGTTCGAGGCAGAATTCCCAGGCTTTGCGGATGATTTCGGTATCATCGCTGGGTCGGTTGGCGCGGACGGTCGCCACCAGCTTCTCAAAGCGCGGCGCAAACGGGTCAAGCACCGGGAGAGGTTTTGCGGGTTGCACTGACGCGCTTTGCGCAGTTGCCATACTTGATTATAGGCTTTGCCTGCAAATGCGGCATCAGGGGAATCCTCATCTGCACGACATCCGGCACATTTTGTGCGGTTTCTGGAAAATCGCCGCCATTTTCTTCATGCGAAGATGAATCATGCCCGGACGCAACGCCGAGAAGCACGCGAAGCGCAGTCACAAGCCCGGGCCTGCGCCCCCGGCCTTGCCTCAGACAGAATTTGAAGGCCCCACAGCCATCATTTCCCGCCGCGCCGCAGAGCGCATCCGCGCCGGCCATGTCTGGGTCTATCAGTCCGACGTGGAACAGATCATCGGCGAGCCCTCCGGCCTGCTCCCAATCGCCGACCAGCGCGGAATGCTCCTCGGCACCGCGCTCTACAGCCCCACATCGCAGATAGCGCTCAGACTCGTGTCCACCGACCTGCTCACCGAGCCGCAATGGCTCGACCTGCTCCGCACGCGCCTCCACTCAGCCATCCAGATGCGACTCCCCATGCTCAACGCCGAAACCAACGCCTGCCGGCTGGTCTTCAGCGAAGCCGACGCTCTGCCTGGCGTCATCGCGGACAAATACGGCGATCTCGTCATCCTGCAATTGCTGGCAAAAGCGCTCGACAACGCCGAGACCCGCTCGCTGATCTCTGCCGTGCTCAAAGAAGAGCTGGCGCCGCAAAGCATCATCGAGCGCACCGACCCGCGCATCCGCGAACTCGAGCAGCTCAGCGCTCATTCCACGACCCCGCTCTATGCGGCAAACGCCGAAGACCCGCTCCTCAGCACAAGCTTCCAACTCAATGGACTGACCTTCCACTACGATGCGAACTCAGGCCAGAAAACCGGAGCCTTCCTCGACCAGCGCGAAAACTACGCCGCCGCCGCACGCCACGCGCACGGCGAAGCACTCGACGTCTGCACCTACCAGGGAGGATTCGCGCTGCATCTCGCGCAAAGCTGCCCCCGCGTTACCGGCTTCGACATTTCGCGCGCCGCCCTCGAAGTAGCCGAGAAAAATCTCGCCGCCAACGCTGCTAGCCTACAAGGTTCAAATGTGGACTGGATGGAAGCCAACGCCTTCGACCTGCTGCGCGACTGGAGCCAGTCCGGTGCCGCCTACGACACCATCGTCCTCGACCCGCCAGCCTTCGCCAAATCGAAACGCGCCGTTGAAGGCGCCCTTCGCGGCTATAAAGAACTAAACCTGCGCGCGCTCAAAATGCTGCGCCCCGGCGGCACGCTGATCACGTGCTCCTGCTCGCACCACGTTTCTCTCGCTGATTTTCAGCAGGTGGTAGCCGCAGCCGCAGGAGATGCAGGCCGCCGCGTGCGCCTCATCGAGCGCCGCGGAGCAGCCGCAGACCATCCCGTCATCCTGACCATTCCGGAAACGGAATACCTCAAGTGCCTGATCTGCCGCATGGACTGAATTCAAGCCACATTGACAGACCTGGCAATGCTGTCATCCTGAGCGGAGCGAAGGATCTGCTTTTTCTTTACTCGCCACGATCTATGGCAAGAATTCCAGAGACACCGCAGCGCTATTCTTTGAGGTGCAGATCGATAACGAGCTGCTTCTTGGAATTGAAAGAGCTGATGTTTTTCTTATCGCTCTTCTTGCCTTTGTACTCCACCCAGAGCTGGTAATCCACATCGAGCGAGAGCTGACCGAAGCGATAGCTCCCATCCGCCGTCGAAATAAAGCTCTTGATGTTGTTCGTCTTCGAGTCCTGCAAATAGACGACCGCGCTGCTTTGGGTTGTACTCCCAGCCCCGTACACTTTCCCTTCAACTGACCGGACTTCGCTGCTCTGTGCCATGCCTGCCACAGATGCCAGCAGGCAAACTACAATCAGGGTCGTGACCACTGCCCGCGCATAGCTCCGCGCAGCTGTGGTCTGAAAAAACTGCTTCATTCCTCGTCCTCTTCTTCGGGTTCCTCGTCCTCATCCTCATAGCCTTCTTCTACTTTCGAAAGCTCAAGAGGATCGGTGGCAACAACTTCAAACTCGGTTCCGCATTCGTCGCAGACGATGACGTCGCCTTCTTCTACATCTTCTTCGTCGAAATCGAGTACGCTCTCACATTCAGGGCAAATCGGCATAACCCCTCCAAAATCAAAATGGAGTATTAGGATGATTAGAACAAATTACAGGATGCAACATCGTTAGTTTTTAACGACAAGCAGGCAGCACGTCAAGCCGTTTACACGGAATTCAACAATTCCTCATCTGTACCCTCGTTACCGGAGATATTGATGAAAGCTGGTTTTAAACACCTCACCATTGCTTTGGCCATTGCCGCGGCACTTGCCATGCAGAGCGCTTATGCTCTCTCTGACGATACAACACGCGATCTCGTTGCCACTGGTTCGCCGATTCGTCCCGCACCTGCCGACCCCGCCATTGCACACGCTTTGCAGCAAATCTCTCCACAACAGATTCAACACACCATCGAAACATTAGTTGGCTTCCACACGCGCAACACGCTTTCCAGCATGACCAAAGACCTGCCTGCCGGCCAGGGCGTCAGCGCAGCCGCCGACTGGATCGAGTCGGAATTCAAGCGCTACTCCGATGCCTGTGGCGGTTGCCTTGAGGTGAGACGCGACACCTTCACCGAAAGTCCACAAGGCCGTGTTCCCCAGCCCACACTCATCTCCAACGTATACGCAATCCTGCGCGGATCCGATCCCTCGCAGGCAAAGCGCATGGTTCTCGTCACCGGGCACTATGACTCGCGCAACACTGACGTTCTCGATACCCACGGCTTCGCCCCCGGCGCCAACGACGACGCCTCCGGCGTAGCCGTAAGCCTCGAATGTGCCCGCGTCCTCTCGAAGATCAAATTCCCCGCCACCATCGTCTTCGTCGCCGTTGCCGGAGAAGAGCAGGGACTTAACGGCAGCCGCCATTTGGCCAAGCTCGCCAAGTCAGAAGGATGGCAGCTCGAAGCCGTCCTCAACAACGACATCGTAGGCGGCAACACCACGCCCGGCGACACGCTGCAAAACAAGTCACTGGTGCGCGTCTTCTCCGAGGGCATCCCCGCATCCGCAACGCCCGAGCAGGCGAAGCTCATCCAGTCATTGGGCTACGAAAGCGACTCCCCCTCGCGCGAACTGGCCCGCATGATCCTCGGCGTGAGCGAAACCTACCACGCCATCGGCAATGTCAAAAAATCCAACCCGCCCGCCTACTTCCACCCCGTCCTCGAATTCCGCCGCGACCGCTTCCTGCGCGGTGGCGACCACACCTCCTTCAACGGAGAAGGCTTCGCCGCCGTCCGCTTCACCGAGTGGCGCGAAGACTTCAACCACCAGCACCAGAATGTGCGCACCGAGAACGGCGTCGAATACGGCGACCTGCTGAAGTTCGTCGACTTCCAGTACGTATCCCACGTCGCCGGCCTGAACGCGGCAACCCTAGCCACGCTGGCCTCCGCACCGCCCGCGCCAGAAAACGTACGCGTCGTCACCAAAAACCTCGACAACAACACCACGCTCGAATGGAGCGAACCCGGCGCTCCATCAGGAACGAAATACGAGGTGGTCTGGAGAGAAATGACCGCCCCCACCTGGCAGTTCTTCACCGGCAACGGCACCGACCAACTGAGCACTCCCGCCGGCGGCTACTCAATCACGTTGCCCATCTCAAAAGACAACGTCATCTTCGGCATACGCTCCGTCGACGCACAAGGCCATCGCAGCCCAGCCGTCGTCCCGATCCCGGAACGGTAAAGTACCCATTCGGCGCTGTTCGTGCCACTCCCTAACGATGTCATCCTGACCCTGAACGGAGTGAAGGGGAAGGATCTGTTTTTTGTGGGCTGGACCAGGAAAATGAGCGGCGGGTGCCCCATTCAAGCCATCGTTGGGTTAGTGCTCCGGATACCACCCAGAGCGGACTCGAACGCATGCCTCCCGGCATCGGTCAGGAATATACGCGCCGCCGGAATCAAGATTACCTGCGGGAAGCAAAATGAAGAATGGTCGGCCCTGGAGGACGATTTTAAAACTGCGCTCCTCGACCCCGAAAGTTTTGAATAGGAATACCGGTTCCACGTTTGAGGATTCGCTCGATACACGCTCTCCATGTTTGGATCGGAACTGAGGAACCTCCCCATGCTGCTGGCGTAGTATCTAGCCCCGAAGTAGTCGTTTCCGGATTCGGAGTCGCGTTCTTTGCCGGTAGAAAGCGGCGGCGAAAAACGCAGACTGGTTCCACAAATGGCGGAGGCCATCATAGATGAACGGAACGCCTCATTTGCTCACCGATGATCATTGAAGAGATTCCACCACCTAGGATGACCAACGGGCCGAACAGAATGATGATCTGAGCGGCAGTGTCGGGTAGACCCGCAACGTTGAAGTACCATACCTTTGCGATATAAGAGACAGCAACGGAGCCGATTCCTCCTCCCACTAACCCAGCCAACGAGGGCGTACTCCAGCGCCTCGACAGCAAAAGAGCCAAGCATTCCAAGAGCACTCCAGCGACCACAACTGCTGCAACAAGGCCCGACACAATGTCTGGTCCCAACTCGGACAATGACGTTGATGGCACCGAGATATGACGCTGGACCAGGCTCGCTGTTTCAGCAAAGGCCCCGAATGAGATTAGGTATGCCGGAAGGCTGAGGAGCACCGCAAAGACAGCCCTTGGGGTACTGACGGCAATACCTTGGGAAACCGCAGCAAATACAGATGCACCGACGATGACTGGGCCTACGCCAAGAAGCAAGATCAGCGGAATCGTTGTGGAAGACACGATGAGCAGCAAGCCCGCAAAAGCGCCGCTGAGAGCGAATGTTATGGCCGTCTTGGTTTTCATTGGGGAGGCGGGTGGCCCATTCAAGCCATCTTTTGGCTTGAGTGGGGCAGTTCCCGAAAATCTTGTCAAGCCCCTCTTGCGAAAGAAATCTTCTAAATCACACATTCCAAAGATAAAATAGCGAGGCAAATTTGGCCGACTATTTCGCGAAAATTGCTAAACTAGATATAGAGAGAAAAAAGCCCGCTGGCAATGGCGGGCTTTCGTGTTTTCAGGAGGAGAACCATCTCCCTCAACGATGTCATCCTGAGCGGAGCGCGCAGCGCGGAGTCGAAGAGCCTGTCCTGAGCTTGCCGAAGGAACCCGCATCGCAGATGCGCTTGTTGCCTTGCGTAAAGCAAGGCCCTTCTACGACTACCTCGCTCTCCAAGCGGAAAGCGGATGTTCGCGAGAGAAGTGTGGGAGAAACTCCTAACCCAAGCCCCTAGACGAATTTAGCAAAAACATAGGGGGATACTACTCCGGAGATCAAGCAAGGAACCGGGTGCCCCATTCAATCTCCTCGTGTGTTCGAGGGGATTGAGTGGGTCTAAAAAGACCGCGCGAAGCGCGCACCATTTCGAACTCTAACCACCAATAAAAAGACAAATTTACAAAAACATACCGGGGGGAGCCACCCATGTACAACGAGTGCCGACACATCTTCACCAGCGGCAAAAAATGCCAGTCACCCGCACTGAAGGACCAGACCTTCTGCTACTTCCACAGCAACACCCGCAAGCGCCCCGCGCGGAAAGACGAAGCCTACGAACCCTACATCCCACCCCAGGACACCGCCCACAACCTGCCCCCGCTCGAAGACGCCGATGCCATACAGCTTGCGATCTCCGACGTAGTCCTCGCCCTCGCCGCCAACCGCATCGACCCGCGCCGCGCCCGCATCCTCATCTACGGCCTGCAGGTAGCCTCGCAGAACCACCGCAACCGGAGCCTCATGGCCGCGAAAGAAGAAGCACCCGCGCAAAGCGTCCGCGAGATCCACGAACACGAAGACGGCACCCTGATCGGCCCGTCCAAACAGAGCCCCGACCCGGAAGAAATCGAAGAGCAGAGACGGCCACTGACCCTCGGCGAAATCCTCCTCCGCGAAGCCGAAGCCATGAAGGCACAGGCGGAAGCGGAACGACAAGCAGCCCAGCAAAAGGCCGCCGCGGAAGCCGAAGACCACCCAGTTGCCATCACGCTCCCGCAAATCCAAGCCGTAGCCGAGGAACGGGTGGGTCTAGAGGGTTCGCGTGAGCCGGGGTCCCCGCCACGCGGTCTTTGCGCGGTGGGGTGGAAAGCGCGCACCATGGATCACCTCGTACAACCCAGCCGAAGCTGGGATGGTTCGCGCCCAACAGCGCACAGAGCTTTTCTGAGAGAATAGGACAGTCTGTATGCCACGCACTGCCGGAATGCTCAATTTTCCCGACTTTCGCGGGTTTACGCGCAGGCTGATTCTCTGGAACGTCGGCGCATATTTCCTGCTCCTGCTGATCGGACTTTTGTCCGCGCCGCTCGCCAATGATGTCATCCGCTTCGGCGCGCTCATCCCGCCGTTCTTTCTTCATGGATACCTCTGGCAGGTCGTCACATACTGCTTCATCCATCAGGGAATTCTCAGCACAGCGCTCGAAATGCTCTCGCTCTGGTTCCTCGGCAGCTTCCTTGAGGCGAACCACGGGCCGCGTTGGCTGGCCGAACTGTTTTTCACCAGCGTCATCGGCGCCGGACTCACTGCCGTCGCCCTGAGTCTAGTCATGCGCGTCGACGCCTTCTCGGCCCAGGCTCTCTACGGAGCCTTTGGCGGCATCTTCGGTCTCCTCATCGCCTTCGGCGTGCTCTACGGCGACATGGAGTTTATGCTCTTCCCGCTCCCCATGACGATGAAGGCGAAGTACCTCGTCATCGTCTACATGCTGATCGCCGTGGCCATGGTCTTTTCCGCGAGCAGAGTGTATGCCCTCGCTCAGTTGGGCGGAGCGCTCGCCGGCTATCTCTATATCAAGGCCGCGCCCAAACGCGGCTACGCCTTCGCGACCAGCGAAAAATATTTTGGCTGGAGAAACAATTACTACCGCTGGAAACGCCGCCGCGCCGCAAAAAAATTCGAAGTCTATATGCGCAAGCAGAACCGCGACGTGCACTTCGATAAAGACGGCCGCTATCAGGGCTCCGAGAAAGATCCTAACGACCGCCGCTGGATGAATTAGCCCCGCAGGTCAGCCGCCAGCGCTTTCGAGCTTGTCATAGCGGATACAACCTGCACCAGATGGCGGCAGAATGCCGGCCAGTTCAAATCCGTCTCATACGACGTTCTGGCAAGCGCGCTCAGTCGTTCGTACTCGGCGCGATCGCGGAAGACCCTCACCGCCCAGTCCGCATACACGCTCGCAGAAGCCCCCAGAGGCGGCGTAATGCCCCACTCGCCGCGCACGGCTTCCTGCACGCCGCCGGTGTCAGACGCCATCACCGGCAGCCCGTAAGCCGCCGACTCGGCAAAGACAATTCCGAACGCCTCGGCCCGCGTTGGAAGAATGAAGAAGTCGCTCGTCTCAAAGAGCTCCCACAACTCCGCCGCCTCTTCCGGCACGTCCTTGCGCAGCATCCCGTGCCGCCGGACGAACGGAGGAAGCTCCTCGTCCGGCTCGCAACCGGCAACATGCAACTCCACCGAAACGCCCCGGCGTTCGATCTCCGCGGCCACCTGCACCGCAACGTCGCCGCCCTTGCGATACCAATCCTTGCCGACGAAGAAAAGCTTCATCGGCCCCAACCCGCGCCGCTCGAGGTAGGCAGCGACATCCGCCCGCGTCGGCCCGTTGACGAGGCTCGCACCCAGAGGAGCCACGCTGACCTTCTCCGGCGAAATGCCAAAATCCTGAATCGCGCTGGAGGCGGCCCACTGCGAGCAGTAAAGCGCATGATCGCACCGCTCCAGCGCTTTCTTCTCCAACTCCATGCCACCGCGAACCGTCTCCGCCGCCAGCGTAGTCCGCTCGTACCCGTCGTAATAATCCAGAACCTGCGCCCAGGTCGCATCATGAATCACGACCACTGGATACTCCGTCTCCACATACGCCGCATTCGCCAGATACGTAACCAGCACAGCATCCACCGGCCCAACCTCTTTCAACCGTCGGTTGCCATCTTTCGCTCGCAACCGGACCACACGCGGATCACGATTCATCAGGTAGGTCCTCTTGAGCAGATACCGATAGAAGGCGGTCCTGACCCGCGCCGTAAATGGCCCTTGTGGCTGAAGGTCGCCGATAGGCACAACCTCATGCCCAAGTTCGCGCAACGCACGACTGATGTTCAAAGGAATTCCTGACCAGAGGGACTCGGAGAACGGGTCTCCATGATGCAAGAATGCAAACTTCAAGAAGCCTCCAGGACATTTCGCTACGGATGAGTGCTAACCAATAGGATGCAAACGTCTTCTTTTAGTGTAGGGAACTGGGGACCGTTCATAAGCGAATTTCTGCTGGCAATGGCGTAGCGCTAGCGGAGCGCTGGCCCGGTTCGTCTCAACCGTGTATCGTGAGTATTTGCAGTCTTTTGCGATGTTTTTAGAAATTGAGGTTTGAAAAAGCAGCGTGATTTTGAGAATTCGCCCCGTCTACGCAGCCCTGGCTCTTTTTGCATTCTCATTCTTTTCGACGGCACTCCGGGCGCAGGTAACAGCCACCGCTCCGGCAACCACCTTGCCACAATATCAGCAACGCTGGGATTTCTACGGCGGCTACTCGTACGCGCACTTCAATCCGGGCATTGGCCGAGGCGTTCAAGCTATCAATCTGAATGGCTGGAATGGAGATGTCACCGCATGGTTCAAGCAGCTCTTCGGACTGGAGTTCTCGATCCGCGGCTACTACGGAACGATCATCGTGCCGCCAAATGCCTATAACGTCAGTACATCCAACATGTCGGAACACCTCTTCATGGTCGGGCCGAATTTCCGCATCATTCGCAAAGCGAACTACGCGGCTGGGCTTCACGCACTCATTGGAGCGGCGAACGGCAACTTTGACGAGGGATTCAAGAATTCCGGCGCGCAACCCTATCAGCTAGGTATTTACAACAACAAGGTCGCTTTTGGCGCAGCCGCCGGCGGCTGGGCTGACTACAACCTCAATCAAAAATGGGCCGTTCGCTTTACCGCCGATTGGCAGCCGACGCACTATGGATTTTCAAGACAGAACGAGTTTTCTGGAACGGCCGGAGTTGTGTATAAGTTCGGTTACCTGAAGTAAGCAGCTAACAAGCAGTCAGCTAAGGTCCGGTCAGCGATAAAACGATCAGCAAATGAAGACGAAGCATTTTCGCGACCTCTTGGTCTGGCAGCGTTCGATGAAGCTTGCTCAGGAGATTTATAGCCTTACGCAAAGCTTTCCCAGGAGTGAGACATTCGGTCTCACCAGTCAGCTTCGACGGTCGGCTATCTCTGTGCCTAGCAATATCGCGGAAGGGCAGGGACGCCTATCGGATAAATCGTTCGCCGTGTTTCTAGGGCATGCGCGGGGCTCTCTCTTCGAAATGGAAACGCAGATTGAACTTGCATCGAGCCTTGGCTTTGTTGACGGTAAACAGCTGGATCGATTGCTCAAAGAATGTGCAGAAATTGGTCGCATGATAAACGGCCTCTTGAGCACTCTACGAAGCAAATAGAAATGCTGACCGTTTCATCGCTGACCGCTTTTTAACTGACCGCACCTTAACTGATCGCTTTTCAGCTAGCTTTTGAGCACTGTGCGGATATGTAGCTCTTTCAGTTGCGTATCGCTTACAGGAGTCGGCGCGTCCACCATCAGGTCAATCGCCTTCGCTGTTTTCGGGAAGGCGATGACCTCGCGCAGGCTCGAAGCACCGGCCAGAATCATCACAAGACGATCGAGCCCCAGCGCAATCCCGCCGTGCGGAGGCGTGCCGTACTGCAGCGCTTCGAGGAAAAATCCAAAGCGCGATTTCGCTTCTTCATCCGACATGCCCAGCGCGCGGAAGATCTGCTGCTGCACATCCTGCCGGTGAATACGGATCGACCCTGAGCCTAGCTCCAGGCCGTTCATCGCCAGGTCGTAGTACCGAGCGCGTACCGCAGCCGGATCGGAAATCAGCAGGTCCATGTCCTCTTCATGCGGCGAAGTGAAAGGATGGTGCGCCGGCATCCATTTGCCCGTCTCCGGGTCGTGCTCGAACATCGGGAAATCCGTCACCCAGATCGGACGAAATGCCGCCGACCCATCGACGAGACCCGAGTCACGCTCCGGCGAAGCTACCACCTGCTCCGTGACGGCAAAAGCGCCATGACGATCGGCGTACTTCCTCGCCAGTTCGACTCGGAAGTTGCCCGCCGCCGAGTAAACCGCAATTTCGCGCTCCGAGAGCCGTCCCTCAGCTCTTGGTATCGCTGGCCTGAATGTGCGTCGCAGCGTCTCCCGCAACGATGATGAGCAGGTCGCCGTCTTCCGCTCGCGACAACTCACGCAGCTTCACAACCGCATCCGGGAAAGACTTTTCCAGACGCTTCAGATCGTCGATATACTTCGCGCCCTTGCGCGTATCGAAGAGCGGCTTGTTATCGTCACGCTCCTTGCGCGAAAGCTCGCCCACCTTCGGTATCCGCAGCGCGACAACAGGCAGAGCGGGATCGATCGCAAGCGTCGTGAGATCGCTCTCGGCAAACGCCGCCTTTACATCCGTCAGCCCAGGCAGACGAAGATCCGGCTTGTCGATGCCGAACTGCCGCATTGCTTCGTCATAGGTGATCTGCGGAAATGGCGTCGGCAGCGAGATACCCACCGCAGCAAACGAAGCCGAAAGAAAACCTTCGACTACGCGGAAGATCGTCTCCTGCTGCGGAAAGGTCATCTCCAGATCGATCTGCGTAAACTCAGGTTGGCGGTCGGCGCGAAGGTCCTCATCGCGGAAGCAGCGCGCAATCTGAAAATAGCGGTCGAAGCCGGAAATCATCAGAATCTGCTTGAAGAGCTGCGGCGACTGCGGTAGTGCGTAGAAGTTCCCGGCATGCACCCGGCTGGGAACGAGATAATCACGCGCACCTTCAGGCGTAGAGCGCGTCATGAAGGGCGTTTCCACTTCAAAGAAATTCTCGTCCGACAGATACTGCCGGACAGCGAGCGCGATCTTATGGCGTACCTCGAAGTTATGCTGCATCTCCGACCGGCGCAGGTCAAGATAGCGATACTTCAGTCGCACTTCTTCGTTGCCAATCGCCTCTTCGGCAGGCGAAAACGGCGGAACCTTCGCATCATTCAGAATGCGAATCTCGTCGGCGACGACTTCAATTTCGCCGGTCGCCATCTTCGGATTGATGACGTCTTTCCCGCGCAACCGCACCTTGCCGATCGCTGCGACGACATACTCAGGCCGTGCCTGCTCCGCCTTCGCATGGCCTGCAGGGCTCAGGTCCTTATCGAGGACCACCTGCGAAATACCATAGCGGTCGCGTAGATCGAGAAAGATCAGATTGCCATGATCGCGGCGACGGTTCACCCATCCCAGCAGAACAACAGATTTCCCGGCGTCTTCAGCGCGAAGCTCGCCACAAGTGTGCGTACGTTGCAAAGTTCCTAAAAAGTCGAGCAAGATTCGATCCTTATCTTTCAGAACGTTGCGTCAATATCCCGCACCGAAAGTTGTCATCCTGATTGGAGCGCAGAATGCGCGCAGTGAAGGAATGCTGCTCTACTATTGTACCTAAGCGCCGCCGCCAGCTCCACCCGCGGCACCTTCACCTGTTCCCCGCTCGCAAAATCCTTCACAGTCAAGATACCGGATTGCTGCTCATCTTCGCCAAGCAGCACAATCTTCCGCGCCAGCTTATTCCCCATTTCGAACGACTTCTTCAGTCGGAACGAGCCATCGCCCAACTCCACGCGCAACCCGGCACGGCGCAGCTCGCGAGCCAACTCCAGCGCTGCTGGATTCAGCCCCTCGCCCATCGGAGCAACATAAGCATCCGCCAGGTTCGCCGCCTGCGCCGCCTGCGCTTCGAGCGTTAGAATCAGCCGGTCCTCGCCCATGGCGAAGCCAATTCCCGGAGCCTTCGGCCCGCCAATCGCTTCCGACAAGCCGTCATAGCGCCCACCACCGAGCAGCGCGTTCTGTGCACCCAGCCCGCCATGCGTAAATTCAAAGGTCGTGCGCGTGTAGTAATCAAGTCCGCGAACCAGTCTCGGATTCACCTCATACTTCGACGCCGCAAGCATCGAGCGCCGCACAGCACCGCCGCGAAATGCGCCTTTGATGACTCATCGAGATAATCCGCAATCTTCGGCAGCTTCTCGATAATCTCCTGATCGTTCGGGTCTTTCGAATCCAGCACGCGCAGCGGATTCGTCTCCGCACGCCGCTGATTGTCCTCGCACATGAGGTGCTTGACCGGAGCCAGCGCCTCGCGCAGTGCAGCCACGTAGCGCGGCCTGTCCGTTGCCGACCCGACAGAATTAATCTCCAGCCGCCAGCCCGTAATCCCCAGCTCATCAAGAAACGTCGCCAGCATTTCGAGAATTTCAGCATCGCGCAGGGGCGACTCAGAACCCGCGCTCGGCGGCCCAATCACTTCCGCGCCAATCTGCCAGAACTGCCGGTAGCGCCCCTTCTGCGGACGTTCACGCCGGAACTGCGGCCCAATGTAATACAGCTTCTGCAGCAGCCCGGTCTCGCCCAGCTTGTGCTCGATGTAAGCCCGAACCACGCCGGCCGTATTCTCAGGCCGTAGCGTCAGCGACTGCGCCTTTTCCGACTGCGCACGCGCGCGATCTTCCCACGTGTACATCTCTTTCGAGACAATATCCGTCTCCTCGCCCACGCCGCGCGCAAAGAGCTGCGTGTCTTCGAAGATAGGCGTGCGAATCTCGCCGAAGTTGTAGCGCGCAAAGACCCGTCGCGCAGTCTCTTCGACAAAATTCCAAAGTTCGGTTTCCGGCGGCAGTAAATCCCGTGTGCCGCGAACGGCTTTCAATGTGCTCATTTCTGCGGGTAAGCCCTATTTTCCAGCTTATCAGGGCTGGGCTATCTCCAGTTCTTCTGCTCTTCGAGATAGATCTTCGTGTAATCGAGATAGTTGCGGGCATATTTCAGAATCATGTCGCGATCATCCGAATTCAACTCGCGCCGCACCTTGCCTGGCACACCCGCAACCAGCGACCGTGGCGGAATCTTTGTATTCTCGGCAATCACCGCGCCCGCCGCGATAATCGACCCCTCGCCGATATGCGCATTATTCAGAATCACCGCGCCGATTCCGATCAGGCAGCAGTCCTCAATCACGCAGCCATGCACGGTGGCGTTGTGGCCGATGGTCACATGGTCGCCAACAATCACGGGATACACATAGCGCATGCCATGCAATACGGCGCAGTCCTGAATATTGGAGTTGCGAACCGACGCGGATCGAGTTCACATCGCCGCGCACGACGGCATTCATCCAGATACTTGAGTGCTCGCCGAGCGCCACGTCGCCCAGCACCTGGGCGGAAATATCGATGTAACAACTTTCGGGAATGACCGGCGTATGTCCTTGATAGGAACGGATCATGGCCTGCACCTCTCCACTTCTTCAAGTGTAGCCATTGCCGGATGGTTCGGGCTAGGTGGTGCGGGCAATCTCCTGCGGGCGGAAGATCGATCGCCACGATGCGTCAAGATACAGCCAGCGCTGCGTGCTGAACCAGCTTGTCGGCAGCTCCGGCACATGCAGAAAGCCATGACCTACCACGCAGATCAGCTCCGTGCCATTCCATGCCAGAAAATTCCTGGAAGGCTCGCCAACGTGCACCGGATTGCGCAGCAGCTGCAAGCAAACCGGACAGCGCTGCCGCTGATCGCGCAACATCCAGCGCAGGCCGCCAGCGCCGGCGCAAATGTAACAATCAGCTGCACAGATTGCGTATCGCCGAAACATCTGCGCCACATCGAGCGAGGCAAAGCACACAACCGGCAAAATCAGAGCCAGCTTTGCCGCAAAGAAGAGCCAGCGCCGCAACCGCAGGCACAGCGACTGCTGTCGCGGATTGTATGGATATTCACCAAGCGGCAAGATGTCGTCGCAGGAAGCGCCAGCAGCGCCATCAGCGCGCGAAGCAGAAGAAGACGAATGGCTCACGCGCAGTAGTGCTCGACTGACACGCACGCAAAACCGGCACATGCTCCCATTCTTCTGCGGCACGGTCATGTGCCAGCGTCTCGCGATGGATTGCGCGCGAGCGATGGCTGCATGCGCGCCACGACAAATCCCATTGATGTAGGCCGCAAGCGCGTCCATTCGGCTGTCATTCTCCAGCAGCCACGCTTCCGCTTTGCCCGGAAGCCGCCACGCGTCCGGCTTCGCCACGCCGGCAATGGTCGCCTTCTCGCCCATCAGATAAACAACATCGTCCGGCAATATGCGGGATCGGCGTGGAAATATCTGCGCCACACCGCATCGCTCAACATGAGCCGCGACGGCTCTCATCTCAGCTGCTGCACGCTGCGGAAAACCAGAAGTCTGCAGCAGAGAAAGAAGATTGCCCGAGGCGCGACAACCGAAAGCTCCACTGCCGCGCCGTGCCCGGTGTGAAGCTGCTTTTCGCACGATCTGGTAAAACGCCAGGTCGGAAAACACGCCCTGCGCCGTCGTGCTGCCAGTAGCGAAACTCTCCCAGCGAAACACCCGGCGACCGGCATCTGTGGAAGATCCATCGCGGGAGACGACGACTAGTGTGCGCGCATCATGATAGGGCGAGGGCAGCATCGCGGCCTCGCGTTCCGGGCAGACTGAAACGCCACCCCCAGGCTCGCGAATGCTGCCAGTCAGCAAGAAAAAAACAGACATATCAGCCGGGGAAGAACCGAGACGCATCGGTCCTGCTCGCCCAGCTGCGCGAAGATCAGTCCCTAAGCGATATAAGGCATCCTGGAACGCCCCAGCCGACAAACTGCGGCGATCTTTTCGCTCGACGTTGAGGCGCGCGATGTGCCACAAGCTCAGCCTTCCATTCCTTCAGCCATTCTCTCGCGCTCGTCGCCGGGCACAATCCACGAAGCACAGCGCAACGCAAGCATGTACACGCAAAGCAGCGGAAGTCGCGTCATACGTGCTCCTCCTCGGTCTGCGGAATCAGCTTCTCCAGCAGCGGATAGCGCTTGAGCGAAGCCTCCAGCGTCGCCTTTCCCGCGCGTGTCACCTTGTAATACTTGCGCGGAGGCCGCTGCTCAGCAGTGGCAATCGTCTCCGCCTCCCACTTCGACTGGATCAGCCCATCGCGCTCCAGTCTCCGCATCGCCGGATACACGGTGCCGCTCGGCAGCCCGGTCATCTCCATCACGCTGAACCCATAAATAAAGCCGGCGCTGATAGCCCGCAGAATCAGCGCTGCCGTATGCGAAAGTTTTGCCTCGCCGCCCATGCCCGGCAATTATACCTATGTAGCATGCTACTTGACGACCCAATAAGTAGTTTGCTACATAGGGTACATGGAAACTATGCCCATCCTTGAACTTCAGAACATTACCAAGCGCTACCGTGGCATCGCCGCGGTCGAAAATGTAAGCTTCCAGCTCCTGCCTGGCGAAATCGTCGGCTACCTCGGCCCCAATGGTTCCGGTAAATCGACCACAGTGAAGATGATCACCGGCATGTTGCAGCCAAATCAGGGCAGGGTGCTATTTCGCGGCCATTCCATTCACGACGACCTCGTATCCTATCGCGCAGTTCTTGGATACGTGCCGGAAGAAGCGCACGTCTACACGCACCTCTCCGGTCTCGAATACCTCCAGCTTGTCGGCCGCCTGCGCGGCATGACCGAAAAGCTCATCGCTCTCAAAGCCAATACTCTGCTCAAACTACTGGCGCTCGAATCCTGGCGCTATTCGCCAATCTCGCTCTACTCCAAGGGCATGAAGCAGCGCGTCCTCATTGCTGCCGCACTCATGCACAATCCTCAGTTGCTCATCTTTGACGAGCCACTTTCCGGCCTCGATGTCGTTTCCTCCCGCCTCTTCAAAGACCTGCTGTCCGCGCTCGCCGCCGAAGGCAAAACCGTCCTCTACATCTCGCACGTGCTTGAAGTCGTCGAGCAGATCTGCGCCCGCGTCATCGTCATCGCTCAGGGCAAGATCCGCGCCAACGCTGCGCCGTCAGAGCTGACGCAGCTCATGCAGTTGCCCAGCCTCGAAAGCGTCTTCGCGCAACTGGTTCAGCAGGAGGACACAAAAACCCTCGCCAGCGAAATGGTCGAAGTCATGAGAGCGACCCATGCCTAGCGCCTTTCAGGTCTTTACACCGCCCGAACATCCTGTCCTCTCGCTCGAAGTGCAGGCGCAGATGCACAGCAAAGAAATTGTTCGCATGAACAGGTTCGTCGTTCTGGCGCGGCATTTCTTTGATCGCTTTTTTGATAATCCGATGACCTCAGCCGACGGCGGCAATGGAATCCGGGCCATTCAGGTACTCGTCATCATTGCGGTCCCCAGCCTGTTTGTGGCTCTTTCGCTCATGCCTTCGTATTTCATCTTTCCTCCGAATACCGCGCCTCGAGGCTACTGGCCTCGTGTCAGCGACCACTATTTCTACGTGATGTATGCCAGCATCGCGGTGGGAGCAGCGACGGTGTTCGAGTGGGACCTGCTCTTTCCTGACCTGATCGATGTCCTGGTGCTGACGCCGCTGCCCGTCCCCGCGCGCAAATTTTTCACCGCCAAAATTGCTGCGCTGGGCTTTTTTCTCGCCCTGTTTCTTCTTGCAAGTAGCGCTCCCGGAGCCGTTTTTCTCCCCCTAATCGCCGAAGAGCCGAGCGTCATCCGGCACTTCATCGCACACATCCTTGCCGTAACAGCAGGCGGCCTCTTCACCGCCGGCTTCTTCCTTTCGTTGCAGGGAATTCTGCTGAACACGCTCGGCGAACGGGTCTTCCGCTGGATATCGCCAGTCCTGCAAGCTCTGTCTCTCACCGTCCTGCTGCTCGTGCTGTTTCTTTTCCCGCTGCTATCACACAACCTGCAACTGCTGCTCGCGTCGGGCAATCAAGCGGCAGAATGGTTCCCGATCTTCTGGTTTCTCGGGGTGTACCAAACCTTATTGGAGGGATCCGCAGCAGCCCATATCTTCCACACTCTCGCGGCAAGAGGCGCATTCGCGCTGCTTTTCGTTCTTGTGCTCACAGTCCTAACCTACCCACTCGCCTATCGCAGAAAAATGCGTTTCGCCATTGAGGGCCACATTGCGAAAAAGTCCCGCAACTGGCTTGCTGCGGCAAAAGACACGGTTTTGCACGCCGTCTTCATCCTGCGCCCCTCGCAACGGGCGGCGTATCACTTCATCAGCCAGACCCTGAAGCGGGCTCCACATCATCGCGTCTATCTCTCCATGTATGGCGGAGTCGGCCTCGCACTTCTCATCGCGACCACCATCGGATTCCAGCAGCACAGTGGTCAAGTCCACCTTGTGTATTCCGAATTCGGATTGCGCTCCGCAATTCCCGTCACAGCCTTTCTAGTTGTCTCCGGATTGAAAGTAGCCTTCATGGCACCAGTTGAGCTGAGAGCGAACTGGCCATTCCACGTCATCGGGTCCCGGCCCAGTCAGGACCAGGTCACTGCTATGCTTCGCTGGACGCTGCCGCGTGCGTTTTTTGTCACAGCCGCTGTCCTGCTGCTGGCAAAGCTGGTCAGTCCGCCCACCTTTCCTGGCTGGCGTCCGATAACCGCCCAGATACTTATCGCCCTGAGCGTGTGCCTCCTGCTGATTGACGTGCTGTTCCAAGGCTTCTTGTCTGTGCCGTTCACCGTTCCGCTCGTATATTCCAAGCGAAATCTCGCATTCTACGTGGCGGCATTTCTTCTCCTTTTTGTGCCGCTCATCCAGACCACCGTCGATACCGAACATTGGATCGAGCGAAATCTCTGGCATTTTCTCGTCGCCTCACTGATTGCTATAACCGCACACTTACTGCTTGAACGGAAGCAGCGCAAAATGATTCGCGAGCGCGCAGACTGGCCGGAAGACATGGAGATCGAGGAATTCCCGCAGAGACTCGGCCTGTCCTGACGTTGCGGTCCGACTTATAACCCGCTAACTAGTTGTATATAAGCGACTTAATTCATTTATCGCTCAGCCCATAAATCCTGATATTCTATACAGGCCCTAGTGGGTCGGTTTGGAGGTGTAGTTCAGTTGGCAGAGGTTCGTGTACAGGAAGGCGAGCCGCTAGAAAATGCGTTGCGTCGGTTTAAGCGCAAGGTACAGCAGGAGGACATCATCAAAGAAGTCAAGCGTCACTCCTTCTACCTGAAGCCCGGTGAAAAGCGCCGTGTAAAAGAGGCGTTAGCACGCAAGCGGAATCGCAAAAAGGCTCGTAAAGAGCAGGACTAACACCACTTCCCACTATCATGCGTTGACAGCCCCGTAGCCATTGCAGTGCCGCGGGGCTGATAAAGATTGCAGTGTCGCAGTTCGATCGGCATGCCTCTCGGCATGTCATACCGGGTCAATTAAGCACCTGGTAGTCGCCGCCCCTCACCGCGGCCGGGCCCCTCGCAATAATCGTCTAAGAAGTTCACCAAAAGAAGTGCGCTACGATCAGCAGCTCAGATTCACTATGCCTGTGAATTGGGGCTCTGAGCCGGCGCTGCGGTATCTCGGCAGTCCGGCTGGGGAACGTGTGATGGAGTTCGTCGACAAGATTCTCAAGTGTGTGGATTGCGGGAATGAATTTGTATTCACCGCAGGGGAACAGCTTTTCTTTCATGACAAGCAATTCCGGAACGATCCCAAACGCTGCAAGCTCTGCAAGGCGAAGCGGGCATCTGGCGGATCGGCGGTACGTGCGGAAACCCGCACGACCTGCTCGGAGTGCGGCCATGAGACTACGGTACCGTTCAAGCCGACGCAGGGGCGTCCGGTGCTTTGCCGCGAATGCTTTCAGCGGAAGCGGATCGTACCGGTTGCTGCCCAGCAGCCTCCGGCCACCCTGTAAATTTTGCTGATTTTGTTGCTGTATTAGTGCGTCGCCATGGCTTTGCGCGACGGCGTACGGGTCTTTCTGGCGGAAGCTTTATCTGTGCCGACCAGCGCCGACGGCTTCTTCGCGGCTCGCTTGCTGTCTTCATGGGTGACCAGCAACGCCTCGATCTGCACCAGCAGGTCTTGCGTATTCATTGGCTTTACCAGCATCTCGTCCGCACCCTGCTCCTGCCAGTCGTCGCCGGGAAGCGGGAACGCGGTGAGCATGGCGACGGCTGGCTGATAGGTCGCTTTCTTGGCAGCCTGAACGACTTCCAGACCGGCGCTTTCGCTTTCCATACGCATGTCCGTAATGACCATGTGGAACTGGCTGTTCTTAATTTTGGACTTGGCCTCTTTAGCTGAGGCGGCTGTTTCCACTTCAAACCCGTTGAACTCCAGCACAGCCTTCAAGGTCAGCAGAATCGCTACTTCATCGTCCACCAGTAAAATGCGCCGCTTCATATGAAACTCCTGACTTTCTCTTGCTGCTTTGAGAAGGAACTGTTTCCGGTTGGGTTGCATTCCGCAAGCATGTTATGAAACGGTTTGCCGGGATTCCCCGGGGCCACGAGCTTCCATTGTTACACTAAACAACGTGGCAGAATACCATGTCGAGAACTTTGGATGCCGATCCAGCCGTGCGGACGGGGAGGCGATAGCAGCAGGACTGCGCCAGCGCGGTCTGCGTCCGGCCTTGGGTTTTGCCAGCGCAAATGTCGTCGTCGTGAACACCTGCAGCGTCACCGCCGATGCCGATAGCGGAGCTCGTGCCTTCATCCGCCGGGTTCATCGGCACAATCCTGACGCGAAGATCGTCGTCACCGGATGCTACGCCCAGCGCGCCCCTGAAGAACTGGCGGTGCTGGATGGCGTCAGCGGCATTATTGGCAACAGTCACAAGTCTCTTGTCGTGCCCAGCATTGTTGAGCCGTCGGGTTTCGTTCCTTTGGCGAAGCTGGTCAATAGCGTACCGGTCTTCGTAGACGAGAACTTCGCGCATACCGATCTCGCGATACTGCCCTTTGCCGAGGACTCCGACCAGACACGCCCCAACCTCAAGGTGCAGGACGGCTGCGCCAATCACTGCTCTTTCTGCATCATTCCCGAAACGCGCGGCCCCAGCCGGTCGATTTCCCTTGCAGAGTGCCTCGAATCGGTCGAGCGCTTTGTTGAAAGCGGGGGCCAGGAGTTGGTGCTCTCCGGCATTAATCTGGGACGATGGGGACGCGACCTGAGCCCGGCGCAGCGGTTCGTCGATCTGGTGGCCGCTATCCTCGAAAGAACTGCGTTGCCGCGTCTTCGCCTGAGTTCGATTGAACCCATGGACTGGACCCTAGAGCTGCTTTCTCTCTTTACCGCGCATGCTGGACGCCTCGCGCGACATGCGCACCTGCCGCTGCAATCGGGTTCGGACACAATCCTGCGCCGGATGTACCGCCGCTATCGCCCATGGCATTATGCGGAGAAGCTCAGTCAAATCCGCAGCCTGCTTCCCGATGCCGCCATCGGAGCGGATGTAATGATGGGCTTCCCTGGCGAGACCGACGCGCTATTTCAGGAGAGCTACGACTTCATCTCCGCCCAACCTTTCACCTATTTGCACCTCTTTCCTTTTTCGGCGCGTCCAGGAACACCCGCTGCGGAGCTTCATCGCCTTCAGCCAGTGCCAGCGAAGGCGGTACACCAGCGCATGGAGGCACTGCGAGCCCTGGCAGACAAGAAAAACAAGGCCTTCCGACAGAGCTTCCTCGGCCGGGAGCTGAGCGTGGTGACGCTAAGGGGAAATGGCCAGACAACCACGCCGGCGCTGTCCGACAACTTCATCAAGGTAGAGGTTGCAACGATTTGCCCGCCCAACCGCACCATGCGGGTGCAAGCCACCCGCCTGACGGAAACAGGCCTTTATGCCGAGCCATTGCAGCAATAAAAAGAGCTGCTATTGAGGCACTCGCATCACAATAAGGGTAGACCTGCTTGATATACTGAGTAGGTACGTGGCGCTGCCACAATTTTGGAGGAAACCCATCGCACAGTTAGACAAGCGTTCAGCTAAGCAGTTTATTCGTATCAATGAAAGAATCCGCGCCCGCGAAGTGCGCGTGATCGACGACAAGGGCGAGCAGCTCGGCATCATGCCGCCTTTCGATGCACTGAAGATCGCCCGTGAACGCGGACTTGATCTCGTGGAAGTATCGCCAACTGCGGTTCCTCCGGTTTGCCGCATCCAAGATTACGGCAAATTCCTCTACGAAAAAGACAAGAGTGAGCGCGCTGCCCGCAAGAAGCAGAAAGTCATCGTCGTCAAGGAAGTAAAGTTCTCCGTTACCGTAGACGAGCACGATTACCAGACCAAGAAAAACCAGGCCGTTCGCTTCCTGACCGAAGGCGACAAGGTGAAGGCCTCGTTGCGCTTCAAAGGCCGCCAGATGGCTCACCGCGAACTTGGGTACGCTATTATTAACCGGCTCATTCAGGACATTGGCGACGCAGGTATTGTCGAGTTCATGCCACGCATGGAAGGCACCACACTGCACGCGATTCTTGCCCCAGGCAAGAAGGAGCTGCCGAAGAAGCCTGCTGCCCCGAAGCCGACAGCGCCTCCTGCGCCGCCAGCTCAGACATCAGCCCAATCGTAAGTTTCCCATCCTGATCATCAGGTGAACAGGATGGGAAATCTCAATGTCACCTCGAGTAGTTCTGCGCGTAGGTGTCCTTGGGTAAACCTTCCTGAATAGCCTTATCCCTCAGGCGAAATGCAGAGACCCGATCTGTGGCGCCGCCCACCGTCACAAGGTAGGGTGCGCCCGAGACCTTTCGGTGAGAAGACGCTGGCTTGCAGGTCAGGATGGTTTTCGTTGATCGAGCGCGCCTTGTGCTCAGCCTGATCCTGATAGTTGTATGTAAAGGCCACCACTCGCCACATGCCTGTTGGGGATGCATTTCCTGCAGAGGACGGCGATGACGTTACCGCGGCTGGCGAAGGCGCGGCCCTTGGCTTTGCCGCTGGTGGCGGAGCGACGGGCGCTGATTTTCGAGGAGTTGCCGTCTCGGGAGAGACTACGACTACTGGATTCTGTGTCGGCTGATTCCTGCGGGCGGTGTGAGTGGCGCAGCATCGCCCAAATGCATACCCCGCAACAGGAGCACACAAAAAGGCCGCCTATCATCAGCGGTCTTTTTGCTTTGAAGCGCTTTGCTGCGGGAACGCATTCTCTGCTGGTTTGGCGTACTGCTGCGGTTTGCCGGACCCGACTACGTGATACTGGCCGCTGCACTGGCTTCGGCTGTGCAGGCGCAGCTGCGGGAGCCGCAGTTGGATGCAGCAACTCGGCGATTTCATCGACGGTGGCCTGCCCGCTCAATGTCCGGCGCACAACCTCGCACAAAGGGCGGAGCAAGCAACTGCAGCGACGGATCATTGCCATCGGTCGCCCTCTTCAGCGGCTTCTGCGTCAGGCACTGATGGAGCAGACTCCCCAGATCGCGCACATCTTTGGCCGCTTATGGTTCGAAAGCGGCATCTTCTGGCACCAATTGCAGGTAATCGCTGCGCAGTTTGAGCGTGTCGCCCGATGCCAGCACGCTTGCAGCTTCGAGGCGCCCACAGACCAATCGCTCCTTGTGAATCGCTCGCAGCGCATGCAACAAGCCTTCAGCCACCTGCTTTGTCTCTTCCGGTGAGAGCGTGCGAGTGCGCAGTACGTCTTCGAGATTCTCCTCGGTGTATTCCATTACGGCGTATACAAGCGGGGTAGCACGCACCCTGGTCGTGCCGGATTCGAAAACTGTGACGACGTTCTCGTTGCGGACCTTCTCTACAGCGCGGAGCCGGTCAAGGATCAGGGCTTCGTCGTTCAATGATTCAATCAGGCTGATGATGGCGGGCTTCTCATCAAACTGAGTTTCAAACCATCCGCATCTGCCCTCGGAGCGCACAAGCTTGCCCAGCGGATAGCGGCCTTCGACAACGTTGGATTCAAAATCACTCCACAAAATGCAATCTCTCTCTATCTGATTCCTTTGATGCTATCGGGCATGCCAATGCGTGGGCACGCTTCAGCGTCCTCACGCAAACGGCTGATTCAGGCAGGATACAAGAAGAAAAGTAGAACTAAGCTACGGAGCTTTCGGGTGCAGCGGTAGCGAGTCTAGGAGCAGCGCTGGCCCGCGACAACAGCAGCATGCCTTCCTGGGCGAGTTCCCGCGCCATCTTGCGCAGTTCGTTGGGCCGCTCGTTGTGGATGTTGGTGAGTTGGAATAGCGCCACAGCAGCCTTCAATTTTGCCACTCCTTCAAATGCGACAGAACCTGCGCCGTCCGCGGCCTGTACAACATTATCCATCGTGACTTTGAAGACGTCATCTCCTTCGATGACGAAGGCAACAAGGTGTTTTTCCGGCGCTGACGCGTATGGGGGTAGTGTCGTCATGTCACAGATCCTTTAAGCAGGGAAATATAGGTATTACGATGCAGCTTGCTCGATAACGGTACAGATTGCTCATACCTTTCATCGTTAGTAAAGAACAGATGATGAGCAAATTGCCAATGCAGACACGACTTTTCCTGTGTCAGTCTTGATTCCCCCTCGTGGGCACGTCTGCAGCCGGGCTCGCGAGCGCTTGCAGAATTGCATGAGATGGATCGAGGCAACGTGCTATGCTGGCTGCCTTGGCGCTAAGAATGGACAACGGAGCCAACTTCAATGCCTGAGCCATCCGGCCTGCCCGAAGGCCCAACCTTTCAGCGGCTCGAGGACCAGATCGGCTGGTACAGCAGCAAGAGTCGCAAGTCGCAGAAGGCCTTCAAACGGATCAAGATTATCGAGATCCTCGCCGCGGCTCTCATTCCCTTTCTCGGAAGCCTGAGTGTGGTCTCCCCATGGCTCAAGGAACATCTTGGCTTGATTACAGGCGGCCTTGGCGTGCTCATCACCATTCTCGAAGGCGTCCTGCACCTGAACCAGTATCAGGAGAACTGGACCAACTACCGCTCCACGGCCGAAGCGCTCAAGCACGAGAAGTTCCTATATCTCGGAAAAGCTGGGCAGTACGCGAAGAGTGCTACGTCTGATCCAGATGCGCTTCTCGCCGAGCGCATTGAGTCGCTGGTCTCGCAGGAGCATTCGCAGTGGACCAATATCCAGCAGCAATCTAACAAAGCGCAAAGCACAGCACAGTCCGGAAAGTAATCTCCTATTGTGCGCGCACGAATTCAAACTGGCGCGTGATTGCCTGGGCGCTGCGGATAGGTGTTCGCGACTAAGCACTTCAAGCTTTCCTGCGCCGCCCGGGAGAAATCGTGACTGTGGCCACGCGGCCTTTCTGCTTCGCCGCTCTGCATCGCTCAGCATGCTCCATGTCGCTTTCGCCTTCTGGCCGTCGAAGGTAGCGCTCTGCGCACCCCAGTCGCAGTTTGCCGGCTTGCACGATCCCCAGGCATGGATAGAGAGCTGGCTGCCACTTCCCGAAACCTCAAGCTGAGCCAGCGTGTTGCGCTCTGTTGCCGAAGGGTTCGTCCAGCGGCCATCGAGGGCGTCAGAAGGACACGCAGGTCGCGACAATAGAGACGCGAAGAAACCGATGACGGCCAGTCCACACCACGAGCCAGTCAGGCGACTTTCAGCGGCGTCTTTGACTTCGTCCGCACCGGCGCGGCTTCTGGCGCCGGATGGGGCGCGGGCAGCTGCACCGGTACGTTGGCGTGAACGGTATCGCCTTCAGTCGCTTTAGTTGAGTGCACGTATTGCGTCAGTGCCTTGATCAGCAGCTGCACGTCAGAGTTCCAGCGCGCATGCGTGATCTCGACGCTGTTGCGGTAGGCGAGATCCTTTACGTCGTCCGGAAGCTGGTCGCCGTGCGGCATGTGCGCGTCGTGCACCAGCACCGGAATCACGGCGATGTTGCGCTTCAAAGCTGAGGCGATTTCAAGTCGCACATAGTCGTTCGGGTTGTCGAGGCGGCGCTGGCCGTCTGCTCCCGCGATCGTTGCCCACGTCGGCCCAATGATGGCGAGTTGCACGCCACAGCCGGCCACGTTGTCGTCAATCGCCTTGCGAAAGTCTATTCCCGGCTCGATGCCGGCTACATCCATGAAGACGGCGTCGCTGCCGAAGGCACGCGTCAGGTCGTCAAAGAGCCGTCCAGCCTCGCCTTCCGTGTCGTCCCGGCGATAGCTGATGAAAATGGCATGCGCCACAGATTCCCCCTTTTTCTCCGCGAGGAACAGAATAGGTGGTGATCGACGGCAGAGCAAGACGATTTGCGCTCCGGCTCCGCTGGCATCGATTATGGAGACGGGCGGGGGTTGACAAGAAATTTTCCGATTGCGGGAGGATGGGATGAAAGTCTGGATCGTTGAAACTGCAGGGGGTGAGTTTCGAGAGACTGAGGTTGCGCGTCCGGTGCTTGGGCCGAATCAGGTTCTGGCCAGGATCGCTGCGAGCGGCGTGAATCCACTGGACACCAAGATCCGCGCGGGCAAGGCGGGTCATTCAAAGCAGCCGCTGCCTGCGGTGCTTGGCGTCGATATGGCAGGGACGGTGGAAGAGGTTGGCTCCGGCGTCACTGCTTTCAGCCCGGGCGATGAAGTGTATGGCATGGTGGGCGGCGTCGGCGGCCTGCAGGGAACGCTTGCCGAGTACGTCGCTGCAGATGCGGACCTGCTCGCGCACAAGCCGAAGAATCTATCGAGGCGTGAGGCTGCGGCGCTTCCGCTGAGCACGATCACGGCGTGGGAGGGACTTGTGGACCGCGCCAAGGTGCACGCAGGCGAGAAGGTGCTTATCCATGCGGGAGCGGGCGGCGTGGGCCATGTCGCGGTGCAGGTTGCACGGGCTTTCGGGGCGGAGGTTTTTGCCACGGTCTCTCCCGATAAGAAGAAGGTTGTTGAAGATTTCGGCGCGACTCCGATCGACTATCGGGCTATGTCGGTTCGGGAGTATGTGGCGTGCTCACACCGATGGGAAAGGTTTCGACATCGTCTACGACACGGTTGGCGGCGCTACGCTCGATGCGTCCTTCGCGGCGGTGAAGCGATACACCGGCCACGCCCTGAGCTGCCTCGGATGGGGATCGCACGCGCTGGCGCCGCTTTCGTTTCTTGGAGCTACTTATTCGGGAGTATTTACTCTGCTTCCGATGATTACAGGCGAAGGCCGGGCGCATCATGGCGAGATACTCGCACAGGCGGCAGCGCTCGCCGAAGCAGGCAAGCTACGCCCGCTCCTCAGCGAGCGGCGATTTACGACCGCGGAGATCGGCGCTGCGCATGCGCTTGTCGAAGCGGGTTCTTTGGGAAAGGTTGTTGTCGAGATTTAGAAGAGGTGTGGCACCCGCGCTACGCACTCCCGTGAACCAACTCCCAGATGCGCGCCAGATGGTGGTCGTCGTGTTCGGCGACGAAATACAGATGATCGACAAGCCGCATTGGAGTTTTCAGGCGTGGATGGGGAATGGATCGAGAAAAGAGTGAGGCGTCGAGTTGATCCGCACTCTGCAGGAGCTTTTTTCTCGCTTCGCGGAAGTCAGCGAGAATCTGTTCCAGCGGTCGCGCGTTGTGGTTTGCATCGTCGGTCTTGCGATTCAGTAGATCAGTGGGAGTGAGTTGGTCGCTGCCAGCTATGTAATCGCCGACTCGCGCGAGCCACAACGGCTCAAGATCAACCAGATGGCCCGCGTGTTCCTGCGGAGACCACTTTTGTTGCGACTTCGCAGTGAGGATTTCGTGAGGATGACCGCGAAGGGCCTCTTCGAGTCGGGCTGGAGTGCCACGCAGGCGCGCCAGCACATTTGGAAACAGCTCCACGGGAAATGAAAATTCAAATTTGCGCTCGAACCACACCGGCACCTGACTCATTCAGAGAACCTCTCGCATTCAGTGTCAGGCAAAGACGATGTTGTTTGCCGTGGCTGGACTACCCCGAGTGTCCACGCAGGCAATGAGTGGGCACTCAGGTTCAGCAGCCAGCTATCTTACCAGCGATAGACCGTCAGATTATCCAGGAACACGATAGGCGATCCGCCGGAGCCGAGGCCGTCGATCTGGAAGTTGGTCAGCACAGCTGGCGCCCATCCAAGCGCGAAGGCTGAGAATGCGGTCACATTGATCGGTTCTTCGAGGCCGTCAAGCCACACCGACTTGTACGTAACATTGCCCCAGTCATCCCGCGAGTAGCTGATCTGCACATGATGCCAGGTATTCGTGCTCCAGCCGCGTGGGTTGCAATATGCCTTCGAGTGCGCCCACTTGTCTACAGGACTCGATGCGGATCCCGCATTCCAGGTGTAGTCCCAGGTGCTAGTGTAGCCATCGCATTGAAAGCCGAAGATGACAGTCTGGCCGTTGGGCATGACCTGGTTCACATCCATCTCTATATTTCCGATCTGGCTGGAGGACGAGTTGAGGTAGACAAAACCGTCATAAACGAAGTTGTGCGCTTCAGTGTCGTCTCCAAAAGACGAGCTGTACCGCACACCCCCATAGTTTCCAAAGCTGGTCGTGAATTGCCGGGTGGGCCCACCTTGCGAAGGCGAGCCAACGATGCCCGTCCATCCACTTGCCCAGCCGGAGCCGGTGGCACTGTCCTTAATTGAGGTCCAGTTATTCAAGGCCTGGATGCTGCTGACGCTGATTGCATTCGAGGGAATGGAAGGACCGCTCAATGCGGAGGTGACGTTCACGGAGACATCGGTGACGCACACCGCACCCTGTTCACCCCATGCTTTGACATGCACGGTATGCGAGCCGGTTCCAGATCCGACATTGGCCTGAACGGATGTGCTCTTCACGATGGTTGTGTCTGTACTGCCGTCGAGGGAATAGCCCATTGCAGCCACGTTCTGAGATGAGCAGGTGGGGGCACTGGCGGAGAGGGTGAAGGGCGACGTCACCTGGCTGCCATTGGCGGGGCTGCTGACGGTTACGCCGGCGAATGCGTGAGATGCGAGAACAGCGAATGCTGAAAGGGAGAGGGGGAGGTATTTACGGATGTTCAATGTACTGCCCTTTGCGTGTCGATAGATTGAATTTGTTCAGGCGGCAGCTCGAAGGTCCGCATCACACGTAATGACCTCACAGGTAGAGGTATCGATGCTTCGAGCGGCGGCAAGTCATTGCCAGGGCTTGCTGCAGGCTTCTGGCGGCTGTAGGTTGCACATATCTGCCTCAACTTGCTGAAGGCAGAGCCTTGCAAGATCTGCTGAAGTTCAGAGCTTGAGGCGGAGCTTCACCCTGACGATTACCCGGGCGTGCATAGAGGGTACCGCTAGAGTCTCCATATCAGTCCCGAGCAGGAGGATCTTGACAGAAGATTTCAGTGGGTTTTACTACACGCATCCTACACATTTCAGTCGATAAGAAAGCCACTTTTTTCAGAAAATTCGTAAAAAAAATGTGCTCGCAGGCATCCTTTTTCGTGTTTGTGCAAATACTTCACGAGGTTGCGGGAAATAAGTGCCGGTGACTGTAACAATTACTCTGATTTTTTGGCGGCTATGCGATCCGTAGCATTGCGGGATTTCCTTAGATCGGCATATTAGAGCCCAGGCAGCCAGTCGCTATGAGGAGGGATTCGTGTAACCTTCCTCCAACGTGGAGTGTTTGGGTTATGAGCGCCAGTACGATTACTTCGGTCGCGGCTTTGGTGGCGGGCATCCTTGGGATTCTTAAGTATTTCAACTATCGATCCCGTCAGGATGAGCTTCGTTTAATCGCTAACGATTTCCATGCAGTTGTGGCGGCTTTGCGCTCCGATGCGCATATCGAGCGCATGGCGGGGGCAATCTCGCTCCGACGCTTTTACGACGCGAAGGCTGAAAGCGGCAAACACACTCCCTACCGGAAAGAGGCTCTTGGCGTGACCACGGCGATCCTTCGTGGTCAGGTGACCAGCGACTTTCAGAAGTTGCTGGCTGATGGGCTCGCGTTTGCGGTGAATCTGCACCGGGCCGATCTGCAGAAGACGAATCTGCAATTTGCCTACCTGGGGTATCGCCAGAAAGGGGCGGAAAGCAGCTCTGATGTAACGATTGACCTCAGCGATGCGGATTTCTACCGCGCAGACCTCTCAAGCGCGTCTTTGAAGGGCGCTTACGCCCAGGGAGCAGTCTTTTATCAGGCTCGCTTGCACAAGACTGTTCTGTCAAAGGCCAATCTGTCGCATGCGTTTTTCTTCGAGGCCGATCTGAAGGACGCGAAATTTGACAACGCGCTGCTCTTCGGCGCGAATTTTCGAGGAGCGCGCAATATTCCTGGAGACCTTCGGCAGAAGCTCGATGAAAACGGAATTTATCAGGACAAGGAACCGTTTCGAGCGACGCAGCATTCTTCTGAAGCTTCGAACCCAGTGTTCGTGAGCAGGCCCGGATATTTGAGCTATCAGCATCAACAGAAAATGGCTCCACTGCTGAGCAAGTTGGAAGAGGAAGGAATCCACCCAATCACGCTGGACCGAGCAGATTATCCCCAGTTCGGAGCGCTCGGCGAACTTCGGCGGATCATGAGTGGCTGCGTTGGAGCGATCGTCTTTGGTTTGACCGATCTCCTGATTGAGAAGGGCTCGTGGCGCTCGGGTACGCCGGAAGAGAAGGCTATCGAGGGTTTAGCGGTCGCCACTCCCTGGAACCAGATCGAGGCAGGAATGGCCGTCATGCTTGGTATCCCGATATTCGTATTACATGAGCGCGCGGTAAGCGATGGGGTCTTTGAAACTGCACTGGGCGGTCCCGGTATTTATTACATTTCCACGGATGAGGACTTGAACGGGACGGCGTTCCTGAATGCATTCTCGAATTGGTGTTCTGATGTGCGGGAACAAAGCCGGATGACGAATGCTTGAGAGGGTGCTGGTGCAAATGCTTCATGAACACAGAGGGTCAAACTGGCTTTTGGACTATGCTAAGGCGCCTGCGCCGGAAGCTAGCTCAGAAAGGCTCATTTGCTGGGCAGAACTAGCCTAGGCAGGGAGAACATTTGTGCCCTTTAAGATGACTCGGGAGAGGTATCGGGGCAAGTCGGTAGTGCGATCAGAGCACCTATTGCCTATATTGGCGTACTTTGCCAGCGTGCGTCGGAGACCGGTTACCTATGGCGAGCTGGCACCGTTGATTGGTGCCTATCATCGCAATCTGGGTCGCCCTCTTATGTTTGTCGGCCAGGAGCTCACAGAGCTGCGCAAGAGTTGGCACGATGAGAATATTCCTCTTATTCAGTTTCTTGCCTATAACAAGCAAACAAAACTTCCTGGTACTGGCGGCCTGAATTGGCTTCTTCGCGACCTTCTATCTCACAAAAAAAATAGAGTACGAACGAAGGACGACCGTCAAGCGGCTGTTGAGACTGTTTGGAATCAAATATTCTCGTATGAGCATTGGGAAGAAGTCTTAGACCACTTCAAATTGCCTCCATATCGTCCTCAATTGCCCGACCTCGAAAGTACCACAAAGCAATTAGCCAAACGATACAGAACTGGGAGTGCGGAGAGCCTACGTCACCTGAGACTGAAGCATTTTGTTAGCAAGAACCCGATGCGGATTAAATTACCAGTTCGCACTGAACTCAAGGAAATTGAATTCCAATACCCATCGATGGATCGTGTCGATGTCCTCTTTCGCAATGGCGGCCAACTTATTGCCGTTGAGGTAAAGGCCCTCGATGCTGATGAATATGAAATAACGCGAGGCATTTATCAGTGCGTGAAATATAGAGCCCTCTCCAAAGCCCTTTTGGTAGGCCGAAATCAAAGGCCGCGCGTTCGTTCAATTCTTGTGCTTGAAGGTCGCTTGCCTGCCACCCTGCAAGGCCTCCAGGAATCCTTAGAGGTCGAACTCGTTGAAGGAGTTGCAGTTCCTACCGCCTTTAAGTTGGCCGCCAACGTCAAGCCAATCGTCGACCTAGGAATCCGTTGAAATGCGTACTCTGCTGGTTAACCCGTGGAGAATGCGAGCTCTAGTGGCGCTAAACCGCTGAATCCCGTATACTGGTTGATGTTGTACCTACTGTTTTTCCAAGCAGGATAACCATGCCCAAATTGAAAACACACAGGGGCGCGGCAAAGCGCTTCAAGAAGACTGGCACCGGCAAAATCAAGCGCGGACAGTCGAAGATGCGCCATATCCTCACGTCGAAGGAGACCAAGACCAAGCGCAAGCTGGCACACAGCGCTCTGGTTTCGGACGCCGACCACGCGAAGGTCGCCCGCATGATTCCATACGCCTGATCTGTATTGCGGCAGAGATGCCGCAATACAAGGTCCCCCGGTAAAGCGTTCAGGTAAGGGGCCCCGGCCAGAAGAGGCCGAGCGATTCAGGATTGAAAGCGAGTGAAGAGGTTAAAGCCGGGATATCCCGAGCCTCCTGCCTCCAGCCGCATAACGAAAGACGCAAAGGAGAACCAAGGCAATGCCCCGCGTAAAACGTGGAACAAAACGCAATGACCGCCGCAAGAAGATCCTGAAAAGGGCGAGCGGTTACTTCCTCACAAAATCGAAGCTGTACCAGGCAGCCCAGGAAGCCGTCGAACGCGGCCTGAAGTTTGCCTACAGCGGACGCCGCCAGAAGAAGCGCCAGTATCGCTCGCTCTGGATTGTGCGCATCAATGCTGCCGCGAAGATCAACGGCATCAGCTATTCGCAGCTGATCAATGGCTTGAAGAAGGCCGGTGTCGAGCTGGATCGCAAGATTCTTGCTGACATTGCTGTGAATGATGCTCAGGGCTTTACTGCTCTGGTTGAGCAGGCCAAGGCTGCTCTGGCTAGCGCCGAAGCTGCTTAAGTCGGATTATTTTTTGGCAAAAAGGGCGCGATTTTCGCGCTCTTTTTTGCTTTTATGATGTGTTAGTCCGCGACGTTTTCTCCTAATGGCAGGAAATATTGCGTGCCTTTGATCGGCTCGGAAAGGCGCTTCATCAGCAGCTTCAGGTCTTTGTTGTTGTTCACGAAGTCGATGTCGGACGTGTTGACGATCAGCAGATCGCTGGCCGTGTAGTGGAAGAAGAAGTGTTCGTATGCGGCGGCGATCTGCTCAATGTAGGCGTCGCTTATGGCCCGTTCGCCGGCGATGCCCTTGCGTTTGAGGCGCTGCTTCAGCACTTCCGGCGTGGCTTGCAGGTAGATGACGAGATCCGGCGCGGGCAGCTGTTCGCGGAACATTTGGTAGTAGCGGCTGTAGAGCGCCAGCTCGGCATCGCTGAGGTTGACGTAGGCGAAGAGCTTGTCCTTTTCGAAGATGTAATCGGCTACGACGGGTTCGTCGGAGTTCTTGGCTTGCCGGAGCTGCTCGTAGCGTTCGGCGAGAAACCACATCTGCGCGGCGAAAGCCATGCCTGGCTCTGCGCCGTAAAAGCGGTCGAGAAAGGGATTATTTTCCGGCTCGACGATGCGCTTCGCATGCAGAGTTTTCGCCAGGTGCTGCGCCAGTGATGACTTGCCGACGCGGATCGGACCTTCAACAGCGATAAAACGGGGTTGTTCGAAAAGCTTGGCCATCACAAACCAATTCTTAAAAGCGAATGAAATACGAAAGTATCACGCTTCCCGTCGCAGCGCTACCTTCAGGTTCCCGAATCGGCAACAGGCTAAACTAAACCCAATGCTTGCCACCCTCGCCACTGCCGGAACCGCGGCCACGCTCGCCGCAGGTGGATACGCCTATGCAGCCATGTGGCCGACTTCGCAAATTTTTGGCCGGGCGATCATTGGCGGTCCTGATGCGGGCGAGTTTGCCCTGACCTATGACGACGGGCCAAACGATCCTTATACGCAACAGCTGCTCGATGTGCTGGCAGAGCATGATGTACGCGCTACCTTCTTTCTGATCGGGCGCTTTGTGCGACAACGTCCGGAGATTGCCCGGGCGATCCGCGCTGCTGGGCACATTGTCGGCAACCATACCATGAGTCATCCGGTGCTTTTATTTCAATCGCCGCGGCGTGTGCGGGAAGAGCTGGCAGGTTGCAATGCGGCGATTGAAGATGCGCTCGGAGAGGCGGTGCGTTATTTTCGGCCGCCGCATGGCGCGAGAAGACCGGATGTGCTGCGCGCGGCGCGCGATCTGGGCCTGACGCCGGTGCTGTGGAATGCGATGGGGTACGACTGGAAACCTACAACGGCGGAGCAGGTTCTGGCGAATTTGCAGAAGGGTATCCGGCGGAATCGGCGGCGCGGTTGTGGGTCAAACCTGCTGCTGCACGATGGCGGGCAGGCTGGGATTGGGCAGGATCGTGGGCACTCGGTTGCGGCTACGGCGCAATTGCTGCAGAGTACGCGCGAGTCGGTTCGGTATGTGACGGTGGATGCCTGGGGTTAGACGTCAGGTTCAGCTCATCACCGGCGTTACTTCCCACCCCTCTTCGTGCGCCTGCTGAGAAAGAAGCAGATCCTTCGCGTCGCTCAGGACGACACGTTATAGAGAGGCATTGACTACCGCTGAGAAGGCTTCCTTTGCTGCGGTGATCGTCGTTGCTACATCATCCATCGTGTGGGCGGTGCTTAGGAATGCGGCTTCGTACTGCGAGGGTGGGAGCCAGATGCCTTGGTCGAGCATTGCGCTGTGGAATCGGGCGAACGCTGTCGTGTCAGAGGTCGAGGCAGACTCGAAGTCTGTGACGCGGTTGGCGGTGAAGAACCAGGTGAACATCGCGCCAATGCGGTTCGTTGTGAGTGGCACGCCGGCTTTTGCTGCTTCTGCGGTGACGCCATTGGCCACGGCAGCGCTCAGAGTTTCGAGCTTTGCGTAGACATCGCTGCGGTGCTCTTTCAAATAGCTGACGGTGGCGATGCCCGCGGCCATGGCGAGCGGGTTTCCGCTGAGCGTTCCGGCCTGATAGACGGGGCCGAGCTGGGGCGAGCATGTCCATGATTTCGGCGCGCGCACAGAAGGCACCGCAGGGCAGGCCGCCTCCGATGATCTTGCCCAGCGTGGTCATGTCGGGCTGTACACTGTATAGCTGCTGTGCGCCGCCATAGGCGACACGGAAACCGGTCATGACTTCATCGAAAATGAGCAGAGCGTGCTCCTGCTTCGTGATTTCGTGCAGAGCTTCGAGGTAGCCGTCTTCAGGCGGAACACAGCCCATGTTGCCGACAATGGGCTCGAGGATGACGCAGGCAATCTGGCCGCGATGCGCGGCGAAGGCTGCTTCTACGGCCGAGATGTCGTTGAACGGGAGAGCGAGCGTGTAGTGCGCGATTTGGTCGGGCACTCCAGCAGAGCCGGGGATGCCGAAGGTCGCCACGCCTGATCCTGCCTTGACCAGCAAGCCATCGGAGTGACCGTGATAGCAGCCCTCGAACTTGATGATGTAATCGCGTCCGGTAAAGGCGCGCGCGAGCCGAATCGCGGACATCGTTGCTTCTGTTCCTGAGCTGACGAAGCGCAGCTTTTCGATGGATGGATATGCTTCTATGACGAGTTCAGCCAGATCGCCTTCTGCGGGAGTCGAGGCACCGAAGCTGGCGCTCTTGGCGGCGGCCTTCTGAATCGCTTCGACCGCGGGAGGAAATGCGTGGCCGAGGATCATCGGTCCCCACGAACCGAAATAGTCGAGATAACGATTGCCGTCCGCGTCCCACAGATAGGCTCCCTCGCCTTTGACGGCGAATGGAGGGTTGCCGCCGACAGCGCGGAATGCGCGCACCGGCGAGTCCACTCCCCCGGGAAGAAATTTTTCAGCGCGTCGCTGCAGTTCGGTAGAACGACTGAGTTGTCTTTTCAGGGAAACGGGCATCACTGATCAGTATAGGGCGATGCTGAGAGGGAACGCAGAAAAGCCTCTCTTGGGAGAGAGGCTTTTTCTTTTTCGCTCTTTAGCGAGCTAGAGAGCTTCAGACAGACGCGGAAGAAGTCCCGCATGACTCGTTTCGTAGAGAGCCAGAATACGACGGGTCATCAGATAGTAGGAAGAAGCGGCTTGATGAATGTAGAAGGGTGCACGCAGCTGCGAACGGCGAATGAACATGTCGAACTGAAGGCGGAAGATAGCGCGCTTGAGTTGTACTGCGTCATGGCGCATTCGTTCGGTAACAATCACACCCTCTTCGAAGTTCCAGCGCTGCACATATGCCGCGAGCGCGATCAGCAGGTCGGCGTTATTGCGCATTCTGCGCAGACCCTCTTTACCGCCGATCAGACCCCACAGGTGTTCCGGCTCCAGCTGTAGCTGATTGGCCCTTGGCTGCAGATTATCGAGTGCCACGATCTCAAGCCCGCGTGCATGCATGGGCTGCATGCGCGATACGAGATCTTCCCACGAGATGGAGCGCAGGCGACCAGCGCTGATTTGCGAATAAATCAGACCGCCAGCGAGAAGAACCAGGAATAAGACGAGTAACAGAATAGGCGTCACGGCCAGCTCTCAGCGTAGATTTTGAGCACTGCTAACCTGGGTAGAATCGTAGTGAACTTTTTGCTGCAAGGCAACAAGATATTTCCGCATTTCGTCGGAAAGTGGACGTCTTTCCGGTTCTGGGAGCCAGAAGGTGACAGTCCAATAGATTACGGCACCAATGTAGGCCATGGTGCGGATGTGTTCAAGAGCTTTAAAATCATATATATAGTTGGCACCGTAATAGCTGTGTGCGACGTCCACCATGGCGGATATCAAGGCCCATGCGGTCAGTCCCTGACCCAACCCCATGACATGATTTCGCCACACCAAACCCAGCCTTTGCGCGGCAAACATCATGACCAGAAAAAGCTCGCAGAAAATGAGGCTGGTGAACAAATAGGCGCGTATTCCCCAGGCATCGATGGTTTTGGGAACTGACGGATGAATGGCGAAGGTGAGTGCCGCCGCGATGAGCGCTCCGGTTGTTCCCGAAACGAGAAAGCTGGCGCGCGCATCCTGCAACCATGTGCCCGTAGGGCGAAGCACAACACGCGCCACCTCGACAATCAAAGCAACCTGCAAGAGAAAATCAAGCGCGAAGGTGACCCAGTAGACCTTTACATATATATGTGGGTCGTACTGGTACACCAGGAAGACGATGATGTTCTCTACGACGTAATACCCAATTAAGGTGGTGAATACGGGGAAATTCTGCCATCGTTTGCGAAAAAGCAGAACCGCGAACAAGATAAGATTGCCTGCGAAGCTCGCTGCCCATAACGCGTTGTCTAACAGCGAGACTTTCATACACGCATCTTACCCGGACAAAAGTAAATTCCAAGAAAAAATATAACTTCTAGTTACTCAGAACTTACCCATGGATCTGGCCGATAGGGCTGGGGATACCGCCGCCAGGGCCGAAGGCAACGTTATGGATCTGGCCGATAGGGCTGGGAATGCCACCGCCAGGGCCGAAAGCAACGTCACGGATCTGGCCGATAGGGCTGGGGATACCGCCGCCAGGGCCGAAGGCAACGTTATGGATCTGGCCGATAGGGCTGGGGATGCCACCGCCGGGGCCGAAAGCAACGTCATGGATCTGGCCAATAGGGCTGGGGATACCGCCGCCGGGACCTGAAGTGGCGGCGTATGTAACGACAGGCAGGGCAGCAAAAGATAGCAGGCTGGCAACAACCGCAAAACGGGGAAAGGTCGAGATTTTCAAAAGGGGCTCCGAGGCGCAGGCTGCGCTCCACTAAGCGTATCCGTTGGATGCATTTACGCGAAATATTTTCTTCAGAATTGTTGATTTTCACAAAAGGATGTGCATTCGCAAGAAATCCATTAAGGAGTTGCCGTGACAACAGGGATCTGATCTAAGGGAATTGTGCAAAATCGATAAAGGAGGGAGGTTTTCCCGGGATCCGGCCGCATCTGAAGTGCGCGCTGGAGTGCTAAACTGACTCTTCTCAGCCTTATCTCTACGAAAACGGAAATACATTGTCAGACGAGAAATCGAGCAGCCTGAAATCTCCGGTTACCTATGCGGATGCCGGAGTCGACATTACGAGCGGCGACCGGACCAAGCAACGCATCAAGTACCTGGCACAGAAGACCTTTAACCGGAACGTGCTGAGCGAAATCGGCGGATTTGGCGGTCTCTTCAAGCTGGATACCGCGAAATATCAACAGCCTGTGCTGGTTTCGAGCGCCGATGGTGTGGGAACAAAACTGAAAGTGGCGTTCGAGCTCGGCATTCACCATACAGTCGGTGCAGACCTGGTGAATCATTGCGTCAACGATATTGCCGTGCAAGGTGCTGTCCCCCTCTTCTTTCTCGACTACCTGGCTACCGGGCGTCTTGATGGAGCCATTGCGGAGAAGATCGTGAGCGGACTTGCCGATGCATGCCGTGCGAATGGATGTGCCCTGATCGGCGGAGAAACGGCGCAGATGCCTGGCTTTTATTCCGACGGGGAGTACGACCTGGCTGGTTTCATCGTCGGCGTCGTCGAGCGAGAGAAGATCATTACCGGCGCGAAGATTCAGATCGGCGATGTGCTGATCGGATTGCCTTCGACAGGATTGCACACCAACGGCTATTCGCTGGCTCGCAAATTGTTTTTTGAGGTCGCAGGATATAAAGCCGAGCAGTATGTGAATGCGCTCAAGGAGAAGGCTGGCGCAGCTTTGATGAAGACGCACCGCAGCTACCTGAATGTCATCAAGAAGCTGACGGCGAGCGACTACGTGACTGGCATGGCGCACATCACCGGCGGTGGCATCACTGAAAACCTGCCGCGTATTTTGCCAAAGCACATATCAGCGGTCATTGAACTTGGAAGCTGGCCCGTGCTGCCTATCTTCGAACATCTGCGTGAGCTGGGCACCGTCTCGCAGGACGAGATGCTGCGAACATTCAATCTGGGTATTGGCCTGATCGCGGTGGTTCCAGCGGAGAAGTTCAAGCGCGTGAAGTCGATGCTGGAACGCGCGAATGAAAAGTTCTATGTGATCGGGCGAACGGTTAAGGGCGATCGCCGGGTGATCTATCAGTGAGCGCAAGCAAGCGTCTCGGCGTTCTTCTTTCCGGACGCGGATCGAACTTTCTCGCTATCGCCGACGCGATTGACAAAGGCGACTTACCGGATGCTGAGATCGCAGTGGTGATCTCGAACAAAGCTGACGCTCCCGGATTGGAAGCTGCGCGCACTCGCGGTTTGAATGCAATTGCGATTGAGGCGCGCGGACGTAAACGCGCAGAGCACGATGCTGAGATCATTGCTTGCCTGCGCGAACATGATGTGGATCTCGTCTGTCTTGCCGGTTATATGCGCTTGCTCTCGGCAGAATTCGTGGCGGCGTTTCCGCAGCGCATTCTGAATATTCATCCATCGCTGCTGCCTGCGTTCCCGAGGCTTGATGCGCAACAGCAAGCCTTTGATTATGGCGTGAAAGTCACGGGCTGCACTGTGCACTTTGTCGATGAGCAGCTTGATCATGGCGTCATTGTTCTGCAGAAAACCGTGGCTGTTCTGGATGGCGATGATGCGCATACGCTGGCCGCCCGCATTCTCGAGCAGGAGCACGTTGCATACGCAGAAGCGATTGCGCGCGTGTTATCGGGAAAATACCGGATCGTTGGCCGTCGCTATCGTGGCTGAAGGCGAGACCTAGCCTCAGTATTCGCGCGGGACCGCGGGGACAAGGAGCGGATATGCCCTGCCGGTTCGGGCAATCTTCTGATAAACTGAATTAGTTCGCGTAAGGAGAGAAAGCACCCACCAGGAACGCTTTCTGCGTGAATTTTCTGCCACACGATCGGGGAGTGGCTCAGCCTGGTAGAGCACCTGGTTCGGGACCAGGGGGTCGGAGGTTCGAATCCTCTCTCCCCGACCATCTAAATCCCAGTTAATCAATGAATTAGAGTACTCATCATTTCCGGAAAATCCGGAACTTGGGTCCGTTTGGGTCCAATCATTAAATCCTCGACTCTTTGCACCGCATCCTTTGCATCGGCCGGAAGCGAGTGCAAGTACACTTCCCGCGTGATCTCTGAAGACGAGTGTCCAAGTAGAGCCTGCACTGTCCCCAAGGGAGCACCAACGGCATCGAGCATCGTGGCGTGTGCATGCCGCAACCAGTGCCAGTTCGCTCCAATGAGTCCAACCCTCTCGCAAGCCGGCTTCAATTGGCGATTGAGGAGGTTGCGGCGGCTCAGCGGTGTTGCCCTGCCAGAGGCGAACACCAGAGCTTCCGGGTCGAACCGCACTGGTTTGCGGCGTGTCAGGATCTCGACTCCCCTGTTACCCAACGGCACAGTCCTCCTGCTTCGCCGTGTCTTTGGATCGTCGAACTGACCCTCGTAAACGGTCTGCCGAACCCGAATACATCCTCTTTCGAGATCAACGTCGCGCCAACGAAGAGCAAGCAGTTCTCCGATGCGAAGACCCGTGAGAGCGAGCAGCCACGCAAGCGATTGCGACGGCTCCGGCAATGCGTCGAGCAGCTCCAGGAGTTTTTCTGGGGCAATCGGCGCTCTTTCTGAAACCGGACCACGACGAGGGAGCCTGGTCTTGAGAACGGGATTGGCTGACAGGAGATCATCAGCTTCCGCCGCCCTCAAGATGGTTCCAAACGTCGTGCGAATATGCTTTACAGTCTTCCACGACAAACCAGAGCGAAGCTTTTCTGTCAGGAAGCTCTGAACCAATTCGCGTGTAATCAGCCTCAATTGCATATCGCCAAATTCAGGGATCAGGTGGGTATTCACGATGTATTCGTAGTGCAGTTTTGTTGAGTACTTCAGGGCAGGAAGCACTTCCGGCAACCATCGATTCTGGACAAAATTTTTGAGTGTCCAAGTCGATGGAGGTCGGTAATCGCCGCTATTGATCAAACGCAACCGATCCGAAAGGATCTGTCGCGCCTCACGGCGGGTGGGTATGTCTGCTACGGTTCCAAGGATTTCCGAACGTCGAATTTGTTCGGGTTTGCCCTCAGCTCCCAAAACTACTTCCCACCAACGTGCAACCCAAACCTTTGTACGAGAGCCTCGCTTAAAGAGTGAGCCTTGTTGAAATCGTCTATTACGGGCCATGCGTCCTCCATGGTTGTCCCGCTTAGGCGGTTCTGCGTTGAAAGAAAGTGTATTCGCTGCTTTGGGGCGAATCAAACTAGTTCTCCCGCATGCTCTTCAGCCACTCGGAAACCGTATTCGGGTCGAATCTCAGGTATTTTCCTAACTTGATATGCGGCATTCGCTCCAATCCCCTGCGCCGCGTGCGCCCGTATACCCAGGAAACCGGAACCCTCAATGTCTGCGCGATTTCAGAAACCGTTAGCAACTGCGCGGAATACTCACCGCTAGTTATTCCTGTCAGCTCGTGAGGAACTGTGGTGAAAATCTGCGCCATCTCCACCTCCTATGGCCCAATCATGTCCTTGTTTTTCGCCAGTGTCCAAGACCTTCTACGTCAACGTTGATGCCGCTGAGGCATCACCAAGGAACACGAAAGAGTTACTCATTCAGGAGGGACCGATGTGGCAAATCGAGTATGTTTTGGAAGTACTTGCGCGAACAAGAACTGGGAAAGGATGATTGCGCTTCAAGGCTCGAACGGTCCTCTGCGCTGACTGGAACGGCTGTCACACGTATATCGCCACCAATCATGAATAAACCACGAAATGAATGGCACTAATGGTTCCTTGTCTTCGCTGTAGAGATTGAAGGCGTCGAAATCAAGACTCTTCACAAGGAGACAGGTCATGAAACACATGAGGAAACTAGCATTGTTCGTAGGCGCCGGCCTTCTCTCGGCGAGCGGTGCTTTCGCGCGGACCAAGGCACAGGCCGACATTCCCTTCGATTTCATCTGTCAACAGAAAGCAATGCCGCACGGTACCTATAGTATTTCCGTTCTCGATGGGTATGCCATTGAGGTCAGAAGCAAGGATGGCAAAAATCATGCAATCAGCCTAGTCGAGTCAACAGATACAGTCCGTGGAACTGGCAGGAAACTGGTCTTTCATCGATACGGTGATCAGTATTTCCTGAGTGAGGTCGAGGCGGGAACTGGTGACGCTGACATCCAGCTTCCGACGTCAAAATCGGAGAAGCAGGCACGACTCAATGAAGCGAAGCTTCAAGCAAGTGACACGGTGCTGGTTGCCTTGAAATGAGGTAGTGTCAAATGCCGCAGAGGCTGTGGGAACCGGGGTACCAATTTACCCCGGTCTCTATTTTGATCGCACGCTGAGTCAGAAACTGTGCGGAATATTGAATTGCGTTGGTGTCGCTGTTTCGAGGCCGGAATCGGGCGGAAGCGACAGTGCTAAAGAAGATGGCGACTGGCGGACATTCAAATTGTCCTCCGGATATAGAGCAATGTCTGGCCATCGGAAGCATTTTCCACTGGCCTGCCCCAAATCTTCGTGGCAGCTAAGTAACATGGTGAGCGGCCTCGGTAACAAATCGTTAACCAATTCGGCTACAGACAGGCTCGCGATCTCGTTATCGCAATTTCGTTGGTGTGAAAATAATGCGGGTGCAACTTCAAGAGTGGTATAAGCTCATTTCATTCCCGAGTTAGCTCGGAATAAATGCTCCTTCTATTTTGGGCATTGTGAAGTAGCTACAACCTATCGCGGTTTTGTATTTGGCTCTTTAGCCTGCAACTTGGCAAAGCCGTATATAACATTTCGTTGGTGTAGCGCCCGTACATTCTCCCCCGAATGGTTCGTTTCAATGGCTTTGGATCGGAACCTATGGCGAGTCAACAAGAGGTGATAAAGCATTTGTTCGAGGCTGCGCTTCTGCTTGAGCCGGCTCGGCGGGGGTCTTTTCTCGATCAGGAATGCGGCAGCGATCTTGAGCTCAGACGAACTGTCGAAGAACTCCTCTCGAGTGGCGATCGTGCTGGAAGCTTCCTCCAGAATCCTCCTTTTGAGCACATCGATAAGACGGCGTTACTCGAACAGATTATTGCGGGACGCAGACGCTCCATCGCTGGCTTGGAGAGGAGTTGCTCCTCTCGAAGAGCGAGCGAGATCCAAACCACAGCTTCTCACTGTCGGGAGTTAGTGATTAGTTACCATCAAGTGTTTCCGCACCCTACTTTCTACTTTCCCATCTGTAAGTTGCTAACAGCAGGGACCCAGAGTGTTTAGTATGGAAGATTTGCAGGAAGAAGCGGAACGACTTTTCGCCACGGTCTTAGGGCTCGACCCGGCGGAGAGAGAAGCGTATCTGGACGAGGCTTGCCGGCACTCGCCGGCTCTCCGGATCAGAGTCGAACAGTTGCTCCGGGACGACGAGCTTGCAGGCAGCTTTTTGAATCAGCCTATCGTTAATGCCAACCTGAATACGGGTTCTTCGTGGTTGCCTCCGCCCCGCCCGGGGGCCGATTCCAACGGATCGTACTTACCCCAGTTCCAGCCCACCGAAATGATCGCGAATCGGTTCATGGTTACAAGATTCATTGCCAGAGGAGGAATGGGCGAGGTTTACCAGGTGGAAGACACGCACTTGCGGGGCGTCCATGTCGCGCTCAAGACGATCCTTTCGCACTATGCCATGGATCCGGTGATGCACGAGAGATTCAAGCGGGAAGTGTTGATGGCGCGAGAGGTGGTTCACCCTCATGTCTGCCCGATTTACGACGTGTTCGAGTGGAAACGGCCCGAAGGCCTGCTCCTCTTTCTTACTATGAAGCTGCTCGATGGCGAGACGCTGGCCGCACGCCTCGCGCGCTCGGGGCGGATGTCTCTGGAGGAAATCGCGGTCATCACGCGGCAGGTCGGTTTGGGGCTCGCGGCGGCGCACAAGGCAGGTGTCCTGCATCGCGACATCAAGGCTGCCAACATCTTGGTGAATGGCGCCGGCGCAGAGATGCATGCGTGGATCATGGATTTCGGGCTGGCGCGGGCGATTGTGCAGGACAGCACGGCCCTGACGTTGCACGGCGTGCCGGGGACCCCTGGATACGCTGCACCGGAGTTGTTTTATGGTTCGCCCCCTTCGCAGGCCAGCGACGTATATGCGTTCGGAGTGGTGGTTTACCAGATGTTCACCGGGCAACTGCCTCTAAGTCCCATTGCCGAGGCACCTGCACGCAAGGAATTGCAGGAGGCGGGTGCCCCGCCGCCTTGGCGGCGCATGGTGGAGAGCTGCCTGCAGCCGACTCCGGCGGCGCGATGCAACGACCTCGCGTCGGCACTCCAGATGATCCCCGGACTTGCGCTCGATAGCAGCACAAGGTCAGCGCCGAGCACACATGACCCGCGGCATCCGGGGCCTTCCCGGCGCAGCGTGCTGGTCCTTGCCGGCGCAGCGGCGGCACTTTCCGGAATGGGGGCGTGGCTTGAGTGGAACCGGATCAGGTTCTGGTTTGAGCCAATCCCGGAAAAGAGATTTGTAGCGTTGATGGCTTGGCCGAAGACCAAGGCTTCGCCCATTTTGTACATGGTGCTCGACGTATTAGGCCAGAAATTGAGCCAACTGGAAATGTCGGTGAAAAACTTTATGGTGATTACGCCTCGAGATTTGCCTTCCGGAGCGGCCGCAGTCGATTCCCCGGAAATGAGCCAGCAGGGACTGGGAGCAAATCTCGTTCTCGCTGGCGCCATGGATCAGACACCCTCGATGGCGAGACTGGATCTAAATCTCTTGGATGCACAAACTAGGCGCGTATTGAGGAAGGGGTCGATGAGTTGCGCATCTGCTGAGCTGGGATCAATCGCTGAGAAGGCATTTGGATTGGCGGCAATGCTGCTGCAATTGCCGGAGCATGAGAAGAAGGTTAGCGATGAGGAGCAGTTGAAACGGATCACTCCCCTGGTCCTGCAACTCTACAGCGAGGCAGAAGACCTGTGGGACCAACCGAACTCCACCGGGCTGAAAGTGGCGATCGCAAAATACCAAAAGGCCCTGGAGCTGAATCCAGAGTTCGCGCTTGCCTATGCCAGGCTCGCGATTGCGTATGTTCGTCAATTTCGGCTTACGCAGGAGACTGCGAATCTCGTACTGGCCTTGCGAAATGCGCGAGATGCACTGCGCTTAAGTCCCGAATCGGCCACAGGGCTGTTGAGCCAAGCTCTGGTATCACTCTACATGGGCAAAACCGCCGAAGCGATGAGCTTCTTTGCTCAAGCGCTGAAAGCGGATCCGGGAAACCCTAAGATCATGGTCGAGAAGGCAGAAGGACTGTTAAACACGGGTCATCTGGAGGAAGCGGAGCAGGTTTATCGCGACATAATCGCGCTACGGCCGAATTTCTGGCCGGCATATAACAACTTGGGAACCGCGCTGGCGCGCGAAGCTCACTACCAGGACGCTGCGACCGCCTTTTCGGAGGCAGGCATGGCGGCGCCGAGTGTAGCCCTGCCAATGGCCAACCTGGGGGCTACGTACATTCAACTGGGCAAGAATCAGGACGCCCGCGACGCGCTACGGGAGAGCATTCGCAGAGAGCCGAACACAGATGCTTATCTCGCATTGGGCGATCTCGACTTTGAAGACAAGTTGTACAAGTCAGCCTTGAATAACTATAAGCAGGCAGCGGACATCGAGCCGAATTATCATCTCATTCATCGCAATATCGGCGACTGCTATGCAATGCTGGGAGATTCAGCGAAGAAGTTGGAGAGTTACCGAAGAGCGGCGGAAGTCCTCAGGAACTCCATGTCAGCCAATTCACAGAACGGATTCGACTGGGCGAACCTCGCCTTCTACGACGCCAAGATAGGCAACGTCGCGGAAGCCGAGAAGGACATCCAGAGTGCCGAAACGAACGGAGCGACTGACGTTGCCTCTCGATTTGTGCTGACGCAGGCATTGGCAGTGATGGGCAAGAAAAATGAAGCCGTGAAGCTGCTGATCTGGTGCACCGATAATGGAATTTCACGGGCTGACGTGGACTTGGCGCTCGATCTCAGAGAAATTCAAAATGACCCGAGGTATAGAGCATATCTAAAGCTTCGTTCAAAAGATTAGAGCAGTACTTTGAGTTGATGATGAAACCCCTGAGCATTGCGAAAGGAGACAATCATGCGGAAGGTTTGGATCATTGTAGGAATTACTTGCATCTTAGCTCTGGGTATTTTTGTGGGAATCTGGATGGATTGGTCAACTTGGCTGAAAGAGCCAACCAAGCTGTCCGCGCAAGGTGCACAGATCAATTTCGAGGTTGAGCGTTACGGACAAGCGAATCTAATTGTAAGTCCAGGCGATATCTTGCAGCTAACCCGTCCTGCAATACCGCATACAGATGTTGCTTTCAGCTTCAAAGGCGGCAATTCACCGTGTGTTGAACAAGGCCAGCCTAACTGTACGATTAAAGGCGACAAACCAGACGGACCATATTTCTTCACATGTGTTTCGACCGATGGCAAGCCTTATAACTGTCCCGATCCCGGTATTCAGCAACGAACGTCACCGTTAACTCCTCAAGAGTTTCTCAAGCCGATAGGCCTCTTGAGAGATGTGCGGGAAGTTTTCGGGCACATCTTCGGGAATCATTACTCTTTGAAGGTGCAAACCACGGTTGTTCAGACAAACAATGCTGCGCCAGCACAAGCAAGCATGCCTTCACAAAGTAATCAACCGCGCGGAACCAAGGCTGCGGCAAGTCGGCTCCCGCAATTCTCCGCATATGTAGTTTGCGCAAATAACACCGTCCAGCTGGACCCCCTTCAACCTACCGGAGTGCCAGATTCCACAATTTCAATAGCTGCAAACAGTGAACTAACGTGGGTAAGCAATAGTCCCTTCACGATAACCCTGAATGGAACGAAGCTATGCGGGACGTCGTCAATTCCAAGCGACGGCTCTAATTTGGCCATCTGCACGATCGCTCAGGGCGTTGCACCCCAATCGTATCACTACACAGCGGCATTCAATTCGGGATGTACGAATCCATCCCCGGACGAGATCGTCGAAATTAATCCCCCCAAAGCGATAAAAAAGTAGGCCAGATCATATGTGACCCAGATGAGCCGTGCAATCAGGATTCTGGAACTGTCCCAACTCTATTCTTATTTAGCCTTGTTCCAAGCGCGGCTGAATTACCCGCCCACCGCTTTGAACAGCCACACCCGCGCCACGGCCCAGTCGCGCTTGGCGGTGCGTGGGGAGATCTCGAGGACGGCGCCGATTTCGTCGAAGGAGAGACCTCCGATGTAATGGAGTTCGACGATGCGTGCTTGACGGGGTTTGGTCTTTTCGAGCCGGTCCAGGGCCGCGTCCAGTGCGATGAGTTCGGCTGAGCGTTGCGCGGGGATGCCGAGCGCATCGTCCCACTCGATGCGGCGCAGGCCTCCCCCGCGGATGGCGGCAGAGTGGGCGCGTGCGTGGTCCACGAGGATGCGGCGCATGGCGTTGGCCGCGACAGCGATGAAATGCGCGCGGCTTTGCCAGTCTATCGAAGCGTCGGCGAGGCGAAGGTACGCCTCGTTAATAAGCGCGGTAGGTTGAAGCGTGTGGTTGGCGCGCTCGCGGCGCATGTAGGCCGCAGCGAGGCGATGCAATTCGGCATAGACCAGCGGAAACAGCTTTTCGGCGGCTTCTCGGTCGCCTCCGCGCAAGGCCTTCAGCAGTCCGGTGACGTCGTTATCGGCAGTTTGCATGATGACCATCGCCGGAGGAACGGGGTGCGCGGGGTTATTATCTCGTCGTACTGATGATAGCGCGGGTTTGAGAAGACGGAGGCACATCTTGCCTCTGCGTTTCCGATCGCCGGATGAACTTCGGATGCAGCAATCCCGAACTGCGGACTTCATGGCTGCCGCGTTATCTGGTGACGATAAGCTGTCCGGGTCTCAGCAGGCTCCTTGATTGCACGATGTGTCGGGGTCGGTCAAGCGGATAGATCGGCGCTTGACGTAATAATCGAACCCGTGATGGTTGATGCGACGACGAGTTGCAGTCTGTTTCTTTGAGTATAGGTTTTCTGCCCGCGTTTAGCGATTTAATCTCTGCTGGAAGTAAAAGACTTCCAAGTGCCGAACCGAGCGCCTTTTTGGCCCAGACATCGAGCATGGGAAATTACCCACTAACTCTGCTGTGGTTAGGATGCTCGATCATCCAGTCATTTTCAGGCAACAAGTAATGGGCAACCTTATGGAATATCGTGAATCTCAGCGTACAGAAGCATGGGTCGAGTTGTAACCGATTGCGCCTCGGTCGCCTCAATCGGGTAGCTTGAGGCGGGACACAGCGAATCACTCACGGCCGATCTGAATGGAAGCAGGTAGACGAAAAAATGAGGACCGGTTTTGGTCTCGGTCCTCACAAAATTGATTGTTAATCGCCTCGCCGCTTTTGACCGATGAGCTCAATATCCGACAGTGCCTTGCAAGACGTAAGGGTAAAAATTAACGTTGACGCTGCACCAAGACCCCACCGGCATGACATACGCCATTGGGTACCGTCCGTAGTTGGTGTAGCACCATAGTCCCCCAGCCTGCGCAATCAAGAGAGGATCTTGATTGAGACTGTCAGGTTCGATGAGACCCCGTTCCAAACGATTCAGGACCGCTCTGTCTGCCTGAGGTAGACTAACTCTTCCGTTTATAGCTACTTCATTTTGGCTTTGCTCTTGGGCTAGGCACAAAGTCACAGCGCTACTGAGAGTCACGGCTAGGGTCGTCGCAACCAAGGCCGGACGCAGCTTTCTGAGAATTGAGCTTTTCATTTTCGTCTCCTTGAACTTGAAATGGTTAGTTCGGCTTTTTTGGAGCCAGGCATTTGCTCGAAGAGCGACGAAGTTACATACTTAGTTCTTGGCCGCCTTCACTCCTATAAGCGTGAACCGCCCCCAAAAGGTGCAGCATGAACTTTGCAGTACTCTCGCTAACGGGCCGCTTCAACGCCTCTCTTTGAATAGCGCGCCTATGAAAGCGGAGCATCTGAGGACTAAAGGGCTTGGCGACATCTCTCCGAAGTGCGCTCGGAGCCTCAAAAGAGGCTGGTCGATTTAGTTGTCAAAGCTGGGAGATGCCCCAAGCACGGCGAAAGGCGCTCTGGCTTGTTATCCGTTCAACGTAGCATGCCAAGATTCGACAATCGATTGCTCATGGCAGCAGTGCTGACATGAAACCGTTTGGCCAGGAAGGTAATTGCCTCTTCGTCATCCAGGTCGAGATCGTTCTTTTTAACCTCCTGCTGCACGAGGCTCCGAGGCATCAGAAGCGCAGCACCGAATTGATTGGCCTCGATCTCTTCATGATCAAGTCCTCCGGAGGAGTATCCGTCTCGCCGGAACGCCAGATGACGATCAATAAAAAGCTGTGACTTTTGATTCTTTTTTACATGCAGTAGATAGTGACTGATTTCGTGAGCGATCGTGAATCGTTGCCGGACGAGAGCGTGGGTTGAGTTATATCCTATGGCTCCGCGATCCCCTTCGATCACGAGCATGCCGGCTACATTGTCTCCGAGCGCCTCGGATTGAATTGCGAGATTGAGACGATGAGCGAGAACTTCGATCGCGACTGGAATGCGATACGTGTCTGTTTCACGTAGAGTTTTTTCAGCCTTTTCTTCGAGCTTTTCTCTGATCATGGGCTTTCCTGCCTGGGGAATCGATCTCGATTGACGCTTTGAGCTTGCTGGCAAGCCTGGTCAGAAGCCTGACTGCTTCTGAATCATTATTCGCCGCTTCTCTAATCTGCCTGACCATTGCCGTGTTCAATGTGGCTTCCTTCGCCGCAGGCGAAAGTTCCTCTCGTCGAGGGATCAGCAGGCTTAAGTCGGTTGCGAGTGTCTCCGAAAACTGCCACAACAGGTGCAGGGGAGCCCTCTGACGCCCTGCTTCGATATTCACAACGGAAGCGCGGCTGATTCCGAGTTGCTGCGCAAGCCTCTCCTGGCTAAGTCCCTGCGTTACTCTCGCCTGACGCAATTTTCGCCCCCACTTCGCCATACAAGTCATCAAAATCTGCCATTGAGAGGAAGCTAATCCGGAATTCCACTGCGGTCAACACTAAGAACCACGATTATCAGGCAAACATACTCGTGCTATTGCGCCTCATATACCGGCGATCTTGAGAGATGTCAGCAGCCAAGCAAAAAATTTTTCAGTCGCCTGTCGGTTTTACTCAGATTCGGCACGCTTATAGATAGAAGGTTGTTCAAAGGAGGTTGATATCGATATGTCTCACGTGTCAAGAATAGTCGACAACAGAAGCCCAGCTGATTCCGAGTTGCTGCGCAAGTCTTTCCTAGCTAGGCCTTTGCTAAAGCTCTGGCCTGACGCAGTTTTCGTGCCACTTCTCCATACAAATGATCAAAATCTGCCATTGCAAGGAAACCAAACCGGAATTTCGATACGGTCAACGGGAAGGAGCCAGATTATATGGCAAACATGTTTGTGTTAATTACAGTTTGACAAATGAAGAAATCGCGCTCAGCATAGTGAGCAAGCCGCGGTTAGGACGACAGACCGTTGGCTGGCCAGAATAGTCCTCTTGTCGAAGGTGGCCGGATTTTATGAGCGTCTCTCCTCCGCTCCGCAAACTCCAATTCGTCCAAGAACTGCTCTGAGGTCGCCGATACTTCCGCTTACATCGAGGTAGACATGGACCCTTTCGCCGTGTACTCGCCGGCGATCATGCAACTGAGCTGCGTAGAGCATATTCGGCACGCCGAGCGCACGCAGCACAACCGATCTGCGATCGAAAGTCGGTAGAGGCGTACTGATGGTCGTGGTGTCCTGCCCTGCCCTTGGTGCCCCGCGCCCCCGTTGCCCCGCGTTAGCGACTCTCCGCAGAACGCCGCGTAGAATCTCTCCATTGGAAGGCTTCCGCGATACACGGATCTGCTCTCGCTTGAGGATTTCGGCCAGAGACCGCCCGCGGATTGGATCGGGCGGCTGCGGCCAGCGCTCGACAATCTGACGCACCACGTCGAACAGCAGCGGGGAGCGAGCATCAAGTCGTCCGAACTGCGATCCGCCTTCGCCGTGATCGCCAAGGAGAAAAACACCGGAGGCCATCGCCTCTGTTAGGGAATTCCGTAATGCTTCAAATATGTCGTGATAGGTGGCGCCCTTTTCCGAGTACAAGGCCCGGTGGACTTCGGCCAGCGCTTTCATCTGTTTCCCGCGCAGCCCACTGGGTGGACCAGGATACGAACTCGGGCTCCAGCCCAGGGGAGGCCGCAGGAGGCAGGCGGGAAACTGGCGCTGGTCATAGAAATCTGTAAAGAACGACGTATAAGACTTGCCGGGAAACATGCGGCACAGCAACGCATTGATGACTGCGTCGAAGACGAGATTGTCGATCTTTGTCGTGCATGAAAAGAGGCGAGTGTGACCGAGCAGAACATGGTGCAGCTCGTGCATGATGAGCATGAGAAGCTTCTCCGGAGTTTCTGCCCACGTAGCGACAAAGTCAGGATTGACGAGCAGTCTCGGTTGGATCCGGCATTCGACCGCTGCCGTCTCAACAGTGCGGGTTTCCGAGATTTCCAGCAGCTGAAGAAGCGCGTGCAAAGCGTAGGTTCCGCTGGGAAAACAATCGAGAATCCTTTCGGCGATCGTCCTCGTTGTGTTCGTCATAACCTGACCTCTTTCGGAACAATCAATACGAGGCGACGGCTGGGAACGATCGAAACCAAGTTGGGCTCCTTGTCGCGCAGATAGACACGCGAGGAGGATTTCGCCAGCACCGTCATGATGGTCAACAGATCAGTGCACTCGATATCCCGGCCACGTGCCTGTGCTGTGACAGCTACCACCGGCGGCAGTGGCAGTTCAAGCGCCCTGACCTGAATGCGGCGACGCAGCTCATTCTCTGCAGCTTTCGCGGTCCATCGCCTGACGCCGTCTAGCAACTGCAGGAGCTGGCTCGCATAGGCAGCGTTGCAGCTGTCCGGCAGCGCAACCACGATCCCGAAGCCGAAGGCTCGATGAGCCGGCGCATCCCAATTGATCGTCGTTTTCGCCGGTGCGCTCATGTTATGGAGCAGATCCGGAGCCCCGGTTTTCATGCAGCGTTGCTCCTTTCCTGCTGGCCAGGAAGGCAGAGCTCGCCATGTACCCGTTCCCACGCCTCAAGAGTGCGGTCGGCGTCTTCTTCAACCGCAAGCTGATTCGAGGAGAACAGCCCGCAGAGCAGGTTGGTCTTCAATACGGTCTCCTCAAGATCGGGTGCAAGCTGTGCCAGAATCTTGACTATGCGCTGCCAGACACGGTGCCTGACGCTCTTGGATCCGACGCTTTCGTGCACCTCCTGCGCCGTTGCGACCAATGCATAGAGTTCGGCGCATTGCTCTGCAACCGCCGCGACAAGGCGTGATGCTGAGGCTGATTCAAGTAGGCTGAACGCCAGTGCGTGACGTCCTCCAGGCGGCAAGGCAGCGAGCGCGTCGGCAACGATTGAAGAGAAGTCGGAAGCGGAAATGGACTCTGCCGCACTCGCCTTCATCACTCTCCGTACGGGATCACGCTCCGTGAGAATGGAGAGGGTAGCATTGCCTTCTTCGAGCTGCGAAGCCTTCCATGCCTCCCGGTGGGCGGCGAGCACTTTAACCTGGTCGACCTTGATTCCCTGGGCAAGCTGAGGCAGGGAGCTCCTTAGGGCAAGGAGCGCGGAGTCTTGCAACGCAACATTGAAACCTAAAACGCTGTTTGCGGCGTGGACAGCGAGCACGTTGCGCAGGATCGTGCCGGCCCGGCGAGGGCTCAGTTGCAGGCCGGCCTGGGCGAGCAGTGCGATCAGCAAGCGAACATAGGTCACAAGTCCGTCCGCGTGATCGGTTTCGAACATTGTGCGCGCCCGCCTGCCGTTCGCGATATCCTCTGCAAACCTTGGGTCAGACACAATGTCTGTGTCAGTGCCCTGGCTGCGAATGACGAGTCCCTGCTCTTCCTCGCTCAGTTGCTCCCAACTGGGAACTTCCACGACGAAGGCAAAACGATCGGCCAATGCAGCATCGAGCGGCTCCGAGCCCAGATAGGCCTGATTGGCGTCCTCGTCATTGCTTGGAGGATTCATTGCGGCCCAACGATAGACAAGATCCTTGAGCTCGATTCCCTGAACTCTCTTCTCATGGATGATCGGAAAGAGCTTGTTCTGCATGTCGGGGCGGCAACGCGAGATCTCATCCAGGAAGACGGTCTGGGCTCCCCAGATCGCTGCCGGTGTCCGAACGTAATCGATCTGACCCTTTGCTTTCGGGAGCGGATACCCGACGAGGTCGTCGAAGTTCAGCAGGCTGGCATTGTAGTGGCGAGACTCAAGACCCAGAACCGCCGAGATGCGATTCAGCAGAAAGGATTTTCCTGTTCCGTGCGGACCAATGAGCAACAGAGGTTCGGCCGTGATGAGAGCCGCAAAGATGACCGGCTCGATCGGCGTCATGCCGATCACTCCCATCCGGGTCAGAAAAGAAGATGAATTTGGTTGATGCACGCTTCCTCCGAAACATGCATCAGGAGCTTACTTTTGACACGAAAAAACCCGCCGAGCACACCAGGCGGGAGCTTCGAGGAAGAATATGTTTTCGGGACTTTCGTCCCGCGCATCGAGCGTTGTTCTGCTCGCGGCACCGTAGCTTCTCCTGCTCGGTTGCCGGACCCGGTTTCCCGGATCGCTCCTGATGCTGAAACAACGATACAACGTGTCCGCGTAACCTGCAAGCCTGAACGCAGCGTGGAGATTACGCGCGTACATTTTGCTCCCGTGGCGCGCGGTGCCCAATGCCGTTGCTTACTGAAATCCTTTTATCATCCTTCCTTGTTCTCCCGCGTTTAGAACCCTCATTCCCTCGTGTGCAACCGCTGGCAGAGACGGCCCTTTCGTCGTCAAGGGTAAAGCTGTCGCCAGCCACAAACCGGCTGCCCTATGACCGCTCGGTCCGCTCTGCAAAACCCCCGCCACTACGAGGGAGTGAAGTTTTCAAAACGCTCGTAAAGGAGAAAAAGCAATGCAGAACAAGGAAAAGCAGGACGTCTACGGCCGGATCACCGACCAGATCGTCAGCCACTTGGAACAAGGCGTGAGGCCCTGGGTCAGACCGTGGAACGCCGAGCACGCTGCAGGGCGGATCAATCGCCCGCTCCGTCACGACGGGAAGCCCTACTCTGGAATCAACGTCCTCTCTCTGTGGGCCAGTGCGATGGCGCAGAACTTCGCCGCTCCCATCTGGATGACCTTCAAACAAGCCGCGGAGCTTGACGCTCATATCCGCAAAGGCGAAAAAGGCTCGCTGGTTGTCTACGCGGACCACATCACGCGCACGGACACCGACGAAAAGACGGGCGAGGAAATCGACCGCGAGATCCCGTTTCTGAAAGGCTACATCGTCTTCAACGTCGAGCAGATCGACGGCCTGCCAGAGAAGTATTACGCGAAAACCGCGCCGAAACTCGACCCTGTCGCCCGCATCGATCACGCGGAGAAGTTCTTCCTCGCTCAGGGTGCAACCATCCGTCACGGCGGGAATCGTGCGTTTTACAGTATCGCCGCCGATGCAATCCAGATGCCGGTGTTCGAGAGCTTCCAGGACGCCGACAGTTATTACGCGACGCTGGCCCATGAATTTACGCACTGGACTGGCAGCAAGAACCGGCTCAACCGTGACTTCGGTGGCCATCGGTTCGGGAGCGAAGGTTACGCGATCGAGGAACTGGTGGCCGAACTCGGGGCCGCTTTCCTCTGTGCTGATCTGGAGCTTGCTCTTGAGCCGCGCCAGGATCACGCATCCTATATCGCAACTTGGCTGAAAGTGTTGGCTGTTGACAACAGAGCGGTGTTCACCGCTGCAGCCCATGCACAACGTGCCGCTGAATTTAACAACAGCAAAGCCACGGAGGCCGCCGCGCAAGGCAACTTGACTTGCGCGGCATGAGCAGATCGTGTGTCCACATCTAGAATCCCTATCTGCCGGCGCGACACGGCGCGTTCTGGGAGCCCGCCTGACGTCGGCGGGCAGGCCAAGGGCTCTCGAGCCAAAGCCGGAGTTCGAGACCCAGGAAATGCCAGTTAACGCGCTATGGCTTGATCGGTTGATCAGCGCATGGCCAGCAGCAGCCGTCTTCCCATTGAAGAAGTCGTACAGGAATGGTCAATAGCCGCCTGGTACGTGACGGTTGAAATATCGAATCAGGCGGTCCATGCACGCCGTCCGAATTTCACGACTCAGCTCAGAGTTCCATTGGCTCCAAATACGCGGGGCCCACTTAATAGTCGTACCCTCATCAATGACAAAAGATTCGGTGAGATAACGTACCGGCTGTTCACGAATGACGCGTTCCCATGCAGGAATAGTCCTACGAGATAGGGTGTCGGGTTTAATTCGTCTTGGGTTTTCTTCCGTCTTGTGTCGGACAGATCGATCCACGAAAAAGCTTTGAAATCGTTCTCCCAGCAACCCCAGAGGAACCCTTCCATCCAAATCTGTTAGCTCCGTCATGAACATTAACAACAGCATCTTGTAGCAGAACGTCATCGGCTGCATTTCAATCTCATAAAGCAAGCTATACGTGGCCGGCGCAAGGACTCCCGGCGTAGTTACCGTCTCCGCCCCGACTTCTAATACTTCTTGGGTTCGCATCTCACAGCTGGCGATGCGGCGTGCAAAGTCTTGTTCAGGATATTCACGAAATTCATATCCATGTTCATCGAGAAACTGTTTGTGTTGAGGTACGAGCCGATTCGCAATGAACATCAGCCGAAGATGTGTTGATGGGTATTTTGCGCGATAGTCGAAGTAATAGTAGAAATGCCGCTGAAGGTGGCCCTCGTCCAATCGTCCGCTCTGAATCTCCACCAACAGCTGACGAGATAAGGAGTCGCTGAAAAGCAAATCGGGACGTCTCCCATTAATAACAACTTGTCTTCGAACAAGAGTCAGACCGGACTCAATGAATAAGTCCGGACATCTGGCAATTGCCTCTTCCATCTTGCTTTCGAGCATGCGGGGACATTAAGAGCGAAAAATCTACAAGTCAAGCATCCTACAAACCCTGAATTGAGCGAATGCTTGCCGGAGATGGAATCGGTAGTCACTCCCCAAGAGACTCCGTCTATGTTTTGATTATCGAAGATATTCCATGCCCATCCCTCGAAAGAAGCCCCCAAGAAGAGCCGCTGCTGGTTCCGTATGATCATCTAACGAGCTCATCAATCGCGCCACTTCTTGTATTAGATCCGCAAACACCTTGCCGGAGAGAGCCGCCGATAAGCTTTCTAGAGTCTCTGGAGCTACTATGTGTTTGGCATCCTTGCCCAGGAGATATGCACCGACAAGTGTAGTATCGAAGTCGACTTGCTTCAATTCTTCCGCTTCCTCTTCATACAAACGATCGACATTTCCCGCATCAGTGTATGTTTCGAGAATTCTTCGGATATCGCTTACATCTCTGGTATCACGTCGATCGATCCAAGCGAAAAATTTCAAAATAATAAGTCCGGCCAGCGACGGAGTTGGAATTTGGAGGTCTGATCTGATTTCGATGAGAACTGAACTGGCGAAAACATCGGGAAAGGCAGCGACATTCATAACAACGTCTGCATCTGGCGGCCACGCTATGGTGTGGTTCGCAGATTCCAACCCGCCAAATGGAATAATGTCGATCATGATGACGAATTGAGCAGTGGCGGGTCGATATGCAAAGCGATGTGGCTGGCGGCCTTCTTTAACTCCCTCGATCGATAGAAGGAGCTTTTTGACGGATTGAAACTGATCCCAGGAATCCACAAGAATGGCAAAATCAAGATCATGTGTTCCTCGAATGATGGCATGGCCGAACACATGGTAGAGGAGCAGATCGCGAGCAGTTGCTCCGACGAGCATGTAGGGTATGGCCTCTCGCCGAAGGAGTCCATCCAAAAGCTTAAGGGTTTCAAGAGTCAGGGGATCCAGCGGACGTTCAGGGCTGATGGATAGCTGATTCGAGGAATTGTGCATAGAGTTCTTTCGCGGTTTCCAGATTGCGGGAATCAGTGGTTGCCATTAGGTCGGCATAAATGAGCAGGGGCGGGGCGGTATTCCGTACCGGCTTGACCAGTTCCGGATGCCAAAATGCCTGTAGGATTTCGGTGTTACCGTCGATTGCCAAACGCATTCTCGCCTTTGTCATAAGAGCAGCCGGAGGTGCGTCCTGGACGTAGATCGTAAAGTATTCGGCTTTCAGATATCGGGTAAGTTGCTCAGCGCCGTATTCTCCTCCCCAATAAGCTCCAAATGGGCCGAGATCCACTTGTGTGATCAGGTCTCTGTCCGCTTGATAGCGTTGTGGGCGTAGAGTGGGCCGGAGGTTTGCGGGATAGTAAGTCACCCATTCATTAAGCAGCTCTTTTCGCCTAGTGAGTGTGTTCCCTCCTTTGCGTTTACGCAGATAGCCGCGTTGAACCAGATCATCGAGTACGGGACCAACAACGCCGAGTGCTACGCGAGCGAATTTGGCAATTTCTCGATACGTCGCATTTGTTAGTTCAGGTTTACACAAAAGAGCAAAAGTGACTTTCATCCCCGCGGGTTTGTTCGCCCGGTATGCGATCTTAACCATGTGATCAGGCCGGGCTTTCCCTCTTATGTCGGCAATATAGTTGTCAGTTCGGAGAAAGAGATTGCCAGCTGTATCGATGAAAGCCAAACCAAGGTTCCGGCATTCTTCCGCCAAATCAGTTGTCGCGAAGGCTGTGATCAGAAGAGGACGATATCCAGGGAATTGCTCGTCTATCAATGCTTGCAACTGCTCCTTGACTTGAGCAACTGCAAGACGACGATCTACGGTCTTGATCTCGGCGAGAAATCTCTCTTTTCGACCGTCAAGTTGAAACTCAAGCAAGGCATCAGGAAATGGTGTGTGCTGCTTAGTCGGCCATGGAAGGATGGTTGCCGTCAGATCGGCTACACGCTTGGCCGCGTCGAGCGCTCGTTGCATTACGGCCGGTTCTTGATTTCGCGGTTCCATGGATACCTCCGTGTTCATTCATCTTATCTTGTTCACGTTACGTGAACAACCTGTTTTAATGAACAAGGGCGCCTAATCCGTCTTTGCCGAAAAGCGTTACCGAGGCTAGGTAAAAGATCGAAATTAAGGTGCTAGGGGGTCACCTCAAAACTTGGGTCCAATTTGGGTCCAATCACTGCCAAAAACCATACAAAAAGAGGGGACGTCACGCAGAACAAACCTAAGCGAAACAATAAGTTAGCAAATCAGTTTTTGGTTCGGGACCAGGGGGTCGGAGGTTCGAATCCTCTCTCCCCGACCATTCTTCAAATTTCGCCCGTTTCGCGATCATGTCAAAGGGCTTTCTGTATGTAGGATAAAGACTTATGCCATCGAGAGAGCAGTTCAAAAGTACTTTTTTGAGCAGTTCGGCCTGTTCTGCTGGTTTTCGCGTAAGGTACAGAAAATAAGCCTTTTCCGCGAGTTCTAAAATCCTTTGCACGTCCAGCAATCGGTCTCCGGTTTTGCCTTCGTCTACCCCCGCAATCAGCTCCTTAACCCTGAGTTCTTCCGTCTGCCAATCAGCCTGTTTGCGCTGCCAGAATTCCTCCGTGATTTTGCCGTCAAGTTTGTCCAGATAGGCGGCGTCCATGCGACCGTGCAGCGAAGCGAGTTCGCGCTCCAGGCGTGTACGTTCCTGCGATGCGTTGTCACGCATCTTCCTCTGAGCCTGCTGCAACGATGCTTCGATGCTCCGCACAACCTCTGCCGGAATGTGTACGTCCTGGAGTACGTGTCCCAATCTCTCTGAAATTTCCTGTTCGCGAAAACGTGGCAGCGCGCACTTGCCCCGAAATCCGGTGCAACGGTAGTAGACGTACTTGCCCTTCTTAATCTCGCCGGTCACTGCGCAATCGTCATGAGCGCACGTCAGCAGTCCGCGAAATGCAATCTCGTGCTTGCTATAGTGCGGCCTGTTGTGACCGCTCAGGACGGACTGTACGTGTGCGTACAGTTCATGACTAATGATGCTCTTGTGCGTTCCCTCGTACGTACTGCCGTTAAACTCAAAACGGCCAATGTAGAACGGATTCGTGAGCATCTTGTGCAGATTCGTTTTGGATATGTACGTACCCGTCTCCTGACGTATGGCTTTGCTGAGTGCCAGAAGCGAATAACGTCCTGACACGTACAACTCAAAAACACGTCTCGCAATGACAGCCTTTTCCGGGTGAATCTCGATGGTACGTTCAGCCTTGTTATTGCGGTACCCGAAGGGTGGACGTCCGGGGTACGTGCCCTGCGATGCTTTCTCGCACATCCCCTTCTTTACTTCTTCCCGCAGGTTCTCCGAGTAATTCCGCGCCATCGCAAGACGAATGTCGTGCATGAATTTGACTTGCGACTTGGAATTCTTCGCGAGAATCTCTCCCTCTTTTACAAAATGGATCTCAATATCGAGGTCTTCAAGAGTGACGGCGTCGCGTTGGTTGCGGTACAGTCTGTCGGTCTTTTCAACCAGCAACATACGGCAGGAACGATTGCGTTTGAAGAACGCAACCATTTCGGTGAACTGCTTGCGGCCACTGGCCTTTGCGGATTCAACCTCCACAAATTCACGAACGATCTCAAATCCGCTTTTTTCTGCGAACGTATGCAGGAGACGTACCTGCGCGTCAATTGAGTATCCCTCTTGCTGCTGCTCCCGGCTGGAGACACGTGCATAGAGAACGGCTGTACGTATGCTCATTTCGCGCCTTTCTTCGTAGTGGTCTTGGCTGTCTTATTTGCCCAACGTGCCTGCGCAGCTTTGCGCGCTATTTCACTTCGCCGCTCGGGTGTGATTGCTTCCTGGCGTTTTGCCGCACCGATCTTTCCCTGTCGCTGAAAATAAGCTCGTACGTTTTCCGGTAATTTCATCGTGTAGAGAATTATGCTTAGCCCCATTGCACGAGTCAAGATTTGCGTTTAAGTTACGCGGCCAGTTGCTCCATGACCGACGCACGGTACGTTGCGTAAATCTGCTGCACCGAGATGGGAGTATAGAACTCATCCGGGAAGAACTTGCTATAGCGCTGGAGAGTCCTTGCCGCATTTCCCCTGGTCTGCTTGTTCAGCCGCTTCCGGAACTCCTGCATCCCAACCCGCTCCGCCTCTGCGTGCATGCCAAGTCCGGTGTAATACTCCAGGCCTTCGCACTCTTCTGGCTTCGGTAGGGATTTCCGTCCCGAGCTGATGATCTCAAGACGATCAAAAGGATTGAATTCCGGCGCGCGCATCAGATGCCCGAACGTGGCAAGTTCCGGCGGTATACGGTCTCCCCCGCATTGGCGCTCAATACGTGTCAGGACGTCTGTCTCCTTTACCCCGAATTCCTTCTCAAACTCCAGGGGATCAGCGTCTTTATTCTCTTTTCGCTTCATCCTGCGATACTGCACTTTCCATTCGGCGGTCTTGTTGTAAATTCGGAATACGTTCGGGCGCGTACCCGCGATCAGCGTTTCCGTTTCGCCATGTCCGATCATGCCGTACTTGAGTGCACCGTGCTCTTTGTCCGTGCGCTTGAATTTGAAGCGTACGTGGTCTTTGAACCACGGCACAGTCACATCTGGTACGTCTGCAGCAAGGTCAATACGCATGACTTCCAGCGCAGTCACGTTGACAGCCACTACGGACTGAATGAGTCTCACAACTTGGCTATAGGGCTTTTTTCCCACGTCAAAGATTTCTAGTTTGTGATCATGATCACCGTGCTTGCATTGCATGTGGAGCAGAGCATCAATTTTCAACGGGCGAAGATCGGCCTTGCCAACGTAATGCACGGCAGGCCTTACACGTGTCGTGTAGGTTTCATATGGAAGCGCTCGGGTGTATTCGCGAACCTCGGGGCTGAATACACTTCCGCTGGGAATTCGGAGGTCAAGTTTATCAATCATGCTTGACCCCCAACCTCGTCACCATGACGTGAGTTGCAGGCTATTAGACAGAGCCTGCAACTGGCGGCTAGCGCCGCCTGAAAGGCATAGCAGACGCATAAGCGGCACAGGAATGCTGAAAGAGAGTGCTCATTAAAATCGCTATAGCGGCTATTCCTGGGCTTGTTGGCTTTGTAGACAGGCGACGTATCCACCGACGGCACACGAACCGCTATAGCGATGCCATAGAACGATTCAAGGAATTCGCTCCTGCTGGAATAGGCGCTAAGCTTCATGCGCCTCCCGGTCCCAGCGGTCCAGAATGGTGAAAAATTCTAATAGAAGCCGAATGTCGTGCTCTTCCAGCACGGTGACTGAAGGGGCTTCGCGCTAAGACTCATCGGCGTGCAGCGCTGCGCGCTGTTCCTTTACAGCAGGGCTCTGCCCCGCACCCCGCCCAGTTTTAGGCTGAGATCGTAGCCCCGCTGCGCGGGACTTCGGACAAGCCTCGGGCAAAGACGCGTATGGACGAGCCGCTGGCTTTCGGCCAGCCGTCGCTGGAGATGTAGGCCGTCTCAGCCCCGGAACGGACTGGTGAACCGTTTTCCCGGATTTAAGTTCGACCGCACTCCGCTCGTCCATGCTGCTTATTGACGCATGGTGCTACCGCCTTAACAGCAGGCCGATATTTGTCGGCCTGGATGCCAAAATAGGGGAGAGGGTTTTGGCGGAGGATAGTTGGACGAGAAAACGCGAGAGAAGATCGTTGCTTCGTTTGAAGAAGCAATGCGTAAAGTTGGGGCGCAGAATTATGAAGAGGGCATCGAGACTACAGCGAGACTATTGCAATTCGCGAATAGCAGACTTGAAGCGATACGCACGCCCGACACATTGAGGGAAACTCTGGACAGTTTGCCACCACTTTCAAGGCGCGATAGGACGATACTCCTATTCCTGACTGCTCATTTACCTCACCTTCTGCGGTGGGGATTCAAGAAGATGGCAGAGGACGCTGTGCGCACGCTTCCAGCTATGAACGGCGGTCGCCCTAGTGCGATGACTGCTGACCAAATTCAAGAAGCCCTGGACTATGTTTCCAAGCTCGTGCGTCAAGGAGTCTCGCTTGAAATTGCCAAGAAGAGAGCAGGGCAGAAGTTTGCTTGCAGTCTCCGCACCATTGAGCGACATTGGGCAACTCGTGGAGAGCCAGCAGAGGACAATCCAACAATCGACGAGGCCCTCAGTTTTCTTGCAAAAGGTAGGTGAGTTATTTCTGCTTTAGAGAATCCCCTAATGGCGCTGAATTAGACTCCATGCGCTCGTTGTAAAGGAGCACATGGCTTGGGATGCCATGTGCTGGTTACTGTGGAACTTCAACTCATGGATCACCTGCGCACAAGCACTCCAGGTTAACTGTGCGCAAAGAAGATCATGGGTGCTAAGTTTGATCGGCAAAGCGAGTTGAGAAAATTACCTCTTGACGGGTGGATGGTTGTCGGATACTTTGGTGCCGATTCACAGTCTCAAAATAGCTAGAATATCCCTCAATTCCTGCTAGTGAAGTCGCTGTCCAATTCACGATCTGGAGCATGCAGTGACACGCAGGTTTTTTGTCTATTGGCTTTGTCTTGGGGTTTTCGTTCTACCCGCCGTGAGCCAAACCAGCAGTACACAGCAGGGGAATGCGTCGGCCTTTCTTGCCCAGGTTGCCAATGCCTTCTCGGCGACAAAACCAGTTGCGAATGTCCAACTGGCTGGCTCAGCCAACTGGTATGCGGGGAGCCTGGAGGACGTAGGCACAGCAACCCTAACTGCTTCGGCTACGGGCGCTGCTACCATGCAGCTGTCACTCGCGACGAAAGGCTCATGGACGGAATCTCAGTCTGACTTCGGAGCTAATACTTCTTGCCAATGGACTGCCAACGATGGCGCAGTCCATGAAGGCAATTATCTCAATTGCATAAGGCCCGTCACTTGGTTTCTCCCCTCTATCTCGCTGCAACCGACCTTGATTCCTGCAGGCATTGGAGTGGCTGATCTGGGAACCGGCGTCATTGGCCAGGAATCATGCCGACACATCCAGAGTCAAGCCGTGCTGTCGCAAATTACCGGCAAGTTGCTGCTACCGCGCTCGGTAGCAGCCAGCACGACGGATATCGGCGTTGATCCGAGTACGTTATTGCCCAGCATCCTTCAATATCAAATGCGCCTTGATGACGACGGGCACACTGAGATGATCGTTGAGATTCACTATTCCAATTACCAGTCAGTAGGCGGAGTTACGATTCCATTCCTTATTCAGCGGTACATCAACGGCACATTACAGCTTGAAATCCACGTCAATTCAGCACAAATCAGCTAGAACTTCACTTCTTGGAAGGTTGGCATGTACGTTATGCTGCGCAAGCTTTTCCCCATTCTGCTCCTGGTGTGCTGTACCCCATTCGTTTACGGACAAGTCGCGACCGGCGTATACACGTATGGAACGTTCGACAACAAAGGCTTTGACACAGTCAATGTCGGCAATCTAAACGTCCATTTTGAAATTCCCATCGTCAGTAAGCCAGGCCGAGGCTTGTCCTTCTCCTACGTGCTCGCCTATGACAGTTCAGTCTGGTATCCGTACAGTGGAACCTGGACCCATCTCCCAGACTTCGGCTGGACAGGGATTGCGCAGGGGTTGACCGGCTACATCACATATAACACCGTCCAACGCAGATGCTTTGAGGAGACACAATATGTCACCTATTACGTAGAAAGTGGCTGGGCATACCATGACGCATTTGGGCGAACCCACTATTTCCCAGGAATAGTACAGGACGGGACCGCCAGTTGCGCAACGGAACCATTTTCTTTCACGCTGACCGCCTCGGATGGTTCCGGGTATACGATGACAGCCGCCTATGAATCCGCGGACTTAACCACTACGTCTGGAACTGTGGTCAATGCGCCTCTCGCTGGTGACACAGGAACTATCGTTGACTCCAATGGGAATCAACTTAGCGCGGATAATCAAGGTCACTACAACGATACAACCGGACTGACGGTTGTTACAGTAAGCGGCAGTGCTCCAAATCCCACTACGTTCACGTATACGGATACCGGCGGCCATGCGCAAACCGTGACCCTGAACTACAGGACCTACACCGTTCAAACGAATTTCGGCTGCTCCGTAGGCGAGTATGGATCAAACGGGACTACCACCGCCTCATTGGTAGACAACATTACATTTCCCGATGGCAGCGCATATCACTTCGCCTACGAAGCCACCCCAGGACATTCTTCAAATGTCACCGGGCGTCTTGCAAGTGTGACACTGCCGCAAGGCGGAGTTGTCAGCTATAGCTATAGCGGCGGAAATAATGGCATCGTGTGTGCTGACGGTGGTGCCGCTGGCTTGACGAGAAGTCTCTCAGCCGATAGTGGCTCGGCTGCGTCCACATGGACGTATGCTCGTACGCCCGGAACAGGAACCAGCCATACTGAGGTAACGGATGGTCAGAGCAATCATTCCGCTTACGACTTTGTTATACCCAGCGGTCAGAGCAATTTCTACGAGACCAACCGGAGCGTATATCAGGGAGCCGAGTCAGGCACTCCGTTATTGGCACGGCAAACGTGCTACAACGGGCAAGCACAACCCTGCACTACCGCCGCCTTTACGCTGCCCGTAGCTCAGATAGATACTTATGAAACGCTAAACGGCTCAGTGCAGCACGGTTCAACAGCAAAGTACAACACTACCGGTCTCCAGACGGATCAATACGACTACGACTTTGGAACATCTTCACGCGGTGCACTTCTGCGGCATGAGGTGTGGACCTATGGCGGGAGCATCGCTGGCCTTATAACGGTAGATCAGGTGTATGACGGAAGTGGAAGTCTGGCCAACCAAACTAACTATGCCTACGACGAAACCACTGGAACTGGGCACGCCGCGCTCGTAACAACGTCCGGGTTGCCTTCCCACATAGGAGTCTCCGGCGCTCGCGGAAATCTGACCACGGTTTCCCAATGGATCAATTCCTCTGGCACGACTCTGAGCACAATGGCATCTTACGAGGACACTGGAGATGCGTTGAACTCGACGTCCCCAACTGGACAGACCAGCTACTCATACGACTCGACCCACGCATTTGTTTCGACTACGACTCCGCCTACTCCGTCAAGTGGCGTTTCACTTCCTGTGTCCGCGACTACCGACGTGAACACTGGGCTCACGATGAGCACAACTGATCCGAATGGCACGAAAACGACCTCTACTTACGATTCCATGTTGCGTCCAATAGAGATCGATAATTACGACACCAGTAGCAACATGGTGGGTAAGACCACATACACCTACTACAGTACGCAGGATTCAAGCACCGAGGTCTTTCAAAGCGCCAGCACCCCTACCAACACAAGCACACTGCTCGACGGTTATGGCCGTCACGGCCGTACTGCCGTATTTAACGGACAGAGTAGCAATCAATGGTATCAACAGGACGTTTGTTACGACGCTAATGGGAATATCAGCTTTCAGTCGTACGCCTACCAGGGCACTGAATGGGGTACGCCGAAGGTTTGTTCTGGCAGTGGCGACTCATACACGTATGACGCTTTAAGGCGGGTTAAAACGATCGCCCACGCGGATGGTACGACGATCCAGTACAGCTACACGGGCAGAGCAACGCAAGTCGCGGATGAAAACGGTGTGAGCCGTATCACTCAAGTGGACGGCCTTGGCCGGACCACGGTAGTGTGCGAAATTTCATCCAACAACAGCATGCCTGGATCGGGTTCTCCCACAAGTTGCGGAACAGATATTACGGGTACGGGTTTCACCATCGCTTACACGTATGATCTTGCCAACCATAAAACGACGGTGGTTCAAGGCTCGCAGACCCGTATCTTCCAAACGGACTGGTTGGGACGAACGATCCTGACCCAGGAACCAGAGCGCGGACAAACCACTTACAGCTATTCCTACAACAGCACTGGCCTCGCCGCGACACGGCAGAGACCGAAGGCGAACCAGACAAATTCTTCCACGTTAACCACTACAACGACACAGTATGATGTGCTGGGGCGCGTTCTGACCGTGAACTACAACGACGGCACAACGCCAAACAAGCAATTCGTTTATGACGCAAATACATATTGGTCACAAACCGCCACAAACCTAAAGGGGCACTTGGCCGTTATGGGAGCTTTAACCAGTTCAAGCGATCACACGGGTGCTCTTTTTAGCTACGACGCAATGGGCCGCGTTGTAAGTCTCTGGCAATGTACACCATCCATCTGCGGCACCTCTGCTCAAGCCAGCCGCTGGATGAACTTCTCTTATGACTGGGCAGGCAACCTCACTCAACAGAGCGATCCCGTTGATGGATCTATCGGGTATAGCTATTCGCCAGCCGATGAGGTCACGCAGGTCACGGGAAGCTATTCCGTAGATGGATCAGCCTACGGTGGCACATACAACCTCGTGTCCAGCGTTCAGAATGGGTCATTCGGGCCTGCGAGCTATCAGCTTGGAAACGGCCTGACAGCGGTTGATATCTATGACTCTCCAGGTCGCCGTTTGGGAGGGTGGGTTTGCAATGGATCAACGCAAAATGGATGCAGTGGCGGAACGCAGCTTTACGGCTATACAACCGGTTGGAGTGGACTTCGTTCAACCGGAAGGTGCGACACGGTTCTGAATACGTGTGCGAGCTTTGGATACGACGAGTTCAATCGACTGACATCAGTGAACGTTAATCAAGGCACAGTGCAAAATTTCTCCTGGAGCTATGACCGCTACGGCAACCGCTGGCTGCAGAACGTAACGGCAGGCAGCGGGACATCATTTTCGGCGTCCTTCAATACGGCAACAAACCAGATCAGCTCAAGCGGTTACAGCTATGATGCCGCGGGTAACATGACCGGCGATGGATTCCATAGCTACACGTATGACGCGGAAGGAAACCTCACCCAGGTAGATGGCGGGACTACCGCGTCCTATGTGTATGATGCTTTGAATCGGCGAGTTCGTGCACAGGTCGCCGGCAATGCTTTAGGAGCTTGTTGAAATTCGCCGCAGTGGGGCGGATTCATTGGGGATTGGATCTTGTGCGGAGCTGAAATCAGTTCGAAACTCAGGCTTATTCAGTGTGTTTGTGCGGTTCCGAGAACCTCCATGGAGGCTATCTCAGGCGCTGAGAGAAGGTTTCAGGCACCCTGCTCCATGAGCCTGGGTAGGTTGTTGTTGGGCGATCAGCGTTGGCAGCCTGATCAAGTTGTGGGCCGCGCAACTGAAGACGAACAGCCAGTCCACTTTTTCCAGGCCGCGATACTTGACCTGTTGGAGAGGTCCGGTCTGCTTGAGCCATCCGAAGCACTTCTCCACTAGCCATCTCCGGCTCCGGCTGATGGCATAGCCTGGATGGCGCGTGGTCCTTCTGTCCAGGCTACTGCTGCGTCCGTTCTCGTACTTGGTGACATGCGGAGTTACGTTCAACTCCCGCACCGTGGTTACAAAATCCTTTGTATCGTAAGCCTTGTCTGCCCCCACAGTAATACGCCGGGAGCGGCCCTTCTGCTCGGCGTCCAGCATCAACAGCGCGGCGTCGCGCTCCGCATATCCATCAGCGTGCGTGACCATCGCGGCAGCAATCAGCCCGTTGCGATTCTCCACCAGCGCATGGCCCAGGTAACTCAGCTTCGACTCCTTGCCGCAACTCTTCTTGTAGAGCCGCGCATCCGGATCGGTGGTCGACTCGTGGGTGTCGTTCCTACGTTGCTGGCCGTGGAAGTTCGAGCCGTCACCATCGTCGGAACCGTCCTTCTTGCGGAAGCTCTTCTGCGACGCCCACGCCTGGATCAGTGTGCCATCCACAGTGAACTTCACATTTGATTATGGGAGCCGCCGAATCGCGACGTGGCAGGAGAGCAATAATGTGGGCATCCACGGCCAGATATATTGGGGAAGCTCGAATCTGCCCGTCGCTCTTCGTGCCCAGAATGCACAGACGTACTTTGAGCATCAGGACTGGACCGGGACCGAACGGTTGAATACAACCTACACAGGCGCGGTCGCTGGCTCCTTTATCTCGCAGCCCTTTGGCGACGGCTATTCTGTCTCAGGAACGGACGGCGATCCGTATCACTTCGCCATGCTCGATCACGACTCCGAGACGGACACACACCACGCACAGTTCCGGCAATACTCCTCAGCGCAAGGACATTGGATGTCCACCGACCCCTACGACGGCAGCTATGACTTCTCCAACCCCCAAAGCTTTAATCGCTATAGCTATGTGCTGAATAATCCGATGAGCTTTGTCGATCCATCGGGCCTTTTTTATAACGGATGGTTTTGTGGCGATTTCTGCTTTGGTGCAGGGATGGGATTTGGGGGTGGGATAGGCTCGTCTCCTGCGCATCCTGCTACGCGCGACCCCTATCTGCCTAATAAGAGGATTCCCTATAAAGTACCTCTGGCCGTTCTGCCCCCTGGAGCACCGAAGAGTTGCTCGGATCAGTTGGCAGACATGTACTATTTCATCGATGCAGTGAGATCGCCGGGTACTTCTGAGTTCAAGGGCTTGGCGCAGCGGATCAAGCAGTTCCTCGTGAGTCGGCCGGGGGAGGCATATGCTGATCCAGGGCACGTCACTCAGTATGAAATCACACAAAACGGCCTGAATAAAAGAATTAACGCATATCGAAACTCGGGATGCGGCGAGCCTCCACCCGACATCATTCAATGGGCCACGACGCCACTGCCCAACCCATTGCCCGATTCTAGCTCGCAGTTTTCGGTTCCGAACTGGGTGGCTCCCGCAGTAGTAGTAACCGGGGGGGTGGCTTGCGCCATCTTCGTCCCTGGTTGTTTCGAAGTTGAGTTAGCAACAGCGCCAGCATGGTAAGGGAGGCAGTATTCGATTATGTGTGCAGACCATGAAAAGCATGAGCAAGAAAGCGGGCGAATAGTCACCCTGAGCGATGCAATTCGACGTACCTTTCCTGCAGTGGCGTACACAGGGAAAATAACTCGTCATGATGGTATTTGGCTCCCAGAACTGACCGCAGAAAACGCAATCCATGATGATGATGAGTTTGTATATGAGGCTCTAAAGGATCGAAAATGGACCGACGTTTCCAAAACATTCTTACATGAGCAGCCGGATGGGTTTGTGCTGCTAACAAATGAAGCCTTGGTAGCATTCTTGGCTGCTTGGCTTATGTGCTCACTGGATGACATTGATGGCGAAAACAACGTTCGTGAATTTCTTATATACGCTTTCAGCCCAAGCGGTATGTCTCCCAATATCGATTTCAAAGTGAGCCTACTTCGGGCTCTCAGCCCAGACCAACGGTCCGTAGTACGTTTACTCCTGGCGGAATTCGCCCAGGGCGAAGCTTCTGATTTTGTTAGAGAGTATGCAGCCACTGCCGTTAGACTCATTGACAGCTTGCCAGCGGCCCCCCGGCAATAAACTGTGCGTCAGGCAACTGTCTTTACGCCGGAGGGCACGAGGGTTTTTCGGTCACGTGCTGTGTAATGCGGCGTCTGGGTGGCACGTGATGTAAACCGCAGGCCGCCTTCCCGAGGGCGATCAGGGTCGCGCCACAACAGTCGAGGCTGTGGAATCGGTCGGGGTAAACAGCAAGAAAGTTCTAAAATCGTCCTCTAGGGCCGACCATAAATTACTTATAATGAGTAGTTTAGGTGTAGGTAACTAAGTAAAAGGAGGTCTGCCGTCGACCAGGGATTCAGTTTAGTTCCTCTGACCGGTAAAGCGTGCAGCGAGAATAAGTTGACTTGCTCTACGTTCTTACCAATTTCAACTTGGGTCCATTGAGAAAACGAGCTGGTCCCAATACTGGCAAACAAGGAAAGTAAGACTGAACTGATCGACGCCGATAGGTCGCATCCAGTTTCGACAGGCCTGCCAAAGTATGCTGTCACCTCTTTCGCTCGCGCTCTGCACATCTCCTCACTTGTGAAAATCATCTTCTGAAGCTAGAGCTAGAGCAATGAGCCGGTTCAAAGGACCTTGAAAAGGTACGGGGATGCGGAAGAGGGCGGACGGCGGCCGCGATGAACCAATGCGCGGATAATGGCGTTCAGCACATCATCCAACCGTTTTCCAACGTCTTCAACAAGAAACCGAAGCACAAGATAGCCATTTTCTTGTAGCAGCAGATCCTTTCGTCGGTCGCGTCGGTACGCCTCCGCGCTGGCAAAGTGTTGTTTGCCGTCCAACTCAACGGCTATACGCGCATCCGCGCATAGCAGGTCCACCTCCATTTTCCCCAAACCGTCGAACGGAATGGGGAGCTCGACATTGAGTTGAAACCGCCCGCTTGTTTCAGCTAGAGTCTCGAGTCGGCGAAAAAGAAAAAGCTCGCTTGCACTTCTGGCGCGATTGGTATCCTTCTGGCTTACCTCAACAAAGAGATTCGCTAACGGAGGGTCAACTCCATCAAGGACCAGCCGCCGTACCGTAGACGAGTATTGAGCCTTCCATTGGGAATCAACGGGAAGCGATATATTCGGCGGCCAGCCAGGTAGCGCACTGGCGGGTAAATGAAGCTTGTAGCCTGCCGCCTCATAACCCTTACAGCGGCGATCAAACATACGCGCAAGCATGGGTACATCAAAATCGGCATAGTCGTATACCTGGACTTCCCGCTTTCCGTCGTGAAGCCGGTGAAGACGACCCACATACTGCGAAATCGTCCCACGCCAGGAGACAGGTAGCGTAAGGAAAAGGGTGTCCAATCGGGCATCGTCGAACCCCTCGCCGGCGTAGGGTCCTGTTGCCAGCAGCAGACGTTCCTCATCGTCAGGAATGGCTTTGAGCATCGCGCGCGTCTTGTCGATTTCTCTTTTGCCCATACCGCCGCGAAGCACAACCACATGCTTGATTTCAGGCGTTAACTGCTGTACCAGCTTATCGAGATGGTCGTTCCGCTCCGTCAGTACGATTGGGGAACGGCGTTCTCGAACAGCCTGCACGACCTCTCGGCATATGAGCCGTGTGCGGCCGTCATCGCAAACAAGTTCGTCGGTAAGTTCGCGGAACTGGGCGCGCAGGTCAGGATTCGGCACGCGCAGCGCGCGAAACCCTGTTGGCCGAACAAGGACGGTGTGCTCGAACGGCCGAGCAGCCGCCTGCTCTCTTTCGTTGACCCGATGACGCAGTGGGCCGCATTGCATAAAAATGATGGGATGGTGCCCGTCTTTACGGGTCACGGTTGCAGACAAACCGGTCACGAACCGTGCTTTCGCGTGGCGCGCAACCTGTTCGAAACTGTAGGCGGAAAGGTGATGGCATTCGTCGACGATCAGGTGCCCATAATTGCCAACGATATCGTCAACTACCCCCTTGTGGATCAGGCTTTGAATGGTCGCAACGTCGAGGACCCCTGTCGGCACTCTGCGCCCACCTCCAACCCGGCCAATAGTATTGGACGGCACCCCCAAAAACTTCGACAACCGTTCAATCCATTGTTCTTGCAATTGCCGCCGATGTACGAGAACCAGCGTGTTTACGGCCCGCTTTGCAATCAACCATGCCCCGACCACGGTCTTGCCGAAAGCCGTAGTCGCCGAAAGTACGCCCATCTCTTGTGCAAGCATGGTTTCTGCAGCGACTCTTTGTTCTTGGCGCAATTCTCCATGGAAAGCAACATTCAGCGGATTCCCCGAGAAACGATCATCGCGCATGACCCAGGAGATCTTTAGGTCTGAAAGTAGCTGAAGGAGATCCTCCAGGCAGCCTCGAGGCAAGCCGAGAGAGTGTGGATAATCCCGTGCGCAGCCAACGATCCGGGGAGTGTCGTAGGTCGGTCGACGCATCGCTTGCGCTCTATAAAATTCAGGGTTTTGAAAGGCGGCCAGCCGGATCAGACGGTTGCGCAGCGCGGGAGGCAAAAGATCCTTGGCAATGAAAATTTCGCTACCCAAAACCAACTCCAGTTGCTTCGGCAAGGGACCGGCTATCGATCTTCCCCTTCGGCGCGACTCAGGAGAGAACAAGGCAAGGTCATCGCCTTCTTCCTCGCTCGGGTGAAGACGGACGCCCATTACCTGCCCTTTAGCTTCTGCCTTGCTCACGCACTCTTCGACTTCGGTGCGGCCGATTCTGCGAACATCCGACAGGAAAGCCCATTGATCCTCATAGGGCAATAGCTTGTCGTCGAGAAACAAGCTATTGCCCAGCAGCCTGGGTTTCCGTTGCAGGGGCAGCGCGATCAGACTGCCAAAGCCACCTTGCGGAAGAGTGTCTTGATTGGGAAAAAACCTGTCATAGGAATCCAAACCGACATCGGGACGGCGCTCCATCGTTTCCGTCAGAACATGCGAGGCGAGTTTGCGAGCAAGCGCAGCTGGAATGGCCTCCCTGAAGAAGAACCAGACATGGCCTCCGTTGCCGGAACGAGACCTCTCCAGTGCGGCCGGAAGATTCATCGCACGACAGGTTTCGATAAACGCCGCTGCATCCTCTTGCCAGGCGGCTTTGTCGAAATCCGCGACAACAAAGAAGCACGTCTCATCCAGCAGCATCGGGTAAACGCCGATGGTGAAATCCCAGCCGTTGCCATCCTGCCCGGACAGATGATAACGAATCACCTCATCCGTAACAGGCAGGAACCGCCGATGCGGGCATTCCGTGCACTTGATTCTCGGCTTTTCACATACGCCCTTAACCCATTCATTTGCGCATGCGGGTGCATATCCGGATTTCCCGGTCTTGCGGCTCTCAAAGCGGCGTGGATAAACATCGTCGCGACCGCGGAAGAGCGACCGGAAGAGCGCAACCTTGTCCTCCGGATCAGAACGGTGATGGATGCGCTTGATCGATTCCATGGTCGTGGCTACCGCTCCAGTTGAGCCTACAATGAAGGCCGCCGCTTAAGGGTATTTAGCCGGGCAATACGCTGTTGAAGGAAACAGTTGTCTCCAAGAGAATCCAAATAACACCATCACTGGGTATGAAACCAGCTTGTTGAGACCTCGCCGTCCAAGGTAAGAATATATGTGAAGGGTGTCCACGAATGCGGGATTGCTGAGAAGCCTTAAACAAAAAGGACGGCGTTGTCGTTGATTCCTTAGCGCCCATCGCAGCCGAAAGAGTGCAATGAAACGGTAGCCGACGATTGAACAGGAACGGGGAGTCCCAAATCAGTCTGTAAAAGGAAGGCCGTCTCCCAAACATAATGAACCATTTTGCTATACGACTGAGCCCGAGCGCACCCGCATATACGACCGCCATGACAAGGGAAAGCTTACGGACACATCGCCTCGACGTCACCGGCATCTGCGATCCTAAGCACAATGCCGGGCTTTGGCCAACGGGCAGGGGGTCCCCTGCCAGGTTCCGGCGATGGTCTGCGCATAGGCAACAGCGACAGTACTCAGTGAAATCATCAGAATGGCGCTACTTCTGGAAGAGATCGAGAATGCATCCCTCTTCACTGTTCTATCCAATTCCCAAAATTAACATCCTGGCAGGCAAATAAATGGCGAGTATAATTGCCTGCGTCAGCATGTCTAGTGCCTCCCAACCTGACCGGTTCGGCTTTCTCTACTTCGACCTCAACAAGCTTCATGGCGAAAATAGCATCTGCCACTATTTTCGATTAGCATGGAAAACGAAAATAACGATCCTCGCTATTTTCGTATTTCCGCAGTCATGACCAAGGCTCCCACCATTCCAGGCAAGCAAGTTTCGCAAGGCGCGTATTCAGCCTTTGTGCCTGCGCCTCTGCCGCCAGCCATCGAGTGGACACCCCGCCTCATTGGCGTTCTCTCTGAAGCAGACCGGCTCATTGGCAGACTCGCCGGCGAAGGTGGGCGATTGCCGAACCCTCACGTCCTGATGCGTCCCTTTATACGGCGCGAGGCTGTGTTATCCAGCAAGATCGAAGGCACCCAGGCCACGCTCGGCGAATTGCTGGCCGCCGAGGCTGGCGCTGTGGTCGAGCGCAGCGCCGAAGATCTCAGAGAAGTTGGGAACTATGTGGTCGCATTGGAGCACGGCATCTCGCTGCTCAAAAAACTTCCGCTTTCCGTGCGACTGATGCGGGAACTGCATAAGAAGTTGATGGAAGGTGTGAGAGGGCAACATGCCACGCCAGGCGTCTTCCGAAAGGCGCAGAACTGGATTGGCAGACCCGGCAGCACGCTGGCGACTGCCACTTATATACCTCCTCCGCCTGGGGAAGTAGAGCTGTGCCTCGCCGATTTGGAGAAGTTCCTCCATACATCGGACCTTCCCCCGCTGATGACCATCGCTCTAGCGCACTACCAATTCGAGGCCATTCACCCCTTTCTTGACGGCAACGGTCGGGTGGGACGCTTACTCATTACGTTGTTCCTGATCGAGCGGAAGATCCTTCCGACTCCGCTACTCTACCTCTCAGCCTTCTTTGAAGCCTCACGACGTGATTACTACGAGGGCTTGCGAGCAGTGAGTGAGCGGGGTGCGTGGCTGGAATGGCTGGAGTATTTTCTTCAGGGAATCGCACGTATGTCCGAAGATGCTCTGAACCGCGCGACGCGCATCAATGATCTGCTGACCGGATGGCGCACGAAACTCGCCGGCCACTCTACGCCATTACGGGTGGTCGATCTGCTGGCTGCCAATCCCTTTCTCACCATCACCGGTGCAGCCAGTCAACTGAAGGTCGCGTTTACGACAGCCCAGCGCGCGATCGAGCGCCTGGAGCAGAACGATATTGTGGAACAGGTGTCGGATGCGAACCGTGACCGCGTCTATTGCGCGCGGACGCTTCTCGACATCTTGGAAGAACCGCCGCAGCTTACGCCGGGTATCCGAGAAAAGTAGTTGAAGCTGCCGACAGTCATTGAGCGGTGCGTATACGGGCGCCTGGGTTGGAGATCGGAGTTGGCTTCTATCGGGGTCACCTCAAAACTTGGGTCCGATTTGGGTCCATTCGCTCCCAAATACCATGCAAAAAGAAGGAACGACACGCAGAACCAACCTAAACAAAACAACAGGTTAGCAAATCGGTTGTTGGTTCGGGACCAGGGGGTCGGAGGTTCGAATCCTCTCTCCCCGACCATTCTTTGAATTTCGCCCGTTTAGCAATCATGTCAAACGGCTTTCTGTATGTAGGATAAAGACTTACGCCATCGAGAGAGCAGTTCAAAAGTACTTTTCTGAGCAGTTCGGCCTGTTCTGCGGGTTTTCGCGTAAGATACAGAAAATAAGCCTTTTCCGCGAGTTCTAAAATCCTTTCCACGTCCAGCAATCGGTCCCCCCGATTTTGGCTTCCGTCGCCCCTGCAATCAGACTGAAGGAGAAAGGCACTAGTCGCCAATTATGGATAAACTCGGACTTGGATTGCAAGGTAAATTCAGGGAGATTTTTCTAAATGCATGATCTGCCTTAAGGGCTGGGAAGAGATCGACGGTTGCAGATTTCAAAGCTCATTGATAGCTTTGGCGATCGCGCTTGTTGTCCATCAATGATGGAGGTTACCAAAGCGCGGATGACATACCAACCGAGGCGACACTGCTCATAACAGGATGACAGACGGCAAGTCGGTTTGATTGCAGACGGTCGCGGTCAAGAGTCACTCGGACCGTCTTATCGGAGTGCTTAGTTATCGTTGCAAAGTAATACGAACGTGAACTTGCAATCCAAATCGACGGAATGGTCTCTAGTTTTTGCACAACCTGCTAATGTCGTTGTTTGAACGAGCAAAATCTCCTGAAGTCGTCCTCTAAGAGCAACCATTTTGTCTTTTAAAGATTAGGTCGAAGAGATTTCTAAAGACAGAATAAAGACTTACGCTATGGATGGCTTGCATCGGTCATTCAAATTGCTTCGGACTTCAACCAATCGGAAGAATGCCTCTCGATCGCAATTCTGACTAGCTGACTCCGGGTTCTTACTCCGGCCTTGTGAAACAACTCCTGAATGACGGCCTTTACCGAGCTTTCGGAAACCTTGAGGTTCCAGGCGATCTCCTTGTTTGTGAGTCCATCAAGAATGCCTCTTAACACCTCGCTCTGACGGGACGTGAGAGGCAGTGTGCGCTCGGAACTCTCTCGTCGTGCACTTCTCTCTCCGAAGAGAGAATGGACAACGCCCGTGTCCAACCAGATCTCGCCCTTCACGACCCGATGGATAGCAGTCACGAGTTGGTCAAGGCTACTGTGCTTCAGGAAGACTCCTGAGGCACCGGCTTCCATTGCCTGGAGAGTATTTGCATCGGACATGCCCGCAGTGACCATCAGAACTTTCGCCATTCCGAGGTGGCTCTTTAACTCGGGCAGCAGCCGTGATCCCTGTTCCTGCCCAAGATCGTAGTCGAGCAGGATAATGTCGGTTGGCATCTCCGAATATGTGGCGATGGCCTCGCTGACCGTCCCACACTGACCGACGACATGGAAAGCGGGATCTGTTTCCAGAAGCCTGCTCAGGCTCTCTCGAAAGAGGCTGTGGTCGTCCACCATGAGTATGCGAATTGCGTCCATTGGCTAGCTCGGGCCCGATGATAATGCCGGGGTTAAGTTAACAACGAAGCAGGCGCCATCGGGAATTGCAAGGTATTGCAATTCTCCGCCGAAGGACCGCACAAATCCGCGTGAGAGGTAGAGCCCCAGGCCGGTGGCTGCAGCTCCAGCCTGGAACGGACGGAAGAGATCTTCCGGATGGGCGACTCCACCACCGTTGTCAGCAAATTCCACCAGAACCAGGTTGCCGTGGTTTTTTGCGGTGATAGAAAGAGCTCGATCGTCGTGTTTGGAAAGGGCGCGGACGCTGTTGGCAATGAGGTTTAGAAATACCTGCATCAGACTTGGACGGTCTGCCCATACAAACGGCAAACCCGGCTCAACATTCCAGTGTGCCGCGATATTTTCCTCCTGCAGGGATGGGCTAACCACTATTTTCAATTCATCGAGCAGAGCAGCGAGATCAACTTCTGTAGCCTGATCGCTGGACTGTCGAAGATTGACGCGGGCGATGCGCTCCAGTGCGACGATGAGATTTCCGAGCGCTTCGAAATCCTTATTCCCGTTGAGCGAGCCGCAATGTGCGAGATTCTGATGAACTGCCGCGATGGCGCCCGACACATTTCGAATCTCGTGAGAGACTGCGCCGATCGCGATCCTGGATCCGGCAAGCAGTTGATGGAGGCCGGACACTTCCTGCGTTCGGAATTCCTCGGAAGCATCCAGCACCATCGCGGTCAGACGCGATCCGTCATTCGTGCGATAGGTGGAGAAACAAATGTCGGCGAGAAAAGTCTCTCCATCCTCGCGTTGTCCGCGGGCCTGCATGACGGTGCGAAAGTGTTGCTGGGAAGCTTCATGCGTAGAGACGTTCGTAAGGGAGGGAAGATAACGATAAATTACACGCCCCTGGAGTTCTCCTTGCGGAACACTCAACATGCGGTGCGCGGCCTCATTTGCCATCAGCACGCTGCCATGAGCGTCCGTTGTAACGATCGCGGCGGGGCTGCTTTCGATCAGGATTCTCAACTGCTCTTCTGCTTCGCGGCGCGCATCCCGCTGGCGCTCGATTTCATGCAGATGCTCCAACGCAGCCCGGCGATTGAGGCTCACACTCCGGACATATAAACCAGCCCCGATAAATGCCGCGAAGTAGAGGACGTCGCGCGACGGACCTGTTCGCAGATTCCATGCGAGGTCATCAAAAACTTCTGCCAACAGAGTGCATAGAGCTGCGATCGCGCCGATCTCCCAAGGGTTGAGCGCGACACCGACTGTCAGCATGGGAGCGAGGTAAAGAAATCCAAGCGGAATCTCGCCAACGACCCACCAGTCCAAAAGAGCGATCACGACGATCAGGACTCCTGCTTTGAGCAGGACGGATCGCTTGTCTCCTTTGAACAATGCCGAATACATATGCTCTCGCGAAGCCGCGTGGTGTGTGCGGCAATCTTAGTTCCATTGTAGATACCGGCGATGCCTTTGCTTCACAAACGATGCATGGGAGATGAGGTTTGGCCAAAAGATAGGCCTTCAAAGCCTAAAGATGCAGGGCGATCGCCGAAAGATAGCGCCGCCGCCAATGATCAGCACCATATGCTGAAAACTGTCTGACACGCGAGCGACGTTTTCTGCCATCAGGGACACGTGCTCCCAACTGTTTCTCGTGAGCAATAGAAGAGTTCTTGAATGCAAACTGCGAAATCTTTGCTTAATATGCGCGGCCCCGCCGTCCTGGGACTTTTGCTCGCGTTACCGCTCGTAGCTTTCGCGCAGCAGAGTCTTACGTGGGACCAGATCAAAGTCAAATTCGAGGCTGCAAACCCTACGCTGAAGGCGGACGCAATCAACGTGCAGGAGATGCAGGCCGAGGAGATTACGGCGTATCTCCGCCCGAATCCGGGACTCAGTCTGTTAACGGACGGTATCCAGATCGCTCCGAACAAGGGTGTATGGGAGCCGCTCTCCGGGGCTGAGTATCAGGCCAGCTTCAGTTATCTGCACGAACGCGACCACAAGCGGGAACTACGCCAGGAGAGTGCGAAAGAAGGCACGCAGATCGCGCAATCGCAGCACGAAGACCTCGAACGCAATCTTCTCTTCAATCTCAGATCTGTGTTCGTTCAGACACTTCAATCAAAGGCAGTGCTCGCTCTGGCCCATCAGGAGCTGGACTACTACGACCACATCATTGACATCAGCCGCACGCGCTTCAAATCAGGCGATCTCGCACAGATCGACCTGGACAGAATCGAACTGCAGCGGGTGCAGTACGAAGCTGATCTGCAGACCGCAGAGGTAAATCTGCGTACTTCGAAGATCCAGTTGCTTCAGTTGCTGAACGACAGAACGCCGGTTGATCAGTTCGACGTGCAGGGCCCTTTTGATTTCACTGATCAGCTGCAGCCACTTGAGACCTTCCGCCAAACCGCTCTCGATAACCGGCCTGATCTGAGAGCGGCGCTCGAAGCCGTGCAGCAGGCAAACACCAATCACAAGCTAGCTATCTCGAATGGTTCGACGGATCCGACATTCGGCGCGTGGTACACCTACAATCCCTCGTTCAGTAATCCATATGCCAATCAAACGCTTGGTCTGAGCGTGAGCGTTCCTCTTCGCGTCTTCGATCGCAACCAGGGAGAAAAGCAGCGCACGCAACTTGATATCGGCCGGAATCAGCAGCTGACGGACGCGGCGCGAGCACAGGTGTTCGGGGATGTCGATTCGGCCTATGCGCAGGTGAACAGCAACCTGATCCTGCTGCGACCTTACAAGGACAAATATCTGGCACAGGCAGTGCGCGTCCGAGAAACGGTCACATATGCCTATCAGCGCGGGGGTGCCTCGCTTATGGATTTTCTGAATGCGCAGAGCGATTACCGCAATGTGCAAGTGGCGTACCTGCAGCTGATCGGCGCCTACCTGACCGCTGTGAGCCAGTTGAATCTTGCCGTTGGGCGCGAGGTAATTCAATGACAAGCAAGTCTGTTCTGAGATCGTTCTGCTGCCTCGCGGTGTGTGTTTCACTCGCGGCGTGCGAGAAGAAATTCAATCCCAGTGATGGTGCGCCTCCGCCGGCGCAGGCTGTGCAAACGGGAGACATGAGTCTCGTCACCGTCGATAAGCCGGAGCAGTTCCCACTGGTTCTCGCGGACCAGATTGAAGCCCCAGCGGAGTTGAGAGTCACCGGGTCAGTGAATCCGGATATTACGCGCGAAGTTCCTGTGATCTCGCTTGCGAGCGGCCGTGTTGTTGACATCAAGGCCCGTCTTGGAGACGACGTCAAGAAGGGTCAGCTGCTTCTGAAGGTGCAGAGTCCCGACATCACGAATGCATTCGACGCCTACCTGAAGGCTACAAATGACGAGCAACTGGCGAATAAGGCCTATGTTCGCGCAGGGGACCTTTACTCGCACGGCGCAATTTCTCTGGGTATGCTCGAACAGGCTGAAGACGCCGAAAAAGATGCCAAGGCAGATCTGAATGCAGCTGAGGATCAGCTGAGCACTCTCGGCGTGACGAAGGATCATCCGTCGAGCATTGTTCCGGTCTACGCGCCGATTTCGGGCGTCATCATTGCGCAGAATGTAACGAACGCCGCCGCTGCAGGCGTGACCTTTTCCGGCTCTTCCACAGTGTTTACGATCGCGGATCTATCTGTTGTCTGGATACTCTGCGATGTCTACGAAAACGACCTTCCAAAGATCGCGTTAGGCCAATCTGCAACGATCATTGCCAACGCCTATCCGGACAGAAAACTCACCGGGCGAATTTCCGATGTTCAACCAATTCTCGATCCAAGCATTCGTACGGCGAAGGTGCGCGTTGAGGTTCGCAATCCCGGTTTTCTCAAGGCCGGTATGTTTGTCACGGCTACATTCAAGAGCCAGACCATAGAGGACCATGCCGTTGTGCCTGCGTCTGCAGTACTGCATTTGCATGACCGGGACTGGGTGTTTGTTCCGGCCGACGATAACAAGTTTCGGCGTGTTGAAGTACGCGGCGGCCAGATGCTACCCGGGAACAAGCAGGAAATTCTTTCCGGCATTGCTCCTGGCCAGAAAGTGGTCTCGAATGTTCTCCAACTGGAAGCGACTCTGGAGGCGCAATGATTCGACGGATCGTCGACTTTGCGCTGAACAATCGATTCCTCGTGCTGGGTGGGGCGATACTGCTTTTTGCCTGGGGTATCGTGTCATTTCACAACCTTCCGGTTGAGGCCTACCCAGACGTCGCTAACAACTACGTCAACATCATTACTCAGTGGGCGGGGCATTCCGCTGAGGACATTGAGCAGCAGGTGACAGTCCCGACTGAAATCCAGATGGCGGGCATCCCTCACCTGCAGCATCTGCGATCGACCACGCTGGCAGGCCTGTCCAGCATCATGCTGATTTTCGACGACGACTCGGAAAACAATTGGAACCGTGAAAGAGTCGTCGAACGAATGGGCATGGTTTCGTTGCCGGCCGGTCTGGTTCCGCAATTAGGCACGGACTGGAGCCCGGTTGGCCAAATCTACTTCTACACGCTTGAGAGCAAGAATCCAGAGATCGATGTCATGGAACTCAAGTCCATCGAGGACTGGACTCTTGAAAAGCAATTCAAGCAGGTTCCCGGGGTCGTGGATGTCTCGAGTCTCGGCGGGGAGACGAAGGAATACCAGATACGACTCGATCCGGACAAGCTCGTCTCCTATGGGTTAAACATCGCGCAGGTCGAGCAGCAGCTTGCAAACAACAACACGAACGCAGGCGGCAGCTTCATCGTGGCCGGCGCGCAACAGATCAATGTGCAGGCAGTTGGACTCGTTTCACGCGTGCAGGACATTGAAAACACCGTGATCAAAACGCAGGCCGGGACGGCCTTGCGCGTAAAGGACATTGCCGTCGTCGAGCAAGGCCCGAAAATCCGGCTGGGGCAGAATGGCAGGACCATCCGCCGGGAGGATGGAAAACTCATCGACAACCAGGATGTCGTAGAAGGCATCGTTCTGCTTCAGAAAGGCGATGACTCCGATCCTGTCCTTCGAGGAATTGAAGCTAAGGTGCAGGAGCTGAATGAGCGAATTCTTCCCAAAGGAGTGAAGGTTGTTCCATTTCTCGATCGCAGCGATCTGATTCACTACACCACGCACACCGTCTTGCACAACCTGACTGAGGGGATTGTGCTGGTGGTGATTGTTCTCTTTCTCTTTCTTGGCAACGCGCGCGGTGCTTTGATCGTTGCGCTTACCATCCCTTTTTCGCTGCTATTTGCTTCCATCTTGCTGGACCTCCGGCACATTCCCGCCAACCTTCTTTCTTTGGGAGCATTGGATTTTGGGATGGTCGTGGATGGGGCGGTGGTGATGGTCGAGAACATCGTGCGTCACCTCAATCGCAATGGTCACGGATCACAGACGCCGATGGAAAGAATCCGTGAAGCCGCGCATGAAGTGCAGCGGCCGGTTTTCTACGCGATCGGCATCATCATCACGGCTTATCTGCCAATCTTCACGCTGCAGGCGGTGGAAGGCCGCCTCTTCAAGCCGATGGCGTGGACGGTGGCGTTTGCATTGCTGGGGGCGCTGATATTCTCCATGTTGCTCGCGCCTGTTCTGTCCAGCTTTCTTTTTCGGCGCGGCGCCAAGGAGTGGCATAACCCATTCATGGCCTGGTTGATTGCGCACTACAAGATCGCAGCTGCAGCAGCCATTCGCAACCGATATCTGACAGTTGGTGGGGCGGGACTGGTGCTCGCGCTCTCCGCCTATCTGGCACTTAGCGGGGTCATCGGATCGGAGTTTCTTCCCCACCTGGACGAGGGGGCTATCTGGGTGCGCGGAACGCTGGCGCCGAGTACCGGCCCTGACGAGAGCGTGGCGATTGCCAACAAGGCGCGCGTATTGCTGGCATCGTTTCCCGAGGTGATCGAGACTACAAGCCAAGTGGGCCGAGCCGACGATGGTACCGACACAACAGGCTTCTTCAATACTGAGTATTACGTCGGACTGAAGCCAAAAGAAAAATGGCGACCAGTCTTCCACGAAAACAAGGAAGATCTGATTGCCTCGATGAATGAGCAATTGGAGAAGATTCCTGGAGTCATCTGGAACTTTTCGCAGCCAATCTCTGACAACGTTGAGGAAGCGGTCAGCGGCGTGAAGGGAGAGTTGGCGGTCAAGATCTACGGCGACGATCTGAAGACGCTTGAACAAAAGGGCAACGAGATCGTCAGCATCATGAGCAAGATCCGCGGTGTCGAAGATCTGGGCTTGTTTCGGGTAATAGGACAGCCGAATCTGACATTCACCGTGGACCGGCAGTCTGCCGCCCGCTTCGGAATCAATGTAGCCGACGTGCAGGATGCGATCCAGACAGCTGTCGGCGGCAACGCTGTGAGCCAGGTTCTTCGCGGTGAGGCCCGTTATGATCTGGTGCTTCGCTATCAGGAGCCATATCGCGACACTCGGGAGGCCATTGAGAATGTGCGTCTTCTGTCGCCTTCGGGAGAGCGCGTCTCATTGGCGCAATTGGCCAAGGTTGCTACAACCGATGGCGCGGAAGAGATCTACCGCGAAGGAGAACAGCGGTACATCGCCGTTAAGTACAGCGTTCGCGGCCGCGACCTTGGAAGCACGGTCGAAGAGGCTATCGACAAAGTAAATAAGCAAGTGTCACTGCCAGCGGGCTATCACATTGACTGGGCCGGGGAATACGAGAGCCAGAAGCGCTCGCAGAAGAGACTCCTGCTTGTGCTCCCGATCACCATCCTGCTGATTTTCGTGATTCTCTACACGATGTTTAAGTCAGGGAAATGGGCCGCCCTGATTATGGTGAATGTTGCGATGGCTCCCATCGGGGGGCTGCTCGCTCTACTCATCACGCACACAAACTTCAGCGTCTCCTCCGGTGTTGGATTCCTGGCTCTGTTCGGTGTTTCCGTGCAAACCGGAGTCATCATGCTTGAGTACATTAATCAGCTTCGTGTGCAGGGTTATGCAATCGCGGAAGCCGCGATCCATGGTGCCGTGCTTCGCCTGCGGCCAATCATGATGACCATGCTGGTTGCCACTCTCGGACTGCTGCCGGCGGCGATGTCCCACGGCATCGGGTCCGACTCTCAAAGGCCATTCGCCATCGTCATCGTTGGAGGACTAGTAGGCGCTCTTGCCATCAATGTCTTTCTGCTTCCTACGCTCTATGTGTGGATCGCGGGAGAAAAAGATGTCCTACCCACACCTGAAGCGGAGTTTGAGAACTAGTTCCGTGGGGATGGTGAAAGTGCATAAAGCAGTTGCAAAGCATGTCTCCGGGCGCATAATACATTGCCGCTCAAATCGAAGAACGAAACGCGATTCAAACAGATTCGTGACTGTGGTTTTTCGTGTGGGCATTGCGCTCGTGCTTACTTTTTTATTGCTGACCTTTGCAATGGTTTTTCTGCAGGGGTTGGAGCAGTGGCACAAGTAATCAGTGAACCTTTGCAATGTCGAATTCGACGGGATGGTCTTGAGGACAGCAAGGACACGGCTAACACACGCCATATGCTCGGTGGTTCAAATCCTCTTTCCTCAAGCATTCTTCAAGAAATTCAGACAACACATTTCTATGCGTCCCTTTATCACGGAACAACCGGCAGATTAATGAAGCTCGCTTGCCCTGGTGCATGCCAGATGCGCTGCGTAGCTTTCTGATAGTCGGTTGGTTTGGCATCGAAGATATTCGGCACGAAGGTCTGCGGGTTGCGGTCGTAGAGCGGGAAGAGACTCGATTGCACCTGGACCATGATGCGATGTCCTGGCTCGAAGACGTGATTTACCGTTGGCAGGCCGAAGCGGTAGAGCAATGGCTTGTCGGGTGTGATTCCCTCAGGGTGTTCGAAACTGGTGCGGTAGCGACCACGGAAGATGTCGAGCGAGATGGGGAGTTCGTAACCGCCCATTGCTGGCTGGGAAGGTACGGTGCCTGGGTAGACGTCGATGACCTTGACGACCCAGTCGCTGTCACTGCCGCTGGTGGAGGCGTAAATATTTGCTTCGGGCGCTCCGCTCAGACGCACTGGCTTCGTGAGCGGTTCGGTGACATAGGTGAGGACGTCGGACCGTCCGTCGACAAAGCGCTGATCGTTAACCAGCCAATACCGCCATGCGTCTTCATCGTCAGCGGAGACAGGCCGCGGGCGGTAGGGTACTGGCTTTGAAGGATCGGAGACATACTCGTCGTATTTTGTTGTCGCGGCGTCTGGAGCAGTGAAGGACAGCCCACCGTTGGCGGTGAGATACAGCGGCTGCGATTTATTCGAGCAGTTGGTGTCGCAGCTCAGCGGCCAGGATTTGAACTTGTCCCAGTGATTTTCGCCGGTGTTGTAGATGAGGACCGGCGGCGTGTCGGCTTTGGGAGCGCCGTCGAGCAGATATTGATTGAAGAACGGGAGCAGCACGTCGCGGCGGAATTGGAGCGTGGTGTCGCCATTCCAGCGGAGCGGGCCGAGGGTGAAGCCTTCGTAGTTGACCTGGCTATGCCGCCATGGACCCATGACGAGGTAATTCATGTCGTTATTTGTGTCTTTTGGCTCGACGGTTTCGTAGCTATGGATCGCGCCCCACATGTCTTCCTGGTCCCAGAGTCCTTGCAGCCACATGGTTGGAACCTTCAAGGGCACCTTCGCCATGATTTTGTCGAGAGCCTGGCCTTGCCAGAATGCATCGTAAGCGGGATGTTCATCGACCTTGCGCCAGAAGGGCAATTGATCGAGGCCGCCGTAGCGGGCGAAGTCGCCGGCTGAACCTTTTTCGAGGAAGTTCGTGTAGTCGTCGTGATCCATGCGTGGGATGGCTTCACCTGACCCACGTACTGTCGTCTGCTCGGTGAAGTAGTCGAGATTCACTTCACGGAACGCGCCGTAGTGGAACCAGTCATCGCCCATCCATCCGTCGATCATGGGGCTCTCGGGCGCGGCCACTTTCAGCGCTGGGTGCGGATCGATGAGCGCCATGACGACGGTGAAGCCTTCATACGATGAACCGAGCATGCCTACTTTGCCGTTCGACTCGGGTATGTTCTTTACGAGCCAGTCGATGGTGTCGTAGGCGTCTTTGGTGTCGTTGGGGCCGTTCGGATTTAACGGGCCAGTTGGCGGAGGCGTCATGACGTAGTCGCCTTCGGAGCCGTACTTGCCGCGCACGTCCTGAAAGACGCGGATGTAGCCCGCCTTGACGAAGACGTCATCGCCCTGCGGCAGCTCGTCGAGCATGTGCGGCGACTCGTTGCGCTGTGTGCGGCCTGCGGCGTTATACGGTGTGCGGGTGAGCAGGATGGGAGCGTGCGATGCGCCTTTGGGAATCACGATGACGGTGTAGAGCTTTACTCCGTCGCGCATGGGGACCATTTCGACGCGCTTGACGTAGTCGTAGTCGGTCTTAGGCGGCGTGAACTTGGGCGGGATGTCGGGGGTCATCGGACTGGTCTGCGCGTGAAGAGCGAAAGGTGAAACGGCCAGGACAAGGGCGACAATAGCATAGCGGCAGGCAAGGATCATGCGGTGATTTCTCATCTTGATGGCATGCGCCTCCGCGGTGAGCAGAGGCCAGATCAGCGTTGTAATTCTGTTGTTGCGCAGTATATCAAGTTGCTTGCGGGCGTCTCAGTGCGGGGCCGGGGACGCTTGGATCAGGCGCGGGCTGATGCGCTGCAGCGGCTGGCCCTTTGGCGTGAAATACGTATCGATGAGAAACGAGATAAATCGCTGGGTGAAGATGGTGCTGTGATCGGGCACTACGTCCGTGTCAATCTCCATCAACCAATAGGGCGTGCCATTGCAGCGGTTGGGGCGTTCCTGAACAGCGAAGCATGCACCAGTGTCGGCAAGGCGAAAAGTGCTGCTGATATTGAGGCCCTGCTTGTTGAAGAGATCGCGGTTGCACTGCGCGATGGCGTTCGGGTCCTGGATCGTGATCTTCTGCCCGGTGGAGGAGACCTGCATCTGGTTTGCGCCGATCGCTTTGAGCATGAGGTGACTCTGCAGGATTGGCATATGTGGCGCGGTGCTCATGTAGTAGGAGCTTTGATCCACAGCGCCTTCTTCTTTTGTCTTCAGCTCCCAATGCGCGTGCTGCTGGTTATGCGGATCGAAGCAGGCGAGGTCGTACTTCTTGTTTGGTTCCTGATTGAGGGTGCGGAAACTTCCTGAGCCTTTGAACTGTAGATCGGGCCACCAGTGGCCGAGGGGCATGGCAACTTTTGTCGCGAGATCGGTGGTGGATGTGAGCGATACGAAGAGTGGCCGGTCATCTGACTGATTTGAGGTGGGAACAGCTGCCGTGCCTTCCGTCGCCTCGTTCTGCACCGTGGGCTGGTAGGTGTATCCGTTGTAGGTCAGGAAGTCGAGCATTTGCTTGCCTTCGGTAGCGGCGCCCGCTGGGTTGATGAAGATGACGAGATCGGCGCGGGCGTCAGTCGCGAGCTTAGCGGCGACTGCTTTTTCATTGGCTTCCTGCGAGTCTTTTGGGGCTGCGTTTGCCTCCTGAGTGAAGATGGTTGTCTGCGCAATCTGGCTTGCAGTTGCTTCGCTGAGAGTGCGTTCGAGCAGAAGACCTCCGAACGAGTGGCCGATGTAGATGGCCAGCGCGTGCTCATTCTCATGCGTGCGCGTGGCGATCTGTGTGAGCGCGCTTGTGAGCGATGCGCCGGGAACGCGGATCGCTGTTGCTTCACGGTTGTAGTAGGACAGCTGCTGTTGCACAGGCCAGGAACTCTTGATCAGATTGCCGCGCCATCCTACGAAGATGCCGATGACATGATGCGTCTTGCCGAAGCGACGGTAGACCTCTTGCAGCGCCACCTCGAAGCCTGCGACGTTGCCGTTGGTTTCGGCAGCGTTGTTCTTCCAGCCGTGCACGAAGGTGATGACGATGGGATCATTGCCGGGCTCGGTCTTCGCGAGGTCGTTGGCCTGGCGGATCACGCGCAACGCGTTGTCGACTTCAACTTTGTCGAAGAGCTCGCCCATGTCATCGACTTCAATGAAGGCGAGGCAGATGGGAGTCTCGGCGCTGAGGCAGGGCTTTTCCTGCGACGCGATGGCGACGGCGGTCGTTGGAACTGGGTTGGTAGGTTCGGGCGGCACGACGATGACGGATTTTGCGACGCGATACGATCGCAGAGGAACATGACAGCCCTGCAGCAGAGGCAGAAGAGCGCTGGTTAGCAGCAGCGATTTTGCGAGTTTCATGGCTGGCCTCCTGCGCCCGACTTTGGCTGGTTGCCGCGGCGGAAGATGGCTCCGAGCAAGTTGGTGATCTCCGGTTTGTATTCTGTGTAGAAGCTTGAGAGGACGGCGGTGCCGAAGGCTCCGGCGGCGCGCTGGCCTACCTGAGGGAAGGTGTTTTCAGCCGCTGGATACCAGGGATAGCCTGCGTAGGCTCCGCCGAATTCTCCGGCAAAGCGTGAGAAGGCGGGGATGCGGCGGCCGTCTCCGGTTCTGGTGGAGTGGCGCACGGTAATCACGTCGTACCAGACGTGGCCGAATCGCTGCCAGCCGTCGTGCGTCAGCGCATCGAGGCTCTCCTGCGAAGGATTGGCGCAGGGCGCGGCCATCTCCGGCGAGCGGCGCATCGTCATTCCGCAGATAGCGTTACGGCGGCGGCGAATGACGTTAGGATCATCGCGGTAGGCAAGGAAGCGGGGATCGTCGTTCAGGATGGTGCCGACGAGATACTCCGCTGCACCTTTGCCGACGGTCTGCGTATAGCGCGAGCCGACGCGCATGCCGTATCCCCACCAGGTGCGTTTCCACTCCGATGGGGAGTTGATGATTTGTGCGCCCAGCCCGAAGACGACCGCGCTCAGGATTGCTTGGTCGGTGACATTGCCGGAGACGAAGTCCAGAATGCGCTGCTTCGGCTGATATCGGCAATCGGTCGCCGTCAGGTCGGTGGGGAAGGCTCCGGGGCAGACGCGGATGGTTGTTGATGGGGTCATCGGGACTTCCTGCGCGCAGACGCTTGCCACGCATGCAGCGAGGGTCGTGAGCAGCAGAAGTGACGAGAGCGTCCGCATCGTATTCTTTCGGGCTACGACAGCAGCGTGCGGAAGTAGTCGTTTAGCAGGCGGTTCTGCGGATCATACTGCTTGCGCAGGTCTGACAATACCTTCAGATTGTCGCCATAGGCCTTCTGCAGCATGGCCGGCGTAAGCTGCGGCGTCTGGTTTGGAAGAGGCTTGCCACCTCTGTCGCTGCACCACTGGTTGTAGACGTCGAGGAATTCGAACCAGCCCGGGTTCGCGGTAGACACGGGATCGATGGTCATCACGTCGCCGTCGTAGGAATAGGAGAGCAGCGATTTCTGGTCCTGCGCGATGTAATAGCCGACATATAGCAGGTTTGAACGGTAGCCTTTCTGCGTGTAGTAGTCCTTGCAGAGCTTGAAGAAGTCGGTGATTGCTGCGGGGAACTCCGCTTCAGGGAATGCAAAGAGGCTGAAGGTGTAGCGGCTGTCGTTAGAGACCGGAGGGTAGTCAATGATCTGATCGCCGGGAATGGTGTAGTCGCTGGTGACGATGTTCTCAAGCTGCAGGCGCCACGCCGCGTTGAAGGCATCGATGATATGGTAGCGGACCGATGGGATCGAGACGTTCTGCGTAATATCGTGACCAAACTTTGGCCCAGCCTGGCCCCAGATATGATTTCGCAGCGCCCATGCGGCGTGATTCGGCTCGCCCGTTGCGCCCGGATTATATTTGCGGAACTCGACTGTGATTTTGTTGTCGAAGGGGAAGAGGTAATACATCATCGAGTAGTTCAGCGCCTTGAGGTCGGGCAGCTTGGCGATGAAGTCTTCAAGTTCGTATGTCGTGTGATGCACGTGCATCGGCGTCAGCGGCTTAACTTTGTAAGTGACTTCGTAGGTGATTCCGAAAAGGCCGTAGCTTGAGCGGATTTTTTGCATCAGGTCGGGCTGTGAGTCTTCGGTAACTTCGAGCAGGTCCCCACTGGGGAGCACCATCTTTACGCCTGTGACATAAGAGCCTACCTGGCCGTATTCGCCTGGGAAGGATGCGTCTTTGGTTCCCGCAATGGAGGCGCTTCCGGCGGAGAGGTTGCCGATTTCGGTGTTTACGTAGAATTGGAGGTTCTTCGCTTCGAGAGCCTTCGCCATATCGAGATGGACGGCATCGGCCTGCACGGTAAGGCTGTCGGTGCCGATATTGAGAATCTGGTTCATTTTCATGCGGATGAGCGTGCCGTTATCAGCCACGCCGCAGGGCGAGGTGGAATGGTTGGAGCCGACTGCGCGAACGGGCGATGGATACTTCACCGGGTCTTTCATGACCGCGACGATGTCATCGACTGAATTAGCATCGACGATGACTGCAGGATGGGAAACGATGTTGCCAAACCAGTTTGTAACTGTATTTGTAGCCATGCAAATACCTCGCGACGCATGAAGATTCTCTTCTGGTATTAGTGCTCGTGAGCAAGCGAACGTGTCAGAGCATCGACGGAGCAGAAACGAAAGCGACCCGGAGACGCACTATAGCGGTAAAGGCGCCTGCTTGTGATTCGCCGAAACTATATCGGAGAATCCATCAAAGTCAAGCTGGAACTCAAAGCTGTGTGATAGTATGCCGCCGTTATACCAGCCATGATTTAGTAGACGGTATGTTCGGTGCAGGCAGTCTGCGGGTATCAGAGATTCTTCCGGAAGATGGAGCGCTATGACTCCTCGAAAGCTTGCCTCGATTCTTATTCCTCTGGTTGCGATTGCAGTTCTCTCCCTTGATGCAGGCCGTGTAGCCCGCGCTCAGAACGCTTACACCTGTCCAAGTGGCAAATCGAGCTGTTATCAATCGGGGTACGCAGGGCTTACTGAACTGCAGGAACACGGGCGCGATACGTGGTACTTCTGGACGGGCGGCGATCTCGATACAGATGGAAAAACTGTCGTCGGCGATCAGGCTCTCTGGCGCATTCTTGCCATGGAGTCGCATGGAACATTCGATCTGCTGCAAGCCGTAGATTCAAGGTATCGCGGGCAGCGCTTCAAACTATTCGGCGTGATCAGCGACCCTGACTGCACGAAGGCCACGCACCCGGACAAATATGGATTGTGGCTTGATGACTGCTCCAGTCCTGATGTGCCGCGCATTCCCGATGTGCCCGGCGAGCCTACCGGCGTGATGGGATTGCGAAAATTCCTGAACCCGAAGTTCAAGGAATCCGAGTGGGATGTGAAGAAGTACATGGCCGATCCGGCGAAGGTTGAGCCGCCATACCTGATTGGAGTCGCTTGCGGATTCTGTCACGTCGGCTTCAATCCTCTGCATCCGCCTGCCGATCCGGAAAATCCTGAGTGGCACAATCTCTATCCGGGAATGGGGAACCAGTATTTCAAGGAGCAGCTTTTCAATACGGCGAAGTATCCGCCGGAGCGTGGCTTGAAGAAGAAGGACTTTCGCTGGCAGATCGCCAATGCGCAGCCGCCGGGGACATCGGAAACTTCTCAAGTTGCTACGGATCATATCAATAATCCGAATGTGATTAACAACATTGCTAATCTCAACGACCGTCCAAAGCACCGTGAAGTGACTGCGGACGGAGTTGGGCGCGATGTGTATCACATCCTGAAAGATGGTGCGGACTCGATCGGTTCCGCATGCCTGGATGATCCGACGCCGCATCCTGGAGTGAACGACACGGCATGCGCAGGGCTTCGTGTTTACGTGAACATCGGCATATGCGCGGCGATCTGGACGACACTGCAAGACCCCGTCTATGGGCTGAAGCGGCCGCAATCGGTCTTCGATCCGAAGAAAGCGCGCCAGGAAAGCAGCGCCTGCAATACGGCATGGCTGGCCACGCAGGCAAGAACAGAAGGGCTTGAATCTTTTCTGAGAACGCTGACTCGGCTGCACCTTGCAGATGCTGATGGCGGTGCCACTTTCCTGCCGAAGGACCAGCAGGTGGTAGCTCGCGGCAAGATCGTTTTTGCTGAGAACTGCGCAAAGTGCCATTCGAGCAAGCAGCCGCCGCCGGATTACAAAGGCGATCCCTCTGACTGGTTCCGGACGGCGGTGATGCAGGATGATTTTCTGACGAACAATTTCTTATCTGACGATGCACGCTATCCGGTGTCGGAGATTGGCACAAATAGCGAGCGGGCGATGGCCAGCAATGCCATCGAAGGTCACATTTGGCAGGAGTTTTCTTCCGACACATATAAGAACCTGCCGACCGTTCACATCACGGGACTGGTCGATCCGCTGCATCCCAACCTGACTTTGCTGCCGGTCGATGCCACAGGAGGGCGCGGCTATTACCGCACCCCCACGCTGGCGACTATGTGGGCCACAGCGCCATATCTGCACAATAATTCTGTTGGGCTGTTCAACAATGATCCTTCCGTCGCAGGCAGGATGGCAGCATACGAAGACGGGATGGAGAAGATGCTGTGGCCAGAGCGCAGACTCGGTCTGAAAACAATTCGCAGGACGTCGCAGTCCAGTACTTTCAAATACGAAGAGGGCGGAACGGTCTGCATCGCGCATCATACGCCGATCGACGTCATCGCGAATGTCGACCTGGTGACGCCGGAGAAGTTCCGCGAAGACAATTTCTGGACACGGCTCTTCTGTCATCTCACCGGAAACGGTGGTTTGAACGGGTTGTTCCTGCTCGCAGATAACGCGCCGGACTTTGTGCAGGACCGCGGCCATACCTATGGATCAAAGCTGCCTGATGCGGACAAGCGCGCTCTGATTGAATATCTGAAGACGTTCTGAAGCACCGACGGCGGTGTGTGCTAGCGTGAAGGAGAATGAGTCGTCGGAAGCCTGGCAGCCCCTCTTTTTTCTTCATACTCGTGCTAGTTGTTCTCGTTTTTCTTTTAGTACAACGCAGCTACAGATCGCACCGCGTACCACTTCGTTCGTCGGCAACATCATCCAACTCCACGCCGCACTTCGATCGTGACGAGCAGCAACTCGGCGGAGAGAGGACTGGCCGCAAATTGGAGCCGATGGCCTGTGACGCACTGGGAATCAAGTGCGACTCAAGCTACTTTCAGCAATGGCAGACGCCAGCTGAGAACGCGTGCAGCACGAAGATGCGCAATGGCTATCCGGTTCCCGATGCTGGCTGTACGCCGGGAGGGATCGATGCTTCGGTCACGGCTGAGGTTCTGAGGGATCCGGCATGGAGAACGGCCTGCATCCGCAACTGCCAGGTGAGCGAAGCGGAGAAGCATGCCACGTATAAGTGGTACGGAATGCGGAAGCCGCGCACAAATTCCGGTGAAAACCAGGTCTGCGAACTGGATCATCTGGTGCCGCTCGAGCTTGGAGGAGCAGATGGGCTGGGAAATATCTGGCCGGAATGCGGACCGGATGCGGTGACGCTCGACAATCGTTACTTCAAGATCAAAGACCGTGTGGAGAATTATCTGGCTGAAGAGGTAAAGGCTGGACGCATGTCGCTCGATACCGCTCAGCGCGGAATCGCCTCTGACTGGACACAGTTTCTGGCGGAGGCGAATCGTTATTGTGCTCATGGAGGACATTGTTGAGTCCCGAGTGAGCGTGTTTAACTTGTGTCTCCATCCAGCGATCGTTCGTTGTAAAACTTCAATGAACCGCAAACGATAAAGTGTTGATTTTGTCGATGGCCCAGTTGATCAGGCTAGTGTCTGTGGAAGGGTATTGGGCCATTGCTTTCAACAACGGCAAGGACGCAATATCGCCTTGCCACGCGACAATTTGAATGCATCGATCGCGGACAGGGGCAGGTTCGGTTGTGAGTGCTGCGCGCACGGCGGGGAGTACAGATGGGCCAGCTTTGATCAGGATCCATTCGGCTCGATTCGCAACATCAATGTCCTTGGAGGCCAGGGCGTGGATCGTGGCTGAAGGGTCGGCGGCTGCTCTGTCCCAGAGTTGATAGCCCGCGACCAAGCCGGCGACCAGGGAGTAGTCTTCGACTGACCGGAAAGCTTGTGTCTGTAAGAATGCCAGAGCATCCTCCGCCGGGAGTTGTTCGCCTGCCTGAACGAGCTTCATCTGACCGCGATACATCAGGACAATCGGATCGATCTGCTGCTGGGTGAGCTTTGGCTTGCCGCGCTCGACGTAATGCGCGTAGTCAGTAGCGATGAATTGCTCATCTTTGTCGAGGGTGGCGGGCACCGCTGTCGCTGCCACCTGCGGCTGGTGTCGAACCAGCGCAAGGGCAGCGGCTCCACGTACAAGCGGTGATGGGTTGGACAGAAAGGGGAGCACTTTTTCGGCGGGGACTTCTCCTGAGCAACGACTGAGCGCGAGAAGTGTTTCCTGGAGGACGGTGGGGTCTTTGTCATTCAACAGATTGAGCAGAGAGGGGCTAACTTGTCCGCGCAGCATGCCGATGGCCCAGGCCGCGTTTTTTCTCGCACTGGTTTGCGATGAAACGAATGCTGGCTCAAGCGATGATTGCTGCACATGGGGGTGCGATCTGATCAGGGCGATGGCGGCAGCACGAGAGATACTGTCGTCGCTATCGAGGAGCCAGTGTAGGAAGAGGTTTTCTGTCGGAAATCCGTCGAATTGCGAGATCTCAAAGATGGCTTCGGCACGTTGTGGCGTCGTTCCAGTGTTTGCTTTTGCCACCATGGCAGCAAGTTTGGATTCGACTGGCCGCCCGACGGCATCTGCACCCAGTCGCGGATAGTCGACGAAAATGGCGTCGGCTCCGGCGGCGACGGCAGCACGCATTCCGGGCAGGTCTAACTCGTGATGATTGGCGAAGAAATTCACGATCACGAATTTTCCATCGTGATGCGCGGCGTCGATTTGGTCATAGGTGGCTCCGGGAGGCAACGAGACCTCAGCTCCCGCATTGGCCTGCGGGTAGATTGATTTGACGTCATCCCATTCACCGCCGAAGCGCACATGATCGAGCATGTCTTCGCGCTGCAGGATCGAGATGACCTGCGCTCCCATTCCTTTGGACTTCATATCGAGGATGAGGTTGATGTTTTGTTCTTTCGCGACGCGGAGGGCGTCTTCGAATGAAGGGATTCGCATCGGACCGAAACGCGTGCCCATCCAGGAGCCGGCGTCGAGAAGAGCGAGTTCCTGCGAATAGGTTTCTTCGACAACTCCCATTCCGTTGCTTAGTCTTTCGAGAAGGCCGTCGTGATGCAGAACGATCTTTCCATCGAGGGTTCTCGTCAGATCGATCTCGACAACGTTGCAGCCCATGCGGGCAGCAAGCGCGAGAGACTCAAGTGTGTTCTCGGGCATGTCTGCGTTAGCAGTCCGATGACAGATGAGCTGGGTTTGTCCGCAATACGCAAACGGGACAGAAACGGCACTCATGAGAAGAACCAGAAGCCTGTTCATTGGAAAAGATCCTTGATGAGTGAGCGGTGGCAGGCCTTGACTATCAGAGTTGCCACCGCTCCGCTCAGAACGCGTATTTCAGACCAAATTGAAAGATAGCTTTTAGATACCAACCGCATGAGCGGGTGATTATCAGAACAACAGCCGCGTCACGTCCGGTATCTCAGAACCTCACCTTCGCGGCAAACTGCACAATGCGGGGATGCGGGCCGCCCTGCTCGCCGAGGATCGTGCCAAACGAACTGCTGGCTACTGGGGGCTGCAGCGGGTTTCCATAACCAAGACTCGTATTTGGATTGCCGAATTGCGGTGTATTCGTCAGATTAAAGAACTCACTGCGAAAAACTAGGCTCAGTGACTCCCGAATGGGGAAGGCACGCTCAGCAGCGAAGTCGATGCTGTGCTGACCAGGTCCGCGAACAATTCCCACACCAGAGTTGCCGAAGTCCTCATCAGCGATCGACGTACTGTTAGGCGCCTGAGGCGCGCGTGTGAATGCTGCTGGATTGAGATAGCCCGTCTTCGTCACGCGATCGAATAACAAACCTTTCGTTCCCGGGCTTACATTTCCAGGCGCGAGTTGTGCCCTTGTTTGACTTCCGAGCAATGCATACACCGAGCCTGCATTGCCGTCGAACACGCTCAGTGCCCCACCAGACTGAATCAGCGCGATACCCGAAAACTGCCAATGGTTCAGCAGGTAGTTTAGAGCGGTGGGCAAAGCAGTGACGCGCGGCGTTGTCCATAGACCCGAAATCACGACACGCTGTGCGCGATCGTCGTTGGCGGGGCCATAGGAAGAATTACGCAGGTCAAGCTGATTGTTCGTGGGCAATTGCAACTCGAATGTGTCCAACCCGCCCTCACCGTTGACCATGTCGAGGTTCTTGGACCATGTATAGCTTGCCTGGAATTGCAATCCGCGTGACATCTGTCGCACGAGACTCGCCTCAAGCGCATTGAAGTTTCCCACGAGCACGGAATCTGTTAGCAGCGAACCCGGACTTACCCCCTGATACGGCATCCGCAGGAAAGCATTGTTCAGCGAATTCACGGTCTGGCCGTTCACCGGGCTTGAAGGAGAGGCCAGCAGTGCCTGATCGAACTCAATCTGACCGGGCCTATGCACGGACTGCATACCGACATATCCGATCTGGAACACTGTGCTCCGACCCAGCGCCTGCTGGACGTTCAAGTTGTACTCATAGGTCTTACCGTCCTTTATGTTGGGGTTGATGCCTTCGATGAATGGAAAACCAAAATTCATTAGTGGTTGAAAGATAGGGAAAGATGAAACAGGAGGCACCACTGGAACAAAGGGACTCTGCAACGAAGCCGGTCCATTTGGCGGTCCGGAGTTGAATTGCGAGAGCGCAAACGGAGTCTGTCCCAGCATCGCTTCGGGCAAATTCCCGGAGTGACGGTCGAAGTAGACACCAAAGCCACCGCGCAACACAGTGGTCGTTGTGCCAGGCAAACACCACGCGAAGCCAAGACGCGGCGACACATCGCCATACGGAGTTTTGTAGTAGCCTGAATAAGCTGTCTTTACCACGCCGTCTGGAACTGCACCCTGAAAGTTTGAAGACACGGTAAAGCCGCGCAAAGTGCCTGCATCCGGCAGTATTCCTTTGATACCGAGATTGGGGTCGAAGTTGGTCAACCGCCCAAAGGCTTCACTCGGAGCGCCAAAGATCTCATAGCGCAGCCCGGCGTTTATGGTCAGCCTCGGCGTTACCTTCAGGTCCTCCTGCCCAAACGCCGCGACGTCCGTGTAGCGCTCGTCGCGGCGAAAGATACCGCCTCCTGCAATGCTCAGCCCCACGTTGCTGAGCCCTAACGGGCTCTGGTTCTGTGAGGCACTCTGTCCCACGAGAAAATCGGGCAGCGAGGAAATCATCAGATTTCCATCCACCTGCTGCGGCTGGTTTTCGTCCACCTGGTGATGCTTGACCTCAACGCCGAAACGCATATAGCTGCGCCCCCTCGTGAGTGCAACCGTATCCTGCGCGCTAAAGCTGTTCGTGACCGACCACTCCGAAGGCGTACCCCCATCTCCGATCGTGAAGCCGCCTATGGTGATCGAAGGCATGTTCGCGCTTGCGTCGGGTGTACCAATAGGAATACCAATACCAATTTGCTGCGCCGTGAATGGATTCTGCGTTGCTGCCAGACCATCGTAGCGCGTGTATCCCAGGCGCGCTACGTTCACGAAGTTAGGGCTGAAGGTGTGCGTATCCGCAACCACGAACAGCGTGTTCTTCCCTGTAGCATTTGTGCCCCAACCCGGCACATTGGCTCCATTTGGTGAAAAGGGAAGTTGGGTATTCATGTTTGAAAAGAAGAATCGCTCCGAGAGCGAATTAGCACGAGACAGTGTCTGGTCAAGATTCGCCGAGTACTGGTCCTCGTTAAAACGCGCAGCAGGATGATAAGTTGAAATGCCAACAGGAAGCAGATTAGAGGCGTCCTGGCCGGGGCTCGCAGGCAGGGGCGCTTGCGGTGAGGGCACGGCGAACTGCCCGTTTGGCAATTTCTCGTTCAGCACGGCGAGAGCCACAGGATTGATGTTTGAGCCATCACATGCAACCTGCACACCCCCAGCAGTTGTCTGATAACCTTGCGAGGGCTGCCCCTGACTGTTGGTATGAGTGTCCGGGCAGAACTGCGCGCCCAGCGTAGCATCCGATCGGTCTTGCGTAAACAGAGGAAGAATCGCGGTGCGTGCGGTCCCCAGTCCGTTGATCTGCCGAGTTCCCTGATAGGTGAAGAAAAAGAATGCGCGGTCTCGCAGCATAGGACCGCCGATAGCTACTCCGAACTGATGTTGCTTCAGGTCGGCGCGCGGCTGCCCCGCCAGCTTGGAGAAGAAGTCATTTGCATTGAAGATATTGTTGCGGGCAAACTCCCAGATTTCTCCGTGAAAGTGGTTTGAGCCCGCACGGCTAATCAGATCCACATTCGCGCCTGAACCTCTTCCATAGCCGGCATCGTAATTTGCCGTCTGTACGTGAAATTCAAGGATCGTATTCGGTGCGGGCACGGGGGTGCCGATCTCATAGTTCTGTGCGGTGGCGGCGGAGTTCTCAAGCAGATTGTTCGCGTCGATGCCATTGAACTGAATATTGTTGGCTGTCGGCGTGGCCCCCTGCGTTGCCACATTTTGGGTCCCGTTGCCGAGAACGGTAGGGGTGGGCAAGTCCGCAATCACCCCAGGCGACAGCCCCAGGATCTGCGTGTAGTTCCGGCTTGAAAGGGGCAGATCGCGGATCGCCGTCTCGTCAACTACTCCACCGAGAGTGGACCCCTCCGTATCGAGAACTGACCCGGCTGCACTTACATTGACGTTCGTTTTTTCGCCAGCCATCTGCAGGTCCACGTGAACTGACGTCGTTTCACTGGCTGTTACCTCTACTTTGGAAGATACTGCGTCCGCAAATCCGGGTGCGGTCACGCTGATAGAGTAGGTTCCTGGCGGGAGCAGAGGCACATGGAATACACCTCCGCCAGCCGTTTTTGCGATGCGGCTGGTTCCCATTGCATCACTAGTCGTGGTCACGTCTGCTCCGTCGACAGGACGGCCGGACGGGTCTGCGACGATTCCCGACACCGCCCCGGTGCCGGGAGTCTGCGCATTGCAGAAACATGGAGCGACGAGGAAGAGCAAAGTAATAGCCAGCCGGTATTGTAGCCAAGATATTTTCACCGGTGAGCTGACTCTCGGATCAGAAGTTCCTCGGCATTCGCAATCGAGTTTCGCTGCTGAGTAGATCATTTTGGGTCTCATCCTCTGGGGAATGAGTCCCAGTATTGATTGCAACCGCAAGACAACTTGTCATTGGCTTGTCAGAATTTCATGTAGTCTTTGTTTCGCCCATGGGACCGCTCTGCAAATTTTGTTGACGGGCGCTCATCATCGAGCGCGGCGCGATTCGTGGGAATGTGCATCGCTACAACCTGTATGTTCCTGCAGAGAAAAGGTGTCGGGTGCGTCTGCTGTCCTACAGCAGACACTCAGCCGCATCTATAAGTGCCTTGAGCTTTAGCGGTCGTGGTCATTCGATTGGCGGTTTAAGAGTGACAGAGCAATTACATCTGTATGACATGCCCAATGTTGTGTCTGCCTATACTCCGACTTAAATCACGATGTACTTCGCGGGAGATAGAGGCCCCGAAGAGTGAGTTCACGAAGAGATGGAGTCAGATATCTTGCGTTTTGTTCACCAGTTGAGGCGGCTTCGTTTCATCGTCGCATTGGGACTGTGCTTGCCAGGTTTTGGCCACACGATCGCGCAGGATGCGAGCGATGCCGAGAACCACGCGGGACATGCGCCTGTTATTTCCGGGGGCATCGGTTATATCCACAATGTTAACGGCGGCGTCACAACCCTGGAGCCGCAGATTACTCCGGTCCTGCTGGTTCCCCTTGGTTCCCACGTTCTGCTTGAGTCGCGCACGGAGTTCTTCGGCTTCTTCCAGCGGGAGAACTTAACATCTGGCCCATTTACCGGGAAGGTCCTCAAGAACGTCGACTATGCACAGGTCGACTGGCTTGCAAATAGCCACGTTATGGCCACAGCGGGGAAGTACCTGCTGCCCTTTGGTCTTTATAACGAGCGGTTAGTGCCGTTCTGGATCAGAAATCTGCAGGACACTCCGATCGACGCAAACATAGGCGTCCTCACAAGTGGCGCCGGCGACGGGATCATGCTGCGCGGCGTTGCTAAACAAATGCCGAACTACACGCTGCAATACTCTGCATACTTTTCCGCGCGCAGCAGTATTAATCAACTTCAGGCGGCGCGAACGGCCGGTGGTGATGCAAGCATCTATCTGATTCATCCCCGCCTAGAGATTGGTACGTCGTACCAACGATTTCTTCAGGATCGCGAGATCAACAACGTGGCCGCTTACGTCTCGTGGCAACCCGCTGCAACTCCACTCGATTTAAAGGCCGAATACGATTACACCCACACCGGAAATGGATATTGGCTGGAAACTGCTTACCGTTTCGAGAAGCTCCAGATTCCTCCATTTCTGCGGCGCGTCCAGGTCGTAGGACGAATGCAACAATTCTTTGCGTTGAACGGCGGAGGCAACGCGCTGCCACGAGTCAACACGCAGCAGTTCGATTTCGGTCTTAATTACTATTTCCGCGACAACTTGAGGCTCGTGTCGAGTTACGGCAGAAGCTTTAGTTCGCAGCAGGATGCAAACGTCTGGAACGCGGGCATTACCTACCGCTTTACGCTGCCACTCTGGCCTGAGAGGAAGAAATGAAGCGTTATCTAGCTGCTCTCTCGTTGTTGATCGTTTTGTTGCTGGGGGGGATGGGCGCTGCTGCGCTCGAACCGGATTCATCCCAGCCCCGGAACGATCAGAATTCCCCAACTATCAGCAATAGCAAAGGCCAAACGCAGGAATCCACCGGCGAGGAAGTTTTCCAGGCTAATTGCTCGCGCTGTCACCTGCCGCCAATGAGCATTCCGCAACGTGTTACGGGAACGATCATCATGCACATGCGCGTACGGGCGCGCTTATCTCGTCATGACGAGGAATTGTTGCTCAAGTATATGGCCCCCTAAGCTGCACAGCGTTGAGCTTGAGTGTCGAGGGTTGAATGGCAAGGCAAATTTATCGACATTGGGAGGAAATACATTCTCATGACAAAAGTATCGGGATTGGCAGTGCTGCTCATCCTGGGCACTCTTGCGCAACTGCCTTCAGGGTCCTGGGCTGAGGAGGGACAGACAATCGAGGTCCACGCCAAGCGCTTTAGCTTTGAACCTGCAGAGATCACAGTCAAGGAAGGGGAGACGGTTAAGCTGCATCTCGTTTCCGATGATGTTCCTCACAGTCTCTTGATCAAGGATCTTGGAGTCAATCAGCAGGTATCGAAGGGGCATCCTGCGGACGTTACATTCACGGCAGATAAAGCAGGCGATTTTCAGGGTAAGTGCGGAAGATTTTGCGGGAGCGGGCACGGCTCCATGCTTTTCACAGTTCATGTGAAACCGGACTGATGCAATGCGGCGGCATTTGCCGCGAGGGTCAGCCTTAGCTAGCCGCGGACTGACTTGGGTGATGAATTTGATACAGACAACAAATAACCACTTTCGACATCCCGAGGAGCATGCCAGTGACGACCGGCCCGGTTCTCGCGCCAATGGACACCAGATTGTCTGCTTGAAGAGATCGCAGATGCTGGCTGTGTACGACGTGAAGGCGAGTAACGGCATGGAGGTGGCCGAAGAGGCTTCACTTTTGCCGCAGATTGAACTTCCTTTGCGCGCTACTTATTTTCCGCTTGGATTTCCGCTCGATGTTTGCTCCAACTCACCGGCGGTGATCGCTGCCGCGGAAGAAAGCTGGAAATTATTTTTGCCGAAGTTCACCGATACTCGTATGGAAATTCGTTTTGGAGTGCAAGGCGATGAGAACGATGACGCAGCGCTGCCTCCTGCTCCAATCTGCTGCATGCAATCGAATCTCATGTTGTGCATTGCCGACGCTCACAACTTCCTCGTTTGCGATTTCAACAACAGTCATTCATTCGGAATGATCACGCAGGCGACAGCAAGCTCACTTCAGTATTTCCGATATCACTTCCTTGAAGCCGCAGCCTTATCGACGATCACATCTCTGCATGCAGCTCCCGTACACGCGGCATGTGTTTGTCCACTTGGCATTGGAATGCTGCTCTGCGGCGACTCTGGAGCAGGGAAGTCTTCTCTGGCGTATGCCGGGGCGCGCGCGGGCTGGTCCTTCGTGTGCGACGATTCGAGCTATCTTCTGTTGGGCAGGGCTGACTCACTGGTCATCGGGAATTCTCATAAGATACGATTCCGCAACTCCGGAGTCGATCTATTTCCTGAGCTTGAGGGGAAACCGATCACCCCTCGCGCGGTCGGGAAACCATCGATTGAAGTCCCAACGTCTGAGATGCCTGATCTTAAGACATGTGATTCCGCAACCGTTGAATATGTCGTCTTCTTGAACCGGCGTATTCAGAGTGCCGACGGCCTGGTTCCGCTTTCACGTTCCTCCGTCCTCCCGTGGTTCATGCAATCGATTACGGCCGCGACTCAATCCCGTTCCGCTCAGCAAGCCGCGGTGGATCGCTTGCTGTCAGTACCAATCTTTGAACTGCGTTATCACGATTTGGATTGGGCCATTGAGCGGCTCGAACAACTAGCGACTAAAGGAAGGTAAGGTTCGATGGATCGTCATCCGATCGGAAATGGAATGTGCGCGCCGCGTATTCCGCGAGAGCTGGCTGCCCTGATAGCTGCGCTCCAGCTTAGGGGAGCGACGACAGAGGCGCTCCTAGAGTTGGAAGAGCGAGAGTGGGAGTCGCTTCTGCGATTCTGCGATTTGGCGCACCTGACCTTGCGGCTGGCTCAGGTTGAAGCCGATGGGTTTCCCTTGTGGGTAGTGAAGCGGCTGAAAAAAAATGTTGACGACAACATTACGCGGTTTGAGCAGGTCAAGGCGACATATCGGGAAGCGGCTGATGCCATGGATCAGGCGGGCGTTGAGCACGTCGTGCTCAAAGGCTTCACACAGGCTCCAGAATATGTAGAAGATGCTCATCTCCGCGTGCAATCGGATCTGGATGTCTATTGTCCAAAAGAAATGATTGACCGAGCCAAGACAGCCTTAATGAGCATTGGCTATCAGCCTGAACAGACAATGGACTACAGCCGCGCCGATCACCTGCCAGCTATGATTCGTCCCGGCGACTGGCAATGGCGCGGCAATGCGTTTGATCCTGACATACCGCTCTCGATCGAACTGCATTTTTGTCTGTGGAATGAAAGTGTCTACGGCTTTCCGATGCCTGAAGTGGCCCACTTCTGGGAACGTCGCATCAAGCGAACGCTTGGAGATATGTCATTTCCCGCTCTTGCTCCAGTAGACCACCTCGCGTATATGGCGCTCCACATCGTTCGCGGTCTGGTTAGCGAGGACTGGGTGATTCATCATGTGCACGAATTGGCTACGTTTCTGCATAGACATGCGGAGGACGAGGAGTTTTGGAGAGCGTGGAAGCAGACTCACAGCGATTCGCTTCGAGCTTTGCAGGCAATTGCGTTCTCCCATGCCCGATCCTGGTTTTGCTGTGATGTCCATGAAGAGGTTCTAGAGGCCTGCCAGCAGCTTGACCTGAAAATTCAAGAATGGCTGCATCGTTTTGCCGGGTCTTCTCTGGAGAGAATGTTTCGCCGGAACAAGTCCGGGGTATGGCTTCATATGGCTCTGATAAGCTCGCCAGCGAAAAAGCGTCGGTTGCTCAGACGCACACTCATGCCGTCAAGGATTCAACGCATTGGCACGCCAGGCGTGCCGCTCGAGAACCGGCGGCTTAGGCGGATTGGAAGATCGAATCCGCATTTCGCCTACATGGCATACATAGTGTCGCGGCTTACGGTGTATGCGCGACTGATTCCTGAGACGCTTTATCAGGGCTTTAGCCTGTGGTGGTCGCAGAGTCAGCTCAAGAAAGAATTCTGGACTTTTCTTGTTGCCTCTTTTTTTTTAACTGGGGCCTGTCAATCTACTTCTTTCTGTTCAATCTGTTTCTAATTGGTCACGGCTATACCGAGAAGAGATTGGGCCTGCTCACGAGCGCCATGGCGGCTGGGAACTTGATAGGAGCCATTCCCGCAGGTCGATTTATCCAGAAAAAGGGCCTTCTGCACGCATTGATTTGTTGTTTCCTGATGGCTCCGTGCGTATTCTCTGTTCGCGCAATAGTGCTTGCCTTTCCGTTCCAGCTGGTTCTGGCGATTCTCGCGGGCATGGTCCTTTCGCTCTGGGCAGTGTGCATCTCTCCCACGGTGGCCCATACGACGAGCGAGCAGCAACGCCCGTTTGCTTTCAGTCTCGTCTTTTCACTTGGTATTGGAGTCGGGGCTTTGGGCGGCCTGGCAGGCAGCAGGCTGCCCGGATGGTTTATGAGTTTCCACTCCATGGTGCCTGCGCTCGCCCCAGATCAGATGACTCTTCTTTTCGCATGCTGCATCACGGCATGCGCGATAGCGCCGGCTGCAAAGCTGTCGTTCTCCCGCATCGATCTCCCCGCTCAGACTCGGCCTCTGCTGTCTCCCTTTCTGCGCCGATTCCTGCCGGCGGTCGCGATCTGGGCCCTTGTTACGGGGTCATTCAGCCCCTTTGCCACTGTTTACTTTGCCCGGCACCTGCATATGCCACTGCGTTCCATAGGCGCGGTCTTCTCTGTTTCGCAGTCGGCGCAGGTTGTCGCCGTGCTGGCTGTACCTTTTCTGTTCCGGCGCTTTGGCCTGATTCACGGCATCGTCTTTACGCAACTCGCCGCCTGCTTTTGCCTGAGTTTGCTTGCAATCGTCAGTAGCCCGCTGACGGCCAGCGCGATTTATGTGGGGCTCACTGCCTTTCAGTGGATGAACGAACCCGGACTCTACAGCCTGCTGATGGACAACGTACCCGCTGAGCAGAGAGGCGGAGCATCAGCATCAAACAGCCTCGTCATGTCCATCTCTCAACTCATTGCCGCGGCCCTGGCTGGGTGGGCCTTCGATCGATACGGATACCCTTCGGCACTGTTCGGCATCGCACTCATTGCATTGTTGGCAGCCGGATTCTTCAGAGGAGCGCTGAGCGGAAGGCAGGGGCGAACTACGCCGATTGTCGAAGAAGCCTCTCAGTAAGCAGACTCGCGATCGGGGAAATAGTCCTCGCCGTACTTATTCTTGTGAGCGCTGCCCGCGCCGTTTTCTGTAAGGTGAATCACTCCCAGATCAGTTTGGGTTGAGCCGACGCGCACGCGGCGAGTCAATGCATTCAACTGCTTTGAATCGACTCCCTCGGCCCATACTCGCATCTCGTAGGTGTCCGGAGGAATGTTGTGCAGTTCTATATTTCCCTGCGGGTTGGCCACTCCTACATACGGAGTGGCGAGAGCGATGACAACAGCGCTCATCTCAGGGTGAATATTGCAGAAAATATAGGAGACGCCCTCATGATCGAAGCGCACTGTTTTGTCGCTGCCTTCTTCATACAGCCCAAGATCAAAGCGTTTGCCATTGAACTGTGAAAATACGTTGTGGAAGAAGGGGTCCATATTCGGGAAATCGACTGAACTTCCTAATGGCACAACCAATAAGTGCGGGTTGAAACTTTTATCTTTTTGCACCAGGCGAAAATGTCCTGGCTTTGCGGAAATTTCCGAATCAGACGAGATTGGGTTGAGCCATACCACAACGCCGGACGATTGAACGTGGGCCGCTTTCTGCTTGTTCGCCCGGCTAATGTCGACGTGAGCCACTACATCCTCTGAATGAGCAAGACTCACTCTGCAGCAAAACACTACCAGGAGAATAGCGATGAACCGCACAGAATTTGAAATCATAATCGACATCTAGAAGAGATATCCTGCGGCAAGGCCGAGGCTTTGGTTTGAGTTGGCCTGACCTGAGATAGGCCAGCTATATATGTTTTTGTACTCTGCTGAGAAGAGCAAATATGTCTTCGGTCGATAGATCACGTTCGCAAATCCTGTGCGATTACGGGCCAGGTTCTGGTATGCGTTTTGCTGCGATTCCAGGTCCGAGCCGCGAAGATTACTTGCGAATGCGCTATCTTCACCTATGGCAAAATTGGTTTCGAGCGAGCGGTTCATTTTGATCTTGAGTTGTCCCCAACCGCCCTCCGCGTTCAAGCCGCGCTGGATCGTATCGTTGGCAAAGGGCACGTAGTCCTTGAAAGCGCCTCCGCCAAGCCCCCCGACACCGCGGCCTCGATAGAACTCGCCCGAGAGTTCGAGATGCTGCGTGAACGGAATTCTCCAATCTACTGTTCCAGCCCAGGCATCCAGATGGTGGTCATACTCATACGTCTGTCGGCTGTAATAGCCGCCGGCACCCATCTCAATTGCGTGATCGCCAAATGGTATCGCATAGCTCAGTCGGGTCTCGTATCCGGGCTGATGGCTTTGCTCGGATGGACTGGGGGTGGGAATGCCAAATCTTGCCGGTGGACCGGGGGCAGCGACATCAATCAGAGCAGCCTCTAAGCCAAGGCTTCTGTTCGACAGCAGCGAGCTGTCTTTGAATTCAAGCTGAGGAGTCCATGTCCACAAATTGCCCGACCATGCGAGAGCAGGTTCGCCGACGCTCAAAAACGACGTTGGTTGAAGTGGCGATACCAAAGGCCTGTCAAAGGCGGCGACGAGCGAGCGATGCGACCATTCCAAATTGGCGTGAGCTGTGCGCAATCGCAAAAGTCCGGCGCTGGTGGAATAGTCGGCATATGGAACGCCGCCGAAGAAGTCGACATTGATATCTGCCGAAGAACTGGCTCCCCAAAGTGAAGGTCCTTTTGCTTCGAGTCCGAGAATTGTCTGGCGGGCTGTTGCGCTGAGGCTGCCTTGTGGCTGGTTGTCATATACTGGGCCCGCGATAATTGGCAGGTCGATGTCATCGACATTGCCGCCGTTCAGTTGCGAGGTGAACAGAATCATGCCGGAGATGCGGACAGGGTATTTCGACAGGCTTTCGAGTTTGGTCTGATCGTGCTGCTTTACCTCGGCCTGCAGCACATCAGTCTGTTCCTGCAGTTGCTGCACGCTTGACTGCAATGCTGACGCAGCTTGCGTTGGCTCTTCGCCACCGCGGGACTCGGCGAGCTGCGCTCTCATTGCCTGCAACTCAGCTCGCATCTGTTCCATCTCATGCTGTGACTGGTCCAGTTGCTGGCGCATGCCATCCACTGCGGCCAAAAGCTGGTCCATGCGCTGTTCGATTCGTCGGGTATCGGCTTCGCCTGGAGAATTGCCTGGGTGGGAGTCCAATTGCTGAGCGTCAACCATGCCCGTACTGAGAAACACCGTAAGGGTAAGTATGATGATGCCGTGGGTGCGTTTTGATCTTTCCCGATTCATTGTTGACATCCTCGAATAGCGAAGTCTTTCCGGGAGTCTCCCCCTCAGCGGGGGGTAACCGTTGTCTCGTGATTCTGGACCAATTCAGCAAGCTTTCTTAGAGCAACTTTCGCAAGCGAAAGAGAGAAAACCGTTCTTCCGGGTTGGGACTCTTCGAGAGCCACGCTTCCGCCGTGTTCCTGTGCGATTTTGTTCGCCAGCGTAAGTCCCAGTCCAGCACCGCCTTGCTTGCCTTCACTCACAAAGGGCTGAAAGAGTGTCACGCGAATCGAGTTCGGCACTCCGGGCCCGTTATCCGTAATGTAGAGCCTTATCCATTCTTCTGTTTCTGAAAGTGATATATGAACGGATGCCGTGCGTGCGTTTAGTTTTGCCGCCTGACACCCGTTGAGCAAGAGATTATAGATAGCGCGCTCGATTTTGAGCGCGTCCACCCATATCTCGATCTGCGGCAAGGGCGTCGAAAGCGAAGCTCACGTCTTGCGCGTCCGGGTGGGTGCGGACCAGATGTAGAGCCCGCTCTACTAGGAAAGGCAGCGATTCATAAGTCGGCTGAAGAGCCTGGCCCGTTCTGCTGAATAGCAGAAGTGAATCGATCAGTTCCGTCATTCCCTCTACACCAAGGCGGACTTCCCCAAGCAGTTCAGCACGTTCCGATGGGCTTGCAGCATCGTAGCCAAGGAATTCTGCATTGGCATATACCGCAGAGAGATAGTGTCGCAGATCATGAGAAATGGAGCTGGCCATTCTTCCGATAGTGGCAAGTCGCTCCGAAGCAAGCAGTTCCTGCTGAGACTTTTGCAGACGCGTGCGCATCCGATCAAAGGCCGTGCTCAATTCCTGAATTTCCATGGCGCCCTTGTTCTGGAACGGATAGTCAAAATTGCCAGCGCCCAGTGCACGGGCTCCCAGCACCAGAGTCTCCAGCGGGAGTGTGATCGTGCGTGAGATATATGTTGCGAGCGCGCCGCTTACCAGGAGCACAAAAGCGATCAGCGCAATCAGCAGATGGTTCAGCTGCGTGAGGTAGCGGCTTGCCTGATCATAGGACTTAAGAACGACCAACTGGATAAGCGGGTCGCCAGCGCGTGACAGCGTGACCGAAGCATGGATATAGTGCTCGCGGTCGAGCCACACGTCATCACTGCTGAGAGGATGACTGAGAAGCGCATCCTTCTGTGTCAGGCTCCCTGGCGGTGCTTTTCGCCGAGAGTTGTAGCCATAATCCCGCCGTCTGCAAAAAAGATGACGTCGGCGGCGGCAGCTTCACTCACTTCCATCACAACCTGATCGTTCACCGCGTATCCTACAGCGACATAACCAAGGCGGGTGCCCGACAGCGCCGAGCCAAAGTAAATCGGCTGGGATGAAACTTCATAGAGCTGCCGATTGCGTAATACGTAATGAGATTCGGTTGAGGTGAAGACGCCTTCGCTTACGCCGGAAACATCGCTCGATGCCTTTCCATGGCACGCCTTGCTGGAAAAGCGCGACGGGATCGCCATTTGCATTCGCCAGTGCAAAGAAATCGCAGCCGCTCAAACGGTAAAAATATTCCGCTCCATCGCGAATTGTCGGAGGATCGTCAGTGGTCATTAACGATCGCATGTCCGGAAGATCGGCAAGAAGAGAGGCTTCTCGCGAAAGCATCTGTCGGCGTTGCGCCTGAATATTTTGAAAGGTGAGAATCGAGTGCTGGAGATCCGAAGAAATTCCGTGGCGAATCTGCTTCTCGACAATTGAGTGGACCGCCAGCAGGCTCAGCGTTGCGAGCCCAAACGACACCGAGACCATGCTCAGTAAAAGCGTCGTTCGCATCCGCATTGCCACTTGCGTTTAGCCTCCGGGTCCGTGGCCTATCATGCCTGCGGACTCTGCACAAACCTGTAGCCTACTCCGTGGACCGTACAGAAATGAACAGGATTCGCCGGATCGGCTTCGAGCTTTTGCCGGAGCTTAAGCATCTGGTTGTCCACCGTCCTCGTTGAGGGATAAAAGTTGTAACCCCAGACCTGGTTCAGCAACTCTTCGCGGCTGAGCACACGATCCGGGTTTTCAAGAAAAAAGCGAAGCAATTTGAATTCATGCGCGGTAAGCGGGATTTTCTTGCTGGCCTTTGTGACCTGCATTCGAGCAAAGTCTACTTCCACATCCCCAAAGTATGCCGAACCGCCTGGACGTGTACGTTTCGAGCGTCGTATTGCGGCCTGAACCCGTGCCAGAAGTTCTCTCGGGCTGAACGGTTTGGTGACATAATCGTCGGCTCCGAGTTCAAGAAGCAAAACTTTATCGGCGACTTCGGAGATAGCGCTGAGAATCACCACGGGGATGTCGGGCGACGCCTGTTTCATGGACTTGCATAGTTCCCGCCCTGACATGCTGGGAAGCATCAGATCCAGGACAACTGCATCAGGGCTGGAACCTCGAAATATTTCCAGTCCCTGCAGACCGTCTGTAGAGCTCTTAATTTCGTAACCTTCAGATGCAAACAGGCGCTGTACCGCCTTTTGTATCCGCGCGTCGTCTTCGATAACAAGAATCGTGCCCATGCGCCTTTGTACTGCAGGACGTGGAATGTAACCTGTCAGCCTTTCTACCATTTTCCTCTAGATTGATAGCTTTACCGAACGCGTCGCAAGGAAATGACAATCTGATGACAAAGAGGCGACATTGTCAGAACCAGGTCTGCGGCGCGATCTGCTCAATTTGGGGAGCGTAGTCAGCGACTAGACGACCCGAAGGGCGGCCGCTCCTTAATAGGGAAAACGCTGGAGTGGTGAAGTGATGGCCCGAAACGATCGAACAGTACGCCTGTTCCCACCAAGTGGGGAGATTGCCGGATTTTAGCGACTCGAACGTAATCGCCTTGATTCTCAATTGCAGTTGTTGTCACGATATGCGTTGCTATCCGAACCGTGTTTTATGCATGTCTTAAATTGGGAGATAGTATTGCCTGTAATTGAGTTATTTTGCATGACTCCTTGATCGCGCTGGATGTTGATCCCCACGCCGCTAATTTCGGAGCTGTTTAGAAAGTTGCCCTCTATTTGATTGCCGGAACAGTCCGCATTCCCAGCATTGCATTGAAGCCAAATTCCTGTTTCGGAAGGATGATCCACGCTGTAATAGACATGATTTTCAGTTATGGTATTACCCGAGACGGCGCTGGATGGCTCATTTGCTCCCAGATAGACACCAATGCCTCCCAAGGGATCGTGGATCACGTTGTTGGATACTTCACTTGCAGATTGCCTGTCCAGAGAAAGACCCAGTCCGTACAGAGAATTATCAGTAACAGCGGCTTGATTGCCGAGAACCAGTTCAATGCCCGGAAGAGTGGCCTGGCTGGTCCCGTGCAGGTCGTACAAGTTTCCTCGGACGACGATATCGGCGGTATTTTCGAACGAATACCCGCCATGATCTCCTGTGTCACTGCCCTGCTGGCAATAGTTGTTGAGCACTGAGATGTTTGACGGTGGATCTCCTCCGAATGCGCCAATTTCAACGCAAAAACTAGAACCATTACTGATGAAATTATTCGATATTGTGATATTTTTTACGGTTTCTCCAGGGGCGGTTGAGTGAAGCGCGACCCCAGCTCCCCAGTCGGTTCGTTGAGAAACGTCGATAAGTGGATTATTTGCAACAGTGATCGTATCGATATCCATCTCGCCGTAGACTGCATTGTCGTGAAGCGCAGAGAATCGATTTCCTTCGATATCGAGATTCGAACCCCTTGTAATCCGAATGGCTGCATTGGCAAAATCATGAAAGGTATTGTTGAAGATGTTTACGGAATGCGCGTCCCTGATGGCGATCCCATACGAGCTAAAGCCGTTCTGCAGACCTCCATTTAGATCACAGCCAGCGATCGTGATGTCCGTTCCTGTAATGATAAAGATGCGGTCGCTGGCTTCCGCTATGACAGATGCCCCTTGAGCGCATTCTATTGAGATATGAGATGCCGAAATATCGATCGCGCTCGACAAATGTTCAACAAATCCGGAGGGAAGTATGCACGTGGACTCGGGGATGGCATTGTTTATGCATGCCTGTAAGGACGGCACATCGATGCCGACTGTATAGGAGGGGCCGCTCCTTGCCGGCGGGTTACTAACAGGAGGTATACTCGGAGGAGCGGGCACAGTGTTAGACGATGAGTTAGTAGTGTTCATTGACTTGCCTATTTGCGTTCCACACCCGCAGAGTGGCGCAAGGGCACTTACCAGAATCCAGGCCCTAACGGAACCTGGTTCGAAAAAGCGCAAATATCTTGAGCCCACGAGCGATTTCCCCCAGTAGGGGATATCGGCATGGGATCAGCCCGCCTTGAATGCACAAGGTAGATGTCAACTTATTGCAATCGCCTGATACAAAGGCCAGTACAACGTAATGGACACAATGATTTTTGTCGATATAAGTGTGCTTGATCGAGGATTGGTTCTGAAACCCTCTCATTTGAAGTGCGCACCGTAGACGGAATCTTATGGCTCTATCGTATGGAATGAGGATCCGGTGAGAGTACTGCTTGTTCACAACCGATACCAAATCTCTGGCGGCGAGGACTCTGTTGTTGCGCAGGAACTGGCGATGCTCAACGCGAGCGGTATGAACGTCGAGCTATTTGAGGTGGATAATGATTCGATCACCTCGCCTGTCGCGCGCCTGATGACAGCAGCGCAGGTTGCATACTCCTGGAAGATGAAGGAGCGGATTACTCGAGTTCTAACAAAGCTGCGCCCGGAGATTGTGCATGTACACAACTTCTTTCCTCAAATCTCACCCTCTGTGTACGATGCGGCTGCCGATGCCGGTTGCAGTGTGGTGCAAACACTTCACAATTACCGATTGCTGTGTCCGAGCGCGACTTTGTACCGGCAAGGCTCTATTTGTCATGAATGCCTTGAAAAAAAGGCACCGTGGCCCAGTGTGCTTCACGCCTGTTATCGTTCAAGCCGAATAGGGACGGCTGCCGTTGCCGCGATGATAGCCTGGAATAAATTTCGAGGGACATGGGCGAATAAAGTACATAGATATATCGTCTTGACGGAATTTGCGAAGACACTGTTCACGCAATACTCCGATATCCCTGAGAAGAAATTATGTGTAAAGCAGAATGCCATCGCTGATCCAGGTCTCGGCAGCGGCCGTGGCGCTTATGCCCTTTATGTTGGCAGACTGTCGCCAGAGAAAGGCATTTCCGTCCTGTTCGAAGCAGCATCGAGAGGCCTTGGCTTACCTCTTAAGGTGGCCGGCACGGGCCCACTGGAGAGTTTGGCGCGAGAAGCCCACGCAGCGGGACACATCGAATATCTAGGGCGACTGAACGCTGAGGCAATCCGGAATCTTATGCAAGAAGCAGCCGTGTTGCTCGTACCCTCTTTATGGTATGAGGGATTACCGATGGTTATCCCAGAAGCGTTCGGTACGGGGCTTCCAGTCATCGCCAGCAGGATAGGGTCGTTGGCCTCACTGATCTCTGACGGTCATAACGGCTTACTCGTTCCAGCTGCGGACCCGGAGGCTATTCGCGCAGCGGTGTTGCGAATCGCTGTTTCAGCCGATCTTCAAGAATCGCTGCGAAAGGGGGCGCGCCTGACCTACAATGCTCGGTACGAGCCACAGCAAAACATATCGTCTTTACAGCAAATCTACCAACAGGCTATCGATGAGCGCAGTAAGGTCAACGTCAACTCGACCTGATACAATTCTCAGATGATGCAGCGTTAATCCTGTGGAAAACGCGGGAATATCTGCTTCAGATGGCTCCATCAATTAGTAGCGACGTTTGTTCGACGAGCAGGTTGATCTTATCCTGATCATCATTTGCAAACCTATAATCGGTTGTTATCTCTAGAACACTAGAGTCTGTCGCCAAAATCGTTTATACTCGACGAAAATCAATCGCATTTGTGCCTGGGTCATTCGCCTCTTTCGGCGTCGCTGGTGAGATGCGTCTCAGTGCTACTCTACTCATTATTCGATGTTACTTAGGTAATGAGTGATTTCGCATAGAGGAAGAAGGAATGGCGCGCCGACAGGAGAATCTGAAGTTACTCTGCAGTAAGCGATCCCTATTGACGCGCACGGCAACGCTGAACTGAACATCTACCGCAAGATCATCAGAAATTGAATTGAAATAATGCCTTGAAACTGGCTCGGACCTACTACCAGAGCCGCTCGAGCATTTGTCGAGGCTCTATTGCAAGGAAGTGAGTGGAATTAATCAGGGCGTGAATGACCGAAATGCTGGAAATTGCTGATAAGGGTAACATCTCAGAAATCCCACTCAAGCCCGCAAGTTATGAAGTGCTTGGTATACCCGTTGCCTCTATCAAGATGGGGCAGGCGATTGATATTGTCTCCTCATGGGTAGGATCAAATCTTCCGCCGCGGCTAGTAACTTTTTCTACTGTGCATATGCTCGTGGAGGGATACAAAAGCCCCGTTTTCCGTAGGCTGCTTCGTGAAATGGACATGAACTGTCCGGATGGGATGCCTTTAGTCTGGATGGGCAGGTTGCGTTCGCAGAGCATTGACCGCGTGTGTGGTCCTGACTTTATGCCAGAGTTCTGTGCGGCGACTGCCGATCGAGGGTACCGTCATTTTTTTTACGGCGGAGCCGACGGGGTCGCCGAAAAGGTAATAGGGGCGCTGAAGGAAAAAAGCCCGTCACTTCAGATTGCAGGCCACTACGTGCCACCGTTCCGCCCTTTAACGAGCGAGGAAGATGAAGCAGTGACCCGGCAGATTAACGAATCCAAGCCAGACTTTGTTTGGGTATGCCTCGGCTGCCCTAAGCAGGAACACTGGATTGCCCAGCACAGGGGACGCATCAGTGCCGCCGCGCTGCTTGCGGTTGGGATGGCATTCGATACTGCGGCGGGAAAGAAGAAGCGGGCGCCGGAGTTAGTGCAAAAGCTTGGGATCGAATGGCTGCATCGGCTTCTTCAGGAGCCGGGGCGCTTGTGGAAGCGCTATCTCGTATATAACTCGCTATTTCTGGGGCTGGTTCTCCGCGAGCTATTCTCGCCATCGGCGTCAACTGTCGAGGAATAGCGCGCTGCCGAGGAGTGAAAAATCGGTGTGAGCAGGAATCTCAGCTCATGCCATTGCTCAGTAGTTGGATTTCGATTTTGTCTTGTGCCGCACATAAGATCAAGACTTGCGGATACTAACGAGGCGTTTAGCTGATGATTTCTGTGGTGATGAGTGTGTTTAACGGAGCGGCGTTCCTCGGAGAGGCGATTGCGAGCGTCCTGCGTCAATCATTCCGTGAATTCGAATTCATTATCGTGGATGACGGATCTACAGATGCTTCTTCTGAGATCATTGCCTCGTTTGTTTCTTCGGATAGTCGCATCGTCACCATGCGCCAGGAAAATCGAGGATTGCCCACAGCCTTAAACGTCGGAATCAGGCAGGCACGCTATGATCTGATCGCCAGAATGGATGCCGACGATCTCATGCTTCCTCAAAGGCTGGAGCGGCAACTCACCTTTATGCTGGAGCGTCCTCAGCTCGCAGTTGCGTGTTCCTATTCGTACTTAATCAATGCCAATGGCCAGCGTGTGGCTTCCTCTAAGACGCGGGTCGATACAAAGCGCGGATTGGCTGAAAAAAATCCTGACTTATTTCTTGAAGTCATCCATCCTACCGTCATGATGAAGAAAGAGCATATCCTGCGATTAGGTGGATATCGGGAAAACCTGGTATATGCGGAAGATCGGGATCTTTGGGGGAGGGTTGTTACAAGTGGCGGACAGATAGAGTGTCAGCCTGAGTTTTTGCTAGAATATAGACTGCATTCGCAGGCTATGACCATGCGGAAGGCAATCAGAAATAAAGTCATCTGTCAGGCCATAAATTTCAATGTGGTCCGCCGAATGAACGGAGAGCCGGAACTCTCCGATGAAGAGGTTTATCGGTTACATTCGACACAGCCGTTCTTAAAGCGGTTGAGTGATCGACTTAACTTTACTTCACTTTATAGCTTCAAGAACGCCTCCCGGTACTACGCGGAGAAGCAATATTTCAGGTGTGGATATTGGTTTGCTAAAGCAGTTGCCTGTCGTCCGCGAATGATATTGCGGCGGACCGTCGCTAAGCTAAGTTAGTTGTGGGAACTTGTAAGTCGGCATAGGAGTGATCTCTACGCAAGGCTTGCTTATTCCTATCCTGATATTTTCACTGCAAAGGAATCCTGTAGATGCTGAAAGCGGCGAATCCCCGCGATAGCATATTGATAGTCAATTGCTGGCACGATTCAAACAAAGGCGACGCTGCGATTACAACCGGTGTCTTGAACGCAATCAAGAATGCTGGAGTGGCAGACCGCATATTTGTGTCATCATACGCCTACTACAACACGCTTGAGAGTCTCGAGTTCAGCTTCCGTCATGTCGTGGGTGCACACCCTGAAGCTATGGTCGTCCAGACCTGTCTGCCAGCACTTTCAAGTTCGGTTGGAAAGGTAGCAAGCTTAAAGCTCGCCATCAGGGCTGTCTGCAAACTACTGTTCCCCAGTCTCTTGGCGGACACGGACATGGAAGTCGCGGTTCGTTCATCGCGCGTAGTGGTTTCTAATGGCGGATTGTACTACGGGTTTGTCAAAGCTAACTTCGTAGGAACTGCCTATCATTTATTTGCATTTTCATACCCTATGCTTCTAGCGAAGCGCTTGCGTGTACCATATGTACTCTACGCTCAATCCTTCGGCCCATTCCATTCGTGGTTCTCGCGGTGGTGGATGAGAAAGCTGGTCAAGAAATCATCCGGTACATGGGCCCGCGAAAGCGCCTCACGAGAGACGCTAATAAACATAGGTGCCCCCGCAGAGAAGATGGATGTCGTCGCTGACGCCGCATTTGGAATAAGACCCAAGGCAAGGCAGCAGCAACGGAGAAGCCTCGCATCCCTTCGCCCGCAGGAATATGTTGCCATATCGGTACGGAGCCTGGATGCTACCGGTCATGCGGCAGACTTAGAGAAGAACTATCGTCAATCGATTCAAGAATTGATTGAATGGATCGTTCGAGAAAAGAAGCTAAAGGTGGCCCTTGTCGCCCACACCACAGGGCCATTGCTTGAAGAGGATGACCGAATTACGAGCCGGATTGTGTACGAATCGCTGGCTGAGGACGCAAAGCGGCAAGCCCTGCTCGTTGAAGAAGATCTTAGCCCAGGCGATCTCGCGAGCCTGTATGGTAATGCGAGTCTCGTTCTAGCCACACGCTTTCATGCTGTTGTGTTAGCGCTCTGCGGAGGTTGTCCGGTCATTGCAATCCCCTATTTCGGCTTGAAAACACAGGGTGCGCTCCGTGATTTGGGTCTTGGAAGACTTCGTTGTAGAAGTGAAAGAAATCACCCTTCCATTGCTGAAAATCAAGGTCGAGACGATTCTTGCTGGCGGTGTTAGATTGCGGGACACTATAAGCCAAATTAATGACGAGCGGTTTCAGGCAGCAATGCACACTGGAAAGCGCCTTGCTCGACTTGTGCAATCTTCTGTATCTGAAGGCTTATCGTGAGGTTGGGACCAGAAGGGGTTGGCTGGACGCCTACGTCGCTTCCGCTTTATTTGGCTGGCCGTCTCTTCGCCAGAAAGATATGTCGTTGTTTGCTTGACGGACCTTTGCTCAGCTAAAATGAATGTATCAATCCCACAAGTCGGCCCTCAAGCCAAGCCCAAAAACTGCTCTGACTATCCGCGCTCTTAGAGGAGCCTATTGTGACCACCCTTCAACATAACCAGCAAAGTATAATGCATACTCAACATCTGAGTACTCTCGACCCTCTTATCCATTCTCCTATAGATGCGGAGCTGGAAGACGAATCTTTGCGTGATGTTATGCGAGTTCTTCGCAAACGCAGGCAAATGATCCTGGGAACGCTTGTTGGGTGCCTGCTGCTTTCGCTTGTTGTTTCCCTATTAATGCGGCCTGTTTACAACGCTACCGCGACAATTGAGATAAACAAAGACAACTCGAATTCCTTAAGTCTCGGCAGTATGGGTGATTTAGCGTCTGGACTTGGCAGCAGCGACGACTTGAAGACAGATATGCAGACTCAAACTGCGGTCCTTGAGAATGACACCATCGCGTTGCGAGTTATCCAGGTGCTTAATCTTACGACGGAGCCACCGTTTCGCTACGAATATGGCAAAAAGCGTCTGATCGGACGGCCTGGCGACGTCGATAGTGAACAGGGTTTGCCCTTGGATAAGGCCCCTGCCACGCGGCAGCGCCTCTTGGGGTTGTTTAAGAAGGAGCTAGATGTTCAACAGATACCGAATACTCGGCTATTGCAGATTTCACTCACAAATCCTGATCCAAATACAGCGGCGCGCGTTGCTAATGCAGTAGTGTCTGAATATATCAATAACTACTTGGAGACTAGATACACTACCGCGCAACAAGCGACAGATTGGATGTCCCAGCAGCTTGGTGATTTGAAGAAGCGTGTACAAGACTCGCAACAAAAATTAGCCGACTACGAACGCCAAACCGGGCTGATTAGCGCGCCAAGCATATCATCGGCTACATCTTCGGACCCAGCGGGTGCGCTTACCCACAACCCTACGCTTGACAAGCTGGATGATCTGAACAAAGAGCTTACCAGTGCGGAGGCAGACAGAATTGCTGTCGAGGCGGTATATCGCTTGACGCAGTCACAGAATCCGGAGCTAGTACTAGGCCTCGCGGGAACAAGTCTCTCAAATACAACTGGTGCCTCTGCACTTATAAGTGGAAATGCCCTAACCATGCTGCAGGCGCTACAGCAGCAAGAAACAGCACTGAAAGTTCAATACGCGGATGCTGCGACCAAATACGGTGCCAAAAATCCGAAACTCGCAGAACTGCAAAACCAGATTGGAGAAATCGACTCCCAGGTACATGGCGAAATTGCAAAGCTCTCAGAGCGTGCGCATAATCAATTGCTGATAGCGCAGCAAACTGAGAATGGCCTGCGGGATGCATTTAATAAACAAACAGCAGAAGTGCAAAAGGTTAACGACAGTACGGTGCAGTTGGAAGTTTTTGCACGTGAAGCGGCTTCAGACCGACAACTCTACGAAGATTTGTATACGAAACTTCAGGAAGCTACTGTCGATGCTGGAGTTCGGGCAACGAACATAAGTATCGTCGATCCAGCGCGAGCACCAAAGGCGCCAACGCGGCCAAATTACCCACTCAATCTGGCCATAGGATTTGGAGTAGGGTTATTCCTCGGTATTAGTGGCGCTTTCTTCAAGGAACACCTTGATGATGGCATATCTACTTCGATACAGCTGGAGGCCGCCTCGCGTCTTCCTGTACTCGGTTATATCCCGGATTTCACCTCGGATATGCGTAGGAAGTTCACTAAGAGCGGAGAGGCAAATGCGAAGGATGGGTTCACAGATGTCAGCTGGCTTATAAGTCGTCCAAACTCGGCGGCTGCAGAATCATATCGTGCCTTACGAACTTCGATTCTTATGTCTAGCGCTGGGAGCCCACCAAGAACCATCCTCTTAACCAGTGCACTCGGAGGGGATGGTAAGTCCACAACCTGCTATAACCTGGGTGTAGCTTTCGCGCATCAGGGACACAGAATCCTGCTTATTGATGCGGACATGAGAAAGCCCACGTTACATAAGCATTTTGGCGTATCAAACCAGGTAGGCCTAAGTAACGTCCTCACTGCGAGCGCCAATTTGGGGCAAGCGATAACTCAACACGCCTCTATTGAAAACTTATCCTTTCTGCCATCCGGAACTATCCCTCCTCGCCCAGCCGAGCTATTGGGATCGCGGACGATGTCACTACTCTTAGAAGATCTAAAGATGCAATATGACTTCTTGCTCGTTGATAGCCCACCTGCACTCCTTGTGACAGATCCCATTGTGCTCTCTTCGCAATTTGAGGCTGTTATCGGGGTCGTCCGAGCAGGGAAAGCAACACGACCAGTGGTTTTGCGCCTGGCAGACTTAATGCGCAGAAGGGCAAGCAACACAGTGGGGCTTATTCTAAACGCCGTTGATACAAGCTCTGCCGAATATTATTACTCCTATGGGTACTATGGGGGGAACGGTTATTACTCTAACGACAGTCAAGGCGCTGTGAGGAATGGACAGTGAAATATCTAACGATTATTTGCTCCGTTCTGGTTATTGACCATGGCCGCGACTATGTCGGGGCAACAATTGCCAGTAAATGCCAGCTCGGGCATCATTCTGCGATCAGAAGGTGACAGCGCCGCACAGAGACCGTCCGCACTTAGCAGCCGTTCCCGAGGATTTCTCTACACTGCATATCTTGCCTGGGTTTTTGCTCGACATGCAGGTGTATGATACGCCCGAGTATTCCCTCAGTTTGCGTGTCAATGCTAAAGGCGGGGTGACCATTCCGCTTGTCGGCTCGATTCAAGTCGTTGGCGATACTTTACCCGAAGCGGCACGAAAGATAGAGGCTGCGCTCCAGGAAAAGCAGATATTGACTCATCCCCAGGTGACCTTGGATGTAAGTCAATATGCGAGTACAAATGTTTCCGTCGTTGGGGAAGTGCAGCATCCGGGTAGAATCCCGTTGCTCGCTCCACATAGCCTCCTTGACGTACTCGCAATGGCGGGTGGGGAAACTCAGATTGCGGGAAAAGAAATAGAGATTAAGCGGGCCGATCCAACGGAACCTCCAGCTACTGTCACCTATCGTTCGCGGCTCAAGTGATGATGTATTGAAGAGCACCACAATAAATCCTGGAGATACGGTGGTCGTTCCACGTACTGGGATTGTCTATGTTCTTGGCGCCGTGAATCGACCTGGCGGCTTCATTATGCAGGAATCGGGGAATTTGACAGTCGTACAGGCGGTAGCTCTGGCATTTGGAACCACTATGCAGGCTGCGACGGGGGCGATGCGTATTGTTCGGCGCGAAGCGGATGGAAGCATTCTGGAGATCCCGGTTCCTTATAAAGATGTAAACCGAGGAAAAGTTGCCGATATCAGCCTGAAACCACAGGATATTGTGTATGTCCCGGTTAGCAAGACGAAAGCGATCCTGACTGGCGGATCGAGCGTGATGAGTGCTGCAACGTCAGCACTCATCTATACAGCTCGATAAAGTTATTGCCGACTTCCGAAATGCTTAAGCCTTTCCTACTTCGTCGACGCATTGTCCAGAAGAATGCCCACCGGCCCAATTCGGTTTCGGGACAGGGTAATGATGTGGGAACTGGTTCTATTGCTCCTGTTCAACTATGGGTATATGCAGATTCGCATCCCTCCTATAGGCTTTGGCATTCCCACGGGCGAACTTCTGCTTGTTTTTTACCTTTGTTCGTTTGCAGTGTTTGGAGCTATCCGTCGATTATCCAGGAAGGTACTCATCATTCCGTGCCTGATGTGGTGGATTCTTGGCCTGACGCGGGCCTTTCTCGGCGTACCTAAATATGGCGTTTGGGCAATTCGCGACGCCACGCATGTAATAGAGTCGTTTTACCTGCTGGTCGGCTATATTTTCTTTACGCATGAGCGGAGCAGAGAAGTGCTGCTCCGCAACTACCCGAAGGTGCTGGCCATAATTGGCGTCTACAGCTTAACCTATCCAGCCCGTGAAGCTCTGCAGCGGATATCTCCCAAGATTCCAAGCCCAAATGGTGTACCCACTGCAATTTTCTTCTGGTACATGTTCACACCGGGCTTTGTGCTCGTCGCCGCCGCCGCTTATCTATTGCTGGTGGATAGGGGCGCAATTGATAAGTTGCGAGCTACTATAGTTTCTGGCGTTCTTGTTGCGTTCACAGTTGCAATTTATCAAACCAGAACCGTATATCTTCAATTTGTCGGCGTAGCTTTATTTTTCTTTATGTATAGCCGACGAAATGTCCATCGGTGGTTTGCTGCCGTGCTTGTCCTGATTTTCGGAGTCACTGTAATTCAGATTACTGGCATTCAGATCAAGGGGCGCCTGGAGCAACCAATCTCGTTTCAGTTCATGGCGGATCACATAGCATCGATTGTCGGCATCGGAAGCAATTCCGCCGAAGGCGCTGCCCGCGGATCCGAACAACGAGTTGACTGGTGGAAAGACATAATCCGCCGCTGGACCGCGACACCAAAGACTTTCATGTTTGGCTTAGGGTACGGGTTTCCTCTCATCGATCTAATAACTACGGATGGGGTGCCAGTGAGAGAACCCCATAATTCTGTCATCTCGATCGCAGCCCGTTTGGGATTTCTTGGCCTCGTTTCATGGCTATGGCTGCAAGCTCTTCTCGTGCTATCTTGGCGGCGAGCGCTGGCTTTTTGCAATTGGCTTGGCCTTCATCGTGAAATTATGTTTTTGAAGGTTACGATGGTGTTCTCTATCGTTGTAATCATCGGGGGCTTAACGGAGCCGTCATTCGAGCTCACATTCTTGACTATTCCGTACTATTTTTTGTGGGGATTAGTGCTGGCTCTTGAGGCGAGCATGCGAAAGCGATATCGTGCGGCGTTGCATGCGGCAGACGCTACTGCTGCCACTTTAGAGTCTTTACAGCCAGCGTGAGATGGCTACTTTCTTAGTGAGGCGTGGTTTTGAAGACAGTTGCGAGAGCGCAATTTCCAGGAAGTATGGCGTTAACGATTTGCCTTTTGTGCCTGATCTGGCTATGCAGCAATACTGAAGCACAGGAGCAGAAAGTCATATACGCGAAACAAGGCGTAGTGTCAGCGCAGAGCTGTATCGATAGTGCTGGACCTGGAGGTGTCTGCGTTCTACCTGCAGGCTATTCAGAAGCGCTGACAAGTTCCCTTACCATCCGGCAGACGGGGCAGACACTGAAGTGTCAACCTGGCGCGACTCTGACAAAATCATCGAATATAGATCTGATTACGGTTACATCGTCGGGAGCCACGATTACCGGCTGTAAGCTGAGCGATGAGCACGTTACCTATGATGGCAGTATCATCTCCGCCCAAGCTGCGAAAAATCTAACAGTAACTAACAATATAATTGAGGGCGCGAAACGTTTCGGAATTTACCTGCGAGATGTCGTCCATGCAAATATCGCAAACAACAGACTGCAGGGTTGTGAAAACGACTCAATTTATGGCGATAGCGATTCCTCGGATATTCAGGTGTCATCAAACACCATAGATGCCTCATCAATAACGATGTGGCACCATGCGATTGGCTTCCACTCCCATGATGCATCGAAAAAAGTGAGTCAGATACGCATCGACGGGAACCATATCACAAACGGATATGATTACTGTGTAGAAGTGGGAGCCTTTGGCGGCTTGCATCCTACAGATATTCAGATCGTTAATAACGTTTGCTCGCAGAAGAGCGTACCGGGCAAGCCGGGTGGCTATTCCCTTGATTCTGTAGATGGAGCAACCCTCCAAGGCAATAGCTATATCAACGATAGCAATGGAGTACCCGTGTTGGGTATTGAGCTGGTCAGCGGCTCTCACGCGAAGGCTATCAACAATACGCTCGTTGGAGCCAGCATAACCATCAATAAGCAGTCGTTTACAATTGTGGATCACAACATTATCACGATTCACAGTTCAGCCGATACCCAGACGGTAGCGATCTATAGCGGGAGCAGCCGGACTGTCGGAAACAATCACAATCAGATTATCAATAACACTATCCAGATTAACGCCTCGCCAACGCATAAGCCAGCCTTTGGTATCTGGTTACAATGCAATGCCGACGCGATCGATTGTTCTGACCAGGTGATACAGGGAAATACTATAGAGGCAAAAGGCGGCAGCAATAATCCAGCTATTCGGATCGAAAATGATTATCCATCCACAGCAAAAATGAATAGCATAATGATTCACGGTAATAGCATTACAAATTGGCCCCATTGCTGTACGGAATCTGCTAAGGGAGTTCAGTCGGAGATATCCGGCAATGTCGAAGGGTGTTCCAGTCGATTCAAGAACTAACCTATGTGTAGGCTAAAAAAGATATCGGATTTGAGGCCAACAATATTGGTCTCCCCGAGACGGCATCATCTCTGTCGCACTGCAGGCTGAAGGCAGCGCACAACTTCTATTCCGATAACGCTGAGCACTTCGAATACTTCCTGCCTCGAAGTCATTCACCGGCTCATATGCCTTCCGTTCAACTCGATACGGCAGGAAGTGCGATTTTCCGCCCAAGGACCCAACGAACCAACCGCGCTACCGAAAACACCAACTGTACGGTGATTGTTAGGAAATTCAGGGATGAATAAGCACCAAAGTTGGTGCTTATGGACGTTCGCCTTATATTCGCCTATGCTGTTTTGGTACTGGTATGGCCACGACAGCAAATCTTCGCGCCCAGCTTGAAGCTACGCTTTCAAGTCGCGTTCCTGCGGCATTTTCACTCAAGATCAGGCAACCGTCAGAACGTTTTTCGACCGGAATAGCTGAGGTAGACAGAATTCTGGAAGGCGGGATTCCACGGGGATGCATTACAGAGATCAGCGGGGCTGTTTCAACAGGAAGAACCTCGCTTGCTCTATCCATCCTCTCCGGCATCACTCAATCAGGAGCAGCTTGTGCCTGGATCGATGTTCACGATGAGCTCTCTCCGGAATCAGCGGCTGCATCTGGCATTGTTTTAGAAAGGCTGCTTTGGCTCCGCATTAAGCCGACCTCCACTGAGCAGCGAGAGCATGCGGCAGCAGAGGCAAAGCAGCCCTCTCTTTCATTTGGACCGAAAGCCCATTATGGCGGCAATCGACATCCAGGTAATGAAATGCGCGGAATGGATAACGCAGTGTCACTGCTATTTAAAGGCGAAGGCGGTCTGCTGCGCGATAAAACCATCGGGACACCCAGCCGAAGTAATCGTCTGTTGAGTGAGCCTACATGCGCAGGGCCATTGTCCAGCGAACTGCGCGAAGAGCAAGTGGCTCATGATCGTTTGCCTGCTCGACGTGGCGAATATTTCCTCAGGGAATTTGCCGAGAACAAACAGCCCGAGTCTCAACGCCCCAGTTCCACGAATAGCAGACGTCAGGGTCCAGCGTTGGAGAAGCCCTGGTCACGTTTGGAGCGAGCTCTCAAGGCAACAGATCTGCTCCTGCAAACAGGCGGCGTTGCTGCCATCGTGCTCGATATGAGTGATGCGCTTCCTCAGCAGGCCATGCGCATTCCGTTGGCTTCATGGTACCGCTTCCGGCTTGCAGCCGAGCAGGCACGCACAGCTTTAATCCTGCTTACACAGTCGCAATGTGCGAGCAGTTGTGCTGCGCTCGCACTGCGCTGTGAGGCTGCCAACACTGATGGGTGGAGCAGTGGCGAAACCCCCTTGTTTCAGTATCAGCACTACTCCCTGATACGAGAACGAAATAGCAATGCAGGCTCTCCACGGACAGAGAAGAAACCACCGACAATGGCACGGTGGAGAGTCGAGACAGAGTGGACGAAGGTGCGCTGATGTATGCCGCTGTGCACACGCCGGACTTTCATGTGCAGGCCATAGCGCACCAGCAGCCGGAACTGCGCAAGCGGCCTGTCGCACTGCTGGATGGGGCGCCTCCGTTAGAGAGTGTCTTTGCCACTAATAGACCAGCCCGCACACTGGGCATTCAGGATGGCATGAGTCGTTTGCAGGTTGAGTCCTTTGCAGGTGCAACAGTTTTGCGTCGCGAGCGAGAAAGTGAAGAAACGGGACTCGCAATTCTTCACACAACGGCGTGTCAGTTCTCTCCACGTATTGAAGCAGTCAAGACTCATCCGGGTATATATGTGCTCGACATTCAAGGCATGAGCAGCCTGTTCGGGGATACTGCTCAACTCGCAAACAAACTGCGCCAAAGAATCATGGCATCAGGTTTTCTGGTGAACGTTGCAGTCTCACAAAACTTTCATGCAGCTTGCTGCATGGCTCGTGGTAGAGCAGGAGTATCGATCGTTCCACTCGGGAACGAAGCGCAGGCATTAGGGACACTTCCTTTGCAGGTCCTGGACCTTGAGTCAGAACAGGAAGAGACTTTTGCCTCTTGGGGAATCCGTACACTCGCAGAACTGGCCGCGCTGCCTGAAATCGACCTGATAGCTCGTATAGGGCAGGTTGGGCAGCGCCTGCATTCGCTTGCTCGTGGTGAATGGCCACACCTGATGATTCCACTGGAAGCAAGCTTTGAGTCTGAGCTTGTGGAAAAAGTTGAACTGGATTATCCGGTCGAGATGCTTGAGCCGGTGCTGTTCCTGATGGCACATATGATTGATCAGCTTCTTACGCAGGTGCAGTCTCGCTCGCGTGCTATCGCTTCCCTGCAAATCATCTTAAAGCTTGAGCGTGGTGCAGATGGACAGTTCCGGACTCATCAGCGCATCGTTCGGCCAGCACTGCCGCTTCAAGATGCACGCACGCTGCTCAAGCTTGTGCAACTCGATCTCGAAGCCCATCCACCACAGGCAGCGATCGTTGCTCTGGAGCTTCAAGCACAGTCCGCAAAACCTCATCGCGCACAACACGGGTTATTCTTGCCACAAGCTCCAGAGCCCGGACGCTTAGAGGTGCTGCTTGCTCGTCTCCGTAAGCTCTTGGGTGACGAACAAGTAGGTTCGCCCGAAGTGCTGGACGAAAACAAGCCTGATGCGTTTCGCATGACTGCCTTCTCTCCACCATCCCCGAAGGTCCTGCAAACGCAGCCTGTATCTGTACCCGCAGCACTGCGTATGTATCGGCCACCTCAAGCCATCGGTGTGGCCCTCAAGGGAACCGCACCAGCGCACGTGTATTGGAATGGGCAGAGGTACACAGTCGCAGAGATTGCTGGCCCCTGGCGTCTCAGTGGCCAGTGGTGGTCAGAATCTAACTGGAACCGTGAAGAGTGGGACGTGAGGCTGGCAAGTGGCAGCACAGTGCAGATCTGCCGAATTGCGCGTGATCCTAGTTCGAACTGTTGGTATGTGCAAGGGACGTATGACTGATTACGTTGAGCTTCACGCCCGGTCTGCCTTCAGCTTCCTTGAAGGTGCATCTCTGCCTGAATCTCTGATGGCCCGTGCTGCAGATCTGAGGATGTCTGCAATAGCTTTGCTGGATCGCAACGGCGTATATGGAGCGCCGCGATTCCATGCCACTGGCAAAAAGCTCGGTATCAAAGCGCATATTGGAGCAGAGGTTGCTGTTGCGGACATAGGGCAGCGGACGCGCCCACCGGCATACCTGCCACATCAGCACCCCATTGAGCCTGTACGCCTGCCCCTGCTGGTGAGGTCGCGCACTGGGTACCAGAATCTCTGCCGTCTCATTACGTGCTACAAGCTGCGCGAAGAGACGAAGGCAGAGGGCTCTGCTTTGCAGCGAGATGTCGAGCAGTACAGCAACGGTTTAGTGTGCCTCACCGGCGGCGATGAAGGCCCATTAGCTGCGGCACTAGCAAGCGGTGGTTATGATGCTGCGCTGAAGACTGTCGAAAAACTTGTCGGCATCTTCGGTCAGCGAAACGTTTATGTCGAGTTGCAGCGTCACTTCAACCGCGAGGAAGAACATCGTAACCGTGCTGCTGTTCGGATTGCGCGATCATTAAGCCTGCCTCTGCTGGCTACGGGTGGGGTTAGCCATGCCACGGCATATGAGCGCGAAGTGATGGATGTCTTTACCTGCATCCGTCAGAAGAAAACACTTGATACAGCGGGTCGACTCTTGGCGCTAAATGCAGAGCGGCATTTGCGCACTGCCAGCGAGATGAAACAGCTTTTCTATGATTATCCGGAAGCAATTGCCAACACCAAAGAGCTGTCTTCACGTCTGCAATTCGAGATGAATGATTTGGGTTATCAGTTCCCGGCCTATCCCGTGCCGGATGGCCAGACGATGAACTCGTTTCTACGTCAATGGGTCTATGACGGCATACGCTCCCGATATCTGCTTAAGAATGATCCCGATCTGTACGCCAAAGCTCATAAGCAGGCTGAACGTGAACTGCGCCTGATCGAACAGCTTGGTCTTGCAGGCTATTTCCTGATCGTCTGGGACATCGTGCAGTTCTGTAAGAAAAACGGTGTACTGGTACAGGGTAGAGGGTCAGCGGCGAACAGTGTTGTTTGCTATGCCCTCGAAATCACAGCGATTGACCCAGTGGGCATGGGGCTGCTCTTTGAACGATTCCTTTCAGAAGAGCGCGGCGAGTGGCCGGATATAGACATCGATCTACCCAGTGACACGGACAGAGAGCGAGCCATCCAATACGTATACAAACGCTATGGTGAGCTTGGTGCAGCAATGACTGCCAACGTAACCACATATCGAGGAAAGTCTGCATCACGCGAAGCTGGCAAAGTCCTGGGCTTTGATAGCGACACTCTAGGCAGGCTTACTTCACTCGTTGGTGGGTGGGAATGGAAGGGACCGAACGACACGCTTGAGAACAGCTTCCGCGCAGCATCTTTTGACGTGCAGCATCCACGGATCGCGAAATATCTTGAACTCTGCCAGCGGATGCAGGACCTGCCGCGAAACCTGAGCCAGCATTCGGGTGGCATGGTGATTTGCCAGGGGCATCTTGATTCCGTGGTTCCTTTGGAACGCGCTTCCATGCCTGGAAGGACGGTCGTGCAATGGGACAAGGAAGACTGCGCAGACATGAAGATCATCAAGGTCGATCTGCTCGGCCTAGGGATGATGGCGGTGATGAAAGATTGTGTGGAACTTGTCCCTCGACATTACGGTAAGCCCCTGGATCTAGCTCAACTCCCACAAGACGCGGAAGTGTATAAGACTCTGCAGCGCGCCGACACCGTGGGGATGTTCCAAGTGGAAAGTCGAGCGCAGATGTCAGCGCTACCCCGTAATAAACCGAAGGAGTTCTACGATCTGGTGGTGCAGGTTGCCATTATCCGACCAGGCCCAATCGTGGGCAAAATGATGAATCCCTACATGCTGCGCAGACAGAAGAAGCAGGCAATTACCTATCCGCATCCTTTGCTTGAACCTGTGCTTGAGCGCACGCTGGGAGTGCCACTGTTTCAGGAGCAGTTGATTCGCATTGCGATGGTGGTGGCTAACTTCACTGGCGGAGAAGCGGAAGAGTTGCGCCGCGCCGTTGGAATGCGGCGTTCAAAAGACAAGATGAAAGCTCTGGAAGTAAAGCTGCGCAACGGCATGACAGCAAATAACGTTACGCCGGAAGCGCAGGAACAGATTGTGCAGGCCATCAGTTCATTTGCTCTGTATGGTTTCCCGGAAAGCCACGCCGCCAGTTTTGCGCTGATTGCATATGCAAGCGCCTACATCAAGCAGCATTACCTGGCCGCATTCACATGCGCGATGCTTAACAATCAACCGATGGGCTTCTACTCACCTGCCACATTAATCAACGATGCGAAGCGACACGGTCTAAAAGTTCTACCTATAGATGTGCAAAACTCAGAATGGCTTTGCACGCTTGAAAAGTTAAGCGATAAAGAACGCTGCAAATACTCCGACCCCTTCGCTGTCCGGCTCGGCTTTCGATACGCTAAGGGACTGCGTCAGCAGACGGGCGAAGGAATTGCCATCGCCAGGAAGACAAATGGCACGTTTGCCTCCGAGTACGATTTGCAACGGCGTGTACAAGATATCCGCAAGACGGAGTTAACCCTGCTGGCGAAAACTGGCGCATTGAACTGGACGGGTGAAAAGCACCATCGCCGAACTGCTCTCTGGCGGGCCGAGCGTGCTGGTCAGTCTGTCGGATCTTTGTTTGAGAATATTTCCGATGCTTATGAAGCAGACTTCTCAGCGCCGCTCACTCCCATGAACACTGAAGAGCGTCTGGTAACCGACTTCAAAATGACGGGCTTTACTGTTGATCGGCACCCAATGTCGTATCACCGCGAGCACCTCAATACTATGGGCATCACCAAGGCTGCCGATCTGCATGCGATGCGGGACGGCATCTATGTTCAGATCGTTGGGTGCGTGATCGCACGGCAGCGTCCCGGAACTGCTAAAGGGTTTGTATTCCTGAGCCTCGAGGATGAGAGCGGGATTTCCAACGCAATCATTCATCCAGATCTATATGAGCGGAACCGGGTGGTGGTCACGTCTGGCAAGATTCTATTGGTAGAAGGGACGCTTCAGAATCAAGACGGAGTAGTGTCAGTCAAAGCAGCTGCCATACGGCCTCTGGCAGTGAGCGCTATAGATGTCCGGTCACACGATTTTCACTAAACGGGAATATTTTGGTTTATACCTCCATTCAGGAGCACACGCCTGAACATCTCTGTTACCGCGCTTCAGAAATTCGTGCGTGAGCAAGCATCAGGCGGAATAGGTGAAAAGTCCGTCACTAGGACAAGTGGATATCCCATAGTCCCCAGAAAACTGGGTTTCAGGTAACTTCGCCAGCTATGCGTTTTTCCCGATCGAGGCGATATAGCGGAGGCCAGTGACGCTCGGGAGAAAACAGTAGGCGCTGCCGCGCGTGATGACGAATCGTTCGAAGCCGCTGACCTTGACCGAGATTGTTGGCGATGTCGGGAGGGTAAAGTCGCTGGAGGATTGGCTGTTGGCTCCGACGATCGGGTCAACGCCGGAAATCATTCCACCCACGAAGTTATCCATGTTCAGCCACTGTGACATGAGGAATTGAAACTGATTGGCGAAGTCGGCGTTGATGAAGTAACCGATAAGTCCCCGTTCGATTCCGTCGTTCGGCTGCTCAGGATTAAACGGTGGACCGTAGGGAACATTACGGCGCATGATCCGTGCCTGCTGGGTGAAAAATCCCGCGACAGTTTCGTCTCGCGGATTACCCCGACGGATATGCGAGCCGATGGGACAGGCGACGCCCTTGGGGTCGGACTCGGCCTGACCAGGCGCGGCAGATCTGTACAGAAACATGTTCAAGTGATCGGACGAAATGGGGCACGTTCCATCTGAGGAAAGGGCAAGCGGCACGCCGGTGCGCCAGCGGCCCATGAGTTTAGCGGCGAGCTGGTCCGACGTGAGGCCGATCTTGACCGCGGCTGCCTGCAGGTATTCTTCAAAGCCGGCGACCTCCTGCCTGAGGATCCGAAAGGCTCCGAAGCTGCCATTACGCCCAAGGCTTGTGTTGGCAATGGCGGGGGAGTATTGATTGCCGAAGGTATTCTCAAAACCTAAAAGGAAATCCCCCACCGGCGAGCTGCCATCTTTGTTGGCTCCCAGATCGGGATACGGTCGCGTGGGACGTGGTCCGCCGGCAAGGAACGGTTGCGAGAGGCCGTCCCGGTAACCGAAATGGACATACCCGTCGGGAAGAGCCTTGCCATCGTGACGGTGTGTGAGGCGGAATGCTTTCGAAATGGCTGCCAGCAGTTCAGACGTGCGCGATTCCATCTCATGCGCGGTTCTGGCAAAGAGTGAAAAAACGGCGTGAACCTCTGACGCAACGCCCATATTGCCTTCCCAATTCTCAGGAGCGCTGGAGTCCACGTCGAAGATTGCGTTGGCGTTGCCGATCGCTCCGCTGGCGAATTCCGGCGCAAAACCAGCGAGGAGGGTGGATGGGACACCCAGAGCGGAGAGCCCTTCATAAGTGAAGGATAGGTTCAGCGTGTAGTTAGGCTTGACGTGCCATTCGGCGGCGGTGGTGACGGCCAGAGGCGGCGGATTTACTGTGGCAGGAACTGCAGGGACCAAGCTGCCGATGAGGGTTCTTGCAGCGTTTGCGTCTGCCACGGCAACAATAAAGTGCCGCACGTGGACGAATGAGCCGTAGCCACGCAGAATTATCCCCTGGATATCTTCCAGTTCGAGCGTTGTCACGGCCGCTCGCTTGTCGCCTACTGCGGCGGGTTGCATCCGTTGCTCAATATCTGCATGACGGTGCAATTGGGATAAGCCGAGTAAAGACCCGTCGGCAGGTTGTACTGTTTCACGAAGGCCTGGAACGCGGCGACATTCTGTTGCACGGGAAGCGGAGGCGCCGGGTCAACGCAGGAGAGAAGCAGGTTAAACACATCTCCCACGATGTTGGTGAATGCCTGAATATACGCGTCAAAGTCGCCGTCGTAGGTGGTTATTACAAATAGATACTGAGTGCCCGGTATCATCAGAAATCTGGCGAAATGGACTGTGCCTATTTGCGCAAGAGCGGCATTAATCTTGGCCTGGTTCTGTACGAGATAGTCGAGTATGGTTTGATTCTTGCCGGGTTGAATGTTCAGCATTAAGTTGAGAGGACTCTGAACGGGCAGAGAAACTGGCGGCGACGACATAGGAGATCTCTCTTTCGGCACAAATTTGTGGCGGAGATAATATAACCACAGATTGGTGAGCCGTGCCGATTGGTCGGGAATTTTTCCTAACTCGGTACACAGGAATCAGGAATCAGTGTCGCACGATAGACTCGGGGCGAAGATTCGACACTGCAGAGATCAGCGGTTTGAATCCGTGTTACAGCAAAGAAAAGCCGCCCCGAAGAGCGGCTGCCAATGAAACAAGAGTGATTAATGCGCGGCCGAAATGTAAAGAGTAAAGGCTGGCAATGTTTGCGCGGAATTTACAACATTGGTAATTTTGAGGACCACAGTGTTTGCTGCAGTCACGCGCCAGCTGTAACGAAGGTTTCCTCCGAAGTCGATGGATGGATTGACAAAAACCAGTGCTGGCGTGCCCGGGGCGGGAATGCCACTGAGCGTATACGTGGTCGATTGCTCAGCATAAGCAGCTATTGTCGTAGACGGGACAGAGATCGTGGTGCCGATGACGGATGAGCCAGTACCTCCAGTCCCTGTCGCTGTCGAATTAATGGTGATTTTGTTACCAGAAGTCGCCAGAGTTACGTTCGTTCCGGCCGCCAGCGTCACACTACCGCTAAGGCCATTAATGGAGTAGCTTGCTCCACTCGGTCCGGCAGGTCCGGCAGGTCCGACTGGTCCCGTAGGTCCGGCCGGCCCAGCAGCGCCGGCAGGTCCCGCTGGCCCGGCGGATCCCGCTTCAGGCGTGTAGGGTGTGTAAGTCAGGTTGTCGTTGCTGTCGAACGTAGCGATGTAGTCGCCGGCCGCATATGACACCCCGCCAGTAAGTGCGAGGTGCGGAACTGATAGCGTTTCAGTGGAAGTGTTGCAGACCATCCACGAGGGAAGGCCTGAGCCGCATGATTGCGCGAATGCTGGAGCAGCGAGAGCAAATAATATTAGGGGGAGAATTTTTTTCATTGATATATCCCAGAGTTTAATGTCGAGTTACCGTTGATGGTTATTGGTGTGGACGCGCCGCTAGTGGTGAACTGATTGGCGCCGCGGTCATCCGTGAATGGATTGCCGTAGAGATCGACGGTATTGTAGGGCGATCCCAGACTCAGGCGGTTGTTGTAGTTCGAGCTGTCCGTGGATAGTCGGACATTGCCGGTTGGTAGATTTACAAAGGGGTTTGCAGCGCCACTGGATATGGATACATCATGGGTGCCTACCGCGGACTGCGATGAGTTGAGATAAGAGTTATAGTCAGTCGTTACAGTTCCACCTGTCCTGCCCACCGAACCGCAGTTGAAGAACAGGTTGTTCTCATAATTCATTGTGCTGGGACCGCCGCTGATGTTGTAGCCGCAGTTGGAGGGGAAGGAAAACGTATTGTCGTAGACGTTGACATCGCTACAGGTCTGAGAGTTGAAGCAACCTATGACTCCATCATTGTGTCGGCATGTTGTGGAGGTTCCCCCAGACGAGCAGAAGTCTACGTTGTTATAGAAGTCATAGGTCTGCGTTCCGGCGATAACCGCTACCACGTCGCCGTTCGTCTGCTGGTCGCGGAAGATGTTATTGCTAATGACATTTCTACCGCTTCCTCCATTTGACCCCTGGAGTTGAATGGCCTCACCGTGGTTCACCGAACCGTCGAAGATGCCCCAGCTATAGTTGTGATCGAATTTGCCGTTATTCCATCCGCCGCTGACTACAGTTAAGTCCGTAGTGCTTGCGTTGTGGAGGTAACTGTGACTGATCGTCACACCTGAAAGGTTGCTACCGCTGGCAAACCAGAAGTAGGTCTCAGAGTCATTGTTTCCGGCGGAATTGAGTCCCTGGCCGAACCATTCAACGGACTCCCAGACAATGCCGTTTCCGCCACCGTTGATTATGCCACTGCCGCCGTCGCATCCGTCTGTAGCAGTCGAGGTGCAGGTAGAGTCGTCGATCAGGATTCCACAAGCGGCTGGATCAGGAGCAGCGCCTTTCATGGTGGCGGGAGGATTTGCCTGAACGCCTCCGCAGCCTACCTCATTCGTTCCAGCATTGTTTCCGTTTCCATTGAAGGTGAGATAGCCGCCGCTCGTGCCCAGGCTGACAATGCTTCCCGTGCCGGTCGAGCGCCAGATAGCCTGACCACTGCCCATTGTGGAAGTGTTCCAGCCAGCCGCGATAGAAGGAGAGCATGCTGAACCATTGTCGTAGGACTGCGCCTTTCGAAGCTCAATCGTCGTAGTTCCGGACAAAGCGGTTGTGATTGACAGATGGTTTCCGTAGACTCCATCCGCAAGGTAATAGATATCGCCGCGCACGAGCGTTGCGGGAAGGTTGGCGTAAGCATTGTTCCAGTCTGCTCCTGTCTTCGCTCCAGAGCCATTAGGCGAGACTGCGTGACAGGCACCCAACGCGGGGCGCACTAGGATTACGATTGCGATGATTATCAGTAGTTTTCTCATATAAGTGGTTGAAACCATTCCAGGATTCCATTGATCCCTGCATCTCCGCTCAGGGCGCATATAGGATTGACTGCTGCTTCATTTGTCTGCGACAAGTTCCCAACTATCCATCCGTGGCCTGTTTGTCGAAGCATTCGATTGTGAATCCATAACTCATTGTTGGGCCAGTGTGGCCGGGTATTTGTTTCCAGCGCAGAACAAGAACCAGTATTCGCCGGCATTCTTCGGACTGCCTGATCCGATTGTCAGAGAGGCGGTCTAGCTGAAGTTCTGTATACGAAGTTTTTTTATTGTCATTCTTCGCGTCATAGCTGGCCGAGCATGTAGTAGCTCTTTTACTATCCGCGAACCGAAATCACGCAAAAACGAGAATGCATATGAATACAGCCGGTCTTAACCAGGTACCCACAGATACCTCCGTATTGGTTATGTCATTCTGTGATGTGGGATGTCTGTGGATGCATGGACACAACTTTACTGCTATGTCTGGACTCACCTAGTTAGTTTGTGATGGAAGAAATGTCGCTTCAACCTTCACCGAATTCATTGACACAATATAGAGTTCGGACAAACTGCGGCAAGTTACGTTCGTTTGATAGGCTGACAGGGCAGACCAGAGCCCTCGTCCTACCTCGTGTCGACTATTGTTCCGGAATAAGCGCAGGTGTGCTTCTAAAAGCCAGCTGTACACAACTATGTTGTCTCCTTCCCTAATACACCCACTTTCACGCGCTCATTAAATCATTGCGACGACCAGATGAAGGCTAGCCGCAATTTTGTCAGAACGTGTGGCGGGTGGCACCAGGACAGAAACCAATGTGTAGAGCAATGATGATTGCCGAAGGGTCAGACCGATTTTCAAGTCTGTTTGATGGAGTTATTGTTTAAATGTAGCTTAAACGTATCGGCAATTTATTGCAACAGGCAGTTTCGATATTCACGCCGATTTAATCCGTGTTATGGATGTTGTTCTGCCTTAACAGCCTTCATCTTCTCGACGATAGTGAAATTCTCTCCGGTAAAGTTCATGTTCCGCTGCGGGTGCACACAACCTCCAGGTCCTCGCTCCAATGCACAAAACATTGGAGCAGGTCGCACTCATGGGTCCGGACACGCCGATAGGAGGCAGATTTCTGTGCTTTATGCGCTGACCCTCTTTCAGCGTTCTTGACTCTATTTATCGTAGGAAGGGAGAGGGAGCAGTGATGAAGAAACTGTTCAGATAACCAAGGTTACTGCGATAGTGCGTTCTTCCAGCCTTAGGAACGAAAGCAATTGAGCGAGACTGGTCCGGAGCCGTTTAGGCTTGACCTACCGGTCTGCTTTGACAGCAAGCCAGCAGCCTCTGACTTCAGTGGGAGCTTTGATTTTCTTGCAGATCAGAAGGAAGTCCAAGTCCATTAGGTGGGGAGCTAAAGTCAGCACCGCGGTCTTTCTACCCGCCTTATTCTCCTCCATACAGCGGTGTGCTTCAACGATCTCGTCGAGGTGAAAGACTTTGCCGATATGGATGTGCAACTTGCCCGCCACGATCTGCTCGACCAATTCCTCAAGCGGCGTCCGCATGAAGTCTTCCGAATTCGCTGGCATAGTGAATGACCGTCCTTACGCGGCCAGCTCGTTTCCTGAGCGTAACGACTGGGCGGCTGGTTGCTCATTGGGGTGGCATTTGCTTCTGACAGATCGTTCCGAAGTATGTTAACTCCTGTAATGTAAGCGGGTACACTCGTTCGAAAGGCAAATTTGCTGTCAGCGTAAGAGACACCCGAAGCCCAGCAGAAGCGCTGCCAATCCAGGTGTGGGGCGGGCATAATGTTGGGAAGAGGCGGGATGCTTCGACACCGCGAAAAATGGATATTAAGCGGACATCACTGAAACCTGAACTTGAGTGCTGGCTCCACAGTCTAGGGCGAGGATTATTGTTGCTCGCCTTGGCGTTGTGGCCCATAGCTGGCAGAGGGCAGCGTGATGTGATTACCAAAGCTCGCTCGCTGGAGGCATCGGGGCGGCTGAATGAGGCCAACGATCTGCTGTCGGAAGCCGCTCGTCGGGAGCCTGGAAATGCGGCGTTATGGCAGGAACTGGGGCAGGTTCAACTGTCGCAGCATCTCTATGATGACGCGACGAACTCTTTTGAGGACGCGTTGAAACTGCATCCTGAGTCAGCAACTGCGCAGTCGGGTGAGGTGAGGGCCGCTGTTGCGAATGCCCTCGAAGAGGGAAGTGCTGGAAATCAGGACCGCGCTCTGAGTTGCCTGGTGCGCGCTCGGAAGCTGGTTCCGGACTCTGTTGAATTGCTGACAGACTTAGGCATTCAGGCAGATAGTATGCAGTTGTATAAGGATGCGGATGCAGCATTGAACAGGGCGCACGCACTGGCTCCCGAGAATGCTAAGACCCTGTATGCGCTCGCCCATACTGAGCTTGATGAACAGAAGATGGGCGAAGCAGAGGTGCACTTGCGTGCTTATCTTGCAATCGAGCCAGACGATGCGACCGCGCACTATGGGCTGGGCCATTTGCTGCACATGATTTCTAAGGAGGATGAGTCCGAACTCGAACTGGAGAAGTCGATTGCACTGCAGCCTCGGCAGACTGAGTCTTATTACGATCTCGGTAACATTGAGCTTGATCGGCTCGAGAACGAGGAGGCGATGAAGAACTTTTCGATTGTGCTCAAGGCCGATCCTAACCATGGAGGAGCATTGACCGGGATGGGGCTGATTGCTTACCGAAGCAAAAACTATGGTCTTGCGGATACGTACTTGAGCAAAGCAGTGCTATATGCGCCCGACTATGCCCCAGCCCATCGGTTCTATGCAATGACGCTGGCACGACTGGGTCGGCACGAGGAGTCAGAACGTGAGATCGCCCTGGCACAGAAGTTGACGGACCAGCAGAACCAACTGCAGCACGGTTATGTGCTGCAGCATACACCTTGAATCGTGAAACAGCAGTAGTAGAAGTATGAAAAAGCTGACGATTACTTTATTGCTGCGCCACTGGCTCGCAGCGGGTGTGGTTGCATTTTTCTGTTGCGGGCAGGGAGCAGAGGCTGCCGCCCAGCAGGCATCGGATCTTCAGGTCGCCTCGAGCCTCCTGCTCGAAAAACGTTATGCCGACGCGGTGGCATTACTTCAGAAGATTATGCCAAGCCACCAGGACCAGCCGGAGGCACATGTGATGCTGGCCTATGCTCTGTTTCGTGAGAACAAGCCTGCAGAGTCGCTAAAGGAGTACACAGTGGCGGCGCAACTGCATAAGCCGACAGCGGAAGATCTGAAGTGGGTCGCGCAGGACTATGTTCTGCTGAACGATTACAAAGATGCGGCAAAGTGGATGGCGTTATCGCTTTCGATGGACGAGGGTGACGAGGAAGCCTGGTATAGCCTGGGCCGAATTGACTACACGCTAAGCCACTATACCGAGGCTGAGTACTGTTTTGACCGTGCACTGAAGCTCGATCCGCATGATGTGAAAGCAGAAAACAATCTCGGATTGACATATGAGTCTCTTTACAGGCCGGACGAAGCCATGGCAGCTTATCGAAAAGCAATCGAATGGCAGCAGGACGCACCGCATCTGAGCGAAGAACCGTATCTGAACCTTGCGATTGTGCTGTTGAACCAGAACAAGGTCGATGAGGCGTTCGCGCTCCTTAAAAAAGCTGAGGCGATTGCGCCAGAGAATCCGCAGGTACTGACCCAACTAGCTAGGGTAGATTTAGAGCAGAATCGATTCGCGGAAGCGGAGAGCGAGCTTAAGCAGGCAGTTAAGGCAAAACCGAATGACGCCTCGTTACACTTTCAGCTCGGTCGCGTATTGCGTAGGGAAAATAAGACCGACGAGGCCAAGGCTGAGTTCGCACGAGCGGCCGCATTGGATGGCACACATTCAACCCCCGACCACTGAATCTTATTTCTGGTCGCTCCGGGCGGCAGCAGTAGCGTTAGCGGCATTCAGCTTGCGCCAGTCTTCGACTTGCTGAGCGCTCTGGCGGTCGGCTTCCTTCCCGAGCTCCTGGTATTTGATGATGGCCGCGTGCGCATCGGCGGTTTTCCCCAGGTGCCGATAGGTCTGTGAGAGCTCGTACCAAGAGCGGCGCTGCACTTCGCCTGTAAGTGCAGTGGCCTTCTGGAACTCTAGCACCGCCTCATCGTACCTGCCCTCAACAGCGAGAGCGCGGCCCAGGTAATAATCAGCCTGCGTGGGTACGTTGTAGACTTTGACCACCTTTTCGAGAATCAGGATGGCATCCTGGGTTTGTCCATTCTCGACCTCAGAGCTGCCCAGGTTATACATCGCCGTCGGGTTGGTGGGCGTAAGCGCCACTTGCTTTTTGAAGGCCTGCACGGCCAGATCGTTCTGCCCGAGGGCGCGGTATTCCCATCCGAGGCCCTCATAAAGATCAGGCTGGTCGGGAGCGAGGTTAATCGCAAGCTGATATTCATTGATGGCTTGCTTGTGATCAAGTGCCTGCGCATCGATCACGGCATTCAGGCGATGCAAACGCCACGAGGCAGGATCGATTTTGTATAGCTGCGAGTAGCTTTGCTTGGCGGCCCCCATAAGCGCCTGCACGCGATAATCCAGGACAGTTTCGTCGTTCGGAGCAAGTTCGGCAGCGCGATCCAGCGGGTCGACAGCTTTCTCGGGGCGCCCTGTGTTCAACTCAACGATGCCGAGCCAGGTGAGCGCCTGTATGTTTTTGGGATCCTCATCGATGGCCTGCCGAAGATTGTCGACTGCCTGATCAGGATGGCTGCTCTGATATTCGGCAATGCCGAGGAACAAATGCGAACTGGACGAGTTGGGATTGAGTTGGAGGGACTTCCGGATCGACGCGGTCGCCTCAGAGAGCTTGCCTTCGCGAAGTTGTGTCAGCCCGAGATCGAGGAAGGCGGGCGCGAAATCCGGAGCCACCTGCGTTGCTTGCAGGAATGCGGTCTCTGCGGTCGCAGTGTCTCCTTTCTGCATGGCTTCGGCACCGCGCTGGAATAGCGTTTTCAACTGCTCAGAGCTATCGCTTTGGGCTGATAAGAAGATGGTGGTCCCGGCCAGCAGAAGGAACGCGACCACGGACTTGAAATGAGCTGACCGCATGACGATAGCCCGAAGCTAGAAGAACGGCGAATGAAAAGTCAATCTTTGCAGATCAGACCCGACGGCCTTCAGTGACTGCGATAAGAATCGGTGGGCCCGGCATTCACCGGGCCCACCTAGAAAGATCACCTTCACGAGAAGGTTAGAATCTGAGAATTGCGGTTGCCTGAATATTCCGCGGATTATTTGCCGTGTAGGTGGGCACACCGAAGGTAAAATCGGCCGGATTGGTGTCCGGAGTACCGAACAAGTGTCGGTTGAACGCATTCAGGAATTCAAACTTTAGCACAAAGGTCAGGCTTTCCTTGATGGGAGTGTCTTTCAGCAGGCTGAAGTCCTCATTCAACCAGCCCGGCATCCGAACTCCCGTGACACGCGGCGTATTGCCGAGAGTGTAAGGATAGTTATTGCCGGGAATCGAGTTCAGAGCGTTCACCGCTGCTACCTGATCATGGAAGGCTACCGGAGCACCGCCGGTCTTATATGCGGCAGAGCTATTTGTGTCTGAGCCATTGAAGAAACTGTTAGAGGTGGGATCGCTTCCGTTAGCACTGTTGAATGGGTTTATGTGCTTCCATCCGCTGCGATAAACAGCGCTCTCGATATTCGTGCCCGGCACAAGGTCGTATCGAATTTGTTGCTGCCATCCCGGGATACCAACAGCGCAGCAGAAGGCGAGCGGCTGCCCGTCCTGGTATCGCTGGATTCCTCCAATTTGCCATCCTCCGAGGAGGTAGCTTGCGGGCCCGTGATTGAAGAATCGCTCACCTTTTCCTGCAGGCAGGTGGTAAAGGTAGCTAACAACGAACGTGTTCGTCACGTCCTGAATGCTGATCGCCTTCTCCTGACGGAGATCGGCAGGGTTCTGGTTCTGCGGCTGTCCGGGGTTGGTGTTGGGCAACGCACTGTCCGTATTATTGAGGTTTTTGGACCATGTGTAGGAGGCCTGCATCGTGAGGTCTTTGAACTGGCCCTTGAGAGAGACCAACATCGCCTCGTAACTGGAGTGTCCGGTGGCCTGTAGGCAGCAGCCTGAATCGATGAAGTCATACTGCGGGAAGGGGCGCAGTGCCTGCTGGATTGTCACTCCATTACCCCAAAGGTTAAAGTAGCCGGGGAATGGCGTCGCTACCCCGTAGGTATTATTCAGCAGGCCTGCATTCAGCGTATTGCCACCTGTCGAGAATTCCGTCTGATATGGAACATTGTTGATGTTCTGGTTGTTGGCCTGCAGGTTCTGCCCGGCACTTCCTATGTACCCGACGCTAAGGATAAGGTTCTTGACGACCTGCTGCTGTACCTCCAAATCCCAGTTATAGATCTCAGCAGGGCGGCCTGCGCCCTTCTCGATATACGACCCCGGCAGATACGCTCCGTTATACAACCCCGGATCGAGAATCGGAGGAGACGGGAACGCAGGGTATCCTGAATCGATCTGGAAAGAAGGATCAAAGCCGTTCTTGGACGGGAAGACCGGACTCGATTTGTAGCCGGCGTTCATTGATCCGCCAAAATCGTCGTATTGGAGCGGACCGTAAAGGATGCCGGCGCCGCCACGGACGACGGTCGTATTCTGAAAACCCGGCGGAGTGTATGCAAAGCCCACCCGCGGACCGATGTCTTTGTAGTAGGTGTCAGCCCATTTGGTGTTACATCCATTGCATTGTGTTCCGAAGATCAGCGCGCCAGGAACTCCGTATTCCGGGTCGATCGCAGTCGGGCTGAAGTTTGAGGTGTTGTTTTCTGCCTCATGTCGAGGAATATCGACGCTGTAGTTCACGCCGAGGTTCAGCGTCAGGTTCGGAGAGACTTTCCAGTCGTCCTGAGCGTAGCCGGAGTAGTACCAGGATATCCATCGCGACTGGTGAGCGTAGACGTTCTGTCCACCTCCGCAGGCTTGTCCGAGAAGCTCGCTCGCCAGCCCATTTCCGTTGTTGCCCGATCCGGTATAGGCCGAGGTCTGGGCGTCACAGAAGCTGATGCTAGGGGAGTTGCCATTGATAGGTGAGTACTGCTGGTAGCGGATATCGGTGCCAAAGGTGAAGCTGTGCGCACCCTTTTGCCAGGAGACGCTTTCCACCAGGCGTAGTCCATTATCGATGTTGTCGCCGTTGTTCGGCATTCCTTCCTGTGTAGTGACGCCATTGGTTAACACCGGGAAGTTGTTACTGTCAGCATTGCCGATCCCAAGCTTCTGGCTGTAGTTGATCTTCTGAAAGATCGGATAGGCATAATTGATGCTGTTGCTGCGATTGGACCCGATGATGAGGTGATTGAGAAGGCTTGGAGTGAAGCTGTAGTCCCATCCGAGACGCCAGAAATGGGTCTCGAAATCCTGCTTCCAGGTGTTGGGATCAATCGGGTAAGGCAGAATCTGCGGTGTGCCGGACACGCGGTTGTTGTCGCGGGAGCTATAGGAGCTCCACAGGTGACTCTTCTGGGTTATGTTCGCGTCAATGCGGACAGTCAGCGTCGTGTTGGCGATCGGCGAGACGCTGGAGAAGTTGAAGTTGTTGAATACCTGGTCGTTTGTCGGCCCAGGGAAATAGCTCAGAGCATTGAGCGCGGCTGGAGAGAATCCTCCCGGAATTTTGTTGCCGGGAAAGGCTGTGCGGCATTCGACACCGTTCACTGTGCGCGTAGTTGAGGGGTCGAAGATCTGGCCTTGGTAGACAGGCGATCCGTCGCAAGGATTCGTTCCTACGGTCTTGCTCGGGTTAAAGAAAGCCGGATTGGAGAAGTCTCCGGAGAGTTCCTGCGGAGTCGGTACGGTCGCAGTGGTTGTGGCGCCCAGGTTGTATTGCAGATGTTCCCAGGAGAAGAAGAAAAACAATTTATCGTGACCGTTGTAGACCTTCGGAATCCAGACCGGTCCGCCGAAGGTAACGCCGTAGTCGTTCTTCCGGTCGACTGGTGTGGCGTATATAGACCGGCAGGCGGGAGTGTTGTTGGATCCGCTGCAAGTCAGCGCTTCATTGCCGCCATTGAACCACAGATTGGCATCAAGAGCCGTGTTGCGAAAGATGTCGTATACAGAACCGTGGAAGCTGTTTGAGCCACTCTTCGTCACAAAGTTCTCAATACCGCCTGTGGTGCGGTTATACTCTGCGGGAGGCAGGGCCTCCGTGACAGTTAATTCATGGAGGGCGTCGACCGATGGCGCTTCTTCGTCGAAGGATGATCCGTTCTCGCTGCGCTGCTGGCTGAGTCCGTCGATCAGCACTTCAGCGCCGTAGTCCTGGCCACCCGCAAGTTTGCTGAAGAAGATGCCGTTAGGGCTGTTGGCGGTGCCGGGACCGGTGTTGCCGGGAAGCAGGAAGATGAAGGCCTCAGGAGAGCGGAGGGCGCCGACACCACCGAGTGCCAGCGGCAGCTTGTTGTATTGCTCTTCTGTGACTGAGCCGGTGATATCGGAACTTGCGGTCTGGAGTTGCAGAGCGCTGGCGTCGACGGTGACGCTTTGCACGGCCTCGCCTACCTGCATTTTAATGCTCAATGAGGTTGTGACCTGCAGGTTTACCTGGACGTTGGTGAGCTTTGCTGCTTTGAATCCGGCTGCGGTTGCGGTGATGTCATAGGTGCCGATGGGCATCTGCGGAAAACTGAACAAGCCGGCGCTTGTGGTTACGCCGCTGATGGTTGTTCCCGTCTGGTCGTTCTGCGCCAGGATATTCGCGCCGGTCACGACCGCTCCGGTCGGGTCGGTTACTGTTCCGGTGATGCTTCCGTAGACGGTTTGAGCATAAGCGCAAGGGAACAATAAGACGTACCCAGCCACGGCTATAAGGGCGCACGTCAGACTGCTCTTGATCGTTCTCTGATCCAACATTTTCACGGTCGCCTCCTAAAGAAATCGTTTTCTTTACGATCCTGCCCCCAAGACACGGGAGAAGCAGGGAACATCTACTGCCCCCTTTTTTAAGCCGGTTCGCCTCAATGCCATGAACCAAGGCACCAGAAGCGATCCCATTCGTTCGAACTTTCGCAAATTTGTTCACGACGAGGCCGAGTCTTACTCCGTCTATCTTCTTGAATGCTCTTTATGATTTCGATGTCTAGATGTTAGCGATGTAAGCCATTACATTTATCGCGCTTCTTCATCGGGGCATATTGATAACACTCGTCGACAGATACTGTCAACTTGGGGGTTTCACGATACTGAATGACTTGCATGCAGGTCATTCTGTAGAGATCACCTTGAAAGCCGCGGCGTGTCCGCATGTGGTATCCCTCAACCGAATGTCGCAGCTTGATCTACTGCTTGCGTTAGATGAAGAACCGGATACAGTTGAATTGCTTAGTTGAGCGGAGGATTGGGCGGGGCCGCTTGATGGCATCTAATTCAAAAGATCGAATATGTTGACTCGTCGCACGTTTCTCCGAACAACGTTGAAGGTTTCTGCCGGTGCAGCGCTTGGGGCCCCAGCTCAAACTTTTGTTCGCACGAGTGATACGTCGATCTCAATTAGGCTAAACAGTACCGCACCTGTACATATCCCGGCCAACTTCATCGGCCTCGGCTATGAGATGTCTTCGGTTGCATCCCTAGGTTTACTGAGTGTTGAGAATCATCGCTATGTAGAGCTCATCAAGGGACTTGGGGCTGAAGGCGTACTGCGCGTCGGAGGAATCGTTGCGAACTATACCCGATATGAACCGAACGGAACTATAAGAGCCGAGCCTCAGGATACCGTCATCAATCGGACAAGCCTAGAGCAGTTCGGCGCATTCCTCAGAAGGGTCGGTTGGAGCGCGATCTGGAGTGTGAACTTCGCGCAGGGGAGCATTGAGGATGCAGTAGCTGAGGCGCGCGCGGTTGCAGCTGTTCTGGGGTCCCATCTTTTGGCACTTGAACTTGGTAACGAAGTCGAGAATTACGCGCGCGGCGAAAAGCCATTCCGTAAGCCACCATACGGTTACGAGACGTATCGCATGGAGTACAGCGAATGGCACGCCGCAATCCTGAAGGCAGTGCCAGGCATCCGCTTTGCCGCCCCAGATACCGCCAGCTCCATCGACTGGGTGGAGCGCATGGCAAAGGACTCAAACCACGATGTGCAACTTCTGACGACCCACTACTATCGAGGTGATCAGAAGCATGGCACCGTGGAACAGTTGCTCCACCCCGATCCGCGGCTGAAAGATGCTCTTGTGCACCTTCGTATCATCTCCCAACAGAGTGGCATTCCATGGCGTATGTGTGAATCGAATTCATTCTCCGGTGGAGGCCGCCCCGGCGTAAGCGATACTTTCGTCGGTGCTCTGTGGACGCTCGATTACATGCTCCTCCTGGCAGAGTATGGATGCTCAGGCGTGAACATCGAAACGGGTGTGAACCAGTTGGGCTTCGTCAGTTTCTATTCTCCGATCCAAGATGATGGCAAGGGCGTGAAGACCGCCGCCGCGCCCTATTACGGAATGCTGGCCTTTGCCGCAGCCTCAGCCGATTGTCTTGAAATCCTGCCAATCGATATTGATCCTCGAGGTATAAGTATGACTGCGTACGTACTTGGAGTGGGTGGAAAGCCACGGTGTGTTGTCGCAGTGAATAGGGACAAGTCGCAAGATGCGATCCTATCTATCACGGAACTAAGACTGGGCGTCGTATCCGCCCTCCGGCTTCTTGCTCCATCTCCGGACAGCAATATCGGGATAACATTCGGGGGCTCCCCGGTCGATCCGGAAGGACGCTGGGCAGCAAAGACTGAGGAACGTATTGACGATGGAGCCGTGACCGTACCTCGAATGAGTGCGATCGTACTTCGTTCTTTTGATCGGCCTGCTTCGGGCTAAGACCGGGCTTTAGAAAGAAGTCAGCAACCACCGGGAAGCAGACGAGTAGATCTTCGCGGGTCCTCACACTGCCGGAAAGCACTCGTTCTGGCAGAACGCCGCAAAAGGTAATTCAACCTGGACTTTTAGAGGCAGGAGTTCGCACGTTAATTGGGTGGCATACATTTCGGCAAGAAGTATCAGGTGTACTGAAAAAGTGCTTTGAATCCATAGTCCATATGTTGCTGGATATGGCAGTGGAAGAGAGAGAGACCGGGCTGGTTGGCGGTGAAGTCGACAATAGCGCGCCCATAGTAGGGGACGACCACTGTGTCCTTCAAAACGCCTGCGGTCTTCTTTCCATTGATCTCGGCAAGCTCCCACAGATGCCGGTGCAGGTGCATGGGGTGGGCGTCATCGGTACGGTTGCGCATTACGAGACGGTAACGGGTGCCCTGCTGCAAGCACGAACTCGCGCTCATGCGGGTATGGCTTGCCATTGATCAACCAAGAGTTGAACTTGCCCATGCCACGCGGGATCTTCTCGAAGATCATTTCGATGGTCTGCTGCGGAGCGGGTGAGTCGGAGGTTGACGTCCCAAAGATGGTGTAGTCCCATGGCGCTTTGGGCGGGTCGATCCATTGCGGTTGACGGTACTGTCCCGCGTACTCCACTACAACGCCGAGGCCAGACTCGCGGATCATCTTCTCTGTCGAGCCCAGAATCCAGATCCCGGGATGATTCATCTCGATGACAACGTCGATGCGCTCGCCAGCGCCAATAAAGACAGAGTCGAGCATCTGTGGCGCCGGTACGGGGTTGCCATCAAGTGCGATCACCTTCATTTTGTGGCCAGCGAGAGCGATGCGCCGGTTCTCAATTGCGCTGGCGTTGAGAAAATGGATAAGCAGCCGCTGGCCTTCGCGGACGCGGATCGGCTCGCCTGAACCAAGCGCCTTGTCGTTGATCGAGTAGGTCACGGAACCGACCTCGAGGCCGTCAGGGTCGGTGTTCAGCATTGGCGGCTTCTCTAGTAGGGGACCGTCATGGGTATCGTCGTCATCGTCATCCATTGTGCTGGTGAAGAACGGCTCCCAGTCGCGCAGGGCGAGGAAAAGCTCCTGGTCGTATTGGCCTGGGTCGTTGCCGCCATCGACGTAAACAAAACCGAACTGGCCGGTATATGCGCCTTTGTGGAGGTTATCCATCGCCATCGCGTGGGAGTGATACCAGCGACTTCCCGCCGGGCCGGGCGTTAGCTGGAAACGGCGTCTGCCATGGGGCGGTACGAAAGGCGAGCCCTCTTCCTCTGTGCCATCCACCTCAGCCGGAATGAGCATGCCATGCCAGTGCACGAATTCCGGAGTGTCGGTGTCGTTGATCACGTCGACTGCGACGGCTTTGCCCTCACGCATTCGTAACACCGGCCCCGGCGCTGTACCGTTGTAGCCGATAGTAGAGAGGATGTGCGAGCGATCGAGTTCGACCGTCACCGGCGCAATGCGGAGCGTGTAGTCTGCTTTACTGTCGGAGAGGGGGCGCCGCAATGCCTGTCTGGGCCAGCAGTGGCAGCCTACGCTGTGCCCGCCTGCGCCAGGGCCATACCGCCGAGCTTGAGTAAGTCGCGACGCTTCATAGACCTGCCTCATAGGTCTGCTGTTATCGGGGTGGGCTCGTGCATGCATCGTCTCACGCTCGAAAGTGGCAGGACAACAGCACGGCGAGTGACAAGCTGCCGATTCCCTTCGTCTATTTAGACAGCGCAGTCGGTATTTCTGATACTCTCGCCCACAACTCCCTTCGCGGAGGTCCGGATGAAGTTCTCGCAGATCGCATTGGTGTTGGTGGCGATCGCCGGCTGCTGCGTGGGACTGCGGGCCTACCAACGGGTTGCAGACTTCGGCTTCGGCAATGACGACTCTCCGACCAACGTGAAGGCGGAGTTCTACTGGTCGCGCTTGGCTTACACCCCAAACATGGAGAGCTTCGGCGGTTTCGGTCGTCGTGGTTACTGGGGCCGCTTTGCCTGGTCGCGCGACTATCCTAAAGCAGACCGCCAGTTTCTCATCGCCATGCACCGGCTGACTCGCATCGAGGGCCGACCGACAGAGCAGGTCGTCACGCTCGACTCCGACGAAATCTTCAACTATCCGTGGATTTACGCGGTGCAGGTACAGCTGTGGTCTTTTAATGACGCAGAGGCAAAGCGACTACGCGAATACCTGCTGAAAGGCGGCTTTCTGATGGTGGACGATTTTCACGGCACCGAGGATTGGGAGAACTTTATGAATGGCATGCGTCAGGTGCTGCCTGATCGTCCGGTCGAAGACCTTCAGAGCGACGACGAAATCTTCCACACACTCTACGATGTCGATGACAAGATGCAGATCCCGGGCGAGCAGTGGATTCGCACGGGGCGTACGTATGAAAAGGATGGCTACCAGCCCAAGTGGCGTGCTATCCGCGATGACAAGGGCCGCATCATAGTCGCCATCTGCCATAACATGCACCTTGGCGACGCATGGGAGTGGGCCGACGATCCGAACTATCCCGAGCCCTTCGCATCGATGGCCTTCCGGGTGGGGCTCGATTACATCCTTTATGGCATGACGCATTAGATTCGGCTGCCGTTAAGGTGCGAGCGAAGCACAATAGCTAGGTACGAGATTTCTTTCAGGGCCCAGCGTGAATGTTTCAATTTCTCTTCAAATATCCAAGTCCGGTTTTCACGAAAGGACGGTTCGTGCTGCTCTCGGCATGGCCTGGATGGCTACTGCCGGTGTTAATCATTGCGTTCGCAGGCGGACTCGCTGTGCTGGTCCGCTGGAGGTTGCGTGACGCTGCGCCAATGCTGCGAAGCTGGCGAGCGTGGGTGGTATGGGGTATGCAGTCGGCGCTGGTGGCACTGATTTTGCTGCTGCTCTGGCAGCCTGCAATTACGGTGTCGGCGCTAAGTTCTCAGCAGAACATCATCGCCGTAGTGGTGGATGACTCGCGCAGCATGGCTATCGGGGACAGTGGAGGCAAAACGCGCGAGGCCGCGGCGCTGACTACGCTTCAGAACGGCATTCTCTCCGGGCTGCAGAAGCGTTTTCAAACGCGCCTCTATCGGCTTGGCAGCGGAGTGACGCAGACGGATCAATTGAAGGGGATCGCGCCCGTTGAGCCTGCTACACACATCGGAGATGGATTGAAACAGCTTGCTACTGAGACATCTGACCTTCCGATAGGTGCAATTCTGCTGTTGACCGACGGCGGGGAAAACACTGCCGGAATCGGCGGATCGGGCATAGCCCCGGATGCATTGCAGTCGCTGCGAAACCGTCGCCTGCCAGTCCATACGGTGGGGTTCGGGAAGACGGAACGGGCACAAGATGTGGAGCTGGAGGACGTAAGTGTCGCGGCGAGCGCTATCGTCGATGCGCGGCTCACTGCGACAGTCAGTTTAATACAGCACGGTTATTCAGGACAGAAGGCGATGCTGACTGTTACGCGATGGAGACAAGACACTCGCGGCGCGCGAGGTGACGCTGGCGCCGAACGGAGTGCTTCAGACTGAGCCAGTTTTCTTTTCCGTAGGTGCCGCGGGAGCGAAGAGTCTTCGGTTCGGTGTCGAACCGTTACCCGGCGAGGAAAACCTTAGCAACAATGCGATGACGCGGCCTATCTTGGTAAGCGACGCCAAGCGGCGAATCCTTTATATCGAAGGCGAGCCGCGCTGGGAGTTCAAATTTATCCGGCGTGCGGAAGAAGACGATCCGACGGTGCAGCTCGTTTCGATGCTTCGAACGAGCGAGAACAAGATCTACCGGCAAGGCATCAGCGATCCCAGCGAACTGGCGGACGGTTTCCCTGTTCGACCGGAGAACTTGTTTGGTTATGCAGGCATCATCATTGGCTCAGTTGATGCCGACTATTTCACACCGCTGCAACAGGAGCTGCTGCGTGAGTATGTGGATCGCCGCGGTGGCGGCGTGCTTTTCCTAGGTGGCCGCTCGTCGCTCAGCGACGGTGGTTGGGCGGCGTCGACCATGAATGAGCTGCTCCCTACCTTCCTGCCCGCAGGCCGCAACAGCTTCCATCGCAATTCGGCCACGGTGGAGCTAACGGCGGAGGGTGTGGACTCGCCGATTACACGATTGTTGGACGATCCGGCGAAGAATGCTGAGCGCTGGAAGAAACTTACCTATCTGGCCGACTATCAGGATGCCGGTTCCCCGAAGCCTGGTGCTACCGTGTTGGCAGATATGAAAGTCGGTCGTCGCAAGCTGCCGATGCTGATTACGCAGAGCTATGGCCATGGCCGCACCGCAATTATGGCGACGGGGGGCACATGGCGCTGGCAGATGAGCGAGGCTTTAGGCGATCCCTCCCACGATCTTTTCTGGCAGCAGCTCGTTCGTTGGTTGGTGGCGGATTCGCCCGGCCCCGTCACCGCGTCGATGCCTGCGCGAAATCTGATGGATGAAGGGCACGTGCAGCTTGCGGCGCAGGTGCGTGACCAGCAGTTTCAGCCGTCGGCTGATGCGCATGTTACAGCGCACGTTGTCGGCCCGGAGGGGGTGAATGCAGTGATCGACCTCACGCCATCGCGGGACACGCCGGGCTTATATCAGGCAGAGTGGACCGCAGAGAAGCCCGGCGCGTATCTGGCAGAGGTCACGGCAGAGTCTATTGGAAGCCAGTCACAGGAACTGGGTCGCGACGTTCTGACTTTTCAGCGCGAGGACGGCATTGCCGAGAATTTTCACACCGAACAGAACCGTTCGCTGCTTGAGCAGCTGGCATCGCAGACCGGCGGCCGTTACTGGCAGCCTTCCGATCTGAAGAACCTGCCCCGCGATATTGCGTATTCGGAAGCAGGCATCTCCGTCCGCACCACGAATGAGTTGTGGGACATGCCGATCGTATTTGTGCTGCTACTGGGGCTACCGATCGCTGAGTGGTTGCTGCGGCGCAAGTGGGGTGTCGTATGAACTGCATGCGGCTCCTTGCGGCGGTATTTGCCCTCGCTCTTCCATCGCGCGCCGCAGTGTACTACGTTACTGTGGCCGGACTCGGCGGAGAACCGGATTACGAACAACGCTTTACCGCGGCGGCGCAGGACCTGGACAATGTATTTAAGACCGGCGGCAGCGCGACGCATGTTTACACGCTTACAGGTGCGCAAGCCACGGCGCCGCAATTGAAAGATACGCTCGTTGCAGTAGCGCGCGATGCCCGGGGAGACGATGACTTCGTGCTCATCCTGATCGGTCACGGCTCCTTTGATGGCGTCGAGTACAAGTTCAACCTGGTGGGACCAGATGTTACGGCCAGTGAGATTGCGGAGATGTGCGATCACATTCCGGCAAGGCGCCAGCTTATTGTCGACACCACCAGCGCCAGCGGCGGCGCGATAGAAGCTCTGGAGCGGCCTGGACGCGCTGTGATCGCAGCGACGAAATCCGGCACGGAAAAGAATGCAACGGTTTTTGCGCGTTACTGGGTTGAAGCCTTACGGGACCCTGAAGCCGACACTGACAAAAGCGACTCCATCAGCGCTATGGAGGCTTTTACATATGCAACGAAGAAGACAGCAGCCTTCTATGATTCGCAGAAACGGCTCGCTACCGAGCATGCGGTCTTCGACGACATAGGCCATGGTGAGCCAGTGCGCGAGTCAAGCAACGGTCAGGGCGCGCTCATGTCGAGCTTCACGCTGCTTCGTCTCGGCACAAGTCAGCAGGCAGCAAACAATCCGGCAAAACGCGTCTTGCTGGCAAAGAAGGAGGAACTGGAACAAAAGATCGACACGCTGAAATATCAGAAGGCGGCAATGGATCCTGAGGACTATAAGAAGCAATTGACAGCCGCGCTGCTGGAACTTGCGAAGGTGCAGGAGGATCTCGATAAATGAGACTCCTCGCTCTGTCTCTTCTGCTATTGCTCATCTTGGACTCAGCCGCTCACTCTTTCGCAACTGTCCCCGCAGACTGCTGGTCGCAGCGCAAGCATGGACATAGCACGGAGGCACAGGCTTGCTTCGGACGTTTGACACATAGCGATGAGGCCTATGCCCGCGCCGAGGGCTTTTGGGGGCTTGAAGAGTGGGAGCAGGCAAACGAGCAATTTCGCCTGGCCACGCAGCCCGCTAACAGCAGCGCTCTCTACAAAGTGCGCTGGGGAATGTTGCTGCATGAGCGCTTCAACAATCGCGAAGCGGCCGACCTCTTCCGCGAAGCATTAGCAAAAGACCCATCGAATGCCACAGCGTATCTCGGACTCGCGATTGTTTCCTCAGACACCTTCGATAGCAAAGCGGCGGAATATGCAGCGAAGGCGATTGCGCTCGATCCCAAGCTGGCTGATGCGCATGAATTAATGGCCAGTCTCGCCCTCCAGAATGATGATCGCGAGGCAGCGATCGCAGAAGCAGACAAGGCAATCGCTCTTGAGGACGATGCACTGGATGCGATGGCGATCCACGCGGCGGTTGAGCTGCTTGGCGACCGTTCGCCGGATGCATGGTTTGCAAAGATTGTGGCGATCAATCCAGGCTATGGTGAAACCTACGCACGTGTTGCCGACCAGCTCGAGCTGCATTACCGCTATGAGGATGCGGCGGCTTACTATCGGAAGGCGATCAAGGCTGAACCGCGGCTCTGGAGCGCCCACTCGGCGCTCGGCATCGACCTCATGCGTATGGGCAAAGAAGACGAGCCACTCGAGGAACTGGAGCTGAGTTACGATAATGGCTATCGCGACGCCGCAACCGTGAACAGCCTACGCCTTCTGGATAGCTACAAGAACTTTGAAACCTTTCGTGATGACACGACGATCCTGAAATTGAAAAAGACAGAGGCAAATCTACTGCAACCGTACATGCAGGCTGAGTTGCACACAATCATCGCGACCTACGAGAAGAAGTACCTCATGAAGCTCCCAGCCCGCGTGCAGGTGGAGGTTTATCCTGATCACGAGGACTTCGCCGTGCGTACAACGGGAATGCCGGGACTCGGCGCACTCGGTGTGACCTTTGGAGAGGTGGTGGCGATGGACAGCCCCTCAGCGCGCAAACCCGGTGACTTCAACTGGGGCGCAACGCTATGGCATGAGATGAGCCACGTCTACGTTCTTACGGCCACGAATCATCGCGTGCCACGCTGGTTCACGGAAGGACTGGCGGTGCATGAGGAGGGCGAGCACTCCCAGGAGTGGAGCGACCGCGTCACACCGGAAGTGCTGATTGCGATTCGCGATAAGAAGCTGCTGCCTGTGGCCAGGCTTGACCGCGGCTTCGTTTATCCCGATTATCCGTCGCAGGTGATCGTCTCGTACTTTCAGGCCGGCAGCATCTGCGATTTCATCAAAGATAAATGGGGCGAAGAGAAGCTATTAGCGATGATCCACTCCTATGGGCAGTTGCAGACGACACCGCAGGTTGTGCAAGAGGACCTCGGGCTGACGCCGGAAGAATTTGATAAGCAGTATCTTGCTTGGATCGACAAAAGGTACGGAGCAGAAGCTGCGCACTTCAACGACTGGCGCGAGAAGCTAAAGGCTCTCGTCGCAGCATCCGAGCAAAAGCAGTATGACACTGTGCTGCTACAAGGACCTGCAGTATTGGCAATATATCCCGAATATGTGGAAGAGGCGAATGTTTACGAACTGCTAGCGGATGCAAACAAAGCAAAGGGAGATGAAAAGGCTGAGGCCGTGGTTCTGATCGCGTATGAACATGAGGGAGGTCAGGATCCGGCGGTACTGAAGCGGCTCGCGACGCTCGAAGAGAATGCTGGACAGCAGTCCGAAGCAGCGACCACCCTCACGCGTGTGAACTATATCTATCCAGTCAAGGACGAGGAGCTGCATCGCCGTTTGGGCGATCTGTTGTACGCACAAAAACAATACGATGGCGCGATCCGCGAATACGCCGCGGTCGTGACGTCGACTCCGGTGGACAAAGCTGGCGCAGAATTCCATCTGGCGCAGGCGTATCTTGCCGCGGGACAGAAGGACAAGGCTGAGGAGAGCGTGCTTGCCGCGCTCGAAGCTGCGCCTGGCTACCGTCCGGCGCAGAAAATGTTGCTGGAATTGAATCAATCACCTCAAAAGATGAACTGACGAGGACGGAACCGATGGCAATCTTTGCCGACCTGAATGAGCAACTCCAGCAACGCATCGAGCGTTTCCACGCAGTGCACCAAGACATCCTGAAACAGGTGCACGAAGTGATCGTGGGTCAGAATGAGGTATTGGAGCAGGTCCTGATCGCACTCTTTGTGGGCGGCCACTGCCTGATGACTGGTCTGCCGGGCACGGCGAAGACCCTGATGGTGCGTACCATCGCGGACACGCTGGGCCTTGAGTTCCGGCGCATTCAGTTCACGCCTGACCTCATGCCGTCGGACATCACGGGCACTGACATCATTGAGGAGGATCTGACGACCGGCCATCGTAGATGGACATTCGTCAAAGGCCCGATCTTCGGAAACATTCTACTGGCCGATGAGATCAACCGGACGCCGCCGAAAACACAGGCTGCGCTGCTTGAAGCCATGCAGGAGCATTCATGCACAGTCCGCGGGCACGTCTATCAGCTTCCGGCGCCGTTCTTCGTCCTGGCGACCCAAAATCCGATCGAACTCGAAGGCACATATCCTCTGCCGGAGGCACAGTTAGACCGTTTCCTCTTCAACGCTATTCTGGATTACCTGAGCGTCGAAGATGAGTTGAAGGTCGTAGACCTAACGACCACAACCCGCATGGCAAAGATCGAGCCGGTAACGTCGGCTGAGGAGTTGCTCGATTTTCAGCAACTCGTACGCATGGTGCCGATCGCCGAAACCCTCGCGCGATACGTAGTTAGCCTGGTGCGGGCAACGCGGCACAATAGCGGGAACGCGCCCGACTTCGTGAAGAAATATGTCAACTACGGAGGAAGCATTCGTGCGGCACAGTTCATTGTGCTCGCTGCGAAGGCGCGCGCTCTTTCGCGAAAGCGCTATCACGTCACTTACGACGACATCACGTCATTGGCGGTTCCCGTGCTGCGGCACCGCATCCTGTTGAACTTCCACGCCGAGTCCGAACGAGTCGACGCGGACGAGATACTCAATCGTCTCCTGACGCAAGTGCCACGTCCGAAGGAAAGCTGATGCAGCGCTTCCTCGATCCCACGGTGTTAGCCGGCATCTCCTCGTTGGACTTGCTGGCAAAGACGGTAGTTGACGGCTTTGTCGCCGGCTTGCATCGATCGCCTGACTTCGGCTTCAGCCAGGAGTTCGCAGAGTACCGCGCATACACACCCGGTGACGATCTCCGCCATGTGGACTGGAATCTATTTGCGCGCACCGAACGCTGCTATCTGAAGCGCTATCGGGGCGAGACGAGCAGCCAGCTCACAGTTCTGCTCGATGCGAGCAATTCGATGCAGTACACATCTGGGCCGCCGCCGAAGATGGACTATGCGCGTTTCATCGCCGCGTCCCTCTTCTATCTCGCGATCCGGAATCAGCGCGATGCTGCGGGGCTGATTGTTTTCGACGATGAGGTGCGGGACTATGTCAGGCCCTCAACGCGGCAAGGCCAGCTAATGCGACTCCTTGCCGGGCTCGAGCAGGCAGAACCGCGCGCACGCACAGACTACGGCAAGCCACTTCGCCATTTCCAGGCGTTGCTGCACCAGCGTGGCATCGTAATCGTGATCTCAGACTTCTATGAAGAACCTGAGACAATCGTGCGCATCATCGAGCCCCTTCGCTTCCATGGCAATGATGTTGTGCTGTTTCACATTCTTGATCCGCAGGAGCTACGGCCCGACTTGAAGGGACCGTCCATCCTTGTTGACCTCGAGACCGATCAGAAGATCGAGGTCATTCCCGAGTACGCAAAGACGATCTATCGCACAAAGATACAAATACACATTGAGCAGCTTCGCTCACGCACGCGGGCAGCAGGAATGGATTATCGCCTGCTCATCACTGATCAACCTCTCGATACAGCCCTACGCGAATATCTTTCGCTGCGGCATGCGAGGAACTGATGGGCTTTCTTGCGCCATGGTTTCTGGCAGGACTGGCAGCGCTGGGTGTCCCGGTCTTCGTGCATCTGCTGCGGAAGCATGTGACCACGCCACGGCCGGTGAGCTCACTCATGTTCTTCGAGCGCGGCATCCAAAGTTCCACGCGCCACCAGCGGTTAAGGTATCTGTTGCTCTTCGCGATGCGGTCTGCATTGCTCCTGCTGGTGGTCCTGGCATTCGCGAACCCGTTCGTGCGCCGGCGGGTGACAGATGCGAATGGCCATCTGCTGCTGATCGTGCTGGACAATTCCTTCAGCATGCGCGCCGGAACGCGGTTCGCGGACGCGAAGCAGCAGGCGTTGGTGTTGTTGGCCGCAAAGCCCCATGCGCAGAAGGCGCAGGTGATCGCCCTCGGAGGACAGGTCGAGATGCTGACGCAGACCATCACCGATGAAGTGCAGTTGCGCTTGGCGCTTGAAAGCATCCAGCCGGGAGACGGGCACGCGAATTTCGGCGATCTGGGGCGAAGTATCCGCGCAACGGCCGAGACGGCGCAACGCTCGCTCGATCTGCATCTGTTCAGCGATATGCAGCGGACGGCCATGCCGGCAAACTTTGCTGACGTCGTGTTGCCGCCGAACGTGACACTTGTGCTGCACGATGTGGCAAAAGGCGCAGCGCCACCCAACTGGACGGTGGAGCGTGTAAGCGCACCACCAGAGCTCGCCGATCCTAAAGACCTGAAGCGATCGCGGGTAGAAGCCGTGGTGGTTGGTTTCAGCACTCCTCAGGCGCAGAAGACGGTATCGCTAGTGGTGAATGGCAAGACACTCGCAACGCATAAGGTAACCGTGCCGGCCAATGGGCGCGCGACGGCGGAGTTCGCGCCAATTGATGTGGGATATGGATTCAACCGCTGTTCAGTGCGGATCGAAGGCGGGGATGCCTTCCCGGTAGATGACGCAAGCTTCTTTGTGATACGTCGGTCGGACCCCGAGCGGGTGCTGTTCGTCCACGCTGCGAACGATACTCGTTCAGCGCTTTACTTTGGTGCTGCGCTGGGGGCGGCGGCGCAAGCTTCGTTCGTGTTGCAGTCTGTGAACGCGGAGCAGGCCACGGACCTTGATCCATCGAGATTCAGTTTTGTGGTCCTGTCGGATGCGGTCACTCTGCCGTCGATCTTTGAGCACACACTCGCCCAATACGTATCTAGGGGAGGAAGCGTACTCATCACTCTAGGCACAAATGCCGGACAACATGCGAGCATTCCGCTGTGGGGAGCCCCTGTCAGGGAAGCGCACGACTACGCCCGCACTGGAGCCGCCGCAACGGTCAGCCAATTGGACTTCACCCATCCCGCGCTTGAACAAGAGCAGCCGGGGCGCGATAACGGAGGTTGGGCGGAGGCAAAGTTTTTCTATGCAGCATCCGTAGATTCACGAGAGGCGCGGGTAGCGGCACGTCTGAGCGACGGAACACCCCTGTTGCTGGACAAACAGATAGGCGAGGGGCGCGTACTCCTGTTTACCTCTGGACTAGAAAATCTTACGAATGATCTGCCACTGCATCCCATTTTTGTTGCTTTCGTTGATAAGGCAGCGCGGTATCTTTCAGGCCGTGAACGGCTGAGCGGTTCCCAGCTTGTGGATTCATTCTTGCAACTCCGCACGGCTGCGGAGCCCGTTGGCGAGGTGGCAAATGTTGAGGTCATCGATCCCGATGGGCGCAGGCCGCTATCGCTCAGTGAGGCGCGTACGGTACAGATCTTTAGGCTGCAGCGCGCGGGATTCTATCAGGTGCGTTTTGCGAATGGACGCGACGCGGTGATTGGGGTGAATCCTGATCCTCGCGAATCAGATCTAGAGCCGATTGCACAGGATGTGCAGCAGCTTTGGAGCGGAAACAACAACAGTGTGCCCGTACAGACACCCGCCGTTGATGACGTCAAATATCGTCCCGTGAATCTGTGGTGGTACGTTATGCTGCTTGCATTGGTAGTCGCGCTGGGGGAGACGGTCCTTGCCAGCCGCTACATGGGTACGCAGCGGGAGGAAGCATGAGCCGGCAGGACGAGCTTAACTCCTATATCGCGCGGCTGCAGCGCAGAATGCGGCTGGGAACATGGCTGCGCGGCGCAGCAATCTTTACCGGCACCGCACTCATCGTCACAATCGCGCTGGTGCTGCTGCTCAATCACTTCGCATTTCCGGCATATGGAATTGCAGGAGCACGTCTGGCGCTGCTCACTGTCCTTGCTGCAACCGCAGCGTTTGGTATCGCCATGCCACTCGCGCGTCTGACGCGCGCATATGCCGTGCGGGAAGCCGAAACCGCACATCCTGAATTCCAACAACGGCTCATGACCTTCCACGAGCGCGACCGCGCCGGCGGCGACCCATTTTTAGAATTGCTGGCCGCCGATACTCTGCCGCAGGCTCAGTACGCACCGCCGTCCTCGCTGGTTCCAGACAACCGGCTCTTAGCGCTGAGTGGTGCTGGACTCGCGTGCCTTTGCGTGCTGTTGTGGACGATCGCTGCCGGTCCGGGCTATCTGGGTTACGGTGCTTCGCTGCTGTGGACGGGACCGAAGAAGAATGCAGCACCTTTTTGCTCAATCGTAGTGACACCCGGCGACGTTACTGTGCGGCGAAACGGTGACCAGCTTATTACCGCGCATGTGATCGGCATGCGGCCGGAGAAGGCGCAGATATTCGCCCACTACCAGAGTGCGGGCGTGTGGGAACCGGTTACCATGCAGGCGCAGCCGGATGCGGGCGGTGCGGCGGCCTATCAGTTCGTCTTTGCTGGCCTGCCGGAGAACGTCGAGTATTACGTGTCTGCTGGTCCCCTGGTCTCGCCACACTATAAAGTGCGCGTCGTGGACCTTCCCGCAATAAAGGGAATTCGAGTGACGTATCAGTATCCGAAATGGACCGGAATGAAGCCACTAATAGAAGAGCACTCCGGCGACCTGCGTGCTATCGAGGGGACTGATGCCGCAATCGAGATCGAGATGGATCATCCTTTAAAGGATGGTCAACTAACGCTCGACGACGGCCATGCAATTCACTTGAAGGATGGGAGCGGCAACGAGTACCAGGGCACGATCCACATGGAAAAGGACGGCGCCTATCATATCGCGGCGACTGAAGAAGGCCAACTCGTAAGGCTCTCGGAGGACTATTTCATAGCTACCGAAAAGGCAACGCCTCCTGACGTTTCTATCAACCGTCCAGGCGGCGATTATCGCGCCAGCCCGATTGAGGAGGTGACCGTCGGTGTAAAGGCGGCGGACCAATTCGGTCTGAACGATATGCACCTGCATTACTCCGTAAACGGCGGGCCGGACCGCGATGTAAGTCTGCTCAAAACCGCCGGCGAAAAGAATGCCGATGATTCTTACACGCTGCGACTGGAAGACTTCAAACTGGTGCCCGGAGATCTCGTTAGTCTCTATGCAACGGCGAAGGACGGACATGCCGAGTCACGCACGGATATCACGTTCATTCAAGCTGAACCCTTTGAGCGCGAATTTTCGCAGTCGCAGCAGAGCGCCAGTGGAGGTGGAGGGAGTGGTGGTAGGCAGAACAACCAGACCGATATCTCCAGGCGCGAAAAGGAACTAATCGGCGCGACCTGGAAACAACTGAGCGACAAGTCTGCAACGACAAAAGATGCCGCTGTGGCAGGTCAATTCCTCTCCGATTCACAGCAGAAACTGCGCGATCAGGTGATGGCGCTCTCAGCGCGTATGGAGAGCCGCGATCTCTCTGAGGCGAACGAAGAGTTCACTGACTTTGAAAAGGATATGCAAGTCGCGGCTGCGGCAATGGCTCCTTCAGCGGACAACCTGAAGAACATGCAATGGAAGGACGCCATTCAACTGGAGCAGAAAGCGCTGCAGGCACTCCTGCATGCTGAGTCAACATTTCGCCAGATTCAAGTCGCCTTCGGCCAACAGGGTGGAGGAAGTGACGGCGGCAGCAACAGCGCAGGACGTGACTTGGCCAGCCTCTTCGATCTTGAATTGGACACAGAGAAAAACCAATACGAGACGGCGCAGAGCACATCTCCCGCAGAACAGCATGAAAAGGATGTGGAAGACGCTCTCGCAAAGCTCGACGCACTGGCCAAACGGCAGGAGGATCTAGCAATCCAGCAGCACAATTCCCAGCAGAGCTTCCAGGAGCGCTGGCAGCAGGAGATGCTGCGGCGCGAGGCTGAGCAATTGCAACGGCAAATGGAAGAACTCGCCCAAAAGAACCAGGGCCAGGAGCAGGACGGTCAGCAAAGCTCAAACGGAGCGTCTTCGGAGCAGTCCAGTTCACAGCATCGGAGTGCATCATCACAAGCCGGTGCTCAATCATCCCAACAGAAACAGGCAGGCAACCAATCTTCCGTGGAAAGCAGCTCAGATCAGCGGATTGAGCAAGCCTTGAGCCGTCTCCGTGAGGCGGGTAATGCGATGGAGCGCAGCGGTAGTCCGCAGCAGGGCGCCGACGCAGCACGTCAGGCTGCCGACCGCCTTCGTGAGGCGGCTAACCTTTTGGGTGGCACACAGCAGCAGCTCGCTTCCGGCAAGGTGAGTTCGCTGTCGCATGAGGCGGACCGCCTGACACAGGAGGAACGCGCACAGGCCGACCGCATCAAAAAACTCGCCGGAAACCAGCAAGATGAGGCGGATCCGACAGACGATGCGACCGGAGCCCAGATGGATCGAGACCGCATGATAGAGCAGCTTCGCGAGCGCGACCAGTTGGCTAGCGAGCGGCAGCAGCTCTCCAACGATCTGTCGAAGCTTCAAAAGAACATTCGCGATACGGCGCGCGAAACGGCTCCAAATCAGCCTGGTGTCTCACAAAAGCTACGCGATGCACTGACTGAGATGGATCAGTCCGACCTCGACAATCATGTGCAGAGAACGGCGGACTGGCTTCGCAGCGGGATTAATCCAAATTCGAATGGCACTGAAAACGAGATAGCACAGGGACTCCAGAAGCTGAGTCAACAGCTCCGGCAAGCGCAGCAGGGAATGGGGCAGAAGAAATCACAACAGCCAGGAGGCACGGCACAGGGTGACGCGACAGCCATGCTGAATCAGGTCGAGCGCCTGCGAAGCCAGCTTGAGGCAATAACTGCCTCAAGCCGAGACAACGGCCGGCAGCAGACCCAGAATGGTCAGAACGGTGGGCGCGAGCTTAGCGGACAGCAACCCGGCAATGGCCAACAACAAGTCGGAAGGAAACCGGGCGGAAACGTTCAGGCCGACCAACAGCGCGATGGCGCTTTCGGCGAACGAGCAGGAAACCTAAGTAGCCAACCAAGGGGTGACACGCGTTATGGAGGTGGAGCGGACGGCGCAGTCTTGGGCAACATCAACACAGGCAACAACCGCTATGACGAGGCGCGGCAGAGGTCAGTTCCGACGGGTGCCTCCGAGAATTTCCCAGATGACGAGCGCACCTATCAGCAGAGTGTCCGTGGGCTGAACCAACTCCGTCAGATGGCGCAAGGCGATGCGCAGGTCGCGAAAGAAGTGCGTGAGCTGGCGAGACAGATGCTACAACTCGACCCCAGTCGATTCCCCGGCAATCCGGCGATCGTAGAGCAGATGCACCGTGAGGTGCTCAGCTCTTTGGACCGCATCGACCTCCAGCTGCAACGCGACGGCTCGACAACAGAAGCACGCACTGGCAAACCTTCTTCAATCCCAGCGGGGTATGAGGATTCAGTTGCCGATTATTATAAGCGGCTGAGTAGAAACCCGTAGAAGACGTGTGACGACGATCAAATATCGAAACATAATCGCCAAAAATGTGTTTTTTCAGCGACAGCCAACTTCGTGGGCAGTGCATTGCCGGGAACAGTCTGTGCTATCACGCTGACGAAGGTGAAGCATCGCCGTGAACTAGTGTTCGCATCACTACCTGCTCTCTTCGCGGTTCACCAATTGATGGAGGGCTTCGTCTGGCTGGGACTGAATGGCATTCTGTCGCCTGCGGTTACTCGTGTCATGGGTGCTGCATTCATGCTGTATGCCCAAGGATCCTGGAATTTCTTATGCCGCTAAGCGTGTGGTTGTTTGACCTACTGCGAGGAGCCGTCGAAGAATGCTGCCATTCATAGTGATCGGCCTAGCCACGACTCTCCATACCCTAGGGGCGCTCACGGCATACTCATTTCAAGTATTCATCTGGAGTTAATAGCCTCGAATACATCAATCCGGCTACAAACCATACATTGGCCGATCTGTTCCGCTTAAATGGCGCGAGATCGATTCTTCGAACTTGCAGGTCGACATCCAGCGTATATTTATCTAAAAAATCGGACAGTGTAAGACGGAAGCATCACACAAGCCAGTTCCTCTGGATGAACGAGTAGCAGCCGATCTATGGCTTTGGAAGGGAGTCAGCAGCTTCCGGGAAGCAAACGACTGGGTCTTCGCAGGTTCTCATAGTGCAGGAAGGCGGCTGTTCTGGCCGGACGCGGTCTTGCAAAAGGTGATTTGACCTGCGATATTCCGGGCTGGAATTCGCGAATTAATTGTATGGCACACATTTCGGCACACCTATTTCGACGCTTCTGATTACCAATGGCGAGAACGTAAGAGTTGTGCAGGAGTTGATGCGCAACGGTAATAGTAGATCAACACTTGAGGCCTATTCCAGCCGCGGATAGAGCAAGAAAGCAGGCGCAGCAGCGTCTGGCCCCGGCAATTTTTCCAGAAGAGGCTGATATAGAGGCGCCAATCATTCATGGGGTTCGGTCGGGAGGTCTTATTGTGAGCGACTGACTGGAGTGAGCAGCTTTAAGAGTCGTTCAAGATGCTCTGTGTATCGGTAGCGTAGTGGAGCGTCAGAGGGAGATAGCAATGCCTACAAGTGATTGAAAAGATGGTAGGCACGAGGAGACTCGAACTCCTGACCTCTACCGTGTCAATCGAAATAGCAGCTGTAACTAACTGAAACCAAAGGAACGGATGGCTATCAAGATGCCTTTAGGAGCCCTGAGAAACGCTTATTGGACCCCAATCGGGCCCCAATTTCGATCTCTACCCAGCAACGGTAACGGTCATCGAATTCAGTGCCGGTCAAGCCTGGTTCAGCATCCTGATCTTGAGGTCTCAGAAAATAAACAAACCGGCTGTCACGCGACCAAGGCAGATGGGCCCCTTACCTTCTGAGCGGAATGCTGGGGGAGTATGGAAATTCCATTTATGCATAAAAATCGCTCTTAACGCTGTGCAGACTCATAACGCAACCTTAAGCGTCCATGCGGATTGCGGACGGAGGTTTCCCGGTAGATCTGGCAGACTGATGATGGTGCCGCCATTGCTCGGCTTGAACTTCAATGGAGTGGGATCACCGAGAAGCGTGACAGCCTTCACACCAGCCGTATCTTTCAATTCAAAACTGGAGGCGGGCCAGCGAGGCAGAATCGCGTAAAGGTCATTTCCTTCCGCGGTGAAGAAGGCTTAGACGGAAGCTTTGCCCGCTTCCGGTTTCAGTGCCAGTTTTGAGACATCGTATGCGCTGTCATACTCGCCGTTGTAGATTGCCTGAGGAATTTCTCCCGCTCTCCACTGTCGCGAGAATTTCCATGGCTTCGTACCGTAGATGGCTTCACCGTTGATGCTGAGCCAGCTGCCGATCTGACCGAGGCGTTCTTCCATGAGGAGAGGGATGGTGCCGTCTGCGGCAGGGCCTATGTCGAATAAGAGATTTCCTCTGCGGCTCACCGTGTCAACGCGCCCATTGAATCACTGAGCAGACGGCATGTCCATTGCAACTAATCGTGATTGATGCGGAGTCGCAGGATGACTGGCACAGTTGGTGTGTCTTGACCTTCGGATACACTGCCAAGGGCAGGAGTGTTTTTATGGATTCGGGAGAGTTTCGAGAAGCCGGACATCGTGTTGTGGATCTATTGTCGAATTACCTCGAACATATTGAGGAGCTGCACGTCTCCCCAGACGTAGAGCCCAAATTCCTCGTGAACCTCTTTGATGAGCCGCTGCCAGTGACTTCAAGTTCCGCCGAGCGGGTCTTAAATGAGGTGCAGGAGAAGCTTCTTCCGTATTGCACGAACGTTGGGCACCCTGGTTATATGGGGTTGATTACTCCTTCGCCGAACCCAATCGGTGTCCTCGCGGATTTCATTTGTTCAGCCCTCAACCAGAACATCGGCGCTTATTCGATCGGTCCAGCCGGAGTCGCCATTGAGCGTCGAACGCTTCGCTGGCTTACAGACCTTGTCGGCTATGAGCAGCAAGCGGGTGGCAATCTCACCAGTGGCGGCATGATGGCCAATTTTATTGGACTGAAGTTAGCCCGCGACTGGGCTTCTAGTGATCGCGCACAGCAGGATGGCGTTCGGGAATGCTGGGCAGTGTACACATCGGAGGAACGTCATGTTTCAGTGGATAAAGCTGTGGACGCCGTAGGCCTGGGTCGAACAGCACTCCGGGCTCTGCCTACCGATGCTGAATTTCGCGTGCGCCTGGATTCCCTCGAAGCGGCAATTGAAGAGGATAAGAGTCGATGCATCCGCCCGATGTGTATCGTAGGTGTCTTCGGGACTACGAATACCGGCGCTATCGATCCGATCCGCGAATTGCACAGAATCGCGGACCGGGAATCCATGTGGCTGCATGTGGACGCGGCCTATGGTGGAGGCATGCTGCTATCGAACGAATATCCATTGCGTGACGCTGGGCTGGAATTGGCTGATTCGATCACCATTGATCCTCATAAATGGTTCTACGCACCGTTAGACGCAGGGGCGCTGCTGGTCAGGGATGACAAGCGATTGACGGCTTCCTTTGGGATGAAGCCTTCTTACCTGACCGACGAAATGGATCAAGCGAATGAGCGCTACCAATATTACGTCCACGGTTTCGAGCAATCGCGGCGGTTCCGTAGCCTGAAGGTATGGATGAGCTTTAAACGCTATGGCTCTCGCCAGATCGGTGAATGGATTGATAACAATGTCCGTCAGGCACGGCATCTCTATTCACTAGTTGCGAACCACCCCGAGTTTGAAGCGGCGAGCAATCCTCCGATGTCGGCGATCTGTATCCGGTATCGCAGCAAGGACTTGACGGAGACCGAGTCGAAGAAACTTCACGCGCTGGTGGTGGAAAGAATTGAGAAGAGCGGGAAATTCTGGATTTCAACGACGGAATTGAAGGGAAAAACCTGGTTCAGGATTAATCCGGTGAACTTCCGCACACGTACGGAGCACATGGACCAATTGCTGGCGCTCCTCCAGAGGGAGTGCCGTGCGGTCATTCGGGTTGTAAGTACTGCAAACAACTGAATGCACCCGGTGGGTATGATTCGTGAAGGAGGCTTGCCTGCGATGCCTACAGATGCGGAGCGGACGACCGCAATGTTGTTTCTCGAATTCTCGCGCAAGAAGCTGCTGGAGCAATACTGGCCGCGACTCCGGGCCTGTGTTGAATCCCTTTCGGACGACCAGATATCCCCCTCACCCTCATGCGATCACGCGCCCCCGCTATCCCGGACCGAGCTTACGGCTGGTATCCCTCCTTCTGCCACTGGACGAACAGTGCGAGCTGGGCCTCTGTCCAATAGGGTCCGCCGGGCGGCATAGACGGCGGCTCACCGTTGTGCGGCGAAACCGTCGCGAGAACACTATTAGCGTTGTTCGGATTCGACATGTAGGTGTAATCGTCCAAGTCCACGCCGAACGACTTCATATGTGAAATATCCATGTCGCGAAACAATGGCTTGATATCGGCTGCGAATGAAACCTGTGGCATGGGTTCTCCTTGCAACTTCTCCCAATCATCTTAGATTTGAATCTGCTATTTGGATGAGAGCAGTTTATTCTCCTTCTGGCGCTACCGCTCTATCGATCACATAACGTCCAAAGACAGTACCTAGCGGAACCTATGCAAACACTGTGGCAGGATGTGCATGCTGATCATGAGTCCAGGGTTTAGCGCGACCGCAATCCTATGACTGGCCCTGGGAATTGGCGCCAATACGACGATCTTCACATTCTAAACGCGATCCTTCTCGGCCCTTGCCTGTGAAGGACATTTCTCGCAGCGTCCAGGTGAAACGCTTTTTGTACCGGAATAGGACCCCAATTTTGATCTCTCCCCAGCATCGGATGCAGTGACGGATGGGCGTCACGCGCTCCATCTATTTTGTTGAATATTGTGTGCGAATAACGTGGTCTGTTCAGGAGCGCCGGACGGGGGAAGAGAGTTGTACCAGGCACGCACACCGCGTGCTATGAACGGCACAGACCCTTCTGTCAACATTTCACTGACAGGGGCATATGCGGTCGGTACACTGTCCTCGTGATCGCAAAGTGCATGCTATTGATTGTCTTTTTTCCGGTCTTTGGTGTGTGTGTTTTTCTCTATATCAGGCACGAGGATCGTGGACAACAATTCGTGGTTGAGCCTGATGATCTGACGCTGCTCGCGGATTCGGTCCGCAAAATGGATTCGACTCCAGAGCAAGCATCCGCTCAAGATGTCAGGCTGCTTCAGGATATGTCTGCTGACATTACGAAACTCGCGCTGCAGACCACACCTGCCGAAGGTTATATTCGCTATGACTATGTCGTCCCTGCGGGTTATTATCCTCAACTCTGGGACTGGGATGGGTATTTCATCGGCGCACACTGGGCCAACCAGAACTCCGCTGATGCGAAATATTTGAAGGGCTGGGCTCTTACGTTTATGAGTTCAGCTGACGAGTCGGGATACGTTCCAGGCTGCATTACACCCAAAGGGCCCCGACCGCTCTTTGGCAAGTTCGCGATGAAGCCTTTCGTCGCCCAAGGCGCTCTGCTGGCTGCCGAGCGACTCAACGACTACTCATGGATCACTCCTTACTGGAACAAACTGGAAGCCATCGCCCAGTATCGGGAGCGCACGCAGTTCGACTCGAAGTGGGGACTCTACTACTGGGATAATGCGATGCAGTCCGGTGCCGACAACAATGCGGCGTTGTCGAACGATCCCAAAGACGCAGGTGCAATCCTTGCTGTAGATGCCTCCGTCTTCGTAATGCGCGAAGACCTGGCCATGGCTGCCCTTGCAGATCGACTCGGCCGCGCAGAGGACGCTGCCACGTACCGCAACCAAGCCGACGGATTAAGAAAGGCATTGCTCGATCACCTCTGGTCAAGTTCGGACGCTATGTTCTGGAACCGACGACGGGACACCGGCGCATGGATCAAGAGGATGAGCTATTCCAATTTTGTACCCTTAGCTGCCGAGTTGTTGCCCCGGGAAGAAGGCCGCCGGATGATTGCGCGTCACCTCCTCAACTCCGCTGAAATGCGGTCAACCTATGGATTCCGCAGTCTTGCCAAGAACGACTCGGACTATAACAATCGGGCAATCATCGATCCTTATTCGAATTGGCTGGGACCGATCTGGATCAACGCCAATTATCTCGACTGGATCGCTCTACGCCACTATGGATTTTTGCGAGAGTCTCGGTGGACCGCTTTGACGATCGCTCAGATGCTCAACAGCGACATCGCGAAATGGGGCTCCATGCACGAGGACTACAACGCCGAGACAGGAGAGGGCCTGGCCCCTACTCCAGAGCAGTCCCCGGGCGGGCATTTCGCGGGCTTCGTTGGATGGAACATGCTGGCCCTCGACATGCTGCAGTGTGAATTGACGAATCTTCACTGCATGTATCTTGAGATTCCTGCTGCGCCTGTCAAGCCGCGACAGTGAAAACACCTTTTATCTCTTCACGCCTTTACTATCTCTTCCACCGTGGTGCAGCACGAGGTGTGTGCCTCACCCTTGTCGTTCTTGAAGAATTCAATCTGTGCGTCCACTACCTTCAGAAAAAACTCGGTCTCTGATTCTGCGAAGATCGGGAACTTAGGCTGGTTCGTGGCTTGCTCCATCAATTGACTGCCTTCGAGAGTAATCACAATGCTGAACGTCGGTGCCAGTTCGTATGTACCGACGTACTTGGCAAGGACGGTCGGAGGCGCGGTGACTTCTTTGCGCTCCGAAGCCGGGACGACTTTCTCGCCATGGCCGACTGCAGCGAGTTCTATAGCAATGTCTTCGGGCGCTCCTCCATTGAGATTTCCCGAGCACGACGACGGTCAGTTTGTCGTCAGGGTGAACCACGACTGGTGTCTGCTCAGGCTTTGTACGAGGCGTTTCGCGCATGCCGAAGAAGTCCTGCAGTTGAGATGCAATCCACGGTGACTTCCAGTGCTCATAGTGAATCTTTGTCTGGCGGCCGCTTTGCAATCGGAGCGATTCCGGCGCAACCTAGACATGTATTGCTTCTGGCGGGAGCCAGCGCTGAAGACACGGATACAACTTGGTGAGGCAGATCCAATTCGAGCTGCGATTCACGTTCTAGCTGGCTGAGTATTCATGCTTTTTTTGAGGACACCGATCTCATGAAGTTGAAAGTTTCGTTTCTTGCTGTTGCTGTGACATTCCTGCTGAACGTGTCACGTCCTCTCTATGCCCAAAGCGACAAACCTGTCATCGACAAGATCGATCCACCAAATTGGTGGGTTGATATGCCGTCGCCCATGTTACTCATTCATGGCGAAAATCTCTCTGGCGCACAGATCACAGTGGCTGGGAGGCGAGTTGCCATAGAAAAGACGCAGATTTCCGATAACGGCCACTGGGCTTTTCTGTGGCTGCGTTCTGTGAATGCCTCGCCGCAGACGCTTCACATCACTGCTGCAAACCAGGCAGGCAAGACAGAAGAAGATTTTCAGTTGCAGCCACGCAAAACGAAGTCAGAGGGCTTTCAGGGTTTTTCAGCGGCGGATGTTATGTACCTGATCATGACTGACCGCTTTGCTGCTGGCGACCGATCAAACCATGAATCTGCTGAAGAGAGGATGAAAGTACGCGGGTGGCATGGAGGTGATTTCAAAGGCATCGAGCAGCACATCGACTACCTGCAATCGCTTGGAGTCACGACAGTGTGGACAACACCGATCTACAAGAACATTCCTTCGCCTCAGTCGTATCACGGCTATAGTGCGACCGATATGTATGCCATTGATCCACACTTCGGCACGCTTGCTGATTATCAGCATCTCGCTTCAACCCTGCATCGGCACGGAATGAAGATCGTGCTTGATACGGTTCCAAATCACGTAGGTCCGGCGCATCCGTGGGTTAAAGATCCACCGCTGTTGGACTGGTTTCACGGAACTCTTGAACAGCACACCATTGCCAAGGGTGACTTCAAGTCCATTCCTGATCCGCATTCGTCGTGGCGTGAGCGTCGCGACATCACGGAAGGCTGGTTTGCCAATGCTTTGCCGGACTTAAATCAGGAAAACCCGATTGTTGCAAAGTATCTAATTCAGAATGCTGTATGGTGGATTGAGACAGCGGGACTGGATGGGCTTCGCATCGACACATTTCCGTATGTGAACCGCGCGTTCTGGCAACAGTTTCATGCGCAGTTGCATGATCTCTACCCCAAACTCACAACAGTCGGCGAAGTTTTCAATGGCGATCCTACGATCACCTCCTATTTCGCCGGAGGCGTAGAACATAACGGTATAGATACAGGACTCTATACGCCTTTCGATTTTCCTGTGTATTTCACTCTACGCTCGGTGCTCGTTCATGGAGAGCCGATGACGAAACTCGAAGATATTCTTCGACAGGATCGGCTTTATCCGCACCCTGAGCGCCTTGTCACCTTTATCGGAAATCATGACACGATGCGCTTCCTGAGCGAGCCCGGCGCTACGCCTGCTGACTTGAAGATGGCCTTCGGACTACTTGTGACATTGCGCGGCATGCCTCAGATTTACGCCGGTGATGAGATCGCGATGCGAGGCGGCGACGATCCGGACAACCGCCACAATTTTCCAGGTGGATTCGACGATGGTCAGCCAAATACTTTTCAGGCTGCGCACAGAAGCCCCGAACAGCAGGAGATCTACGTCTGGGTGAGTAATTTGCTCCGTCTCCGTAGTCAACACCTTGTACTGCAGTCGGGACGGCAGCAAGACGTGCTGGATGAAGATCCCACAGCATTTGCTTTTGTGCGCGGCGAAGATGTCTCACACGGTTGCGATGGCAAAGATCGCGTGTTGGTGATAGCGAACAATGCAGATCAACCGCGCAGCATTGTTCTGCAGACAGATGACACCGCGCTGTCTGGATGTTCTGTTTTACGCCCACTTATCGGGAGTACCGATTCTGTATCTATAAATGACAGGAAGTTCGAGGTCCAAGTAAAGGGAAAAGACGTCGCGGTTTACGCAGTCGATTAATGGATATGGTGAAATGAACAACCAATTCATGCGTAGACCTTTCGAGTGTGATGGGATGCTCAAATCGTTCCATATCCACCCTCTCCCCTTTAAACTTATCGCACTCCAACTTGAACCGCCACAGTAAGTGAAGCTCTTACCATGTCGAAACTATTCAGAAGCGACATTGACATCCATCACTTGTGCTTCGTGCACTAGCGATGTGCCTCGTTAACGACCGATGTGTTTACAAACGTCGCCATACGGACGTAGGAATGTACCTGTCCATCGCGCTTCAACGATCCACTGACCAGCGAATTCACTTTTTCTATTTCACTTGCGCTTTCGTGGACATACTCAAGAATTGTAGTTAAGGGATCAGAATAAGAAGATGCAAACGCGCAGCAATTCAATAGTTCACGTGACAGCCTTCTCAAGGACTTCAGGAGCTAGAAATATCTCCTGCTTGGTGTCGGACTGAATCTTAGCTAAGTGATACCTTTCGTGGCAAACGATGCTGTTGCTTTAGGCAGCAAGACCCCCTTCTCGAGGTGATGCACATCGTCAGCAAAGCTAGCGGCATTCGGATCATGAGTAACCATCACGATCGTCTTGTCGAATTTCTGGTTCAACTGTGTCAACAAATCCAAGACATCCTCCGCCGAAGTCGCGTCCAGGTTTCCGGTGGGCTCATCGGCAAGAATCAGATCGGTTCGGTCACGATGGCTCGTGCGATGGCTACCCGTTGTTCCTGGCCACCCGAGAGTTCGCGCGGAAGATGGACCGGCAACATGTCGCCGACGATGGTGATGCGCTCGCCGATTGTCCAGCCAAGCTTCTCTGCCAGTGATCTCGATGCAATACACGCTGTTTTCTGCTTTTGAAACGCTAGTCTCTGCTCCTGCGGCATGGTGATTTCTGGATGAACATCAAAGAACTGGGCCGGCTCAATCCCGAAGCGCGCAAACTGGTTTTTAGGATCGCGCGCATCTTTGTAGACGCCGCCAAACCAACGCAGACTGGTCACAGCTTTGACACCAGGAATCCGCTCGATCTTCTCTTCATACGCGAGAGGCAGTTCCTGCGTCAGAGACACTTTGTGGTGGACAATAAGCCGCAGCGTCTCACCCGGAATCGGGTCAGGCGCAAGAAATAATGCACGGTACAACGCCATAAGAACCGCAAGCAGGCACAGGGAGACCGCGATGCTTGCGATCGTCAACAGAGTGCGTCGCTTGCTGCGGAGTGAGTTTCTGAGGATAAAGACGAAATGGTCACGCATGGCAGCTGACCTCTTTTCCGCAGATTTGCGTTCTGGCCGAGAAGAACACGTCGTCCTCACTTTCCATCGGCAGCATTTCCCAGCTTGTCCGCAATCTGATCCAGCCGGGAATGCCACTGTGCTTGCAACTCGTCGGCCTTGGTGCGCTGCTCAGGCGTCAGGACAGTGGAGTAAATCTTTGACTTCAGCCGCTCTCTCTCGACCAGGAGCTTTGCTACTGTTGCGCCTTGCCTATCAGTAATTTCCTGAACTTTGGTTTCATCCATGCTGCCTTGCGCTGTGGCGGCATCCATCTCCTTGTTCTCGGCGGAGAATTCGCGCACGAGCGACGAAATCGCTGGCCGCTCCGCCTGCTAGATGGACTTGATCCGCATTTTTTGCGCGTCGTTCAGATTCAATTCATGCGCAACATACCCAGTTGAGACGCCCGGCTTCGGATTCGACGGCTCGTTTCAAGTCCTTCATCCGTTGACGGGAGAAGGGAAAGAGGTGGTCCCAGAGCGCCCCCTCGGTGTGCGCAATGTGCGTGGATTTGTTAGTTGGGGAGAGGCAAGGAGGGCGGGGCTAGGCTGGCAAGAGTTTAAAGTCTTTCACACGTCTGCTAACGAACACCTTACCTTGGAGAATGGCATCAACCGCGAGCGGAAGTTCGGTGGCATCAGACTTCAATAAGTATCCGGCTGCTCCAAGGCGGAGGGCCCCTTGAACGATTTCAGGAGAAGGATCCTGACTAAGAAACATAATCTTCGAATGTGGGCAAAGCCTCCGAATTCGTCGACCTGCCTCCATTCCATTCAGTTTCGGGAGCGACACATCCAGCAGAATCAGATCCGGTTGGAGTTCTATGGCTTGCTCGATGGCGTGCAATCCGTCTGAGGCTTCACCGATGACGACACATTCAGTCTTTTCCTGCAGAATCGATCGCAGGAGCTTTCTGAGCTCTATGTGGTCGTCAACGAGGAGTGTTCGAAGTGCTGACATTTCGGCGTTAAGGCTAATATCTTCCGAGCGAACTATGAAAGCAAGCGGGAAAATTGAACACTCTCTTAACAAACACCGGTTGGTAGAATTTGTCGGCCGTGTACCGGCCTACGTGCCGGAGCCCCTCATTCGTCTGGAAACGTCAACTCCAATGTCTCTGGCGCTGTTGGTGAGCCCGGCTCGCTAACAGGCTGTGAGTCGGTCGGGTTTATGCGAGGTGGATTTAAGCTTATTTGACGCGACTACTGACAAACTGCTCGCCCTGGAGAACGGTTTCCACGGCACACAGAAGGTCCGCTGCATCGGACTTTAGAAGGTAGCCGTTCGCGCCCGTCCGGAGTGCCCCTTGGGCGATCTCCCGCGAGCAATTCTGAGTGAAGAACAGTATCTTGGAATTGGGTGAACGCTTCCGAATTCGGCGGGCAGCCTCGATGCCATTGATTGTCGGGAGGCCGATGTCAAGCAAAATAAGATCCGGTTGAAGCTGTTCGGCCTGCACCACAGCTTGCAGTCCATCGGAAGCTTCGCCGACCACCTCGCATTCAGTCCCCTGTTCTAGCGTTGAACAAAGGAACCGTCGGAAGTCCTCAACATCATCAACGACAAGTGTTCTGAAGTGGCGCATCTAATTCGCAGAGTGTCCTCGAAGCCCCCCATCGAAAACAATGCATTATTTTGAGCGGGCCCAAAGCATTTTTCGTTGGACTGTGCAGCGCATCTCGTGAAATTTTGCTACTGATTGTTCTACCCCATGTTAATAAGAGAACTTAGCACGGGTCGTGTGACAACTGCCAAAACTGACAGGCTCTGCGTGTTGCCTTCTAGCACGGGCCTGACCGATTACTGGGTAGCGCGACCATGCGACAGAGGTTATGCTTGTCCAGGCTAAGCACGTGAAGGGCATGCCATGCATATCTCGTTGATCGCGGCCGGAGGCACTCGCAAGTCTGGCGTCCGCTCGGGTTCGTGGCGCAACGTCCTTCTTGTCCTTTGCGCAATCTCTGCTTTTGTTTCTCCAACCACGGTACAGGCGACGCAGAAGAACGTATTGGTGCTGTCTGGTGGACGGGGTCGTGTCTCCATCAATCAAATGGAGTCCTCACTGCGGGCTCATTTTTCAGGGCTGGTGAACTTCTCTGTCGTGGATCTTGAAAACCCGCGATTCGAACAGAAATCCTATCGGGACAACTTGGCAGAGGCTCTTCGAGCTGGTTATTCCAGCGAAAAACTAGATCTCGTGGTTGCGGTCATGACCGTATCACTCCAATTTGCGGTGCAATACCGAGACAAGGTGTTTCCGGGCGTGCCCATCGTTTTCATGTCAAATATCAGCCCGCTTCCTGAGAAGATATGGCCGGGAGTGACAGGTGTCCAATCGGCCACAGGAGTTCAGGAGACGATAGACCTGGCACTTCGTCTCCACCCGGATACGCAAGCGGTTGCAGTAATCAGTAAGGCATCCGGCCCGGATAACGACTGGTTCCAAGCCGAGCACTCCGAACTGCTTCGTCATCGAGACAAAGTGACGGAGATCGACCTCCTTGGACCTGCCCGCCCTGAATTGCTTCAGAGAGTTGCGGAACTCCCGCCTCATACAGTGGTTCTGTTTCAGCTCTATCCCGAAGATGCAAATCAGCCGGCGTTCGGAGCCTTGGATGTCCTCGCCGCAGTCGCAGAGCGGTTTCCCACTTATTCCATTTTGCCGCACATTACCGTGGGACGCGGGGGCGTTGGCGGAGCGTCCTACGATCCTACGACAGATGCCGTCTTGGCTGGGCAGTTAGCAGCACGGCTCCTGTCTGGGGAGAAAGTGGACAACATTCCTGTTGTGCAAAATTCCAAGGCTCTTGTATCGGTGGATTGGCGGCAGCTTCGCCGATGGAATATCGCCGAGTCGGCTTTGCCGCCGGGTAGCCGGGTCTTGTTCCGCGAACCCACACTTTGGGAGCAGGGCAGGAAATACTTTCTTACGGCAATCGCGGTTATCGTTGTTGAGTCCTTGCTGATCTTTGCCTTGTTTTGGCAGCGGGCGCGCAGGCGGAAGGCCGAGATCGAGTTTAGAAAATCGGAACAGAAATTTTCGAAAGCCTTTCGAAGAGGTCCTCTCGCAATCACCATAGTCAGTGCGAACGACGGTCGCTACATTGATGTTAATGAGGCCTTCGAGATCCAGACTGGTTGGAGGCGCGACGAGGTGATCGGCCATTCCCCGCAGGAGTTCAACCTTTGGGTCGATCCTGAACAACGAATTGCCGTTATGAATCAGCTTGTCGACCAGGCGAACGTGAAGGATCTGGAGGTTAGATTCCGTCGGAAGGATGGTCAAATTCGAACAGGCCTGGGATCCGCCGAATTGATTGATGTCCATGGTGAACCTTGCGCTCTTTCGGTCATCGCTGACATCACCGAGCGAAAACAGGCCGAAGAGTCTATGGCTGGCTTCGGCCGCAGATTGATCGAAGCACAGGAAACAGAGCGAACCCGGATCGCGAGAGAACTGCACGACGACATTAATCAGCGCGTGGCCATGGTGGCGATCCGTTTAAAAACAGCAAAGGAAGGCCTTCCGAATTCAGAAGTGAAGACTAGCCGCATTCTCGATGAGGCTGGCGAAATGGTTTCCGAATTAGAGATCGATGTTCAGGCTTTATCTCACCGATTACATTCGTCGAAGCTTGAATACGTCGGACTCGAAGCCGCGACGTCCGGATTTTGCAGAGAGCTCTCGGAGCGGCAGAACGTCAAGATTGACTTGCACTGCGAAGGCATTCCGGAAGAGCTTTCCAGTGAAGTCTCACTCTGCCTCTTCCGTGTTTTGCAGGAAGCTCTTCATAATGCTGCGAAATATAGCGGTGTAAACGAGTTCGAAGTCACCCTCAATGGAGCATCGCATGAAATCCAGCTGGGGGTGCATGATTCGGGCGTTGGATTTGATGCCAAGCGAGCAAGCAATGGACACGGACTCGGTCTGACCAGCATGAAGGAGCGGCTGAGATTGGTCAGTGGGGAGCTATCGATTAACTCAGAGCTGGGATACGGAACAACAGTGCTCGCACGAGTTCCCCTAGGTGACGACACAACTGCCGCAGGCGCAGCCGCTTCAATGAGCCCAGACCGACCTTTGGGGGCTTCGGGTCGGTGAACTTGCTGCTCAAGTGGCGAAGTCGCGCTAGCTGCAGATTCAATCTGTCAACCATGTGGTTCCTCTGAACTTACGGAGAAGTCGCAGGAGATGATCTTCTCAGGAACAATGTGGCGCATTCTTCAAGAGCAGGAAAAGCAAATCGCGGCGGACAAACGATAGCAGCAGAAAGCTTACGACATCAGTCTTGAATCACGGCAATTTCCAAGACCTAAAATTCCAAAACTCGCGGAGGATATCAGCTTGCTGCGCAATACGAAAGACGCGTTTCGTGGGCCGGGATACTCTCAGCCAAAATCAATTTCAGGTGAAGCCAATCAAAAACCTTACCTCAATCAACTCAAGTGAGCATGACATGCGAAGAGCTTCTTTCAGAATGCAATGGCTGTTAACGCTAGTAGTTTTGGTTGAATGTTTTGTATTCACAACATTCGGATGCAACAGCCGGCAATCAACGACGGCTCCATCGTCAGCCGTGGCAACGCCTGTAACTGGACCATTTTCTGATCAGGAGCTTCAACAGTTCACCGCGCTTGGCCCTATCGACACGCACACGCACATCTATCAGAGCGCGCCAGAATTAGTGAACCTGCTTGAACGGCTGAACCTTCACATCCTTAATATTGTTGTGGCCCGTGATCCTGATCAGAAGTCGCTGGACCTGGAGCGGCAGCGTGTTTGGGATTTTGTGAATATCAGCCGCGGTCATGCCACCATGTGTACGACATTCGACCCTTTCCTTTACCGCGAACCCTCCTTTAAGAAGTCTGCGATTTCGGAAATCGACCGGGATTTCGATCGCGGAGCGCCGGCAGTGAAGATATGGAAGAACATCGGCGAACAAGTTAAAGATCCGAAGGGTGACTACCTGATGCCGGACAATCCAGTATTCGAGCCGATCTACAAGGAAATTTCAGATCGCAACAAAACACTTATTGCTCACCTTGCCGATCCAAACAGCATCTGGGAGCCGCCAACGCCGAAGTCGGCGGACTACGAATACTACACGCACCACCCTGAGTGGTATATGTACAACAAGCCAAATGCCCCGTCTAAGGTGGCGATCCTGGTAGCCCGCGATCATATTCTCGAAAACAATCCAAAACTCCGTGTCGTTGGCGCGCACCTTGGCAGCATGGAAGATGATTTCAAACAAATAGGCGATCACTTAGATCGCTACCCGAACTTCACGGTAGACATTGCCGCACGTATGCCTTACATCGTAAGGCTACCTCGACAATATGCGATCGCGTTCATTGAGAAGTATCAGGATCGCTTGATTTACGCTACGGATCTCGGACTGTCAGAGGAAGCAAAAGTTCCGGACGCGGTGAAGGAGTGGGAAAATTCCTATGCCTTCGACTGGTGTTTTTTCGCGACCTCCGATTCGTTGGAATACATGGGCCAGCATGTGCAGGGGTTGGCTCTGCCCGCCGGGGTCTTGCACAAGCTGTACCATGACAACGCTCTGCACTGGATTCCAGGAGTAATTTCTTCTCAACAATGAGGATTGAATATCTTGAGCGTGAGTCCACGAAGAGGCGGACGATACGGAATGCGCACAATGCGGTAAGGAAGTGGAGAGATGCGGAGTTTCAAAGCCGGAAACGCAAAAGTCGAAGTTTATCCTGATGCTGCCTCAATGGGAAATGCAGCAGCGAGGGCAGTTGCGGAAGCGATCAAAGAAATTGAAACGCATCACGAAACGATCAATGTAATCTTCGCTACCGGCGCGTCGCAAATTGATATGCTTGACGCACTCACCAAAATGAAAGACTTGCCCTGGAACAAGGTGCGCGGCTTTCACATGGACGAATACATTGGGCTTCCAATTCAACACCCAGCATCGTTTCGGGGATATCTTCGGGAAAAGCTGACAGCAAAGGTCCCGCTGACGGAATTCAATGAAGTGGATGGCACTGCATCTGATCCCGAGGTGTTCAGCTTGGCGTATGCTGCGAAGCTGCGCGCTTCGGAGCCACAGCTTTGCCTCCTGGGAATTGGGGAGAACGGTCATCTGGCGTTCAACGATCCAGGGGTGGCCGATTTCAATGATCCTGCGGATGTGAAGGTTGTCCAACTTGACCTTATGTGTCGTGAGCAACAGGCAGCGGAGGGTTGGTTCGCCACTGCGGCTGAGGTTCCTGAACGCGCCATCACCATCACGATTCCGGCGCTATTACGCGTGCCACGACTTATCGTGTCGGTCCCGGGTAGCCGCAAGGCTCACATTGTGCGACGCAGTCTGTCGGAAGCAATCTCTACGGAATGCCCTGCCACCATACTGCGTACCCACCCTGATGCCACGATCTATCTCGATGATGCCTCGGCGGCTGAGTTACATGACGTGTTTCCTAAGTCATAAGCGTATGAACGACGACACAGCACGCAACACAGCGGTGACGAGCGGAGGTAAAGATGAGCGATCAGCCTAACAGCGGTACAGACCGTAGAACCTTCCTTAAACAGGCCGCAGGAGCCGCATTTGCCTCGGGAATCGATGCACATTCCTATGCTCGTATTCTCGGGGCGAACGATCGTATCCGTCTCGGTCAACTCGGATGTGGTAGCCGCAGTCAAGGGCATGTGCACATGGTGCAATTGGCTTCGAAGCAAATTCCCGTTGAGACAGTCGCGGTATGCGATATCTGGAGTCTCGCGCGCGAAAGGCGAGTTGCACAGGTGAAAGAGGCTTTCAGTCTCACTGCGCAAACTTATAAATACTCAGAAGAAATGCTCGCGCGCAACGACATTGATGGAGTGATGATCGCAACCGGAGATTTTCAGCATGCAAAGCTTTGCGTCGACGTTGTGCGCGCGGGTAAGGATTGCTACGTGGAGAAGCCATTTGCCAATGTTCTCTCCGAAGCTAAAGAGGCTCGTGACACAGTGAAGGCCTCTAAGCAGGTGGTGCAGGTCGGCTCGCAGCATCGCAGCGAGCCCTATCAACTGGCGGTGCGCGATCTGGTCCGGGCGGGTCGCATCGGCTCCATTGTCCACATCGAGCAGGAGTGGAATGTCAATGAGGAACGCTGGCGTTTTGTGGATGTTGATACCGGGATCTCTCGCGAAATGCTGGAGGACCGCAAGATGCAGTGGAAGGAATGGCTTGACCGGAAATCGCAGCTTAAGGAAGAGGACACAGATTGGAAGCGGTGGTTGCTGGGAAAGCCTTATCAGCCGTTCGATCCCCACGTCTACCTTGAATTCCGACTCTACAAGAAATTCTCTTCCGGTCTTTTCGACCAGTGGATGAGCCACGGGAGCGACTTGGTACATTTGTGGACCGATGAAAGTTATCCGGAAAGTGTGGTGGCGAATGGAGGTGTGTTTGCCTGGAAAGACGGACGAGAAAATCCAGACACTTGTGTTGCCGCTGTCACCTATCCCAAAGGATTTCTCTACACATATAAAACCGTCTTTGGTAATAGCTATCGGAGCTTCTCGCGTATCCAGGGTCGCGATGGAACCATTGCGAACTACGGCGGTGAAGGAGCATCGCTCTTTACCGTGAGCAGCGAAGGCGGAAGAAGTGAATACGACGGATCAGTTCTAGAAACCTCGTTGCCAATAAACGCTCCCATCGGAGATCACGAGGAAATCGTAAAGGTCGCTGGAGCAGAGCAGCCGAATTCAGAAGGTCCCGGCGACGATAGCGTCATTCACGTAACCAACTGGCTCAAGTCGATGCAGTCGCGCGTTCAACCGAATGCGAATGTTAATCATGGATTCTCACACTCGATTGTGATCATCATGGCCGCCCAATCTTACTGGAGCGGCCAAAAACTTTACTGGGATCCGCGTAGTGAGGAAATCGTGGATCATCCTGTATCTTCATAGTCGATCATCCTGAGAGACCTGCTCGGCAAAGGTACACAAATGAATTTCAAAATCTTCCGTGACCGCCGTTCCATGGGTAAGAGTGCAGCAGATCAAGCTGCTACCGCAATTCGGTCCGCCATTCAAGACCGTAGCTCCGCGCGCATCGTAGCCGCGACTGCGGCATCGCAGAAGGAATTCCTCGAAGAGTTGGCCAGCGCTCCGGAAATTGACTGGCGTCTGGTGGAAGCCTTTCACCTGGATGAATATATCGGGCTCAATATTACTCATCCCGGTAGCTTTCGCGGAATGCTTCTGGAACAGCTCATCCAAAAGACCGCAATCATCAAATACCACTTGCTTGACGGTGATGGCGACATTGCGTCGGTTCTGCGCAGAACGAGTGAGGCTATCGCTTCCGCTCCGATCGACGTTGCATTTCTGGGAATCGGCGAGAATGGCCACCTGGCGTTCAACGATCCTCCTGCGGATTTCGATACGGAAGAGCCCTATCTCGTTGTCACGCTCGACGAGCCTTGCCGCCGCCAACAAGTGGGTGAAGCATGGTTCTCGGATATCACCGAGGTGCCAAAGCAGGCGTTATCGATGTCCGTAAAGCAGATTCTCAAAGCGAAAGAACTTATCGCAGTCGTACCTGGTCCGCAAAAGGCGCGCGCCATCCAAGCATGTTTCAATGGCGATATCACTCCTATGGCGCCGGCCTCTATTCTGCGAACGCATCCAAACGTCACCGTATATCTCGACGAAGACTCTGCAGCCCTGTTGGATCGAACGTTATATTCCGGCTCCATCAGCGCAGCGTCTTTGAAATGAGCCTTTCGAACAGATCACGACCGATACCGTCGTTGCGCTGGTGGATCGGGGGTATTCTTTTTGCCTCGACGGTTATCAATTACATCGATCGTCAGACGCTGTCGCTGCTTGCTCCCTACCTGAAGGTGCAATATCGGTGGACGAATAGCGATTATGCAGGCATCGTAATCGCGTTTCGCGTCGCCTATTCCTTGGGGCAGGCTCTATTTGGCCGATGGCTGGATCGTATTGGGACTCGACGAGGCCTGACGATCACCGTGTTTTGGTATTCGGTGGTGTCGATGCTGACAGCCTTGTCTCGGGGCTTCTTCAGCTTCGCGACGTTTCGCTTTCTCCTGGGAGCAGGCGAATCTGCAAATTGGCCAGCTGCAACAAAAGCGGTTTCAGAATGGTTTCCGAAAAAAGAGCGCGCTCTCGCCACGGCCTTATTCGACAGCGGCTCGTCCATCGGAGGCGCAATCGCGCCTTTTCTGGTTCTTCCAATTTACTTTCGCTGGGGCTGGCGTCCGGCATTCATGATTCCTGGTTTGCTTGGCTTTCTTTGGTTGATCGCCTGGCGTCGGCTTTATCAACCACCGGAAAACCATGACCGTATCAGCTCCGCCGAATTGGAATACATCACGGTCGATAAAAGCGAAGACAACAACCAGTCTAGGAAGGTGTCTCTTAGATGGTTCGATCTTTTGCGGTTTCCTCAGACTTGGGGGATTATCGTTTCGAGGTTGTTTACCGATCCGGTCTGGTTTTTTGTTACAGACTGGTTTCCGATTTACCTGGTCGCAAAGGGTATCGAGCTCAAGACTGGCTTGATCGCCGTTTGGATACCCTTCGTCGCCGCCGATCTTGGCAACTTCTTCGGAGGCGCACTCTCAGGCTACTTAATCAAGCGCGGATGGTCAGTCGGTGCTGCCCGCAAAACACTCGTTGTCTTCGGCGGCATTGGTGTAATGACCCTGATCCCCACCATCTTTACAACCAACTTGTACCTTATTGCAGGCCTTTTTGGTCTGGCGTCGTTGGCTTATTCAGCTTTCTCCACAATGGCAAATGTTCTGCCTTCGGATGTATTTCATGGTGACGCAGTAGCTTCCGTAAGCGGGCTAAGCGGAAGTGCCGCCGGCGTGGGGACGATCCTCGCCTTCTATCTCGTCGGACACCTCAGCGATGCACGTCAGTCAATGGGCAGCCACTCCTTTGATCCCATCATCATCGCCGCAGGGCTCGTTCCCTTTTCAGGAATGCTTTTGGTGTTGTGGCTTATACGCAATACGAGAGCGACGGAAGAGGGATTTGTTAAGCGGGTTTAGTCTCTGGTCGCACAGTTGAGGGCTTGGCTTTCCATGCGAATTTGTTCACGATTTTTTATTTGTTCATGAACCATGAAGCTCCCGGGCTAATGGTCTAAGACTCCCTAATATCATTGTCGGAGCAACAGCACGTGATGTGCTGCTCTTTCATGTATTCGATATTTCGATAACACGCGCTACTGTCGACGTCGACTTCGCCATAGCGATCGATTCGTGGGAGAGGTTTCGTCAGTTACGAACAGCGCTGATTGCCAGCGGTGAGTTTAGAGAAGGAAAGCTCGAGCACCGCCCTTATCTGAGATCGGCAGAAGAAATTCCTGTGGACATCATTCCCTTCGGCGGTGTTGCAGAGGGCGATGTGATTCATTGGCCACCCGCGCGCGAAACAGCGATGATCGTAGCAGGATTCAATGACGCAATTCGAACCGCAGTTCATCTGGAAGTGAATGACAATCTGACAATTCCGGTTGCGTCCCTTGCCGGAATCGCAATATTGAAGCTCTTCGCCTGGTCCGACCGGCACACGAGTGACAAAGATGTTCTCGATTTGTACCGAGTCATCATCACTACAATGCAGATGCGGGAAACCTTGATCGCCTATACGAAAACGAAATCCGATTCTTGGAGCAGTCAGGCTTTGACATGGAATTGGCTGGAGCCGCTCTTCTTGAATTCGATGCTCGCCAAATTTGCCGCGCTGAAACGCCAGAGAAAATTCGCAAACTTGTCGGTACAGCGAATTCCGCAGAAAGGTTGGCAGAACGAATTCGTCTGTCCAAATTTCCGCTGGAGCCCGAACAGCTGCCCAAAATCCTCTCTGTCTTGTTGAGATTCACCGGCCAGCTGTTCAATGAGATAGAAGAACTGGTATAGGCAAAGGGATACGACAGCAGTGCCAATTGGCTTTGATAATCATAAGACTATTCGCTGAGTGTCAGTCCGCTTGCGCACACAGACTCATCCTGGTGAGTCCAAAGTACGCGCCCCAGTGCGTACATCTCAATCAAGAGTGGTGAGCACCTTCGCCGGGATCAGTGACCGCCAAGAAAGTCGTCAAGCAGCTGATGAAAGACCGCTGCAGTCGGCTTCCAATCACCTTGCATTGCTCTTGCACCGGCTTCTCCGTAGCCTGATTCGGGTCTTGGCCGTAACCGAATGAAGGGTGGCAAACCGTAACGCACGGCAAGGCTGTTAGCCCATAAGCGTGCAGTCCGGCCATTCCCGTTCGCAAAAGGATGAATCCTGATCCATTCGGCATGCGCCCAGGCACAGAGATCGACAATGGCTGCCAGTTGGTCGGCGTTAGGCTCCTGGCCAACTGGCAGTTCTACATCCAACTCATTGACTATGGATTGAAGCTTTGCTTCAAATTGCGTTAATGCTTCGGATACTTCGGAAGGTGGTACTCCATAGTTCGCGCCGACCCTTACGCCGGTTTCCTCAAGACCCGGCTCACCGCGAAACGCGCCGGCATATTTCGTGTCAGGTAGCTGCAAGCCCTCCATAAAAAGTGCCTGCCAACGTCTCGCCGTCTCTCGTGTTGGTCGTTCGCGTAAGGGAGCTTCGTGAATAATTTGCGCAAGAATCTGCGCGAGATTCTCGCGCAGCCGGGGACTATCTTCATCCCAATTAGGCACCGAGCAACTCGCGAATCCTGCTTTGGACAGGCCCTTTCACCTCGACATGCCCTTCGAATGGTTCACCTTCAACCGGATCGGCGTTGCTTACTTCTGCGTTAACAAACTGGGCGATTGCTCGCTTAAATCCGGGATCCTGCTGCCGATACGCGCTCAGTCGTGCGAGGTTTGTTTCCAGGCCGCGCTCCCTTGGGTGCTGCCGAAGGAGGTAGCTCTTGATCGCGTCGTTTAATAATTGGTTGATTGGACGACCTACGATCTTGCTCAAGTCCTCCAGAGCGACGCGTTCTTCTCTGTCGATACGCAATGTGAACGGAACTCTCACCATAAGAAAAGGCTATGCCTTGATCTGTGTGATGTCAATATCGTATTTTGACATCATATGCACCGCTTCGAATCACACTCGGAGCCGGGATGGATACTTGCATGTCGAACCTATACCAACGCGGCTTTAATGCATCTCGCAGGGACGTCCACCACTTGTGCTTCATGAACCAGTCGATATGCTTCGTCAACGACCGACGCATTGACGAACTTCGTGGGGCTTAATTTGGATTGTGACTGTCCATGGCCTCCATGAATATGTCCGAATACGTGAAGCTTCGGCCTCAGTTGTTCGACCTTCTTCGCGAGTTCCTCGCAACCCAAATGAGTACCGGATGGGCGTGGCTTATCCAGAACACCGTGGGGTGGGCCATGCGTAATCAGAATGTCGGTATCTTCTGGGATCATCTGCCAGTAGCGCCTGATCGCAGCCCCACGCGCAACATTGAACGCCCAATTGTTAAATTCAGGCTGAACAGGAGATCCCCAGATTCTCAACCCCTCAAGCTCGATCGATGAATTTTCCAAATAGATTGCGCTTGGGAGCAGTGTTCGTGCGAATCCGGGTTGACGCTCAAACATCAGATCATGATTTCCTGCTATGACAATTTTGTGTCGATGCGGCTGGTGTTGCAGCCAACGGTCAAAATCGATAATCTCTTCCGGGACATCCCCGAAGGTCATAAAATCGCCAGCATGAACGAGAATATCCCCTGGCGGCAACCTCAACTTGGAATGCTGGCCGTGAGTGTCGCTGACACACACGATGCGAATCTGGCGCATAGATTCATTATCAGCAATGTCGGGATTACGCGGCGCCATGGCGCCATCATGGGATCGAGCACATCAAGACATGAGGCGGTGGCAGAAGATGGCCCTGGCTTTCACTTTTGCTGCCAGCTGTCCAAGAATCCTGTGTGACAGCCCTTCGGCTTCCAACTTCTCTTCGATCGGGGTTGCCTGATCAGCGAGTGATTCGGCCATTTCATGGATGCGCTCTCGGAGTCGGGTCGCATCAAGGCGCAGCCCAGCTGCAAACTTCTGCCAGTTGCGCTCACCGATATTCCTAAGCCGGTATTCTCCGCCGATCTTCATGGCGAGTTTCGCTTTTTCGAGACCGATGCCCTTATATGGAAGGACACTCGCCAGGTCGTAGAAAGGAGCAAGACGGACTGTACCTTGGGCTCCGAGCAGGAGACTGAAGTTCTTAGTGGGCATCTGTACCAGCGATGAGCCAGTTGAAGATCAGGGAGTCCACGAAGGATGAGTTGTCTTCTTCAGGAGCACTCGATTGTGACCGGAGAAGTTCTACAATTCTGGCCGCATTTGGCCTGTCCTCATTTTCATATTTACCTTCTCGACGCTACTGAAGGCAAGTGGCGTGGATATCAAGGTCATGCAGGAGCTACTGCGCCATGCCAATAGCCGCATTACTCTCGACATCTACACGCAGGCCATGAGTCCGGAAAAGCGCGGAGCCCGGGCGCGTGTGGTGGAGATGCTTTTTACCGGGGAGTGGAAAAGTGGCTGATAGGCAGAAATTCTTATTGGGCTCCAAAGGGCCTCAATAATTTTTGAGCCATCTCGTAAGTGATTGAACAGATGGTAGGCACGAGGAGACTCGAACTCCTGACCTCTACCGTGTCAAGGTAGCGCTCTAACCAACTGAGCTACGCGCCTGCGTACTGTAAACCTTCTAAATTCATTGTACCAAACCTTAGATTTCCATCGTGTCAAATCTGGCCTGCCACGATGATGCCCCTCCGTCGTGAAAGTTCGTCGATTCTTGAAAACGCTATAGCTTTTCTCTGATTCTCTCTGTTCCTGATGATCGCCTATTTGGAGGTTATCACGGCTAGGGTCCTGTCTATGTCATTGCAATATAATAAGTTGATCGACAAGCGACACGCCTCGAGCACCTCCGCTCAAACCTGGACCTTCCACCGTCAACAAAGAGTTCGATACTGGCAACGTAGCTGGAGTCGTGGGAGGCGAGGAAGACAACCGGCTGCGCAATCTCGTCGGGATGCCCTATGCGGCCGAGAAGGACCTGGGATGCCAGGCCTGTTTCAACTGCTTCGCCTCCTCCTCATTCCCTGCAAGGCCCTACAGGAGTGTCGATGGGGCCGGGCTGACCACATTGACACGAATCTGACGGTCTTTCAGTTCGTTGGTCCAGGTGCGGGCGAAGGAGCGGACGGCTGCCTTCGTCGCGCTATAGACGCCGAACGCAGACATTCCTTTCACGGAAACAATGGAGGCGTTGAGCACGACGGTCGCGCCATCGGGCATAAGTGGGAGCGCTTTCTGCACAGTGAAGAATACCCCTTTGACATTCGTGTCGAACATCTTGTCGAAATGCGCTTCGGTCACTTTGTCGATGGTGGCAAATTCGCCGCAACTGGCATTGGCAAACAGGATATCGATACGGCCATGCTGCTCCTTGATCTGTGCGTAGAGCTTGTCGAGGTCTGCCAGGCTGCCGGCATCGGCCTGAACCCCGGTCGCGCCGGCACCGATCTCTGTTACCGCGGCGTCGAGCACATCCTTGCGACGGCCAGTGATGATGACTTGCGCGCCCTCTGAAACGAAGCGTTTCGCGGTGGCAAAGTCCGATACCGGTTGTGCCACCGGTAACAAGTGCAATCTTTCCTTCGAGTTTCTTCGACATGTAAATTTTCTCTTTCGTAGCGCTTTGTTTGACAGAGCTTGATCCTGTCTTAAGACGCGGTGAACGAATCTTTGATTCACCGACTTGGCCCGAACGATCGCACGCACCCCATAGCCATGAAGCGTGGCTTCATCGACGGTTCATCGCAAGCATGTCAGGGAGCTCGATGAGGCCCGGCTCGTCTGCATTACTGCTGACCCCCTCCATTGCCTTGACTGTTTCGTCCGTTGTCAGGACTGCATGTGCGAGAAACGCGTAGTTAATAAGTGCCGCGGTATAACCGTAGCCCCATTCCGGGTGTTTCGGCCCCGCTGTCGCGTCTTTCACGACGGCTACCTCGAATCCCTGCTCCAGCAATTCCCGCAAGTGAGATTCGACGCACATGTTGGCCAGCATTCCGCCAAGAATGATCTTGCTGATCCTCCGTTTACGCAGCTGAAGAACCAGGTCATTGGTCTCCGGACCCCATACGCGGTGCGGCGAAACGACGATGGTCTTGCCGTCCTCGATGTATGGCTTGAATCGCTCCAGCCAGTCTGCGCCGGACCCTATGAGGCCATCGAGATTCAAGACTCCCTTTACGAGCGAACAAACCATTGGCAGCCTCATCGGTTTCGAGAGGACCGTTGAACTTCCATCCCTTGTCCGTGGGGTAAAAGTAGTGAGGAGAGATGAAGACCTCGTATCCGTGTGCCTTCGCGGATTTGAAGATGCGCTCCATGTTCTCAATCGTGTTGTTTTCCTTAAGACTTTCGTGGAGCAATGGCCACGCGAGGCCTGTTTCACTCAATACGTCATTTTGAGGGTCGATAAACACTACTGCGGTATCGTTCTTGTCGAAGTTCATAGTTCCCTTTCCTGATTCGAGATTTTTAGAATTTTTCTTCGCGGCCCTGGACGTTGTGATATCGATGCGTTCACAGCATACCAACGGGCCGTCTATCCGCGCAGGAAAAGGTCGAGAGGCTACCGGACGATATAGAAGCCACATCGTTCTCTGGAAGCAAAATCGCTGTATTCTCGACGCGAGGAGAAGCACGCGTGAATTCGCTTGTCTCAGTGAACGTCGGCCTTCCACGCGACATCGAGTGGCAAGGCAAGATTGTGCACACCGCCGTCTGGAAGCGACCTGTAATTGGCCGGGTGATGGCGCGCCGTCTCAACCTCGATGGAGATGGGCAGGGCGATCTCGCGGGACACGGCGGAGAGCACCGCGCCGTGATGGTGTATCAACTCGACTCTTATCGTTACTGGGAGATGCACCTTCAGCGACATGACTTTGAGTACGGACAGTTCGGCGAGAACCTGACGGTCGATGGTTTGCCGGATGACGAGGTATGCATCGGGGACCGCTATCGGATCGGTGGCGCGCTGTTTGAAGTAACTCAGCCCCGCGTCACCTGCTATCGCGTCGGCATGCGGATGAACAATCCAGCGATGCCAGCACTACTCGTCTCGCATAAGCGACCGGGCTTTTATTGCCGCGTGATTGAAGAAGGAGAGATCGGCGCGGGAGACGAGATCGTGAAAGTTGCCGAGGGTCCGGAGCGTGTCACTGTTCAGGAAATCGATGGACTGCTTTACCTGCCCGGCCACTCCGCTGGATCAACTGCAGCGTGCTCTGCGCATTCCGTCACTCAGCGCGGGTTGGAGGGGATCGTTTGAAGCGCTGGTCGCGGCCGAGGAGAAGCATAAACAGAGTGGCAATGCAGGCCTCGCACCCTCTTCCGCGCCACCGCCGGCGTGGCAGGGTTTTCGGTCACTGCGAGTTGCGGCGGTGCAGCGCGAGAGTGTTGAGGTGCTCTCCTTCGTTCTCGAGTCGGAGAACCGGAGCCCATTACCGGCGCCTCTTCCTGGCCAATTTCTCGTCTTCAAGCTTCACTTGGATAATGACTCAGCGCCAATCCTGCGAAGCTATTCGATGTCCGGCCCGCAGCGCGCGGGAACGTATCGCGTCAGCGTGAAGCGAGCGTCTGGCGCCGGGAGCCGCTACTTTCATGACCACATTCGGGCGGGCGACCTGCTTCAGGTAAGCGCGCCGAGAGGCAGCTTCACGCTTGCTCCGGGCAATAATCCTGTCGTATTGCTGAGCGCGGGTATTGGGGCGACGCCGGTACTCGCCATGCTTCATTCGCTTGCGGCTACTGGCGGAGATTCAACGCGAGAAATCTGGTGGTGCTATGGCGCTCGGAATAGCAGGGAGCATCCATTCGCGGCTGAAACGCGAACTCTTCTGAATAGTCTTCCGCGGAGCCATTCCTTCGTCGCTATAGCAAGCCAGAAGATGGGGATCAGAACTACGACGCCTCCGGGTATCTGAATCTCTCGTCCTTGCAACAGCTGCAAGTACCGAAGGAACGCGGACTTCTATCTCTGTGGGCCCGCCGCATTTCTTGCCGATTTACTGCGGAGTTGAAGTCCTGGGGTGTCCCTGGTTCCTGCATCCACTCCGAAACTTTCGGTGCTGAATCGTCGATCACACCCGGAATCGCGAGCCCCACATCTGTGCCCCCACATCCGCCCTCCGGAAGCGTTGGCACTGGCCCGAAGATTTCCTTCACGCGCAGCGGTCTTACCGTGCCGTGGGATTCGCGGTATGGAAGTCTCCTCGAATTCGCGGAAGATTGCGATGTTCCTGTCCGATGGTCTTGCCGGACCGGGGTCTGCCACATGTGCGAGTCAGGGCTAATTGATGGAAAGATCAGCTACGCGACCGAGCCTCTTGATCGGCCTGCCGAGGGGAACATTTTGATCTGTTGCTCTTCTCCGCTGACGGCGGTCGAATTGGATCTCTGACAGTTTACCCACGGACTAGAGACCAAGAGAGCTCAATCCTGGATGGTCGTCGGGCCGTCTGCCTAGGGGCCAATGGAACTTGCGGTCGGCCTCTTTGATCGGCAATTCATTGATGCTCGCATGGCGCGCATACATCAAACCCTGTTCGTCGAACTCCCAATTCTCATTGCCGTAAGCGCGGAACCAGTTCCCAGAATCATCGTGGTATTCGTATGCGAAGCGCACTGCGATTCGATTGCTATGGAAGGCCCACAGCTCTTTGATGAGCCGGTAGTCCAGTTCTCTCGTCCACTTGCGCGCGAGAAATGCGACAATCTGTTCTCTGCCGGTAGGAAATTCAGCGCGGTTCCGCCAACGCGAATCGACCGTGTAGGCGAGAGAGACCTTCTCGGGGTCACGCGTATTCCAGCCGTCTTCGGCGAGGCGAACCTTTTGAATGGCGGTCTCTTGCGTGAACGGAGGCAATGGTGGACGTGAAGTCATGGCAATAGCTTCCTTTCTCAGCCAGCGCAATCGTTCTCAGCTTAGCTGGCGCAATTCAGCGAGTTCTTTCTTCAACTGTTTGTTTTCCAGTTCCAGGTTGCGCATGCGCTCTTCAGTCGCTCGCATCGCATCGCGGATCTCTTCTTCCGTATAACGTGGCGTAATGTGTTGCGGACAGTTCCAGTCATGCGCTTCCACATGGATCACGAATACCCTTTCTATGATGTCCTGGGATCCGGGTAGCACGAACGCGCTTGATCCAGTCCGCCGCTTTCTCGCCTTCGAATATCTCCACGCGACCGAGTATCTTAAGCCGCGCTTGCCGCGGATAGTCGACCATGATGATCGCAACGCGGTTATCACTAAGCAGATTTCCTGTGCTGATAAATTGCTTGTTTCCGCGGAAGTCTGCGAACGCCAGCGTGCGGTCGTCGATCACTTTCAAAAATCCCTTCGGGCCACCGCGATGCTGGACGTAAGGCCATCCCGACGCTCCTAAGGTTGCCCAGTAGAAGGAGTCGCGCTGGGCGAGGAATTCCGTTTCGAAGTCACCGAGGCGCTCGGTCGGCCTGGATTTCTCCATGCGCTCATATTGCCGACGGCTGCCGTTACGCTCCTGCAGTTCTTTAACGAGGGGCGTGAAGACAAGCGAACCAAAACTCATTGGGGCCTCCTCTTTCTTAGATGTCGTGGACATACTTCTCGATGCGGGAAGCTATCGCTACGCCGGAAGTCTTCAGCGCAAAGTGGCTTGTGTCAAGCAGGCACGTTTCTGCCTTGGCTGTGAGACACTGCCGTTAGCAGAGCGCAGGTCCCCTGACTGGATCCCGAGCCGCCGCGCTGGCTGGTCGTGCGCTACATGCAGAATGCCTTCTTCGCATCGACGAAATGCAGGAGACCGGCGGACGCATTCTGAGATGACATCAGGTAGAGGAGAATGGCCATGACAAACGACATTCAGGAAATGAAAAGTGTCGAAGATGCAGCAGCCGCGTCGCTGGATCACCAGTGGCTGCCATTCACGCCCAATCGGGATTTCAAGTCAGACCCACGCATGTTTGGTTCGGCACGCGGACTCTACTACTACAGCCCTGAGGGCAAGGCGATCCTCGACGGCTCCTCAGGCCTTTTCACTACACCGGCCGGACACGGCCGTGTCGAGATTGCCAATGCCGTCCGCGACCAGATCCTTGACCTGGATTTCACATCGGGCTTTCTTCGCGCGCACCCGAAGTCCTTTGCCGTTGCGAGCCGGCTGGCGCAGTTGCTTCCGGAAGAGCTGAACACGCTCTTCCTTGTCAGTTCCGGATCGGAAGCCATCGATACATCGATGAAGCTTGCCCTCGCCTATCACCGCACACGCGGGGAAGCATCGCGCACTCTCTTCGTCGCGCGTGAGCGCAGCTATCACGGCGTCAATGTGGGAGGTACCCTGCTCGGTGGCATGGTGAACAACCGCCGCACCTTCAGCGGGCTTGGCGTTCCGGTCGTACACATGCGGCACACCTACTTGCCGGAGAACCGCCTCACTTCGGGGCAGCCAAAGACGGGCGCAGAGCTGGCGGAGGATCTGCTTCGCATCATCGAGCTTCATGGAGCAGAGAACATCGCAGCCTGCTTCGTCGAGCCCATTGCAGGTTCCTGCGGCGTGCACGTGCCGCCGGTCGGCTATCTTGAAAGACTGCGCGAGATCTGCTCGCAGCACGGAATCCTGCTCGTCTTCGATGAAGTGATCTGCGGCTTTGGCCGTACCGGGCAGCCCTTTGCCGCGCAGAGCTTCGGCGTCACGCCCGACATCATCACCATGGCCAAGGCGATCACCAATGGCAACATCCCCATGGGCGCGGTTGCCATCAGCCGCACGATTCACGACACCATGATGAACAGAGCGCCCGAGAACGCCATCGAGTTCTTCCACGGATACACCTGGTCCGGGCACCCGGTGGCATGCGCCGCGTCGCTCGCCACTCTCGATATCTACCGGTCCGAAAACCTCTTCGCCCGAGCACAGCAGCTGTCCGGCTATTTCCTGGAGCGAGCTTTCAGCCTCGCGAGTGTTCCCGGCGTCACGGATATACGCGGCTTTGGCATGCTTGTCGGAGTCGACATCAATCCCGCAGTCGTGGGAATCAATGGATACGAGTTGCAGAAGCGCCTCTATGACCACGGCCTGCACGTAAAGACGACCGGCAATACCGCGATTCTGTCGCCGCCATTCATCGCGGAGCACAAGGATCTCGATTTCATCGTCGACACAATCCGTGAAGTACTGACCAGCCACGGCTAATTACGCCAGCACCCCGCTGCATCGGCTTGGAGCGGGGTCGTGCTGTATAGTCAAAATGATGGCATCGAAAGTTCAGGTAAGTGCAAAGCTGGAGGAGAAATCTCCCGGCTTGCCATATGCTGCGCTCATTCTCGGCTGGCTCGTTCCAGGTCTCGGTCACGTACTGACAAAACACTGGGTCCGGGCGGCGCTCCTCTTCGTCTCGATCACCAGCATGTTCACCCTCGGCATCATGATGCAGGGCAAACTGTACCAGCCCAATATGGGCGATGTCTTGGAGATGCTTGGCTTTGCCGGAGATCTTGGCGGCGGCGCACTTTACATTCTCGGGCGAATCATGGACCTTGGCCACGGTGCGGTTCAGGTGGCAACCGCCGACTACGGAACCAAGTTCATCGTCGTTGCCGGGCTGCTCAACATCATCTCCGCGGTTGACGCGCACAATCTTCGCATAGGCAGGAAGCCCGCATGTTAGCGCTTTCGCATTTCTCTGCTGTCCTGCTATTTGCGACCTTCGCCTCGGTCGTTTTCGGCATTACGCAACGCACTTCTCCCAAGGCGATGATCCGGTATGGACTCTATTGCTGGGTCATGTTTGTGGGAATTGTGATTGCCGCCAGCTGGCTGATGTGGTTCATCCGCCGGTAATTCAGGACTCTACAGGCCAGCGCCAAGACCGGTCCCACACCATCGCATCGAATGAATGTTTTTCAACAAAGCCGATGCGGCGGTAAAGCTCAACGGCGTTCGTATTTTCTTCGGTCACGGTGAGCGTAAGTCCGCGAAATCCTCGCCCTCGCAGGTTTGCCGCGCATTCTTCGATCAGCAGTCTGCCCAGCCCAAGCTGTCGCTGATTCTTCGCCACGCAGACCTGCGTGACATGTCCAACATCGTCGCGCACGCGCGAGCACAACAGCACTCCAGCCAGCGAACCATCTGCCGTTCGCGTCAACGTGCGCGACGCCGCCGGATCGAACAGCCCACACCCGGGAAAACGGACAATGTTGTGCAGGAAGCGCAGCGAGCCTCCTACGGTCCGGTACTGGTCATTGATAAAGCTGTCGAGGTGTCCGCTGTAGGCGTCGGCGATCAAATATCCTGCCGGATGAAAATCATTCTCCCGCCAGGAGGTCAACGTCAGCCCATCAGGGCGCGGTGGCCGAGGATTCGACATTTCAAACTCCGACAGATCAAGCTCCATAAAGAGCCTGCGGAAGAGCTTGAAACCCGCCTCTCGAAATATCTCGGCGTGCAATCCGTGTGGATGCAGCAGTAATTGGCACTCAACACGGTCAATACCCGGAGAATGTCTCAGAAGTTCGATCAGGTGCCGCAAAAGCTGATCTTCTACGTCGGCCGCCGCGCTTGAGAGCGAGAACACGTCCCCGATAATTGCCTTATGTTCTTCGTAAACGCAGAAAACGTAGCCGGCGATGCGGCCGTTCTCTACAGCAACATAGCCCGGCAACACCCGCGAATCCAGATACTGCAGAAGCAGATCGGCCGACGTGCGGTAGTCCCAGCGCAGCCGGTCGCTCCAGAGACGGCTTTCCTCGTCCAGCACAGGCCGCAGGCTGCTGGCAGAAAAATGCCTCAGGTCGAGAATCTCAAACTGCAATGCCGAACTCACGCTTTAATCACCCAGAATCGGCTGCGGTTTTCGCTATTCCTGTGCAGCCACTGCGTAGATCACCAGATTTTGAGCAGGATACACGAACAGCGGCTCATATCGCCTGCCGGTAAGTTTTTGACGCAGGTCGTCTATATAAGATTCACGCGCTATGAGAATATGCTGTACTGCGGGGATCCCATCCTGCTCGTAGTTCACCACTTTTCGATTGCGATAAAAGGATATGCCATATTCCACATCGCGGCGAACTCTATACACTGCGACCGTCTCATCCGGGGGCGCAATCTGATCCAGAATCTTCGCCAGAGGCCGAGCGGAATACGTCAGGTCGATCAGCTGCACGGTGCCCTTGGTCGAAGCAATCTGCCCGAAGCCGAAAAAAGGGCCGATCCCGTAAAGAAAGAGCAGCAGAACCACGATCGGGATCATGGTTGCGATGCGCAACCGCCGAATACCAAACCGAGCTACCGTGATGAGAATAAAGATCGTCGCCGCAAATCCCGTCGCGCCAGCCGCGATGAGCGCATTTGCCGGAGGCAGCTGATCGGGATGTTGAATCAGCCGCGGCAGCAGCAGCACTAACGTTGTGAGGCCACCCGCCAGTACACCGTGCAAGATCAGCAGCCACGGCTTCAGTCCGCGCTCGCGCATGCGGTTCAGGTAGTCGCCGCTCAAAATCGTCAACGGAGGAACGGAAGGCAGAATATAACCCGGCAGCTTTGACTCCGAGAACGAAAAGAAAACCACCGGAATCAACGCCCAGAGCACAAGAAACTCAGGGAAGGCGTCGCCCGTCCGCTGGTGTCCCATGTAGTGGAACTTCGCGCGCCGCGCGCGCCATTCCGCAATCGAACCCTGAACCGCGCTCACCAGCGCCGCAATCGCAATCACCGCCCAGGGCATCAGGCTCAGCACTATGACCGGCAGGTAATACCAGGCGTGCTGCTCATGCTCGAAACGGTTCGTGGCAAAACGCTCCAGATTGTGTTCAAGGAAGAACACCCGCAGAAAATTTGGGTTGCGCTTCTGCACGGCGATGAACCAGGGAAGCACCATCGCGAGGTACAGTACAATCCCCGGCCACCAGATGCTTCGCCGTAGAATCGACCACTCCTTCCGCATCCCGGCAAATGCCGTAATAATCACCAGCGCAAGAAATGGAGCTACCGGCCCCTTGGCCAGCGTCGCCGCCCCCACAAAGAAGTAGAGGTCGAAGAGCCAGAACTTGCTGTCCGTCTCATACCAGGCATACCACCCCAGCATGCCGATGCAGAACGGCGCGGCCAGTTGCATGTCCGTTGACGCCCCGCGCGCAAAGCTCAAAATGCCCGCACACGACGCAGTCAGCAGCGCCGCATCCAGTTGCCCTCCCGGTCGGAACCTCCGCATGTGCAGAAAGATCAACGTCACCAGCACAAACGCAAAGCTTGCCGAAGGAATTCTCGCCGACCAGTCATGGATCCCAAACTCGCGGAAGGCAAACATCGCCCGCCAATAATAGAGAGCCGGTTTTTCCAGCCACGGCTTGCCAAACAGTATCGGCGTCACGTAGTCGTGGCGATTGAGCATCTCGCGCGCCACCTGCGCGTATCGCGGCTCGTCTGCGCCCACCAGTCCAATGCCGTCGCCGCCGAAAATCGGAACCAGCCCATAGAAAAGGAAGAAGGCTGTAAAGATGAAAAGAGTCAGGGTTTCCAGCGTCGTCCCGAGAAAAGGGAAACGCGTCATGGCAGTCGTGGAGCTGGTGCGTAGCGCCTTGATGCTCTTAGGGATGGCCACGTTCGTTCTGAGGTTCCGGATGGAATTGCTTTCCGCAGACAAGGCTATCAGATTCAATCAGGCAACTTCATGAACCGCCGCGCTCAGGATGCGCCGGGCCACCTCAACAATCATCTCCGTCGCCTCCGGCAGCGGTCCGTCCAGCGTGCAACCGCTGGCGTGCTGGTGCCCGCCTCCGCCAAAGCGCTCGGCAATCCGGGCCACGTTTACATCGCCCTTGCTGCGCAACGAAAGCCTTACACGGTGATTGCTCAGCTCGCGCAGAAAGATAGCGACATCCACCCCGGAGATGGCAATCGCATAGTTTGCCAGCCCTTCGCAGTCTTCCTCGGCAGCACTCGTGCGCACCATGTCGTCGTGGGTCACCCACATCCACGCGATGCGTCCCTCACGCCGCAAGGTCGATAGGGCCGCACCCAGCAACAGCATTTTTGAAGTGGGATGAGAGAAATAAACGTCCTTGGCAATTGCCGCCGACCGCGCCCCATGCCGCACGAGTTCAGCCGCCAGCTCAAAAGTGTGCGCATCGGTTCCCTCGTAGCAGAAAGATCCCGTATCAGTCAGCACAGCGGTGTACAGGCACGTCGCCATCTCCGGCGTAATACGCACCCCAGCCACCATGGCCAGCTCGTAGACCATCTCCGCCACCGCGCACGCCTCGGTATCGATCCAGTTGATGTTGGCAAAGGTCCGTCCGCTCATGTGATGATCGATATTGACCAGGAAGTGCTCCTCCAGCCCGCGCAACCGCGAGCGCTCAATCCCGTCGCACTCCAGCAGAATCACCGCGTCATACTCGCCTTCCACGCGTACCACCTGCCGTATCACAGAGGAGCAGGGCAGCGTGCGGTAGATCAGAGGCACCCGGTCGCAGGAGACCATATCCACCTGCTTGCCCAGCTGTTCCAGAATCATCGCGCACGCCAGCATCGACCCCACGGCATCGCCATCCGGACGCGCATGTGCGCTGACCAGAAACCGCTGGCCGCGCTCAATCACGTCCAAAACTGCGTGGATAGTATGCCGTTCTCCCATGGCCCCTATGTCGACTTCATTCAAACTCAGGAATTGTCATCCTGAGCGTAGCGAAGGATCTCCTTTTACCTTTCGTCACTTAAGAACTTTTCTCGTACTATTCCGCGACACTCTTCTGCCGCTTCTGCGCCCGTCCCAGCAGCTCATCGATCCGGGCCTTCATCTTTTCCGAGCGGTCGATATGGAACGAAAGCTCCGGAACATGCCGCACACCCATGCGCTCCAGCAATTCATGCCGGATATAGCCCCGCGCCGCCATCAAGCCCTCAAGCGTCTGCTTTTCTTCCTCCGGACCGCCGTCCACGGCCACATAAATCAGCGCCGACTTACCTCCCGGATTCAGCACAACCTGACTGATGTAAGCAAAGCTGATCCGCGGATCGGACAACTCGCCCTCGATCATCGCTCCTATTTCGTCACGCAGCGTTTCTGCCACGCGGTCCTGGTGATACTTGCGCGCCCGTTGTTCTGGCATCTCAAACTTCCTTTGGTTAAACGATTGAGAATATCAGACCAGACGGCCCTCATCGCACAAAAGTGAGCAGCAGATGAAAAAAGTTGTAATCAGGCAATAAAGAGTGGTTGAAAGGAAGATACTTACGGGCCGGTTACGAAGAAGAGCGGGGAGAATCTCAGCGTTCCAGGCCAGCCATAAAGCCGAAAGTAGCCCACAATGTAAAACGCCTGTGGAAGTAATTCCACAGGCGTCACAATTCAGTAGCCCTCCCCCAAGTGCTACTCAATAACTGAACTGTACAACGACCCCTACGTCACGGCTATCCCAAATTAGTTTCAAAGCAGGGATTTGTCGTAATCAGGAATTCGGTTACCCCGAGAACGCTAGTCCTCTAAAAATTCCCACCAGCAATCCGTGACCTGCGCCCCCAGATCATTCGTGATGCGCACCGCCGCATCCTCAACCTGCTTCATCAGCCCGGAAAGGTAATCGCGAGAGCCTGAAATGGCGGCGGCGCCGATCGTAGCCGATTGCCACGTCACCGCCTCGTCCATCTCAGCCACAGAGATGTTGAAGCCATGCTGCAGCTTTTCCTTCAGGCTGCGCACCACTTGCCGCCGATCCTTCAGCGACTGGGCGTGCTCAATGCGAATCTCCAGCCTCAGCGCAGCTATAGGCATGGCTTAGCGTAGCAGATGCAGTCTGCACCGCCGACGGAACGGTTCATCGCAGACTGCCCACATACGGTCCCAATTCAGTCGGACGGCAGAAGCAATCCCGCTACGCTGCTCAGGAAGGTTTAAAGACTTGCGTGGGGTAAGAGCAACTCCGAAACCAGGCTCTCAACCCTCAAGGCAGGCGGCTTTACCCAACCCCAGGCCGTCTGCCTCTTTTATGCCTTCTCGCCGAAAAAAATTGCTACTTGGTCCTTGCGTGGCGGCTTGGTGAAAGCGCTCACCACAACCATGCAAAGCACCGCAACAATCAGTGAAGGGAAAATCGCATCCCGCTGTGCCAGAGCCGCCGGCAAATGATCGTGTATGAAGCTCGAATCCCAGAAGACAGTAATGAATGTGCCCGCGCCGATAGCGCTCACCGCGCCAGCCGAGTTCGCGCGGCGCGAATAGAAAGCTGCCAGAATCACCGGTGTGAGCGCAGCCGAGTAAATGGTGTAAGCGTAGAGTGTCTTCTTCAGCACCGATGCTGTATGCAGTGCCTGATACAAAGCCCAGATCCCCAACAAAACCACCATCAGCCGCGAAACAATCAGGATGCGCTTGTTCGAAGCATCGGGCGCAATGTAGCGCACAAAAATGTCGTTCACCAGATTCGTCGCCGGCGAGAACAGAAAATTGTTGGCTGTCGAAATGATCTTCGCGAAAATCGCTCCCATCAGCAGCGCACCGAGCAGCCCGGGAAGGCTATGCAACGCCGTAAACGCCAGAATCTCCCGCGGAAACGGCGAAGCGTGGCTCTCCATGGCGCGCACATGCCCCAGCATCGCCAGTACCACAATCACCGTCTCCAGAATCACCGTGCCGATAATCCATCCCACCACAGCAACCCGCGCATCCTTCTCCGATTTGGCCGAGAAAAACTTCTGATACATCGCCTGATTGCCCAGCATCAGCAGGCACGTCGGTAGAAACAACTCTAACGCCTGAATCAACGTGTCATCGCCCAGCGGAGTGAAGTGCGAGGCCGGCAGCGCCGCGTGAAATCCGCTCCACCCACCCACCGAGTGCATCAGCACCGGCAGCGCAACCAGCATCGTCACCGTCGCCAGCATGCCGATCACAACATCCATATATGCGACCGAAGACATTCCGGCAATCGCCGTAAACACAATCACAAACGCGGCAATAATGTACTTGCCCAGGTCCGGCGTAATTACGGTGGGAAAGATCAGGCTGAGAATATCCCCGCCACCAATCAGCTGATAGCTGGTAATCGCGGTATAAGCAAACAGAATCGCAATCACACCGAGCACGCGTGCTGTCTGGTTATAGCGGGCTTCAAGCAGATCAGGAATCGTAAACTGTGCCGACCGCCGCGCCCGAGGCGCAATGAAGTAAATCAGCAGCAGCCCGGCCCATCCACCTCCGCCCTGCCAAAGCGCAACAAAGCCATGGTTATAGGCATTCTCAGCCCCGCCCAGCAGCGACCCCGACCCAATCCATGAAGACAAGAGCGTAAAGACCAGCACAAACGCAGGCAGCGACCGCCCGGCAACTAGATAATCGGCCTTGGTCTTGACCTTACCCAGCCGCGTCAGCGAAACCACAAGCAGAGTGAGAACGATAGCGCCAACAACAACGGCGTACAGAGGACTCATGTTCTTCCTTCAGAGGGTGTAACGGACAGTGTACGGGGAAAGCCAACCTGACGCATACCCGAATCACCTTGTCATCCTGAGCGGAACGCGAAGGATCTGCTTTTCTCAACTTGAGCACGAAAAGGGGTCCCATCCTTTCGCAAAGCGAAGGGTGGGAAAGCAAGAACCCAAATCAGCAGGCTTTTCAAACCGCCAATCGTTCCCGCACGAACTCCGCCGTCACCCCAGAGACCCGCACGACCTTATTCCGTGACGACCCCCACTAACAATCTCAACAGAAGACCGTGGCACCTCAAACAGCTCAGCAATGAAGCGAATCACCGCCTCATTGGCCTGGCCTTCCACCGGAGGCGCTGCCACCGCAACCTTCAACGCATCACCCAGTAGGCCAACGATCGCTGTGCGGCTGGCTCGCGGCTGAACCCGCACAGCAAAGCTGATCCCAGCCGCCGTCTTACGCAGAGCAATCACGCAGGCCTGGGTCGAGCCCCAAAGATCGCCGTCCCGATCCGCACCAGCGTCGATCCCTCCTCAATGGCAATCTCGAAATCCCCGGACATTCCCATCGACAGCTCGCCGAAATCCAGCTGTGAATACCGCGCCGCCAGTTCCTGGCGCAGTGACCTGAGGCGCTGGAAGCAAGCCCGCGCCGTCTCGGGATTGTCGTCAAACGGAGCCACCGTCATCAGCCCGCGCATCTCGACACCGCTCAGATCGGGCAACCGCTCCAGCAAATCGGCAAGTTCCCGAGACTCAGGCCCAAGACCAGTTTTGCCCTCCTCTTCGCTCAACCTGATCTCGATAAGCACCGGCAGCCGCCACCCCAGTCTTTTCGCCCCGTCATCCAGGCGCTCAGCAAGTTTCAGCGAATCCACCGTGTCGACCCCGGAAAAGATTTCCGCCGCCCGCCCCGTTTTATTCGACTGCAGATGCCCAATCAAATGGACGGCAACCTCTTCGCCCGAAATCTGCTCCGAAGCATTTCCGGCACCTGCGACGCGAACCCCTAAGCGATTCAAATCAAGCAACTTCTGCTGAAATTCCTGGACCCGGTTTTCTCCAAACATCCGCAGCCCAGCCGCGAATCCCGATGCAATCGCCTCCGCTGGGTGAGTCTTTGACACCGCCATTAGCTTAACTTCACCCGCTTGCCTGCCCGCGCGCAGGCAAGCGGCGTGAATCCTCTCTTCAATCCTGCGGACATTTTCAGAAATTAGAGAACTGGAGAGCATGCAAAAGGATTGTACCCGGTTCACGAATAAGGCCTCTGACGTCTACAGCCTCTGGAATCAATTCTTCCAAAAGTTATAGAAAGAGAAATCTTCTCAGGCACGACTATTTACTTAAAGGTAAATAACCACTTATAAAACATTAACTTCCACTCCGATGAAAGCAGTTACCAGTAGTGGACTTCGAATTGCTTGCTCGTAACTACGAAATAAATAGCAATTCAGCCCAAGGCATTTCGCACTAAATCCCCGGGCTCCTCTGGTCAGCCTAAAGCGCGAAAAAGATGGAGAGAAAATGACTGCTAAATTATTGAATATAAAAATAAAAACATACGGAATCATATTCCTGCTGCTCGCCTTGATCGGAATCTCGAACGGGGCGCATGCGCAGGTCACCTATGCGACCGTTCACGGCACCGTAACCGATACCAGCGGTGCCGTCGTCCCCAATGCAACCGTAACAGCAATCAATACCAGTACAGGTATTAAGACATCAGTAACCAGCGACAGCCAGGGCTACTACATCCTGCCGCAGTTGCAAATCGGTGGCCCGTACACCATTACGGTTGCGGCCCCGGGTTTTCAGGATTATCAAAGCTCCGGCCTCACGCTGCACCTGAACGACAACCGCGAAGTAAGCGCTCAGCTCCAGATTGGGGCTGCCTCGCAAACCATCCAGGTCCAGGCCGCGTCCGTCCAGGTGGAGACGGCGGACACCCAGTTGAAGCAGGTTGTCACCAGCCAGCAAATTGAGACCATGCCGTTGCTCGGCCGGGACGCCTCCGGCCTACAGAAGCTTCAGCCCGGCACCGTGGAGTCGAGCGACCGTTTCGGCAGTTACTCAGCCAATGGCAGCCAGACGCAGAGCAACTCCTACCTTCTTGACGGGGCTGACATTAATGACGGTCCGCTTCAGGACGAAGGCATCGCCGTTAACCCCGACGCGCTCGCTGAAGAGAACATCGTCACTAGCACCCTGAATCCCGAATTCGCCCGCAACAGCGGGGCTATCGTCAATCAGAGCATCAAATCGGGCACAAACCAGTTCCACGGCAGCGCTTTCTATTTCTATCGCGATACATTCCTGAACAACGGAAACTACTTTTCGCAGACGCGCCCGCCCTATCACCAGAACCTCTATGGTGGAACTCTCAGCGGTCCCGTTCTTAAGAACAAGCTCTTCTTCTTCGCGGGCTATCAGGGTTATCGCCGCAGGACAGGCGCAACCACTCTGGCCCCTGTCTTCAACACCGAGCAAACCGCCGGAAATTTCAGCGGCGACAACAACCTGGCCAGCGGGGGCTCCAACAACTCGGTCGGTCTGTCCACCAATCCCATCCCATTCGCAATCAACGGATGCGCGGCAGGAACACCTTGGAGTGCCTGTTTCCCAGGCGGAACGGTTCAGCTTCAGCAATCCTCATACAATCCGTCCTCGCTGGCACTCTTAAACAAATTCGTTCCCGCAGCCAATGAGATCCGCAACGGGGTGTCGTACTACAACTTCAACTCGCCGAACACTGCGGCTGAGGATCAGGGTGTCCTCCGTGCCGATTATCATCTCGGCAACAACGATTCCATTTGGGGGTCGAGCGTCTTTCAGTCCAGCCCGGCTTTTCGCACCATCAGCTTCGGAGGCTCCGACCTGCCCGGCTTTGCTCAGGATTCAGCCGAGCACTTCAAGCTCTTCATGGCCTCATGGACGCACACTTTCAACTCCACAACGCTCAACGAACTACGCGCCGGATACTTCCGCTTCAACTTCGCGGCGGTCAACCCAGCGACCGTCGTAGACCCAGCCACGTACGGCTTCAACATTGTTCCCGCCAGCCCGCAGTCCAACCTGCCGCTCATCAGCGTTGCCGGCCTCAACGGCACCGGTGGAACATCCTTCCTCGGCTTCAGCTTTGAAGGCCCACAGCCCCGGAAAGACACCAATCTGAGCGGTGCCGACAACTTCACCAAGATCATTGGCAATCACAGCCTTAAGTTCGGCGTTTCCATCGAGCAGTTCGTAGTGAACAACCCCTATTACGCGAACAATAACGGCAACTATACCTTCAACGGTGGCGGCCTCTACAGTTCCGGCGATCCCATCCTCGACTTCGTCCTGGGTGTGCCCGACCAGTACGCGCAGACTTCCGGCAGCATGATCGACGCCCAGGCCTATGAGTACTATGCTTACGGACAGGACAGCTGGAAGATCACCAACGATCTCACGCTGAACTATGGGCTCTCCTGGGACGTCGAGACGCCGAACAGCAATCATCAGTTTGAAGGCCTCGGCATCTCTTGCTGGACCTCCGGCTCCGAGACCTCGCAAGTCTTCCCCGGCGGCCCTCCAGGACTCACTTATCCCGGCGACCCCGGCTGCAACAAGGCCGGCGGGCCCACCACTAAGTGGGATCACTTTGGCCCGCGCATCGGTTTCGCGTGGTCTCCGTCCAATGGCCCGGAAAAGCTGCTCGGCTCGCAGGGCGCGCATGATTTCGCTCTGCGCGGCGGATTCGGCCTCTATTACAACCGCGACGCGGAAGAAGGCCAGCTCCAGAACCTCGGCGATCCGCCGTGGCTTAAGAACTCCTTCGGTGCGGCTGACTTCGGCGGCAGCCCGGGCTTTACCGATCCTTTTACTGATGTCGCCGGAAACGGCTCTGAGCCGAACCCGTTCCCGTACGTCAGACCCGGCGCAGGAGCGCAGCTGAACTGGCCCAACTACGCCGGTCTCGACATCAGCACCTACCCCAAAGATTATTCAGTACCCTACACCTATAACTTCAACCTCAATGTCCAGCGCTCGCTGCCTGCAAATATGGTCATGCAGATCGGCTATGTAGGTTCGATTGGCCGCCGACTTGTGCGCGCCTATGAAGGCGACCCGATCACGGCTGCCGGCCACGCTGCCTGCCTCGCCGATCCGGCTTGCGTTGCCGACCGCTCGCGACTGCACCTCGACTACCCGCAATACTTCACCCAGCCAGCCACTGTCTCCGGTACAACTTTCCCGTGGTACCTGAGCGTCGGCCAGCAGCACACGGACGGCGCTTCCAGCTACCATTCGCTGCAAGCCAGCCTCACCAAGGGCCCAAGCCATGGATTGTCCTTCACCCTGGCCTACACCTATAGCCACGGGCTGGACAACTCATCGGGCATCGAAAGCTCTGGTTTCAACGGCCTCGGTACAAACATCTACCCAGGCTTTGAATATCTTGCTTATGGCGACTCGGATTACGATGCGCGGAACCGCTTCGTGGCCTCATACGACTACGAAATTCCGGTACCTCCCAGCTGGAAAAACAATCTGATCGCCCGCGAGGCCCTTGGAGGCTGGCACATCACCGGTGTCACCGCTCTCCAGAACGGTTTCCCCGTAACCATTACCAATGCTGGAACCTTCAACTCGCTTTATTGCGACCAGTACACGTACTACTCATGTCCTGACAACGTAGAAACCTCAACCTTCCATGTCAAGTCGCTCGATGTGCGTAAGACGGGCACATGGTTCGACAACTCCCTCTTTTCGCAGGAGCCGATTGGAACCTTCGGCAATGCAAAGCGGAACTTCTTCCATGGCCCGGGCTTCAACTACACCAACTTGGAAATCGCCAAGAACATTCCGCTCGGCGGTGAGGGCTCGCGCTATCTGCAGTTGCGTCTGGAAACCTTCAACGCATTCAACCACGCCAACTTTGGAGCGCCGGACTCGAACTTCACCGACGGATCGCAATTCGGAACAGTCACCTCTGTCGCTGGCATAACTTCAGCCGACGTAAACGGCGATCCCCAACCAGGACGTTCCGTGCAACTGGCAGCAAAATTCTACTTCTAATCGGACAATAGTCGCTGGTATAGGGCACCCGTTATGGGTGCCCTCTTTTTTTGGAACTGCTGCGTATGTTTGCAGGGCGAGAAAACGTGTTGGTTCTGGAATGGGCTGCATGCTTCGCCGCGCGAATCACTACCCGTCGCCCCGGATGGGCATCATACTGACTTTGGCTGGTATACATAGCTATGACCTTCCTGCGCCCCGTCGTAATGCTCCTTCGCAGCCGCAACTTTGGCCGGTATCCAGAGGCCAGATGGGCGAATTGCCCTTTTGGGACGATTCAAGCGTCCATCGCTTTGCTGGTGCTGTTGTCTTTGGTGCATCCATCGCGGGCCTTCGCGGCGAGTTCTGACCTTGAGACTGTCCTGGCTGGTTCGCGCCAGCGCATTCAGCAATTGGACTACCGCGTGACAGGGCGACTCACACAGGTGGAAGGCGATGGCAAGCGCACGAGCTATAAGTTTGTCGCTAAGGCTCACTGGTTTCCCGACGGTCTGCGTCTGCTATGCGAGATCTCGGGGCCTGCCTCAGCCAAAACGAGCCTTCTTCTGCACATGACCGTGAGTGGGCACGTGACTATCGAGGCGTTACTTCCTGGCGAGAAGGCCGCGAGCGTTTTGCCATTCGAACGTTGGAACGACTCACTCGTGGGAACCGACTTCTCCTATGAAGACATGGTGGAGAGCCAGTTCTTCTGGAAGAATCAGGAACTCCTTCCACCAGCGAAATATGGCGCACGGGATTGCTTTGTCCTTAAGAGCATGCCCGGCTCTCAGGACCGGACTCACTATGATTCGGTAACATCGTGGATTGACCGCACCATTTTGTTTCCTGTGCATGTGGTAAAGACGCTTCGCGGGACGGCACAGGAGAAGGAATTCATCTACTACGGGCTGCGGCAGGTCGGCGGCGCCTGGTCTGCGTCGCAAGTGGAAGCAAAGCTGCAGGGCAAACCCGGCTCCTCTATTCTTGCAATTGAATGGGGCTCGGGAAAGGCGAATCTTGGACGCAAGGACTTTGTTATCGGCCAGTCCAGCGCTCAAGGAAAATAAATCGAATCGCTTAATCAGGCTATTGCTAGTTCGTGAACTGTCATTGCGGCATTCACCGTGTTCGCCGTTATGGGATGACTTCCTCCTCAGATGCTGCCGGAGCCCCATGTAAGCCAAAGGGCCACCAATTCCAGTCGCCGGCAAGTTGCAAGAGTGCAGGACCCACGACCATCCGCACTACCGTAGCATCAATAAACACCGCCACGGCGAGTGTAAAGCCCAGCATTTGGACGACAAGAAAGCTTCCCACAGTGAATGCGATGAAGACGGCAATCATAATTGCCGCGGCGCTCGTGATGAGTCCGGCCGTCCGCGCCAGTCCTTCGATGACCGCTGATCTCTCGGATAAACCGCGCCGCCGTTCTTCAAGGACTCGGGCGACCAGAAAGACCTCATAATCCATGCTCAATCCGAAGACGATAGCAAACGCGAGAATCGGCACGATCGGGAATACCCTGCCGGTCGGTCCGTCGAGCCCGAAGATTTTGCTGCCATGCCCTTGCTGAAACACGAGAACCAACGCGCCGAATGAGGCGCCAACGGAGAGCAGATTGAGCAGAATTGCTTTGACAGCCGCAAATAAAGAACGTAACCCGATCAGGAGCGCCAGCAAACTCCCCAATACGACGCCAACAACCACCTTCGGCAGGCGTTCCTTGACCACAGAGTCATAATCCGCATTGAGCGCGGGAATACCGCCAACCCGCAGCACGGCGCCGGGCACGCCGGTTATCGCCGCCACGTCGGAGGCGCGCACCTCTCGCACCCATCGCATCTGTTCGCTGGGTGAAAGATTGGCGGTGGGCAGCAACTCAATCAGGGTAGCCTGGCCATCACCGCGCAGAAAACTCTTGCGGATTTGCTCGGGAACTTGGTCGACCGCATCCGCGGTGTCAGACATTCCCGTAAGGGTCGGAAGAGATAAGACCTCTTCCGCCCTGGGATCGCTCTGGAAGCTCTTCGTCAAGCGACTGAGAGCGAGCCAGCCAGCCGGCGAGAGCGGCGGAGACTGCGGCGGCAACTCCAGGATTACGCGGAGGGACTGCACAACACCCGACCGCCCCATGCGTTGAAGCGTGTGCAGTGCTTGCACCGACTCGGCTGCGGCCGGGAGCGAGTCATGGTCAGGAAGTCCGGGAGAGATTCTGCGTGCCTGGAACGCAAGGATTAGTAGCGGAATCCCCGCGACAAGTAGGGCTGTCCAGGGCCGGCGGGTTACGATGTTGCCCCATCGCGCCCACCGCTCACTCGGCGCGCACAGATTGTCCCCGGTTTTGAATCGTCTGGCTGGAAGAGGCACTCTGGCGGCATTGATGCGATGCCCTAACAGACCAAGCACCCAGGGCAGAATGGATGTACACAGCATGACGCTCAAAACGGTTACCAGCAGGCCAGCTACCCCGATGGACCGCAGCTCGCTGATGGGTACGATCAGCAGCGCTGAAAATCCGATTGCCACCGTCGTGGCCGAGATGATCAGCGTCCGCCCCGCTTGCCAGGCAGCAATATCGGCCGCTTGGCCGGAATCATATCCCTCGGCCAATGCTTCGCGAAAGCGGCTCACCATCAGCAACGCATAGTCGATGCCCAATCCGAGGCCGAGCATCGTCGCCAGATTCTGCACCAGAATCGACAAATGCAGATAATGCGCGAGTAGCGCAGCCGCCCCCAGCGCCATCGAGATTGAGAGCACTCCAACTCCCAGCGGCAATAGCGCGGCCACAACACTGCCAAATGCCAGCACCAGCAGCAGGAGAGTTACCGGCATCGCTCGTTCTTCGGCATGGTCGACGTCATCTGCGCTGACCTTGCGAAGATCGAAGTTCAGTGGCGTTTCACCCGTTATACCCAGTTTGATATTGGGATATTGCGACCGGAGCCGGCCTTCCATCCAGTCTGCCTTTGCTCTCAGTTTGGGCACCAGCGCTTCGACAGATTCATCGTGCGGGTCCAGTCCGAAGATGATCAAGGCCCCGCCATTATTCCCGGTGAACAGAGGATCAGGCCAATCCAGACTCGAGACAGCGCCTGACACTCCCGGCACACTGCGCAGTGAACTGGTCAAGAAGCTCAATGCGTCTGCGCCTTTTGCTGAATCCGGATCGGGAATCCCAGTGATCACGAGAACCAGGCGGTGGGCGTATGGAGACTGGAAACGTTGTGCCAGTTCCTGGTCAACTCTTTCAGATTCTCCCCCCTTAATGTGAACAGCTGTCTCCAGGCGACGTTCGACTTTGTAGGAGAAGGGCAACAGTGCGAGCGCCATGACAAACCCCGACATCGCCAACCAGAATCGGCGGCGAGTGGCATCATTGCCACTCTTCAGGCTTGGCTCTACCATGGAAGGTCCACGTCGTTTCCTGGCTCGTCTGAGAGTAATAACATGACTTCGGTGATCAGGCAGATTCATGATATAGGGTCAAACTGGATATTCACTGGGATGCGGCCTTGAGATTAGTTAATGATAGATGTGGGAACTGCCCGTTAAGCCCTTGTCAATTGAGGGACGTGGCTCACGAAGATTTCACAGTGGGATTATCCGCCCATCACTCCAACGATCCTCAGCAGTCAGTCTCGACGATCGCATTATCGCCAATGTACGCATTGAGAGATTAATGGGCTATCTTGGCTCAGACGTCGGTACTTAGTTAAGCGGTTTTTCTTGTCAAGCCCTCCCCTTCGTTAAATGAATACTAACCCGAATATCAAGAGTCACTTACCGCGAAGCAGCGTCTGCACGGAATTACGATGAAATTTGCTAAAATGAAATGAGAAGATAGTGACAAGAAAAAGGCTCGGTCTATAACCCGTGCCTTTTCTTGTTTTAGACTTAAGTTGCTGAAAACAAAACGACTCCGTACGAGTCGCTTCTGTAAGCGATTGAAAACAAAGGAACTCCGTACAAATACCCGGGGAGGGTCCCCGGATTGTCGAAGGCTTCAGCGCCCGTGCTCTTCGAGATGCTTCTCGACCTCAAGCGCGGCCATGCAGCCGGTTCCGGCAGCGGTAATCGCTTGGCGATAGCGGCGGTCCTGCACATCGCCGCAGGCATACACGCCCGGGACCTTGGTAAAGACGTTGTCGTGCGTCTTCACATAGCCGTCTTCATCGAGATCGATCTGGCCTTCGAACATCTTGGAATTCGGGATGTGCCCGATGCCCAGAAAGAGACCGCTGACATTCAGGATCGATTCTGCGCCGGTGACGGTATCGCGCGTCCGCAGACCGGTCACTTCCTTCTGCTCGACGCCGAGAACTTCGTCGACGACCGTGTTCGCACGGAACTCGATCTTAGGGTGAGCAATCGCGCGATCGAGCATGATGCGCGACGCGCGGAACTGGCCCCGGCGATGCAGCAGGCTCACTTTGGTCGCAAAACGAGTTAGGAAGAGCGCTTCTTCCATCGCCGAGTCGCCGCCCCCGACCACGGCAATCTCCTTGCCGCTGAAAAAGAATCCGTCGCAGGTGGCGCACGAACTGACGCCGTGTCCGATCAGCGCCTGCTCTGACGGAAGCCCAAGCCACCTCGCCGAAGCGCCGCTGGCGATAATGAGCGTGCGTGTGTGAATCGTCTCGCTGCCGACCTTCAGAGCAAACGGCCGCTTCGACAGATCTGCAGAAACCAGGTGCCCCATGCGGAACTCGGCGCCAAAGCGAGAAGCCTGCAGCTTCATGTTTTCGATGAGCTGCGGCCCCTGAATGCCCTCTGGCCAGCCGGGAAAGTTCTCGACCAGCGTCGTAATCGAGAGCTGTCCGCCGGGCTCATGGCCCTCAATGACGAGCGGCTTCAGGTTGGCGCGGGCGGTGTAGATGGCGGCAGTAAGCCCGGCGCAGCCGGAGCCAAGAATAACGGTATCGCGTACGGTGTCAGACATAGTGGCGGTCGAACTTTGATTGTACCTTTTGAGGCGTAAGTGATAGATGTTTTGGGCCGGGAAAAGATGCGGGCGCCCAGTCAGGCTTTAAGATAGCGTCATGGCAAACCTGACTTTGGTTTATGGCTTACGTCTCCTTCCTGCGGATGAAATCGCAGAGGTGGGCGATGCACCCATCCAGTTAAAGAACGGAAACTCGGCGCGCGTCACCATGCACATTCTCGAAGGCTCACGCGAACAGATCAAGGCGCAGTTGCGAGAGAGCATCGACGCCTTCTTCGATTTCTTCCCGGAAATCTGATCGTTCTTCGTCGTTTGTCAAGGAGTAAAAATGGGTCAATTCCCATTTCCGAACGCGCCTATCCTGCGCGTTTCATAGTGAAACCAGGAGCACAGCCAAGCAGCGTTTCCTAGCTAAAGTAATCGGGTTCCGTGGCCGAATGGAGACATGTTCTCCTCCTGCCGCAAGTTCTCGTTCCTGGTTTTGATGCTGGCCCTGACGCAGGCCGCGTTCGCCGGTGGTCCGCGCTGGGTCGCGGGCTCCAGCTACTTCAATACATCGGTCAAAGGCCAGCCTGTCTATTGGAAAAATGGCAATGTTTCCTACTACCTGGACCAGAATGGTTTGAGTGCGCTTGCGATTCACACCCTGATGACAAGCGTGGTGGCAGCATCGGCCAACGTCTGGAACAACGTCCCCACAGCGGGGGTAAGTATCACAAATGGAGGCAGCCTTAACGAAGACGTCAGCGGTTCCAACGTAATCCCCGGACCGAACGGTATCACCATGCCGGCAGACATACAGTCAACCGCAACCTCGAAACCGCTGGGCATTGTCTACGACACTGACGGCTCAGTCATCAACGCCTTCTTCGGAGCGGGAGCAAGCGCGGCCAGCGACTGCCGGGACAACGGCGTGATGACCCTTGTCGACAACGTCGCGACCGACGGCACGATCCAGCATGCGCTGATGTTCCTGAACGGCCTTTGCGCAGCAAACAATGCGCAGGTCTCGGTTATGCAGTATCAAATGGTCCGCGCCTTCGGCCGGATTCTCGGCCTCGACTGGTCGCAGGCGAACGAGTCGATGTTTGCAGGCGACCAGATCACGGCCGACGGACTCGCTGGATGGCCGATCATGCACCCTGTCGAATATGTTTGCAGCTTCAACGGGATTCCATGCACACCGAACAGCATGACCCTGCGCTATGACGACATCGCTGCAGTGAACCGCGTATACCCGGTCACGGCGGCCAATCAGAGCGCATTTCCCGGCAAGAAGCTGACCGCAGCGGCAACCATTTCAGTGCAAGGAACGATTCATTTTAAAAACGGGCAAGGCATGCAGGGTGTGAACGTCGTACTGCGCCCACTAAAACAGGGAACTGACACTCCCGATATTCGCTATACGGTAACGGCAGTGAGCGGATCCCTCTTTCAGGGTGCTCAACCTAACCCAGTAAATGCCCCTGACGACAGCCAGGGCAACCCATTCAACAAGTACGGCAATGACGACCAGACGTTGGAGGGATGGTTTGATTTGAGTGGCGTGCCGCTGCCGCTCGGCACAACCATTGCCGATTACCAACTCAGCTTTGAGGCGCTCAATCCTCTGTATGCGCTCGGGTTTTCGGTTGGCCCCTATACCCAGGGACAAGTAAGCCCATCAGGCACGATGCCGGTGATCAACTTGAATGGCCTGACCGCGGGAACATCCATCACGCAGGACGTCGTGATCCAGGACTCCGCTGACGAAAACTATAGCGTCAACGATGGGAATGAACTTGAACCTGCAAGCATCCCCGCAGGCGGCGAATGGACGGGCAGAATTACTGGTTACGGCCATACAGGATGGTTCGACCTGCCCATACGAGCGAATCGCGAATTGACGATCGAAACCGTAGCGCTCGATGATAGCGGCCACCCGAGTGAAAACAAAGCGCGGCCCGTGATTGGTGCATGGAATGGGACCGATGCCCCCGGCGCGCAGCCCGTGAGCAGCACAATGCAGCCCTTCAACGGGGATCAGACAGGGCTGACGACATTATCCGTGGCAACGCTCACGCAAGGCTATTTGACAGTGGGTGTGGCCGACAGCCGTGGCGATGGACGTCCCGACTATCTCTATCGGGGACGCCTGCTTTACGCCGACAGCGTCATGCCAACACGTATTTCGCTAAACGGCGGACCGATAACCATTCGCGGCGTCGGCTTTCGGCCGAATTCTGTTGTGACGGTGAATGGTATTGCTGCAGCCGTCACCAGCGTGACGCCGACGGAGATTACGGCAATCGCTCCACCAGCGAACGGCGCAAAAGGAGTCGTGCTTCTTACGGTGAGCGATCCGGCCACGCTCGGTGTCACGGCGATTCAAGATGGTCTGAGCTACGATGCGATGGGAGGCGACGCGCTAAGCATCGTAACCGCGCCGCTGGGAACAATAGCTACCGGTGTTCCAATGCCATTCACGGTGAAGGCGCTGGCCCCGGGCGCACAAGCACCGGCAGCGGAAGTAATCGTAACCTTTACAGTGACAGAAGGAACCGCGTCGCTCGCCTGCGGCCAATCGACCTGCTCTGTTCTATCCGGCGGCGACGGACTAGCAACGATGAGCATATCCGCCAACTCAACGGCCCTCGCACAGATAACAGCCTCATTAAGCGATGGGGCCAGCGTGATCACAGAATTTAGCGGCAGCACACCCCCCGCGATCGTCGCGCTTACGCCGACCCTCTACCTCGCGATCGGAGCAAAAGCTTCATGGTCGCCTCAAGCTGAGGTGCTAAATGGCAGCACTCCGCTTGCAGGGCAAAATATCGACTGGTCTGCAGCAGGAGTAACACCGGCCATGGTTGTGGCGATAAGCGACGCAAATGGAATCTCGTCGCCACAACTGAACATCGGTCCGCTTGCCGAAGCCGCTGACGTTCCGCTCTATGCCTGTCTGCCAGGAAACACAACTTGCGCGACATTTCAAATTTACGGTGTTCACCCCGAAGTGGCACAGCTTACGGCAATTAGCGGTGCGGGACAGACGCTGAGCGCAAATGCAACGCCTGCTCCAGTTGTTTTGAGGGTGACCGATGCAGTTGGCCACCCAATGGCTGGAGGCACAGTCGCATTTTACGAAACACTCAAGCAGTGGACGCCGGATTGCCCTGCGCAGGGAAGATGTCCCTCCGCTCCCGTCCTCGCAACGGAGACAGTGCTGGCAACATCCGGTTCAGATGGCCTGGTGACATTGACACCTTTGACCGGAAACGGAGGGCCGACACGTCTCTATGTAACTGCGGTGACGGGCAATGTAGCTTCACTGAATTTTGAGATCGAGCAGCATCCATAAGGAATTGGGTTACTCTGATCTTGTCGCCCTCATCATCTTTCCCTGGGATTTCTTATGTCTATCCACAGCTATTTACGCTGGCTGTTGCTGTTTGCATCAATTTCATTGTGCGTTGTTGCGTCTGCCGAAACGCCTGTCGTCGTGAAAGTCGTGGTTGTCGCGATGTATGAGCAAGGGGCTGACACGGGCGATGCCCCCGGAGAATTTCAATACTGGGTCGAACGCGAGCATCTCGACAAGATCATCCCGTTACCAGCGGGAAATCACGACCTCCGCATGAACAGCAACGGAGTGCTTGGCGTTCTGACGGGAGTGGGCACCGCCAAGGCAGCTGCCACGATCATGGCGTTAGGCGTTGATCCACGGTTCGATCTGACGCATGCGTATTGGATCGTTGCCGGCATCGCCGGAGGCAATCCAGCGAACGTGTCTCTCGGCTCGGCAGTGTGGGCACACTGGGTCGTCGATGGCGACCTCGCGCACGAAATCGATGCCCGCGAGATTCCTCCAGATTGGCCCACAGGATATGTGCCTCTGCGCAAGTCCACACCATATGAGCAACCGGTAAACACCGAGCTTGGCGAAGTCTATGAGTTGAATGAGCCTCTGGTTCAATGGGCTTATCAACTGACCAAAGATCTGCCGTTGCCAGACAACGCAGCAATTGCAGAACGGCGGTCGCACTTCAGCCAGCCAGCCGCGAAGAAGCCACCATTTGTTTTCATCGGTGACGATCTTTCCGCATCAACTTTCTGGCATGGAGTCAAAATGGATGCGTGGGCGAACGCCTGGGTAAACTACTACACCGGAGGCAAGGGCAATTTTGCAGTTACCGGAATGGAAGACACTGGAACTCTTCAGTCCCTTAAGTTTCTGGCGCATGCGGGCAGGGCGGATTGGAACCGCATCCTGGTTCTGCGCACCGTAAGCAACTACGACCAGCCGCCTCCCGGAGTGACAGCTTGGGAAAGTTTAGCGGCAGAAAAAGCGGGCAAGTATTCTGGATTTCTACCGGCGCTTGAAAGCGCCTATGCAGTTGGCCATGTTGTCGTCGATAAGCTGGTCGCGGATTGGGCCCACGCACAGAATCAAGTGCCGCATTCGGAGAGCAAATAGATTTTCAGGGTGTATCGATTTTCCGATCAAAAGCATCTTTCTTATAGGTGAATTTTCACGAGGGGGTGCCATGGGCGTGCCCGTGAGCCGAACACAGGTACATATTCCAGCTGTAGAAGTTGGACGGAGGCCCCGGGTCCTTATCCTTGGCGGTGGCTTCGCGGGGCTCAACGCAGCAATGGCTCTGGCGAAACTGCCGGTAGACATCACGGTTATTGACCGCCGCAATCACCATACGTTTCAGCCGCTGCTCTATCAGGTAGCTCTTGCCGTGCTCTCGCCGGCCGATATCGCCACACCCATTCGCAGCATTCTTCGCAAGTATAAGAATGTCGAAGTGCTGATGGATGAGGTCGTTGGCTTCAACACCACTTTGCGGCGCGTCTGCATGAAAAGCGGCGTCGAGATGGATTACGACTATCTCGTTGTCGCGACCGGAGCGACGCACTCCTATTTCGGCAACGACGCATGGGCGCAATATGCTCCGGGTCTTAAAACAGTCGAAGACGCGACCGAAATTCGTCGCCGTGTGCTTCTCGCCTTTGAACTTGCCGAGAGGCAGATGCTTGAAACGGGCTCCCATCCTCCGCTGAACTTCGTAGTCATCGGCGGCGGCCCGACCGGTGTTGAACTAGCGGGCGCCATTTGCGACATCGCCAAGCTCTACATGCGCCATGATTTTCGCCACATTGACCCAACCATGGCGCGCGTTTTGATTCTTGAAGGTGGTCCGCGCATTCTCGCTGCATATCCGGAAGACCTTTCGCGGAAGGCAGTTGAGCAACTGAATGACCTTGGAGTAGAAGTGCACACCGGCGCGCAGGTCACCGATGTGAAGCCAGGCTATGTAATGGTGGGCGACCGTCGGCTGGATGCCGTGGTGACTCTATGGGCAGCAGGCGTCCAGGCCTCTCCACTCGGGAAACTACTCGGAGTCGAAACGGACAAGCGCGGCTGCGTGCTTGTGAATAAGACCCTGAATCCTGAAGGGCATCCGGAGATTTTTGTTTGCGGCGATCTCGCGCACGTCGAGCAGGATGGGAGGCAGATCCCTGGCGTCGCTCAACCGGCAATGCAGATGGGCGCGCACGTGGCCCGTATGATTGCACAGGATTTGAAACATCAGCCGCGCAAGCCCTTCCGCTATTTTGACAAAGGCGACATGGCTACGATTGGCCGCCTTGCCGCAGTCGCCAAAATCGAATGGCCATTCAAAGCGCACTGGAGCGGCTTCATGGCCTGGCTCACCTGGCTAACGATTCACATCTACTTTCTGATCGGTTTCCGCAATCGTGTCGCAGTTTTCTTTGAGTGGGCATGGACTTACTTCACATTTACACACGGAGCGCGTCTCATCACAGGAAGCCAGGAACTGCCCGGTTGGAGCGCACAGCAAGGGGTGGAGGTGGCATCAGGCAACATCCCATCCGATGTACCATTCGATCCAACCTCGCCGGGGTTTCTCGAACACCACCATGGACGGATAGCTTCACAGAGCTTCTCTTCTCCAAAGGAATCTGAAAAGCAGCCTGTCTCCTGATAGAACTACTCTTCGCCGATGTCTTCGTTCCAGACTTGAGGATTTACACGAATATAGTCAGCCAGTAACTTGACGCACTCTGCATTGTCGAGATCAACCACTTCGATTCCGTTCGAGCGCAGCCAGTCGTTGCCGCCATGAAAATTACGGCTTTCACCGACGATGACCGTCCGGAAGCCAAACTGACGGATCAGGCCGCTGCAATACCAGCAGGGGGCGAGCGTTGTGACCATGATGAGATTGCGATACGAGCGCTGTCTGCCTGCATTACGAAAGGCGTCGGTTTCGCCATGGGCCGAGGGGTCTCCATGCTGCACTCTGCGATTGTGTCCCGAGGCGACTAGCTTTCCCGTCTGGTCGAAGATCGCCGCACCGATTGGGATGCCTCCCTCAGCAAGCCCCTGACGTGCTTCTTTGATCGCTACTGCGAGCATCGATTCGTGTTCATTCATCGATCGCATCTTCCTTATGCAGAATTTCTTGACTTGCCCTTAGTTCCACCGCAGACTAAACGCTCCAGCCTCACAAATCTAAAGAGACGGAGCCTGCAGTTGGCCTCAGATACTGTTTTACCGCAACGCTCTCGGGAAGAAGCGTACGGTTTGCGGCATGGAGTCCTTTCGCCGCTGGAGGTGCTCGCGCAATCGGTTTCGACCATCGCGCCGACGACTACACCAGCGATGACGATTCCGCTGGTCTTCGCGCTGGCAGGCAACGGCACATGGCTGGTATATCTGCTGGCCACAGCAGGCATCGGCCTGGTGGCTTTGCTCATAGCTGCTTTTGCGCGGCACTCCGCGTCGCCGGGATCGCTTTACAGCTATGCGACGACTTCGCTGCCTCCGGCGCTGGCCAGCCTCGCGGCATGGGCTTTGCTGCTGGCGTATGTTGCCACCGGATCTTCGGTTGCTGGTGGATTTATCAACTACGCTAATGTTCTACTCCATACTTTTTCCGGACATGAAGCTCCGGCTACGCTCCTGGTCGCAGGGGCTGTCGTTGTAGCTGCGTGGCTGGCGTATCGCGATGTGAAAGTTTCGGCGCAGGCGATGCTTTGGATGGAGGGAATCTCCGTTGCATGCATTGCGCTTGTGCTTGTGCTGATTCTGTTCAGGCACGGCTTGCATGTCGATCGGGAGCAGCTTTCCCTTCATGGTGCGTCTCCTTCGGGAATTCGTCTTGGCCTCGTGCTCGCGATGTTCAGCTTTGTCGGTTTCGAGAGCGCAACGATACTGGGCGCCGAGGCGAAAGAACCGCTGCGGACGATTCCGCGGGCTGTGCTGCAGTGTGCGGTCGGTGCGGGCATTTTCTTCATGGTCGCTGCTTATACTGAGGTTCTCGGTTTCCGGCCTACGGGCATGACGCTCGACCAGAGCCCTGCCCCGATGCATGTGCTGTCCCAACAGGCAGGCGTCTCTGTGTTGGGCCTGGTGATCGATGCAGGCGCGATGATCAGCATGTTTGCCTGCACGCTGGCATGCATCACGGCTGCGGCGCGGTTGTTGTTGCTGATGTCGCATCATGGACTGGTACATGGGGCTCTGCGACGTACGCATTTGCGCAATGAGACGCCGCATCTTGCTGTGCTCGTCACGTCGGTCGCTGTGTTACTTCCTGCGCTGGTGCTCGCGGCGCGAGGCGCATCGAGCGCCGATATCTATGGCTGGATGGGCTCGCTCGCAACCTACGGGTTCATCACGGTGTATGGACTTGTCTGCATTGCGCTGCCGATCCGTTTGAAGCGATTGCAATCGCTGAGTACATTAACACTCTGCATTGCCATTGCCGGAGCGGCCGCCATGCTTGCGGCTTTTGTGGGCAATCTGTATCCGATGCCGCAGGCGCCTTATTCATGGTTGCCTTATGTGTATCTCGGATATCTTCTGGCGGCGTTTGTGGCGAACAAATTGATGCGCATCGAACGCAGGGTCTAAATCACCCAGACTGTAGAGTCTGATATGGCCCGCACTAAGGATTCATTCCGGAAGATCGACGGCGGAATGGGGACTCTCTGAGCTCCTGCTCGCTGTATTGAAGCCCGGCCTTGTCCAGCGGGGCCGTGGGCACCTCCGGGTACCCCCCCGGTATATTTCCGCTAAATTCCTCTTTCTATAGGGATTTGGCTGCAATGGGCTGCCATATCCCCAGTACGACTTATCCCCTTTTATTGTGGCTCAGCCTTGAGAGGGGAGGGTGTCTAAGTCTTTGAAAACATTAAGTCCTTGTTTGAATCGCCGCAAAATATTGAAATAACGCAGTTTACGGCTAAAGTATTTAGTTGCAATACAAAAAGCCCGCCAGTTCAGGCGGGCTTTTTTCTCTCTTTATCTATTTTAGCAATTTTGGTGGTAATAGTATGCCAAAGTTGTTCAGGTTTTTTCTGTTTGGAATGTGTGGGTTAGAAGATTTCTTTGGGTCGGGGGCTTGACATATATTTCATGGTGTTTGATGGGGCCACCCCCACAAGCTGGGGTAAGGCAATCTTCTATCAGAGCAATTTCTTGATCAGCTGGCGATCGTAGGCTGAAAGCGGTTGCGAAAGTGATTTGCTTTTCCAGTCGCTGACCCACTTGGCGACATTCTTAGCTTTTGCTAAGTGCAGTAATCTCACGGTCAGCAAAGCCCTCATGTCGACGAATTTTCTTTTTGGCAACTGCATCATAGTGTAACTCTAGCCGTGCCTTATAGCGTACGGGAACATTGTCATACTTGCGAATGCGCTCAATCAGCCTGACTACATCGGCCAAATGGTTGTTGAGTAGCCGACTCGCGGCTCTTCTAACAGAAGAGAACTCGCTATCTCCGTAGCTTGAATAGACCACCGCTCCAGCACGCAGGAGTTGTGCTGAAATTACAGCCGTGTCGGTATCGAAGCAACGCTTTAATAGCGGAAGAGATCGTTTGTCTCCCGAATCTAAGAATGAGGAGCGGTGCCAACGCCTTGCATCCGGGTGCACCTGGCACTTTGTTCTTGCCTAACAGAAATGAAACCGCGAGTGATCGTATTGTTCTAGACTCGATTTTGTCGGCCTCAAGACGCAGGAGACTCTCAGTGAGAGCGATGTTAACATCCGGATAGATTTGTTCATCGTGGTGCATTAAGGTGTGCACCCAGGCCAAATACTCTGAAACCGTACCGGAACAACGCATATAGTTGCAGACCCTCTCCACCAAGCCAGGATTTGCGAGCACATCCCGAAGAGCTCGGTAGCGAAGAAAGCGGAGTTTTGTGAGCCCGGCTAGCCTGTAAATGCGCTTTAGGACTTTGTCGAATTCTCCTTTGCCTTCATGAGGTCGCGCCCTTGACCATATTTTCTTCATCTGTCGAGATAAAGCTTGGCGTTGTTGCCTACTCTGCGCTAGTTTCGCGGCAGAATCGGCCTTATCCAGCATGTCGTTCAGATCTAAATGAAAATGTCGACGGGCCTCGGTTAACGTGAGAATACGTGATTTCCTTGTGTTTGGTGAAAGATGCAGGCGTCCGAGAGATTTACCCACTTCTGACAGAACACGCAGCCCTGTCGCAATGGAGTCAACCCCAAAATTTTGATCATCCATCCAACGGACATAATTGTCTTCACCGACAAGCGCAGCCATCTCGTCATCATGGCTAAATAAAGTTAGGTGGGCTAGGGTACGTGAACAATCGAATTCGTCCACTGGAAGGCTAATAGCGTGCGAGCTTGCGTAGTCTTGCCGAATCGAGAGTCGTTCGAGCAGAAAAAACAAAAGCCCAACCATGCGCGGAGCAATAGGAAGGCCACGCATGCTTCTTCAATGTGCGAATGCAAAATACTGTCAAAAAAATTTGCGATATCAGTTACAACGAAGAATGGATGTACTACTTGGAGAAGCAAATGCTTTCTGTATTGAGCATATTTCAGCCAGTTGTAGAAGCTACGATAGCTTGTCATCCTATACTGCACGGCCCAATTCATCGCTTGGACCGCTTGCTGTTGTGCGACGTTCTGGGCTTGCTGTAACTGCTCTCTTTTGAAGTAGACGTGAGCGTGTTCCTTCCGAAGAGCCCTTAGGTATATGGAGTCGACAATCGCACGATAAAGAACCAAATCTGGAATTGAGGGCTGAGTCATTGTGCGGCTGAGGCCGTTCGACTTAGCGATCAAGAACCGAATTGGCGTCGTCGGTTCGTAGCGGCCTTTTGAAATTTGCTCGAGAAGTCGATGAATCCATTTGTCGGGGTCGACATCGTAATCAACGTAGTCAATTACGTCTCGAATCGAGGCGTTCCTGAGATCCTTGCGGATTATCTTCCATGCGTTCCACAGAGATGTCTTACTGATACCGCTTATTGGTGCCATTATCCAGCTAGATTATCTTAGAGTGCTAGTTTAATAGGACGTGTTGGAGGCTAGTCTTGATGGCTCCGGTAATACGTTAAAGCGCGGGCCTTGCTTTCGCAAGGCTTCGCACCCGCGGTGCGGGTCCTTCGACTTCGCTGCGCTTCGCTCAGGATGACGTCGTGGAGGGGAGTGGCACTTGTGGCGCTTGGACATCGCTGAGGCGCTTTCATTTCCCCTTCCCCTTCACTCCTGTTCAGGGGCAGGGTCTGTTCAGGATGGCGGCGTTTGGGTGTGATTCGGCGTGCCCTGCTTCGGCGCCTTCTTGGGTGCCCTGTTTTGTGACGGCGGGTGGAGAGTTCCATGACGCTTTGGTCGTGGCTGCGTCAGGATGTGCGTTGACGATGGCGGGTTCGGTCAGGGAGTTTTTGCCCACAGTCTTTGCTCAGGTCTTGCCATTCGAGGTTTTGCTGTTCGATGAGCGTCAGTTTTTTTGCACTTATCCTCCAGCCTTTTAGCTGCTTTTCTCTGGCGATAGCGGATGCGGCTGTGGCGTGGCGCTGAACCGGACCAGGTGGCGACAGCGGTATTCCTTCTGGTGAATCCGTCGTGCTTGCCTTGCTTGTGTTCCTGTACGCGGAGCTCCAAATTGCCGGTCATGCCTATCGTACAGAACTCTTGTCCGGCTGGACATGATGTAGGTGTAGTGTTGGGGCCTGGCATTTGTGGTCTAGGGTGTTATGTCGTGCCCTTGTCTTGATGGCTTTGGTAATGTGATTGTAAATCGGGCCTTGCTGCGCAAAGAAGTAGAAGCGCACCTGCGTGCGGGCTCCTTCACTTCCCCTTCACTTCGTTCAGGGTCCGCTCAGGATGACATCACTTATGGGGAACGAAAAAGCCCCAGGTTCCACTGGGGCTTTTCAATTGCCTGACGGCGAGTCCCGCCCGCCGCTCAGGCGAGGGTTTTGTTTTCGCGTTAGACCGAGACTGTTTGTTCGACGTTCACGTTGACCGGAGTCAGCCAGCCGAATCGGTCGGGCTTTAGGCCGTTGGCTATTCCGAAGAACTCGTCGGCTAGTTGTTTTGTGATGGGGCCGGGGTTGCCGTCCGCTACCGGGATGCGGTCGACGGAGCGGATGGGCGTGACTTCGGCGGCGGTTCCGGTGAAGAAGACCTCGTCGGCGATGTAGAGGAGTTCGCGCGGCAGGGCCTGCTCGACGACCGTGAGACCGAGGTGGCGGGCCAGCGTGAGCACCGAGTCGCGGGTGATGCCGGCGAGCACGGAGTTGGCGAGCGGCGTGGTGTAGATGACTCCATTGCGCACGATGAAGAGGTTCTCGCCCGATCCTTCAGAGAGATAGCCGTTCACGTCTAACGCGATGCCTTCGGCGTAGCCGTTGATATCGGCTTCCATGCGGATGAGCTGCGAGTTCATGTAATTGGCGCCGGCCTTGGCGAGCGACGGCAGGGTGTTGGGCGCAAGGCGGTTCCAGGAGGAGATGCAGACGTCGGCACCGTCATCTCCGGCCACGTATTTGCCCCAGGGGTAGTTGGCGATGTAGACCTCGATGGGCGAGTTCTTGGGATTGACGCCGACTTCGCCGTATCCGCGCAGCGCGATGGGGCGCACGTAGCAGGGCGCGATGCCGTTAGCTTCGATGAGCTCGACGACGGCGTTCGAAAGCTGGTCGAGCGAGTAGGGCAGCGTCATGCGGTAGATCTTGGCCGAGTCGATGAGGCGCTGCATGTGTTCGGGCAGGCGGAAGACGGCTGCTCCCTGCGGCTGCGCGTAGCAGCGGATGCCCTCAAAGACTGACGAGCCGTAGTGCACAACGTGGCTCATGACGTGGATCTGGGCTTTGTCCCATGGGATGAGGTTGCCATTGTGCCAGATCTTGCTGGTGGGCTGAATGGGCATGCGAGGCGAGTGCTCCTTTCCTTCTGAACCTATGATTATAACTTCGTTACTGTACGTTTGGCGCGGGTTTCCGCTTGTTCTGTGGGTACGAAAGAGTGTTTGGATGCGGCGGGACGGTGCGTTGATGCAGCGGAATTTTCCTTCAGACGACGGACTTTAGTCTCTCCTGAACGCGGGGCACCCAGTATTTTTGCGCGGATGGCTCCATACGCTTTGTCGTTTCGAGGGCTCGCTGATAGTGGTCGGCGGCTTCGCTCTTTCTTCCAAGCTTGCGGAGAACGTCGGCCAGGGCGAGTTGCGGGTCGAAGTCGTTGGGTGCGATGGCGACGGCTTGCGTGGCCTGGCTTAGAGCTGCCTGCGGATCAGTGTTGAGGAGGCGCTCGGCTTTCCTTACGTACTGAAGCGCTGAGGCGAGAGGCACGTCGAAGGCGCCGTTATAGACGGCGATTCCGTTGGCGATGACTGCGTCGGGCTGGCGCAGGAAGAAGCTCTGATAGGGATTGCGGACGCTGGTGCCGAACTCGAAGCCGTTGAGATCGGCGTAGCTGATGAGGACCGGGCCGTTGATGGTAGCGGGGATGTCGAGGTCTTCTTCGTAGAGCGTTGCAAGAGACGGTCGCGTCGGTGGTGACGTAGGCTCCGTTTGTGAGCACGCTGGGGTCGAAGACGAACAGCGTCATGGCGATGAGGCCGGCGCCGAGGCCGAACATCTCGCTTCCGGCGAGAAAAACGAGCAGCGCCAGCATGAGGACAAAGACAGAAACGGCCATGCGCGCGCGAAAGATCAGCGTATCGGCGGAATACTTACCTCCGTTGGCGGGGCCATTGCGGAAGAGCATTTCGCGGCCGCCGAAGTAGGCTTCTTCCTTGAAGTAGCGGCCCTGCTGCGGAGGGATTTTCAGATCGAGCGGAAGCAGAGGCAGAGCGGCGACCATCTTGGCCATCGGCGGATGCTCGGGGTTGAGGCTGTAGTCGTGCGCTTTGAGCGACATGTATCCGGCGAAGAGATGGTCACCCTCGTCCCATGTGAGAGATTGCCAGCGGATGCTGAAGGCGAGTTCGGCGACCATGACGAGGAGCAGCACGGAGACTGCGGCCATGGCGATGCGTTTCTTTGAGGACTGAAGCCAACTCTGGCGTGGCGGCGTTAGGGTGGCGACGGCTTTGTCGTGCATGGGTCTGTATAGAGTAGCCCGTGATGCGAGAAAAACAATTGACAAGTTTTTCTCTACATATGTAGAGTTGGAGCCGTGAAGCTGAGATTGTCGCCGCAGACGCTGAGTGTTCTCGATGCTTTTCTTGAAGCTCCGAAGGAGTGGAGGTACGGGTATGACATCAGCCGGGGTACGGGGCTGAAGTCGGGAACACTGTATCCGATCCTGATGCGGATGGCGGAGCGGAAGCTGCTGGAGACGTCGTGGGAGGCGGTGGAGGCGGGCAAGCCTCCGCGGCACCTTTACCGGTTGACGCCGGATGGAATGGAGTTTGCGCGGGAGAACCGGCGGTCGCGGGTTGCGGGTTTGCGTCGTGCCGCGCTGGGAGAGGCGGAGGGCTGATGAGTCCTGTTCGGCAGCTTGCGAATCGCTTGCTGGAACTGGTCCTGCGTTGCGCTCCGAAGCACTGTGAGCAGTGGGCCAGCGCCATGCTTCGCGAACTGGACTTCATCGAAGGCGACTGGGCGGCGCTGTTCTGGGCTCTGGGAAGTGTAGCTGCGATTTTCAGGCAGTGCGGGCGTGAGTTGGTGCTGATCGGTTTGGGAAGACGGGAGGACGCGGATATGAAGGAGACGGGGAAGAATGTTGGCTGGGTGTTCTTAGGTGTGGTGATTTCGGCATTGCTGGTGGTGTGTGCGGCTGGTGTGTTCCACCTGGCAGCATATTTCTATCCGCCGATGATGCAAAGTGTGCCGTGGCCGACGTGGCTCGTGGTGTTTCTGTTGCCTGAGGTGCTCTTTGTAGTGGGGACGGTGCGGCTGTGGCGCAAGAGGAAGCCGATGGCGGTGGGGATTCTGCTGGCGGCGGTGATCTTTGCCACGCACTTTGCCATGCACATTGTGAGCCACTTCCGGGGATAGAGACTGGCTGTGATGGGGGCACCGGACAGCTGAGCTATTCTTCGGGTGCGATGTTGTCGGGCCAGTAGGCCACACGGGCATTGATTTTCAGGTGGGCTTGATTTGCTTTGACCGCGACCTTGAGGGCATGGAATCCGCGGGTCGGCTTGGCCGGATGGAAGGTCAAAAGATATTGATTGTGAATTGCATCTGCCGCGGCTGACAGTTGCTCTTCAAGGTCTGATTCGTTGTGAAACCTGAATTGTTCGCCGCCTGACAGGACTGCGATTTCGCCCGCGGTATTTTTGCGCATGGCCTTCAAGGCATCGCGAAGAGGAATAGAACCGGCATCTCTTTCAGGCGCTAGAGCATCGCTCGAATCTCCCCGAGCCGCGCGCGGAGTTCTGGCAGCCGACTCTTTTGAACGGAATGTCTGTCCTGCGTTCGGGAACGTGATGCTGTAGACCGTGGTGCTGCTCTTCCCCAATTGCTGTATGAGTTCTGCCGCGGAAGATTTGCTCGCGTCATCGGCGGTCTGACTCAGCAAAAGAATGATGCGCCGAAAATTGCCGGGTTCTCTCTGGAATTGATAGACGGCCTCCTTGACGGCATCGATGATGGCCGCACCATCGTCCCCGGGCCTGGGATGAGTGAGGCCATATTCGAGGCCATCGGACCTGACGGGAAAGTGCCAGACTTCTTCCGGCTTACTGTCGAATGTCATGAGCATGAATTCGTGCACAGACTCGCCGACGATGGCTTGTAGCCACGCAGGCAGGTTGCGGTAGTTCCTGAACTGGAGATGGCCCGGTCCTCCGGTCTGCATGAGGACTATGACTGCGACGGCCTGATTCTTCGATTCCTCGACGGAGACTTTCTGCTCGGATTCGTTATCCCAGAGCCGGAAGTTTTGAGCGACGAGGCCGTGGATCACCTCATCGGAGCGAGAACGAACGAGAGCGGGAACAGTGACGATCGTCGCAGTTGACCGAATCACGGTAGGGGATTGGTCTTTCGCAGGTGTGCTCTGCGCGAGCAGGATGGACGCTAAAAGGAGTGCGGTGGAAAGTATGGCTTTACGATGCACGCGTCCCCTCCATTCCCGAAGCAGAATCCGGAAGCCTGTCAGTGAGCTTCATTTTACTTTCCTGCGTTCACCTAGGCTGCCTGCGGAGATGCGGTGCGCATTTTCCTGCGGCGGTAGATGACGACGAGACGCACAGCTAATGCGATCAATCCGCCGATGGCGGTACACACGGCGCGGCGCTGCGCGATGAGCGGGCCGGGAACGTTGTTGAGCGAGAGCAGGAAGACGATGTATCCGGTGATGCAGACGGAGAAGAGCCCGTAGTTGATGTTGTTGGTGCCGTAGGAGAGCCAGGCAAAGAGCAGCGTAAAGGCGGCGAGCACGGTCGGGGATGGATTGGGAATGTACGCGAGGCAGACGCTGACCGCGATGGCTCCGGCGAGTGTGCCGAAAAGGCGGGCGATGGCGCGACTGACGGTGTCGGTGAGGCCGGGCTTTAGGACGAGGAGAGCGGTCATGGGAATCCAGTAGCCGCTCGGAAAATTGAGGCGGCGGTAGATTTCGGTGGTGACAGCCAGGGTGACGGCCACTCGCAGGGAATAGGGCAACGCTGAGCTCAGGAAACGGCGTCCCAGGATGGATTGCGTGGCCAGCAGATAGGCAGAGCGAAGGGCGAGTTGCTCGGCACGAATGTAGCGGGCGAGCGAACTGAGATGATCGCCGAGCTGGCGAAAGAGCCGCAGCAGAATTGCGCTGAAGATGAGTTGGGTGGCTCCGCCGGCAAGGATCAGCAGTGCGCGGTCGCAGGCAGGCCCGATCGAGGCGGGAAATGCAGAGGCGACGAGAAACGTGATGACGCATTGCTGGCCAACCCAGGCATACCCTTCTTCGCGTGTGGTGAGCATGCCGTAGCCGAAGCCCCATAGAGCGGCCATGGGGACCAGCAGATAGTTTGTGTAACCGATGATGACGCCGAGAAACGCGGCAAAGGTCATGCCGATGGAGACGAAGAGCATGGGCAGGAGGCGCGAGTCGTCGATGCTCTGCTTGGCGCCGAAGCCCACAGTCATGGCGCCGCCGCCGGCGATCATTCCGGCGGCGGGATGACCGAGAGATATACCGATGCCGAGGCAGATGGCGATTGCCGGGAGGAGTACGAAGTCGTCGCGGAAGGTCTGGTTGTGCCAGTTGAAGATGTAGCTGTCGGTGAAGTATTTGCCGCGCTGGGATGGGGCGGGTTGTTCCGATGTTGCTGGAAGCGGCATACAGCCAATCTTAGAATGCAGGACCGCTGAAATGCTTGAGATTCGTTGAGCGCGCTGCCATGATGGGGCATGAGAGAGATTCTGGAGCGGCGGATCGATCAGGCGCTCAGCCGGATTCCTGCTGATCTTGTGATTCGAAATGCGCGGATCCTGGATCTCGTCACCGGCGAGCTTCGCGCAGGGGACATTGCGATCTGCGGCGATCGCATTGTCGGGACTCTCGATACATATAGCGGAGTCCATGAGATCGATGCGAAGGGGCGGATTGCCGTTCCCGGCTTCATCGACAGCCACGTGCATTGCGAAAGCACGCTTGTAACACCGGGCGAGTTTGACCGCTGCGTGCTTCCGCGTGGCACTACGACTGCGATCTGCGATCCGCATGAGATCTGCAATGTGCTGGGGCTGGACGGGCTGAAGTATTTTCTCGACTCTGCGCTGGGTACGGTGATGGACCTGCGTGTCCAGCTGTCTTCCTGTGTGCCGGCTACGAATCTCGAGACGTCGGGTGCTCGGCTCACGGTGGATGATCTGGTGCCGCATCGGAATCATCCGAAGGTGATTGGGCTGGCCGAGTTCATGAATGTGCCCGGCGTGCTGAATAAAGATCCTGAGTGTCTCGACAAGCTTGCCGCCTTTGCGGGGCAGCACATCGACGGGCACGCGCCGCTGCTGTCAGGGAAGTCACTGAACGCATATCTTGCTTGCGGCGTTCGCAACTGCCACGAGACGACCAATCTCGCCGAGGGGCGGGAAAAGCTATCGAAGGGCATGCAGGTGCTGATTCGCGAAGGGACTGTCTCGAAGGACCTGACGGCGCTGGCTCCGCTGATCAGTGAGTTTACTTCGCCCTTTCTGGGATTCTGTACGGACGATCGCAACCCTCTGGATATTTTTGAAGAAGGGCATGTCGACTGCCTGGTGCGGCGCGCGATCGCGCTGGGTGCGCCTGTAGCCGCGGTTTATCGAACGGCCAGCTGGTCGGCGGCGCGCGGTTTTGGGTTGACGGACCGCGGGCTGATTGCGCCGGGATTTCTCGCCGATATTCTGCTGCTCGATGATCTGGAGACGTGTGCAGTCAGCACGGTCCTGCGCAATGGTCGCGTCGTTGCGGCGGAGACGTTTGAGAATCGCTCACTGCCGGAGCCGCATGGGGAGAATTCGATGCGGCTGAAGCCTGTCGATGCGCGGCAATTTGCTGTACCGGCTTCAGGGCCTTCTGCACCGGTGATTGGAATTATTCCTGGCAAGATCCTGACGGAGCACCTGCGGGCGAGTCTGATTTATCGCGATGGCGAGCGGCATGCTGATCCCAAGCATGACCTGTTGAAGATTTGCGTGGTCGAGCGGCATGGGCGTAACGGCAATATCGGGCGCGGTTTTGTGAAGGGCTTCGGTTTGCGGCAGGGTGCGCTGGCGTCGTCTGTCGGTCACGACAGCCATAATGTCTGTGCCGTGGGCAGCAATGACGAGGACATGGCGGTTGCGGTGAACCGCCTGATCGAGTTGGGTGGCGGATTTGTTGCGGTGCAGGGTGGAGTGGTTCGGGCGGAGCTTGCGCTGCCGTTTGCGGGATTGATGAGCCTCGATGCATTCGAGGATGTGCGGTACAAGCTCGAAGCGCTGCGCGCGGCGGTGCGGCTCATGGGTTGTCCGTTGTCTGACCCGTTCCTGCAGCTTGCATTTCTGCAACTGCCGGTGATTCCGCATTTGAAGATTACAGACCTTGGGATGATCGATGTTGATCGTTTTGAGTTGATTGAGGCATAGAGCTGATCGATCGTTGTTCCAGACCTAACGAAGAATCTCAGCGATTTCATCCAGCGCACATCGCTGAGATTCTTTCCTTCGGCGTTGCTCAGGACAGGCTCTCCCGTTGGTCGTCAGAATGACGGCACTTTAGTCAGATCGACAAGAGGCGATTGCCGTCCGGTTTTCTAGGGCTGTTGTGCAGGGCGCGGATGTGAGGCGGTGCTGCCGTCGGTCATGCCTAACACCCACTTGACGGCTTCGAAGTACATCTTGCGGATGTCGGGATCGCTCCAGGCTTCTTCGGTGTGGCCGAGGGTTGAGTAGAAGACGCGGCCCTTGCCGTACATCTTCGACCAGGCTACGGCGAAGTCGTGGTCGGTGCGGTGGATGCGCGGGTTGTTGTTGTAGTCGAGGCGCGAGGGGTCGAGGCTGAGCAGGACGTTGACCTTGTCGCGCGACCATTCTTTGGGCTGATAGATCTCGTCGTACTTCACGAATTCGTGCGGGAAGTGGCGGACGGCGGGGAAGTTCGGGTCTTCGTTGATGATGGGCGCGTTGAAGGTCATCCACGGATGCTGGTCGAACCAGCCGCCGATCATCTCGCCATATTCGGGCCATTTGTAGTTGGTGTCGAGCGCGGCGTGGATGCCGACGAAGCCTTTGCCGTCTTCCTTGATGAAGGACATCATGTCGGCCTTCTGGCTGTCGTCCATGTCGAGCTCGCCGGTGGTGCTGGTGAAGACGATGGCGTCGAAGTAGTTGAGGTTCTTGGCGTTGCGGCTGCCGAGGTCTTTCTTGGTGAGGAGCTCGGTGTCGGTACGAATGGTCGTGTCCCAGAGACCGCTGTCGCGGCCCATCTCGAAGATGGCGACCATCGCGTCGGGGACGGAGTCGTGCTCGAAGCCATTTGTTTCGCCTATGACCAAAACGTGTTTGAGATGGATGGTTTTTGCGTGCGGTGCCGGCGGGACTAAGGGATTTGCCTGTGCGCCGGTTGGCTGCTGCGCGATGGCGAATGTTGTGAGGGCAAAGACGGATGCGGCGAAGCGAAGGGCGATTTGAAAGTGGCGCAAGGGAACTCCTAAGCTGCGAGTTTTGTTTGTGAATCTGAGACGGCGAAATTCTACACTGAATCGGTTTAGTCCATCGATGCCGAGTTTGTGATACATTCGCGGGCGATGCAAAATTCCAGGCTATTTCTTCTTCTGTTGTGCGCGGCTCCGCTTGCGTTGACAGCGCAGAGCGTTGCGCACGGTGTTCTGCTGGTTACGAATCAGACGAGTCAGAATCTGAGCATCATTGATCCGGTTACGGAGAAGCAGATTGCTGCAGTTCCCGAAGATGGCTACACAGGCCACGAAGTTGCGGCATCGCCGGATGGGAAGCTGGCGTTTGTGCCGATCTATGGCAACTCGGGTGTAGGCAAGCCTGGCACCGATGGCAGCACGATGGACGTGATTGACATTGCCGGCAGGAAGATCGTAAAGACGGTTGACTTTGGGCATGGCGTGCGCCCGCATCGCGCCCTTTACGATCCCAACAGCAAGCTGCTCTATGTGACGACGGAGCTTGATAAGACGGTCACGGCGATTGATCCGAAAACGCTGAAGATTGTCGGCACGATTCCCACGGGCGCGGCGGAATCGCACATGCTGGCGATTACGCGCGATGGGCGTTACGGTTACACGGCCAATGTCGGGCCGGGGAGTGTGTCGGTGCTCGATCTAAAGGCGAGGAAACTGGTCACTGTGATTCCGGTTGCGCCGACAGTACAGCGCATCTCGCTCTCGAATGACGACAAGCTGGTTTTCGTCGCCGACTACACCAAGCCGCGGATGGCGGTGATCGATACGGCGACGAACAAGGTGAAATCATGGATCGCGCTGCCTTCGATTGGCTATGGGACGGCGTCAACAAAGGACGGCAAATGGCTGCTGGTGGCTCTGACGTCTGCGAACAAAGTTGCGGTCGTCGATCTGTCCTCGCTGAAGGTAGTGCGGACGATTGATGTGCCGCTGGGGCCGACCGAGATTCTGGTGCGGCCCGATAACGGCGTGGCATACGTCTCGTGCGGGCACAGCAATCAGGTAGCTGTGATTGATCTTGCTGCATGGAATGTCAAGACCGCGATTGATGCGGGTAAGAATGCGGATGGGCTGGCCTGGGCCCAGTTCTAATACCGTACGATTTTTCGTCAAGCGCTTCGCGCAGCGCCTGCGGCAGCTTGTTGGTATCGCGAGAGAGGATCGCGTCGCCAGTGAGGCCGCTCATCTGCAGGTTTCCGTCGGCGAGATAGGCGATGAATTGCTGCGCATTCTGCCGCTTGATGCGCAGGGCCGATTTGGTGGCTGGCTCGACCGAGTCGGCATGCGAGACCTCGAAGAGAACGATCTCGTGGCGCAATTGCTGCCACAGTGTTTCCAGGTGGGTATAGTCGTTTGCTGTTTCTACGTTGAAGCCCGCCTTAAGGAGAGCATTCCTGACAGCGGAAATCAGGTGTTGATTATCACTCCCGAGTAAGATCCTGGGGGATTCAGTAAAAGTAAAAGCATTCATCTTAGTTTCTTCTCCTGTCTTGTTGGCTTCCGACAGTCGGTTTGCGGTTGATGCCAATTGCAAATGCCCTCCCGGGAGGTGAACAAGCACCCTCCCGGTCGGGCACGCTTAAGAAAAAGCAGTCGGCGTGCCAAAGGGGATTTTGTGGTAAAGTATTGATAAATAAAGCTATAAATTGAAATCATCGAGGCAACCTTTCGGCCCTCGGCAATCCGTGCACCCTGTCGTGAAGTTTTGACACTGGCAGCGGGGACGGCTCTTCCAATGTTCGATTTAAACTTATTATTTTTAACTACTTAGCTGACGCAATCGCCGGAGTGGCGGAGCGTGGGGAGATAGGATACCTTCATTGAATATGTACGGGCCGGCCAATACGGCACTGCATGAGCTGCAGCACTCGACCTATGTGCGTTTTTCGCTGCTGGCCTTCAGTTCGATCTTTTTTCTCGTAGACCCGTTTGCAGCGCTCGGTTCGTTTCTGGCGATTACGGCTGGCGCCGATCGGAAGCGGCGGAAGCGCATGGCGTTCAAGGCGTCGCTGACTTGCTTTATTGTGCTGACGGCCTTTGCTTTTACCGGGCAATTTATTTTCAGTCTCTTCGGCATCAAGCTGCCCGCGTTTGAGATTGCGGGGGGGTTGATTCTGCTGCTGATCGGCATTGACATGCTTGAGGCGAAGCGGTCGCCTACGCAGGAATCTTCCGACGAGACGACGGAAGCTACGACCAAAGAAGACGCGGGGATTGTGCCCCTGGGGATTCCTATGCTGGCGGGGCCGGGCGCGATTTCAAGCGTTATGGTGCTGGTCGGGCAGGCTCCGAACCACTGGCAGATGTTCGCGATTATCGGGTCGATTGCGATTACCGCAGTTGCCAGTTATGGCGTGCTCAATGGTGCGGACCGTGTTCGCGGGGTGCTGGGCGAGACGGGGATTCGCATTCTCGTTCGCATCATGGGACTGCTGCTGGTCGCGCTGGCAGTGCAGTTCTTTGTGAACGGGCTGACTGACCTGGGCGTGATCGCGCGGCAGGACTAAGAACATGCCTCCGGCGGCGCCTACGCGGCGCGCGGTGCTGGCCGCACGGGCCTTTCGCAAGCATGCAGGGGAGCAAAAAACTGCTCCCCTGCATGCTTGCAAGAGTAACGATGATCGTTGCAGCATCGTCTTAGGGCATAAGACATCGTGAATAGGAAGCGCACTCCCTTAGTTTTCGTTCTCCTGCTGGTAATCTCAGCAACCCGTCCCGGCGCATGCGCGTTTTGCGCAGCCTGCTCCTTGCAAGAATGCTTTCACTCCAGATCGCGAGATTGCCGAGGGGAAGAAGGCGGCGGCGCAAGTCTACAAAGAAATGCCGGTGCTGCCGGATTCGAGTCCGGTGACGCAGTATGTGCAGCAACTGGGAGCGAAGCTGGTGCAGTTTGCCCCCGGATATGCGTGGCCGTATTCGTTTCATGTCGTCAATCAGGTCGATATCAATGCCTTTGCGCTGCCGGGTGGGCCGATTTTCGTCAATTTAGGCACGATTCAGGCGGCGGAAACCGAGGCGCAGCTTACCGGCGTGATGGCGCATGAGATTTCGCATGTGGTGATGCGGCATGCGACCTGCAACATCACCAAGCAGCAGGGGCAGGCTCCGTGGTGGGCGCTGGGGCAGCTCGCGGCGGGGATATCTGGTTGCCGGGCGCTGGTGGTGCGCTGGCAGCGCAGGGAGTGGGCGCGGCCGCCGGCATGACCTTTCTCAAGATGGGACGCGACGCTGAGAGGCAGGCCGATCTGATGGGCACCGATATTGCGTATGACGCCGGGTACGATCCGCGCGGCATGGTGCAGTTTTTCGAGATTATTCAGGGCAAGTATGGCGCGGGCGGGTCGCAGTTCTTGAGCGACCATCCCAATCCCGGGAACCGGACAGAGTATGTGAATGCCGAGATTCAGACGCTGCCGCCGCGAACGCAGTGGGTGAAGACGACGCCTGAGTTCCAGAAGATCCATAAGCTGGTGATGGGCATGCACGCGTACTACGGCTAAAGAGATTTCAAGCGGCGCCTGGCGCGGGCGGGGTGGGGGTGCTCCGCCTCCGATCGACTCGCAGCCGTTAGATTTTCAGCCGAGCGGGAAGTGGATCGTGCTTGATGGCTCGGGGTTTTCGGTGCAGTATCCGGGGAACTGGCAGGCGGCGGAGAAAGCGGGAGCGGGGGCGACGATTGCGCCAGCAAATGGCGTGGTGCCTACCGCAAGTGATGGCAATACAGTGATTTATGGCGTGATCATCGATGCTTTCCAGTCACATCAGGCGGCGGATCTGGGAACTGCCACGCGGCAGCTGATTGCTTCCATACAGCAGGGGAATAGCGGGTTGAAGGCGGTCACTGGAGTGGATGAGATTCGGGTGAATCAGCGCGATGCGCGGAGTGTCGAGTTTCAGAACCAGGGGGCTTCGGCTGGCGGAGGAACGGAGCACGACTGGCTGGTGACAGTGGCGCGGGATGATGGATCGCTGAGTTATCTGGTGTTTGTTGCTCCGCAGAAGGATTTCGAGGCATTGCGGCCAACGTTTGAGCAGATGCTGCGGACGTTCAAGGTGAAGAGCTAGGGTTTTTCTCGGTGGGCGCTGAAAAAGCAGATCCTTCGCTATGCTCAGGATGACAAGTTAAGGATTTTTTGAGCCAGATGAGGAGAGTTGGCCATCAGCAAAACCCGCATGAATACTGCGTGAACGTCGCTTTTCAACAAGCGTTCACAGTTTTCAACAGTTGCAGTGGGCGACGCGGGTTGATAGTATTCATCTTGTCGCTACGAGGTGAACGAAGCGCTGAAGAGGCGCTTGTCGCCGTGGGCGGATGAAGCTTGCAAGATGTGCTCATCTGCGATAAGATGAAAAGCGATACGAAAAGCAGTGGGAAGTCGCTTCGCTCCCGGCTTAAATGGAAGCCTGAGTAGATTGCGAAGCAAAGTGATAGTTCGACAACCGCGATAGGCGGTATTCAGAGCGAACAATCCATTGCAAGTCAGGAGTAAATCTCCTTCAGGGCTGAGTGCCCGATCAGCAAAGTACGCTTTGCGGTGGATCTTTCAGAGTTTAGCGCTGTGCGGAACTTGCTGGGTTGTGGAGTTGGAACCCGGCTAAGGACACGAAGATTGCTTTGTAAGTAGCGGATCGAGATCGATCGCACTTATGAGAAGTCGAAACGAACAAGTAAACGAAAAAGTTTACGAAAAAGTTTGACGAAGCCTACAAAGCTTCGATAGTCTTAAAAAGTTCGCGCAAAAACGGCGCAACAAGTTCGAGGACGCGTGACGAAGTCATGCTCTCGATCCAAAAGCAGCCCGCTCAGGCGGTCACTGTTGAGGATCTTTGACAATCAGGTTGAACATGCCAGTCGTGAGAATGGAAGAAGATCGGTTTGATCATTCTCACTATATTATGCTCTGCAATCTTTCGAGCATTGCAGGGCGATTGCCCCGCTGACCTCCGTCAGTCGGGTGCAATCATCAGGTTTCAAACGAGAGTTTGATCCTGGCTCAGAATCAACGCTGGCGGCGTGCCTAACACATGCAAGTCGAACGAGAAAGTGGAGCAATCCATGAGTAAAGTGGCGCACGGGTGAGTAACACGTGACTAACCTACCCTTGAGTGGGGAATAACTTCGGGAAACCGAGGCTAATACCGCATAACACCTACGGGTCAAAGGAGCAATTCGCTTAAGGAGGGGGTCGCGGCAGATTAGTTAGTTGGCGGGGTAATGGCCCACCAAGACAGTGATCTGTATCCGGCCTGAGAGGGCGCACGGACACACTGGAACTGAAACACGGTCCAGACTCCTACGGGAGGCAGCAGTGGGGAATTTTGCGCAATGGGGGAAACCCTGACGCAGCAACGCCGCGTGGAGGATGAAGTCTCTTGGGACGTAAACTCCTTTCGATCGGGACGATAATGACGGTACCGGAAGAAGAAGCCCCGGCTAACTTCGTGCCAGCAGCCGCGGTAATACGAGGGGGGCGAGCGTTGTTCGGAATTATTGGGCGTAAAGGGTGCGTAGGCGGTTCGGTAAGTCTTGTGTGAAATCTTCGGGCTCAACTCGAAGCCTGCACGAGAAACTGCCGGGCTTGAGTGTGGGAGAGGTGAGTGGAATTTCCGGTGTAGCGGTGAAATGCGTAGATATCGGAAGGAACACCTGTGGCGAAAGCGGCTCACTGGACCACAACTGACGCTGAGGCACGAAAGCTAGGGGAGCAAACAGGATTAGATACCCTGGTAGTCCTAGCCCTAAACGATGATCGCTTGGTGTGACGGGTACCCAATCCCGCCGTGCCGAAGCTAACGCGTTAAGCGATCCGCCTGGGGAGTACGGTCGCAAGGCTGAAACTCAAAGGAATTGACGGGGGCCCGCACAAGCGGTGGAGCATGTGGTTTAATTCGACGCAACGCGAAGAACCTTACCTGGGCTCGAAATGTAGTGGACCGGGGTAGAAATATCCCTTCCCAGCAATGGGCTGCTATATAGGTGCTGCATGGCTGTCGTCAGCTCGTGTCGTGAGATGTTGGGTTAAGTCCCGCAACGAGCGCAACCCTTATTACCAGTTGCTACCATTTAGTTGAGCACTCTGGTGAGACCGCCTCGGATAACGGGGAGGAAGGCGGGGATGACGTCAAGTCCTCATGGCCTTTATGTCCAGGGCTACACACGTGCTACAATGGCCGGTACAAACCGTCGCAAACCCGTGAGGGGGAGCTAATCGGAAAAAGCCGGCCTCAGTTCGGATTGGAGTCTGCAACTCGACTCCATGAAGCTGGAATCGCTAGTAATCGCAGATCAGAACGCTGCGGTGAATACGTTCCCGGGCCTTGTACACACCGCCCGTCACATCACGAAAGTGGGTTGCACTAGAAGCAGGTGAGCCAACCGCAAGGAGGCAGCCTTCCAAGGTGTAATTCATGATTGGGGTGAAGTCGTAACAAGGTAGCCGTAGGAGAACCTGCGGCTGGATCACCTCCTTTCTAAGAGAGAACGTTATGGCAGTCTCATGTATCCGCGATAGCGGACGGCGAAAGCCGCGCATGAGAGATGTCATACACCCTTCGGCGAGAGTCCCTGACTCAAGCTGAAGGAGCCTGAATCAAACCATCTCTGCTTCTTCCTGCTTCAAACGATGGTCATCGGCGGCGTAGCTGCCGAGCAAGTTCAACCTGGTCCTCGAAAACTTTCTCGAGTACGCAAAAGTGAGCAGTCTGGCTCAGCCTGGCGCCTGATCAAGGTTAAGGCGTGAGTCGCCTGGGCGGGAATGCCGGGCCTGTAGCTCAGTTGGTTAGAGCGCACCCCTGATAAGGGTGAGGTCGGTAGTTCGAATCTACCCAGGCCCACCATAACTTAAGATGGGGCTGTAGCTCAGCTGGGAGAGCACCTGCTTTGCAAGCAGGGGGTCAGGAGTTCGATCCTCCTCAGCTCCACCAACTTCGTACGAGAGAATGCCCAAAGGTGAGCTTCTTCAAGAGAAGTTGATCTTTGGGCAGGATTAAGTCTGTAGTTCGGATTTAGTCGTGTTCGATTCGCCTGAGGGCGAGCGTCAGCGAAAGCTGACGGCTGGATGTTTGACAACGAAATCGATTGGGTAATTTATTACAAGGCTGAGCAAGGCTTTGTTCTGCGGATCTAAGTAAGACTGCGGGGCTAAGTCATGTTCAAGTTGAGTGTCTTTAGATCAAAATTCTGTGACGTGCTTATCTATGTAAAAAGTAGATAGGTATGGTCACTAAGGCGGCAATATTACATAGATGTTAGTTCCTGCATGGAATTAATTCTATGGTCAAGCTACTAAGGGCGCACGGTGGATGCCTTGGCAGAAACAGGCGATGAAGGACGTGGCAAGCTGCGATAAGCTTCGGGGAGCCGCACACAGGCGTTATATCCGAAGATGTCCGAATGGGGAAACCCACTTGAGCAAACCTCAAGTACGGCCCGCTGAATACATAGGCGGGTACGAGCGAACCCGGGGAAGTGAACCATCTCAGTACCCGGAGGAAAAGAAAGAAATCTCGATTCCGAAAGTAGTGGCGAGCGAAATCGGAAGAGCCCAAACCCGTGGCATTTCGGTGTCTCGGGGGTTGTAGGACCAGCAACAGTAGAGTTACCAATCCGGTAGTTAGTCGAATCCTCTGGAAAGGGGATCCACAGAGGGTGACAGACCCGTAGACGAAAACTATCCGGACTCGAAGCTGGCACCTGAGTAAGGCGGGGCACGTGAAACCCTGCTTGAATCCGCGGAGACCATTCCGCAAGGCTAAATACTCGTTTCTGACCGATAGTGAACCAGTACCGTGAGGGAAAGGCGAAAAGCACCCCTGTTAGGGGAGTGAAAAGTACCTGAAACCGTGTGCCTACAAGCAGTGGGAGGGCTATGCGCGCAAGCGAATGCCTGACCGCGTGCCTATTGCATAATGAGCCGGCTAGTTATTCTTGTCAGCAAGGTTAAGCGTAAGCGAGCCGAAGCGAAAGCGAGTCTTAATAGGGCGATATAGTTGGCAGGAATAGACGCGAAGCGGGATGATCTACCCTTGGCCAGGTTGAAGGTGGGGTAACACCCACTGGAGGACCGAACCGGTGTTTGTTGAAAAAAGCTCGGATGAGCTGAGGGTAGGGGTGAAAGGCTAATCAAATTCCGTGATAGCTCGTTCTCTCCGAAATAGCTTTAGGGCTAGCCTCGGATGATTTGCTGTGGTGGTAGAGACCTGGATGGACTAGGGGGCTTTCCGGCTTACTGAATCCAACCAAACTGCGAATGCCACAGACAACCAGTCCGGGAGTCAGACAGTGGGGGCTAAGCTCCATTGTCGAGAGGGAAACAGCCCAGACCGCCTGCTAAGGTCCCCAAGTTACAGTTAAGTGGGAAAGGAAGTCGGAACGCCCAGACAGCCAGGAGGTTGGCTTAGAAGCAGCCATCCTTTAAAGAAAGCGTAATAGCTCACTGGTCAAGCGGTCCGGTGCCGACAATACAACGGGGCTAAAACTGTACACCGAAGCAGCGGATGCACACCTATGGTGTGCGTGGTAGGAGAGCATTCTCAACAGCGGTGAAGCCAGACTGAGAAGACTGGTGGAGCGTTGCGAAGAGACCCTGCCGGCATAAGTAGCGATAATGAAGGTGAGAACCCTTCACGCCGAAAGTCTAAGGTTTCCTGAGGAAGGTTAATCCGCTCAGGGTTAGGCGGTCCCTAAGGCGAGGCCGAAAGGCGTAGCTGATGGACATCCGGTTAATATTCCGGACCTCCCAACTCTCGTTTGACGATGGGGAGACGCAGAAGGATAAGCAGGGCCTCCTATGGCTATGGGGCTTGATGCGCGTAAGCTGGTTCCGATAGGCAAATCCGTCGGAGCTTAACAGTGAGGCGCAAAACATTAGGGCGTATGCCTGAAAGCTGCTGAGTTCACGCTGCCAAGAAAATCCTCTAAGGAGAGTAGTTGGGAACCGTACCCCAAACCGACACAGGTAGACGAGGAGAATATCCAAAGGCGCTCGAGTGAAAGCTTGTTAAGGAACTCGGCAAATTAGACCCGTAACTTCGGGAGAAGGGTCGCCCACCTCTGGTGGGCCGCAGTGAAACGCATACGGCGACTGTTTAACAAAAACACAGGTCTCTGCAAAGTCTAAAACGACGTATAGGGGCTGACGCCTGCCCGGTGCCGGAAGGTTAAAAGGAGAGGTTAGCCGCAAGGCGAAGCTTTGAATTGAAGCCCCGGTGAACGGCGGCCGTAACTATAACGGTCCTAAGGTAGCGAAATTCCTTGTCGGGTAAGTTCCGACCTGCACGAATGGCGTAACGATCGTATGACTGTCTTAACGAGTTGCTCGGCGAACTTGTAGTACCGGTGAAGATGCCGGTTACCCGCAGCTAGACGGAAAGACCCCGTGCACCTTTACTACACCTTAACTATGAATTATGACTCTTACTGCGCAGGATAGGTGGGAGGCTTTGATCCCAGACTCTCGGGTTTGGAGGAGCCAACGGTGAGATACCACCCTGTGAGTGTTGTGATTCTAACCTACTCCCGTGATCCGGGAGAGGGACATAGTTAGGCGGGTAGTTTGACTGGGGCGGTCGCCTCCTAAATTGTATCGGAGGCGCGCGAAGCTACTCTCAGACTGTTTGGAAATCAGTCGTCGAGTGCAAAGGCATAAGAGTGGTTAACTGTGAGACCTACAAGTCGAGCAGATGCGAAAGCAGGCCTTAGTGATCCGGTGGTTCTGTATGGAAGGGCCATCGCTCAACGGATAAAAGGTACGCCGGGGATAACAGGCTGATCATTGCCAAGAGTTCATATCGACGCAATGGTTTGGCACCTCGATGTCGGCTCATCGCATCCTGGAGCTGTAGAAGGTTCCAAGGGTTAGGCTGTTCGCCTATTAAAGCGGTACGTGAGCTGGGTTCAGAACGTCGCGAGACAGTTCGGTCCCTATCTGCTGTGGGCGTAGGAGATTTGAAGAGGGCTGTCCTTAGTACGAGAGGACCGGGATGGACGAACCTCTTGTGTTCCAGTTGTCATGCCAATGGCACGGCTGGGTAGCGAAGTTCGGTTGTGATAACCGCTGAATGCATATAAGCGGGAAGCACGCTCTAAGATGAGATCTCCCTGAAGGGCCCAGGAAGACCACCTGGTTGATAGGCTGGATGTGGAAGCGCAGTAATGCGTGTAGCTTACCAGTACTAATCGCCCGTTCGGCTTGTCCATAGAATTAATTCTGTGCAGTATGTCGCACTGAAGATATTCAACAAGCCTTGTAAATACGCTTGGTCAAGGTAGTAAGATTCAAGGGAATATTCCCGATCGATTTCGTTGTGAGATATTAGGTTGGATATGGCGCCAGTTTGCCGTTTTAGCTTCTGAGAGAAAAAGCTCGTTGAAGCACCTGGCTGCGGGAGAAACAGCCCGCCAAGCGCCAGCCCAAGTTATAAGGCGAGTCGTAAGATCCTTCGGGCGTAGCCCTCAGGACTTCGGCTCAAGGCGTAAACGCCTTGAAAGCGCCTCAGTTTGCCGGTGACCATACCGCGAGGGTCACACCCGTTCCCATCCCGAACACGGAAGTTAAGCCTCGCTGGGCCGATGGTACTGCACGAGAAATTGTGTGGGAGATTAGGTGATCGCCGGCATAATCACAAAAAGCCCGCTCGTAAGAGCGGGCTTTTTGCTTTGTGGATAGATTATGAGAATAAGTCTTTGATATTTTCAAAACGTCGCTCTACATGCTGATCTAAAACCGCTCCACGAAGTAGTTTGCTTTCCTTCTGCATTGTTTTAAAGGCCTCATGTAAGTTGTCTTTCTGGACATTAATGAGATCAAGCGCCATTGGAGCTCCAACATTGCTATAGAACACCTTTCTACCCCAACCCTGCCCGTAGCCGCCTGGTTCTCCAACATAGCAAAGTACAAGCCACTCTATGAAGGAGGATAGGATGTCACTTGGGCAATGGGCGAGGCCACCGACTTCATCAAAATTGCGTAAGAGTTCACGGTGTTGAGCGTGGCTTCGAAATGAATAACCCGTCTTCTTCATTTGCTCAAGAAACGTCTTGAAGAAACCTGCCACTTGGTTTTTCTTAAGATAAGGCAGTATGCCTCCAGCAAAAGCTACTCGCGTCTGTAACAGGTCTGCACTATTTCTGCCGATCTTTTCAGAAAGCATTTCTGCCGAGCTAATAAGCACAGAATTTCTGGTTATGGGTTTAAGTGTTCGCAACGCAATCCAAGCGTTCTGCCTTACAATGTCGGGTTGTTTGCTATTGAGTGCTGTGCTAATCAGAAACTTGTGAATTTCCGATTGACGAATATCGGGAGCGTGTTCGTAGTCATCCAAAACTGATAGGTCGAGCGTAATGGGAGAAGGTTGCTCAATGATTTCCTTTACATTCTTGAGCTTAATAATTTGTATAGGATCGCGAGCTAAGACACACTCGACCGCTGTCTTAAATACATAGATACAGTCTTCGACTGTTGCCTCATATTCATTGTCTTCATGTTCAAGATCTGATCGAATATCGTAAACGCGGAAGAGACGTCGGGATTCAGCTCGGGATAGAATTCCTACACGATAAGCTAACTCGATGGTGTTATATGGCGTGTAACGCTCTAAATCTTCGGACCGCGCAATAGGCGGCAATTTATTTGCAACTGCCGCTTCTGCAGTGATGTCTATGCCCGCAATAGCAAGTTTCTGCTTCAGATCATGGATGCATGCATTGAAAATTCGTTGACACGCGCTGCTGGGATCAACCGGAAGAAGTCGTTTCACTCGCGCGGTAAGATTCTGGGCTTTCCAGTGTGGTCGTATTTGTGCCAACAAATTGTCGATCCCGGAATCTTGAAGAAGTTCACTATTTGCAGCTAGAACTATCGAAGATTGATTCGGCATTATTTATTCCCTTTCACCTCACGCCAATAATGTTGGGTTGTCGATCTTATATTGACATCATGATGCAAATTATAGAATCATCATGATGTGCGCACTACACTTTCCATTGACGATGACGTTGCCAGCCTTCTTGAGCAGGAAGTTCGGCGTTCGGGGGAATCATTTAAAGGGACAGTCAACCGTCTGTTGCGACTTGGCCTGGCCGCTGCGCATCATCCACCACGCCGCAAGCGCTTTGTGGTGAAACCGCGGAGTCTGAATCTGCCGAGCTACGACTGCGTGGAGGATATGTTGGAATTTCTTGAAGGAGCGGAGCATCGGTGATCGTTGTCGATGCAAATCTTCTTTTGTATGCCTACGACGATCAATCACCTTTTCACGACCGGGCGAGAAGCTGGATAGAAGGGATTTTTTCCGATGCCGCGCCTGTGGGTCTACCATGGCAGACGGTCTGCGCATTTCTGCGCATTGCGACCAATCCCCGACTGCCGGGACAGCATTTTTCCATGACGGAAGGGATCGCCACAGTTGATCAATGGTTGATGCAGCCGAATGTCCGTCTTCTGTCTCCCGGTGAGCGTCATTGGTCGGTATTTCAGCAAATGCTGCTGGAAGGACAAGCTCGCGGTCCGATGACTACGGATGCGCAGCTCGCGGCGCTGACCATCGAATACGGCGGCGTGCTCCACACGACAGACCGCGATTTTTCGCGCTTTCCCGGACTGCGCTGGGTAAACCCGCTGATTCAAACGTAATTGGATCGGCGTGAATCTCACGCCCTCTACCGCGCGCCCCACTCCCACAGCCCAAAATCTACCTGCTTCGGCAGGGGAAAGCCTGTCTGACGCGCGAGCATGGCGATTTGTCCACGATGATGCGAATCGTGCGCGATGATGTAGCCGACGAAGGCTGCTGTGTCTGGTTTGAAGTCCTTGATGCGCACGCCCGAGGCGAGAGATTCAGCTACCAACGCATGCAGAGCCGCCGCGCTCTGGTCCAGTGCGGCAAGAGCTTCTTTTGCGTTCAGCTTCTCTTTTTCCAGTTGTTCCGGAATCTCCTTGCTGCCCGCGGCCTTCAGCCACATGCGGCGCACATTATGGAGATGTGCCACAATCGCGGCCACCTTGCGGCCTTTGCCGTCTAACGTCGGCGTGTGCCAGGCCCCAGGATCGAGGTTTTCCACGAGATAGAGTGTAATGCGGCAGTTGATATCCAAAGCCCGTACGAGAGAATCGGCAAGTGAGAGAGGTTGATCGGGAGTTTTCGCAGGCATCGTTCCTCCGAAACAGGGAAGCAAGAATCGTGAGTAAGCCAGAGTATCACTGGATTGGCACGCGGATGCGTTTGCTGGAGCCTCTACAGGACCGGTCCCGACACGGAGTTAGGCCCTTGCGGAATCGGTACCGTGACCGTATTCGATGGGCCGCTTTGCGCGTCGGAGCGATCGACGCTTGTCACATAGTAGCTATAGGTAGTACCGGATTGGACGGAGCTATCGACGTACATCGTTTGACTATCCGGGATTGAACTCAGCAGCTCATAAGAGGAACTATTTCCTGTCGACCGGTAGACGTCGTAGCGCGCCACCGGATCAGGAGAGTTGACGGGAGCGTCCCAACGCAGATTCACCACATATTGGCCCGTACCGCTCAAACCCACCACCGTGGATGGGCTGGTGGAATCGTTGCTGTTGATCGTCACGGCGCCCATTGCCGGGATGCCTGCCGTGGGGCTGAACTGTACCTGAAGCGTTATCCCGAGCGGAGGAATCAGGGTCACGGGGAAGGTGGCTCCGGACATAGTAAAGCCGGTACCGCTGATCTTTGCCGAGTTGATGGTCAACGGAGCCGTGCCGGTTGAGTATAACGTGAGCGGCAGCGTTGCGGACGAGCCATCATTGACCGTACCGAAGCTCAGACTGGTCGCGCTGACCGTCAGCTGTGGACTCACGCCCTGGCTGATCAGGCTGACGGCGATTGCACTGCGCCTCGTCGCGTTACTGCTGATCATGAGCGTGCCCGTCGCAGCGCTTGCCGCTTTCGGTGCGAATGTGACATGAAGCGTCACCGCCTGCTTCGGGTTCAGCATGACTGGGAAGGTCGCCCCCGACACCGTGAACCCCGTCCCGTTGATGCTTTGCGAGTTGATCGTGAGTGGAGCTGTCCCGGTCGAAGTCAGAGTCACTGGCAGCGTTGCTGTCGATCCCACTGTCACATTGCCAAAGCTCAGACTGCTCGCGCTCACCGTCAGTTGCGGACTTGTTCGCGCCACGCCCGTGCTGGCGAGTCTGATCGCCGTTCGTGCGTGCCTGACAGCGTTACTGCTGACTATAAGCGTGCCACTGATCGTGCTCACTTCCGCGGATGCGAACGTGACATAAAGCGTCACCGTCTGTTTGGGATTCAGAGTTATCGGGAACGTTGCCCCCGACACTGTAAATTCGGCGCTGCTGATCGTCGTCGAACTGATCGTCAACGGAGCCGTCCCGGTTGAGGCCACCGTTACCGGCAAGGTCGCTGTCGATCCCACTGTCACATTGCCGAAGCTCAGATTGTTCGGGCTTACCGTCAGTTGCGGACTTCCTCGCGCTACGCCCGTGCTTGTCAGGCTGATCGTTATTGTCGGGCTCGTAGAAGAGTTGCTCCTGATTGTGAGCGTGCCCGTCATTGCGCCGATTCTCAGGCCAGCCGCCTGCACCTGAAGTGTTGCGGCCTGCTGTGGATTGAGGGTGAGCGGGGAAGCCAGCCCGGACGCGCTGAATCCCACGCCGCGAATCGTTGCCGAATTGATCGTCAGCGGGGCCGTCCCGGTTGAAGTCAGAGTCACTGGCAGCGTTGCCGTCGATCCCACTGTCAGATTGTCGAAGCTCAGATTGCTCAAACTGACGGATATCGCCGCTGTCCCTGAAGGGGCAGCAACCCCTGAGCTACCTGCGGCCTGCCCTATGGGCAGAGCGCCCGGCGAAGCGCGCAGAACGATTATTTCCGGTTTGGTTGCGGCGTATCCGTACCCGGAGAGAACGAAGGTCAGGCAGCAGGCAAGTATTGATATGTCCAGCCAATAGCTGAACCTATAACATTGAGGGCTACCGCGGGAACGATCTGATTTCAATCGCATGATGTCGCTCCGCTGGCGCATTTAGAATTAAGACACCTTCGGGGCCCATGAATGTTAGGTTGACATTCGCCACTGAGATGCGGGTGGGACCTCTGACTGACGGAGAAAGAAACGATGCCTTTAAAGCCCGCCTCATCGGCCCTAAGCGACGCCGAATTCCTTGCTGCATTTCACGCCTGCTCGCTGCCCCCAGCCTGCTTCCGCCATGCAGACCACCTGCGCCTCGCATGGCTGCATCTTCACCAGCACCCGCTGGAAATCGCCGCGGAACGTGTGAGCAACGGCATTCAGGCATATGCGAAGCACCTGGGAAGGCCTGAATTGTATCACGAGACGATTACTGTCGCGTGGGTGTGCCTGATCGCCTCGCACGACGAGCCTACCTTCGATGAATTTCTCAAGCTGAATGAGCATCGGCTGAATGGAGAGTTGTTGCATCGGTTCTGGTCGCCGGAGTTGTTGAATAGTGACACGGCAAGAAAACAGTGGGTGGCTCCCGACAGGATGGAGTTGCCGAGGACGGCTAGTCTTTTCTTAGCTAAGCATATTAGCTAATATAGAGATCGTGGAAGTCAACATCCATCACGCCAAGACTCATCTTTCAAAGTTGATTCAGCAGGCCGAAGACGGCGAGGAGATCATCATCGCCCGCGCCGGAAAGCCCGCGGTGAAGCTTGTGCCGGTGGCAAGAAAGTCCAAGCGCCGTATCATCGGTTCTGCCAAAGGAAAAATTTGGATCTCCGACGACTTCAACTCTCCTGAAACAAACAAGGAAATTGAAGACCTGTTTTATAACAGTCAACTGTTTCCGGATGAAGAGAAGAAGTGAGGGCCCTGCTCGACACGCACACTTTCTTGTGGTGGATCAGCGATGATGCACACTTGTCCGCGCGGGCAAAGCGCATCATTGCTGATCCAAAATCAGAGTTAATGGTCGGGTATAGCTCCCTATGGGAAGCAACAATCAAGATGCAGAAGGGCACGCTACAGGTGCCGGGAAATTCGGTAACTTTTCTGTTGTCGGAGATGGAAAAGAACGATTTTCGCTTTCTGCCACTGCGAGTGCAGCATCTGCTGCGCCTTGAGTCGCTCGAGTTCCATCATCGCGATCCCTTCGATCGAATACTCATTGCGCAGGCAATCGAAGAAGATGTTTCTGTTTTGACAAAAGACGCGAACTTCGGCCGCTATCCTGTGAAGGTTGTCTGGTGACGGTCTGGCGGCGCCCATTAGATCAGGAAGACTGAGCCTTCCGGCGTTCAAGGATCTGAATCCTCTCAACACTTCCAATCACGACGCGGCTTGCCATGCCGAGGAAAAGGCCGTGCTCGACGACGCCAACGGTATCGTTAAAGGCGGCGGCGGCCTGCTCGGGCGTGAGGCCTGACTTGGGCAGGTCGCAGTGCAGGATGAAGTGGTGACCGTCGGTAATATAGGGCTGGCCGTCGTCATTGACGCGCAACTCAGGCGCGAAGCCGTGGTCACGCAGGCGATTAGCTGTTGTCTCCCAGCCGAAGGGAACCACCTCGACTGGCACGGTGAAGATTGAGCCTAGTGTCTTGACCAGTTTTCTAGGATCGACCGCGATGAGCAGCTTGCTGCTGGCCATGGCGACAATCTTCTCGCGCAGCAGCGCTCCTCCGTGGCCTTTGATGAGGTGCAGCGTCCCTTCCTCGACCTCGTCGGCGCCGTCGATTGTCAGATCAAGATGCGGCTGGTGGGCGAAGTCGGTCATGGGAATGCCGAGGCTGACGGCTTCGCGATGCGACTGCTCTGACGTGGCAATGGCGGTGATGCGCAGGCCTGCGGCGACGCGGCGGCCCACTTCTTCAATCACGAGTGCCGAGGTCGTGCCTGTGCCCAGGCCCACGGCCATTCCATCTTCAATCTGTGAGGCGGCCCACTCTGCCGCTTTGCGCTTGGCTGCTTCCGCCGGGTCGGGCTGCGTGAGAGATGTCATGCTTCAAGGTGATATCACGTCATGAAAGGAAGTTCCAGTTCTTGGATCAGTGATGATGTCCGCCGCCGTGGTTGCTGGAGTGGCCACCCCCGCTGGAGTGTCCGCCGAACAAGTGGAAGCCGCCGCCCGAATGACTGCTGAAGCTCTTGCTGCTGCTGAAGCTTTTTGGCGCGTGGCCGCCGTACGGGTTCTCCGACGAATGGCCTCCGCCGAAGAGATGGAATCCGCCTGAGTGTTCCGGCTTATTGGAGTAGCCGGAAAAGCTGTTGCCCGCAAACGCGCTGGAAGAGCGCGGAGCAAAATCGTTACGCGCAAAAGTTGTTGCAGGCGCTCGATATGTCTGCATTGGGTTGCTGAAGACAGGGGCCGATCGGCTTGCGTAGCTCGTGGTGGGCCTGTTGTAGAAGCTGGATCCGTATCCGTAGCTCGAATAGGCTGGACGGCTATACTCTTGCGCTTTGTTGATCACCGGCTGGGTGCGGTTGAAGGCTTCCTGTGTTGGGCGTGCGTAGCCGAATCCGGGGGATTGATAGCCGCGGCTGTAGCTTGTGGTTCGGCGGTTTTCTCCGTAACCGTAAGCAGGCCTTTGTGGCTGCTGGGCAAATCCCGATCCATATCCCGATCTAATTCGGGACTCGGGTCTCGCGCTGTATCCGCCTCGGCCGTAGCTGGACGCCATGCCCCTGTCGTAGCTGGCCGCTGCCATATAGGAGCGGTTCGCTCTCATCCCGGAATAGGCGTGCATGCTATTGGGAGGTAAGTGCCAATCGGCTACTGTGGTGCTATTCGAGTAATAGTTTGAGTGATTGAAGAGCACAGACTGGGTGAGCCAGTTGAGGCCCCAGCCGAGCAGCCCCCAGGGGGTGTGGCTGAAGGCCGACATCGCAATGCCCAGTCCCCACTGAATCGGCGATGAGCCGAAAAATGAACCGATCGCTCCGAGCAGCGAGAAGCCGGGATAGGGCGAAACAGGCTGTCCGTATACGCTCCAGGGGTTATAGGTTGGCACATCGACGACTTGCGGATTCGCCGGGTAGAGCACGATGTTGCTCCCATAGTAGCCAACCGTTTGCTGCGGAGTGTTCTGCAGATTTCCGGCGGCCTGGGCGCGCTGACGCATGACTTGCACAGCCTGCATGACGTCCTGCGGCTGGTTGAAATAGGCGTTGCCTAACTCGGTGGTCCATTTGCGCGAGTACCTGAGGAAAGGCGGTCAGGGCCTTCACGCTCGGATCCCAGGATTGCACGTCGGCTCCGCCGGCGATCTGGTCGGGAGATGCATTGCCCAGCACCTGCCGCCAGCGGTCAGCCTGCACAACCTGAGCAGGGTATGTGGACGCAGCCAGCACAATCGCCACCAGGTTGTCGGGATAAAGCGCAATAGGGGCTACGAGTTGCTCCAGCTGATCGGCGTTGAGTGGTTGAGCCTGATTCTGCTGGGGATAGGGCTGCCCGTAATCTTGGTAAGACTGCTGAGGGTAGGTTTGTGGCTGTCCGCCGTAGGATTGCGGCTGCACATCGACAGGTTCTGGCGCGCCGTAATTCTGTGGCTGGCTTTGTGGGTACTGCGCGCTGTACGACGGGCCGATCTCAGGGTATTGTTGCGCAAAAAGCATCTGCCCACTGGAAAGCACAAGGAGCGCCAAGGTCAATGCCGCCAGAGGTTTAGATGTCTTTGTGCATTTGGCGGCGCCGGTTGTGGAATCGAAAAGCCTGGCAGAATAGGATGCCCGCAAGTGCATGTAGGGTTTCATGTTATTTCCCTCATCGGCACACAGTTTCACGGTGAGACAAACCTATGTGCCAGGGATACTGCCGTAGCCTCTTTTCCGCGCGCAGCCGATCCCATACGTTTCGCGCCTTGCGCCAGCCAATTTCCAGAAAGGCAAGCCAGTACCTTTCGTTAGACCCGCGACGCCGGAGTTAGTTCCGGTAAAAGTGCCGAATCCCCCGGGTCCGCCAGTGGTTGTGTCTTTCCCTGATCGTCAACTCGCGGCCCAATCGCCACTGAAATGGTCCTGGCACGATAGTCTAGCTTTGATGAACAAATGCAAAGCGATCTTTGTCGCCCTGGCAGCGATAGCCGTTTCCACAGGACAAGCCGTCACCCACCATCCGGGCCCGTATGTGCCACTGTGCTCCCATATCACGTTGTCGGCGAGCTATCTGGCTCAGGCAGGGCCGGAAAAAGGGCCGGGATTTGTATTTGTAATCAAGAACGATACAAATAAGGACATTCGTCTCGCCGAGCCTGTTCCATCGAGCGCGCATTGGTACGCGCACGTGGGAAACAAGTGGCTGTGGCGCGCATCGAGCGGATCGGGTGGCAGCTTTGTGGACGCATACAACGAGAAGGGGGAGGTTTTTGCTTATCAGCCAAAAGACCCACCCCGGAATCCGGAGTACATGACAGTTCCGGCGCACGCCTCGCATGAATGGACGGAAACGGTTCATGATCATCCGTCGATTGCTTATCGGCCAGGCTGCGCGATCTGTAACAATCCGGGCGAATATGAGTACCGGGCTGTCTTTGCGTACGCCTATGTACCGCATCCTCAGGAACATGCCGACGGGCTGTTGCCCTGCGGGCTGCGATCAGGTCCGGTCGTGATGCCGCCGCTGACCTCACCGCACTCGACCGGCAAGTAAACGGCTAACCCGACCACAAACAAAAGTTGTGCGACATGTGGACTTAGCGATGGGACCACGCGTCTATCTGCATTGGAGGCGCTCACTCGCGCCCGCAGCGAATGAGCGCAACCCAGCACGCCAGACGGTGTTCTGAATAAGTGTTGGAGGAATCACACAACAATGCGTAAAACACTTTGTACGATAGCGCTCACTGGTCTGCTCGGGCTTGGAATGACGGCATTCGCGCAGGACCAATCAACCACCCCACCCCCGATGCATGGACCGCGCGGGCAGATGATGAATCCGGATAAGCAACTGGAGCATCTGACGAAGACTTTGAGCCTGACCTCGGATCAGCAGACGCAGATCAAGCCGATCCTCGAGAGTCAGCAGCAGCAGATGATGCAACTGCATCAGGACTCATCGCTATCGCGCGACGACAAAATGGCGAAGGCAAAGAGCCTGCATGCCGATACGACCAGCAAGATAGAAGCCGTTCTGACTCCTGATCAGAAGCAGAAATACGAAGCCATGCAGGCCAAAATGCAGGAACGGATGCAGGAGAGAATGCAGGGCGGTGGAGCGCAGCCGCAGGCCCCTCCAGCACAGCCGCAGTAATTTGTGCCTGGCTATGTTACAAATGGCCGCCTGATCTCAGGCGGTCATTTGTTTGTTGTAAATCGTATGGCAGATTGTAGGCTATGGGCTTGTGTCGACGGTTTTCTGCGTTGCTGTGATCGCCTTTGTTGGCTCCTTTTCGGCAATCTGCTGCAATCCAATTACGGATGCACGGGCAATGATCTGGGCCAGATACAGATCACGCAGTGTATAGACGCATATTCTGCCGTAACGGCGCAGATGCCATCGTTTGAAGACTCGCTCCAAAAACAATTGGAGCGGATAACACAGCAGAGCGAAGACAGCGGCAAATATAACTCCCGGAATAGCCAGTCCTAATGCCCAGGCGATCACGCCGAGCAGGACTGCGCAAGCCAGCGCGAAGACGATTCCCCAATATTGCTGCACGAGACCCCAGAGAATACGCCATAACCTGCCCAGCAAAAGAAGCCGAAGCCTGCTGGTAGAAGCCGAAAAAAGCTTCTTCTGCGCACGCGCGTAGTTGAGAGAAACGGCAGACCATATCTTCACCGTTTCGGATGTGCGCGACGGGACGAGGAAGATTTTTCGGGAGAGTGCCAGCACTTCGCGGAGGCTTAGCGTTGGACGCTCGGTCTCCGGCTTAATTGAGTTGAGGGCCTGGATAGTGAGTGTGTTCTGCTCTATAGAAAGGAAATCGACAGCAGATCTATATCCGCGTGCATGCGCTTCAGCCATTCTGGTCTTTACGGCGAGGCGAAGAACACTGATCGTCAAAGTAGTGGAATAAAGAAACTCGATCACATCGCCGCGCGCTTTGCGAAATATCTGCCCGATTTCTTCCGGTTCTTTTGCCGCTGCGCATTGCTCAATGACATGATCAAGATGACGATCGAAGCGATCCGCAAGCAAGCGAAGACTGTCGGCCTCGAAGTCTAACCTATCCCGCACCTCCTGATCAAAAAAAGCCAGCACGGCATCGAGATTCTTCAGTTGGAGATCGATACAGGTTTCAGCGGTTGGAATGATGTACTTGCCCATAAGACTTTTAATCGAATGGGTGGGAGTATATCTCTATGCCGAGACAGTGCAACAGAAAAAGTCGGATTGTTACTTGACGACTGTTGCCCCCGGTTGCTGCACGGCGTCGGCGTGAAACTTCTGGTAGTCGTTGTCGGTGACCGCGATATCGCCACGCCAGCCGATAATGCCAATCGCATGAGCGACGATGTGGGCCTGCGCGTCAGTCGGCAGCCAGAGCTCGTTGTTTACCAGTTTCTGGTCGAAGGTGAAGTTGCTGCCTTTGCCGACGGAAAATAGTCCGAAGCCAAGATGAAAGTTGTCATCGAAGTGCGCAACCATGCGGCGCACTTCGCGGTCGTTCTCGTCGACCCAGATTGTGCCGGAGAGCTTCTTGGAAGCATCTTCGGCCATGCCGTGTGTCTTCGCGTGCGGATCGCCTACGAAGTCGAAGGCGATGACGCTGCGATTGTCCATCTGCTCACGGCGCGGATTTGAGACTTTCATGATCTGCAGCAGGCGAGTAACGCTGACTTCGTTCTTGTCCATCGATTGCCCGGGAGGTGTCTTTGATGCCTTGTCGACTTCTTTCTCAACCCGCTCCTGTTCTTTTTTCTGCTCGTCGGCGTTCAACTCTTTTCCGTTCTTCTTCATCCTCCGATTGATTTCGTGACCGTTGACGAAAAAGACATTGTCCTCTTCGCTCTCGTTTTTCTTGATGTTTCCGTTCTTGTCGAGTTCGTGCGTGATGACGGTTTCATGGTAGGTATAGTTTTCGCGCACCTCGTCCAGCTTGTGCTGATGGTCTTCGACCTGCTTCATGAGCGTGGGGACGTCGGGCAAAGGCGGCTGCGTCGCCTGCGCGAAGGAAATGCCTGCTATAAACAGCGGAAGGATCAGAAGGCGGAGCTTCATAAAACGTCTATCTCAGGGTACGCTGGTACGGTTAACGTTGTTTCCTGTTAAGTGACGTTCAGCCCTTGAAAAAGAGAGGTTACGGAAAGAGATATGCTGCACCTACTGGTGAGATGGATTCTTGACGCGATTGCGCTGTTGATTGTTGCGTGGCTGGTGCCGGGATTCAAAGTAGCGAATCTGCCATCAGCATTGATTGCAGTTGTCGTGATCGGCTTGCTGAATGTCACACTCGGGTTCCTGCTCAAGCTGATCACGCTGCCGCTTGGAATTCTTACGCTGGGATTGTTCTTCCTCGTAATTAATGCATTGATACTAAAGCTCGCCAGCGGCGTTGTTCCAGGATTCTATGTGAATACCTTCGGGGCGGCTTTTATCGGCGCGGCTGTGCTGGCACTTCTGCACATGGTTTTCGAGGCGCTGTCGAGCTAGGGTTTTTCGGGTTGTGTTGATTCGGGCACGGCTACGCCTTTAGGTCTATGCGTATCGCGCGAGACGGTCGCGCGGCCACCTGCGGCTTTTCGTTCAGATCGGAAGTGCGCGCTCTCCGGCACTGGTACCGGCTGCGGTGCGATGTGCGTGCCCGAGGCTGCGCCGAGCCCGCTGCCGGGAGATGACAGATGGATTCCGGTAGCAGGGAACGCGCGCTGGCGCGAGTGCTGGACGCTGCCAATGACGATGGCGCAGCAGGCTAGTGCTGCAGCGGCTGAGGCGAAGATCATTCGCTGCGCAAAGAAGAAGTTGCCGAACCTGTTCACAAGATTTGCGTGAGCGTGCGCTGGTTCGCGCTGCAGACGCACATGGATGCGCTGTTCGAGGTTTGCAGGCGGCTGCGCGTGCGCGAAAAGGCGCAGCGTGGCGTCGATTCTCTTATCGGTGTTGCTAGCTGAATTTTGATGTGTGCTCATCGGCTACTCCTCTGCTTGTTGAGCAGCTCGGCAAGTTCGCGACGGGCGCGAAAGATGCGGGAGCGGATGGATGATTCGGTGGTGGAACAAATGCCCGCGATCTCGGTCGTTGATAGCTCTTCAAGCGCCGAAAGCAGGAGTGCCTCGCGCTCTTTCGCAGGTAACTGGTCGATGAGAGCCAGCACGCGGGCATGTTCCTGAGAAGAGATGACTTCGTCGTCGGCGCGGCGTTCGGCTGAAGGCAGCGTGCGCACGAGGTCAGCGATGTCTTCGGTTTCGGGGCGCGCTTTGCTGCGGCGCTTGCGGTCAAGCGAAAGGTTCCAGGCGATGCGGACGAGCCACACGCGCGCGTCGCGAATTTCATCGAGCTTGCCCTGATGCTTGAGGACACGGAGGAAGGTTTCCTGCACGATGTCTTCTGCTTCGGCAGCGTTGCGCGTGACCGAATAAGCGACGCGATAGAGCGTCGTCGAATATTCGGCGACGAGCGCGGTGATGATTTCGCTCACATCTTCCCGGGTCTTCAAGACAGGTTGAGTGTAAAACCAGTCGCCAACTTGTGCTTCGAAGGAACTCATCTCTCTACTGGACAGACGGGAAACAAGGCTTTTGCGCTCATGAAAAATCGAAAAGCGGTAGGGTACGATAGTCGGCGCATCCTGCTATGCTGGCTGCGATTGCGATGCGACGCCGAGAATGGTTTGAGCTGCACGATCACCGGCTGTATCCGGGCTTTCTGCGCGACCTTGTGACGGATGCGCTGGAGGCAATCTGGAACTATACGAACAGCTATCGTGTGATTGTGCCGCGCCTGCGGGCGGCGATGGAGGATGCCAGCACGCATAGGATTGTGGACTTGTGTTCAGGTGGAGGCGGTCCGTGGATCCGCCTGCGCGAGCAGTTTGCGACGACGGAAGGTTTTCTGATAAGCGTCTCGCTGACCGATAAATATCCGAACGAAAGAGCATGGACGCGATCAAGCGTTGCGCCGGGTGTCGAATTTTATTCGGCCTCTGTGGATGCGCGGCAGATTCCGGCTGACCTCGAAGGCTTTCGCACAATTTTCTCGACCTTTCATCATTTCAATCCGGAGGCTGCGCGTGCGATGCTGACGGACGCGGTAAACCGGCATCAGGGGATTGCTGTCTTTGAGGCGGCGAAGTGCAGTTTTCGCAGGGCGCTTGCGACGGCTGCGGTGCCGTTCCTCTGCTGGCGCGTGACGCCGCGCATTCAGCCATTTCGCTGGTCGCGCATCCTGTGGACCTATCTGCTGCCTGTTGTTCCCGTTACCTTGTTCGTCGATGGAGTCCTGTCATGCATGAGGGCGTATTCGCTTGAGGACCTGCGGGAGCTAACGGAAGGCCTGGGTGGTGACGATTATCGATGGGAGATCGGCGAGCAGAGGGGCGGAAGAATTGGAATCACTTACCTGATTGGAAGACCTGTCAGACCGCTCATAGTTGAGGAGCTTTTGGTGTCTGCTGCCGTAGCCGTGAAATGACAAAGGCCCGCGAGTGGCGGGCCTGTTGTGCTTGGGGTGGGCAACTTATGGCTGCTGCGGCTGGGCGGTTGCGCCCTGCAGTTTCTGCGCAGCGATCTGACCAGCGGCAGTGGTCTTATCCTGATCCTTAATCTCGGCGTAGAGGCGTTTTGCTTCTGCCGGCTTCGTGGTCTCATAGAGACCGGCGAGTTGCAGCTTGGCCATGCTGGCTGGCACGGTGAGCGTCGGCTTGGCAATGAGCTGCTGATACAGCTCAATGGCCTGAGAGTCGCGTGCCGTCTGATGATAAAGACCGGCAAGGGAGAGCTTGGCGAGCGCGGCTACCGAGCTGTCGTGCGAATCGGCGGCCTGCTTCAACTCATTTTCTCCAACGGCAGTCTGGCCCATATCGATGGCGGTCATTCCCGACAAATAGCGGGCGTTCGCGCCTGCCTTGAACCAGCCGTACTTGTTGGCTACTTCTTCAAAGAGCGGATGCGCTTCCTTGGCGCGGTCAGCCGCGCTGGCGTAGGTCTTAACGCCGGGTTCTGTGGGCTGGCCGGGCTGCGTCAGCGGCGTATTGTAGATATCCATGGCCTGACCGAAGAGGTTTTCGGCGCGCTCGGAGCGGTTGTTGTAGGCAATAACGCCAGCAAGAACAACGGCAATAACGGCGACTACGGCAATCGAAGTCTTGATGATGGTGGAGCGGTGAGCATCCAGCCAGTTGATGCTGGAAGCGGTCGCCTGAACGAAGCTGTCCTGCTTAAGCGCGTGACGTGTTTGTGTATCCACGAGTTTCCTTCAAGATCCTTTTGAGGAAGGGGAACTGGCAGGCAGGGAAATTGTGCTGTCTGCTTAGATATCTTTAGTCTAGCAGCGCGGTATAGGCGGGTCAAACCTGTAACAGTGCGTCGTCGCGGTAGGAGACGGGGCAGCGACGGATCGCTGCCCTGCGAGAAGAAGGCTTGCCGAGCAACTTACCAGCTGCGTTTTGCCGTTTCCGAATCTGGCGTGAGGGACACGCCGCGTAGCGCTTCCGCAAAACCAGCCTGGCGAAGGATGAAGAATTTCTCCTTCGCAGCCTGTGTGGCGTCCGTGTTCTTTAGCCGATCAGTAATAGCAACCAGCCGGTTCGGATCGGCGCCGGTATCGCCATTGCCACTAATGGTGGAGGTGATGGCCCAGATCGTGACTGTGCCGTCGTGGTTTACGCGGCCTGTAATGTTGCGAAGGCCGTCGGTTGCAGGAGCCCAGGGAAGGCTCGTGCCGGGATTGTTGCCTGTGGGGTAGCCGTGAACCTGATATGGGCTGCCCAGCTCAAGTCCATTCTGCAGTATGGAGGCGAGCGTCCAGGTGGTGCCGTTGAAAACCCACTTCTGCAGGCCAGCGGTCGTTTGCGCCGCGGCGTGCGTGTAGAGGTCGGTTCCACCGGTATAGCCATCGCCTTCGTCAGCCACATAAAGAGTATTCGCATCTGCGAACCAGATGCCGAAGGGGAAAGCTGTGATGGTTGTTAGAGACTTGTTTGGCGTCGAGGGAAAGCCGGAGAGAATGCACATGTTACTGGGCAGACCGGTCGATACCAGGGTTGACGGATCGTAGGTCAGAGGCGATGTGGGGAGCGCAGCAGAGCTCGAGGGCAGTCCAACTCCCTTCGGACATGCGGTGCCTGTCGTGTCCAGGAAATAGACAGTGTTGACGCCGTTGCTGCCGCTGCCTTTGGTGTAATACAGCACGTTGTTGAAGACGGTGAGGCCGCGGAAGTTGTCGTCCTTGCCCACCTTGTCAGCCTTTGCTCCCAGCAGCGTGACAGAGAAGCTGCCTACCGGCGTTGGTGTACCGGGGTTCTGCTCCGCTTCGGGCTCTTTCAAGGCGTCGATGATCTGTGTGCCTGCTCCAAGAACAACGCCGGCAGGCTGCGGGTTGCTGCCGTTTCCGGCGTTGCCTGCGCTGAAGATGAGGTTTTCGCCATCGCTGTTATAGAGGGCAGCCGCTCGACCGTTGTTTCCGCTATAGGCATTGGTTTCCGTGAAATGGAAGCGTCCGAACGCATCGACGCGAGCTACGGCGCGGAGATTGTTTTCGCCCACCGGGTTGGTTGAGTCTACGGCGCCAGGCGTGTTCGAGTTCGATACGTCGATTGCGTCAATGGGGGAGACATAGCCCATGAAGGTGAGATAGCGACCATCGGTCGAAAGGTTAAGCGCGAGTTCGGACTTGGAGCTGAAGCTGGTGACGAGTTGATCGCTCTTGCTGTTAATGCTGCGCTGCGAGTTGTTGGGCACCTCGAGCGAGTTGATGAGCCAGCCGTAAGGCGTGACCTGGTCAAGATAGATCTTGGAGGTGATGCCGAAGCTGCCATCGTAGATGTCGTTATTCCATACGAGAGGATATGAGCCGTTGTACGGCGCGCCGCTGGTTGCGCTGCATCCACCAGTTGTAGCTGCGCAGTTTGGAGGCAGCAATGTTCCAACTTTCACATTGGCTGGGTTGTTGTCATATACAGTGCGGCTCACTACCAGATTGCCTGGCCAGAACTGACGATCGCGGTCGTGATCGCGATGGAGATCCTGTGCGTGGGATGCGAGGCCACCGACAAGATAACCCAGGGAAAGGAGGGCCGTGGCCGCAGCAAGCAGGCCGCGGCTATTCGCTTTTAGAGACTTCTTTGTCATGTGATGTTCTCCTGAATGAGCGGACACGATTGCAACCGCCATGCCGCCACGCAAGACGTTAGCAGTGGGTTGTTAAAGCTGAATTACTTAAGACAACCTTAAGGCGCGACGAGGGACGGTTTGGAAGGCAATCGGTGTGTCTCGCGCCTCAATCCATGCGCAGGGCTTTCATCGGATCAATGCGCGTCGCTCGGCGTCCCGGAATACAGCAGGCGACAAGCGCCACCAACGCGAGAACGAAAGCGATGGCGGCAAAGGTGATTGGGTCGGTGGCTTTGACGGCGAAGAGCATTCCTGCCAGAGCGCGCGTGCAGAAGATTGCGGCGACGATGCCGATGATCATGCCGGCCAGAACAGGAGCCATGCCACGGTAGAGGATATGGCGCAGGATCACTTCCCGCGTTGCTCCGAGTGCCATGCGAATGCCGATCTCTTTCGTTCTGTGCGCGACGAAGAGCGCCAGAGTGCCGCTCACACCGACAATCGTGATGAACAGCGCGACGGCGGCAAACAATCCCAGCAGCACCGCTGTCACACGCGGCGTGCCCAGCAACGACTCGCGTATCTGCGCCAGCGTTTTGATGTCAGTGACCGGTTGCTGCGGATCGATTTCTTGAATCGTGCGAACGATCTGGTTGGTCAGGCGATCCGGCTCACCGCGCGTCCGCACCAGCAGGTGCGCAGCCGTCAGCTGAGCCTGTTCTAACGGGAAGTAGGCCTCGTAAACGGAATCCTTATCCAGCCCATACTGGTGCACGTTGCTGACTACGCCGACGATTGTTATCCATGCCTTGTTTGTTGCGTGCTCAATCGAAATTCGGTGACCGATTGGGTTTTCATTGGGCCAATAACGACGCGCCATCAGATCATTTACGACGGCGACGGGCGGGGCCTGGCTCGTGTCTCTATCAGTGAAGGCGCGCCCACTCAGCACGGGGACGCCAAGTACGCGGAAATAGTCAGCGCTCACGACTCGAAAATCGGTCTGAGGGGCCGGCTCGCCCGGATGGACCGGCTGGCCTTCGATTTGTATACCGCCCTGCATCGAACCCATGTCGCCGTTGAGCGGAACCGACATGCTTAAAGCAGCGCTCGTGACGGAAGGCGTGCTTTGCACCCGATCGATGACCTGACGAAAGAATCCGTTGATCACTTCCGGCTTCTTATACTTTGTCCAGTTCAGGTTGATGGCCATGGACAGTACATTCTGCGTCTTGAATCCGGGATCGACCGTGAGCAGGTTGTAAAGGCTTCGCATCATCAAACCTGCGCCAATCAGCAGAAGAAAGGAAAGAGTCACCTGGAACGTCACCAGCAGGTTGCGCGTGCGCATGTTGCTCTGGCCGCCTGTTGTTCGATCGGAGTCGCTCAATGCCTGGATATGCGTGCGGCTTGCGACGATGCTGGGGAGCACGCCGAAGAAGATGCCGGCCAGCAGCGCAGTGGCAATTGCGAATAGCAGCACCGTTCCATCTATACGGATCTCGCCCGAGAGCGGCGTCATGCGTGCCGCGTACTCCACCAAAAGCCGCGACCCCACGGCAGCGATCAGCACACCCAACGCGCCTCCGGCCACCGCAAGCAGAAGGCTTTCCGTCATCAGTTGGCGGAAGACCTGCGCGCGGCTGGCGCCGGTTGCGATGCGGATGGCAATCTCGCGCGAGCGGCCGAGATGCCGTGAAAATGCGAAATTCGCGAGATTGGCGCATGCGAGCATCAGGACAAGTCCTGATGCGCCGAGCAGCGTCAGGAATGTAGGCCGCGCGGCATGCGTTAGTTCGCGGTCGATGGGAACGAATTCAGCCGTGTAACCGGAATTACTGGGATAGTACTTGGGGTATTGCATCTGCAGGCGGTTTGCGATGGTCTGCAGGTTGCTCGTGACCTGTTGCGGTGTTGCTCCCGGCTTCAGGCGCGCATAGACCTCCATCATCCGGTTGTCGCGACTCTCCTTCACATCTTTCCCGGAACGGAAGGGGCAGGACGTGGTCGGCATGTAGAGATCGTCGGTACCGGGATAAGCGGGCAGTGGAGGCAGAACGCCGACAACCGTGTGCATGCGGTCATTGAGTTCGAATGAGCGGCCAATGACGCTTTTGTCGCCGCCGAATTCCTTCATCCAGTACTCGTAACTCAGGACCATCACGGGCGGCGCCGTCATGGACTCATCGGCGGGCGTCAACACCCTGCCCACGATCGGCTTCACTCCGAACACATCGAAAAAGTTGGCAGAGACCACGCCTGTCGCCACGCGCTCCGGCACCTTCGTTCCCAGCATGGTGAAGTTCATCGAGTGATATTCACCTAGATCGGAGAAGACAGCTCCCTGTTGACGGTAGTCGTTGATCTCGAGCACTGAAAAGCCGAAGGGATCAGGGCTGACCTTCGTGGCCTTTTGCTGAACATGCACAATTCGTCCCGACTGCGCATAGGGAAGCGGGCGCAGCAGCACTCCGTTGACGACCGTGAAGATTGCCGTATTCGCGCCGATACCCAGCCCCAGCGTCAGAATCGCGACGAAGGCATACCCTGGGCTTCTGCGCAGCACGCGCCATGCGTACCGCAGATCACGAAGGAAGTGTTCCAGCGCTGCGAGGCTGTTGATGCGCCATATCTCCTCGCGCACGCGCGTCGGATTGCCGAATTTGATATAAGCCGCGCGCCGGGCTTCTTCCTGATTCATGCCGCGCGCCAGGTTGTCGTCGATCTCGTGCGCAATGTGAGCCTTAACTTCACGCGCGCGTTCCTCATCCCAGTACCTACGCTGGAAAAACCGGCTGAGACTCATCGACTCCCCCTCTGCGCAAAGCGTCGCCGCTCTTCACTCGAACATCTATGTGAAGAGACTATACTCCACTCGTAGTTCTATGGGAAGAGCCGTTATTGAGTTCTTATATCTGCTCTAGATTCTCTATTTGCCGGCTCAAAAGCTGATGCGAGCAGCCACCTGAAAGGCACGTGGTCCCCCTGAACCAAACACTCCGCCTGCGGTGGAGACTGGCTTGCCGAAGCTGGAGGAGAATGTCGGATTGCCGTTATCTGGCGACAAAGTGTTCGCGAAACCGGAGTAGTTGAGGTTTGTGGTCCCGAGGAAATTTACAACGTTGAAGATGTTAAATGCTTCTCCTATCAGGTTGAGTTTCCAGCGCTCTCCGAAAGAGAAAGTGCGATCGAGGCGGAAATCGAGCGCATTGAAGCTGTCGTTGAAATGGGCCTGATTACTGACCTGCGGCAGCATGACGTATCCGGTTGAGCCGGGAGTGGTTTCATACACGCCGCCTGCTGCATTCGTTTTCTCGATGAAGGCATTCAATTCAGCGGCGTTGTGGAATTGGCGTCCGCCGGCGTTGCGCTGGATGCTGGGCACGCGCTCGCTGCCGTCGGGCAGCAGGATATCCATGGGCACGCCGGAGGCGATGGTCCAGATCGGCGAGAAGCGGAACTTCCAAGGCAGATTGGCTACTCCGGATAGTACGAGACGATGCCGTTGATCGTTTGGCGGCGGTCCGTATTCGCGCTCGAGGTTGTTGGGGTCGATGGGTGAATAGTCGAAGGGAATCTGATCGTCGTTCGCGTAGTTGTAGGCTTTTGCCCAGGTGTACGCGGCAGCGAATTCGCCATACTGCGCAAGACGCTGCTGTGCGCTGAACCAGAGACCGTCGTATTTCGTGTTCACGGCTGATTCGAGATCGGTGACGCTGTCCGGGCCTCCGGTTACTGGATTGAAGACAGAGCCGACAGGGCGACCGATGATGAAGCGCGTGCCCAGGTTGTGAACGCCGTCGATTTTGAAGACGAGGCTCTGGCCAATCTGCTGCTCAATGCCGAGGTTGAATTGCTGCACCATCGGGTTGCGCAGACGATTGTTGATAACGTCGATTCCGGTTGAGCCTGCGCCTGCGAGCAGGAATCCGCTGAACGGGCTGGACACTAACTCCGGTGCGCCGGGAAGAAATGTGCCATCAGGATTGAGATAAACAGGATTGCCATTCTGATCGGTGATGGCGTTGCCAGCTGTGACGTTCAGCGCCAGTGCCCTGCCGTCGAAGCCTTTTTCAAGCGACATCACTTCAAACACGATGCGGTCGTAGTAAATGCCATAGCCGCCGTGCACGCTCAGCTTTGGATTCGCGGCGAAGTTGAAGCCAACACGGGGGCCAAAGTTGTCATAATCGCGATGACGCGTTCCCTGATAAAACGACTCGACTATGGGATTGCGATTGGGATACCAGCTCAGATTGTTGAGGTTGGTATCCAACTCCCAGCGCAGGCCGAGATTCAGCGTCAGCCTGCTCGATGCCTTCCAGTCATCCTGAGCAAAGAGAGCAGCGTGATAGTTGTCATTGTTGGGCAGAATCAGGGGCACGGTCGGTGTCGAGCTGCGCAGGGCAACAGCGAAGAGCAGATCGTTGTCATTCACTTTGCCATCGCCGTTGCGGTCAAAGTCGGGAAAGTCTTCGACGGCCTGAATATTTCCCTGCTGGAAAACTCCGAGGAAGAAGTCAGCATCGATACTCTGCATCTCACCGCCGAAACTGAAAGTGTGATTCTGTTTTGACCATGTAAGCGTGTCATCGCCCTGCAGGCGGAACTGCTTGGTGCCCTGAGGCACGCGGTAGGTGGCGCCGTCATCGAGATCGGGGAAGCTGATCTGCGGCTGGGTTGTGATGGGATTGATGGAGTTGGCGAAATTATTGTCGGCGAAGCTCATGCGATTGATGAGCGTGGGGCTGAAGATGTGCACCCAATCAGCGGTGAGTCCTTGAAGATGGTTTTGCGATGTCTGCCTGTATGCTGCGCTCCCGATTGAGCGATCAAGGCTGCTCTGGCTGAGGTCATCTTCCAGTTCGAGCGATTGGCGAAAGCCGATGCGGTCATGGTCGGAGATCTGCCAGTCAATGCGTTCAGTGGTCAGGAAATCATGCAGCGGTGCTTTGGCGAAAACCCTGTCGATGGTTCTCGCTTCCGTATTGCGAACGCCTACCAGGTCGGCTCCTGCCTGTTGGCGGTCTTCCGCGCCAATGAACCACCATGCTTTGTCCTGCCGAATCGGTCCGCCGATATCGCCGGTGTATTGCTGGCGATGGAACGGAGGCGTTGTGCCGATCGATGGATCGTAGGTTGCGGGCAAGGCCTGCAGGACCTTGTCGCGCTCGTACATGGCGACGCCGCCGTGCAGCGAGTTGGTTCCTTGTTTTGTAACTACATTGGTTACAGATGATCCGGAGCGTCCGAGCGTCGCGGAAAAGCGATTCGTTGCGATTTGAAACTCCTGCACCGCGTCTTCGGGAATATTGACGAGCGAGCCCCCGACGGCATCATCGTTGTTGTCGGCGCCATCAATGGTGACGTTGCTGCCGCGGCCCACTTGTCCGGCGGAAGAGATGACGACGGTGTTGGCTTTGGTCGGGTCGAAGTTTGGAGCCGGTGCGTTACCCGGAACCAGCAGAGAAAGCTCAAGATAGTTCCGTCCGTTCAGGGGGAGATTGTCAATCTGATGAGAGCCGATGACGCTGCCGACGACGGATGTTGTCGTGTTGACGGCGGGCGCGGCATCTGTGCCAACTTCCACAGTCGTGCGGCTGGCGGCTACCTGTAACTGAACAGGAATACGCAGTTCCTCGCCGACTGTCAGGTTCACAGTCTGTTCATAGCTTGCAAAGCCGGTTGGCGCGGCAACGGCCAGTTTATAGGTGGCGGCCCCAAGCGTCGTGAAGGAAAATGAGCCATCGTTCCGCGTGGTGAAAGTGCGGGCGGTGCCTTGCGCCAGATTTGTAAGGCTCACGGCAACTTGCGACATCGCTTTTCCGGAAGGGTCGGAAACGTCGCCGTTAATGTTCCCTGTAGCCAGTTGCTGGGCAGAAAGCATCGAGGAAAACACGAGCAGAATTGGGAAAAGAATCGTCCGGACAAAATTGTGGCAATTGATCTGAAACAAGACTTCCTCCGTCACACGGCCTCAGTGTGAAAATTGTTTGCTGCTCCTGCTTTGTGTCTTGAAATGGGCAGCAGTCACCGTTTGCACGGTAAGGGAATGCTTGTGGGAAAGTCTTGAGTCGGATGACGGAGGCTGGTATCCACCGAAAGGTGGATTCGTGCAATGGAGTGTATGCAGGGCACTAGAGCTGTGCCCTGCACTCTCTTTTACGCCGCGCGGACTGGATCTGCGATTTCGCCGTTTTCGATTTTTTCCTGGCAGTCGATGCAGTACGGGGTCCACGGCACTGCCTCAAGGCGTTTGGGGCCGATGGGGTTGCCGCATTGCAGGCACTCGCCGTAGCTGCCCTCGCCAATGCGCTCAAGAGCAAGACGGACCTGCGACAACTGGTTATGCCCGTTGGTTCCCTGGGTAAAGAGCAGTTCCTTCTGGTAGGAAGATACTGCCTGGTCGGCAACATCCTGCGTCGCGTCGGCGACGGTCTGGCGGCCTTGTTCTACGGCGGTCAGCATGTTGCGTTCCAGGAAGGCCTGCTGCTCACGCAGTTTCTCTTCAAGCCGCCGTATATTTTCGGAAGACTGTGTCACTTTAACTAAACTCCTTTATCCGATACTTCTTCTCTCTTCCTTGCGAGACAAATATTGGACGCAAGTTATGGAGAAAAAGATTTGCGAGCGCGTTGTGTAAATGCATATTTTTCAAAATGCATTTTCCGGTCCGGCTTGATACCGCAGCAACTGGCGTATACGCTAAAGGCAGCCATGTACGAAGATTTTCACGTAACCGACCGCTGGACCGGCGAGGACCTTCATTGCCGGTGGAAGGCAAATATTGTTGCCATCGCTACCCGCCATGCCGATGCCGTGGATGTGCGCTATGAGGTGAACAAGCGCCCGGTATGGATTGCGATGCCGTGCGAGGCATGGGTAGAGCAGAAGAAGCGCACCGGCCATGTGATTACCGATCAGTTGGCTGCGCAGATCGCTGGACATTATCTGAAGCAGGCAATTGAATCGGGTTACGACAATGGCCGCGAGATGTATACGATGACCATCGACGAGGTGCTGGAGCACTTGGACGTGGTGCTGCACGAAGCAGGGCACACGAGCAAGCTGCCCACCTTGCCTGCGAACGACGATGCGCAGCCTGTTCCGTAATCAGCGTCAGAACGTCAACAGAAAAGGGCCGCGCCAAGCGGCCCTTTCGTTTCTGTAAATCAGAGATCTAGTAGCGACCGCCGCCGCGCGGCCTTCTGTTATCGCGTCCGCCAGATTGTGCCTGATAGCATGCCTTGCAAAAGACGGGACGATCGCCCCGAGGTTCGAAGGGGACCGTGGTCTGTTGACCGCAACCGGCGCACACTACCGCTGTTCCCTGCGACGCGTTCGCGCGATATCCGCCACCTCCACCACCGCCGTAGCCGCCGCCCTGATGGTCATTCTTTTTCGCCTGACGGCACGCCTTGCACCGCTTTGGCGCGGAATAACCGCGTTCACGGAAGAAAGCCTGATCGGCCGCTGTGAAGGTGAAGTCTTGTCCGCAATCGCTGCAAGTGAGTTGCAGGTCCCCAGTCATATAAAGCTCCTTGGCTATAGTCGTTCCCGTCTGGAGAGTTCCTGCGCCTGTTTCATTTATCTACTCGGTACCCTGGAGGAGATGGTCAGAAAGTCTGAGCAGCGGTTCGGTAGTCGAGCCTATTATTGCACTTCTCGGAGAAATCCGAATATTTAAATTGAGGCCAGCGTTTGCAAAATGCCCTGTTTATAGGGCGTTTTTGGCAGTTCTCCCAGCAGGTTTTTTAAGCGCGTGTCGTCCAGAATGACCGGCGAGGTCAGCAGATAATGCATTTCAACCAGTTCACGCACCATCGGGTTGAAGAGACCGAAAATGCGAAGCATGGTATTTCCGGCGACCATGTATTTCGGCTTGCGTCCCGCCTGGGCGAAGATTTCGTCAGCCATGGCCCGGGTTGACGTGATGCCTGCTCCGCCCAGATTCCACGCATGACCCCATGCTTTTGGTTCAGCGATGAGCCGTGCGATCGTAGCGCCCGCGTCGGGTATGTATACGAATTCGTGAGGCATATCGATAGGGCCAATAAGCTGCGCGCGCTTGCCCGTCTTGGCGGACTGGAAAGCGCTCCAGAGAAAGCTCTTATCCACGCCCGGGCCGTAGAAATCCGGCAGCCGCAGGATGGCAGTCTGAATCTTTCCCGTATCGTGCGCTGCGAGCACCAGGTCTTCCTGTTCCTTGCGCATGCGCCCTTCAAAAGTGTGCGGCTGGCGAGGATGGTCCTCGTTCACGCGCTCGGCCTGCGGCTTGCCGAATGGATACACCGTGGCGATGAGAAGCAGCTTCTTCACCCCTGCGGCGATGGCGCCATCGAGAGTCTTTTTCATGAGCTGCGGATGCAGTTCGAACTGCCAGTAGTTGACCCAACCATATAAATGGCGGTATCGATGCCTGCCAGCGACTGGCGGATAGATTCGGGAGAGTCCGGATTCCACGTAGTGATTGTGGCGAAAGAATCCGCGCCAAAAGTAGCGCGAAGCGAGGATTCCGATCTTCCGATCACCCGGTAAAATAATCCTTTAGTCTTGAGAGCGCTGGCGATGGATTTTCCCAGGCTGCCGGACGCTCCAATGAGTGCGAGAGTCTCCATGAAATATCTCCTGTTATGAACCTTACCTGACCGAGACACGACGGATAACGCTTTGCCATCCACCGCTGCCAGATGGCACAATAAACGGTTTGCCCCAAGGAGATATTTATGGGAGCTGCCACCACGGCAACCGACCTGCGCACTCTTATCGAAGGCCCCCACGTTCATCGGAATCTTTCCACTCCGCAACTGGTAGAGACGGCCATTGCACGCGGCGAAGGCAGACTGGCTGCAAACGGCGCGCTCGTGGCGTATACAGGCGCGCGCACCGGGCGTTCTCCGAAAGACAAGTTCACCGTCGAAGACGATCAGACACGCAGCCGTGTGGACTGGGGCAAGGTCAACCAGCGCTTCGATCCAGCGAAGTTTGAAGCGCTGCTTGATCGCGTGGTGAAGCACATGGCGGAGCGCGATTTGTATGTGATGGACCTTTATGCCGGCGCCGACCCGACATACCGCCTGCCGATCACGGTAATTGCCGAGTATGCCTGGCACGCGCTTTTTGTGAAGCAGCTTTTTGTGCGCCCACAGCTTGCAGAACTGGGCCGGCATGTCGCTGAGTTCACAGTAATTGCGGCTCCGGAATTTGAAGCGGTGCCCGAGCGCGACGGAACCAAGTCGGGTACATTCATTCTGGCCGACTTCACGCGCAAGATCATTCTCATCGGCGGCACAAAATATGCGGGCGAGATGAAGAAGTCGATCTTCGGCGTGATGAACTATCTGCTGCCGGGGCGCGACGTTTTTCCCATGCACTGCTCGGCCAATATCGGCGCGAATGGCGAGACCGCTTTATTCTTCGGGTTGTCGGGGACGGGCAAGACGACGCTCTCTGCCGATCCATTGCGTCGGCTCATTGGCGACGACGAGCATGGATGGAGCCAATCGGGAGTCTTCAATTTCGAGGGCGGCTGCTACGCAAAGTGCGTCGATCTTTCGGAAGAAAAAGAGCCGCAGATTTATCACGCGATTCGGTTCGGGGCGGTGCTCGAAAATGTCGCGATCGACCCAGTGACGGGCGAGCCGGATTATTCCGACACACGCTATACGGAAAACACGCGCGCCGCGTACCCGATCGAATTTATCGAGAACGCTGTCATTCCGGGCGTCGGTGGGCATCCGAAAAACGTGCTCTTTCTGGCCGCCGATGCTTTCGGCGTGCTTCCCCCCGTCGCAAAGCTGACTCCGGATCAGGCGATGTATCATTTCCTCTCCGGTTACACAGCCAAGCTCGCCGGAACCGAAGCAGGACTGGGCAGCGAGCCTGTGCCTGAATTTTCGGCGTGCTTTGGATCGCCGTTCCTGCCGCTCGCACCGAGGGTGTACGCGGAAATGCTTGGCCGTCGCCTGAAGGAACATGATGCGCAATGCTGGCTGGTCAACACCGGATGGACGGGCGGCGCCTTCGGCGTTGGCAGGCGCATGAGCCTGAGACACACGCGCGCCATGGTACATGCGGCGCTCGATGGAAGACTAGCGAAGGCGGAATACGTAACGGAGGATGCCTTCGGGTTGTCGATTCCTACTTCATGTCCAGATGTTCCGAGCGAGCTGCTTCATCCGCGCAATGCGTGGGCGGACAAGAAGGCATACGACGCGCAGGCCAGGCTGCTGGCGGCGAAATTCGAAGATAATTTCGCTAAATTTGACGCTCCAGAAAATGTGCGCGCTGCTGGCCCAAGGCCGCGCCAATAGATTGCGATGTTCGTTCGAAAGCTGCAAGTCGAAAGCGTGAATGCCGGTGGAGAAGCGCATCCCTGTCCCATCGCATGGATCGACAACTTCGCCATGCGCAACTTTACTAACGATGCCGTTTTCGATGACACATTGCCTGTTGCCGACGGCCTGCTTGAAGCGGGCTCTCGCGTGCCTCTAGAACAACTGCGGACAGCAATGGAAGACTGGTTCCGGCGCAAAGGCTATCTCAAAGCCGATGAGCAACTACGCGTTATTGAGCGTCCAGAAAGAACGGGTAGTACTCAAGGTAAATGACGGTGTCGAAGGGCACCGGCTGACCATCTTTTAATCGGGGTTCGAAGACCAGATCCCGTGTGTACTTACGCGCAACACCATCGAGATGTTTGTCGTCCGAGTCAACGATCGACTCTTTTGTCGTGCGCCCTTTTTCGTCGATCGAAACAGCAACTTGAACATTCCCATAGCGCGGCTGCGACAGATCCATAGGTTTGGACTTGACGATTTTGTAATCGCTGTCCGGAGATGGCTGCGATGGCGTGTCGGGTATTTCCAATAAGTGATCAGGGAACGTCTTGACCGCTTCTACTGTTCCCGTCGCCTCGAGCAGTAATTTCTTATCCTGGTAGATTCGGATTGTGCCGGGCACCGTGTGCAAACCGATTGGCAGCCACTGGTCATACATGATGGTGCGATTGAACATCTGCGCGTAAGAGAAAAGGCGAATCATTGGGTTGAAGCAGATTGCCGTGCCAGCATTGTCGTTCGCGCAAAGCAATGGCGCGCCCTGCAGTTGCTGCGGTTGCATCTGCCGGACGGCCTGTAGTTCCTTGCCGAAGCGGTTGACGGCCGCCTCTGGAATGTCCATGACCCGCTCGAAATCGACAATCTTGAGCGGCATCTGGCCGGTGTAATGCACCCATTCCACATGGTCGCCCAGACTGCTTATGCGCGTGAATTGAAAGTCTCCTGCCTTGATGTCCGTCCGCTCATAGTGCGTTGGATCGCGATAAATGTCGTATGTCCCGGTGCTTTCATGACCGTCGTGATCGTACAGTTTCAAATCGTAGTGAACGTGGTGCGCGATATCGGTTGCTGTTGTTCCGGCCAGGAGTGATTGGACATGATGCAGTTCCTGCTCATAGTTCGTGTTCTGCAAGATCTGCGCATGTGCATGTACACAGGCAAGCGAAGCGACGGTAAGGGCCAGCGCATTGGCGAAGCGGAGCATTCGGCGATATGGTAGCGTTCCGCAACGATGTGGGCAACTACTCTGTTGCGGCAGGCATCTAGCGTCACGGATAAATGATTCCTGTTTGCGCGAACTGCATTTGCCGCATCCCACCTATTGTTCGTCAATCTTTCTACACCGAGGTATGCAATGAAACTGGAAACAATGAAAGAGCTTCTGCTGGACGAACTGCAGGATCTTCATTCAGCCGAGACACAGATCACGAAAGCACTGCCGAAAATGGCGAAGAACTCATCCAGCCCGGAACTGAAGCAGGCGTTTGAGAGCCATCTGAAAGAGACGGAAGGGCATGTGCAGCGGCTCGAAAAGATATTCAGGCACATGAAAGAGAATGCAAAGGGCAAAACCTGCGAGGGCATGAAGGGATTGCTCAAAGAAGGTGAAGAGCGCATTAAAGAAGGCGGCGAATCCGATGTGCTGGATGCCGGCCTGATTTCAGCGGCGCAGCGCGTCGAACACTACGAGATCGCCGCTTACGGTTCGGCGCGTACCTATGCAGAATTGCTGAACGAGACTGAAGTAGCAAAACTGCTGGACGAGACGCTTGCCGAAGAAAAGTCCGCCGACCAGAAGCTGACAAAAATCTCGAAGAACGTAAACATGAAAGCCGAAGCGGCGTGATTTTGTGCGTCGCATAGTTACAAATACGTCCGGATTGCATGCAATATGCAGTCCGGACGATCCAACCGTTCCAGCAATCAGTGCCGTCGAAGCTGGATGAGAGAGTGAGGTGGATGGCATGTTCTTGATTCTGGCGTTGATTCTGGTCTTAGCCTGGATTGGCGGTTTTGTAGTGTTTCACACTGCGGGATTTCTTATTCATTTATTGCTGATCTTCGCGGTCATTTCACTGATCATGCATTTTGTGCGGGGATCGGCAGCAAAAGCCTGAAAGGCGCCGTCCAAGCGGCGCCTTTTTTATTCGTTCCTATTCGTTGTAGTGCAGAAGGCTGAAGACGTCGTAGTCTTTAAATTTTTCCCGGCCTTTCAGGAAGTCGAGTTCCACGGCAAATCCCAGTCCGGCGATGCGGCCGCCCAGTTGCTGTACCAGCTTCACGGTTGCTTCCATCGTTCCGCCAGTGGCGAGCAGATCATCGACGATAACCACGTTCTGGCCGGGCTCGATGGCATCCAGATGGATCTCAAGTGAGTCCGTCCCGTATTCCAGGTCATAGGTGACGCGCGCTACGGGAGCCGGCAGCTTGCGCGGTTTGCGGACGGGGACGAATCCCGCGTTGAGGCGATAGGCGAGCGCCGGGCCGAAGATAAAGCCGCGTGCCTCAATCGCGAGGACGAGATCGATGGACTTGCCGATGTAATGCGCGGCCAGGGCATCGGTCAGCTCGGCGAAACCGATCTTGTCTTTGAGCAGAGTCGTGATGTCGTAGAACAAAATTCCGGGCTTGGGAAAATCAGGGACAGTGCGGATGAGCGCCTTCAGCGGCTCGCAATCAAGAGAGTGACTCATAGCTGGTATTACCAGGCTCCTTCAATCTGAAATGATCCGAGGTCCTCGTCTTCCGCGTCGTCGAGCAGGTGCTCGATGATCTGATCGACGCGGCTGCCGCGCGATCCGCGGTCGAGCGCGAGGCGCAGGGTGGCAAGGTCGTCCGGTTCGCCCGCGGCAAGAACTTCGACGTGACCATCCTCCGTGTTGCGCACCCAGCCCCGCAGGCCCAGCGCTCCGGCTTCGCTGTGGACATACCAGCGAAAGCCGACGCCCTGTACGCGGCCTTTAATGAGGTAATGACGAACCATATCGGGTGGACCGAAGTCAGTGTTGCAGATGTGAAGCGTGGGTGCAAGGTGACTGAAACCCAGGCACAGAGGTTCGCACCCTCCCCCCTGCATTCAGCTAAATTCGTCTTTCTACTGCGCTTACGTGCAATTGGCTTGTTCGCTTCACTTGCAGGAGCTCCTTCGCGGGCAAATCTTCGGGCTACGCTTTTGGATCGGCCCAAGTCATAGTTCTGGAACCGGCATTCGTCACCCCCCACACGTTCCGCTAAATTCCTCTTTTTACAGGCAGTTAGGGGTATTTTAATGAGAAATTGCTGTTAAATTCCTCTATTTACTTGACTTACAGTCTTTTTGGGAAGCTGAAGACCCGAATCTGATTTCCACCTATTTCCAGTTTAGCAATTTTCAGCATAATTCCTCTCACTGCGGTCGATCCTGCAATTCGCTGAAAATAAACCGCTTATGGGAGGGAGCAATACAGGTGGGGCTTGACAAGGTTTTCCACATGGCCTCAGTCAGACCTCGGAGATCTCCTACGCTTGTTCGAAGGAGTCGATTCGCGAAATCAAATGGAACCGGCCACAGAGTTCTGAGCGCGAATATGGCATCGGCCTGCTGGAATGCTGCCTGTGTATTTACGCTCCGGCAGAATGCAGAGCTGGACTCGGGAGCGATCAGAGCCCTTCCGGTTGGTCCGTTAATCGCAGCAAGATGGAAGTGTTTAGCTTGTATCAAGCTCAATGAGTGCTACGGCGATAATGCGCTGTGCGCCGGGATAAACCGGCATGTTGTAGGGGGTGTAAGTCCCCTGCAGGAAAGGAATTAGCGACTCCATCCTGACCTCTAGTTTTGCATGGGACATCGCGAGGTGTTCCGTGAAGCGTAGGCCGGAGGCATTGGTGGGCGGGGTGATTGAGCTTCGAAAAATCGCAGATCAGGATGCCGACTCCCTAGTGAGCAGGAGGAAGGCAAAACGGCAGTCGCGTTAGCCGCGAGGGACTGTCCGGTCCTGCGTAGTCGTGAGAGCCCGCGCACGCTGAGAAACAACATGCACGAGAACCGGGAGATCTCCAGTGCGCCTTCGCCACGTGGCGAAGGCCGGTCCGCGAAGGCCTCAGGCCGAACGGCGGACATGCACGTGCTGGAGAAGTCGGACTGTGCCGTAGTACCTGTGAACCAGCCGAACAAAGCATCGATAGCGGCGGCGGAGGCGGGGGAGGGAAGGGCGCAGATGAAGGAGAACATCGGTCAGCCACGCATGCTCCCGACACAGAGCGGGAACCGCATGTCCCAGGGGCTGGACGGTGTGCGTAAAGCAGCAAGGGAAAGGAAACAGGAACGGTTCACTTCCTTGCTCCACCATGTTGACACCGCGCTGCTGCGCGATAGCTTCTACGCTCTCAAGCGTCAGGCTTCGCCGGGAGTCGATGGTGTCCGGTGGCAGGAGTATGAATCTGGACTGGAAGGTCGCCTCGTCGATCTTCACAATCGGGTTCACCGCGGAACGTTCCGGGCGCAGCCTTCAAGGCGAGTCTATATACCGAAGGCCGATGGGCGGCAACGTCCGTTGGGCATCGCGGCACTGGAAGACAAAATCGTCCAGCAGGCCGTGGTGACGATCCTCAATCAGATTTATGAGGTCGACTTCAAGGGCTTCTCCTACGGGTTCCGTCCGGGCCGCAGTCCTCATCAAGCGCTCGATGCGCTCGTGGTTGGACTGGAGCGGAAGAAGGTGAACTGGGTGCTCGATGCGGACATCCGTGGCTTCTTCGATAACATGAGCCACGCGTGGACGACTAAGTTCATCGAGCACAGGGTGGCCGATCCCCGAATACTTCGCCTGATCCGGAAATGGCTCAAGGCGGGGGTGTCGGAGGATGGCCAGTGGTCGGAAACGAAGCAGGGTACGCCGCAAGGAGCAGTGGTCACGTCCCTTACACAAAAGGTAATTTCCAGTTCGAACGGACAGTGACGGGATGGCGAACAAGGTACCCGGTGCTTGATCTTCGTCTTAAGGGGTAATACGTTTATGGCATATGACGCGTTCGACCAAGGTGGAAAAGGCTCGGCACTTGAACGCCGCTTTCGCCCTACTCCAGCGTCAGGTTGCATGGCCCGAGGCAGTGCAGCGCTTGTCGCGCAAGTTCGAACTCTCAGAGCGTCAAGCATATCGGTACCTGCAGGAAGCCTCCCATCTCGTTCGTCCGGTGGAAGTTACCGAGGCCACGGTGCCGGTCACGTTGAAACTTCCGCCGCGCACGGTCGAAATGTTACGGAAGCACGCAAAAAGCAGCGGCATGACCATGGGAGCGATCGTGACCGGCGCGTTGAACGCATTTCTAGGTGCTCTGAAGAAACATGGCTGAGCCGCGCACCAAGAGCGGACCATTTCAAATCCACGTTTCCTATTCGTTTGATCGCCTACTCGAGTCGAAGCTTGTCCAGGCCTACGATATTTTGGTGCCCTGTCGCGAGCGCCCGGTCGGTGGGTGCGTAAAGGAGTGCGATGATGAGGATGACGGCGATCTATGCACGGGTCTCGTCCGAACAGCAGCGCGAAGAGAACACGATTGCAAGCCAGACGGCTTCGCTGATCGAGTTCGCCAACAGCCACGATCTGGAAGTACCCAGAGAGTGGGTCTTCGAAGATGAAGGCTATAGCGGGGCCATGCTGGAGCGTCCAGGCTTGGAGCAGGTGCGAGACCTCGCCGCTGAAGGGCAGATTCAGGTTGTGCTCGCCTATGCGCCAGATCGCTTGAGCCGGAAGTATGCGTATCAGATTCTGCTGATCGAGGAATTCGCCCGCCACGGAGTCGAGACACTGTTTGTGAGGTCGCCGCAAGGCGACAGCGCGGAAGATCAACTGCTGGTGCAGTTCCAGGGCATGATCGCTGAATATGAGCGGGCGCAGATCCTGGAGCGCTCGCGCCGCGGCAAGCGACACCGCGCGCACTCGGGCGAGATCAGTGTGATGAGCAACGCTCCGTACGGTTACCGGTATATCCGTAAAACCGACGAAGCGCCCGCTGCTTATATCGTGCATGAAGCCGAGGCGCGCATCGTTCGGCGCATCTACGAGATGTATACGGTGGAGGGGCTCAGCATCGGCGAGATAACGCGCCGACTTAATGCCGAGGGTATCCCCACGCGCAAGGCAAGTGCTCGCTGGGAACGCTCGGTAGTCTGGGCCGTGCTGCGGAATCCCACCTATCGTGGCACCGCCTGCTTCGGCAAAACCAGCGCCGCGACACGGACGCGCGTTATGCGTCCGCAGCGCCGGCGTGGGGTGACTACGCCCTGCATGACAGCCGGTCACGAACGCCCGCGCGAAGAGTGGATCGAAATTCCCGTGCCAGCTCTGGTAAGCGAAGAGAGCTTCGCCCGGGCCCAGGAGCTTCTCCAAGAGAACAAAATACGATCGCGCCGCCGTACCATTGCGCCCAGTGTTGTACAGGGACTGGTCAGCTGTGCCAAGTGTGGTTACGCCTTCTCGCGATCTTCGACCTATACCAGCGCACGTAAGATTCACTACTACAAGTGCATTGGTTCCGATAGCTGGCGAAAACTAGGCGGCCCTGTTTGCGACAACCGCCGCCTTGTCAGGCAAGATCTCCTCGATCAGATTGTTTGGGCCGAGGTGATCCGCCTACTGGAAGAGCCGGCTCTGATACAACAAGAACTTGATCGTCGCCTGGCAGCAGCTCGCTCTGCCAATCCAACCCAAAAACGTGAGCAGAGTCTGCAGCGGGAGTTGACGCATGTGGGCAAAGGCATCGAACGACTACTCAACGCCTACCAGGAAGGACTCTTGTCGATTGAACAGTTGCGCGATCGAATGCCCTTGCTGCGTCAGCGCCAGCAGTCGCTTCGTGCTGAGCTGCAGGCGATCGCTGACCAGAGCACCGATCAGATTGCATTCCTGCGCCTGGCCGAGACCCTCACAGCATTTCTCGCCCGCCTGCGCAGCGCCGCTGAAACGCTTAATGTCATTGAGCGCCAGCGCATCGTGCGGCTCGTGGTTAAAGAAGTTCTGGTGGGGGACGACACTATCACCATTCGCCACAGCATCCCCATCCCTTCAGCGCCCCAGCAAAATGATGGCACGCACTCACGCGGAAACCCAGATTACCTTTTGTGTAAGGGGCGTAGTCTCACCGCTGCTCGCCAACGTGTATCTCCACTACGTGTTCGACCTATGGGCGGATGCCTGGCGCAAGAAAGTGGCAACGGGCGATGTCATCATCGTTCGTTATGCCGACGATCTTGTGATGGGCTTCCAACATCGAGCCGAAGCAGTGCGGTTCCTTGAAGAGTTCAAGGAACGGCTGGCGAAGTTCGGCTTGGAACTCCACCCGGAAAAGACCCGGCTGATCGAGTTCGGGCGCTATGCGGCCCACAAACGGAAACAGTGGGGCAGAGGGAAACCGGAGACCTTCACGTTCTTGGGCTTCACCCACTACTGCGGGCGACGCCACAAGACCGATACCTTCACCGTCTGGCGGATTACGTCGAAACAGCGAATGGTTGCGAAGCTGAAGACCATCAAGGTTGAGCTTCTCCGCCGGAAGCATGATCGTATCAGTCAGGTTGGTGCATGGCTTCGGAAGGTGGTCACCGGCTACTACCAATACCATGCTGTTCCCGGGAATATCGGTCAGTTGCGCACCTTCAGACAGCGCATCAATCGGCTCTGGCGGAACGTTCTGGTTCGTCGCAGCCAACGCGCAAAGAAGAAGTGGGAGTCACTGACTCCGGTCTTCAATAGGTGGATACCCACACCCCGAATCCTGCATCCCTACCCTCACGCCCGCTTCAACGCCACTCATGCTTCATAAGAGCCGTATGCGTAGACGCGCACGTACGGATCCGTCCGGGGGGCGCTCAGTGATGGGCGTCCCTACCGGGACCACTCAGAAGGCGTAACGACTCATTGCCCTTTAGAGAGCGTTGCTCTCCGCGAAATTGGCGTGAGATCAGTCCAGGTAGATCCAACCAGATCCATTAGCGATCATCCTGAGAAGTAAGGAAATGATCCAGATAATCAGTATCCAGGACGCGGCTGCGAGAATGATGCCGAGCGTACTCGTGCTGAGAAGCCGATGCAACGTTGACCTCCTTCAGGCAGGGACAACGATCTTTTCCGATCGAAAGTCCGAGTCTTTTTGACGAGAGGGAAGCAAACGCGTGGAGTTCAGAATGAAAGTGAGTTCAGAGCTAACGTGGATAAACGTCGCAAGGAGCGGGTTAAGAAGTCCTACTGCAGCCAATCCGATACCGATCGTGTCGACAATGAGGGTGCCATAGAAGTTTTGCAGGATGATTCGGCGGCAGTGTTTAGCAATGCGGACCGTCTCGACAAACTTTGCCAGATCATTGCCGATTAGGACAACGTCGGCACTCTCGCGAGCGACATCCGTACCGGCCCCCATAGCCACGCCCACTGTGGCTTCGCTCAGCGCAGGCGCATCGTTGATGCCATCGCCCAACATGGCAACGGTTTGCCCCTTCTTCACCTGCTCAGAGATGAACTGGGTCTTCTGTTCGGGGAGCAGGTCGGCGTGTACTTCAACGATGCCGAGGTGATCGCCTACGGTCTTCGCAGAGGCTCTCGCATCGCCCGTAAGCAAGACCACTCTGACGTTCATATCATGAAGAGCCTTCACTGCCGGAGCTGCACTTGGGCGCAACTGGTCTCGAACCAGGAGCGAACCAAGAAAGTGGCCACTCCGCGCTACCAGAACCTCCGTCCCGTCTGTGATTGGCACCCCTTCGCTGGCGGAGATTCCTAGCTCCTGAATCAAGGCCCGACTGCCAACTACAATCTGGTCACCGTGGAGAGAGGCGACGACTCCACGACCAATCCTGTATTCAAAATGCTCCGGATTGGCGACTGGAATCCGCTGCTGCTCGGCAAAGCGGACGATAGCTCGGCCGAGGGGATGCTCTGAGTTCCGCTCCGCGCTCGCCGCAGCTTCCAGAAGCTCCTGCTCCGAAAGACCTGGTGCTGCGCGGATCTCCGACACGACCGGAATACCATAAGTCAGGGTGCCCGTCTTGTCGAGAAAAACGGTTTGCAATTGCCCAAGGGCTTCGAGGTAGATGCCGCCCTTAATAATCGAACCATGCCTCGCTGCGCGTCCAATCGCTCCCAGGATCGCGAGTGGCGTACCCGCCGCGATGCCGCACGCTCCGGCCACGATAATGACGGAGATGGTCGACCGAATGTTGTGCGTGATGAGAAATGTGAGCACTGCTGCGCCAAGTGCGAAATAGACCAGGTATCCGGCGAGCCGGTCCGCTGTCTTCTGAATGGGCGCACGGGAATGCTCTGCCTTCTCGACTGCTTCGATGATCTTTCCAAAGGTCGTTTCTCTTCCCAGTCGCTCTGCACGCACCTGGAGCGTGCCCGCCTGATTGATCGTTCCAGCGTAGACTTCGCTGCCCAAAGTCTTCTCGCTTGGCATGGGCTCGCCGGTAATCGCGGCTTGCTCCACAAACGAGTGTCCGCTCACCACCTGGCCATCGACGGGGATCCTGCCGCCGGGTCGAATAAGCACTATTTCTCCCGGTCGGATGGTCCGGGTGTCTACTTCAACTACCTGGTCGTTCCTCAGTACGCTGGCGGTCTGCGGAAGGAAGTCCAGCATATCCTGAATCGCCTTGCGGCCACGCCCTACCGTAAGCCCTTCGAGGATTTCAGCGCCCAGCACGAACGCCGTGATGACCAGTGCTGTGAAGAACTCACCGATCGCCAGCGCTGAGACGAGCGCGATGGTCATCGAAAGCTCCATCGTCATGCGGCGCTCGACGATGTTCTCAAATGCCTCTTTGAAGATAGGGTAGCCGCCAATCAGAGTGGCTGCCAATCCTATGACACTGACGCGATGGAATGGCTCCCACAGATGAAACCAGACTGCGGCCGCCGCCAGTGCCACGAACAAAACACGCAGCACCTCTACGAGTTCGAATGCGTGCTCATGGTCATGATCGTGGCCTTCGTGGTGCTGTTGTGGCGGGTGGTCTAAATGCATCTCGTGCTCATGGACGTGCGTCGCAGTTTCGGGAGTGGCGGCCATGAGATCTCCTGGCTTTTCAGTTGAAATAGCGCTTCACCACGGCAATGAGGTCGTCTGCCGCCGATTGCTGCGCTGGGCGTATTTTCTGGGCTGGGTCGAGCACGTGGAAACGCAAGTGGCCTTCAATCAACTCTGCCATCAACCCATTGAGAGCGCCGCGGCAGGAGGCAACCAACTGCAGAATCTCCTCGCATTCACCTTCCCCTTCAAGAGCCCGTTCGATAGCCTCCGCCTGGCCCTTGATGCGCCGGACACGCGTGAGAGTCTTCGTCTTGTTTTTCGAAATATGCGACAATTCGTCCTCCCTGGGTAAGTAATATACTCCCCTATACTATATGAGATGCAAGTGAGGAGCGAAACCATGCTGGAGACCAAACGCCTCGTGATTGGCCAGATGATTGTGTGCCACGGCTGCTGCTGCGGGGCAACGCAGAAAGACCGCCCCGACGTGCCGGTCGAGTGGCTGAAGGATGAGTGGCGAAAGCGTGGCCTCTTAAAGCGGTTTCAGCTCACCGTCAGTGGCTGCGTTGGCCCGTGCGACGTTCCAAATGTCGTGGTGGTGAATTCAGAGGCCGGTTCGCAATGGCTGGGTAATATCACCCATTTCGACCAGTATCGCTCGCTGGTTGAGTGGGCGGTGCGATCCGTTGATGCTGGACATCTGCTGGAGTTGCCGCGCGAATTCAAGGGCCACCTGGTGGAACCTTGGCGCTGAATCTCTATCGGTGCTGCCGGAACGCACAATCTACCCTGGAGGCACCTGTGCATCCATACGTGTTCACGCTCGCTGGAGCGTGCCTCTTTCTGTTTTTGTGCCTGCCTTCTCACGGGCAGACTTCCTCTAAGGCGTCTTCCGGCCATCCTCAACAGGCTGTTGAGGACAAAGACCCCGTAGCGATTGTTGAGCTTGGCGCAGCAACAAGCTGGAACTTCAGCGGGGGCGCAGCGACGTTCGCGCCGAATCTTGCCGCAGAGGTGACACCGATCGAGAACTGGCTGGAGCTTGAGGCAGGAGTGTCGCCCTTCTACACTCGTAAGTCAACGGAATGGGACACAGACCTACTTTTCAAGAAGCCGTGGACCATATCACGGAAGGCGGAGTTCATGCTGGGCGTCGGTCCCGAATGGGTCCACCTCAGGCAGAATGGAAAAGTGACTAACTCCATCTCTGGGGAGGTGGCGGGAGACTTCATGTTCTGGCCGACCGGCAAACACCGTTTCGGCTGGTTCCTTGAACCGGCTTACGACTACAGTTTTGCCGGAGGCCACCAGCAATCCATCGGTATGAGCGGTGGTCTCCTCATCGGAATCCCGTGATTATTAGGAAGCCAATTGTCGCCTGACGACTTCAGACCGAGGCGCTCATTGAAGAGCCACCGGTTCATGTCCGGGTTGTGTGGGCAAACAGGACATGAACCAGCGATGGGCTGGGCTCGACCGCAGAGTTTCGTAACAGGCTTAAAACTGACCCGCTACCGCAATCTCGCGCCGGCTCATTCTTCCCGAACAAAGAGAAGGTTCTTGCGCCCGTTGTCGGTGTAAGCGACTACTCGTACCTGATCCCCTTTTCTAAGATCAGATTTGTCGGCATTCGTCACACCCGTCGCCGTTTCTGCCACCGCGGAATCGGCGATCTGGAAAGTCTCCTGCGTTCCGGAATCGGTTTTGATTGTCAGCACATGTTTTTTGGAGCTAACAACCGTGCCGGTGGCTTTTTCGATCGGTCCGGCTCCGAGGCTCTGCAGAGCAACCGCGGTACGGTCGGCGTACGCCCCAAAGCCCCCTCCAATGTAGTAGACGATGACCTGCGCACCCTGATGTTTAAATGCGTCGGCGGGCGTGGTGCGGGAGCGAATCTCTTTGTCGAACAGGAGCGAAACATTGGATCGAGTCAGGTCTTTAAAGAGTCCGTCGGAGCCGTCATTTGTTTTAATGATGATTGTTTTTGTGTCCGGTTGGATCGCACTCACAGTGCCGGACAAGGCATGAACCACCTCTTGAGCATTTGCAACAGCAGCAGTAGCAATTAAGAATCCGATGCCCAAGGAAACCTGGAAGCACCGTCCTAGCATCGTTCTTTCTCCTTTCTTCGATTGACTCTGCCAGACGAAATACCGCAACTTATCGCCTGGCGCTACCTTTCAGGAAGAGGGATTGCTTTTGGCCTGCTGAGCGTTCGACGACGGCTCGCAACTCTCATCGCCCGCCGCGCACGCCAACGCATTGCGCTCGCGCGCAGTGGCCGCGATCTGGCCGGCTTCCGCTGCGGTCAGTTCAGAGGCATCGCAATATCCGTCGCCGCTCTTGCAGGCAATCAGATTTGTTTGATCGGTTACAGCGGCTGCTTCTTTCGCTTCAGCGGGCGTCAGCAAAGAGTTATCGCACTCGCCTTGTCCTGTCTCGCACGAGAGCACGTTTCTTTCGTGCTCAAGGCCCTTTACCTCAGCCAGTTGAGCAGGAGACAGCATCGAGTGATTGCAAAGCCCGGAACCCGTTTCGCAGCTGGCGAGATTTTGCAGGCTTGCGATCCTGGCAACCTTTGCTGTTTCGGCCGGCGTCAACAACTGCTTGTTGCAGAAATCGGTCGTCGTTTCACAGGACAGGAGATTCTGGCGATGCGCCGACTCCGTAACTTCTTTCAACTCCGTCGGCGTCAGCACTGAGCGATCGCAATCATCGTAATCGTTCATGCAGGACCAGAGTTTCTTTTCGTGCTGCAGGTCGGCGATCTGCTTCGCTTGTCCCCTCGTCAACTGCGAATGATTGCATCCGGGGAAACCATCGAAGCAATAGAGAAGGTTCGCCTTCTTTGTCTCGACAGTCGTTTGGCCTGACGAGGTGCAAACAAAAGTACCGATCAGCAGACAGAACACCGCAATCAACTTCATGTATCCTCCTCACTTCTGATGAGTCGTGAAGAGGCCAAAGCAGGCTGCAGGCCCGGAGATAGCCGTAGAGATCTGGCAGAACAAAATCCGCACAAAAATGCCGACATTGAATCGGCATTTCAACCAGGGTCGGTGGCGTGCTTCGTCCCCCGCGACACTGGTTAGACGCAGGTCGGTCCAAAATGTAACTAATACTTTAGTTGTTGGCCTGTTCCTGGCTCTTTCACTGCGGCGGTGCTTCGCCGGACTGCTCGTGCACCATGTATTCCGCATACCAATCCGACCAGTTCTCATCGCGATGCCCGAGGAGCTTCTCGTGCTCGCCGTGAGCGGCCTCTGCACGCCGCAGCGCGTTCGCCAGATCGTTCACCGAGGCGTATGTCGTGTCGCCGGCGACACGTCCAGGAAGCCGCGATGTAATCTCCTGGAAGAGCCAGCCGTTACCATCCGGATCCTTGAATGAAGCGAATGAGCGGTAGCTGCGATGCTCCGGATCGGGACCACTGACTCGAATGCTTCCAAACAGGTAATGCTCGTCCGGGCCAGTGTAGACGCCGTCGGCGCCATGGAAGACCTCGCCCACCTCGACCCCGTGATCGAGCAGTTCTTTGCGGGCAGCGGCTATATCGGAGACGATCAGGTACAGGCCCTGGGCAGAGCCGGGCGTTGCTCCGGTGACGTTCCTGCCGAAAATGACCGAGCATCCGGAGCCCGGGGGCGTGAACTGGATCACGCGGAAATCGGAACCGTTGTCGTAGTCGGCGTCGAGCCGCCAGCCAAGCTTCCCGCCGTAAAACTCTTTTGCGCGATCGACATCCGACACGGGGATGACGACGATCTCGAACTTCGTGTCGACTCTTGGGGTGCTGACAGCACCATTACCATGGCTTTCTTCCGCGCTCATGGATGCCTCCTCGATAGTTTGGCGCAAACACTATCACGACATTTTGTTGTGGATCAAGAGTCGTCTGCGCATCCGGGCTTATTACGGATGAAATTTAACATTCACATGGTCAGGCAACACTGTTTTGCAGCACACCGATGCCATCAACATTGATTGTGATCCGGTCCCCGGAAGCAAGCGTGAAGTCATCCGCCGGCACAATACCTGTTCCGGTCATCAACAGCGCTCCATCCGGAAAGCTGTTCTCGCGGAAAAGATAGGAAACAAGCTCCTGCGGATCGCGCTTCAGCTCTGCCAGAGTTGTATTTCCAAAGAAGGCCTGCTTGGCGTTGCGCTCAATCTCAAGTGTAATGGCAGTAGTTTTTGCCAGCGGACCATCCGCCAGCAACACGCAAGGTCCAAGCGCGCAGCTTCCGTCATAAACTTTCGCCTGCGGCAGATAAAGCGGGTTTTCTCCTTCGATATCGCGCGAGCTCATATCATTGCCAATGGTGTAGCCGATAATCTTTCCTGCCGCGCTGATCACAAGCACCAGTTCCGGCTCAGGAACCGACCAGCGCGCATCCGAGCGAATGCGGACCTTGCTGCCCGGCCCCACAACCCTGCGTCCCGACGCCTTGAAGAAGAGCTCCGGCCGCGTCGCCGAATAGACCCGATCATAGAAATCGCCGCCGCCTGCATCCTTCGATTCCTCCATACGCGCGCTGCGGCTGCGGTAATATGTCACGCCTGCCGCCCACACTTCCTGGCTTTCTACTGGCGACAGTATGGTGGCAGGATCCGGCTCGGCGACTGCGCTGCCTTTTGTGCTCTCCCGAACTCGATCGGCCATCGCTGCATCCCGCATCAATTCGTCCCATCCGCTGGCCTGCACTAAAAAGTATCTTCCGCCCTCTTCCGCGAAGATTCCTTTCGTAGTTCGATAGCATTTCATGCTCAGTTCTCCTGTGGTTGTCCGTTATTCCGAGCGCCCTGAGAAATTACGGATGGCTATAGGCCAGGTTATCGAAGCGCAGGGACTGCCCGTTGGTAAAGTCGACGATCACTTTCGAAATCGGGTCATGCCAGCCAGTTCTCAGGCGAACAAGTTCCTTGGGTTTGATTGTGCGGGAGATTTCGTGGCTCTCAGGCGAGCGAAGCGTCAGCGTTGCGTCGCTGTCTGCGTCGTTATACACGTCCATACCAACGAAAATGCGGGGCGCATAGAAGCTGAATTCTTCCCTCGGTGCGTTCTTGTCTGAGGGCACAAGCGTAAATGTCCCGAACTTTCCGAACGGCGTGCCGATTTGCCACTCACCCTTGCCCCATTCGATCACCCCCGAAGGATACTGCCCCACCAACGGAGTTCCCGCAGGAAGATGCGGATCGTCGAAGGTGATGAAAGAGGGAACTGCTTGATCGCTCTTGCCCTGAATGTCTACGTCTCTCGAACTGGTGTGGCGAATCGAGAGCGTGCGCGTCTTCTCGTCAAACATGTAGCCTTCGCGTTGCAGGTCATTGCGTCGAGTGATCAGTCTGCCTCCAACGCTGATGGAATCAGGAATGAAGTTCAAGCGGAGAAGATCGGTTGAGTCCGCGTCGAAGGTCGAGTAAGTGACGCTGCCTGTGCCGTATGCGATTTTTGTGACGACGGAAATGGAGCCGAGCAGATGCGACTCATCGGCCGGCGCCCATTCCGGCACGGCCCAGAAAGCGTCCATCATTCGTCGCGGACCGTCTGCGAACTCATCGGTGAACCACCACTGTGTGCTGAAAGGTGCATGAGCAGCGGCAGGAAGTCCCTGAAAATATGTGACCCAGTTGTAAGTTCGGTAGGCGGCCTGTTTATAGGCAATGTCTCCCGTCCTGGCGTAATAGAGGGCTTCGACGGCAGCGAGCCTTGAGCTGTGGCTATCGCAGCACTGGTTCGGCAGGTTGCAGCAGAACTCTTTGCCGCTCCCTTGTTCGGTGGTGACCATCGCGCCGTGCACCATATATTTAGGCCACTTCGGCGTAGTCTTCACCCATTCGATCAGTTGCCGCGCATGCTCGCGCCACGCCGGATCTTTCTCCGGATGCAGCAGGATATAGCGCGCGAACTCAAGCGGGATGACCTGGTTCATGTTGTCCATGCTGCCCTGGACATCCTCGAAGTAGCCGACCCATACGTTGTTCTGCATGGGATATTTCATCAGCCACGCCCACGCGCCTGCGCGAACTTTCTTATACGAAGCCGTTTCTCCCTGATCGATGCGCATCAGCTCATCGAAGAGCATGATTGGCTCGACGACATTTGCCGAGTAGGGAAACATTCCCTTACCGCCTTTCAGGCTGCCGTCGCGCGCATGACATCGATACGGCCAGGGCGAGTTGTTCGCATCGCCGGACTTGAAGTTTTTCGCGAGCGCGTCGGCGCAACGAATCGCCGCGCGCAGATACTTCGTGTTCCCTGTCATTTCGTAGAGGCGGAGATAGGCGTAACCGTCCTCCCCGACGACGTGCGGCTCGACAAAATCTTCTCCGTGCTGGCTCCAGCCGGTATAGCGTGCGCTGCCCGGATTCGCAGACGGATACGGCACCTGCGACCAGGCATAGCCTTCCGGAGTCAGGCCGTGTTCCAGTTCGTAATCGACGAAGTTCTCGAGGAATTCCAGCGTGCGGGCGTCGCCAGTATAGGGGTAGAGGCGCTCGATAAAGCCCTGCATCATTGCCCGCAAATAACCCGTTGAATTCACCCAATGAGGATCGGGAATCAATTCAAAAGTCGTACGGTCGAAATCGAAGCAGCAGTAGTAATAGGGCAACCTCTGCCGGTTGTACTGGTCCCACATAATCGTCCACTGCGAAAGAAAATACGCGGAATACGAGTAGCCGGTGTTGTCAGGCATCGGCCAGGGCAGGAGCTTTCCTTCGCTGTCCAGCGCAACGGGCCGGCCAGCGATGGTTGACTCGTCTACGGTTGAGAGGACGGGAAAAGGCCGCTCCTGTCCCGCAACCAGCGGAGCGCTGCATAAGACTGCAATGAGTAGTCTTGCCAATCCAGTAGGTTTCGTCATGCTTAGATCAGCATTCTGGCAACAGATCCTGCGATTGATGGCCGGTCTAAGGATACAGACTCAGGCCACTTTTCGCTTGGTTTGAGAACTGTGTGTTTTCTTGCGATGATGCTTGACCGGGGGCGGCAACTCGACTTCCACCCGATGCTCTGCCGCGCGTGGATCTTCTAGGTAATCGGGATCAAACATGGCGATTACGCTGATGGCGCGGATCCTGTAGCGTCGCGCCCAATCGCTGTCAATCAGCGTGTGCTGCACGCTTTTCCATTGGTTGCCCGCTGTTTCGACGCTGCCGCCGGGTTGCGGCAAGCTGTCTTCGTCCGGTGTGCTGTTGAGGGCGCTGAGAAACTGGACGAATTCTTCAAGGTTGACGCCCATCTGAAATACAAGCTGGCTCAGCGCCATCTGCTGCGGCCCCGTCAGCTGGTCAAAGCTGCGGCAATAGGCCTTGGCATTCTGAACGGCTTGTATAGAGGAGATACGCAGCAGCCTGGTGGCTTCATCGTTGGTGAGCTCGGGCGACAATGTGTGTGCCCTGATCTTCTTTCGATATTTCTTTTTCTGCCATTTCTCGAGATCGCGATCGAAGCGGTCGAGGATCTTCTGCAGAAGGTCGGGATCCAGTCCCGCGGCCTGCCAGAGCTGAGCGGTGGAGGGTTCGATGAAAGGACGCGGATTGAGAGGGTCCGTTTGAGGATGTTCGGTCGCCTCGACATCGAGACCAAACCCCGCGCCTATGAGCGGCCGGCTTGTTTTCGGGTCGGGATAGGCCGCGAGCACCCAGCCTTCATGCTGGGAGTCTCGAAGAACGTCCATCATGCTCCGCAAATCGAACTTAATATCAGTGTCTTTGAAGTCAAACAGAAGCTGCGGCGACGGAACAAGCGGCGAAGGGCTCGCGCTCTCCGGCAGCAGACCCTTCGCAAGAGAGCTGGCTGGAGCCGCATCTGGTTGAGACATTCCTACGGCAACAGGAGCTGCGGAAGCCTGTCCTGTTGCATAGTGCCAGGGCGCTGCGATGAGCAACGCCGATAGCGCAGCAATCACACATTGCTTCACGACGGGCGCCTCCTGCGCTGACTCTGAAACTCGGGAACCCATGCGGAAGACCTGATGAACCCATTACCTCACGAACAGAGTAGCGCTTTCAGAGCAGCGTGCCTCGGGAAAAACGGCCATTGTTACCGTTACTCTCCGAGTTCGGCATACGATCCTTCGAACAGGTCGAGCACGTCTTCGTGGGCCAGTTTGAGCTGCTTTGCTTCGACGGCGAGTTGTGTCGCCAGCGGTTTGAGGCGGCGCAGCTTTTCTGAGCGCGGCAGACCAGAGCTTTCCCCCTTGATGTAGCAGCCGCCTCCGGGCACAGTGCGGAGAATGCCGTCGCGCTCCAGGTTTCGATATGCGTGTGCGACCGTATTCGGGTTGATACGGAGTTCTGCCGCCAGCTTGCGGACCGGGGGCAGAAGATCGTCCGGTTTCAGAGCGCCGGCGGCAATAGCATGCTTCAACTGCTGCTCGATCTGCAGGTAGAGCGGTGCGCCGAGGCCGCGATGGACGCGAAGGATCATTTTGTACTATTGCAATAGTACAATTCCCGAGATGATGTGGAAAAAGAGTGAATGCGGCTTTGAATATATGAAAAAACGTATTGCAGGGTAGATTATTGATTTCGAAGAGCAAAATCGATTGACTAGAGGGTGTTGCCTGAGGGAATTCGCGAGAATGTACCCGTTTCCATTTACTGGAGAAATACGTCCTTCAATCTATGAAAAAAAATGTTGACCTTCTGGTGCATCCCGTTTAACTTCAAAAGTGCCGATTCGATGAAGAGGCGTGCGGGAAAGCTAGTTAAAGATCTGTTTCACTCGTCTGCCGTAATCATTTCATCCCAGATCCAAGCTGATGTTTTGGTTTTGGCCCAGGCGGCCGGAGTGTACTCCGTCGCTTCGTGAAACGGCATTACGTCTCAAATCAGCAAACTTTTGGAAAGATGCAGAGTGGAAACGATACCGCTGTGCGAAAAAGTGCTGATGCGGGGCAAAAAAAAATTGATCTAAGACGCATGCGAGTGCGTCTTAAGAATTGAAGCTTCCAAAGGAAAGCGAAACGAAAGTGATCCCTCGCGATGAGGGTGTTTCGACGACCGACGATCCACTGCCGGTATTTTGCGCGAAGGGTCGTGGAACTGTCCGAATTATGAAGGAGAAATACAATGCGTTCTGATCTGATATTTGGGGCTCTGACCCACGTTTCCAATCGCTACCAGCTCTGTCAGCTGGCTTCCAAAGCGACCCGTAAGCTGCACAAGCCGAACACGCGCGTGCAGGACACTACGAATGAAGTTATGGCTCGCTTCCGCCACCAGAACCCTGCGGCGGCCACCCCCGTTCTCCAAGAGAAGGCAAAGGTTCAGCAGCAGCGCCGCGCAGCATAAGCGCGGCCTGCTGTGCAGGCCCTCCCTCGTATTAGAATTAACTGAAGCATTCTGCCACACCCGAGATTCCTTCCTCATCAAGAACGACCTCCCACAACAACCTACCCACCGCAGGTGACAATGACCATCTCCGAACTGAAAGAAAAAAACATTACAGAGCTGAGCAAAATTGCGCGCCAGCTTGAAATTCCGGGCGCCAGCGGACTCCGCAAGCAAGACCTTATCTTCAAGATTCTGCAGGCGCAGAGCGAAAAGGAAGGCCACATCTTCGCTGAGGGCGTGCTGGAAATCCTGCCCGACGGCTATGGCTTCCTCCGCTCCCCCGACTACAACTATCTGCCCGGTCCTGACGACATCTACGTTTCCCCATCCCAGATCCGCAAGTTCGACCTGAAAACCGGCGACACCATCAGCGGCAACGTCCGCCCGCCGCATGAGGGTGAAAAGTATTTTGCTCTGGTCAAAATCGAGGCCATCAACTTTGAGTCGCCCGAAGAGACGCGCAACAAGATCCTCTTCGACAACCTGACGCCGCTTTACCCACAGGAACGCCTCAAGAGCGAGACCGTCCGCGAGAACATCAGCGGCCGTGTGATGGACCTGCTGACTCCAGTCGGCAAGGGGCAGCGCGGATTGATCGTCGCCCCGCCGCGTACCGGCAAGACGATGCTGCTGCAGGCCATCGCGAACTCGATCACCATGAACCATCCCGAAGTCGTCCTCATCGTCCTGCTCATCGACGAGCGTCCGGAAGAAGTGACGGACATGCAGCGGTCGGTGAAGGGCGAAGTCATCAGCTCGACTTTCGACGAGCCGGCAGCGCGCCACGTGCAGGTAGCTGAAATGGTCATCGAAAAGGCCAAGCGCCTGGTCGAGCACAAGCGCGACGTCGTGATCCTGCTCGACTCGATCACTCGTCTCGCCCGCGCCTATAACACCATCGTCCCGCCGTCAGGCAAAGTCCTCTCGGGCGGCGTCGATTCAAACGCCCTGCAGCGGCCGAAGCGCTTTTTCGGCGCAGCCCGCAACATCGAAGAAGGCGGGTCTTTGACCATTATCGCCACGGCGCTGGTCGATACTGGCTCGCGTATGGATGAAGTCATCTTCGAAGAATTCAAGGGCACCGGCAACATGGAAATCATCCTCGACCGCAAGCTGGTCGACAAGCGCGTCTTCCCGGCCATCGACATTCAGCGCTCGGGCACGCGTAAGGAAGAGCTGTTGATCCCCAAGGAAGACCTCAACCGCATCTGGATCCTTCGCAAGGTGCTCAACCCGCTGTCCCCGGTAGAAGCGATGGAACTGCTCGTCGACAAGCTGGGCAAGACGCGGAACAACAACGAGTTCCTGCTGAACATGAACTCGCTGTAAGCAACGGTATCGTTGGATGAACGCAGTCATGTTCAGGCGCGCAACGGCGTAGCTTGAATTTGGTGGAAAGAAAACGGGACGCGCTCGTGAGCGCGCCCGTTTTCTTTTGCGGGATTGCCTCACTTCACGAGGAGGTCTGTTGAGCTGCTCACAGGCACGAACAGTACCAAACCTGTACCCAAACGCCGAACACTCAGCGCGGCAGCCAAAAAGCGGATTGGTGCGCACAGCGGAAACGGTGGGCGAAGGCGAAGAAGTTAAAAAAGCTCTCAGGTAAGACGAAGCCACGCACCTTGATGTAGATTTGGATTCGGCGAACGATGAGAGTGTTTTTGAGTTGGTCAGGACAAACAAGTAAGGCAATCGCAGAAATCCTTCGTGATTGGCTCCCTAATGTAATTCAAGCAATAGAACCGTGGCTGTCGTCTGAAGACATCCGAAAGGGAGCGAGATGGAACGTCGAACTTACAACTCAGCTGAAGACCACCGATGCAGGCATTATTTGTGTAACGCCCGATAACCAACATGCGCCGTGGCTTAATTTTGAAGCAGGAGCACTGGCAAAGGCTGTTGATCGCTCACTGGTGTGTCCTTATTTGGCGGGATTAGAACCTACCGACTTGAATGGGCCATTAGTTGATTTCCAAGCAACGATTGCGAATGAGGAAGACACGTACAGGCTACTCAAGAGCTTGAATAGCATTCAAGGGCGAAACGCTCTGCCCGAAGAAAGGCTCAAAAGGGCATTTGCTCAATGGTGGCCTCACCTTAAACTCGCGCTCGCCGCGAGTGAACCGATAGCGGCGGCTAAAGAGCCTGTTCGATCGATCTCGAATATGGTTCAGGAAATCCTCACACTTGTAAGAGAGCAGGCAAAGCATGTACCTGAGTCGCATCATGTAATTCCCGCGACGGAATCATCACAAGTGGCACCGATAAGCGTCAATGACGTGGAGAACAAGGCAGAGAATGTCAAGGAATCAAACCGAAGCGAAACTGCCGACTCATCGACAAGGAGTTCCAACCGAGCCTTGTGGCTATTGCAGGATCAGTACATGACCTTTACGCAACAATTGTCGATGGTCCTCGCTGCTGGTAGATCGCAAGATGAGAGGGATGAACTGATGAAACTATATGTGACGGCACGGCAGAACTATTGGAGTTCTATAAGAAAGACCTTCAACTATCGTGATCCTCGAGTCGAAAGCTTAATGATTGCGATGGAGAAGGCAGAGGCAAGGTTGGGATTCTCAGTGAATCACCTTAATCACATACAAGATGTGATTAAGGTGATCGCCAAGGCGGTCGAGTGTGGAACACGACTCGCGAACGCTGCTACTTAGGGGGAAGGGTGGCCCATGTCTCGCTTTTGAGACATGGGATTATCGAACCCATGAGTGGCACCAGAGGTTTTGAGCCTGTCAGGCCCCTGGATCATAAATTTTCTTCTAAGCCACTCATTCCATATGTAATAAAGTCCCGCAAGTTTGGCATGAAATTACCCATAATTCCGGTACAATAGAAACAGGAAGATAAAAACAGAAGAACCCGCCAGCTGAGGCGGGTTTTCTTATTGGAAATAAATATTTTACGGCTAAGCCAAGCTGTCTCAATACTTTACAGCTCTTAAAACCAAAACCCATATTTTTCAAAGACTTGGCAGCCCTCCCCCCTCTCGGGGCGAAAAGCCGAGAGGCAATGCCCATTCCTGAACGTAGTTGTTCGGAAGCGAACACTCCCTTTTGTGGCAGTTTCTTTTCTCCCATTCTTTTCAGCTACTTGCGCCGTCAGCAAATTGGCTGATGGATTGCGCACTAGAAGCATGGAGAAAAGGTTCGCCATGAACAGCCTGTTTCAGGATCTGCAACATGCGTTGCGCATGATACGGCGCAATCCGGGCTTTGCCGCCGTCACGATTTTTACGCTGGCCCTCGGTATTGCCACGAGCACAACCGTCTTTGGATGGGTGGATGCGATCCTGCTTCATCCGTTGCCGGGCGTCGAGCAGCCGGATCGTCTGGTTGCGCTTGAAACGCTGGCGCCGGGCGGCGCATTCGTCACCAATTCCTACCCGGACTATATCGACTTCCGCGATCATCTGAAGCTGGTGAGCGGGGTTGCGGTGACGCATCCTGCCGCATTCAGCGTCGGGCAGGAAGAACATGCCGAGCGGGTGTGGGGTGAGCTGGTTTCGGGGAACTTCTTTTCGGTACTGGGTGCGAAAGCGGAGTTGGGACGGACGTTCCTGCCCGAGGAGTTCGGTGACAAGCCGGGAGCATTCCCCGTTGTCGTGATCAGCGACAGGTTCTGGCGCTCCCACTTCGGCGCGGACCCGCAGATTGCCGGGAAGACGGTCCGTATCAATCAGCATGAGCTGACGGTCGTTGGAGTTGCCGCTCCGGAGTTCCGCGGCTCTGTGCCCGGGGAAGCGCGCGATCTGTGGGTGCCGTACATGATGCAGCCCGTCCTGAATGGCGTTGGCGAATGGATGCTGCGCGACCGCAAAGACCGCAACATGCTGGGCATAGCTCGCCTGAAAGAGGGTGTAACGCTCGAACAGGCGCAGCAGGAGCTTGCGGCCCTGGCGAGCCGCATGGCCGTGGCGGATGCGGACACCAATGAGGGCATGAGCGCGACGTTTCTGCCCATGGCAAAATCGCACTTCGGGCCGCAGAGTCTGCTTCTGGCGCCGTTACGGCTTTTGCTGGGCGTATGTGCGGTGGTGCTGCTGATTGTTTGCGCGAATGTTGCGAATCTGCTGCTGGCTCGCACCACGGCGCGAAACAAGGAGTTCAGCACGCGCATGGCTTTGGGCGCTGGACATGCCCGCGTGGCGCAGCAGGTCTTTGTCGAGAGCCTTGTGCTGGCGGCCGCCGCAGGACTGGCGGGAGTGTTTGCCACGCAATGGCTGGGACGTGCGCTGGTCGTGCTGCTGCCTGCCGGGCAGATGTCGCTGGCCATTCACCAGCCCATCAGTGGGCGGGTGCTGCTGTTTACGATGGCGCTCTGCGGGCTGGTGGCATTCCTGACCGGGCTTCTTCCGGCGCTGCAGGTGAACCAGACGGCGCTGCATGAACGGCTGAATGAAGCAGGTAAGAGCGGGATGACGGGGGCGCGCTCACATCGCATGCGATCGGTGCTGATTACGGCAGAAGTATCGCTGGCGCTGGTGGCGCTGATTGCCGCCGGACTCTTTGCCCGGAGTTTTCAGGCGCTGCGGGAGATCAAGCCCGGTTTCGACCCGAACCATGTGCTGCTTTCGCAGTTCTATCTTTCGACGAACGGGTATGACCTGGAGCAGAGAAAGCAGTTCTGCCTGCGGCTGAGGGAGAAGCTGGAATCCGCGCCCGGCGTGAAGAGCGTCGCATACTCCGATGGAGTGCCGCTGGGCTTTGAGCCGAGCTGGTGGGAAGACCTGACCATCGAGGGCTTCACGCCGGGTCCGGCGGAAAACATGAAGATATTCCGCAACGTGATTTCGCCCGGATATCTTCCGCTGATGCGGATTCCGCTGGTCGATGGCCGTGACTTTACCGAGCACGACGACGAGAAATCCAACCCGGTGATGATCGTGAACCAGACGTTTGCGAAGCGCTTCTTCGGCGGGCGCAATCCTGTTGGACGGCGCGTTCGCGGGTGGGGCGAATGGTTCACCGTGGTCGGCGTGGCGCAGGACAGCAAGTATCACTATCCGGGCGAGGCGGCGCTTCCGTATTTCTACGTGCCGTTTCGGCAGATTTATCGCGCGGACATGCAGCTTGCTTTCTATGTCAGGACTGCGGGCGATCCGAAGCTGGCGCTGCCGCTGGTGCGGGAAAAGGTCAGGGAAATCGATCCAAATGTGAACGTTTTTGACGCTGTTCCGCTTGCGGAATACATTGGCGCGTCGCTCTACCCGCAGAAGATTGCGGCGAGTCTGTTGACCGTGTTGGGATCGTTGGCAGTGGTTCTGGCTGCGGTGGGACTTTACAGCGTGATGTCGTATTCGGTGGTGCAGCGGACGCATGAAATTGGGATTCGAATGGCTCTCGGCGCCCGGCCTGATGACGTGCTGCGGCTCGTGGTTCGGCAGGGACTGACCCTGGCGTCGGTGGGCATGCTGGTGGGATTTGCGCTGGCGATTGCGGTTGCGCGGAGTCTTTCCGCGCTCTCCTTTGCCGGCTCTGCGATGGGCAGCGGCGGCAGGCTGCTGGGAGTGAGCGCGACCGATCCGCTGATCTATCTGGGCGCTGCTCTTTTTCTGACGGGAGTGGCGGCGTTTGCGGCATACATTCCGGCCAGACGCGCAGCCAGGGTTGAGCCGATGGAGGCTTTGCGTTACGAGTAGTGACCTAATACTCTACCCGAACGGCATCGAGCGCGGGCAGGAAGCATGGATGGAGTTCGACCAGGAAGTGGCCTGACTCGACGCCGGGGTTGGCATTGGCGATCGCGGCAGCATCTTCGGCGGTTGCGGCTTCGAGGACGGCGGTGGCGATCAGGTCGCTGCCGTCAGTGACAGGACCGGCGAAGAGGATGCGGCGAGCCTCTGATTCGCGGCGCAGGAAGGCCAGGTACTTCGGCATCAGGTCTTCATTGCCTTCGGTAGTGTTCCAGCGCGGGCCTTTTTTGAGCAGGCAGAGGAAGTAAGGCTTCAGGTTGCGAGGGACGTCGGGACGCCTGGGGCCGGATGAAGACATGCCTCCATTATGGCCGATGGACTTTTTCCTTTTGCCGCCGTCCTCTTTTCACACAATTTCCGACGGGAATGATGCAAGCTACTGAGGGCGATGAAAATGATGCTCACCGGCCGGTCTGCGCGTGTCCGTCGAAGTTTTGTTGCGTGGTTCTGGGTGCTCTTTGCTGTGTGCCTGGCTATTGCCTATGCGCCAGCGCCGGCTGCCGCATACGAGAGCTTGCACGCCACACCCACGGTCTATATCGACTCGTTCGGCGCCGGCAGCGATGCCGAGGCAGTACGCAAGCGCATGGTGGAGCGGTTGGAGAAGAGCGGCGACATGCGCGTTGTCGATAAGGCGGACGGCGCTGACGTGGTTCTGCACGGCAAAGTCGTGATCTGGGCCACGGGGACGATCTCAAACAACCCGCGCTCGAATAGCTCAAGGCAGGAAATGTATCAGGGCTATTTGTCGGTTGAGCTTGCCGATTCGGCGAACCGGGCCTTGTGGTCGTATCTGGCGACGCCGGGGCGTTTTCGCGCGGGAAATATCGTCGACGATCTCGCCGACCAAGTTGCCGGGCGATTGGAGCGGGAACTGAAAGGCGGCGTGCCGTCTGCTTTGCCGCTCGCTGCCTCCGCCTCCAGCGCGCGTGAGACGTTGCATGGAGGCGGGTCGACGTTTCCCGCGCCGATCTACCTGAAGTGGTTTGAGACTTTTCAGCAGACGCCCGGCGGATTTCCGATTACTTATGATGTGATCGGTTCCGAAGCGGGCGTAGCAGGCTTACGGGACGGCAAGCTTGATTTTGCCGCCTCGGATATTCGACAGACTGAGGGGAATCAACCGGACGCAACCTATTTCCCGACTGTGGTCGGAGGGGTGGTCCCGATCTACAACCTGCCCGATTCCGGCCGCGCTCTGAACCTGACTGCGCAACTTCTCGCTGAAATTTACGCGGGCACAATCCGCAAGTGGAATGACCCGCGCATCCGCCAATGGAACAGCGGCGCTCATTTGCCGGATGCCGATATCGCGGTTGTCCACCGATCCGACGGCAGCGGCACAACCTACGCTTGGACGAGCTACCTGGCGCTGGGAAGTCCCGAATGGAAGGCAAAAGTAGGCGAAGGCGCGCGCGTCGAATGGCCCGTAGGCACGGGCGCTGAAGGGAACGAGGGCGTGGCGGAGACGGTGGCGAAAACGCCGAATTCGATTGGCTACGTTGAGATGACATATGCGATCCAACATCGGTTGAACTATGCCGCCGTCCGCAACCCGGCGGGACGATTTATTAAAGCTGATCTGGCGAGCATTGCCGAGGCGGCTGTCAAAGCTCATGCGGCGAGTGGGGACTTTCGTATCTCTTTGCTCGATTCGCCAGAGAAGGACGCCTACCCGATCAGCAGCTTTACCTGGATTCTTGTGCCGAAGACGGGCAGCGACGGACCTAAGCGGGCCGCGATTGCCGGATTTCTAAAGTGGATGCTGGGCACAGGACAGAAGCAGTGCGCAGCGCTGGGATATGTGCCACTGCCGCACGAGGTTGTCTCCCAGGAACTACAGGCAGTGGATGCTTTGAAATAGCCAGGCCCTAGTTGTTCTGTTCGACGAGATGATCGCCGGAAAATTTTGGAATGCCGAAGTGTCCGCGCAGGTGCAGGAGATCGAGCGGGCTGAGCGTGCCGTTGATGGCGATGAGGTTGATGTTCGTGGGGCTGGCGAGCATCACCACTGCGCCTTCGACGTTGGAGTGTTCGAAACGGATCCATACATCGGTGCGGCCCAGGTCGTCGGGATCATGGTTTGAGTGTGCGGTGACCAGGTGCTTCCAGCCGCGGTCGCGATATTGCTGCCGGACGGCTTCGAGACTGCTGGGATCGTACAGGCCGGGCATGGAAAATTTGTAGCAGTGCACGGAGATGCCGTTGAGCTTGGCGACAACGCGGCGGGTATCTTCATCTTCAATGAAGTTGTTGGCGAGCTCCAGCATGGTGCGATCGAAGGTAAAGTCGGTGCGGAAGGATGCGTGCTGGCCGACTGCGTCCATGTTGTGAGGAACCCAGTCGTCGCTCTGCTGCGCACGGGCAGTAGCGCAAGTGACGGCCAGTGCGAAGGCAAAAAGGGCGTAGCTGAGGCGACGGGGCAACATAGGCGGTTACTCGATCAAACTCCGTTTTGGGAAAAAAGTCGTCACAAATCAAATTTTTTTACGGCAGGGCGGCTGGGAGCTATGGTTTAGACGTCGGCTTAGGCGAAGATTGTTCGATAGACTCTAGTTTTATGCAGTTCGCAGTGATTTATGACTGAGCGGCTTTATTATTCCGATTCATTTTTGCGGAACTTCTCTTCCCGCGTGACCGATATTCGCGAACTTTCGCGGACAGATGGACAGTCTGTCTGGCAGGTTGCGCTGGAGCGCACGGCGTTTTATCCCACGAGCGGGGGGCAGCCGTATGACCTCGGAGTTCTGACGGCGACCTCCCGGAGTGGGACGGTGCTCGAGGCTCCCGTGGTTGCCGTGGAAGAGGACGAACACGGCGAGGTGTGGCACCAGACGCTGAAGCCTCTGCCTGCGGGGACCGAGGTCAGGGGCGAGATCGACTGGTCGCGGCGGCTCGATCACATGCAGCAGCATACGGGGCAGCATTTGCTGTCGGCCGTATTTGTGCGAGAGCTGCATGCGCCTACGGTGTCTTTCCATCTTGGGGATGCATCGTCAACGATTGACTTAGCAGTAGATTCGCTTGCGCACCACAGCCTGGAGCGCGTGGAGCGCATCGCAAATGAACTGATTGCTGAAGACCTCGCGGTGACGGTGCGAACCGTGGGCAGAGCGGAAGCTGATTCTCTTCTTGCGGCCGGAGCGCTGCGCAAGTTGCCCGAGCGCGAGGGGACGATTCGCCTGATTGAGATTGCTGACTGCGATTTGAATGCCTGTGGCGGAACGCACGTGCGTTCGACCGGGCAGATTGGCAGCTTGCTGCTTCGTAGCGTCGAGCGTGTTCGGCAGGGTGTGCGGGTGGAGTTTGTGTGCGGACTGCGTGCCGTGGCCGCCGCGCGGCAGGATTTTTCTGTTCTCACGCGTAGCGCTTCTTTGCTCTCGACTCCGCGCGAGGAGGTTCCTGCGGGGGTTGAAAGGCTTGTCGCCGAGGCGAAGTCGGGCGTTAAGGAACAGCGTAAACTTCGCGAGGAACTGGCGACGTATCACGCGATCCGGCTGGCAGTGGAAGAGCAGATCGTCAACCGTCTGCGCCTGGTGCGGAGAACCTTTGCCGAACGCGACGCGGAGTATGTAAAGCTGCTGGCTTCGCGCCTGGTGGCTTCAGTCCCGCAGACAGTGGCGCTGATGGTATCGACGCAACAGGAGCCGGCGCTGGTGGTGCTGGCGCGCAGCGGCGATCTGGAATTTCATGCCGGTGACCTGATGAAGGAGGCGCTGACAGCGCTGGGACTTCGCGGCGGCGGGTCGCCCGATCTGGCGCAGGGGCAGGTGCCGCAATCGCAGATCATAGAATTGCTCGACGTACTCGCTGCCGCTGCCACGGAGCGCGCGCAAACGCCAGCGCTGAATGGCTCCGTCTGAATCTCTTGACTTGATCAAACACGCGCGGACTATGATGCGGTGATGATTCCTCGCCTGATTGCATCAGCTCTGGTTCTTGTGACTTTTTTCGCAGCGACGAGCAATGGGCAGACTGCGAGTTCTTCGCAGCAGGCTGCCACCGTCAACGGCTATGAGCCGAAGTGGTGGAAAGAGGCCGTCGTCTACCAGATTTATCCGCGCTCATTCAAGGATTCGAATGGCGATGGGATCGGTGATATTCCGGGCATCACCTCCAAGCTCGACTATCTGCAGCAGCTCGGCGTGAATGTGATCTGGCTGAGCCCACACTACGATTCGCCGAACGCAGACAACGGCTACGATATTCGCGATTACCGCAAGGTGATGAGGGAATTCGGCACGATGGCGGATTTTGACATGATGCTTGCCGGGATCAAGCAGCGCCACATGCGGCTCATCGTGGATCTGGTGGTGAACCATACTTCGGATGAGCATCGCTGGTTTGTAGCGAGCCGCAGCTCAAAGGACAATCCCTACCGTGACTTCTACTTCTGGCGTGACGGCAAGCCGGGGCCTCCGGGACCGGACGGCAAGCCGACGCTTCTGCCGCCGAATAACGATCCCTCGTTCTTTTCCGGCTCGGCGTGGCAGTTCGATCCGAAGACGAATCAGTTTTATCTGCACTACTTCGCGGTAAAGCAGCCTGATTTGAACTGGGACAACCCCAAAGTGCGCGAAGAGGTTTACAGCCTCATGCGCTTCTGGCTGGACAAGGGCGTCGACGGCTTTCGCATGGACGTGATTCCGCTGATCTCGAAGAACGCCTCATTTCCGGATCTCACGCCTAACCAGTTGAAGAACATCGGCAAGGCATACGCCAATGGTCCACATATGCATGAGTATCTGCAGGAAATGAACCGCAATGTGATGGCGAAGTATGACGTGATGACGGTAGGCGAGGCGCTGGGGATTTCCCTCGAACAGACGCCGCTGATTGTAGGTGACAACCGTCACGAACTAAATATGATTTTCAATTTCGATGCGGTTCGTTTCAATCGCGATGGGCTCAAGCTGAAACCCTTCGATCTGCCTACTCTGAAAGCGATTTATACTCGGCACGCTGAGGGGCTCGATACGCATAGCTGGGATACGGTTTTTCTTGCGAACCACGATAATCCGCGCCTGGTTTCTACTTTCGGGGATGACTCGCCACAGTTTCGTGTGCGATCGGCAAAGCTGCTGCAGACGATGCTGCTCACTCTGCGGGGCACGACATTTTTGTACCAAGGTGATGAGCTGGGGATGACGAATTATCCCTTCCACTCGATTAACGACTTCAATGACATAGAAGTGAAGAATGCCTATAAGGCAAAGGTGCTCACAGGCCAGATTCCCGAAGCCACATTTATTACCGATTTGCGAACGACGAGCCGGGACAACGCACGGACGCCGATGCAGTGGGATACGTCGCCGCAGGGAGGATTCACGGCTGGACCTAAGACGTGGCTGGCTGTGAATCCGAATTACAAAGAGATCAATGCTGCTGCCCAGAATTCCGATCCGGATTCCGTCTACAGTTACACGAAGCGGGCGATCGCGCTCCGCCATGCGCACCAGGCCTTTGTGTACGGCGACTATAAGGACATTGATCCAACGAATCCGGCTATTTTTGCTTACACGCGGAAACTTGGCCCGGAGCGTTTTCTTGTAGCACTCAACTTTTCGGAAGCAGACAACGTGTACAAGATTCCCGGTTCGCTTAAGGCTGGCGCGCTGGTCTTAGGCAATCTGCCCACCTCGGAGCACGATACGAATACGCTTCATCTTTCCGGCTGGGAAGCGCGCGTCTACAAGCTGAAATGAGAGCGCCGCCTGCTGGCGAAACGTATCTGGTCGCGCTTTGCGAATTGGCTGCGCGCTGTTAAACTGAAAGAAGTGGTTCCCGCCTGAAAAAGGGGCTATAGCTCAGCTGGGAGAGCGCCTCGTTCGCAACGAGGAGGTCGTCGGTTCGAGCCCGACTAGCTCCACCAAAGAATCAATAACATGCGGCATGGGTACGGAATGCAGCGATACTTTTGTGTCGTTGTTTGTGTCGTAACCCTTCGATGTGCGCTCGGAATCGCCCCGTTTTCCACTTCCCATTGTTAACGCGTCCAGCGCGGTTCTCTTGGCGTCCAGCCGAACGTGCGAGTAGTGGGCCAGCATCTTTCGCGAGACATGCCCCGCAATCGACATGATCGTTTGGTCGCTGGCTTTCGACTCGGCAAGCTCCGTGATGGCTTGGTGGCGGAGGTCATGGAATCGGAAACCCTCAAACGGACTCTTGACCTTCGCAATGCTGGCCTCGCAGCCTGTACAGGTCTCGCCGGGATTCTGGAGCAGACCACACCCGGCACACTGTACGGCCCGCGTCAGCCGCCGCCATCCTGTCCGCCAGCTCTTAATTCCGCGCGTGGGGTCGAAATGGGCTGCCTCGCAAGCGGGGAAGAGGAAATGGCTCGGCTCGGTAGCTCCAAGGGCCTGAGAGCGCCTGTAAAGCTCCAGAATCACAGCCCAGGCATCCGCGTTCAACGGGATCACACGTTCCCCGGCCTCCGTCTTGCTCTTCCGCACGGTGAGCGATCGTCCGATCATATCTACGTCGCGCCAGCGCATCTCTTTTATCTCGCATCCGCGCATCGTCGTGTTGAGGGCGAGCCGTGCGGCACAGGCGACTGTCTGCCACTCAGGGCGAGTCCCGGCCCGGTTCAGTAGCTTGACCTTCTCTTCATAGGTAAGCGCCCGCCCGATGTTCTGGCGAACGGGCAGAGGGTGAATGTCCTCTGAGAAGTGGTGCCAACGCTTCGCACGCTTGAGGACTCCCCGGATGATGTCCAGCTCCCGATTAATTGTTGCATTCGATCGTCCCGCCGCCTTGCGTTCGCGGATGTACGTGGAGACCTGTGCGGGAGTCACGCGCCACACGGCAATGTCGCCAAGGGCTTTGTTGATAGGTTTCACTCGTTCGCGCTCCGTCTGAATGCTGCGAGGCGCAAGGTGCGGGATACGATCCGCAAGAAATCGCGCCGCCGCGTCGAAGAAGGGAAGCCGGGAGAAGTCGTCTTTGGTGGCAGCGAGCTTGCCAGCTTTCGCCTCTCCGATCAGCACACGTTCTTTGCGTTGCGCTTCGCGCCAGTCGCTCGTGTCGAGAGAGAATCGGAACCGCTCGCCGTCTACGAAGAAGTGCGTGTGCCAAGTGCTACCGCGCTTTTTGAGTGCCATTGGATTTCCTCCTGTTATTGCGTTTGCGTTGTTGCCACTCCCTTGCTGTCTTCCGGTGAGCACATGCGGGAGAACAGAATTTCTTCTCATGCCGTGTCTCCGGCTGAATGAGCTTCATGCACTCTCCGCAAAACTGGAACGGATGGTTTTGAAACACGTCCTGCCAGACCATCCAATCAAGAGCTTCTCCAAGGACAGCGATGCCGAGCGAAGCCCGAACCATATTCCGGCGACCGTCCTTCACTATGGTGAAAGTGCCTCCGTAACTTTTCATTGGGAGATTGCAGACAAGATGTTCTGTCGCTTTCTGGATGTCTTTCTGTGTCGCTCCTTCGAGCCACGATTGAATGTTCGGATCAAAGCCGAGAGGATAGTCGCCGGGAATCGGGAAGATGAGTCTGAGTCCCTCCAAGATGATCTCGAAGACCGAATCTCGCTCGCTGAGTCTTACCAGTTCCAAAAGAGCTTCTCTCTGCCGTTCTGGTTCTGCAACAGACGCAAGCAGCTTCACTATTGCCGCCAGTCTGTCTCGCTCGCTGCGATAACTGTCTATCGGGTCACTTCCGTTCCACGCATCCAATTTCGCCCTCAGCGGTCCCCAAGCTCTCACGAATGTCCGAAGTTTCTCATCATCGAAGGCTGCAATGAGCTGGCGATGCGGGGCCTTCTGATACGCCTCCAAGAGCGCATACCTTCCCGTCTGGCTCAGCTCCCAGGTTGCCGTCTCGCCAGTGAACTCAACCCGTTTGCACCGATACCAGAATGGCCCATCTCCGTTGATACGATGTTGCTCTTTCATATCAATGCAAGTCTGTGCCACTCTGTGCGGGAAGTCAAGAGGAGACTTCCAAAATGGCAATCAGCTTTTCGGTAAAGGTGGCGGCGGAACAATGCGGGTTGTCTGAGCGAACAATCCATGCGGCAATTCAGCGGGGCGACCTGAAAGCAATCCGCATCGGACGGCGTGTGCTCATCACTCCTACCGCTCTAAACAATTTCCTGAATGGCGGCACAGGAAAGAGCAAGGGCGGTGCTCATTGAGCAGCCAACGACTCTTGACGCTGCAAGACGTGGCCGACATGCTCCGGCTCTCCCCTCACACGATCCGGGCTATGGTTCGCCAGCACAGGCTTACGCCTGTCCGCCTCTGCCGACGGTTGTTGTTTGATCCTGCTGACGTTGAGCGGTTGGTGGCCGAGAGCATTAGCGCATGCGTAGCCACACATCAGTGACGACCCAGTGACATGACTCCTCCCGTGCCCAGCCCGTTGCCCTTGGAGATCGTCGCTTCCGCTCGGCGTGGCTGGCGGCTGTTTCCCTGCCGTGGGAAGATCCCGCTTATCAAGGGCTGGCCGCAACAGGCAACGTGCGACGTGTCGCAGCTTCAACTGTGGGCAGTGCAGTTCGACAATTGCAACTGGGCTGCAACAACAGGCCCAGAGTCCGGCTTTTTCGTCGTAGACTTCCGATGGCTCAGCCGGCCTTGACTGGCTGAAAGCCCACGTTGACGACGGCAACGAACTGTCGGAGACATGGAGCACCCGCACTACGCGCGGCCTGCATCTGTATTTTGCGTGGCCCGTCGGAGTGTACATTCCCAGTTCCGCGTCCAAGCTGGCCTGTGGGGTTGATATTCGCGGCGCTGGCGGATATGTCGTAATTCCGCCGAGTGTTCACCCGGACGGCACACGGTACGCGGTCGTAGATGATCGCTGTCCGGTTTCCCCTGCCCCGCCGCGGCTCTTGGACTTGCTATGCGAACCTGGCCCGGCCTCTGTTAGACCCCGCCCGGTTCTGCCGGAGTTTGAGATCATCCCAGAAGGTCGTCGCAATGACACATTGACGCGCAACGGCGGATATTTGCGCCGGAAAGGGTTAGATCAAGCCGAGATCGAAACCGCACTTTTGCAGGACAATCGGCGCAAATGCAGCCCGCCATTGCCGGACGCTGAAGTTTCCCGTATCGCCGCGTCTGTCGCACGGTACCCAGTCGGCGGCCCAGACCCGCTGGAAACCGCATGGCAAACTGTCCAAGCCGCCGGAACAGTGGCCGGATACTTCGGGTTCATTGCATTGGCGCAGGCCCTACAAGCAGCCCGCCTCGGCTTGCCGGTTGTCTTGCCACTGGTACGCATCGCCGCGCTGTTCGGTGTCCACTTTACCAGCGTCCAGCAATGGCGCAAGAAGGCAGTAGCCACTGGGCTGCTGGAGCCGGTAGGCCAGTACGTCGCCCATCGTAAAGCAGGAACCTACCGCGTACTCCTGTCCGACTCGAAAGAGACAAAGACTCTAACTAAACCTCTAACTACTCTAACTACTGGCTTAGTTAGAGCGGGGGAGCCCGCCATAAGCGCTAAGATAAGGATTGGAGCTGGGGTCTTCGTTTGCGGTTTGGTTCGCTCAGAGCCGCAGCGACCTCGTTCCAGTTTTGAAGAACCGTTTGAAGTGGCAGCATAGGAGTAATGGCGGCGAGTACCTGATGGAAGGCGAACTGAAATTCACGCCATTGGCTCGGAGTGCGCGGCTTCCGGAAGGAGGTAGCCCCAGGGGGAAATCGTGCTTCCTACCCGTGCCATCTTCTGACTCAGCAAGGCCACGAACAGTTTGCCGTACAACCAGGCGCGGCTGCTCTGGTCATCGTGCTTCGGCACATGTCCGAGCTGGGCGATGGACTTCAATCGCTTAAAGGTCAACTCGACTTGCCATCGCAGCCGGTAAGCCTCTAGGACTTGCTCAGTCCTGGCTTCGGAGGCGGGAAGGGTGGTGAAGACCAGCACATATTCGGCATACTTACGGGTTGCCGGACCTACGCTCTTTCCCTTTTGCTCCTTATCCTTCAACCGACGCTTAGCCCGCTCGATGGCGTCCCGGCTCTTGCGAATCGCACAGACCCGTCCGGCGATTCTTTGCCGACCGGATGATGACCGGGCCTGGCCTGGCAGGATCCATACCGGCCACTCTGCCAACTCTCCGGCCTTGCGTAGGCCGGCTAACGATTCGAGCAATGAGAATGAGGCTCCGCGCTCATTCCACAACGGCAGTGCGTAAGGATTCATACGCACGCAAACGTCCGCATGCTCTTCGACCACCGCCGCAATTCCAGCAGGATGGCAGTAGCCCGCATCGGCCAGCACCAACTCCCCGGGCTGAAACTGAAACCTCCCAAATCTCTCCGCCGCGCCGGCACCATTGGTCGGGGTGAGATCGAAAGAATCGCACTCCAGTGTCGGCAGACGCAGACTGTAATGAATCCGCCACTGGCTTCCCGTCTTGCCCGGTTCTCTGACCACTGTTGCATCCAGCAGTCGCACACTTCTCCCCTCGAAACCCGGCTGCAATTCGACTCCGTTGTCCTTCCACAACTGCTGGCATAGCTGCCTCAGCCAATCCTCGGCATCCCGCAAACGATTCAACAACGTGACATCGGAGACTTCAGCAATGCCCGCTAACTTAGCCTGCACCGCCGTTTCACGCAACGACCACCCGCAACCCACATGCAACAGCAAGGTGCGCAGCAACGCTTCCAGCGAAGGAAAGCCGCGCAACCGTTTCACCGCACCGCTGCTCCTGCCCAACTGCCGCCACTCGGAGGGAAACAGGCCCAGTAACACCTGCCAGTCTTCCAGCTCAGACATGCCCTCAGGCTACCCTTCAGCTCAGTAATCAGTCAATGTTTATCTTAGCGCTTATGGGGGAGCCCGCTCCCATAGTTAGAGTCCCCGACTCCCCCATAGATAGAGTCGGCGGTGTTTCCATAGTTAGAGTTGCAGGCTCGCACGACACCGCGACCTCTTTTGACTTTGGGCACAACGCGAGCAGCTTCAATGGCTGAGTCGGAAAGAGGCTCGGAGACGCTTTTAGCCCTGGCGCAAAGCGCAAGTAGCTTGCTATAAGCATCGACGGGAAGGGGCTGAAATCGTTGATTAGCCTGCAAACAAGACCCGATTCGTGGCGCGGGCAGTGGGTTAACTGTACGTTGCTGTTCCGAAAATCAATCCAGACACGGCCTTTGAGCGTTGCTGTGCAATTTCCGCAAGAGAATCACATTCCTGCTTGGGAATCCTACGGAACACTCCACCTTCCGATACCGCCAAGTCGAAACCTCCAATGATCCCACTGTTAAGGACCGCAGCGTCGGTGATCAATTGAGCTGCCAAGGAGAAAAGTTTTTGAGTAGGAAGATTGTGATCGTAATAGCGGAGGTGCCAGAATTTGGCTGCGTTTGCACGGTCGCCTGCGCATATCCGGTCTAAGGCGCGGGTTAAAAGCGGTCTGTCCTCAATTCGCCAATCGTGGGAGATGCAGAGGAGACTTGGTGCGGGACGTGTCGATGCGACAAGGCACTGGAAGGACCGGTGAGAGCATAATGGCTCTACAAGCGTCTTGAGAGCGCTGCATTGGGGATCATCGGTTTCCGGGTTCCATCCAGAAATGACTTTTTGGGCAACGTGAGTCGCAGCAATCATATCGTCAGCGCAACAGACAGCAAGGTTCCCTGTTGGAGAAAGCAATATCTTAGAGTCGCTGTGTTCATCGCGGAGTTCCTGAATCTTAGGTCGATCGCCTTTAAGCCAAGTGGTACTCCATTTCTTGTCGCTGGCGAGTACGATGCCGTCTTTTCCGATCATGCCAATCTGCATCGTCACTGGTAGATCATCATCCTCTATGAATATGGTATTTGGCGGAAGATAGCGCGGCGCAATTGACATTGAAGGCAAACCTCAACGATGATTTGGTTGCCCACCAAAAATCGCAAGACCGAAGGCCGCTCGCCAGCGGCCTTTTTGCTGTGTCTGGATGGTACTTCGATCTTCATCCTTAGAGCAATCCAAGAAAACCGCGTCATGCCGCCAGCAAGTGCCCGAATCTGCGACAAGCATCAGGGAAAAGCGAGGAAATCGCCGTGCGACGGGTGACTAAAATCTGCATTCATGGCACAGCCAATGGTAGGCAGAAAACGCAAAGGGCAATTCACATCATTACGGTTTTGCAGGGTGATTCTCAAGCCACTTCCGGGCACGTTCCTGCGCGCGGGATAGATCGGCTGGCTTCAGATCCGCAGTGACATCGTTTATGGCCGCAGAGACATCTTCTTGCGGGACACCTTCAAGCTTCTGGCTCGACGCTGCGAGCGTAACCCAGAAATACGCTTCTTCGTTGTCCTGCCGTACACCTTGGCCCATCCCGTACAACAAGCCAAGATAGAATTGCGCATTCGCGTAGTTTTGCTCTGCGGCCTTGCGCCACCAATACCCGGCCTGTGTATAGTCTTGTGGCACACCACTACCGTGTGAATACATCATGCCGAGGCTGTATTGTGCAGCGGCGTGCCCTTGCTCCGCTGCTTTCCGATACCACATAGCGGCCTTTGCATAATCCTTCGGTAGGCCGTGGCCACCTTCATACGACGCGCCAAGGTTGTACTGCGCCACTGGATCGCCTTGCTCGGCTGAACTTTGCCATTCCGGACCAAGGGAGGCAAGCCATTGGATCGTTGCCTGTGCATTGTCCTTTGGCATACTTTGGTCGCCCAAGGCGACTGCCTTGACCTGAGTATCTCTAGCCGCAGTGTCCCAACAGTATTTTGCGAAGGCGTTTCTGGTCGGTTCTGCCCATTCACCTGCGGTCTTGGCAGGCGCGCGTGAGAGCGCTCTGGTGAGTTGTAACCCGTCGGGCCCCAGGTCGTATTCGTATCGATAATGCCAAGGCCCGACAACAAATTTGAGAGTGGGGACAGCTCCGGGCCACTTCAAAAAGCGCTGCCTCGATGAATCTGGCACCCAATAGCTTACGGCTACTGTGAACTCCACATAACCCAGGTATGGTGCCCGCACGGAGTTGCCAGTAACCACGTCCCAGACGAGGCTCACAGGGGACTCTTGGTAAAACCGCGCGATCTCGTCTTTCTTCCTGCCCCACTGGTTTTCAAAATCTAAGACTTTCGGGCACTCCCCAATCCGTTGCGCGATCGTCCGTAGGGTTGCCACGGCGGGCTTGCTGTCTTCGCTTATCAGCACATGCGTTTGAGGTGCCACCACAACGGAGTTGACGGGAGCAGTTTGGATGGCGTTTTGGTCCGCTTCACTTGGGATGGCGCGTTCCGGCGTAGGAGTTTGACGAGTCGGTCCCGCGTTTGCGTCTGCGCCTCCGTTGTATGGCACGCAGATCCAAGTCCAATAGCTTTGCCCGTTGCTGTTGGTAACACACTGAGGCGTAACGTCCTTGCAACCAAGTGGAGGGATGGGTTTGATCGGCTTTATCGCACACTGAGCTGAGGCAAACTCAAGAGTGGAGAACGTGAGCAGCAGAAAAGCAAGCAACGCAAAAGGAATCTTCCCGCGCAGCGGCATGTTAGCGCACCTTTCAACCGCAAGAAAGTGGATGCGCTAAATATAGCGCAAAGGCTAATTCGATCATGAGCGCATGGCAAGGGACATCTGCGCGGCGGCGGGCGAGCGAATCAGGAAGCTACGCCGCGCCAGGGGGCTGGCGGCAGATTGACCTTGCTGAGCATTCAGGCGTTCATGAGGTCCACATCTCGGACCTGGAGCGTGGAACCCGCGAACCGGGATTACGAACACTCACCAAGATTGTGGCAGCCCTCGATACCACTCTTTCGGAGCTTCTGAAGGGTCTATGATTCATGCTCCCCAGGTGGCATTCAGCCGTGGAGCACGCTTGAACGCGGTTCATGTTCAGCAAATGGAGGGTACTAAATTAGTACATATCCATGCCTGGAGTTAGTGGAAGTGACTCAACTTTCCAGCATCCACCGCAGGATTACGGCCAGCGTCTCTCCTCTCACCGGGTAATCCTTCTCAATTCGCGCATAGGTGCTAGACGGGATGCCGATGTGCTCGGCAGCCTGCCGGACGCTCATTTCCTGATGGTGGCGCCATGCTCTTAGCAGGTCTGCGATCCTCATGGCGCTAGATTACGACACCACACGGCCCAGCGTAGAGAACTCCCCGCCGATCTTCCGCCTTTGTGTAGGCAACCGTGTACTTTCCACCACCATGAGAGAGCAATTTTCCCCGGCCTTGCGTATTCGGGCAAAAGGCGTCACAGCCTTCGCGCTTACCTCATCTCGGACAACTAATGGCCTCGCTCACGCTGGTCGCCCAGCGGCAAGCCAGGGGCCAACTCCAGCGGCGCGCGGCAAAGCTGCTCGGCCAGCATCAACGCCGTGCGGGAGGGTTGCGTAGCGCCGTTCAGCCATTGCTGTACAGCTTGGCGACTCACACCAAGGTTGCGGCCAATCGCGGTTAATGATTCGCCAGTAGATCGCCTCGCGTCAAGCCACGCTATAAATTCAGAGCGAGTGAGCATGTACCCAACTAGCCACACCCTCAGAGAATTTGCAATAGAGCACAGGGCGATTCGCCCCGGCGCATGGGCTGAAGGACATTCTGGGGACTCTGGTAGTTGTGCGGGGTGTGCTGTGTCGTTGTTTGTGTCGCAACCCTGCCATCCCTGCCCGTGTCTGGCCGTCTCGCCTCGTGTCACTCAGCCACACACAAAAGGCAGTGGACATGCCTGAAACCAGCATGAACACTGCCTCTCCGTGTCACTTCGTATCGTTCCGTGTCTTTCCGTCTGACTTCACTCTCTGAATTCGCAACGAGGAGGTCGTCGGTTCGAGCCCGACTAGCTCCACCATAAAATCAATCATTTCCAGCATTTTCTTCCGGATGTCAGATTCTGACTCCAGCAAAAATGTTTTCAAGAAGAGCTGAGAATGTTGACTCGTTGCGGATCGCATCGAATCGGGGATCGACCATCATCCAGACGAGTTCTGCTTCGCGATCCTCAACTCCCTGAGTTAGAAGCGAAATCGATCTTTCCCTATCTCCAAGAGCGAGTGTCAGAAGTGCCTGGCGAAACTTACTAATTTCTCGATCCGGAGATAGAAGGCCAAAGGCGTTCACGATCCGAGTTGCCTGTTCCTTGTCTCCGATCAGGGCCAGAACCTCCGCGACGCCGGCCATCATCGGCAACTGGGCCCCTGAGTCTGCTCGAATGCCTTCGATCAGTTGACGCGCTTTTTCCTGATCTCCGAGATGCGCGGACATCAAGGCCGCAACAAACCGGACCTCCACGGGAAGCGGGCCATAGATCAACGGCTTCGAAAGCTCGCTGATTCCTTCCTCGTATCGTCGAGTAATGTGTTGGAATTTTGCGCGCGCCACCTTCTGGCGGTTGGAAAATGGATCGATGCGTTGTGCTATCTCAAGGTGGTGCGATGCTTCGTCGAAGCGTCCAAGGGCAGTGAGAAACATCGCATATCGGCGCGAAGATGAGACGTGCAGTCCAAGTTTCAAGCCGTGGAGGAAGCTCTTCTCGGCATTCGACCAGTCCCACTCGAGAGCCTGTGCACTGCCGAGGCAGGAGTAGGACTCGATCATCTCAGGGTCCAACTCGATTGCGTGCAGCGCTGCGGCTTTTGCTTCCGAAACGAGTGCGGGAGAGCGGTCACCGCCACGCAGAGCGATCTCTATCTTGCAATGAGAGATTCCGCAGAAGGAGCGGGCAAACGTCGGGGCCACTTCACTTGCTTCCTGGAACTTTAAAAGCGCCGCGGGTATGTCCGCCGCCGATCCCTCATCCAGGAGAGCATCCGCATGCATGATCAGCGGGTACGCAGCGAAAATCACGCCCCCCGGAGTGGCTCTGCGCTTGCGTATATGTGATTGCTGCGGCCGGGCCCGGCTGACGAAGGCCGTCGCAATCTGCTCCTGCACTTGAAGCAGAGACTCGGCATCTGCCACTGTCTCGAAGCGATGCGAACTCAGTTGGAAGCCATCGGCACTCAGCACTCTTGCGGTGATTCGCAGCCGATTGTGGTCTTCCCTTACAGTGCCTTCGATCATGTTCAGCACGCCCAGGTTCCGGGATAACGAGGGTATGTCAAACGGCGCGGCAATCGCCTGAGTGACTGACGCGCTTGAGACGATCCGGATCCCATCCGTTAGCGCCATGTGGTGGGTTATTTCATCCGTAATGCCCTGAGCACATTGGGAAGAGACTGGCCGGTTTGAGAGGTCTACAAAAGGCAAAACGGCGACCGGCACCCCACTTCCCTTGACGAGCAGATCACCGTTGTCCTGGCTCTCAGGGAGAGAAGATGCAGACTCGTTCCTGCGAAATACCGGTATATACGTGCCGGGACGGAAATAGATAAAGACGCGGTCAGCGCTGCCCTCGGACTCATAGTATTCCTTGAGCTTTGCGCGAAGGCGGCGGGCTTCCGTACGCACGATCGAGTCCTGACTGGGGTGGTAGGGAGGCTTGCGGTCGTACACCTCCGTGCCAATCACATATTCCTTGAGCGACTCTCCCTTGCCGGCGAGAACGCTCTCGACTGTGAATCGAAGAAAGCGTCCGAGCCGGTCAGACTGCGCGAACAGAGGGCTCTGCAGAATTCTGGAGAGTTCTGCGCGGACTTCCTGTTCATCGTAGTTTTCAGATGTAAATGCATCGGCCAAGTTTCGGTAGCCCTCAACGTTGTGTACGTAACTGCAAGAAGATCGATCGTGTAACTATCACATCAGCACGACTGGATTCGTCGACTTGATCATAGCGCGGTGGTCATTTCTTCACCTTGAAAATCACTGTGAGCTAACCGTTGCTCACTCCCCATCGCGCTCTAAAGTTGTAATCCTTTCTTCTAAGGATGCAAGAGCCCGTTGTGGACGAGCGGAAAAATGAAGTTCGAATCCTGGCTGTAGTTTCAGAGGAGATGCGGACGACGATTGCTCGTCAGCTGGTGCCTCTGAATGTCCGGATCGTAGGCGTTGCCAAGGCTGCCGAGATTGCGCATCTTGTCGGCGAAGGCGATGTCTTTGAGGTAGCGATATTACCCGCAGCGCTGCCGAATGCCGAATGGTGGGCGCTCTGGGGTGAACTCAGTCTTCTACACCCGCGGCCCGCGATTCTGGTCTACGCTCGCGCGACAACGTTCGAGTTGTGGACCAGCGTGCTCGACCTGGGAGGATATGACATTGTTGTGGAACCATTTTCAGACCACGAGATTCGAGCGGCTGTCCGGCGAGCGGCGCAAAGTTTCAGAAGCCAGCTCGAAAGTGGCGCATCAGAGGATTGACGTTCATTCAGGCGAGGGACCATGTATAAGAATATTGCCGTAGCATTTGACGAATCACCTGAAGCTGCCCGCGCACTCAATGCGGCGCTTCATCTTGCGACAGCACTTAACACCGGACTGCATGTCATCACCGTCGCGGAAGAACTCCCGGCATACACAGCTTATGGAGCGGCCGCCGATCCCTCCGTCCTTCGAACTCTTGGCGAGGATCGGTTGAAGTTCTACGCAGACCTGCAAAACAAGGCGCTAGAAAAGGCCGCGATTGAGAGTGTCGAGGCGGTGACGCACCTGCTTGACGGGGAACGAGTCGATGCGATCATTCACTTCGTTCGCGAGCACAAAATTGATCTTCTCGTAATTGGACTGCACCACCGTTCTCTCCGTGTGTCCCGTCTCTGGAGCACGGTGTACGCGCTGGCGCAGGAAGTTCCTTGCAGTATCCTTGGAGTTCACTAAACGCCATGTTCCCAAAACGAGGTATTGGCGTATCAGCCGATCGTGGTAGGCAACAAATACTTTATCTCGGGATGCGTTTTGTAGACATATATCGGAGCGTGTTAGAGAGGGCCGATTTAGAATCCGGACATTCATGTCGCGGATAGAAACTCCTTACTCGAATTGAGGCCCCTATGACCTCGTCACCATGGCAGGCAAACAAAATGCATTTCCAGTCCCTCAACTCTCGGAGTCAGTAAAGAGATGTCAAAACGAGCGATCATCATTCCAATCGTCACGCTAGGCGTAGCTGCCGGGCTACTCTTCACGATCCAAGGTTGCTGGACCTCATGGGAGGGCGGCAGCGCAGAGCAACGAACTGACGATGCATATGTGCGCGCCGACATGACGCCGATGAGTACCCGCATTTCGGGAACGGTGCGAAAAGTTGATGTCAATGATTTTGAGGCAGTGAAGCCAGGTCAACTGTTGGTTGAACTCGATGACTCCGACTATCGTGCGAGGCTGGCGGAAGCGCAGGCGGCCTTGGCAGGTGCAAAGGCACAACTCGACGATAACCAGGCGGCAAAGCGAATTCAGGATGCCAAAATTCAGAGTGCGGAAGCGGGCGTGGCCCAGGCGACTGCTGCCGTAAGCGCAGCGAAGGCTGGCGTGGATGCGGTGAGTGCCGACGTCGAGCGAACCAAGACTGAATTGAAGCGGCAGCAGGCACTCCTTGCCGCCAAAGCGGCGACGCATCAGCAACTGGAACAAGCCGTCGCGGACGCCGACAGGTTTGCCGGAATGCTGGCCAGCCGCCAGGCCGATCTGGAGCACGCGCAAGCCGCACTTCAAAGCAGCCGTACCATGCTTGACGCTGAAAAGCGCCAGCGCGCGGCACTCGATACGCGGGACGAGCTCTACAAGGCGGAAATTCAGGCCAAGGAAGCCGCAATTGTCGTCGCCGAGGTCAATCTCGGTTACACGCGCATTACCGCCCCGAACGCAGGTGCGATTGGCGAACGCCATGTGCAGGAAGGCCAACTCGTCGCGCCCGGCATGCAGGTAGTCGATCTGGTCAAAGGCGATGTATGGATTCAGGCGAACTACAAAGAGACGCAGTTGACCAACATCCGCAAAGGGGACACAGCTGACATCCGGATCGATACATTTCCCGGTGTCGTTCTTCACGGCAAGGTGGCCGAGATCTCTCCCGCCAGCGGCTCGCAATTCGCTCTTTTGCCTCCCGACAATGCAACCGGCAACTTCACAAAAGTTGTTCAGCGGATCCCGGTGAAGATCGTGCTTGACCCGGGGCATCCATTGCAGGACAGGCTTCGGCCAGGGTTCTCGGCAGTGGTGACCATTCATGCCTCCGGCAAGAGCGGCAAATCGGACGGTGCACAGTCTTGAGCACTCCACCCAAACCAGAAGCGGCCGCGCCGGCCGCGGTGATCACCACTCATCCTTTGCTCGGGGTCTTTGGCGTGCTCCTTGGCGCAATGATTGCGACCTGCACTGGCCGCCTGATCAGCGTTGGGCTGGCCGACTTGAGGGGAGCCCTGCATCTCGGTGTGGATGAAGCATCGTGGTTAGGCACAGCGTTCAATGCCGCTCTGATGTTCATTGGACCTTTTTCTGTTTATCTCGGCGGGCTACTGGGTGCACGAAGAGTTCTGTTGGCGTGCGCGGCTCTATTTACAGTCATCAGTCTGTTGTTGCCGTTTGCTGCCAGCCTCTCCATGATGCTCGTCCTGCTCGTGCTCGCAGGGCTGACAGCGGGAACGTTCTACCCGCTCACGCTCTCATTCGTCCTGCGCAGTCTGCCGATGCGCTATGTGCTGCTCGGAATTGCCATGTATGCCGCGGACATTCTCGTCACCACGAACTTCGCGACATCGCTCGAAGCATGGTACATGGATCACCTGTCCTGGCATTGGATTTTCTGGAATGGTGCCGCGCTGACACCGGTCATGATGGTTCTGATTTACTTCGGCATTCCCTGGCAGCCTTTGCCAAAGCCGAAAGAGGGACAACCAAAGCCCAACTGGAGAGGGTTTCTGTATGCCAGTCTTGGATTTGCATTTTTATATATTGCGCTCGATCAGGGCCAGCGTCTGGATTGGATGAACTCCGGCACAATTGTTGGCTTGGTCGCGTCTGGAGTTTTCCTGCTCCTTGCAACTGCGTGGCGGCACTTCAGGAATCCAAATCCGCTCATCAACTTCAAGTTTCTGGCTAGGCGCAACACTTTATTGTTAAGCGGAGTTTTAGTCTTCTTCCGCTTCGTGATGCTGGCGACAGCCATCACCATTCCGAGCTACCTTGGCTCCGTCCAGGGCTACCGCCCGCTTCAGACGGGCCGCGTCCTGCTCTGGGTCGCAGTGCCGCAACTCCTGCTCGGACTGTTCGCGATCTACCTGCTGAAGTATATTGACGCCCGGCTTATCCTCACTGTCGGTTTTGCTCTTGTAGGAATTGCATGTTTTATGAATGCGCAGGTCTCCTCGGTGTGGTCGGGCGATAACTTCTGGGCTTCTCAGATGGTAATGGCAATCGGTCTGGCATTGGCCTTCAATTCCATGGTTGGGGCCATCATCCTCGAAGTTCTCAATACCGGAGCGCTCAGCCGACCCATTGATGTCCTCACCTTCGCTGGATTTTTTCAGACGGTGCGGCTTTTTGGGGGACAAAGCGGCGCAGCGCTCATGCAGCATTTCATCCCAATCCGCGAGCAATTTCACTCGAACATTCTCGGTCTCAGCGTCCAACTCGGCCAGCCTGCCACGAGTCAACGCCTCGCCGGACTGACTGCGGGGATGGCTGCCCATTCGACTGGCCCTGCGGCTGCTGCTGAAAGAGCTGCCGACATACTGAGCCTTCAGGTCAGGCAGCAGGCCTTCACCCTGGCGATTTCAGACAGCTTCATGTTAGTGGCCTGCTCCGTCATTTGCTGTTTAGCCATTGTCGCCTGTATGGCGGGCGTGCCGACTCAATATCGACAGGTCGTGACGGCGGCGGCTAAACCGGCGTGAGAGAGCCGAAGGCTAAAGGATCTTGATATGTGGATGAAGAAAGCAAAATATCTGCTCTCACTCGGGCCGCTCTTCACTTTGTGGCTGTTCTGTGTCTCTGGAATGGGGCAGGCGCAGGCTCCCATGCATTTGACTCTTCCCCAGGCCATCGACCTTGCGCTCAAACAGAATCGGAGTCTCGGTCTGGCGCGCCTTGCGGTTGTCGACAGCGAGCACAAAAAGGAAGTGGCTCGTGCAGCGTATTTCCCTGACATCAAGAATGAAAGCAGTGTCCTACACATTACGGAACTGGCTGGCGTGGAAATACCACCGGGCGCCTTTGGCGTCACTCCGGTAACCGGACCGATTCCCGGGAAAACTCTCTTCATCGATCAGGGAGCATTGACTTCTTATACCAGCGGCACAGGGCTGGCACAGCCGCTGACGCAGATGTTCAAGATTCACGAATCAAACCGCGCGGCTGCCGCCGATATCAACACGGCAAAGATCCAGGTCGATCAAGCCGAAAATGAAGTAACTCTCAAAGTACGCCAGCTTTATTACGGATTGCTGATCGCACAACTCAAGCAACAGGCGGCAACAGAAGAGATCAATGCGAGCCAGGTCAAGGATCAGGAAGCCCAGGACGCAGTCAGCAATGGACGCTCCTTAGAGATAGCAGCTCTCGAAAGCCGCGCTGGACTGCTCGATGCGAAACAGGCGGCTCTTACGCAAAGCCTGCAGATCCACTCTCTGTCAGTAGCGCTCAACGACCTGCTGGGCCTTCCGTTGAATACGCAGCTTCAACTCGACAACGATACTTCGGCAGCGCCGTTATCTGTCCCGAGCCGTGAGGAATGTATTCAGGTTGCCGAGGAGCATAGTCCTGAGATTCGATCGGCGCGGCAGGCTGTCGAGAAGGCGAGAGCCGGCCTCGCCGCAGCAAAAGACGCATACATCCCCGATATCACCGGCCTTGCACGCTACAGCTATCAAAGCGGAGTTCCATTTCTGGTCCATAACTTCGGCACGTTCGGCTTCACTTTCACTTATGACTTGTTCGACGGTGGACGCCGCGAAGCTGAGGTCAGGGATTCGCGGACACTCCTCTCACAAGCCGAACTCAATCTTGCGAAGGTGAAGGAAGAAGTGGCTGTGCAGGTAGAACAGTCATACGACAAGGTCGAACAATTACAGAACATGGTGGAGGTCGCAGATCAGGCGCTGAAGGTCAGGATCGAAGCCGCCCGGCTCTCTGATCGTCAGTTCGAGCAGAATGCGGCACTCGCGTCGGCGCGCGCCGAAGCGCATGCGAAGGCATCCTCGACGAAAGCCTCCTATGTCGAAGCGACTTTAGGTTTGTCGCTGGCACAAGCTGATCTCAGGCGAACGATCGGACAGCTTCCGCGGTAATCATGCAGTTATTGAAATTCGCAACGAGGAGGTCGACGGTTCGATCCCGTCTAGCTCCACCCATTCACTCACACGTCGAGAGCAATGGCACTGCTGGGTTTCTTGTCACTCATACTGCTGTGTATTCCGACGCCGGCTGCGGGTGGAAAGAAACGATCGGTCGTCGTTCAACACCATCCTTACGCATGAAGACCAGAACCGGGGCTTGTTGTAGTCGTCGAAAGAGCGAGCCAGGGATGGGGCTGGGATATATCGCCATCCATCGCGAATAGTTCGTGCTCTGCTGCTGCTACTGAGTTACTCGCTCTGGCCATGCCCGAGGAGGAAGAACATGCCTACAGCAGTTGAAGCAAACCGCGAAGCCACCCTGAGACTCTCAGGTGGAGCTGCCGGTCAAGTACTCACAGCCAAAGTACCGAACGATATCACCGTAAAGGAGTTCGCGGTGGTTGGACGGGATGCGCTTGCATTGATACACAAACTCACAGGATGCAACTGTATGTCCGGACGCATCAGCTTCGTGGTCGAAGACAACTTCGCTGATGTGATTCGAGTCAACCTCAACGAAGCGGCTGGCGTTCAGGTCTAGTTCGCCAACCCAACATAGAGCAAGACGCGAAGGCGGGAGGTGGCCCAGTCATCTCCTGCTGAAGAGGTGAGTCTATGACAACCACGCGGCCCGCAGTCGGACTGCTTTACAATCCTGCAACTCCATACCTGATAAAGCACGCGCCCGATTTGATTGAATACCTGGCCGCGATGCCCGACCGCCTGTGGTTCGACTTTGGTTCGCGCGCACCCGGCCGTCGTTTTCATCGCACACTCGGTGCGATAGACACACTCAAGGAATGCGCCGAGGGCAGAATGCTTTCCGGACACGGCATTGGCATGTCTTTGCCGAGCGCAATTCCTCTCGATGAGGAATTTGTTGAAGCCGTGGCGGCGATGTCAGTGGATCTAGGGGGAGTTCTTTGGTACAGCGAGCACCTGAGCGTCTTTCTTACGCCAAAAGGCAGCGTTCCGAATGCTCAGGCCGGCCTCGGATTGCCGGTGGTGTATGACGATGAGACCTTTGGGCTGGTGACGGATAAATTGAGGCGTGTAAAAGCCTCACTGAATTGTCCTCTGTTGCTTGAGAACGGGAGTTTCTTTACTCCAGTCACTGACATGGACATGTCGGAGCCGGAATTCTTGAATCGACTGCATGCAGAAGGCTACTGCGATACTTTGCTGGACCTGCATAACCTCTATGTCTGCTGGCGTAATGGTGGTTTGTCGCCGCGGGACTACATTGAACAACTCGATCCAGATGCTGTGGTTGAGATCCATCTTGGTGGCGGCGATGACTTTGCCGGCTTTTATATGGATTCACATTCGGGACTGACTCCTCGCGAAGTTTGGCAGGTCGCCTTCGATTGTGTGCCTCGTTTCAAGAATTTGCGCGCGATCACATTTGAGTTTCAAGAGACGTATTACGAGCGCATCGGTGTTCAACAACTCGTCGGCGAACTCGGGCGCATGCATGAACTAGCCGACTCCTGCCGCACCGACGGAGAGCCCGCCTATGCTGGCTGATTTTCAGCAGGCGCTCGCCGACCTTACCGCCTCTCCGGAGCTTTGCAAGACAGTGCGCCGCGACCCGACAGTCTTACAGGGTAGGTACCAGCTGACGGACAGGGAGTTTCAGCAGCTGGTGAAGATTGCGTGCGACCCCGGAATGGAATGCGCATGCATTGTCTATCGAGCGAACCGGCTCGCACCTCTCGCTCTCAATCTTCGCGAAACATGCAAGGCCCTCGGTCCGGAACTCAGAGACGTTGTATCGGAATACTGGGCAACCTCATCGGAGACAAACGTTCACTTCTTTATCGAAACCGACCGCTTCTGCAGATTTCTTGAGGAGCAACTGGCTCGCGGACGGACCTTTGGGCCTGAGTTGGAATCTGCTCTGGCAAGAGAGAGCGCAGCTGTCCGCGCTGCTCTCCAGGAGAGCTATACTGAGGCACTTGGATCCTGAGTCTTCGGGCATTGATCGCTCACGAATGCCGCAGTTCTCTGAGCCAGGAGGCCGGAACCAGATCGGTGGTCTTCGGCCTCGACAGACCATCAGGTCTTCTTGGTTGCCTTGTTACATTTGTCTACAACAAATGGAGTATCCTTGCTTGCGTGCGGGTGCAGTCCTTCCAGCCCGTTGACGAGGAGCGAGGATGAAATATCTGTCAAAGATGATGTTGTTCGCAGCTGCCGTAACGTGGAGTGTCGTGCCGATTCTGGCGCAGAAGACTCCCAAGCATGTGAAGGTCGAGCTGAAGACTGCGGACGGAAAAGATGCGGGCACGGCTGAGCTGTCACAGAAGAAATCAGGAGTTGAGATCAAGGTTGCGCTCGAGAACCTGCCACCTGGCGATCATGCGATTCATATTCACCAGAACGCCAAGTGCGATCCTCCGGATTTCAAGTCGGCTGGCGGCCATTTTAATCCTGCGGGCAAGAAGCATGGCATCAAGAATCCGGACGGACATCACAACGGCGACCTGCCGCTCAATCTTACTGTTGGCGCGGATGGCAAGGTGAAAAAGAGCTTTCTGGCCCCCGACATTTCGCTTGATCCGAGCGCCGCAAATTCTGTCTTTGCCAACGGCGGGACTTCGATCATGGTGCATGAGAAGGCTGACGACATGATGACCGACCCAACGGGGAACGCCGGCGCACGTATCGCCTGTGGAGTCATTACTCTGCCTTCGATGTAGACTTGCTGCTTTCGGATCGTGGTACTCACCCTGACGAGGACGGGTACCACGAAATCAGCGGTGGCCTAATTCCTTGGACATGTTGATGAAGTGGGCGGGCAGCGTGAAGTGCTGTCCGGCTTCGACCTCAACTTCCTCGGTTCCTGTGACCTGATAGCCGAATTTTTTGTAGATAATCGGCAGCTCTTCGCGCAGGTTAACAACGCGCAGGTCCATGAATCGGCACCCGGATTCGCGAGCGAACTCTTCCGCTGCCGTCGTCAGTCGTGAGCCGATGCCTGAGCGTTGACGGGCAGGATTGGTTGAGAGCAGTCCCAGATATGCGTGTTCCCCGCGCAATTCAACATAGGCACTCCCTTCAATCCTGCCGTCTTCTTCAAGCAGCATGAATCGGCCTTTCTCGAAAAGGCGCTGTACTTCGTCTGGGGTGATGCGGTCGCCGGCCTTGAAAAAAAGCTCCACGGAAAACGCTTGATTGATGAGCTGCGTAATGGCCGGTAGGTCCGCTGCGTCGGCGAAACGAAGTTCCATAGCTCCAGTATCGCAAAAGGAACGGAGTTCCTGACGGATGCGTAACCATGTTCCGTGTATATGTCGTCTGATTGATTTAGCATCGTGATCAATCCGACTCTGCGAGGAAACTGCGATGGAGACTCTTTTGCAGGATTTGCGTTATGCGGCGCGGCAGTTGTGGAAGCATCCGGCCTTTACTGTCACTGCGGTTTTGACGCTTGCCCTCGGCATTGGCGCGAACACCGCCATCTTTACGGTGGTGCAGTCGATTCTGCTGGCTTCCTTGCCTTATCCGGACGCGGGGCGGATTGTGGCGCTGAATACAAACTGGACCGACAGTGGGCATACGAGCCATCGCGTTACCGGACCGGACGCTGCCGACGTGCGCTCGCAGGCGCACAGCCTGGACATCCTGAGTATGTATCAAGGCGGCAGTGAAGGGGTGCAGCTACGCGACCACGCTGTTTTTACCGAAGTGATGGCGGTTGAGTTGAACTTCCCTCGCGTTTTCGGTTTGACGCCAGTGGCTGGACGCGTGTTTTCGGATTCGGACACGCACCATGAAACCCTCGTCAGTGAGCGATTTGCCAGAGATAACTTCGGCAGCGCGCAGGCAGCACTGGGACAGACGATGACGGTCGAGGCCCAGCCATCGCAGATTATTGGCGTCTTGCCTTCCGCCTTTAATTTTCCGGAGAAAACACAGGTATGGGTCGCCTATCCGATTCTGCAGGGAGAGGCATTGGGGAACCGGACGGCCTTCAATTACAAAGCGGTAGCCAAACTGCGCTCCGGTGTGTCAGCGGAAGCAGCCGGAGCGGAGCTGAGCGCAATTTCGCACAGGCTGCAGGCAGCGTATCCAGATGCGAACAAGAACAAGCAGCTGATCGTCGTAACGCTTCAGGAAGAATTAACTGGCAAGGCACGGCCCATGTTGCAGCTTCTATTCGCAGCGGTTGCGATGATCCTGCTGATTGCATGCGTGAACGTGACGCACCTGGAGCTGGCACGCTCGATTGAGCGGCAGCGTGAGCTGGCCGTGCGAACGGCGCTGGGTTCGTCCCGGTGGCAGCTAAGGCGGCTGGTGATGGCCGAGAGCCTGCTGATTTCGCTTTGCGGCGCGGTGTTGGGAGTTTTGCTGGCTGGGCCGGCAGTGCGGTTGCTTGTGGCAATGGCCCCGGAAGGGCTTCCACGCGCAGCGGAGATCCATCTGAATGGCTGGGTGCTCGCATTTACGCTCGGGCTCTCCCTGCTGACTACGGTCGCGTCCTCGCTCATTCCTGCGCGCAAGGCGGCGAAGGTCGATCCGGCGGAGGCGTTGAAGCAGGACAGCTCGCGAGGCATGGCCGGACACAGTGCGTCGGCGTTGCGGAACGGTCTGGTAGTCGCGGAAGTGGCGGCCACGTTTGTGCTGGCTGTTGGAGCGGGGCTTTTGCTGCGAACTCTGATCACGCTGACGGCGCGCGATATGGGGTACCAGACGGCGCGCATGCTGGTCGTGGATGCGGATGCTCCGGCGCATACGACCGAAGAGGCGCAGCGCGTGACGCAACAATATGACGGATTGTTTGCCCAGTTAACGGCACTTCCGGGTGTAGAGCACGTTGGGGGCATCATGGGGCTGCCGACGGGCAGTTACGGGTCGAATGGCTACTATGAGGTCAAGGATGGTTTGCCGACCGATCCCAGTCATCAGCCGTATGCAGATTTCAGTGTGGCGAGCCCCGGATATTTCCAGACGATGAGGATTCCGCTGAAGGTGGGACGCGACTTCAACTCGCAAGACAACTACGACGGCCAGTTCGTTGCGGTGATCAGTGAATCGCTGGCAAAGCAGAGCTTCGGCGATGCCGATCCGATTGGTAAACCGATCCGCTGCGGGCTGGATTCTCCAAAGTGGATGACCGTGGTTGGAGTGGTGGGCGATGTGCGGCAGGATTCACCGGCAGCGAAGCCAGGCCCAACGCTCTACATGCCCATGGCGCAGCATCCGTTCTATGCCACCGAAATACATATTGTCTTGCGGACGAAAGTAGCACCCCTGACGCTGATGAACGCAGTGCAGGCGGAGATCATGCGAACAAATCCGCAGATCGCGACGAAGTACACCACCATGGATGCGATGGTCGGTGAGTCGATCGCCGCTGAGCGCTTCCGGTCAGTGCTGATCTCGTCGTTCGCCGGAGTCGGTCTGCTGCTGGCGATGCTGGGAGTCTATGGGACGATGGCGTATTCCGTAGCGCAACGCACCTTTGAGATTGGCGTGCGTATGGCCTTTGGCGCGGAGAAGAAGTTGATTCTCCGGATGATTCTGGTGCACGCGGCGAAGCTGGCTTGCTGGGGCATTGTGCTGGGGCTTGGCCTGAGCCTCGTGCTCACACGCCTGATCACGAGCATGCTGGTCGGAGTGCGGGCTGTTGACCCGGTAAGTCTGTTCATCGCGACTGTGTTGCTATTGCTCACAGCTGCGATTGCGGCCCTGGCTCCGGCATGGCGCGCTGCGCAGGTGGAACCGATGGTGGCGCTGCGGGCCGAATAGTCATCTTTCCAGCCGAAGTCCCGGCTATTTATAGCGTCCGATCTCAGGAACTTTGAGAAGAGTGCGTTCAATCAGGTATTGTTTTTGTGGCTGGAAATTGAAAACGGTTTCATCGTAGGGGCGGATATGGATAGACGCGATTTTATTAAGACGGGCAGTGCGCTTCTTGCCGGAGCGGCTGTTGGCGGCAATGCATTTGCCGAGGAACAGAGTGCGGGCACACAGGGGCGGATGGTGCTCGCGATGAATCGGGGCTGGCGCTACAACCCCAAGGTCGTGGATGGCGGGCACGAGGCGGCATTCGATGATTCGAAGTTTGATCGCGTGGTGGTGCCGCATACGAATATTCCGTTGCCGTGGCATGGGTTCGATGACAAGGACTATGAGTTCGTCTCGCTGTATCGTAGGAAATTTCGTCTGCCTGCCGAGGCGAAGGGAAAGCACGTCTTTGTCGACTTTGAAGGCGTGATGACCGCTTCGACGGTATGGATCAACGGGCAACGTTTGGGCGAGTACAAGGGCGGCTATACGCCGTTCTCGTTTGAACTGACGCAGCATTTGAATTTTGACGGCGACAACGTGCTTGCCGTTGATGTGGATTCGACGGAGCGGCCGGATATCCCTCCATTTGGATACCAGATCGATTACCTCACCTTTGGCGGGATCTATCGCGAGGTGTCGCTGCGTGTAGTGCCGTCCACGTTCATCGAGAATATTTTTGCGCAGCCGAAGGATGTGATGAGCGGGAGTCCTTCGCTGGACGTGCTTTGCTATGTGCAGAACCTGGAAGCTTCGCGGGATGCGATGACGCTCGAGGCTACGCTGCTCGATGGCGATAAGCAGGTCGCGAAGGCCACGCAGAAGGTCCCGGCTACGGGAGCGGCAGAGGAGCAGGTGAGCCACACGGTTGCGTTTGGGAAGCTGAACGGAATCTCGCTGTGGGATTTGAAGAATCCGAAGCTCTATACGGTGAAGGTGCGTCTGCTGCGTGGTTCCCAGGTAGTGGATGAAGATACGCGGCGCATCGGTTTTCGCGAAGCGACGTTTACCGATCACGGCTTTGAGCTGAACGGCACGATCATCAAGCTGCGCGGGCTGGATCGGCATCAGACCTTTCCATTTGTGGGCCAGGCAATGCCGGGGCGGGTGCAGAGGCGCGATGCGTACATTCTGCGCAAGCAATATCACTGTAATATCGTGCGCACGTCGCACTATCCGCAGTCTCGGCACTTTCTCGATGCATGCGATGAGTACGGACTGCTGGTGCTCGAAGAGATTCCGGGCTGGCAGCACATCGGTGACGGCAGGTGGCAGGATATTTCTGTTGACAATGTAAGCCGCATGATCCGTCGCGACTGGAATCATCCTTCGATTGTGTTGTGGGGCGTGCGCATCAATGAGTCGCGCGACAATCACGAGTTCTATTCGCGGACGAATGCGATGGCGCACAAGCTCGATCCGACGAGGCAGACGGGCGGCATTCGCTATTTCCAGGAATCGGAGTTTCTGGAAGATGTATTTACAATGAACGATTTCGGCTGGCCGCTGAAGCCACCGAATCATCCCCGGTATTTGAATACTGAGTTCGTTGGCCATACATTCCCGACGAAGACGATCGACGACGATGCGCGGCACCGCGAGCATACGATCCGCCATGCGCGCGTGCATGACCAGCTGGCTTCGGATCCGCAGTATGCCGGCGGTATTGCGTGGTGTGCTTTTGACTACAACACACACTATGATTTCGGCGCCGGGGACCGAATCTGCTATCACGGCGTCATCGACATCTTCCGCGAGCCGAAGCCCGCGGCCGGGTTCTACAAGTCGCAGTGCGACCCGGACGAGGAGGTTGTGCTGGAGCCGGCGTTCCACTGGGCGTCGAGCGATGAAGCGACGCGTTTCACGATTGCGATGGTCTGTTCGAACTGCGATCATCTGAAGCTCTTCGTAAAAAACAACGGCGAGTGGAAGCAGTTTGCCGAAGCCGATCCGGATCGCGAGCAGTTCAAGCACTTGAAATATGCACCCTTCAGCGTGGACCTGACCAAGGTAGACATGGATAAGAAGAGGCTGCAATGGGGCGATCTGCGTATTGACGGCTATCTTAACGGCAAGCAGGTGGCATCGAAGACTCTCTCTGGGCTGGGCGTCGATCAGAAGTTTTCCATCCTTGCCGACGATCATGAACTAGGCGCGGACGGGGCCGATACGACCCGCGTCGTTCTGCGAGTGACGGATGAGTTCGATGCGATTCGTCCATATGCAAATGACCCCATCATGCTCACGCTTGAAGGTCCGGCGGAGCTGATCGGGGACAATCCATTTGGACTGATCGGCGGCACCGGCGCGGTGTGGGTTCGCGCGAAAGAAGAAGCGGGAACGGTGCGGCTCACGGCGAAGCATCCCAGGCTGGGAAGCCAGACAGTAGAGATTGCCATTCGGCCCGCGGCTGCAGAAACTGTATAGTTCTCGGCTGAAAAGAATCGGGTGCGGGTGCTATGCTTTGTGATTCACACGCACCACGATTCTTTTAAGGATGTATCGCTTTGGCTGGGCGCAAGCAGGCAGGTAACCGGGTAACGATTGTCGATGTAGCTCGCAAGAGCGGTTTCTCTGCCTCAACAGTTTCAATTGTTCTGAATGAAGCGCCGCTTTCACGATATGTGGCGGCCACTACCAAGGAGCACATTCGCAAGACCGCGTTGGCGATGGGCTATCGGCCGGACGCGTTTGCGCGCTCTCTGCGGAGTCGGCGCAGCCACACCGTTGGCGTGATGATCTTCGATATCTCCGACCCTTTTTGCACGCTGATCCTGCGCGGCATCGAGAAGACACTGCATCCGACCCCTTACCTGCCGATCATCATGGATGCGCATAATGAGCGAAAGATGTTCGAGGGGTATCTCGAAATGCTTCTCGACCGGCGCGTGGAAGGGCTGATCGTTGTCGCCAACTGGCTTTTTGCAGAGACGGACCTGCTGGCTGACATGGAGAAGCACAATATCCCGACCGTAGTGATTGGCCGCGATCTGACACCGAGCCGTATCAGTTCTGTGCTGGTGGACAATGCGGCCGGGGCCTATGCGGCGCTCGATCATCTGCATCAGCTGGGACACAGAAACATTGCCTTCATTCGCGGGCCGGCGAGCCTGCACGACAGCGTGAACCGCTGGCGGGGAATCGAGCAGTTCGCGGCAGAGCGCGGCCTTGATCTCGATCCGAAGCTGATCCGGGAGCTGCCTGAGATGCTCGATGCGAATTCAGGATTCGATGGCGGTGTGGAACTGACAGCAGAACTGCTTCGCTCGCAACGAAAATTTACAGCGTTGATGGCCTTTGACGATCTCACCGCACTCGGAGCGTTGCGCGCGCTCGCGCGAGCGGGCGTCCGAGTGCCGGAGGAGTGTTCCGTGATCGGCTTTGATGGTGTGCCGCCCGCCGCGTTCAGCACCCCGGCAATTACGACGATCTGCCAGCCAATGGAAGAGATGGGGATGCTTGGAACGGAGTGGGTGCTGAAGTCGATCGACAAGGACGAAGAAAGTCACCTAATCGCGCCCGTTTTGAAGCTTCTGCCGCCGTCCGTGGTCGTTCGCGATTCAACGAGGGCCATATAGATTCCTCTTTTCGGCTTTCATTTTCCACTTGACAATGGTGGGCGATGCGCTATATCTGCAATATTCAAACGTTTCAATAATGCAAGGCATCAAGGAAAAGAAATAGAGTCGCGGCGAGACTCGTTACCCGCGCCTTTTGGAAAGAAACTCAACTTCTAAAGGACAATTGCTGGGGGGACGTACTGCATGCCGCAAAAGCTGGCACATTCTATTTCTGCTCTAGTGCTTGGTTCGATGTTGCCGCTCTTTGCGCATGCGGCTACATCTCCTGCGATGCCCCTTCATGAAGGTTGGAAAGTGCAGTCGGGGTGCAAACTGCAGGCCACGGGCGAGACGATCTCGACGACCGCATATCATCCCGAGGGCTGGTACCAGGAGTCGGTCCCGACAACCGTTCTGGCGGCACAGGTGGCTGCTGGCACCTTCAAAGACCCATACTTCGGGACGAATCTGCGCGACATTCCGGGAACGACATATCCAGTCGGTGGCATCTTTGCGCGGCTCCCGATGTCAGATGACAGTCCGTATCACTGTGCCTGGTGGTATCGGAAAGAATTCACGGTGCCTGCATCAGAGAAGGGGCGCACGCTCTGGCTGCGTTTCAAAGGCATCAATTATCGTGCCAACATCTGGATCAACGGCAAGCGTATTGCCGATTCGTCGCAGGTAGCCGGTGCGTATCGTACTTACGAGTTCGATGTTACCGACAATCTCGTTGCGGGCAAGTCGAATGTAGTTGCCGTCGAAACATTTGCTCCGACGGAGACGGACCTCGGCATCAATTGGGTGGACTGGAATCCCTGTCCACCGGATAAGAATACGGGCTTGTGGGGGCCGGTAGACCTTGTCACAAGCGGCCCAGTCGCTTTGCGCTCACCATTGGCTGTAACGCACTTTACAGATGCATCGCTGAAACAAGCGAACTTAACCGTCTATGCGGAATTGCACAACGCAAGCGACAAAGCAGTGCGTGGGACTGTATCTGGCACCGTTGCAGGAATTCACGTCGAGCAGCCTGTCGAGCTTGCAGCGCACGAAGACAAAACCGTTGTCTTCGACCCGGAAACTTACAAGGAGTTACAGATCAAGAACCCGGCTGTCTGGTGGCCTTATCAGATGGGGGCGCCACACCTTGAAACACTGACGCTCCGATTCACCGAGGGCAGTCAGGTTTCCGACGAGCAGTCCGTTCGGTTTGGAATTCGTGAAATTACGTCCGAGTTTACCGACAAGGGTTATCGGCTCTTTCGCGTGAATGACAAGCCGATTCTGATTCGAGGCGCGGGCTGGTCGCAGGACATGCTGCTGCGCGAGGAGCCAAAGCGGCTGCGCGATCAATTCATGCTTGTTCGCGATATGCACCTGAATACCATTCGCCTGGAAGGCAAGCTGGAAACGGAAGACTTTTTTCAGCTTGCCGATGAGCAGGGAATTCTCGTGATGCTGGGCTGGTGCTGTTGCGACCAGTGGGAGCGCTGGGCCAAGTGGACGCCCGAGAATTACCAGGTAGCGCAGGCATCGCTGCGCTCGCAGATGCTGCGCATCCGTCACCACGCCAGCCTGCTCGTCTGGCTGAATGGCAGTGACAATCCTCCACCAGCTGACGTGGAGCAGATGTATTTGAACATCGAGGCGGAGACTCACTGGCCGAATCCAACATTGTCTTCCGCATCTGCAACGCCAACTACTGTAAGCGGACAGAGCGGCGTGAAGATGAGTGGGCCGTATGATTATGTGGCTCCGTCGTATTGGTACGTGGACAAAGACAAGCACGGGGGCGGGTATGGATTCAATACGGAGACAAGTCCAGGACCGGCGATTCCAAACATTCCCAGTTTGCGTAAGTATATCCCCGAAGATCAAATGTGGCCGGCAACCAGCGCTTCCTGGGCACTGCACAACGGTGGAGGCGGCTTTAAAACCCTTACCGTATTCGACGATGCGATGAAGGCGACTTACGCCACACCTGAGAATCTGAGCGACTATGTACGCATCGCTCAGGCAATGACATACAACGGCGAGCGCGCGATGTTCGAAGCTTATTCGCGAAACAAGTACACTTCGACCGGCGTGATCCAGTGGATGCTGAACAACGCGTGGCCTTCGAATATCTGGCATTTGTATGACTACTATCTCGACGCCGGTGGCGGGTACTACGGTACGAAGAAGGCGTGCGAACCACTGCACGTGCAGTATTCCTATGATGACCACAGCGTTGTTGTGGTCAACAGCACGTATCAACCATCGCCGCGTCTTGTGGTGTCTGCGAAGCTTTACGACTTCAATCTGAAGGAACTCTTCAGCAAAGAGGCGCCGCTTACCATGTATGCCGACACCTCACAACGAGCAATCTCGATTCCTGATGAAGCGTTTGCCGCGTCTTCGAAGGTTTATTTCGTCGATTTGACGCTCAAGAACGAATCCGGAGAAATTCTCAGCCGCAACTTCTATTGGGTTCCGTCGACTCTTACCACGTTCGATTGGAGTAAAACAAATTACACGCATACGCCAGCGATTCAGCATGAGGATATGACGGAGTTGAAGGAGCTTCCGAAGGCTGAGGTCAAGGCTCGTTTAACAGCGGCGGAAGACGGAAGAATGATACAGCTACGGTTACATAATGATTCCAAGGCCCTGGCCTTTCAGTTAGCTGCGGCTGCCCGCGACGCTCACGGCGAAGATATTGCGCCGGTAACATGGTCGGACAATTACATCGAGCTCATGCCGGGAGAGACACGGGTCTTGACCGCCACATTCCCATCGCGCGCGCCGGAGAATTCAGTTGTCGTTCTTTCCGGATGGAACATTTCCGAGCAGACATTGCATCTCTCGGCCGGGAAATCAATCGCGGCTGCTGGATCGGAAACGAAGTAGAGGAACAAACGCATGTCCGGTCAGGCCGCAACCGTGGGTGAGGGGCAGGTAACGCTGAGGCGAAGCCTTGGCTTCTGGGATCTGCTGCTTTACGGCATCGTCCTTATTCAGCCAACCGCGCCGATGCCGAGTTTCGGTGTCATCTATCAGGTCGCGCGCGGACATGTGGTTACAGCCATTCTGTGCGCGCTGGTTGCCATGCTTTTCACATCCGTCAGTTATGGGCGCATGGCTCGCGTCTATCCGCATGGCGGGTCGGCCTTTATGTATGTCGGCAAGGAACTGCATCCGAGCCTCGGCTATCTCACCGGATGGTGCCTGGTCATGGATTATGTTCTGAATCCGCTGATCTGCGTCATCTGGTGCAGTAAGGCGGCGCAGAATATCCTCCCGGAAATTCCATATGTCGTGTTTGTCGTTCTCTTTGCCGCGTTTTTTACGCTGCTGAATCTGAACGGCGTCGAAACCTCGGCGCGCATCAACGCCGGCATGGCCGCCGCGCTCGGCGTCGTCGTCATTCTGGTTGTCATTGCAGTGGTGCGCTACCTGATGCATCTTCCGCCACAGCCATCGTCGTTTTATACGCATCCTTTTTATGATCCGGCTACGTTTTCGCGCAGCGGTCTTCTGCGCGGTACTTCGATCGCTGTGCTGTCCTACATCGGTTTTGACGGTATCTCCACGCTCACCGATGAGGCGAAAGACCCGGCGCGCAATATTCCTAGGGCCATTGTGATGGCGTGCTTCGCAACAGGCGTGCTCGCTTCGATTGAGGTTTATCTCGGGCAGCTTGTCTGGCCGCGCGGGCAGGCTTTTCCAGACATCGACACAGCCTACGTGCATATTTCAGGACGCGCCGGTGGCCCGATCCTCTTCATGATTGTCAACGCATCGCTGCTCCTCGCCAACATGGGCTCGGGCATAGCGTCGCAGCTTGGCGCTGCGCGGCTGCTGCTGGCAATGGGGCAGGACGGCGCGCTGCCCAAGCGCTTCTTCGGTGCCATACATCCCAAAAACCGCATTCCCCGCAACAACGTTTTGCTCATCGGCGCCATTTGTCTCGTCGGCGCGCTCTTTTTCAGCTATCAGTTGGGAACGGAGATGCTTAACTATGGGGCACTCCTCGCTTTTATGGGTGTGAATGTTGCGTCCGTTGCTCTTGGCTGGCGGTTGGGCAGGCACTGGGTTCCGATGCTGATGTCAACGGCGGGCTTTCTCACGTGCCTTTTCATATGGACGAACCTCGGCCCCATCGCGCGCATCGCGGGCACAGCGTGGGCGCTGGTGGGTGTGACGCTTTGGATTGTGCGCCGCAGGCAAATTCATCTGCCGGATGCCGCGGCATGAAACGGTTCGATGTCACACTTGCCGGTGAGTTCAACCTTGATCTGCTGCTTTACGGCCTGCCGGAAGATCTGCCGGTAGAACGAGAACTGCTCGCCGAGCGCGCCGCGACGGTCCTCGGAGGCTCGCCGGCAATCACTGCGCACAATCTGTCGGCGTTGGGAAATCGGGTAGGCTTCATTTCACTGGCGGCGAAAGATGCCTTCGCGGCACAGTGCATTCAGGAATTGGAGACGGCCGGAGTCGATCTCTCTCGAATCGTGACCGCGACAGATGGCGCAGCCACAGGCTTGACCGTGCTCCTGCAACATGCGCAGCGCCGCCGCATGCTCACCTATCCGGGCACGACAACGCAGCTTCGCTTCGATCATCTGGATCTCGACTATCTTGCATCGTCGCGGCACTTCCACTTGTCATCATATTTTCTGCAGACGTCGCTGAAAGACGATATCCCGCGACTCTTTTCCCTTCTGAAGGAAGCCGGTCTCACCATCTCGCTGGACACGAACGACGACCCATCTGAGGAATGGGACTCGTCGATCACGGAAGTTCTGCGCCACACTGATGTTCTGCTCCCCAACGAGCGCGAGGCCTGCAAACTCGCTCACACTGCAAGCCTCGATGACGCGATCGCGTGGGTTCTCGAATATGTCCCGCTGGTAGTTGTAAAGCGCGGTGCCGGCGGAGCAATTGCGTGCAACCGTGAGAATCGCATTGTCGCGTCAGCCATACCCATGCAGGTCACCGATGCTGTAGGTGCAGGTGACAGTTTTAACGCGGGCTTTCTCCACGGATATCTGCGTGGCTGGCCAATTGAACAGTGTCTGCAATATGGCAATCTCGCTGGGGCCTATTCGACGACGGCGATCGGAGGCGTAGCAGCTTTTCAGGATCGCAAGGCGATGCAGCAGTTTCTGGCCGATCATTTCCTGCAGGTAAAGTAATGCTGTGCGTCTTTTTGTGGGCATTCGTCTTACGGATGAAGCGCGGCAGGCGATCGCCGTATGGTCACGCGAACTGCGCGACGCATTTCTTCGTCTGCGATGGTCTTCGCCGGAGCAGTGGCATGTGACTTTGCAATTTCTAGGCGAGACAGATGAAGCAGGATTTTCCTGCGTTGCGGAACGTCTGCTGCAAATCCGTTCAGAGGTAGCTGACATCCAACTGGAGGATCCGGGATTTTTTGAGCGCGCCGGCGTCTTTCACATCTCTGTGCGCCTTACCCCGTCGCTCCTCGCGCTGCATGACGCGATTGAAAAGGCGTTGCCGCCCTGCGGATTTGAGCCGGAGGCGCGTGCCTTCGCGCCGCATATTACACTGGCGCGCAGAAAGGGGCGCGTGCCATCGCCGGACTTTGCGCGACTGCAGAAAGCAGTGCGATTTATGCCTGCTGCCAGGCTCCCCTCATTTCAGGCAAAGGAATTTCTTCTTTATCAGAGCTTCACCGATCCTGCGGGGTCGAGGTATCAGGTGCGCGAACGTTTCCCGCTGATGTAAGCTGCAACTTAGCCTCCAGATTATTTTGATGACCACGAATCATTTTTCTCCCGCTGCAAATTCTCTTGGAAAGATTGGCCTTCCGGCGCCAATCAAAGAACTCACGCAGCGCGCGTGGGACGCCATCATCGTCGGAGCGGGCCACAATGGTCTTGCCTGCGCTGCCTATCTGGCGCGCGCGGGCAAGCGTGTCCTCGTGCTTGAAAGCCGCGAGCGCATTGGTGGCGCTTGCACGATTGAAGAGCCGTTTCCCGGCGTGCGCATGTCGCCCTGTGCCTATCTGGCTGGCTTGCTGCATCCGCTTGTGGTGGAAGAGTTGAATCTGCCGCAGCGCGGATTTGCCTGGACGCCCGCAGTGAACGGCCTTTTCGTGCCTTTTCTGGACGACAGCAGCATCCAGTTCTGGGATGATGACGCGCAGTGCGAAGATGAGATTCGCCGCTTCAGCAGCCGAGACGTTGAGGGCTGGCGCGCGATGAGTGATGTCATCCGGCGGCTGCGCGACGCACTGCGTCCTGCAGGCGAAGGCGATACATGGATTGGCGATGCGCCGACGCGAGAGCAGATCGAAGACAGACTCGGCAAAGATGATGAAGCGACGAAAGTGCTCTTCGACTGGTCGATGTCGGAATTCGTCGAGCATTATCTGCGAGACGAGCGACTGCAGGTCGCCTATCTCGGACAAGGCGTGATCGGCACCAATGCCAGCCCGTTCGACGCCGGTACAGCGTCGATTCGGTTTCATCACTCTTCGGGACGGCTCGGCGGAATGCCCGGCATGTGGGGATACGTGAAAGGCGGAATGGGAATGGTTTCGTTCTACTTTTGCGACGCCGCTCGCGAAGCCGGTGCAGTCGTAGCCGCCGGAGTTCCCGTGGCCGGCATTCTTCCCGGTGAGGGTGTGCTGCTTGAAGGTGGCGAGCGCATCACTGCGCCGGTTGTCATTTCAAATGCCGATCCACGGCGAACACTGCACATGTTAGATGGGGCCGCCGATCCAGTCTGGAAAGCGAAGGTCGAATCCGTGCCGATCGAAGGCTGCACGGTGAAGCTGAATGTTTTGCTGAACCAATTGCCGAACTTCACCTCGCGTCCGGGCACGCTGGAGGCGCATCATCTGGGGCAGATCAACGCGCCGCTCACGAAAGCTGAATGGAAGGAGAGCTTCACCGCCGCGCGTGCCGGGCGTCTGCCAGAGCACCTCTGGTGCGAGCTTTACTTCCAGAGCGCGCATGACGCGAGCGTTGTTCCAGATGGGCAGCATACGATGAGCGTCTTTGCGCAATATGTGCCGTACCGTTTCGAAGACGGCACCTGGGACAGTCGTCGCGATGAGGTGCGAAAGGTGGCACTTGGGTCTCTTGGACGCTTTTGCAGCAACATGGATACGGCCGTGATTGATGCGCAGGTGTTGGGACCACCGGACATCGAAGAGAAGGTTGGCCTCACCGGTGGCCACATTTTTCAGGGCGAGTGCCTGCCGCCATACATGTGGTCCGACCGTCTCAGCGCGCGCACACCGATGCCCGGGGTATATCTGTGCGGAGCCTGCACGCATCCGGGTGGCAGCGTGATTGGCATCAACGGGCGGAACGCTGCGATGGCAGTGCTCAAAGACATGGCGCAGAAATAGTTCTGGTCTTCGCTGGCATCTGCAGGTATGCTGCGCGAAAGCATGCCGGAGAAAACTCCCACCCCTGCGCTGAAACGCGAACTTGGCATCTTCGACCTCGTCCTCTTTTACGTGGCGAGCGGGCTGAGCCTTCGCTGGATCGCAACGGCCGCAGCCGCGGGTCCAAGCACGATCATCATCTGGATCTTTGCCTGCCTTTGTTTCTTCGTGCCGCTTGCCGCATGTGTACTGGAGTTGTCTTCCCGCTATCCGCAGGAAGGCGGCCTCTACGTGTGGACGCAGCTGGCCTTTGGCGATTTTTCCGGATTTATTGCTGCATGGACCTACTGGATGAGCAATCTGCCATATTTCCCGGCGGTGCTCTATTTCGGCGCAGGCAGCGCGCTCTTCGCGATGGGCAGGCGCGGCGAGCACCTGACCAACAATGCAACCTATTACATGCTTTTTGCGCTGGGATGGCTCGGGCTGATTACACTGCTGAACATTCTCGGACTGAAACAGGCCAAGTGGCTGAACAACTGTTGCACGCTGGGTACGTGGATTCCCATCGCAGTATTGTTGGGACTCGCCGCAATCTTCGCCGGCCGTTATGGCTCTGCGACCAGCTTTTCGGCGCAGCACCTGGTCCCACATGCCGATCTGAAGAACGCCATCTTCTGGTCGACGATCTTCTTTGCTTTCGGCGGCGTCGAAACCGGCTCGTTCATGGGTGAAGAGATCAAAGACGCACGACGCACGATTCCGCTGGCGCTCGTGATCGCTGGACTCTTGATCGTGGTGTGCTACATCGCGGGGACGATCGCAATGTTGATTGCGCTGCCCAATACCGCCATCAGTGGAGTAAGCGGGTTCGTGAGCGCGATCTCTTTGATGTGTACCAGGCTGAGCATGGGATGGCTCCTTGCCCCCGTTGCATTGCTGGTCGTATTCAACAGTGTCGGCAGTGCCGGCGCGTATCTTTCTTCTACGTCGCGGCTGCCGTTCGTAGCCGGCATTGACCGTTATCTGCCGCCCGTCTTTGGAAATGTACATCCACGGTGGCGCACGCCTTGGATCGCAATTGGAGCTTATGGCATTGTCGGAATGCTGTGCGCGCTGCTCAGCCAGGCAGGAACCACCGTGCGCAGTGCATACGACATTCTGGTGAGCATGTCGATCATCACCTACTTCATCCCTTTTGCCTTTCTCTTTGCCTCCATGATCCGGCTGCAACGCGAGCCGGTCGTCGAAGGGGCAATCCGCATTCCTGGAGGGAGGCCCGTCGTCGTTGTCCTGGCCTCTATAGGCATGCTGACAACACTGATGACGATCGTTTTATCCGTTATTCCGCCAGACGAAGAGCCGAACAAGCCGCTTGCTATTGCGAAAGTGATCGGCTCTACTGTCTTTTTGGTCGGCGCGGGTATGGCAGTCTATTACGCTTCAAATCGCCGATTGCGGAAATCTAAGGCGCTTTCTCCAGTCGGAAAGCCGTAGCCTGAAAATCTCCATCCAGATTTAGATCGACGCCATGCCCCATCCAGTAGGCGCCGCTTTCTACTTCCGGCAATTTGCCGCCCGGCTTTTTAGTGATCCAGTGAAGCTTGTAGTTCGCATCCTTGTCGAGTCCGCGCAGGAACAATCGCGGATATACATATCCGAACTGGCTGGAATGCAGGAAGGCAAATACTGCGGCCTGACTGCCGTCCGCGGCAACCGATTCGGTCGCAGACTGCTCGCTCCCGTTTGCCGGAGAAATCAGGCGATAGAGCGCACCGTGCTGCACTGTTTCGCGAATCTCCTTGTATTCGGAGATCAGATGCTTCGCAGTTGCGAAGTCCGCATCAGCCCAGTGGTTCAGGTTTGAGCCGATACCCAGCGAGCCTTGCATCGAGGATAAGAAACGGTATTCAGTAGATCTGGGGCTGTGATTTGGTCCGCCTGGTGAATCCGTAACCCACGCCATCATGACGCCGGGCGTATAGGCATAGGTGAATCCATCCTGGATCGAGAGCCGATCGAACGGGTCGGTGTTGTCGGAGGTCCATACTTCGTCGGTATAGTGCATAATGCCGAGATCGACGCGGCCGCCACCGCCGGAGCACGATTCGATTTCAACCTTGGGATGCTTCTCGCGCAGTTCCCGCAAAATCGAGTACAAGTTGTCGATGTACTTTACATAGACTTTTTTCTGCTCATCGGGTGCAACCGCGGGCCAGCCGGGTTCGGACCAGTTGCGGTTGTAGTCCCACTTGAGGAAGGCAATGTCATTCTCATTCAGTAGCTTGTCGAGGAAGCCAAAGACGTAGTCGCGCACATCTTGCCGCGCAAGGTTCAGCACCAGCTGATTGCGGCCTTCGGTGCGCGGGCGTCCCGTGAAATTCAAAACCCAATCGGGATGGTTGCGATAAAGATCGCTGTTGGGGTTGACCATCTCCGGCTCAACCCAGATTCCAAAGTCCATGCCGAGCGCGTGCACCTTGTCGATCAGCGGCTTCAGGCCATTGGGAAATTTTTCCTTGTTCACGTACCAGTCGCCAAGGCCCGCATGGTCGTCCTTGCGCTGACCAAACCAGCCGTCGTCCATCACAAAGCGTTCTACACCGATCTTTGCCGCTTTTTCCGCGAGTTCTTCCTGCCCCTGCTCGGTTACGTTAAATTCCGTCGCTTCCCATGAGTTGTAAAGCACCGGCCGTGGGCGCGGCTTTGGTGCCTGTGGCAGAATCTTCGTGATTTCGAATCGATGCAATATCCGCGATGCGCCGCCAATGCCGTGATGCGAATAGCCGCCATAGAAGACGGGCGTTTCGAGTTGCTCATTCGGCGCGAGCTTGTAGCCGAAATCAAATGGGTTGTAGCCGCCGGTGATTCTGACATTGCGCAGCGTGTCCTGCTCGACGGTGATGCGCCACGAGCCGCTCCAGGCCAGCGCTCCGAACCATACATCGCCTGCATCCTGATCGCCGCTGTTGCCGCGTTCGATGGCGAACCACGGATTGTTCTGGTGCCCCGTCGATCCGCGGCGGCTCTCAATCAGACGCGTACCGGGGCGAACAGCCTCATGCTGAACGTTCATCTCTCCAGCCCATCGCCCGGTCAGATAGTAGAGCCAGTAGTCCGTCCCTTGTGGCAGCGACCACGCTGCGGCTGCGGCCTGCTCGATGAGCAAAGGTTCCTTCGTTTTATTCGTAATGACAGCGGAGCGGCCAAGCACACCGGTGGCCGGGTCAATCTGGTATTTCAGATCAACCATGACGTCGCGCGAAATATCTTTGAGGTGCACGGTGAGAGTATCGCCGTCGATGTGGTGCTCAACATAGTGAAGCACCAGGTCGCGGTTGCCATCGGGGAAGGTGATCTTCAGCGCGGGCTCATAAAATAGGCCCGCTCCCCATCCTTGAAATTCCTGCGGCGTGGATCCTGACGGCAGATCGAACGAGGCATGTCCGCTGTTGGCGTGCGCCGGTCCCAGATGATCGTTTGCGCCGAGGCGCGCTCCCCAATAGAGAGGCTGCAACGCATTTTCCTCGTTGATCCCGAAGGCATACGTCACACTGTCTCCGTCGATCCGAAAGACGCGAGACTGCTGGTCGTACTGGATACGATTCGTTTGCGCGAATGTATACGTGTACATGGTTGGCACCAAAATTCCGAAAAGCAGAAACAACTTGCCACATGACATCAGAGCACCACCCCAAAATTACGTCGTAGAAAACATATATGGAAACGCGGAAGAATGCTATCGCATGAGGACGGGAATCTATTTGTGCAGGTACCAGGGAATGTTGATGACAACTACATTCTCGTTGCCTCTTACCAGCAGGATAAGCTTCAGCAAATTGGCTCGCTGGTTGTGCAGCAGATTTTCATACCAGTGTTTCACCACCAGCTCAGGCACAAGAACGGCAATCTGCCTGTCGCCCGATTTTTTCTGCTCAGCCAGAACATGATCCACAAATGGCTGGATGACGAATCGGTAGGGCGATTTGATGGTGGTCAGTCGCGGTTCGGGTAAGCCAGCCGCGCGGATCGGCGGAAGCACAAGCTCATTCCACTTATTGCAGACGCTGTCATCCTCATCGCCGCACTCTACGTGGACGGCTTCGACCTCGGGAGACATCGCGAGTGCGAAGCGCAGGCCTTTTTCGCTGATGCGGTTCCATTTGTCCATGGGAATGATCACGCGCGGAGGTTCCAGCCCATCGACCCGCAGTGGTTCCGGATTGGCCGTTTCTTTCGCGGTGTCGTCGTAGTGCTTGCGGACAATGCGCATGATCATGATGAGCGCAGGGATCAGAATGACTGTTATCCAGGCGCCATCCAGGAATTTGGCTACGAGCACCACCAGCAGAGTCAGGCCAGTTGCGGTCGCGCCAATTCCGTTCACGATCATGCGGCCTGTGGAATGGCCCTCTTTGTACCAATGCACGACCATTCCCGCCTGAGACAAAGTGAAGGCGAGAAAGGCGCCAATCGCATAAAGGGGGATGAGCCTATCGGTGACGCCGCCGAAGAGAATCAGCAGCGTGCCAGTGAAAATGACCAGCGCAATAATGCCGTAGGAGTAAAGCAGCCTGCGTCCGCGCAGGATAAAAACGTGCGGCAGGTAGTCGCGCAGGGCGATGGCACGCGTGAGTCGCGGAAAATCAGCGAAAGCGGTGTTCGCCGAAAGTGAAAGTACGAGCAGGATCGAGGCAATCGTGACGTAGTAGAAGATGCCCTTGCCGGCCACGGCGGATGTCAACTGAGAAAGAACGCTCTGATAGCCCGGAGATCCCGGATCGGTTGCGCCAATGCCATAAGCGCGGCAGAGCAGAGCGATTCCGGCAAGCAGGACGATGAGCAGCGCAATGATGATGGTGAGAGTCGTCTTCGCATTCTTGGTCCTCGGCTCTCGAAATGCCATGACGCCATTACTGACGGCTTCCACGCCGGTCATTGCCGTGCAGCCGCTTGAAAACACTTTGAGCAGAAGCCACCAGGTGAGCGCTGTAGTAACGGGCGGAAGGGCCGGAGGCGCGACGACGGGAATTGGATGGCCTTTGTCCACCAGCACATGAAACAAGCCGAGGATGATGACGATGAGCAGTGTCCCAAGGAAAAGATAGGTCGGCACCAGGAACGCGACGCCGGTATCGCGTACGCCCCGCATATTGATCAGCGTCAGAATAAGGAGTATCCCAAGACAGAACAGCAGCGTGTGTTGATGCAGGCTGGGAACAGCGGATATCAGCGCGCCGACGCCTGCTGAGATGCCAACTGCCGCAGTCAGGATGTAATCGATCATCAGCGCAGCCGCTGCCAGAAGCCCCGGACCTTTGCCCAGGTTTTCCGTCGCCACCGTATACGAGCCGCCGCCGTGTGGGTAGGCCTCGATCGTCTGTCGATAAGAAAAATAGACGATGACCAGCAGGATGATGATTGCCGTGCTGATCGGGACGATGTTGTGCACGCCTGCAAGTCCCAAAGGGATAAGCAGTGTGAGCGCGGCCTCAGGTCCATAAGCGGCAGAACTGAGCGCATCGAGTCCGAAGATGGGAATACCGGATGATGGGCCGATCTGCTCTGCGCGTTCGTCTGACGTGGCTAAAGGACGGCCAAACAGCAGGTCAAGAGTTTTCATATTGCCTGTTCAGATGCACAGATGAAAATGGGAACAGCTGAGCCATCAATCCTACCCTGTTTTGACGCACGTTATATGAAGAAGGGAAAGATCAGCGCAAAGCCAGGACCACAATGCGGCCGTCGGAGTGGAAACTGCCGCCAGTTGCGGTGAGCGCCGTCTTGAGAGGATTGGCAGGAGTCACGTAAGCGGCGCCGGTGATCACGCCAGCGTCGGCAAAGCTCTGCTCGATGAAGTCGCGCTCTTCGTCGATATTCGGATCAATGTGATGGGTCACATTGCCGTTACGCTGGTCTTTCTCGAAACCGTTGTCGTGCGTGGCCGAGCCTACCCATAGGGGTTTGCCGTCCACTGTTTCCGTCGACTTCCATACGCGGAGATGGTGCCGAATGGCCGCGACGGCGAGAGGATCTGCGCGAGCGTAAGACAAGTCCTGTGGGCGGCTGAAGAGGTAGAGCACACTCATCGGCATCTCGGTATAGGCCTCGTGCGAGAGCGTTGCCAGCAGGCCGTGGACGACTGCATCCTGCGTTGTCTTATCGACTCCGGTCCAGCCCGCGGCCGTGAAGGCCTTCTGTACCTGGTCCTGAGTGCCGATGATGGCGAAGTTCACCATGTCTCCGGGATTGCCTTGCTGGTCCTGCACCCTCCGTGGGATAGTCGCGAACAAACCCGGAGACAACGAAGTAGCAAGATTGACCGTTGCTGCAGGAGCGGCCGCGGCTTGCGCTTTCGACAGCTTCATCGTGACCGAATAGCTGCCGTCGCCTGTAAGATCGCTGCTCAGGTTCACGTTGAGATAGAGCCTGCCGCTCGTGGCTACGTCTATTTGTTTGCTGGTCCCGATCAGGAACGGAACTGAAGCAGCGCCATTGCTGACGCGGCCGATGAGCGCGCCGCTGTTGGCGCTGTTCAGCGGAAACTGGCGGATCAGGTCCTTCCAGCCGCGCGCATTGCCATCGGGAGTAGACGAGTGGCCGTCAGAAATCGTAACTGTCCCGGTTGCAGTAAAGTCGAGCTGATCGCCGAGCGTCACGGTGACGCCGGTGTCGGTCCAGTCTCCGGCTGCAACTTTGAACGTATAAGAGCCTTTGCGCGAGGACAGAACGCTCGCGTCAGGTGCTTTCATTTCAATGAGCTGCACTCCCGGCCTCACCGCAGTGGCTGGCGCGGGCTGTTGCTGGCTGCAGGCGATTCCCGACAGAGCAAGGCAGGTGCCTACGAAGCTCAGGATGCTCTGGAAGACGCTCAAATGTTTCATAAGTCTTATGACGTTGCAGTAGAGCAAATGGCCTAAACATCATCATCCGGCTTTTGGCTATTTCTGCTCTCGGGCTAAGTGCCTTCCGACCAGCTGGCCAGGTACTCTTCCTGCTCCGACGACAGGCGGTCGATGCCGATGCTCATGGATTCAAGCTTCAGGCGGGCAACGCGCTTGTCGAGTTCCTGCGGAACCGAGTAGACCTTCTTCTCGAGACTGGCGTGGTTCTTGATCATGTATTCGGCCGAAAGCGCCTGGTTGGCGAAGCTCATGTCCATCACCGACGCAGGATGTCCCTCTGCGGCTGCCAGGTTGATGAGGCGTCCTTCGCCGAGCAGGTAAATCTTGCGGCCATCGCGCAGAGCATATTCGTCGACAAATTCCCGGGTTGCACGCTTGGATGAAGCGAAGCGCTCGAGGGCGGGGATGTCGATTTCGACGTTGAAGTGGCCGGAGTTGGCGATGATGGCGCCGTTCTTCATGACTTCAAAGTGTTCCTGGCGAATGACGCTTTTGTTCCCGGTCACGGTTACGAAGACGTCGCCCTGCTTGGCCGCTTCAATCATCGTCATCACCCGGTAGCCGTCCATGACGGCTTCGAGCGCCTTGGTCGGGTCGACCTCGGTGACGATAACTTCCGCACCCATGCCGCGCGCGCGCATTGCCAGCCCGCGTCCGCACCAGCCGTAGCCCGCGACGACAAATTTCGATCCGGCCAGCAGCACGTTGGTGCAGCGAACGACGCCGTCGATTGTCGACTGGCCTGTCCCATAGCGATTGTCAAAGAGGTGCTTGGTCAGCGCATCGTTGACGGCGATGACCGGGTAGCGGAGTACGCCATCCTTAGCCATGGCCCGCAGGCGGATCACGCCGGTCGTGGTCTCTTCCGTTCCAGCGATCACGCCTTCAAGCGCTTCCTGACGTTTGGTGTGCAGCAGGTGCACAAGATCGCAGCCGTCGTCCATCGTCAGGTGCGGCTTGTGATCGATCGCTGCCTGAATATGCGAGTAGTAGCTGTCGTTGTCTTCGCCCTTGATGGCGTAAGTCTGGATGTTGTAATCGCGCGCCAGAGACGCCGCGACATCATCCTGCGTCGAGAGCGGGTTCGAGGCGCACAAGGCGATATCGGCTCCACCATCGCGTAGCGTGATCATCAGATTCGCTGTTTCGGTGGTTACGTGCAGACAGGCTGCAACGCGGATGCCCTTAAGAGGTTGATGCTTGATGAAGTCCTTGCGAATGGTCTGCAACACCGGCATGGATTGGTTTGCCCATTCAATGCGTTTGCGCCCCTGATCGGCCAGGTCAAGATTCTTTACGTGATGCAGTGTTGCAGTCGCCATGAATTCTCCAATGTCACCTGGTCAGAGACGATCTCTTGGGGCAGAACCTCGCGGTGCTGCTATAGAGGATACCATCGGGTGACGGACTGCTCCGTGGGGCTTTTGGCGACGGATGGGGCGGTAAACTCCTGTAACATTTAGACATGGTCGCGGTAAAAAGTAACCGGCTTTCGGAGCGTCAAATGACGCTGATTTCACGTGCCCTTGCTGATCCGCGCCGCTTTCAGATTCTCAAGGAGATCAGCGCTTCCGGAAAGACGCTGCCCTGCGGGAATCTGCGCGATTGCCTGCCCATTACAGCGGCGACATTGTCCCACCATATCAAGGAGTTGGAGACGGCGGGGCTGATCACGATTGAGCGCGAAGGCAAGTTTGCCAACCTTTCGCTCTGCCGCGATGTGTGGCAGGCCTACCTCGATCAATTAGCCGCAATTTAACAAAATTGCTTTGCATCCATTTCCGGCTCCCATCATCAATTAGACAGTCATCGAAATGTCGAAGTGATGACATTTCGAAACAGGAGTAATGAGATGGGCAAACTTCAGGGTAAAGTCGCCGTTGTTACGGGCGCATCGAAGGGCATCGGCGCAGGAATCGCAAAGAGTCTGGCTGCCGAAGGCGCGTCAGTCGTTGTGAACTATTCTTCCAGCAAGGAAGGCGCGGACCGCGTCGTTAAGGAGATTACCAGCAAGGGCGGTAAGGCCGTTGCGGTGCAGGGAAGCGTCGCCAAGGCTGATGACGTTGAGCGTATTTTTGCCGAGACGCAGAAGGCTTTCGGCAAGCTGGACGTTCTGGTCAACAACGCCGGCGTTTATGAGTTCGCGCCGATTGAAAACATCACGGAAGAACAGTTCCATCGTCATTTCAATACCAACGTGCTCGGGCTGCTGTTGGCCACGAAAGAAGCAGTGAAGCACTTCAACGGTGAGGGCGGAAGCATCATCAACATCGGTTCCGTTGCTAGCCGGGTCACGCCTCCTACTTCGTCGGTCTACAGCGCGACGAAAGGCGCGGTAGATGCGATCACTCAAACACTGTCAAAGGAACTGGGCCCAAAGAAGATCCGCGTGAACTCGATCAACCCTGGGATGGTAGAGACGGAAGGCGTTCATTCCGCCGGCTTCATCGGCAGCGAGTTTCAGAAGCAGCACGAAGCACAGGTACCGCTCGGCCGCATTGGCCAGCCGGAAGACATCGCGAATATTGCGGTTTTCCTGGCTTCATCGGACTCGGGATGGCTGTCGGGCGAGCTTTTGCTGGCCACCGGTGGTCTGCGGTAAGACTGAAGGGGCCGCGCTGCTGCGCTCTTTGTCTTGGGTGGTGATGGCGAGCGGGTAGCGAGGATTACTTACTGAGCGCCGCTTGTAACCCGCCTCCGCCCAACAGATTTCTCATCCTTTTCAGGTTGTAGACCATCGTGGCCAGGCTGATCTCGGTCTGGGCTCCCTTTAGGCCGCGTAACAAGAAGCGCGGATACCCAAAGATGAGGTACTTGAGCGAGGCGAATGGATGTTCCACGACCGAGCGCCGCAGTCGCATCATCTCGGGTGTGGCTCGCTGTTCCATGCGTTGCAGCGCAGCCTCGTGCAGGTGACGGGTGAGGAGGCGCTGTGTGCCGAGCGTGCATTTCGGTTTCAAGATACAGGCACCGCATATTTCCGGTTGGCCCGCATAGTAAACCGCACGATCTTTGCGGGAGAGCTGTTTGCGCTTCAGCGTCTGACCGGCTGGACAACGAAACGTATCTGTCGTTTCGTTGTAGTGGAACTCGCGACGATCAAACAGGTGTCCGTCTCCTTGATTGTTCACCGACCGCTTCGCGGGCACATGTGGCACGATGCCCCGTTGCTCGCAGCGTTCCGCTTGTTCGCCGCTCGAATAACCCGCGTCAGCCACCAAATTCAGCGACTCCGGACTGCCGACCGCTTCTTTCGCCGCTTCCGCCATCGTCAGTAGCAACAGATTATCCGCGCCGTGCGGGGTGACTTTCTGTGCCACGATGATCGCGTGTTCGGCATCTACCGCGGTCTGAACGTTGTAGGCTGGAACAAAGCCGTTTGTGGTGCGCATTATCTTCGCTTCTGGCTCCGGATGGTTCTTCAACTTCTCCAGCGCCGCCTGTACCGCGCTCGGATCGATCACCATTTCCTCTTGCTCGTCGGCTTGGTTCAACTGCTCCAGATAACGCCTCACTGCATCCCGTTCCCCTACACTCTTGGCACTGCTGACGGTGCGAAATTTCGACCCGTCCACCGCCACCGTTTCGCCCTTCACCAATCCCACTGCCCGCGCGAAACGCACCAGTTCCGCTGCGCGGCCCTTTTTTATTTGGCTGGAACATGTTCGAGTTCCAGCAGTTTCTTTTTCCGGGCGACTCCCCAGCGATATCCGGTTAATGTACCGTCGCTTCCGATGACACGGTGGCAAGGAACAACTACCGCCACTGGATTGGTGGCGCAGGCGCGTGCTACTGCACGAACTGCCGTGGGCTGGCCGATTTCCTGCGCGATCTGCGAATACGTTCGCGTCTGGCCGCGCGGAATCCGCCGCAGAGCTTCCCACACGCGTCTTTGGAAGGCCGTAGCGCGCACGTCAATGGGTAGTTCCAGAGCCACTGGATGTTCGGTCATCTGCGCCAGTATTTGCTTCACCATCGAGCCGAGATTGGCCTCGTCGCGGCTCCTCTCAGACGCGTGAAAGCGCGATGCCAGCTCGACTTCGAGTTCGCTTTCGAGCGATCCGAAGGCTACCAGGCACAGACCGTTTTCCGTTGCCGCCACCAGCATCTTTCCCAGTGGTGAATCGGCAATGGTGTAGCGGATGGCGACGTCTTTGCCGCCGCGGCGGTACTCCGTTGGCGTCATTCCCAGGTGCTCATTGGCTGATTCGTAGAGGCGGCTGCTTGAGGCGAAGCCTGCGTCGTACATTGCCGCTGTTACGCTGTCATTGGTGAGCAGGTTGTTGCGGAAGGATTCCATCCTTCGGGCCTGCTGATATTGCCGCGGAGAGATGCCGAGGTAGCGGCGGAAGAGTCTCTGCGTGTGGAAGGCGCTCAGGCCAACGATCTTGCCGAGTTTGTCGAGCTTGATGGTGTCGTCGATGTTGCGCTCGATGTAGTCGCATGCGTGCGTCAGCATGTGTGCCTGCGGATGCGCCTCACCCGGAGCGCAGCGCTTGCACGCTCTGTATCCGGCGCGCTCGGCGAGTTCGCTGGTGGCAAAAAATTCAACCGATGACCGCAGCGGCCTACGGCTGGGGCAGGACGGCCGGCAATAGACGCCTGTTGTCCGGACTGCATAAACGAAGAGCATATCGGCGGCGGGTTTGCGCTCCTCCACCATGTGCCATGCCCGATCCCAGACCTGATGCGAAACCTGAACAGCACTCATATCTTCCTCCTGATGCTGTTTCGATCTTCGCGCCTTTGGGCTGGCGGTCGCACTCCGCTTCTTGCTTTCAAATTTTCCGGTTTTTGCCATCCTTTGTATCGATTCCGGAGGCATCTTCGGCGATTCACACAGAAAAAGCAAAGGACAAGCCCGGAGGCTTGCCCTTTACGCTGACTTGCTGATTGTTACTTTGCGACTGCGGTTGTTGCTGTGGCCTGCTCACGCAGGGCCGCGGCCTTGTCGGTCGCTTCCCAGGTGAACTCCTTGTCGGAGCGGCCAAAGTGGCCGTAGGCTGCCGTCTTCCTGTAGATCGGGCGGCGCAGGTTCAGGCTCTCGATGATGCCTTTCGGCGTCAGCTTGAAGTTGGCGCGAACCAGATCCTCAAGTTTGCCCGAGTCGATCTTGCCGGTGCCGAAGGTGTCGACCAGCACGCTGACCGGCTCGGCGACGCCGATGGCGTAGGCGAGCTGCACTTCGCAGCGGTCGGCGAGGCCGGAGGCCACGATGTTCTTGGCGATGTAGCGCGCCATGTAGGCTGCGGAGCGGTCGACCTTTGTCGGGTCCTTTCCGGAGAAAGCGCCGCCGCCGTGACGGCCCATGCCGCCGTAAGTATCGACGATGATCTTGCGGCCCGTGAGGCCGGAGTCGCCCATCGGTCCGCCGATGACGAAGCGACCGGTCGGGTTGATGTGGTATTTGGTGTTTTCGTCGAGGAGCTCGGCGGGAAGGACTGCCTGGATGACGTGCTTGAGGATGTCTGCGCGAAGCTCATCGTTTCCGACAGTCTCCGAGTGCTGGGTCGAGATAACGACAGCGTCGATGCGGACCGGCTTGCCTTCAGCGCTGTACTCGACTGTAACCTGGCTCTTGCCGTCGGGGCGGAGGTACGACATTTTGCCGCTCTTGCGGACTTCGCTCAGCCGCTTGGCGAGCTTATGGGCAAACGAGATGGGAGCCGGCATCAGCTCTTCGGTCTCGTTGGTGGCGTAGCCGAACATCATGCCCTGGTCGCCAGCGCCGCCGGTGTCCACGCCCATGGCGATGTCGCCCGACTGCTTGTTGATCGAGGAGATCACGGCGCAGGTGTTCGAATCGAAGCCATAGAGGGCATTGTCATACCCAATGGCGGCAACAACGCCGCGTACGAGAGTCTGGAAATCGACGTAAGCCTTGGTGGTGATCTCGCCGGCGATGACGACGAGACCGGTTGCAGTTAGCGTTTCGCAGGCCACGCGGCTGTAGGGATCGTGCTCGAGACAGGCGTCGAGGATGGCGTCTGAAATCTGGTCTGCAATTTTGTCGGGATGCCCTTCAGTCACCGACTCTGAGGTGAATAGAAACTTGTCGCGTACGGACAAAACAGTCCTCCCTTGATTTTGCGAATGGCCTGCTCACGAAAAGGTGGGGGGCGGAGGAGCTGTATGGTTGGCCCTGCCGCGCACAGGCGTCTAGCTTAGATGGTACTAGACAGTCCGGGGCGGAGCAAAACACTTCAGCCAAGGGGGATGTGGAAGATTTCAGCGGGGAAATGCGCCAGCGAACGGGAGCCGTCTCCTGTGTCCGCCGCTTTCTCCCGGCGACGCGACGACAGGACTTTGCGATAGGGGTGTCGGCTACGGCGTGAATGTTGACTATGCCCGGCACTCTGGACATATCGGCTGCCTGCAGGGCTTGTGCTTGTCGTTCGGCTTCCGCCTGTGCCTTCATGGCTTCGGCTTCGCGGAGGAGGATCTCGCCGAGGCTGGGTGGGCGTCTCTGCTCTTCGATCTCTTCCGGGTCGGGGCTCTCCTTGGTCGGGCCGATGAGGGTGCCGTCTGCGTGTTCGTGGATCTCGCGGACTGTCTGCGCGAGTGCTTCTTCATTCGCGGCCGCGTCGGTCCGGTGACGGTGGTTTTGCGAGGCTACCTGGAGGCCGTAGATGAGGATGCGGGCGCGGCGCGGGTCGATGCGGTTGGCGGCCAGGGCGAGGACGACGTCGGAGAGGGCTAGTTGGATGGCGTCGGCGTCTTCGAGCGGAGGCAGATTGTGGGCCGTGTCCTGCGGCGCGATGTAGGGTTCGTAGGCTTCGTCTTTCCGGGCGGGGCGCTTGCGGGTGTTGCTGTGGAAGTAGCAGAAGCTCTGGTCTTTCAGCGCGGGTGACTGGCATTTCTTGCCGCTGGTGAAGATGTGTCGGCACTCGTTGTACATGGTGGCCCCCCCCAGTATGTTTTTGTAAATTCGTCTTTTTGTTGGTGGTTACGAGTTCAAAATGGTGCGCGCTTCCCACCCCGTCGCGCAAAAGATCGCGCGGCGAGGACCGCGCTTCGCGCGATCTGGTTGGACCCACTCTAACTTCTCGAACGGCTCGAGAAGTTAGAATGGGGCACCCTCTGGGTATTGGCTTTGGTTGTGCATGGGTACCCCCTATGTTTTCTTGTAAATTCCTCATAGGGCTTGGGTTAGGTTGCTTGTTGCTCAGGTGTAAGCCAGCCTTATTGAGATAAGAAATTCACCGGGCTAAAGCCCGGTGCTTCTACCCAAGACCATGAAAGATGCCTGAAACACGAAAGCCCGCCATTGCCGGCGGGCTATTTTCTCTCTATATCTAGTTTAGCAATTTGAGGGGAAATAGAATGCCAAATTGGTCTCAGTTTTTTCGCTTTGGAATGTGTGAGTTAGGAGATTTCTTTCGCCGGAGGGGCTTGACAAGGTTTCGGAACTGCCCCACTCAAGCCAAACGAAGGTTTGAATGGCCCACCCGCCTTTGCCGGTGCTATCTGACTCTTCGATAACTCACACCAGCATCACTGTCAGCTTCCAACAAGATGCCACCCCATAAGCTCGTTTTAACTGGCAGGTAATCGTATTGATGTTGCGAGAGGTCACTCCTGTCAGTCACATTAATGAAAGGACGGAATTCGACTCGTCCTACACTACGCCCATGGAACTCGGTGGACCAAGTGCCATTGATAGTGGACGTAGCCTTTCCGCTGCATCCTCGTTCTACCTGCTGTTGAAACGTATGGTCCAAATAGAGCAAAAGTTCTGAGCATCCCCACGTTGCCTTTAATTGATAGGTGCCGACTAAATCCTCTTGACTCACATTTCTGCTACATCCTCCGCACAAAGAAAAAGCAGAAAAAGTCAACAAGCAAAATAAGAGGCCGAAGCACCGTACTATGGGTTGCCTGGGGCACCTGTGAAGTTTCAATAGGTTGTTGTCCATTCGATGTTGACCGGAGAAGCTGATTGTGACGAGCAAACAGTTTCCGAGGAAGGGATCGAATGGACATACACAAGAATGCCCGACTGAGCTTTCGGAGTCGAGAGGCTCTGGTCGGAGTGGTGCTCGAACAGGGAGCCACGCGGTGAAGGCGATGAGGCTGCGATTCGATGATGGGTTAGGGATTGCCAGAAGCAGGAAAATTCCGAGCGTGACATAAAGACTGAACTGCATGGATAACGCCGGTTCTTGCCGCCCAAATACCAGCATGGGGTAAACCAAAGCCAGAAAGAGTAATCCCACGAGCGCCAATACGATCTTCAAAGCCTTTTCCCGATTCATGTATGCCTCCCGAACATCGCACAATTCCGCGCTGCTGAACGGGTGAGTTGTGTGATAGGGGAGTGTAGCTCGGATTCCAGCTTACTAAGGTTGGGCGTGGCGGATTTTAGTTTCCGGTACTACCGGGAGCATCTGTGGAAGGCGTGGTGGTACTGATTTGCGATGCGGAGAGGGACTGATGAGGGATGTTGTCTTGCGCGGTGACGCGATTGCTGACGTAGTGCCAGACAAACCAGCCGAGGGCTGAGAGTAGGACCAGCAGAACGGCGACGCCGGCCCAGCGCAGGCGGACATCCGGGCGCGGAACGTCTTCGCGGCCCTTGCCGACGTTTTCTGCGAACTCGATCCAGCTTATGTCGTCGTCTTTGAGCTGGCCGCTTTGCTGGTAGGCGGACATGAAGCGTCCGACCCATGCGTCCTCATCGAGGCCGACGACGCGCGCGTAGCCACGCATGATGCCTTTGTTGAAAACACCGCCGGGGAGGACATCGAAATGTTCCTGTTCCAGTGCGAGCAGGTGGCGGCCGCTGATCTTGGTCACGTCTGTGATCGTGTCGATCGCAATGCCGCGGGTTTCCCGCTCTTTCCGCAAATCTTCGCCGAACTGACCCATGTTCCGTTCCTGCGCAGATACCTCTTGGGATTAGCAAATCATGTCAGAGCAAATTCTGCAAAAAACCTGTTGTACAACGGATCCTGCCTCTGCACAGCCTCTTGGGCAAACCATAAAACCACAATCAATGTAAAGTCAAAATAAAAAGTATGGTTGCCCTTTTATTTTCATATACCTAAAGTAATCTACCTGGCTCAGACCGGGTCGTTTTCCACGAACCCGCAATTTTTGTCTGCGCCATACACCTCATTATCGGCAGCTTTCTGCTTTGGTACACTCACATTTTGGAAGATTTTCGCTTTTCCCGAACCGGGAATGGCCCTTCAGGCTCCCCACACGTGAGCTTTTCTCAGGATTTGAATGAATAAGCTTGTTCTCGGCAATCTCCTTCACCGTCCTCTGCGCACTCTGATCGGCATTTTTGCCGTTGCGGTGGAGGTGGTCATGATTCTGTCCATCGTCGGCATCTTTATCGGACAGGTTTCGAACACCCGCCAACAGACGAGCGGAATTGGGGCGGACCTGATTGTGCGGCCGTCCAGCTCAAGCTTTATCAGCGGTATGGCGGGGGCGCCGGTTCCGGCCAAGATTGCCGGCGTACTGGCCAAGCTGCCGCATGTGGCCGTTGCCTCACCGGTCATTCAGGACTTCAGCCTCGGAAGCTCTCCGGAAATTATCTGGGGTATTGATTACGCCACCTTCAACGCGCTGAAGCCGTTCGTTTTTATTGCCGGAGGGCCTTTCGAGGGGCCGAATGATGTGATCGTCGACGACGTTTTTGCCCGCGCCGATCATGGTCATCATGTGGGCGAGACGATCCAGGTCAAGAACCATCCCTTCCGCATCTGCGGCATCGTGGAACACGGGCGCGGCGGTCGCAAATTTCTGCCGATTCATACGCTCGGGACGCTATTGGGCAATCCCGATAACGCTTCGCAGTTTTACCTGCGCAGCGACGAGATCGCCAACCAGGAGGCGATCCGGCAGGAGATTCTGAATACTCCGGGCCTCAGCCAGTATCAGGTGCAGACTCTCGCGGAAGTCTTGTCGCAGATGACGCCGGAGCATCTGCCGGGATTCAACGCGGCGCTTCGCAGCGTGATCGGGATTGCCGTCATCGTTGGATTCATTGTCGTCTTTCAGACGATGTATACGGCGGTGATGGAGCGGACGAGGGAGATCGGCATCCTTAAGTCGCTGGGCGCTTCGAGGGGTTACATTGCCAACGTGGTCCTGCGCGAGGCGGCGCTGATCTCGATCCTAGGGATTGTTCTGGGGATCGGGCTGACGTATGTGCTGAAGATCGGGCTGAACTACAAGTTTCCGACGCTGCCGTTTCCTGTGAGTCTGGGCTGGCGTCTCAACGCCACGCTGATTGCTTTCTTCGGGGCGATTCTGGGGGCGCTTTATCCGGCGCTCAAGGCTGCGCGGAAGGATCCTATCGACGCCCTAGCTTACGAGTAAGGCTGATTCTCGATTTTGAAGGGAGGAAGAAGCCTCAGCTGGCATCGCTGAGATTCTTCCTCCCTTTTGTCGTCAGAATGACGGCGCTTTATGGCTAGATCGGCTGCAGGAAATCGGCTGAGACCGGGTTCTCGTATAACGAGTAGTCGCGCGTCACGACTGTAAGGCCGGAGGGTGTGACGAAGTAGTTGCGCTTGTCCTCGTTCTGGTCGTAGCCGATGACTGTGCCTTCGGGTAGATGCACGTCGCGGTCGATGATGGCCTTCTTGATGCGGCAGTGGCGGCCGATATTCACGTGCGAGAAGACGATGGTTGAGTCCAGCTCAGAGTAGGAGTTCACGCGGACGTCCTGCGAGAGGACGCTGTTGCGCACGACTGCGCCGGAGACGATGCAGCCGGCGGAGACGATGGAGTTGATGGCCATGCCGGTGCGTCCCGGCTCGCCGAAGACGAATTTTGCCGGAGGGTACTGGCGGACGCGCGTGCGCATGGGCCAGTTGCTGTCGTAGAGGTTGAAGGTCGGCGATACCGAGGCGATGTCCATGTTGGCGTCGAAGTAGGCGTCGAGGGTTCCCACGTCGCGCCAGTAGAGCGCGTCTTTGCCGTTCTCGTCGACGAAGTTGTAGGCGTACATCTTGTACTTGCCGAGCAGCGACGGGAGGATGTTGTGCCCGAAATCGTGCTTCGAAGTTGGGTCTTCGGCGTCTTTCATGAGCGCGGGCAAGAGCACATCGGTATTGAAGAGGTAGATGCCCATCGAAGCATCGACCATGGTTGGATTGAACGGCGAGCGGAGATCGGTGGACTTGGGCTTTTCGTGGAAGCCGACGACCTCGCCGGAGCGGGCGACTTCGACTACCCCGAAGCGTGATACTTCCGTCGGATCAATGGGCAGCGTGGCCAGGGTTACGTCGGCGCCGGAATCGTTGTGGTGCTCGAGCATCTTGCCGTAGTTCATTTTGTAGATGTGGTCGCCGGAGAGGATGAGCACGTGCTTGGGCTGCTCGGAGCCGATGGAGTAAATGTTCTGGTAGACGGCGTCGGCGGTGCCCATGTACCAGTTGGCGCTGACGCGCTGCATGGGCGGAAGGATCTCGATGAACTCGCCTAGTTCCTGGGCGACGACGCTGGTCCAGCCTTCGCGAATATGACGATTGAGAGAGAGCGCCTTGTACTGGGTAAGGATGTAGACGTGGCGCAGATCGGAGTTGATGCAGTTGGAGAGGGTGATGTCGATAATGCGGTAGTTGCCGCCAAAGGGAACAGCTGGTTTTGCACGATCACGGGTCAGTGGGAAAAGGCGTTCGCCTGCGCCGCCTGCCAAAAGTACTCCGAGTGTATCTTTCATGGGATACGACGCCCCTTTTACGCTGGTTGCTTCGTTCTCAACTCACGGCTTCAGGATGCGTTCGATTCGGCAGCCTTCACCGTTCGCCGGAACTGGCGATACTAGCATATAGATGCGTACAAAGGAGTCAATACGTTCGGAGTGCAGGAGCGACGGGCTTAGTCAACCCGCTCGTCCCCCCGGATGGCGATGCGCAGCGAACGTAGGAAATGCAGATCCTGGGAAGAGAAAGCCTTGCCCTCGTGGCTTTCGCCTGCCTCGCCGGCGGCGTGCGTCGGCTCAAGCATGGCCTCGGGTTGCTGTTCGAGCTCATTTAGGCCGATCGTCGCTTCCAGCATCAGCAGGACGTCGAAGCCCTGCTTGCGGATGTCCTGGACAACGCCGGCTATATGTTCTGATTCGGAGACCGTCTCGTGGATGGCTTCTCCCAACTGCTGGACGAGTTTTCGCAGCTTTGCATTCAAGGTGTGTCTCCGTTTACTCCCCGCCACCGAACGGCCTGGAGCGCGCTGGAATTGTTCTATACCTTACTTCTGATGATCGAGGAGGGCAACCGGAATCAGCGCGGCTGCTAAACTTTTCCCTATGGAGCCGAATACGCTCGGCCGCAAATTCGGAATCGGCATTCGCATCGCGTCAAAAATGTTGCTGGACCGCGCAGCCCAAGGCAGCCCTCCGCCTGCCGCCGCTGATGTTGCGAAGCCAGCGCAGCAGACCGTGCCTTCTACTCAAGTGTACGCCGCTCGCGGGAAAGCTGTCGCCAAAGGGTCGCGCAAATTCGGCGAGGCGGTGTGGGGACCATTTGTACATGCGGGTGGCGTTCTCTGGCTTGAAGTAACGGGGCTGTTCTTCGGCATCTTCACGCTGTCTTTTGCAGTCAATACCTACAAGCTGCGCAACCAATGGGCCATCGGGCCTGATCATCAGCGTTTTCTTGTATATACGGTTGTCACGCTGGCGTTCGCTTATTTCACCTTCAGTTCGTTTTATCGCGCGCGGAAGAAGGAGAAGTTGAAGCGGCAGGCGGAGCGGTAATCTGCGCGGCGATTCGCGAATGTACTGAGGAGAAGGTATTCTTCTCGGTTCACTCATGTCGGCTGAAAAAAATCTAAAAACGGTCTATACACGTTCCGATCTCGAAGCCATCGACTTTGATCCGGCCAAGGACCTCGGCTTTCCCGGAGAGTTTCCTTTTACGCGCGGCATCCAGCCGACGATGTATCGCGGACGCCTGTGGACGATGCGCCAGTACGCGGGAATGGGCGACGCCGAGGAGAGCAACAAGCGCTACAAGTTTTTGCTGGAGCATGGGACGGCGGGGTTGTCCGTCGCCTTCGACCTGCCGACACAGATTGGCTACGATTCCGATGATCCCATGTCAATGGGCGAAGTCGGCAAGGTGGGCGTGGCCATCGATTCAATCGAAGACATGGAGCGGCTTTTTGATGGCATCCCGCTTGAGAAGATTTCGACTTCGATGACGATTAACGCGACGGCGAGCATTCTGCTGGCGCTTTATGTTGCGGTCGCGAAGCGCACGGGCGCCGACGTGAAGAAGCTATCCGGCACGGTGCAGAACGACATCCTCAAGGAATACATCGCGCGCGGGACTTACATTTATCCGATTCGGCATGCCATGCGCATCATCACGGACATGTTCGCGTGGGCGAATGATGAAGTGCCGGAGTGGAACACGATCTCCATCTCCGGATACCACATGCGCGAGGCGGGATCGACGGCCGCGCAGGAAGTCGCCTTCACGCTGGCGAACGGCATGACGTATGTGCAGGCTGCGATCGACGCCGAGCTTCACGTCGACAAGTTTGCGCCGCGGCTCTCGTTTTTCTTCAACGCGCACAACAATTTTCTTGAAGAAGTGGCGAAGTTTCGCTGCGCGCGGCGCGTGTGGGCGCACCTGATGCGGGACCGCTTTGGCGCGAAGAATCCGCGCTCGTGGATGCTGCGGTTTCACACGCAGACCGCCGGATCGACGCTCACGGCGCAGCAGCCTGAGAACAACATCGTCCGCACGGCGATCCAGGCGCTGTCGGCCGTGCTGGGGGGCACGCAGTCGTTGCACACCAATGGTTACGACGAAGCGCTGGCGCTGCCGACGGAAGAGGCTGCGCGCATCGCATTGCGCACGCAGCAGATCATTGCTTCTGAATCGGGAGTCGCTCAGACGATCGATCCCTTTGCCGGGTCGTATTACGTCGAATCGCTCACGCACGGGATCGAGCAGCAGGTGAAGGTGTATTTCGACCGTATCGACGCGCTTGGCGGGATGCTTCGCGCCATTGAACAGGGCTGGGTGCAGCAGGAGATTCAGAACGCGGCTTATGAATATCAGCGGGCTGTCGATTCGGGAGAAGCTACGGTCGTTGGCGTGAACCGTTTTACTCGCGAAGACGAGCCGGGCATTCCGATTCAGCGGATTGATGAGGCGCTGGAACAGAAGCAGGTCGAGCGTGTGCAGGCTCTGCGTCTGCGGCGCGACAAGGCTCGTTGGCAGTCGGCGATTGAGCGTGTGAAAGAGCGTGCCCGGTCTGGCGAAAATCTTATGCCGGCGATTCTTGAAGCGGTGGAAAGCTACGCGACTGTGGGTGAAATCGCTGCTGCGATGCGCGAGGTGTTTGGGGAGTATCGCGAGTCGGTAGTGATTTAAATCGAACGAAATTGATTTCTTTGATAGAAGCGAGGCCTGTCTTGGCGGTTCCTAAATATGACGAATTCATGTTGCCCATCTTGGAAATACTTGCTGGCGGTAGCCAGCATTCGCGGAAAGAACTTGCCGTTCTTGCGGCAGACCGTTTGAGTATTTCGGAAGAAGAGCGAGCCGAGCTTCTTCCGAGTGGACGCGTTCTCCTCTATCAAAACCGTTCAGCTTGGGCAGTAACATATCTTTTTAAAGCTGGGCTACTAGATCGAGTTAGAGCGGGCCAGTATCGGATTTCAGAGCGTGGGGTGGCTGTTCTAGAGAAGAAGCCGCCCAAAATAGATATTTCTTTTCTCAAGCAATTTCCAGAGTTTTTGCACTTCTATCTCGGAGTTGAAGAGGGTGAGGCTGAGAATTACCTTCCCGAAGACTTGAGGCCTTCTACATCGGTCGAACGGCTAACGCCTCAGGATCAGCTTGATCAAGCAGTCACCGCATTGCGCAGGGATCTATCACAAGAATTTCTCGATCGAATTATGCAGAACAGCCCCTCCTTTTTCGAGTCACTGGTCATAGAGCTATTGGTGAAGATGGGATACGGCGGTTCAAGGCAAGATGCTGGCCAAGTGGTAGGGGGCCCGGTGATGGTGGGATTGATGGCGTGATAAAGGCAGATCGACTCGGCTTAGATTCAATCTATGTTCAAGCAAAAAGATGGGAATCAAAGATAGGTGAATCTGAAGTAAGGAATTTTGTGGGTAGTTTAGTGGTCCGTGGGGCTCAGAAGGGTGTTTTCATAACCACTTCGGGTTTCCAGCCGAGCGCGGTCGATTACGTCGGACGCTTGCATCAGAAAGTGGCGTTAATCGATGGGAAACAATTAGCAGACCTATGTATTGAATTTGGCGTCGGAGTTACTGAGTCAGCTAGCTATTCAATCAAAAAGATCGATCCAGACTTCTTCGAAGAATAACGGCGCGATACCAGAATCAAGGTCCGCTTGGCTACATTGGGTATGTTTTAGACGCAACGTTCCCATCCTCGGAAACATTCAACATAGCAATGACAAATCTGTGACAACTCCGCGGATGGCGGCTCGTACTCTGCTTCAGGAACGTGATTGCAGATTCCCCGCCTGTGCTTCATTCCAGCCTCCGCTCGACGTTGCGTTGCATTGTGAGGCGATCCGATAACAGTGGGGCCGTAAAGAGATCAGGAGCGTCACATATGAAAAAGCTACTGTGCTTGATTGGCAGTGCGGCAGTAGTCTTCGGGTGCGGAGGGATAGTGTTCGCGCAGCACTATACCCAGACGAATCTCGTCACTAACACTGCAGATTCAAGTCTCGTTAACCCCTGGGGAATTTCTCGCGGTTCCGGTTCGCCGTGGTGGGTTTCCGACAACGCTACCGGGCTCAGCACACTGTACACCGGCGCAGGTGTGAAGCAGGGGCTTGTGGTCACCATTCCTCCCGCTGATCCGACGAATCCGAAGACGCCCACGGGCAGCCCAACGGGCACGATCTTCAACGGCAGCGCAACGGACTTCCTGCTGGCGCCGGGAGCCCAGGCGTCTTTTCTGTTCTCGACAATTGATGGAACGATCGCTGGATGGAATCCGGGTGTGGGCCTGGCGCCGGGCGCGAAACCTCCTTCGACCCATGCTGTGACCGCCGTCAAAACCACTAACGGATCAAGCTACACCGGCCTGACGAGCGCCTACATTCACGGCAAGCTCTATCTCTATGCTGCGAACTTCACCAAGGGGCGCGTGGATGTCTACGACAATGCGTTCCACCCGGTGAAGCTTAGCGGGAAGGACTACGACAAGGGCGATCCCGACGATTTTGCCTTTGACGACGACCACCATCACGACAACGAGCCTTTCGTCGATGAACGCCTGCCCCGCGACTTTGTACCTTTCAACGTGCAGGCCGTCGGGAATGACATCGTCGTGACCTACGCGCTTCATCAGGATGGCTCGCCGGTTGAGACCGATGGGCCTGGCCTGGGATATGTCGATATTTACAGCTCGACCGGCCAGCTTCTGCGCCGCCTGGAGCATGGATCATGGCTCAATGCTCCGTGGGGTGTCGCGCTGGCTCCGCTTGACTTTGGACGCTTCAGCCACGATCTATTGATTGGTCAGTTCGCCGGCGGCGGCACGACTGAATCCAGCGGCTTTATCGCTGCCTACGATCTGGCGACCGGGAAATTTCATGGCCTACTGGAAGACGCGACCGGGAAGCCGATCGCGATCAATGGCATCTGGGCGCTCGGTCCCGGCAATGTGAGCCCGGCCAACAGTGACGCCGCAGCTGCGCCGGCGGCAGAGGTGTATTTCAGTGCCGGACCGAACCACGGTTCGGGGGGCCTGTTCGGTTATCTGACGGCAGTTGCGACAGAACTGGTGAAAGGAAACGATCAGTAGCTTCAGGCCAATCACCCCTTGGTCTGCCGGATGCTCGCTCGTTCCTTACGACGGGCATCCGGTTTGTTTTGTCTTCCAGCGCAATACGGTGGCCTCTTCGATACAATCCAAGTGATCGGGAGGATCCCTTTGGAAAGACGCCGCTTTCTTACTTCGTCTCTGGCTGCATCGACATTGGCATTCGCTGGCAAATCGGGAGCACAGGAATCTGCGGGCAAGCCGCGTGAATATTACGAACTGCGCAGGTACCACATGCAGTCTGGGCCGCAGACGAAGCTGACCGAGAGTTACGTCTCCGGGGCGCTGATTCCGGCGCTGAATCGCATGGGGATGTCTCCTATTGGTGTGTTCAATCTCAGCATCGGGCCGGAGACACCGACTCTCTACGTGCTGATTCCCAGCACTTCGGTGGAGGCACTGGTTACCGCCGATTTGCATCTCGCGCAGGACAAGGCCTTCATGCAGGCGGCTGAGCCTTTCTGGAACGCTCCGGCTACCGCGCCGCCGTATGTGCGGATTGAAAGCTCGCTGATGATTGCCTTTGAGGGCTGGCCTAAGCTGACTCCTCCGGCGTCACGCGGTAAGCGCGTTTTTCAGTTGCGGACGTATGAGAGTCCGACAAACCAGGATCACGTGCGCAAAGTCGAGATGTTTCACAACGGTGAGTTTGAGATTTTTCAGAAGGCTGGGTTCGGGCAGGTCTTTTATGGGGACTCGCTGATCGGGCCGCGGTTGCCGAATCTGACTTACATGCTTACCTTTGGCGATATCGGCGAAATGACTGCCAAGTGGGCTGCCTTCGGCAGTGATGCGGACTGGAAGAAATTGTCGGCGTCGCCGCGCTATGCGTTTGAGCAGATCGTGAGCAACATCACGAATCTTATTCTTACACCTACGGATTTTTCGCAGATCTAGGTGTCAAATTTATCCTGCAGCGTAGATCAATGAAGGACGACGCTCGAAGAACCGCTCCCGCTTCCGGATCCTGAGCCAGATCCCGATCCGGAAGCAGGCGCGGATCCGCCTGGCCCGATTCCCTGGCTGAATTGTGAATCCATCCATGCGATGCGCTGTGTCAGCCAGCTCTTCAGGAAGTCAACTTCTCCCTGATACGAGCCAGCCACTTCGGAATTCGGCCATACTTCTTCGCCTAAAATCGGCCAGCGTTGGAAATTATTCTGCTGCGACTGGTTCAGGTAAGCAGCGGTCTGGTCAATGAAGGCAGGCAGTGTGTCGAGCTGCGATGCCTTGATCTGCTTCCACCGGGCAATCACGGCAGCCGTAAAATTCGGGTCCTGAAATAGCCGGGCATACCAGGAAGCATTTGTTCCGATCCACCATATGTCCGGATTGACGATTGGGTTATAGTTCACATTTCCAAACTGATATCGAAATCCCAAACAGGCCCCATATACAGCAGCGGATTGTTCTTGTCCTTATAGACGTAGTCGCTGCTGAAAAACGCAGCGTCGTTATTCCCCATGATTTCATTGGCTAGATACCAGTTAATCAGTGTGCTTTGGTCGAAATAAGCGGGCCAACCTGAAGAAGAATCACTGAATGCGTCCGAGTAAAGAGCATCTTCGGCCTGCTGTACGTAGCTTTGAATATAGGACGATTGCTGCGGCGTAGCGGGATCGGGGTCCTGCAGTCCGAAGGGCACCCCGTGAGCCGTCGTAAAGACGAAATCTTCGTCCTGATGAGCATCGATCTCCAGCAGATATCCACCTGTCAGGGCTTTTCCTGAATTATCGGTGTCATCCATTTCTGTGATATTGACCTGGGTCTTGCCGGTATCTACCTCCTGCGAGAGCTGATAGTTGCCTTCGTACTGACCATTGACAAACAATTCGACAAAAACAGAACTGGGCGTCCAGGGCATGCCGAGTCGCTTACTCAATTCAAAGGCCACATAGTTCCGCATGAGTGCCTTGTCGTCGTAGTTGGGCAGCAGAATCCAGTTTTTGTTCGACGGCATTCCAAGCAAAGGCGCTTTCGAATCGAGCTTCACCTTGTATGGTTTCTTAGGCATCACGAGTGTGCTGTTGCCGTGCAGGTGTACCTGCATCGTACCGTTGTAGGGCGAGTCTGTTGGATCTGCTGTTCCGGGAGTAATCGTGACGCTGCCGGGTACGTAATCGTCTTTGTTCAGGATTGGAGCCGCGCCCACGGTATTCAACTGGATGACCGGCAGATTCATCGTCGTGGGCACAAAGGAGGGATTTTCGAGCGAGATCGTGAGTGGAATTGTGCTGCTCGACGTGACCGCCTGGTTGGCTCCCGATATCGTAATCGTCGCGGTCATCGAGTCAGGGTTGCTCGGAGAGGTCGCTGGAAACGAACTGAACGCAGCATTCGGGGCCGCACTGAGAGTGAGAGCTCCAGAAGTTCCGACGACTACGCTGAGTGGTGAAGGCGAAGCTGTGACACCCGGAGGTAGTCCACTGACCATCACCGACACAATGCCAGTCATATTGCCGGTGGCTGAAATGCCGATTCTCTTAGCTGAACCCGGGGTAAGGGTTACGGAACTGACGGATGGGCTTAAGCTGAGTTGGTTGTGGTTTGTGCCGCAACCGGCGATTACAAACGCAAAGCACAGGGCAATAAAACCTTCAATTAACTGACGACGAACAACGTTCATTCTTACTGGCCCGCTCGAAAATGACCTTAGAGAAGCTAAACACAAAAATCAGGGGATGTATTCGGCAACTATAGACGGTTTCTCGCGAGAAAAGTTTACTTTTCGTTCATCGTCGATATTTGTTTGGTTTATCGATTGCCTTACTGGAAGCCAATGCAAAGCTTGCCTAGACGTCGTTTCCTAAGTGGAAGATGGGCTCAACGCCGGTTGCGCGGGCGATCAGGGCTTGCTCTTCGTACGGTTCGAGTGGCTTGTAGTTCTGCGCTACGTCCATCGCGAGGCGGAAGTACTTTTCGTCGCCCGGGGGCAGTGCGGCGGTGATGGGGTGGCCGAGCGTCCAGCGCAGGCCGAGCGAGGCTTCGTCAGGGAAAGCTGCCGGCTGGTACCAGCACTTGGGTTCGGGATGGTTCTCTTTCTGGTCGGTGGACCAGACGGTTTTTGCCATCGCTTTGAGGGCGAGGATGCCCATGCCTTTTTCCTGTGCTTTTTTCAGGATCTGCGGGCCGAAGCTGGCCTGCGAGAAGAGGACGAAGTTGACGGGGAAGAGGACGGTGTCGAAGTTGTAGCGGTCCATCGCGGCCACAGCTGTTTCGGCTGAATGCACGGAGAAGCCGATGTAGCGAATCTTGCCTTCCTTCTTTGCCGCTTCCATGGTTTCCATTGCGCCGCCGGGACCGAGGACCTTGTCGAGATCAGTCATTTTGGTGAGCGCGTGGAACTGGTAGAGATCGACGTGATCGGTCTTGAGCAGGCGCAGAGACTCTTCAAGCTGCTTGCGGGAATCGTCTTTCATCCGGCCTTCGGTCTTGCAGGCGAGGAAGCAGTTCTTACGATAAGGCGCGAGTGCCGGGCCGAGGCGCTCCTGTGCATTGCCGTAGCTGGGGGCGACGTCGAAGTAGTTGATACCGCGATCGACGGCTTCGGCCACGATGTTCTTTGCTGCTCCGGTTTCCTCGTTCATGACGACGATGCCGCCAAAGCCGATCATCGAGAGGTGCTCGCCGGTCTTTCCTAAAGGTCGCCGGCCGATGGGGTTCGTGGGCGTCGCTGCGGAAAGCTTCGTTGTGGCGGCGGCAGCGGCGGTGAGAGCACTCTGCTTGAGAAAGTCGCGGCGTTCCATAGGGGACCTCGTTTGGGATGAGGGTTGAGCCAGCTTGCTGTGGCTATTTTCCCAGATTTGCCGTGGTCTTACCACCGGTGAAGATGAATTTTCATCCTTGCAATTGGAAGCTGGGTTCAACTGTTTGCCGACTTTTTCGTCTAACAGAGTGACACCCACTATGATGTGCTTCAGGCCTACGCTTTTCCGCTTCGCGACATTCTTCGGTTTGCTCGCTGCCAGCTCACTTTTTGCCCAAACTGCCACCCCGGATGCCGCTGCCAAAGCGGCTGCGCCTGCCACCACGCTTTCGGTTGACGTAAAGGTCGTTACGCTGCCCGTAACCGTCCGCGACAAGAAGGGGCAGGTGGTTACCAACCTGACCAAGGACGATTTCACGCTGCTTGAGGACACGCGGCCGCAGACGATCAAGTACTTCAATCTGGATACGAATCTGCCGCTTACGCTGGGGCTGCTGGTCGATACCAGTATGAGCATGCGGAATGCTTTCGACCAGGAAAAGACGGCGAGCAAGACCTTTCTGAACCAGATGCTCACGAAGCCGGAGGACAAGGCTTTCCTGATCCACTTCGATCACGAAGTGGAGCTGTTGCAGGACTTGACTCCGTCGAAGGACAAGCTTTCGGCGGCTCTTGAAGACCTTGGGCCGACGCAGGAGTCCTATCAAACTACGTCCGATCCCGGCCAGCAGAGGGCTCATCACGGCGGCGGAACGCAGCTTTATGACGCCATTTATCTTGCCGCCGACGAGTTGATGAAGAAACAGCAGGGGCGGAAGGCTGTTGTTGTGTTGAGCGACGGGCAGGATCGCGGCAGCCGGGAGTCGCTGAACTCGGCGATTGAGGCTGCGCAGCGCGCTAACACCGTCGTCTACACCATTTATTTCCAGGGCGAGCAGCAGCATGACTACGACAATCGCGGCGGCAGTGGCGGCTATGGGCATCCTCGCATTGGCATGGGCGGCGGTGGGTATCCGGGCGGCGGAGGAGGGTATCCCGGCGGTGGGGGATATCCCCGCGGCGGTCAGCGGCCGTCCGAAGAGCCGCATGTCGATGGCAAGAAGATTATGGCCCAGATTGCGGAGCAGACTGGCGGCCGCATGTTCGAAGTAAAGAAAAAAGAGAATTTCGATCAGGTCTACGCGAGCATCGCCGAGGAACTGCGCTCTCAGTACATGCTTGGCTATACGCCGGACAAGTCGAGCGCCGACGAAAGCTATCACCGGATCACGCTGACAGCGAACAAGAAAGACCTTATCGTGCAGACGCGTGATGGCTACTATGCGGCTAAGTGAACTGCGTCCGGGGCCTGACGCAATTTCCATGCGCGTGCGAGTGTTTTTACGTCGGCAGTCCAGCGCGGCAGGATGATGGACATGGCGAGCCCTTCGATGTTGCAGAGAATTCCCCAGCCGATGGCTAGTGTCATCAGGAATGAGAAACGATCGAAGCAGAGTATTGCGATCGTGGCTGCTGCAAGAATGAGGCCCCAGGCTTTCGCCATATAGGTGTGGTAGCTCGCCATCCGGCGGAACTTCACAAAATCAAAGAGGTGGCGTGTTGCTTCTGTAGCTAGCAAAGCGATGAGAAGCCAGAGGTTTGCTCGCACGACTTCCATGTGCCTGAGCAGAAAGACGCCGAGAATGGAGAGATAGAAGAGCGTGTCGGCGACTGTGTCCGAGATGCGGTGCGCGGGAGTTACGGTTCCCCAACGTCTGGCTAAAACGCCATCGTAGATGTCGGAGATGAGAGCTAGAGCGATAGAAATGCCGAGCAGAAGTTGCGGATGGTCGACCTTCCATGCGAGCACAAGAACAAACGGGGCAAGAAGAAATCGCAGACTAGTAAGAAACCACGGAATCGCTGAACGCCAAGTCATTACAAACACTGTATGGAATTGTCGGAACTTCCGGTATCAAAGAATGTGCTCCAGCAGTGGGTACTAAAGTGTCCAGGAGTTCCGAGATTGTCGAGCTAGAATCCCCAACATGGCTGGATTCGCGATTGTTATGGCGATTTTGACATGGGGATTCATTAGCCTCATCGTCGCAGCGGGCTTGTCACTGTTTTTATTTCTCTACACAAGAAGCCGCATATCTGTGGGCACGCCTAAACGGCGTAAGGTTATCCTTGTCAGCGCCATGGCTCCCTTTCTTGGGCTGTTTTGGCTCATTGTGGCGCTTCTTATTCATGTACAGATTTCCAATCGCTTAGCGCATCAGGACTGCGGGTTTAGCCCCGATCCGTATGTCACGCTTCCTAATGGTTATGTGCTTGGAAGCGGGAATACATACGATGGATACATAGTTGCTCCCGGATATAAAACGGACGTTCCTGTTACAGGTCCGGGCTACGTTCGTTCACTCATCGATTTGGAGCTCAAGGATGGCGATTTTGCAGGTACATTTCTTGATTTCAAAGCATTCGTTGTCCGTCGATTCGTATTAGACACACGCACTCAGGAAATAAAGATCTTAGATGCTGATGACCCTATCAACCATGAGTTCCAGTCTTCCAGCCAAAAAGATCTGGACCAGTTTAGCGCGGTTCAGACACGTGTTCACAATGACGCCACTTCCTACTGGAAGCTATACGAACAGTACAGGCATCATTGGCCAAACTATGTTCTCGTGCTCTTGATCGTCGCGGGAGAGGGAGCGATTGTTTTCTGGGTATGGAAACTCTGGCATCCGTCTGCATCATTTGCACCAACTGTTGTGCGCAGCTAATCTGGCTCCTTCGATTGTGGCCTGTAACGCTGTTTACACGCGCCTCGGAAATGCTTTAGCGTAAAAGTTCTGCACTTCCAGCCTGAAAGGTATTTCCGTGTCTACATCTGCCACTGCCCCCACGTTGCGCAAAACTGCTTTGAATGCTGTCCACCGCCAGCTTGGCGCCAAAATGGTCGATTTCGGCGGGTGGGATATGCCTGTCGAATACTCGGGCCTGATTGCCGAGCATATGGCCGTGCGCACCGGCGTTGGGCTTTTCGATGTGAGCCACATGGGCGATATCCAGCTGCGCGGGCCGGAGTCGCTCGATGCGATTCAGCACATCTGTATGAATGATGCTTCGAAGCTACAGGTGGGGCAGGCGCAGTATTCGGCGATGCTTTATCCGCAGGGGACGTTTGTGGACGACGTGATCGTGCACAAGCTTTCCGACAACGATTACCTGATCGTCATCAACGCGGGCACGCGGGAAAAGGATTTCGGCTGGGTCAAGAGCAACGCGCAGAAATTTCACTGCCATGTGAGCGATTACAGCGATTACTATACGCAGCTTGCGATTCAGGGGCCTAAGGCAGCGGAAACGTTGCAGAATCTCACGAATGTCGATGTTTCTACGATCAAGTTTTACTGGTTCAAGTGGGGGACGGTTTGCGGACTGCCCAACACGCTGATTGCGCGTACTGGATATACGGGCGAGGACGGCTTCGAGATTTACGTTCCCTCGGATGAGGCGACGAGCAAGCGAGTGTGGGAAGAAGTGCTGGAGGCTGGCAAGGACTTCGGTATTATCCCGTGCGGGCTGGGGGCGCGGAATACGCTGCGGCTTGAATCGGCGCTTTCGCTTTACGGGCACGAGATTTCAGAGACGATCAATGTTTTTGAGGCTGGACTCGACCGCTTCTGCAAACTGGAAAAGGGTCCGTTTATCGGCTCGGATGCTTTGCAGCGCGTGCTCGCCGAGGGCGGGCCTACGCGCAAGCTGGTTGGCCTGGAGATGGTCGACCGCGGCATCGCGCGTGACGGCTACGGCGTCTTCAACGAAAGCGCCACGCAGATTGGCGAGGTTGCCAGCGGATCTCCGGCACCGTTTCTGAAGAAGAATATTGCGCTGGCCTTTGTTCCGCGCGAGCATGCCGTGATCGATAGCGAAGTCTTTGTGCAGGTGCGCAACACGATGGTTCGCGCCAAGGTTGTTCCCATCCCGTTTTACCGCCGTCCTAAAAAGCAGTCGTAACCGCAACAGACCGTACAATAGAAAGAGAAATTTACATCTATGGCATACCCTGCAAACTACCGCTATACCCGCGAACACGAGTGGATTGAGGTTGACGGCAAGACCGGCAAGGTCGGCATTACCGACTATGCTCAGAATTCACTCGGCGACATTGTTTTTGTTGAATCCCCCAAAGTGGGCGCGGCCGTGACGAAGGGCGAGATTTTTGGCAGCGTTGAATCGGTCAAGGCTGTCTCCGATCTTTATTCGCCTGTGACCGGTACGGTGACGGAAGTGAACGAAGAACTGGCCTCGTCTCCGGAAAAGATCAATACCGCCGCGCATGATTCGTGGATCATGAAGGTCGAGCTGAGCGATCCCGCTGAAGTTGATTCGCTTATGAGCGCGGAAGATTATGAGAAATTCATTGCCGAAGAGACCGGGCACTAAGGCCTAAGACCGCAGTCTCCTACCCATTGCTGCGCAAAGGATGGGGCACCCAAGATTTTCTCCTATTTAGTCAGGATCAGACATGCGTTATTTACCTAAATCCAATGCCGAGCGCGCAGCCATGCTACGCGAGATCGGCGCTTCATCCATCGACGATCTTTTCACCGCGATCCCGGAAGAGTACAGGCTGACGCGCGACCTGAAGGTGCCGCGCCAAATGGGTGAGTCGGAGATCATCGACTACTTCAAGGCAGCGGAGGAGAAAAATGCCAAGGCCTATACGAGCTTTCTGGGCGCGGGCGCGTACCGGCACTATCGTCCCGTCATTATTGATTCATTAGTCCAGCGCGGCGAGTTTCTTACTTCGTACACGCCTTACCAGGCTGAGATTACACAGGGCACGTTGCAGGCTATCTTCGAGTTCCAGACGATGATCTGCGAGCTGACCGGCATGGACATCGCCAATGCCTCAATGTATGACGGCTCAACCGGCGCGGCAGAGGCGGTGATGATGGCGGTGCGCGTGACCGGCCGCGATGGCGTGCTGGTGGCGAAGACGGTGCATCCAGAGTATCGCGAGGTGATGCACACCTACGCGCAGCATCAGGGGCACGAAGCGCGCGAGGTTGCGTACTATCCCGACGGCCACGCACAGGCGGGCCGCATCGACCTCGAAGCACTGGAGCAGGCTGTGAGCGAGGAGACGGCCTGCGTTCTGGTGCAGTCGCCGAATTTCTTCGGCGTGGTCGAAGACATTCCGGCGATTGCGGAAATCGCGCACAAAAAAGGCGCGCTGCTGATTGTGTCCATCGCTGAGGCTGTGTCACTGGGGATTGTGCGGCCGCCGGTGGAGGCGGACATCGTCTCGATGGAAGCGCAGTCGTTCGGAGTTGCGCTGAGCTATGGCGGTCCGTATTGCGGTGTGCTGGCAGCGAAGGAGAAGTATCTGCGGCAGATGCCGGGACGCTTGGTGGGTGAAACCAAAGACACAGCCGGGCGGCGCGGCTTTGTGCTGACACTGTCGACGCGTGAACAGCATATCCGTCGCGAGAAGGCGACTTCGAATATCTGCACGAACCAGGCGCTGGTGGCACTGATGGCGACGATCTTTATGACCGTCTACGGCAAGGAAGGCATTAAGGAGCTGGCGGTGCAGAATCTCGCCAAGGCAAAGTATGCGGCAGACCGGCTGGGAGCGCACGACAAACTGCTGTTTGGGCAGTCGCCGCGATTCCATGAGTTTGTGTTGCAGACGGAGGAGCCTCCGAAGCGATTGAACGCGCGGCTGATGGAAAAGAAGATTATCGGCGGCCTCGATCTGTGCAAGTGGTATCCGGAGTTGGGGAATGCGACATTGTGGTGCGCGACAGAGCTGACGACCAAAGAACAGATTGATGCTGCAGTCTCGATAGTGGCCGAGATTTCAGTTGCTTCTGCGGCACGATAAAGGAATTCAGGAATGGCGACGACGACGAATGGATTTGTAGGTACGGCGCGCAAGGTGACGGCTCACCTGACGCAGAACGAATCGCTGAGCTTTGAGAAATCTTCACCGGGTAAGAAGGGCTACAAGCTTGCTCCGTTGGATGTGCCCGAAGTGGACCCGGCTGCCCTGCTGGGTGATGCGGCGCGCGAAGATAAGCCCGGGCTGCCGGAGTTGAGCGAGATCGAAATCATCCGGCACTTCACGCGGCTATCGACGTGGAACTACGCGATTGATCTGGGGATGTATCCGCTGGGCAGCTGCACGATGAAATACAACCCTCGGGTAAACGAGTTTGTCTCGCGATTGGAAGGCATCGCAGAGGCCCATCCGTATCAGCCCGAGCGCCTGTCGCGGGGCGCGATGGTTATCATCAAGCTCCTGAAAGATTGCCTGATCGAGATCACGGGAATGGATGCCGTCGCGCTGCATCCAGCGGCGGGAGCGCACGGCGAGTTTACAGGCATGCTGATGACGCGGGCATATCATCAGTCGAAGGGCAATCCGCGCAAGACTGTCATTATTCCCGACTCGGCGCATGGGACCAATCCCGCGACGGCTGCGAGCTGCGGCTACCAGGTGTTGAACCTGAAATCGAATGCGCAGGGCGGCGTGGATGTGGAGGCCCTGGCGAAGGTAGTGAACGAAGACACGGCGGCATTGATGCTGACCAATCCGTCGACGATCGGGGTCTTTGAGCACCAGATTCACAAGATCGCCGATGTGCTGCACGACAAGGGTGCGCTGCTTTACATGGACGGGGCCAACATGAATGCGCTGGTAGGCAAGACGCGGCCCGGCGACTTCGGCGTGGATGTGATGCACCTGAATCTGCACAAGACGTTTTCGACACCGCATGGAGGCGGTGGTCCGGGATGCGGACCGGTGGCGTGCAAACAATTTCTGGAGCCGTTTTTGCCAGTTCCATTTGTGACGCTGGGCGAAGATGGATTGCTGCATTGGAGTTCGGACCGTCCGCAGTCCATAGGACGCGTGCGTGCGTTTTATGGCAATTTCGGAATGTTCGTGCGTGCGCTGGCGTACATTCTGGCGAATGGTCCGGATGGGCTGCGGCAGACGACGGAAGATGCGGTGCTGAACGCGAACTACATCCGCAAGAAGCTCGAGGATGTCTACGAGCTGCCCTACGATACGCCGTCTATGCACGAGGTGGTCTTCAGCGATAAGCGGCAGGTTAAGAATGGTGTGAAGACCGGCGATGTTGCCAAGAGGCTGATCGATTACGGATTTCATCCCTACACAACATCGTTTCCTCTGATCGTATCCGGGGCGCTTATGATCGAGCCGACGGAGAGTGAGTCGCGTGAAGAGCTGGACCTGTTCATCGACGCGATGCGGCAGATCGCGCGCGAGGCGGAGGAGAATCCGGAGGTTGTGATCTCAGCTCCGCACTCGACACGCATCTCGCGCCTGGATGAGACGACCGCGGCGCGCAAGCCCGTGCTGCGCTGGAAGGGTCCGCCGGCGGACGCTGTCGAAGTGGATACCGCGGCGAAAGAGTGGTAGACGGGATGTCTATCTTCCACGATCGCCGCGACGAGCTGGAGAAGTTTGAATTTATGATGGGTCCGGCGCGTGGTCGGCTGGCGGTTTCGCTCGACGCGCTGACCGATGCGTTGATTCTCATCGGTCAGCATGGAGTCTATTGCACCTCGAACCGCAATCCGTCGAAGCCTGCGCTCGATCTTGAAACCGTGATGAGCGAGATCAACGGTGCGAAGGAGCTTATCCAGTCCGTGATGCAGGAACTGGAGCAGGCCCGAGAAGCTGCACGCGGCTAGGGAATCGCCGTTACACCTACATAGACGTCAGTCGTCTCCCACTTCAGGTGCAGTTCGGTGGTCAGGTCTTTGGTGCGTTCGAACTTGATCTGGAAGGTTTCGACGGGGCTGCTGGGCATGACGCCTTCTTCCATTTTCACGCGGCCGAGGTCTTTGGTCTGGTCATACACGGTTCCCCACTGATCTGTTTGCTTATTTACGATCAGGGTCCAGCCATGCTCGTCGGGAATGGAATAGAGCGTATAGGTCCCGGCAGGCACTCCCAGGCCTCCGATTTTCAGATTTATGTCGGTCTTGAGCGTAGTGGCTTCGTTCGCACCGGTGCGCCAGACTTTGCCGTAAGGCAAAAGGCCGCCAAAGATTTTGCGTCCCTTCATTGACGGGGCACTGTAATCAATGGTCACAGTCTTGCTGCCAAAATTCACGCTGGCCTGCGCCGGCGGGCTGGGTCTCGACTGCTTGTCGCCCTGCGCGAATACCGAGGAACTGAAAACTGTTGCGAATAAGGCGCAACAGAGTGCTATGGTGAATGTCCTATGCTGCATCTGGGGACTCTCCTTTTTCATGCCGGAAGTGGCCTCTCCATGAAACCGTGAAGAGGCGCGCATGTCAAAACTGTCGGTATAGTATCCTAGAGATGCGCGCCCGTAGCTCAGCTGGATAGAGCGAATGCCTCCGGAGCATTAGGTCGGGAGTTCGAATCTCTCCGGGCGCACCATTCCTTAGCATTAGAAAATCCACAATAGCTCTTGATATGAGCCTTTAGCCTTGAGTGAAGGGCTTGATCCGCCCGATGGCAATCGGGTCTTCGTGGAACTGGTCGCCCGGACCGAATTGAAAGGCTGTCGGCCTTCCCGTTGCGTCGATGCTGAAGTGGATTGTTCCTTTGCCTACGCCGTCGTGAAATACTCCGTCGCTTTGCACGCGTGAGTCGTTGTAGTGCTTCACGGTTGATGAATCATAAGCGGGCACGCTCACATGCTGTCCGTTCAGAATTGACGGAGCATCTGCGACGATGAAGACGTGCCCTGTATCGCGATCTTTCTGCGGGCCACCGGGCAATGCCCATGCGATGATGTCGCCCCGCTGGACGCGCTCCAGTTGTTGAATCTGATGCCAGCCGCCGGGCGCATCCGGCGGAAGCGAATGGAAGTATTCGTAGTATTTGTAGGCGCGGGGTACGGGCCACCAGTCTTCCTTGGGAATCAGGTCGAGGTGCTGCTTCGACACGCGCTCGAGAACATAGCTGACGTAGTCGGAGCAGTCCACGTCGTACGTGCCTGTGGCCTCGTCAATGTATGCCTTGTGCTGGTATTTCGTATGGCGCGCGTTCCCGATGATTCTTTCTGCCTCTTGACCGATGCGGTCACGCAGAGAGCTGGCTTCATCGACGTGCGCCAGCAGGGCCGCTGCGGCATATGGGCCTACCCAGCAGTTGATGCCGGTGGTTAAAGCATTCTTCAGAAACTCCCGCCTGTTCCAGGTCACACTTCTCCCCACAGTAGTGACATGAAGGCTGCGGACGTTTCGAATCCGTTGTTTACGGCGATGCCGGATACACAAAAGGCCGGCCATTTTGCAGGCCGGCCCTGATTTTAGATGTGGCAGCTAGCCAGTCCGCGCTTCTCAAGATACTTCTGGTGGTACTCCTCGGCGCGCCAGAAGGACTGTGCCGGAACCACCTGCGTGACGATGGGCTTCGAGAACTTCTTTTCCGCCGTCAGCTTCTCGATCACACGCTTTGCCGCTGCTTCCTGCTCGGGCGAGTGGTAGAAGACGACCGAGCGGTACTGCGTGCCCCAGTCCGGGCCCTGGCGGTTGAGCTGGGTTGGGTCGTGCAGCGAGAAGAATGCTTCGAGTAGATGCTCGTAGCTGACCTTTGCCGGGTCGAAGGTCAGCTCGACGACCTCGGCGTGGCCGGTTCCGTTGGTACATACGTCTTTATAGGTGGGATTGTCGAGCTTGCCGCCCTCGTAGCCTACGGCCGTTTCAACAACGCCCGGAATCTGTCCAAAACTGACTTCCACTCCCCAGAAACAACCTGCTCCAAATGTTGCTTTTTCCATGAAAACCTCCGGATGCGCCCTTTGCGCATCCCAAAATGCTCTTTTTACAGATAGTCATTAGATGGAGTAACCCTGCATTTCGAATCAAGCTGTTAAGCCGGCTTCGCGGCGTGGGTTTCGAGAATGTCGGCAAGCTCGGTATAGCCTCGCTCGCGGGCGTAGTCGGCGGCTGATTTTCCCTGATCGCAGATGCAGTCGGGGCGGGCGCCGCTTTCGAGGAGCAGGAGGACGAGGTCCTTTTTGCCTGCTGCGGCGGCTTGTAGGAGCGGCGTGTATCCGCCGTGCTGGGTTGCATTTACGTCGGCGCCGCATTCGAGCAAGGCGCGAACGACATCGAGAGAATGATTGAGCGCGATGCAGGCGTGCAGCGGCTGGTTGCGCATAGGGTTGTGCGAGAACTGATGCACGTGCGCGCCGTGCTCCAGTAAGAGCGTGACCGGCTCGGCGCTGGCGAAAGCGGCGGCGAGGTGAAGCGGCGTCCAGCCGTCGGGTGAGACGGCGCGGGCGGACATGGCGTCTTCGGCGATGAGCTGGTGGAGGCGGGCGCAGTCGCCGACGGCTGCGGCTTCGAAGATGTCCAGGTCGTTCAGGTGGGACAGCAGGAAATCGCGAATTACTGGTTGCTGCGTGTACACGGCGAGCATCAGCGCGGAAATCCCCTGTGCGTCGCGCGATTTCGCAACGGACGGCTGCTCCTCGACGGCCTCGGCGATTTCGGCGGTCTTCCCCTGTCGGATGAGGTCGAAGAAATGCTGGCTCATGGGGCGAGTATAGCTCCGGCGGCTGGCATTTTCAGCTTCTGCGCAAGCTTTTGAACTCATAATTGCGTCTTCGTCATCTTTCATCCATAAGCGTCTGAAATAATGCAGCGTCAAGGAGAAATTCACATGCAGGGAAGATATGTGCAGGTAGCCAAGGGTGGTGGCAAGCTGGAAGTGGTGACGCGAGATGTGCCTGAGCCGAAGGCTGGGCATGTGCGGATCCGCGTCGAGGCGTGCGGGGTTTGTCACAGCGATTCATTTACGGTTGAGGGACTCTTCCCCTTCATCACTTATCCGCGAGTGCCGGGACATGAGGTGATCGGTGTTATCGATGCGGTGGGTGAAGGCGTTGTGCCGTGGAAGACCGGGCAGCGCGTCGGCATCGGCTGGTATGGCGGCCATTGCGGCCATTGCGAACCGTGTCGTCGCGGCGATCTGGTAGCTTGCCAGAACGCGCTGGTTCCCGGCGTGACCTATGACGGCGGCTATGCCGATTACATCGTCGTTCCGGCGGAGGCGGTGGCGGCGGTGCCAGATTCGCTCAAGAGCGCCGAAGCTTCGCCACTGCTCTGCGCCGGAATCACGACCTTCAACGCATTGCGTAACACTGGCGCGAAGCCTCCGGACACGGTTGCTATTCTCGGCCTGGGCGGTCTCGGCCATCTGGGCGTGCAGTTTGCCGCGAAGATGGGCTTTAACACGGTCGCCATCGCTCGCGGAGCGGATAAGGCCAAGTTCGCGCACGAACTGGGCGCGCGGCACTACATCGACAGCACCACGGAGAATGTTGCCGAGGCGCTGAAGAAGCTGGGCGGGGCAAGGGTTGTTCTGGCGACGGTCACAGACGCGGACGCAATGTCGGCGGCGATTGGTGGCCTGGGTTACGCCGGTGAGTTCGTCCTGCTCGGCGTCTCGGGCAAACCGGTTGAGGTGGCAACGATCCCGCTGATCTCGCAGCGGCAGTCGGTCCATGGCTGGCCGAGCGGGACGTCCATCGAATCGGAGGACACGCTCAAGTTCAGCGAGATGATGGGAGTACTGCCGCTGATCGAGAAGTATCCGCTGGATAAAGCGCCAGAAGCTTATGAGCGCATGATGAGCGGCAAGGCGCGGTTTCGGGTGGTACTGGAAACCGGGGCGTAAACATCGTCACGAAAGGCCCTGCGAGTGCTTGCCGCAGGGCCTTTGTATTTGCTGGCTACATAGTAACGCTTGACGTATGACGTATTACGTCATACTCTAACGTGTGATCGTTAGTTTCAAAGACGCCGATACGATGGAACTGTTCACGGAGCGCAAGAGTCGCGGTTGGGCCAACATCGCAAAAGTAGCGCTTAGAAAGCTCGATCAGCTTGAGGCTGCCATTTCCTTAGAAGATATGCGGATTCCGCCTGCGAATCATCTTGAAGCTCTAAAGGGTGACCGCAAAGGACAATACAGCGTAAGAATTAACGACCAATATCGCGTGTGCTTTGAATGGAAACAGGATGGGGCGCACAACGTAGAAATAACGGATTATCACTAAAAGGAAGTAACTCTTCCGCCGGAGAGTATATGACCATACAACGTCCAAAATCGGGCTGGATCCTTAAGGGAGTTACCACGCATCCGGGAGAGATGCTCGCGGAAGAGTTCCTCAAGCCGCTTTCCATCAGCCAGAATCAGCTCGCGCTTGATATCCATGTGCCGGCAACGCGCATCGGCCAGATTATCAAGGGCAAACGCTCGATAACGCCGGATACGGCTTTGCGTCTGGCGAAGTATTTCGGCAACAGCGCCGAGTTCTGGCTGAATCTTCAGCAGATGTATGACCTCAGCAAGACGCGCAAGGAGGCCGGGCGCCAGATTGAGCAGGAAGTCCGCACCCTAAAGCAGATCGCGTGATTCAGCTGCGGCTGGCCACGTGCAGTTTCCGGTGATCCTCTAATCGAGTTCATCCGTTTTTCAGGGCGGCTACCGCTTATAGGCCAGCGGAGGCCCGCTGATTCGCTTCCCCTTGAGGTGGAAAGTTACGTCGACATGGTCGGCGATCTTGATGAACGGAATGCCGCCATTCATCCCGTAGTCCTTACGGTTGAAGACCATTGCCCCCTTAATCTCGCCTGAGCCCGTTCCCCTGCCGGAAACAGTCAGCGTCAGCTTCTCAGGGTTTGATACTCCGCGGATCGTAAAGTTCCCATCCACCTCATAGGTATTAGGACCGGTCTGCACGAACTTCGTCGACTTGAACGTGATCACTGGATTCTGCTGCACGTTGAAGAAGTCTTCGCTCTTCAGCTTACCGTTCTTCATGCCGCTTCCGGTATCCACGCTGGCGGACTGAATTGTGATTTCCAAAACACCGGTCGTCTCGTCAGGTGACGTAAATGTTAACGTGGCATTCCACTGGTCGAATTTGCCGGCAATATCCACCGAAGACTTCACGTGGAACTTGATCGAGCTCTCAACCGGCGTAATTTCGAAAACAGGAACTTGCGCTCGACTGAGCGACGGAAACACGCAAGACGCTGAGAGGCAAACGATAGCTAATCGCATGCCGTGTAGTGTGAGCTTTTTTGGTTTAATAGTCGTCGCTCCTGATCCTTTTGGGTATTGGCTGGGGGGAATTCTGTTTTTACAGTGATAGCGCGCTTTTGTATACCTATAAATAATCCTCCAGCACTCCGAGCATGGCTGACCGCAACAGACAAGGGCCACCCTCGTTTTCGCAATCCGAGTTTCTAATGCCGGGCGTTCCATTCCTCGGCGGTGATCTCCCAGATTTCGGCCAGGTAGCGGCCTGAGACGAAGTCGCGCTCTTCGGTGCGGACCATGCGCATGCCCTGCTTCTCGGAGATGCGGCGGGAACCGGTGTTCGGGATGGCCTTGGGTACGCGCAGCACAGGCATTTTGAGGGTGTTGAACCAGAAGTCGGTGACGGTTTCACAGGCCTCGGTCATCAGACCTTGTCTCTGATGCTCGGGGGCGATCCAGAAGCCGCGGTTGTTCTCGCCACAATGAAGGCTGATGCAACCGACGATCTGGTTGGGCGCCGATTTCAGCCGAAGCGACCAGCCCCACGCCTCGCCGCGTTCCATTGCCGGGAGCATTTCGTCACGGCTGTACGTTAATACGCCGTCAGGAGGAAAAGGCCAGGGAACAACACTGGCAAGGTATTTCACGATCTCCCATTGGGGGAAGAGGCGCTGGATTTCTTCGACGTCATCGAGGGTGCGCGGGACGAGGAGCAGGCGCAGCGTTTCCAGAGGCGGCGTCATGGACGTGGCTAATATCTTGGGCGCTGAGGGCCAAGCGGGAGATGAACGATTGTAAGGCTCGCCCTCATTTTAGGGACCGCAAGTTGAACCGGCGTTACTGTTTGAAGACGAGCGGCGGTCCGCTGACGCGCTTACCGTGCAGATCGACGGACACTTCAACGCGGTCGGCGATTTTGATGAAGGGAATGCCGCTGTTCATCCCGTACTGCTTGCGGTCGAAGGCCATTGTTCCCTTAATTGAGCCTGCGCCGGTTCCCTTGCCGCTGATCGTCATTGTCAGGGTCTCGGGTTTGGAGACGCCGCGTATGGTAAAAGTACCCGGTATATCGATGGTGTCTGGACCGGTCAGTACAACTTTCGTTGACTTGAATGTGATCAGCGGGTTGTGCTCGGCATCGAAGAAGTCTTTACCCTTCAGCTTGCCGTCCTTCATGCCGCTTCCGGTATTTACGCTCGCCGCCTGAATCTCGATATCCAGGACTCCCGATGTGGCATCCGTAGATGTGAACTTCATGGTGGCGGTCCACTTGTCGAAGGTGCCGTCGATAGGGACCGAAGCCTTCACATTGAACTTGATGCTGCTGTCTTGCTGCGTAACTTCGAAAACAGGAACTTGCGCCTGACTGAGTTGCGGCAGCAGGGCGGAGGCTACGAGACAAAGAATCGCTAATCTCATTGTGCGGCGAGTTTGAGCCTTTTCCCGCTCAATGTCAATCTCAACATTGAGTTGTAGCCCTAATTTAATCAACGGTTAAGGCCGGGCCCTTGCTCACCCGGCCTCAACTGTGGCTTGCACTACCACACGACGCAGCGGTCTTTTTCAGGACGGACCATTGCCGAACCGGCCTTACAGCTGAATGCCTGGGCAAACGGCGGGAAGTTCGAGAGCGGTCCCAGGACGCGATACTTGGCAACCGGGTGCGGATCTCCCTGGACCATTAATTTCTGGGTTTCTGGGCGGGTTTCGTCGCCACGAAATTGACCCCAGGCGATGAAAAACTGCTGGTCCGGGGTGAAGCCATCGATGGTGGGGGCGGGCGGCTTGCCCTGCTGCGACTTCTGGAAGGCGAGGAAAGCGATTTTTACGCCGCCAAGGTCGCCAATGCTTTCACCCAGAACGAGCTTGCCATTTATGTGAATGTCGCCGTCGATGGTATAGCTGTCGAACTGGCGCACGACGCAGGAGGTTTTCTCCTGGAAGCGCTTGAGGTCCTCCGCATTCCACCAATTCTGGAGCCGCCCTTCAGCGTCGAATTGCGCACCTTGATCGTCGAAACCGTGACTGATTTCATGACCGATGACGACGCCGATTGCGCCGTAGTTCACGGCGTCGGTTACGTTGACGCTGAAGGCCGGCGGTTGCAGGATGCCGGCTGGGAAGACGATCTCATTCAACTGGGGGTTGTAGTAGGCGTTTGAGGTCGGCGGGGTCATTCCCCAGAGATTCCGGTTCAGTGGCTTGCCGATTTTTTCGCGATCGTCGGCGATCCGGAATTGCGTGGTGGCGAGCACGTCATGGAAGTAATCGTCGCGCGAGATGGAAACGCTGGAGTAATCCTTCCACTTATCCGGATATCCAACTTTGACGTTCAGGGTGGAAAGTTTTTCGATGGCCTTCTGCTTTGTTTCCGGGGTCATCCAGCCGGCGCTTTCAATGGTGTCGTGCATGGCAGCGATGATGTTCGTTACCATCGCGGTAGCGCGAGCCTTTGCCTCGGGCGGGAAGTAGCGCTTCACATATTCCTGTCCAAGGGCCTCGCCAAGTGCGCTGTCGGTCTGCTCGGCGCAACGCGTGGGGCGGGGCTTGAGTTCGCCCACTCCGGCGAGTTCCTTCTGGTAGAAATCGAAGCTGGCGTTCTCAAACGGACTGGAGAGTTTTGCGGCGTAGGTGTTGAGAAGCTGCCAGCGGAGATATGTCTTCCAGTCAGGAATGCTGGTGGTGGCGAACTGGCGCTCCACCTCTTTCATGAAGCCGGGCTGGTCAACGTTCAGGTCGGCGGGAGTCAGTTTTGCCTCGCGGTAATAAGCCGCCCAGTCGAAGTGAGGCGTAAGCTGCTGCAGCTGAGCGAAGGTCATTTTGTGGTCGGAAACGTTGGGGTCGCGCAGCGTCACATTGTCGAGCGTTGCTTTTGCCAGCGCAGTCTCAAATGTCATGACCGTTTCGGCTGACGCTTTCGCGTCGGCGGATGAGGATCCGGCGAGTTCAAAGAGCTTCGCGACATATAGAAGGTAGCCTGCACGAGCGTCGACAAAGCGCTTCTCCGGTTTCAGGTAATAATCGCGGTCTGGCAATCCCAGGCCACCTGCGCCTACGTCGGCGATGACGTTCTGCGGCGCGTGAACGTCAGGCGATGAGCTGAGATTGAAGGGCACCTGGACACCGTCTGTTTGCAGGGCAATGACGACGGTCTGAAGATCGGCGAGATTTTTTATCGCAGAGATCCGGTCGAGCAGCGGCAGCAGGGGTTTCGAGCCAGCCGCATCGATCGCTTTTTGATTGGTGCACGCGACGTAGAAGTCTCCCGAGAGCTGGGCAGGACTGCCTTTTGCCGCAGGGTGGCTCGAGATGTCGTCGAGGACGATGCGCAGCTGGTCTTTATTGGTTTCGCCTGCCTGCCATCGGCGGCTCCATCGGTCCATGGAGTTCGGAATGGGATTCTGAGCACGCCAGGTTCCGTTGGAGAACTCATAGAAGTCGGTGCAGGGATCGACTTTTCGGTCGAGGTCGGAGACCTCGATTCCGTTGAGTTTTGCCGACTGACCTAAGCTCGTAGTGGCAACATACACAAAACACAGGGGTAAGAGTGACTGCAAATGCTTTATCTTCACGCAACAATCCTCGCGAATCCGCAAAATACAGGGGAATGATCAGCAGCTATTGAATAGATCACGAGGATGGAGCGTCGGGCAATTCGAAACTGATTCGAATCAGCTTCGCGGGAGGTGCGCTCATCGAAAAAAATTCTTGTCGGTGAGTTGCCCACGTTACCAGGTGCCCATGCGTAACACGGCGCCGGTGGTGATCCTCAAGGTGTTTTGTGGTTGGATCATGGCCACGTCTCCCATCCACGCGTGGGTGTACTCGACATTTAGGAGCCGCCAGGCGAAGGGACGCGCAACCACGACATCGAAGCCGCCTCCGAAGCCAAGAGCAGGACCATTGGTTGCCACCTCGACCGACCAATCGCTGCGCTTGGGGTAATGCGGCAACGTTCCGTTGCCATCATTCCATTCGGCCATCAATTTCTTTCGCAGGGCATGATCGTCGGTTTCATACGTCACCTTTTTGCCACCGAACATGATCTGCGCATAGGGGGAAACGCGATGTGCTGCCAGCGGAGTCCAGCGCACGCCGCCGCCGTAAAACAGCGAGTCGGCACTCTGATTCGAAGCTGGCATGTGCATGATCAGGCATCCGCTGACCTCGCCGACGAGTTGGAAACTCGGATTTACGCGAGACGCGCCGGAACCACCGCCTCCGACACAGCTATGTCCGGTTCCAAGCAAATTTTCGTAGACCGGAAAGGCCGTCAACTCGATGTCGGCTTCCTTCGGATATTCTCGATCGTCTTCCGGCTGAGGCAGCCGGACATATTCGAAGGGCCTCTCGCCGCCTGCCCTGTATTCGGCGAGGAGTTCCTTCCGCATGCGAAACTCTTCTCCGCCGAGGCCGATGCGGTTCACGCGGTACCAGGGCATTCTAAACGCCATAACATTCGCGAACGATCGGCCGGGATTCAGGAAGCTCCGGGTGAGCGCGATTAGAGCCCGATTGGCGGTTCGATTCTCCAGGCCCATGATCAGGTATCGGTCTGCGGCGTCTTCTCCGATCATTTCGACCGTGCCGAGGGTGGGTGTGTCGGCGAGGGTAATGAACCCGGGAGAGGCATGCAGCATGACATTGCCGATCGAGGCCTCACTGGCCGGGCCGATCTTCCACTGGGTGTGCCAGATGGCCGAATACGCGAGCGAATGCAGAAGGCTCATATAGTACTCGCGGCCATCGCCCCACTGGACCTTGCGGTACCTGGGATCGTTCTGGCGCTCTATATATCCGAAAATGGAGCCTTCAATTGTGTGGCCCACGTAGGGGGCCATGAAGCGGTCACTGTCGCTCCAGCCACGCAGTTCACTTACGGAATCCAAGTAGTCTCGAAGCCAGGGTCCATATAAGGAATCGCGGGTTCCGGCCTCTGTCCAGATGTTGAAGGTGTGCATGATGCCGGTGTAGAGAAGCGACTCCTGGATGGCGGCTCGCCACTTTACGTTGGTATCCGGCGGTGACTGGCGTGAAGGCTGAATGACAACGCCTGAATCCGAAACGCCGGACAACACTTTGCCGGGACTGTCGGGAAGGTTGTCGATCTTGAGATCGGCATTCCGGTAGGAGCGAAGTGACGGATCGAAACCGGAGGTCAGCGTTCCGTATCGGGTGTCGAAGTTGAACCGAGAGGCTTCATGCGGCGCGCTCGGTTCGGCACCTGGTAGAGATTGTCCCTTTGCGCAAGGCGAGTAATCAAAGGCGGCAAGAACGCAGCAGATTACGATCCCGCTGGTCCACGTCGAGGATGGGATTTCTTTTCGCATACCAAAGTTCTCAGCAGCGCTCAAAGAGAGCGACGAGGTTGTATGACTGCAAAAATCCTAAGTTTCGGTGGCCGGCCAGATCGGGCGCGTTGTCATCTGGCAAAACAGTGTTGTTAAACTGGTATACGCAAATGCTGCAATCTGGGTTGCGAAGGACTCCAGGTTTTGATGCCCGACTGCTGTCATTTTCACAGCAATCGGACCTTCGCAGAAACTGTCAATTGTGTCAGGTCGTGCCGGTTGGTCAGAGTGAACTGGTCAGTTGTAAGGACAGGCTGTCATAATGACACAGTTTCGTTGACTCAGACCCAAAAATCCCGTATTCTAGAATCCTTGCGCAGTTCCGCGTCTGCCTGTCCGTATGTCTGCGACCATCTCGCAGATTGACTGGGCGCCGAACCCGGAAAACCCCAATCGGTTGAGCCTGCGCCAACCTCACGCGTAAAAGAAGTTCCGCCGTGGGTAAGTTTTTGAATCCGCGCTGTGATTTGCGCGGGCAGATTGCGTTTGAACGCAAGTTTTTGCTGGAGATAGAGAAGATGTCGACGTACATTCCTAGCGCGCACGAGATTGACCGCAAATGGTTCGTAGTGGACGCGAGCGGCAAGACCCTTGGCCGTCTGGCGACCGAAGCGGCCAGTGTGCTGAGCGGTAAGAGAAACCCCAAATACGTGCCCTATATCGATATGGGCGACCACGTCATCGTGATCAACGCCGAGAAGGTTCGGCTGACCGGCCTCAAGAGCCAGCAGAAGGTCTATCGCCGCTACACGGGCTTCCCCGGTGGCCTGCGCGAAGAATCTTTTGTCCGCCTGCTCGAGCGCAAGCCGGAAAAGATTGTGGAAGAGGCAATCCTGGGCATGCTGCCCAAGACCAAGATGGGCCGCAAGATGGGCTCGAAGCTGAACGTCTATCGCGGCGACCAGCATCCCCATCAGGCACAGAAGCCCCAGCCTCTGGAAGTAAAGGCATAACAGGTTTTCGGCCAGATTAAAGGCTGGCAAAAGGATAAGCATGGCAGATTTGGTTCAGTATTACGGAACGGGACGCCGCAAGTCGGCGATTGCCCGCGTCTTTCTGCGCCCCGGCAGCGGCGAGTTCAAGGTCAACGGCAAGGCCTATGAGACCTACTTCGTCACCGAACAGCAGCGCGTCTCCGCGAAGCGTCCGCTGGCTCTGACCGAGACCACGGCGACCTTCGACGTGATTACGCGTGTCGCCGGCGGTGGCGTGAACGCGCAGGCCGATGCGGTGAAGATGGGCATTGCCCGCGCCCTGCTTGAGTTCAACGCAGAACTGCGCAAGACGCTGAAGAGCGACGGCCTGCTGACCCGTGACGCACGCGCTAAGGAGCGCAAGAAGTACGGTCAGAAGGGCGCCCGTAAGCGGTTCCAGTTCTCGAAGCGCTAATTGTTGGGTTGGATCCCAGGTCTCAAAGTCGAGACCTGGGGCACCCGACGGATGAGCCCACTCAAGCCAAAAGAGGGCTTGAATGGGGCACCGAAAAGTTTAGGTAGTTAAATCTTCCCAAATAGGGGAATCAATTCCGGCGACCTTAACCATTGCCGGGATGCAGTCCACGAAGGAGGCTGTTTGGCCACGATCACCATGAAGGAGCTGCTCGAAGCGGGAGTCCACTTCGGGCACCAGACGAAGCGCTGGGACCCTCGCATGAAGGAATACATCTTCGGCGAGCGCAACGGCATTTACATCATTGACCTGCAGAAGACCCTGAAGATGTTCAAGGACGCGTCGAAGTATGTGACCGACCTGACCGCCCAGGGCAAAGTGATTCTGTTTGTCGGCACCAAGCGCCAGGCACAGGACGCGATCGCTGAAGAGGCGACTCGCGCCGGGATGTTCTACATCAACAACCGCTGGCTGGGTGGACTGCTGACCAACTGGGTGACGGTGCAGAAGTCGGTGAAGCGCCTTCAGGAACTGGATGAGATGGCCACCGACGGCCGCTACGAACTGCTGACGAAAAAGGAAGTGATTCGTCTGGAGCGGGAGCGCAAGCACCTGCAGGCGAACCTCGCCGGCATCAAGAACATGAAGCGGCTGCCCGATGCGCTTTTCGTGATCGACTCGAACAACGAAGCGATTGCCGTGAAGGAAGCCCGCAAGCTGGGTATCCCGGTTGTCGCGGTTGTCGATACGAACTGCGACCCGACGGTGGTTGATTACGTGATTCCGGGCAACGATGACGCACTGCGCGCGATCCGCCTCTTCGCTTCGAAGATTGCCGATTCGGTAGTCGAAGGCGTTCACATGGCCGGCGACAAGCAGATTGCCGAAGTGGCTGGCGTCACCGCCGACGGACAGGTTGCCGACGATGTTGAAGCCGGCACGCTCGAAGGCATTCAGGCAGGAGCTCTCGAATCTCCAGAAGAGGAAGTTGACCTGGAAGCGGCCCTGGGCGGAGTGATCCGCAAGGCTCCGGTTGCGGTCAGCACGCTGGACGATGCCGAGGCAGCCGAAAGCAGCTTCTAAGACGTAAGACGGCTTGCATCGATTCGATGCGGGCTGCGAAAGTATTCTTCCGGAAGCGTGGCTGCAGTTCTGATCAGGCCACGCTTTCGTTGTGTTTAGGGCGGTTTTGGTTCATCGCGTTGTAAAGCGGAGTTGTAACACTCGTTTTCTTCGCGGCGCTTTGCGGAAATCCGGCTGCAAGTGAAAAGATTGAGTAGAAGGGAATTGGAAAAGGAATGTCGACTGTGAGTGAAAAGATTGATGCAAAGCTGGTGAAGGAGCTGCGCGAGAAGTCCGGCGCGCCGATGGGCGATTGCCTGAAGGCGCTGCAGGAGTCGAAGGGCGACATGGAAGAGGCTTTCGTCATCCTGCGCAAGCGCGGCATGGCCTCGGCGCAGAAGAAGGCTTCGCGCACCACGAACGAGGGCGCGGTGGGCACTTACATCCACGCTGGCGGCAAGATCGGCGTGCTGGTGGAAGTGAACTGCGAGAGCGATTTCGTCGCCCGCACGACCGACTTCCAGGAGTTGCTGAAGGACATTGCGATGCACATTGCGGCGACCGATCCTCGCTACATCCGTTCAGAGGATGTGACGGCTGAGGATCTGGAACGCGAGAAGGACATCTTCCGCGCACAGGCGGCTGCGACAGGCAAGCCCGCTCCGGTGATCGAGAAGATCGTTGAAGGCAAGATGAGCAAGTTCTATGAGGAAGTCTGCCTGCTGGAACAGCCGTTCATCAAGGAGCAGACGGTTTCGATCAAGGACCTGATCGCGCAGAAGGTCGGCAAGCTGGGTGAGAACATCACCGTTCGCCGCTTCGCCCGCTTCAAGGTCGGCGACCCGAACTGGACTGTTGCCCAGACGAAGACTGTCACGGAAGAAGCGCAATCGTAACGACTGCTGTTACATATGACTGGGAAGGCCCGGCAACTCGCCGGGCCTTTTCTTTTATGGCCACCTAATGGTTCTGCTTCTCCTTGAAGTAGAGAATCAGGTCCAGATCATGCTGAGCGGCTTCGTAGTTTCCTCCGCTCTTCTTCACAATCTCAATCGCTCGGCGCTGGAAAAACTCCGCCGCATCGAGTTCGCGTTCGAACATCAGGATACTGCCGAGACCGTTGAGGGCGCTTGGATCGCGGGGATCGACGCAAAGCGCTTCGAAGAAATAGCGTTCGGCCTGTTGCAGCAGAGGGTCTTTCGGCGCGCGCCCTGCCTGGATCGCGTCCCAGTATCGGAACATGTAGTTGTTCTTGCACTGATAGCCGGATAGGTTCAGGACCATCAGATCAAACGGCGCCATTTCTCTCAAGCTGTTGAGGGCGCTCTCGAGGGATTTGTTTGCTTCTTCTGCCTTCTCGAAATCCTCGGTCATCGCCTGCACAACGGCGACCTGGGCGGCTCCGATTCCGTTGACGAGCGACTCGACCAGCGATGTGCGGCTGTTCAACATTGGCGCGGGCTGGTTGGCGCTGTCAGGAGCAGCAGAGACGGCGCGCGACAGCTTCGTTCCGATGTCCGCGTGATCCCGTTTCATGCTGAGGTACGCAGAGCTTGCAAGGAACTGCGGCAGCGGCGTTGCGTCGAGCACGTAAGGAACGATGAAGCGGTCGAGATGGAAGGCGGTAAACATCTCGGCCATCACCCAGCGCGACTTTGCCGCCGATTCAGACCAGAGCAGGACCAGAACACGGCTTTTGCCGATGGCTGCCCGCAACGCATCACGCAGCAGGCCGCCAAAAGCGAGATCAGAATGATCGACCCAGGGTTTGAGGCGGTGAGCTCGAAGCGATTCTTCCAACTCGGAAGCTATGGCCGAGTCTTGAGAAGCATGGCTGAGAAAGGCATCGAAGACGCGGTTCTTGCTGGAAACTGCTGCTTTCATGCGGTGGGCCTTTCGTCCTCTGTCACCGCGTGTCCATCGCTAGAGGCTGGAATGTTGTCGAGTGTACGCCAGTTATGGCGGACACTCTTTTGCAGAATAGTGACGCTGATCCGAAAAGAGTGTCAGCGAGGAGCATGGTGGATTGTTATTTTGCAATTACGTCGATCACCGTCGCGTCAGAGCCACTCCAGGCTGGTGCTCCCTCATGCGTGAGTTGATGTGACGCATCGTTCCAGTGGAGGCGGGTGATCTTTGCGTCGCCCTTTTCATAGGCGTAGGTGTTGCCGTCGTCCTGAAAGAGGGTGAAATCGGCGTCGGCTCCGGGATAGATGCGGACTTTCGCGATCTGCTGCGGCTGGCCGGTGTTCTCGATGTAGGAGCCGGCCGGGATGATCGAGCCTGCTCGGACGAAGAGCGGAATGGTGTCGATGGGTGCGCTGACGGTGATCGTCTGACCGCCTTTTAGGCGCTCGTTGGTCCAGTAGTTGTACCAGTCGGAGCCTGCGGGGAGATAGACTTTGCGGCTGGTCATGCCTTGATCGGTGACGGGTGCGACGAGGAATGCCGGGCCGAGCATGTACTCATCGCGAATGTCGGTAACGTTCGGATCAGTGGGGAAATCCATGAAGAGGGCGCGCATGAAAGGCGCACCGTTCTTGTAGGTCTGGTAGCCGAGTGAATAGATATAAGGCAGAAGCTCGTATCTGAGCTTGAGGTATTTTTCGAGAATCGGCTCGGCCTGCCTTCCGTACGACCAGACCTCGTTGTAGCGGCGGCTGCCGTGCGTGCGCATGATGGGCAGAAACGTCGCGTACTCGAACCAGCGCGTGTAGAGCTCAGGGAAGTCGTCGTAGCCGCCAACGTTATCGCGAACATCGGACGGATCGATCAGCGGCGGATGCTCGGGGTGATGCACGGCAGGCAACGGCTGCCAGCCGCCGGTGTCGTTGCTCCAGTATGTTAGGCCCGAAGCAGCGAAGTCGAGGCCGGTTGGTACCTGGCGCTTGAATGCGTCCCATGTTGCCGTGATATCCGATGACCAGAAGATGGCGCTGTTTCTTTGCGCGCCGAGATACGCGTCGCGCGAGAGAACCAGCGCGCGATGCGGCGTGTCGCGGCGGAAGCCGTCGGCGATAGCTCCGGTGTGAAAGAGCGGGTAGACGTTGAAATATTGCGTGCCGGGGCCGATGCTCAGATAGCTGCCGTTCGGAGGCAGATCGGGCTCGGTTTCGTCGGCCCAGATGGAGTCGAAACCCTTGTTCAGGATGTTTTCCCTGATCGTGTTCCAGTACCAGTGCGCGGCGTCGGGATTCGTCGTGTCGATATCGGAGCCGGCTTTGTCATAGGGCAGGCCGTTGGTCGGCGTGCCGTCGGCGAGGTGCTCGAACCACCCCTTCTGCTGTACGAAATCGTAGTAGCGTGAGCCCTGTTCGAAGCGCGGCCACACGCTGATCATCGTCTGGAAGCCCATCTGATGCAGTTGCTGGTTCATCGCCGTGGGATCGGGCCAGAGGTCGGGCACGAAGTCCATCTGCCCCATCTTCGAGTAGTAGAGCCAGTCGACGACGATCACATCGGCGGGCAGGTGGCGCTCGCGATAGCCTCTTGCGACCGCCATGACTTCGTCCTGTGAGCGGTAGCGCTGCTTGCACTGGATGTATCCGTAAGCCGCTTTGGGTAGAAGCGGCGTTGCTCCGGTCAGAAGGCGATAGCCAGCGTAAATCTCGTCTGTTGTTTTTCCTGCGATGAGGAAGAACGAAACGCGATTGCCAACTTCCGAGATCCAGGTAGTGCGCTCGTTGAAGTGCGGCGCGATGGTGGTCTTTGAAGGATTGTCCCAGACAATACCGTAGCCGTAATTTGTAACCATGAAAGGCACACATACGCTCTGGCCACCGGGAGCGTTGTAGTCGTGCCAGCAGTGCACGACATGGCCGCGATGATCGAGGTAACCTTCCTGGTTCTGACCGAGGCCGTAGTAGTGCTCGTCGTCGGGTGAGGCGAAGTCCGCGCCTACCTGGTAGAAATCCGGGTCCGTAGGCCTGCGGTCATAGTTGATCTGTGAATTACCGTCCTTGTGATTCAGCACGGACATCGACCAGCCATTCAACTCGGCAATTTTTTTGCCCTCGGGAGTTGCAAAGATAATGTCGGCGCCGGAAGTCGAGCCGCTGAAATACTTGCCGGGATCCATGACCGACTGCGGCGGAGGGGTGCCGCCTCTGTGCCAACCCTTCAGAGTCACGACGAGTCGCGATGATTTGTAGACCTCGTCCACGCCGTCCTGAGTGTGGCTCCAGCCTTCGGCGGAAGGTGTCGCGAGGAAGCCGTATCCGGGCGCGGCGAGCGCGGGATCTTTGAGCAGGCTGAGCGTTACGCGGATGATGTTCGGCGCATAGGGCTCAAAGACGATCGTCGATTGGCCGCGTTCGAGCACGACGAGCTGATTGTCATTTTGGGCGTGCGCGAATGCGACCGCACTGAATGTCAGCGCAGCAAGCAGAAATGCAGAAGAGAGCTTGCGAATCATTTTTGTCGTATCAGCCTGTCCGTGTAATGGATATGACGCGGAGATGAGTATAAAACGATCTAGCGAAGACCGTCTTTATACTTTGCTAGCCAGGCGCGCATTTGCTCTCACGAATGGCTCGTATTGCGAACTTGCCGGGAGCCTGAGTGGAGTTCTTTCGCGATGAGATTCCGCAGCCACACTTGCGCGGGATCGTCGTTTCGCTGACGGTGCCAGACCATTCTCAGAACGAAAGGCGGAAGGCCGAGAGGTTCGGGGCGGCAGACCAGTCCGAGACTTCGGCCGAAGGCGTGCACGACGGACTCCTGAATGCACGCGACGAGTTCGCTCGACGCTACGGCATGCAGAACAGAAAGGCAATGCGGGAGCGCCAGCCTGAGACGGCGGCGCAGCCCGCGTGCGGCGAGCTCGTTATCGATCAGGCCCCACGGCTGATTGCGATACATCACAGCCGCATGGTCGAGCCGCGTGAACCTTTCGAGGGTGAGCCTGCGCTTCAAGGTGCTATGCCCGCGGCGGGCGATTACGACGTTGTTCTCTTCCGAAAGCGGCTCCATGATGAATCCGGGTGAGAGGTAGCGTGCGTCCGGGAAATATCCGATGGCGACATCGAGCGTTCCGTTGCGGAGTTCGCTTTCGGGGACGGTGAAGAGCCAGTCAAGGCGACGCGTTTGCATTTGCAGATCGCCCGACAGCATGGATCGTGCGAGCAACGGCGCGAGGCGCAGCTCCACATCGTCGCTCAAACCGATGCGGAAGCGCTGCGCGCTGGCCGATGGATCGAAGGTTTGCGGCGCTTCAAATGTCTGCCGAAGCTGAGAAAGAGCTGCGCGGATTGGGCCTGCGAGGCGCTCGGCGCGTGGCGTCGGCACCATGCCCTGCGAGGTACGCACGAAGAGCGGATCTTCAAGCCGGGTACGCAGACGGGCGATCGCATTGCTGAATGCCGGCTGGCTGAGACCAACACGCTTTGCCGCGCGGCCAACGTGGCGCTCGTCTGCCAGCGACTCGAATGCGAGTAAAAGGTTTAGGTCGATCCCATTGATATTCACACATTGAATAGTACACATTACCAATATCCACTTCACGAATGAGCGTGGAGTCGGCTATACCAGCATCATGCTCAAACGCGTCGCCATCGTCTCCATTCTTCTGTTTGCGGTTGCCTTGCCTGCAGCGCATGCAGCTGATAGTCCCGTCCTTCAGGTCTTCAAGCAGTGGCTGGATGCTTTCAACTCCGCTGATGCCGCAAAGATGGCTGACTTCTGGAAGAAATATGGGAAGACTGCGGCCGATGACCACTCGCCGAGCGACCTGCGGCTGCGGCAGATGACGCAAGGCATGAGGATCTTCAAGGTTGTTGAGGATACGGGGACGCATCTCGTCGTGCTGATGAAGGAAGGCCGCGGCATCTATTCCGAATCGACGATGGACCTCGCGTCGAAGAATCCGCCGACGGTGGAGCGCATATCAGGGCACCCGGTTCCACCGCCTGTCGAAAAGGGCGACATTGCCACCAGCGATGAGGACCTGGCGAAGAAAGTGCGGGAGCGGGTGGCAGCGGCGCAAGGGCCGAATGCGTTTTCTGGGGCGATCCTGATTGCGCATCACGGCAAGGTTGTTCTCGATCAAGCATGGGGCATGGCTGACAGCAGCAAGCAGATTCCAAATACAGTCGATACGCAGTTCTGCCTCGGGTCCATGAACAAGATGTTTACCTCGGTCGCGATTCTTCAACTCGTGGAGAAGGGCAAGCTGTCGCTGGACAAGCCGATGGCCACCTACTGGCCCGACTACCCGAACAAAGACCTCGCTGCCAAAGTGACCATTCGCGAGTTGCTGAGCCACACAGGGGGCACTGGCGATATTTTCACTCCGGAGTATGAGGCGCATCGCGAAGAGATTCGGACACTCGCGGATTACGTGGAGCTTTTCGGAAACCGGCCTGTCCGCTTTGAGCCCGGGACGCGGATGGAGTACTCGAACTATGGCTTCATTCTGCTGGGGCGAATTATTGAGCTGGTCAGCGGTGAGCCTTATCAGGATTATGTGCGCAAGCATATCTATCTGCCTGCTGGTATGCTGCGCACCGACTCGCGTCCGGAGATTGATCATGTGCAGGGCCGGGCAACGGGCTATACCCATGGGCCGAATGGATTGATGCCCAACACAGCCACAATGCCCTGGAGTGGGACATCGGCTGGAGGTGGGTACTCCACCGTTGGCGATCTGATGCTGTTTGCGGAAGCGCTGCAGTCAGGCAAGCTGCTCGCCCCGGCACTTCTGAAGGAAGCGACGACGGACGATGCGACCCATCGTGACTATGGACTAGGATTCTACGTGCTGACTAATGGAGCGTACGGCCATGGCGGCGGTGCGCCGGGCATCAATGGCGAGCTGCATATTTTGCCGAAGAGTGATTACGTGCTGGTGGCGCTTGTGAACCGCGACCCGCCGATGGCCAGCGATATGGTCAACGTGATCGCAGAGATTCTTCCCCCGCAATGAGGCAACTGAACCTACCGGCTAAGCATGCCGTTTAGACGCGCATGCGCGGCATGTTTTCTCACCAATAGTTTCAAAATTCGATCCGGCCTCGGAAGGCAATCATGCGCGGTGCGCTGTCGCCACCGAGGCCAACGCCCAGCAATCCGGTGGGCGGAGATACCGTGCTGTTGATGGCGCCGAATCCGGTCTGCGTGGACGGCACTCCGGGGATGCCCGCCTGATTCGTGGGCAGGGCAAGGTTGGGATGATTGAGCCAGTTAAAGAACTGCGCGTCGAATTGAAATGTCAGGTGCTCGCGCAAAGGAATGCGCTTGGTAACGTAGAGCTCTGAATAGGTGAAGCGCGGGCCGCGAAAGTCATTGCGTCGCGAATCTCCAAACTGGCAGTTCGCCGGTGAATCGCCGCCTACGCATGCGCCGGTGCCGGGATCGACGACGGAAGCGAAAGCATCCGGATTGAGCCACTGCACAGTTCCCGGTTGCGTCACGTCCGCAATCGCATGCTTGTGCGCGTAGAGCGGCACGCCTGGAACGCGGCGCGCGAACTGCGGTCCGCTGCCCTGAAAGATGCCGTTGCCATTTGCGGTGTAGGGAGCGCTCAATACGCTGAAGGGCACTCCCGTATGGAAGAAAGCGGTGCCGGAAAGCTGCCAGTCCCCGAAGACGGAGCGCAGTGCCCGATGCGGCGAGTGAAAGGGAATAGCGTAGAGCGCAAAGGCGGAAAGGTTGTGGCGGATATCGTAATCGCAATTGCCATAGTTACGATTTAGTTCTCCTGGTAACGGAGAAAGCACGCCGAGACTCGAAAACGCCAGCAGGCCGCCGTTCGAAACTTCATCGAGGCAATGGCTATAGGTGTAGTTGCCGCGCAGCGTAAGCGTGCGCAGCTGCTTTGTCACAGCGGTTTGCAGTCCGGCATAGATGCTGCTGGCTCCCGTCTGGAATTCATTCACGCTGCCGAAGCGGCGGTCGAGCGGCTGCTGATAGGGAAACGGCGCGAAGCAGCCGTCGCACACCGTCTGATAGCCGTTGAGCTGCACCTGATAAGGCTCTTGCAAGGCGCGTGTGCCGACGTAATCGACGCGCAGTGAGCCACGCGATCCCAGTTCGTGTTCGATGCCGAAGTTCCACTCCAGAAAATAGGGCGTCTTCAATTTGCCGCTGGGAAATGTGTTCAGGCCAACAGCCAGAGGGCAACCTGTGGCGCTGCATGTCGGAGAACCTGATGCGAATTGCTGCTGGAAGGCGCGGTTCGCGTTGGACGTTGCGTCGACGGAACTGTTGGTGACGCCGGGCGCGATGCCGATGCCGCCTACTTGCCCCGCGAGTCCGCCGGTGAATTGCGGATCGTACGGAGCATTCAGCGATCCCAGGTCGGCGATCTGTCCGGGGATGATGTCGTTGAAGACGCCGAAGCCGGCGTGGACAGCGGCTTTTTCAGATGCTTTGATCGCTACGGAAAAACGCGGCTGCCAGACGAGTAGTGGAGTGCCGGGGAAGAGATGCTTTACCTGCGTCTGGATCGACTGATTCAGCGGCAGGCTTTCATCGTGCGGAATGTCGAGAAAAGACGCTGCCGGGCGGGCGAAGAGCCGCTGCTGGTTTACGGGATTCGTGTTCCATGTAGCCCGCAGGCCTGCTGTCACGGTTACACGTGGGCTGGCTTTGAAGGCGTCCATCGCGTACATGTCGAGGTTGCCGAGCGCGATGCGTTCTTTGAGGGCTATCGGATAGCTGGCGGTCGTTGTGTACGCTGCGCCGTAGGTAAATTGGGCCAGGTCAGTGTAATTGACCAGCGGCACAGTGCCTTCGCCCATGTCGTAGTCGCTGATGTCGAGACGCCGCGAGTTCTCGCCGAATTTGAAGGTGTGCTTGTCGCGCGTCCACACCAGGTTGTCGTTGATCTGCCACTGGGTCACCTTGCGTCCCTGCGGAAAGGTATTGTTCAGGCCGCCGAGCGTGGTGAAGGGTGCGTTGGCGCTTCCACTTTCGAGAACGATGGGAAAGGTGTTCAACACCTGATCGAAGTTATTGGGCTCGAAGATGCTCGCGTACCAACTGGCTCCGGGGTTGAACTGGTTCACCAAGTTTGGCGTGAAGAGATGCGTATAGCCCACGACGAGCGTGCGCTGCGGCTGCGGGGAGTAGGAATTGAAGATCGGGTTGATTGCGTCGGTCGATGCGGCCTGCAGTCCGGTGTCCTGCTGAAAGCGGTACCAGACGCTATTGTTGGCGTCGATGGTGTGGTCGATCTTTACGACGATGAGGTTTTCCGAATCGGAGTTGTTGAGCGAGGCCGTGCGCCGGTTCGCGCAGCCTGCTCCGTTGAGGAGATTGCCGGGACTTTGCGTGCCGCTCAGCAGCGCTCCGTTCGCGTCAAGCGGGCAGGAGAGCACAGGCACAGGCGTTCCGCTGGTGTCGCGGTACAGAGCGAACATGTTGCGATAGAAGCCGACCTCCTCTGGCTGCGGCGGCAGAACCGTCCCGTTGATGGAGTCACTTCCGCCAAGAGGAAGCTGTTGCAACACATAGTTCTGATAGGCGGGCGAGGCGACGGTCGTCTGCTCCACCAGCGGCAGAGCGATCCGTATGCCTTCGTAGTGAGCAAAGAAGAAGAACTTGTTTTTGCGGATAGGGCCGCCGACGCTTGCGCCGAACTGGTGAACGTTCGAGCGTGGTTTGGTTGCATCGGAAGTAGCGTGCAGAAAATAGTTCTCGGCGTTGAGCACCGAGCCATTCCAGATTTCGTAAACGTCGCCATGAAGCTGGTTCGTGCCCGACTTGGTGAAGTAATTCACCTGCGACGCGCCGTAACGTCCCTGGTCTACCGAGAATGAATTGGTGTTGACGGTTGCTTCCTGCACCGCATCGAGGCCGATGACGAGATTCGTCGAAAGCCCAATGTTCAGGCCGAGAAATGGATCGTTGGTGTCGTAGCCGTCGAGAATGTATCCGTTCGATGTGGCCGGAAGTCCGTTGAACTCGACATTCCCGTAACCGCCCGCAGCCTTGAAGTCATTCGACGATCCGGCAGTGTTCATCAGCGCTCCCTGCGCGAACTGAGCGAGATAGGTCAGGTCCTGTCCGGGGTTCGGCAGGTTCTGTATCGTTTCCGCTTCGAGAGTGGTGGAAGTGTTGGGGTTTTCCAGGCTCATCAATCCGACGCGCGCCGATACCTCGACCGATTCTGTGCTGACGGCTGGCTTGAGGGTGAAATTCACGGTGACCGTCTGGCCCACGGCAACGCGTACCGCCTGGGAGAGCCCGGTGGCAAACCCTTGTGCGCTTGCAGCAACTCGATACGTTCCGGGATTGATCTGCGAGAGGAGGAAATAACCCTCGACGTTTGTCTGCACAGCACGGGAGGCTCCGGTGTTCGTCTCTGTAGCGGTCACAGTACCTTGCACCACAGCCCCGGTTGAATCTGTAAGGATGCCGCTCAAAGCGCTGCTGATGCCGCTTTGGCCATGCAGGGAAGTAAGTCCGGCAAGGCTCAGCGCGATAACGGGGATGCGGCAAAGAAAGAGGAATCGCTTCATGGCAGAATTCCTTCGGCAGGACGAGGGAATACAGATGAGATTAACTATAGTTAATAAGATGAAATAAATAAAGCCTTATTTCATTGGGTAATGCATGCTATCCAAAGTTTTGTGGCCTGATGCGCCGACTCCTGCCCGGATTCGCCCGAAATGACTCCCCATGCGATACTCAAAAGGAATGTATAACCGCGTCGTTCTTAAGCTTTCAGGAGAAGCGCTGGCTGCTGGTCGCGGCTTTGGCGTCGATGTAGATCGTGTGCACCAGATTGCCGGCGAGCTTTCCGAGGTTCGAGACCTGGGTGTCGACGTAGCCATTGTCGTTGGCGGCGGGAATTTCTTTCGCGGCGTCGCCGAGCAGGCCAAGGAAATGGATCGCGTCTCGGCGGACCACATGGGCATGCTGGGCACGGTCATCAATGCGCTGGCGATTCAGGATGCACTGGAGAAGCAGGGCGTTCACGCGCGCGTGATGTCGGCGATTGAGATGCACCAGGTCTGCGAGCCTTATATTCGGCGCAGGGCGATCCGACACCTCGAAAAAGGCCGCGTGGTGATTTTTGCCGCCGGGACCGGGAATCCGTACTTTTCCACAGATACAGCGGCCTCGCTGCGGGCCATGGAGATCAAAGCGGACGTCTTATTGAAAGCGACCAAAGTGGAAGGCATCTACGATGCCGACCCGGTCATCAAAACCGATGCGGTCAAATTCGAGCAGATTACGTACATGGAAATCCTGCAACTGGGGTTAAAAGTAATGGACACCACTGCGGTAAGCATGTGCAAAGACAACAATCTGCCCATGATCATCTTCAATATGAACCGGCCCGGGAACATCCGCCGCGTAATCAGCGGGGAGAAGGTCGGGTCGCTGGTGACGGCCTGAGTGTAGAGACGCAAAACGTATCCTCGGCTGCGGTCCTCGAACCGCCCGCAGAAGTACTGCATCCCTCTTCCGAGATCAGTGCCCCCGTAACAGTCAAGAGGCCGGAGAAGAAGTCGCTGCTTCCTGCGCTGTCCGGGCTGCGCGCCTTTGCCGCGCTGAACATTGTTTTCTATCACTTCTCGAACCCCAAGTGGTTCGGGCCTTTCGCTCCCATCGTCGACAACGGCTATACCTCAGTCAGCTTTTTTCTGCTGATGTCGGGCTTCATTCTGGCCTACAACTACAGCGAGCGCGCACAGAGCGGGCAATTGAACGTCCGGCACTTCTGGACCGCGCGCTTCTCGCGGCTTTATCCGGTGTACATCTTTGGCCTGCTGGTTTCACTCGGTATGCTGATGGCCGAATGGCAGGTGCGTACTCATGGAGAGTTTGCCCTTGGCGTCGTCTTGACGCCGCTGCTGCTGCAGGGCTGGTCGCCGAAGCTGGCGACGTTCTGGAACACCCCGGCATGGACGATGTGCACGGAAGCTTTCTTCTACGTGATTTTCCCGGTCGTGGTCTGCTGGAAGCGTCCACAGCGATGGCGCGGCATGCTGGGTCTTCTGGCCCTGCTATGGGTTGCGGGCATGGTGCTGCCGACGCTGTACACGATTCTGCAGCCGGATGGTCCCCATCCGGGGCGCTATACGGAAAGCTTCTGGATGCGGGCGCTCAAGTTCTCGCCGCCGCCGCATGTGCCGTCGTTTCTGTTTGGTATCGTGCTCGCTGACGTGGATGCGCGCATCTCGCGCGGCACGCGGTGGCGGCTGTTGCTTGGCGTTCTTGGGGTCGTCGCGATTTACACCGTGCTTTACTACGGTGACCATCTGCCGTTTGCCCTGATGCACGACGGTCTGATGATGCCGCTCTTCGGGCTGGCTATTCTTGGGCTTGCGGGACACAACCTGATCGCCCGCTTTTTCGGCTTCTGGCCTTTTGTCGCCGTAGGCCAGGCGAGCTATTGTCTCTACATCCTGCACTTTAATCTGTGGGACCTGATCCACAAATCGCATCTGCTGGAAGCGACGCACCTCATCGTTTTCGATCCGTGGATCAGCTACGGCCTGCTGGTGGCGGCTGCGCTGTTGACGATGAAGCTGATCGAGAAGCCTGTGCAACGGTGGATTCGCGGGTCAATTCACGGGTAGGTTTTCAGGCTGTCGCGAGAGACGCATCGGCCATTACTACCTGGTTCCGGCCATTGTGCTTCGCCATGTAAAGAGCGCGATCTGCGGCGCGCAGTATCTCTTCCAGATTGGCGCCTGAGCGCGGAAAAGTGGCGACACCAGTCGAAATCGTTATCTCGCTCAGAGCTTCGCTGCGGAAACGAACCCTGAGCTGGCTTATCCGTTCGCGAATGGCTTCTGCCCGATCGAGCGCAGCTGCCTGCAAAGTTTCTGGCAGGATGATGACGAACTCTTCGCCGCCATAACGGCAGATAATGTCTTCCTGCCGGACCGACTGGCGGAAGGTTTCAGCGACCTCGCGCAGAATACAGTCGCCAGCCTCATGTCCATAGGTATCGTTGAATTTCTTGAAGTGGTCTACATCGAGCATCAGGATGGAGATCTCGTTGTTATTTCTTGCGGCGCGGCGCATTTCGCGGTCGAGCGAGATTTCCATGAAGTGTCGGTTATAGAGGTCGGTCAGCCCATCGCGGATGGACTGGTGCTCCAGGCGCGCCCGCAAATTCAAGCCGGCCACGGACATGGAGGCGATCTCGGCCAGCTCTTCCAGGCTTTCCAGGTTGCGCTCGGCATCGACGGCGATCAGCGACGTCGGACATTCGATATATAGAATGCCCAGCGTGTCGCCATGTGCCGCCAACGGGAAACAAAGGTAGTTCTCAGGTGGCGTGCCGATAAAGTGGTTGCAGTGCACTTCCGATTGCCCGGGTTTTCTCCACCGGAGGCGGCCGGAGCGGAGTCCGCAACAGGCGTCGATCGGGAATCCATCCAGCAGCTTCGTTTCGCCTTCTGACGATGCGGCAATCTCTACCAGGTGACGCGAGTTGTTGATCATGACCAGCGCCGTCTCAACGGAAGGGAGCAGCTGCCGGGTATAACGAACGACAGCCTGATACGCCTGCGCAGCTGTGGTGCAAAGCTGCAGCTCTTCTCTGGCAGACATGAGCAGCGCAGCCTCAGCCGCGCGCTTTTGCAGCGTAAGCACGGTGACTTCAAGCTGGGAATTCGTGCTGAAGATCTGTTGATCCAACGTATGCCGCCGACGCGCATCCCGTATCAGGAAGCCGAAGAGGACGATGACGACGACCAGGGAAACGATCAGGAAGCCGATACCGGCCAGAATGCTTCGGTAGATGCTTTTTTGCGATTCCTCGGTGCGCTGCGTCAGGACTGTGCGTTCCGATTCCTGCATCTTGCTGACGTCGTCGCGGCATTCAAGGATTTTCTTGTGCGGGCTCAGGCCCTGGGGCAGGGCCTCATTCACCTGTTGCTTTAACTCGAGGACACACGTGTGCATCGCGTTTGCGCGTCCAACCTGAGCGGCGTTGTCCTTCACAAGGTCCACCAGGTGAATGAGGCCGGTGTCGAGCGCAATCGCATTGGATTGCGCAGTTCCCAGGTCATCATCATCTTTGCCCATCAGGTAGAGACGGCTGGATGAGTCAACGCGGTCCAGGCGCTGCGATGTGAGTTGCAGCGTGCTCAATACTTCCTGGGAATGATCGCGCCAGTCGCGCGAAGCAATCAGGTCCCTGGTGGTGTTGTATACGAAGAATGCGGAAACGCAGACGAAGAAGAGTGTACCGACTGCCCCAAGGAAGAGCAGGGGTACCGTGCGGTCTCTGCGGCTCATCGTGGCTGGAGTTTTTACTTCCACACAATAGGAATATCGGCCCGGAAAGACGAGCCGCGAGCATACCTTCTACTTTCTCGAGAGTATCTTCAGTTTACCGTAGGCAGTAAGCCGGAATGAAGAACTTATTCACGAAGAAACGCCACATCGTTGCCCAAACGTAATGTCACACTGCAATGGCCGACTCGGCTGATGTGGACCGACCTGTATTCAGATCGTCTTGCTCCCTTACGATCAGGTAGAGATGGCCAACGTAGTCGCCTCGTTCGATCTGTCGCGCCGTCAACTCCAGCAGATTCAGTACTTCCTGCGAATGCCCCTCCAGTTCGTGGGCCGCGAGCAGATGCTGTGTATTCTGGTAAAAAATGGCTGCGGTTGTGCATGTGAACATACCCAAGAGAGGCGCACCGATGCGAGAAGTGTACAGCACAATTCATGGGGCAGATAGCCGACTTGTCTCGCGGGAACATGGCTATCATCAATGCTCCCGCCTGCTACACTAAGAAGTTTTGTTATGACGGAATCAACCACAGTTCAACCCACCCGTTCTCTGCGCGTTGCCGAGAGCATTGTCGAGGTCATGGGGCAGACGCCCATGCTGCACCTGCGTCGCCTCACAACTGCCCAGATGGCCGACGTCTACGCCAAGCTTGAGTTCCTGAATCCTGGCGGCAGCGTGAAAGATCGCGCCGCACTCGGTATGATTCTCGACGCGGAAGCGCGCGGTCTCCTGAAGCCGGGCTCGACCATCGTGGAGGCGACAGCTGGCAACACCGGCGTGGGTCTTGCGCTGGTTGGCGTTAATCGCGGATACAAGGTCGTGCTCTTCGTCCCCGAAGGCTTCGCGGAAGAAAAGTGCATCCTGATGCGCGGCTTCGGCGCGACGGTGGAGCGCACGCCTGAAGCTGAAGGCATGAAGGGAGCGATCGAGCGCGCTCGCGCACTGGCGAAGGATGACGAGAGTATCTTCCCCGCGCTGCAGTTTGAGAATCAGGCGAATCCGAAGTTTCACTACGACACGACCGCGCAGGAGTTGTGGGAGCAGATGGAGGGCCGCATAGACGCCTTTGTAGCTGGTGTGGGCACGGGCGGGACGTTCTCCGGCATCGCTCGGCTCCTGAAGGAAAAAGACAAGAAGATTCTCACTGTCGCCGTTGAAACCGAAGGCTCCGTGCTGCAGGGCGGCGCGCCGGGACCGCATAAGGTGGAAGGCATCGGCGCTTCGTTTATTCCTGGGACGTTCGATGCTGAAGTTGCAGACGAAATTGTGAGCGTCACCGACGCCGACGCCTTCGCGATGGTCAAGCGTCTGGCGGCTGAGGAAGGTGTGCTCGCGGGATCAAGCGCAGGTGCCATGGTGCATGCGGCACTGAGTGTCGCCGCAAGGTTAGGACCGGGCAAGCGCGTCGCGACGATTATTCCCGATTCGGCTGAGCGGTACCTCTCTAAGAAAATTTTCGAGGGCGGTCTGTAGCAGACGCCGTAGCCCTCCCAAACACATCGCAGTTAATTCAGGAGCACTCAGCGAATGAGCAAATCGACTCACGGATTCTCAACCCGCGCCATTCACGACGGACAGGCGTCCGATCCTCTTACAGGTGCGGTGAACGTGCCCATCTATCTCTCATCCACCTACCAGCAGGAAGAGATTGGCAAGAACAAGGGCCACGAATATGCGCGTGTTTCGAACCCGACACGCGATGCCTTGGAAACGAATCTCGCATCGCTTGAGGGCGGCACGAGCGCGCATGTTTTCGGCAGTGGCATGGCAGCAATCATGGCGATGGTCACGATGTTCAAGACGGGTGATCACATCATCTGTGGCGAGAATGTCTACGGCGGTACCGCGCGTCTCTTCGACAAGATTGTTGTGAACTACGGCATTGAGTTCACCTATGTCGATACGTCGGATGTTGAAGCCGTTCGCCGCGCTATCCGTCCGCAGACGAAGCTCGTGCATATCGAAACGCCGACGAATCCAATTATGACGTTGACGGATATTCGTGCCGTTGCGGATGCCTGCCACGAGCGCGGCGTTGAGTTGAGTGTCGATAACACCTTCATGTCGCCCTACTTCCAGCGGCCAATCGAATTGGGCGCCGATATCGTAATGCACTCGACGACGAAGTTCCTCAACGGCCACAGTGACGGATTGGGCGGTGTGCTTGTCGGCACCAAGCCAAAGCATAAGGAAGACTTTGCCTTCGTGCAGAAGTGCACGGGCGGTATTCTTTCGCCCTTTGAAAGCTGGCTGATTCTGCGCGGCGTGAAGACGCTCACCGTTCGTATGAAGCAGCACGATGAGAGTGGGCGCAAAGTCGCGGCATATCTCGCGCAGCACAAGAAAGTAAAGCAGGTGTTCTATCCGGGATTGCCGGACCATCCGCAGCATGAGCTGGCAAAGAAACAGATGACGGGCTTCGGCTCGATGATCTCGTTTGAAACCGGATCGCTCGAAAAGGCGAACACGCTGCTCAAGAGCGTGCGCGTCTGTACGCTGGGAGAATCGCTGGGTGGAGTTGAAACGCTCATCTCGCATCCCGCCACGATGACGCATGCTGCTGTCGGCGATGAAGAGCGCAACAGGCTCGGTATCACGGATGGTCTGGTGCGGATCTCGGTGGGCATCGAAGATGTGGATGACTTGCTCGCCGATCTCGATCAGGCGCTGGCGCTTCTGTGAGGAAGATTCTAGTTTCCTGGAGCAGCGGCAAAGACAGTGCCTGGGCGCTGCATCAGCTTCGGCAGTCCGGCGAATACGAAGTCGCGGGACTGCTGACGACGGTGAACACAGAGTTCGATCGCGTGGCCATGCATGGAACGCGCCGGGAAGTTCTGGAAGCTCAAGCCGAAGCGGCCGGGCTGCCGTTGTGGACTGTTCCGCTGCCGTGGCCCTGCTCCAATGCTGAATACGAAGCAGCCATGAGCGCAGCCTGCGAACGCGCTGTCGCTGCTGGCATCGAGGCCATCGCATTCGGCGATCTTTTTCTCGAAGATGTACGCCGCTATCGTGAAGATCGCTTGGCGGGCACGGGACTGCAACCGCTTTTCCCTTTGTGGGGAGTCAACACGGCAGAGCTGGTGCGAACGATGCTTCGCGCAGGAGTGAAAGCGCGCATTGTCTGCGTTGATCCGAAGAAGCTGCCTAAGGAATTTGCCGGATGCGATCTCGACGAATCGTTGCTGGAGAAGTTTTCGCCCGAGATAGACCCATGCGCTGAGAACGGCGAGTTCCACACCTGTGCTTATGCGGGGCCTATGTTCCGCAAACTGATTGCAATTGAAAGTGGAGAAGTGGTCGAGCGTGATGGATTTGTTTTTGCGGATGTGAAGCTGGCTCCGGATGCCGTGGGTGCACCCGGAGCCAGTGGCCGTTAGCGGCGACCATAGTAGTAAGGATGATAGTAGTGCGCATGATAGTAGGGCCGCGCATAGTAGGGGTGATAGTAAGCGCGATAAGCCCAGCGTCCCGGCACCCAAACCGCTCCGGCATAGTAGCCGGGAGTCCATATATAGCCCGGTCCCGGGCAGGGTGTGGCATATACGGCAGCGGGCCCGACGCGAACCGCAACTCCAACCTGCGCGTGAGCAGCCGCAGTAGTGAATAAAGTACCAACCGCAAGGGCGAGAGTGTAAAGTGCGCGTTTCATCATGTTCATCCTCTTCCGCATTCACCGGCTTCGCTTTTTGTCTGCGAGCCTGAATGCTCATTCTTTCCATCAGTGTGAACAGCAATGGCGCGCGAATGTTGCGGTGAATTTTTGTGGGCATGAGCCTCTGGACCCGCGCGAAAGCGTGCATCGTTTCTGCGCTTCCGTGCATCGCGCTGATACAGTAATCAAAGTATTTCTGAACTATGTTTGCAAAAGCACAACGTGTGCACTTTATCGGTATCGGCGGAATCGGCATGAGCGGCATCGCCGAAATTCTGCTCAACCTTGGCTATGCCGTTTCGGGTTCCGACCTGCGCCGCTCTTCGATCACTGAGAGACTAGCGTCACTCGGCGCGATTGTCTTTGAAGGCCATGCCGCTGCCAATGTTGTGGGCTCCGGCGTCGTCGTCACGAGTTCTGCGGTGAATGAACGCAATCCCGAGGTCATCGAAGCGCGCTCGCGCAAAATCCCTGTCATCCAGCGCGCAGAAATGCTGGCTGAGCTAATGCGCCTGAAGTACGGCATCGCCATCGCAGGCATGCATGGCAAGACCACGACGACCTCGATGATCGCTACTGTACTCGCTGCCGGCAATCTCGATCCGACCGTAGTTGTCGGAGGCAGAGTCGACGCGCTTGGCTCGAATGCGCGTCTTGGCAAGTCGCAATACCTGGTAGCAGAAGCCGATGAGAGCGACCGGTCATTTCTGAAGCTGTCGCCCATCCTCGCTGTCGTGACCAACCTCGACCGAGAGCACATGGATTGTTACCGCGACATGGCTGACGTCGAAGACGCCTTCGTAGAGTTCATGGACCGCGTGCCCTTCTATGGCAGCTGTGTTGCCTGCATCGACAACGAGCAGCTGGCAAGCGTCCTGCCCCGCGTGCGGCGCCGAGTCTTCACCTATGGAACTACTCCGAAGGCGGACTTCATCACGCGCATGTTGCCGCCCTGCGATGAAGCGCGCGCCCGTTTTGAAGTCGCCGCAAATGGTGAGGTCTTCGGCCCGTTTTCGCTGCACGTCCCAGGCCGTCACAACGTGCTGAACGCAACAGCCGCAGTCGCCATCGCCGCGCAGCTTGAGATCGCGCCCGAAGCCATTGCGCAGGGATTACAGTCTTTCCGGGGCGTCGACCGCCGCTTTCAGCTCAAAGGCTGCGAGCGCGGCGTTGCCGTCATCGATGACTACGGCCATCACCCCACGGAAATTCGCGCCACGTTGCACGCAGCGCGGGAGTGCAATTACCGCCAGGTGCACGTGATTTTTCAGCCGCACCGCTACTCGCGCACGCGAGACTTGTTTCAGGAATTCCTCACCGCCTTCGAAGACGCGAACACAGTCGAGATGCTCGACATCTACGCCGCCAGCGAAGAACCCATCCCCGGCATCACGGCTAAAGCGCTGGTCGAGGCGACGCGCCAGAACGGGGTCGAATACGCGGCCAGCACCGAAGAGGCAATCGACCGTGTTGTCGCCAACGCGACCGAGGGCGACGCGATCTTCACGCTCGGCGCGGGCAACGTCTCGCAACTGGCTCCGCAAGTGCTTGAAAAACTTAAGTTCCGCAGCTAGCGAGGACTCCAAACCCGCAATGCGATACCCTAATACATAGTGATTTCTGCACCTACAGCTTCTGTTCTGATGGGCCTCGGTATCCTTGGTCTGATCAGCTCAACCGTCTTCAACGGACTCGTTTTCGCCGGCGCATACCGCTTTGCCGCGGACCGTCGAGGGCGCCGGAAAACGGCGCAGGCAGACTTCCATCCGCCCGTCAGCCTGCTGAAGCCGCTGCATGGAGAGGAGCCGAACCTCGACGCGCACATTGCCAGCTTCTTCGAGCAGGACTATCCAGCCTTCGAAATTCTCTTCTGCGCGCGCAACGCGAACGACGCAGGCTTGCTGACCGCGCGTCGCGTTGCCTCCCGCTATCCTTCGATCCCGGCCAAGTTTCTAACCACCGGCGAGAACACCTACATCAATGCCAAGGCGTCATCGCTCGAAAACATGTCAGCGGCGGCAAGCACCGACATCTTCATCATCAGCGATAGCGATGTCTGCGTGACGCCGAATTACATTCGCGAAGTCGTCGCTCCGTTTGCCAACGCCAAAGTAGGCGCAGTCACGTGTCTTTATCGTGGAGTCGCCGCCAAAGGTCTCTGGTCAGAACTCGAAGCGGCAGGCATGTCGATCGAAATGACCTCAGGGGTACTGGTCGCGAACCTGATGGAGGGCATGCAGTTTACCCTCGGCCCCACGATGGCCGTGCGACGCGGCTGCGTCAATGAGATGGGCGGATTCGGCCACCTCGGTCCGTATTGCGCCGATGACTTTGTTCTCGGCAACCAGGTGGCTGTTCACGGACATGAGGTCGTCCTCTCGGATCACGTGATCGATCACATCGTTCTAAATCTCAGCTTCACTGCGTCCGTGAAGCATCAGGTCCGCTGGATGAAGTCCACGCGTTTCTCGCGCCCCAAAGGCCACTTTGGAACGTCACTCAGCTTTGCTGTACCGTTTGGAGTGTTGGCCGGATTCGCAGCATGGTTCCTGGGCTATCACCATCTCGCGCTGACACTCGCCGCCTATAGCGTTGTGGCGCGCGCGATGATGGCTGCGGTCGTGGGCAGGACAGTTGTAGACGAACGGCATCTGCTGCGCACGACTCTGCTTTATCCGCTGCGGGACCTGCTTGGCTTTTTCTACTGGGCAGCAAGCTATGCCAGCAGCAAGATACTATGGCGCGGCCACGTCTACCGCCTTACCGAAGGCGGTCTCATGCAGCCCGTTACCGACGACGCGTCGCCGGAACACAAGACAGCGATTACCGCGTAAGCAGCGATCAGCAACCATCCTCTACAGTGGCCGGTCTGTATATAACGTCTTGTCGGAAAGCTCCTGCACTTTGACCAGGCGCCCGGCCAGAAGAGCCTCCACCTTGTCATGGTTATAGCCCGGCACAAAGAGAAACTTGCGCGGCCCGTTGCCCCACATGGCCAGCAGGTCGTTGTCTTCAAGAAAAATGTGCGGCGCATCCGGATAATAGGATCCCCAGATCATCGACGATGTTCTGCCATTCACCAGCAGCGCTTGCCGGCGGGTGTAAAAAATCACCGACGAGCCATCAGTTTGCTCACCATAAATAATCAGCTGATCATCCGGTGACGCAACGCGATTGATCGTGTCTGCCATTGCGCGCGAGGAGAGCATCGGCTCAAAGCGGACGAAGGCGATGTGCGCGGCAATCAGAAAGACGGCAGCGGTAAACGCAACGGACACAGTCGATTCAAACGAGTGCCCGCGCTTACGCAGAACCCACGCCACCAGCGGCCCCACGAGTAACGTCACAGCAGCCAGCACGGCAGGCAGCCGCAACGCCGCGAACGACGGCCCGGTAAGATCGAAGAAATGCGAAGTCGCGAGCGAATAATCGGCCACGTTGCGATGCGCCAGCAGCGTGCCTATATCTGATACATAAGGCAGATGACGCGAGGCCCAAAGGCCACCGGCCAGTGCGCCGGCAACTGCGATGCCGACTACAGCAAAGGCCGCATGCGCGCCCGTGAGCCACTTGCTTCGAGCGTTAAGCCAGCGCCCAGCCTCGGGCGCCTCTTCAATTGCGCCCAGCGCGCCCGTGGTCAAGATCAACAGCGGAAAGTACGCTGGCCAGGTGTAGTATTCCTGGTTGGTCGAGATGGCAAAGAAGAGCAGAATGAACCCTGCGTAGAGTGACAGCAGGAGCCCGGTCCGCGCGCGGAAGCGCACCCGCGCCGCCATGCTGGCCGCTTCATACGCAGTGCTGCGCGCATCGAGAAAGTGCAGCGTATCGGAGGCGTTATAGCGCACGTCGGCCCACGCGAGCCTGCGATTGCGCCACGCCCGCTTCAGTGCCACCGGGAAGTACAAACTCCAGGGAAAGAGCCACACCAACTGCCCCGCCCAGAAGATCCAGAACGGCTGCTTGTTGTAATCATGCGGATAGCGCTTGCCGAGAAAACGCAGCACATGCTCGTTGATGAAATAGAAATACAAGAAGCCGTGAACGTGTCCCGCCGTCGGAACATTTCCAGCCGGATTGCCGTAGTCTGGATTGCGCAGCGCGGCAAGAATATGCCACGGCGCGGCAATCGCCAGGAAAAGCAGCAGGCCGGTCACCAGACGCAGTTGTCGCCACTTGCGCCACTCGCCCGTAATCAATAAATACGGAATCGCCGCCGCAAGAAAGAAGACGGGAGCAATCAATCCCTTCGCCAGGACCGCAAGCGCCAGCGAAGCGTACATCAGATAAATGCGCGCAGGTTTTCGATCTTCAAGCCCGGTAAGGAAGCAGTAAAGTGCAAGCCCGATGAAAAACGTCAGAATCGATTCCGGGATATAGAACCGAGTCCAGAGGAAGACTCCAAAGCTGGTCAGCACTGCCAGCGCCGCATAAAAGGCTGCACGTTCGGTATACGCGCGCCGCGTCCAGAACCATGCAAGCATGGCGCAGGCCAACACGCCGAGCGTCATCGGCAGGTGCGTCGCGAATACGTTGTAGCCAAAGATGCGGTAGTCGACCGCGACCATCCAGTAGGGCAGCGGAGGCTTTTCCAGATAGCGAATGCCGTTGACGTAGAGCGTGACCCAGTCGCCGCTCGCGACCATGTGCTGCGCGGCATTAGCGTGCGTCGCGTCCGCGTCGTCCAACAAGGAAGGCGTAAACAGCGCCGCAAAATGCACGGCGAGAAAGACAAGCAGGAGCAGCGTCCAGGTTCTTACCGGAGACGAAAGCAATGCAGGTCTGCGAGGATTACTAACAGGCAGTGTCGAGTCAACCATCATGATCCAAAGAACTAGGATATCAGCGTAGTGGCGCAGCCAAGCCCAACCCGGACCCCGGCTCGCCGTCCGCGGGCGCGCAAGCCTGATGCGCGTGAAGAACACCTGCGCAAGCTTACGGCCACCCTGCGCGGCAATCTCGCAAAGTGCGCGACCGATCCCGGCATCGATCCCGTGCACGATCTGCGCACCGGCACGCGCCGTCTGCAGGCCATGGTCGAAGCCATCTTGCGCGAGCGCGACGACGAGTCGCTGCAGGAACCTGCCGCGGCATGGCTTGACGCGTTCAAGAAAATGCGCCGCGCTGCCGCTCCGGTGCGCGATCTCGACGTGCACCGCAAACTGCTGCAAAAGCTGGTCAAATACGGCAGCGAAGATGGGACCGCCGAGCCAGCGGCTCCAGACGACACTGCCGGCATCGTCACCAGCCCCGCACTTCCCACCGATCCCATAGCGCATCAGGCCGAGCACCTGGATGCATGGCTGCATCACGCGCGCCAACATAATGCTGCGACGCTCAAGAAGAGAGCCGCAAAGCTTCTTTCAAAATTCGACGACGAAGCCAAGGCCTTCGAAACCGCCATGACCCAGGGGCCGCGCACACGCCACCGTCCGCGCAGCGCCGCCATCGTTGCGCTCGAATCCTTTGCCCGTCTCGTGCACGAAATGCAGCAGCTCGACGCCAACAATCTGCACGACTTCCGCAAGGGTGCGAAGAAGGCCCGCTACATTGCTGAGTCTGCCGCCGAAGACGCCCACGCGCTTGCCATCGGCAAAGCCCTCAAGAGGCTGCAGGACGACATCGGCGACTGGCACGACTGGCTGGTGCTCGGCGACGAAGCCCGCGCAGCCCTTGGCCATGAAGGCGAGGACCTTATCGCGCTCCTCGATGCCGAACGCGACCGCCACTACGTGCTCGCAATGAAAACAGTGAACCGCCTGCGCGGAAGGCTACTGGGCGAATGGCTGGCTGCGTCGCAGCTGCTCCGCCGATCTCCATCTGCTCCAGCGAAAAACGGTACGCAAAAGGCATCGTTACCCTGAATGAAGTAAGTCGCGCTGTGAGTTTGCGAAAGAATCTGCTTTTCTTCTCTCCGGCAATCTACTTCTCACACGCATCGTGTATCTTTCTTGGAGACCGTAAAGAATTCTCAGAGCACACTCCCCAAGCATGCAGACGTTCGCCGCAATCGACATAGGTTCCAATTCCTGCCGACTGAAAATCGCCCGTGTTGTCCAGCACCAGCTCAAAGTTTTGCACGAAGATCGCGAAGTCACGCGTCTCGGCGGCAGTGTTTTCGAAACCGGGCTAGTCTCGCCCGAATCGATGGCGGCCACGCTGGAAGCGCTGAAGCGCTTCTACCGCGCCACGCAGTTGCATGGAGCCGACAAGGTCCGCGCCGTCGCCACCGCCGCCATGCGCGACGCACGCAATGCCCGCGCCTTCCTCGCCTGGGTGCGCGATGAAACCGGCTGGGAGGTCGAAATCATCTCCGGTCTTGAGGAAGGCCGCCTCATCCATCGCGGCATCATGAACAACGAGCCCGGCACCGCGGGCCGTTGCCTGCTCATCGACGTAGGTGGCGGAAGCTGTGAAATTTCGCTTTCCGAGCACAAGCGCATCAAGGAGACGGTCAGCGTCCCGCTCGGCGCCGTCCGCCTGACGGAAGAATTTTTGCAAAGCGATCCTCCTTCAAAAGAAGACATCGCGCGCCTGAAGCAGTTCATCGCCCGCGAACTGCGGAAGGCCGAGCGCCGTGTCCAGCCGGTGCAGGTGCAGACGGTCATCGCCACATCGGGCACGGCGGCAGCGCTGTCCGAAGCCAGCCATCTCGTCGAAAAACAGCGCTCCGGCAAAAAGAATCTCATCACGCCGACGCAAAGCGTGCGCAAGCTCACCGAAAAGCTCACCAAAATGAACAACGATCAGCGCATGAGCGTCCAGGGCGTCGGCCCGCGCCGGTCGGAGATCATCGTCGCCGGCGCGCACGTTTTTGCTGAACTGCTCGAAGCCTACAAACTGCCGGGTTTTCGCTATTCGACAATGGGCCTGCGCGACGGCATCCTCGCCCAGATGCTTGCCGAGCAGGATCCCCGCGCTACCGCACACCAGCAGTTCGAGCGCGACCGATGGGAGTCGGTGCTCGAAACCAGCCGCAAGTATGGCGTCGATCCGCGTCAGGCCGAGCCTGTCCGCCAGCACGCCGCGCAGCTTTTTCGCGACCTTGATGCGGTGCACAAGCTGCCCGCCGATTACCTCACGTGGCTTGAAACCGCCGCTATCCTGCGCGATATCGGCAAGTTCATGAACTATCAGGGACATCACCGGCACGCGCAGTACATCATCGCCAATTCGGAAATGTTCGGATTCACGCCCGCGCAGCGCGTTATCGCCTCGGCCATTGCCCGGTACATCGGCAAAAGCCGCCCCGAGCCAACAGGCCGCACCATGCGCCAGGTGCTGCCGGAAGAGCATGAGCACGTTCGGCGCGCAGTGGTCCTGCTGCGTCTGGCAGTAGCGCTCAACCAGGACCGCGCCAGCGATATTCTCAGGGTTAAGGTGCTTGTCTATCCCAAGCAGGTGATTCTGGAAATCAGCCCGGGACGCACCGGCGCAGCGCTCGAGCTATGGTCGCTGCGCAAGGAAGCGGCTTACTTCAAGGAAGTTTTCCGCAGAGACCTCTTCGTCACGTTGGTGTAAACACCGCGCAGGATGCGGGGATCAACCAGCCAGTTCAAAACGCCCGGACGCCGCGTGCAATCGACTCTTGCAATGGCGCCCTTGCGCATGCGAATGTTCGCGCGCCCCGGTGAAACAATCAGCGAACCGAGAAACTGCGGCAGGCTGGGGTTGTGTCCAACGATCAGCACATTCTCATATCGTCCCAGGCTGGCAAGCCATTGCTGAAACGCGGCAACCGTAGCGCCCGGAGCCAGTGCATCCGTCACCTGAATTTTGGCGTCATAGCCAACCTCAGTCCCTACCAGCGAGGCTGTCTGCAGCGCGCGCTTCAGAGGGCTGGAGACGACCAGATCGAATTGCACCCGCAACGCGTTCAAATAGCTGCCAATGAGTATGCATTGCTGCTTGCCTTCCTTATCCAGGGGGCGTTTTACATCCAGGAGCGGATTTTCGCGGCTTGTGCCCGCGCTCGCATGGCGAAGAACGTAAAGATTCATGAATGAGAAAGGTCCTTTTTCACCGTGAGTATGCGTGAACCGGCGTTATCTGGCCAGCATCTTAACGTGATTGTAACAATTGAAATGCTTGGCTTAGGAAGGACGCCAGCCTGACGTGACCGGCACGGGCGAGGGCAGCGGCTCGACTGGAAATCCGGGATCGGCACCGGGAGTTCCAGGTCCAGCTGGTGGCAATGGATCGGGGTCAGGGTCAGGTTCAGGAGTCGCGCCAGGGAAGGGCTGTGGCAAAATGCCGGGGTCAATCCCCGGAACGCTATCCAGAATCAGCGGATGCATCTGGGACAGTAACCAGCGCGATAGTGGATCGGATGTAGCCATAACTCCCTTGTGTAGTAGAAGCGAGACGGTCCATTCCGGGTTGCATCGCACTCGCAATCAATGTTGCCAAAGTTGACTTACAAGTAATCCCCGCAGCCATTGCTTTTCCGTAAGCAATTGAAAACCAGAGGCTTCCAGTTCCGCGCAATGATCGGGCAAGGACCGGACCCGCAGCCCGGTCAGCAGGCCAAAAGCTCCATAGAGCCCGGAAACTACACCCCCACCCAAGACAGAACCAACCCGGCCACGCGGCTTCGCAAATTCCGAGACGACCCAGCCGGCCCCTGATGCGAGGCTTGGCACGATGCGCTCAACGAGCGCATTCAATTCCGATTGAAAGAGGCAATCGAAGAAGAAGTGCGTCACGACAAGGTCATAGTGCGTCCGGGGCGGAGCAAACTCGCGGGCATCCGCTTGATGAAGGGCAACACGCTCCCGATCCTCCGGCTTGAGCCTTTCGTGAAGAAGGCGAAGCATCGCAGGACTGCAGTCGACCACATCGGCCTCAAGCTCTGGATTTGCCTTAAGCAGCCGCGCCAGAAACCGCCCATCGCCATCGCCCAGCACGAGGGCACGCCGCGCGTCAGAGAGCGCGGGCAGAAAGTGAAAGCGGCAGCGCTCCAGCGAGCGGCCAAAGGTCGCATATTCCAGCCAGCGATAGGACCGCGCCAGCGGATCGAAATTCAGCTCGCGGCTCACCGCATCCATGCCATAAACAGCAAGGGCGTCAGCAGAGCCGCGTCGGCGCTTATGCGTAATTGCATCGCGGTCAAGTACTTCGTGCCGCGCGCCAGCCCGAAGAGCAACAAAGCGCTTAGAGCCGATGCGAGAAAAAGGCAAAAGCGCGTGCCGTCATCCAGGCTGTCTAGAGCAAGGGCAAGCGAAAGCACAATACCTGTGACCGCAAGAGCCTGTAGATGCCGCGCCGCCCACACCGTCGTTGCATGCGCCGAATCGGCTGCCGAACTCTCCCAGCTTTCGATCCCCACGCAATTTATCCAGCACAGGAGTGCAAACACTGCGACCACCGGAACCAGCGCAAGCCGCTCGCCTGCGATACGTGCCCACGCCGGCACCGCCGTCGCCGCGGCAAACAGCACCCCAACGGCAAGCTCTTTCGGCAGCCACCGCTCGGCTGCGCGTCCGTGTACGTGCACCAGCAGGAAATACAGCGCAGCCACGGCGAACACCGCCGCGTCTTCAAGGCGAACCACCGGAGACATACGGGTGAATACAATCCACGCAAAAACCGGACTCACGATCGCTCCGACCATCAAAAAAGTAGTCCGGTGCTGCAAATAGAAGT
>CAWHWJ010000003.1:0-497175 GCA_963833015.1 uncultured Acidobacteriaceae bacterium | reverse complement strand
CGGCGAGGTCGCGCATGACCTCAAGCTCGTATTCCTTCCAGCCAAGGACGGATTCTCGATAAGGCACTCGTGGACGGGCGAAAGGTCGAGGCCGCGGGCGAGGATTTCCATCAGTTCTTCGCGGTTGTAGGCGATGCCTCCGCCGGAGCCGCCGAGCGTGAACGAGGGCCTGATGATGGCCGGGAAGCCGATCTTGGCCGCGAACTCCGAGGCCGTCGCGAATGTTATTGACCAACGCGGACTTCGGCAGGTCGAGGCCGATGCGCATAATCGCATCCTTGAAGAGGAGACGGTCTTCGGCTTTCTTGATGGCTTCGAGCTTCGCGCCGATCAGCTCGACATCATACTTGTCGAGGATGCCTGCGTCGGCGAGATCGACGGCGAGATTGAGAGCCGTTTGTCCGCCACGGTTGGCAGCAGGGCGAATTTGCCGGTGCGGCCTTCGTCGCGGAGCATCTGCGACTCAATGCGGATGATCTCTTCGACATACTCGCGTGTGAGCGGCTCAATGTAGGTACGGTCGGCAAGCTCGGGGTCGGTCATGATGGTGGCGGGGTTCGAGTTCCCCGGCACCACTCATAGCCCCCTGCCGGAGCGCCTTGCACGCCTGCGTGCCGGAGTAATCGAACTCGGCGGACTGGCCGATGACGATCGGGCCGGAGCCGATCACGAGAATCTTGGTGATGTCATTCCTGCGTGGCATCTTGTTCTACTGCCCTCTGAATCTGAAGTCTTGTTTTAGCCGATGGAACCTTGTTCCATAAAAATGGCGGGATTTAAAGCCCGCCGCTTTTTCTTAAATTCCGGCATCATCTTCCGGAAATCGCGGAAGAGATAGTGCGAGTCGTGCGGACCGGGGCTGGCTTCGGGGTGGTACTGGACGCTGAAGAGCGGCAGCGACTTGTGACGCAGTCCTTCGAGCGTATTGTCGTTCAGGTCGATGTGTGTCAGGTCGACTTCGTTGGCATTGATCGTGTCGGGATCGACAGCGAAGTTGTGGTTGTGCGCAGTGATTTCGACCTTGCCTGTCTGCGTCTGTTTAACCGGGTGGTTGCCGCCGTGGTGGCCGAACTTGAGTTTGTAGGTCTTGCCGCCGAGCGCGAGGCCGATGAGTTGATGGCCGAGGCAGATTCCGAAAATCGGTTTGCGGCCTGCCAGCTTACGGATGTTCTCCTGCGCGTAGGTGACGGGCTCGGGATCGCCCGGGCCGTTCGAGAGGAAGATGCCGTCGGGGTTCAGGCCGAGGACGTCTTCGGCTGAAGTTTGCGCGGGAACGACGGTCACGCGGCAGCCTTCGTCCGAGAGCATGCGCAGAATGTTCTTCTTGATGCCGTAATCGTAGGCAACGACGTGCAGATCGGGCCGCTGCTTAGCGATTGTGCTGTCTTCGGATTTGAGAGGATCGGCGCCGTCCTGCTCCCACTCATAGCGGGCCTTGGTGCTGACAACGCTGGCGAGGTCCGTCCCGTCCATCTTGCGGATCGAGCGGGCCTTCTGGACGAGCACGTCGGGATCGTTTTCGATCGACGAGATGACGCCGCGCATCACGCCATTGTTGCGAAGATGGCGAACGAGGGCGCGGGTGTCGATTTCAGAAATGACGGGGACGTTAAAGCGTTCCAGATACTCGTCGGCTACCTGCTGCGAGCGCCAATTGGAGCTGATGGGCGAGAACTCGCGCGTGACGAGGCCTTCGATATATGGCTTGTTGGCTTCGTTGTCTGCGGAATTGGTTCCGTAATTGCCGATCTGAGGATTGGTGAGAACGACAATCTGTCCGGCGTAGGAGGGATCTGTGAAAATTTCCTGATAGCCGGTTAAGGATGTATTAAAAACGACTTCGCCATAGCACTCGCCTTTGGCACCGTAGCCTTCGCCGCGGAAGATGCGCCCGTCTTCGAGCGCAAGGATTGCCTGCATCGCTTCTCCATGGAGTGGATTCAATAGATTTTATCAGGTTTTGAGCCCCTCCATAGCCGTTGGCGATGAGATATTCTTGGGAGGATTTCAGGCGAGAGGATCGAATGACCATTCGCCCGATAAACTTCCTCGTGTGTGCTGTCCTGGCGTGGTCGGTAGCCGCATCTGTCAGCCACAAGATCCTCAACAGCAAACAAAACTCGCAGCTACGACAAAGACGATGCAGGTGATGGGCACGTGGCAAGGCACCACTCCGTGCGCGGACTGCAGCGGGATCATCACAACGCTCACCTTATATACAAAGGCACCGAACGATTATCGCGATGCCCTCTACCGGCTGGAGATGAAATACATTGACCGCGGCAGCTTTACGAACTACGGTTCGTGGACGGTGCTTCGCGGAAGGCCAGGCGATCCCAATGCGACGGTGTACCAGCTCGATCCGGATAAGACGGGCAAGCAATATTATCTGCGCGTTGATGACAACACGCTTCAACAGCTCGACGCGAACATGAAGCCGATCCACTCAAATCTGAACTTCACCCTCAAGCGCATTGGCACATCGCAGAGCAAGAACATCGGAATGCCGAATCCGGCATCCGTGAACTGCACGAAACACGGCGGCACGCTGAAGATCGAGACCGCGAAGGATGGCGGTCAAGTCGGCATCTGCACTTTTCCGAACGGCAAGCAGTGCGAAGAGTGGGCGTTTATGCGGAACGAATGCAGTCCTGATGCTAAATAGATCTTCGGCTAGCGGATGACGCCCATGTTGTCCGCAGGCCAATAGATGAAGGCCGCCTTGCCGTAGATGAGCTTGCGGGTGACGGGGCCGAAGTCGCGGCTGTCGCTCGAGATGGAGCGATGGTCGCCCATCACGAAATACTCATCCGGAGGGACAACCATGTCGGCCATCGAGCGCACATCGCGGAAGCGCTTGGGAACATACGATTCGTCGATACGCTGGCCATTGACGAAGACCCGGCCGTCGTCGATGCGAATGTTGTCGCCAGGCAGCCCGATGACGCGCTTGATGTAGCTCTTCTGCGTGTCGCGGGGATAGTAGAAAACGACCACATCGCCGCGCGAAATCTTTTCGAAATTGTAGGCGAATTTGTTAACGAAGAGACGGTCCTGGTCCCGCAGTTCGGGCTGCATGCTGGTGCCTTCGACCTTCACCGGCTGGTACAGAAAGGTGATGATGAAGAATGAGGCCATCACCGAAATAATGAAATCGCGCACCCACAATTGAAGATGGGGGCGCATGCTCTTCTTGATTTCTACAGTGCCTTCGTTCATTACTTCTTTCATTCGAGGGAGGATTTACTAATCTACGAGCAGCCTAGCCCGCCGAGCGGGCAAAGGATGTTCGATTTTGGCTTGGCCATTGGCTGCTGTGCAGACGGGATGATTGCGGTCTGTCCCGCAACATCAGGGCCGGTAAGGTTGGCCTGGGTAATCGTCAACGGACGCTGCAGGACCATCTCCACGCCTTCTCCGACGTTAAGAACTACCTCGTTGCCGCGGGTGAAGAGAGTGTAGATCAATCCGGCGGCTCCGCCGGCCAGGGCGCCATAACCAGCCCCGGCACCAGGATGACCAGCAACTGCTCCGCCAATCGTGCCTATGCTGGCTCCTTCGATCGTTCCCTGCGCTATCGTTCCTAAGTCTTTGCCCTTGTTGGAGGCCTGCTGGATCGTGCCTTCATCATCCTGCACTTTGGGTCCATCCGAACCCGGCAGGCTGTTCACAACGCCCGGAATATTTACGACCGATCCGTTGGGGAAAATCATCGACGTAAAATGCATGCGTACAGCGGCGCGTCCTTTGACCCGGCCGGGACGCGTGACCTGGTCAATCACTCCCTGCACGTAGACTCCGGCGGGGATTGCTACATGGCCGTCAACCACTACGGGGAAGCTCGACGCGAGATAGACGCCGTCGCCCGGCTTCGCTGTTTTAGTATTCACAGCCGATTTTAGACCGAGCAGGACTTTGGTTCCCGCCGGGATTTCGGTTGATTTCCCTTGCGCGGTTGCTGTCTGGGTGCTTGCCGGTGCATTTGCGTTGCTGGCTGTTTGTGCGGGCGCTTGTTCGGCGGCAGGTTGCTGGGCCATCGCGCTCACGGCGAAGAGGCCCGCTGCAAAAGCCGTTATGGGCAAATTTCTAAACATACGCATCTTCGCCCTCCAATCACTCGCGGCACACTAATCCGCCCCACGGAACCTACCCTGTTTATATTGTAGACGGATTTTGCGTAGACGGATTTTGCGACCCGTAAGTTAGCTATTGCCAGCGATCCATGATTGCTTTGGAGAGCTTTGCCAGCAGGACTTCCGCGTCGTTATCCGGGGTCCAGCTCTTGTCCTGGTTGCCGTAAGTAAACTCTGAAATCACGACGGGGCCGTTTTTGGCGAAGACGACTCCTACGTCGTTGCGGACTTCATCCAAGGCTCCGGTTTTATTGGCGATCTTCGATTCGCCTTCGGTGGTGTCAATGGTTTCCAGATAGCGCGGGATGCTGTTGCGGTAGAACTGGTTCTTCAGCATGTGCATGGCGGCGTCGCACAACTTCTCGTCCTCGTCGGTTGGCTTCGCCGTGTTGCCGGGGACATTCAGGTTGCAGGTGGCGAAGCGTTCCATGATGCTCGCCATCTCGCGGGCGGTGGTTTTGCCGAGGCCGAATTGCTTCTGATCTGGAGGCATGGGACCGACAGGCGGCTTCGAGACTTTCTTATAGAGCCACGTGTCTTTGAGGCCCAGCCACTGGATTCGGTCATCGATGTTCTTGAGGCCGAGGTCGTCGATGGCGACGTTGGTTGCGGTGTTGTCGCTGACAATGACCATCATGGTGAGCACGTCTTTCAGCGTCAGGGTTTGCGGCACATCGAAGAACATGAGCACGCCGGAGCCTTCCACCTGATTCTCTTTCGTCAGCGTCACCTTGTCGTCAAAGTGAGCCTTGCCCTCCTGAATCTGCTTGAGGGCTTCGAAAAGGACAGTCAGCTTGATGACCGAAGCCGTAGGAACTGGCGTGTCGGCATTGATGGCCACCGTCTTGCCGCTGCTCAGGTCGTGGGCATAGAGCGTGACGTGGCCCTGATGGGCCTTTGCCAGAGTCTGCAGCTGTGCCTCAAGCACTGTGTCTTCCTGCGCGCGCAATGTCGCAGATACGGACATCAGGAAAAAGATCGCCGTCAAAATTCGTATTCTCATCAGTTGTTTCTCTCAAGTTCGCTTACTATAACTGCACTCAGCCTGCATTGCCATGAGTTTGCCACTCGCCAATTCGGATCAGCATATGCGCTTTGCGGCGGCACGCGCGATTTTAGAGCAGGCGGTCCGCGACCGTGCATTTCCGGGAGCTGCGTATGGCGTGCTTTTCGATGGCAAGGTGGTGGCTCTCGATGCCGTGGGACGCTTCACGTTTGAAGACAATTCTCCAGAGGTGAAGCCGGAAACAGTTTTCGATCTCGCCAGTGTAACCAAGGTTATGGCGACCACAGCCGCGGCGATCCTGCTGTTTGATCGCGGAGTTCTCGATCTTGAGAGCCCGGTTGGCGAGATTCTCCCTGGCTTCGTGATTGGACACGCGCCCGGCAGCGGCAAGGAGCGCGTGACGATGCGCATGCTGCTGGCCCACTCCTCGGGATTGCCTGCGTATGCGCGTCTCTTTGAGCAGCACACATCTGCGAATGGGCTTTTACGCGCTTGTCTGCAGATGCCGCTCGAAGCTGCGCCGGGGACGCGGGCTGACTATTCGGACATTGGATTTATTCTGCTGGGCAAAGCGCTCGAAGTGCTTGCACGCGATGAGCTGGCAAGGTTTTGTCCGCGCGAAATTTTTGCTCCGCTCGGATTGATCAGCGCATATTTCTGCCCTCCCGGGTCGATGCGCGCACAGATTCCTCCCACCCAAAACGACACGACATTCCGCAATCGCATCATTCAGGGTGAAGTAAATGATGAGCATGCCTTTGTGCTGCGTGGCTGCGGCGGACATGCAGGGCTCTTTGCCAGTGCGCTCGATGTTCTACGGTTTGCCGATTGCATACTCGCGGAAGGCCGTACAGAGGAAGGGCTGCAACTATTCAAACCTGCGACAGTGCGTCTTTTTGCGACACGGCAGAGCGAGCCATCCGGCACATCGCGAGCGCTTGGATGGGACACACCAACACAACCTTCATCTTCAGGCAAACATTTGAGCGCTTCTTCTATTGGGCATCTGGGATACACGGGGACGTCGCTCTGGATTGATCGTGAGCAGCGGCTTGCCGTGGTTTTGCTTACGAACCGCACCTGGCCCGACCGCTCTAATAAAGCGATTCAGCAGGTTCGCCCGGCCTTTCACGACGCAATTTTCGTTGGCCTGTGAAAGTGCTTTTCCATATCGAAACAGGCATCGACAAATCAGATTCGACCAAATAAAAATTTGCGACCTATTCTCTTTCGTTAGAGCTACAATTGGAGATGGCGAATTGTCGAGATTAAACCACACCAATGGCAACCATAACTCCTGCTCCACCGGCTGAAACGCACCGCTCTAACGGGCATACTTCACACTCTTCACCAGTCACCAATCTCCAAGACCTGATCACTGAAAGCCCCAACGATGCTTCGCAGGGCTTTGATACGAAGTCAGCGCTTGAGATTGCTCGCATCATCAATCATGAGGACGCCAAGGTCGCAGCCGCTGTAAAGAAGGCGCTTCCGGAGATCGCCCTTGTGATCGATGCTGTTGCGCGCAGCCTTCGTGACGGTGGAAGACTTATTTATGTTGGAGCAGGATCGAGCGGACGCATTGCTGCCCTCGACTCTTGCGAGTGTCCTCCTTACTTCTCGAACGCACCGCAGCAGATTCAGTACATTATGGCTGGCGGGCCAAAAGCGCTCGCATCGCCGGTCGAGGTCAACGAGGATTCTGAGGAACTCGGCCAGCGGGACATTGCCCGCCGTCGTCCCACCAGGAAGGACGTTGTACTTGGACTTTCTGCAAGCGGACGCACACCATACGTCGTTTCGGCCGTTGCGTATGCCCGGGCCCGGGGAGCGAAGACCGCCTGCATCACCTGCAACCACAACACGCCCTTAGAGAGCGCCGCAGATATCGCGATCGTCGCCGACGTGGGGCCGGAAGTCATCTCTGGGTCGACACGCATGAAGGCTGCGACCGCGCAGAAAATGATCACCAACATGATCACTACTGGCGCGATGACTCGACTGGGCTATGTGTACGAAAACCTGATGGTCAACGTGCACATGCAGAACTCGAAGCTCGTGGAGCGCGGCATCAGCATCCTGATGCGCGCCTGCAATATCGACCGCGACATGGCCGTACGTACCATCAAATCCGCAGGACGCAGTGTGCCGGTTGCTCTGGTCATGCTGAAGGCGAATGTCGACAAGCCGGAAGCTGTGCGTCGACTGGCTCAATCGGACGGGAATGTTCGCCGCGCGATTGAAGATTCGGTGATGGATCTGTAAATACGGCTTTATTCTCCAATCAAAAGCGCCCACTCGGGGGCGCTTTTTGATTTTGTTTATCTTGCCAAAATTACAGGTTAATTATAATATTTGTTATTATCAGATTGGAGCCTGGACACAATGAGCGCGATTGTGAAAGTCACTACCGTCGGCAGTTCTGTCGGGATTGTGCTGCCCAAAGAAATCCTCTCTAAGCTTCATGTTGAAAAGGGCGACTCTCTCTATATCACGGAAACGCCGGATGGCGTGCAGCTCACGCCTTATGACGAGGAATTTGAACGACAGATCAAAATCGGGGAAAAAGTCATGCGTAAGTACCGCGACGCGCTTCGCAAATTGGCTGAATAGTTGGCTATGACCATGCCCGTTTGGATTGAAAAGAGAGTGGTTCTGGCTTATCACGATATGCAGTTGGCCGAGCATGGCGGCTCAACCGGTGTTCGCGATGTAGGATTGTTGGAGTCGGCTCTGGCGCGACCGCAAAACCTGGTGGCTTACGCAAATGAAGCACCGACTCTTCATCGCCTGGCCACAGCATACGCATTCGGTATCGTTCGCAATCATCCTTTTGTCGACGGCAATAAACGCACCGCCTTGGTAGTGGCAATCGCATTCCTGGAACGGAATGGAGTTTTATTTGCCGCCAACCAGGAAGAAACCTACTTTACTTTCTACGATCTCGCCGCAGGCAAGATATCTGAGGATGAGCTGACAGCCTGGTTTGAGAAGAATTCTGCTCCCGCCGTCGGCTAGGTGAATCAAACGCGATACTGGCGGACCGTGCGACTCACAGGCTGCGCGTTTACACTATCGGTTACGGCAGATCGATTCAGGTAGGCAATCATGGACAAATTCGTAATTCGCGGGGGCAATCCCCTTATCGGAACCATTCGCGTCAGCGGCGCGAAGAACTCGGCGCTTCCCTGCATGGCGGCGGCGATCCTGACTGAAGACGAGGTCATTCTCGAAAATATTCCGCAGGTGCATGACATTGAAACCGAGCGTAAGCTGCTGGTTTCGATGGGGGCTGAGGTTGAGCTGGGTTATGGCCGCGCACAGCATCGCACTTCGATCTGCTGCCGCGTGCTCTCCGATCCTGTGGCGAAGTACGAGATTGTGAAGACGATGCGTGCGTCTTCACTGGTGCTTGGGCCGCTGGTGGCTCGTACCGGGCTTGCCCGCGTTGCCATGCCTGGAGGCTGTGCGATCGGCGGGCGTCCGATCGATCTGCACATCAAGGGGCTGGAGACGATGGGCGCTGCGATCAGCTACGAGCATGGATACATTGAAGCTCGCGCGGAGCGGCTGAAGGGTGCGCACATTGTCTTCGACAAGATCACTGTCACCGGGACAGAAGACTTGCTGATGGCTGCGGTGCTTGCCGACGGCGAGACCATCATGGAGAACTGTGCCCGCGAGCCTGAGGTCACGGACCTGGCAGCGCTGCTGACTGCGATGGGCGCGAAGATTGAGGGCGCTGGTACTTCGAAGATTCGCGTGGTGGGTGTTGAGAAGTTGCATGGAGCGCGGCATCGGATTAATCCGGATCGGATCGAGGCTGGGACTTTTCTCGTCGCCGGTGCGATTAGTGGCGGCGATTTGTGCGTTGCGAACTGCAATCCGTCACATCTCGGCGCGGTCATCGCCAAGCTTGAAGAGGCTGGCGCTCGTGTCGAGATCCTGGGCAAAGATCAGATTCGCGTTCGCAGCGAAGGAAATCTAAAGGCTGCCGATATTTCGACGGAAGAGTATCCCGGCTTCCCTACCGACATGCAGGCGCAGTACATGGCTTTGGCCACGCAGGCTGAGGGTACTTCGGTCGTCACTGAAAACATCTTTGAGAACCGTTTCATGCATGTGCAGGAGCTGGTTCGCATGGGCGCGAACATCAAGGTTGACGGGCGCTCGGCTACGGTGCGCGGCAAGACGCCGCTCTCGTCGGCGGCGGTGATGTGCTCGGATCTGCGCGCTTCGGCCTCGCTGGTGCTGGCGGCGATGGTTGCTGACGGCGAATCGATTCTTGACCGCGTGTACCACATGGATCGCGGCTATGAGCATATTGAAGAGAAGCTGCGCGGCGTCGGCGCTCAGATCCGGCGCATGGGAAACGTCTTCGCTGATCGGCGCGAGGCGGTCGCCGTCGAGGCGTAACTTAATGTGGCAATCGTGTCCTCCTGTGCATCCCACATAACAGGAGGGCATAATGCCTGGCGACGACCGCATTCTTCGCGATCATCTTCTTGAATTTCTGCGCGGTGGTAGCGCGCATATCGACTTCAAATCTGCCGTCAAGGATTTTCCGCCGGAGCTTTACGGCAAAGGTGCGCCCCACACGGCGTGGCAACTGCTGGAGCACTTGCGGATTTCGCTCCACGACATACTCGACTTCTGCGTGAATCCAAAATATGCGGCGATGGACTGGCCTAAGGATTACTGGCCGGAAACAGCTGCTCCGCCCTCGGCTGAGGCGTGGAGGGCTTCGGTTCGGGCTATTCAGTCGGATATAGCGGAATTTGAGAAGCTGACGGGTGATCCCCACTCGAATCTTTACGCCAAGATTCCGTGGGGAGATGGGCAGACGCTGCTACGGGAGATTCTGCTGGCGGGCGACCATAACAGTTACCATCTGGGGCAACTGGTGTTGATTAAGAAACAGTTGACGGCCTGAGGGGGACCCCTCCATAAGCGCTAAGATAAGGATTGGAGCTGGGGTCTTCGTTTGCGGTTTGGTTCGCTCAGAGCCGCAGCGACCTCGTTCCAGTTTTGAAGAACCGTTTGAAGTGGCAGCATAGGAGTAATGGCGGCGAGTACCTGATGGAAGGCGAACTGAAATTCACGCCATTGGCTCGGAGTGCGCGGCTTCCGGAAGGAGGTAGCCCCAGGGGGAAATCGTGCTTCCTACCCGTGCCATCTTCTGACTCAGCAAGGCCACGAACAGTTTGCCGTACAACCAGGCGCGGCTGCTCTGGTCATCGTGCTTCGGCACATGTCCGAGCTGGGCGATGGACTTCAATCGCTTAAAGGTCAACTCGACTTGCCATCGCAGCCGGTAAGCCTCTAGGACTTGCTCAGTCCTGGCTTCGGAGGCGGGAAGGGTGGTGAAGACCAGCACATATTCGGCATACTTACGGGTTGCCGGACCTACGCTCTTTCCCTTTTGCTCCTTATCCTTCAACCGACGCTTAGCCCGCTCGATGGCGTCCCGGCTCTTGCGAATCGCACAGACCCGTCCGGCGATTCTTTGCCGACCGGATGATGACCGGGCCTGGCCTGGCAGGATCCATACCGGCCACTCTGCCAACTCTCCGGCCTTGCGTAGGCCGGCTAACGATTCGAGCAATGAGAATGAGGCTCCGCGCTCATTCCACAACGGCAGTGCGTAAGGATTCATACGCACGCAAACGTCCGCATGCTCTTCGACCACCGCCGCAATTCCAGCAGGATGGCAGTAGCCCGCATCGGCCAGCACCAACTCCCCGGGCTGAAACTGAAACCTCCCAAATCTCTCCGCCGCGCCGGCACCATTGGTCGGGGTGAGATCGAAAGAATCGCACTCCAGTGTCGGCAGACGCAGACTGTAATGAATCCGCCACTGGCTTCCCGTCTTGCCCGGTTCTCTGACCACTGTTGCATCCAGCAGTCGCACACTTCTCCCCTCGAAACCCGGCTGCAATTCGACTCCGTTGTCCTTCCACAACTGCTGGCATAGCTGCCTCAGCCAATCCTCGGCATCCCGCAAACGATTCAACAACGTGACATCGGAGACTTCAGCAATGCCCGCTAACTTAGCCTGCACCGCCGTTTCACGCAACGACCACCCGCAACCCACATGCAACAGCAAGGTGCGCAGCAACGCTTCCAGCGAAGGAAAGCCGCGCAACCGTTTCACCGCACCGCTGCTCCTGCCCAACTGCCGCCACTCGGAGGGAAACAGGCCCAGTAACACCTGCCAGTCTTCCAGCTCAGACATGCCCTCAGGCTACCCTTCAGCTCAGTAATCAGTCAATGTTTATCTTAGCGCTTATGGGGGACCCCTCCCCCATATTTTTTTGCAAATTCCTCTTTATATTGGGGTTGCGAGGCTCTCACGATCTTAAATCTGCTAGGCTGGTCGCATCCCAACCACCAGCAGTGGTGTGTGCCGAAGGCTGCCGGTTGTCCTAGCTCCTGATCCCTTTCAGTGTGGCCGAGAGGGGGAGGGTATCTAAATCTTTGAAAATATACGGTTTCCATCTTTAGGCGGCTAAAGTATTGATAAATAAGTGTGCTTCACGCAAAGTATTGTTTCTGCAATAGTTAAGGCCCGCGCTTTGGCGGGCCATGGTTTTTCTTTCTCTATTACTATTTTAGCGGATTTCTCGAAATTCCCGGCCAATTTTGGCTGAGAGTTTTATCTATTGAATCAATGAGTTACGAAATATTTCGCTGCAAAGGGGCTTGACAAGCTATTTCCAGCTTACGGCGAGCTGCCAGCGGAGATTGCGCATGGAGGTCTTTCGCAGGACACGCTGGTATTCTTCGAGTTCGCTGACGATCGGCGATGTCTCTGAGCCGAGGGTGGATGGGTTGTCGCGCAGAAAATCTAGAAGCGTGGTGATCGTTCCCAGGCCGTCGTCGGGCGAGAACCACTGCGGAGGCGGCAGCGTCTTGGCCCATTCGGGGTCGCCGGCGCCTTCTTCGAGCAGGAGCGCCATTGAATTTTCGTCGGCCGAGAAGAATTCGAGCAGCGGCTTTACGCCGAGGCGGAGAGCCAGCTTTTCGAGGGCATCTTCGTTACGGGCAAGCGCGTGTCCGTTGACGTAGATATCAAACCCGGGGTCTTCTCCCTGAACGACGATGTACATGGAAGCGCTCATTCTAGGTCAGTCTATCCCACTTTAGACGCACGATTGTCAACGGGGTGAGCTATGTTACCCCGACGGTTAACACCGGTTCGTCGCTTTGTGACGAGTAGAGGGTGAGGATGCTTCCGATGATGATTGCGGCTCCCAGAAAAATGCGCCAGTCGACGTGCGGGCGGAGGAACAGGATGCTTTCCGCAACGGCTACCAGGAGTTGCGCCCAGACGATAGAGGTGAGCTGATCGACGCGGATTTTCTTGAGGAGCCAGAAGCAGAGGGCGGATGCAACTGCGCTTCCAAGGGCGTAGAGCAGGATGAGTGTCCACGATAGACCCGAAGGTATCGGCTTGCTTGTTGCGAAGCTCAGGGGTCCCAAAATTGCGGAGGCCACCGCCAGTTCGATCGCCGCCGTGTATATAGGATGGCAGCTCATCAACTGCTTTTGGACAAAGACGAGGGAGGCTGCGATGGCACATGTGCTGCCGAGCAATACGAGCACCCACGGCAACTGGTTCCATGATGCAGAAATCGTGCCGCCGACAACCAATAACACGCCTCCGAGTCCGGCGATTGAGGCGTTTCTTGCTCGCCATGGGGTGTCACAGAAAAACCCGGCCACTAGCGGCGTTGCCGCAGCGAGGGCTGCGGGAAGGCCTGATGAGAGATGCGGCGAGGCCCATGCGCTCAGAAGATATGGCAGGACGATGAGAGTGATTCCGAGGACGGCGCTTGCTATCCATTCTCTTTTGGCGGGCAATGGGAGGCGCAGGACTGCGGCCATGATGGCCAGGATGATGGCGCTCAGGGCCAGGGTGATTGCGGTGAAAGTGAGTTGGGAAGATGGGTCCGGGAGTTGCTGCTGGGCGATCCACATGCTGCCCCAGATGAGGCTGATGGTTAGGAAAGCTGCGGTGCGCTTGGGGTTCATTGGGAGGGTTCAGGGTATCAAACGCGGGTCCGGGGCCGAAATTACGAGACTGGCAGTACGGTTGACACAAGCGATTTCAGCGAGTATTCGTCTATTCAATCAGAATCAATTCGCGCATAAAGGCGCTTACCGGAGGCAGCTATGAAGCCGGGCTCGGTGACCCTTCTGATCCTCTCCCTGGCCTTTGCAAGTTCTGGAAGTCTTTTCACTCTCAGGGCGCAGAATGCGTCGGTCGCTTCAAAGACTGAAATCGACCGTTGCGTGAAATGGATGAAGGCAACAGTATCCGAGGAACTAACGCGAGACCTCGCGCCCGCCGACTTCTGTTCAGGTGTCAGAAATGGAAATACAGATGCCTGGTGGTCTGTGCGGAAATGCGGGAGCCCTACAGAACAGCTCGCTGGTACCGCTCCCCATTACTGCACGTCGTCTGGTTGGATTACCGAGCGTGAGGCTTGGGCGGCCGGATATAACTCCACAATCATCGCTGAACGCGAATTTCTGGACGTAACCTCAGATGCGGCACCGGACTTGCACCGCATTCCCGCCGTGTTCTACAGCAGAACTCCAGTGTGGATTGGAAACCTCCGAGTGCCTGCAGGCATATACGAGCTTATGCCATCTAAGTCCCCCGAAGGGTGGCAACTTACCGTGGTTAGGCAGGATGAAGAATCGAACGATGCCAAACATCCTGGAGCATATCTGGGTAGCATTGAGATGAAGAACGCAGAGTCCAAGTACCCGACAGAAAAAGACCTCTTGATATGGATCAACACCTGGAGTGACGGGTGCCCCGGTCCGTCCTTGGATGTCAACGCTCGGGAGCTACACTTCATGTCCGGAAGCACTGATCTTTTCGTGTGCGTCCGTCCAGATCAGGTGCCACCGAACCAGGAAGAGAACATCGGCGAGCGGAATTAAAGCAATGTCGCTCGACTCAGAATGATGATTGGGACGAGAGTTGTGGTTCCCACCCTTTCGCTTTGCGAAAGGATGGGGCATCCTTTTTCGTGCTGCTGCCAAAGGAAAGAAGCAGGTCCTTCGCTGCGCTCAGGATGACAGTTTCCAGGGGTCGGAGTCGTGCCAATCGATGCGAACTGCAGGTCCCTCGGCTTCGCTCGGGATGACAAATGTGATGAGTGGCAAATCAAAAGGGCTGTGCTTTTCGCACAGCCCTTTGATCGTTGCTTACATTTTCGTCTTACTGCGGTCCGCGGCTGCCACCACCGCCGGGTCCGCGTCCACCGGGTCCACCTGGACCGCGACCGCGGCCACGGCCGCGACGGCGACGGGCGCCACCGGGACCGCCGGAGCCACCACCGCTTGGGCGACGATCTCCGCCGCCGCCCGCGTGTGCTGGTGCGCCGTCGGCGCGGTTGAAGTTGGGTTCCTCGCCGCCTTCGTCATCGCCACCTTCGGCGTCGTCGAAGTCGTCGCCGCCTTCAATGGTGATGGTGCTGGCGTTCGAAGATGGCTGGCGCTCTTCGTTCCGCGCTGGCCGTTCGTGACGTTCGTGGTTTTCCTGCGGCTCGCCGGATGCTGCCAGGTCGTCGATCTGGCCGGATTGGGGCTCAGTGATGCCGAGCTTTGCACGCTGTTCCTTCAAGAGAGCTTTGCGCGAGAGCTTGATGCGGTTGCCTTCGATGCCGAGTACCTTGACCAGCACCTGATCGCCTTCACGCAGTTCGTCCTTGACGTCCTTCACGCGGTGCTCGGAGATCTCGCTGATGTGCAGCAGACCGTCGGTACCGGGGAAGATTTCGACGAAAGCGCCGAACTCGGCGAGACGAACAACTTTGCCGAGGTAGGTCTTGCCGACTTCAGGAACGGCAGTGAGGTCGCTGATCATCGCGAGAGCCTTCTTCAAGCCCTCTTCGTCGGATGAAGCAACGTTCACGCGGCCGGTGTCGTCCACGTCGATCTTGACCTGCGTGGCCTCGATGATGCCGCGGATGGTTTTGCCACCCGGCCCGATGAGGTCGCGGATCTTGTCGGTTGGGATCTGCAGGGTGCGGATCTGCGGCGCGTACTTCGACTTCTCGGTACGCGGACCGTTGAGTGCGGCGTCCATCGTGTCGAGCAGGAAGAGACGGCCACGGCGAGCCTGTTCCATGGCTTCGCGCATGATCTGCCCGGTGATGCCGCCGATCTTGATGTCCATCTGCAGGGCGGTGATGCCTTCGCGCGTTCCGGCAACCTTGAAGTCCATGTCGCCGTAGTGGTCTTCCGCTCCGGCAATGTCGGTCAGGATGGCGTAGTCGTCGCCTTCCTTAACCAGGCCCATGGCGATACCGGCCACGGATGCCTTCAGCGGAATGCCCGCGTCCATGAGCGCAAGACTTGCGCCGCAGACAGAGGCCATGGACGACGAGCCGTTCGACTCAAGAATGTCGGAGACGATGCGGATCGCGTAGGGCGATTCTTCTTCACTGGGCAGAACTGCGCTGATGGCACGTTCGGCCAGAGCGCCGTGTCCGATTTCGCGGCGTCCGACGCCGGTCATGCGGCCCACTTCGCCGACCGAGAAGGGCGGGAAGTTGTAGTGCAGCATGAAGCGCTTTTTCTGCTCACCTTCAAAGGTTTCGAGGCGCTGCGAGTCGTCGTTGGTGCCGAGTGTCGCCGTGACCAGGGCCTGCGTCTCACCGCGGGTGAAGAGCGCGGAGCCATGGGTGCGGGGCAGCACGCCAGTTTCAATGGTGATGGGACGAATCTCGTCGAAGGCACGGCGGTCGGGACGGATGCGATCCTTGGTGACCTGCTCGCGGAAGATGCGCTCGCGCAGAGTTTCGTAGTAAGTGGCGAGCTTCTTCTTGGCTGCGGGCTGCTCTGCTTCGGGGAGTTCCTTCAGCTCGGCTGCCAGCTCGTCCTTGATCTGCTTGACGAGAGCGTAGCTCTCGGTCTTGGCGTGGGTCTTGGTGTCGAGCGCGTCCTTGAGACGATCGCCAACTTTGGCAAACAGAGCGTCGTAGTATGCCTGATCGAATTCGGGCGCGGTGACGGGACGCTTTGGCTTGCCGGCCTTGGACGCCAAGTCGTCGATGGCAGCAACGATCTTTTTGATTTCTACGTGGGCGAACTCGATGGCGTCGACGACGACCTCTTCGGTCACCCCCGTCGCTCCGCTTTCGATCATCACGATGCCGTCTTTGGTGCCGACGACGGTGATGTTGATCTTGCTGTCGCGGCGATCGGTGTAGGACGGATTGATGACGAACTCACCGTTAACCTGACCTACGCGGACTGCGCCTACGGTTGCGCCGAAGGGAATATCGGAGAGTGCGAGGGCGGCGCTGGCGGCGTTGATGCCGATGACGTCGGGATCGTTTTCCTTGTCAGCGGAGAAGACCAGGGCGATGACCTGGGTCTCGTTGCGGAAGCCTTCAGGGAAGAGGGGGCGGATGGGGCGGTCGATCTGGCGGCTGGTGAGAACTTCACGCTCGCTGGGACGGCCTTCGCGCTTGATGAATCCGCCGGGGATGCGGCCGCCTGCATAGGCGTACTCGCGATAATCGACGGTGAGGGGGAAGAAATCGATCCCTTCCTTGGGATCCGGGGAGGCTACTGCGGTTGCGAGCACCACGCTGTCACCTTGCGTGACCAGGGCTGCGCCGGAGGCCTGCTTGGCCATACGGCCGGTTTCAAAGGTCAGCCGCTTGCCACCGGCAAGCTCAACTGTCACTTCGTGTTTCATATTGTCCTCGTTTCTTGATGTGCATAGGAGCTACGCAGGGAGTGCGCGCGGGCGGGAAGATACACGACAGGTATGGGGGCTTCGCAAGGCGCGAAAGTGGCCCGGAGCGTGGATACACGCCAGCCGGAGACCCGGCTGACGCTTTCCATTCCTTTACGAAGTTCTCGTCGCGTGCGCGTAGGAGACAAAGGTTTGAGCTTGCGGCTACTTACGGATGCCCAGCTTGCCGATGACGTCCCGGTAGCGGTCAGAATCGTTCGTCTTGAGGTAATCGAGCAGGCGGCGGCGCTTGCTTACAAGCATCAGAAGACCGCGGCGCGAAGCATGGTCCTTCGCGTGGGTCTTAAAGTGCTCGGTCAGCTCGCCAATGCGCTCGCTCAGGATCGCAATCTGCACCTCAGGGCTGCCGGTGTCGGAGTCATGAGTGCGAAAGCGGGAAATAATGTCGGTTTTTTTTGCAGGTGCCAGCACGAGAGTGCGTTACTCCTATTGCTAATTTCTGTTTGATTACACTTCCTAAGTGTCTGGAACAAGAGTAACATAGATTGCTTTTTGGGGCCAGTCAGGTTGGATACGGGTAGGGGGTCAATTTAAGTTCTTACTCTGCGGCGAGTGAGTTCGGGTTCCGCTATCATCTACGAGTTATCAATTCCAGAAAGAGAACGTAATGGCCACCGATCATCTTCAGCAGCCCAGCATTTCCGCGGATGAGGCATTGCAGCGGCTTATCGAAGGTAACAACAGATTTCTTGAGGGCAGCGCACGTTTTCCCACCGTCTGCAAGGAGACTCTCGCCGATCTGGCAAGAGGGCAACAACCATACGCGACCATTCTCGGGTGTAGCGATTCGCGCGTTCCACCCGAATTGATTTTCGATGCCGATTTCGGCGAACTGTTCATCATTCGCGTCGCCGGAAACGTGATTTCGCCGGAGGTTATGGGCAGCATGCAGTACGCGGGCGCCCACCTGCACACGCCGCTTTTCCTCGTTCTGGGCCACGAGGGATGCGGTGCGGTCAAAGCAGCCGTGGACAGCAAACTGGACGCCATCGAGCACCGGTCACGCATTCAGATACTCGTGAACAATATTCTTCCGGGCCTACCCGAATTTGATGCGCAGGCCGCACCACAGGAGCACCTGGCACGAGCCGTCGAAGCCAACGTCAGATGGTCGATGTACCAATTGCTGGAAACACCCGAGGCGAAGAGAGCAGTACAGGAAGAACGCGCGAAGCTCGTGGGCGCCGTGTATGAGATCGCCTCGGGCCGCGTGAGATTCCTGCAATGAACTCTTAGTCCAAGCCCGGGCCAAATTGACCCACTACCCGGATACGAAATAGAAGGCCCGGACGGGAATCCGGGCCTTCTATTTGTGCTACGCGGTTGGTCGATTACCAGCCGTGATCGTGGTCATGATCATGATCGTGGTCATGGTCATGATCATGCTTGGCATTCGCCTCGATGATCTGAACGGCGACGAACAGAGGCTGGGCGAAGTCGAATCCATTGCCTTTGCCGAATACATGGACGAAGTAGAGGGATGGATCGTCGTCGGTGAAGTTGTTGGACAGAGCTGAAACGCTAAACCCGCCCTTGCGGAGAACGTCCACTACCGGCTGGACGTCATCTTTGCGCAGGGCCATGTCGACGTCCATGGTGACCTCCTCTGAGTCGACGTTGCCCTGAATCAGGATGTAGAAGCTGTGTCCGACTCCGAGCCCAAATGAGGCCGGAACTTGTCCGAGATGAATGTATTTTTCATCAGGACGCGGCAGGTAGAAGACGATACAGTTGCCGATCTGTTCCAGGAAACCCTGCTTGAAGAGTTCCTGCAACTGCGGTGGAATGTCATCGATCGAAATGATGTTTTCCGTTCCGGGAATGATGGGGAAGCCAAGCTGCGGGTTATCCCCAAGCGTGTCCAGGGCCGATGCGATGGAGGTGGCGAGGCTGGCGCCGTTCCCTCTTGCTTCAAAGTGAATCCAGAGGAGGCTCGGGGTTTCCTGGGAGAGACGGTTCGCTATGGCCGTGATATGGATGCGCGGATCCTGACGGAGGGCGGTCTGTAGCGACTGCGATTCCGAGTCGCGCACTGCAATCGATCCATCTGCGAAAAACCTGCCGTCTTCTATCTCCTTGTAGCTGACGAAGCCGCTGGCGCCTTCAAACTGATCGATGACTTGACCGTTGATATCGATCGGGTTGATGTTGCGGACGATCTCGAATCGGAGAACATTGCCTGGCAGAACCACTCCAGGGGTCTTCATGGCGGTTTGAATTGCGCTCCAGTCTGTGGCAGCAAATGCTCGTCCGCTGGAAAAAGCAGCGAGCGCGAGGATTAGGGCAAGGACCTTGCTGACGTGAAATACCGGTCTCCGCATAAGAAACTCCAGAAGTGGGATGAGCTAAGCGGTTCCGGCTCCGGTCGTGAATCGTTTTTGATGGCCGCACTTCCCTCTGTCTGCGGAAAACCGATGAGCCCACCACGAACGGTTCACTACGCATTGCAGAAAACGGATTAGCCGCCAAGAAGGATACGCCCGGCGGAGGGTAGGTTGCCAAGCGGGTTAGAAAAAGAATGGATGAATATTCATTGAATGAACAGACGGGGAAACCAAGGGTGCGGAGTTGCCGCACCCTTTTCTTACGAAAGTCCCGGTTTTACTTCGGTGTATTGAGGACGAGAACGGTAGCGATCGGATCGAGCGCCTTTGCAGGAAGCTGGACGTCGAGGCTATCGCCGGACTGGTTGACTTTAAGGGGCTTGTGGGCCGAGTCGGCCAGCAGGTAGGCGTCTGTGACCTTTCTCGGCATCTTGTCGAGGTGGAAGGTGCCGCCGGTAGGCCACTTGAAGATTTCGATGTAGACCTTATCGGCCTTGGTGGTGGAGCGCCAGTCCCAGGCAGGGATGAACTTCGGCTTGCCTTCCTCATCTTTTTCGGTGGTGCTGAAGCTGCCTGCTTCGGCTCCGAAGAGCGTCGGCTGGGTGCCGTAGATGGCTTCACCGTTTACGTCAAGCCACTTGCCCACCTCGCGGAGGCGTTTCACTTCCTCGGGCGGAACGACGCCGTGAGAGTCGGGGCCAATGTTCAGGAGATAGTTGCCGCCTTTGCTGGCGATATCGATGAGGTTGTGCAGCAGAGTCTCAGTTGATTTGAAGTTCTTGTCGTAAGACTTGTAGCCCCATGTATCGTTCATGGTCATGCAGGATTCCCAGTCGCGACCGGGATAGCCCTGCGCTGGGATGAACTGCTCGGGCGTTTCGGTGTCGCCTTTGTAGCCGCCGCCCAGACGGTTGTTCCAGATGAGCTTGGGGTACTGGTTGAGCACGGCCACGATCTCGGATGCCAGCTTCGGAGTCATGTCCGGTGTTGGAGTGTCGAACCAGATGACTGCTGGGTAGTCGCCGTAGTTCGCCAGCAGTTCCTTCAACTGGGGTATAGCTTTGGTTTCAAGATACTGCTGGAAGTTGCCGTCCTGTGCTTTGTCCCAGTGATAGGTGGGCGGCTGGTGATCGTCCGTCTTCAGCGCTGCGCCACCGGGCGCGGTCCAGTCCTGGTCCTGCGAGTAGTAGAAGCCCAGCTTGATTCCCTGCTTCTTGCACTCCTCGGCGAGTTCCTTGATTGGGTCACGCTTGAAAGGCGTTGCGGCGACGATGTTGAAGTCGTTCGCTTTCGAGTCGTACATGGCGAAGCCATCGTGATGTTTGGAGGTAATGACGATGTACTTCATGCCGGCGGCCTTGGCGAGGGCCACGATATCGTGCGCGTTGAAGCCGGTGGGATTGAATTTCGGTGCGAGCGCCTTGTAGTCAGCGACCGGAATCGAGGCAGTATTCATGATCCACTCGCCGATGCCGGGGATCTTCTTACCATCCCAAGTGCCGGCGGGAATGGAATAGAGGCCCCAGTGGATGAACATACCGAAGCGGGCTTCGCGCCACCACTGCATGCGGGCATCACGCTGCTCGGGTGTTTCGGTGTCCTGAATGGCCGGGACCGGATGATCAGTGGCGGGTTTTGCGGCCGGCTGGCTCTCTGTGGTCTGTTTTGGTTGCGAGCAACCTACCAAGCCTGCGGCAACGAGAACGACGCTGGCGCCGACTGAAGCGATGGTGCGTTGGACTGAATTCAAGGTCTTCCCTCAGGTGAAATATCGGACTGGTGAATTGTATGTGAAAAATTATTCTCGTGAGTGAAAACTTGTCAAACGGCCCGGATGAGTGATCCAGGGGCCTGAATCCGTGTATGGTTACAGACGGTAAGCAACTTCAAGCGGTGAGGGGTATTGTGCACGAGTTGAATCGGAGGAGTTTTCTCAAAGTAGCTGGGGCGGCGACGGGTCAGACGTTTCTCGGAGCCAGTCTCGGAGCAAAGACGCATGCGCTGGCTGCGCTGCAGAGCGAGCCGGAGAAGCCGGTGGCGGCGAACGACCATATTCAGATTGCGCTGATCGGCGCGGGCGGCCAGGGCATGGGCGATACGAAGCATGCCATTCAGGTTCCGGGCGTGAAGCTGGTTGCGGTAGCGGACTGTTATGACGGGCGCCTGCAGCACAGCAAGGAGCTTTGGGGACAGGACATCTTTACGACGCGCGATTACAACGAAATTCTGGCGCGCAAGGATATTGATGCTGTGATCATTGGCACGCCCGATCACTGGCACAAGCAGGCATCGGTCGACGCGATGAACGCGGGCAAGGATGTGTACTGCGAGAAGCCGATGATCCATCTTTACAGCGATGGGCCGGAAATGATTGAGACGGCTCGGAAGACGAACCGGATCATTCAGATTGGAAGCCAGCGCGTGAGCTCGATTGTGTACGCGAAGGCGAAGGAGCTGCTGGCCTCGGGCGCGATTGGTCAACTGAATATGGTGACGGCGCGCTGGGATCGCAATTCGGCGATGGGCGCGTGGGACTACACCGTTCCGCTGGATGCTTCGACGGAGACATGTGACTGGCCACGCTTTCTTGGAACTGCTCCGAAGATTCCTTTCAATGCTGAGCACTTTTTCCAATGGCGCAAGTGGAAGGCTTACGGAAGCGGCGTAGCTGGCGATCTTTTCGTTCACCTCTTCAGCGGAACGCACTTCATTACCGGGTCGCATGGACCGACACGTGCCATGGCCACGGGTGGGTTGCGCTTCTGGAAGGATGGGCGCGATGTTCCGGATGTGATGCTCGGACTCTTCGATTACAAGGAAGGCTTTAACCTGAGCCTTCGCGTGAACTTTGTAGATGGCGGCGAGGAGAGCGAAGGGCTGATCTTTACCGGGTCGGAAGGCACGATGGAAATTGGCGGCGGCGGTGTGAGCGTGAGCCGCGTGCCGCGCGAAAAGGATCCGGGCTACACCGTCGATACTTTCACGGAAGCAATGCAGAAGCAGATCATCGCTGAGTACCGGCAGAAGTATCCCGAGGAACATCCGGTTGGTCCACCAATGGCCGCCTTTGAGCGATATGCGGCTCCGCATGGATACAGCGACAGCTACGATCACTTCAAGAATTTCTTCGCGTCGGTGCGATCGCGCCAGCCTGTAGTGGAGGATGCGGTGTTTGGCTATCGCGCAGCGGGTGCTGCCCTGCTCGGGAACGTAAGTATGGAAAAGGGCACTGTGGTGCATTGGGATCCGGAGGCGATGAAGATCGTGTAAATGAAAATGGCCGGATGCTCTGATGGCATCCGGCCATTTTGTTTTTCTGTTTGGAGTTCATTGTCCTGAGCTGCTTTTAGACACGACTGCCGAAACGCCCAGATGGTCGAAGTTCAGGATCGCGTTGAAGACCAGCGGATAGCTGCCGATGGTTTCGCCGCGGTAGAGCGGATTGTTGGCGAAGAGCAGGACTGATCCTTTGCCGAGATGCGCTGTGACCACCGCGGCATGCTGCGCGAGGAGATTGCCTTTATCGAGCAGGCCTGAGACAAGCAGCGAGTCCTGATCGGAATAGCGCAGCAGGACTTGTGGGCGCAGCTCTGCCGGAATCACATTCGGGTTGTTGCGCAACTGCTCTTCATTCAGCGGCATCGGTTCCCAGGTTTTGGGCTTCGGCTGTTCATCGGGAGCGATAAACGGGCGTCCCTGCGGCGTGTCGGGATCGTCGGGGCCGCCGCGACCGGTTGGGCGCTCGTCTCCTGTCCCAAAGCGCGGACCGCGCGTGCCGCCTACGGTGTTGCTTACGTTGAAGGAGAGGCCGTCTTCGCTATAGACGGTGAGCGGCTTGCTGTATCCATAGAGCACCGGCGATTTTGGATCGACGACGGTCGTGTCCAACAGCGTGCCAACGACTTTGAGATCGCCATGCGAAGCAACGGAGACGCCGGGCGCGAGTCCGGTTTCGATGGCGAACTGCGCCGTGTCCTGCGAGGTGATGAGCAGGCCTCCCTGCTCGACGAAGTGGCGCAGATGATCGACGCCGCTGTAGCCGAGGCCGGGGCGCGTGTCATCGGTTGAATCGATGCGACCGAGGTTTGGTGTGAGGTCTGTTTTCTTCCACGGCAGCGCGTTGCCCCACATCGGGAGTCCCTGAATGATCTGCGCCGTGCGCGCTCCAACCGGCGCAAAGAGAATAACGTCGTATTTCGAGCGGAGATCGTCTGCGCTGCTTACGGTCTGTGTGTTGATGTAGTCGAAGGGCACGCCGAGTTTGTCGAGCGCCTGCCGCCACCAGCCCTCCGTTTGCGTGCTGAGCCATGTGTGCATCATGGCGATGCGTGGCGCTCCCACTGTGCGCGCTGCTACTGACAGCGCTGCGCTCACGGCGGTTGCGGTCAGCTCCGATTTTTCGAGGGCCGATTTTATGTCGTCTGCACTGGCGTTCTGGATGATGAGTGAACCGGCGGGAAACTGCTTACCGGTTACGGTCGTTGCTGTATCTGTAACCGAAACGGTTGCATTCTTGAGTAGATACCGCAAGGCGACGATGCCAGGATCGGCGTGATTGGCGATGAGATAGACCGATCCTGAGCCAGAGGGGCTGCTCGCGCTGGAATCTTCCTTCACCGGCTCCATTTTTGTTTTCAGGATCGCTGGCTCGGTTACGCGCACGGCTTCCACATTGAAGAGCGCGGGCAGTGACCAGCCTGTGTCATCGTATGGCGTTTTCTGCGGGTCATCTGGCGCCCAGTATTGGCGATCGAGCAATGCGTCGGCAATGCGCGAGTAGGGCTGATCCATGCGGATCACATAGCTGCCGGCGGGGAATGTCCTCTGTTCTGTTTTCGGCTGCTCGGATTTTGGCTTGGCTTCTTTGTTGTCGCTCTCGTCTTTTTTCTCGGGCTTTGGCTTCACCGGAACGGCGACGGTGGTTGCTTCGCTCGTTCTGCTGATTTCGACGTGCTGTGCGCGCAGGATATCGAGCAGCATCCGCTGGCGATCTTTCGATTCTTCGGTTGCAGGAAGCACGTAGGCGGCGGGACCGGAGTCATTCGGCTTCAGTATCGACCGCTTGCTTTTGAGGTAGAAGTTGTTGAGGAAGGTCTGCCCGTTCTGTGCGAAGTAGTTAAGGGAGACGAGCAAAGCCGTCTCTTCGTAATTATTGTTATCGCGCTGCGACCATTTCACTTTGGGGTAGGGCGGGTTTTGCCGGAACCAGGTGCGCGAGTATTCGCCGGGTGTGAGGATGCGTTCCTCGGTGTCCGCACCACCATTGCCGAAGGTTTCGTAGAGGCGGCTGATGCCGTTGTGCATCGCAGCCAGGAACATCAGGTAGCCGGGGCTCCAGGTGTCGAACTCGCCGTGCGTGAAGACGCCGGGCATGCCGAACTTCGTCATCTCCTGCACATTGTTCCAGCCGATCATCTGCCATTCGTTGGTGAGGATGGGGTCAAGCCACGCGTTGTAGGGCTCGTCGCCGACGGTGTTGTCGTAGAGGAACGGGACGGATTCGTGGAGGTCGTGCAGGACTTGCGCGTGCCATCCGACATACGTGTTGAGCACGTTGCGCGAGAGGTCGAGGGTGAGCGTCATGGCGTCACGGTTGTTGTCGTGCGCGACGTAGTGTCCCCAGTACATAAGGCGCGGGTAAATCTCGTTCGGGTGCGCCTTGTGCCATTTGTAGATATCGACCATGCGGTCGCGGCCGTCCACTTCGACCACCGGCGTGATGAGCGTGATCATGTGCGTGCGGATGAACTGGATGTACGGCGAATCGTCGACTGCGAGGCGGTAAGCCAGTTCCATGAGCGCGGTGGGCGCTCCGGTTTCAGGCGAGTGGATGGTTCCGGTGATGTAGTAGACGGGCACGGACTGCTTGACGAGATCGGCTGCCGTCGCGTCGTTCATGTTGATGGTGCGCGGATCGGCGAGCTTCGCCAGGCGCGCATCGTTTTCCTTGTAGTTGTTCAGCAGCGACTCGTCGGCCACGGCGACGGCGATCATCTCGCGGCCCTCTTCTGTGTGTCCGATGGTGAAGACCTTCACCCGTGGGCTGGCTGATTCGAGCATGCGGAAGTAGCGGTAGACGTCTTCGGCGTATGGGAGGATGTCAGGCGCTCCGGAGACGTCGCCTAATACTTCTTGCGGCGTGGGGACGGTCGAAGATGCGGGCAGGTAATTGGTGAGTGGCGAATTCAGCTCAGGCATCGTGGTGTATTGATTGATGCGCTGCGTGTAGTCCTGATCGACTGCCTGTTTGGGATCGCGCGCATATGTTTGATCGATTTGCGCCGTTGCCTGCAGGGTGAAAAGCGCCGCGCAGAGCATGGCTGCTCCGCGGGAAAAAGCAGAGAATGACATCGCTGGCTCCAAATTTCAATTATGGATACAAAGCATAGCAGACGGAGCAGCAGCGAAAAGAGACGCAGAATGAGGAACGTGAGCTAGCTGGCGCTGGCTTCTTCTTCAACGACGACGGGAACTTTTGGCTGCACGATGCCGAGTTGTTCGTAGACCGGGCGCATCTCTTTGCGGATAGCTTTGAGTCGGGTCCAGAACCACAGCGAACCGATGATGCAGGCAGCGCCGCTGATCATTACAGTGCGCTGCGAGCCGATGGCGTGGCCAAGGGCTCCGGCAAGCAGGCTTCCGAAAGGAGCCATGCCGACGAAGGCGACGGTGTAGTAGCTCATCACGCGGCCGCGTTTGTCTTCGGGCACCAGCGTTTGAATGATGGTGTTGCTTGCGGTCATGCCCTGCATCATGCCGAATCCTGTGACCAGCATGAGGAGCAGCGAAAGCCATTGCATATTCGAGAAGCCGAAGCCGACAAGGCCGATGCCGAAGACTCCGGCGGCCACGGGGATCATCTTCAAGAGGCCGCGCACCGATTTGCGCAGCACCAGCGAGAGCGCCGAGATAAGTGCGCCGACGCCGAGCGCTCCCATCAGGAAGCCTAAAGTGTGTGCGCCGCCGTGCAGCACCTGTGCGGCGAAGACGGGCATAAGCACGACGAAGGGCATCCCCATGAGGCTGATGAGTGCGAAGAGCAGCAGGATGGTCCGGATGGGCGCGAAGCTCGACACATAGGTCCAGCCTTCCTTCAGTTGCTCGACCATCGATGTGGTTGCCCGCTTGATCGCTTCGACATGCACTTTCATCAGTAGCAGAGACACGATGACGGCGATGTAGCTGACGCCGTCGATCAGGAAGCACCAGCCTTCGTTCGTTGCTGCGATGACGAGACCCGCGAGCGATGGACCGATGAGCCGCGCGAGATTCACCATCGATGAGTTGATGGCAATGGCGTTGGAGAGGTCGCCGCGGTCTTCAACCATCTGCACCATGAAAGCCTGGCGGCCCGGCATGTCGAATGCGTTTATGATGCCCTGAAAGACGCTCAGCGCGAGGACTTCATGAATGTTGATGACGTGCGTTAAGGTCAGCGCGGCAAGAGCCAGCGATTGCACCATCGCTAACGCCTGTGTCCAGACGAGCACTTTGCGGCGGTGCATGCGGTCGACGAGCACGCCGGCGAATGGGGCAAGCAGGAGCGTCGGTATTTGTCCGGCGAAGCTGACTGTGCCCAGTAGCAGCGATGATTTGGTGAGGCGGTAGACGAGCCACGCGGTCGCGATGCGCGTCATCCATGTGCCGATGAGGGAGATGCTCTGACCGCCGAAAAACAGGCGGAAGTTGCGGTGGCGCAGCGCGCGCCACGCATGCGAGTAGTCGCGCGACGATGCCGGCTTTTCCGGTTCTATTTTTTCTTCTGAGTTGAGCGCCATTCGCAATGAGACGTTTATCTGATCCTATCTGTTTAGATGCTCTGAAATGAGCAAAGTCTCTTCGAATGGTGGCTACTGTTTCCCGATTGGGCGCAAGCGTACGAAAATGGCAACGCCCATTGGATCGCTTCCATATATTGGTTGCAAACGCGAGCCTGGCGTGTAGAGGGTCGTTTGCGCGCCGATGGCGGTTTCCCAGTGCGGCAATACTTTGAAGTCGCGGTCGTAGCCGAAGGTGTAGGCCTGGACGCGGCCTGCCGGTTCTTCCTGAAAGCCCGGCGGCTCGGGATTTTCGCCGAGCAACAGCTCTGTTGTACGGTCTACGTTTTCCATGCGCGTCCATACATAATTTTTCTCGGCGAATCGTAACGTCGATTCGAGCAGATAGCTGTTCTGGATGACGTTGTCGGTGAGGGTACGCGTTCTTCCCCACGCGATAGTGCTGGCCCAATTGCCGTGTTGCGTGGGCCGGTTATACATTGCGGAGGCTGTCATGCGCTCCTGGTCTTCATCTGGAGCTAGCGCTTCGGGGCTGTGGATGCGCGCGTAGGAATACTGACCGCTCCAGTTTTTTCCGGGTTGCAACGTCAAGCGCGTCGACCATGAATCGATGGCGCCCTGCTGTATCTGCCAGCGGTGTTCGTTCGGCTCGCGTCCGTGAAAGCCGCTGGCTTCGATGCGCGCAATGCTCTGCGTAAAGCCCATTGTGATCACATCGTAGGCGATGTGGGTTGAGTCTTCCTGATGGTGCCCGAGAGTTCCAACTGGATTTTCGAGAGCAGAGGCACGATGCGGATAGGCTGTAGGTCCGATTGCCGGATCGCCGACTGGAGCCGCATAGAACGACAGAAGTGTTTTCTCGCCGAGTTTCCAGTCGTAAAGGGCGGCGAGTTCCATCACGAAATTGTGCGGGTGCTGCCCATCGACAATTGGATTACCGTATGCGGTTTCGCCCTGCTGGAAGAGCAGCGGGTAGCGGCGGTCGGTGATCGTCGCTGGCTCCAGACTGACCATGGTGCGCAGCGTCAGATAGCCGGGTCCGAGCCGGCGTTGCGCCATGGGCATAAACCAGTTTGTCGAGAAGAATTTGTCGCCGCCGCGCGGTCTCGTCTGCTGCTCGTCGAGAACGAAGGCGTTTGCATGGAACATCAACATCCAGTCGCTGTGCATCTTCATCCACATCGGCGTTGGCGTGGAGTTTGGTTCGGCGCTGGTGCCGGAACTTGCATGGTGCACGATTTGTTGCGCGAAGGTTTTGTTTTCGCGATCCATCAGGTCGCCCATGCCGGATTTATCAGGCATAGGCATGGACATCTGGGGCGTCGGCTGTTGGGCAATAGCCGCGATGCTGCACAGCAGCAGCGTTAAGGACAGGATGTGTTTCACCAAAACTCCTCAAAGGAAACAGACGAAGACATACAACGGCATTTTGTGCCGCTGCTTTCGGTCAGAGGAGTGGGGATATCAGATACGAAGAGGTGGAGAGAATGAGGATCGCTTCAAGCTACCGAGCGGAGATACATCCTGCACGGTGCCGATGCCTCGGTCCTGCGGAGCTAAGCGGAAAGCAACGATGCTGGTTATCGCAGAAAGCTGAAGCGCCTGTGCGCTCGTACTCGCGAGAGCAGTCTCTTCCTGCGGATGAGTGCACTCATTTGCACTTTTTATTGACGCGGTACTCGGGCAACGCGGCATTTGATGTGCACAGCAGACCGCAGCCTGATTTGCAGGCGGGCACATCATCTCGCACGCGGTTGAAGACATGAGTCCTGTGACCAGAAACAGGATCATGATTGCGACAACGACAGCGTGCTTGTGCATGCAGTGATTTTACCTTTAGTGAACCGCGATTTCGCCGCCCGCTCCGGGTTTGTTTTTGCGGAGCAGGAAGGTCAGCGGGATCATGATGAGGGATGCGGCACAAAGGATGAAATACATATCCTGATAACCGAGCGTGTGCGATTGCTGCTGCAGCTGGTTGTAGATTTGCCCTTGCGCCAGGTAATCCGCATTCGCCGAGCCTGCGCTTCGGGTAAAGACGTTGCTGAGGGCGTCGACCTGATTCTGCATGTTCGCGCCGCTCGGAGTGAGTTGTTTGAGCAGTTGGTCCTGGTGAAACTGGCTCAGTTCGGTCACGCCTGCATTTGTAAGTGAAATGAGAATGCTGCCGCCGATGTTGCGGACGAAGTTGATGAGGCCGGAGATCTGGTTGTTTTTCTGCACCGGCAGGCCGAAATAGGCCGCCGTCGTGACCGAGATGAAGATGAATGGAATGAAGAGCACCTGAAAGACTCTCATGATAGACGCCATGCCGAAGCTCAGGCCGAGATTGATGTGCAGCGCGCTGAAATAGTAGGCGAAGACGAAACCGGCGAAGCCGAACGCAATGATATTCCGCGCCGGTATTCGGCTTACCGCCTGACCTGCAAGCGGCATCATGATGATGAGAACAAGTCCGCCGGCTGAAAGCGACAGGCCTGCGACGGTTGCCGTGTAGCCGAGTTGTGCCTGCAGAAATTGCGGCTGCAACACGGTTGTTGCATTCAGCAGACCGCCGGTGAAGAGCATGAGGAAGCAGCAGGTGGCGAAGTTGCGGTTCTTGAAAAGCCGCAGTTCCATGATGGGATTTTTCGCGAACCACTCCCACGTGAGAAGCGCGACAAACGAAATGGCGAAGGCGATGCCGAAGAAGCGGATGAAGTCGGACTGGAACCAGTCTTTTTCTTCTCCCTTGTCGAGCATGATCTGTAGTGAGGCCATCGAGATCACGAGCAGCCCAATGCCCATTCCATCCACATTCAGCAGATTTTTGCGGTCTGCCTTGATCCACGGCGGATCGTCCACCATGCGGTCGGTGAGAATCAGCGTGAGTATGCCAACAGGAATGTTGATGTAGAAAATCCAGTGCCAGCTATAGTTGTCGGTGATCCAGCCGCCGAGCGTTGGGCCAATAGAGGGTGCGAGAATCGCGACGAGGCCGTAGAGTGCGAAGGCCAGTCCGCGTTTCGCAGGTTCGAACGAGTCGGCCATGATGGCCTGCGCCATGGGCTGCAGGCCGCCTCCGCCTGCGCCTTGTATGACGCGAAACAACAGAAGGAGTCCCAGCGATGGAGCGATGCCACAGAGGAACGAGCTGATGGTGAAAATCACGATGCAGAACATGAAGAAGTTCTTGCGGCCCATGATGCTCGCGGCCCATCCGCCCATGGGCAGCACGACTGCGTTTGAAACAAGGTATGCGGTCAGGACCCAGGTGCTCTCGTCCTGACTGGCGCCGAGGCTACCCGCAATATGCGGCAGCGCCACGTTGGCGATGGAGGTGTCGAGCACCTCCATGAATGCGGCGAGAGCCACCGTCGCGGCGATGACCCAGGGATTGACCCTGGGGCGCCAGCGCTCCTGCGCTATAAGTTTTGGTTCAGCGATTGTTTCAGCTGTCGCCATTGCGTCGCGAATTTGCCTTTCTATGCGGAAGACACCGGGGGTTCTGCGATCTACGGCTGAAAAAGTGCGTCTTGTGGTAGATGCAGTTCACGGGGACAACGACGCTTAGAAAATCAGATAAATATGTTTCTTAAAGACTTGCTATGCGAGATGCTTGATGAGGAATGCAAGCGATCGTTCCCGCGCAAGCTTTGCCGAATTCGGCTCGTAGCTCGATCGCGGTTCGGCATTGAAGGCATGACCCGCTTCATACCAGAATATCTGGATGTCGGGATTGGCCGCTTGAACGCGATCGACGTCTGCTTTTGGAATGTGCGTGTCGAGCGTACCGAAATGCGGCATCACAGGCGCCTTTGCAGTTTCCTCAGCATACTTTCCTATGGCGCCAGCATAATATCCCACCGCTGCATCTGGCCTTAGACGCGTTGCGCTAAGCCAGGCGACAGTGCCGCCGAAGCAATAGCCAATCACGCCGGTTTTCCTGCCGGTTTCTCTGCGGGCATAATCGAGCGCTGCCGCTACGTCCAGAACAGCATTCTCAGCATTGATTCTTGGCCTGAACGACATTGCCTTTTGCAGATCCTCACCTTGGTATTTGAGGTCAACATGCCTTTCGAAGCGGTCGAAAAGCGCGGGGGCCACGGCGAGGAAACCATCGCGTGCATAACTGTCGGCGACGGAACGGATGTGCGCGTTCACGCCAAAGATTTCCTGTATGACGACGAGCCCCGCGATGGGCTCGCGCTCAGGCTTCGCAACATATGCGTCGAAGATGTGCCCGTCACTTGCTGTCAGTTGCAACCACTCGCTCATTGTGTGTCTCCATGATCCAGAAAGATTTCAGTTAATGGTTGGATGCCGCGCTGCTCGTCGTGTCGTTGACAGCCCAATAGCTGGCTCTTGCGACGACGCGGGCGTTGTAGTCATTATTAAGCTTCACTTGAATGGTGTGCAGGCCGGGCGTCAGATCGGATGGGTGGAAGCTGAGAATGTAACGGTTGCGGGCGTGGCTGGCCAGCTCGTCGACGTGGTCCTGAAAGCTTTTTTCTCGGGTGAAGGCGGCGTATTCGCCGCCGCTCATGGCGGCTATTTCGCGGGCTGCGTTCTTGTGCACCGCTGCAATGGCCATCATGAGCGGTGCGAGAATGTTGATCGACGATCCGCCCTCAGCATTGCCTTTTCCCCAATCCATGAGGCCCGGCTTTGGTTGGCGAGAAGGTGAGGCTCAGCACCAGCGTGTTGCTGGTGCCGATGCGCTCGACCAGATCCTGCGCGCTGAACTTCTTACTGCCGTGGTCGCGCGATTCGCTGATGAGAAGGAGAACGCGACGATGATCGAGCGGCTGATGTTCCAGCAGATCGACTGAATAGCCGACGGCATCGAGGATCGCGGCGCCGCCATCGCCGGGGCGTAACCGCTGCAAGTCTTCTGTGATGTCGTTCGTATTGCGCGAAAAGGCGTCGAGGTAAACCGGCTTCGAATCGAAGACCACCAGTGCAGCTTCGCCGCGCCCGCCTGCGGTAAAGAGATCGAGCAGCGGACCTAGCTTGGCGAGCTTGTCGAATTCAAGGCCACTGGAGCGTCCGCGCTGGATGCAGACGACGAGCGATACAGGCTGCATGTCGAGATCATCGTCTACGTGGATATTCTGCTGCACGCCATTGTCTTCGAGCGTGAAGTCCTTCGCGCTTAGTCCATAGACGACTTCGCCCGATTGCTTTTCAACGAGAGTTGGCACGAGCACCACGCTGGTGTTGACGCGAATTGTCGGCGGTGCCTGCTGGTCGGGCAATGGCTTTGTGGCTTGCTCTTGTGCCGCGGATGGCTGCGGTTTTGGCGCGTTCGCTGGTTCTCCGGGAAATGGTTCCTGCGCTATGCAGAGGTGCACGGCGATGAAGAGAAGGCTGCCGAGCAGTGCTCCGCGCTTCAGGAAATTAGAGGTCACTCCTCTATGACAACAAAGCGCGGCTCAACTGCCAAGTGCGGGCTGCGTTTGACGGCGGGAGTCGAATGCTTTGCGCATGGCGAAGAAGGCCGGTGTTGGCTGGTAATCGGCGTCAAAAGGCAGGCAGCGCTGCGGCTGGCCGTCGCTGCGTACGTTGTGGTGATTGAGCCAGGTGTACTTGTCGGTAATGCCCCAGGTCAGGACGGCTGTGACGTTGGGCTCGGCGAGCACCAGGTCGAGGTAGTCACCGTAGAGCTTAGCCACGGCTGCGTCGCGCTCCGCTGCCGAGCCTGTGAGCTTGTGATCGGAGATGTCGAGTTCCGTGATGAAGACCTGCATGTCCAGCGCGGCTACTTCGCGGATGAAATCGCGCAATCCGGAGCCGGGTATGCCTTCGCCGGCGGTGAGGTGGCTTTGCACACCGACGGCATGGATAGGGACTCCCCTTAGTCGTAGCCGCTGAACCAGCGCGAGCACCTGAGCGCGCTTCTGCTGTTGGTCTGGCGTGTCGAGTTCGATGCCGTAGTCGTTGTAGGTGAGTAGCGCTGTTGAATCGGCCATGCGCGCTGCGCGAAAGGCGATCTCGACGTAGTCGGGGCCAACCAGTTCAAGCCATGGCGATTTGCGCAGGCCGTCGGGGCGGCCGTCTTTCACATCGATCGCCTCATTCACGACGTCCCATGAGTGGAGCTTTCCTGCGAAGTGTCCGGCTACATGCTGAATGTGATCGGTCAGTAGTCGGCGCGCATTTGCGTGAGTTGCCGTCGATTGAAACCAGTCGGGCAACGCCTCATGCCAGCAGAGATTGTGGCCTCGAAGGCGCTGGCCGTGCGCGTTCGCGAAGGCGAGGATCGCGTCTGCCGGCGCGAAGTTGTATTTATCCGGAGCTGGGCGCAATGCCTTCCACTTCATTGCATTTTCTGCGACCAGCAGATTCGCCTGTTGCGCAACTGTGTTTGAGTAGGCAGGTTCGTTCGAGAGCTTTTCCGGAACGACTGCGCAGCCTACGAGCAGTCCACGCGCCTCGGCGTGTGCGCGCAGGGATTGCGCGCCGCTGACTTCTTCAGCAAAGGCGGACATAGCGGACCATGGAAGCAGGCTGGCTGCGGCTGCGCTCGTAGTTTGTCTCAGGAATTGGCGGCGTGTCGGTTGGGCGTGCATGCGTTCGCAGCGATTATATCGAGGCGGGGTGCAGCTATGAGTGCCGGCTGCGCGATGACAGCTTTCGGTAGCCGTCCATTTCATCGGTCCAGTTGAGAAAGCGCACTAGATTATGCTTCTCATTCCATAAAAAGCTGATGACGTCTCTTGGTTGGAGGCTTTCGGCTTTCTTGCCGGAATAGGTCTCGATCCGCCACTTCAGGTATTCGCTGCGCCACGGCCTCAGGCGGTGGCCACGAGTTGCATTCCAGATGAAACGGATTGAGGCGAGCATTCATAAAGATGATACTGCAGGCTCATGCTGTGGCTTGCGCGCTGATCTTTGGCTTCGGCGTGAATTTCTTGTGGTAGTAAGCCCGTGTTATCACAATGGATGGAACACCAATCGCGGTCGGCAACACCCATATCCACCATGCTCCATGCAGCAACGGACCGATGGTGACGACGCTGAAGGCCGTCCATGCGGCGATATAGCTGCCGAGCATGCCGCCAAGATGCGCGTACCACCAGAACATTTTTTCTTTTGGACGATGCGTGAATGCCCATGCAGCGTTGCCTGCGATCCACATGCCGATGCCGCCGAAGACCATTGCCGGAATGCCGAGGTTTTGTACGAGCGCAGGCTTTGCAGCTCCCAGAAACGCAAGCAGTGCGCTGGAGAGGAATGTAAACCCGGCGGCGGACCAGTCGAGTGTCGTGACGGTTTTTTCACCTTTATATGCGGCTTTCTGCCCGAGCACGCGGTAGCCGACGAAGGCGGAGTAGAAGCTGAAGATGGCTACCAGTCCGAGGAATAGGACGGGACGATAGATGGACATCACGATTGCGGTGGTGGCAACCACGGCCATCGCCCAGAAATAGATTTTGCCCCAGCGGCGATGCGCCTTGCCGCCTTTGGCGGTGATCAATGCAAGAGGGGCTAGGACAAAGGCCGAAGTCCCTGCGGCGACATGGACTGCGAGAAATGCTCTCATCCAAAGTGGATCGTGCATGACGTGACCTCCTCGTTGGTCTATTCCCTGTCTTTCAGTTTCTTCAGAGTTTCGTCGCTCCAGGCCAGTTGCGCCTTTGCGATGTGCTCGCCATAACTCAGAGTTATTTCCCAGAACGGCAGTCCGGGGTTGCCTTCGGTGTTTTCTTTAAACAAACGCTTGCGAATGGCTACGTATTCGACAAGCTGCTGGTTCCAAAGCTGGCGACGTTGCTCTACCTGCCTGCGGCTCATCGCTCCGGGAAGCCACTGCCCGAAAAACAGCTTCAGCAGAAGCTCGTTGCGCGGGACTTCCGGGCTGGCGGGTTCAGATAGCCATCGCTTAAGGCGTTCACGGCCTGCGGCCGTGAGCGAGTAGATATTTCGGTCCGGCTTGCCTTTTTGCCGCTGCGTCTTTTTCGTGACGAGACGCTGCTTTTCCAACTTTTGCAAAGTGGGATAGATCTGTCCGTAGCCTTCGCGCCAGAAGTGGCCCACCGACCACGCAATCAACTGCTTGAGATCGTAACCGGACATTGGCTCAATGCCGAGCAAGCCCAGAAGGGCGAATTGACTCTGGTTCACCCGCGGCATCTCAGCACCACCCTGCCGCAATGACCGCGGAGAGAAAAATGATCTGCAGTACAGTCCGAAGAAACAGGCCCGGCACTTTGCGGCCGTCAATGGTGAGTTGGTGCCGCGCCGCATAGACGTTCGCGGGAAAGAGCGCGACCAACAGGAGGCCCAACCCAACGGACGCTGCCCTGGTGACCGGCGTCCAGAGCATGCCGATGACTCCGGCGAGTTCCGCGATTCCGGTAAGCGTGACCAACAGGTCCGGACGTGGAAACGCCGGCGGTACCATGCGAATAAGGTCGGCGCGACGCTTGCCCCAGTGTGCCGAGGATGTGAGCAAAAACATCGCCACCACGGCGAGGCGCAGGCAATGCTGCCAAGCGTTGAGGAATTCAATGCCAGCCCATCCGAGAAGGCGGCAGACGATGAAGACTGCTGCAAGAACGAAGAAAGGAATCATAGCTCGCCTCTTGCCTACTACTATTAGATATATATTTTTTGGATATATATGCAACAAAAATTTCGACCCATCCTATCTCGGGGCGGGCTGAAGAGCTCTTAACTCTGCCATATGTCAAAGGCCACATGGGGCCGCGGATGAATCTTTTCAACGAGATATGGCAAGGCCTTCCCCTTCTGCTATTCTTCAGAATTAGCCGCGTGCAGACGCGGCGTGGATTGGGAGAATTCAGGATTTATGGCAAAGAGCGTCAACAAAGTTATTCTTCTTGGCAACGTGGGCAAAGACCCCGAGATTCGGGCGACCCCGGGCGGTACTATGGTGGCCAATTTTTCCATTGCGACAACGGAGCGCGCGAAAGACCAAAGCGGCAATTGGGCGGACAAGACTGAATGGCACAACCTTGTGGCATTCGGCAAAGTTGCCGAGATCATCCGCGACTATGTAAAGAAGGGATCCAAGCTCTACGCAGAAGGTAGTCTCCGGACAAATTCCTGGGATGACAAAACCAGCGGCCAAAAGCGCTATAAGACCGAAATTGTCGTCAGCGATATCTCGCTGCTGAGCGGACGTAGTGAAGGCGAAGGTGGTGGAGGAAGCTATACTCGCTCGGGCAGCTCTTCGACCTTCGATCAGCGCTCATCAGCTCCCTCCGAAGATTACGGACAGTCGGCCGAAATTACAGACGACGATATTCCCTTCTAATCCGGGGTTTTGTGTGAGTGTCCAGTTTTCTGTTCGAAGGTCTCGCTCTGAGAGCTTCCGATCCATTGTCTGGTTGTGTGCGCAAGTCGCGTAGGCCGTAGGCCGGAGTGACTTGCGCACACAACCAGGCGACCGCCAAGGGCCTCATTCTGCCCTGATACCGCAGGCTATCCCGTGTCCAGTTATCACTGATCCCGCGTGAGTAGACCGGGGATGCTGTGTGTGTCCAGTTTTCACTGGAACATCATTGCCCAGTAATACATTTCGTGGACACTGGTCCTCGAAGCGGGGTGGGCGATGGCGGACAGAGAGAAGACGTTCTCGGTTCTTCACCTTGTTCTTGATTCCGGAGAGCGACTTCCGTGCTTGGTCGATGCGGTGACCTGGATTCCGGCGCGTGTTGCTCTGCGCTGGGCTATGCGCTACAGGCGGTACAGGGTTCAGTCTTCCACGCTGGCTGCCAACCTCCGGGTTCTGGCGAAGGTGTACCGCTGGACACAAGAGACAGCGGGATTCGATCTTGATGATCGGCTTACGCAGGGACGAACGCTTCAGAACCGAGAGATTGAGTCGTTGGCGCGGAGCTTTCAAAGCGCCAGTACGCAAGAACTGGACACAGGAGCTTTCGATCAGCATCTGGCGATTGTTGAAGATTTCCTGAAGTGGTCTCTGGATAGCGAAAACCGCGGTGGCCGCAGGTCTCTCGATCTCGCGCAACTCGCTCAGGAACGGAACAGGATTGGACTGATTCTTCGTTCGCTGCGGTGCGGTGCGCACGCATCAGACCGCATTCAGCCCCTGGAAGAGGCGGAGATTCGGGCGATCCGCAACAGCATTGGCCCACGGCGCGATGCACAAGGCGTACTGAGTTTTCCGGAGGTCTTTTCTCCGCATGCCCGGCTGCGGAACTGGCTGATGTTTGAGGTAGCCCTGGAACTGGGGATACGACGGGGTGAGCTTCTCAAGCTGCGGCTGGATTCGCTGCCAAGGGGAGTTGACGATGGCATTCGCGTACTTCGGCGTCCGGACGATCCACACGACTCGCGGTCCAAGGAGCCCGCGGTCAAGACCGCCGAGCGAGTGATTCCAGCCTCACGCAACCTGCTGGCGGCCATCCGCGCGTATCTGACGTACCCGCGACCACTGGGGAGGATTTCAGGCAGAAGTCCGTACTTGTTTGTTGCGCGCTCCGGAAGTCCGGTATCGATGGATACGGCGGACGACGTGATCGCAGCCATCGGCGAGCACAGCGGCATATCGCCGTTATCCTGGCATCGCCTGCGGCACAGCTGGGCCGAGCGGATGGCCGAAGCATTCGCCGATCGACCTAACGGCATGGACCGGCTGGTTTACCTTGGCGGATGGACCAACCCGCAGTCCGCGACGCGCTACATCCAGCGCGCTCTGGCAAGCCAGGCCAAGGATGCTGTTCGTAGCTACCATCGGAAGTTGTATGGGGAGGCGCAGGATGCTTAACGCCACCCGCCGCATATCCCGTCTGTCCTATTTGTCCCCGCTCCCCGCAAGTGTGCTCTCCTTCGATTGCCAGCTTGTCGATACCGCGCAGGAGATTTGGCGCTTTCGTTCATCGCTGGACGGCGGTAAGAGGATTGCACTTCATTGGGCACAGCTGGATGAGCTGAACATCTTAAGTCCGCGAGCGCGCCACCTGCTAAAGCTCTATTTCGCCGACCGGATCGCGCGGAAGAAGGCGCGGACCATCGAGAACGATTTTCATATGTTTCTGCGTCTGCAGGAGTGGCTGCGTTCTCGTACTCAGCCGCTGGTAGAGTGGGCGGATTTGAACGAGGGGCTCGTACGGTCATTTTTACAGCATGGCATAGAACACACCGCGGATAAGGGCAACGACTTCTCTCGGCTGCGCACCTTTTATCGCTGGGGTGTCGCCAGACAGCACCGGGACTTCGATCCGGCCTTTCTTGACATCCTGCTATCGATCACAGCGGTTGGGAACGCAAAAGGCCACAGCGTCCGCTTTCGCGACGTCGTTCGAGGGCCGTTTTCTCCCGATGAACTCATGCTGATCAGCAGGGCCGTTCAAGAGGGCCTGGGAACAGTCCAGGATCGGGCCGTCGTGATGCTGCATCTGGAACTGGGCCACAACCCGAACGCGAGCGTGCGGCTGCGCAACAGTGATTTGATTCGTTACGAAACCAAGTCGGGAGTTGTGTGGCAACTCGATGTGCCGCGCGTCAAGAAGCGGATTCCGCGGCGCGAGACCAAACGGCGGCCGATCAGTGGCGCGCTCGGCAGTCTGCTTGCGAGTATGCAGGAGGGTGGCCCCGATGGACCACTGCTCCATTGGCTTCCGGTATCGAACCCGGAAGCAGCCATCAACCTGGCCATGCGGCGCTTTGCGCAGGCAGCGGATCTCATCTCACCACGCACGCAGCTTCGGTTGAGGATGAACGCGCGCCGTTTCCGCTTTTCCATCGCCACGCACATGGCCGAAGAAGGTGCCTCCATATTTCATATCGCCGAAGTCCTCGACCATACTGATACGCAAAACGCGAGGGTCTACATTGAAACCGCCTCCTCCATTGCTGATCCAGTCACCCAAGCCACTGATAGCGCATTAACGCCGCTAGTTCGCCGCTTCCAAGGCCGGATCATCGAGTCGGATCGATCTCTAACCGTCAGCCGTTCACATGGAACCATTCCCGCAGCCGTCCCCTATCTGGGGATCCCACACCTCGATGTGGGCGGAATCGGCTTGTGCGGCCGCGATGCAGCGAGAGACGGGCTCTGCCAACTGCTCCCGCCTCTGAGCTGTTATATGTGCCCGTCCTTCGCTGCGCTCCGCACTGGGCCGCATCGACAGATGCTGGAGTCTATCGATGAGTTCCTTCGGCGCCACGAGCAACTTAGCGACCGAAGGATCCTTCTGCAGTTGGATCAGGTGCGCGTGGCGATCCGTCAGGCCATCGAAGGCATCCGAGCCTCGGAAGCGAGCGCTAAATGAGCAGCGCTTCGGTACGGAAGCTTGTCCTCATCGCCCGCGAAAAATTCGCGGTAGACTTCGGTGCCGATCCGGAGATGTTCGACTCATCGTTCTGGGACGTCAGCTGTTTGAAGGATAGGGCGTTCAACCGGACGAACCGAAATGTGTACTTCACGCGTCATGACACGAACGATCAGCCTTTACCGGCGGATTTTTCCAGCATCGTCAAGAGTTGGTTGATCCTCGACCGCCACTCGCCAGGCAACATGGATCTGAGACTGGCTACCGTTCGCATTCTCTGGGAAGCGATCCTCACGCGATGCGGCGGCGATCCCGCAGCCTTCCGATGGCAGACCCTGTCGGAAGAAGACCTCAGTCAGGCTGAGCTGCTGATGCGGGTTCACTGGGCGGAGTCGACCACATACAAGCGCATGATGAGCCTGCTCGTGTTCACCAGGTTCCTGGCCAGCCGGAACCTCTGCCGTCCGCTCTACTACACTCCGCAGACTCCACGCGTGGAGGATTTCAACCGCCACACCATAGCCGGTCAGCATGCCCGCCGTGACCGGCTGCCATCCGAAGCCGTGTTGAACGGTCTCGCGGATATTTATCGCGAGCACGCCGTCGAGCCGAGAGACAAGCTGAGAGCCGCCGCGCTGGCCATTCTGGTTGTGACCGGGTTCCGCATCGGCGAACTGCTCACTCTGCCGCTGGATTGCGAAGTCCGCGAAACGAGGGGCGGTCAGATACGCTACGGCATTCGCTACTACAGAGAGAAGACCAGAGGCGGCGCGCGATTGCTTGCCGTCCGCTGGTTGACGCCCATTGGCGCGGAGTTGGCCCAGGAAGCGATCAGTTGGATTCGCAAGGTCACACACGCCGCGCGGCAACGCGCCAAGCTGCTGGAAATCTCCCCCCATCGCGTGCCCATCCCAGGCTTTCACTGGGGCGCGCGCATGACCCGGCGCGAAGTTGCCCGCGTTCTCGGTTGCAACCACCTCAGCGTTTTCACGATCGCTCGGGACAAGCTCATAAGGCATCAGGATTCCAAGGGGATTTATTACCGGGCATTTGAAGTCGAGGCATACCTGCGCAACCTCCGCGTCAGGCAACTGTGGACGGTAGATCGCCGCGATGGAACACGCCAGAAGCTCTCCGAAACGCTGTTCATCGCATTCCGCAACTTCTTCCACGCCACAAGGTCTGCCTGTCCGCTCCTTGTCGAACCAGTGCTGCTCTCGCAGATCGCCGACTTCGTCACCTGCAGAGGAAACATGAAGTCCGCCTTCGAGAGATTTGGCATTCGGGAACCAAATGGCTCCTTCTGCCGCATGACCACTCATCAGCTCAGGCACTGGCTCAACCACATTGCCGACAAGGGCGGCCTGCCTGTCGAGTTACAGACGCGCTGGCTTGGCCGGGAGAACGCAAGGGATACGGAAGCCTATCGGCATGCCACCGTCAGTGAACGGTTGGAGTGGGTCAAGGCCGGGATACGCGAAGGTTCATTCCATGGGGTCAAGACGGACATTTACCTCGAACTGCCACGCAGCCGGAGAGACGATTTCCTCGAAGGCGAGATTCAGGCCGCGCACTTTACCGCATTTGGCATTTGCCTCCACGACTTTGCCGTGACTCCGTGCCCTTTCCACCTCAACTGCGTGCGAGGTTGTCCGGACTACCTCCGCACGCGCGGAAATCAAAACGAACGGCAACATCTGATTCAGATCCGCACGGCTACCGAGCAAGCGCTGCACGCGGCCAGGCTTCAGGCAACGCGCAACGCAGGGATCGCGGAACCTTGGGTTCGTCATTGCGAAGAGACACTCGATGGAATCGCGAAGGCTCTGATCGTAGATGACGATTTGGAATTGGGCGACGGCAACCCAATTGCTTCTTCGCGGAGCAAACGATGCCCCGAGTAAGCGTTCGCGATCAGTTACAGCAGCGTCTCCGCGACTATCTGGCTGTCGCTGAAGCCCACACACCCGATGAAACTGCGCTGGATGTTAGGAGCGTCGCTGCTGCGCTCGGCGTCAGTCCGACAACCTTGTACAAGTATGGATTCAACAACGACGTAAACGCTGCCGAGCAACGCCAGATGGAAAATGCACAACTATCCGGTCCGGCTATCGAGAAGCGCTATTTTGAGGGTCAGCTCGATCAGTTGAAAACTGAACTCGATAAGGAACAGGAGAGAAGCCGGCAACTCGTCGGCCGAATCGCTATCATTGAAGCAAATGCCGGCAGGCTGGGGATCGATCCCGAGGAGTTATACCGAGCCATTCTGAAGCCCGTCAGAAGCATGTCCCGCGCTGGCTCGAACAGGAACGGCACGCACAGGCTCTTCCGTCGTTCTTAAGTGTAAATCGAAAACGGTACACTCCCTTTGTGCCGACAAAACCCTTCACCAACAAACAGGGTCAGTATCTCGCCTTCATTCACTACTACAGCAAGGTCAACGGCCAGCCTCCCGCCGAGGCCGACATGCAAAGATACTTTCGCGTGAGCCCTCCCTCCGTGCACCAGATGGTCCTAACTCTTGAAGCCAACGGTTTCATTGAGCGCACGCACGGGCAAGGACGATCTATCCGGCTTCTGCTTGCACGCGTGGATCTTCCGGATCTCGAGTAATTGAAAAGTGGTCAGCGCAGATAGAGCAAGCGCCGCAGTTGCGATCTGACGGACGGTTTCTGTAAAGCCACATATCCGGCCAGTTCGTACTGATTGAACGCCTGCCACACCGCGGCCAGAAACCGGGGGAATTCTTTCGCGAATTCCGGGCAGCGCTCTGCCTCCTGCGCAAAGCGAACGAGCTTCTCGCCAACCAAGTAGTCAAGAGCGCTCTTCACGCCGAACCGTCGCCGGATCGCGCGCGTAGCTTTGCACTGTTGTATCCAGATTCTTTCGAAACGCATCTCGCTCAGCTTAATCCCAAATGCGCTTCGACAACAATGCAAAACTGAACGGTCGACACCCCATACTTGCTTGCAAGTCATTGTGTCTATGCGGATTAGCAAAGTGAACGCGGCGAAAACCACGTAAAACCGTTCTGAGAAATACTCGCACTGAGTCCGGCTGCCTGATTCAGGCAGCCGGCTTCTTCGGGCTCCCATCGATAATCCGCAAAGCGTGCGGTCGATTCTTGACAGGTTCCTTCCGGGGTGACGATAATCTTTGCCGAGTGGGAGACCCTACATGTACATGCAGGACAAACTTTTAAGGGCCCGAGGAATCATTTTAATGATTGGCCTCGGCATTGTCGCCGCGATCGCAGCATGTGAGCTAGTCGCTCGCTGACTGCTGTGGCTACCTACCAAGAAAATCCCCTTTCCAGTGACTTCTTGTTGTTGATGTATGCTCGTTGCTTTTCGATATGCTGCGTTGACTTGTAAGGCTTCCGAGCGGGCGTGTTTGGGGGCAATGGGTGGTGTTGCCATCGACCATGCCGGCCCAGCTTTGCTCGCGAGCCACTCCTTTATTGCCGCAGAGTTTCACTAAGAGACTGAACGGCCTCGAAGGCATTTTGTCTTCCGCCCTCAAGGTAAGTCTGAGCATCCAATACGCCTTGTAGTTGAAGCAGCCGCGCTACTAACCCTGTCCACCCGGTCTGATGACTTGCGCCAAGGCCCGCTCCGTTGTCTCCGTGGAAGTATTCATAAAAGAGGATGTGATCGCGCCAATGTGGATCGGTCTGGAATTTTTCGGCGCCTCCGTAGACCGGTCTGCGACCATCCTTATCGCGCAGGAAGATAGACGAAAGTCGCCGGCCCAGATTATCTGCGACCTGGAAAAGGTTCATCTTATTTCCCGATCCGGTCGGGCACTCGACTAAAAAGTTATCGCCGTAGTAGAGATAATAGTTCAGCAGCCCACGAATGATGAGAGCGTTTACGGGCAGCCAGACGGGCCCGCGCCAATTGGAATTGCCGCCGAACATGCCGGTATTCGATTCTGCCGGAAGATAGTCGACTCGATTCTCCTGACCGTGCATGTGGAAGATATATGGGTGCTTCAGGTGATACCGCGAGATAGAACGGATGCCATGGGGACTTAGAAATTCGTTCTCATCGAGCATGTAGCTCAGAACGCGGCGCAGTTTATCCGGCCCCATCAACGCCATGATTCCACGATCAGCTACTCCAAAATAATTTGGCCCGGTCGGGTGAATGCTGGCAAAAACATCCGGCATGGATTGCATACGCCACCACATGTGCTGCGCCAGATGCGGCAACCGATCGCGCTGATATTTTTCGACGACCGCGGTTGCGCAGAACGGCAACAATCCAACCAGAGAGCGTACTTTAAGCCGCGTCGCCCTGCCATCCGGGAATCGGAGAATGTCATAGTAAAAGCCGTCTTCCTCATCCCACAAACCGTCCGCGCCAACTTTATTGATCGCCGAGGCGATCCAGAGGAAATGCTCGGCGAACTTGATCACCATGGGTTCAAATGCCGGATCATGGATCGCCAATTCCGCTGCAATTTCAAGCATGTTCAGGCAGAACAGCGCCATCCATGCCGTGCCATCGGCCTGCTCAAGATAGCCGCCTCCCGGCAGAGGCGCGCTGCGGTCAAAGACGCCGATGTTATCGAGTCCAAGAAATCCGCCTTCGAAAACATTCTTGCCATCGCGGTCCTTGCGATTTACCCACCAGGTAAAGTTGAGTACAAGCTTGTTGAAGATGGTCTTCAGGAAAGTGATGTCGTTTACGCCGCGCATTTTGCGTTCAAGCGAGTAGACAAAATACGCAGCCCACGCATGCACAGGTGGATTGACGTCACTGAAATTCCACTCGTATGCAGGGATCTGTCCGCTGGGGTGCAGATAAACGGCATGGGTCATCAAATGCAATTGCTGCTTGGCGAAGTCGATATCGACCATGGAGAGAGACAGCGTGTGGAAAGCGAGGTCCCAGGCCGCATACCACGGATACTCCCACTTATCGGGCATGGATATGACATTCGAATTCACCATATGCTGCCAGTCATTGTTCCGCGGAGCCTGCTTATGACGCACGCTTCCATCGCTATGCTCCCTCAGCCAGCGATTCAGATCGAAGTTGTAGTGCTGCTTTGTCCATAGCATGCCGGCAAGCGCCTGCCGCATTACGTTGGCTTCATCTTCATTCAGGTTATCAGGCGTAATCGCGCGGTAGAACTCATCGGCATCCTGTTTGCGGCGCGCGAAGATATTCTCAGGCAGCAGGCCATACGCAGCGGCAGCGTCTGCCTCACAGCAAAGACGCAGGCAGATCGACCACGTATCTCCGGGCGCAACAGTGCTGGTGTAATAAGCGGCGGTCTTAGTGCCTTCCTGCTGTGGATTCACGGCGTCCGTTCTGTTGTGAATCACATAGTCATGAAATGCGTCTTTCACATAGGGCGACGCATTGGGCAGACCGAATATTCTTTGTGTATTTGTTTCATTGTTGGTGAACAACACCTGTGGCTGGTTTTCGTAGGACAGGAGGTAGGTGCCCAGCAGGGGATGCGTGGCCTCGACGGCGGATCTTCCACCGGAAATGACGCTGCGTAACAGCGGCACTGATTCTTCATCTTCCGGGATATTGCGAAACCAGAGGGTGGGCAGCAGATGCAGGACCGCTGGCTCCGGTCCACGATTCGTCGCACTGATGCGGATGGCTAAATCTTCTGGGGACTGCTTCGCATACTCAACGACGACATCGAAGTATCGGTCTTCATCGAAGACATGCGTGTCGATGAGTTCATACTCCATCTCGTCACGGGTGCGGCGTCTGTTGGTCTCCACAAGGTCACCATAGGGATAGGCGGCGTGAGGATACTTGTAGAGATGCTTCATGTACGAGTGAGTCGGGGTGCTGTCGAGATAGAAGTAATACTCTTTTGCGTCTTCGCCGTGGTTTCCTTCGCTGTTGGTCAAGCCAAACATGCGCTCTTTCAGGATGGGATCTTTCCCATTCCACAACGCCAGCGCGAAACAGAGAATCTGATCTTCATCGGAAATGCCGGCGATTCCATCCTCGCCCCATCGGTAGGCCCGTGAGCGCGCCTGGTCATGGGAGAAATAGTTCCAGGCATCGCCGGAATCGCTGTAGTCCTCGCGCACGGTTCCCCACTGCCGTTCGCTCAGATACGGGCCCCACTTGCGCCACGCCGCCTTTCCATCATGTGCTTCCTGTAAACGAGTGTCTTCCTGCGTTGCCATCGAAATCTCCTCTTGTTTTCACATCAGAGTTTCTAGTTGCGCGGAACGAGCTGCGTTTAGATTTGCGGGTCGATTCATCCAGACCATGCCTCATCGTGGATGTGGGCATGATGATAGCAGAATGTGCGTAATTTTAGCTTCAGCAAGGCTTTGACGTTATCAATCGGCATGCGGTGCCTGACTGCGTCACGATACTGATAGAGGTTGAAAACAATTTCCTACCAGAGTGCAGGGGACGCGTCAGGAATTGTAAAATCCAGGTTTCCGCGCTACTCAGCGTCCCATGCCAATCGCGCTCAATTTATCTCAACGCAGCAGATTCGTCTGCGCCAGATCAAGCACCTCATCGCCGCGCCCACTCAGCACGGCCCTCACCATGTATAAGGTGAAACCCTTTGCCTGTTCCAGCGTGATGGTCGGCGGCATGGAGAGTTCCTGCCGGTATACCAACACCTCGACGCGGCGCAGTGCATCTGTGAAGCCGTTAAGCGAATCCCCCACGATGCCGTAGATCCGTTTAACGTTGGCCGCGAGAAGCGACTCAACCATTATTTCGGCGACTTTCTTTGCCATGCTCTTCTCCCTGATAAATCAGTAGATGTGCATAAGGCGGCAGGAGGATTTGGAAAATCCCAGTCGGATTAACGATTTTAGCGAAAAATCAGACGCTCAAAATTTTGGGGTGGTATGAAGCTCCGCTTCATTCTGCGAGGCTGCCTGATCGAGGAGGCGCTTTGCATCGTTGAGACTTATGTCAGTGGGCACAGGTTGGAAGTCCGATCGCACCTCATGGTGATCTTTGCTCACGCTCTTGAAGAGGATGACCCTTCCGGAGACGTGCACGTCCACCAAGTCAGTTTTCCAGCGGGTCGGGCTCACTTGTTCGCGATGAATCTTGAATTCTCCGCCTTTGTCCACATATCCGAGCAATCCGAAACCGAAGTCGATGCGGTCAATTACCGTGCCTTGCATGGCGACGAAGCGTTTCAATCGTTGATTGATCTCTATCGTCCCAGCCATGCCATGGAAGACGCGCGCCTCATACGTTGGCGGATTGAAGGCCGGGTTTGGCTTGAAGCGGTAGGTAACGAGGTCACCAGACTGCGCTCCCTGCTGCTCGTAGAGAAAGGCGTCCGGCATCAATTTGATCAGACGCTGGAGGCGCTCTTCATCCTGCAGGTGTTCCTCACGGTTTTTGGCAAGCGCGCCGGGATTGCTGAGCAAATGATCTAAACGGTCCTGCTCTCTGCGGCTTTCCGTGTCGGTGAGAGGCTTTCCGTTCTCTTCCAGAATGCGAAAAATAGGTCCCTGCTTTGTTTCGACCTGGCGCTTCGCATAGCTGTCGTGCCCGATTTTCTGATCAACGTCATAGGCCCAGAAACTGTCGCGCTCGCGATCCCGCAGTTCGTTGTATGCGACATCCTTTATTAGCTGATGCTGAAGAGAAACCGATGTCGCTTGCCCCCATGAAGCGGGAAAATGCAACAGGCAAAAGGCTGCGAGAAACACAATGGTTCGAGAAAACCGCATCATCATTTCCTCCAGTCTTAGATGCTGCGATTTTGCGATACATTCCCTCGATGCCATGTAAAAATCCCGCGAGTTTTGCGCGCACTCCAGAGATCGTCCCAAATTGGTAACCCCGCTTGCTACACTGGTGCCATGTTAGATGAGCTTACTTTTCGTAAGTATGCAGATGTCGCAATTGAATCTCTCAAAAAAAGCTTAATCGCCGCTGAAGAGGACGGCGACTTCGAGGCGGAGGAACAAAATGGTGTGCTCAACATTGTTTTTGACGAGCCGCCAGCGAAATTCGTCATCACGCCCAATACTCCTGTACGCCAGATATGGATCTCCGCGCTTTCGACCAGCTTCAAACTCGACTGGTCCGGTGAAGCAGGCGCCTTCATTCTGCCGAAAGACGGCACTCCGCTCAAGCCGCTGGTGGCTCGCCTCATCAACCAGCATCTCGGCATAGATTCCGTCACTCTTGAATAACGGCCCCAGGATGGGAAAGACTCTCTCTGTCGCCATCATCACGAAAAATGAAGAGGCCAACCTGCGGCGAACGCTCGAAAGCGTTCGCTGGGCGAACGAAATTGTCGTCGTCGATTCCGGCTCAACCGACAAGACCGTCGATATTGCTTCAGCATTTGGGGCGAAGGTCATTCACGAAGAGTGGCGGGGATTCGGCAGGCAGAAAAACTATGCCATAGAACAGTGCACAAGCGAATGGGTGCTCTCCCTCGACGCCGACGAGGAGGTGAGCGAACCTCTCGCGCAGGAGATAACGCATCTGCTTGAGGAATCGCCGGCGGCGGACGCGTATTTTGTGCCTCGGCGGAGTCTTTTTCTCGGCCGCTGGATCCGGCACGGCGGCTATTATCCCGACCCGAAGTTGCGGCTTTTCCGCAAAGGCGCAGCATGGTTTGAAGAACGGACCGTGCATGAGACGATGCAGTGCTCCGGTGCAACGCGCACGCTGCAGGGCAACCTCATCCACCATGCTTACCCAACGCTGGAAAACTACATTGAGCACATGAACCGCTACAGCACGCTCGGCGCTGAGCAGACTGTGGCAAAAGGCAAAACAAGCCGGACCCTGCCTGCATTCGTGTGGAATGTGCTGCTCAATCCCGCCGCGACGTTCGTCTATAACTACATTTTTCGCCTCGGTTTTCTTGACGGCCGCGAGGGCCTGCTGCTGCACCTGTACCACTCCGCTTACGTGAGCTGGAAATACGCCAAGGCATGGCAATCAGCAAAAAGCTAGATTCTTTCCGCGAAACACGTTACGCTCCGTTTATCCCTGAATTCAGCTTTGTAAGGTCGACTTGATGAAACCTGTGCGCTTCTTCGCGATTTCTCTTTTTGTCGCATCCTGCCTTTTCTGCCTGGCGCAAACGCCACCCGCTCAGCCAGTTTCCATCACGCAGAAAACCGCCGCGATGCAGAAGCTCGATGGATACTTCCCCTTCGCCTGGGACGCCAAGGCGGGCAAGCTCTATCTGGAGATCGACAGCTTTGGCAAAGATTTTCTCTTTCTCGATTCCCTTCCGTACGGCATTGGCTCAAACGATCTGGGGCTCGACCGCGGCCAGTTGGGTCGCGGCCGCGTGGTGCGCTTTTATCGCAGCGGACCGAAGATCCTGTTGATTGAGCGCAATCTTGAATACCGCTCCAGTTCGCAGTATGCAGAAGAACGCCTCGACGTCGCGCAGTCATTTGCTGAGTCGGTTCTCTGGGGTTTCAAGGTCGAAGCCGAGGACGGCGATAAAGTGCTGGTCGACGCTACTGACTTCTTCCTGCATGACGCTCACGGCGTTGCCGAACGTCTGCAGGAAGCCAAGCAGGGCAGCTACCATCTTGACGCAGGGCGAAGCGCAGTCTCCATGGAAAGCACGAAAAACTTCCCTCTGAACACGGAAGTGGAGTCAGTGCTCACCTTCACAACGGACGGCCCAGTGCACGCGCCGCTCGTGGCCTCCGTCACTCCTGACGCGCATGCGGTTACGGTGCACGAGCACTATTCCTTCATCCAGCTGCCCGAAGATGGATACAAGCCTCGCGCCTTTGACCCGCGCTCAGGATATTTCGACCTCAGCTATCGCGACTATTCCACACCGCTCGGCCAGCCGATGGATATGCATCTCATCTCGCGCCATCGCCTGCAGAAAAAAGACCCGAGCGCGGCCATCAGCGAACCGGTTAAGCCTATCGTCTACTACGTGGACCGCGGCGCGCCTGAGCCGATCCGCAGCGCGCTCGTAGAGGGAGCAAGCTGGTGGAATCAGGCCTTCGAGGCGGCGGGGTATAAGAACGCATTTCAGGTCAAAGTAATGCCCGAAGGCGCCGACCCCATGGACGTTCGCTACAACGTCATCCAGTGGGTGCATCGCTCAACGCGCGGCTGGTCGTACGGCGAAGGCGTCACGGATCCACGCACCGGAGAGATCATCAAGGGCCAGGTCACGCTCGGCTCTCTGCGCGCCCGCCAGGATTACCTGATCGCAGAAGCGCTGCTTTCTCCCTACGAACAGGGCAAGCCTGTTCCCGACGCGATGAAAGAGATGGTGCTGGCGCGCATCCGCCAGCTTGCAGCGCATGAAGTGGGACACACCCTTGGCCTCGCGCATAACTTCGCTGCCAGCTCAGTCGCGCCGGGAACTTCTGTCATGGACTATCCGCATCCGTGGATCACGCTGAAGCCGGACGGCACGCCCGACCTCTCGCACGCTTACGCAATCGGCATTGGCGCGTGGGACAAGGTTGCCATTACCTATGGATACTCGGATTTCCCGCAGGGCACCGACGAGCACGCGGCTCTCGACGCGATTCTGCGCAAAGCCACGGACAGCGGCCTGCTCTTCATCACCGATGAGGATTCGCGCCCGCTCGGCAGTGCTCACCCTCACTCGCATCTGTGGGACAACGGTCCTGATCCAGCTGCCGAACTCGACCGTATTCTCACCGTCCGCGCGGCCGCATTGAAGCGCTTCGGGGAGAACGCGATTCAGCCGGGTCAGCCCATGGCACAGTTGGAAGACACACTCGTGCCTCTCTACATGCTGCATCGCTTCCAGACAGAAGCGGCCAGCAAAGAGATCGGCGGGCTCGATTATCGCTACGCCGCTCGCGGCGACGGCCAGCTGATCACGCGCATCGTTTCCGCTGCCGATCAGCAGAAGGCGCTGGATGCCGTCCTGCACACGCTTGATCCGTCTACGCTCACTCTGCCGCAATCGCTGCTTGAAATCCTGCCGCCGCGTCCGCCCGGCTATCCGCATAATCGCGAATCGTTTCCGGGGCGCACCGGCCTTACCTTCGATCCGGAGGGCGCTGTTGAGTCTGCGGCCAATCTGACGGCAAGCCTTCTCTTTGAACCTTCACGTGCCAGCCGCCTGGTCGAATACAAGCTGCGCGACAATTCCCTGCCCGGACTCGACGATGTCATCAACCAAACGCTGAAAGCCACCTGGTATGCGCCGAGACAAACCGGCACCGCGTTGGCCACACAACTTACAGTTGAAGATGTTGTCCTGCGCCATTTGCTGGCGCTCGCAGCGTCACAACCAGCATCGCCGGAGGCCAAGGCCGTCGCCGGCGCAGAAGTTGACCAGCTTAAGACATGGCTCAAGGGCAAAGCAGGTGACACCAGCGCTCCTGCCCTGCTGCATGCACATTGGCTGGCAGCGCAGAACGAGATCGAAGCGTTCAGTAAAGATCCGTCGAAATTCGCGACCGCCAGCGGCCTTGAAACGCCGCCGGGACAACCCATCGGCGATGACGAGGACTTTTAGAACGTAACGCGAAGGGGGTGAGTGCGGTCGTCGCTTGCCGATACTTGCCCCCTTCCCCTATGCTAAGAAGTTTTCTTGCCTGAGGAGACTTGCATGGCGGATGCGCCGCTGACCAACTCGATTTCGTCAGACGCGCCCGCAGAGAAAGAGCGCTGGAAAGCGCAGACCCTCGATCCGGCTCTGAAGAAAACTCCCGAGCGACCAATCGGGACGGCCACAGGCATCAACATCGACAAAGAAGGCCGCGCCCGCTTCACAACCATCTCAGGCACACCAGTCGAGCGCCTCTATACGGAAGCGGACCTTCCCGAAGGCTGGGAAGCCAGTCTCAACGGCCCCGGCGAGCCGCCTTACACGCGCGGCATTCATCCCAACGGGTATCGCGGCAAGCTCTGGACGATGCGCCAGTTCTCCGGCTTTGCCTCGCCCGAAGAAACAAACCAGCGGTACAAATACCTGCTTGCCAACGGAGGCAGCGGCCTCTCCGTCGCCTTCGACCTACCCACGCTGATGGGTTGCGATTCTGACGATCCGCAGAGCGAAGGCGAAGTCGGAAAGTGTGGCGTTGCCATCGATTCGCTCGAAGACATGGAGACGCTTTTCGCTGGCATCGACCTCGAACAGACGAGCGTCTCGATGACGATCAACTCGCCTGCAAGCATTATCTGGGCTATGTATCTCGTGGTCGCCGAGCGTCAAGGCGCAGACTGGACGAAAATCTCTGGCACACTGCAGAACGACATTCTCAAGGAATACATCGCGCAGAAAGAATACATCTACCCTCCGGCCCCTTCAATGCGCCTCGTCGTCGATACCTTTGAATTCGCCTCGCGCTTCACCCCGCGTTTCAACCCCATCTCGATCTCCGGCTACCACATCCGCGAAGCCGGTTCGACAGCGCAGCAGGAACTCGCCTTCACGCTCTACGACGGCATTGAGTATGTAGAATGGGCGCGCCGGCGCGGCCTCGCCATCGACGACTTCGCTCCGCGGCTCAGCTTCTTCTTTAATTCGCATAATGACTTTTTTGAGGAGATTGCCAAGTTTCGCGCGGCTCGCAAAGTCTGGTATCGCGTGATGAGGGAACGCTTCGGCGCGAAAAATCCGCGCTCTACGTGGATGCGCTTCCACACGCAGACAGCGGGTGTTTCGCTCACAGCTCAGCAGCCGAAGAACAACATCGCTCGCGTCGCGATCCAGGCGCTTGCCGCAGTATTGGGCGGCACGCAATCGCTGCACACTGACGCATACGACGAAGCGCTCGCACTGCCGACAGAAGACGCCGCGCGCATCGCCCTGCGGACGCAGCAGATCCTCGCCTATGAATCAGGGGTGGCCGACGTGACGGACCCTCTAGGCGGCTCATACTTCGTCGAGCGCCTGACCCTCAATATGGAAAAATCTGCCTTCGAGTATTACGAAAAGCTTGACGCAATGGGTGGCATGGTGCGCGCGATCGAGCATGGATTCCCCCAGAAGGAAATTGCGCAGGCAAGCTACGACTACCAACGTGCCGCCGAAGCCCGCGAGAAGATCATCGTCGGAGTCAACAATTACGTCGTCGATGAGCCGTCCCCTGAAATTCTCTACATTGGCGAATCCGTCCGCGAGTCCCAGACAGCGAAATTGAAAAAGCTGCGCCGCAATCGCTCCAACGATGCCGTCGCACGATCATTGCTGGCGCTTTGCCGCGCCGCCGAACAGGAGCCCTCCACGGTTACAGACAGAGTCTCCCCAGCGAACACGATGCCTTACCTCATCGACTGCGTGAAGGCTCACGCAACAGTCGGAGAGATATGCAATGCCCTCAAGAAAGTCATGGGAACCTACGAAGAAGCCGGCATCGCGTGACTTCCGGCCAGCGGCAGTAGTGCTCTCCGCGCAAACGTGCTACAAATCGCCTATGGGTGATGAGAGGAATGAGAAACAAGAGCCGCCCCACAACGGCGAGCCGATCAATCTGAAGCAGCTCGCCGCAATTCTGCAGCTTTCGCAGACCACCGTCTCTCTGGTGCTGAACAATTCGCCGTCGGCCAAGTCCATTCCGGCCCGGACGCGCGACCGCGTGCTTCAGGCGGCAAGAAAATATCACTATCGTCCGAATTATTTTGCGCGATCTCTGCGCAAGAACCGCAGCATGTCAATCGGCGTCATGGCTCCTGATCTCAGCGAAGGCTACTTTACGATGGTCATGAATGGCGTTGAAGAGCATTTGATGCGCGCGCAGTACTTCTACTTCAGCGCCAGTCACTATTGGAACCAGGACCTCATGCTGGAGTATCCGCGCATGCTCGCCGAACGGGCCGTCGATGGCTTTCTGCTCCTGAATACGCCGTCCGAGATTCGCAGCCCGTTGCCGACGGTGGCCATCTCCGCTCACAATAACTCGCCGGGAGTTACAAACATCATTCTCGACCACATGAGGGCTGCGGAACTTGCACTGCGCCATCTATACGATCTCGGCCACCGCAAGATCGCCTTCGTGAAAGGCCCCAACATCATTCCTGATACGGAGTACCGCTGGCGCTCCATTCTGGAAGTAGCGCGACAGCTCAATATCAAAATGGTAGCCGACCTGTGCATCCAACTCGATGCTGACAGCTGGTCACCGGGAGTTGGCTATGAACCGATGCGTGACCTTCTTGCGCGCACACGCGACTTCACGGCCATCTTCTGCTTCAACGACATCTCTGCAATCGGAGTCATTCGCGCAATTTACGATGCCGGCCTGAGCGTGCCCGAGGACATTTCCGTCATCGGCTTCGACGACATCATGAGCGCCGCCTATCACAAGCCCAGTCTCACTACAGTGCGTCAGCCGCTGCGCGACATGGGACGCGAAGGCGCCCAGGTCCTTCTGGACATGATTTCGAATCCAGACAAACAATTCCCTGAAGAAATTGTGATGCAGCCGGAGCTTATCATTCGCGAATCAACCGGAGTCGCAGTCGCGCAACGCAGCAAACGCCGGGCCTGAACGGAGTTACTTCGAGCCCCGCTCCAGTCCGCGTCCGACTCCTTCGAGCAGGGTTGCACCGGCAGCCAGCGCACGCCTGCTTTCCTTTGAACGGAAGCGCCCGAGCAGCGTCAACAGCGAAGGCGGCTCGTTCGTGCCGGATTGCTCAACCGCCTGCGGCAGTGTTTCCACAACATGATGGAGCAGTTGCGGATCGATGCTGCCCAGCAATTTGGCGAGTATCAGCAGATTGCGAATGCTACGGACGGAATCGGGTTGCGTCGCAAGGCGCACTACATGATTCAACACCTCATCGCCCGCGCCTAGCGCACCGCGTAAAACGTCGAGCGTGCCTGAATCATGCAACTGCTGGAGCAGTTCATAAAGCGAAAGCATCGCATCGGCGTGCTCAATCGGAGCGTTGTCCAGCCGGCGCTGCAATTCTTCGCGCGCATTGCGCGGCTGTGGCTTGATCTCAATCGGTTTCGCCATTGTTCGCTCCTTACTTAGTCGTCTGAATCTGAACCAGTCCGTTGCCAGGCATCTTGTAATCCGCGCGCTTCCACTTGCGTTCGACCTCAACACCGCGCTGCGGCGTGGGCTTGCCGTAACGGAAATTGATGCGCGGCAGTGGATTCTCGCCGCGCCACGGCAGTACCTTCATCTTCACCGGAGTTTCTTTGTATGCAGGCGTATGCGTCGTTCGATCGGTGAAGCTTCCCGTCAGCAGATTCACCGGCTTTTCCGGCGAATTCAGCGGCATGTAGACCTGGTTTCCGTTCACCCGATCCGTCACCAGAACCTGAGTGCGAATCTCTCCGTGCCGCGAAGTGATGTCCACCCACTGCCCGGTCGCGATTCCTCGCGCTTCAGCCAGTTCCGGCGACACTTCTACAAAGCGGTTTGGCGTTTCTTCGTGCACGCCGGCAACACGATACGTCAGATTGCCCTCGTGGAAATGCTCGAGCAGGCGACCGTTATTCAGGTGCAAATCAAATTCGCTGTCCTCCGTATCGCACGGCGGAATCCACTCCATCGGATAGAAATTCGCCTTCCCGTCCGGGAAGTTGAACTTCTCCTTGTAGAGCAGCGGCTGATCGGTACCATCGATCGCCACCGGCCACTGCAGCGTCTTGTATCCGGCAAGCCGGTCGTACGTCACACCTGCAAACATAGGCGCGAGTGTGGCCGACTCGTGCATCACGTCTGCTGGATGCGTGTAGTTCCACTTCGCTCCAAGCCGGTTCGCAATCTCTTGCACGATCATCCAGTCTGGCTTACTCTCGCCAAGCGGTTCGAAGACCTGATAGAGCCGCTGAATGCGTCTCTCGGTGCTGGTGAATGTACCTTCTTTTTCCAGACTCGGACTCGCGGGTAAAACCACATCGGCATAGCGGCACGTCTCGCTGAAGAAAATATCCTGCACTACGAAAAAGTCCAGCATGGAGAACGCCGCGCCCACGTAATTCGCGTTCGAGTCGGCGCTGTACATGTCCTCGCCGAACAGGTAGATGCCCTTCACCTTGCCTTCGTGGACCGCATCCACGATCTCGTGGTTATCGAGTCCTTTGGTCGTTGGCAGGTTCACGCCCCATGCCTGTTCATAGCGCTTGCGTACCTCTTCGTCGGCTACTTTTTCGTAGCCTGGAAAATAAGCAGGCATGCAGCCGAAATCGCTGGCGCCTTGCACGTTGTTATGCCCGCGCAGTGGATACGCGCCTGTACCCGGCCGCATATAGTTGCCGGTGGTAAGCAGGAGATTTGAGATTGCAGTTGAAGTGTCTGACCCGCCGCAATGCTGCGTCACTCCCATCGCCCAGAGTACACACATTGAAGGAGCAGCAATAATCTCCTCGGCTACCTTGATCAGTGTTTCCTGCGAAATGCCCGTAACCTGCGCGGCATATTCCAGCGTGAACGGCTCAAGGCTCTTCTTGTATTCGTCGAACTTGTTCACCCATTGTTCGATGAAATCTGTTTTCGCCTTGCCCTGATCGATGATGTATTTCGTGATCGTGGAGAGCCACACAAGATCGGTGCCCGGGCGTGGACTGAGACGAATATCGGCGCGTCGTGCCATCTCATGCTCGCGTATGTCGGCTACGATCAATCTCTGCCCATTCAGCTTGTGCGCCCGCTTCACCCGTGTCGCCAGTACTGGATGGCTCTCCGCTGTATTGCTGCCAACGATCAGTACCAGACCTGCCTGCGCGATGTCGCTAATTGATCCGGAATCGCCGCCGTATCCTACTGTGCGAAAGAGTCCTTGTGTGGCTGGCGACTGGCAGTAACGCGAGCAGTTGTCCACGTTATTGGTTCCAACAACAGCACGAGCCATCTTCTGCATCAGATAGTTCTCTTCATTGGTGCACTTCGAAGAAGAAATGAATCCCAACGCGTCCGGTCCATGCGCAGCTTTGATTTCGCCGAGCCTGCGCGCAACCAGATCCAGCGCTTCCTCCCAGCTTGCCTCACGGAATCCGTCGCCTTCGCGAATGAGCGGCTTCTGCAGGCGGTCCGGATGGTTCACGAAATCCCATCCAAACTTGCCTTTCACGCAGGTCGAAATATTGTTGGCCGCACCCTCGCTCGGCTCTACTTTAAGGATGTGCCGATCTTTCGTCCAGATATCGTACGAGCAACCTACTCCGCAATAGGTGCAAACCGTCTTCGTTATCTTTGTGCGGACCTTGCGCATCGCAGATTCTGTTTCAGAGAGCTGCAGGATCGGCCCGTATCCGAGTTCCGGCTCGATGTCCTTCACCAGGTCGATCATTCCGGCGAGCGCCGGCTTCGGCCAGTGCGTAAAGTATCCGGCCTCGCCCAGCATCGATTTTTCCATCAGCGCATTGCATGGACACACCGTCACGCAATGCCCGCAGCTCACGCAGCTCGACCCGCCAATCTGCTGGCCGCCGTCCCACAGAACACGCGGGTGTTCGTCTTCCCATCGAATGGAAAGCGTCTCATTCACCTGCACGTTCTGGCAGGCCTCGACGCAGCGCCCGCACAGAATGCACTGATCGGGATCATAGCGGTAGAAGGGGTTCGACATATCCACTTCATACGGCTTCGGCTTATACGGATGCTGCTGGTGCTCGATCTTCAGCAGCGCGGTCGTGTTGTGCACCGTGCAGTTGCCGTTGTTGTTATCGCAGACCGTGCAGTAGAGCATATGATTTCCAAGGATGCGGTCGAAGGCTGCGTGCTGTGCCGCACTTGCCTTGGCCGATTCCGTGGCGACTGTCAGACCGGCGACAACTTTCGTTCCGCAGGCGCGAACCAGCTTGCCGTCCACTTCCACCATGCAGGTGTCGCATGTCTGGATCGGCCCGAGCCGGTGGTGGTAGCAGACCTGCGGCAGTTCTTTCCCTGTGCGGTTGATGGCGTGGACCAAATGCTCGCCCGCAAATGCGCTCGCCTGCGCGCCATCGATCGTGATTTCACAGGAAGGAAGATGAATCGGAGCATCAGGCAAACTGGATATCAGGTGTCCGGAGGAAGCTTCTATGGTGCTCATGTTGAGATGTCCTTTTAGCTTGGATGCCAATCCAAGGCAAATACCGCTGCTGAGGGGAAAATGCTGCGTCTGTTTGAAAAAGTTCAACAAATGCACATCTGGTCCAACACGAAACGTCCCATCATAATTCGCAGACTGCAACTCTTCAATTCGCCGAGCCGTCTGGCTTACCTGATTCATCCAATCAGACGATTTCCATTTCCGAATAGCCGCAGGGGGGAAATATGCAATATGTGAATCTGGGGTCGACCGGACTCAAAGTGTCGCGCATCTGTCTTGGGACCATGACTTATGGCTCAAAAAAATGGCGCGAATGGATTCTGGAAGAAAAGGAGAGCAAGCCCTATTTCCGCCGCGCTCTCGAAGCCGGCATCAACTTTTTTGATACCGCCGATGTGTATTCGCTGGGCGTAAGCGAGGAGATCACCGGGCGCGCCCTGAAAGAGTTTGGTCCGTCGCGCGACAAGATCGTCATTGCCACCAAAGTCTTTAATGCGATGGGCGATGACCCGAACCAGCAGGGCCTTTCGCGCAAGCACATCTTTCACGCGATCGACGACAGCCTGCGCCGACTCGGCACCGATTATGTCGATCTCTACCAGATTCACCGCTTCGACTACGACACGCCGATCGAAGAAACGCTCGAAGCTCTGGACGACATCGTCCGCGCCGGCAAGGCGCTCTACATCGGCGCATCGTCCATGTTCGCGTGGCAGTTTCAGCAGATGCTGCACGCGTCGGACGTGCTTGGCGTCAGTCGCTTCGTCACCATGCAGAACCACTACAACCTGGTCTATCGCGAAGAAGAGCGCGAGATGATCCCGCTCTGTCAGGACCAGGGGATCGGCCTCATTCCCTGGAGCCCGCTCGCGCGCGGTTTTCTAGCCGGAAACCGCAGCCGCCAGGACCGCGGCGAAACCCTGCGTGCCAAGACTGACGCCTTCGCCCACGAGCTTTACTACCGCGACTCCGACTTCACGATCGTGGACCGCGTGACGGAAATCGCCGACAAACGCGGCGTTAGCAACGCGCAGGTTGCCCTTGCCTGGATGCTCTCGAAACCGCAGATCACCGCGCCCATCGTCGGGGCAAGCAAGCCGCATCATCTGGATGATGCGCTTGCCGCACTCGATGTTCATCTCGATGACGACGAAATCAAGGCGCTCGAAGAGCCCTACGAGCCGCATCCGATTCTCGGCCACAAATAGCAGTCGGCTGAGTAGGCCACTGGAGCCAGAGGTCAAGCTAAGCCTCGGCTTCTGGTTCCAGAATCTGCAAGTCGAGCGTTGGCTCCAGCATGCAATCGAGTGTCGCTATTTCTGACAGTGCCTTCTTGAGCGCAGAGGAGGGACACGGTTCGACAATCACGACAAAAGGCAGGCTTGCTTTTGTATGACCCGGCTTCTGCAGAATGGCATGAATGTTGATCTCCTGCTTGGCCAGCGCACCGGCAATCTGCGCAATAATGCCCGGTCGGTCCTTCACGATGAAGCGGATGTAATGCCGCAGCAGAAAGTCCCCGCTAACCCCCACTTTCCTGCTGGGCATGTCAATGGCGCAGGATTTATGCACGATCGTGAGCAAGTCAGAGACCACGGCAACCGCCGTCGGGTCGCCGCCTGCGCCATGTCCTGAGAAGACCACGTTACCGCCGTAGGCGCCGCCAACCAGCACCATGTTCTCCGTACCGCGCGACCACGCCAAAGGCGAGGCCTGCGGCACCAGCATTGGCCCTACGGTTGCCAGCACTTCACCGCCACGTAACTCGGCCCGCGAAATCTGACGAATCGTGCAGCCCATCTCACGCGCGTAAGCGAAATCAATCGCCGCAATTTCAGTAATGGATTTCGCCGGAACATCGCTCGTCACCACATCGGCGCGCAGTGCAATGCGCGAAAGAATCACCAGTTTCGCGCGCGCGTCAAATCCACCTACGTCTTCGGTAGGGTCGGCCTCCGCATACCCCAGTGCCTGCGCCTCTTTTAGAACCGGAGCGAACTCGGCGCCGTCTTCCATCTTGCTCAGAATGAAGTTGCAGGTGCCGTTCAAAATGCCTTCGATACGAGTGATCCGATCACCAGCCAGTCCCTGTTGCAGGCCGGGAATCACCGGCACGCCGCCCGCAACCGCTGCGCCGTAAAACAACTGGCAGCCCTTGCTGCGCGCCAGCTTGTCGAGCGCAATACCGTGCTCGGCGATGAGCTTCTTATTGGCCGTGACAACGGACTTGCCGGCTTCAAGTGCCCGGCGCACCCAATCGCCTGCAGGATCAAGGCCGCCCGCGAGTTCGATCACCACATTCACCGCGGACGACAAAACATCATCAATCGCTTCCGTCCAGATCACATCTGCTGGAACCCAATCAACGCGCTTGCGCGCGACATTGCGGTTGAAGATGTGGGTCAGTGCCACGCCCTCGGGCTTCGAGTCGCAAAGAATCCGCGCCACCGAGCTGCCGACCGTTCCAAATCCCAGAATCGCCACTTTCACATTCGCCGCCTGCGCGTCAGACACTATTCCTGCACTCCTCGACCAGTTGAGTTGAAAGGGGGGTAACTGACATCCATCTTATCGGAAGTGGCGGATTCCGTTTACGAAGCTTTCTAAGCGCCGCGCCGGACGATCCCAGGTTCGGCTTCAGCCATTTCTGCGCGATAGCTCGCATCCCGTTCAGATTGGACAATCGGAATGCGGACCTCAGCCTGGCACCCGATTGCATCCGTGCGGTTTCGCAGGTCCAGCGAGCCACCGTGCGCTTCAGCAATCTGCCGCGCCAGTACCAGACCTACGCCCGTGCCGCTTTTCTTCGTTGTATAAAACGGTACGAACAGGTTGCCGGGATTCGTAAGGCCGGGGCCATTGTCTTCAATCAGAATGGAAACCATATCGCCTGCGCTTTTGCAGCGAATTGTTACTGCGGGCTTGCTCACCAATCCAGCCTCTTCGCGCTCGTCTACCGCTGCATCCACCGCATTTTTCACCAGGTTGATGAGCAGTTGCTCCATCTGGTCAGGATCCGCTTTGAGGCTGACAGGTTGCGCGTCCTCAACCTCTACAGTTAAGCGTGTCTCGAGCCCTGCGACCCGATCCAGCAGTTCCGGAAGCGGGACTCGCTTCACCACCGGCGCGGGCAATGTCGCAAGCTGCCGGTAAGCCTGCACAAATCGGTTCAAAGACTCCGCCCGGCTCTCAATCACATTCAACCCGCGCTCAAAGCTGGCAGCGCTCTCGGGCGGCAGTTGGGAAATCCGCGAGCGCAGGCTTCCTGCAATCGACTTAATCGGCGCAAGCGAATTACTCAGCTCATGGCCCAGCACGCGAATCAGCCTGCGCCATGCCAGCCGCTCCTCTTCGCGCAGCGCTGAACTCACATCCGAAAGCACCAGTAGCGTATGCGGAACGCCGCGCTGGCGGAAGCTGCTGCGCCGCACCATCCAGCGCGCCTGCTGGCCTTGCCCTTCAATCGTAGTAATGCCCTCGTCAGGTTCATCCAGAATTTTGCGTAAACCAAGCTCGTCTGCCGTGCGTCCCAGGTCGCGCGCAGCGATCAGATGCAGCACGCGCTCAGCCGCCGGATTCACGACTCGCAGCGCGCTCAGTTCATCGAAGGCAAGCACCGGCGAATCCATTTCAAGAATCACCCGACGCAGCAGCGCAACTGCCTCAAGACCGCTCAATCGTTGCGACTGCATGGCATCCGCAAGCTGGTTGATCTCAATAGCAAGCTCGCCCAGCGAATCCTGCGGTGCCGCTCCGCGTGCGCGAAACGAGAAGTCTTCTTCGCGCAGCGCCGCCACTACGTTGGCTAGCGTCTGTAAGGGCCGGACAACCTGCTCCAGAAAAATCGAAGCCACCAACATGACCACCAGGGCCAGCGTCGTCAGCGAACCGATGATGAGGGAAAGAGAAACCTGCTCAATCCAGAGCAGAACACCGCAGAGCACAAAAATAGGAATACACAGCGACGCAATCAGGATCTTGATTTTGACCTCGAAGCTGAATCCCTCTCGCGGGATTTTGCTCGTGGCCGCCGTTCTCCTGTGATTGTGATCGCGTCTGTTCCTAGATGCCATACTTCTCCATCCGCCGGTACAAGGCGCCTCGGCTCAACCCGAGCGCCTCGGCAGCCTGGCTCACATTGCCATTACAGCGAGTCAGCGCCTTGCGGATGAGAATACTCTCTACAGACTCCAGGCTCATATCTTCAAGTGCCTGGCTGGATGCGCGCGGCTGGTTCAGCCCCAGGTCCGACGCTTCGATTCTTGTTCCACGCGCCATCAGCACGGCACGTTCGATCGTGTGGTCAAGCTCGCGCACGTTGCCCGGCCATGCATGTTGCAGCATCACCTGGAGGGCCGACGGATCAATGCCTTCCATCTGCTTGCGATAGCGCGACGCATACCGGTTTAGAAAATGCGCCGCCAGCAATGGAATATCTTCGCGGCGGTCACGCAGCGGCGGCAGATGGATTTCGACCGTGTTCAGACGAAACAAAAGATCGCCGCGAAAGCGTCCTTGCTCTACCTCGGCGTGCAGATCGGCATTGGTCGCCGACAGGACGCGGACATTCACGCGTCTGGTCTTCGACGAACCGACCCGCTCCATCTCGCCCGTTTCCAGAACGCGCAGCAGTTTCGCCTGTTGCCGCATGGGAACGTTGGCAATCTCGTCGAGGAATAGTGTTCCACCATCTGCTAACTCAAAGCGACCGATGCGCTCTGTGCGCGCATCGGTGAACGCACCCTTTACGTGGCCGAACAACTCGCTTTCGAATGTGCCTTCCGGCAGCGCGCCCGTGTTAACCGCAACCAGCGACCGCGAAGCACGCTGCGACAGACCGTGCAGCATCTGCGCGATGACTTCCTTCCCTGTCCCATGTTCACCCGTAATCAGAACGTTCGCATCCGAAGGCCCGATACGCGTAATCGTGCTCAGCACCGGCTGCATCGCCGGAGCGGTCGCAATCAGGTCAGGCAGGTTCTGCCCGCGCAGCATGCGGTTCTCGGCTTCAAGGCGATACGCACGCTTTACCGCATTGTGGAGATCGATCTGCGTCCGCAGGATAGTCAGCAGCCGGGCATTGTCCCAGGGCTTGGGAATAAAATCGCGAGCGCCGCGCCGCATTGCCTCGACAGCAACTTCGACGTTCGCCCACGCCGTCATCACAATGATCGGAACATGGCTGTCCAGCGCCTTGATCTGCGTCAGCAGGTCAAGACCTTCCTTGCCCGAGGTCGTATCACGCGTGTAGTTCAGGTCAACCAGCAGCGCGTCAAAGGAGCCGGACTGCAGCGCCTCCAGCACCATCATGGGCGAACGCGCCTTCTCTACATGGAAGCCTTCCGGCTCCAGGAGCAGTTCTAACGCGTCGAGAATATGCGGCTGGTCGTCTGCGATTAAAACGCGCGGAGCATGCGAACTGAGAACGCCGTTTTCTGCTCCGCCGAGTTGTGGTGTTGTGGCCATCAAAGACCTGAGTATACCGTCAACCGTACCCTACGGTTGCATATGCGTAACAACGCCGGCCTTGGCGTCCTCAATAGAAACGCCCATACGATCCAGAGTCTCTCCAGTAGCCTGATCGATATAAACTTTTGCCTGCTCATAGGCCGCCTGCGCAGCAAACAATGCAGACTGTGCAACCGCCAGATCGTGGGCCGAAGCCAACGTGTCCAGGCTCGACTTCGATCCCAGTTGTTGTTCCTGCTTGGTGATATTGAATGTGCTTTGCGCCAGGTCACGCGCTTTTATGGCCGCATCGACTCGGGCACGCGCCTGCTGCAGCGCAAATTGTGAGTTGCGCACATCGAAGCGGATACTCTTCTTCTGCTGCTCGTACACAATTTCGCTCTGGCGGTATTCCAGTACTGAGCGGAACTGGTCAGCCTTCGCCACACGGTTACGCAGCGTGATCGCGAGCTCAAAGCCTACTTGATACTCCGGTGCCGTGTAATTGAACGTGTTCTGGACTGCACCCCCAAAGCCGGTCGGCAGTGTTGTTTCTGGAATACAGCCATTGTTGGGGTTGCAATCTGGATTCGGCACACCCGCTAAACCAGCGCCTGCAAATTCCCCATACAGGGTGAGCGAAGGCAGCAGCTCGTTCTTGATGGTTTTCAGACTGATCTGGGCCCGCTCCATTTGAATCTGATCCATCGAAACATCGGGACGGTTCTTCTCCGCTTCAACGATCAGTGTCTCAATCGGTTTGTTCTCATTCGAATCCGGGGTTCCATTCAGATCCAGCGGAATTACCGGCATATCCTCCAGTTGAGGATCGTCGATCTCCTTCGTCAGCGCATTCTTGATATACAACTCGTTCAGCTTCAGGCTCGCCTTGGCAACTGTCAGATCGCCTTCAGCTGTTGCCACCGCCGCCTGATCTTTCATCACCTGCATAGCAGGAATGGCCTGCAGATCCAGCTGCTTCTTATCGTCATCAAGCGTCTGGTTTGCGAACTGCAGCGAGCGTTCCTTCACCTGCTCGTCCTGATAGGCGCTTACCAGGTTCCAGTAGATATTTTCTACCTGTGAGATAGTCGCGATCGCCTGCGCTTTGAAACCAAGATCGCTCAGCTGCTGGTTCTTCTTCGCAATGCGGATGTAGCGGTTGTTCGTCGCGAGTCCAAAACCTGCAAGAACCGGTTGGTAGACAAAGGCCTGAAAGCCCGATTGCAGCGTTGGATTAGTCGCATTGAACAAGTTGTTCGTGGCTTGCCGCAAGCCCGTGTAATACACCTGCACATTCGTCCCCAAGGCGAAATATTGCGAGTAATACGCCTGGGCTTCCCAAGTGTTCTGTTGAAAGAACGAGGTGCCGGTAGTGACCGTGTTCGTAAGCTGTGTCGTTGTGTGGTCCAGCCAGGCCTGCGAATAAAGCAGCGGATCGCGACCGTGCACCGTAGTGCCGGCGCCCAGCGTTGACGTCACCAAACCTCCGGCACCGCCGCCAGACGCCCCCGCAGAGCCAGCTCCGCCTGTCGTGCTTCCGGCTCCGCCTGTGGTCGAGCCAGCACCGAAGGCATTACTCCCTCCGCCGGGCGTTCCCGATGAAACGCTCACGTTCACGCCATTGGCCACGCCTCCAGCTTTGGTGCGAGCAAGATCGGTAGCGGCAATCGGCAGTGTGTAACGGAAGAATGCCAGGTCGAGATTATTTTCCAGAGCCAGCGCAATCGCGTCTTTCAAAGACAGATACAGCTTGCCATCGCGAACCAGACTCTGCAGACGCGGCGAGTTCGTCAGGTTCAGCGGCGGCACATCCGATGGCATATAAGGTGCGAACGGATTATGCGAGTGCGGTAGCTGGATTTGAAACGGAGGCGGCGCGCCGATCGACCTCTGCGCCATCTGGTCCTGCTGCGCAATGCTGATCGGCGTTACCTGCTGTTGCGTTGCGCTTGGAGCATCAGGAGTCGCCGCGGGTGTAGCTGCGGGAGCTGTCTGCGGCTCTGGCTGTTGCTGCGGAGTTGGAGGCGCCGTCTGCTGTGCGAAAGTGCTCGAAGAAACGAGGCAGCAAAGAGCAACCGCCGCCAACTGTTGTTGAATCCGGGACCCACTCTTCACGATGCGCTCACCTCCGCGCCCAGTTCCGGATGTGCCGTGTCCTTCACCATCCAGCCATCGCGCACCTCGATGATGCGGCTGCCGTATGCGGCATTCAGTTCCGAATGCGTTACCTGAACGATCGTCGTTCCCTGCTGGTTCAGTTCGCGGAAAAGCTCCATGATCTCCTTCGCCTGGCTTGAATGCAGATTGCCCGTCGGCTCGTCGGCCAGCAGCAGAGCGGGTTTGTGAATCACCGCGCGCGCAATGCCTACGAGCTGCTGTTGACCGCCGGAAAGCTGCGACGGATATAAGTCCTTCTTGCCGACAATCTGAAAATGATCCAGCGTATCGGCCACCAGCCCCTGCCGCTCTGCGCGTGGAATGTCTTTATAAGACAGCGGCAGGTCGATATTCTCCTGCACCGTCAGATCATCGAGCAGGTGATAGCTCTGGAAGACCATGCCAATATTCTTCTTCGCAAGTTCTGCCCGTTGCTTGCGGTTCATCTTCTGTACCGGCTGATCCTTCAACCAATACTCGCCCAGCCACTGATCGTCGAGCAGCGCCAGCACGTTCAGCAGCGATGACTTGCCCGCGCCCGAAGGCCCCATGATGGTGAGAAACTCACCTTCCTGAATCGTGAGATTAATGCGGCGCAGTACCCACGTCTGCCCCGCTCCTGTCTTGTAGCTGCGTTCGATATTTTTCAGTTCAATCATGGAGATCAATTCCCTCGTTGGGATTATGCGCCATCCCAAGAGTTGTCATCTCGATCCAAGCACGTCGAGAAAAAGCAAAACGAGAAACCCTGCCTGCAGCCGAACGGTCGTCTTGAGACAATGCCCTGCTGTTGGCGCGGCTCACGCGAAGCCGCGCCCGATGTAAACCCTACTCGGAATTGTGTGATTACCGCGCTTCCAGCACCTGTTCGAGCGCATCTCCCTCGGCGACAACCTTGCCGTCGAAGAGATGAATATTGCGCTCTGCATGGCGGGCAAAGCGAGGATCGTGCGTCACCATCACGATCGTCGCGCCATCCTTGTGCAGGTTCGCCAGCAGCTCCATCACCGCTTCGCCGTTGCGCGAATCCAGGTTTCCGGTAGGCTCGTCAGCCAGCAGGATCGATGGTGAACCAGCCAGTGCGCGTGCCACAGCCACACGCTGCTGTTGACCGCCAGAGAGCTGTGAAGGATAGTGCTTCATGCGGTGTGCCATGCTCACGCGTTCCAGCGATTCCTGCACGCGGCGCTTGCGCTCCGCGGCCGACATGCCAGTGCGATAGGTGAGGGGCAGCTCTACGTTCTCGTAAACCGTGAGGTCGCCGATCAGGTTGAAGCTCTGGAAGATGAAGCCGATCTCCTGGTTGCGAATGCGCGAGCGCTGCGCGAAGTTCAGGTTCTCGACCGCATGCCCGTTCAGCAGGTATTTGCCCGCCGTCGGCGTGTCGAGCAGCCCGATGATCGAGAGCAGCGTCGACTTGCCGCAGCCCGAGGGCCCCTGCATCGCAACGTATTCGCCCTTGTTAACGACGAGATGAATCCCCGAGAGCGCGTGCGTCTCAATCTCATCCGTGTAGAAAACCTTCGTCAGACCTTCAATATTGATCAACGCTTGTGTATCCATATCTACCTTCGCTCCTCGCTTTTTCGCTATTCCAGACGAACTTTATCCGTGGCGTCGTACCGTGACATATCGGACAAGATCACCCGGTCGCCTTCTTTCAGACCATCCAGAATCTGAATCTGGGTAACCGAAGCCTTGCCTACCTTCACCTGCGTTCTCGTGGCCGTCTTGCCATCCGGATCGTACTTAAACAGGCTGATCGTACTGTCCGGATTGCCAAACGCCGGACGTCCCACGTACAGAACGTCCTTAAGGCGTTCCTGATCGATCACTCCATCTACGCTTAGTTGAGGAACCGCTCCCGCAGGAAGAGGCCCATCTAGCTTTACGTCAACCGTGATCGTTCCGTTCACTACCGCGGGATCAATTCTTGTCACATGCCCCGGCACAATGCCGTTGTGCGTGTCGACTTCCGCTGGCTGGTCGAGCAAAATGGCATGTGCCTGCGTCTCGGCAATCTTCAGCTGAGCTTTCAGCTGATTCGGCACCACTACTGTGGCCAGCGTTGTCCCGGGAGCCACGTGCGAGCCCACGCCTAAAGAACCCTGGTCGCCTGTAGCTGTTGTGCCTGTAGCTGTCGCCTGACCAAGCGAAATCAAAACGCCATCGATCCCCGCGCGCACTTCCAGCGCAGCTTTTTGATCCTCTTTCAACTTCAGCATGGCCTTGTCCTGATCAATCTTTGCCTGCTGCACATCGAGTTGCGTCTGGATCGCCTTCTGATTGATGTCAATCTGATCCACCGAAATCTGGTTCTGCGTGGTCAAAGCATCTGCGGAAGTCTTCGACTTGTTGTAGTCAAGACCGCTGATTACGCCCAGGTCATAGCGTTTTTTATCGATCTGCGCCTGCAATTCGGCCTGGCTGTAATTCGAACTCACCGTAGCGGCTGCGACCTTTTTGTCCATCAGGGCGCTCTGCAGAGTCGCTTGCAGATTGTGATAAGCCACTTGATCGGACTTCAACTGCAATTGCGCAGTCAGCAGTTCCTGGTCCAGCTGAGGATCGGTCAAATCCATCAGTACGGTATCCGGTGTCACCTTGGTTCCCGGCAGAACGCGAATGCGTGTCACCGTGGCTTCCGTCTGAGACGGAATCAGCCGGATACTCTCCTCGCTGGGAACGAGCGTTCCCAGTCCGCGCACCTGCACCACCATCGGGCCACGCTTGACTGTATCTGGCCAGACAGTGCTGGCATCCACACCCGGCGCAGCCGGTTTTAGCCGGTACACGGCAGCTGCCGCTGCGGCGACCACAACGAGACCAATCGCGCCGATAACGATCTGCCGGCGAAGCTTCTTCTTCCTAATATCTGGGCGAGCGATATCCATCGACTAGAGATATTGCAACTACCACGCCATTTCCAGCGTGTGTCTAAGCCTTTTCAATTCAGTCATCTGCCCACGAGTTCCGAACGTCCCTTTCCAAATGACTGGTCATTTTCGGAACCCAACTGTCCGTTTCCGGACAACTTCGGGATGGCTCTGTCTGCTTAGACGACAAAAGGGGAGTTCCGCTCGGAAACTCCCCTTTCAGAATCGATTTTGGCTCGAATCAACGATAGCCGCCGGACAGCACAATTCCCTCTCCGGTCATAAATGCCGACTCATCCGACGCCAGATAAACCGCCGCATGGGCAACGTCCTCAGGCGTCCCCAGCCGGCCAAGCGGGGTCACCACCATCAGCTTCTTCATCCGCTCCTCGGCGTAGTTGCCAGCCTCAGTCATCGCCTGTACGCCTTCGGTCGGGATCAGCCCCGGATGAATCGTATTGACGCGAATCTTGCGCGCAGCCAGTTCTTTCGCCATTGAAACAGTAAGCGCATCTACAGCGCCCTTTGTCGCCGCGTAGACTGACCCGCTGGGTTGCGGGCTGAGGCTCACAATCGAACTGATATTGATGATGCTTCCGCCGTTTTCTCCGAACCGCTTGACGGCTTCCTGCGTTGCCGCGATCAGCCCCAACACATTCAGGTCGAACATCCTGTGAAAATGCGCATCCGTGATCGCTTCGAGCGGTAGAAACTCATACACGCCCGCATTGTTGACCAGGACATCCAGCTTTCCGAAAGCCTTGTAAGTCTCGGCAAACAGCGTCGCGATGTCTTGCCGGTCGCCCACATTTCCCTTTACGGCAATGGCCTTCCCGCCCTTGGCAGTGATCTCGGCAACCACGCGATCGGCGTCTGTCTTGCTCGAAGCGTAATTTACGACAACCGACGCGCCTTCAGCCGCCAGGTGTTTTGCGATGGCCGCGCCAAGCCCCTTCGACGCTCCCGTCACGATAGCCACTTTTCCTTCTAATCTGCTCATTGCTTTTCTCCTGTCCGGGAATCAAATTCTCCGGGTTTGCTTTAATAGATGCATATGCACATATTTATCGATTCAGGAAATTTTACGAACTATAATAAGTGCATATGCACATATCTGTGGAAGCCGAGACTGTGGGAGACAACGCAACCCCATGCTATGGCGCGTCTGTCCGGAAAGCCAGCCGCATTCTCACCCGCATTTACGATGAGGCGTTGGCGCCGAGCGGTCTCAATCTAACGCAGTTCTCCATCGCCTACCTGCTCAAGCATCATGGATCAGCCACCATCAGCGACCTCGCCGCCTGGATGGATACCGACAAGACCGCCATGGGCCGCAACCTCGTCCCCATGCAGCGCGACCGCCTTATCTCAATTCATAAAGGTAAGGACCGCCGCAGCCGCGAGGTCGCGCTTACGCCCTCGGGCCTGGCCCAGTACAAAAAAGCTGGGCCACTCTGGAAGCAGGCCCAGAAGCAGGTAGAGAAAATGCTGGGAAAATCCGACGCAGAGGCCTTGCGTTCACTCCTGAGACGAGTGGCGGCAAAGAACTAATCCACTCAAAAGATCAGCTTCAGAGAAAATTGAATCTGCCGCGAAGTCCCGGCGGTCTTGCTGATCACGCCAAAGCCGGAGCCCTTAATCACATTCGCTGGCAGACCCATGTTCACAATGTTGAACAAGTTGAAGAACTCCGCGCGGAACTGCAGATCCATCAACTCGCTTCCGCCCTTGCGCGTCCCGAAAGGCGTGTCCTTGATCATGGCGAAGTCGTAGTTGTAGTAGGCAGGTCCGCGAAATGTATTGCGCCCAAGCGTTCCGAAGCGTCCACTGTTCGGCCCAGTCCCGCCAGACAGATTGATCGGAATCGAGAAGTACGACGCATTCGCCGGTCCCAGTCCGAAATAGTCCTCGCGAACCTTGCGCGCCGTCGACAGGTTTGGCTTGCCAATCTGGTCAGGGCGGTCCGTGCCGATCGAACCGGCGCCCGTCTGTTGGAGGCCGGAAAACACTGTGAACGGCGATCCGCTGCTGATCGTCGATATGCTCAACAGTTCCCAGCCTCGCGTAATCTTCTTCGTTACCGCCTCAAGAAAATCGATGCTGTCCAGATGCAGATCCTGTGCCACGCTCAGGTTGAAGGAGTGCGCTACATCAAAGGTTGACGGCCCTCTTTCAGGATGCGTATTGAACGGATCCTGCGGAGCATACTGCACCTGCGCACCCGTCGACCCCGTTGCGCCGCCGATCACACCGCTCACATCATCCAGCGACTTCGACCATGTATAGCTCGCCTGCACTCCGGGCCCGCCATGCGCGAAGGTTCCGGAAAGCGATGTTTGCAGTGCGTTGTAGTTCGAGTGGGAAGTATCGTCGATTACGTTCTCATAGCCGAAGCCGCCGATCACATTCCCCGCGCTATCAAATTGCGTATAAGGAGCGTACTCCGGACTGGCACCCACAAACCCGTTGGGGAAAGTAATACGCGGTAGCTTCACGCCTGCGGTACCCACATATGCCGCGCTCGCGGTCAGGTTCCCGAATTGCCGTTCCACGCTCAGGGTCCAGGTATCCAGCCAGCCGTTTCCAAAGCTCCTTTCGATTCCTGCGAGATTCAGCGGCGTGATCTGACGGCTCGGCGTCACCGCCGCCAGGTCATGCTCATAGCGGTCAACGTCAAGAACGGTATTGGCAGGCACATCTTTTGTATTGCCGCTGGCAAAAATATTCTGCCCCGATGTGGAATAGGCGAGCGGCAACTCATCAGGCGTGATCGTAAAACCGTAGTGAAGCTGCGCACCCGGCGCGGCAGTCAAGTGTGGATAAACGACAAACGGCGTCGCGCCTGTCAGGAAATTGTCCTGCCAGATATTCGGCTGAATCACCATCATCGCTCCGCCAGCACGAACCTGCAGCTTGTCTGTGGCGCGCCAATCCAGTTGCACTCTCGGCTCGAAACCGTTGTAGTTTGTCTGGTATCCCGGCTGCGGATTCACTGCAAACTCCTGAACTCCGGGCGTCGTCATGGGTAAAAAGCTCGAAGTACGCTTTGCACGCTCCGTAATCGGTGAATACACGTCATAGCGCAGTCCATAATCCAGCACAAAGCGATCTGAAATCTTCCACGTGTCGGCAATGTAGAACGCGAAATTATTTCGATTGATCGCCGCCGGACCGATATGGTCTCCACCGGAAAAGTAAGGCGGCGCGACAGCCACGTTATATGCGAAAGGGCTTCCTGTCAGCAGCCCGGAAAGGGTATCCGGCAGAGGATCGCCAGCGTGTACATCATGCATGCCACTCTGCGAACGGATGTCGACCGGTGAATACGCCGTGCCGCCGCCAAAGTCATAATCGCCATTCGGACTGGTGCCGAAATACGTCGTGTCGCGATTCAGGCGAACCTCACCGCCAAACTTCCATACGTGCCTGCCCGCGATATAAACAAAATTCTGCCGCGCCTGAATAAGATTGCCGTACGCCTGCATTACCGAACCAGCGGCAGCATTGAAAGCTTCAAACAGCCCATCATTGAACTTCACCGCGGGGTCCGTGTGGTTCGGCGTCGGAAACCCGGGCGTGGAGCGCGTAAAGCTGATCGACGAATCGAATGAATACTGAGGCGACACCGTGCGTGAATACGTCAGCACTCCGTTGCGCTGGTGGTCCTTGTACTCAACTGCAAAGCTCGGATCGATCGCCGTCTGGTCTGGATTGGTCGTCGGCCCTGTCAGATTGTCCCAGGTAAACCGCGCAAAGATCTGCGACTTGGCATCGATCGTCTGGTCAATACGGACAGAGAACTGGTTCGCATTCGTGACCACCTTTGACGAAGTCGCATACGTGTTCACTCCGTAGGACCCCTGCGGAAAATTGGGCAACGGGTACCGCGCCAATATGCGCGCCATCTGCGAGTCAACCGGAACGTACAGCGTGTCTCCGGGAAACGCGCTCGTATCCAGCCCCGAGCGCTCCTCCGCTGTAGGCACAGCTAAGATCTGCGTTGTCCCCAGCACCTGTCGAAAGCCCTGGTACTGCCCGAAGTAGAACGTTTTCCCACTCCCATCATAAAGATGGGGAATGATGACAGGCCCGCCATTCGTGAATCCAAACTCATTGCGCCGGAACGGCGGAATTCTTCCCTCGGTCGGGTGATCGAAGTAGTTCCGCGCATCGAGCGCCGAGTTGCGCAGGAATTCAAAGACAGAACCGTGAAAGCCGATCTTGCCTGTGCGCGTCATGATGTTCGTGAAACCCGCAGCGCCGCGCCCGATCTCAGCCGGCATCCATCCCGAACTCGACTGAATCCCTTCGACCGCATCGACGTTGAAGTTGGTGAAGGTGCCGCCGCCCATCTCCGGATCGCTCGTATCAGCGCCGTCCATGGCAAAGGTCGCCTCCACGCCGCGTTGCCCGTTAATGGCAAACTGCTGCGTAAAATTCGTCGCGCCATTCGCGTCGGTCATCGTGCCGGCAGCGAGCAGAAGCAACTGGCTAAAGTCCCGCTTGTTCAAGGGGAGTTCGCTCACGGCACGGCTCGAAAGCTGCTCGCCTCCGGTGGCCTCGCGCTTATCGTTCTGCGCGACCACTGTCAGCGCATCTTTGTCCGATAACGTAACTAATACAGCTACATGATTCGCTTCGAGCAAAATCGGCTGGACGGAGTTGACCACTTTTCCCGCAGACTCGACCGAGAGCATATAGTTTCCGGCGGGCAGGTTCTTGAAGGCAAAACCACCGTTTGCCGAAGTCGCAGCAGCGTGCCTGTGCCCCTTTTCCGTAAGCCATATCGTGGCGTCCGCTATAGGCGCGCCGGTTGCGTCGCGCAGTTCTCCGCCCCACAACGGGATTTCATCCTGCTGCGACCATGCAACAGCGCTTGGAACGATGCACTGCACAAGGCACAAAAGCCCCAGCAACACAGGGAAAAGTCTTCTTATTGCGGTTTTCGAGCGGCCTGCGATCAAAGAGTTAGTACCTGTTCCTCGGAAAAATAATGCAGGACGCTTTCTGGCGAAAACGCTTACACCCGCACAAACTTTCATTATATGGAGAGACAGGCTCAATCGCATAACTACCGGGTGAATGGCACGTAGTGAAAGGCAGACGGCTGGAAATAAGACGCGAATGGTTACACTACTCTCATGCAAGTTGCTCCCGTCACGCTTGAAGGTAATCTCGTTCGTCTCGAACCGCTCAGCATGGATCACTTCCCTGCTCTGGCTGAAATCGCATTCAACGCGGAGGTCTGGCGCTGGATGAGCGACCGCATGCAATCGGAAGACGACCTCCGCCGCTACATCCAGACTGGAGTGGATGCCGCAGCCGCAGGTGCGGCCCTGCCCTGGGCCACGCGCTCGAAGAAAGATAACCGCGTCGTCGGCTCAACCCGCTTTGCCGACATTCAATCCGCGAATCGCACGCTGGAAATCGGCTGGACCTGGATGCTCCCCGACTATCAGCGTACCGGCATCAACGTGGAAGCGAAGTACATGCAGCTTCGCCATGCCTTTGAAGTCCTGGGAGCGCGACGCGTAGCCTTCAAAACCCATCACCAGAACCTGAAATCGCAAACCGCCATCCAGGCCCTCGGCGCAACGCCGGAAGGCGTCTTCCGCAACCACGTCATCATGCCTGATGGCAGCACACGCCACAGCCACTGGTACAGCATCATCGATGAAGAATGGCCTGAGGTAAAAGCGAATCTGGAAAAGCGCATGCAGCGCCATCAAAACCCGGCCTGATCAGAGATAACTCAACCACCAGACGCGACGCGACGCCTTGATCTTTGCGAACCATTTGCAGAGCGGGTAGAGCGACCCGACAATGATGCCCCACACGATGTAGACAGTCCACAAACTGTAACCGAAGTGCCCGGAAAGAGCTGCCGAGGGCCACCCATGGATGGGAGTGGATTGAAGATAAATGAAAAAGCCGGGCGGCCATAGCGGAACCAGGCCATCAGCACAGCAAGCGCATGGATCGCGTAAAAGTGCAGGACGAAATAGAACAGCGGCACACGGCCGAAGACAACCAGCGGATTAGCAGCCTTCAGAGAACGTCGGTCGAGATAAACAAGAACCAGTATCGCCGGCCCCAGCGTCATTAGCAGAAAGTCGAGAGACGCTGGATATTTCGTGCAGTTCAGAAATGAGAGAACAGTAAATACTGCCGACTTCTGCACAGACCAGGGCGCAGGATCTCCATAGAGATTGATCGCGCGCATCACAATAAAAGCAGCGCTTGCAGCCAGCCCAATCCTCAACATCATCCGCTGCCGCTGCTCAGCCGCGAGCATAAATACCTGACTGAAACAGAAACCTGCAGCCATCACGGCCATCCACGGTAGAAACGTATAGGTCACCAGCACCTGCCTGCCCGCAAGAGCAACTATGCCTGGCTGATGCAGCAGATTCCAAGCCCAGCCCACAGAGCCGAACTGCGCTGCAGAAAAGCGGTCAAGACAGTTGTGAACTGCGATAACGATCACACTCAGCGCGGCCAGCCAGCGAATGGGCAGATAAATGAACGCAGCCATCGCGATCATGCAGATGCCAAAAATCCAGAGGATGAGCAGCAGAACCAGGTACCGGGAAGAAAAATTAAAGTTATACGCCAGCTGCATCACCGTCAGTTCAAGCAAGACAAACCAGATACCGCGCGTCCAGAGAAACCGGGAAAGCTGACCGCGCGTGCGGTCGCTCCTCCACCACCAGAGAAACGCCCCCAGTCCGGCACAAAACATGAAAACGGGCAAGCAAAAATGAGTGATCCAGCGGGTCAGAAAAAGTACAGGAGTAGTCTTGTCCAGATCAGTCGGCGAGAACGACATGGCCCCAACATGAAAGAAGTCGCGAACATGGTCCAGGGCCATCAAGACCATCACAGAACCACGAAGTGCATCGATGCTCAGCAGGCGCGAGCCAGGTTGTGTGTGCGAGTCCATCGAGGTTCTTCATTATATGGAGCTGTGTGCAATTTCTTTGAAGCAGTGCGATGAATGGTTCGGTGCAGAACGGCGGATGGTTGAAACGCCAGGCCGAGACAAGACATTCCCACAACTCTGCTACCACTGAGTCTGGTTAAAGATCCAGCGCAAACGAGCGCCTTTCTCATCATGAATCATTTCGATAAAGCTGATGTGCCCTTCAAAATGCGAACGGAATGATGGATGCTGCTCGCGGTTCTGGGCTCTCGGGGCCAAAACGAATGCAATTCGTCAGAATCGCCTTCAGCAGATCGAAATCACGGCGCACCACATTCACTTTTTCATTGGTGACAAGCCCTGCCAGGTACTGCCGCCGTCCGCCGCGCATGATGCGAGTTTTCGATGGTGGACGCTGAAACCTTCGTCAAGCAAAAACCGCCCGCCAGTCCGCTCAAACGGCAGTCAATCCTAAGCCGAATCAATGGGAAGCTATGTGGAGTAGTGTTATATTCGAATAATCGAATATTATGGAGGTACTGATGCAGGACGCATTGCGTCGTTTCAAGGCCGATATGTTCCAGGCGCTCGCTCACCCCACCCGCATCGCCATTATGGAATTGCTGAGCGACGGCGAGCTTTCCGCTGGAGCGTTGATCGAAAAGCTTGGCATGGAGCAGGCCAATGTGTCGCAGCATCTCGCCGTGCTCCGCTCGAAGCAGCTCGTCCTCAGCCGCCGCGCTGGAAACCAGGTCTTCTACTCCGTCCGCGATCCGCTCATTACAGAAGTCCTCGCCCTCATGCGGCGCTATTTTCAGGCCCACCTCAAAGAGGCCTTGAGCATGCTCGGCGAGATGGAGAAGGCAGTATGAAGCCACAGCAGCGCTGGCTTCCCCGCTCCATCGAGTGCCTGCGGAACTACACCCTCAAAAGCTTTAGCCATGATCTTGTCGCCGGAGTGACCGTCGGGCTGGTCGCGCTGCCGCTGGCCATGGCTTTCGCCATCGCCTCCGGTCTGCCTCCGCAGGCCGGTCTTTATACCGCCGTGGTCGCCGGATTCCTCATCTCGGCTCTCGGCGGCTCACGCACCCAGATCGGCGGCCCCACTGGAGCCTTCGTTGTCATTGTCGGCGGCATCGTAGCGAAATTCGGCATGTCCGGCCTGTCGCTGGTCGCAGTCATGGCCGGATTTCTGCTGCTCATCATGGGCTTTACCGGACTCGGCTCGGCCGTCAAGTTCATCCCGCGACCCGTCACCATCGGCTTCACCAATGGCATTGCGCTGCTGATCGCGTCCACGCAGATCAAAGACTTTCTCGGCCTCAAGACGCCGCCCGTTCCCAGCGAATTCCTCTCGCGCATGAAGGTGCTGTTCGCGGGCATCGGCACCATCCACGGGCCAACTGTCGCGGTGGCAGCAGCCTCGCTGGCCATCATCCTCTTCTGGCCGCGCATCACGCGCCGCATCCCCGGCTCCATCATCGCGCTGTTTCTTGCAACGACAGCCATCGCGCTCTTTCATCTGCCCATCGAAACCATCGGCACCAAATTCGGCGGAATCCCGCAGGGCTTCCCACATTTCACGCCGCCGCGTTTCCACGCCGAGCACATTCTTCCGCTGCTGCCGTCCGTCTTCACCGTTGCGCTTCTGGCTGCGGTCGAAAGCCTCCTCTCCGCCGTCGTCGCCGACAGCATGAGCGGCGACCACCACAACTCCAATGTCGAACTGGTCGCGCAGGGCTTCGCCAATATCGCCTCGCCGCTCTTCGGAGGCATCCCCGCCACCGGAGCCATCGCCCGAACTGCAACCAACATCCGCTCGGGCGCACTCACGCCCGTCTCCGGCATGATTCACGCCCTTACGCTGCTCGCCATCCTGCTTGTCGCTGCGCCTCTGGCCCGCTTCGTCCCACTCGCCACGCTGGCTGCCGTTCTCTTCGTTGTCGCTTACAACATGGGCGAATGGCGCGAGATTGGTACGATCCTCCGCCTTTCCAAAACCGACATCGCCGTCTGGTTCACCACTTTCGCGCTGACCGTTTTTGCCGACCTCACTGTAGCCGTCGGTGTCGGCATGACGCTCGCCGCGCTCCTCTACATCTACCGCGTCGCCGAAACCACGACCGTCGCGCCAGTCACATACGAATATCTGCGCGACGGCATGCCGCACATCCTGCAGGACAAGGAAATCCCCTCAAATGTGACCATCCTGCGTATCCACGGTCCATTCCTCTTCGGCACTACCGACAAGCTGGTCGAGGCCACGCACAACCTCAACAGCTTTGCGCCGGTCGTCATCCTGCGTCTGCGCAATATGACAGCCCTTGATGCCACCGGCGTCCACGCGCTTGATCAGTTCGCCGAGCGTTTACGTAAATCCGGCAGAACGCTGCTTCTTTGCGGAGCCAGAGAACAGCCCGCTGAACTCCTCTCACGCACGGACCTGGTTCATGAGATCGGCCAGGAAAACATTCTCCCGCACGTGCAGGCAGCACTGGCCCGCGCAAGAGAAATCAATGGAGATTTTCAGGGAGTAGGCCGCGAACTAGCCGCCGAACTGGAATACCGACCACTCTAAGGAGCGTGGGAAAAAGCACGTTTCGGGGAGAAGGGCCTCGGGTGCCCCATCCTGTCGCGTAGTCGCGACAGGGTGGGATACCACAGAGCGTTTACTGCTTAGCCGTAGCCTGGGCTTCCAGTTTCTGCACCTTGCTGTGCTTGATCGAATAGCTGAAGTAAATCATCAGCCCGACGACGAGCCAGATGCTCACCACAATCCAAGTCAGCGTAGGAAGGTTCAGGATCAGATAAAGCGCGCTGATAATACCGCAGATCGGAACCAGCGGAACCAGCGGCGTCTTGAAAGGCCGGTGCATCTCAGGATGCCGTACACGCAGAATCCATACACCAGCCGAGACGATAGCAAACGCCAGCAGTGTGCCCATATTCACCATCGCGCTCAGCTTATCGATCGGCAGCAGCGCCGGCAGAAAAGCGACAATCGTGCCGACGATGATGTTGGAAATCCACGGCGTGCGGAACTTCGGATGAATCGCGCTCGCCCACTTCGGCAGCAGCCCATCACGTGACATCGAATAGAACACGCGCGACTGCCCCAGCAACATGACCAGCATGACTGTTCCGAGGCCAAAGACCGCGCCGATCTTCACTAGAATGCCGCCCCACTTCACGCCCGTTGCGTCAATGCCGATAGCCACCGGCTCTGCCACGTTCAGCGCCTTGTAGCTGACCAATCCTGTCAGAGTCAACGAAACTGCAATGTAAAGAATCGTGCAGATTACGAGCGATCCGAGAATGCCAATCGGCATATCACGCTGCGGATTCTTCGCTTCCTGCGCCGCCGTCGAAACAGCGTCAAATCCGATATACGCAAAGAAGACTGACGCCGCGCCAGCCGCAATGCCGCTGATGCCAAACTGCCCAGGCCCGAGCTTAGGTGGAATAAAGGGATGCCAGTTCATCCGCGCCAGGTCAGGATGCTGCAACAGAAACCCGATACCCAGGAAAAGAAAGATAAAAACAACGCCGACCTTCACGAACACAATCGCAGAATTAAGATTGGCCGATTCCTTGATGCCGCGCACCAGTACCACGGTCACTATCCCAATCACGACAAAGGCGATCAGGTTGAAGACGCCGGTCACATGCGGCAGACCTGAGACGTCCGTCACACCCATTGGCAACGACATAAACGGCAGCCAGCGGCCGTGATAGAGATACAGCACATTGCCATACGTCGTCGTAAATGGAGCCAGCGAAGCCGAAGGCGTCAACCCGAGCTGTTCGAGCAGGCTGAGAAAATATCCAGACCAGCCCGACGCTACCGTCGCCGCGCCAAAGGCGTATTCCAGGCACAGGCACCAGCCAATAATCCACGCCACCAACTCGCCCAGCGTCGCATATCCATAGGTGTAAGCCGATCCGGCAATCGGAATCAGCGAGGCGAATTCGGCATAGCAAAGCCCGGCAAAGGCACAGGTAATGCCCGCAAGAATAAAGCTCAGAGCAATGGCTGGCCCAGCATGCAGTGCCGCCGCCTGCCCTGTCAGCACGAATATCCCCGCGCCGATCACGGCTCCCACGCCAAGCGTAATCAGGTTCACTGGCCCAAGCGACCGCCTGAGTGTGTGCTCTCCCTCTTCGCCAGCCTCTTCCTTCAGCGTGGAAATATGTTTCACTGCCAACAAATTAGCCATGTACGAGCTTTTTCCTTCCAGGGAAAATCAGTTCTGAAATCAATCTGCCACCGACTGCCCACGACGCGACCATACGGCGAATACCGGAATCCCGAGCAGCACAATCAAGAGCCCCGGCCATGTGAATTGCGGCTTGTAGCGCAATAATACGACACATATCCACGCCGCCATACCGATATAAATCGCCGGCAGCACCGGATATCCTACCGCACGATAAGGACGTTCGGCATCCGGCCTGCGCTTGCGTAGCACAAACAGGCACGCAATTGTCAAAATGTAGAAGATCAGCTCCGTGCAGATAATGTAGTCCAGCAACTGGCTGTATGACCCCGTCAGGCAGAGAACGCAGGTCCAGACCGCCTGAATCACCAGCGCCGCTACCGGCGTCTTGTAGCGCGGATGAAGCTTGCTCGTCGACTTGAAAAACAGGCCATCGCGGCTCATCGCGTAGTACACGCGCGCCCCAGCCAGAATCAATCCATTCGCGCAGCCAAATGTTGAAATCAGAATCGCGCCGGCCATAAGGAACGCGCCTGCATTGTGGAAAATCTGCTGCAGCACCGCCGTCGCCACGCGGTCTTCCGCCGCATATTGAATCCCGCGCTCAAACACTGTCGCGCCATGCGGATCGCCATGCAGCGGCAGCACCAGCAGATAAACAAAGTTTGCCGCGACAAACAGTGAAATCACTATCACCGTGCCCAGCACCAAAGACAGCGGCAAGTTCCGCTTGGGGTTCTTGATCTCACCCGCAGTGAACGTCACGTTGTTCCAAGCGTCGGCAGAGAACAGCGATCCCGTCTGCACCACTGCTAGCACTGCGAGCAGTCCAACCATCGCAATCGGGCCGCCCACACCGACCTGCACTGGATGCAGCGAATGCCACGAGGCGCCTTGCCAGAAGCTATGCCCGAAATTCGCCGCAATCGCCGCCGGGTTCCGTCCGAACGTAACCCCCAAAATTACCAGCCCCAGCAATGCCGCCGTCTTCGCCGTGGTAAAAACGTTCTGCACCAGCGCGCCCAGCCGCACGCCGAGAATATTGATTCCCGTCAGCACCAGCACAATAATGATGCCTGTCAGATTGGCCGTATTCAGGCCGATATCCATATTCCCCAGCACCATCGGTCCGAGTTTGATCGGCGGAACGTGCCCGAAGTGCACCAGCCAGTGCGACGATGAAATCACCGGAAAGAAAACGCCAAGAAACTTGCCGAACGCGACCGCAACCGCAGCAATCGTCCCCGTCTGAATAACAAGAAAAAGCGTCCACCCAAACAGAAAGCCCCACATGGGGCCAAGTGCTTCTCTCAGATAAACGTATTGTCCGCCCGCTTTCGGCATCATGGCCGCCAGTTCGCCATAGCTGAGCGCGCCAATGATCGTCATCACCGCCGTCACCAGCCACGCCCCAATCAGCAGCGCAGGCGACGCAACGCCGCGGCTAATCTCCGCCGGAACAATAAAGATACCCGAGCCGATCATCGATCCGACAACAATCGCCGTCGAGCTGAACAGTCCAAGCCGCTGCACCAGATGCGGATTCTCGTGCAGGCTCGCAGCATCTGCCTGGGTTGGAGAGGGTGGTGTACTCGTGGTCACTTGTTGTTTGTTCTACCGGAAATTACGGAGAAAGTCTTTCGCTATTTTGGCAGAATCTCTACCCGGTCCAAACATCGCTGAAATCATCGCGACGGAATCGGCGCCCGCATCCAGCACCGCGCGCGCATTCTCAAGCGTGATCCCACCGATCGCTACTAGAGGCTTCGTAGTCAATGCGCGCGCCTCGCGCAAGCCTTCGAGGCCCACCACAGGATCCGGATGCAGCTTCGAAGCCGTGGCAAACACCGGGCCAAAGGCAATGTAATCTACCGGCATAGCATCCGCTGCTTCAAGTTGTGCGCGATTGTGCGTCGATACGCCAACAATCCTCTCCGGCCCAACGATCTTGCGAGCCTCAGTGGGAGAACTGTCCATCTGCCCCACATGCACGCCGTCAAAACGGGCCTGCACCGCAAACTCTGGATTGTCATTCATGATCAGAGTTACTGCACGCGTGGCAGCTCCGTGGATCAATTCGGCGTCTGCCAGAATCTCACCTTCACTACCCTGCTTGTTGCGATACTGCAGCAGAGTGACGCCGGCATCCTCCAGTTCACAAACGACACGCGTCAAATATGAGCCCGGCTCGAACTCAGGCAAAAGCGAAGCATCGAGAATCGGATAAAGTGGCGGTAAGGAAAATGACATACCTGTTGCCAGCTTAAATGAAAGTGCCCGACCAACGTATTGTCTTCGATTTTGCCGATGTGATATGAAAAGGGCAGCGTTAAGGACGCATCCGGTCCGCGGAAAGGGCTCTGCCCACCCAACGAAACTCACAACTGAAGGTCGCGAACCTTCTTTCAGCCTGACTCGTGCGGACTCCAGGCATGCAATGAAAGGAGATTCGTATGCCCACAATCCGCAGGATGTTTTGCCCCTTCCTCCGCGCCCCAGCCTCGAACGCTACAGAAAACTCGCCAAAGAACTCGTCAAGGCCGGAAAATCTCAAGACGAAAACGCCATCAGCGAGTGGACGAATCAATGGATAGAGACATTGGCACGCCACGCTGGCGGCAAGCTGTCACTTGCAGAAAAAACGCGCGATGCAAACCGGACGGAACGCTTCGCACGGGAAAAGCTTGCAGAGAAACACACGCTCTCTAACGCACAGTTTGTCATCGCACGCTCGCATGGCTTCGAGAGCTGGCCCAAGTTTGCAAGCCACCTCGAAGCTCTCGCGCAAAAAGATTCCTCCATCGCAAGATTCGAAGCCGCGGCTGACGCCATCATCACAGGCAAAATAGCGGTGTTGAAACGGCTGCTGCGCGAAGAGCCGCAACTCATTCACATGCGTTCGACACGCGAGCATCAGGCCACGCTGCTGCACTATGTCGCGGCAAACGGCGTCGAAAACTATCGCCAGAAAACACCGAAGAACATCGTACAGATCACGAACCTGCTGCTGGAAGCTGGCGCGGAAATCGATGCAAACGCAAACATGTACGGCGGCGGAGCCACAACACTCGGTCTCGCCGCAACCAGCATCCATTCTGAGCTCTCCGGAGTGCAGGAACAGCTTCTCCAGACCCTGCTCGACCATAACGCAACCATTGACCAGCCGCGCAGCGCTGGAAATAACGACCCGGCAGTACTGGGCTGCCTCGCGAATGGCCGCTTGAAAGCTGCGGTATTTCTTGCCGACCGTGGTGCCGGGCTGACGCTCGAATCCGCCGCAGGCATCGGACGTCTCGATCTGGTCAGGAACTACTTCACCGATGACGGCACCCTGAAACCCACAGCAACAACGAAGCAACTGAAATCAGGATTTCTACGGGCCAGTGGCTACGGGCAAACAGAGGTTGTCGGGTTCATCCTCAGCAAAGGCATTGATCCCGCAACCCACGGAGGCGACGGTCAAACCGGGCTGCATTGCGCCGTCATCGGCGGCTATCTGGATACGGTCAAGCTCCTGCTGCAACACAACCCACCACTCGAAACGAAGAATTTCTACGGAGGAACAGTGCTCGGCCAGGCTTTATGGTCGGCAGCACACGGAGGCAACGCAGAACGCTACATCGAAATCTTCGAAGCGCTGATTGCAGCCGGCGCAAAACTTCCGCCACGCCATGTGCCCGTGAACCCGAGAGTAGACAAGTGGCTGGAACAGCACGGAAGCCACGCAGAGCCGGCGTGGTACTGGTCGGAAGATGAAAAGCCACGAGGTTGAGAAATGGGCTGCCTTGATCCCACCGCTTACACATATCTATGTGTAATAATCTACACATGTCTACAAATCTCGCTCTCGATGACGAATTGATCAACGAAGCCCGCTTGGTCGGAGGGCATAAGTCCAAGAAGGCTGCCGTTACAGCTGCGCTCGAGGAGTATATTCAGCGGCACAAACAGCTTGAGGTCATCCGTCTTTTTGGCAAGATTGACTTCGACCCCTCTTATAACTACAAGGCGGAGAGGTCTTCGCGTAAACAGTGATCGTACTCGTCGACACCTCTGTGTGGTCTTTAGCTCTTCGGCGCCAACAGGAAAATTTGAACAGCCAGCAGCTGAGGCTTCGTCGTGCATTGGAAGAATTAGTGATGGAAGGCCGCGCGCAGTTAATGGGCGTTATTCGGCAGGAGTTGCTCAGCGGAATCCGCCATCCCCAACAGTTTGAAAAATTGCGCCAGACATTGCGCGCTTTCAACGATGTCGTCATCACAACCGAAGATCACGAAGAGGCAGCGAGCATTGCAAATCGCTGCCGCGCTGCAGGAATAGCTGGAAATCCAATTGACTTCTTAATCTCGGCTGTAGCCACGCGGCGCAAATGGGAGATTTTCACGCTCGACGAAGACTTTCGGCGGTATAGAAAGTGCATTCCGCTGGAGCTATTCAAAGCCTGACGACCTGCTAAACCCCGAGCTCCGCTTCCTTCCGTTCTTTCTCCCGCTCAAAGTACCGCTCCATAAACTTCGTATCGAACTCCCCTTCGCGGAATTCCTCATCGTTGAAAATCCCGCGATGCAACGGAATCGTCGTGTGAATCCCCTCAACGACGAACATATCGAGCGCACGCTGCATACGAGCCATCGCCTCGTTGCGGTCCTTGCCATGCGCAATTAGCTTGGCAATCAGCGAATCGTAGTACGGAGGCACAACACCTTCCGCATACTGCGCGGTATCCACGCGGATGCCGTTGCCACCCGGAATATTGAAGACCGTAATCTTGCCGGCGGACGGAGTAAATTTCTCCGGATGTTCCGCGTTGATGCGGCACTCAATCGCGTGGCCGCGAATCGTCGTCGGCTCGGGCAGGATGCTCGACAGCCTCTCGCCTGAAGCAATGCGCAGCTGTGCCTTGACCAGATCGATGCCCGTCACCATCTCTGTTACCGGATGCTCGACCTGAATACGCGTATTCATTTCGATGAAGTAGAGCTTGCCATCTTCATCCATCAAGAACTCAATCGTGCCCGCGTTTTGGTAGCCGACGCCTTCGAGCGACCGCTTCAGCGTCTTACCAATGTCGTCGCGCATCTTCTGCGTCACCTGCAGCGACGGAGCCTCTTCAATCAACTTCTGATGCCGCCGCTGAATCGAGCACTCGCGCTCGCCCAGCGAAATCACATTGCCATGCTCATCAGCCAGAATCTGAAACTCAATGTGCCGCGGCCGCTCGATGAACTTCTCCATGTAGAGCGATCCGTTGCCGAAGGCATTCGCGGCCTCGCTGCTCGCCGCCTGAAAAAGCCCCGGCAACTCGTCCGCTGAGCGCACGACGCGCATGCCGCGCCCGCCGCCGCCCGCCGTCGCTTTCAAAATCACCGGAAAGCCGACCGACTTCGCCCACTCCAGCGCTTCGTCTTCGCTTTGGATCACGCCATCCGATCCGGGAAGAATCGGCACCTTGGCCCTCTTCATCGCCTGGCGCGCCTTTTCCTTCTCGCCCATCAGACGCGTCACTTCCGGCGGAGGCCCGATGAACTTGATATTCGAAGCGCGGCACACCTCTGCGAAGTTCGCGTTCTCGCTCAGTAGCCCGTAGCCGGGATGGATCGCGTCCACATCCGCAATCTCAGCCGCAGAGATGACAGCAGGAACATTGAGATAGCTCTCCGCCGAGCGCGGAGGCCCAATGCAAATCGCCTCATCTGCAAAACGCACATGCAGCGAGTTGCGATCAGCCTCGGAATATACCGCCACCGTGCGCACGCCCAATTCCTTGCAGGCACAAATCACACGCAGCGCAATTTCGCCACGATTGGCGATCAAAACTTTACGAAACATAGAAACCTAGAGCGGACGTACCGCAAAGAGTTGCTGGCCGTATTCGACCGGCTGGCCGTTCTGAACAAAGCGCTTCACAATCTCGCCCGACGCATCGGACTCAATCTCGTTCATCAGCTTCATCGCCTCGATGATGCAAAGCACCTGCCCATGCTCCACCACATCGCCGACCTTCACGAACGCAGGCGTGCCAGGTCCCGGCGCCTCATAAAACGTCCCGACAATCGGCGACTTCACAATATGCAGCGAAGCATCGTCGCTCTCGGCAGCAGGAGCAGTAGCAGCGGGCGTAGCCGCTGTGGGCGGAGCAGCAGTGGCGTGCACCGCGGGCAGCGTCACCGGATTGGCAACAGCAGCAGTGGGCGCAGCCGCCAGCAACCGGCTCAAACTCGCCAGATCAGCCGCAGCGCCTTCCTGAGCAAACTTGATGCGGACCTTCAGGTCACCGCGCTCCAGGTCAAATTCGCCAATCTTGTTTTCTTTCAGGAACTCGATCAGTTCCTTGAGTTCTTTCATCTCTTCTGGATTCATCTTTGAATGTCTCGCTACAACTGGATCATTGCCTTCGGTGCAGACGTCAAAATCTTCCCGCCGCTCTGGGTCACCGCGACCATGTCCTCAATGCGAATGCCAAACTTCCCCTCGATATAAATGCCCGGCTCTATCGTAATCACCATTCCCGGCGCAAGCACCTGTTCCTGCCCTGCCGCCACCCTGGGCGACTCGTGAATCTCAATTCCCACGCCATGCCCGGTTGAATGCGTAAAGTACTTGTCCAGTTTCGCCCCACGCAGGACACTGCGCGCAGCCTCGTCCACTTCGCCGCAGGTCGCGCCCGGCTTTACCGCGGCAACTGCAGCCTCCTGCGCCTCCAGTACGGCATCATACGCGAACTGTTCCGAGCTGCCCGGCGTGCCCATGTGGACAGTGCGCGTCATATCAGAACAATAACCATTGAGGATAACACCGAAGTCGAGCGTCACGAAGCCGCGCCCCGGCACCTTCGCTGCCGTTGCGCGTCCATGCGGAAGCGCCGACCGCTTCCCCGAGGCCACGATCGTCTCAAACGACATGCCTTCTGCGCCCATGCTGCGCGCAAAAAACTCCAGATCCGCCGCGATTTCCGACTCCGCCGCGCCCGCCTGAATATGCGGTAGCACCGCAGTAAATAGATTGCACCCCAGCAGGGCAGCCTTCTCCATCAGAAGAAGTTCGTCGGCATCCTTCACCATCCGCAGCTCTGAAACGAGGGCACTCTTGAAGAGCTGGAAAAAACCTCGCCTCTTCTTGATGCTCAACGCATCGCGCATCATCTCCAGCGCGGCAACCGTAGTCTGCTCTGGATCGAAATGCGCCTGCGCCACTCCAGACTCTTCCAGCCACGCGCAAGCCTCACGCAGCGCCGACTTCTTAGCAATTGCCACCCGAGCGCCCGATGTTTCTTCTTTCGCCTGCGCTATGTAGCGCCCATCGGTATACATCGCGGCGCGCTTCGCGGTAACCGCCAGCACCGCATTCGACCCGGTAAATCCGCACAGATAGCGAACGTCGGGCAAATGAGTCACCAGCACTGACTCAACGCCAAATTTCTTCATCTGTCCGCGCAACGCGCGAATACGCCCTAAATGATTCATCACTCACAAAGTTATAGCAGGTTGACGTTAGAATTTAGGCTGTCATCCTGACCCTGAACGCAGTGAAGGGAAAGGATAAGTTTTTCCGCGGCATCAGCACGAAAATGGGTGCCCCATCCTTTCGCGCAGTTTGCGAAAGAGCCTGCCTGAGCTTGCCGAAGGGGTGGGAAAAGACAAACTCCAACCAACCTTTTCAATCAGCAACCGAATCTCCTCTATACTTGCCCTTTCACCATGCAGCGCATTTATCCAAAATTTCTACTCTCCGCCATCTCACCCGAGCACTTCCCTCCACCCACCATTCCCGAGGTCGCCTTCCTCGGCCGCTCCAACGTAGGCAAATCCAGCCTGCTCAACGCGCTCTTAGGGTCGAAGCAGGCCCACGTCTCCTCCACTCCAGGACGAACTCGCGCCATCAACTTCTTCTCCATCACCGATTCGCCACAACGCCAGCAGCCGCAGCTGTACTTCGCCGATCTGCCCGGCTACGGCTATGCCAAGCTCTCAAAATCCATCTCCGCCGAGTGGCCCAAATTCATCGAGCCCTACCTCTCTGACCGCCCGACGCTTGCGCTCTGCCTCTGTCTCGTCGACAGCAACATCCCGCCGCAAAAAAGCGACGCCCAGCTCATCCACTTTCTCCGGTCTTTCGACCGCCGCATCCTCGTCATCGGAACCAAGGCTGACCGCCTCTCCGGCAACGCCCGCGTCAAAGCGCAGGCCGAACTCCGCAAAGGTCTCGCGGTCGAAGACCTGCTCCTCTGTTCCTCAAAGACTGGCGCTGGATTGAAAGAAGTGTGGTCGGCAATTTACACAGCGGCCGAAGAATCAGCTGGCTGAATCACTGGCAAGCCGCCGCTTGAAACCTTGACCGGAACCGCAATCTCGCCGGAATGCATCCGCTGCTGCAGCAACTCGACAAACCGCAGCAGTTCCTCAGCCCCCATGCGCACGTAGCGTTCGTGCGACAAGCTCTTCTGCAGATAACGCGGAGCCAGCCGAATCCACTTCGCCCGTGGGTCGGACTTATCTTCCAGCGCATCGAGCGCAACAGCGTCCACGCGAGGCAGCCACTTCGCCGCATCCTGCGAGACGCTCCACGTCACCACCAGCGAATCGCACATCGCCGCGGCCGCCGGAAGCACCTTCGCCCCGCGCTCGATAAACGCTTCGGCCTGCAAGCCGCAAGCCAACAGATCGGGCTGCACGCCGCGGTCCAGCATCTCCGCAGCCACGCGCTCAGGATCGCCCATCAGCGCTACAGCGACAGGCTCCTTCTTGCGAATCTGATTCTTGAGGATCCGCAGCGCCTCATCCAGGCTGTTCACCATAAAGTCGCAAAGCCCTTGTCGCAGTGCGACCTTAACGCGAGCCGCACTGGCGTCTACACCCAGCGAAGCCGCGCCGGCGATATTCGCTGCCACAGCCATCGCTAATCCACGACTATCCGCCTCGCCAAAGAAAACGAGCAAACCACCCGGCTCTGGCGCAATCGAAGTCAGCGCCGCAAAGTGATCAAACACCTCAGCTGTATCTGGAATATTCTGGTCAGTCATCCGAAACATCTCTATCTAGATGTTAGATGCTGTCATTCTGCCCCTGAAACGTAGTGAAGGGGCAGGATCTGCTTTTATCGGTACTGACACGAAAATGGGTGCCCATCCTTTGCGCAGCAAAGGATGGGAAGCAACACTCCCCGACGAGTCCATCACCAGCTCGAATAAGGCTGTCCGTTACTCCCAACTTCATCTGACCCGCTGTGCACGTCGTTGATTCCCGGCTCAGACTGGTCCACGCTTTCCAGCACATCACTCGTCGCCGTCACCCATGTGGAGGTGCTGTGCGTCATCGGATCGGAAGGAATTTCTTTAAGATACCCTCCCTGCACAAGATCATCCAGCGACTGCGGTCCTTTTTCTTTATCCATCGTGTAGGAATCAATCGCCTGCCGCATAATGTGCAGGTCTTCCTTGAGAACCGCTTCGCGCGCAGACTTGATCGACGCAATGAACGCAGGAATCGCAATCGCCGCCAGTACGCTGATGATCAGCATCACCACCATCAGCTCCACCAGCGTAAAGCCACCCTGCCGCCGACTCACGCGCGTTGTTTTCTCTGCCCGCATCCTCACCACGTGTTGTACTTCGTCCCGTTCAGAGCAGTGCCATCCGACTTCGAATAAACATCGAACACATTCTGGCCGCCCCAGGAATCGCTGTTGGGATCATCCTGCATTGCGCGCAGTCCCCAGTCATCCTTGCCCGTCATCGGATCGACCGGAATCCGCCGTAGAAACCGCACCTTCTTGCCCTGCACATCCACGCCGTCGACCAGGGTCTGCAAGTCCGGAGGATAGTTAAAGCTATCCACCTTGGTCATGAATGCATTTCGCTCAGCCGCATCCTTATAGTGATCGATTGCGTCCCGCATCTGCCACAGGTCGTAGCGAAGCTCGCGCTCTTTTTCCCGTTTTACGGTCAGCCGCGTAAGCGGAATCGCAGCCGATGCCAGAATCGCAAGGATCGCAACCGTGACGATCAGCTCGACCAGGGTCAGCCCGGCTTCACCATGTCTGGATTTCTGTTTAAACCACATCAGCAAAAAACCACAAAGAATGGACGCGCGTGCTGGCGCAATCGCGCATCACTGCACATGAACCACCGCCTGTGACCCAGTCGCCGGCAACGCCTGCTGTGCGCTGTTGCGCACCACGGGTCGAGTGATCGCAACCGAAGCATCCCCCGTCGCCTTTGCCTGGAAGGTCAGTACCACTACCGATCCCGCACCGCTCACCCCCGCAACACCCGGAGGTCGCGACGCTGAAATCGTCACATTGCCGTTGTCGTCGCGATGCACCAGCGCGACCGTCTGCCCATCCTTCCCGAGGAAGGTTCCCAGGTCCACATTGATGAGGCTCAGCTTCGAGGTGTCGTATTGCATTTGCAGCGGCACCGAGAACACATCCTGCCCGCCCGAAAGATTCACGGCCACCTGGAAGCTGGAGCCCACTTTCTGCGGCGCCGGAGGAGCAGCCAACTGGAAGCTCACCGGAGCGCCAGCATTGGCCTGTTGCTGCATCTGGGCCACAGCGTTCGCCGCAGCCTGCGGAGCCGTCTGCCCCGGCACAGCCTGACCGTCCGCCTGACCGGTGGGCTTGGCCGGTTGCGGTGGCGGCGCCGGAGCCTGAATCCTTCTCAGCTCAATCGTGTTCGTCGTGCCCGTATCAATCTGCCGCGTATTCAGCGGAGAAATCTGCTCGGCACGCACCACATGCGGAATCACCAGGAAGACAATCTCATCGTCCTGAACCTCGCGCGTCTCCGAGCCAAAGATATATCGCAGAATGGGCAACTCCGCGAGTCCTGGCGTGCCGCTCAGCGAGCGGTTATCCGACTTCGTCAGGATGCCGCCCAGAATGCTCGCCTCGCCTTCCTTCAGCCGAATCGTCTCCTCCGTGCTGTCATTCTTGATGATCGGCTCATTGATGCCGCCCAGGTTCACCGTGCCGCTCTGCGACGAAACCTCAATCTTCAGCTTGATCGTCACATCGCGGTCGTAGTGCACCGTCGGCTTCATGTCGATGTTCACGCCCACGTCCAGATACTGGAACTGCGTATTCACCAGCGAGCTCACAATCGCCGTCGCCGCGCCCGTCTGGTAAGACCCCGTCGCCACAGGCAGCTTTTCGCCGATCTTCAGCGTCGCCTGCTGCCCGTCAGAAGCGCGTACGCGCGGATTCTGAAGCAGCTTCGTATCCGAGTCGCTCAGCAGCAGATTCACCTGCGCCTGCCCGATCGTCACCGCAAAATTCGTAGCATTCAGGTGCGCCAGATCATTCAGCGTCAACCCGCCTGTCGTCGACGTGGTGGAAGACGAAGAAGACGAAGAGGAAGAGGAGGACGAACTCGAACTCTGGTTCGCATTCGACTGCTGAAAGTTGATCGTCGCCGTCTGCGGCAGCTGAATGCCGATCTGCCGGGTCTTGTCGCGGTTCACTTCCATCACTGCGACGTCAATCACAACCTCCGGCCGCGCCTTGTCGAGATCGTTAATCAGCTTCTGCGCCAGCAGCAGCTCATCTGGAGTGCCGCGCATAATGATCGCGCTCTGGCTCGGCACCGCGTACAGCTTGGCCGTGGTAAAAACGTTGCGCAGCGCCGTCTGCACATCGTTCAGGTCCTGCTGCTGCGAAACGTTGGCCAGGTAAAACGTCTGCACCGCCTGCTCGTCCAGCTCGGCACGCTTGCCGCGATTGTTCTGCGCCACAAAAATCGTGTTCGAGGTGATCGGCCGCCAGAATGTCCCCGAAATCGTCCCCACAATCCGCAGGGCGTCATAGAGCGGCACATTCGTCAGGTCTACCTGGATGCGCTTCGACGTATATTCCGGATCGAACAGCACGTTAATGCCGGCCAGTTTGCCAACGGTCTGGTAAATAATCTTGCTGTCCTCGACCGAGTGGATGGTAAGCGGTTCGTTCGAAAGAGGCGTCAGTTGCGGAGGTCCGCTGATATCGTTCAGCGCAGGATTGGCATTCAGAGGAAGCGAGGTCTCCTGGTTCGGAGGCGCATTCATCTTCTCCCGCGTCGCCCGAATCTCCTGCTGCGCCAGCTCGTTACTCGGATCGATCTCCAGCGCATGCAGAAATTCCGTCAGCGCGCCGGTATCGTCACCCTGATCGCGCAGCTTTTGTCCCCGGTGAACATGCGCAGACGCCGCGGAAAAACGCGTCCGCTCATAGGCTGTCTTGTAGCGCAGGTTTTTGGGATCTTTCTGGAAGGCCTTGTAGTAGTTCTCGTATGCCGTCTCTACATCGTCTTTGGCTTCGGCATTCTCGCCCTGCTTGTATAACGACTTCGCGGACTGGGCATGCGCCGTGACGGAAAAACCAAAAACTACAGTAAATACAAGAGAAAAGAGGGCCAGTTTCATGGCTCGATTGTTCATGCAACTCCAGGAAAACATCTCTGGGGAAAAGATTCTTGCCTCGGATCTTGAAACCCGTTTCGTGCAGGAAAGCCGGGCCGATATCCTGTTTCTTTTCATGCCACGATGCTTGGCGATTATAGCATCGCGATGTTCATGAAAGGACAAGCCCACCTTGCATGCTAGCATTAGAATTCGTACCCATGGCCCGCCAAACCAGCCATCAGGTGGCTCCGGCCGCCCCCCAGAAAACCAAGCCCACATCGCGGCCCAGAGACCCGGTTGCGTCCGGCACCCGCGACGCCGCCGTCAACCGCGCCGCCAGCCATAACTACTTTTTGACCGATAAATTTGAGGCAGGCGTCGCTCTTCGCGGGACGGAGGTCAAGTCCATCCGCGAAGGCAAAGCCAATCTCAAAGACGCCTACGGCATCGTCAAAGACGGCGAGGCCTTTCTGCTGAACGCGCATATCGGTCCGTATTCTCACGGCAGCTATACCAATCACGAGTCGCTCCGAACCCGCAAGCTGCTGCTCCACCAGGAAGAAATTCGCAAACTACTGGCAAAGACGCAGCAGAAGGGATTTACGCTCATTCCAACCCGTCTTTATTTCCGTAACGGCCGGGTAAAGTGCGAACTGGCGGTTGCCAAGGGCAAACAGGACTGGGACAAGCGCGAAACCGAACGCCGCCGCGAAGCCGACAAGGAAGCCCGAGCCGCCATAGCCCGCAACCGCGGCAAATAGATCCCGTTCTCCCGCGCACCCTCAAGAATTGTCATCCTGAGCGGAGCGCCATAGGCGCGCAGTCGAATGACCTGCGGTTTGTATCATTCAATGGGTCATCGCATAGAGGACATAGTTCACACCAATCTTCGTGCCAAGAGCCGAAAACTTGACCGGGTAACGCGGATCGTCCAGGAACTCCCAGGAATCGCCTATGTCGGAGTTCAGCGAGAAAGCGACCATGATGCGTCCCTTATCGTCATAGATACCTTTCCAGTGAGCCACGTAGCCGTCCTTTTTGTGCCCGGTAGCCAGATGCTCCGCTCCAGGAATCTGGTAGCGATCATCAAGATCAAAAAGCGTGTGGAAGATGGGATCGTCGTTCGGAATGTCCACGAGTTCGCGATCGGGAAAGACCATCTTCATGGTTTTTTCGAAATACGCTTGTTCCGCCGAGCCGTGGCAGTCATCGGCCATGAAAAAACCACCCCGTAACAGATAGTCGCGGAGTTTCTTGGCCTGGGCCTCAGTCAGTCCCCACTCGCCCACCTGCACTGCATACAGCCATGGCCAGTTGTAGACCTCGTCGCCGTCGTCCAGGTTCACGGATTGTTCGACCGACCGGGCATCAACACGCGTAAGGCGTCGGACCGCGTTCGCGAGCGCGCGGTCAGCTCGCGGATAGTCCTGCGTCCATAAAGAAAGACCCTGCTGCCACGGCCCGTCGAAGCGCCCCGTATTGCTATAGCCGTCCAGGGGCCCCGGCGGAAACATCAGCCGCGCAAAGGTCCATTCGCCGGGCGTGCGCCAATCGGCAGGCAGTTCTATCCCCTCACCGTATTCCACCGAAGGATATTGGCGGAAAGCCCGCTGAGCGAAGACCGCGCTGATCACCATCCCGGTAAGGGCCACTGGCAAAACGATCTTGCAAAGGTTTTTCATGGCGCCTCTTTCGTGATCTAGGTCGAACATTCAGCAGGTGCAGCTGTGCGATGCCAGCGTCGCAGGGCTTATACATTTGACGCGACCGACCGGGGAAGGGGCGCACAAAGCAACCTAATGCTTCGGCGGCTTGTGCACATCAAGAGGAACCTCGATACTGCCAAATCGCCCGCTAACCGTATCCCAAACGCCCAGATTCAGGAACTGATCATCCTTCGTCAGATTGAGCTTCTGGTCCAGCGTAACGGTAAGGCTGGGATCGCGGCGAAACACATCCTCCTTGAGAACCATCTTCACCTGCTGGGCGTCGTGTTGGACGGCACTCCCATCGCGATTGAGCGCTATCGCTGCTATAGCGAAGACAATCTGATGTTTCCCGTCCACTTCCCGCACCGTGAGTGCGTTGAGCGGCACCGTATAGCGCACAGAAAACGGTACCGATCCTTTCTTTGGCGGAGGCGGAGCCAGCGAACCCGAGGGCTTCTCCCAGTTCGCAACAGAAGGATCGGACGAGGGCAGCACGCTTGCCCGAAAGATGATGGGCTGATCTCTCAGCTCGGTCACTTCAAGCTTTTCTCCGCCTGCAAGCAGACGCGTTCTGGGTTTAGGGGGCTCCTCTTTATCTTTCTCGCGCACGCTGCCGTCGGCGAAATAACCGCTGCGGTAGCTGAGGTGATAAGAACCATCGACGGTAACGCGAATCTTATGCCACTTGTTGTCGAGACGCAGGTTTTGCGGGGAGTACGTCAGAGTGTAAAAGCTGCTATCCGTGCCGAGAAAATGCTCCGTAGCCTCTTTCAAACCGTTGTTGTTATAGAACGCTTGCCCGCCTGTAGCCTGTGCCTGCTCGTTCATGATGATGTGCTGCATCCCCGCCGCCATCCCTGAGCCGAAGAAGAGCCCTCGGGCATCAATCGGATAGATGGCGATGCGTTCCTGATCCAGCTCATCATAGAGATCGCGCCAGTCGCCGTCATTCTGCAGGGTGACGGCGTTAGGAATGAGAGTGTGCTCGGTCGAACCACCGGAGAACCATAGAACATTCTTTCGACCGGGAAGCTGACTCAGAGCGACGGCAATCTCCTGCAGCGTGTCAAAATCGGTTAGATATTGGCGCCCCATCGGAGGAAAGCGCGGAATTGCTTTACGCAAGGCCGCCAGCAACAGCTTGCGATCCGATGTGAAGTTCTGCACCAGAAAACAGCCTGACCCCGCGCGCAGATAGATGGCGAGAGGCTGCCCCACCGGTTGCTCATTCAGAAACTTCGTCAGCTCGTAGTTCAGATACATCTGATCGGCCATGTCTAGGTTTGCAATGTCGATCAGCACGATATTCAGCACCGGCGGCAGGCGCAGAAGATAGTCATTGCTGTAGACACCGGAGGCAGAGGCAATCGTAGGCACAGTCGTAGCGGCAGGCATCGTCGCATGCTCTTCGAAGGAAGCAATCTCCTGCGGTTTCTTGTTATCGAAGATGTGAAAAGCAGACTGCGGCAGTTCATGCACCGGGTTGCCCTTCGCATCCGTAACCGTAACATCGGTCAGAACAATATGCGTATCGGCACGAAACGTATATGTGGATTGGCTGGGTGGCGGCGCCTGCGCGGCAGCCTGCGCCGATAACCTCACAGGAAGCAACGAGAGCGCTGTCCCGACCAGTACCGCCAGAGCGCCCGTGAAACTTCGCAGCACCATCAACCCACCCGAATAGAACAGTTGCCAAACACCATATCGACGGCTGGAACCGCAGGCAAGTTGCCCAAGGCTGAAAGCACATCCATTGACTCAAAAAAAGGGTGGACATCACCAGCCCCAATCACCATCCACATGAACATTTTCGCAGTATTATTCGTATTCCACTGGCGGAAGTCATCGCTCTGATAAACGCGAAAATTGCTTGGATAGGTCGAGGCAGTTGCTGCTATTGTCCCGAGGAGGCATTGACCGTTTTCTGCTTGGACTGAGGACAGGGAGCCGCTGGTATCTCGGGGTTTCTCTGCCACGCCCATAACCCGCAAGGGCCAAACGACTCCAATTCGATGTCCATGATGTCGAGCGGATAGAGAGAATGTGTGGGCATTTTTTCAACCGAATACTGCAAAAAGGGCCTTTCAGAGAATATGTCAGCGAATTTCGAATAGTCCACCTGCCGAATGGAACGATCCATATTGAGTGCGACGATCTCCGACGTTCCTTGCAGGAATGAGTGAGGATGTGTGAGATCTTTGAAGCCACGAAGAACAGGATTCGCTATCCACTGAAAAGTTGGAAGCGCGATCAGCACAAGTAGAACCGCTAGTCCGCGTGTTAGATTCGGCATCCGGCTGGATGCGATCCAGCAGAGAACAAATGCAGGAACGACGTAGCCGCGCATGCAATAGTTATTGGCGTGAGAATAGCCTATGAAGTAAGTGGAGATAATATAAAGAATTGCGAGTCCAGCCAGAATGCTTTCGTTCGTTGAGAGGGTAGAGCGTTTGAATGCCAGGACGTAGGTGAAGTATGCGAACTGTAGCAGGATGACTATTGTGAATAACAGAAGGCCGCTCCAGAATCCGTAATGAAAATGCACGCCTCCGAGAATTCGCGGCAACTGAAGGATCCTTGGATGCTGCTCAGGAAATTCAAACGCAACTGCACTCGGCTTTCGAAAGAAGAGCCAGAGGAGCGGGAAGATAAGAGACGAGGATAGAGCGCCGACCACGACTGTTTCTACGGCACGATCCCGCAGCGAACGCAGCCAGAGGTACACAATAAAAGGGAAACCTCCGAGAAAAGCAAATACGCTGCTGTAGAAGGCATAGCAGAGGAGAAGACTTACGAAAACGATGCATCCAGCCCCGCGAAAGCGATGCCATACATAAGCGCAAAGCATCAATGCTACGGCCGAGGAAAGATGGTGGTTGGTAACTACAGTGGATTGCCCATAGGCGGCAAAATCGAGATGCAGGCCGAGTTTCATTAGCCAGAAGCCGGCGGGAACAAGCGGGTGCGCGATCATCATCAGCCAGTCGAGGCCGCACCAGAATCCTCCAAGATAAATGGCCCAATAAATTTGGCGTCTGTTGTGAGCAGCTTCAGACACGATATAGCAAAGGGCCAGAGGAAAGAGAATTGCATAAATGGCATTCCCCAGAAACAGCACGGTCTTGAAGGTCACAAACCCAAAATAAAGGACGCGATAGAGCGCTACAGGAAGCATCCATGCCGCGTAATACATGGAAAAATAGTCGGAAAGCGTGAAGCTTGATTGTGCCGGGTAGTGCTGAGAGTTGATCAGGGAATTGAGTTCCTGCGTGTGCGATGCATCGTCCTCAATACCCAGGGCCAGCCGGTGCATAACGGGTTCCAAAGGATATTGGAAACGGACACTGGCGTAGAGGAGACCCATCACAAGCACTCCGCACACTAGCCAGGTTGCTTCGCGGTGCGGAAGTATTTCTCTTATACGCATGGTTCGCGGAGTGACCCATGCTGTGGCCCACCATAAAAGGGCCAGAAGAGAGAAATATATCCATGGCTGGAGCCCCGCCGCGAGCCTGAAAACATTCATCGCGAGCATCGTCGCAAAGTTGGCGCAAAAGATCGCAACAAGCGTGCGGAAAGCAATTCTGGGAAGCGAGATCAGATACACCACGCATCCTTTCTGGAAAGAATTGACGTTGTCATTGGATCGGACTGTTGGTTTGAAATCTGCGCTGGGAAGAACCAGCTGAACTACATATTTCTGGACACAGTGTAAAGGCTATCAGTGCAATTGCAAGAAGACCGCCAGCGAGAAACCCGGCCGCGATCGAAGAAACAAACCTACTCCGGGGCCTCACCGAATACAGTAAACGGTAGTTTGCCCTATTTGTTGTGATTCAAAGGGGTTCTGGCTCGCCACTTCGGTGGCTTCTAATGCCGCACAAATGGCACCCCCCAGCTAGCTGGAAAAACTGGATCCCGCGAGAAGTCAATCGGACACTCCGTGCCTTCGTTGCGGGCGACTCCCGGAGAGAAGGTGTTTCAGCAATTACACTCGAAGATATGAAGACCACCCTCCAGACCGGCCCCGCGGCCGCCACAGAAACCGAACTCCTCGTCGCCTTCACCACCGACGCAGCCACCGAGAAGGACGCCAAGCCAGAAATCTCGCTCCTGACCGATGAAGAAGCCCTTCAGAAAGCAGCCGCCAGCGTCCTCGAAACAGGCGAATTCGCCAGCGCCAGCAACGAAACCATCCTGCTACACGCGCCAGCAGGCCTCAAAGCCAAGCGCCTGCTCCTCGTCGGACTCGGCAAGTCCGCGAAAGCCACAGTACACGACGTCCGTAAAGCCGCCGGAACCGCCGTCCGCTTTGCCAAGCCGCGCAAGCTGCGCCAGCTGACCATCCTGCTCCCAACCACTTTCGACGCAGCAGCAACCGCCCGCGCCGTCGCCGAGGGAGCCATCATCGCCGACTTCGATCCAGACACCTACCGTTCAGCGACCGCAAAGACCAAAGCATCGAGTCGCTGACCGTCCTCGCAGCCGACCAGAAAGCTGCCGAACAGGGCTTCAACGAAGGCGTCATCATCGGCGAATCGCAGAACTTCACGCGCACCCTCGTCAACGAGCCGGGAAACCGCATGACTCCGACGATTCTCGGCCAGAAAGCCGCCGAAATGTCGCAGGAAGTCGGCCTGAAATGCGAGGTTTTCGGCACCGAAAAGCTCCACGAACTCAAAATGGGAGCCTTCTGGAGCGTCACGCAAGGTTCCGACGAACCACCCGCGCTCATCGTCATGAAGTACGAGCCGGAAAACGCGCCCGCAGACGGCCCGGTCCTCGGACTCGTCGGCAAAGGCATCACCTTCGACACCGGAGGCATCTCAATCAAGCCTTCTGACAACATGGAGAAGATGAAGTACGACATGGCCGGAGGAGCCGCCATGATCGGAGCCATGCGCGCCATCGCCCAGTTGAAGCCAGCCGTCAAAGTCATCGGCATCGTCTGCGCCGCCGAGAACATGCCCTCCGGCAAAGCCTACAAGCCGGGAGACGTAGTCATGGCCATGTCCGGCAAGAGCATCGACGTGATCAATACCGACGCTGAAGGCCGCTTAGTCCTCGCCGACGGCCTGACCTACGCAAAGCAGCTCGGCGCAACGCATCTCATCAACGCCGCCACGCTCACCGGAGCCGTAGCCGTGGCCCTGGGCCAGCAGAACGCCGGCATCTTCGCGAACGACGAAGGCACATACCAGCACTTCACCGAAGGCCTGGCAACGTCAGGCGAGCGCTTCTGGCGCCTGCCGCTCGATGAAGAATACCGCGAGCAGATCCGCTCCGACATCGCCGACATCAAGAACACCGGCGGCCGCTACGGCGGAGCCATCACCGCTGCTATGTTCCTGAAGGAATTCGCCGAAGACACCCCCTGGATTCACCTCGACATCGCCGGCATGGCCTGGCAGGACGAACCTAAACCCTGGACCGCAAAAGGCCCGACCGGAGTAGCAGTCCGCAGCATAGTAGAGTGGGTCCGCAGCTACGCGAACTAAATCGCCAAAAATAAGAACAAAAAGCGCGCTTAAGGGCGCGCTTTTTGCACGAAAAACAACTCAAACTGTTCCTAAGAAGCAGCCTTTAGATGCTTCCCATCGGCAATCTCTTCAATCACCTTCTTGTTAAACGCCGGAAGATCATCCGGTTTCCTGCTGGTGATGAAATTCCCATCGAGCACCACTTCCTTATCTACCCAGTTGGCCCCGGCATTCTTCAAGTCTGTCTTCAGCGACGGCCATGAGGTCAGCGTATGTCCCTTCACAACTCCGGCTTCGATCAAGGTCCAGGGCCCATGACAAATCGCCGCAACCGGCTTACCCGACTGCGCGAAGTCTTTCACAAAGCTCACTGCTTTCTCATCCATGCGCAGGTGGTCAGGATTGGCAACGCCCCCGGGCAAGACCAGCGCGTCATAGTCACCCGGCTTGGCATTAGCCAGCGTCTTGTCGACCTTCACCGAGTCGCCCCATTCTTTGGACTTCCAACCCTTGATTTCCCCGGACTTCGGAGCGATGACTTCCGTCACCGCGCCCGCTTGTTCGAGCGCCTTCTTCGGTTCGGTAAGTTCAACCTGTTCAAAGCCATCCGTGGCCAGAATTGCGACTCTCTTACCTTTCAGGGTTTGCTGCATGCCGAATACCTCCACTTCTTTGGCATACCATTTTGAAGTTACGTGCTCTACTCAGTAGGAGGACGCCCTCAACCGAAGCGTTGCCAACTCGGCCCGTGCAAAAACATCGAAAACGAAATATAAATTTCCGTTAAAAAAATCTCGCCGAATACATCCATCGAAGCCGGTCCAAACAACAATATCCAAGAGGAGGGATTCAAGTGCGGAACTTCATCCTTACACATAAGCTGGCTGCGGCAGCCATTACCCTTACCCTGGTAGGTGTTGCCGGATGCAATTCAAACAGTGGCTCGGAAAACGTCCGACTCTCCGGAGCGGGCAGCACCTTCGTCTATCCGGTAATGACCCGCTGGATTCAGGACTTCTCGCAAACTCACACAACCGTCCAGATCAACTATCAGTCCATCGGCTCGGGTGGCGGTATCCAGCAGGTAAAGTCCGGCACTGTAGACTTCGGCGCATCTGACGCGGCTCTCACCGACGATCAGCTGAAGGAAATGAAGCCCGTGATCCAGATTCCGGAATCCGCCGGCCCCGTCTGCATCACCTATAACCTGCCGGATCTGAAACAGCCGCTGCAGCTTTCCGCGGAAGCCCTCGCCGGAATCTTCCTCGGCAACATCAAAACATGGCAGGACTCGGTCATCGCCAAGGACAATCCGGGAGTGAAGTTCCCCAATCAGCCCGTCGTCGTAGCCCACCGCGCCGAAGGCAGCGGTACTACGAACATTTTCACCACTTACCTCGCCGCAATCAGCCCCGAATGGCAGGCGAAGGTAGGCAAAGGTAATTCTGTCAGCTGGCCTGTCGGAATCGGAGGCAAGGGCAGCGAGGGTGTCACAGGGCAAATCCGCCAATCCCCCGGCGCCATCGGATACGTAGAGCTGACCTACGCCGAGCAGAACCACCTGCCCGTAGCAAAGATCAAGAACCAGGCGGGACAGTACGTCGCCGCCACCGCCGCAGCAACGACATCATCCATCAACGCCTTCAGCGGCCAGCTCTCGCAGGATCCGCGGCTGCCGATCGTAAACCCGCCTGCCTCAGCCGCCGACGCTTATCCCATTTCTGGACTGACCTTCCTCATCATCCCAAAAGACGGTCAGGACAAAGCGAAGCGAACCGCGCTGAAAAGCTTCGTGCAGTACATCATCACCGATGGACAGGCAACAGCCGGCTCGCTGAACTACGCCCCACTACCTGACGGTGTAAAACAATACGACCAGCAGCAATTGCAGCAGCTAACCGCCGATGGCCAACCATTGCAGTAGTCGAGACGACAAAACCGGGTGCCCCAGATTCCCCTGAGGCTAGTCGAAGGGTAACCTGGGGTTTTCTACATCGCTTCCGGCGCGCTGATCCCCAACCAAGCCAGCGACCGAATCAGCTCACGCTGTGTAATCGCGGCTGTAGCCAGCAAAAACTTCTTCCGCTCCGGATCGGCCTCGGTAAGAATGTGGTGCTTGCGGTAGAAATTGCTGAACTCCTGCGCAAGCTGAAAAGCATGCTTCGCCAGATACGCAGGCTCGGCCGTGGCAATGCACTGGTCAAGCAGCAGAGTCGTCTTCGCCGCTCGCAGCCAGACCTGCCAGATGCCGTCGCCGTCTTCGCCACCAAGATAAGGCGAAGCATCGACGCCAGCAAAATCAGCCAGCGCCTGCTCACCAGTGATGCCGGCCTTGCGGAAAATACTGCGCGTGCGAACGACAGCATACTGCATGTAAGGCCCGGTCTCGCCTTCGAAGCTCAGCGCATCCTTGAAATCAAAGGCTATGACAGTATTCCGCGTGTACTTGAGCATGAAATACCGAAGCGCACCGACAGCAATCTCTTTCGCAATCTGCCCACGCTCGTCGGTGCTTAATTCAGGATGCCGGCTGTCAACCTCTGACTGTGTCGCCGCAATCAACTTGTCGATCAGATCGTCGGCCTTCACGCCAAAACCCTTGCGTCCTGAAACTTCGATATAAGGCCGCGCACGATCTTCTTCCGAGATTTCGTACCCAAGTTCTTCGGCACAGCGCGGAGTCAGCGCGACCATTTCATACGAAAAATGCGTGTAGCGATCCGCCTGCTCCGTATATCCGAGCCCGCGCAGAGCTTCAATCACGTTCGCCTGCGGATCGGACTGCCGCGAATCGATCACGTTATAAATCGCCTGTGCGCCGCCAAAGTGCGGATGGTCCGGCTCACCCTGCTCCGCGGAAATCCAGCAGGTGTGATTCGGATACTCGAAAAATTTTCGGTAAGCAAAGTCGCGGCCCAGCAGGCCGAACTTCCACAGGTGGTACGCAATGTCCTTGCCGACATACGTCACCGTCCCATTCGAACGAACGATAACCTTCGCATCTTCATCCGGACCGTCAGAAGCATCTGAGGTGGCACGATCTTCTTTCACGGGCTCGCGAAGCGCATCGCCTGGACGGCCAGTTCCGGCCCGCTTCATCACCCAGCAGCCCTTGTTCTTGCCTTCGGTCTCGAAATAGAGCACGCCCTTAGCCTTCAACTGCTCAAAGGCCAAATCCCAGAAATGAAGATGAAGAATTTCGCTCTCACGCGGCAGCAGGTCGTATTCGATATCAAGCCGCAGCATCGTCTCCAGATGTCGCCGCAGCACCGCCGTCGAAATCATCTCGCCAATCTGCGCAGCATCATTGCCGCCGTGCTCAATCGCGTGAAGTGTATCGAGTCGAATCTGTTTTCGCGCCTGCTTCTGCGCCTCATCGGCCTCATACCACTGCGAAACACGAGCATATAAATCCCAACAGTAGTAGTCGATGCGCTCGCCGTTCGCCGCAAGCTTCGCCATCAGCGCCCGCACATCCGCAAGCGAAAGCTTTTCCAGATGCGTCAGCCCCACAACAATGTCAGCCACCTGCACGCCGGTGTTGTCGATGTAGTTCTGCACATCTACCTTCTGTCCCGCAGCGCGCAGCAAACGCACAAAGGTATCGCCGAGAATCGCATTCCGCAGATGCCCCACATGCGCGGCCTTATTCGGATTGATGCTCGTATGCTCCACCAGCGAGTGCAGCCCTGATTCCTCACCTTCAACATCCCCATCAGCAGCAACCGCGCGCACAGCAGCGCCGCGATCCAGCCGCGCGTTGATGTATCCCGCCCCCGCGACCTCAAATCCTGCAAAGCCTTCCAGCGGCGACAACCCCGCCACAATCTCCTCAGCAATCTTGCGCGGAGCCTTCTTCAACTTGCGCGCCAGCTCAAAGGCAATCGGCAGCGCATACTCGCCGAACTTGATCTCGGGCGGCTGCTCAATCGAAATCGTGTCCAGCTCAATCTGGAATTTTTCGCGCAACACCGCGCGCAGACGTTCAAGCAGCTTCTTCTGTTCTCTTAAATACACGTGGATTCACCGGGAAAAACGCGAGCGGAAATTCCGTAACGCTTTGTCAAATACCTGATTTTATTGCTCGATTCTATCAGGCAAGCTGGTTTGACGCTGCTTCGGCGCACCCCTAAGATGAAAAGAGCAGCTCCAGAAAATTTCTGCGCATGTCGAACCCCGAAAAGTTTTACCTGACCACCCCGATCTACTACGTCAACGCCCGCCCGCACATCGGCCATGCGTACACCACCATCGTGGCTGACGCCATCGCACGCCGCAAGCGCGCCCTCGGTTTCGACACCTGGTTCCTCACCGGAACCGACGAGCACGGCCAGAAGATCGAGCGCTCCGCCAAGCAGGCCGGAATAGATCCGCAGCACTTCACCGACAAAGTCGCAGCCGAGTTCCGCGGCCTGTGGGACCGCATGGGCCTCACCTACGACGACTTCATCCGCACCACCGAGCCCCGCCACAAGCAGGCCGTGCAGAAATTCTTCACGCTGCTTAAAGATCGCGGCTTCATCTACAAGAGCACCTACACGGGCCAGTACTGCGTCTCCGACGAAGCATTTGTCGACGTTCCTCCTGGAGCGCCCTGTCCTGACTGCGGACGCATCACCGAAACCCTCAGCGAAGAAAACTACTTCTTCAAGCTCTCTGCCTTTGAGCGCAAGCTGCTCGAGTTCTACGACGCCAACCCCGACTTCATCCGCCCGGAAACGCGCCGCAACGAAGTCATCTCCTTCGTGCGTAGCGGCCTCAAAGATCTCTCAGTAAGCCGCACCAGCATCAAGTGGGGCATCCCCGTTCCCGGCGACGAGAAGCACGTCATCTACGTCTGGCTCGACGCGCTTGCCAACTACATTACAGCGCTCGGCTATGGCAGTGATGACACTTCAAAATTCGACCGCTACTGGCCCGCCGATCTGCAAATTGTTGGCAAGGAAATCAGTCGCTTCCACTGCGTCTATTGGCCTGCATTCTTGATGGCTGCAGGGCTGCCGACGCCGAAGAGCATCGTCGCGCACGGCTGGCTGCTTTTTGAAGAAAGCAAGATGTCGAAGTCGCGCGGCAACATCGTGCGCACCGAAACCATCCTCGACGTCCTCGGAGCCGATGCGCTCCGCTACTTCCTGATGCGCGAAATTGTCTTCGGGCAAGACGGCGGCTTCTCCTTCGACGCGCTGGTGCAGCGGTATAACAGCGATCTCGCGAACGGTTATGGGAATTTAGTGAGCCGCACGCTGGCCATGATTGGCAAGTATTTTGATGGCGCAGTACCAGAAAATCCGATGAAGTCGTCTCTCGTTTCATTGAGAGAGCTAGAAGCTGGTTTTGCAACTCGGGCAATCTCGCTTACGGGTAAACAATTTGATGATCTGAAGTTCTCGTCGGCACTTGAAACCTTATGGCAGATGATCGCAGAGTTAGATGGAATCTTAACTTCAAGCGCACCCTGGAAACTAGCGGCTAAAGATGACACGGAAAGCCGATCCGAATTAGCTGACATTCTCTACACAGCCGCCGAAGCCATTCGCATCATTACAGCGCTCGTCTACCCAATCATGCCCGACGCGGCAGCGAAAGTCTGGGCACAGCTAGGCCTCGGTGACATCAAGCAAGCCGATTTGAAAAATCTCGAATGGGGAGACCTCAAGCCCGGCACAAAGCTCGGCGAACTCGGCCCCGTCTTCCCCCGCGCAGAAAAGGACGCAATCAAACGTATGCAAGACATCGAACAGCAGAACAACACGCCAAAACCAGACGAGACGCCGGCAGCCATCCCCGCTCCAGCAGAAGTAGCAGGCGCAGCCACCGCTGCAGGTCAGGACGGATCGCCCGTCGCCCCGCCACACCACACTTCCAGGCTGGAATCCATCGTGGAGGGCCTGGCCGTCGCCATCTCCGAATCCACCAGCGAAAGCAGCGCGGTGGCGGCATTCGCAGATACGATCAAGAACGACATCACCGGGAGATCGCAGACGCCTCCAACCGCACTACAGCCTCCGGCAGCTTCGGAAAAGATCACGATCGACGACTTCGCCAAAATCGAGCTGCGCGTAGCCCAGGTAAAAGTCGCCGAGCGCGTACCCAAGGCCGACAAGCTCCTGCGCCTCGAAGTCGATCTCGGCTACGAAACACGGCAGATCCTCGCCGGCATCGCTGAAGCCTACGAGCCGGAATCGCTGATTGGCCGTAAGGTCGTCATCGTCGCCAACCTGGCGCCCCGTAAGCTGCGCGGATACGAATCGAACGGCATGATCGTCGCCGCATCGCTCGGCGAAAAAGGCAAACCAGTACTCGCCGGATTTCTTGAAGACGTCGAAATCGGCGCGCGCCTGAAGTAAATTTTGCCGTCATTCTGACGACCAGCGGGAGGAAGAATCTGAACGATGCAAGCTGGACGAACACCGCTGGGATTCCTCTCATCTCCTCTTTGTTACGCTAAAGGCCACCAGTGTTAGTCGATTCTCACGCGCATCTCGACAGCCCGCGCTACGACGAAGACCGCGACGCACTTCTCGCGCGCGCGTGGCAGGCGAGCGTGCGCACCGTGCTCTCCATCGGTATAGGCGAGGGCCCGGACACGATGCACCGCGCCCTCGAACTGAGCCGCGAATACGCCAGCAAGCCAGAGACACCACGCATCCTCGCCAGCGCCGGAGTTCACCCGCACGAAGCACAGCTCTGCGACGATGCCGCGCTCACTAAGCTCAATACCCTACTGCAGGAGCCGGAAGTCATCGCCTGCGGCGAAATCGGCCTCGACTACTTCTACGACCACTCACCGCGCGAAACGCAGAAAACCGTCTTCCGCCAGCAGATGGAAATCGCGGCAACCCACAAAAAGCCCATCATCATCCACTGTCGCCCATCCGACAAAAGCACCAACGCATGGGACGACACCCTCGACATGATCGAAAGCGAATGGGCGCCCAAAGGCCTCGGCGGCATCCTGCATTGCTTCACCGGCGAATGGGACCACGCTCGCCGCGCCATGGATTGTGGCTTCCTCATCTCCTTTGCCGGCAACATCACATTCCCGAAGGCACAGCCGATCCGCGATGTCGCCATACAAGTCCCGCTCGACCACATGCTGGTCGAAACCGACGCGCCCTTCCTCGCTCCGGTGCCCAATCGCGGCAAGCGCAACGAGCCTGCCTGGGTCGCCGGAGTCGCCGAAAAGCTCGCAGAAATCCGCAACCTGACGGCTGACGAAGTAGCTTCCCGTACCACGGAAAACTTTCGTCGATTTTTCAGTATCACAGCGGGCATGGCACACTGAGGTTAGCGGTTGTGCGGATAATCTGAAGTAGAGAGAAGTGTTATGGCAACAGACAACTCCTTCGACATCGTAAGCAAAGTGGATATCCAGGAAGTGCGCAACGCCATCGAGCAGGCCATCAAGGAAGTGCGCGCTCGCTTCGACCTGAAGGACTCGCACTCTGAAATCAAGCTCGAAAGCGACGACGCCATCCAGCTCGCCTCAGCCGACGAGTACAAGCTGGAAGCGGTGAAGGAAATCCTTTCGCACAAGCTGGTCAAGCGCGGCATCTCGCTCAAGGCGCTCACTTATGGCAAGCTCGAGCCCGCCACCGGGTCGAGCGTTCGTCAGAAGATCACCCTCCAGCAGGGCATCCCGACCGAGAAGGCCAAAGAGATCGTCCGCATACTTAAAGACTCGAAAAAGAAGGCTCAGGCATCCATACAGGGTGATACCGTTCGTGTGAGCAGCAAAGATCGCGATACTCTACAGGAAGTGATTGCGTTGCTGAAGGGCAAAGACCTCGGCATCGACATGCAGTTTACGAACTACCGGTCGAACTAAAGGAAGAGCGGGACCTAGTTTTTGAGTACGAGCGAAGAGCCAGTGAGCACAACGACCATCGCGACGGCAAAAGAGGTCTTCGACCTCCTCCACGACGACCTGCGCGCCATCGAGCGTGAGTTCGGCGATGACGCTGTTTCCTCCGTCAAAGCCATCACGGAGATCTCCGACTATCTGCGCGAGGGCGGCGGCAAGCGGATCCGTCCCTCGCTGTTGCTGCTCTCAGCCAAGTCCCAAGGCTATTCCGGAGGTGGTATGGTCCGCCTCGGCGCCGTCGTCGAAATGGTGCATACGGCCACGCTCGTCCACGACGACATCATTGACGCCGCCGACATCCGCCGTGGCCGCCCCTCAGCCAACACCACATGGGGCAACGCAAAATGCGTCCTCGCCGGCGACTGGCTCTACATGCAGGCCTTCCGCGTCGCTCTTGAAGAGCGCAATTTCCGCGTCCTCGACCTGCTCATCAGCCTCACGCAGCAGATGGTCGAAGGCGAGTTGCTGCAGATGGAAACGCTGGGCCGCCCAGTCACTGAGCAGGAATATAACGACCTCATCTACCGCAAAACCGCCTGCCTCTTCGAGGTTTCCATGCGCCTAGGCTCGGTGCTAGCAAAAGTGAATGGCAGCACGGAAGCAGCCATGGGCGAATACGGTCACGCGCTCGGAATCGCCTTCCAGATCGTCGATGACGTCCTCGACCTCACCGCCAGCGAAGAAGTCCTCGGGAAGCCCGTCGCCAGCGACCTGCGCGAAGGTAAGGCCACGCTTGCCGTCATCCACTCGCTCGAAAACGGCACAGCCACCGATCGCGAAGCCATCCTCACCGTGCTTACGGACCAGAACTTTGACCGCGTAACGCACGACGAGATCCTGGGCGTTCTCTCTCGCAATCGATCCGTCGACTACGCAATGAACATCGCCTTCCAGCATGCCGAAAGAGCACGCACCGCGCTCGCTGCCCTGCCGGATTCCGATTTCAAACGAGCCCTGCTCTGGGTGCCGGATTTCGTCGTGGCCCGCGACAAGTAGGACACAGGTCACAGAGCACAGGTCACAGTTTTATGCCCGAACAAATATCTACGACGAGCTAGATTGCAACGCCAGTAATGGAACTCATCCTGAGCTCTGTGCCCTGAGACCTGAGTCCTCCGTGTGCTATCCTTGCGAGTTCATGTTTCAAGAACGCACTACACCCATCCGCGTCCTCGTAGCCAAGCCAGGCCTCGACGGCCATGATCGTGGCGCGAAGGTCATCGCACGCGCACTGCGCGACGCTGGAATGGAAGTCATCTACACCGGCCTGCGCCAGACGCCGGAGATGATCGTCAACGCAGCTATTCAGGAAGACGTGGACTGCGTCGGCCTGAGCATCCTTTCAGGCGCCCACAACGCCATCGTGCCCCGCGTCACTGCCCTGCTCAAAGAGCGGGGCGCAGCAGACATTCTGGTAGTCCTCGGCGGAACCATCCCCGAACAGGACGCAGAATTCCTCAAATCGCAAGGCGTAGCGGCCATCTTTGGCCCCGGCACACCTCTCGAGACCACCGTGACCTTCATCCGCGAAAACGTGAAGCCGCACAGCGTCACAGCCTGAAGAAACCAGCTACAACTGCCGCTCGAAAGGATCCTTCTTCTGTACCCAGGGAGGCGTAGGGCGTCCCTCTTCCGCGCCAGGACTCTGCCGCGCCTCACTATCGCTCATCGGCTGCAGACCATCGGGACCGGCGGCCGTCGGGGATCCGGGAACAGGAGGCAGTCCTGTCGCGGGAGCAGCCTTCGAAAGATCGGGCTTGCCGGTCGTGCTTTCGTCAGAAAGCATCTGCCACGACGAGTGAACCTTGCTGGTGCGGCTGGTTTCGCAGCCGATGACGAGGAGCAGAGCGGTTGAAGTGAGAAGAAGCGCGCGAACAATCGTCATGCAAATCCTCCGCTGTCGACTAGGATGCAGTGATCAGCCGGAGGCAGTTATACCACCGTTTGCAATCCCAAGAACAGCGCCACAACCTCAACCTAGCTGCGAGCGAATCGCCGTAACATATTTCTCCGGCAAAACGCGCTTCTGCATCCTGCCATCCACAACGATGTGCGTCGTCTGCGCTTCCGCCAGAAGCTGCGGCTCTTCGCCGCGCAGCAGCCGATAGGCAAACTTGATCACCCCCGACCGCAACGCAACGATGCGCGTCTCGATCGTCAGAATCTCGTCATAGCGCGCGGGAGCCTTGTAGCGGCAGGTAGCCTCAACCACCGGAAGATGGCAGTCGTCGGCAATCTCCATCTGCTTGTAATCAAAACCAAGCTGACGCAGGCACTCCACGCGTCCCATCTCAAACCAGACAAAGTAATTGGAGTGGTAGACCACGCCCATCTGGTCGGTTTCGGCATAGCGTACGCGCACGGTAATGGTCGAAGGCTCTTGCATGCAGATGAAAAAAGCCTGCACAAAGCAGGCTTTTTAGAAGTAGTTTCGAACTACGGCTTCAACTTCGAAAAAATATTGAACTTCGACACGTCGTTGAACATCACGAAGACCGCAAACAGCACCAGCACCACAAACGCAACCTGATAAATACGTTCCTTGAACTGCTGGTTCAGGTCGCGGCGAATCGTTCCCTCGATCATCAGCAGCAGAATCATTCCGCCATCAAGAATCGGAATCGGAAGCAGATTGAAGATGCCAAGGTTCAGGCTGATGAGCGCCATCAGAGTGATGATCGGTTGCCATCCAGGCATCGTGATCGCTTCACCAGTGTCTCGCGCAATCCCGATCGGTCCGCTCAGCTGCTGCACATTCGAGCGCCGCGTGACCAGACGATGCAGCACGTCGATAATGTAACCGGAGTTGTGCAGATTGAAGCTGACCGAGTGTCTGACGGCTGCCGGAAGCGGCAGCTGCTCTACGCGAAAGGGCGGCAGATTTGCTTTGAAGCCGAGCCGGTAGCCCATCGTACCCGCGCCGTTGTCCGCCCATACAGGCTGGACATGCAGCGTAAGCGGCTGTCCATTGCGATCCACATTCAAAGTCACCGGCTGGCCGTTCTGCTGCTGCAAATAAGCCATCACGGCAGGCACAGAGTGCAGCGGCCGGCCATTGATCGACTGAATGACGTCGCCGGCCTTCAACCCCGCCTTGTCCGCCGGGAAACCGGGCTCGACATCGTGCACCTTCAGCGGATCGGTCTGGTAGCGAGGAATCAGACCGAGCGACTCAATCTCGAAGTCCTGCCCCTTGGTGGTGTCGAGCAGGTACAGCTCATTTGAAAACTGCTTCGTTTGCCCATCGACATTCCGTTCGACCATAAATGGCACATTGGAATTGGCGTCGAGCACCGACCGGATGCGTACCTTCTCCCACGTCGGATTGTGGTCTTTATCGAACTGAACGAGGCGGTCCCCAGGCTGAATCCCCGCGCGTGCTGCGGCAGAGTTCTGCGGAACAAAATCTACGATTGCCGGGCCGTACAGGTACTGCTCCACTTCGTTGTGCATCATGTAGTAACCAGTCATGAGCACAAAGGCGAGCAGAAAATTGGCCACCGGACCTGCCAGCCCGATGAGAATGCGCTGCCAGCGCGGATGGGAAGCAAACTCTCCCGGGTCTCCAGTCCGCTCTTCACCCGGATTTTCGCCCGCCATCTTGACATAGCCGCCAAGGGGCAAAAGGCTCAGCCGGTAATCGGTGTCGCCGCGGCGAAAGCCGAAAAGGCGCGTTCCGAAGCCAACCGAAAAGACCTCGACGCGAACGCCGAAAAACTTGGCCACGGCAAAGTGACCGAACTCGTGCACGAGCACCATGATGCCGAGCACGACGAGCATGGAGAAAATAGCAGTTAGAGCAAATGGCATGTCTGTATCAAGAAAACCTGTCAGCGGGCGTTAAGGCCTGGGGGCAGCAACTTCGTGACCGGCCCTAACCAGAACCTCCCGAGCCATTTCTCGTGCTTGCCTATCGCAGGCCAGCACTTCGCGGATGGTCCCAGGATGGCTCTCGGGGGTAGCCTGCAGTACTCCTTCTATTGTACGCGCTATGCCCGGAAAAGGGATGCGTCTTTCAAGAAACGCTTCCACGGCAATTTCATCTGCGGAATTAAGTGCAATGCAATGAGCGCCACCCCGTTCCGCCGCCTCATAAGCCAGGCGCAGACACGGAAAACGGGCAAAGTCCGGCGGCTCAAAATTCAGCTGGCCCAGAGCCGCCATATCGAAGGTCAGATCCGACTCGACTCGCTCCGGATAGCTCATGGCATACAGAATCGGCAGCCTCATGTCGGTCACCGAAATCTGCGCCAGAATGCTGCCGTCGACATATTCCACCAGCGAGTGAACAGTCGACTGCGGATGCACCGTCACCTTCACCGCCGACGGCGGAATATCAAAGAGCCGGCACGCCTCAATAATCTCCAGTCCCTTATTGAGCATGGTGGCCGAATCAATCGTGATCCGCCGCCCCATCACCCACGTAGGATGCCTAAGCGCCTGCTCGACCGTAATGCCCTCAAATGCGCTCAGCGGCAGTGTGCGAAACGGCCCGCCCGAAGCCGTCAGCCAGATGCGTTTGACTTCATCCTTCGCCCCCGCGCGCATGCACTGATGCACCGCGTTGTGTTCCGAATCGATCGGCAGCAGCGGCACGTTCTTCGCGCGCGCCGCCGCCGTCAGAATCTCCCCGGCAGCCACCATCGCTTCTTTGTTGGCAAGACCGATGGCCTTCCCTGCCTGAACAGCCGCATAAGTAGCTTCGAGCCCGGCCACGCCAACAATCGCGGAAACAACAAAATCGACCTCTGGTAACGTAGCAACGCGCACCGTACCTTCAGTCCCGTATACGACCTCGACGCCGCTCACGCCAGCAGCCTTCAATCGCTGCGCAAGAGTCGCAGCCAGTTCTTCCGTAGCCACGGAGACAACGCGAGGACGCCAGCGGACACACTGTTCGAACGCCGTATCCACATTGCGTCCCGCCGCCAGCGAAGCCAAGGCAAAGCGGTCAGAAAAGCTTTCAATAATGCTGAGGGTGCTCTGCCCAATCGAGCCAGTCGAGCCGAGAATAGCAATCTGTTTCAAAACGTGAATCGTACTCCTCGCGTTATTGTGACCACGGCGGCACAATGCCATTCATGCGCGCATACGCCACCAGCTGTCCCATATGTTCATTATCGTGAATGATGATCCGCAGGTACATCGCGTCCACCGTCGTCTCTTTTCCATCGATCTTCACCCTGCGCTGAAGATCTCCCGGTTTCAACTGAGCTCGCGCAGTCTTCACTGCATCCAGCGACCGCTTCAGCCAGCTGATCACATCCGCTTTCGCCGTAACTGTCTTCTCCATCCCATCGGTAAGATCAGCCGGCATCTTCGGCCCCGTCACGCTCAACAGATAAAAATTGGCGATCGCGATATGCATCAGCACCTCGCTCACCGACCGCACTCCAGCCGCCGGGCGCCACGCATACTTATCAGCCGGAATCGCCTCGGCCAGAGAAACCAGCTGGCGGGAGACATGCAGCCACTCCCCGTCATAGCCTTCCCACACACCCTCAAGCTGATCCTTCGTTTGCGCAAATGCGGTTGTCACACCAAGAACCAGAACACCGAGCAGCAGAAACCTCTTCATGTTTCCTCCCGGCAGCCCTCGATGATTTTAGAACCTTGCACAAAAACCATTGCGCCGCAAGGCGCGTCCGCTGCATGCAATGCCCTAAAACCACTGCTGTGCCAGCTGCGCCCACCACAGCACCGGAGCCGCCAGCAGCAGCGCGTCGATGCGATCTAGTATCCCCCCATGACCGGGCAGCAGCGTGCCTGAATCCTTGACACCAGCACCGCGCTTGATCGCCGACTCAATCAGATCGCCAACCTGCGCCGCCACATTCAAAATCACCGCCAGCCCCATCCAGCGAAACACCGAACCCGGATACGCGATCCAGTCAAAACCACGCCGCCCCAGCACATTCGCGAGAAATATCAAAAGGAGCGTAATCAGCAGGCTGCCCAGAACAGACCCGGCACTGCCCTCCCATGTCTTATTGGGACTGATCGAAGGAGCCAGCTTCCTGCGCCCAAATGCCTTGCCCACATACAGCGCAACCACGTCGCCCGTCCACACCACAAAGAAAAGAAAAACCAGCAGCGACGAGCCGTTCTCCTGCGCGCTGAGCAGCGGAATCGTCATCAGCGACAAACCCACATACAGCAGCCCGAAAACAGAATAAGCCGAATCCGGCAGCACGCGCGGTAGCGGCGAGCGAAACGCGCAAAGGATAAACAGCGCAAAGCTGAGACATCCAAGCAACGGAGCCGTATATTCGGGACGCCAGAAACCGCAGGCAAAGAGCGCGGCAATCCCGCAAAGAACCGCAATGCGCGGAGTCTTTGCGCCGGAAGCATCGGCCAGCACCAGAAACTCCCACGCGGCCAGAGCAGCAACCGCAGCAGCTGCGAGCGTGATAAGCCAGAACGGACCCTTGAAAACCAACAACAAAACAACGGGGATCAAAATAACAGCAGTGAGAACACGTTTCATCGTTCGTACGAGACCCTGTTGGGCAGAATACACGGTCGCCGCTCAAACGAGCGTCGAATATCCCTCCCAAAGCGTCTAAATAGCAAGGAGAAAAAGAGATGATGAAGCTGAAAGCCCTGACCGCCGGCCTTGCTTTAAGCGCGCTGGCGTGCGCGCTGCCCTCGGTCGCGCAGCAGGGAGACACAGTTGCCGCGCAAACAGTCGTGACCGTGGTCCCGAAAGGCGGCGAAGCCCCGGCGCTGCAGCGTCAAAACCTGAAAGTATGGGCCGACGGGAAAGAAAGCGAAGTCACCCAATGGCAGCCACTGCGCGGCGACCGCGCCGGACTCGAATTTGTCGTCCTCATCGACGGCTCCGCCCGCTCCAGCATCGGTCTCCAGCTCAACGATCTGTCGAAGTTCATCCAGTCCATGCCGCCAACGACGCTCGTCGGCGTTGCTTACATGCAGAACGGACGCGCCGCCTTCGCGCAGAACCCAACCGCCGACCACGCCCTCGCAGCCAAAGCGATTCGCCTCACCGGCGGCGCCCCCGGTAGTAATGCCAGCCCCTACTTCTGCCTGTCTGATCTGGCAAAGCGCTGGCCTTCGGAAGACTCGAAAAACCGCCGCGAAGTGCTGATGGTGACCGACGGCGTAGACCGCTATAGCCCCCGCTACGACCCCGACGACCCCTATATGCAGGCGTCCATCACCGATTCGCAGAGGGCCGGGCTGATCGTGTACTCGATTTTCTTTCGCGACACCGGGCACTTTGACAACAGCTACTATGAAACCAACGCCGGACAGAATCTTCTGTCGCAGGTGACACAGGCAACAGGCGGCAACCTCTATTGGCAGGGCTTAAGTAATCCCGTCAGCTTTCAGCCCTATCTCGAAGACCTCAGCAAACGCCTGCAGAACCAATATGAACTGGGCTTCACAGCCAGAGCAAAATCAAAACAGGAATTTGTGGATCTGAAAGTGAAGACAGACGTGTCACGTGTAAGCATCGATGCTCCGCAGAGAGTCGCTATCGGCGCATCGCAGTAAAAAAAACTACAGGTGAACCGATTCTGCTGTCATCCTGACCCTGAACGTAGGGAAGGGGAAGGATCTGCTTCTTTCAGCTGTTGCACGAAAAAGGGTGCCCATCCTTTCGCGGGTGTTTCGCGAAAGGATGGGAAGCAATCCCGCCTGCATCACCGAAAGATCAAGTATTTCTTAGCGCTCCACCAGCTGATTCGCCGGCAGCGAAGACACATCATCCGACTCGCTCCCGTCGGACAGCCCGCCGTAACGGCGTTCGCGGCGCTGAAAATCCTCAATCGCTTCCAGCAAGTGCAACCCGCGAAAATCAGGCCACAGCCGGTTCGTAACAAAAATCTCGGTGTAAGCAATCTGCCAGAGCAGGTAATTCGAAATCCGCATCTCGCCAGAGGTGCGAATCAGCAAATCAGGATCGGGCATGTGCGCCGTATACAGATGCCGCTGAATGTCCTGCTCCGTCAGGTCTTCCATATGAATGTGCTTCTGCCGAATCTCCGCGTGCAGCCGCTTGAAGGCGTCGACCAGCTCCGACCGCGCCCCATAGTTCAGCGCCAGCGTCAGTGTCGTACCCGTATTCTCCTGCGTCGCTTCTGAAGCCCACTGCATCCGCTCCTGCACTTCTTTCGGAAGCTCATGCGTCCGCCCAATGTACTGGATGCGCACGTTATTGTCATTCATGCGCTTCACGTTGTTGGTCAGGTATGTGCTCAGCAGGCGCATCAGGAAATTCACTTCCGTCCTGGGCCGGCGCAGATTGTTTTCCAGTGAGAAAGCATAGAGGGTGAGCCACGGCAAATCGATGCGCGACGCCGTCTCCACAACAAAATGAACCGCCTCAGCGCCCTGCTGGTGCCCGAGAAATCGCTTCAAACTGCGCTTCCCGGCCCAGCGCCCATTGCCATCCATGATGATGGCGACGTGCTTCGGCAGGCGCTCCGGATCGAGACGGCGATAGATCGCCAGCTCCTCCGGTGGTAGCTCATGAATACGGCTCAAATCAATCCTCTAGTCCGACCGTAGCACAGGGCCGTGACCATCGCAATTACGCAATAGTCACCGCCCCATTTTAGTGCGCGAGCATGAATTATGGCTGAAGACAATCAGGCGAAGCGAGCTTACTTGTGATGCTCGCCTCCGCCGCCCCCATGCGACTCTCCATGTGACTCCGCATGCGGAGCAGACGCCGGGTGCTGAGCCGGTGCCGGTCTGTTGTAGTTCTGCTGCGCCGGAGGATGATACGCCGGTGCATGATACGTCGGCGCATGATAGGTCGACCCAGGCGAATACGTAGGCCGCTGCTGATAGTTCCCCGGCGCAGCCGGAGCAGGCCGGCTGCCGTTCACATATCCGTTCGTCGGAGCAGGCCTGTTATACCCAGGCTGCTGCACATGGTTGTTATAGCCGGGCTGCGCAACCGTCCGGTTATTGAAGCTTCCAGAGTAGCCCGAATGGTTAACATATCCATTTGGCATCGGCCGAGCACCCGCGGCCACATGGCTCGCATAACTCGCATACGCGGGACGGTTCATGAACGAGCCGCGCTGCCCGGCAAGCTGCACCGGCGGTGCCCCAGGACGATTGAATCCGCGATTGATGACAGTAGTGCTGCGCGTAATGTAAGTCGTCCGGTTATAAACGACCGTGCGGTTATACCAGCCCACGCCCCAGCTGTGCCATCCCCAGCCCCACGGAGCCCACGGCCGAACCGGAATTCCCCATCCCCATCCAATGCCGAACCCAAAACCCACGCCGAAAAAGATTCCCGGAGGCGGCGCATAGTAATAGCCCGGAAACGCAACCACCGGCGGCACATACACGACCCAAGGGTTATACACCGGCACATACACCACATCAGGATTCGCGGGCGCAATCGCAATCTCGCCGCTGTCGTTGCTCACCGTCTGCTGCTGGGTCGATTGCAAGGTACCCGCTTGTTGCGCTTCCTGACGCATATGCTGCACCGCATCCATAACGTCCTGCGGCTGGTTGTAGTAGGCGTTGCCCAGATCGGTAGTCCACTGCATGTTGCGATCCATCTGCGCCAGCACAGACGGAAACGCCGCCAGAGCCTTCACGCTCGGATCCCACGGCTGCGCATTCGCTCCCGCTGCAATCTGGTCCGCCGGAGCATTGCCCTGCGCCTGCACCCAGCGGTCCGCTTCCACAACCTGCGTCGGATATGTCGAAGCAGCAAGAATCTGCGCAACCAGCGCGTCCGGATAAAGCGCAATCGGCGCCACCAGCTGATTCAGCTGATCGGCCGTAAGCGGCTGCCCTTGAGGAGCCGGTGCCTGCGGTTGCTGAGGATAGCCCTGCTGATCTTGCGGATATGCCTGCTGCGGAGCTTGATTCTGATCTTGAGGCAGAGGAGCGCCATACTGCGGCAGCTGCTGATTATCCTGCGGAGCCTGCTGCGAGGCATCCGGTGGGGGAGGCGGAACATCCTGCGCCAGCAGCTTTCCGCTGCCAGCCAAAGTCAGGCCAATCGCCAGAGTCGCAGCCGTTACCGGCCGCAACATATGGACCTGAAAAAATTGTGCGGGCGTCTTTGACTGCGCCCATAGTTTGAAAAAAGCCGATCTGAAGGTCATTCTGTTCTCACCTTACGACATTCACCACAAGCAATGTCGCCTTACATCAGTAAGAACCCGATTTCCCAGCCGGAGTTTTCCTTAAATTTCAGGCTCCAATTCCCTGGAGTTAAAAGACTTAGGCAAGCCTCCGCCGCCCCATCGCCATGTCCCGTACCTGATTCAGGAAAATTGAGCGCTGATACGCGTCCATCTTGCACACAAACGGCGCAATCTCCCGCAGAAATGGATCAGCCAGAACTGCCGTAGCTTCTTCATGCTGGCGGCTGCGCGTATCGCGCAGCAGATCGCAGATATCGATCTCCAGCGCTCGCGCCAGGCGCTCCAGTGAAGACAGCGTGGGCACGGCCTTGCCATTCTCAATTTTCGAGATGTAAGTGCGTGGCACCTGCATGCGTCCGGCAAGCTGCCTCTGGCTGAGCCTGTGCGAGCGCCGAATATCGCGTACCGCATTGGCGACATCGAGACCCGATCCGCCAGTTGGGGATGGACTCGACTCCGTCACCAGCTGCGGGACGAGTGGTTCGGGCTCTTCCATTTCGAGGGGCTTGTGGCAGCGCCTGCAGAGTGAGTTCATCGTGCGGAACTGAACCAGACTACAGTGATCGCAACGTAATACCTCGCGTGCCTCAACGGTTGCTAGGTTTGTTGCCATAATTTGTTTACGGAGGCCAGAGCAAGGCATCCTGGCTGGTAAGCGCCCGGCATTGTATGCCGGAATCTTGCCAACTCTCGTATACGATGCAGGGAAGGTACCTTTGTTGTCAAGTGAAAACTGTGATTCTGACCTAAAAAACCCGAAGATAATAGGAAGAAACCCGAAAAAGGACGAACCTATGGCGAACCACAACGGTTACTCACGCGAACGCGCATGGTCTCTGCTAAACGAGTACACGCAATCCCTCAGCCTTCTCAAACACGCGCTTGCCGTTGAGACGTGCGTGCGCGCCTACGGTGAGCGCGAAGCCGACGCGCAGGGCCTTACCGGCGAATCGCGGGATCAATTCGTCGAGCAATATTCCGTCACCGCGCTGCTCCACGATTTCGACTACGAAAAATACCCGTCGCAGCAGGAGCATCCCTTCGTCGGCAACAAGATCCTCACCGAACAGGGCTGGCCCGAAGAGATCCGCACCGCCATCCTCGGCCACGCTGAATACTCGGGCGTGCCCCGCATCACTCACCTCGACAAGACTCTCTTCGCCTGCGACGAGCTCGCCGGATTCCTCACCGCATGCTCGCTGGTGAAGCCGACGAAATCCATCCGCGACGTTGAAGTGTCAGGCGTAAGAAAAAAGATGAAGGACAAAGCCTTCGCCAAAGGCGTCAACCGCGAAGACATCATCAAGGGAGCAGCAGAACTGGGCGTTCCGCTCGACGATCACATCGCCTTCTGCATCGCCGCCATGCAAGGGAACGCGGAAGCGCTCGGCCTGGCCGGTTCCGCAGGGTAAAGCCGAATTCTCCACCCGATTCCGTCTGCACCTATGGGCAGCTTAGAACGCATCTCATAAATGTTCTCTGATGGCTTGACACAATTACTTCCGTATTGCCGACAACGGGGAGTCAGATTGGCTTGGAGGCGAGGTTGGGAATAGGCTCCTCGACGGAACGCAGCTCGCTACCGGGGTATTTTTGAAAGTGTCAGGAGTGCGCCTTCGCTCTAAGAGCGGCGGCCAGGGTGGTTGGGGTCGGTGAATTCGAGCAGTTCGATAGGCGCGCCGTTTTCGACGATGAACGCGACGCGGACGCCGTCGGATGGGCTGTTAGGAGGAATCAGGATTTCGCGGCCAGCCAGCTCGGAGGCGAGATCAGCCACTTCAAACGCGACATGCGGAACTTGCCGGACGAGATCAGGAACCGCCGCGTCCGCTTCGAAACGCATCCACTCCACGCCGAATTCGCTTTTCTCGTGGCTGACGACAAACAGTTTCAGGTGTTTCAGGTGGGTCTCGCCAGGCTTCGCTTCGGTAGTGGGAATTCCGATGTGATGATACCGGCGCATTGTTTTCGCTCTCCGTGGCTTTGGCGCAAGTCAGATTCGGAATGGATCACCGGCAAACCGGAAGTTTCGTGGAACGGGTCGCAATGTCCGGATAGCCGACAAATCCACTCGCGAAATTTCGGCGCGGCGATTGCCGATCAGGATGCCCGCTGCACGAATATTCCCGAGAAATACGTGCGGTAGTGGATGAACAGGATGACCCACAAGATCGCCGCGAGAACTCCAGGTTGCCATCCCACTGGCGGCAACAAAAGGAGGAACGTGATGATATTGACAATGATCGGCGCGAGGATAGCCAAGGCGAACGGAACATAGCGGTTTACCAGCAACAAAGCGCCGCTGATCACCTCGAGTGCGCTCACGAAGAGGATGTAGTGGGATTGGAACATTGCCCCCACGAACTGACCTGCAATGCCCGGTGGCATCGGCTTGGGGAGAAAGTGCAGGTAGGCATTCAGGCCGAAGGCGACAAAGATGACGCCCAACAAGATGCGGGCAATGATGACCACGATTTTCATGAATCCTCTGTTTATTGCAACAGCAAAATTAGGCCTCGAAGTATACGCCAATCGAAGTCTGACGAGCAGGTTTTTTCGGGGTTTACAGGTGAATGCTCAGAAGGCGCTGTCGAGGATGCGCTTCACATGAACCGCCGACCACTGACCGCCGCGAGGAGCAGGAGTGTGTTCTCGATTCAGAGCCAGTATTGGCCCGGTCTCAGTCCAATAGCGTGTGTTCGGACGTATCACCGCCAAACCGGAAGTGCCGACCGCATTACTTCCTGTTTGCCGACGATCCGCTCGGCACTTACCCTCTCGCTTCGAGTGCTCGCGGAAGTTCCGTATGACTGAGGGTACAGCCCAGCCCGCTTATGCCTCTGGTCGCGGGGTTTCGGCTCGATTCTGATGAGTTCGTAGTGCCGATGGAGGAAGAAATAGGCGAAGTCTATCGCGCCCGCGACGCACCTCCGGCACGCGGCCCTACTTGGCGGCGACAACCGGCTTGACTTCATCGAATTTCGGATTCTTCCAAAGTTCGCCGCGATACTCCAAGATATTGGCTGTGACCTGCGCGACATCTTGCCCGTAATACCGTTCCACGACGTGCAAGGCGAGGTCAATGCCCGAGGTCAGGCCGCCGGCAGTGGCAACCTTTCCGTGGTCGACGAATCGGGTTCCGCTCACGAAGTGCACGGCAGGGTATTGTTTTTGCATGCCCGCCGCGAACATGTGGTGCGTGGTGGCGGTCGAGCCGTCGAGCAGGCCATACTTGGCGAGCATCGAGGCGCCGGTGCAGACCGACATCGTGACGTCGGCCGTCGCCGAATTCGACAGCAACCATGCTTTCTGCGCATCGCTGCGGCCGTCTTGCGCTGGGATGACAATGACCTGCGGCTTGGGCGCAGTCTCAAAGCTATAGTTGGGAACGATCATAAACCCGTTGGCGGCTTTCACGGGCTTTAGCGAATCCGACACCGTGTAGGTGCTGAACGGCATCAGCATGTCGTCCATCCCATCTGTTTCATGCCATGGCTTCCCTTTGGACGTGAGCATGGTGTCGCTGAACACTTCCCAAGGACCCGCGATGTCCATGACATCGGCGCCCTCCGAGATAACAAACGCGACATTGATCGGCCCCTTTTCGCTGGCGGCTTCAGAGGCGTGGTCTGTATGGTTAAGGAAGCAGCTTCCTGCGCCTCGGCGGCCCGGCTCACACAGACAGCGTAACCCAGCACCGTGGTCGCCGCTACAGCAATCCAGAAAAGTTTCTTTGCGCTTGTCATGGCGGTCCCCCTTTGCAACTTAGACTTGCTCACAGGATCAGAGTACGTGCAAAAATGGAATGTCTCAAAGGACATTGATCCGGCAATCTGAGACATTCTGGATTGTCATCAGGTGATGATCTGCCGCGTGAATGTCATAATCCGACAATCACGTCACCGCTATTCCGGGACCGTCACAGGCTATGACACCGAAGCACATCGCCATCGTCGGGTACGACAACCTCACATCGCTCGACCTGTCTGGCCCCTTGGAGGCATTCAGCAGTGCGTGCATTGAAGATTCGAAGGAAAGCGTCGGGCTTGCTACAAGGTAACGATCGCCGCTTTGGGTGCAAAGACATTCTGTTCCGTGTCGGGATTGTGCATGACGGCAGCGTGTCACCTGGACACGCTGCGTCACTTGGACACCCTGCTCATCCCCGGCGGCAGCGGCATGCGGAACTCGGCCGCCGGCCAGAACCTGGCGAACTGGATCAGCCGGCATGAGCACCGCATACGCCGTATTGCGTCGGTCTGCACCGGCGTTTATGGGGTGGCACCCACCGGACTGCTGAACGGGCGCAAGGTCACGACACACTGGAAATACGCTGCCGACCTGGCTGAGCGCTATCCCGAATTGAACGTCGATGACAAGCCGCTCTATATTCGCGACGGGAAGTTCTACACCTCGGCGGGGGTCACGGCAGGAATCGATCTCTCTCTGGCGCTCATCGAAGAGGATTTCGGTGCACAGGTTGCCCTCTCGGTAGCACGCGAACTGGTGATGTATGTGAAACGCCCAGGAGGGCAGGAGCAGTATTCCGAACCCCTGAAATTTCAGGTCGAGTGCAGCAGCCGTTTCGCCGAGCTCTCGGCATGGATGGTGGGACACCTCGATGCGGATCTTTCGGTCGAAGCGCTGGCAGGGAGGATCAATCTCTGTCCTCGTCAGTTTACCCGCCGCTTCACGGAGGAATTCAAAAGCACCCCGGCGGCGTTCGTCCAACGGCTACGGCTCGATGAGGCGCGCAAGAGGCTTACCGCTGCCGACTACACCGTTGAAAACATCGCCGACTCCGTGGGCTTTCGCAATCCAGACAGTTTCCGGCGCGCGTTTGTGCAGCAGTACGGCGTCGCTCCGACCGAGTACCGCAGCCGCTTCATTTCTGGCAAACGATCATAGGAGCACGCAGTTATCGTCCCGAGACGACTGGATGTGATTGCGAGGGTTTCCCGCCTTGATGATTCCAGACGAGTGACGGGTAAACCGGAAGTTTCGTCAAGGGGAGCAAAACCGGCTTGTCGATTTATGAGATAGGTCCTAGAACTCGCCTCAATTCATTTCCGGAATGGCGGCCTCTACTGTGTCAACCGGTAAACGTCGACACCGCCGTTGTAGTTGGGCACATATATCTGGCCGCCATCAATCACCGGAGGATCAAACTTATTAAACAAAAACTGGATGCCCCAGCGTTGAGAATCCCATAACACCTTGAGTGATCCATCCGCAGCGAGGTGTACGGGATCATAGACAAGCAGCCGGCCGCTGACCACGGCGGCATTCGCATCTCCATACGGAATCGTGCAGACGAGGAGTGCCGAGTCCGGGTCTGCTCCGTTGCTTGATCCGGAGCAGAAGCCGCCGGGCATGCCGCCAGGAAGATTCCCCCGCAGGTTTGCGCTCGCGTATTCATTGCTCTGCGCAACGTACGTTAGAGTTCCTGTTGAGCTCACCGCCCATTTGTGAAGCTGCGCATTCTCGCCCCATACAAAGATCGTCCAGGACTTGAGCACCGGATCGAAGAACTGGACCGGCGTCATATGCAGATGCGCGGTATAACCCCAGGGCAGGAAATTCAACGTCGTGGGATCATCAGGACATGGATCGACCGGGCCCGGACTCATCGTCAGCCACGCTGGCGGTCCCGCGAGCTTTTGGCAATTGGCCTTCGCGTTGGACAGATCGGCAACCGTGGTGCCGCCCATGTTCGCGGTCTTGATCGGATAGCCAATGCCGTCCTTTCCGGCAGCAATGCAGACGCCGATCGGGAAGATGCAAGCTGGCCCAGCCGAGCCCCAGTCCTCATCGGACCAGTTGCCTGTAGCCATCTTCGGAAAGACGAGAACCGTTGCGTGGTTATTCTCGTCGACTTCCATCTTCACCGTCGCATCTTTCAAGGACGTATTGCCCATCCCGCTGTTGACCGCTCTTATAGCCTCGCTTGGGGCGCTCTCTCCGGCCACTTTCTCGGCTGGCATCCTCTGCTGCCCGGACCGCACTAGGTCCGTCCACGGCGTCCAGTGGTCGACGACTTTGAGACCGGCAGGCGTTCCTCCCGAAGCAGGTGTGTATTGCAATTTGACGAACGACTCGCCCCACTGCGTCTTACCATCAAAGTCCCCATTGCCGGTGATCGCGTAAAGGAAACCATCCGCATCGGCGGCCAGCCCCTGCCCGCCCATCCATATGCCGGCGCCTTGTCCCTGCGTCATGGCTAGAGCGGCGGAGATCGAATTGGTGGCGCAATCGAAGGCAAAGATCCATCCCGCGGCTCCGCCTCCGGATTCCATCACGGTGCCCGAAGCCCAGAAGACGGTTTTGCGGCCATTCACGTTCGTCAGCACCAGCGAACTCCGCTGCTTCCGCATCGCGCTCGAGTAAGTCTGCGTCCCGCTTGTGCCGGCCACCAGAACCGGAGGAGTCACCAGCGTTCCGTCCGCGACATTCAGAACGAAGACAAAATGCTGTGCCTTTTGCGGAGTGCCGTCGGGCGAAACCCACGCAACCAGGTAGACGCGCTGCGTATCCGGGTCGATGACGCCTGTGCTCAGCACGCCCCATTTGTCATTGATCGCGTGGCAATCAATGGTTCTCTGGGCTCCGACGCAGCCATCGGGATTAGCTTTGGGGCCCAGCGGTGTGGACCCGAGGATCGGTTTACCCGGCGCTCCCAGCGTCACATCCCACAAGCCTGCACCCGTGTGCGCATCCACTCCGCGCACATCATTCGCCATCGACGGCAGCACCATGACATCGTGCGTCGATCCGTCGGCAATCTTCACATTCGGCAGGATGAGCGGCTGCGCCTCCATGCCGCGCGCATCTCCGAAAACCGGAATAATAGTGGCCCGGACAATCCCTTTCGCGCCCACGGACGTTTGCGAAAGGACGGTCTCGTGCGGGTTCCAGCCGCTTCTTGCGTTGTCCGCCGACCGCGTGAGCCAGGGAACCATCGTCTGCGCCGCGAGATGAAGAGACACCAGGCAGACGACGGTTCCCGCCCCCGCTCGAAGCATGACGGATATGAATTTCTGTCTCGCGGAGTTGTGTTTATGATGCGGTGGCTGTTTCAACGCTCGAAACTGCTTCTGAAACAATGAAGACACTTTGTCGGCGATTGGCACGATGACGCTCCTCCAACTTTGAGTGAATGTACGAGGGGCCCCGGTGGTCTGATTACATGGCTAAGCTGCCCGAATGGCAACTCCAATCACAACTCACTATGGTGACTTGAGTCTCCAGCCAGTTTCGTCGTCTCATCTGAGACTTGATCTAAGAAAGCAAGTTCATCGTTACTGAGTATGCTAATGGGATAGGTCCGTGTCCACACAAATGCTATGCTGACCAGTTTGCTATGAGCACTCCTGACCAGAAACTGAACAACACCCTCGCCTCCAAACTCGATCCCAACACCCACCGCGCCCGCAACAATGCCATGGGCATGATGGCCCTCGTCGCCAGCATCCACGAGCAGGAAAGAGAAATCCGCGAAGGCGGCGGGGCAAAGTCCATTGAAGCGCAGCACGCCAAGAAGCGCCTCACCGCACGCGAGCGCATCGCGCTGCTCCTCGACCCCGGCACAGAACTCTTCGAACTCGCTCTCTTCGCTGCATTCAATATGTACGAAGAATGGGGCGGAGCTCCCTCCGCAGGCGTAGTCACCGGCCTCGGCCGCGTCGCAGGACGTCTCTGCATGATCATCGCCAACGATGCAACCGTCAAAGCCGGAGCCTTCTTTCCCATGACCGCAAAGAAGGTCATCCGCGCGCAAACCATCGCGATGGAGAACCGCATCCCCACGCTCTATCTGGTCGATTCCGCCGGAGTCTTCCTGCCCCTGCAGGAAGACGTCTTTCCCGACCAGGACGACTTCGGTCGCATCTTCCGCAACAACGCCGTCATGTCCGCCGCAGGCATCCCGCAGATCACCGCCATCATGGGCATGTGCGTTGCCGGAGGAGCCTATCTTCCCGTCATGACCGACCACGTCCTCATGACCGAAGGCAGCGGCCTCTTCCTCGCCGGACCCGCGCTCGTCCAAGCCGCCATCGGCCAGAAATATTCAGCCGAAGAACTAGGCGGCGCAACCATGCATGCCGAAATCTCCGGCACCGTCGACTTCAAGGAGCCAAACGACCACCTCTGCATCGCCCGCCTGCGCTCACTCGTCTCAAAAATAGGCCAGAGCCAGCAAGCGCCCTTCAGCCGCGTCGCATTCAACCCCGAAAAAGACGCCCCGAAATACGCTGCCAGCGACCTCTATTCCCTCCTCGATCCCGACCCGGCAAAAGCCGCAGTCAACGCCTACGACACGCACGAACTCATCGCCCGCATCGTAGATCGCAGCGAGTTCGACGAGTACCGCCCCGACTACGGCCGCACCCTCATTTGCGGATACGCGCGCATCGGAGGCACCGCCGTCGGCATCGTCGCCAACCAGAAGACGTCGCAGCCCCAGACCAGCCACACCGGCGAAAAGCGCGTCGAATTCGGCGGCGTCATCTACTCCGAAAGCGCCGAAAAGGCCGCCCGCTTCATCATGGACTGCAACCAGAATTTAGTTCCGCTGATCTTCCTGCACGACGTCAACGGCTTCATGGTGGGCCGCGACGCCGAGTGGAGCGGCATCATCCGCGCCGGCGCAAAGATGGTGACTGCAGTCTCCAATTCCACCGTCCCCAAAATCAGCGTGATCGTCGGAGGATCATTCGGCGCCGGCAACTATGCCATGTGCGGCAAGGCCTACGACCCGCGCTTCATCTTCGCCTGGCCCACCGCGCGCTACGCCGTCATGAGCGGAGCCTCTGCGGCAAACACTCTCGTAGAAATCAAAATCCGCCAGCTCGAACGCGGTGGTAAAAAACTAAGTGAGCAGGAAAAAGAAGAATTACTAGCCTCGATCAAAGCGACATACGAAGAGCAAACCGACTGCCGCTACGCCGCTGCGCGTCTCTGGGTAGACGCCATCATCGACCCGGCAAAAACACGCGAAGCCCTGATGACGGCCCTCGAAGCCGCATCCCTCAACCCCGACGTGCCGAAGTTCAACCCGGGCATCCTGCAAACTTAGGGCTGCCCATAATAAGCAGTATTCGTCCGCGTCTTCACTCCCGGCTTATCCACCTTCACCGTCACGGCATGATACTCATTCGCATGGTCAGACGGCGCGGCATCAAACGACATCGTATAGTAGGCGCTCGCATCCGCAACGCAGGAGCTAAGCTCGCCTGTCAGATCGTTGCTCGAATTCAGCACTCGTCCACCACTCTGCGTCGCCAGCACCTGCAGCGCCAGGTTCCCCGATCCGGCCTGACCCGGCTTCTTCACGCCTTTCAAAAAGCTCTGGTAATAAAAAGTGGACAGCATGTTATCGCCTGCGCCGAGTGGATTCACCGCATAGAGAGTAATCCGCGACGTGCGCAGCGAATTGCTGAAAGCCACAATCCAGTTGAAATATGTCTGCAGATCTTTTGAGCTGTACTGCACATTTGGCCCCTGCAGAAGCGGCCACCCCGGACTGATCCAGATCACCATCTTCCGGCCCGGCTTCGTGCCTTCATAACTGATCAGCCGGTCCAGCGCGGTAAACGAAGTCTCCAGCCGCTCCTCAGCCCCATAGAAACCCGCCGACCTGCCAATCGTGCGCAAGGAGGAATTGCTCGAGCTCAGCATATCGGCCATCGCATTCCCATCGCGCGACGGCTGCGGCTGAATCTGCGTTCCCGTGTCGGTAAATATGACCAGTGTCGTCGGATACGGAAGCTTCCCGTTATTCTGCCGAAGAAGTTTGTCAATCTCCTGCCGCTCGAACGCCACTCGCGAAAAGGTCGTATTCACCAGATCGATCAGCAGCACCACCTCCACCGGAGGATCCGCCGTCGCACTCTGCAATGCGTTGAATGACGTCATTTTCTGCGGATGATCGTTGTCGAGTATGGTGAAATCCTGCTCCTGCAGCCCTGATACAGGCCTGCCCGTCGAGTCCGTTGCCACTACGTCAAGGCTGATGCGGCGGCTGTCCTGCAGCGCCTTCTCCGCCATCTCCGGCGTGCGCGGTATCAGTTTTTTTTCATTGGAATCTGCCGGCGCCTGCGCCGAGGCCAGCTGCAAAGTAAGAACGTGTGAGATGAAGACCAGACCAGCAAGCAGTACTACCTGAACCCGAAACAAGCCCATGAAGCCCCCGCGTAGAACTCAAACTAAATGTGGACGCGTTTCCATGGCTGCAAAGACCCATGAAACAGAGAAAAATCTTTCCTGCGCTTGCCGGGCCTGCACTTTACAGAGATCTGATCGTATTCCTCTAAAATGAAACCTCAGGGAAGGAAGATTTTTTGGAGACGAGGTTGCGTAGTGGCAAAACAGTTCTCCTCCATCGAGCCATCGCATCGCGAGTTCATCCTGAAGCAGCGAATATTCTTCAACGCTTCGGCAGCCCCTTCTGGCAGGGTCAACCTCTCACCCCGCGATGTCGCCTCGTTACGTGTGCTCGGAACGGATAAAGTCGTCTATCTCGACCGCACCGGCAGCGGAAACGAAACAGCAGCCCACCTGCTCGCCGATGGACGCCTCACCCTTATGTTCTGCGCTTTTGAAGGACCGCCACTGGTCCTGCGCCTCTACGGCACGGGACGCGTCATCCGCCGCCACACCCCCGAATACACGGCAATTCTGGCTTCCGAGTTCGCCGGTATCGAGCCGCTGGGAGCGCGCCAGATGATCATGCAGCACGTAGATCGTGTGCAAACGTCGTGTGGATATGGAGTGCCGCTCTTCGAATACATCGGGGAGCGCGATACCATGGACCGCTGGGCAGCAGCAAAAGGCGAGGCAGGCCTCGAAGAATACAGGCGCCTGAAAAATGTCCGCAGTATCGATGGCCTCGATACCGGCCTCCTCGAAGAAGCAGAAATCTCTTAACTGCGAGGCCCATCCTGTCGCACGTTTGCAACAGGATGGGATTTTATATATTTCGTTCATGCTGGCCCGCTCTAGTTCTTGACCGTCATCGCATCCTAGTCGACAGCTTTCTTGCCGGTGATTCCTTCCAGACCTGCAAGCACGCCGCGATAGTCGTTCTTGTCGCATTGCATGGCGAAGCCGCCCTTCTGATCGCCATTGACCCACGTCAAACCGACGAAGTGCTTCTTCGACTTCGTGAGAGCCATCAGCGCCCCTACGCCAAGCGATATAACCGCGAGACCGATCGCAGCGCCCACCCGGCGATGCACATCCTGCCCATACGAAATTTCGGTCACGGCCGAGGCAGGAATCACAACCGCCTCTTTCCCGTCCTCAATCAGCCGGATCTGGTTTGAGTCGATGACCAGGTGGGCCTTGGCACCGGTCTTGAGCGTGGCAACCGATCCCCCGTCATACATCACCTTATAGCTATTGTCAGCAGCCAGCACATTCATCGTGAACATGAAGCAAAGAACCAAAGCACAAATACGTTTCATTTATTTTTTTGAGAACCTCTCGGCAAATTTCCGCAAATCCTATCACCCTATTCAGAGTAGCGACTAGGTAACGACGGTGTACTCTTTCGCCCGCTCTTGGGTACCTATCCTTTCGCGCAGTTTGTGAAAGAGCCTGCCCTGAGCTTGCCGAGGGGGTAGGAGACCACCGATCTTGCTCAACCTAGTTGTCCTGCGATAGCTCCCAGCTCGGGTGCCCCATCCTTTCGCGTCCTTTGCGAAAGAGTGGGAGACCACAAGCCTCGTCCGTCATTGTTGTCCTGCGACAGCCGAACTCCCTCAATCTCGCCACCACCCTCGCCCGCGTGATACAACGTTGCCCAACATGAACAAGCGTCAATTTCTGAAGAGTTCCGGCATACTACTCAGCGGAGCTGCCGTGTCCCGCTATCTCTCAGCCGAGCAGAGCCCTGAAATCACAGGACCGCGCACCAACTGGGCCGGCAACCTCACCTACAGCACCAACAGACTTTACGAGCCCAAATCCGCCGAAGAAGTCCAGCAGATCGTCAAACGCTGCGACAAGCTCCGAGCCCTCGGCGCGCGCCACTCCTTCAACGCCATCGCCGACAGCACCGTCGCGCAAATCTCGCTCGACCATCTCGACGAGATGACCATCGACGACAAAGCGCACACCGTCACCGTGGGCGCAGGCGTCCGCTACGGCAAGCTCGCGCCATACCTCGACAGCCACGGCTACGCGCTCAACAATCTCGCCTCATTGCCGCACGTCACCGTCGTAGGAGCATGCTCCACCGCCACGCACGGCTCCGGCATCCACAACCAGAACCTGAGCAGCATCGTCTCCGCCATCGAATTCGTCCAGGCCGACGGCAGCCTCGCCACCCTCTCCCGCGCCAAAGACGGCGACACCTTCAACGGGGCGGTTGTCTCGCTCGGAGCGCTCGGCGTCATCACGCGCATCACCCTCAACCTGCTGCCCACCTTCCAAATGCGCCAGGTCGTCTACGAAAACCTCTCCTTCGACCAGCTCCAGCACAACCTCGACACCATCTTCGGCAGCGGATACAGCGTCAGCCTCTTCACCGACTGGCAGAACCACCGCGCCACGCAGGTCTGGATCAAGAGCGTCGTCAAGCCCGGCGAAGCCGCCAACATGCCGCCCGAATTTTACGGCGCAACTCTCGCCACAAAAAAACTCCACCCCATCGCCGGACACGACGCCACCCCCTGCACCGAGCAGCAAGGCATCCCCGGCCCGTGGTATGAGCGCATGCCGCACTTCCGCATGAACTTCACGCCCTCCAGCGGAGCCGAGCTGCAAACCGAATACTTCGTCCCCCGCGAGCACGGCTACGAAGCCATCCTCGCCGTCGAAAAGCTGCGCGACCGCATCACGCCCCTGCTCTTCGTCACCGAGCTGCGCACCATCGCCGCCGACAACCTCTGGATGAGCATGGCTTACAAGCGTGACTCCATGGCCATCCACTTCACCTGGAAACCGGAATGGCCGGCGGTCAGAGCACTCCTGCCGTTCATCGAAAAACAGCTCGCGCCCTTCGACCCGCGCCCGCACTGGGCCAAGCTCTTCACCATTCCGCCCGGCCCGCTCGAATTGAAATACGAAAAGTTGCCGGACTTCAAATCGCTGATCAAGCAACGCGACCCCAGCGGAAAATTCCGCAACGCATTCCTCGACACCAACCTCTATACGGTCTAGTCGCCGGACATGAAAGCCGCCGACTTCCGCCGCATCGCGTTAAGCCTCGAAGGCGCGGAAGAAAGCTCGCACATGGGCGCCCCGACTTCCGCGTCGACGGCAGAATCTTCGCCACCCTGGCCTCGCAAAGCGAGGGCTACGGCAACCTCATGATCTCCGTCGAACAGCAGCAAGCCTTCATCGCAGACCGCCCCGATCTCTTCATCCCCATCAAAGGCGGATGGGGCCGCATGGGCATGACCCATATCATCCTCGCCAAAGCCGACGAAGACTCCCTCACCGGCGCCCTAACCACCGCTTGGAAACTCCGCAAAGAGAAAAACCAGAAACCCAAAAAGAAAAAAACACGCTGATTAACACTCCATAAGATTTGTCATCCACCTGAACGGAGTAAAGGGGAAGGATCTGCTTCTTCTCAGCAGTGGCACGAAAACGGGTGGCCCATCCTTTCGCGAAGTTTGCGAAAGGGTGGGAAAGCAATACGCTCCACTCACACCGTCATCCTGAGCGAAGCGTAGCGAAGTCGAAGAGCCTGTCCTGAGCTTCCCGAAGGAACCCACGCGAACAAAATAGCCTGCCCTGAGCCTGTCGAAGGGTGCGAAGCCGAGCAAAGCTCGGCCCGCTTTACGTTTCCAACCAGACAGCCGCGTAAGCGGCTCACGGACAACGGTAGAAGCACCGGGCTTCAGCCCGGTGAATTAGACCATAGAACCCGAAGGGCTTTAGCCCTGGGATTTTCCTCAACCTTTGTCAAGCCCTTACCGAAGCAAAAACCCCCTAACCCACACATTCCAAAGACTAAAAAGAGCCGCAAAATTGGCCTGTTTCCCATGAGAACCAGCTATAATAGAAACAGAGCAAGAAAAGAAAGGCCCGTCTAATCGACGGGCCTTTCTCATTGATTCCAGATACTTTACCCGTAAGCCAAAGAAAATCAATATTTTACCCGACTAATCCGGGAAACCGAGTCTTTTCAAAGATTTAGACACCCCCACCCTCGTGGCACTACCGAGGAGCAGGAGTACCCGAATCCGCCAGAGCGTAGGCCAGAACCGCCATCACCGCCGCATTCTCGTTCAGTTCCTGGGGATTGACCTTGTCGAAGGTATCCGCAGCCGTATGGTGGTAGTTGAAATAGAACCGGCTGTCCTGGTTGGGAGCGAACTGCGGCACTCCCTGCAGGAAGCCAACGTCCTCGCCAGCCTCAGGACTTGGCGTAACCGCTGCCGCCCCGATCGGAGCCAGCGCATGCCCCACCGGACCCAGCCACTCCGCCAGCGCAGGCTTGCCTGCCGCCATGATGCCAATCGGATGCCCCGCGCCAAGGTCCGACTCGATCGCGCCGATGTGATTCGTCAGGTCAGCAGCATGCTCCTTCGCATAGGTCCCGGCGCCCGAGCCGCCCTGCTCCTCATCCATCCACGCAATGAACCGAACTGTCCGCTTGGGATGAATCCCCAGCTTCTGCAGCAAATGAATCGCCTGCATGGAGACGACAATGCCCGCGCCATCATCGATCGCACCCGTACCCAGGTCCCAGGAATCAAGATGCCCTGACACGATCACCACCTGCTCCGGATGCTCCGAGCCCTTCCAGTCGGCGATGACGTTATAGCTCTCGGCATTCGGCAGCCGCTGCGGCGTCAGCACCAGCCGCATCTTCACCGGCCCCTGCTGCGTAAGGTTCGCCAGCAGGTCCGCATCCTCCGCCGTCACCGCCGCCGCCGGAATCTTCGGCAGCCCATCGGCGTAAACCGTAGCCCCGGTATGCGGCAGCCGGTAATCAGCCCCGCCAACCGAGCGCACCAGCACAGCAACCGCGCCCAGAGATGCGGCCACCGCAGGCCCAGCGCCCCTGTAAACGACCGACTGCCCGTAAGCGTTCAACCCATCACCCTGCGCCGCAAGACGCTTATCGAAAGGGTGATTAAACAACAGAATTTTGCCCTTAACCGCACCTTCAGGCAGCTTTTTTACCGCGTCAAAGGAGTCAGCAACAACCACCTCAGCCACCAAACCATCCGGGCTCGTCGCCACGCTACCGCCGAGCGCGGTCAGCACAATCTTCTGTTTGGTTCCCTCAGCCATTCCCGGCCAGGAAACAAGCTCAGCCGTCTCCGCGCCGCGCACCCAGTGCGGAACCGAGGTCTTCTCCAACTGAACATCCGCACCCAACGCCCGCATCTCCCCAGCTACGTAATCAACCGCCTTCTGCGCCTGCGGAGAGCCGCTTAGGCGCGGCCCGATATTGTCGGTCAAATGCCGCAGTTCATCGAGCGCATACGGATCCTGCATCGCCGCATCACGGATCTTCGCCATCGTCGCCATCTGGTCCTCGGTCCACGCGCCGGTCGAGGTATTCATCAGCCGCTGCAAGCGGTCTTGTATGGACTGGGCTGGCAGCGAAACACACAACGCCGCCAAAGCGGCAAGTAGAAGGGATTTTCTGAGCATAGCGAATCGTAACATGCAGAAACCCGTGCAATTTCTGGTTCGCGTCGATGAGTTTCCACACCTCTGCGCCCATCAAAGCGCCCACAGCAAAGGTATCCTCGAATCATGAGCCCGACCGCAACGCAGCGCAAACCATCCACCCGAAAGAAAAAGAAGAACGCAGCGCGCGGGTGGCTCACCTGGTGGCCGTTGCTCCTCGGCATTCTCGTGACCCCGCTCACAGTCCGCGCCGCAGGCGTCATGGCGCTCGCCGGTCCCGACGCGCTGCGCATGCTCTATCCCTGGGTGCAGCTCGTTCAAAGCCACGTCTTCACCGTAGAAATCGCCGGCACGCTCTCGCAGGCCATGATGTACCTGCAATTCCCACTCTTTGGACTGCTGATGGCTCTGGTCCTGCGCGCAAAAGGCTTGCTGCCCGCGATCATCGCAGGCACAGTCGCGCATTTCGGAGCCGTCGCCATTGTCGTAGCGCTCGCACATCTATAAATTGAGTAGTTCCGATGAGCGAAACCGTCAAACTGATCGAGTGCCCGCGCGACGCGTGGCAAGGACTGCCGAAAACTATCCCGGCTGAAGTAAAGGCCGACTACCTGCGCACGCTCATCGCCGCCGGCTTTAAGCACATCGACGCCGTCTCCTTCGTCTCGCCGAAAGCCGTCCCGCAGATGGCTGACTCCGAGCAGGTGCTCGAATATCTCGATCCACCCGACGACGTCGAGATCATCGGCATCGTCGTAAACGAGAAAGGCGCACAGCGCGCAATCGCAACCGAAACAGTCCGGACTTTGGGATTTCCCTACTCCATCTCGCCGGAGTTCCTCAAACGCAATCAGGGCCAGACGCCGGAAGAATCGCTCGACGCCCTCGAAGCAATCGGTCAGGCCGCCTTTAAGGCGGGACTCGGCATCGTCGCCTACATATCCATGGCCTTCGGCAACCCCTACGGCGACGACTGGAGCATCGACGAAGTCATCGCCGCCTGCGACCTGCTGGCCGACATGGGCATCGATCAGATCTCACTCGCCGACACCGTAGGCGTAGCAACTCCGGATGAAGTAGCGCGATTAGTCAGTGCAGTGCTCTCCACCAGCGACAGTCTCGAAATCGGCGTTCACCTGCACGCGCGCCCGGAAGAAGTAGCCGCAAAAGTAAGCGCCGCTTACCGCGCAGGCTGCCGCCGGTTCGATATGGCCATCGGCGGACTCGGCGGCTGTCCATTCGCGCAGGACGCTCTCATCGGGAACATTGCAACCGAGATGGCCATCGCCGAACTCGAAGGCCTCGGCGCGGAACTCACGCCATTGCAACCGCTCGACGGCCTGCTTACCGCCAGCCACGGCATCGCGGAGAAATTCGGCCCAACACGGCAATAGCTTCTTACTCATCCGAGCGTGTACACTGCTCTGTTTTCGGGGGAAATGCATCATGGGCCATCACCAGACACTACGCACGCACAGCGAAGACGGCATCCTGACGATTACCATGAACCGGCCGGAGCGGCGGAATGCGCTGAATCCGACGATGATCCACGAACTAACGGAAGCCTTTGAGGCAGCTGCCAATTCGCCTCATGAGGTCATCATTCTTACCGGAGCCGGCGCAGCATTCTGCGCAGGCCTCGATCTTGACCACCTGGAGACGATAACCGCGAAGACCCGCGATGAGCACCGGGCCGACTCGGAAAATATCGCCCGAGTATTACGCACCCTGCACAATGTGCAAAAGCCGACGATTGCCGCAGTCAATGGCGCCGCCATCGCCGGAGGCATGGGGCTGGCTACGATCTGCGACTTCACCCTCTCAACACCCGAAGCAAAGTTCGGCTACACCGAAGTGAAAATCGGCTTCATTCCAGCTATCGTTTCCTCTTTTCTGATCCGCCAGATCGGGGACAAGCGCACACGCGACCTGTTGCTCACGGGGCGCCTCATCAAGGCGGAAGAAGCGCATGAACTCGGGCTCGTAACTCGTATCGTGAATGAGCAGGACTTGATGCACGAGGCTCGAAGCCTCGCTCACACCCTGCTGAAGAACAGCCCCGAAGCGATGCACGCCACCAAGCGGCTGCTTACCTATTACGCGAACCATCATCTCGACGCGGAGATTGAAGCCGCCATCGCCGCAAACGCCGAGGCACGCGTGACCGATGACTTCAAGGAAGGCGTGCGCGCATTTCTGGAAAAGCGCGCACCCGACTGGCCAAGCCGCAAAGTGCCGACTTCGGCTGGAAAATGACTGCCCATTAAGTTAGTAGCCGATAGTAAACCGCTTGCGGATGTACTTCGGGTTTTCGACCTCGTCCACAAGAGCGATCGCATAGTCCTCGGCGGAAATCCGGCTGTTGCCCTTCTCGTCGGCAATCAGCGTGTCTTCGCCTAACCGGAATTTGCCGGTACGCTCTCCGGGTTGAATAAAGGCCGCCGGACTGAAGTAAGTCCAATCGAGATCCGAATTGCGAAGAACTTCAAGCGCGTCAGCGTGAGCAAGAGCAATCTCTTTATACTCGGCTGGAAAATTCGGCGCATCGATAAGCCGTACATTCGGCGCCACGAATAAGCTGCCAGCGCCACCAACTTCGATGAAGCGCTTCACCGCAGCCTGCTTCAGCCCGGCAATAAGGGACTTGGTTGCGTCGACAAGGACCTCAGGATTCTGTACTGGGCTATAAGCACTGATCACCGCATCGGAACCTTTTACGATCTCAGCGACCTGTGCCGTATTCAGCACATCGCCCTGCACAGCCTTCACACCAGGCTCATTCGGGACACGCGAGGGATCGCGCGCCACTGCTGTCACTGTATGCCCGCGTGAAAACAGTTCCTTCAATACACGGCTGCCAATCATTCCCGTTGCGCCAAACAGAACTACGTTCATAACTCCTCCTGCACTTTGGATGGAAGACAGCTTGAGAGGATGAATTATTTGTTGGAACGAGCAATCGCCACGGAAACCAGCGAATCAGCGCAGCCATAATAGAGAAACCACTGGCCGCGAAAGTAAACCAGCCCCTCGGCAAATGTCGTGCCAGCGGCATACTGACCCGTCTTTTCATAGGGCAACTCAGGTTTCAGAACCGGAGCGTCGCTCTGGGCGATGAGATGAGATGGATTGTCCGCCGAGAAAAGCGCTTCACCCGCCGCATACGCATTCGGTCCGAGCGCCGGATCGCCACCTTCGGTCGCATTCTTGCCGTTGTAGATGACGACGATTCCCGCCTTCGTCAGGACTGGCGGCGGGCCTGTCTCAGGAAACGTGCTGTCGAAGTGCCCGGCCCGCGGACGCAACAATTCAATTGGCTGCCCCAACGCGTTCTCTATTGGGCTCCAGTGAATCAGATCCGTTGAAGTTGCGAGATGAATGGCCCCCTCGCCCCAATACATCCAGTATTTTCCATTGATCCGCGCAGCAATCAGCCGATCCTTGTGCAACTCTGTAACAATCCCGGCAGACTTGTATTTCAAATCGGCATACTTGCCGTTTGCGGCCTGAGCGAAAGCAGGACCGTACTTTGTCCAGTGCATCAGGTCGCGTGAAGTCGCAATCCCGACCGAGTAGGTTTTTCGGTTCCACTGCGTATAGGTCAGAAGATACGTCCCATCTTCCAACTCGACGATACGCGGGTCCTCCACGCCTCCCGGCCATTCGCGATCCTTCTGCGCATCTTCTGCCGGATAGAAAACGGGCGTCGCGCTGCGTGTGAAGTGAATCCCATCATTGCTTTCGGCCAGTCCAAGCCGCGAGGTATGCATCCCAATCTGCATCTCGCCGGAATTATCTTCGGCGCGATAGAGCACATATACTTTCCCATTGCGGACAATCGCGGCAGGGTTGAAGGTGTGCAACGCCTCCCAGTGCACCGGTTCGCGCCGAATAGGATCGTCGAAGCTCGAGGCGGAATTCGGCGTAATCACGGGATTGCCGATAGCCGGGCGTGAGAACGGACCAATTGTCCAACTCTGCGCAAAGGCGGCCGCACTGAAGGCGCAGAGTACTGCAGCTACTGTCCATTTAGATCGCAAGAACATTTTGTCACTTCATCGGATCGTGTGCGCGCAGCTCCGCCACGATCTCAGCCGCGGCCTTGCGTGCCAGGTCGCTCTTGTCCGGAGGAAAACTGATCGCGCCAACGCGCGCATGGCCGCCGCCACCGTAGCGCTCGCAGATTGTCGCCAGATTGAGCATCTCCTCTGGCTTCGCCTTCGTCCACGGATTCGAGCCTACAGCAACCTTCGTCCGGAAGCTCGACTTCGAGAGCCCAATTGAATAAGTCGCCGCAGGGTGCAGGTAATACGGAATGAATTTGTTGTACCCCTCAAGCTGGTGGTCGGTAATGTCGAAGTAGATCGTGCCATCCCGCGACTCAGACCGTTCACCGATCAGCTTCAGCGCTTCCTGATGGCGTTCAAGCAACGGCGGCAGCAGTTCGGCCACGAACGGCTGCTTCAAAACCTGCGCCAGCGGCATTTCTGTGAGCAAAGGAATCAGGCGCGGCACAAATGCCGGGTCCTGCGTCGATTCGATGATCAGCGTCAGCTTCATCGCCGGCTCGGCCATCTCCACCGCAGCCTGCGGGCTCGCGTACAGCGCGCCATCGACGATGTCTGCCCACCTGACCAACTCCGCTACAGGCGCTGCGTTGAAACCGAACTTCGTTTCTGCGATGTACGCCAGAAAGCTGGTGCACGAGGTATAGTCCGGATCGTAAAAGCGCCGATCGGCATATCTGCCATCAGCCATTCCTCGCAGATAATCCTGATGATCTTCCACGGTGAGAAAGGCGCTCAAATGATGGTCAAACCACCAGGTAATTTTGGGCGAGGCAGAATACTTGAAATCGACAATGGCATTTTCATCGCCAATGAAATCGGCCTCATTGAACAAAGCACCCGCTCGATGTACCAGGCCGTGGTACGAATATTCCGCACCTGTGGTGATCCGCTCGCGGTGAAAGCGCGCGAAGAGTGAAGCCGAACAGGCCCCATCAAAACACTTATCGTGATAGAAGACACGTACCTTCAAGATTCTGGGTGCTCCCCAAATAAAATCAAACGTCTCAGGAATCTCTTAGGATTGCCGGGACTGACTCGCATGTCAAGCGACTAGCCTCGGGCTGCGCTCAGGGGCATGCTCTTCAGGAACAGGCATCGACCAAACCATTCGCATCAATACTCAATCAAAGACAGCGGTTTGGAACTGCGGGCCCGTGATTTTGCGTACCATAATTCAAAACCAGGGAGTTGCATGGCGGAAGAATTCTTACAGACACGTATCACGGAACAACCAGAGCGCAATGAGCGCTGGATCTTCATCGGAAACGATGGCATCCGCGCCGGCTGGAGCGCGCTGATCTTCATCGCGATCTTCATTGCGCTCGAATTCATTGCCGCGCTCCCTATCTTCACTTTTATCCACTTCCGGGTGGAGCGTGGCGCGGCGCAGCCAGCCCATGTTGCGCTGGTTCAGGAAGCGGTTCAGGCGATCCTTGTACTGCTGGCGACCTTCATCATGTCCCGGATTGAAAAGCGCCCGGTCACGATCTACGGATACAGCGGAAGAGCTCGGTTCGTCCGCTTTCTCTCAGGTATCGTCTGCGGGCTTACCGCAATTTCCCTTCTCGTGGGAGCACTCTGGAAATCGCGCCTGCTCGCCTTCGATGGCTCGTCGCTGGGCGGCTTCCTGGCCTGGAAATACGCAATAGCATGGGCTGTGGCTTTCATCTTCGTCGGAATCTTCGAAGAATCTCTCCTGCGCGGCTACCTTCAATTCGCCCTTGCGCGAGGCATCGGCTTCTGGTGGGCCGCAATTATCCTTTCCACCACATTTGGCGCCATTCACGGAAGCAATCCGGGCGAATCCCCAGTCGGACTCTTCGCCGCAGCAGCTATCGGGCTCGTTTTCTGCCTCAGCCTCTGGTATACGGGCTCCCTTTGGTGGGCCATCGGCTTTCACGCCGCATGGGATTGGGGAGAAACCTACTTTTATGGCACGTCGGACAGCGGCATGATCGCACAGGGCCATCTATTCTCTGAACATCCGACAGGCTCTCTGCTTTGGACCGGCGGCGCAACCGGACCCGAAGGCAGCTTATTGATCGTGCCTCTGATCCTTGCCATCGCTCTCCTGATGTGGCTTTGGTGGGGCCGACGCGCAGAATCTCCGTTCAAAAAATCGGCTGTTGTTGTCACAGAATCTTGAAATTTTGGGTAAACGACCACCTTCTGATGATGGGAGTCGTCCAACCAAGAGTAGAATTCCAGAAATCGGCAACGCGAGAGGAGACCGCAATGAATCGCAGAGAATTCCTCACCGGAGCAGCCGTCGGACTCGGCGCTGCTTATCTTAAGCCTCCAGCTTTCGGCGCAGTTGACACGCCCTCTACGACGAAGAAATTCAACGCCACCGACACAGTCGTCCTCGGAAAGACCGGCATCCGCACCAGCCGTCTCGCCATGGGCACGGGAACAATCGGTGGCGGCGGCGCTTCCAATCAGACCCGCACCAACGCTCTTCCCCGCCTGCTGATGAACGGCTACGATAACGGCTTGCTTTTCTTCGATACAGCCGATTCCTATGGCAGTCATCCCGATGTGGCCGAGGCGCTCAAGCATGTCGACCGCGACAAGGTCGTGGTGATGACCAAGTGCGACGACCGCGATCCGAAACAGGCGCAGGCTGACCTCTACCGCTATCTGAAAGAGCTGAAAACCGACTACATCGACATCTGCCTGATCCACTGCGTCACAGAAGACGACTGGACGACCCGCTATCGCGGCGTCATGGATGTCTTCTCCGAAGCAAAGGAAAAAGGCATCATCCGCTCGCATGGCGTCTCCTGCCATTCCCTGGAAGCGTTAAAAGCGGCCGCGGCATCGCCCTGGGTGGAAGTCGACCTGGTGCGCCTGAATCCTATCGGTGCCCACATGGATGCTCAGCCCGCAGTGGTCATCGACGTTCTCAAACAGATGCGCGCCCAGGGCAAAGGCATTGTCGGGATGAAGATTCTAGGCCAGGGCGCCATGCGCTCGCGCCAGGATGAAGCCATCCGTTTTGCCCTGCACAGTGGAGTGCTCGACGCCTTCACCATCGGCGCGGAAAACCCAAACGAGCAGGCCGACCTGATCCGCCGGATTGCCGCAGCTTGACAGATGATTTCCACAGAATTTGCTCATCTACGAAGATTTTCGTTGACAACTACGAAGCACTTCGTATAGAGTCCTGATCATGAAGTTCAAGCGGCAATCTTTACCGAAACCAACCGAGGCCGAACTGGAGCTGCTCCGGGTTCTGTGGGAGAAGGGACCAGCCACAGTCCGCGAGTTGCATGATGAAGTCAATCTGCAGCGGGCAGTGGGGTATACCTCAGTCCTCAAGATCCTGCAGATCATGACGGAAAAAGGCCTGGTCGAGCGCGAAGAGTCGAATAAGGCCCACATCTATCGCGCAGCGGCCAGCCAGGAAGAGACGCAAAACCAGTTGCTCCGTGATTTGAGTGAGCGGCTCTTCTCCGGTTCAGCGGCACAGCTGGCAATGCATGCGCTGGCCATGCAACCGACGAGCGATGAAGAGCTGGATGAGATTCGTACCCTGATCGAGCAAAAGAGGCAGACACGATGACACATCATTGGGAAGCTTTAGGCTGGACACTGATCCACTTCTGCTGGCAAGCCGCGGCCATTGCGCTCGTCTACAAGCTTGCCGACCTCGCGATGGCGAAGGAACGCACCCAGGCGCGTTACGTCCTCGCGCTCGCGGCGCTGCTCGGCATGCTGACAGCTTCGATCGGCACCCTCGCCTATGAAGAGTCCATGTATCGCCACACGACGACGGTATCGATCGAGCGGTGTTTCCGCAGCCAAGCCTTCCCTGCAGATCATCCCGCGCCCGCTGGCTGTCTTCGACATGCCGGCCGCGCCGCGAGACACAGCAAAGCTCTTAGCCAGCGACGTTATGCCTTATCTCGATTTCTTCTGGCTCGTCGGTGTCGTCTGCCTTTCCGTGAGGACGATTGGCGGATGGTGGCTGATTCGGCGACTGCGCCACAGCGCGCTGCAGAAAGCGCCGCATACGCTGCGTATCGGCCTTGACCGCATCCGTTTGCAGATGGGCATCCCCCGCTTCGTTGATCTGCGGCTTTCGAACCGCATCGCCGGGCCGCTCACTGTCGGCGTCATCCGTCCTTTGATTCTGCTCCCCATCACCGCGCTCACCAGCCTCAGCCCTGATCAGTTGGAAGTCGTTCTCGCTCATGAACTCGCCCACATCCGACGTGCCGACTACTTCTGGAACATCCTGCAAACGATGATCGAAACACTCTTCTTCTTCCACCCGGCAGTCTGGTGGATCAGCCATCGTCTCCGAGAACAGCGCGAGCTTTGCTGCGACGACATTGCCGTTGAAACGTGCCATGACCCCGCCGTTTATGCCACGGCTCTTTTGCGTCTCGAGGAGCAGCGGAAAACGCACCTGCATCTCGCCATGGCCCTTGATGGAAACCAGTCCCGAATGAGCCTGCGCGCACGCATCCTTCGCATCCTTGGCGATCCGGAAGAGCAGCCGCGCGACCTCAAGCCGCTCTCATTAGCGGGAATGGCGGCGCTGCTCGTGCTCTTTATCTGCCCCTTACCCCAGGTCTTCGCCAGCTTCAAAGCTGCGCCTAAAGTGTCGGCGTCGATCATCCATGCCGTGCAGCAGAAGGTCCGTCCGCATGCTGCGGTAAAGATGGCGCAACCAACCGTGGCAACACCGGCCCCGGCGCCCGCAGCAACGGCTGTAATTGCAACCACAAACAGCGCAACGATCGAGCTCGCCGAGCAGACTGCACCGCCACCGCCTGCTACTGGGGGGCAGTCAGATTACATCGACCGCATGCGCGCAGCCGGATACAACGTCGACCTCGATAAATATGTCGCGATGAAAGTCCAGGACATCACTCCGGAGTACGCCGAGCAGATGACCAAGGCGACCGGCGAGCGCCCCAGCGCGGACGATCTGATCGCACTCAAAGTACAAGACGTGACCCCGGACTACATCGCCCGCATGCGCGCAGCCGGCTACACCGGCGACCTTCACAAAGTCATCGCCATGAAGGTTCAGGACATCACCCCTGAATACGCGGAGCAAATGGCAAAGGCCACTGGGGAGAAGCCTAACGTCGATCAGTTGATCGCATTGAAAGTGCAGGATGTCACGCCTGAGTACATGTCCCGCATGCGAGCTGCCGGGTACAACGGCGATCTCAACAAGTTCGTTGCCATGAAGGTCCAGGACGTTACACCGGAATATGCGGAGCAGATGGCCAAGGTTGGCTTCGGCAAGCCGACCGTTGACGATCTGATCGCGCTCAAAGTCCAGGGCGTAACTCCCGACTATGCCGCAAAGCTGCACGCCGACGGCATCGAAGCATCAAGCTTCCATGACCTCATCTCCTATCGCATCTTCAACGTCACGCCTGAATTTATCGCCGGAATGAAAGATGCGGGCTACGGCAATCTTTCCGCGAAACAGGCGGTTAAGCTGCGGGTGCAGGGAGTAACACCGGAATACGCCAAAGGCGTCAAGGCGCAATTCCCCGATGCAACTGTGGACGATCTGGAACAGATGCGCATCTTCAATATCGATTCCGACTTCATCGCATCGGCCAAGCGTCACGGCTTTGAGCCGCTCACCATTCAGAAGCTGGTGAAGCTGCGCATCTCCGGCATTCTCGATGACAACGATCAGAAGGAAAGCCAATAATGAAAGCGCACACCTTCCTACTCGGCACTCTTTTCATCGCCGGCTGTTCGTTACTGCATGCCGACGATCAGCTTCAACCTCTCCACGGCTCCTGCAGCATTGCTCCTTCAACCGAGGGCGACCGCGTCCAGTTCAAGATGGAGCGCGGCTCGTGCGACGGCGGCAAGCATGATTGCAATATGAACGACAACGACATGAAGCTGAGCAATTTCACCGGCTTCACGCTCGCCGATCTGAAAAACGACGGAGCGCATGTCGATGCGGTCATCGCAGCAGAAGCAGGCAAGATCACATGCTCCGGCACCGTTCACGACATGACATTGAGCGGTGATTTCACCTTCGTGCCCGATCCGGCTTTCGTATCGCGCATGAGCAAGATGGGCTTCACCGGATACGATTCCGAAAAGCTCGAAGCCTATACGCTCTTCCACATCGAGACTTCGTGGATTCAGTCGCTGCAATCTGCCGGCGTTAGCGGCATTACCACCGACAACATCATCGCGCTTCGGATTTTCAAAGTAGATGCGCCGTACGTGAAGAGCATGTCCGATCTCGGATACCCCAACCTTCCAGCCGAAAAGCTCATCGCCTTCAAAATCCACGGCGTCAATGCCGATGAGGTAAACAATACCGCGCCATGGGTTACCAGCCCAATGCAGACGAGTTGATCCAGATGCGCATCTTCAAGGTGACGCCGGAATTTATTCACCACATGCAGGACCGCGGGCTCAACAATCTGACTATCGCCAAGCTTGTGCAGATTCGCATTTTCAAACTGGCCGACTAGTTTACACTTGGTATCCGCACCGCATCCGATGAGACAATGTCCTCGACATGACTCTCGGCAGAAGCGTGGAAGTGAAAGAGGAAAAGCGCCGACATCCCGTCCTGCGCGTCTTCCTCAGTCTTGTAGCTCTTGTAATCGTTGCCCTGGTGGCTTGCGTGCTTGGCGGAGCGTGGTGGCTCAGGCACGCCATGCGCGATTCCCTGCCGCAGCTCGACGGGCAGGTGCGCCTGCCGGGCCTTTCAGCCCCTGTCACCGTCCGCCGCGATCAACATGCCGTTCCCCATATTGAAGCGGCGACCCTCGACGATCTCTTTGAAGCGCAGGGCTACATCACCGCGCAGGACCGTCTCTGGCAAATGGATATGGCACGCCGCGTGGCGGCCGGTGAACTCGCCGAACTGCTGGGAAAGAAACTCATCGACCACGACCGCATGCAGCGCGTGCTACAGATGCGCGCAACCGCCGAGCGCATGACGGCAAGCCTCTCGGAACGCGATCGCCGTTACTTCGAGGACTATGCGCGCGGTGTTAACGCCTATATCGACTCGCATCGCGAACATCTTCCCGCCGAATTCCGCCTGCTGATGTACAAGCCAAAACCGTGGCAGCCGGTCGATTCGCTTCTCATCGGCCTGAACATGGTGCAGATTCTCGATGAGCACTGGCAGGACAAACTCAGCCGGGAAAAAATTGAGGCGCGGCTCGGGCCAACCCTCGCCGCCGATCTCTATCCAACCGGCTCGTGGCGCGATCATCCACCAACCGTTGCCCCACCTGACCTCACGGCGCCGCAACCAACCATCCCGGATGTGCCTCTCGATGAGTCGCAGACGTCGCTTCAAGACCTTCTGCATCTGCGCGAAGTCATCCACGGCACAAAAGATGTTTGCCGCGAATGCATCCCCGGATCGAACGAGTGGGCCATCTCCGGCACGCATACCGCGAGCGGCAAGCCGCTGCTCTCAAACGATATGCACCTCGAGCACAACCTGCCCAATACCTGGTACGAAGTCGATCTAAAATCCGGCAACTTCCATGTAGCCGGAGTCACCGTCGCGGGCATGCCCTTCGTGACCGCAGGCCACAACGACCACATCGCATGGGGATACACAGCGCTTTACGGCGACACGCAGGACATCTATATCGAGCAGACAAACAGCCAGCATGAATACCAACGTTCAGATGGCTGGCATCCTTTCGAGCACGTGAATGAAACGATTCACGTCCGCGGCGGCAGCGATGTCATCGTCGACGTGGAGCGCACCAATCATCGCGTCGTGCTCAACCCGCTGCTGCCGAACGAAAAGCGCACTCTCTCGCTTCGATGGGCCACGTACGATTCACAGGCAGGCGGCTTTCCTCTGTTTGATCTGAACAGCGCGACCGACTGGGAGTCCTTTCGCCAGTCAGTAAGCACCTGGTGGGCGCCTACGCTCAACGTCATCTACGCCGACGACCAGGGTCACATCGGTTATCAGGCAGTCGGCTTCATTCCCAATCGGCCAACCGGTATCAAAGGAACGCCGATTGCCGATACACAGCACGAGTGGCAGGGATTCATTCCCTTCGATCAGATGCCGAGTACCTTCGACCCCGCAAACGGCATTCTCGCCACGGCCAATTCGCGCGTTACGCCGGATAATTATCCCTTTCAACTCACATTGGAATGGGCCAGCCCATACCGCAACGAACGCATATGGAAATGGCTCTCTGGCAAAGACAAGCTCACACCGGCGGACATGCTCACGCTCCAGACCGATATCTATTCAGAACTGGACCAGGAACTCGCGCAGCGCTTCGCTTATGCCATCGATCACGCCCGTAAAACCGACGCGCGCCTCCGTCAGGCCGCCGACCTGATGCGTTCCTGGGATGGCGTCGTCGGTATCGACTCGGCTCCGGCTGCCATCGTCGCAGCGGCCAAGCATGCGTTCTGGCCGCTGCTGCTGCAACCGAAATTAGGCGATGACTGGAAGGTTTACGAGTGGGCAGAGAGCGCCTTCGCACAGGAAGAGATCATCATGCATGCGCCGGCGCAATGGCTACCGAAAGATTATCCCACATGGGACGACTTCCTCGCCGCATGCGTGACCCGTGGTCTTGAAGAAGAACGCGCCCCCGCCGATCTGCGCGCGTGGCGCTATGGCTATGAACATCCCGTTGACATCGAGCATCCGCTCTACGGCATGCTCCCGTGGTTCAAGAAGTGGACCGGAACCGGCTTGCAGCCGCAGTCTGGCGACACCAGCACAGTGAAGCAAGTCAATCGCACCTTTGGGCCGTCACAGCGCTTCACCATGGACTGGAGCAACATCGACAACTCGACGGAAAACATCATTATGGGCCAGTCCGGCGATCCACTCAGCCCCTATTACCGCGACCAGTGGACGTACTGGTACGACGGCACGACTTTTGCGCTGCCTTTTTCGGATGCGGCCATCGCAGCCTCTACCTCACACACGCTGCGTCTCACACCGTGAGGATTTCGTTCCACTTCCCGCATAGTCTGTCCAGCAACGCCACGCGTCACCAGCGGCGACGGTCGTTGGTACTGGCTTGCGCCGCGATTGCCGTGCTGCCGCTGGCGTGGCGCGGAACCTCCTGCGGCCATGACTTCGACTTTCACCTGCAATCATGGCTCGAGGTCGTTCATCACTGGCGCGAAGGTGCTCTGTACCCGCATTGGGACGCATCTGCCAACTATGGCGCAGGAGAGCCCCGCTTCGTCTTCTATCCACCCGTTTCGTGGCTGCTTGGCGCATTGCTCGGCGCAATACTGCCCTGGAGTTGGACACCCGTAGCCTTCACTCTGATCGCCTTCGTCGCATGCGGCCTCAGCTTCTACAGCATGGCGCGTGAATGGATGGCGGAGGACGCAGCCGCAGTCGCCGCCTGCATTTACCTGCTCAATCCTTACATGATGTTCGTAGCATACGAGCGCACCGCGTATGGCGAACTGCTTTCCGCCGCGCTGGTGCCGTTGCTCGTGCTTTATGGGCTACGACAAAGGCCAAGCCTCCTGCCGCTGTCTCTGATCATTGCGACGCTGTGGCTCACCAATGCGCCTTCAGCTGTCATGGGATGTTACTTGCTGGCGCTGCTCGTTCTAGTTGCTGCAATCAGAGACCGCAACTATCCGCTCATACTTCGATCCGTCGGAGCAGTCGCTCTGGGTCTGGCTCTTGCTGCCTTCTATATCGTCCCCGCAGTTTACGAACAACGCTGGGTAGAGATCGCACGCGCTATCGCCCCAGGAATGCGCGTCGAAGACAGCTTCCTCTTCGGACATACCGGCGAATCTTTTCACGACCACGTTCTGCACACGGCATCATGGATCGCAGTCGCCATGCTGGTCGCAGCCGTCATCGCCGCTTTCCTTTCATGGCGAGATAAGCGCCAAAACCAACTGCGTGCTCCGCTCATCGCAACACTGATCTCCATCTTCATCCTGCTGCTTCCTTTCAGTGACATGCTCTGGAGACACACACCGGAATTGAAATTCCTGCAATTTCCATGGCGCTGGCTGCTTGTGCTGGGGCTCGTCATGGCTGCGCTCATCGGATTGGCTCTGCGCGGCAGCTTTCTCGAAGCGAGAACGCGAAAGACAATCCTCATCCGCGCCATCAGCATGCTTTCTCTCGCCATAGTCATGTCAACGCTGGCTGCATTCATTTTCTGGCAACCCTGCGATGACGAAGACAACATCGCCGCGCAGCGCAGCACATTTCGCGACAGCGGCTTTGAGGGCACCGACGAATACACCCCTGCCAATGCCGACAATGGTGATATCCAGCAGGATCTTCCCCGGATACGAATCCTCAAGACGGCTGACGCAGACGAAGCCGACAGTTCAGTAGCAGAAAACCCCGAATACCAAGCAAACCCTACTGAGACAGTTGACGCCCAACTAAATATCAGGCACTGGACCAGCGAGAGCAAAGAAGTCGAAGTTCGTCTGAATACACCGGCGTATGCCGTTTTCCGGCTCATGGATTATCCAGCATGGCAGGTGGAAGTGAACGGTACATCCCCGGCAAGACAACATCGCGATGACGGCCTTCTCACTGTTCCGCTGGCCGAGGGCCAGTCCATCATCACCGTCCGCTATGCCGCAACCCGCGACGTAAAGCTAGGCCGTGCGCTCTCGTTACTCGCTCTCTGCGTTGTCATCGCTATCCTCACGGAGACGAAAAGACGGCGCCGCCTTCATTTATCATGAAGTCAATGCAAGCTGAAGTAAAAGACCTCCTCCTGTCGGGCCAGGAACTGACTGACGCAGCGCTTGAGCGCCTGCTGCCACCCGAGACACAAGTCCCCGCTTCCATTCATAAAGCAATGCGCCACAGCACCTTCGCTGGCGGCAAACGGTTGCGCCCCGTACTCGTGATGGAAGCAGCGCTGATGATCCGCGGCAATGGCATTCTGCCTGACGGAGTAGAAGAACTTGGCGCAGCCATCGAAATGCTGCATACCTATTCGCTCATCCATGACGATCTCCCCGCGCTCGACAACGACGACCTGCGCCGCGGCAAGCCGACCTGCCACGTCGTATTCGGCGAAGCCATCGCAATTCTCGCGGGAGACGCGCTGCAGACCCGCGCCTATGAAGTGCTCGCCAATCTGCGCTGCCCGGCTCCCGCAACTGTCGAAATCATTCGCTTGATCGCCAACGCCACGGGAACGGTCGAAGGCATGATCGGTGGCCAGGTGCTCGACCTCGAAGGCGAAGGCACAAAACCAACCGCGGCATCGGTAGACGCCATTCACCGCGCCAAGACCGGTGCGCTCATCCGTGTCAGCGTCGTCACCGGCGGCGTCTATGCAGGAGCTACTCCAGAGGACGTGCAGCGCCTTACCAACTTCGGACGCAAAGCTGGTCTTGCCTTCCAGATCGTCGATGACGTGCTCGACATGACACAGGATTCAGCGCAGCTCGGCAAAACCGCCGGCAAAGACCTCGCCAGTGATAAGGCCACATGGCCCTCTGTCTTCGGCATCGAAGCCTCGCGCCAGCACGCAGAGAAACTCATCGGCGAAGCCTTCGCCGAACTCGCTCCCTACGGCTCAGCCGCCGAAGGCCTCAAATCCGTGGCGCGATACCTGGTCGAACGCACGCATTAATAACAAAAACGCCCGCAGCACAGTATGCCGCGGGCGTTTATTCATTTCGCGCAGTGGTGAGAAATTAGTTTCCGGTTGAGGTTGAAGCAGATGCTGTGGCCGGAGACACGGCAAACTGCAGCTCAGTTCCATTCGCAAGGCGAATGTTTCTTCCATTCTCGCTCAGCGTCCCCGAGTTCGACGCCGCGACATTACTCGTCAGACCAAACCCATGGGAGCCGGAAGGTACCTGGTCGATCTGCATTTCCGGGCTAAGGCTTGGGTATGTCAGCAATGCCCCCGCTGGGTAGACACCAATGAGCGTGGCCTTGACTGCAACCTGCTGGCCGTTCGTCAGCTTTGCCTGATCGAAGGTCAGCACCACCTTCGAAGCGCTATTGTTTTCGGATGCCTGCACGGAATCAACATGTCCAACCAGCAACGTATTCTTTGGCAGGGCGGTTCCGTTCAAGTGGACGGTTTGCGATAGCTTCGCTGTTACAGTATCGCCTTGTTTCGCGGTTTTTGCATCCAGAACATGCTGCAGCTCAGCCGATGCAGCTACAAGGTGGTCTGAACTCGCGGCGCTGTTTCGCGGTGTATCTTCCGCTCCAGCAAAAACAGTCAGCGCCAAAGCAGCGGCAGTAATTCCGAGGTACTTCGCCAATCTCTTCATATAAAAGTGCTCCCTGCAGAAAATAAAGATAGCCCATCTTGCAAATCAGCGAGTGTCCCCTCGCGGGCCTGTGGTCCGACCACTCAATTTTTAAGATGGCCCTGTAGAGTTGACGTCGACAGACATGAATCGGTCGCAGCTTTTTATTGTCAGAATTTTTTGTTTATAGGTAAATGCAATGAAATGCGGAATTTGAACGATCAAAAAATTTCGGCAAAGGGAGCCGGCATCGGGCTCTGGCTTCGCTTATCGCCGCCTGTTAAGTAAACTTTAAGAGAAGATGCCGCTGAATGAAGAAGATATTTTGATCGCCCTTCGTGATGTTTACGACCCAGAGATCCCGGTCAACATCGTCGATCTCGGACTCATCTATCGTGTCGCCGTCATGCCCGATCCCGACGCGCCCGGCATGATCCCCAAGCATCGTGTCGAAGTGGACATGTCGATGACTTCGCCCGGCTGTCCCGCGCACGGCATGATCATGGACAATGTCCGCAACCGCCTCGCCTGTCTTCAGGAAGTCGGAGAAACTCAAGTCAATTTGGTCTGGGAGCCGACCTGGGGACCGGAACGCATCAGCGAAGCGGCCCGCAAGCAACTCGGAATCGGCTAGCCCAACGAGTTGCGCAGCTTGCTGCCCTGCTTGGCCACTTCATTGACGAAGTCTTCCACGCGCACGAGCACATCCTGCCCCTTGCGCAGGTAGCCGGGCAGACTCTCCCACAACTCCCGTGCAGCCTCGGGATGCTCAAGCAGGCCTACTGTAGCGCCCGCGGCAACTACACCCAGTGCAGCTTTGCGATGTCCGGACAGGAAGAGACACGCACCGGCCACCAGCGATCCGGCTGCAACAGCGCGTTGCCAGGAAAACCGCGGCAAATTATCGGGCAGCCTCTCTTGAATCTCGTGCGAAAGCTTAGTCAGGCCCATTATTACTCCTAATCACCTATGATGCGGGAAACTCGTCAATCCAGATCAAAATCACGCAGCGGCTTGCCCGTATCGGGCGTCTCTTTGGCCTTGCGCAACGCCTCTGCAAACTTCTTTTCGAGAAGATCGTTCTTGTTCTTCTCTGCATCCACTGCCTGCCGGAAAAGACTTTCTTTGCGCTCGTCCTGTTCGCGCATCACGCGCGCCGCGGTTTCAAAATCCTCAAACGTGCGCTTACGCGGAGCGGGTGTATGCGCAATCACCGCGCGCGTCACCGGATCGATCTTGAGCATGGCGCCACAGTCCGGGCAGGCCACTTCAAAGGAAGCTTGTTCTTTCGACGGCATAGTCAAGAAGAGATTGTAGGTCAGCGGCGACAGCTTTTACCAGTCAATCGGAGCCAACAGGGCGGATAATTGCTCGCGAGAGAATAGCCAATGATTTCCGGAGCGCACATCATCGTCTACAGCAAAGATCCAGAGGCCGATCGCGCCTTTTTTCGCGACATCTTTGGATTCCCTTTCGTCGACGCTGGACACAACTGGCTGATCTTCGCTCTGCCGCCCGCCGAAGCCGCCTTTCATCCGCACGACGAGAACGACATTCACGAACTTTATTTCATGTGTGACGACCTGAAGGCGGAAATAGCCAGTCTGCGCGAACGCTATGTCTCATGTTCAGAGATACAGGAAGCCCGATGGGGTTCCATCACTACCGTGCCGCTTCCTAGTGGCGGGAAGGTCGGGCTCTATCAGCCCAGACACCCGGTAGCGATAAGCAAAGTCTTAGGTCAGAGATAGAGCGCTTTGTGTCCGGGACACTCCTGCGCCGCATGTTCCACCAACTGATCGATCAGCCCATCGCCGTATCGAGCCAAAAAGAATGCAGCACCCACCGCGCGTTCCTGCGGATGGTTATCCGGACAGAGACTCAGATACAGCGCATCCACATGGCGTCGAAGACTCGTCTCTTTCTGCAGTTGAAAGTTCGCTGCCAACCGCCGCAGCCGGTTCATCTGATAGCGCATCTTTGAAGCAGCCACATCCGCCGAGCGTCCCAGCCCCGCATCAACCGAATGCATCCATTCCGTGAGCGTCTTCAGTTCTTCGGCAAGCGCATTTCCCGCAGACGCAAGCTTCTTCTTGCCTTCAATCGGCATCGACCGCGCCCCCAGCTTGTGAGCCAATTCATCTGGACGCGAAGAAAGAAGATCATTAAGCGCAATCTCATGCTGCGCCATCACCTCGGCGATTGCCGGCTCGATCAAAGTAGCGCTCAGCCGGGGCAAAATCGGCGTAACGCGTCCGAGAATCTTCTCATAGACCACCTGCGACTGCGCGAAGTATGCGACCTCCGCAGGGCCGCCGATGTATGCCGAGGTCGGCAGAATGAAATCCTGAAAGACAGCGCGCAGAAGAGCATTCGGACTGAAACGTTCAGGTTCTACTTCAAGAATCGCCAGCAACTCATTCGTGCTATATGCCCGCTTCCCTGCCGTCCACTCCTGGTCGCCCTTGCGCCGAAGCGGCAGTCTTGCTTTTGTTTCCGCGTCGATCAGAAATAGAAGGCTGCTCTGCGGCCCGACCAGCACTTGCGAATGATATCCAGCTGAGCGACAGTTCTTTGTCGCGTCGGATCAATGCCTCATGCAATTCGTCAGCCTGAACAATCGCCTTCCGCAAGCACCGGAGCGCCCAGCGCGTGAAAATCACGCCATGCAGCGTCGATCACGATCAGTCCATGCGCGGCGAATATTCGCGAGATCAGCCGGCCAAACGCCTGCGCGAACGTCGTATCGGGCCTGTAACAATCCTCCAGCGCATCCAGAAACGGTCCCGGCCCGAGCAACTCCATCGCCTGATCCAGAACGGCGCGCACACCCGGACCAAGCTTCAATCCACCAACAGAAGCATGGTTTTCGTCGCCTTCAAGCGCCAGCTTGAGCGTGTGCAACTCGCGGCGCGAGGGCAACGCAACATGATCGGCCTCTTCAAGATCGTGGTCCTCTGTCGCCAGCCAGAAAATCGGCACATGCGGATAGCCCGCCGCCGTCGCGTCCTGCGCCTTGCGAATCACAGTCGCTGTCTTGAACAGAGTGAAGAGCGGGCCGCCAAAAAGAGTCACCTGCTGTCCGGTCACGACCGCATTTGCGCCATTGCGCAGACGCTCGATGTTCGCGAATGTCTTCTCGCCCGCACCAAAGCTGCGGTTCTGCTCCAGAAGCAGATCGGCCACCGATGCGCGGACAGCCGGATCGATCGAAGAAGGCTGCGAAGCCCACTCCTGCGAGTAAGGACTCAGCGGGTAATACGGCAGTGGAGTGTGGCTCTCGGCGTAGTCAATAAACAGGCGCGAGAGATGAGGCAGCACCGTGATCGGAAAACAATCTGTGTGCAAGTTGCTCGTTCTCCAGTTAAGTTCTCCAACCCCTTCGGTTGCTTCCCGACTACTTTTCACTCAGTGTCTCACCGCCCGGCAATTCTCATCACTCGCGTCATTCCGAGCAGAGATCGAAGCTCACTTTTGCGCTCTACCGGGAGCATCTCCACCGCATACCTCGCCAGCGAGCCATAAATGTCCGTGACAATCGGATGCGCGGCGAGTGCCTGAAGATGCAGTCTAATTGTCGCCACATCGCCACGCGCAAACGGGCCGCTGAAACTCTTTGCCTCCCCATGCTCGAAGACGTTCCGCACCGTCGCCTGCGCCAGCACTCCCACCCACTTCCGCGCTTCGCTGTGCAGAGAGTCCGGCCAGCCGCGCCGTAGCCATCGCTGCAGAAAGCTCGCTCACCAGCAGCGGAGAAGCCAGCGTCCCTGCCGCATGGTAGAGCGCCTTCTTCGCAGACTGTATCGAGAAAGGCTTACCGCCAATTTTGCGAATCAGCCCGTACAACTTGCGCTTTGTCTCCGGTTGCCGCGCTTCCACGCCAAACAAAACATGCTGCAGAGGCACAATTTTTTGCGTCGGAAAGCTCATCACCGGATGCACTGAAGCCACAAGCGCGCCTGCCTTGCGCGCTGCTTCAAGAGCATCCACCGTCAGCGCCCCGCTCGAATGCACGAGCAGCTGGCCTCGCAGCTGTGCCTCCCTGTTCGCGCCGCCGCTTCGCAATCGCAGCCGCAACATCGGCAATCGCTCGATCCGGCACGCACAGCCACAGAATCTGCGCGTCGAGTTGCGCCTCGGCAAGCGCCGTCCCGCCGCTTCGTCGCGTTCTTGCGACTACCTCGCTCACCGGAATCCCGGCACGCCGCAGCGCTTCAAGCAACGACCTGCCCCAGTTCCCCGGACCGATTACTGTCACAGCCGTTTTCATCGTTGATCGGATGATACGGTAAAAGAAACCAACACCAGGCAGAAGGTGAACGATGCCATCAAAAAAGAAAGCAGTGAAGCCGACCCTCACGTTCAAAAAAGCTCAGGTTGAAGTGCTCTCCTCAAAACTTGCCTTCGATGGCCCTCTCTTCCGAGTGATGCGCGAAGAAGTGTGCGAGCCGGGCAACAAGATTTCCCATCGCGACATCATCCGCCACAACGGCTCTGTTGTGATTCTTGCCGTGGACGACTCCAGCAAGCGCGATCCGCTCATCGTCATGGAGCGCCAGTATCGCCACGCCGCCGGACAATATCTCTGGGAAGTTCCGGCAGGAAAAATGGACGAGGGCGAAGAGCGTCTCGCCGCAGCCAAGCGTGAACTGAAAGAAGAAACCGGCTATCGCGCAAAGAAGTGGACGAAGCTGGTGCGCTATTTCGCGAGCCCTGGATTTCTCGGCGAATGGATGCAGGTCTTTCTCGCTGAAGGACTCATCCCCGGCGAAGCGGAACCGGAAGAGGACGAACTGCTCGAAGTCGTGCTCGTTCCGCTCTCTGAAGTCCTGCGCATGATCGACGCCGGAAAAATCCTCGACGGCAAGACGCTTGTCTCTGTCCAGCTCTATGCGCGCCTTCGCGCAAAAAAGAAGAAGCGCTAAGTGACTGATTTTTCGTTGAACCACATCCGTTCTCTCTCGCGCATAGGAAAACCAAAGCAGCCCGAACTGCGTCTTTATCTTCAAGCAGGTTGGTGTTCCCAACCGCAATCTGCTTCAGGAAGGTCTAAGGCTCGTGGCAACTTACAAAGGCAAAGTGAAGTGGTTCAACAACGCAAAAGGTTATGGATTCATTGGCCGCGATGATGGGCCCGATGTCTTCGTTCATTACAGCGCAATTCAACTTGACGGCTACAAGAGCCTGAAAGAAGGAGACGACGTCGAATTCGATATCGTCCAGGGTCAGAAAGGCCCTCAAGCCGATCAAGTTACCCGCGCACGCGAAGTTGCCTGACGGAAGCAACGGCAAGATCAAGTTCCGCTTACATTCTGCAATATCTGAAATCAGCCTGTTCACGGGTACAGTGAACGTGTGTTGAAGTAAAAACAAACCCAGCCGCTCAAGAAGGGCTGGGTTTTCTACTTTTCGCGCGCTGAGAGATAATCGTCTCTCGATGGACAATCGTTCGATCGCTCAACTACTCGCCGAAACCGCCGACCTGCTGGAAATCAGCGCAGGCGATCCCTTCCGCATCCGTTCCTACCGCCGCGCCGCTGAAGCCGTTGAATCGAGCACGATTCAACTCAGCGAAATCGCAGGTGACCCGAAGAAGCTGCTCGAAATTCCCGGCATCGGCAAAGGCATGGCCGCCAATATTCAGGAGATCGAAAAAGCCGGCACGCTGCCGCTGCGCGAAGAGCTGCTGACAAAGTACAAACCCGGCATGCTCGACCTGCTCAAGCTTCCCGGCATGGGGCCAAAATCAGTTCTGCTTTTCTGGGAAGCGCTGCAGATCGCCTCCATCGCCGACCTCGAAGCCGCGATCGCCGCAGGCAAGCTGGAAACTCTGCCGCGCATGGGCGCAAAGCAGATTGAAAAGCTGAAAAAAGGCATCGAGGAGCACAAAAAGAACAGCGGCCGCTTCCTCATTGATGACGCGGAGGATGGCGGCCGACAAACTCATCGCCTATCTGCAGGAAATTCGATGGCATCGAAACCATCACGCCCGCAGGCTCGCTGCGCCGCGGACGCGAAACCGTCGGCGACCTCGACATTCTCGCCACCGGCCCCGCCTGCGCCGAAGACAAAGTATCACGCGGCCGTCGAATACACCGCAGCTTATCCGCCCATCGCCGACCTCATCGCCAAGGGCCAGAACAAAGTCAGCTTCCGCCTGCGCAGCGGCTTGCAGGTCGATGTGCGCCTCCTGCCCGTAGGCTCCTATGGCGCAGCGCTGCAATATTTCACCGGATCGAAGATGCACAACGTCACCATCCGCCAGCGCGCGCTCAAGCGCGGCTACACCCTCAGCGAATACGCGCTCGCCCGCGTGGAAGATGGCTCATTTGTCGCCGGAGCCACGGAAGAAGAAATCTACGCCGCTCTCGGCCTCGACTGGATTCCGCCCGAGCTGCGAGAGAACAATGGCGAGATTGAAGCCGCCGAGCAGCACCGCCTGCCCACGCTCATCGAGCTGCGCGACATTCGCGGCGACGTGCACATGCACACCGACGCCACCGATGGGAAAAACACCATCCGCGAAATGGCGGAGGCCGCGCAGCCCGCGGCTACGAATACATCGCCATCACCGACCACTCGAAAAATCTCGCCATGACCTTCGGCCTCGATGATGAGCGCGCTCTCGAACACATGAAGCGCATCCGCGAGGTCAACGATGAGATGGAGGGCCGCATCCGCGTCTTCACCGGCATCGAGGTCGACATCCTCAGCGACGGCCAGCTCGATCTCTCCGATGAAGTCCTCGCGCAGATGGATGTCGTCATCGCCAGCGTGCATTCGCTCTTCAACCAACCGGAAGAGCAGATGACCGAGCGTGTTCTTCGCGCCATCGAAAATCCGAACACGCGCATTCTCGGCCATCCCACAGGACGCCTGCTGCTGCGCCGCGAAGCCTACAAACTCAACCTGCCGCAAATTCTGCGCCGCGCCGCCGAGCTAGGAGTCGCCGTCGAGCACAACGCCTATCCCGACCGCCTCGACCTCTGCGACCGCGATCTACGCCTGGCGAAAGAGCTGGGCTGCAAAATCTCCATCAACACCGACTCGCACCACACCAGCCACATGGAAAAGATGCGCTACGGCATGCGCCAACTGCGCCGCGCATGGCTCACGAAACAGGATGTGCTCAATACACTGCCCGCCGAAGAATTCCTGGCAGCATTGCGTCCGCGCGCCTAACCTGTAGCAGGCGTATCATCCGACACCTGCACGGAAACAGAGGGCGCGGGAGCCGCCACCACTTCCGACCCTCCGCTCGACTGAACTGGTGGAGCTCTCTCAGGCTTCACCCCAGCCATCCGCAGGTTCACCAGTTTGTTCAGCAGATCGAACCAGAACGGCGCGCCCAATGACACGGCAATCGCCATTAGCAACCATCCCGCGAAATTAAAAACCCACAGCCGCAGCATGGAATCATTGCCCTCGGCTGCAGGATGCTTCGCCAATAAGCCTTTACAGAATCCCAGTCATAGCCGAGCGGCAGCTGAGCCGACAGGTTCTTCTGGATATCCGCACGCGCCTGATCGTACGTCGGAAAACCGCAGTTCTGGCCGTCCTTGCAGCTGTACATCTGCGCTGTCGCCGTCACCGCATCGCGCGCATCTTTTGAGGTCCACAACCTCTCCGTAATCAGGAAGAGATTCGCATTGAACAGGACAGCCAGCACCATCCCCAGCGCAACGAGCCACATTTGTGTATGACGTTTATAAGCGCCATTTACACGGTCCATCGTGCCGTCATACCACTGCTCGACCGCGGATACACACGCTGTCGCATCGCTCTCTATCCCCAGAATGATCGCGCCCAGCTTTTGCTTCAGGTCAGAACCGACGGGGAGGCTATCGGCAATCTTTTTCACGTCCGTCGTCTGCAAGCCTGGATTTCCGCCAGAGAAACCAGCAGAACCCGCGTAAATAGCGGAGAAGCAATATAAGTAGGCCGCGGTTTACTTGCGCGCGATCACCTGCAGGCCGAAAACCTTCGGCGGCTCAAACGAAATCGTTTCGATCAGCGGATGGCCTACAAGCTTCTCGTAAACGATATCGCCGACCATCTTGCGAAGAGCCTTTTCCAGCGTTATGGCGCGTTGCGCAGTGAACGCCGCCATCAGCTCACGCATGTGAGAAGCAATGATGCTCAACAGCAGGCATATCAACACAACGCCGATCGCAACCCCAAGTATCTGTTCCACCCGTTCCCGTCCTCAAACCTTGATATGGCAAGTCAGTATGCCTTCTCAGCCGCAGCATGTCGAGTGCTATTGCAACCTCGCGCACTGAGGCTCACAAATTACCCCTCGGCCATCCCGGTAGGATAAAATGCCACTCGAATGAATGAAGAGATGAATTCAGCGAAACGCGCTCTGCTGATCGTGCTCGTCGCGACCGTCGCCGTCGTCCTGGCCATCGGCATTTATGTCTATATCGACGAGAAACCACCCGTGGCCGTCGGGCAGATCGTCAAGCTCGATGTAACCCCCATCCACTCAGAAATGCGTGTGGGCGCCGGCGCGCAAGGCGTACAGGGCGGCATGGACACCTACGATCAACTCCTCATTCTGGCGCAGGTACAGGTTCGCAACCAAACCAACTACCCGCTCTATTTGCACGATATGTGGAGCAATATAACGACAAGCAACGGCGACCAGCAGCGCAGCCTCGCAGCCAACAAGAACGACTTCCAAAGTGTTTTTGTGGCCTATCCGCAAACGGCTTCGCTCAAGCAGGAACCCCTTCTGCGGGACATCGCCCTGCAGCCCGGCGAGAGCGCGCAGGGCCTCGTCATCTTCCATTACCCCATGACGAAAGACCAGTGGGACGCACGCCAAGCCTTCGAAGCAGTCATCTCATTCGCGAACCAGAAGAATCTGGTGCTCCACTGGCCGCCGACTGGCAAATAAAAGCGGCGCTATCAGAAGCGCCGCTAAGCCAAAGTCAGACTCTTAGATTCCGCCTCACTCCCCAGGTTTCACCGGCACCGGCGCAGCTTTCGGCGTAGAGACGTACCCCGTAATCTGGTCCTTGCTGATATTGTTCACCACCAGTTCGTACAGGTAGTTATCCTTGCCCGTATAAAACTGAACCGGCTCGTTCAATCCGCGATCTTTCTTCTCAATTTTCTTGTCGTCCGCATAAACCTCAAGCGTGTACTTGCTGTGCTTCGTGTCCGCCTTCTTCAATTCCAGTCCGACGGTTGACACCGGCTGCCGCTTATTCTTATGCAGCGTGAACTCGTAGTAGTTGCGATCTCCCTTGTGCTTCAGAATCTCCAGTTCATCATGATTCGTCGCAATCAACCCGCTCTGCACGCCCAGATCGCCCTTCATGCTCTGCAATTGCGCCTGGGTGTTCTGCAATTCGGTTTTTGTTTGGGCAACGTCGGTTTTCACTCCCCCAACGTCTGTTTTCACGCTCGAAACATCACTCGATACGGCGCCGATCTGCTGCTGCGCCCTCGCCTGCTCACCTTCCAGACGCTTCGCATCCGCGTCCTGGCGTCGCATCAGCTCATTCGCTCTAGCTTCAAGCTGCTTTTGCGTCAACCCGACCGACTGTTCCAGCGTATCCGTCGCAACTTTCAACCGCGCGTTGGTCTGCTCCAGTTGCTGGCCCAGCTTGTCATTCTGGACCTGCGCCTGAACCAGCTGTGTCTCGGTCTTCGTCAATCGATTGCTAAGGGTATAACTCCAGATCAAGCCGCCAAGGGCCAACAGCAAGGCTCCCACCACCAGACCGAGAAATGCTCCTGAAAAACTGCGCTGCTCTACAACAGGTTCCGTACCTTCACTCATCGTTCACATTTCCTTCCGCATACAGCTGTGCGCTGAGACTATCCAACTTGATGGACGCTGACAAACACTTTTTGTCTATCCACCGCCATACAATAGATGCGTGAGCACAACAGATGTACTCATAGCCGGAGCTGGAATCATCGGCCTTTCCACCGCCCTCGAACTAGCTGGACGAGGCTTCCGTGTAACCGTGCTTGAACGCGCGCGCGCCATGACGGAAGCATCCTGGGCTGCCGCCGGCATGCTCGCCGCGCACGATCCTGAAAACCTTCCGGAACTGGGTCCACTCTCTGACCTGAGCATTTCGCTTTACCCGGATTATCTGAATACGGTCGAAAGCCTCTCCGGGTTGCAGGTTCCCCTGCGCACCAGCCACACTTTGCTGGGCTCAGGACAGGATCATGTCTTTGGCAACACTCTCACGCTGTCGGAAATAGCGCGGCATGTCCCGAATCTCAACACCGCCAAGCGCAGTTTCCAGCTGCTCAAAGAGCACAGCTTCGACCCGCGCGACCTCTGCGCCGCATTGCCAAAGGCGGCGGCAGCGGCGGGAGTTTCACTGGTCGAGCAATCCCCGGTCACAACCGTACGAGGCATGGCGCACGGTGTGGCAATCACAACACCACAGTCCACGTGGTCAGCCGCTCATTTCATCAATTGCTGCGGAGCATGGGCCGGGGGCATATCAAATCTGCCATCCATCGAGCCCCGCAAAGGCCAGATGGCAACCGTGAAACTGCCGCCCGATCACAGTCTCGATTGCGTCATCCGCACCCCGGAACTCTATCTCGTACCGCGCGGCGACGGCCGCGTCGTCATCGGAGCTTCAGTCGAGCGCGCAGGCTTCGACAAATCCGTTTACGAAGCAACCATCCAGATGCTGCTCGATGAAGCCGCCGCGCTCTGGCCGCCTGTCCGCGAGGCACAAGTCGTCGAAACCTGGGCAGGACTGCGCCCCGGCTCTTCCGACGGACTGCCCGTCATGGGCGGATGCGGCGACGAAAATTGCTGGATCGCTTCAGGACACTTTCGCAACGGCATCCTGCTCGCCCCTGCCACAGCGCGAGTCATGAGCGAACTGCTACTCGGGGAGCAGCCATCTGTCGACCTCGCGCTTTTCCGCTGTGACAGATTCGCTGCCGCATCCGTCTCTTAAATAGAAATGCGCTGGCTGCTTGCCGCAAGTGACAACGCAATCTCCACGCTGCTATAAACAGTAGTTAGTCTGTTTCGCGCCGAGAGCGTCCCGCAACGCCTACACTCGGGAAGGGTCAGCTTACAATCACCCTTTTGACCGCATCCAATAGAGTCCGCCTGAAACAGGCCAAAAGGAACTGGAGGGATTTGGAACGTATGTCGACCGCCGTAGCTTCAAAGGGTCTTGAAGGGATTGTTGCAGCCAACTCTGGCATTTGCTGGATCGACGGAGATGCCGGGGTGCTCGCGTACCGCGGTATCGACATCCACGATCTCGCGGAAACGTCGACGTTCGAGGAAACGACATACCTCCTCTGGCACGGCAAGCTTCCTACCGCATCCGAGCTCGAAACCTTCAAGAACGAACTCGCCGCTTCACGCCAACTTCATCCCGACATCCTCAAGCTCCTCAAAGAATTCCCCAAAACAGCAACTCCGATGGAAGTCCTGCGTACTACGGTCTCAGCGTTGAGCTTCTACGACAAGGACGAAAAGGCCGTCGATCACGATTCCAACGTCCGCAAGAGCTTCGACCTGACCTCGCAGATCGCCATGATCGTCGCTGCCTTCGACCGCATACGCAAAGACCAGCCCGTCGTCGAAGCCGACAAGTCGCTTTCACACGCTGGTAATTTCCTCTGGATGCTGACCGGAGAAAAGCCTTCTGAAACCGCAACCCACGCCTTCGACGTAGCCCTCATCCTGCACGCCGACCACGAGCTGAACGCCTCCACCTTCGCCGCCCGCGTCATCGCCGCAACGCTCTCCGACGTTCATTCCGCCATCACCGGAGCCATCGGCGCCCTCAAGGGCCCGCTGCACGGCGGCGCCAATGAAGCCGTGATGCGAATGCTCTTCGCCATCGAGAAGGAAGGCTCTGACCCGGTTGACTATGTAAAGAACCTGCTGGCGCAGAAGAAGAAGATTTCCGGCTTCGGCCATCGCGTCTATCACACGGAAGACCCGCGCGCGACTCACCTGCGCAAGATGTCAGAAGACCTTGGGCGCTCGGCCAACAACACCAAGTGGTTCGACATGTCGCAGAAGATCGAAAAGTACATCAAGTCGGAAAAAAAGCTGAACGCCAACGTCGACTTCTACTCCGCTTCGACCTACACAACCCTCGGCATCGACCTCGATCTCTTCACACCAATCTTCGCTGTAAGCCGCATCTCCGGATGGGCCGCACACGTCATCGAGCAACTCGATGACAACCGCCTCATCCGTCCGCGCGCCGACTACATCGGCCCCGAATACCCAGCGAAATATATTCCGATCTCCAAGCGATAGCTCACTTAGGTCATAACAAAAGGGCGTCCTGAACGGACGCCCTTTTCCTCGGACTCAAACCCCAGAAAACCTTCTTCCATGTGCAGACGCAGGATATTTTTCCCGTCAACTGCGTCTATTTATGGTTCTTGTTTGCCGCTTCCGCCGCGAGTTTCAGCTCCCGATTCGCCTGGTCGAGCAGGTCCTTCGCGTGAGAGGCATGTCCCTGCATGTCCCATTCATTGGCCTGTTGCGCAGCCGTGATCTTGTTATAGGCCTGTTCCGTCAGCCGTTGTGCCGCGGCAATGTTCGGATGCTTATTGGGATTAACATTTTCGGCCGGTGGGTGCTGCGCGATTGCCACGCCACCGGCAATCAAACCGAGCCCAAGGGTGCCTGCTAAAAAAAATTTATTAACGTTCATTACGGTTCCTCCGGCAGTGAAGATACCAGAACGAAGGAACCGCACGTCAATCATTTTCCAGTAACGTAAGTAATCCCACCCCCTACTTGAAGAGAGGTAGCGAGAAACTTACATCCCGCCCTTGCGGCTGGCAGGAGGCACAATCCCGTTCATCCGCAGATACACCACCATCTGCCCGTAATGATCCATAGAGTGCGCGATGCAGAACGCAGCCATTCCCCCACGGGTCCACTTTCTGTCTCCCGACCCCTCGATAGTGAAGGCATTCGCCGCTGTGATCGTGCTCAGAGCGCTGTGTGCATAGGTGTATGAATCCTTAAGCGCCTTCATGATGTCGTCTTTGCTGGTCAGCTTCTCAATATCCGCTTCCTTCACCGCGCCCGATACACCCCAGCCGTCAAAAAACTCATAGTTCGCCTCAGCCAGATGCTTTACCTGCCCGCCAAATGTGCGCACGCCCTTGAACTCGCCCTGCGTCGGGGCAAAGTCGAATTTGTCGGCGGGCATGGCATCGGCAGCTCCAACAATTTGCTTCTCCATCATCGTCATCAGATGGTTATAGGTATCTCCGGGCACAGCCTGCGTTGCCTGTGCGAAAGTGAACGTTGCCGGAACCGCCAGGCAACAAAGCAACGCAATGCAAAACATGCGAATCATCTTCACGTCTCTTCCTCCTCTGAATCTACTGCGCAAGCAGCCTAGCAGAACCGCCTTACCGCACGCGTCAAATCCTCGTTGAGAAGCGGGAAAAATGAGACGCTTGGTTCGATCTATGTGACGAATGCGACAACAAGCGACGAGATTGGCACATATTTGGAGTTCAGAAGCCAGCAAGGCCGTAAAATAAGAGCAGGAGAAAGCACGAAAATGAGACGGGTATACATGGATGCAAACGCGACAACACCTCTGGTCCCCGAGGTGCTCGACGCCATGCGCCCGTACTTTATCGAGCACTTCGGCAACGCCTCTTCGATCCACCAGCAGGGCCAGCAGGCCCGCGCCGCCGTCGAGCAGGCCCGCGAATCCGTCGCCGCGCTCATCAACTGTCGCGCTGCCGAAATCGTCTTCACCTCCGGCGGGACGGAAAGCGATAACCTCGCGCTTTTTGGGCTGGTTCAGCCTGGCGATCACCTGATTACTTCGTCAATCGAGCATCATGCTGTGCTGCACGCCGCCGAGAAGCTGCGCGACCGCGGCATCGAAGTGACGTTTCTCCCGGTTTCGAGCGATGGCGTTGTCAATCCAATTGACCTGCGCCGAGCCATCCAGGCCAACACGAAGCTCATCAGCATCATGATGGCCAACAACGAAACCGGAGCCATCCAGCCGGTGAGCGAAATCGGCCGCATCGCCGCCGAAGCCGATATCTATTTCCACACCGACGCCGTGCAGGCGGCTGGCAAGCTGCCCATCGACGTGCAGTCGCTCCGCTGCGATCTGCTCAGCATCTCCGGGCACAAGATGCATGCACCGCAAGGCACAGGCATCCTCTACGTCCGCCGCGGAACGCAGCTTGAACCGCTCTTCTTCGGCGGAACACATGAACGCCAGCGTCGCGCCGGGACCGAGAATCTTCCCGGCATCGTAGGACTCGGCAAGGCTGCCGAAATCGCCCGCACCGCGCTTTCCGACGGAACCGTCGAGAAGATTGCTGCTCTGCGCAACCGCTTCGAACAAGGCATTCTTGCGCAGGTCGAAGACACCGGCGTCAACAGCGGAAGCGTTGCCCGCGTCCCCAACACTACCAACATCTACTTCGATAATCTTGAAGGCGAAGCACTGGTGATCGCGCTCGACCTCAAGGGTCTGTGCACCTCCGGCGGATCTGCCTGCGCTTCCGGCGCTGCAGAACCGTCGCATGTTCTCTCCGCGATGGCGCTTGCTCCGGCAAGAGCACGGGCCAGCCTGCGCTTCAGTCTGACCAAGCTCAGCACCGATGAGGATGTTGACTTCGCACTGGAAGTCATTCCTGCGGCTGCGAGCCGTCTGCGTGAGCTTGCTCCGGTGAATGCCGGGACTCTCGGCTGACCCCTCCCCCCGTCATTCTGTACGGAGTTCTTTTATTTTCAATCGCTTACCGCGCTTATCCCGTACGGGGATCGTTTGTTTTCAGCTACTTGCGTCTCTTCACTTAGCAGAAATAGAAAAGGCACAGCCGTTGAGCTGTGCCTTTTGTTTCTATCCACTTTTATTGTACGGATAGTGTCAAGTTTCGCGCCAACTACTACGCGTTAACTGCCTTTTTTGGCGCATTTGAATGTGTGCTGTTTACGCGAAAGCGCTTCATGTTGATCGAAAGCGTCTTCTCGATCCTGCGCAGGTCCCTTCTTTCGTTGGGAGCGGCAAAGGTCGAAGCTACGCCACGGCTCGAAGCGCGTCCGGTGCGGCCGACGCGGTGGACAAAGTCTTCGGCCACCTTGGGAATGTCGTAGTTCACCACGTGCGCCACATGAGCAACATCGATACCGCGAGCGGCAACATCCGTTGCCACCAGCACGCGATGCTTGCCTTCCGAAAAGCTCCGCAGAGCTGCGTTGCGCTGCGACTGCGAACGATCGCCGTGAATCTGCGTCGCGCCAAAGCCGGAACGGTGAAGCTTCTTCGCCACGCGGTCCGCGCCGTGCTTGGTGCGCACGAAAACGAGGAAGCTGCCCTTCTCCGACTGCAGCAGGTGCTCCAGAAGTTCGAGCTTCTTTTCCTGCTCCACTTCAAAGCTCTGCAACTCGACATTCTCTGAGGGCTTGAGCACCGATCCGATCTCGATCCGGACTGGATCTTTCACGTAATCGCGCACTACATTCTTGACCTGCGCATCCAGCGTCGCGGAATAGCAAAGCGTCTGCCGCTTCGCCGGAATCGCATCGGAAATGCGCCGGATTGCGGGCTGAAAGCCCATGTCCAGCATGCGGTCCACTTCGTCGAGCACCAGCATCTCGACCTGATCGAGCCTGACCAGCTTGCGCTTCAGGTAGTCTTCGAGACGCCCCGGTGTCGCCACAATCAGCCGCGCGCCCTTGCGAATCGACTGCAGCTGTGGGCCTTCGTTCATGCCGCCGCAAACCAGCGCAACCTGAAGATTCGAACCGCCCGCAATCTTGCGGAATGCCTGCTCGACCTGCATGGCCAGCTCGCGGGTGGGGAGCAGAATCAGCGCCTTCCCGTTCTTGTTCTGCGACTGTTGCAGGCGCTCGATGATCGGAATCAGAAAGCTGAGTGTTTTGCCGGTGCCGGTTTGCGCCGTCGCCAGAACATCCTTGCCTTCAAGTGCCGGAGGGATCGCCTTCTCCTGCACAGGAGTCGGCGTAGTGAAATTTGCTGCAGCCAGGCGCGTCTTGAGCGCCGGCGATAAATTGAAATCTGAAAATTGGTTCATTTGTCCTTTAGTCCGGCTCGACGCACACAGATGCACAGGCGCACTGCCGGTATATGTCGGTTCATCGGGATACAGCTTCACTGTCCTGATGAATCAGAATGTATGCGTATGGGAAAACCCGAGTGAATCAAATCCAATGGTCGAGACTGAAGTTACCTCTCGACACGAGGTTCTGCCGGACGCTGCCTCTCACCATGAAGCGCATTGCTTACATGGCTCCACTCCATCACGGAGCGGCTACGCTGTAGGGGCTTGGGAAATTACGTGCCAGGCGGTCTTGCTTTGGAGGGCGAGAACGGCTCACAACCAAATCACTGAGCGTGGTTCTAGTGTAACACAGGTGATTAGTCTGCCCAAGTCTAGGGTTCTTTGTAGGTCGACGTGGGACTGTGTACACCGAGTCTCTTTTCTGCCAGAACCTGTATACGTGCGACGACACCAGTGCGTGATGGCTAGGCAATGTAATTGAATGATTTCAAAACAAATAAGTCACAAACGAGAAAATGGCTGTCCGTTTGCATATGCGGAGACAGCGATGCGTCGGCACAAGGGACCGGTCTGCGCACTAAGTCAGAGGTATTTTCTTTTCGCCGGTCCATTTGATCGGCGGACTCTGCGGTGAACATGATCGGCCTCCAAATCCGATGTTGGAAACGCCAGGAGATTGATATGTTCGCTCGTTGTTACATTCGAGGAGTTCTGCTCCTCTGCCTTGGTACCGCATTTGTTGGGTGTACCAACCCCTCGGGACTCGATGCCATTCAAGTTTCACCGCCGGCTCAGTCTTTAACGGTAGGTCAGACTGCGCAATTTACTGCAATCGGGACATACGGCAATCCGAAACACCTATCGACGCAGGACATAACGAGCGGCGTGAACTGGACCTCCACCACTCCTGCCGTGGCAACCGTTAGCGCTTCCGGGCTGGTCACTGCTGTGACGGCAGGAACAACAACGATCACGGCCAATGCAGACGCATTCAATGGCCCGGTTAACTCCAGCGCGACCCTCACAGTTACAGGCGCGGGCGGAGGCGTATCCGGGGGGGATCTCGTTTCGCTAACCATTATTCCGAGTTCAATTACAGTCGGCAATTTGCAGGCTACCGGACAATTTCTGGCGATCGGAACGTTCTCCAGTGCCCCATTCGTCAGGGATCTAACGAACTCACCTACGTTGACATGGATTTCTTCCGTGCCCAATGTCTTTCCGGTTAACAGCAACACCGGCGGGAATGCTGGAGCCACTGCTGGGATTGTCAGCGCCTATGGAACCGGAACCGCCGTGATTACCGCGGAAGCAACGAGTCCGAGTGACGGCTCTATTCAGACCGCTACGGCGACGTTCGGCTGCCCCCTAGTTATGCCGACGGCAACAAGCCCGGGATCGTGCTATCCAGGTTCTCAGGCGACCGCACTCCTGTCGACCCTGACTGTCTATCACGAAGGCTTGGGTACAGGGGATTGGCTGGTGACAGCTCCTTCCGCCACGGGTACACCAAACGTGCTTGATTGCGGCAGCGCTCCGATCTCTGGCGCATCGGTCTGCACGGCGAGCTACCCCGCTCTTACTAATGGGCAACCAACCCAAGTGATTTTGAAAGCCACCGGGGCTAACTTCGGCGGATGGTCTATTAACTGCACGATAACTGATGCGAACGGGGTGCCGCTCCAGAATCCAGTCATCACTGCGGCCGGCCCCAACTATTGCAGTGTCCCGCTGACGTCCGACGAAACCGTGGGAGTGATTTTCAACTAAGTACAGCTGCAGGCATTTCAGAGAGGGCCGCTCGTCAGGGCGGCTTTCTTGCCGCATATCCGCATATCTCGCTTTTGGGATGTGTGGCGACATGCTTATATTGAATGGCGGAATGGAAGCGCTCATCCTGCCATGAAAAAAACCATCCTAGCAGTCTCGCTTGCCCTCATCTTCACCGTTCAAGCAACCCACGCCCAAGCCCCAAACACAGAAACAGTCACAGACTGGCGCATCAAGCTCAACCAGGAACTCCCGCTCCTCGGCCACCGCAACTGGATCATGATCGTCGACTCTGCCTACCCGCTCCAGGTCTCGCCGGGAGTCGAAACCATCGAGACCGGCGCTGATCTGCCTCAAGTTTTGCGGGTCGTGCTCGGCACTCTCGACCACTCCATCCACGTCACGCCCAACGTCTATCTCGACGCCGAACTGCCCTATGTCACCGACGAGGCCGCACCCGGAGCCAGCGTCTACCGCCAGCACCTGAAGGAAATCCTGCACGACCGCCCCGTCAAATCGCTCCCGCACGAAACCCTCATCAAGCAGATCAACGATGCCGGGCAGACCTTCCACATCCTTGTGCTCAAGACAAACATGGCCATTCCCTATACGTCGGTATTCCTGCAGCTTGATTGCAAGTACTGGCCTCCTGCGGCTGAGCAGCAGTTGCGGCAGGCCATGGGTGGCGCTTCCAAGTAGGCCCTGGGCTAAAGCCCTCTGGACTTCACAGGCACTATACTCAGGTGCCACCTAACACAGGCTAATATCCCAATATGGGTCTTCTCCAGAACACCATTGATCGAATCCTTGCCGTGTCCCCTGCCGTGCGCTATGTCGCGCTCTATCGCGGAGGTCACCTTAGCTCGCGGCAACGTTCGAAGGTCTCAGCCGCTTCGGCATCGGAATCGGATCGCTACGAAGAACTCTTCGTCAACCCCGCCCTTTTGACACTCGTGCGCCAACGCGGCAACCTGGACTGCGGTGGTGCTCAATTTGTCTTAGTTCGCTACGGAAACTTTTACCAGCTTGTTCTCGATTTGCATGACGGGCATGTTTCCGTGTGCTTCGAGCTGACTTCCAATCCCCTCGACCATGCCGACGCGATCCGCGCCATCTGTGAGAGCGCATCATCAGCAACAAACAACTGATACTGCGGTGCACGAAAAGGGCGTTATCGGTGAGGACCATATTTCAGTAGATTTGTTGCTTTATTCACTGGGCTGAAGCCTGGTGCTTCTTCCTCTACCCCGATGAAGGCTCTTGCTTTCCCACCCTCTCGCAAACTACGCGATAGGATGGGGCACCCTTTTTCTTGCTCCTGCTAGAAAAAGCAGATCCTTCGCTCCGCTCAGGATGACAAGCCTCTCGGGCCATCCTTTTCCTGTGGAAAATGAGATACTAGAAGCAGCGCATTCCCATGTCCGAGACCTTCAACAACACGGTAGCTGTAGCCATGTCCGGCGGGGTCGACTCCTCGACCGTCGCCGCCATGCTCAAGGACGAGGGCTACGAGCTCGTCGGCCTTACGCTGCAGCTCTGGAACCAGCGGCGTCTCGCCGGCAAGGAGGGCATGCCCGAGGAAGTGCAGGGCCGCTGCTGCTCCATTGACGATGTGTATGACGCGCGCCGTGTCGCCGAGTCGCTCGGCATCCCCTATTACCTGCTCAACGAGCAGGAGCGCTTCGAGGACCAGGTCGTCCGCCCCTTCGTCAAGGAGTACCTCGCCGGGCGCACGCCCATTCCCTGCTCGCTCTGCAATAACTACCTCAAGTTCGACCAGCTGCTCATCCGCGCCCGCCAGATCGGCGCCGACCGCATTGCCACCGGCCACTACGCGCGCAATGAGTACGACCCCGAGCGCAACCGCTGGATCCTGAAGCGCCCCGCCGATACATCGAAGGACCAGACCTATTTCCTCTTCGGCCTCACGCAGGACCAGCTCTCGCGCACGCTCTTTCCTCTCGGCACCTACACCAAGCCCGAGGTTCGAGAGATTGCCCGCCAGCACGCGCTGGCGCTCGCCGCCAAGCCCGACTCGCAGGAGATCTGCTTCATCCCCGGCGGCGATTACAAGCGCTTCATCGACGCCTACCTCGACGAGCAGGGCGAGGCGATGCCGGATTCTTCCGGCGAGCTCGTGTCTACAACGGGAGAGGTGATCGGCCACCACCACGGCATCCACAACTTCACCGTAGGACAGCGCAAGGGACTGGGGCTCTCCTCGCCCACGCCGCTCTACGTCATCCAGATCGATAACGCGACCAATCAGGTAAAGGTAGGCAGCGAGTCGGAGACGACCATCCGCACCCTCCGCGCCCGCGACCTGAACTGGATTTCCATCCCCTCGCTCGACGCACCGATGCGCGTCAAGGCGAAGATTCGCCACCGCCACGAGCCCGCCTGGGCCACGATTGAGATGTCTGGAGACGGAGAAGTCCTTGCCACCTTCGACGATCCGCAGCGTGCTGTTACGCCGGGGCAGTCGGCTGTCTTCTACGATGGCGACGAAGTCGTTGGCGGCGGCTGGATCGTCTAGACTGCAGCCTTGTGAATCTGAAATTCTCCGTTGCAAGCAACGATGCGCGCCCAGGCTGGCATCACCACTTATATGTGGAAACCAAATATAGCCAAGACTGAGCACGATGCGCGCCCAGGCGGGATTGGAAGATTCGTTATTTTTCTTACCTTGGTTCTGGGAGCGGCCTTCGCGGTCATGCTGCTGATTTTCACCCATCACACGCCCATCATCCAAAGGTAACCTGGGTGGAAGGCACTGATGGGTCGATTCTCGGCGACCTGACCGGATGCCGGATTTAACTGGCTTTCCCCGCGGCAAAAGACCTATAAAAGTTCCACTGCATGCTTGGCATCCGACAACCCCACCGGCCGCCGAAGTGGACTGAACGGCGAGCCCAACTCCGCGCAACCTGGACGCTTCCCTTCCACAAGCTCGAATGGTATTTGCAGTGGGTCGCATGGGCGCTCGGCAACTGGGCGCTGCTCGAAGTGCTCGAATATCTCGGCACTTTCTCCGTGCTCATCGCCGTCGTCTTCTACTTCGCCGAGAGCGGTAAGCGCACACGCATGCGGCACTACACCGCGTGGACCGTGATCAACACCGCTCAGGGCAAGGGCGGCAGCGGCGGACGCATCGAGGCGCTTGAAGAATTGAACGACGATCGCGTGGCGCTCACCGGGCTTGACGCTGGGCTGGCATTTCTCCGCGGAGTTCACCTTCCGCATGCGATGCTTAGCCGCTGCACCTTCGAAGCAGCCGATCTACGCATGAGTGTTCTTCATGATGCCGATCTCACCTTCTGCAATCTGAAGTCAGCCAACTTCCGCGGCACTGATTTCGAACGCGCAAAACTGAGCGACGCCGACCTGAGCAGCACAGACTTGAACAGCGCCAACCTCGCCTCCGCCGATATCTCGCAAGCTGACCTCTCCAACGCCGATCTGCGCAACACCGATCTCAAAAACATCCGCTGGGATGACATAACGTCGATGCGTTTGACCAATGTCTATGGAGTGCGCAACGCTCCCGACGGTTTCCTCGCATACGCGCTCGCTCACGGAGCTGTTGCCGCAGCATCCGATGAAGAGTGGACGAAGCTGCAGAACGCAGCGCATCCGTAACCCTGAGCGCGAAGCCAATTCAGCACTTCGGGTTGCCTCGCAGCATGCAAATACAGCATGCAACGCGCCTCGCAGAACTCTTCATCGTAAAGAGGGTCCGACAAGAAGAGTGGAATTGAAATCGCCACTCGCAGCAAAACGGAGAACCCACAACTATGAAGAAAACTATCCCAGGTCTATCGTTAGCAGCACTCACGGCAGCAGCTCTGCTGAGCATTCCCGCAGCACAGGCGCAGCAGGGACCGCCGCCCCCCGACTACGGCCACGAAGTATGGGCTGCTCCGCCAGCCGAAGTTCAGGGAGTGGAAGCGCAGGGCTTTCACGACGGCATCGAAGGAGCACGCAAGGATTACGAAAATCATCGCCAACCCAACGTTGAAAACCGCGACGAGTTCCGCCATCCGCCTGTTTCCCATCACGACCGCGAAGCCTACCGTCAGGGATTCCGGCGCGGCTACGAAGTCGGCGTCGAACACCTGATGCGCGGCTACCCGCACTCCTACTAACCCCGTATACCCACGGATTTCCATCCCCGGTGGATTTCCCTTCTCCGGGGATGGAAAAACTCTAGAAAGTATGGAGCGCATTCGGCCGATAGACGCTCTGGCACTCATCCGCATCGTTGGTGTATTGGGACGCGACCAGCCAGATGTCATGCGCAGCGCAGAGCCTGGCAACTTCGGTCATATCTTTCTCGATCCTGGCATAGCCAAGATCGATCGCAAGCGGTGGATCGGTCGGCAGAACAACATAATCGATGCTACGCTCCCGCACATAATCCGGCACGCGCTTGTTGACCAGATAAGGCAGAAAAGATGGGTCTACCAGTCCGCCGAGATCGATTACGGGCCGCTGCGAACGATAGCTCAGGTCGCCGATATCGAAGGCGGCAATCTTCGCTTCGGGAGCCGCGTGGTGCATGATCCACAATGCCGCCTGACCATGCGCAGCATTGATGTGCGCTATGCCCTCCAAAGTGACGACGCGCCAGGTTCGCAGAGATAACAACCCTCCCGCCAGAAGAAGCGCCGCCGCCACTGCAAAGCGGAATCGTTCCCGCATTCCGATCATTTCAAGCAGCCTGACCGTTCCAAAAAACAGGCACGGAAAGAGCAACAGCAAATTCAAAGGCTGATACCGCCCTCCCTGGCCTTGCGCGGGAAACACAAGCAGAAAAGTAACGAAATGTATCAACGCCCAGAGAAAGAGGAATCGGATGCGCGAAGCTGCCCGTCGAACAGTCCAGACCGCTCCAATTAGGGTGATCGCACAGGGAACCAGCATGTTGAATAACTCGGTCGCAAGACATGGGATCGGCCTTGCGTACCAAAGGGAAAATTGCATGGATGGTTTGATCGACCATCGAGCCAGAAATGCGATCGTTGTCTGCAGCGAGTGCAAACCGCCGCTGCTACGGAAATAGAGCCAGCTCCTGCCTTTCATTGTCGCCGGCATCAGTGAGTGCGAAGTGCGCAGATCGACCGCGAAGAGAACGGCCAGCAAGAGCGCCCACAGCACAAGCATGATGAGCGTATCCGATCGCCTGCGGCTTGCCTTGCGTGTGAAGATGGCAACGAGTGGGCCGAAGAGCAGAGCTTCAGGCCGAGCAAGAGCGACGAGCCCGGCTGCGATACCGGTCAGAATGGCGGACCTTCGATGCCGAGGTCCGGCATCGAACCAGCAATAGACCGAGCCCAGCACAAGCAGCACAAACAGCAAGTGCTCCATTCCAATCAGGCCAAGCCATACAAAGTTGCCGCACAATGCCGGCGTTACAGAAAAAGCAATGCTCACTTGAAGTGACAAACCGTCACGTCGGGCAAGAGCGAAAAGCAAAATGCCGATCGCGGTCAGAATAAGCCAGCTGAATGCGATATTGAATGCGATTGGGTCAGCGCCGATCAGTTTGTAGTTTGCTGCCTGCAGCACAGTCCACAAAACGCTCGTGGCTCCCGATGAAGTTTTGCCCGGAATGAATCCGAGCTTGCCATATTCAACCAGGTTGCGCGCAACAGTTTGGTGGATATAAGAATCATCGAGCGGAAACCCGTACTGAGAGCGCAGCACACTGGCTAACGAGAGCAAAGACAGCGAATAGAACACTACGATGAAAACTATATGGAATGTAAGTCGGATGGTCTCCCCACTGGTCTTTGGTATCTTGGCCGGCGGTAAGGTCGTTGCAGTGCTCATCTGGCTCTAATCATAGGATTTGATGCCGGTAACTATTTCCATTCTTTAGTCACCCTTGTTTTGAAACTGTTGTGGGAAGTTGCGCAGCTCAGCCCCAAGAGCTTTTGCGCTCGAGCGAATTTACACAGCGCGGTCGAACAGGAATCGCTGATCCGTTTCCAGGCACTTGGCAACAATCAGCGTAATATCATCCTGCTGTTCCTGGGGACTGAAGCGCTGTACTTCTTCCACAATTGCAGCAAGCAGCCCGCCGGCAGAAAGACTCCGATGCCGGCACAGTGCATCGGCCAAACGTTCCTCACCAAACTCCTCACCCGCATCGTTGCATGCTTCCGTCACGCCGTCGGTGTAGAGCGCCAGCGTGTCGCCCGGCAGAAGGCATGTCTCGGCGGCCTTACACTCCCAGTCGTTGAAGAGGCCGACAACAGTGCAGGTCGAGTGCAAACGATGCATCTCACCATCACAACGTAGGAGCAGAGCCGGAAGGTGTCCGCAGTTGGCATAGCGCAACATCTGCGCATTGTCGTCGTATTCGACAAAGATGAGTGTCGCGTAGGCGTTCTCCGCGGTGTTCTCGAAGAAGAGCTGGTTCACCGAATGAAGCAGGCGATGCGGCTCATCGAGAACCTGCGCAAGCTGCCCGCGCAAATTGGCCTGCAGATTGGCCATCAGCAAAGCGCCGGCGATTCCCTTCCCGGCGATGTCGCCGATCACGAGCCCGAGCCGCTGCCCGCCAAGATCGAGAAAGTCGTAGTAATCGCCGCCAACCTTGCGCGCCTGAATACAGATGCCCGCGTAATCAAGCGACTGGCTTGGCGGAAGTCGCTGCGGAAAGAGCCGCGCCTGCACCTGTCGTGCAATCTCCATCTCCTGTACAGCGCGACGCTCCGCCTCCTGCCTGGCTTCATAAGCCCGCCTCGCTGCTTCAATCTCGCGGTTCACCTCATCGCGAAACTCTTCGGCAGAAATCTTCCATGCGGCTTCGAGGTTGAAGTTCGGCGGACGAACGCTCGGCTCATCCAGCATCCTCGCGTCTTCCATGCGCGAGATGCGGTACGTGCGATTGCCGCGATCGGTGCCCGCGTACAGATACCAGGTGCTGCCTTTCGCAATCAGCCCCAGCGGATCGACCGTGCGCTCGACGCGCTCGCGCCCCGCGCGCCAGTACCAGAAGTTCAGCTTGCGATCCTGTGCGACGGCGTCTTGCACAATCGCAAGCATCGACAGATTCTCCGTCGTGCCGCGCCATCCAGTCGTATCGATGTAAAGGCGGTCGCGGATTGAAGCCGCACTCGCGCGCAGCGACTGCGGCAACGCCGCCATCAGCTTCCCGATAGCGCGGTCGGCAGCTGCGGCCATGCGCTTGTCCCCCAGCAGGCGGGGCTGCGCCATCAGCAGCGCGCGCAGCTCGGCTTCATCGAGGCCCGGAACCTGGGTGCGCCAGTCCTCGTCAAGTTGCCAGCCTCCGTGCGCTCCTCGCATGGCGAAAACCGGCACTCCAGCAATGCTGAGCGCTTCCATATCGCGATGCACGGTCCGTTCTGAAACTTCGAGTTTCTCCGCCAGCTCGCGGCCAGTCATCTGCCCACGCGCTTGCAGCAACAGCAGGGCGGACATCAGGCGATCGGCTCTCATGGAAGTTTGTCTTAGTTGGAAGGTTCGGAAAAATTTGCAAATGTGTCGCCGCAATTATGACACAAGATGTCATATATAGAGGATTACGGTTTAGTAACCAGGCTACCGGCCTGTTCAGGAGAATGCGAACCATGAGGATGACCGATTTGTTTCTGGCAAATCTGGAACGCGAAGCTGCTTCGACGCGCCGCGCGCTGGAGCGGGTTCCCGAAGGGCGCGGTGACTGGAAGCCGCACGAAAAGTCGATGGCGCTGGGGTACCTGGCAACATTAGTTGCCACCATGTTTGGCTGGATTGAGCTTATGGTGAATCAGGACGAACTCGACATGGCGCCGAAGGATGCTCCGAAGTTCAGGCCAAAGGAATTGCAGACCAACGGCGAGCTGCTGGTCGCATTCGATGAGTCGGTATCCAAGGCGAGGAAGGCGCTCGAAAACACGACCGACGAACACCTGCTCACAACGTGGAAATTCCTGGTCGGCGGCCACGTTGCCAGCGAAAATCTGCGGCACATCATGATTCGCGACTCCGTCTTCAGCCACCTCGCGCATCATCGCGGCCAGCTGACCGTGTATCTGCGGCTCAATGGAGCGGCTGTGCCTGCGATCTATGGACCGTCCGCGGACGAAAGGCCGTTCTGAAACCTTGTCAAGAGGCCCGAGGGTCGCACGGCCGGCATAAATGCATCATTTAAAACGACCTACGGCCGCGCATGCGTCGCAGGGAATTATCGCTGATTTTGCTATACTGGATATAGGCATAGCCATACGTGGCTGTGCCTTTCCTATTTTTCGTCGTAACTCATTTAGAATGACTAGTTTACTGACTGCTTCCACCTAACCCCTTGAGAATCAGTAATTTGCCTAAAACATACCTAGGGGGGTCCCCCCATAAGCGCTAAGATAAGGATTGGAGCTGGGGTCTTCGTTTGCGGTTTGGTTCGCTCAGAGCCGCAGCGACCTCGTTCCAGTTTTGAAGAACCGTTTGAAGTGGCAGCATAGGAGTAATGGCGGCGAGTACCTGATGGAAGGCGAACTGAAATTCACGCCATTGGCTCGGAGTGCGCGGCTTCCGGAAGGAGGTAGCCCCAGGGGGAAATCGTGCTTCCTACCCGTGCCATCTTCTGACTCAGCAAGGCCACGAACAGTTTGCCGTACAACCAGGCGCGGCTGCTCTGGTCATCGTGCTTCGGCACATGTCCGAGCTGGGCGATGGACTTCAATCGCTTAAAGGTCAACTCGACTTGCCATCGCAGCCGGTAAGCCTCTAGGACTTGCTCAGTCCTGGCTTCGGAGGCGGGAAGGGTGGTGAAGACCAGCACATATTCGGCATACTTACGGGTTGCCGGACCTACGCTCTTTCCCTTTTGCTCCTTATCCTTCAACCGACGCTTAGCCCGCTCGATGGCGTCCCGGCTCTTGCGAATCGCACAGACCCGTCCGGCGATTCTTTGCCGACCGGATGATGACCGGGCCTGGCCTGGCAGGATCCATACCGGCCACTCTGCCAACTCTCCGGCCTTGCGTAGGCCGGCTAACGATTCGAGCAATGAGAATGAGGCTCCGCGCTCATTCCACAACGGCAGTGCGTAAGGATTCATACGCACGCAAACGTCCGCATGCTCTTCGACCACCGCCGCAATTCCAGCAGGATGGCAGTAGCCCGCATCGGCCAGCACCAACTCCCCGGGCTGAAACTGAAACCTCCCAAATCTCTCCGCCGCGCCGGCACCATTGGTCGGGGTGAGATCGAAAGAATCGCACTCCAGTGTCGGCAGACGCAGACTGTAATGAATCCGCCACTGGCTTCCCGTCTTGCCCGGTTCTCTGACCACTGTTGCATCCAGCAGTCGCACACTTCTCCCCTCGAAACCCGGCTGCAATTCGACTCCGTTGTCCTTCCACAACTGCTGGCATAGCTGCCTCAGCCAATCCTCGGCATCCCGCAAACGATTCAACAACGTGACATCGGAGACTTCAGCAATGCCCGCTAACTTAGCCTGCACCGCCGTTTCACGCAACGACCACCCGCAACCCACATGCAACAGCAAGGTGCGCAGCAACGCTTCCAGCGAAGGAAAGCCGCGCAACCGTTTCACCGCACCGCTGCTCCTGCCCAACTGCCGCCACTCGGAGGGAAACAGGCCCAGTAACACCTGCCAGTCTTCCAGCTCAGACATGCCCTCAGGCTACCCTTCAGCTCAGTAATCAGTCAATGTTTATCTTAGCGCTTATGGGGGGTCCCCCTCAGATATCCTTCAGATCATGCGCATCATCGACGTACCCCAATTCGGAGGCCCGGAAGTCCTCACCGTGGCCGAGATGCCCACCCCAAGGCCGGGGCAGGGCGAAGTCCTGATCCGGGTTGCCGCGGCCGGGCTCAACCGCGCAGACCTGCTGCAGCGGCAAGGCCACTACCCACCGCCGCCGGGAGCGTCGCCGATTCTCGGGATGGAGGTGTCAGGCCATATCGCCGAGGTCGGCCCGGAAACCGATTCGCGATGGAAACTGGGCGACGCCGTCTGCGCCCTGATTCCCGGAGGGGGATACGCCGAGTACAGCGTGGCCAGCGTCGGATGCTGTCTGCCCGTTCCGAACAGTGTTAGGGTAACGGACGCTGCCGCCTTGCCCGAGGCAGTATTCACGGTATGGGCAAATCTCTTCGCGCAACCTTACCTGCGCGAGGGCGAACGATTCCTGGTGCATGGCGGCACCAGCGGTATTGGCACAACGGCCATTCAAATGGCGAGGGCCTTCGGCGCGCGCGTTGTGACGACGGCCGGGTCGGCGGAGAAATGCAGTTTCTGCCTCTCGCTGGGCACTGAACGGGCCTTCAACTATCGCGACGAAGACTGGTTTGCCGGCGCGATGGAGTGGTCCGGACAAAGCGGTATCGACGTCATTCTCGACATGGTGGGCGGCGACTATTTTCCCAAACACCTGAAATTGCTCGCGGCGAAAGGGCGGCTGATTCACATTGCGACGACGGGTGGCTCGGAGGTGCAGGCGGATTTGCGCGCCATCATGCTGAAGCGGCTGGTCGTCACCGGATCGACACTGCGTCCGCGCTCGGTTGCGGAGAAGACGGCACTGCGCGACCAGATTGAGCAGCTTGTCTGGCCGCAGATCGAAGCGGGCAAGGTGAGGCCGATTGTGGATCGTGTCTTCCCATTCGACCAGGCAGCGGAAGCCCATCGGCGCATGCACTCGAGCGCGCACATCGGCAAAATCCTGTTGCGGATTGATGCCGAACAGGCGGCCTGATAACTCGTTCTTATATCGCAAAGAAGGTATATGAATACAGGTAAGAAAATCGATTCGAGACTTGTTCCAGCCCCTTCGGGGCGCTACAGTTGCTGTATCCACAATTCAGGAGATAGCTATGTGTCCTGTCGAGCTTGATGGAATTGATACACTCGCTCGTGTTTCCCGCCGCTCGTTTCTTCGCTACTCCGCAGCCGCTTCCGTAGCCGCCTCAATCCCGATACTCACCGAAGCTCATCTGGCCCACGCGCAACGCAAGCGGGTAGCAAAAAATATTCCGCCCGATGCCGTGCGCATCGATGCGAACGAAAACCCGCTCGGCCCGTGCTCCGGTGCATGCGCGACCATCTCCAGCCTGATCCCGGAAGGAGGACGCTATGATTTCGACCTGACGCTGAAGCTGGTGAGTACGTTCAGCGATCTTGAAGGTCTCAAGCCGGAATACGTAATGCCCTATGCGGGATCGAGCGAGCCTCTGCACTACACCGTGCTCGCATTCACCTCCAAGGACAAGCCGTACGTCACCGGCGATCCCGGCTACGAAGCCGGTATGTATGCCGCCAAGCTGAGTGGCGCAAAGATTCTGCAGGTTCCGCTCACGAAAGATTATGCACACGATGTGAAGGCGATGGTGGCCGCCGATCCGAACGCCGGCGTGCTGTACATCTGCAACCCCAACAACCCGACCGGCACCATCACCAGCCACGAAGACATTGCGTACGCCATCGCCAACAAGCCGAAAGGCTCGGTTGTGCTGATTGACGAGGCCTACATCCACTTCTCTGACGCCACGCCGTCTCTGGACTTCGTGAAGACTGACAAGGATGTCATCGTACTGCGGACGTTCTCGAAGCTCTACGGCATGGCAGGCGTGCGTTGCGGCCTGGCGATTGGCAGACCTGACCTGCTGGCGAAGCTGCAGTTCTATGGAATGAATTCCCTGCCGATCATGGCCGTGGCTGCGGCAACGACCAGCATTCAGGACAAGGACCTCATTCCGCAGCGCAAGAAGATCAACGCAGACATTCGTCAGGAAACCTTCGAGTGGCTCACTGCGAGCAACTACAAGTTCACGCCTTCGCAAAGCAACTGCTTCATGCTCGACACCGGACGGCCGGGCAAAGAAGTGCTGGCGGCAATGCAGAAGAAGAACGTTTACATCGGACGCGTATGGCCTTCGTGGCCGACGTATGTGCGTATCACTGTCGGCACGCGCACCGACATGGATAAATTCCGTACAGCCTACAAAGAAGTCATGGCCTCATCGACCGCTGGCCTTGAACCGCTTCCGTTGCCAGAGCGGCTGAGGAATAGCCCGCACACCCATCTCTCCTAACGTGTAGCCAAAAGAAAAAGCCCCGAGTAGCGGGGCTTTTCTTTTGTCCGATTTCAAACTACTTCGGACGAACGGCGATCACTTCGATTTCTACCAGACCGGTTGGCGCGGCAAGCGCAGCGACCTGCATGGCGCTGCGTGCCGGCTTGTTGGGTTGATCTTTCGTTCCAAAGAACTGGGTGTATCCGGCCATGAAGCCGGCAAAGTCCATCTTGCCGCCCTTCGCCGGATCTCCCGCAAGATAAACGTGCATCATCACAACATCGCCCAGCGTAAGTTTTTGTGCTTCGAGTGCTTTCTGAATCTGCTGAATAGCACCGACGGTCTGGTCTTTTGTATCGCCGGGCGTCGGCGAACTAAGGGTCGAGGCCATCATGCCGCTGAGGTAAAGCGTGTCGCCGACCCATACTCCCTGAGAAATCGGGAAGTTCGAGTTCGGCAACGGAATGCGCGTCGTCTGCGCCGGTGAACCGATCGCGCATAAAAGTACCGCGACGGTTACAAATGCGAGTAGTGCCTTCGATCTGATGGCTGGATTAAGCTGCACTCGACCCTCCCTGTTGCACGGCGACTCCGATCTGATTGATAGTGCGGTGCGCGGAAAGCGCCGCGCCTTCCTGCCAGCCGATGATGTGGCTGGTGTGGTCACCTGCAAAGTAGACGCGGCGGTCGGGAAGAATGATGCGCTTGTAGGTTTTCGCATAGTCACTACCGTAGCCGTGAATCCACGAGCCGAGGTTGAACGGAATCTCGCCCCAGTTGACGTAAATCGGATTCGTCAGGTCTTTGGAACATCCGGGATGCAGTTTCTCGATAGAAGCGCGAGAGGCATCGAGCTTAGCCTGCATGTTGGGCAGGCGTCCGAAGGCAGTGCCGTTCTCAATGGAATAGCCGCCCACGATGATGCCTTTCTCCGAGAAGAACTCGGCGCTTGGGTACCACACGACATCGACTGTCTGCCGCAGATAGGAGAGGCCACCGTAGATGTTGTATTGCTGCTCCCAGAAGCGCCGCGACTCCCATGCGACCTTGTAACCAGAGTCGTAGGTGCTGTCGCTGATCAGTTCTTTCACGTCCGGAGAGAAGTCGGCGTCAATGGTCTTGACTACGCTGAAAGGCATGGCACAGATGCAGTAGTCGGCCGCGACGGTCTCCGATTTTCCGGTCTTGCGGTCGCGGTAAGTGACGGTGACGCCGGTTGGTGACTGGCGAATCTGCTTGACCTCAGCGCCATAGCGGACGACGCTGCCGAGCTTTTTTTCAAACGCGGCAGGAATGCGGTCCATGCCGCCGACCGGCTGGAACATCGTTGCCTGCCAGTCGATGACGTCTTCCGCGAGAAGACCCTGCCACAGGTCTGCGCTGAGAAGCGCGTGCATCGGCAACGGATCTTTTGCTTCCGGCGCCTCTGGGCCTGCACCTGGATAGATCTTGAAGCCCGAGCGTTGGGAGCCTTTGAATACATAGTCCGGAGAGAGATCGCCATACTCTCGCAGGAAGGCGAGCATGCGTTCTTTATCTTCGCTGCTGATGTCCTGATCAAGAGCGCCCCTGTTGATGGATTTCGCGAGCAGCTCGGATACATGGCCGCGCGTGTCATTGACCATCTGCCGCTGCTCGACCGGCTTGCCGCCGTTCATGCTGTCGCATTGCAACAAGGTTCCGCGCGAGGTATTGACTTCGACTTCGAGCGGCACGCCCAACTCACGGCAATAGCCAAGCATCGTTGTGTGGATGGAAGGCAATCGCGCAGGACCTGCGTTGAAGTAACGGCCTTCTTCGAAATTGCATGCCTGCTGCGTACCATCTGCGAATTGCACCTGCGTGCCGCGGCGAATGCTCCAGTTGCGGCCGCCAACGCGTTCGCGTGCTTCGAGCACGGTACATCGGTATCCGGCTTTGCCAAGCTCGTAGGCGGAAACAAGGCCTGCAATACCTCCGCCAAGAATCACTACGCGCGTGCCTTTACCGGCTACGGGTTTCAGCGCATCCTGTGCAAAGGCACCCGGCGCCGGCAGCAGGCCGAGCGACTGCATCATAATGAAAGTTGCGCCGTAGCCACCAGCCTGGCCTACACGCGTCAGGAATTCACGTCTACTCAATCCCATGTGTTGAATTCACTCCAAGAAGTAATAGCAAAGTGAGACAACCTGCCCGGATGGTGTCATCCGGGCAGGTCAATCAGAGGTGCGGGTTGCGAATATTATGCACCCGCATGTTCTGTAGGGCGAGCTAGAAGATGATCTTCAAAGCAAGCTGCGTGTTGAACGGCTCACCGGCACCGATGCCAGGAGCACCGTTGTAGTCGCCGATGGTGTCGTAAAGGGTTCCCAACTGTGAGCCCACCGTATTCAGCGGCGGCGCGAAGTTGGATTTGTTCAGCAGGTTAAACATCTCCACGCGGAATTGCGTATTGATGCGTTCCGTGATCGGGGTGTTCTTGAAGAACGATAGGTCCCAGGAACCATATCCGGGGCCGTAATATTGATTGCGCCGTGAGTCACCGAAGCTGTACTGCGCGGGATTCACGAAGGCAGCCGCATTCAACCACGACTGCGTGGTGCTCGAGTTGTGATGGACTCCATTGTACGGATTTCCCACCACGTCAGCGCGTTGCACTCCTTCGTTCGTGCCCGTCGTGTCACTGGATGACAGGATACTGAATGGCTGGCCGCCGTGGAGCGTCAGCAGAGTGTTTGCCTGCCATCCTGTAGAGAGCAGCTTGAGGTGGGTCGAACCCGGGATCTCATAGGAGAAGAATCCTACGAATGTGTTCCGCGTGTCGAAGTCGCTGTTTCCGTAATCACCTTTGAAGTTGTGGCTGTCCTGCGGAAGAGCCCCGCGATAAGCGGTTACTTCGTCGAGGTTGTGGCTCCATGTGTAGGTCACGCTGGAGCTGAGACGGTGCCAGTTTTGCGTCCTTAAGGTGGCTTGCAGCGAGTTATAGTTGGATGTTCCGATGCTTTCAAGCTGGTTGATTGGGTTCGTGCCGACCAACGGATTAGGACTGACCGACGGCTGCACGAAGGCCGAATAGGTTCCCGGAGTCACTCCTACAAATGGATCAACAAAGCTCTGGTTGATGTCGAGCAGACTCAGGAGGCGACGGCCTTGACTGCCGACATATCCGAGCTGCGCCACTACTTTGCCGTTGAGGCTTTGCTCCACCTGCACGTTGTAGTTCATGTTGTAAGGTGTGCTGAAGTTCTTGTTAACAGAGAACAGAGCGCAGGGGCAGTCGGCGGCGCTGCTCGACGGAAATACCGGGACTCCACTCTGGATAGGATTTGTTGAACCGATGTTGCTGGGCTGGACGGTAAGCACAGGGCTCGGTCCGCTGGGATTGCCTTCGACACCGTTCGGAGCGCCGTTCCCGGGACGGTTGTCGAGGAAAGGATTCAGGTTTGGGGTATCGAAGTAGAGCCCGTAACCAGCACGAATGACCGTATTGGGGGCCGCTTGATAGGAGAACCCGATGCGCGGACTGAAGTTCGTCCAGCTCTGTTTGTAGAGCGAGCCGATCTGGTCGCCCTGGAAGACAATGCCGCCAAGGTCGGGACGGAAGACAGATAGATCCTTCCAGCCGTTGTGGAGCGGTCCTTCATAGTCGTAGCGGATGCCGTAGTTGAAGGACAGCTTCGGAAAGACCTGCCACGTGTCCTGGGCAAAGATGTCAAAGGTGTTGACGAAGACCTGACGCTCAGGATTCCCAATCGCGATAGAAGAGCCGGTTGGAGATACATATCCTGCCATGAAATCGGCAAGAGGAAGCAGGTTGGTGTCGCCGCCGTAAGGGGCGAGATCAGCTGCTGTCCACGGTCCCTGCGCGCCATCATACGTGAGTGAACCCAACGCGTGCCGATGATAGAACTCGTCCAACTGCGCCTGACGGTATTCTCCGCCGAATTTGAATTGATGTTTTCCGATCGTCCAGGAGAGATCATCGGTGAGGTGACCAGTAATGTCGTTGCGACCCTCGGGCGGGGTCTCGCCCGTGGGACTAAATTCTCCATTAGCGCCGATATTGATGTTGGGGGCTCCAGAAAAGGGTGAACCTGTAACCAAGCCAAGCGCTGCGGGATCGAAGTCCGTCTCGAAATCGCTGAATACCTGGTTGAAATAATTCACACCCGCCAGAACCTGGTTCGCGATAGTGGGCGTAAACACATGGTTGTAGACGATCGCATAGTTTTGGACATGGATTGGAGCAACTTCGTAATAAGGTTTTAGTATCGAGCCTACAGGAGCCACCTGATTACCCTGCCCGGCAAACCAGTGAGCAGAAAGGCTGTTGCGGTCGTTGATGGTGTAGTCAATCTTGGCAAGTCCGTTGTAGCTATAGCCATACTCGGGATCGACGCTGGTGTAGTTGTTGGTCGACGCAGGACCGTTGAGAGCGTACGTAGGCCAAAGGCCTTTCGTAGAACCGTTTCCGTTGATCAGTGCCGCAGAAACAGGATTGACTGCAATTCCATGATTGGCGAGAACCGCCGCCGCCTCGGTTTGATATGCGGCAGAAGGCTCGGTTCCCTGGGCCGGAACTCCGATGGTGAAGTTCTGCTTTTCAAACGTCGTGAACCAGAAGAGCTTGTCCTTGATGAAGGGACCACCTGCGGAGAAACCCCAGTTTTGGTTCCGCACTTCCTGCTTGGTCGCAGTAAACGGGTTTTTCGCCCCGAGAGCTTCATTGCGGTTGAAGTAATAAGCAGTGCCGTGAATACCGTTTGTGCCCGATCGCAAACTTAGATTGACTGTGCCGCCAGGATTTCTGCCTGATTCGGGCGGCGCCTGCGTTTGTGCTGAGAATTGTTCGACGGCGTCAATGGGAAGCACGATTCCGGCAATACCCGAAACGCCGCCTTGATTGACAGCGGGAATATTGTGCCAGAGATCATTGTTGTCGATCCCGTCGATCTGCCAGTTCATTTGATTGGCGCGTGTGCCGTTTAACGAGCCGTACCCGCCGCCTACGTATCCGGCAAAGCCCGGGGTCAGGGCAATGAGCTGAGTAAAGTCGCGACCGTTAAGCGGAATGTCCTGTACGGTTTTACTTTGCAGCACGGTTGTCTGGGTGGTGGAGGTTGTATCCAAAGCCAGGGCTGCGGCCGAAACCTCTACAGTCGTTGCTTGCGATGCTACGGTGAGCTTGATTGGCAGAGTGTAAATCGTACCTGCCGTTACGCCAACATTGCCAACCTTGATTGTCTGAAAGCTGGGGGCGGTTGCCGTGACTGTGTAAGCGCCCAGCGGCAGATCCTGAAAGGAGAATTCGCCGCCGCTCGAAGTGATCGTAGTGTGCGCGACTTGCGTGGCGTCAGCTGCGGCTACAACCTGTGCGCCTGCCACTACGGCGCCTGCCTGATCGGTAACTGTTCCGTTAATGCCACCGCGGAACGTCTGTGCTTGCGAACGTGAGGCTATCAGGCACGCCGCAAAAAGAACCATGACTGTGACAAATTTAGATATAGAGGGACTACTTCGGAACGACATAGCAAAGACCTCCAAAGGAAAAGATGGGGCTATCTGTTTTCTGAATGGTTTCTACCGCTCTACGAAAGCAGTGACAAAGTGCTGTTTTGATGTTCCTTGGGATAGCGGGAAGGGTGAAACGTCTGTCGGATTACTTCCATGTCCAAACTTAGTTTGAACAAATTGGTCATTTCAACAACAAACTTGAGGTATCAGATAAATCAAATGCTGCAAATAAAATGGATTTATCTCACTTCCGTCAGGCGGCAGAGCGCTGGCTTAGAGTCGGCAGACAGGCAAATACCTTTCCGCTCTATAAGAACAGGCTACTTACGAGGTGGCCGCATAAAGACAAGCGTCTACTGCATATAACAATTGCTTATTTGGAATCTATTTATGCTTTGGACTCTTTGCCATCCTATCGATCTCCGAGCCGGCCAGCAGAAAGCCACCCACTCCGAAAATGAAGCTCGATGTCGGCTTGTAGAAAGAAGGAGCGGCTCCCACTTGCTGGATACAACCGAGGCGGCCATCTGCATAAACGTATGACAAAAGGCCCTTCCATGCGCGTTTCACGGCGGGAGCGTAGACCTTAGGATCAAGAATGCCTTCATTAACGCCGTAGGCAAGGCCGTAGGCGATGAGAGCCGAACCTGAGTTTTCAGGTAGACCGTAGTAATCGGGATCGAGCAGACCGGAACGCCATAGACCATCCTTGCCTTGTAGAGTGATCAGCTTGGCTGCCATCTCCTTGTACTGCTGCACATATTTCTCGCGTCGCGGGTCGTCTTTGGGGAAGTACTGCAGCAGGCGTGCAAAGCCAGCCAGCACCCAACCGTTGCCGCGTGACCAGAACATTTTCTTGCCATTCGGCTCGGTCTTGTTCAAATATGTCGCGTCGCGGAAGTAGAGATGCTCCTGCTGGTCGTAGAGCAGATTGGAGGTCTTCCACCATTCGCGGTCGATGTAGTCGAGATATTTCCCGTCATGCGTAATCGCGTTCATTCGTGACCACAAGGGAGGCGCCATGAACAATGCATCGCACCACCACCACGGGATCCTAGGCGCTGGATCGTTCTCGTGCGCGATGAGATCATCGAGTTCACTTCTCGTTCCCGCGATCATATCCGGATCCTGTTTCTGCATGTAAAGCTCAGTGTAGGTCTGCCCGATGCTCTGGTCGTCGGCATTGGGAAGATGCGAACGCAACTGCCAGTTGAACTTCTTGCCCACTTCAAGCATGGCATCGCTGTATTTGCTGTCGCCGGTGGCATTCGATGCTGCCATGAAGCCGGTATAGAGCACGCTCCAGGTCCACTCATTGCCAAAGTAGGGCTGTGACCGTTGCAGTTCCCAGTCTCCTACCTTATGGATAGCTGCTTCGATCGCCTTCGGCGTCAACTTTGGCGAGAGATGTTTTGCCAGTGGTCCAGCATTGTCGGGAACATCACCGATGTGGTTCGCTATTGCCTCGTCGATGCGCGCCTGTTCCTGAGGTGTGGGCAAATGCTGCGCATATAGAGCACTGCTTACGGAAACTATGGCTATGGAAAGAAAAGAACCGGCAAGGCACTTCAGGCACGGACGAGCACGCATCTATTTTCATCTCCGCAAGACAGAGTATGCAGTTTGGACACTAATTGTCAGTGTAAGGGCGGTGTCCAACTGCTATTCCCGTATAGCGGTACGCGATTGTCTATTGTTGCTGCTGTTGCTGCGCCTGGATAAGCAGCAACGGTTCGGCTGGTGGCGGCGGTGGAGCTTGAGCTTTTTCCACGAGCATCGTCCAGTCTTCAGGGATTGGCATCTCCTGATCAAGCGCCGGAGCCCGCTCGGAAGCCTCTACACGAACGGCCACGAATAGCTGGCTATTCGCGCGTCCGCGATAAATACCTTTGCTCGGCGGTACATCAGCGTAGTCGCGACCCAGAGCAGTGCGGATATGACGGTCGCTGGCAATCAGGTAGTTCGTTGGATCAAAACCAACCCATCCAAGGTGCGGCAGAAAGGCTTCTACCCATGCGTGTGTTGCGTCATGCGTAGAACGATCGTGATCCTGCTTGCGGTGATGGAGATAGCCGCTGACGTAGCGGCAGGGAATGCCGAGCCCCCGCACCAATGCGATCATCACGTGTGCAAAATCCTGACAGACGCCCGCGCGTGTCGTCAGCGCCTCATCGATGGGCGAATCAACGCGCGTGCTGCGCGGCACATAGGTGAAATAGTCGTATAGTTTTGCGTTCAGCTCGTGCAGCAGCATCAGAGGATCATCCCGCCTCTCGATGTTCAGCTTCTTCGCCAACTCCAGCAGTGCGGACGTAGGTTGGGCGAATTCGCTCGGCAGCAGCATTTCCCAGTAGTCGCCTTCTGCAACCAGGGCATCGAGTTCTTTCCAGGCATCCGGCGCAAGGAACGATGGAATATCCGAGAGAGGCTGATGCTCTACCAGGGACTCGCTGATCATCACCAACTGCTCGTGCTGCCCGGGTATGTCGAAGTGATGGACTTGATTCCCGAGGTGGTCGCGATACGAAAATACACGGCAACGCGGGCTTACAGACAACGCAAAACTAAGGCAACGCTGGTTCGAGTCGTTGCGCGGATGCATGCGCACCTCGCTCACGCTCTCACTTACGGGATTGCTGTAGACGAACTTCGTAAGGTGCCGCACGGAATAGAACGGCATGGCTGCTCCTCTTTGCTACAGTGCCAGCGCTGTTTGCACTGAATATTGAATGTAGACTTCGTAGATCAGGTCGTGAATGCGTTGGCACTCCTGCAGAATGCGCCGTAGATAGTTACCCGGCCCGGTTGTGAATACGTCCGAAATTTGATCGTACCCAAGCAGCGTACGCAGCTTTCCCGATACACGCGTCAGCTCGTCGACATTCAGTTGATGACTCTTCTGCTGAATCGCAGTCAGCGAGCGATGCAGATGATCAATCGAATAGCGGATCGAGTGGGGAAAGTCGGAATTCAACAAAAGAAACTCGAGCATTCGCTCATAGGTCAGGTCCGCCGTGTAGACCTTGCAATACGCCTCAAAGGCAGTGCAGCTGCGGAGGAGTCCCACCCATTCCAGATATTCATAAGCGTCAACGGACTCTTCCGGAGAGCGCACGACCTCGCGGTGGTAAATGTCAAGAAGCATGGCCGTCGCCGAGGCCCGCTCCATAAAACGCCCTACCTGCAGGAACTGCCAGCCCTCCCCATGACTGAGAGTCGTGTCGGTTACGCCCTGAAACAGATGCACGCCGTCGATTACCGTCGGAAGAAATTCGGCAAACTGCAAGTCCGAATATCGTTGGGTACGGGCACGCGAGACTTCATGAAACAGACGGTTTAGTCGCTGCCATTGTTCAGTACTGATCTCCTCGCGAATCTGCCGCGCATTTTCGCGGGCGGAGACAATGCAGTTCACTACAGAAGCCGGGCTTGTCGCATCAAAGCAGAGATCCTGCACCAGTCGATAGGCGTCACCTTCCCATTTAATGTGCGTAGGGTTTCCGAGCGCGGCAAGCACTCGCAGCCAGCGGCGCTCAGCGCTGGTATGAGACTTGTCGAGCATCAGGCCGAGATTGATGTCGAGCAGGCGCATGGTATGCTCGGCGCGCTCCAGGTAGCGACTGGTCCAATACAGACTCTCGGCAACTCGTGAAAGCATACTTATTGACTCAAAACCCAGGTATCTTTGCTGCCACCGCCCTGCGATGAATTCACTACGAGCGATCCTTTACGAAGCGCGACTCGCGTGAGGCCGCCGGGCACGATTGTCACCTTGTCGCCAAACAAGATGTAAGGACGCAGGTCCACGTGACGCGGTTCGATGCTGCCATCTTCCTGAAAGCATGGGGCGCGTGAAAATGCCAGCGTTGGTTGTGCAATATAGTTTCGAGGATTCGCCTCGATGCGCTGCCTGAATTCCTCGCGCTCCTCCTTTGTGCTGTGTGGACCAATCAACATGCCGTAGCCGCCCGATTCACCGACGGCCTTGACCACTAGCTTGTCAAGGTTCGCCAGCACATGTTGCCGGTGCTTTGCATCGGCAAGGATATATGTCTCCACGTTATTCAGGATCGGGTCCTGATCGAGATAAAAGCGGATGATCTGAGGCACATATGCGTACAGAGCCTTGTCGTCGGCAACTCCCGTGCCGAAGGCATTCGCCAAAGTGACGTTGCCGGCGCGGTATGCGTTGAACAATCCCGGCGCGCCGAGAATAGTATCCGGACGGAACGACAGCGGATCGATGAAGTCGTCATCTACGCGCCGGTAAATCACGTCCACCCGCTTCAGACCGCCCGTAGTCCGCATATAGACGATGTTGTCGTGAACCACCAGATCGCGGCCTTCTACAAGCTCAATCCCCATCTGGCGCGCAAGGTAGGTGTGTTCGAAATAAGCCGAGTTGTAGACGCCTGGCGTGAGGAGCACAATCGACGGCTCGGGCCGGCCTTCAGGTGCGAGCGAGCGCAACGTTCCCAGTAAAGCCTGGGTGTAGTTCTCGATCGGGCGCACGCCGTAGCTGCGGAAGAGATGCGGCAGCGTGCGCTTGAGCACACGCCGGTTGTTCAGCATGTACGAAACGCCGCTCGGTACTCGCAAATTATCTTCAAGCACGACGTACTCGCCGTTCTCCATGCGCAACAGGTCGGTTCCGGCAACCGCGACATAGACATTGCGCGGAACCTGTAGTCCACGCATCTGGCGCCGAAAGTGCTGACAGCTATAGACAATTTCACGCGGTACAACGCCTTCTGCGAGGATCTTTCCTTCGTGGTACACGTCGTGGAGAAAGAGATTGAGCGCTGTGATGCGTTGCGTCAGGCCGCGCTCGATCCGGTCCCATTCGTCGGCACTGATGAGTCTTGGCAGAAGGTCGTACGGGAAAATTCTTTCTGTGCCTTCTTCCTGCCCATAGACCGTGAAGGTGATGCCCTGCATGAGAAAGGAGACATCGGCATAGTGTTTACGGCGCTGCAACTCTTCTCGAGGCAGCGAGGTAAGAACCTTCAGCAGCGCTTCATATTGGGGGCGGATTTCACCGTCGGCCCCGAACATCTCGTCATACGCGCGATCAAGCCCATACTCGCGTAGCAACGGGTTTTGCGAATGCCCTTGCGGAAGCGTTGTGCTCATCAAGACCCTTGAGCGTGCAGTAAATGCCTGCGCCGTTCAAACGATTGCCATTCTGCTGAAAACACCACATCCTAACGTTTTCGATCAAACCGCTTCCAGGCGTTCAGGTGTGGTGGACCGTTCTGCGTTCAGGCTGCTTCACAGCGCAAGGTGAATTTGTTTGTAGCACGTCTTTCATAACGCAGCAAGAAATAGTCTGGATCATAGGACCGCCGAGATAGCTTCCCCGGCTAAATGCGCCGTATCGGTCCAAGCAGGTTCCAATGAATCGCAATCACGCTCAATAAAAGGCAAGCGAGGCCAACGATCGTGAACTTCACTCGTGTGATTCGACGCAGATCAGGACGCCTCCAGGCACGAATTCCCGAGAAAATCGCGGGCACACTCAGTAACAGAGCAAGTAGCGTCACTATGTCGATCAGAAAGAAGTACTTATCCCAGGCAGGCGTGGGAGGCATCAGCTCATCGCCCTTCGCTGCAAAGAAAATGAAAAGCGCCGATATCATCACGACCCATACCCATGCAGCTGCCTGGGAGAAAAAGGGGAGCCATTTGGTTCCCGGCTGCGGCGACGGGCGGCCTCGCTTCCTTAGGAAAATCCTTCGGCAAAGCCGGCTCAGGGATGCGAGAACCACTGCTGCGAGAACGACCATACTGGCTCCTGCCGCCGTTAGGACAAGCTTTCCGTTCTCATACCATGGCACGCGCTGGGCCTGCACGCCGGGGAAATCGTATGCAAGCCGAATCACTTTTCCCTGCCCATCACGAATCGCAAAGAGCCTGCGTTGGCCGTCAACTTCGTGCCATAAGTCCCTGGCGATCGGCTTCCACTTGATCGGATGACCTCGGAGATCCTTGACGTCTTCGATGTGCAGGACGCCATCCTTATCGACTTTCGCGGTGCGTTGAAAGAAGAGGTTTCCGATCTTCAGCCTGGTGCTATCTGCCCGCCGAGTGCTCTGGTAAGTTCCTGCGATGCTCTCAAGTTCGTTACGCGGAAGGCTGATAAACTCCTGCTTTTTATCGTTCGGGAAATAGCGGTCTGAAAACATGTCAATGATCTCCGGCCGCGGCTTATCTCCGCCGCCAGCAGAGTTGTAGGAGACAAAGAGCACGAGCTTCTCCTTCGGCTCAACGAAGAAGAGGCTATGAAATGCGATCAGATCGCCTTCATGACCGATCCAATGCAAATCATTACGCCATGTCTGATAGAAGCCCATGCACAGCGGGGGCATTTGATCGCTGGCGCGAAACTGCGGCGTCCACATGGCGGCCAGCGTTTCTGGTTTCAGGATGCGGCGTCCGTCGAGTTCGCCACCATTGAGCAGAGCCATGCCAAAACGGCCCATATCCGAAGCTGTAGAAGAAAGGCCGCCCGCGCCGACCGGATTGAAAATCTCAAAGCCCACCGGCGGTTTCTCTGTATTGTCGCGATACCCCTCCGAAGGTGTAGCCGTGAATCCCTTAGGCGGCGGCTGATAGAAGGTGGAATGCGTCATTCCCAGCGGAGAAAAAATGTGCTCCTCGACATATCTCTCGAATGGCTCTCCGCTGACACGCTGCACGATGTAGCTGGCGAGTCCGACTCCGTAATTCGAATAGGCAGGAATGACTCCCGGGGGAAACAATCGCTTCGGCTGGTTCTGGATCACAAAATCACGAAGCGAGATTGCCCACTTCGGGTCGGTGATGATGATGTCTCGATTCTCTTCTTCAAACCCGCCTGTATGGGTCATCAAATTGCGCAAAGTGATTGGCTTGCCGAAGGCCGGTCTAATTTCGAAATCGAGATAGCGGTTCACATCTGTGTCAATGTCGAGCTTTCCCTGCTCTTCCAGTTGCATGACGGAAACCCAGGTGAAGAGCTTCGAAATCGACGCCAGCCGGAAGATCGTTGTATTAGGGTCGACGGGTTTCTTCGTCTTTTCGTCTGCATAGCCGTAGCCTTTCTCCAGCAGGACGCTCCCATCTTTAACCACCAATACGGATGCACCCGCAATGTCGCTGCGCTCAACCTGCATGGGGATGATTCCGTCAAAAAAAGCCTGGAGATCGGTTGTCTCCAACGCGTGCCCACTCGCCGGAATCTGCAGCGTGGGTGTCGCTTTGGTTGGCTGCAGAGGCTCCTGCTGAGACCACGCGGCCAAACCCGGAATCGCAATGAGACACAAAAGCAGAACTGAGGCACGAGAAGGAAGCATGCAAAGCTCCGGACGCAGAAAGGTGCGGCCATTCTAGCAGGATGCTTCGCATTGCCCTCTTTTGGCTACATCGATATCGTGGTATTGCGCAGCAGTACTCGCGATATTTCTCTATGCCGGACAAAGGGCGATTGCATAGCATTCAAGTTATCGATTCACACACTGCCGGCGAGCCCACACGGCTGGTTGTCTCCGGAGGGCCAAACCTCGGGCCTGGGCCGCTTGCCGCGCGTCTTGAGCGTTTTCGCTCACAACACGATGCGTTCCGCTCTGCGATTGTGAATGAACCCCGCGGCTCTGATGTTCTTGTTGGCGCGCTGCTGTGTGAGCCGTTCGATTCAACCTGCGATGTCGGAGTTATCTTCTTCAATAATGTCGGATACCTGGGTATGTGCGGGCATGGCAGTATCGGCGTGGTCACGAGTCTGGCTCATCTGGGTAGGATCGCACCTGGCGTGCTTCGCATCGAAACTCCGGTGGGAGTTGTCGGGGCTACGCTGCATGAGTCAGGCAAGGTAACGATTGCGAATGTCGCCAGCCATCGCAGCCGCGCGGATGTGGCCGTCATTGTTCCGGAATTCGGAGAGGTTCGAGGGGACATCGCGTGGGGCGGCAATTGGTTCTATCTGGTCGAGCATAGGAGTATCCCGCTTACGCTCAAGAATGTCGATTTGCTGACTGACTTTGCCTGGACTGTCAGGAAGGCGCTGGCAGCCAATGGTATTACTGGAGACCTCGGCGCTGAAATCGACCACATCGAATTGTTCGAACCGCCCTCGAACGGAGGCGCCGACAGCCGCAACTTTGTACTTTGCCCGGGTAAGGCTTATGACCGTTCTCCATGCGGCACCGGAACCAGTGCCAAGATGGCTTGCCTTTACGCGGACGGCAAACTTGCTCCGGGAGAAGTCTGGCGACAGGAAGGAATTCTAGGCACAGTCTTTGAAGGATCGATTGAGCTGCGCGATGGTCTCGTGATGCCCAGCATTACTGGCTCGGCCTATGTCACAGCGGAATCGTCGCTGATTCTGGATGAAAACGATCCCTTTCGCATGGGTATCACGTCATGAGCATCTCCTACGATGTCGTGGTCATCGGCGCAGGAATTGTTGGCGCTGCATGCGCGTATGACCTGACACAGGCAGGAATGCGCACAGCCATTATCGAGGCAGGCGTCGTGGGTGGTGGCGCCACAGCTGCAGGCATGGGACATGTTGTCATCATGGATGACTCACCCGCGCAGTTGGCCCTCACGCAATATTCTCAGTCGCTATGGACGAAGCTTGCACCGCAGTTACCCGCTGAATCCGAGTACGATCGCTGCGGCACACTCTGGATCGCAGCCGACGAAGATGAGATGCAGGAGGTCTATCGCAAGTGTGCTCTCTTCGCCTCAAACGGGATTCATGCAGAAATCCTGGATCCGCGATCTCTCGCCGATGCCGAACCGAATCTACGCCGTCCTCTAACTGGAGCGTTGCGCGTTCCCTCTGATGCTGTCCTCCATGCACCGGGTGCCGCCGCATATCTTATTACGCAGGCTCAGCGGGCTGGCGCGACGCTATATCTTGGAAGCAAAGTCGAGAGCGCCAGGGCTGGACAGGTTGTGGCCGATGGCTCTTCTATTTCTACTGCGCATATCATCCATGCTACGGGAGCATATGCCGTAGAGCTTTTGCCACACTTGCAGATAAGAAAGCGCAAGGGCCATGTTGTCGTTACCGATCATTATCCGAATTTCGCTCATCATCAGCTTGTTGAACTCGGATATCTCAAGAGCGCACACGCTTTGGAGAGCGACTCGGTTGCCTTCAACGTGCAGCCACGACGAAGCGGAAAGCTGCTGATTGGCTCATCGCGTCAATTTGATCAGGAGGGCACCGACGTTGATGAGATGATCCTGGCTTCCATGCTCGCCCGCGCTTCAGAGTACATGCCTGCACTCTCCTCGCTTTCCGATTTCCATGTGTGGACGGGGTTTCGGGCAGCGACACCGGACAAACTCCCACTCATCGGTCCCACGGAAGACCCAACCGTCTTTCTTGCAACTGGACACGAGGGTCTTGGCATTACAACTTCGCTTGCCACCGCCAGGCTGCTCGCCGATCGTTTACTTGGTCGTGCATCAGCGATTCCGATCGATCCTTATCTGCCCGCACGTTTTGCCAGGGAGAATGCCAATGTCTGATCCGCACACAGGAAAAACCATGAACTGGTTCGGCGTGATGCCCGCCATGACTACAGCGTTCGATGAAGAGTTGGAGATCGATCACACCTTCATGCAACGGCACGCGCAATGGATGATCGAGAACGGATGCACTGGGCTCATCATGCTCGGCTCACTTGGCGAAGCCGCTACACTCACCTTTGATGAAAAGGTCGCAATCCTCGAAAACGTGGTTGCAACGGTGGATGGCAAAGTGCCCGTCGTTGCTGCCATCTCTGCTCTTTCGACTACCGAGGCAATCTCGCTGGCAAAAGCCTCCGCAGATGCAGGCTGTTCCGGGCTAATGGTATTGCCTCCGTATGTCTATCGGGGTGACTGGCGCGAGATGAAAGTGCACATTGCTGCGATTTTCGAGGCTACGGCTCTTTCCTGCATGCTCTACAACAATCCTGTTGCTTATAGGACCGATTTCGTTCCTGGGCAAATCGCTGAACTTGCCGGTGAGCACGGGAACTTCCACGCAGTCAAAGAATCGAGTACCGACGTGCGCCGCGTGACCGCAATTCGGGCAATTCTCGGTGATCGACTGAAGATTTTTGTTGGGGTCGATGACGCCATCGTCGAAGGCATTGATGCGGGGGCAACGGGATGGGTTGCGGGGCTGGTCAATGCTTTCCCTGCCGAGTCAGTTGCGCTCTTCAATCTCGCCATAGAAGGCAAATCTGATGAAGCCTTCGCGCTTTATCGCTGGTTTCTGCCTCTGCTGCGCATGGACACTGTCCCGAAGTTCATCCAACTCATCAAGTTCGTGCAACAGGAAATTGGGGTCGGTAACGCCCGCGTTCGTCCACCGCGTCTTGAAATCACGGGCGAAGAATTAGCTGAGGCGCGGGGAACGGTCGCCGTGGCAATGAAGGGCCGTCCGCGAGTCAAGGAGGCTGCGTTCGCTGCCGAGGTTGGTTAGAGTAAAGTCGAAAGCAAGTTCTCTTTCAAAAGGCCCCATCATGCTTAAAGGCATTTCCATTCTCGGTGCATCGCGCGGCTCAACGGCTGGAGCAGGCTTTTACGGTATCAATCCCGCTACGGACGAGAAGCTGCAGCCGGAATACTTTTCGGCTTCGCCGGAAGAGGTCGACTCAGCCGCAAAGCTGGCAGAAGAAGCTTTTGTCAGCTACAGCCAGATTTCGAGTCGCGAACGCGCAGCGTTTTCTGCGCAGTATTGCCGATGCGCTGCAAGCGATCACTGACGAGGTAGTTGAACGGGCTCACCTTGAAACAGCGCTGCCCAAGCCACGCCTTCAGGCTGAGACAGGCCGTACTGTCAACCAGTTACGGCTCTTTGCGCAAGTCATCGAAGAAGGCTCATGGGTGAATGCGCGCATCGACACGGCCAATCCCGAACGCAAACCTCTTCCGAAACCGGACATTCGTTCCATGCTGCATCCGCTCGGGCCTGTCGCAGTTTTTGGGGCGAGTAATTTTCCTCTCGCGTTTTCTGTTGCAGGTGGAGACACGGCTTCCGCACTTGCCGCAGGCAACCCGGTTGTCGTTAAGGCTCATCCGGCGCATCCGGGAACGAGCGAGCTAGTCGGCAACGTGATCGCGGAGTGCGTGAAGGCCAGCAACCTGCATGAGGGTGTTTTCTCGCTGATTTTCGATTCAGGTATTGAAGCGGGTACGCGGCTGGTGAAACATCCTCTCATCAAGGCAGTTGGCTTTACCGGCTCGCAGAAAGCAGGCCGGGCGCTTATGGATCTTTGCGCGAGCCGCCCAGAGCCAATTCCCTGTTTCGCGGAAATGGGCAGCACAAATCCTGTATTCGTGCTGCCGGGCGCGGTCAAACAGCACGACAAAATTGCAGCCGACCTTACTGCCTCCTACACGGTTTTCGCAGGACAGCAGTGCACCAAGCCTGGGATGGTTTTTCTGCCTCCGCAGGAAGAGTCCACCAATCTCGTTGAGGAATTGCGCAGGCGCGCGGGCGAACTGCCCGAATTCGCGATGCTCACGCCGGGGATTGCAGCGCAATATCGGCGTGGCATTGCGCGGCGGATGGAAGGCGGGGAGGTGCGTCTTCTTGCGGGCAGTGGTGCCGCCGGGTCTGCCGCTGGGAATGCGGTGGCCCTCCTTGAAGCCGATATGGGAGATTTCCTTGCTGATCCTGACCTGTCGCACGAAGTATTCGGGCCGACGACGCTACTGGTTTGCTATGAGAGTCCGGAGCAGATCCTGGAAGTAGCGCGAGGGCTTGAAGGGCATCTCACGGCGGCTGTGCTGGGCACAGACGAGGACTTCGCCACGCACCGGGAACTGATTGCTGTTCTGGAACGGAAGGTCGGGCGGCTCATCTTTAATGGCTACCCGACAGGTGTGGAAGTCTGTGACGCCATGGTTCATGGCGGCCCCTATCCGGCGACATCGGACGGTCGCTCGACGTCTGTTGGTTCTCAAGCTATCTTCCGCTTCGCCAGACCTGTGTGCTACCAGAACTCGCCGCAAGCGGCGCTTCCGGAGGCTCTGCGGGACGAGAATCCGCTTCAACTCCTTCGTATGGTGAATGGCAAAATGACGCGCGAAGCAATGTAAAGTCGTCGATTACCTCAACTGCAGACTTTTACAGAAACGACACACTTTTCGGTTTTTGCAAAGACGATTGAGACTACTTCTTTCCTGGATTCAGCGTCTTACAGATGGCCCTCTCAACATCTGGCCTGTTGTTGCGATTGGGATTTTCTCTGTTAGTCCTCGGTTGAGACGCGAAACGGGCCAGGAACCATTAAAATTAGAGGTGGTAGTCCGCATTGGCCCTGAAAGTAAAACTCGCCCCTTTATCCTCATCTGGCAAAGCGCTTAATCGCAAGGTTCTGCAGATCGCAGCCGTTGCTGTCGGCATTGTCTTTCTCTTCTTCATTGCTGTTTTCAGCTTTTACTACGTCAAGTACAAGAACATCGTCGACGAACGGCTGGAAAAGCCTCTGTTCACAAATACGGCGAAGATCTATGCCGCACCGCGCGAGGTCCGTCCGGGACAGAAGCTGACAGCAAGTTTTGTGGCGCAGGAACTGCAGTCGGCAGGTTATACGGAAGATGGCATCAGCCCTGTGTCTCCAATGGGAACGTATTCGTTAAACGCAGGGAGCATTACCGTTCATCCGGGGCCGCAGTCATATCACGCTCCGGACGCTGCGACGATCACCTTTGAGGGCAGCACGGTAAACCAGATCACTGACACCAATGGCGAGCAACTCGCCGCCTATGAGCTGGAACCGTTACTCATTACCGGACTTTCCGACCAAAACCGCACGAAGCGTCGGTTGGTGACCTACGACGAAATACCCCACTATCTCATTCTGGCTGTGACTTCCATTGAAGACAGGCGCTTTTTCGAGCATGGCGGTGTCGACTATTTCCGCATACTTGGCGCGATCCGCAGTGACCTGCTTTCCCGGCGCTACCGTGAGGGCGGATCGACGCTCACTATGCAGCTCGCTCGCGGCTTCTTCCTGTCGCCTGAGAAGCGTTTCAAGCGCAAGCTGATTGAGATTGTCATCACCTTTCAACTGGAACATCGATTTACAAAGCAGCAGATTTTCCAGATGTACGCCAACCAGATTCCTCTGGGGCAGCAGGGCAGCTTTGCCATTAACGGATTCGGCGAAGCCGCGCAGGCATATTTCGGCAAGGACGTACAACAGCTCAACCTGCCGGAGTCCGCGCTGTTGGCTGGCTTGATTCAGAGCCCGAGCCGCCTCAACCCTTACAGGCATCCGACTCGCGCTCTGGAGCGCCGCAACCTGGTGCTCGACGCGATGGTCGAAACAGGGGCGATCACCAAAGAGCAGGGTGAGGAAGCAAAAGCCAGTCCGCTGAAGCTCGCCACGCAGAGCGTGGATGCGAACGAAGCTCCGTACTTTGTCGATCTCGTGCGCGATCAGATTGTGCAGAAGCTGGGCGATGCCGAATATAATCACCAAGGGCTGCGCATCTATACCTCGCTCGATCCGCAGCTGCAGACCGCAGCTTCGGATGCCGTGAATGACGGCATGAAGCGCGTGGATGAGCTGGTGACCAAGCTGCACACGCATCGCGCATCCAAGAACGCGCCGGCAACGGTGGATGACAACATCGTTTACCCGCAGGTGGCTCTGATTGCGCTGAATCCTCATACTGGACAGGTGTTGGCACTCGTAGGTGGACGCAACTACGGCATGAGCCAGTTGAATCATGCCGTGGCGCATCGCCCGACGGGATCAATTTTCAAGCCTTTTGTCTATGCGGCAGCCTTCAACACAAGCCTTTCAGGAGCGCAGCTGACCAACAGCGACGGTGTCAGCGGGGTATTCACTCCTGTCACCATGCTGAACGATGAGCCGACAACCTACACGATCGGTGACCAGGAATATACCCCGCACAACTATCACAACGAAGAATATGGTGAAATCACCGCGCGTTTTGCGTTACAGCAGTCGCAGAACGTGGCGACAATTGCCTTGGCGCAGATGGTTGGATTCAACAACGTGGCGGCCCTCGCGCGCGACGCCGGCATCAAGTCAGCACGCGGAACACCTTCCGTCGCCATCGGGGCCTATGACGCGACTCCGCTAGAGATGGCGGGGGCATACACTGTTTTCGCCAATAATGGCGTCAAGATTGATCCCTGGATGCTTGCCTCCGTACGCAATGCGAATGGGGACGTGATGAGTGACTATGCTCCCACCAGCAAGCCCATTCTGGATCCTCGTGTTGCATACCTGACCACAAGTCTGATGGAGAATGTAATCAATCACGGTACGGCTGCAGGGGTCCGCGCCATGGGCTTCTCAGCTCCGGCGGCTGGAAAAACGGGCACGTCCAATGATGCGTGGTTCGTCGGATACACCTCGAACCTGCTTTGCATCGTATGGGTGGGCAACGACGACTACAGCGACATCAAGCTGGATGGCGCGAAGGCAGCAGCGCCCATCTGGGCCGAATTCATGAAGCGGGCTGTAGCTCTGCCACAATATTCAGACACAAAAGACTTTGTGCCTCCTGACGGTGTAACGGAAGTTCAACTGGATAAAGGAACGAGCCTCATTTCCGATGCGGCGTGCCCAAATTCCTACACGGCGGCTTTTCTGGATGGCACACAGCCGACCGATACTTGCGACCACTCAAACGGCGACCAGCGAAACCTCTTCCAGAAGATCTTTGGCATTGGCGAAAAGCCGGTAGCGCCTGCGCCTGTTCAGGCACAGCAGCCTGTTCCGCCGCCGGTTAAGCCCGTAACCCCACCGACTGGCCAAACGCAAGGCACAGTAGCTGATAATCAGAACCCAAATGCAGAGCAGCCCAAGAAAAAGCGCGGATTCTGGGGCCGTTTGTTTGGCGGTGGCAAAAAGGACGACCAGCCTCAGCAGCAGCCACAACCGAATCCTCAGCAGTAGACCGGGATTTTCAGCCTACTTAACCATCTGCGACTCCCCTGGCTTGATGCTGCCACAGTCAGAACCGATGTAATGCGTATCGAACTTTACATCGATCGTAATCGGGTTCGTGGCCTGCGGTCCCTGCGTCGCGGTCCTTACCATGTGCACGGAACCGTGGCCTTTTTCATCGCTGTCGATAAACATCTCCACATGACCAGTGCTCTTGGCGTTAGCAGAAGTGCAGCTTAGGTCGAAGGAGCGCTCATGCCCGCTATTCGTAACATTGGTATGAGTGCATTGCTCATCCTTGTCTTTACCCTGGTGTAAGGAATCATTCCATTTGTCGAACTGATCTTTCGTCATGCAACTGTGCGTGACGGTGGTGCGTGGAGCACCGCCCATCATGTTCTTTATGCGCTCCTGCTGTTCTGGCGGCATTTGCGCAAGACGCGCCTGCATCTCAGGGGGAACCTGCATCCCGGACACGGTGGATGTAATATTCGATTCCCATAAACCAGGCTTGAAGGGAATTTCGGTTTGAGCACCAGCGGCAATTGCGCCGAAGACGGCTGCCAACGTCAGGCAACAGGCTTGTATACGCATCAACTTTTCCTCCTGTAATGGGGGCGGCATCGTTATATCACAGCGCTTTCATTGTTGACCGATGGCGCGAATATCTGCGCAGTGTGCTCTATTGCACTTCCGTGGAAACTGTCTGTGCCGGAGGCGGAATACGTCTTACGTTAAAGCCTGCGGGCGCGGCTTTAAATCCCGCATCCTGCAGAAACCGAGATAGCGGATGCAGGTGCGCTGGCACTCCGTTGATCGTTGATATCAGGAGGCCGCCGCGATGCCGTGCTTCCCCATCCTGCCGCATCTCGTCTTGCGCCAGGGCCACAAGAAACGTAGCGAGGTCACGCGACGCATTACTTCGTTCCGGCTCATCCGGTGGAAGGAAAATCAGAATGTTCGGATTGTTGCGGCGTAAATATCCGACGAGTTCGCCGTTGCGCAGGATGACCGTTGCACCAACGCTGCGAGTCAGCGATCGCATACCGCCTTCGTTGTCACCTTCCGTTTGCACCGCTGGCCATGCAAGCACGGCGCCGTAAGGATTTGCTGGATCGGTAGCGGCAAGTGAAAGGATCTCCGCTCGCTCCGGTCGCGGATTGCTTCCCAATGAACGAAGGAGGTCAACAGCGGAAGTCAGTGCGAACTGCGTGGCTCCCAAACCCGCTACAAAATAGCCGCGACGTATTCGGCCGCTTTCTTCCAATCCTTTGAGCACGTCGTAGATTGCGCTGAATCCGCCGGGAATGTTTTCCTGCGTTACAGTTTCGCGAGATATGATTCCATAACGATTGAGCAGTTGCTGCGCAATGCCGTAGCTCCATTCTGTGTGAGAACCTGCCGCATCCGGGAGAAGAGCCCATCGCCCCTGTGCGCTGGGCGGAGTGGTTCTGCGCGAGCGAAAGCTCTGAACATTGTGCTGGCGTTTCACTGGTCGTGAAACAGATGGCCTGGTGACATACGCACGCAACGCATGCAATGTGTCGTTCGACACCATTCTTTTCCATACAAGGCTCCACAGAGCGTCGAGCGTTTCTCCCGGATAACCACCACCCACCGCATCGTGCAGTTCACCAAAGAAGAGCGCCCCTCGCTGCCGCAAAGTTGCGATGATTGCCTCTTCACGAGGATTTGCTTCTTCATCCGTCTCAGTGGGCCTGGGTGGAAGCAAGGTAGTGAGATTATCGGCAAGATAGAGCGCGATGCGACCATCACGTTCTCCAAGGGAATCGAACCCGCACCAAGTTACTTCTCCTGCTGCGATCAGCGTATCCAGATCGGAAGGCGAGTATTTTGCGATGCGCGCCGGCAGGATCGCCGATTCCAGCAAAGATGCCGGGATGGGCGCTCCCTGAAGACTTTCGATGGTGTCCAACAGCGCGTCAAGGCCGCGTCTTCGCTGAAGGACGCCTTGCCAGTGCGTCTCAAGCCGCGCGAGCATATGCTGATCGGCCGGTTCGATTTCTTTTCGTAGCCGTGCGAGTGACTTTCTGCGGATCATTCGCAGAACTTCCACATCACACCATTCGCGATGCACACCACCTGGCCGGAATCCCCCCTCAACAACGCGACCATTAAGAACCAGCGTGTGCAGCACCGCTTCTACCTGGGCTTCAGCCAGTCCGAAGCGCCGCGAAATTTCCTGTGTAGTGAATGGGCCATGCGTGCGAGCGAAGCGGCGAATTAGCTCCAACGCCGGCGAGGCCACTGGCTCCAGCAACTGCTGTGGCAGCCCTGGCTCCACCAGGATGCCGAGGGCATCGCGATATCGAGCCGCATCTTCCACAGCAATCAAACGCTCTTCGCCAGCTATTTTGATTTCAAGCAAACGCCTCTCGCGCAGCAAGCGATCCACTGACAAAACGACTTCCCTTGAGGCAACACGGTGCGAGAGTTCTTCTCTTGAAAGATCGCCTAAACGCAGCAGCAGGTCATGAACAGCATCGGCAGAGCGAGCCTTATAGCTTTCGCCGAGCGCTTGCAGTTGCTCTTCGACCTCTTTGATGGCATCGGCGTCTAATAGTTCGCGCAGGTCGGCGTCGCCCAGAAGATCCTGAAGCTGTTCCTGATCTATGGAGAGCGCCTGCGCGCGGCGTTCGGACAGCGGAGCATCACCGTCATAGATATAGTTCGCAACATAACTGAAGAGCAGTGAGGAAGCGAAGGGTGAAGGCGTGCGAGGATCAGCAACATGAACTTTGATATGACGTTCCTTGATGGCGTGCAGCACTTCCAGAAATGCCGGCATATCGAAGACGTCTCTTACACACTCACGGTATGCCTCCAGCAATATCGGGAAGGAGGGGTAACGCGACGCAACCGAAAGGAGATCATTGGCGCGCTTGCGCTGCTGCCACAAAGGTGCCCGGCCTTGTGCGCGACGGCGTGGCAGAAGCAGCGCACGTGCCGCACCTTCTCGAAATTTTGCTGCCAGGAGTGCCGTAGCGCCGAGTTGGCGCAGCACAAGGCCCGACGCCTCTGCCGGGTCGAGCAAAAGAACCTCCGTATCTAGTGGAGGATCCGTATCTGGAAAGCGCAGGACAAATCCGTCATCGGCCCACATCATTTCCACCTCGGCTGAACCGGCAGCGCGAAGCTTTGCATTGATCGCCATCGCCCACGGCATGTGCACGCGATTACCAAAAGGAGTGAGCACGCAAACGCGCCAGTTGCCCAATTCGTCACGCACTCGCTCAATCACGATGGTTCGATCATCGGGAACGGCGGTAGTAGCAGCTTCCTGATCAACAAGAAAACGAATGAGATTTTCCGCGGCAACGGGATCGAGATCGTGTACACGCACGAGACGGCTAAGCGCGGCGTTCTTCGGCATTTCGCGTAATTCGCGAATCATCTGCCCAATGCGCTTGCCGAATTCGAGAGGGCGTCCGGCGGTGTCTCCATGCCAGAAGGGCATTTTACCGGGCTCACCTGGAGCGGGTGAAACCAGCACGCGATCGTGAGTGATTTCGTCGATCCGCCAGGTAGACGCGCCGAGAATAAATGTCTCGCCTGTGCGGCTTTCAAAGACCATCTCTTCATCGAGCTCGCCGACACGTACTGGCTTGCCCTCTGTGCCCGAGAGGAAGACGCCATAGAGGCCACGGTCAGGAATCGTACCGCCATTCAGGATAGCCAGAGTTTTTGCGCCTTCGCGCGGCGTGATGATGTTGTGGATTCGATCCCACGTAATGCGAGGGCGCAATTCGGCGAATTCATCCGATGGGTATCGCCCCGCAAGCAGATCGAGCACACCCTCAAAGGCAGTTCGACTGAGCGTTGCAAACGGAGAGGCACTCACAACCATGCGGAAAAGATCGTCCGTAGAAATTTCTGCGGCTGCTGGAGCCTGGCCTTTTTGACGGGGGGCGGACGCGCGTGGCGGCTGCGCAACGGTGGCCACGATCTGCTGCGCAAGCACGTCGAGAGGATTTCGCAAGTAGCGAGTCGATTCAACCAGCCCTTCATGCATGGCACGAGTTACAGCGGCACAGGCAACCAGATCGGCTCGATACTTGGGAAAAATAATCCCTTCGCTTGCAGCCCCCACATAGTGGCCTGCCCGGCCGATGCGCTGCATACCGCTGGCAACAGAAGGTGGCGACTCGACCTGAACGACGAGATCGATTGCGCCCATATCGATACCCAGTTCCAGTGTCGAAGTGGCGACGAGAGCCTTGATATTGCCTGCCTTTAGTTGTTCTTCGATCTCCGCGCGTTGCGATGCCGCAAGCGATCCGTGATGCGCTCGCGCAATCGGCTCATTCGCAAGTTCATTCAGCGCACCTGCTAACCGTTCGGCAACACGGCGGTTATTAACAAAGATCAGCGTCGATTGACGTTCGCGAACAATCTCGAGCAGTCGCGGGTAAATCGCGCTCCATATCGACGTGCGTTTCGCCTCCTGCGAGACCGTGCCACTGGATTCTTCCTGCCGTCCGAGACGGGCCATGTCCTCGACTGGGACTTCGATTCGAAGCTCAAGCTTCTTGGGCTCGCTCGCATTGACTATGGTCACCGGCCGAAATACCGGCGACCGGTCGTGGCCTTCCGGCTCTGCATCTGAAGTCCATTCTTTCTCAATCGCGGCAATTCTCTCTGCCCTGTCGTGTCTTGCCGTCCGCCTCGATTCGCAGCCTGCCAGAAAATGTGCCACTTCTTCGAGCGGCCGCTGCGTCGCGGAAAGGCCGATACGCTGGATACGTTTCGCGGTAATCGCTTCGAGGCGCTCCAGGCTAAGTGCAAGATGCGCCCCACGCTTGGTTGGGACGAGAGCGTGAATCTCGTCGACGATCACTGTATCGACGGTGCGGAGCGATATCGCAGATTCAGAAGTAAGAAGGAGGTACAGTGACTCAGGAGTTGTGATCAGAATTTCAGCAGGGTGCCGTCGAAACCGGCTGCGCTCTTTCTGCGGAGTATCTCCTGTGCGCACGCTGATCTCAGGTTGACGGACAACCACATCCTGTTGCTGGGCCATATTGGCAATTCCGGCCAGCGGTGAGCGCAGGTTGCGTTCCACATCGACGGCCAGCGCTTTGAGGGGACTGATATAGACGATGCGGCAGCCCTCCGGATTTCTATCGGGGTGTTGGAGCATGAGGCGATCGAGACACCAGAGAAACGCTGTCAGCGTTTTTCCAGTTCCGGTCGGAGCAAGAATCAGCGTGCTTTCGCCACGCGCGATCGCCGGCCATCCTAGACGCTGCGGCGAGGTTGGCCCATCAAAAACGCTGCGAAACCATCTGGCCGTAACAGGATGGAACAGCCGTAGAACGTCCTCTGAACGGTCATGCCCCGCCACGCCTTTCTTTGTTTCCCGTTTCGCCACGAGATAGCCTCAGCAAGCAAGGATACCTGCATGCTGATTCAGATGCCCCGCATAGCTTGACGCGATGAAATGGCAGGAACCGGTTTTAGCGTGGTTCGTAGTAGCAGGCATCGCAGTCGAGAATTGGCTGCCAGTAATCATAATGTCTGGCCTGTTCGCTTGATCCGAGCATCAGAAATCCGTCTGCATTCAGGGCAGCACGCGTATTTTGTAGGATGCGCTTTTGCGTCTCTTCAGGAAAGTAGAAGAGCACGTTACGCATCAGGACGCCGTCAAATCGATCTAGAGATGGCAACGCATGTACGATGTTTTTCTGTTGAAAGCAGCACATGGCGCGCACTTCCGGTGCTACCTTCCACTCTTCGCCATCGCGTGTAAAGTATTGAAGTAGCAGGCGAGCGGGAAGACCGCGATTAATCTCGATGCGGTGATATCGTCCAATTTGTGCACGACGAATCATGTCTGCATGAATATCGCTACCGATAATTTCTATCCTCCACCCCGCTAGCTCCGGGAAGTGATATCGAATCAACATTGCAAGGGAATAAGCTTCTTGGCCACTGGAGCAGGCAGCGCTCCAGAAGCGTAACTTGCGCTCTCTGGTACGGTTCTCAATCAATCGAGGCAACAGCTTGTGCCTCAGTAACTCGAAGGGCTTTTGATCCCTGAAGAAACTGGTTTCATTGATGGCCATGGCCTCGACTACAGCCTGGCCAAGTGCCGGATCGGCAGCCAGCTTCAGCTTGCGAACGAGTTCATCGAGACCTGCCATGCCTCGTGTTTGCAACAGGCGATAAAGGCGCGCGTCGAACAGGTCGTTGCGCGATGGATCAAGGACGTTTGCGGAACGATCCATGATGAATTGCCGCAGAAAAGTGTAGTCGGCTTCCGTACAAGGCATCCGTGATTACCATTTCGAAATAAGCGCAGATGACTGCGCGGGACAAAGACGCATCAGTTCAGCTGCAATCGCTGGAAGTGGCAAGATTCGATGCGCGATTCCTGCTTCGACCACTACTCCGGGCATACCCCAGACAGCACTCGTCGCACGGTCTTGCACCAGGATCCTTCCACCCGCGCTGCGAATAGATTTGCAGCCTTCCAGACCATCGGAACCCATGCCCGTGAGCACGACACCGATCACGGCATCGCCGTAAACCTGCGCCGCGGAACGGAAGAGCGTATCCACTGAAGGACGGCAGGATTGCTCAGGATCGGCGTGCGTCAGGCGCAGCGGTTTCCCCGGAGCCGAATGAAGGCTTTCCAAATTCGAGGTGCCAGTCCCCGCGCGCGATGGATACAGTTCCCGGTTCCGGAAGCATGGCAGGCGCAGCTTCGCGCACTGTAAGCGCGCATTCGCGGTTCAGCCTTTCCGCTAAGAGCGCGGTAAAGAGCTGAGGCATGTGCTGGACGATGACAATCGGAATCGGAAAATCGGCGGGCAGCATCGGCAGCAGAGTCTGGAGGGCCACAGGCCCGCCGGTTGATACTCCGATCACAACAATCTCAGGCTGGTGATGCAGAGCGTCGCTGGCGCTGACTGCTACTGTGCGAAGATTGCTGGCTTGCGAAGGTGGAAACAAGGCTTTAATCCGTGGAAGCAGATCCCGCATAAGCGCCGCGACCGCGTTTGCCGCGCCATTCTGCGCCGTTGGTTTGGTGACATAGTCGGTTGCGCCCTGTGCCAACGCTTCCAGTGTTATGCCGGCGCCACGACGCGTGAGCGTGCTGCACATGATGACCTTTGCTTTCTCATGGCGAGAGCGAAGTTCTCCCAGCACCTCAAGACCGTTCATGCGGGGCATCTCAAAGTCTAGAAGAATCAAATCTGGTTTGAGGCGCTCGACCGCTTCGAGAGCACCGACACCGTCAGTGGCCATCCCGGCCAGTTCAATCGCGGGATCTGAAGCAAGCACCATGCGCAACAGGCTGCGCATCACGAGGGAGTCGTCCACGACAAGTACACGAATGGGTCGCGGCATCGAAATTAACCTTGCGCGAAGCCAATTATCTGTAGCTTGCCTATCAACGCGTCCGCATCGAAAGGCTTCATGAGATATTCGTCCGCTCCGGCTTCAAGCGCGGCTTCGATAAGTGCGTAGTCTGCTTCCGCCGTCACCATCATGATCTTCATAGACTTCATTCCTGGATTACCGCGCATCGCCTTCACGCATTCCAGTCCGCCCATGACGGGCATATTGACATCGACGAGGGCAAGATCACATGCTCCGCCTTTTTCCATTGCTGCCAGCGCGTATTGGCCGTTTTCTGCTTCTATGCACTCCACACCCCGCTTCTCCAGAAGTAAGCGCACATAGCTTCGAATAGAGCGCGAATCATCGACAATTAGCGCACGCATATTCCCTCCCTTATCCGCTCATGCGAAAGCCGTTTCGGCGAGGCGGACCGGATCGAGACGTTCCGGATCAAGCATCACCAGAAGGGCATTGCTGAGCTTGTACGTTCCTGCAAACAGCGCCTTGCGGCGGTCATCGAGAGTTGAGGGATTCCCCTCGAAGTCTGTATGCATAACAGTTATGACTTCACTAACCTCATCGACAAGCAGGCCAAAATAGCCATCGGCCCCTTCAAAGACGAGGATGTCTTCCATCGCGTCGTGTGCAGGCATCGCAAGCAGACTGCGCAGCGAAACAGTAGTGAGCACTTCTCCTCGATAATGGACAAGTCCACCGATATAGCTGGGTGCTAGCGGAACAACCCGCTTCGCGGGCTTTCCGAGTATTTCCAATATGCTCGTGACTGGAATACCGTAAAGGGTTTGACCTACGCGGACCGAGCACATCTCTAATGGCTCGTCCTGAGCCGTAGTTTGTCGAAAAATTGCTGGCGTCATGCGAGAACCTCAACAGTAGTTTCCGACTCCCATGTTTCTGCCGGGTCGTCGTGAGATGAACGTGCGCCGGGCAATGCAGGAATATGTCTGAGATCGATAATGCTCGTCACCTGTTCCTTCAGGAGAATCGCGTCGCGAGTTGTCACGTTAGTTCCGGCCTCGTTCAATGGCTTGCCCGACGCTACGTCCAGCACCTGTGATACAGCGACTCCAACATGACGCTCACCGTCGCGACAGACAACTACGGTCATTTCCTCTTCTGGCGAACCTGCAGCACCTATGCCTGTCCTGTCTTTAAGCGGTAACAACGTACCGTCGAAGCGGAGAACAGGCATGCCGTTGAGCCACTCCATCTGCGTGCGTGGAATGCGCTCGATACGCAGAACATTGTCGAGAGGCACGGCTGCATGTTCGCTGGCAGACTGCGTGAGTAGATAGTCAGCTAAACCGTCGTTCAGGTCCGCATCCAGGACTTCGGGTTCGTCATCTTCAAGCGCCATGCCGATATTCGATTGCGTCGCGATCGCCCCAGGATCGAGAATCAACGCCATTTCTCCGTTGCCGAGCACCGTTGCGCCAGAAAAAAGCCCAATCCGCTTGAGGACAGAAGACAACGGTTTGACAACGATCTCCTCCGGGTCAGCCAGGCTGTCGACGACGAGGCCATAACGGCGGCCTTCAGCATTCAGGACGGCGATGTACACTTCCCGTGACTTGTCTATCTGCTCCTGCTGCTTAAGCAGAGAACCCAGGAAGACCAGCGGCAGGAGTTTGCCACGCAGGCGATAAAGCGCAGCACCTTCCATGTATTCCACCTGCGTCTGCGCCTGCTCTGAAGAAAGATGGACCAGTTCGGAAAGCGCCCCTTGCGGCAGCGCGTAGCTCTGGCCGCGACTGTGCACAATCAGGGCTGGCACAATGGCGAGCGTCAACGGAATGCGCAGCCGCAGCGTCGTTCCCTTGCCGGCGCGGCTATCGATTTCAACTTTGCCGCCTATCTTCTCCACGTTCGTGCGTACAACGTCCATACCGACGCCACGCCCCGAAACATTCGTAACCGCTTCCGCTGTTGAAAATCCTGGTAGGAAAATCAACTGCATCAGCTCGCGGTCGGAAAGCTGTGCCGCGCGCTCGCGCGTGATCAGCCTGCGCTCCAAAGCCTTATCGCGAATGCGCTCTACTTTCATGCCGCCGCCGTCGTCTGACACCTCGATGACGACGTGGCTGCCCTCCTGATAGGCGCGCAGACGAAGTATGCCTTCGGGATCTTTTCCTGCAGCTTCGCGCAGGTGCGGCACTTCGATGCCGTGATCGATTGCGTTGCGGACTGAATGCGTCAGGGGGTCCTTGATAGCTTCGAGCAGGCTCTTATCGAGTTCCGTCTCTTGCCCCTCCATAACCAGGCGAACGCGCTTATTCAGCTGCTGCGCAAGATCACGCACCATGCGAGGAAATTTCGAAAAGACATGGCTGACTGGCTGCATGCGCGCTTTCATCACTGCTTCGCGCAGATCGGCAGTGACCATATCCAGGCGACGCGAGAGCACGGTCAGATTGGCATCAGTGCTGACCATCTGCAGGATCTGGTTGCGAGTGAGCACCAGTTCGCCCACAAGATTCATCATGCGGTTCAACAAGTCCACATCGACGCGCAGCGTGGATTCGGCCGTATTCACACCCGCCCGCATTTGCGCCATCAGCGGCTCTGCCTGGTAGACCTCGATGGCTTTGTTTTCTTCGTGCGGCTTAACAATTTCTGCGTCAGGCAGCGGCACAATGGCCGCTGGAGTATTGGTCTTCGACTTGCGCGTCCGCTTCTTCTTTATTGGTGGTACTAGCTGGGATTTGTCTATTACCGACGATGAAGAATCATGCTGCAGGGCATGCAGGCGCTGGATCATCGCCGCATCCTCACCATTGCCCTCCTGGCCTATGGTTTCGATAGACCCGAGAATTTCGCGCAGAATATCTAACAGGGCCAGCAATCCGCTGATGATGTCGACATTGGCCACCAGTTTGCCGTCGCGAAGAAGGCCGAGAAGATTTTCCCCCGCATGGGCCAGCGATTCCAGACGCGAAAAGCCGAGAAACCCCGTTGTTCCCTTTATCGTATGCACAGCACGAAAGATCTCAGCCAGAAGCTCCCCGTCTTCGGGGCGGTCTTCGAGTTCGGTCAGGCACCGCTCCATACGATCCAGACCTTCCTGGCTCTCGATCAAGAATTCTCGCGTCAACTCGTCCACGGATAGATTATCGGGCAGTGACACGAGAACTTGAGCGAGCTTGCCGTTCCGCGGCAATCTCGATAGCCTCAAAGATCGATGGCCTATCCCGTTTCCGAGAGCGTTGAAAGACTGCAGTCCGCGGCAGCCGCTGCCGCGGAAAAAGCTTACGCGCCGTATTCGAATTTTCGCGTGGGGGCGGCGTTGCTTTTCGACGACGGCGCCGTAACCACGGGCTGCAATGTCGAAAACATTTCTTATGGGCTTACCATCTGCGCGGAACGTACAGCCCTATGCCGTGCTGTTGCCGAACATGGAGCAAAAAATCGCCGAATCGTAGCAATCGCCGTCGCAAATCTGAATCAAGCGGCATCTCCTCCATGTGGCGCCTGCCGTCAGATGCTCAGCGAGTTCGTCGCGCCCGACGCCATAGTCTCTTTCTCCGACAGTCAAGGCGTTACATTGCTCCCATTCAATGAACTTCTACCTCATACTTTCCGCAACTGGAAAAAGGACGAAGATGCACGCGGTTGATCTGATCCGAAAGAAACGCGACGGCGAGGAACTGACACCAGAGGAGATTCAGTTCATCGTCCGAGGCGCCGCCATGGAAACCATCCCGGAAGGGCAGCTGGCCGCATGGCTGATGGCTGCCTTTTTGCGCGGCCTGAGCCTCGCTGAGGTCGATGCGTTGACAACAGCGATGAAACTGTCGGGCGCTGTGTTTGATCCCTCTCCTCTGAAACGCTTTGCCGTGGACAAACACTCGACTGGCGGCGTGGGAGACAAGACGTCATTCCTCATCGCTCCTATTGCAGCTGCCGCAGGGCTGGTCGTTCCTATGATCAGCGGGCGCGCTCTCGGTCACACAGGCGGCACGCTCGATAAGCTTGAAAGCATCCCCGGCTACCGCACACACTTGACTCTCGAGGAGATGCTGGAGGTACTGGAAAAATGCGGGGCAAGCATTGTTGGCCAGACCAATCGGCTCGTGCCCGCAGACCGCGTTCTTTATGGTCTACGCGATCGGACTGCTACAGTTGAGAGCCCTTATCTCATCTGTGCTTCGATCATGAGCAAAAAACTGGCCGCCGGACTGGATGGGCTGGTTCTGGACGTGAAGACCGGCTCAGGCGCTTTTCTGCGACGCAAGAAGGACGCTCTCTTTCTCGCTGCATTGATGGTCGAAACAGGCGAACGCGCCGGGACGAGCACAGCTGCGCTTCTGACGAATATGAACCAGCCGCTCGGTCGCATGGCCGGCAACTGGATCGAAGTGCAGGAATCGCTCGATTTGCTGGCAGGTAAACGTCACCCTCTCAACGAAGATCTGCGGGAGCTATCGCTCATCCTTGCCGGATGGATGATCTTCCTGGGCGGTGCGTCTGACACCGCCGAGACGGGCCGCGATCGCGCAGAGGAAATTCTGGATTCCGGACGCGCGCTTGAGATTTTTGCAGAGATGGTAAAGCTGCATGGCGGCAATACGGCGATCTTTGAGGAGCCAGAGAAATTCCACAGTCCAGCTTTTCGCAAAGATTTTCTGGCTGACCGGTCAGGTTACCTGGCACAAGTGGATTGCACCCAGGTTGGCTGGGCTGTACAGCGGCTTGGAGCAGGGCGCGAGCGCGCAGGCGAGCCAGTCTCTGCGCACGCAGGATTGGAAATGCATGTCAAGCTGGGCAACAAAGTTGTGGCTGGCGAGCCGTTATGCACCCTTTTCTCCGACAATGACTCGCGCTTTCCCGAGCCTGAAGCGTTGCTGCGACACGCGCTGCTGCTTGCCGAAGAGCCCACACCAGCGGAACCGCTCATTCAGGAAATCATTACGGCGGAAAATAAAAAAGAGTACCTCGAATCAGCACATCGCCCATAGGATGTAGGGAACAGGAGAACGATTTGGGGCGATTTACAGGGATTCTTGGTCTGCTTACCATGCTGACGCTGGCATGGATTTTCTCTACGAACCGCCGGGCAATCCGCTGGCGCACGGTTTTCTGGGGCCTAGGACTCCAGATTTTCTTTGCGTTTCTTGTCCTTGATTTCTCCTGGGGGCAAAAGGTTCTCGCTGCCGCCGGCGCGGCCGTCACAAAGCTCCTGTCATACGCATTTGTCGGGTCCACCTTCGTATTTGGCGAGTTAGGCAAGCAGCATTCATCCCTTGGCAGCTTCTTTGCATTTCAGGTTCTTCCGACGATCATTTTCATCTCAGCGTTCTTCGCCGTTTTGTATCACCTGGGTATCATGCAACTGCTGATCCGGCTGTTCGCCCGGCTGATGCAGCTGACACTGCGCGTAAGCGGCGCGGAAAGCCTGAACGTGGCAGCCAGCATCTTCATGGGGCAGACCGAAGCTCCGCTGACCATCCGTCCATTTCTGCCGGATGCAACCCAGTCAGAGCTGATGACCATCATGACCAGCGGCATGGCGCATGTCTCCGGCGGGATTATGGCCGCCTACATCCTCTACGGAATCGAGGCACAGCACCTGCTTGCGGCGGTCATCATGACAGCGCCCGGCACGATTCTCATCTCGAAGATGCTGGTGCCGGAGACCGAAACGCCCGCAACCGAAGGCGTTGTTCACATACCGAAGGACGCCGAGCACAAAGAGGAAAACCTGCTCGGCGCGATTGCTCGCGGAACGATTGACGGAGGCCGCCTCGCCTTCAACGTTGCTATCATGCTCATCTCGTTTCTGGCGCTGATTGCGCTATGCAACGGAATTCTCGGCGGCATCCACAACTGGCTCAGCCCGCACCATATTCCCTTCCCATCATCGCTGGATGTCATTCTCGGTGTTCTATTCGCGCCGATTGCATGGCTAATTGGGGTTCCCTGGCATGACGTGCGGATCGTCGGCAATCTGCTCGGAACGCGCATGGTTCTCAATGAGGTCGTCGCGTATTCCCTGCTGGGGACGCAGAAAGCGATGATGGATTTCCGCTCCTTCACCATCGCGACTTTTGCGCTTTGCGGCTTTGCCAATCTGAGTTCCATCGGCATTCAGATCGGCGGCATCGGGGCGCTGGCGCCCGAGCGCCGCAATGATCTGGCGCGGTTGGGATTGCGCGCCATGCTGGCCGGAACAATGGCAAACTTGATGTCCGCCTCGATTGTCGGCATCCTGATGCGATAAAACATACTAAGACGTGAGCAACGACATTTCCCTGTTTGAACAAGCTACCTCGGCGGTCGCGTACATTCGTGCCCGAACCGCTCTCATTCCTGCCATCGGCGTCGTCCTTGGATCAGGACTCGGCGCCTTTGCCGACAAAGTGGCAGACGCCGTCACCATCCCCTTTGCCGAGATTCCACATTTCCCGAAATCGACCGTGCCAGGCCACAGCGGAAAACTAGTCGTCGGTACCCTCGACGGTGTTCCCGTTGCGGTAATGCAGGGCCGCGTTCATGCATACGAAGGCTACACGTCGCAGGAAGTCACCTTCCCTATTCGTGTGCTGGGACTGCTTGGTGTTAAGACCCTCATCGTCACGAACGCCGCCGGCGGCATTCGTCCCGGGTTGAAGCAGGGTGATCTTGTGCTGCTTTCCGATCACATCAACTTCACAGGCCGCAGTCCCGTCGAGGGAGAAAACGATGAGCGCTTCGGGCCGCGCTTCTTTGACATGACCGAAGCCTATTCGAAGCCCCTGCGTAAACTGGCTGCGACTATAGCCGAGCGCGCAGGATTTCTTCTCGCCGAAGGCGTTTACCTCTGCGTGCTCGGACCAAGCTTCGAAACTCCCGCCGAGATTCGCGCCTTTCAAGTCATGGGCGCCGATCTCGTCGGCATGTCTACCGTCCAGGAAGTCATAGTGGCGCGGCACATGGGGGTTGAGGTTCTCGGCATTTCTTGCGTAACGAATCTCGCTGCGGGCATTCAACTGGAGCCGCTCAGCCACGAAGAAGTGATGGAGACGGGGCGCCGAGTGGCAGCACGATTTGCACAGTTGCTCACCGACCTGATACCGGCGATTCAAAAGGAATCCCGCAACGCATGAACGGAACGAATCAAGGACCCGTCATCATAGGCATCGCCGGTTGTTCCGGCTCCGGCAAAACATCTCTGGCTCAGGAGCTGGCCCGTGAACTGGAAGGCACTCATTTTCACCTGGACCACTACTATCGTGATCTCGGCCATCTGAGCTATGAAGAGCGATTTCGTGAGAATTTCGACCATCCTGATGCGCTTGAATCCGATCTGCTTGTAGCACACATTCGTCAGCTTGCTGCAGGACACAGCATTGCGCGTCCCCAATACGATTTCGCCGCGTACACACGCATTGCCGGAACATCCGTACCCGTCTACGAGCCGCATTTTCTTGTAGTCGATGGAATTCTAGCCCTGCACTATGAAGCTCTGCGGCGGCTCTATCATCTCAGCGTTTACGTCGACACTCCGGATGTAATTTGTTATCAGCGCCGTCTGGCGCGCGATGTTCAGGACCGTGGACGTACGCCGGAATCAGTACGCAAAGATTATGAAGAAACGGTGCGTCCGATGGCAGAGCAGTTCGTGCGACCTTCAGCCAAATACGCTGATCTTATCGTTGATGGTACGGCATCTTTTGACTGGTCAGTTGAACAGGTACTAAGTGCGCTCCGAAAGAAGCAGCTTCTTGCCGCCCATGACATGTACGTGATGGATGGGTTTGCCGGCCACTCGTAAGTCGTGCCGGTTTCCGATCAATCGTAATGGCGCTCAGGAACCGGCTTCGCGCTTTCAAGCCATGCGGAATAGATGAGATCGCGCAGCATGCTTGCACCCGCCGCAAGACGCTCGGCAGTGAACTGTTTTGCCTCCGGCGTTCCCGCACCTTCAAATCCGTGCGCCTTGTCCAGTTGGTAGACCCGCTCAACCAGAGTGCTCGAATGTCGCAGATAGGCCATGTAATCATCGAACTCATCGCCAACGGGATGAGTCGTCGCTACCAGCGGTGTCACATCAGATTCTTTGATATTCGCAGCAACATAAACCCCTTCGAACTGCCAATGGATCTTGTGATCCGTCGTGTACCCGTTGGGATTTTCTTTGCCCACCCATCCGTTGTAGTTCACGGTGGTATGCAGCGGCTGCGACCCATCGCCAACATAGTGACCGAGCCATCCCGAATAGAAAAGAATGGCTGCTTCCACGGGTTTTGTGTCCTCATGCTTTGCGCTCAGATCACGGTAGTCGCGCATCGCGGATTTCAGTCGCTCCCACACTTCGTTGGTAATGTATGGCTGGAAACCAATATGCTCCGGTTGCAGATCGCGTGCCTGCGCGGGATGCGTAAGGCTGGCCGCATAAGCTGCGGCAATGAACTCATAACGGCGGCGAGGAAGCGGCTTGACCACATCCGCCAGTTCAAGATCCATAAAGTGATCAGGAGCCTGGACGGCGTTCAGTTCAGGTTCGGCAAGGCCGCGCCATCGGTCCGGCTCGGGTCCGAGATACTCGATCTCGTCGATTGCCGCCTGGGTGTGCATGAATGCCGGCATGTCGGCTGGCAGATTCTGCGCAGCTAACTTGTTGATCATACGATGTCCTTCGTTACCCCATCCAAATGACGGTGATACGGCGATCAGAGGCAGCAGCGTGAATACAGCCATTCGGCGGAGAAGAGCAGAAGAATTGATTCCCATCACTGGCGAGTATAAACGGAGATCGCATTCGTCTGAGAAGCATAGCTACGGACGCGCATTTATGATGAAACCAATGATTTTCCGCAAGAAAAAGATAAAGCAGGAACACAAGGTTATGCGGCAAGCTGAGCTCTCGCAAGGCGCGCTCCTGCCCGAATATCATCGCCCCACGCCCGAGTGTCCACACCCGGAACGCTGGAGCATGTACGACTCTATGACCGCAGAAGTCGAGGTTCTGGAGTTCCTGCGCACGCTGGTCACGACCGTGAAACCAGAGCTGGTAGTCGAAACAGGAGCCTTTCTCGGTGTCAGCACGCTCTGGATCGCGGAGGGCCTAAAGCGCAACGGCTTCGGCAAGATCATCAGTTGCGAACTCGATCCGGTTGTCTTTGCAAAGGCGCACGAAAAAGTAGCTCAGTCGGGTCTTTCCGAGTGGATCGAACTGCGTAACGAGTCGAGTCTGGAAATGAAGATCGAAGGCCGGATCGACATCCTCTTCAGCGACAGCGATATGCCGATTCGCGAGCCGGAAGTAAGGCGCTTTCTGCCGCAGATCAATCCCCAGGGCCTCATCCTTCTGCACGACGCCAGCTCGCGCCTGAAAGTCGTTCGTGAAGCCGCACTCAGGATGGAAACCGAAGGATTGCTGTCCGTTGTATTGCTCCCCACGCCGCGTGGATTTGTCGTGGCACAGAAACGTGAAGGACGACAATAGCACTTCGGGATTGTTCGCCCCATATTCGCCGCGTAAGTCGCCGTAAATTAACACAAATCGCCTGTAATGACGCGGCTTTTGTTGATATTCTGGAATGGCTATGCCTACAAAACAGGAACTTCTCATTAACCCCATCCAGCACATCGACATCAAGCAGCATGACGTCGTCGCGCTGGTAGACGCCATGGAGCACATGGCCTTTAGCTCCCGTGACCTCAACCGGGCAGCTTCGATTTATGAGCGCATGCTCCGCGACAAGGAGTGCGGCGTCATCCTCTGCCTCGCCGGTTCGCTTATCAGCGCTGGCTTGAAGCAGATTTTCATTGATCTCATCCGCAATAACATGGTGGATGCCGTGGTTTCGACCGGCGCCAACATCGTCGATCAGGACTTTTTCGAAGGACTCGGCTACAAGCACTGGATTGCCGACGACATCCTCAAGCAAGGCACTGAAGACGGAATGCTCCGCGAATTGATGATCGACCGCATCTACGACACGCTCATCGATGAAGAAGAGCTTCGCATTTGCGATGCAACTACCGAAAAGATCGCCGATTCTCTTGATCCGCGCCCCTACAGCTCGCGTGAGTTCATCCGCGCCATGGGTGCCTATCTCGAGGCAAACGGCAAGACGCCCGAAAAGGGTGGAGTTGACTCGATCGTCTACGCGGCCTATCAGAAGGATGTGCCGATTTTCTGCCCAGCGTTCAGCGATTGCTCGGCTGGCTTCGGATTGGTAGCTCACCAACATGCTCGTCAGGACAAGCCTAAGGTTTCGATCGACTCAGCCAAGGATTTCTACGAAATCACCCAGCTCAAGATCGCCAACCCAACGACAGGCTTGCTGATGATCGGCGGCGGCGTGCCGAAGAACTTTGCTCAGGACATCGTTGTTGCTGCTGACATTCTCGGCACTGAAGCTCCCATGCACAAATACGCCGTCCAGATCACGGTTGCTGATGTTCGCGATGGCGCGCTGTCTTCGAGCACGCTGAAAGAAGCCAGTTCGTGGGGCAAGGTCGACACCACCTTCGAGCAGATGGTCTACAGCGAAGCCACCCTGGCCCTGCCCCTCATTACCGGCTATGCCTATCACAAGAAAGCACAAGAAGCGCGGCCCGAGCGTCGTTGGGCACGCTTGTTGGAGCCGGTTACAGCCTAATTCTTAGACATCCAGAAGAAAAGCCGAGGGCATTGGTCCTCGGCTTTTTTGGTTTTTGCAGTGACCAGGATTCCCATTTCTGAACAGCAAAGAATTTACTTCTGGAAACTCTGGTCAACGGCTTTGGCATTGGAGTATGATTTTGCGGCGATATAAAACAAGTTCCCCCTTCCCCTCTTGTTTCATTTTTCCCGCGGAGCTCTTCGATGCTGCTGATCCTCTCGTCTGTTGGTAGTTTGTATCTACTTTGTTTTCTGTGGTTTCGGTCCTTGTGCCGCGCCGCCATCCGCTCTCATGAGTCTTCAATGAAACACACATCGACCTCAAATCTCATTCCATTTGAGCGTGGCTCGGAGATGCGCGTCCATAAGACGCCGATTTAGGCGGCTTTTCCCTAAAATGTGTGATGTTCCTCGTCAAAGAGCAGCGCGCTTGCGTCGGTCGGTTCGCTCTCGGCAAGAGCGCCCGCTTCGGCTTCTGCTCGAAGACGTGCAACCGAAAGCCAGTTGTCTTTATATGGCCGCTCCGCTATCCAGGGCGGAAGGGGCATGCAGAGATACCTGCTAAGCGCTTCGGCGTACCCTTCATAGAGTTGTCGCATCTGGCGCAGGCGGGCGGATGAATGCGCATCGCGGCAGAGCCGCACTCCGGACTGGCACATCTGGTCGTATAACAACGCAAACTTCTTTTCTGACAGACGGTCAGGCATATTCGTCACCGGACCGAGCGAAAACACCTGTGCCAGATCTACGAGCGCATGCCGTGCCATGGCAAAGGTAAGTTGCGCCTGCCGGGCAGGTCGTTCCTGCACGCCGGAGATGAGCATTGCGCAGGTATCGAGAACAGCTGTAAGCGCACTGAGCCAGCTCTGGTGCGTATGCTGGGAGCGGAAGTAGCAAAGGAGCGGGTAGGAGATATGGCTTTCCAGCAATTCCGCCGACCAGCGCTCCCATTCTTCAAGCAGAAGGATTAGCGCTGCATTGCCTCCATCGAACGAGTGCCGACGCAAAAGTTCAACGGCGGTGGGTGGCGAGCCGGCACGCGCATCGAGGAGCGAAATACTGACTTCCCGCCGTGAGAACGCGCCGTAAAGGACTGGAAAATAGCCGATCACCATGGCGACAAAGCCCAGCCCCATTCCCGCTTCCAGAATCACCAGGTCCCGAATAATGTACTGGTGCGGCACCACATCGCCCAGGCCCAGCGTGAATAGCGTGGTTCCACTCACATAGATATCGGAGCGGAATCCTACCGTTCGCCCAAGGGGATCCGCAAAAGGCGAACCCAGCCCGTAGAAGATGAGCGCAAAGCCGAGAACGAGCGCTCCCGCCCAAATGACAATCAGCAAAACAAGCGACAGCGGTCCATAGAAGCTCAACATTGTCTCGCGGTTGCGTTCGGTCTTGATTCTGGTGGCCAACCAGGACCACGGCGCCCACGTGACGATGTAGAAGATGCGCGTGATGCGGAATCTCCCCGTTGCCCGCCGCGGCACAATCACGGTTTGAAACGCATCGAGCAACGCCAGAAACAAACACGCAATACCGGCAATCAGGGTCAAAATATGCACGCGCATTCTCTCTTTCTATTGCGCTTAGAAGAGCAGGAATCAGGGGCTCCACGTCAACGATCGCACCGCTGTTCTACACTGGCACAATGAACGACCTTGGCCGCATGCTTGTTGGGATTGGGCTGCTTTTTCTTCTCCTCGGCGGCCTGGTTCTGATCCTCGGCAAAACCGGCATACCATTGGGACGGTTGCCTGGGGACTTCGCCTATCGCGGCAAAAATGCCTCGTTTTACTTTCCGCTGGCCAGCTCAATCCTGATTAGCATTCTGCTCTCTCTCGTCTTCTACCTGTTTTCGCGCTTTCGGCGATAGACTAGTCTTTTGTGAATCACACCGCATCAGAATCCGGTCCGCAACTGGGCTTTGTTTTTGACACTCCCCGCGCGGAAACGCGACGCATCTGGAAGGTTGCAGAACTTGTCGGCGAAGTGCGCGCGCACATTGAGCGCGAATACGCAGATCTCTGGGTCGAAGGCGAAATTTCGAACCTGCGTCCCGCGCCGTCCGGCCATATTTACTTCACGCTGAAAGACGGCGATGCGCAATTGCCCGCAGTGCTCTTTCGCAGGCAGGCATCGCTGCTCCGATTTCGCCCCGAAGACGGTCTGCACGTTCTGGTTCGCGGAAAAATCTCCGTCTACGAGCAGCGCGGTCAGATGCAGATTATTGCCGAATTCATGGAGCCGGTCGGCGCAGGCTCGCTGCAAATTGCATTCGAGCAGTTGAAAACAAAATTGCAGCAAGAAGGCCTTTTCGAACAGAGCCGGAAGAAGCCGCTGCCCGCCTATCCACGTTGCGTTGGAATCGTCACATCGCCCACTGGCGCCGTCATTCGCGATTTTCTGAATATCACCGCCCGCCGCCATGAGGCGCTCGATGTCCTGCTTTATCCTGCTTTGGTTCAGGGTGAAACGGCTGCAGCCGAAATCGCTGCTGGCATTGCTTACTTCAATCGATCAAAATCGGTCGACCTGATTGTGATCGCACGCGGAGGCGGATCGCTCGAAGACATGGCACCTTTTAACTCCGAGTTGCTCGCTCGTGCCATAGCCGAGTCGGTGCTACCCGTGGTTTCCGCAGTTGGCCACGAAACTGATTTCACGATCGCCGACTTCGTCGCTGATCTGCGCGCTCCCACACCCTCTGCAGCAGCGGAAATCATTACAAGCACGTTGCACAAGGTTGAAGAGCACGTTGAACAATTAGCGTCACGACTCCAACGCGCATGCCGTTATCGCCTGATGCAGGCACGCGATAGTTTAGCCCGTCTGGGCGTAGATACATCATTCGCTCGTTTGCGCGAAAGCTTCGCCCGTCGTCAACAGCGTATCGATGAATTGCGCTTCCGCATGGAGGCTGCATGGAACATCGCGAGCCGGAGCGCTTCTGAACAATTGCATCTGCTCACAGCACGTCTCCGGCGGCAGGACGCAACGCATCACCTGCGCCTCTTGCGTGAGCGGTTGACGACTCTTGAAGGCCGTCTCGTTCGTCTGCAACAGCTCCAAATACAAGACAATTCCGTCCGCCTGCAAAGCCTGACGCGGCAACTGCACGCTCTTTCCCCTCTCGCGGTTTTGAATCGCGGCTATGCGCTCGTGTTTGACGAACGGGGACGCTGGTTAAGAACGCATCCACTTTGACGCCGCAGCAACGACTCGTAACGCGCCTCGCTCAAGGAAAAGTCGAGAGCCGCGTCACGGAAATCATCTCTGAAAGCACTACTTAAACTATGAGAAAACTTTTCGGTACGGATGGAATTCGTGGAGTAGCGGGTACAGTCGCCACTTGATCCCACAACCATCTACGCAGTTGGATTGGCACTCGCCCATCAGGTAAAGGCGAAGAACAGCCATCCACGCCTGCTTCTCGGCATGGATACGCGCGAATCGAGCGATTGGATTGCGGCGGTGCTCAGCGCTGGAATCATCGATGGAGGCGCCAGCGTTGAGAGTGCGGGAACAATCACCACGCCCGCTATCGCCTACCTCGCGCGCAAGCATGGCTTCGACGCGGGCGTTGTTATCTCGGCTTCACACAATCCCTGGCAGGACAACGGCATCAAGGTCTTTGGAGGCGACGGTTACAAGCTTCCTGACGAAACTGAACTGCTCATTGAAGAAGAAATATTCCGGCGGCTGGAGCTTGTGGCTGCGCCTGACGTTTCTGCGCTGGCGGCGCCACCGATCAACTCCCGGTTCCGCGTCGACTATGAAGATTTCCTCCACGCAGCCGTTCCGGACCTCAATCTCAATGGCCTGCATCTCGTCCTCGACTGCGCCAACGGAGCGGCGTCTGCAATCGCGCCCGAACTCTTTGCTCAACTCGGCGGAAAGATTCACCTCACTCACATCTCGCCGGATGGCCGCAACATTAACGCGAATTGTGGCGCGTTGCATCCCGAGGTTGTTGCTGCCGAAACTAAAGCGCTGCAGGCAGATATTGGTGTAACTTTTGATGGCGACGCCGACCGCGCTTTGTTTGCGGATGCCAACGGCAAGGTTGTGAATGGAGACGCGGTACTCCTCCTGGCGGCGCGCGATCTCCGGGCACGCCAGTTGCTTAAAGGCGGAGTAGTCGTGGCTACGACCATGTCGAATATGGGCCTCGAAGCGGCTCTGCGCGGCGATGGTATCCGGATGCTGCGCGCTCCGGTTGGCGACAAATATGTACTGGAGCGCATGCGGCAGGAAGATGCATCGCTCGGTGGCGAGCAATCGGGGCACATTCTCTTTCCGCACCTCGCGACCACTGGAGATGGCCTCTTAACCGCACTCGTCGTCCTCGATATCGTTTGCCGCGCGGGCAAACCGCTGCATGAACTGATAGCGGACCTGAAAGTCTTTCCGCAGGTCATCGTGAATGTCCGCGTGAAAGAGAAAACACCGCTTGAGCAAATTGAAACGGTGACAAGCACGATTCGTGATGCCGAAACAGACCTTGCAGAAAATGGCCGCGTCGTCGTGCGCTACTCAGGGACCGAGGCACTGGCTCGCGTCATGATCGAAGCAGAATCGGAAGAGAGAATGCGGCGTCATGCTGACCGCATTGCCGATGCGATCCGCGAAGCTATAGGAGCCTAACAAAGAAGCGCATCATTTCAGATCGCGCCAATTTGCTCCTACTCCACAATCAGCGACGATGGGCACCTTCAACTCGATCACATGCTCCATCTCGTGTTTAACCAGAACCTGCAACTGCTCGGCCTCGTCTTCAATGACATCGAAAAGCAATTCATCATGAACCTGCAACGTCATCACTGATTTCAGGTTCTCTTCTGCAAGCCTGCGGTCAATACGAATCATTGCCAGCTTAATCAGGTCCGCCGCCGTCCCCTGCAGCGGCGTGTTGACCGCCGTGCGCTCGGCAAATCCGCGCAGGTTGGCATTGCGGCTTTGAATATCGGGAATGGGTCGCACTCGACCGAAAAGCGTTTTCACGCGCTGCTCGCGACGGACTTCTTCAAGAAGGTGATCAATGTACGTGCGCACACCCTGATAGCGCGCAAAGTAGGTGTCGATATAAAGTCTCGCCTCGTGCTGATCAATGCCTAGCTGCTGTGCCAGGCCGAACGGTGATATGCCATAGACAATCCCGAAATTCACAGCCTTCGCGCGGTTGCGCGTTTCCTTGCTCATCTTGTCTACGGGAACGCCAAAGACTTCGGAGGCGGTCAGTGTATGAATGTCCTGTCCCGTCTGGTAAGCGCGCACCAGCAAGGGATCATCGGAAAAGTGAGCCATCAGCCGTAGTTCAATCTGCGAGTAGTCCGCCGAGAACAGCACGCGTCCCGGCGCTGCGATGAATGCGGCGCGAATCTCGCGCCCCAACTCTGTGCGGATAGGGATGTTCTGCAGATTGGGATTCGTCGAAGACAACCTTCCTGTCGCCGTTCCTACCTGATTAAAAGTGGTGTGCACACGGCCATCTTTGTCGGCCAGTAATGGCAGCGAATCAACGTAATTCGACTTCAGCTTGGCCAGTTGGCGGTATTCGAGCACAAGTCTTGGAACGTCGTTATGTTCCGCGAGTTCTTCCAGTACGTCCTGCGCTGTGGAAACGACTTTGCCCTTGCCGTACTTCATCGGCTTCGGCAGATTCATCTTGTTAAAGAGCACGTCGCCCAGCTGCTTAGTCGAATTGACATTGAAGCGATGCCCCGAGCGCGCATAAATTTCTTCTCCGACACGATGAATTTCCTTCGATAGCCTTTCCCCCATCTCCTGCAGGACGTGTGAGTCGATCCGCACGCCGGCTTCCTCCATGCGCAGCAAAATAGGCACTAGCGGAAGGTCAATCGTTTCGTAAACATTGCGCGTTTCCAGCGCATCCGCTTCCTCTCGCAAGATCGGAGTAAGCGACTGGACCACATGCACAGCCTCGGTTAGCTGCTTCTCGCCTGTCTCGCTTAATGGACGACTGCTGAAACGCGCAGCCACGTCGCTCAAACGATGAGAAGCGTGGGTCGGATTGATGAGGTACGAATACAGCATGAGATCGTCAGGCGTATTTTTGAGGTTCACGCCGTGACGCTCAAGAACACGCATCGCACCCTTCAAATCGTGCACGCACTTGGGAACCGATGCATCTTCCAACAGGGTCTTGACTGCTTCCATCGGCAGCAGCAATGCTTGATCAGCACTCGCGGCAACCGCGATTTGCAACTCCTGTTTTTCAGGAACAGACTCAGACCGCTCTGTCGCTTCAACCAGATCCAGTAGCGACATCGTCTTTAGTTCCGGCTCCCTTTCTTCGATCGTTTCAGCTTCTTGTTCGCTTATCTGTTCGGTTACTGCCTCCAATTCAGATGTTGGCAGCGCGAAGGCGAAGCCGTTCTGGCGCGCCTGTGCGATGAATGTGTCAATCTGCTCCGCTGAAGGACTGAGCAGGTATTCCACAGGATGTTCCTGCCTCAGCAGGAGCAAGTTCCTTCAACAAGGTAGTGAACTCAAGTTCGGTAAAGAGCTGACGGCAGGCATTCACGTCCGGCGGCTGCGTGCGCATTGCATTCAGGTCCAGTTCCAGCGGGACCTCGCAATGAATCGTCACCAGTTCCTTGCTGAGCAGAATCGTGTCGCGGTTGCTTTCCAGCGATTCACGATAGGTCTTTCGTTTCACTTCAGCGGCGCGATCAAGCAGCGCGTCCAGGCTTCCGAATTGCTGGATCAGTTCGACAGAACCTTTGTCGCCGATGCCGGGTGCGCCGGGGATATTGTCGATCGAGTCTCCGCGCAGGGCCATTACGTCGATGACCTTTTCCGGCGGCACTCCGAGTGTTTCTTCAACTTTGGCGCGGTCGAGGACCAGGTTGTCTTTTACCGGGTTCAGAACCTTCACCTGATCGTTGACCAGTTGCAGCATGTCCTTGTCGTTGGAGACGACGAAGACTTCGTGACCTTCTTCTGCGGCCTTCTTCCCAAGGGTTCCGATCACGTCGTCGGCCTCGAAGCCTTCGGCTTGCAGGATCGGGATGTGGAAGGCTTCGAGGGCGCGGCGGATGTAGGGCAATTGCTGGGTTAGGTCCGGCGGCATTTCGGTCCGGTTGGCTTTGTAGCCGCCGTAATCCACTTCCTCGAAGGTCTGGGTCTTGGCGTTGTACTTCCGCAAGGTCATCGTTTTCGCGCGTTCGTCGCGAAAGACCTGTCCGCTGATGTCGAAGACGGCAGCAAAGTATTCCGGCTGGAAGTCGCGGCGCAGTTTGTTGATCATGTTCACGAAGACGTAGGTTGCTGCGGTTGGCACTCCATTGCGCGTGGACATGGGCCGCTGCCGCTGCATTGCGTGGTAGGCGCGGAAGATGAAGGACATCGAATCAAGCAGGAAGACAGGCTTTTTATCTGCAGAAGACATCGAATTCGAGTCTAATTCTTTTTCACTGCCGCGGCGCTTACGACAGAAACATGCAGTCTCCATAGGAGAAGAAGCGGTAGCCTGCCTCTACCGCGTGTTTGTAGGCTGCGAGCACTTCTTCGCGTCCGCCAAAGGCGCTCACCAGCATCAGCAGCGTCGATTGCGGCAGGTGGAAGTTCGTCAGCAGGGCGTCTACGATCTGGAACTCTGTATCCGGGCGAGATGAAGATGTTTGTTGCTCCGGAGTGCGGCTCCAGATTTCCGTTCCGAGCGATGCTTGCGCAGTGTTCCAGTGTGCGAACTGTGGTTGTGCCTGCTGCTACGACTCTGCGGCCTTCGCGCTTGGCTGCGTTGACTGCTTCGGCTGTGGATTTCGGCAGGGTGTAGCGCTCGGTGTGCAGGTGAATGTCTTCGACCTTATCGACGCGCACTGGCTGAAAGGTTCCGAGTCCTACGTGTAGCGTTATGTACTCAATTTGGACGCCTTTTTCTTTGATTTTTTGCAGGATTTCGGGCGTAAAGTGCAGTCCTGCAGTGGGTGCGGCGACCGATCCGCGCTCGTCGGCGTAGACCGTCTGGTAGCGGTCGCGGTCGGTGGCCTCGTCCTCGCGGTGGATGTAAGGGGGCAGCGGCATGTGGCCCAGTTTCTCCAGAGCACCGTAGAAGTCGGCTACTGGCTCGAAGCGGATTGTGCGCTCGCCGAATTCTCCGTGCGCGATGACCTCAGCTTGCAGGACGTTGTCGCCGAAGGTCAGCTTTTCGCCGGTCAGGACTTTGCGTCCGGGGCGCGCCAGGACTTTCCATTCCCATTCGCTCACTTGCTCAGTCAGCAGGACCTGGATGCGTCCGGTTATCTTGTGGCCTTCCTGCGTGTGCAATCCGGCGCGGTGGGCGAAGAGGCGTGCCGGGATGACCCGGCTGTTGTTCAGGACCAGAACGTCGCCTTCACGGAGCATCTCCGGGAATTCGCGGAAGTGGTGGTCTTCGTATTCTCCTGTTTTGCGGCTGAGCGTGAGCATGCGCGCTCCTGTTCGGTCTTCGAGTGGTTTCTGGGCAATCTGTCTTTCGGGGAGGTAGAAGTTGAAATCGGAGACTTGCACTCTCCTGATTCTATTAGGATGTTCCCTTCCGAATTCTTTCTTCGGCGTTCAGTCGGGCTCGTTCTATGGCTTCGTTCAGTTCCTGGCGTTTGGCTTCCAGTTCGGCTGCGTCGGCATCGGGGGCAGGGGGCGCTACAGTGCGCGACCAGCTTACGATGACCCTTGAGAACGGCTTGGGGATCAGGAAGCGGTCCCAGGAGTTCAGCGTCCAGGCTCGTTCAGGCAGAAGGTAGAAGCTACCGATTTCCTGTTGCGTAATCTGCGCCAGCTTTACGGGGCCCATCTTGGTCTGGTAGATGGGGCCTCGCGGACCGTCGGCAGTGAAGGCTACTGCAAATCCTTTGGCCACGATTTCCTGCATAGCCAGCAACGCTGCTACGCCCCCGGAAGAGCTTGATCCGCGGACCGTCTCAAAACCCAGCAGACCGAGGGTGCGGGCGATCAGTTCTCCGTCGAAGCTGCGGCTGATGACGACGGTGGTGCGGTACTTGCGGAAGTACCATCCACAGGGCAATGTGCACCGGTGCCAGAAGCAGAAGATTCCCTTGGCCGGAGACGGGGATGGGATGGCTCCCTCTTCGGCGATGACCTCGAAGCGCAACGTGCTGCCGATGGCGGACAGAATCGCGGCGGTGAGGCGCGGGGCGATGGCCAGCGCGATCCGCTGGGAGAAGGTGAAGTCTTTCCGGGTCACGTTCCTGATTGTAACCGGCCTACCCTCCCCCTAGCTTTTCGCTAAATTCCTCATTTATTACGGGGTTAGGATGTTTTTATAGCATTTTATGCTTCAAATTGCTGGCAAAAAAGCATTTAGAGGCTATTGCCCCGAGAAGCTGACAACTGATCTGCTCCTCAGGAAGCTGCACCCCTCCCCTATCATTTCCGCTAAATTCCTCATTTATTTGCAGTTACGTGCATTTTTAATCTAGATTGCCGCCAAATTGCTGCAAACAAAGTGCTTAGGAGGCTCGGCAAGCGAAATGGGGCACCGATGCCGGTACCCCATTCCTTAAACGTTGTCCTATATCCAGAATAGCAGTTTTGGAGAAATAACATGCCAAGTTGCGGCTCTTTTATGTGATTTGTTTTCTTCGGTTTGCAGATTATTTTGCAACCTGGGGGCTTGACACGCGCTGGCAGAGTAAGGCCTGCTCACTTCATGCCATCGCAGTCGCTTGATCCCATCGATGAAGTCTTCCTGCGCCGCGCCATTGAACTGGCTCATGAGGCCCGCGCGGATGGCCGTCATCCTTTCGGCTCGCTGATTGTGAATGCCGCCGGAGCGGTTGTTGCCGAATCGCGAAACAATGCCGTTCGGCCCGCTGGAGATCCTACGCAGCATGCAGAACTGCTTGCCTGTGCCGCCGCAGCCAAAGTTCTTTCGGACGCGGAACTCGCCGCATGCACCCTCTACACGAGCACCGAGCCGTGTCCCATGTGCGCGGGAGCCATCTACTGCACGGGCATTGGGCGGGTGGTTTTCGCCTTATCCCAAACCGGCCTTCTAAGCTATGTCGCAAACCCGACACTCGACCTTCCCTGCCGCGAGGTCTTTGCGCGCGGGCAAAGAGAGATTGCCGTCGCCGGTCCGTTTCTTGAGGATGAGGCGGGGACGGTGCATGAGGGTTTCTGGACTCGCCCGGTTTGAGTCGGATGGTCGCTTCGTCCTTTTCGCCACATTGTCTGAATCGCCTATGCACAATGTCATATTCGCCATCTTGTTTCGAGCCTTTCCAACTCTTACTATCGTTGAGCAGTAAGCAGCTTTGTACAAAGACCTGATAGTCGCATAGGAGAAAAAATGAGCGAACACTACCATGATGTCGGCGATCTGCGCTTTCTTAAAGAGATGGGTAAACTCGCGCCGACGGACTTTAACGCCTGGCTCAATCTCGACAAAATCGTTGGTCGTGAGGACGGCGCTATTCCCAGAAAATATCGCGAGCTGATTGCATTGGGTGTCGCTTTCACGACCCAATGTCCCTACTGCATTGAAGTGCACGTAAAAGCCGCGAAAGCGGCGGGCGCGTCCCGCGAGGAAATCACCGAGAGCTCGCTGATTGCGGCTGCGCTGCGGGCAGGAGGAGCGGCGACGCACGGCGCCATGGCTCTGAAGTTCTACGACCAATAAATCTGTCGTCCACACTGCCCTCTACGGCGACTGTTTGGCCCCCATGTTCGCTGCGCGAACATGGGGTACCCGACGATTCTCTACCCAACGCGCAACGATCACCGGAATTCCGTGTCGTATTTTTTCAGGGCCAGTTCCCTGATCTGTTCTCGGGTGAGTTGCTTTGCGGGCATGCCGGGCGGGCTGCAGGTGTCACGGAAAAAGCCGTCCAGACCTGCAGGCGACACAACCCAGAGCAGGAGAAGTTCGTGATCGGGATTCTCGAACCCATGCCACCTGTTTTTGGGAATAAATATCGTTCCACCCGTTTCAAAGGAATGACGGACATCGTTCAATGTGACGGTGCCGCTGCCTTCAAGGACATAGAAGGCTTCGTCCATTTTGAAGTGCCGGTGGATGGGAATGCCGGTGCCGACTATCACTTGCTGAGTTCCCATGGCGAGATCGCTGGAGCCTGTGGCCGCGCCGAGTTTGATGAAGATGTTGCCTTGGTCACGAAAATGGATGAGATGTTCGCCTTCGGTGGCATTGATTACAGAGCCTTGGGGTGCGACGGCCTGGGCGGAGACGATGCCTTGCAGTAAAGCGTGGCTGATGCCGAGACCTCCCATGCTGAAGAGGAAGGATCGGCGTTGCTGCTCGAATGTGTCCATGGCGTTCTCCTCGGTGGGAGTATCGCCCTTTCCTTCGACTGTCTTCTTATTAGGTCGCTTCGTCCTTCGGACTGCGCTCCGGCCTGCGGCAGCTAGGTGCGGCTCTTCGAGCCGGTTTTCTTCACCGGCCTGAAGGCCGGTGCTTCTACCCTTATTTTGTACGCCGTCCTTGACGGCGGTCGTTGAGGCTCGTGTTGTGTAGCCAGCGTGGGACGTCGGGAGAGATTTTTCACTCACTAGTGTATAGGCGAACAAGGTGTAACTGATACATGGCTTATGCCTTGGAAAAGCAATATGAAAATGATTAATAAGGCGACCGAGCCAGCTGAGAGGATATAAAACTTCGAAAAATAGAGATATTTCTGGACCTTGTAGGCACAGGAGGAGTTATCATAAAGCGCCTTCTTATCTTCTGCCTTTTCTGCGCGCTTCAATGCGTCTTCTGCAACATTCGTCGCGGCTACATATTGCAATAAGTCACAAACCAGAACGAGCACGGAAATCGCCGCGAGGATAAGTACAAGATACTTGCTTACGTTCGCTGCCATGGTGTGCATCGGTTCCTCATGCACGGTGAGCAATGTCCACGCGACTCCGATAAAGGCAAGTGCGAGTCCACGCGTGAGTGTACTCACCTGCCCACTTGTCTCTTTTTTACGATCGTAGATATCCTTCAAGTCCGGCATTTATATACGCCACCTTCCAGTAATGTTGTAACCTCCATCTTCGGTACCACCGCGTTTTCTGCGAGACTGCTTGAAATGTCCTGTCCCAGCGGTGCCGCTATACCGCTTCTTTGGGGAGCTTTTTACTGATTTCTTCGCATAGACGCGTTTGCTCCCTGATTTTGAGGACTTCTTTTTCGGCGGCACAGATTCGCTCAGTAGCTTCTTTACTTCTTCAAGTCGCTTGATTTCAGCTTCAATCGCGGCAATGATTTTCGATGCGTCCATACCCTCTTTCCGTTCGGAAACGAGTGTACTATGCGACTTTTCTTCTTTGGCTCGTCTGTAATGGTTATCGATTGGTGATGACTTATGAAATCAAAGCCCAGTTGGTCTTGCTTTCGCAAGACCAATTCGCACGAGCGTCGCTCGTGCGGGTCCTTCGACTTCGCTCAGGATGACATGGGTTGGATTCGTGCTTTCCCACCCCTTCGGCTGCGCTCAGGGCAGGCTCTATCGCAAACTACGCGATAGGATGGGGCACCCATTTTCTTGCTGCTGCTTAGAAAAGCAGATCCTTCGCTCCGCTCAGGATGACAGCGTTGTTGGCGGCTATGCGTAATGGTTCAGCGAAAGAGGGGGAGCAACGTCTCCCGCTCTTTCGCTGCAATGCCCGTGCGGCCAGCACTGCTGTCCGCGTAGGACCCGCCGGAGGCAGGTTTACGAATACCTCAGCCAGCGGAAGATTTCTGGGAGGGTGGCTCGTTTGCCGTACATCAAGATGCCGATGCGGTAGATGCGCGATGAGAACCAGACTACGAAGACTACCGACGCGAGCAGCAGAACGAGTGACAGGGCGATCTGCCATATCGGCGGGAACTGCGAGGCGATGCGCAGGAACATGGCAATGGGCGCGCAGGGCGGGAAGAGCGAGACGGCGACCGACCAGAAGGAGTTGGGGTTGCTCATGATGAAGGTGATCATGCTGAAGCTGAGCCAGACGGGGACGGCGGCGAGCGGGGCGTATTGCTGCAGCTCCTGCTCGCTTTCGCAGGTGGCGGCGAGGCCGGCGAAGAGCGTGCTGTAGAGGGCGTATCCGAGGAGGAAGTAGACGGCGAAGAGGATGATTTGCGGGACGGAGATGTGGATGGTCAGCTCTCCGGTCATGACGCTGGCGGCGAGGGCGGTGGTGGAGAAGATTCCTGCGGCAGCGGCCCAGATGGCGAGCTGGGTGAGGCCGACGGCTCCGATGCCGATGAGTTTTCCGGCGAGCATGTCCTTTGGCTCGACGGTGGAGAGCATGACTTCAAAGATGCGCGAGGTTTTTTCCTGAATGACGGAGCGGCCTACGTTCATGCCGTACATCATGACGGTGAAGGTAAGCAGGAAGGCCATGACGTAGGCAGCGATGAAGGTGCCGAAGGTGCTGCTATCGATTTCTCTGCCGTCGCGGACCTGGCGAGTTTTGATCTTGACGCCCTTGGTGAGGGCGGTGGCGTCTTCTGCGGTGACGCCGTGGCCGGTGAGTTGCTGCTGGAGAATGGCGCGGTCGAGCGCGTCAGAGAGGCGCGATGCGGTGCTGAAGTCTCCCGATGAGCGTCCGGCGTAGACGGCGGTAGTGTGGCCGTTCGCATCCTGCACGAGCCAGAGATAGCCGTCGAGCTGCTTCTGGCTGACCTGATCGATGAGCTTCTGGCGGTCGGCGTCGGTGGCGGGCGCGAGGACGTCGACTTGCAGATCAGCGTCCTTGTCGGTGAGCAGTTGCGCGCGCATGTCCTCGGCAAGTGTGCCGTTGTTGGCGGCGACGACGAAGTGTTTTCCGGATCCGGAGTACTTGCCTGCGAGCACGGAGATGGCGATGACCACGCCGAAGATCACGGGGATGAGGATGGTCGTGATCTTGAAGGCCTTGCCGCGGATCTGTTCGAGATATTCGCGTTTGGCGATGAGCTGAATATCACGCATCGATTTTTTCTCCTACAGTCGCGATGAAGATTTCTTCGAGTGAGGGTTCGACGAGTTCGAACTTGTAGATCTTGCGCCTTTTCGGCGGCGGCGTGCAGAAGGCTTTGCGCGTCGGCGTGCGGCTTGAGCTTGATCTCGACGTGGCCGGCGTAGTCCTTGTATTCGGCGATGGCGGGGTGCTGGAGGAAGGCATTGTTGCCTTCGAAATCGATGAGGACGCGGTTGCGCTCGTAGCGCGACTTGACCTCGCGCATGCCGCCGGAGAGCACGGCGTGGCCGCGATCGATGAGGCAAATGGCGTCGCAGAGCTTCTCGACCTGGTCCATGCGGTGGGTGGAGAAGAGGATGGCCTTGCCTGCTTTTTTCATGTCGACGAGAACGTCCTGCAGCAGGACGGCGTTGACGGGGTCGAGGCCGGAGAAAGGCTCGTCCATGATGACGAGCGCGGGGTCGTGCAGGAGGGTGGAGATGAACTGGATCTTCTGCTGCATGCCCTTGGATAGCTCTTCGGTTTTCTTGTCGGCGGCTTCGATGATCTGCAGGCGCTCGCACCAGTCGTGGGCGCGCTTGCCAGCTACGGTTTTGTCGAGGCCGCGCAGTTCGCCCATGAAGACGAGCTGGTCCATGACCTTCATCTTTTTGTAGAGGCCGCGCTCTTCGGGGAGGTAGCCGATGCGCTTGAGGCTTTCGCGGGTGAAGGGCTTGCCGAGGAGGTTGACGGTGCCGGAGTCGGGCATGGTGATGCCGACCATCATGCGGATGCTGGAGGTCTTGCCTGCTCCGTTGGGGCCGAGAAGGCCGAACATGGTGCCCGCGTCGATGCGCAGGCTTAAGTCTTTGACGGCTATTTTGTTTTCGTATGACTTTGAGATGCGGTCCAGTTCTACAACTGCGGCCATGCGTGATGCGCTCCCCTGAAGACGATGCCAGTTTAGCAGGGTGGCTTTATAGAACCTGCGACGTACGCATTTGATCGAAAAGACGGCCTTGAGTTGAACTAGGGCGTGTTCACACTAATCTGAGAGCCTCGATGATGAGAGCGAACTGCAGGAAGGCGAGGAAAATCACATCCAGCTTTTCGAAGCGAGAGAAGATGCGACGGAAGCCCTTGAGTCTGCGGAAGAGCCGTTCGATTTCATTGCGCTTCTTGTAGAGGGCACGATCATATTCCCACGGTTCGATGCGGTTGCACTTGGGCGGGACAACCGGAAGCATGCCTAGGTCGAGAACCAGTTGCCTGGTCAAGTTGTCCTCGTACGCTTTGTCCATCAGCAGAGGAAGTCCATGCGGCATTGGCCCGAGTTCCTCCAGCAAGGCTCGTCCTTGCGGCGCGTCATGGGCATTGCCCGGCGAGAGAGCGAAGGTTATGGCCGTTCGAGCATCCGCGGCAACCAGATGAATCTTGGTGGTCCATCCGCCGCGTGACTTTCCGATGGCCTGCGGTCCGTTTTTTTTAACGCTCCGGTGCCATCCGGATGCACCTTCACCGACGTGGAGTCCAGCGCGAAGGCTTCGATCCGGATGCGCACAATCTGCTCTAACTGCAACTTCTCAAACACCCGGTCCAGCACGCCGTTCTTCGCCCAGCGATTCATCCGCACGTAGATCGTATGCCAGTTGCCAAAGCGCTTGGGAAGTCCGCGCCACTTGCATCCCTGCTCGGTCACATACAGGATCGCATTTTAAGATCTGCAGGTTCGTCAAACGTACATTCCCGCGCTGCAAGGGAAAACTGTCCTTGATCTTTTCGTACTGCTCAGGACTGATTTCCATCTATCTCCAACTTACACAAGATAGATTGCATTAGTGTGAACACGCCCTAGTAATTATCATTCTTGAAATGCGACACAGCCGCCTTACGTTGTTAATACTTTCGCTTCTTTTGCCTGCCACGGTTCTAGGACAACAATCTCCGGCTCTCCGTCACGGAGTTTCATTCGGAACATTCAGCAGTCTCAGATTTATTCAGGAATCTGGAGATGTTGTAGGCTGGGAGATCCAAGTGATCCCGCAATATCGATCGGCTTATGCGATCATTCAGTGCTCCGAGGGCGAGCCTAGTGATCCTATCTTTGCTCCCATAGAAATTCACGGGAATCAAATTCGGTTCAGCATTCATTCGGATAACAATCCTTGCAACGGACAGTACTCTGCAACAGTTAACGACAAAGGGATGGATTTGAAAATCGCTGGCGGTTCCAATATCGAATTTCTTCCTCGACGTAAGAGTTATTGGGCTCGTTAGGATTGTCGATCCCAACCCACTCCCTCCATATACATTCGTTCCTGATAGCATCCATTTTGTGCCGAGGCTGGAAACACACGTTCAATTCGTTAAGGGCATTGGGCCGCGCATTGCTGAGTCGCTGGAGGCGAAGGGCGTTTCTACGGTTGAGGATTTGCTGTATCACCTGCCGTTTCGCTATGAGGACCGGCTGCATCCGATGCCTTTGAGCGAGTTGAAGCCGGGCGAGATGGCGAGCGTGATTGGCGAGGTGCGCGGCACGGTGCTGCTGCGGACGCGCTCGATGCCTATTTTCGAGATGACAGTCGGGCAGGGTATTTCTTCGCTCAAGTGCATGTGGTTTCACGGGACGTATCTCAAGGATCGGTTTAAGCCGGGGCAGATGCTGGCGCTCTACGGCAAGGTGGAGGCTTCGCGTTCGGGGCGCGGCTTCAAGATGATTCAGCCGCAGGTGGAGATTTTGTCTGCGGAGGAGGATGAGTCGGAGCTGCTAGAGGTTGGGCGGATTGTTCCGGTGTATGAATCGCTGGGCGGCAACAAGCTTACGACGCGGTGGATTCGGCGGATTGTCTATAACCTGCTTGGAGAGTTAGAGGGGCATCTTCCGGAGACTCTGCCGCGCGCGCTGATTGAACGGCTTACGCTGCCGAATCGGGAAGAGGCGCTGCGTCATGTGCATTTTCCTCCGCCGGGGACACCGATGACGCAGTTGCAGGCTTCGGGAACGGCGGCGCACCGGCGGCTGATTTTTGAAGAGCTGTTTTATCTGGAACTCGGACTTGAGCTGAAGCGCCGGCGCTTTAAGGAGCGCGCCGGGATTGCCTTTGAAACGACGGAGAAGGTGCGCGAGGCGATCCGCGAGATTCTGCCGTTTCATCCGACGGCGGCGCAGAAAAATGCGCTGGGCGAGATTGTTGCCGATATGCGAAGGCCTTCGCCGATGCGGCGGCTGCTGCAGGGTGATGTGGGGTCGGGCAAGACGATTGTGGCGCTGCAGGCGATGCTGGTGGCGATTGAGAACGGCTACCAGGCGGCGCTGATGGCTCCAACGGAGATTCTGGCAACGCAGCATTATCTGGCAGCGAAGAAGCTGCTTGAGCGGTCGTCGAAGCGATACAGGATTGTGCTGCTGACGGGGTCGCTCGATGACGATGCGAAGCGGCTGGCGCGGAGCAGGATTTTTCAGGGCGAGGCCGATGTCGTGATCGGCACGCATGCGCTGATCGAGGAGAAGGTCGAGTTCGCGAAGCTGGGGCTGATTGTTGTGGATGAGCAGCATCGCTTTGGCGTGCTGCAGCGCTTTCGGCTGATGAAGAAGCCGAATGATGCGGAGCCCGATGTGCTGGTGATGACGGCGACGCCGATTCCGCGGACGCTGGCGCTTTCGCTGTATGGCGATCTGGATTTGAGCGTGCTCGATGAGTTGCCGCCGGGGCGCACGCCGATTGTGACGCGCAAGGTTTCCGACGAGCGCGCGGATGAGGTCTGGAAGTTTGTGCGCGAGCAGGTAGGGCGTGGGCATCAGGCTTATGTGGTCTATCCGGTGATTGAAGGAGCGAAAGACGATCAGCCGGAGCTGGATTTTGCTCCTCCCGAAATTGAAGAGGAGACGAAAGAAGATCTGCCAAAAAGACGAAGACGCAGCCGCCGTTTGAGAAGCCTTCACTCAAGGCTGCAACTGACATGTATGAAGCGCTAAAGGCCGGCGCGCTGGCCGGGTTGCGGCTGGGGTTGCTGCATGGGCGGCTGGATTCGGATGAGAAGGAAATTGTGATGCGGCGCTTTCAGCGGGGCGAGATTGATGTGCTGATTTCGACCACGGTGATTGAAGTGGGCGTGGATGTGCCGAATGCTACGGTCATGGTCATCGAGCATGCGGAGCGGTTTGGGCTGGCGCAGATGCATCAGCTGCGCGGGCGCGTGGGGCGCGGAGCGGCGAAGTCGTATTGCATCTTGATGACGGGCGGGAAGGTGTCAGAACAGGCTGAGGAGCGGCTGGCGGCGATGGTGCGCACGCAGAATGGCTTTGAGCTGGCGGAGCTTGATCTGCAATTGCGCGGGCCGGGGGAGTTTTTTGGCACGCGGCAGGCGGGGTTGCCGGATTTTCGTGTGGCGAATCTTGTGCGGGATCGGGAATTGCTGGAACTGGCCAAGGCGGAGGCGGCTCGGTTTGTTGAGAATCCTGAGGGAACGGATGAGGAAAAGAAGCTGGTTCGTACCCGGCTGCGGGAGGCTTGGCAGCGGCGGTATGGGTTGGTGGAGGCTGGGTGATCCCTAAGCTTGGAAAATCCCAGGGCTAAAGCCCGTTGCTTCCTGCTTAGTATTCACCGGCCTAAAGGCCGGTGCTTCTACCCATTTCGTGTCACGCTTTCGGTTTTGCCCTCCCCCTCGTGTTGTGCAGGATCGAGCATCTTGCGAAGGGCCTTGCGTGCGCAAGGCTTCGGCGCACCTATCGGTGCGGGTCCTTCGATTTCGCTGCGCTTCGCGCAGGATGACATCTTTAAGCTTGGTAGCTTTTACGCTCTTTCGGCGGAGGGCTGGTTGTTTTTGCTGCCCTTGTTCTCTATCGGTACGGTGAGCACCAATAAGCGAACGCGGGCTACGTCGTAGGCTTTTGAGGCCATCAGGTCTTTGGTGCACTGGCAGAGTTCGGTCATGCTGATGTGGGCGTCGCGGCTTAATTCGAGCCCGGCGGCGATGAGGACGGTATAGATCTCCACGCTTACGGCGCGAGCGAATTCGAAGCTCATCTCCACGGTGTCAGAACCGGGCAGGCTGCGGGAAAGCACCCAGCCGCCGCAGCCGAGCACGGCGCCGGTCAGGAAGCGCAGGATACGCTGGGGGTCGTCGGCGCAGGTAGCGGTGAGCCGCAGGTCCCAGTCTACGAGTTCTTCTGTATCTGACACAGATACTTGATCGGATCGGGAGGGCTGAATCTTCACCGTTACCTTTTGACTCTTTGGTCTCGGTTGGTAACGGGCCGGGCGAGGCTGTGCTAACTTGTGGGAGGAAAAATTCTGCTCATGCTTGTTGGCACTGGAATCGACATTGTGGAAATCGAGCGGATCGCGAAGTCCATCGAGCGCTATGGCGAGCGTTTTCTGGAAAAGATGTTTACTCCAGGCGAGATTGCCTATTGCGGCCGCAAGAAGAACTTCGCCGAGAGCTATGCCGCTCGGTTTGCGGCGAAAGAGGCGGCGGCGAAAGCGCTGGGGACAGGCATTCAGCATGGAGTTACGTGGAAAGAGCTTGAAGTGCGGCGGCTGCCGGGTCATCGTCCCACAATGCACCTGACGGGACGGGCGCAGGAGTTTGCCAATCGTCTCGGCGTGACGCATGTATCACTTTCGCTCACTCATACAGCGGCACTGGCAATGGCATCGGTTCAGCTTGAAAACAATGGGGTTCAATAAAGGAATGTATCGTTTTGCAACGGCGGCCTGAGTTGCGTCATCCAAACGAAAACCGTGGCCATCGTTCCCATGTTTGATATTCTCAAGTCGCAGTAACATGTTCGTTTCATTCCAGATGTGAACAAGGGGGGTTGTGCCGAGCCAGCAGGAAGTCCAGTGGTCACAATTAAAAGTCGGCGTGCTGGTGCTTGTGGCGCTGGCCGCGCTCACTGCCCTGGTGTTTCTCATGTCGGGCAACACGGGCGGCTTCCTGGCGGGCAAGATCACGGCCCGTTCCTATTTTGAAAACGCGGCTGGATTGAAGGTGGGCGCGCCGGTCAACCTTGAGGGCGTTACCATTGGCAACGTGAAGAGCATCCGCATTGTGCCGCAACGCAAGCTGACGCCGGTGGAAGTGACGATGCGCATCAGCAAGAAATTTACCCCTGCGCTCCACGCCGATTCGAAGTCCAGCCTGGAGACGATCGGGGTTCTTGGTGACACGGTTGTTGACATCAACAGCAAGTTCGCTACCGGTCCCGAGATCAAGGATGGCGCAGAACTGCAGACCACGGAAACACCCAATCTGACGGACGTCATCAAGTCCAGCCAGGGCACGATTGAGCAGCTGAATACGATTCTTGCCAAGGTCGACAACCTGGTCGATTCGCTCAACAGCGGAAAAGGGTCGATCGGTATGCTCATCAACGACCCGACCCTTTATAACCGGGCCATTTCCGCGCTGAATGAGATTCAGAGCCTTGTGGATCAGGTCAGCAACGGAAAAGGCTCCATCGGGAAGCTGATTGCCGATGACTCGCTGTACAACCGCGCCAACGACGCGGTAGGCAAACTGCAGGATGTCGCGAAGCAGATCGATAGCGGAAACGGAACGATCGGGAAGCTGATCAAAGATGAGACGCTCTATAACAATTTCCGCGAGGCGACGCAGAACCTTAACTCGATATTGAAAGACATCAATGCCGGCAAGGGCAGCATCGGCATTCTCGCCAAAGACCCGAAGTTTGCCGAGAGGCTGAATGACACGGTCACGAAGCTCGATTCGATCCTGAATCGTGTGGATAACGGTGAGGGGACGATCGGGCAGTTGATGGTGAATAAGGGCCTCTATAACCACGCCGACGAGATGATTCAGAATACAAACAATCTGATCATTGCGATCAGGCAGGATCCTAAGAAGTATCTGACGATTCATCTGAAGATTTTCTAAGCGCTTTTGCGACTGAACGTGGAAAAACAGATCCTTCGTTCCACTCAGGATGACAACTCACCCCTTTTCGCGCCAACGTTCTCGAAAGGCGAGAAGGTTGGACTGCGTGTTAGGCTTTTGAGCAAACACAGCTGATGCCGCTGTGCTACTCCTGGCCAGCACCCGTACCACGCAAGCAGAGGTGTGGCCTGCATTTCGAGGACTCTATGCAACTGTTTCGCCTTGCGCCGGTGCTTCTGCTCTGCACCGGCTTCGCCATTGCGCAAAGCTCTAACGGAACCTATCCGACGCTCGCGGCAGCGGACCAGCCTGCGAATGCGGCTCCGGCTGAGCCCAAAACTCCGCACAGCTTTGATCTCTCTGCGATCGACAAGACTGCCGATCCCTGCACCGACTTCTTTCAATACGCCTGCGGCAACTGGCGAAAGGCGAATCCGATTCCGAGCGACCAGGTGCGCTGGGGACGCTTCAATGAACTCTCCGAGCACAACCGCTACCTGCTCTATCTGGACCTGAAAAAAGCTTCGGACGCGCCGAAGACGGCTCTGCAACGGCAGTATGGCGACTTCTTTGCAGCCTGCATGAATACTGATCTCGCGAACCAGCTTGGCGACAAGCCTGTGCTGCCGATACTGGCGCACATTGACAGCGTTACCGATAAGAAGCAGCTAGGGTTGCTGCTGGCGCATTTGCAAACGCAGGCTGGCGTGCCCGCCTTCATGCGCTTCCGCGTTGAGCAGGACCAGAAAGATTCGACCCAGCAGATTGCGTCCACTTCGCAGGGCGGGCTGTCGCTGCCCGATCGCGATTATTACATCGAAGACAACCCGCGCATGACGAAGGTCCGCGCGCAATATCACGATTATGTGGTGGGCGTCTTCAAGCTTATCGGCGATTCTCCGGATAAGGCCGAGGCGGAAGCGAAGAGCGTCATCGACATTGAGACGGCGCTGGCCAAGGGCTCGCTGCCACGGGTTGAGCTGCGCAATCCCGACAATGTGTACCACATCATGAAAGTGACCGAGCTGAACACGCTCGCGCCTGACTTCGATTGGACGACATACATCGGTGAACTGCACGCGCCGCAATTCCAGACGCTGAACGTGGCGACGCCTGAGTTTTTCAAGACGCTGAACCAGGTGATCGACGGACAGAGCCTGGACAGCTTGAAGAGCTATCTGCGCTTCCACACGGCCAACACCTTTGCTCCGTGGCTCTCAGGCGACTTCGCGGATGCCAGCTTCAACTTCTTCCAGAAAACGCTGCAGGGGCAGGTAGAACAGACGGCGCGCTGGAAGCGGTGCACGGCGCTCACAGACCGCGCACTGGGCGAAGCTGTGGGGCAGGACTGGGTGAAGGAAAACTTTCCGCCTTCAGCCAAAGAAAACATGGAAAAGCTGGTAGCTGCTCTGAAGCAGGCGCTGGCACAGGACATTCAATCGCTGCCGTGGATGAGCGAAGACACCAAGAAGCAGGCGGAAGTAAAGCTCGAAGCTTTCCGCGACAAGATTGGTTACCCGGAGCACTGGCGCGACTACTCGAAACTTGAGGTGAAGCGCAATGACCTGATCGGCAATCTACGGCGCTCGGCGGCGTTCCAGTGGGACTGGCAAGTCAATCATCTGGGCAAGCCGGTGGACGAGAAGGAATGGGGCATGACGCCGCCCACGGTCAATGCTTATTACGATCCGCCGCTGAATGACATCAACTTTCCCGCGGGTATTCTGCAGCCGCCTTTCTTTGATAACAGCAAAGACCCTGCGGTGAACTTCGGCGGCATCGGCGTCGTGATCGGCCATGAGATGACGCACGGCTTTGACGACCAAGGCAGCAAGTATGACGCCAAGGGGAATGTGAAGGACTGGTGGACATCGACGGACAGAAAGGAATTTGATGCACGCACGGATTGCGAGGTAAAGGAATACAGCAGCTTCGAGCCGGTAGCTGGAACGCATCTGAACGGGAAGCTGACGCTCGGCGAAAATACCGCCGATAACGGCGGTATTCGCATCGCCTACCAGGCGCTGCTGAGCACGCTGGCGGCAAACAATACGAGTCCGGAGAAGAAGCTCGACGACTACACGTCGCCGCAGCGTTTCTTTATCTCGTTTGCCCAGGTGTGGTGCGAAAACCGCACCGATGAGGTGCAGCGCGTTTCGGCCAAGACGGATCCTCATTCGCCGGGCATGTTCCGCGTGAATGGTGTGGTGCGAAACTTTGACGAGTTTGGCAAAGCTTTTGGCTGCCACAAGGGACAACCGATGATGCCGGATGACGCTTGCCGTGTATGGTAGTTAACAGGGCAACAGGGCCCGAATTTTAGAGAAAAATTTTCCGGGCCCTGAGTGCTTACTGTTTCAAAGCGCAAAAAGTCTGAACAATAGCACGCACAAAACAGGGCTAATTTGCTTAAAGCGAGTCAATTCTGAGACCTGCGCCCCGAGAGCTATGCCCTGAAGGCTTCTGCTGTTTTACAATGCAAACGGGAGCATCTCCCGACCCAGTTGCCTGCGCCATCCTTTATGGCCAGGATGAAGGAAGCGCATGAAGTTTAAAAAAATTGGCCAGATCTCTTTGGCTGCGGTGGTTTCCCTTGTTCTGATGTTCGGAGCCACCTCGTGCACGAATGATTTCACCGCGGCGTTTGTATTCACCGTAGGAACCCAGTACAACCAGATCGGCTCGTTCAGAGAAAGCTCTGAAACCGGCGTGCTGACAACCGTGCAAGGCTCGCCCTTCGGCTCCGGCGGCACCAATCCCATTCGCACCTTTGTTCTCAGTGGAGGTCGTTACCTGTATGTCCTGAACCAGGGCGCGGCGCAGGTCGACTCGAGCGGCAACATCACCTATACAGGCGCGAATATTTCGCTCTTCAGCATTGGCGGCAGTGGCATCCTCGCTTTCCAGGCCAGCTACACGAGCCAGGGCAACAACTCGATCCGCTTTCTTCCCGACACTACGGGCAAGTTCCTGTATGTGCTGGACACCTATGCGCCGATTTCGGCATCCGGGGTCACGCCGCAGGCCAGCTACAGTGCCTCTTATCCGTGCCAGGGCTCAGACGGCAAATTTTATCCGACTGGCGACCTCACCGCCTTTAACGTCGATCCGAATACAGGCCGCCTGTCGATCATCACCAACCAGCAGCAGCAGAATTCGAATGGCACGCAGCTGACCTACTTCCCGATTGGGTGCGCGCCGATCGACTTTACGATCTCCTCGGGCTTTGTCTTCACCGCAGACGCAGGCAGCACGACGAACAATGACGTGCAGACGGTCTTTCCTTATGCGCTGAATTCATCCAGTGGACAACTGACACTGACTCAGAACTCGCCGCTGGTGATGGGCACGCAGGGCATGACGACGATCAGCACGGCGCTGGGATCGAACCTGAACGGCAGCAAGTACATTTACATTCTGGATGGAGCTGCCAACGGCGGATCGGGTGAGATTCTTCCCTTCACCGCAGGCTCGAACGGCTCTCTGCAGGCCCTGACTAATGGCGCGGTGGCAAATGACGCGACCGCAGCCAATCCGGTCTCGCTGGTTGTGGACAGCAAGTCCAAGTATCTGTTTGTAGTAAACGCGGGACCAACCACCGGCATCGTGAACCCGATCAGTCAGATCACCGGGTGGACGATTGACCCGACCAACGGAACGCTCCAGCATATTGCGGGAGAACCATTTGGGTCAGGCTCCGGGGTGAACTGCATCTTTGAGGACCCGTCGAACCAATATATCTACACGACGAGCTTCAATGACAGCCAGATCACCGGACGGATTCTCGACCCGAACTCCGGCAGCCTGACACTGTTGCGCAGAGGTTCGACGTTCAATTCGGTGGGCAATCCAACATGGTGCGCGGTCAGCGGACGCACGAATTAGCCGGGGCAAGTTAGACCTGCGGCAGGCGGCCCGCTGGAAGCGCTCGCCGCCTGTCGCAGGAATGGCCGTACTTATGTAGCTGAAATCGGCACGAACTTTTACAATGCAAGCGGGAGCAATCCCTTACAAAAGAAGCCTGTACCGCACTGGACAGGATGAAGGAAGCGCATGAAGTTGAGGAAATCCGGCCGGGCGCTACTGGCCACCGCAACAACTTTAGGACTAGGCCTCGGTCTTACGTCCTGCAGTCCAAGCAACACCATTGACTACGTTTACGTCACTGCCTCGAAGGCCAACCCCGGCCAGATCAGCGTCTACAGAGTCGACTCGGAATCGGGCGCACTGACCCAGATTCAGGACTCGCCTTATCCTTCGGGCGGAAGAAATCCAGTGGGTGCGGTCACGTCGCCTGACGGCAAGTATCTCTACGTGATCAACAAGGACGATAACAGTATCGTTTCGTTTGCCATCGGCACGGATGGCAAGCTCTATCCGCAGCAGACCTGCAATACGCCGGGGTCCGAGCCTGTAGCCCTGGCGATCAACACGAGCGAGACGCTGCTCTACGTCACCGATTTCTACTCACCCACAACTCCGGGCGGCCCTGTGTACAGCAGCGCCAACCCGGGACCGGGTGCTCTGGTGGCCTACACAGTGGATAAATCCTCCGGCAAAATTGGCGGCGGCAATTGCACACCGGTGCAGCAGACTTTTGTTGATGCCAACAATGTCACGCAGACGGCTACTTACGTGCCGGTTGGTTTCAGCTCCGACTGGTGTGAACGCGCTGGCCAACGGCAACTCGGTCTTTGTCAGCGCGCAGGATGGTCTGCCGTCGGCGACGAGCACGCTGGGCGAGGTCGATGCATTCGATGTAAGTTCGAGCGGCGTGCTGTCGGCGGTCACGAAGTATCCGACGGGAACGGCACCATCGGCGATTGCAAGCGATCCGACGAACCGCTTCCTTTACGTAACAGACAGCCGCCAGAACCAGCTGATCGTTTACACCATCCTGTCGACCGGCGTCCTGAACGCAAGCCAGAACCCGCCGCTTAAGACCGATACCTTCCCGGTTGCTGTGACAGTCGACCCGCGCGGATTCTACATCTACGTGGCGAATTACAACGCAGCCGACGTGACCGCATATGCGATCAACCAGTCGACAGGGACACCTTCATCGATTGCCGGAGCAAGTTCCTATGCCACGGGCGCAGGTCCTTCCTGCGTCATCGTTGAACCGGGGCTCGGACGCTTCGTTTATACCGCGAATTTCATCGACAACACGGTGTCCGGACTTAGTTGAACCCAAACACGGGGGCGCTGACGGCGAATCAAAACTCTCCTTACCTGTCTGCCGGACAGCCTACCTGCGCCGCGGCCATCCCGCATGGCAACCATGCCACGCAGGCGGTTTCAGCCACGGCTGGCAGCTAGACAACTTTCCTCAGCTTCATCATCAGGCCCGCCCTCACCGGCGGGCCTTTTCTTGTGATTCAATCAAATATGTGAGTCACGAATTTGAAGTTGGCAACGTACATATAGGCTCAGGCAAGCTGTTTCTGATCGCCGGGCCCTGCGTCATTGAAAGCGAAGCGCATGTGCGCAAGATGGCGGACGCTATCCAGCGCATCACCTCCGATCTTGGTGTTCCCTACATTTTCAAGGCCTCGTATGACAAGGCCAACCGCACGTCGGTGGAGAGCTTCCGCGGGCCGGGGCTGGTCGAAGGTACGGCGATCCTGCGGCGCGTGGCTGAGGCCACTGGCCTGCCAGTGCTGACGGACGTGCACGAGCCCTCGCATTGCGAAATTGCCGCCGAGGGCGCCGATGTGCTGCAGATTCCGGCGTTTCTCTGCCGCCAGACTGACCTGCTGCTGGCCGCGGGCAAAACAGGCCGCGCCGTCAATGTGAAGAAGGGCCAGTTTGTCGCGCCCTGGGACATGAAGCACACCGTGGGAAAGCTCCTGACCACGGGAAACAACCGCTTCTTTCTCACGGAGCGCGGCGCGAGCTTTGGGTACAACAATCTGGTGGTGGACATGCGCTCGCTGCCGATCATGCGGAAGCTTGCGCCTGTGGTCTTTGACGGGACGCATTCGGTGCAGACGCCTTCGGCTGCGAATGGTGTTTCCGGCGGGCAGCCGGAGTTTATTCCGGTGCTGACGCGGGCTGCGGTCGCGGCGGGCGTGGACGGCATTTTCCTTGAAGTGCATGACAATCCGGCAGAGGCGAAGTCGGATGGTGCGAATGCGCTCGATCTGAAATATCTGCGTCCGTTGCTGGAAACGCTGCTCGCCATTCACGAGGCCGCTCAGGTGAAGGTGGTGAGCCAATGATGCCTGCGGTGCAGCCGGGGCGCATTGAAGTCATTACCGGGCCGATGTTTTCCGGAAAATCGGAAGAGCTGATCCGGCGGCTGAAACGGGCCCGGATCGCCAAGCAACGCGTAGTTTGTTTCAAGCCGGATATCGATCTGAGGTATCACCGGTCGGCGATCGCTTCCCATAGCGCGCAGACCCACGATGCCTGTGTCGTGGCGAATGTGGAACGCCTGCGGGAGGCGTTGTTCGCGCAGATCGACCAGATAGAAGTCGTTGGGATCGATGAGGCGCAGTTTTTTGACGACAGCCTGATTGCGCTGTCGCTGGAACTGATGCATCTGGGCAAGCGCGTGCTGATTGCGGGACTGGATACGACCTTTGCCGGAGAGCCGTTTCGGCCTATTCCCGACCTGATGGCGATTGCCGATGAGGTGATGAAGCTTTCGGCTGTCTGCATGCGCTGCGGAGCCCCGGCGGTCCACACGCAACGGCTTGGCGGTAGCCAGGAGCTGGTTGTAGTGGGGGCGGCCGGGATGTATGAGGCGCGCTGCCGAGCTCATTTTGAGCCGTTTGCCGATTCGGAGCAGCTGGAGCTGCCTACGGCTGAGGTTGCGGCGAAGGGGTAGGCATCAGGCAATTCGAGTCAACCAGCCGAATCTCGCCGTTGCTGTCCCTAATTGAGGATCGTGGTCTCCCACCCTTTCGCCAAATGCGCGAAAGGATGGGGCACCCGACATACAGTCTAGCCCTGCGATTTTTCATGGAACCAAAATCCCCTCTCATGGTGTCTAAGCAGTTAGAGTGAGCGAGACACTCGGCCGCCGGCGGCTTAATTCAGCAAAGAGATGGGCCGCTGACGCGTACGCGCCCACTTCCGTGGGTATGGGAGGTGCCAGACTCCCTGCCTATTTGTTACTGTAGGAGGATATCCCGAGGTGCAAGCAGGAACAGTAGTGGGAAATCTGGCAGGCGTTGTAGTAATCCGGCCCGAAGAGGCGGATGTCGTTGCGGAGCTCAAAGCGGGCTCTGAAGAGGCCTTTGCGTGGCTGATCTCGACTTATCACCAGCCAATCTATAGCGTCATTGCGCGCATGCTGCAGAACCCAGCGGACGCCGCTGACGTGACCCAGGATGTCTTCATCAAAGTCTTTCGCGGCATCGGTGGGTTCCATGGCGAATCGAGCCTGAAAACCTGGATGTACCGCATTGCCCTGCATGAAGCTTCAAACCAGCGCCGCTGGTGGTCGCGCCATTGCCGTCAGGAAGTGACCATCGAGACCGAAACAGGTCACTCGGCGGATGGCCAGCCGATCTGCATCAAAGACACTTTGGTGGACGCCAACGAGTCGCCCTTCGATCTCGCAGCGCATGAAGAAATCCGCGCACGGGTGGAAGCCGAGCTGCGCGAAATTTCCGAGCCGTTTCGGTCGGTGCTGATCCTGCGCGATATTGAAGGATTTGCGTACGAAGAGATTGCGGAAATTCTGAACGTGCAGCTGGGCACAGTGAAGTCGCGCCTGATGCGTGGCCGCGCCCAGATTAAAGCACGTCTTGCTCCCTTTGCTGAGGCGGCTGCGAAACGCCCTGCCGGCGCTTCGCGGCCGCCTGTGTCTGCTGTTGCCTGCATCGTAAAGGAGGCCCAATGAGCAAATGCAGCAGCATTCGCGCTCAGTTTTCGGAATATCTTGACGGAGCGCTGACCGGAGTCGCCATGCAAGACGTGGCGGCACATCTGGAGTCGTGCCGGAAGTGCTCCGCGGAATTCGAGCGCTGGCGCAGCGCACAGCGGATGCTGGCCGATCTTGGCCCGGCAAAAGCTCCCGCCGATATGGCGCTGCGGCTGCGTGTAGCTATTTCGCAGGAGAAGACACACTCGCCGAAACAGAATCTGGCGCGGTGGCAGGTGCGCTGGCAGAACACGGTCGCCCCTTTTCTGCTGCAAGCGTCGGCAGGCCTGGCCAGCGCCGTTCTGTTGATCGGTACCGTAGGGCTGCTGGTGGGCGCGGTCGCCGCTCCTGAATCCGCTTCCGCCGGCGATGAGCCGCTGGGGAATGCCTCCAGTCCGCACCTGCTCTATTCGAACTCGGCAGCTACTACGCCCGCCATTGGCGATCGTGACAACCCGGTGGTGGTAGAGGCTTACGTCGATGGCTACGGGCGCGTTTACGATTACGCGATCGTCTCCGGTCCCAACGATGTCCGCACCCGCTCGCAGGTCGAAAACGAGCTGCTCTTCAGCGTCTTTGAGCCGGCACGCTTCTTTGGCCAGCCTGTTCGTGGACTGGTTGTGCTGTCCTTCTCTGGTGTTTCTGTTCAAGGCTGAAACCGGACACACCATCTCCCCCGGATGGTTTAGTAAGTCTTCCCTTCTCTCTGTGTCGAGTGAATGACTCCCGCATCCACGCTTAATTGATACTTTTCGGAGTTGCCGCTCCACGCCTGTACGTCGAAGCTGCCTCCCGGCAGGACCTTTTGCACATCGATCCTTTGCATTGTGAGAGGCGCTCCGTCTTTCAGGACTGCTGCTTTATCTGAGGTCAAAAGAAAGTATGCAGCGCCGGAACCGACGATGGTGGCATGTCCGTCTGGGTCCATCAATGCGGCGGTTCTTTCGTCGATGCCGATGCCCTTGACCGATGGCAGTGAATGATCGGCCTGGATGCGTGCCATGAAGACCAGCAGGCGACCCATACGGTCGCGGGTGACGAAGTGCGTGTCGGTAATGGTGTCTTTCAGCGCGGGATCGTCGAGGAATGCATGCGCGATCACAACCCGCGGTAGGAACGGATTGCCTAATGCCATCTTTGAGCTGAGGTCGGGGCCGTCGGGAGGATCGTTCTGCGCGGAGTAGATGTACTCGCCCTGCACGGCAAGTCCTGCGCTGGTGCCGCCGATCGGTATTCCTTTTTGGATGGCGGCGTTGAGCTGCGCCTGCACTGGCGTGCCCTGCCAGAAGTTGATGTAGTTGGCTTGATCGCCGCCGGAAATGAAGATGGCTTCAGCCCTGCTCATCACCTCTGCCACGAAGAGATCGTTTGCGGCTGCTTTGTTGGGAATGACGAGCGTCGCCACTGAATTTAAGTGGCACAGATCCTGTATGTAGGGGTTGTAGGCGTCAGTGCCAGTGGCGCGCAGGATGAGGAAGTCTCCGCCGCCCGATCGCTCGCAGAGCCAGCGAAATGCCGCATCAAGATCTTTGCCGCCTCCCATGAGCGCGAAGCCGGGTTGCGTTTTGGTTGTCACGTCATTGGCGTTCCCTGCTCTGAAATAGCGGTACGGAGCAGTTTGAGCGTGTATGGGCAGATATGGGGTTGCGAGCATTGCAGCGGCGAGTGTGACCACGCCGCGCTGTACGCATCGGGACGATAGAAAAGGCATCAGGCCTCCGGGCCGGAATCTGTTGCCTTCAGCTTATCGTCCCGAAGATTTATTGCTTGCTGTCTGCGATGTTGATATCCCGCTGATGCACGCTGGCTTGCAGTTCCGGCACGACGCCATCGTTCACGACGACCTCAGTCGGAAGGCCCTGCACGAGCATGCGGTACGTCACTTTTGACCGCGCCGGAATCTGTACGCGTGCCGTTTGCTTCGCTGACTGGGAGCGCACAGTGACAGGCACCTCGGCGGCGGCATAGCCGTCGTTCGCGAGATCAATGGCAACGAGATACTGACCCGCTTGTGATGATTTCGACGGGTTGACGGCGGCTATAGACAGATCAGGCAAGCCCTTGTCGTGATAGACCCAGTCGTCGAAGAACCACTTCAAGTCTTTGCCGCTGGCCTGCTCGAAAAGGTGCTCAAAGTATTCCGGTGTGGTGTCCTGCTTCGGATCGTAGGCGCGCAGTGCGGCGGAAAGAGCTTTATCGCCGGCGAGGTCGCGCAGCATCCAGAGTACGTAGGTGGATTTGTTGCGATAGTAGACAGCGTCGAATGCTTCGATGAGTGGCTGACCGGTGCTTTCGCCAGGACTTGACGGCTCTCCGACCGCCAGCGCACCGCGCGATGCTTCGAGATGTTCGAGGGCGGCATCACGGCCTGCTGTCTGTTCGATCCAGAGCGTACCCATGAAGTTGGCCACGCCTTCATTCAGCCATTCATGCGGCGACTGGAAATATGCGTGCGCTATGCTGTGGCTCAAGGCGTTGGCAAGCTCCTGCGGTTCAAGCGCCTGCAAGCCGGTTGCGGTGACTGCTCCCTGCTCGAAGGCGGCGTCGTGCTTGTCGGGCAGATCGAAGATAGTCAGTGGCTCTTTCGGCTTGCTGCCCAGCCATTGTTCGATGAGCGGCTGCACCATCGTGGCAGCCGTCAGATAACCCTGTACATTTGGTTCATCGTAATCGGCAGAGAGGACGCGCATGCCGTTCGCCTCATGCGCGATGCGCGTGGCGAGAAAGAGGTTGAGCGTTCCAAAACCAAGGCGCGTGGCGGGCAGCGAAAAGGTCACCACTCCGGGAAACGACGCTGTTGGGGTGACCGATGGAGCCGGGAGCGCGATGAAGTGGCCATTGATGACGGCGGTGTTCGGGGCCGTTCCTATGTATTCGGCGGTGACGCGGACGGACACCTGCGCATTCTGCTGGCGCAGCTTTTGGCGGCCGATTTCGGTGAAGAGCTTTGCGCCCTCGCCGAGGAACTGCGGCACAGACGACACCGGATACCAGACGACGTCGCCGAAGCCGCGCAGGCCGGTGAAGTCCTCGGAGATCTGGTCCCAGTCGGACTGTTGCGCGAGATCGGTCGGTGTGCCGATGTCCTCCAGTCTCTTGGTTGAGGGTGGGATGGCACCGCTGTAGACGATGTCGAGCGTCAGTTCTGATTTGGGAGCCAGCGGGCTTGGTCAGAGCTGCGACAGCTTCGCGCAGCTGGCCGGTGTGGTCGGCATCGCTGTTGATGATCTGCTGCGTGAAGGGCAGCTTTCTGGCCGTCAGATGCTGATGGTTTCAAATTTGAGCGACGACGAAAGCTGCAGCGGAAGGCGCGCCAGCGGCTGGCTGCTGTCGTTGCGCACGGTCACGTGGGCGCGCGACGGCGATCGCCTGGTCCTTGAGCATCAGGTGTACGTCGAGATCGTAGGCGGTGAAAGTCGAGCGCGGACCGCTCAGCGTCGCTCACTTTTACATCTGCGGCTTGCTGCTCTTTCGCATCGGGCTGCTTGCGCGTCACTCGAGGAGCGGGAGAAGAGAACTTTTCCGCGCGGTGGAGGCAGCTTGTCTTCCTGTGTCTGGTCTTGTGCAGACGGCTGCGCCTGGCTTTGCGTTGCTGATTGCTTCGTCTCAGTTTGGGTTGGACTTTGTTGCGCGAAGGCAACAGCGCTGCATACGACTGCCGCTAGAAGCGGCCTTACTACCATCATGAACCTAAACCTTTTTGCTCTTTCTTTTTGGCTGTGGCGCGGCTGTTTTCGGCTGCGTCTGCGCAGCACGCCGCTGCCTCGCCGCTTCGTAGAGGACAACCGCTCCGGCTACCGACACGTTCAGCGAAGCCACTTTGCCCGCCATCGGGATGCTTAGGAGATGATCGCAGTGACGCCGCACCAGATCGTGCAGGCCGGCGCCCTCTCGTCCGAGAACCAATACACAGTTAGACGTGAAATCGAACTCGTCGTAAGACATGGTCCCGCGCTCGTCGAGGCCCACGCACCAGAGATTGTCGCTCCTTGAGCTGTTCGAGCGCGCGGCTCAGGTTTACGACACGCGCGATGGGGACGTGCTCGGCTGCTCCGGCGGATGCCTTGATGGCCACCGGGCTCAACGGGAGCAGAGCGGCGCTCGGTGAGGATGACGCCGTCGGCTCCGGCTCCGTCGGCGGTGCGCAGGAGCGCGCCAAGATTCTGCGGGTCTTCGACGCCGTCCAGCGCAAGCAATAGACGCGGCTCGGGGCCTTTGAGGAGGTCTTCCAATTCGAGCATCGCCTTGGCTCGGACGACGGCCACGACGCCCTGATGTCCGGGCGTTTTGGCCAGTTTGGTCAGGTGCTCGCGCGGCTCGAAGCGCAGGCGGACACCGGTCTCGCGGCAGGCGTCGATGATGCGCTGCAGGCGCTGATCATGGCGCTCGCGGGCGACGCAGACGTGGTCAAACTGGCGGCTTCCGGCGCGCAGAGCCTCTTCCACCGGATGCAGGCCGTAAAGAACTTCCATCTTATCCAGTGTATCTCTTGCGGCATCGTACCTATGTGCCGGATAATAAGAGTGTTAGCGGACTCGCTCCTCCAACCCTGCCGTATGGCTTCACCTGTCACCGAGGAATTCACCATGAGTCCGATCGAAAAAGTGCAGAATTTTCTGTCGAAGAGAGTCTTTGGCGATGCAAGTTCCGTCTCTCCACCTAGCATGAGCACGGCATCCATCTCATTGACAGCACAGTCGCGACAGGAAAACGTACTGATCGCGCAAGGACTGAAGCGCCATGACGAAGGGCTGCTCGATGAGCTGATCGTGCAGTATCAGCATCGTCTACTGCGCTACCTGCTTTACCTGACAGGAAACCGCGAAGTCGCGGAAGATCTCTTTCAGGACACATGGATGCGAGTGCTGATGCGCGGCGCGCAGTATAACGGCAATGCCCGCTTCGACACCTGGCTCTTTACCATCGCGCGCAATCTGGTAATCGATATGCGGCGCAAGCGCACTATGATAAGCCTGGATGAATTGTGCGAGGGCGGCGAAGATGATCGCGCCTTCGAGGTTCCCAGCAATGGCCCGAATCCATTGGAGCTGTATCAGGGATATGAAAACGGCCAGCTGGTCGCCAAGCTGCTTTTGACGCTCGATCCCCTGCACCGCGAAGTGCTGGTGCTGCGTTTCCACGAAGAGCTTTCGCTCGATGAGATTGCGCAGGTAACGGCGGCTCCATTGTCTACGGTGAAATCGCGGCTGTATCGCGGGCTGGCCTCGCTGAAGCCCCGGCTCGAGGCAATGACCAGGCAACAGGAGGCGTTGTGAACCACCTGGGCCCTCGTACAAATCCTGAACCAGACCGGCAGCTGGTGGAGATGCTTGCCGGGATGAACGCGACTGCGGACATGCAGGTGGTGCAGCGGACTCGGCGCGCAGTGATGCAGGCCGCAGCCGAATTGCGCGAGCAACAGCGGCGCAGTCGCCGGAACATGGCGGTTGTGTTGCTGACGATCACGGTGCTTGCGATGGTGCTTACGCCGGCGATCTGGAGCACTGTAGATGATTTCCTTGGCGGCGAGCAGTGGTTTGAGCTGCCGGGCATGGTGATGGTGCTGGTGCTTCTGCTTTTTTCAACGATTGTCGCGGCGCTCATCATTGGTTTCAAAGGCCAACAACAGATGCACGGGCGGCGATAGCAGGCGATGGCAACGAACTACCCTAACAAAGAAGAATCGCAGTCATCCTTTTCCAGCGAGCTGAAGCTGATTCCTCGCTGGTCAGTGGCGGCTGCGCTGCTGGCCTTCGTGGTCATGCAGTACCTCTTCTGGGTTGTGTTTCCGCATGAACGCCATCACCCGGGACCGCCGATTGGATTGCGGCTCTATTTTGCAATTTCGTGGGGTGCGCTGGCGTCGCTTTACATGCTGATGGTGGGGTACATCAGCAACGATTCGCCGCGGCGCGGCATGAGCGTGCGCATCTGGATGATCATCTGCCTGGTGATGCCTGGAGGTATCGGCGCTGTGCTCTATTTCCTGCTGCGTCAGCCGATCATTTCTCTCTGCCCCGCCTGCGGGACCCATGTGCAGAGCGAGTATCACTTCTGCCCGCAATGTGCATATCAGGTTTCCGCATCCTGCGGAAACTGCTATCGCAGCGTGCGCATCACCGATCTCTACTGCGTGCACTGCGGACACGATCTTGCCTCGGACAACCGCCCGGCACGACTGCATGCCTTCCGCTAGCTAGCCACGCATACAACAAGCCTCTGCAATGTAAGCTCTCAAGCTGGAGTCTGCCTTCCCGATGACCACAATCGAACTATCGAAGCAAGTCCGCGCGGATGCAATCGCCTCGATTCAACGCTACTTCAAAGAAAATCTACCTGAACCCATCGGAGAGTTAGCGGCAGGCCTGCTGCTCAACTTCTTCGTCGAGGAGATTGGGCCTGTCATCTACAATCACGCGATTTCTGAGGCGCAAACTCGAATGCAACAGCGCGTCTCCGATCTCAACGGCGAACTCTATGCCGACGAATTTCAATTCTGGCCGCGACTTGACGCAAAGAAGCGTAAGAATTTCCGGTAGTCCGGTCTCTGTCGCGTTTGACCTTCGTTTCTGCGACTTCCTATACTTAACCTTTGTGCCCTATGGCAATGACTGCGCTCATCATCGATGACGAAGAGCTTGCGCGTGAAGAGCTGAAGTATCTGCTGGACACGACAGGCAATGTGGAAGTGCTGGCCCAGGGAACGAACGGCATCGAGGCCGTCGACCTGATCCGCACACACCAGCCGGATGTCGTCTTTCTCGACGTGCAGATGCCGGGGCTGGATGGTTTTGCCGTGCTCAAGAAACTGCTGGAACACGGCGACGGCGAACATCTTCCCCAGATCATCTTCGCTACGGCTTTCGATCAGTATGCCGTCAAGGCGTTCGACGTGAATGCCATCGACTACCTGCTGAAGCCCTTTGACAAGGGACGCGTGCTGCAGGCGCTGGAGCGCGCAAAGCAGCGATTGCAGGAAATTCACTCGCACGAAGAGAATGCCGCAAAACACGGCGATCTGAGCGGCGATATTCGCATCGGCGCGCTGCTCAAGCTGATTGAACAGCAGCAACAGCCGCAGCGGCACAGCGGAAAGATTGTGCTGCAGGCGCAGAGTCGGCTGCTGCTCATCGACCAGAAAGACATCTGCTTCGCTTCAATCGACGAGGGCGTAATCACAGTCGTAACGCCGACGCTCGAAGGACAGTCGAAGTGCCGCACGCTCGAAGAACTGCTCGACCTGCTCGATCCGTCGATCTTCTGGCGCGCGCATCGGTCTTTCGTGGTTAACATCAACCACATCAAGGAAGTGGTGCCGTGGTTCAAGAGCAGCTACCAGCTGCGCATGGACGACAAGAAGCAGACGGAAATCCCGGTAAGCCGTGCGCAGACGCGCAGGCTGCGAGAGTTGTTCAAGCTGTAGCGAACGGGGATTCAGTGGTGGCTGCTCGCCACGACGGGAACAGGCGCGGACGCCGGCGGCAGATCATAGACTTCGATTGCACCCTCGCGCAGTATCGCGAAACGCAGGCCATCCGGCGAGAGGGCATAATTTTGCCCCGCGCTCAGAATCGGCGTCGCATTTTTCACCAAACGCAGCTGCCCCGTCTGCGTATCGAAGACTCCGACCATCTGATGCACGATGTTGGTTTCATCGATAGGGTCCATGATGCCGACCGGATGATTGACCTGCAGGGAGCTGTAGGCGAAGCGGCTCCCGTCCTGCGTCAGCTGAAACGTGGGCCAGATGTAGCGGCTTTCCCAGCGTTGCTGCCACAACGTTTTGCCGTCCAGATCGACGGCGAAAATCTGGTGATCGTTGCTGGAGCGCGGGCAGGTCACGATCAAAGTGACATTGTTGCTCATGGGTTGTTCTGACGGATGGCAGAAGGACTCGACCTCGACGAGTGTGCGCGCCTCTCCGCGAAAGGGCAGGTAGCGGATGAGCCATCGATTCTGATTGCCGGGGATCGCCTGCAGGTGGGCCTCGCCCATCATGGGAATGTCGACCGCATTCAGCGTCTCCGCGTGCGCGATGACCGCGCGGGTGTCGGCGCGCAGAATGTAGATTTGCACCGGCTTTACGGCAGGCGCAGGGTCACCGAACGTTGGTGCGGTGCTTGCCACGGTCTTTTGGTCCTGTTTTCTGCTTTCCGATTCCACGACGACGATCTTTCGATCGGGCGAGATCTGAACGGATTCGAGCGCAGTATCACTGTCAAGGTAAGGCCGCAGCTCGAGTGATGGATCGGTAAGAAACAGGCTGCTGCGCTGCCTTACCAGAAAGCGCCCCTCGCCTAATCGCCACATATAGCGTGAACGGTCGTGCATGCGCCAGTCTGTCTTCGCTGTAACGGTGCCGCTGGGCAATTCGACAACGACGGCCCGAATGGTCTGGTCTTCGTCGTCTGGCGGCTCATTGGGGAGACGCTTCATCAATCCGGGCAGACGGAATGTGAAAAGCAGATGGTCCTTATCGATGAAATCGAGCGAAATGGATGAGAGACGCGCTGTCAGATAGAACGAGCTTGGAGCGATATATCCCAGCGGCTCGACGGGAATGCGCAAATCGGGATTCGGTCCCGCATCGTTGTTCTTCTTTTCGCCTTGCACAGGCGACGATAGGCACAAAAGGGCCGCGATGAACGCCAACAGCATCCGGACCGGTACGCCCAGGTCCAATCTCAAGCCCATGCCCATCATTCTCCTACAAACGAGAGACGATTGACGTCCCAACTTCATATGTTTTTGATAACGCTGGCTCGAGAGAGAATTTCCAGCGATGGAACCGCCCATCTTATGACACATTGGATATATGCCCTCAGTTGCAACCAGCAATGCAGAGATGTCGACTCGCGCCCTGCTCGGCTATGGAGCATGCGCGCTCGCCGGATGCTTGTGGGGGACGGGATTTTTCTTTGGCAAGATTGCGCTGGCGGAGATGTCGGTGGGGCACATGGTGCTTTACCGGTTTCTGTTTGCCTGCCCTCCTTTGTTCTTCCTGCTGCGAAGGCCCGCCTTCACTCGTCGGGATTGGTCTCTGCTGCTTCTGGCTTCGTTTCTCGGAATTCCGGTGCAGTACCTCATGCAGTTTCAGGGGCTCTCGATGACAACGGTGAGCCATGCCGCGCTGATGGTCGGCACGATGCCGGTGATCCTCGCCGTCGGCGCTTCTATCTTTGCGCATGAGCGACTGGACTGGATGGGCTGGATTGCGCTCGCAGGATCGACGACCGGAGTTTCGTTGATCACGTTGAGCGGCGGCCATCAGAGTTCTGCGGGACGCGGTCCGACGCTTGCAGGCGATCTGTTGATTGTCGTCTCTCTGCTGATTGCCCTGGCATGGGTTCTGCTGAACAAGCACCTGATGCAGGGGCACTCGCCGATGGCAGTAACAGCTTATGGGCTGCTCACTGGCACGTTGATGCTCGTGGTGTGGGTCGTGCTCAGGGATGGCCTGCCTCCGGTACATGGCGTGAGCATAAAAGCGTGGCTGGCGCTGGCGGCGAGCGGTCTGCTGTGCAACGCGGCCGCCATGCTGCTCTGGAATACAGGGATTCACCGCGTTCCCGCATCGCGGGCGGGCGTCTTTCTGAATATCGAGCCTGCGCTCGGCTCCATACTTGGCGTGAAGCTGCTCGGAGAACGGCTGGGGCCGTTGGCCTGGGTTGGAGGCGGGCTCATTCTGGCAGCTGCGATTACGCTGACCAGCGGTGGCAAGGGCGTGGAAGAAGTTGTGGTGGAATAGGCCTCCCGTTAAGCACCCTATATTCAGCCATATACACAGAATTCGCAGCGACCCAGCCTTGTAACGGCAAATATTCAAACGAAATTCCTTCGCTTCGTAAGTGATTCCGTGTTAGCGTTTTGGCGATTCAGAACTCGCCCGTGAGGCGTATGCAAGGAGGAATCGTCTGTGCAACCAACACTGATTCGTCGTTCAATTGCGGAGTTTCTGGGTACATTCTGGCTGGTTTTTGGTGGGTGCGGATCGGCTCTCATCGCAGCAGCCTTTCCTGAGCTGGGAATTGGCTTTGTCGGCGTTTCGTTTGCCTTTGGCCTGACACTGCTGACCATGGCTTTCGCCATTGGACATATCTCTGGCTGCCACATCAATCCTGCAGTGACCTGCGGGCTTGTAGCCGGCAAGCGGTTTCCGGCAAAGGACCTGCCCGCCTACGTGGTTGCACAGGTACTGGGTGCGATCGCAGCATCCGGCGTTCTCTACATCATCGTTACCGGCAATCCAACCTTCAATGCTGCGACGAGCAGCTTCGCTTCTAACGGTTACGGGGCGCACTCGCCAGGCGGCTATTCGCTGCTTGCGTGCCTTGTAGCCGAATTCGTGCTGACCTTCTTCTTTCTCTGGGTCATCATGGGGTCGACCGACAAGCGCGGCGTACCAGCCGGGTTCGCACCCATCGCGATTGGCCTGTGCCTTACGCTGATTCACCTGATCAGCATTCCGGTTACGAATACCTCGGTCAACCCGGCGCGCAGCACCGGACCTGCGATCTTTGCCGGATACTGGTGGCCGCTGGAACAGCTGTGGCTCTTCTGGATTGCTCCCATTCTCGGCGGAGTAGCAGGCGGTTTCGTCTACCTCTTTCTCTTCAAAGAGCCCGATAAGAGCTTTTGAGCAGCAGCAATACCCAACATATGAGGGAGCAGCGGAAGAATCGCTGCTCCTTTTTTTTGGCGTCCCGGAGAATATTTTTCCGTCGAGCACGTAACGGTATTCCAGCTTCTTTCACTACTTGCTGTAAGACATTCCCGGGCCTCCAGGCCAAATCCCCTAAAACTTATTGAAAGAAGCAGAAACGATGAAACAGCGTATATTCTCTCTCGTTTCGGCCCTGCTGATTGCTGCGCCTCTGACGAGCACAGCCCAGGTACAGCAGCAGCTGAAGCCGAATGAACTCGCGACCAACGTCGCGGGTGTAACCACAATCGCAGCTCCTCCGGCAGGTTTCGATCCATTGAACGCCTCCGATCAGGACCTGGAATACTATGGCTATCCGCCAAAGCCGAATGAGATCTCTGCGCCCAAGGCCTTTGCCAGCTGGCAGAAGGCGATCAAAGCGTCCAAGAAGCGCGTGGCGCCGGTACTCGAAGTCACCAAGAACTTCGCTGGTCCGGCGAAGCTGAAGGCTGGCACTGTTGCGGGGACACCGGCAACCGGCACCGCAGCCAGCTCCTATAACTGGAGCGGCTATGTCAACACAAACGGAGTAACTAAGTACGGAAGCTCTTCGTTCTACTACATCATCGGCGACTATGTAGTGCCCGTTGCCACCCAGGCCTATGGCGCATGCACCGGCAGCTGGGACTATGCAGTCACGTGGGTAGGCATTGACGGCTGGGGATCAGGCGATGTGCTGCAGGCCGGCAACGAAGCCGATGCCTATTGCAGCGGAGGCTCAACCGCGACGTATTACTCGGCGTGGTATGAGTGGTATCCCTACGGCTGGACCCGCATTCCCAGCCTTCCCATCGCTCCCGGTGACGATCTCTTCGTCGAAGTTTGGAGCACCTCTTCGACCGCAGGTCACGCTTATCTGGTCAACTACAACACCAATCAGTACGTGATCATCAACTTCTCCGCGCCTGCGGGGACTCAGCTGGTAGGCAACAGCGCAGAGTGGGTTGTGGAGCGTCCCGGCGTCAACGGTGGACTGGCTACGCTGAGCAACTATATCTCGGATTACTTCTCGGATGCGTATGCCTATAACTTCGCCTATAGCGCAGTCGATCCGGCCAGCGCGGGATCCTTCCCGGTCACGATGCTGGACAACAGCGGCAACCCGATCTCATATCCGACCCCACTGGGCGTGAATGCGATCTGGATGCAGGACGAAGGCTCGGCTCGGTAATAATTTTCTGAAATAGAAAACTCAGGCCTATTTACCTTTTCAAATGACGACGCGAACCTGCGTCGTCATTTGTTTTGAAGTCACATTCTCCCGTTTCTACGAGCTTTCCGCAACCGGATGCAAAATGAAAGAGCTGCCTCAATCCGCGCAGATCTTCATATGATCTTTGAGCCTTTGGCTAAATTATGACGGGCACAAAGCAGGCGAACGTTCACAGCAGTGAGCGACGACCCACCCCGCGAATAAGGAAAATCTCTCTTATAGACTTCCAGCTTTACTTCTGAGGGTATCAATCGCGTTTGAGACAGTTCTTCGATTTGGCTACTGTTTATCGACTGTTGCTGCGAAAGCCGTAGCTTAAAGCGAAATACTTGTCTCGTCGCCGTCACATCTGACTTCCCGAAAGAAGCATCTTCTAAGTCGAATACTCCATTGAACACCTAAATACCCGCGCGTAGTTTTTCATAGACTCTGACATTTAATGGCCGCACCCGGGCACCGCTCTTGTAATCAATCGCAGCGTCAAAGAATCGTTTATTACGCGACGGGGTGCTTCGTCCGACCAACATAGGTTGATCAACACTCTTGGGGTCTGGTCCATCTTTCTTTTTCGGAATATCGTGCCCTTCATAAATTAAGACAGAATTATCTCGATCGAAGAAATCTTCATAGGGTGCACCCCTTCGCATGCTCATTAGGAAGACAGATTCATTGCGTCGAAAATTCATGCCATGCTGTAAGGACATTGATTCGCGCTGACACATTTCGAGGTATGACAATATCTGTCCAACGCTAAGGTCCATCGTACTCATATACTCAGCTGAATCTGATACGAACTACCTTCGACGGGTCCCGGTTTAGGCTGGCTTGCCAATTCCATCACCAGACGTTCGAGCACAAGCTTCTTGTCCGGAGGCTGCGAGCGCAGTTCCAGATCAGCCCTTGCGATGAGGCGCAGTGCGCGTGTCAGTTCTCTCTTTGATTTGTAACGACGTGCCTGACGGATCAAATCCTCGGCGGCGAAGGGCGGCATGCGGAAGCCCTGCCACAATGCCTGCCAGATGGCGCGCGAGTCGCGGACGTTCTTTTCGAGGATCACCAGCATTTGGCGGAAGGTGCGCGCCAGCATGTAGAGGTGTCCGATGGCTGCATCTTCACCGCCGTCGGAGGCGTTGAGCAGGCCCTCCAACAACACAAGTGCCCGCTGCTTGTCTTTGGCGGAGATGGCGTCGGTCAGCTCGTAGAGCGAACGCTGCTTCGCTGCCAGGACCATAGTTTCTACATCGCCGAGGGTGATAAGCTTTTTCGCTCCAGCATAGAGCGACAGCTTTTCGAATTCGCTGGCGATAAGCATCATATCGGCGCCGAGCGCGTCGACCAGTTCGCGGGCCGCATCCTGCTCCAGCTTGATCTGCTGCTTTTCTGCTTCTGCCGTCAGCCAGCGCAGCGCATCGGCTTCATCAACGCGTGCAAGCTCGACGATGCCGCAGTGGTCGCCGAGTGTTTCGCGGATGCGCTCGTAGCGGTCCTTGTCCGTCATGTCCATGCGGCGCGGGTCGGAGGGAATGCGCAGGTGATCGGCGACGAAGATGAGCATCGCTTGCGGATTCGGCGAGCGGAAGTAGCCGTCGATGGCGGCGAACTCATCTTTCTTCGCGCCGCGCGTGTAAAGCTGTTTCAGATTGCGGATGAAGAGCACCTGAAAGGGCGCCATGAGCGAGGGTGTCTGCGCGCGGTCGAGCGCTTCAAAGATGCTCGTCTCGGCGAGGTCGATGTCTGAGAGGCAGAAGTCGCGCAGATCGGCGGGGACGTAGGTTTCGAGCACGGCGCGGCGGCAGCGCTCGTAAAGAAAAATCTCGTCGCCGATGAGGACGTAGCCCGGACGCAGTTTGTTACTGCGAAGCTCGGCGAGAAAGCGGTCGGTGGACGCGAATCCTGCTCCCATGGGCTAAGTGGTCTCCTCGAAAGAAGGAAAGGCAGATTCTTCGACTATGCGTTCTTCGAACGCTCCGCTCAGAATGACAGCACGATGAGAGTGGTCGACTTGCATCAGAAGGACTCCAGAATATCGGAGACGAGCGCCTGCGCAAAGTCACGAGAAAGGCGCTGCACGGCGGCAGGGTCTTCCTGAATGAAACTGACGAGGTCCTGCGTGGTCTGGTACTGCTCACGGAAGGTGTATGTCTTGTTTTCGTAGAGGACGCGGTTATCGCGGTCGAGCACCTTGACGCTCGCTCCCACGGTAATGAGATAGCTCGACGACTGGCCGGTCTGAATGTTGTAGGTCAGAGGGATGACCTGAAAGCTGGTGATCGATCCTTCGAGGAGAGCGTCGCCTGCGTCCGGCTTGTCGGTCGCGATAACTTTGTAGGGCGTGCGGCTGGTGAATTCGCGTATGACGGCATTCGTGAACGAGACTTCCGTGTGAAAGGACTGGGTGTGATTCGCGAAAGTCGGAACAGCCAGCGTGTGCACGGTCTTCGGCAGATGCGCGGCAGAGTTAACGGAGTGATATCCGCAACCGGTGAGCGCACCGGGCAATGTGGCACCGAGCAAGGTAAAGGACGCAGCAAGAACAAAACGGGACATTCTGTGACATTTTCTCATTTCGTAGATGCTCTTCGCGTTGCGGCAATATATTGTTGCTAAGCACCTTATTTTTCACGAATGTAGCCCCAGCAATGTATGATGACTGCGTTCGGAGGGCCCGGAAAGTTGCCACTGAATCGGTTTTGTTTTATTTTTTCCCTGCTTTTACTGAGTTCCCTGAATCTTCTTGCTGACGATCAAATTCCACAAGCAGCCTGGCGTATCGCGATCGGGCAACCGCCTCCCAATCCGGGCGGCAAAAAGCCAACGCTGCCGACGGATATAGATGACGGGTTCTGGCAGGGCGCGCCTGTAGGTGGATTTGGCGCAGGTACGTTTTCGCGCAGCTACCGCGGCAATTTCGAGCGCTGGCATGTGAAAGCCGGCGTCCATAAGTACGAAAACGTCCCTGGGAACCAGTTCGCCGTGTTTGTGCAGCCGGAAGATGGACCGGCCAAGGCTGTCGTCCTCTCAACGGGCAAACCGCTGAATGGAGCGCTTTCTTCATGGGACTGGTCATATCCGGCTGGTGCGGGTGAGTACGCGGCTCTCTATCCCAAGTCGTGGTTCGCTTACGACCCGCAGCAACTCGGCGTCAAGCTTACAGTGGAGCAGTTCTCGCCTATCCTTCCGAATAATTACAAGGAATCCAGTTACCCCGTTGCGCTTTACAACTGGTACGCGGAAAATCCCACGGACAAACGGCTCACGGTTTCGATCCTCTTTACGTGGACGAACATGGTCGGGTGGTTCCGCGATCGATCGAGTGACTTCGCTTCGGCGCTCAGCAATCAGGATAGAAACCGCTATGTTTCAGAAGATCTGAGCCGTGAGAATGGCACTTCGATGCAAGGCATCGTGCTTGACCGCCTGCGCAAGGGCGCAGTGCGCGAGGAGTGGGATGGGCAATTTGCCATCGCGACGAAGTCCAGTCCGGGTTTTGAAGTCACATATCTGAATACTTTTTACCCCCAGGGAATGGGCGATGAAGTATGGAAGCCATTCTCGACCGATGGACGGCTGCCGAACGCGAGTTTAGACGTGGCCAGTAGCGGCGAACAGATTGGCGGCGCCATTGCGGTGCGGTTCACGCTCGATCCGCATGAGAAGAAGATGGTTCCGATGGCGCTGGCCTGGGATCTGCCGTTGATCGAGTTCGGCGGAGGCCGCAAGTGGGTGCGGCACTACACAAAGTTCTTCGGCGCGGAAGGCGAACACGCATGGCAGATTGCAAAAACTGCGCTTGAACAGGATGAAAACTGGAGCAAGGCAATCGATGCGTGGCAAAAGCCTTACATTGAAGACGCAACGAAGCCGTTGTGGTTTCGCGGCGAGCTCTTCAACGAAATGTACATCCTCGCCGATGGCGGAACGGTGTGGGCGCACGAACTCGATGGCCAGGGCAATCCAAAACACTTTTCGTCGAAAGAGGACGACACGTTCAGCTATCTGGAGTGTTTCGACTATCCCTACTACAGCACCTCCGATGTACGTTTCTACGGGTCATTCCCTCTAGTTCGTTTCTGGCCTGAAATCGAGAAGCAGGCGATGCGCGAATACGCGGACACGGTCGAGGAGAGCAATCCGCAGAAGTACCTCTGGATGTGGCAGGCGTTGCACGAGCACAAATTCGTGACCATGGAGCGAAAAGTGGCCGGCGCGGTGCCGCACGATCTTGGCGCTCCGGCGGAAGACCCATTTGTGAACGTGAACCAGTACAACTATCAAGACGTGTCGAACTGGCGCGACCTGAACAGCAAGTATGTGCTGATGGTCTGGCGCGACTACGTCTTTACCGGCAGCAAGGACGCCACTTTCCTGCACTACATGTGGAATTCGGTGAAGGCGGCGATGGAGCATCTGCGCCAGTACGACACCGACAACGATGGCCTGATCGAAAACGGCGGCTTCCCCGACCAGACCTACGATGACTGGATTGCGACTGGAGAGAGCGCCTACAGCGGCGGACTGTACCTGGCAGCACTGCGCGCGACGACGGAGATTGCGCTCAAGGTCGGCGACCCGAATAGTGCGAGCGAATACAACGCGCTCTTCCGTCGAGCGCAGCTGGCGTACATCACCAAGCTCTGGAATGGGAAGTATTTCGACTACGACACGCGGAGCGAATACCGCTCCGACATCATGGCTGAGCAGTTGGCTGGACAGTGGTATGCCAACCTCACGGGCCTCGGCGATCTTGTGCCGAAGAGGATGCGCGTTTCCGCTCTCAAGACTGTTTACAGCAATAACGTGATGCTCTTTGGTAACGGTGAGATGGGTGCTGTGAATGGGGTTGGGCCGAAAGGTGAACTGCTGGATTCAAATCCACAAGTGACCGAGGTGTGGACGGGCACGACCTTCGCTCTTGCCTCACACATGATTTCCGAGGGACTGCGCGATGAGGCCTACAAGACGGCAGAGGGCGTCTACAACGTTGTCTGGCGCGACCGCGGATACTTCTTCCGCACCCCTGAAGCGTATGACGAAGACGGAATGTACCGCGCCAGCATGTACATGCGTCCGGGCTCCATCTGGTCAATGGAGTACGCGGCAGAACAGGTGAAGCCGGAACCAACAAAGAGGAGGTAGGTCTCTGAGCCCGAGCCAGTCAGAATGATGGCTGCATCTAATCCTTATGACCAATCTTGACCGCCGCAGATTCAATGCTCTCCTTGCCGGACTGGGTCTGGCTTCAGCCGGGTCTGGCTTCGCGAGCACGTCCAGGCCAGAAACACTGCAACTTTCGCGCAATGGCTGGATGCCGAACAACGAGCATCTCCCTGTGCTTCTGTATCGTGAAGTCATTTCTTCGGCAGGAACCGATCCGGCAGCAGCGTTCGAAGCAGCATTTCTTCGCAATGGATGGCCGCCCCAATGGCGCAACGGCGTCTTCGACTTTCACCACTATCACTCGACTGCGCATGAAGTTCTGGGTTTTGCTGGCGGTCATGCCCGATTGATACTTGGCGGCGAGAACGGCCACGAGATTCTTGTCCGGGCAGGAGATGTCGCGGTTCTTCCAGCCGGAACCGGGCATTGCAAGCTGGAAGCGAGTCCGGATTTTCTCGTCGTCGGCGCGTATCCTCCGGACCAGAACTGGGACATCTGCCGCAGCGCACCGTCGGACGAAGTCATGCGGCGTATGGCGTCGCTGCCCTTTCCGCAGTCCGACCCAGTCCATGGAGCGGCCGGCGAACTCCCAAAGCTCTGGAAAAAATAAGAACTTAGTTTGCCTGTCCATGATCGACGCTTGCGCCAAACTTGATACACTGGCGGTGTCGTGGTTGAACTGGCTCCATCTATCCTTTCGGCGGATTTCGCCCATCTCGCAGACGAGGTTGCGGCTGCGGAGCGCGGCGGCGGCACGGTCATCCATGTCGACGTGATGGATGGACATTTTGTGCCCAACATTACGCTCGGGCCGCCAGTGGTGAAGTCGCTGCGCAAAGTGACCAGCCTGCCGCTCGACTGCCACCTGATGATCGAGAACCCCGACGAGTTTATCCCCGCATTTGCCGACGCCGGCGCGGACTGGGTGAGCGTGCACTATGAAGCCTGCCGCCACCTGCACCGCACCCTGGAATTGATTGCGCAGCACGGGATGGAGCCGGCGGTAGTCATCAACCCCGCCACGGAAGTTGCTGTACTGCGGCCCATTCTTGGAATGGTGCACCACGTTCTGGTGATGAGCGTGAATCCCGGCTTTGGCGGGCAGAAATTTATACCCTACTCGCTCATAAAGCTGCGGCAGCTCAGAGAACTTCGCCAGGAACTGGGCTTGAGTTATAGGATTGAAGTAGATGGCGGCGTGGCTCACGATACGCTGGCAGCCGTCGTCGAAAATGGAGCGCGAGTTGCTCGTTGCCGGAAACGCAGTTTTCGGTGATGGCAATGCCGAACAGAATGCGCGTGAACTGCTGGATGCTGCACGCAAGGCAGCAGAAGTGGAAAGCTGGGGGCCAGTGGCCTGACAGGCTCACAGTCTTCGTATACGAATACAGAGTTGGTCCTGTATCAGGTTTGAGGTGTTATGAATCGTTTTGTGACCCAAGTCTCGGCTGTTTGTCTGTGTCTGGCAATGGTGCCCGCGGCCCATGCACTCGGAAAGAAGAAAAAGAAGCAGTCGGACCTGAGCACCAATCCGCTGGGGAACGTAAATTCGCGTCAGCCGGATAAAGAGCTCTTCGACAAGGCGATGACCGCCATGAAGAAGGGCAAGTATGACGTGGCCCGCCTTGATCTGCAGACGCTGCTGAATACCTATCCCGACACCGAATACGCGATGCGCGCCAAGCTGGCAGTCGGCGACACCTGGTACAAGGAAGGCGGATCGGCGGCGCTGACCCAGGCCGAGCAGGAATATAAGGACTTCATCACCTTCTTCCCCAACACGCCGGAAGCGGCCGAAGCGCAGATGAAGGTGGGCGACATCTACTTCCAGCAGATGCAGAAGCCGGACCGCGATCCGCAGAACGTGATGCACGCCGAGACGGAATACCGCCAGATGATCCAGCAGTTCCCGGATTCTCCGCTGATTCCGCGCGCCAAGCAGCGCCTGCGCGATGTGCAGGAAGTGCTGGCGGCACGTCAGTTCGAAATCGGCCAATTCTATGCCTCGCACGAAAACTGGCCGGCGACGATTGCCCGCCTGCAGACGGTAGCGGACAGCTATCCGCTCTTCAGCCACAGCGACCAGACGCTGATTACCCTGGGCGATGCTTATGTAACGCAGGCTCAACTGGCAGGACGACTCAACCTTCCTCCGAAGGCCAAGGCGACATTGATCGCAGCCTATAACGACCGCGCTGTCGATGCCTACAGCCGCGTAATCACTCGATATGCAATGGCGCCGCACGTGGAAGACGCCAAGGACCGCCTGATTGCCATGGGCCGTCCCGTTCCCGAGCCGACACAGGCTCAATTGGCCGAAAGCGAGGCCGAAGAAGGCAGCCGCACTACGGTCAAATTGAAGGACCGTGCCATGCTGCTCGTAAAGCAGGGGCCGTCGACCGTGCACGCCGCGCGTGTTGGCGAGCCAACGCTCACCGATACACCGCAGACAACGGCGCCGCAGGTCCGCGAGGCCACGGTAGCCATGTTCAACGCTGCGATAAAGGGTGAACCACTGCCACCAGCCCCAGCCTATGGCGGCGGAGCTACGACGGCTTCGGCATCCTCTGCTGCCGCTGCTACTGCGGCTCCCGGCGGAACAGGCAGTAGCACTGCGGTTGAGATGGAAGCGGTTCCGACGGGAACCAGCGGCGGCAACTCCACCAGCGTTGAGATCATCAATCCGACGGCCAACTCCGCGGCTGGCACTTCAAATGAAGCCGCTCCCGCTGCAGCAGCCGGAACCGGAAGCACGGCTGCTCCTGCGAATGGCGGGGCAGGCGATGGCGCTCCTCCGAACCCAGCCGCTGATAATTACGGATTGAAGCCAGTCGCCCCGGCAGCCACGAACGCTGCCCTGCCTCCGGTGGACAAACCAGCGGCAGCGGCAGATCAGGTCAACGACGTCAAGGCTGGCAGCCAGCCTGCCGCCCAGGTACAGACAGGGACCAAGAAAGGCAAAAGCCAAGAATGTCCCTGTCGACAAGAGCAAGGAGTCTTCAACCAAGAAAAAGAAGACCGGCCTCGATAAGCTGAATCCGTTCTAAGACAGAAGCAGTTAGAAACAGAAAAGGCCGCCTCTTCGAGTCTGTTACGAAACGGGCGCGCCTGAGGTTAGATAGGGAGCGGTGTTCGGAATTTCGGACATCGCTCTTTGTCTTGGGTGGTGATGGCGAGCGGGTAGCGAGGATTACTTACTGAGCGCCGCTTGTAACCCGCCTCCGCCCAACAGATTTCTCATCCTTTTCAGGTTGTAGACCATCGTGGCCAGGCTGATCTCGGTCTGGGCTCCCTTTAGGCCGCGTAACAAGAAGCGCGGATACCCAAAGATGAGGTACTTGAGCGAGGCGAATGGATGTTCCACGACCGAGCGCCGCAGTCGCATCATCTCGGGTGTGGCTCGCTGTTCCATGCGTTGCAGCGCAGCCTCGTGCAGGTGACGGGTGAGGAGGCGCTGTGTGCCGAGCGTGCATTTCGGTTTCAAGATACAGGCACCGCATATTTCCGGTTGGCCCGCATAGTAAACCGCACGATCTTTGCGGGAGAGCTGTTTGCGCTTCAGCGTCTGACCGGCTGGACAACGAAACGTATCTGTCGTTTCGTTGTAGTGGAACTCGCGACGATCAAACAGGTGTCCGTCTCCTTGATTGTTCACCGACCGCTTCGCGGGCACATGTGGCACGATGCCCCGTTGCTCGCAGCGTTCCGCTTGTTCGCCGCTCGAATAACCCGCGTCAGCCACCAAATTCAGCGACTCCGGACTGCCGACCGCTTCTTTCGCCGCTTCCGCCATCGTCAGTAGCAACAGATTATCCGCGCCGTGCGGGGTGACTTTCTGTGCCACGATGATCGCGTGTTCGGCATCTACCGCGGTCTGAACGTTGTAGGCTGGAACAAAGCCGTTTGTGGTGCGCATTATCTTCGCTTCTGGCTCCGGATGGTTCTTCAACTTCTCCAGCGCCGCCTGTACCGCGCTCGGATCGATCACCATTTCCTCTTGCTCGTCGGCTTGGTTCAACTGCTCCAGATAACGCCTCACTGCATCCCGTTCCCCTACACTCTTGGCACTGCTGACGGTGCGAAATTTCGACCCGTCCACCGCCACCGTTTCGCCCTTCACCAATCCCACTGCCCGCGCGAAACGCACCAGTTCCGCCCCCGCTTCCGTGACCGCATGGCTGTGCGTCCGCCGGAACTCGGCAATCGACTTGTAGTCGGGTTGCAACCGTCCCAACAACCACATTACTTCTACGTTGCGCTGACACTCGACCTCCAGTCGCCGCGAAGAGCGTACCTGGTGCAAATACCCGTAGAGGTACACCTTGAGCAGGTCGCGCGGGTCGTACCCTGGACGTCCCGTTTCCGCCGGCTCCGCCCGGACAAAGTCTAACTTCGCCATGTCCAGCCGACCGACAAACGCTTCAATAACCCGACACATGTGGTCCGCCGGAATCAACTCATCCAACGTCACCGGGAACATCGTCGCCTGTTCCCGCGCCTCGCCACGGATATATCCCATGAAAGAAAATGCCCTCACTTTTGCGAGGGCATCTTCTCATTACTTCTCAGCTTCCACTAGTGACTGCTCAGCTTCCACTAGGTGTTTCGTAACAGACTCCTTCTGGCGGCCTTTTCTGTTTCTGCCGTACATGCAGTCATCTGCGAAATGCTTTACGGCATTTCCAGGGAAACAGTGCCCTCGCATGTACAACGCGAGATCGCCGCTCCCTGATGGTCGCGTCGACTTAAAGGCATAGGCTTCGCATTACATCATTCCTGGAAATGCTTTATCGTGAAAGGTTAGGGCTTCTTTCAGAAAAATGTCACACGATCTACCGAAAGCTTATGATCCCACAGCGATTGAAGATCGCTGGGCGGAGTACTGGGTGCGCGAACGCCTCTTCGACGTTCCCACGCCCGAAGGCGCTCCCGCTGCGTCTCCTTTTACGATTCTGCTGCCTCCGCCAAATGTTACCGGCCGCCTGCATATGGGCCACATGCTCAACCAGACGGAGATGGACATTCTCACGCGCTGGCGCCGCATGTCCGGCGATCTGGCGCTGTGGCTTCCGGGAACCGACCACGCCGGTATCGCCACGCAGATGATGGTGGAGCGCCAGCTTGCCACGGAAAACAAGACGCGGCAGGGCCTGGGCCGCGACGGCTTCGTCGAGCGCGTATGGGAGTGGAAACAGCACTATGGCGGGGCCATCCTCGACCAGATGAAGCGCCTCGGCGCCAGCGTTGACTGGTCGCGCGAGTACTTCACCATGGACGACAACCTGTCCGTCGCCGTGCGCGAAGCCTTCGTCCGGCTGCATGAGCAGGGCCTGATCTATCGCGGCGCTTACATTGTGAACTGGTGCCCGGTACAGCAGACGGCCATCAGCGATCTTGAAGTAATACATGAAGAACAGAAGGGTAACTTATGGGAAATACGCTATCCGGTGATCGAAGATCCGGGGCAGTTTCTCACCATCGCCACCACGCGTCCGGAAACCATGCTGGGCGACGTCGCCGTGGCCGTGAACCCTGACGACGAGCGCTATAAGCACCTGCACGGCAAGCGCCTGCGGTTGCCGCTGGTAGGACGAGAGATTCCCATAATCACGGATTCATGGGTGAGCGCCGACTTCGGTACCGGTGCCGTGAAGGTCACGCCTGCGCACGATCCTAATGACTTTACTCTGGGCCAGCGCCATGGACTGCCGTCCATCAACGTGATGGATGAGACCGCCCACATCAATGCCGAAGGCGGCGCATACGCCGGCCTCGACCGCTACGAGGCGCGCAAGAGGATTCTTGCCGACCTTGAGGCTCAGGGTCTGCTCGGAACCACGAAGGAACACGTCAATAATATCGGCAAGTGCGACCGCTGCAAGACGGTTGTAGAGCCGCGCCTTTCGACGCAGTGGTTCATCAAGATTCAACCGCTTGCGGACAAGGCCATCGCCGCAGTTGAACAGGGCTACATCAAGTTCACGCCTGAGCAGTACGCGAAAACCTACTTTGAGTGGATGCGCAACATCCATGACTGGTGCATCTCGCGTCAGCTCTGGTGGGGACATCGCATTCCCGCGTGGCATTGCCGCACCTGCAAGCAGATCACGGTAGCGCGCGAGACTCCGGCGAAATGCTCGCACTGCGGCAGCGCCGAACTGGAACAAGAAAGAGACGTGCTCGATACGTGGTTTTCGTCTGGTCTGCTTCCCTGCTCCGTCTTCGGATGGCCTCGTCACACGCACGATCTCGATGTCTTTTATCCAACGCAGCTTCTCGTCACCGGCTTCGATATTCTCTTCTTCTGGGTGGCCCGCATGATCATGCTCGGCTGCCATTTCACGCTCGACGTGCCGATGCCCGATGGCTCCGAACGAACGCTGAAGGACGCCGTGCCTTTCCGCGAAGTCTATATCCATGCGCTGGTACGCGACGCCGACCGCCAGAAGATGTCGAAGACCAAGGGCAATGTCATCGACCCGATCGAGATCGTCAGCAAATACGGGACAGATGCAGTCAGGTTCACGCTGGCTGCAATGGCCTCGCCCGGAACCGATATCGCCTTCAATGAAGACGCGCACTGATGGCTATCGCGCCTTCGCCAACAAGATCTGGAACGCGGCCCGCTTCATCTTCATGAACGTACTCCGCGCCGCTGAAGCTGGTGTTTTTGTTGATCCCCACACGCTGGTCAATTCATTTGGCCCCGAAGCCGATGCCCCCATCGAGGCCCGCTGGATCGTATCTCGCCTGAACCACACTGCGGCAGAAGTGAACCAGGCGCTGGCTGAATACAGATTCCATGAAGCCGCAAATATCGTTTACCAGTTCTTCTGGGGCGATTTCTGCGACTGGTATCTGGAGATCGTGAAGCTCCGGCTTGATTTCGCACTGGGCGGGGACCGGTCTGCTGCCAGGGCTGCGCTGACGACGTTGCTCAGTACGTTTGAAGCTGCTCTACGGCTGCTATCTCCCTTCATGCCATTCCTGACAGAAGAACTGTGGCATGCCGTCTATGACGGCGAGCCGCCGGCAAAGTCGATTGCCCTGACGCGCTATCCTCAGCCGCTGGAAGAGGCGCTGGATCATGCTGTAGAAGCTGAGATGGCCACACTGCAGGATCTGATTGTCACGATTCGCGGGCTACGCAAAGATCTCGACGTGCCCGAACGCGATCTGGTCGCGATCCAACTGACTGCATCCGAGAAGATTCAGGCTCTTGCAGAGACAAACCGGCCAATGATCGAAAAGCTCGCTCGCGTCTCGACCATTGAATTTCCAGCGACGTGGACCCTCGGCCCCGCCAATACAAGAAAGACAGCAAGCTTCACGGTGGGCACGCCGTACGAAAAACAGATTGATGTGGCCGCGGAACGTGAGCGTCTGCGCAAGAAGCTGGAACAGTACGAGAAAGTTCTGGTCAATGCGGAGCGGCAGCTTGGCAATGAGGCATTTCTTGCCAAAGCTCCGGAAAAGGTTGTCACCGGCCTGAAAAAGCAGGCATCAGAAGCGACGATGCTGCGCCAGGAAACGCTGGATGCGATCGAGAAGCTGGAGCAGCTTGCATAATCACTGAGGAACTCTAATGGACTGGAAAAGCAGGCGGATCGAGGCAATTCTGGAACAGGCGCTGGTGGAGGACAAGGCCACCAGCGACGTCACGACGGCTGTCACCATCGAACCCAGTCTGCGCGCCTCCGCCACCATCATCGCGAAAGCGGACTGCGTCGTCTCCGGGATCGGCTGCATCCCACGCTTTCTCGAAATTTTCGCGCGGCTTGATAAACGCAGCAGCGGCCGCTACGAAGTCATCAGCCATCCTGAAATCTTTGAAGGCGTGCGCGTAAAGAAGGGTCAGGCCATCGCCGTGATTCGTCACAACGCACGCGTGATCCTTGCCTGCGAGCGCGTGACCCTGAACCTGATGCAGCGCATGAGCGGCATCTCCACAATGACACGCCAATATGTAGATGCGATCGCCGGAACCGGCGCACGCGTCTTGGACACGCGCAAGACGGTTCCGGGGCTGCGCATCCTCGACAAATACGCCGTGCGCTGCGGCGGCGGCGAAAACCATCGCCTCGACCTCTCCGACGGCATCCTGATCAAGAACAACCACATCTCGCTCGGTGGAGGCATCGAGACTGTACTGAAGCGCGCGCATGAACTGCGTAAGCCGGGGCAGACGATCGACATCGAAGTGCGCACCATTGACGAGCTTGAAACAGCACTCGACAACGGCGCGGAATCCCTGCTGCTCGACAACATGACGCCCGCCGAGGTGAAGAAAGCGGTCGGCGCCGTGCGCGGACGCGGACTCACGATTCCCATTGAAGCCTCGGGCGGCATCGTGCTCGATAACATTCGCAAGTACGCGCTTGCGGGTGTGGACTACATCTCAGTCGGAGCGCTTACGCATTCCGCCCCCGCCGTTGACCTGAGCATGAAGATTACCGCCGAGATTTACTAACCCTTTTTGAGCAAGCAAGAATCCCCAACGATGCCGGATCACTCTACCGACTCATTTGACATTCCAGCACTTGATCAAGCCCTCGCCAGCACTCCATTCGCCGGTAAGCTGCATTTTTTTTCCACCATCCACTCCACAAACACCTACGCCATGCAGCAAGCCGAGAACGGCGCTGCGGATGGCACCGTCTATTTTGCCGACGAGCAAACGGCAGGACGCGGGCGCGGAGCGCACGAGTGGTCGTCGCCTCCCGGTTCCGGCCTGTATGTAAGCGTCCTGCTGCGTCCGCGCATCCCGCCTGCTGATGTGCTGTGGCTTTCCCTCGCCGCCGGCCTTGCCGTGCGCGATGCCGTCATGCAGGTCACATCGCTTGTATGCGATCTGCGCTGGCCCAATGATCTGCTCTTTGGACCGCGCAAATTCTGCGGCATCCTCACCGAACTCAATGCCGAAGTCACGCGCATCCGGCATCTCGTCGTCGGCATTGGAATCAACGTGCATCAACAGCAATTTCCGCCAGAATTGAGCGACATTGCTACATCGCTGCACATCGAAACAGGACGTGAATGGCCGCGCCAGCAGCTGCTTATTGCCCTGCTACAATCACTTCATCGCGAAGTGATTGCTCTGTCTAGTTCCAACGATAGCAACGCCGCAAAGCAGTCTGTTCTTCACCGGCTGGAGCAGGCCTCAAGCTGGGTGCGCGGCAAACAGGTGCGTGTCGACGAGGCGGAAGGCTTTGAGGGAGTGACCGACGGACTGGATGCGCGCGGCTTTCTCCAAGTGCGCACGTCGCAGGGATTGCGCACCGTTTACTCAGGTGGAGTTCGCGAAATCAAAAAGGCCCGTGGGAAATAAATGCTCCTGGTACTCAACGTAAACAACACAAATACGATCATCGCAATTTATCCCATTCATGGCGACGGGAGCATTGGCGACCTCCGTGCTACCTGGCGCATCAGCACGCGGCAAACGCAGACAGCGGACGAATACGGCATCCTCGTGCAGAATCTACTGAAGAGCCAAGGCGTGGAAAGCAGTGCCGTGAGCGCCATTGTTGTGGCGTCAGTCGTACCGCCCATTGACTGGATTCTGCGCGTCTTTTGCGAGCGTTATTTCCATCACAAGCCGCTCTTCATCGAACCGGGCGTCAAAACAGGGCTGCCGATCCTCACCGACAACCCAAGCGAAGTGGGAGCGGACCGCGTTGCCAATTGTGTCGGCGCGTTTCAGAAATATGGCGGCCCATGCATTGTGGTCGATTTCGGGACGGCAACGAACTTCGACGTGATCTCGAAGAAGGGCGAGTTCCTGGGCGGCGCCATTGCGCCTGGGCTGAACATCTCGGCCGAAGCGCTGTTCGCGCGCGCAGCTCGTCTCCCCCGCGTTGAAATCAAGAAGCCGGCAAAGATCATCGGCACGAATACCGTCGACAATCTGCAGATCGGGCTTTTTTACGGACACATCGGCCTCGTCGACAGCATTCTTGAACGCATGATCGCCAAGCTCGGGGCAGACACAAAGTGCGTGGCCACTGGCGGTCTCGCGCGTCTCATTGCAGACGAGTCGAAGTACATCACGGAAGTCAATGACATGCTTACGCTCGATGGCCTGCGCATTATTTACGAGCGTAGCCGCAACGCTAAGAGCACGGGGAATGCGGCCGAGGCGCAACCGTCGCGCTCCTGATATCGTCGTACTTTGGAAAACTACTTCAACTACTTCACGGAAATCGAAGATCATTTTCAGCGGCGGCGTGGATCGCTGCTGCTGCTCTCGACGCTGGACTGGGCGTTGATCGAAACGTGGCGCGACGCAGGCGTTCCTCTGACCGCGGTGCTGCGCGGCATCGACGCTGCATTCGAAAAATATGAGTCGCGCAAATCACGCGCGCGAGTCCGCCGCATCAACGGCCTGGCTTACTGCACACAGGAAGTCATGTCAGCGGTTGAGGAAATGAAAGAAGCATCGGTCGGCGCCGCTCCAGAAAGATCGGGCAATGAGCCCGCACCGGGCTTTGAGACCGATCGTATTGCCGCACATCTGGAATCGTGTGCGGGTGACCTTGCGGCAGCAGCACTGACGGGCATCGCGCAGGAAGCCGCGCACGAGATGAGCCAGCGCCTGCGAGGATTGGCGACGGGCGTTCGCACCGAGCAACCGAACCTCGAAGAACTGGAACGAACGCTCACTGTCCTCGAAGAAAAGCTCTTCGCAACTCTGCTGGCAACTGCGCCCGAAGCTGATCTGACGGTCGTCCGCGAACAGGCGGCACGCGAACTGGCTCCGTATAAGCGCCGCATGCAGGCAGTGCAGATTCGCCAGATTGAGCAACAGTTTCTGCATAAGCGGCTGCTAGAAAAGTACAGATTGCCGCGCCTGAGCCTCTTCTACATGAGCCAGTCATGAAGCTGCAGATTGAAAAATCCATATACGGGGGCGCAGGACTGGCGCGCGCCGACGGCAAAGCAATCTTTGTTCCCTTCACGCTGCCGGGCGAAGTGGTGGAAGCACACGTTATCGAAGACAAGCGCAGCTTCGCCAACGCCGATCTGGATGCTGTACTTGAGCCATCACTTGAGCGAACCAACCCGGCCTGCGAATACTTCGGCCTGTGTGGCGGATGCCAATATCAGCACGCCTCCTATGCGCAGCAGATTGAAATGAAGCTGAACATTCTGCGGGAAACGCTACAGAGAGCGCGGCTTACCTCGTTTCCGGAGATTGTTCCCAATCATGCCGAGCCGTTCGCATATCGCAACCGCATTCGTCTTCATGTACAGCGAGAGCCCTTCGCGCTCTGCTACAAAAAGCGCGCATCGCATGCGAATCTGCCAGTAAACCAATGTCCGATTGCTGCTCCGCTGTTGGAGCGTGCCCTGCAGGTAGTAACGCAGATTGGAAGCAGGTTCATCCAGGAATTCGACGAGATTGAATTCTTCACGAATGAGAGTGAGAGCGAACTGCTGCTCTCGCTTTGGGCGCGAAAACAAATCAAGGATTTGTCTTCAACGCTCAGGGGCTTTTGCGACACGCTGCGGTCGGAACTTCCCATTCTTACAGGAGCCGCTGTTTTTCCCGCGAAGAACAACGAAGCATCAGAGAAGAAACTGGCGGAATGGGGAGCGCAGGTGCTCACCTATCGGGTTGGCGAACACGCATATCGCGTAAGCATCGGCTCATTTTTTCAGGTGAATCGATTTCTAACAGACCGCCTGGTTCAGCTTGTTACCGCGGAGCTCTCCGGCAAGCTGGCGTGGGACTTGTATGCAGGTGTGGGGCTCTTCGCGCAGGTGCTCAGCCAGCGATTCGAGAAGGTCATCGCGGTCGAAGCCGCTCCCTCATCGTCGAACGATCTGCGGGACAACCTTTCAGGCAAGGGCAACAAAACTGTGCGCAGCGGCACGCTGGAATTCCTGCGGCAACAACGCGGAGCAACCCCCGACTTGATCATCGTTGATCCCCCGCGCACTGGCCTCGGAAACACCGTCGTCTCCATGCTTACCAAAGTAAGGCCGCAAACCGTTGTTTATGTCTCATGCGACCCGGCAACGCTCGCGCGCGACCTGAATGCGTTGGTAGAATCCGGCTATCACCTCAGAACCATGCACATGGTAGACCTGTTTCCGCAGACCTTTCATCTTGAAAGCGTCACGGTGCTGTCGCTTCGTTAACGTCTGCCTGCGTCCTGCTGCGGTGATGGCCGACTATGCCTCAGGCAGCGACACAAGCCGCGCCGTTCTCTTCCGTCACTGAACCGCTGCGATTCCATTTCCTTCCACTCCTGTTTGCAGCCGTATGTTTTTCCTGCGGTATCTCCGTCGCATCTCTTGTCTGGATGATGCCCGCTCTGCTGCTCTTCGGGCTCCTGGCTTGCGGCGTCTTGAGCATGCTTGCTGCTCATAACGCGCATAGAGTCTCGCTCGTGCCGCTGGGCGCGGTCTTCCTTCTTTCAGGAGCTTTCTGCGCAGAAGTTGCACCGCGGCCCGATCCCCAGCAACAGCTCATAAAACTCGCAGACAGCACACCACGAACCGTCGAAGGGGTTGTCACTCGGTTGGGGCCGGTGCACCATATCGAATCGACGCTGCCCTTCTCAGACAAAACACGCGAAGAACTGAGTGAGCAGATACAGCTGAAACTGACATCTGTAACCGCAACGGACGGCACAGCACAGCAACTCGCAGGCGGCGTCTCACTCACCATGTATGCACCTCTCGATGCCGCGCTCCCGAGACTCGGCTGCGCGGACAAAGTGCGTGTCGTCGCGACTCTGCGGCAGCCGGAGCGCTACCTCGATCCCGGCGTTTGGGATGAGCGCGGATACATGCTCGCCGAAGGAATCGGCGCATTCGGCAGCAGTAAAGCGGCTGCCGTCACTGTCATTTCCAGGGCGTCCCATGCGTCATTCCCCTGCTGGCTGCACACGATCCAGCAGAACACAAGCGCACGGCTGCTTGTATTTGCCGAAGATCAAGCTCACTCTGCAAAGCTGCCCGCTTGCTTGCGGCTGAACCGCGAAGACGCGACCATGCTGACGGCGATGCTGAGCGGCGACCGCAGCTATCTCTCGCGCGGTGTGCGCACGGGCTTTGAGCGTACAGGTTCGTTCCACCTGCTTGTTGTATCCGGAATGCACCTGGCAATCTTCGCCGGGCTTGTCTTCTTTGTTGCGAAGACAATCCGCATGCCGCGTGTGGCAGCAACGGGCATTACCGTTCTGCTTGCTCTCTGCTATGCGCTTTTCACAGGATACGGCCAGCCGGCGCAACGCTCCTTCTGGATGATCACGCTGTTTCTCGTCGGACGACTGTTGTGGCGAGAGCGCAGCGCGCTAAACGCGATCGGCTTCGCCGCGCTTGGTCTGCTCGCAGTGCATCCTGCAGGCGCTCTTCGAAGCAGGCTTCCAGATGACGCTGCTCTCCGTGCTGGCAATTGCAGGCATCGCCGCGCCCATTGCCGAGAAGTCCTTCGCACCATACCTCTCCGCGCTGAACAATTTGCAACTCCTCCCAATGGATCCGGCACTGCCACCGCGCGTCGCGCAATTTCGCGTCAGCCTGAGACTCATCGTCGAACACGCGCGCCTCTTCCTTGGCCGTCGCCTGTCCAACTGCATTCCGTTTATCGTGCGCGTGTCGCTGCGTGCAGTCGAACTGCTGTTGATTTCCGTCATCGTGGAGCTGGTCATGTCGCTGCCGATGGCGCTCTATTTCCACCGTGTCACGGCGCTCGCCCTGCCGGTGAATCTGCTCGTGGTTCCACTCCTCGGCATCCTGCTGCCGTCAGCGATTCTCACCCTGCTCGCTGTCCTGATCGCGCCAGCGGTTGCATTCGTCCCCGGCGCAATCACGGCAACTGTGCTTCACATAGTTCTGTGGGCCGTGCACTTGTTTGCAGCTTCGGTAACGGGTGATCTGCGTATATCAACCCCGCCGATGATGGCGATTGTTATCTGGATTGTCGCAACAGCGACCGCGATATATTTCGTCCGCTTGCACAGATTCGCCATCGCCGTAGCGTGCGCCTCGCTCATCTTAGCGGCTGCCGCCGTGATCCTGCCGCATCGCATGCTCTATCGCCACGGCGCTCTTGAAATCACGACTATTGACGTAGGACAGGGCGACTCGCTCCTCGTGATCACGCCCGAAGGAAAAACGTTGCTGGTTGACGCGGGCGGTATCGCTGGGGCGTCACCCGAGGCGAAATTCGATATGGGCGAGGATGTCGTGTCGCAGGTGTTGTGGTCGCGCGGCATCCGCAAGCTGGACGCGGTGGCCATCACGCATGCCCACATCGACCACATCGGCGGCATGCCTGCTGTACTGGCAAACTTTCGTCCGGAGGAGCTGTGGATTGGCCGCAATCCGGATTCTCCAGCCTACGATCGTCTATTACAGGAAGCGAAGACGCTGAATATCAAGACTCGCCAACACGCGGCAGGCGACACATTTCGTCTGGGCAGCCTTGAAATCCGCGCACTCTCTCCAGCCCCAGGCTACATCCCCAAAAACGTTCCCACCAACGACGATTCGCTCGTGCTGCGCGTGAGCTACGGCAGCACCTCAGCGGTCCTGGAAGGCGATGCCGAAGCCCCAAGCGAGACGCGCATGGTGGCTCTTGGCGGCCTCCACTCCGACCTGCTGAAGGTCGGCCACCACGGCAGCAAGACCTCCACTACACCCGGATTTCTTGCCGCGGTGTCGCCATCGTATGCGGCCATTTCCGTCGGACAACACAACTATTACGGGCATCCGAAAATAGAAACCTTGCAAAAGCTTGAGTCCGCGCATGTTCATACTTATCGCACTGATCTGCTTGGAGCTTCCACCTTCTATCTGGATGGGAAGCACGTAACAGCAACCGGATGGGACCAACTCCCGACTCCATAACCGTATCCAATTCGGTCACGCTGGCATCTTTTCCATTTGCAGAGCATCCCTACCGTTGTACGATGACGAAAAAGCAAGCCCCCAACGTCGCCTATGGAGGACAAGAATGGGCCCAAGTGAAGTTGATGGAAACCGAGACCTTCCACATACACACATCAACTCCCCTGCAACAAATGAATCTTCGCGCCAGACCCCGGAAGAGTTGCGCGAAGAGCAGCGCAAAATCCGCCGCCTGCAAATGATGATGAATATGGTGATGTCCGTCATCAGCCAGGACGATACGCTGACCGTAGATGAAGCCGCAGAGATGGTAGCCGACAGCCGCCGCGCCGCGCTCGCCATGTTCCCCGATAAGGAACTGGCCTACAACCTGATCTACAAGCCGCGTCTGCAACGATTGATGCGCGAGCGATACCGAATCCAGTAAAACTTATTTCTGATCGATGCCGGTAAGCTGGAACGTGATCGTTCCCCAGAAGAGCCGTGCCCGCATCTGCACCGGCATATGACGTTCGTCGTCCGTGTACCAGATCCAGATATTGCCTCGGTTCTTCACCACGCCTGCGTCCGCAGTGGGCTGCACGCGCACGGTCTGATAGGTACCGGTAGGCGTTTTAACGGATTCCTTGCCCTCAACTTTCATGGTGACTGGAATCGTTTTGCCTGCGTCAAAAACGGGCACCTGGAAGCTCTGCCCGACCTGAAATGGCTGCGACGCCGCGTAGAAAATCGCCGAGAGCAGGTCAGAGACACACGATGGAATCTCAGTTTCCTGGTGCTTGCTGATCCCCGAAACAAGGTTCTTTTCATCGAGGATGGCGTTGCCCTGCGCGTAATTGAACTTCAGCTCGCTGTTCACCTGACGGCGGCCTTCAATCAGCTGCTTGCTGAAGCCGTAAGAGCAACCGGTGCGCCGATTGAACGATGACTGAAAGCGGTCGCTGACGCGAAAGATAAGATTGACAGCGCCAATCGAGTCCCCTTCAACGTTAATGCGCTGCGTATCGCCATCTGCTTCCTGACGAAACGTAACCGTGCCTGCTGGAAATACACGCCAGTCCACGCTGTAGGTAAGGCTTTGCTTCGCGGGTAGAGCAAGACCGGGATGGGGAGCCGGGAGTTGCGGCCAACTTTGAACGACAGGACCTTGCGCAGTCTGGGCCTGGGCCGCAGCCAACAATAGAAAACACAACACAATGGGGAAGGATCTACCACACCAATTCAATATCCGTGCTCACTCTTCTAATGCTTGAAAATAATTCTGAGGGCGAGCACAGCATAAATGGCCGTCGCACCCATGAGTGCATTGTACTCGCGGTGTTTGCGATACAAAGGGAAAGAAAAGCTTCCCTGTTCCATATCGGGACTACGCTCCGCAACACGCGCAGGACCTAAGCGCGGAACCAGACGCGGAACACTCGCAGCATAAGCATCAAAATCCGCAAATTTCGATCGCAAAAACACCTCTTCCGAACGAATGACCGGAATATAGATCACAGCGAAGAGCACAGCCAGCAACAGCACGATCACAATACTCTTCGATGCGGCAGCAAAGCCAAATGCGATCAGCATCGATCCAAGATATAGCGGATTGCGCGTATAAGCGTATGGTCCTGTCATGGTCAGCTCGGCGTTCTTCTTCACGTATCCGGCAGCGTAGCCGCGCAACCACAAACCCGGCAACACCAGCAACAGGCTCCAGGCCATCGAGACAAACGTAGGCCGCGCCAGCCAAATGTACACACCGGCAAAGACGAACCCCATAGGTACGCGGATTCGTCGCGCGATTCTGCTCCAGTCAGCCGGCATCGTCTAAAAGCTCCATGGCTGCATTCCAAACCTCGCCGGGCGATATCGTCAGCAGCCCCGCTTCCGGTTCAGCACGGCGGCTGTGGTCGCGCTTGCTCTCAGGATGCCGCAGCACGCGAAAGTTGCCTCCGAAAGGTCCATTGCGCGCCGGATCGGTAGGCCCAAAGATGCCAACCACAGGCTTGCCAAGTGCCGACGCCAGATGCAGCGGCCCAGTGTCGCCGGCAATCACCAGCGATGACCGCCGCGTCAGCGCAATCAGTTCATCCAGATTCGGCGAGAGCGCCAGCGCAATATTCCCGCTCGCAGCGTTCAGCTCGCTTGCCAGCGTTTCTTCTCCAGGCCCAGCATTGATCACTACTCCGTACCCGCTTTCAGCGAACATTCGCGCCACTTCACCAAAGCGCTCGGTAGGCCATCGCTTTGCACCCCATCCGGCCCCGGGGTTCAGAATCACAAACGGTTTGTTACCTAATGGTGCGAGCTGCGCATCGCAATGCCGCGCAGCACTCTCACCGAGTGGCAGCCACGGCAGCATAACCGGGAGCTCTTCGCGCGCAACAGCATTCGCCACTTCCACCGCTTGTTCGATCACATGGATGCCCTTCGTGGGAATATGCTCGTCAAAAAGATACCGTGCGGCCCACTCGCGCGGTTTGTCTTCTCCAATAAGACGCCGCGGATTCGCCCACTTTCCAAATACTGCCGAGCGCACGGCGCCCTGCAGATCTACACACACATCGTATCGCGCACTGCGCAGTTCCTGGCGCGCGCTGCGTATCTGCTCAATCGTCCGTGCGCTCAAGGGATGCCGCGCCCACTCCTTCGCAGGAACGATGTGAAGCTGATCGGCGATGGGCATTGCCGAGCCGTGGGCCTCCGCGCCTTCCGCAGCCAGCAGGCCGCGCCACTGCGGCTCAACCGCCCAGCCAATAAACCACTCAGGATGCTTCGCACGGAGCGCCGTAACCGCTGGCAGGGCATGGAGAATATCGCCCATCGCGCCCAGCCGCAAAATGAGCACCCGTAACTGCTGACTTTCTGTTGGCAAACTTTAATTTTCTCACAGTGAGCGCGCAAAGCTCAGCGGCAGAAGTGCCTCAAGATGATGCAACGCCAGTCCTTCATCGCGTAGCAGAGTCTCTAATCTCGCAACCCTCAGAGGCACGATAGACGCAAGCATTTCTCTCTGCGCGGGAGTCAGTCGCACAAAATCTTTCTCTGTCGTAAGAAACGCTGTCGCGCCCTTTGACTGCGCCATAGAAACCAGTTCTCGCACGTCAGATTCGCCGTAGCGATGATGATCGCGAAATGCTTTCTGCGAGACCACATTCACCTCCGATTTCTGCAGCAGATGAAAAAACTCATCCGGACGCGCAATTCCACAGAAAGCAACAGCTTTTCCGGGATTCTCCGGAACGACCATCGACCGCCTGATCCACCAGATCGGCTTCTCGATGCCGCGCCGCCTCAGCTTCTCTTCCACATCAGCATCCTCTTCCCGCAAAACCAGCGCTGCGGCGCGTTGCAGAGAGCTCAACGGCTCCCGCAGTTGCCCCGCCGGCAGCAGCGTTTCCTCAAAGTCGCTGCGATGAATGACCAGAATATCCATTGCCCGCGCCAGCTTTCGGTGCTGAAACCCGTCATCCAGCAGATGTACTCCACTTCCCGCTTGCTCCCGCTCCGCCAGGACACCAGCTGCATACCGGCTCGCACCCACATACACAGGCACGTCTGCAGATTGCGCTATCAGCAGCGGCTCATCGCCGAAGCGATCCGCGTTTCCCGCAGGATCGACCTGCTCGACTGCATGCGAACTGCGGCCATAGCCTCGGGACAGCACATCAACATGCACCCCCTGCTTCTTAAGTAACTTCGCAAGGCAAATGACAAACGGCGTCTTACCCGAGCCGCCAACAGAGATATTGCCGACGCTGATCACCGGCCACTGCAACTTCCGCGCTTTGGCAAAGCCGCGATCATAGGCAGCGTTTTTGGCCGCAATGGCCGCAGCATAAAGCGGCGTTAGCGGCAACAGCATCCGACGCGTCATGCGTGCCCGCTCACAATCTCAGTCAGTGCAGCCACAGCGCGCGCCGTCGCCCCAGCTTCTGACGAGAAGACTGCGAAACCGCGGTCGCCAATAGCCTGCGCTACAGCCTGATCAGAAAAGAGTGCGATCAGTTCATGCCTTAGCTCGCCCTGCTGCAAAATGCGAATCGCATCCCGCTCCTTAAGCTGCTCAACAATCGCGCGGAAGTTTTCATAGTGCGGCCCCATCACCACAGGGACATGAAACTGTGCGGGTTCCAGCGGATTGTGTCCTCCAGCGGGAATCAGACTTCCGCCAATGAAGGCCACCGCGGCCAGCGAATACACCGAGGCCAGTTCCCCGATTGAATCCAGCAGAAAGACGGTGCCGGCCGCAAGCGGAGTCGGTGCTTCCATCCATTGCGAACGCCGCACCCAGGGCTTGCCGCTGCGCTCCAGCAATTTCGCCACTGCTTCAAAACGTTCCGGATGACGCGGCGCAAGAACCGTCAACACATCGTTCGGCGCTGCGTCGAGCAGAATACTATCCTCGCCTTCGAGTGTGCTTCCGCAAACGAATGTTCTGGTTCCGGCTGCGATATTCGCTGACAAAGCCCGAGTTACCGCTGCAGTGGCCACTGCCCTGACATCGTACTTAAGATTGCCGCCATTTCGAACACTCGCGGCACCGATCGCCTTGAGGCGCTCCACGTCCACGTCACTCTGAGCAAGGACCAATTTCAGATCGCCAAGCAATCGCCTCCATAGAAAGCGAAGACGCAGATACCGCGGCCACGAGCGATCCGAAATCCGGGCATTCACCACTGCGACAGGAATCTGTGCGCGTCGGCACTCCACCAGCAGACGAGGCCAGAACTCCGTTTCCATCAGCACCAACATGCGAGGCTTCAAGGCACGCAGATAAGCCCGCACAGCGAAGGCAAAGTCCAGCGGAAAGTAGAAGACATTCTCCACCCCGAATCGTTGCCGCGCCAGCGCCTGCCCCGTTCGAGTGGTCGTCGACACGACAACACGCCACCCCGCAAGCTCCTTCCGTAGATCTTCAATCAGTAGTGCGGCGGCCAGCAGTTCGCCGACCGAGACCGCATGCACCCAGATGACCGGCTCACCGCCAGAAGCAACCAATAAGCGTTTCGGAACAAAACCCAGCCGCTCACCCAGCCCCTCGCGGTATTTTCCGCTGGTTGCCATGCGGAAGAGCCAGTAGGGCGCGCCCAGAACGAGCACAAGAGCGAGGGCCAGGCTGTAGAAAAGCAGCATCCGCTTACCAATCTCACTTTACTGAAGTCTTAAGCGATGATGATAATCGTCCACAGGATGATGCGCTTTCGTTCTTTTCTTTCCCTGGCACTGCTTGCGGCCTGCTGCATTGGACAATCATCGGCGTTTGAACACGGGCCGCCGCCCGCGAAAGACGCGGCCACTTACCCCGCCGTCGACATCCATCAGGAAGAACATGTCGCCATCGCCGCCGAACCCTGGAACACGGAAGAAAAGGTGAAAATCTTCCGCGTCAACTATCTCGAACACCAGTTTCTTCCCATCCGCATCATTATCACGAACAGCGGCGACCGGCCTATTTCGTTGAACGACGCGCGCATCAACTTCATCAGTGCGCACGGCGACAGAATTCCAGCCGCAGAGCCTGACGATGTAGAACGACGCATTTCCCTCCGCGACAAAGAGGGCATGAATGTCCCTGTCGGCCCGATTCACATCCACACCAAACCTAAAAACCCCAACGGCAAAGTCGAGCAGGATTTCTCAGAGTTTGAATACGCGGCCCTCGTCGTCGAACCGCACACGACGCGCGCCGGATTTCTTTTCTACGACATTCAGGGACTGGGCTCGGCTCCCCTGCGCGGCGCGAAACTAATGTTCCGCCAGGTAAAGGACGCCGACGGCAAAGAGCTGTTCTACTTCGAGATTCCCTTCGACAAATATCTGCAAACGCAGCCGCAGTAAGGTCGTTCTTACACACCCTTCTTCTGCGGCTCCCAGATGTACTTGTGAATCTGCAGGCTCAGGCGGGCATCAAGCCCGTCGGCAAGCATCCACTCCACCAGCTCCCGCGGATCGAGCATGCAATTCTCTGTGCTGCGGACGATGGAAGGCGTTTTGTTGAATGCAGGGGACAAGAGCACAGAACCAGCACGAGATTCGAGGCCTTGCTGACGAATAAAATCGCGGGCAAACTCATAGTCGACGCGATCCGTGATGACGAACTTGACCTCGTCACCCTTCGTCAAAAATTCGAGATTGCTCATGCGAAAGCTGCCGCCTTCACCCGAGCCGGGACATTTCACGTCGACGATCTTATGCACGGCGGCAGGCACGCGATCCAAAGGACGCTCGCCGCTGGTCTCGATCATCAGCTCATATCCCGACGCCAGCAAGCGCTCCATCAGTGGAACCAGCTCGCGCTCCTGCAACAGAGGCTCGCCGCCCGTGAACTCGATCAGCTTGACCGGAGCCAGCTTTTCAATCTCGGACGACGATCTCATCGTCTGACAGCCTGTAGCCGCCCTTGAAGGTGTACTCCGAGTCGCACCAGGAGCAGCGCAGATTGCAGCCCGCAAGGCGCACGAAGATGCAGGGCCGTCCGGCAAAGCTCGATTCCCCCTGAACAGATTTGTAAATTTCAATCAGATACACGGGCGCGCTACTCGTAGTACGTCGCCGTCGTGGTGTCGGTCTCGTAAATGGTGCAATCCTTCACGTGCACGCGTCCGTCCGTCATCTCGGCAAGCTGCTTATTGGTCTCATCGTAAAAATAGCGCGCCAGGTTCTCGGCGGACGGATTGATCTCCGTAAACGGCTCCAGGTCATTCAGCATCTGGTGGTCGATGCGGTCGATGACCGGACGCATCACATGCTTCAGGTCTTTGAAATCCAGCAGAAGGCCAGCGTGGTCCAGCCGTTCGCCGCGCAGCGTAATGCGCACCTTGTAATTGTGGCCGTGCGGATTCTCGCACTTGCCTTTGTAATTGCGCAGATAATGTCCGGAGGAAAACCCGCGCTCCACAGTCACTTCATACATGTCGTTGCTTGCTCTCTCAGGGCAGATTGGCCCTTTATCCATTGTAACTTTTTCTCAGCGGCGAGGCTTGCGCCTGCGCTCCCCCAGCCGCTCCTGATAGCGGCGGTCTTCAGCCCGTCTGTCCACCTGCTCAAACATCGCCGTCATCACGCCAAAGAGCGCGATCACCAGCCCGCCAAGTGTCAGGAAAAGCGAGGTCGTCTTCCAAAGCGATCCGTTGCCCGGAAGCCCCGTCTGTGTATTTCCGATATACGTCATGCCGCACGAAATCAGCGCGAACAGCAGCAGTGTTCCAGCCAGAATGTAGAGATTGCGGGCCATGGCTCCGCTCTTATGCTAACGGATTCCAGCCAGCCCCTGCACCGAAGCACGCAGCTTCACCGGATCGTAGCCGACGCCGTCTTTAAAAACGGTCTCGACTTTCTCGACGTCACTGATTTTCTCCGCCGGATTGCCGTCGATGACCACAATGTCCGCAGCCTTTGCCAGCCGCAATCGTGCCCACGCTCGCATCCTCGCCCAGCCACTTCGCGCCGTTCTCCGTCGCGATATGAATCGCCTCCACTGGCGTAAATCCGGCTTCCACCAGCAACTCCAGCCCACGCTGATCGCCAAAGCCGGCGAGGATACCGCCAAAGCCCGTCGGATCACACCCGGCCATGAGCATGCCTCCTGCCTTCACAAAGCTGCGCTCGAATTCCATCTCCTTCTTCAGCAGCGTGCCCCAGGGTGATTTGTCTGCACGTTCGGCGAGGCCCGCGCGCGTCTCCAATACGTGGCTCCACGACTCGCTGGACATAGACGGCTTCTGCTTCCATCTCAAATTCCAAGCGGAGGCCGTGAGCCTTCGATAAAGCTCTCGAAAATCGCCAGCGTCGACGTGACTGCGACATGCCGCGCCACCAGCTCCTGAATCATCTTCTGCACCGGCGCGCCTCTCAATATCGAGGCTCTTAGCCATCTCCATCATCGGCCCACGCTGCCCCGGACAAACGCCCGGCTTCTTCTCCGAGAAAAATTCCGTGTCAACGACAAGGCCATGTTCCAGATTGTCGATGCCCATATCCGCCGCTTCCGTAAAGCCAATCGAGCAAAGATGCCCGTAATCTTCAGCCCCTTCGCATGCGCATGGTCGATCGCCGCCTTTAGCTCATCCGGCGTGATGTGCATGTATGCCTTGAACGATGTGGCGCCCTCATCAGCCCAGTAGTCGACCATGCGGCCCGCATCGGCGGCATCCTTCAGCTCATAGAGCTGCGGACCGATCGTTGGCTTGCCTTCCAGATATGGCGCGGTGAAGCGCAGCTTCGGCCCCGGCAGCTCGCCCGCATCAATCGACTTCTTCAGCTGAATATCCGCATACGGCTCCACGCTGCCAGCCGTGCGGGCGGTCGTAACCCCAGCCGCCAGATAGAGCCGAGGCGCAGAATCCGGAGCTTCGCCAAAAAAGAGAACGCCATCCTTCGGCTCAAGCGGCGTTGCGTAGTACAGGTGCTCGTGCATCCCGACGATTCCTGGAAAAACCGTCTTCCCTTCGAGATCGATCACCTTCGCACCCGGCGGAAACGCATTGCGCAGCATGGCGCTCTGCACATTCACGATCTTCCCATGATCGATATCGATCCGCATCCGCTCCCGCACCGGAGCGCCAGTGCCATCGATCAGCCGCACATTGTTCAGCACAATGATCGGCGCATCTTCTTTGATATAGGTTTTTAGCGGATTCGACGGCGCTGGTGTCTGCGCAGCGCAGACGCTGGCAAGAACGAAAAACTCCTGCCATCAACTTGCAAATGAGTTGCATCGAGCGGCCTCTGTTTCAAGCAGTTTAGAAAGTCAAACCAACTCTGAAGCAAGCATCAGCCGGGCGGTCAAGCGGGAATCATTTTCGATGAAAGAAATCGCTGACCATGGCAATGTCCTGCGTAATACGATACGGCGGCAAGCTGCCGAGAAACACGCGCCCATATCGTTGCCGCTGAATGCGCGGATCGAGCAGCATCAACACGCCGCGGTCTTCAAGCGAGCGAATCAATCGCCCGAATCCCTGCTTCAGCGTGATCACCGCCGACGGCACCTGATACTCAAAGAACGGACTGCCTCCGCCCTCTTCAATCGCACGCATACGCGCCTGAACCACAGGATCAGTCGGCACAGCGAACGGCAGGCGATCGATGATGACGCAGCTCAGTGCCTCGCCCTGCACATCCACGCCCTGCCAGAAACTCGACGTGCCAAAGAGCACTGCATTCGGCGTATTGCGAAACTCCTCCAGCAGAGCCTTGCGCGGCGCGTTGCCCTGCAGCAGCAGCGGATACGGCAGCTCCATCAGCAGCCGCTCATAGATGTCGCGCATCTGCTGGTAGCTGGTAAAGAGGCAGAAAGCACGCCCCTCGGAAAGCTCCAGCACCCTTCGAATCTGCTTCGTCGCCTCGTCCTGAAAATTGGCGTCGCGCGGATCGGGCATATCGGGCGGCAGGTAAAGCAATGCCTGCTCGCCATACTTGAAGTGCGACGGCACCACAAGCTCGCGCGCCTCCTGCATACCAACGCGCTTGCGGATATGTTCGAAGCCCCCCTGCACCGTGAGTGTTGCCGAAGTCAGAATCACGCTGGGGAAATTCTCAAAGAGCAGCTCGCTCAGCAACTGCGACACATCAATCGGCGTCGCTTGCAGATACGTATTTCGACCTGCCTCCCGCGCGCGTCCGGCATTGCGCCGCTCCAGCCAGAAGACCGTATTCCGGTCATCGGCTTCCATCAGAAATTTCAGATGCTCGCGAATATCCGCGGTGCGTTTCTTCAACCCCGGAGCCTCTTCCACTCCGCGCACATGTTCCAGTTCGCCTTCGAGCCGGTGCAGCGCGTTGAGCAACGCAATGTAGAGATCGCCCTGCGTCTCCAGAAATTCTTCGCGATTGCCAAACTGCATGCGGCCCTCGCCGCTCACGCCTATCGGCAGCGCGCCAAAAAACATGCGCGCCCGCTCGCGCAGAAGCTGCGACGCAGACTGCAGGCCGCTGCTCAGCGCCTGCTTTGCCCGCAGCATCGTTTCCAGATCGCGCGCCAGTTCCTCAAAGCGAACATTGCTCAGGCTTATGCCGAAGTAACTCGATGCCACGTCTTCCAGCTCATGCGCCTCGTCAAAGATCACCGCCGCAGCCTCCGGCAGCACACCCGCATCCGGCGCAGCTTTGGCCTGTTGCTTGATCGCGAGATCGGCAAAAAAGAGATGGTGATTCACGATGACGACATCGCTCTCCGCCGCCTTGCGCCGCATCTCCGTAATGAAGCAACGTTCGTAATTCGGGCAGCTCTGGCCCAGGCAGGCATCGCTGCGAGCGTCGAGCTTCGCCCACACGGCGCTCGTTTCCGGCAGCGAATCGATCTCTGCGCGATCGCCGGTCTCGGTCGTCTTCTCCCATTCAGCGATAGCGCGATATTGCTCGATCTCCTCCAGGCCATTCAGAATCGGCTGGTCGCGCAGCGCATAAAGCTTATGGCGGCATAGATAATTCGCGCGCCCCTTCATGTAGCAAACGCGAAGCGGCCCCAGCAGCGACTCAAGAAACGGAACATCCTTGAAGAAAAGCTGCTCCTGCAGATTCTTCGTCCCCGTCGAGATGATCACCCGCTGCCCCGTGCGCAGCGCAGGCAGCAGATACGCCAGCGTCTTGCCCGTTCCGGTGCCGGCTTCGACAATCAGGTGCTTGTGCTCCTTCAGAGCGCGCTCTACAGCCTGCGCCATCTCCAGCTGGCCCTTGCGAAACTCATAGGGAATGCTCGAACGCGACAGCACGCCTCCAGGAGCGAAAAAATCATAGAGCGAGGGCAGCGAAGGCACAGTTTGGGCTACAGAAGACATAAGGCGAAATTACGGCGAAGTCTGGTTTCTATAATAGACAAGTGTTCGCCTTTCCAGCGCGTCACCGAGGAGAAAGACTTTGAATGCCAAGAAACGTGCGACGCGCAAGGCAAAATCCACAGCGGACCAACAGCAACGCTCCAGTTTTCGCCATCGTAGGCCGACCCAACGTCGGCAAGTCCACTCTTTTCAATCGCCTTACGGGTTCACGCCGTTCCATCGTAGGCGACGAGCCGGGAATCACCCGCGACCGCATCTACGGCGAAGTCCAGTGGAATGGCCACGTTGCCCGTCTAGTCGATACCGGCGGCATCGTTCCCGACGACGAAGCCCTGATTCCGGCGGAAATCTTCCGCCAGGCACGCGTCGCATTCGACGAGGCTCAAGCCATCGTCATGGTAGTCGATGGCCGCACCGAACTCGCCTCACCCGACATCGACCTCGCGCGCCTGCTGCAAAAGACCGGCAAGCCGCTCTTTCTTGTCGTCAACAAAATCGACACCGAAGCCCTCGACGCCGGAGCCGAGAACTTCCGCCGCCTCGGAATCAAGAATCTCGTCGCCGTCTCAGCCGAGCACGGCCACAACATCGGCGACCTGCTCGATGAAGTCTTCGCCGTGCTCACTTTTCCGGAAGCAGAGGAAGAATCCGTCGAAGTTCCTGAAGAAGCGTCAGTGGATGAGGCAGAAAAAGACGCTCCGCACCGCACCCACGGCGAATTTCAGCAGCACGAGACGCGGGTCGCCATCATCGGACGCCCCAACGTCGGCAAGTCAACGCTGCTGAATGCTATGACCGGCTCATCCCGCGCCATCGTCTCGCCCATCGCAGGCACCACGCGAGACGCCGTCGATGAAGTCATTGAGCACGCGGGTCAGCAGCTTCGCATCGTCGATACCGCAGGCATTCGCCGCAAAGGCAAAACTCATCTGATGGCGGAGAAAATGTCCGTCGTCATGGCCCGTAAGCATCTCGAAGCCGCCGACGTGGCGATCCTCCTCATCGATGCAACTGAAGGTGTCACTGCGTCCGACGCCACCATCGGAGGCTACGCGCACGAAAGCGGCCGCTCTGTCGTCATCGTCGTAAACAAGTGGGACCTGGTGACATCGCAACGAAGCGACGGCAAACCGCCTGCGGACAGGGCCATCTTCGAAGAACAGCTCCGACGTACGCTGAAGTATCTGAACTACGCGCCAGTCCTCTTCGTCTCAGCACTGCAAGGCACGAATGTCCCGCGCATTCTCGATAGCGTGATCCGCGTAGCCGCAGAACGCCGCAAGCGTGTCTCCACGGGCCAGATGAACCGCTTCCTGGAACGCGTCGATTTCCAGCGCGCCAGCGTGCCCATGGCGAAAAGAGTTCGCATCTACTACATGACGCAGGCAGCCGTTGCGCCACCCACCTTCGTTCTGTTCACGAACCGGCAGGTAGAGCTGCATTTTTCCTTCGAGCGCTTCCTCGAAAACCAGATACGCGAAGCTTTCGGATTTGAAGGTTCACCGATATGGTTCAAAGTACGCGCAAGGAACAAAGAAGCCGAGAAATAGCGCCTCGGCTATTCCGTCCGCAGGGCATGCATCGGCTCGGTGTTCGCTGCCCTGCGCGCCGGCACCACTGCTGCGACAAACGCGGCAGCCAGCAATACCAGCGTCGTAACCACCAACACCAGTGGATCGTACGGCTTGATGCCATAAAGAAAGGTCGTCATCGCCCGTCCGCCCAGTATTGTCGCCGGAATACCGATAGCGAGCCCGATGACAACCTGCAGAAACGCGCCTGCCAGCACCAGCTTCAAAACAGCCGTGCGGTCTGCCCCCAGCGCCATGCGAATGCCAATCTCGCTCGTGCGCCGCTCCACTGCGTAAGCCGTTACGCCGTACAGCCCAATCGAAGCCAGTGCCAGCGCCAGCAATCCAAAGAGCGAGGTGAGCTGCACAATCATCTCCGGCTGGTTAAAGTTGCCCTCCACCTGCTCGGTAAAGGTCCGGAAATCGATCACCGTAAGGTCAGGATTCACCTGCGCAATCGCGTGCCGTACCTGTGCTTCAAGTCCCGGCACATAACCCGCCGTGTGCAGTTCGATCGCATTCAGCTTCGTGTGCGAAACATTCTCGAAACCGGCCATATCCGGGTCGTCGTACTTCACCCACTGCGACGCTGCCAGAAAGAACATGGGCCGAATCTTGCTCGTTGGCTCCCAGTACTGCGTGTCTTCGGTTACGCCCACAATTTCATAGGTCGACGAATATTTCTGATCGTCAAGACCGAAATGCTTGCCGATGGCGTTGCCATCCTTGAAGTATTTCTTCGCGAAAGTCTTGTTCACAACCGCCACTGGCCGCGTTGCCGATGTATCCTGGTCCGTGAATTCCCGTCCCTGAATCATCTTCGTGCCGATGGTGTCGAAAGTAGCCGGCGCTTGCTCTTACCCACGAAGCATTATTTTCGTTGCTGCCCGGTTGCGGTGGCGCCTGGCCTTCAAAGTAAACGCCTGTACCCCAGTTGTCGCCTTCCATGGGGCTATAGAGCGAATACGCAACGCTCTTCATTCCCGGAATTCCAGCCAGCAGATCATGCAGCTGGCGGTAAAACGCATCCATTTGCTCCGGCTTATAACCTGCCATCTGCGGATCGATGTGCAGGATATAGCGATTCCTCATATCGAAGCCGAAATGCTGATGCTGCATGATTGCGCAGGCTCTGCGTCAACAATCCAGCCGCACACAGCAGACACCAGAGAGATCGCCGCCTGCGCCACCACCAGCGATTTCTGCGTAATCGAACTGCCCTGTCCCGTTGCGCGATTGGCCCCGCGCAAAGCGTCGATCGGATTCGCATGCGCGGTCATCCACGCCGGAGCTACGCCGAACAAGATTCCCGTCAGCAGCGACACGCCAAAGGCAAAGGCCAGCACAGGAAGCGAAGGCGTCGCGTGAATCGGTATGTAGGTCTTTTGAAACGCGAGGTACAAAATGAGCTTCGTTCCCCCATACGCGAATGCCAGGCTCACCAGTCCGCCCATCACAGCAAGCACCACGCTCTCCGTCAGGGCCTGTCGTACTAACCTGCTGCGAGGCGCGCCCAGCGCCGACCGAACTGAAGTCTGCAGCTTCCGCGTCGTGGCGCGCACCAGCATCAGGTTGGCCAGATTGGCGCAGGCAATCAGCAGCACGAACGATGAGATCCACATCAGCAGATGCAGCCCATCCTGATATTCATCGCGCAACCGTTGCACCCCGCCGCCACCGGGAACAATATGAAGCGTCTGCTTCGGCACCAGAGACTTGGCTCGCTCTTCTACCTTGCTCGCCGGGCTCAACAGCCATTGGCGCAGCTGTACCTGCATCCTTGCTTCCATCTGCTTGATATTGGCGCCCGGCTTCACCCTGCCGATTATGTTTACCCATTGCAGATCAGGCCGGTCTTTCACTGCCATCACACCATCAATCGGCGGCTCGCTTGATATGGGAAACCAGAACGATGGCGGATCATCCGTCAGGCGCTCTCCATAGTAGCCCGGCGGCGTGATCCCGATAACGGTATACGGCCGGCCATTGATGATGAAACTCGCCCCAATAACAGATGGGTCCTGACCAAACTTCTGCTGCCAGGTCCTGAAGCTCATCACCACAACCGGAGCCGCGCCCTGTTTGATCATCAGAGGGCTGCAGCAGTCGACCCGCGTAGGCGTTTATGCCAAAAGTCTCAAACGCGTTCCCTGAAACAAACTGGCTGATGAAGCTTTCCGCCGGATGATCGCTTCCCTGGCGGCGCACGCTGATCTGATCAGCGCCGGCTTGAAACGCTGCCATCTGCTCAAACTCAGGATTGTTGTCCCGAAAAGTCTTATACAGGTCATAGGAGAAGAGCGACCAGCTATTCTGCATGCCGCCATTGATGCAGCAGTTCTCGTTATCGCCAACGCGCCACAGCTCATCCGGGTTCACTACCGGCAGCGACTTCAACAGAACCGCATGCACCAGCGTAAAGATGGCGGTCGTTGCGCCAATACCAAGCGCCAGCGTCAGAACAGCGGTCGCGGTAAACCCTGGCACCTTGCGAAACTGCCGCAACGCATAGCGAATGTCTTCAAAAACTGCCTGCATGAATCTCCTTACGGCGTAAACGAATCGATAGTTCTGCTATCTACCAAAAAAATAAAAGCTGTCATCCTGAGCGTAGCGAAGGATCTGCTTCTACTCACTGCGCAGCGTCTTCGCCGGATCAATCGACGCAGCCCTTCGTGCCGGAACCAGCCCCGCCAGCCCGCCAATCGTGATCAGCGCAGCCATTGCCACGATAAGCGACGAGACGACTCCTCCACCAAACGAAGTGAAGACCTGCTTCAGCATCGACGCGGCAAAGAACGACATCATGTTACCGATCACCAGCCCGATGCCGACCCACGCCAGCGCACTCTTCATCACCAGCCCAACCACTTGTCCGCGCTGCGCCCCCAGCGCCATACGGATGCCGATCTCATTTGTACGCTGCTCAGTTACATAACTGATGAGCCCGTAGATGCCAACCAGCGCCAGCACCAGAGCCAACCCTGCAAAGGCCGTCAACAGCCACACAATCAGCCTTCTCGACGCCATCGAAGCATCCACCCGCGACTCCAGCGTGCCGATATTGAAAGCCGTCTGCGCCGGATCTGCGGCCGCAATCGCCCGCGTCAACGCCGATGTCAGGGCGAGAGGGTCGCCATCCGTGCGCACAGCGAAACTCGCCAGCCCATTCGCTGACTGCGAATAAGGATAGTAGCGCATGCCGTCGCTCACGTCTTCCTCAAGCGAGTCCGGACGAACATCAGCCACCATTCCCACCACCGTCGACCACGGCGCGCGGTCATCATCGCGCAGGTGCTGCCCGACCGCATTCTGACCTGGCCAGTATTTCTTCGCCAGCTTCTGATCGATCACCACCACCGACTGCGTATTCGAGCGGTCATCCGTGCTGATCCAACGCCCCGCGAGCAAGGTAATTTGCATGGTCTTCAGATAGTCCGCCGTGACATAACTCAACTGGCTGTGCGGCCCCGGATCGTTCGGCCCGGCGGCGCGTCCCTCGATGTTGAACGAGTCGGCTCCATCCTGATTGCTGAACGGTAGAGAAGTCGTCGCAGCCGCTCCTTTCACGCCCGGCTGCGCCTTCAGGTTATCGATCACCGCATTCACGAAAGTTTCCTGCCGCTCACGGTTGTCCTTATATCCTTCGCCGGAATAAACAACCACGCCCGTCAGCACGCCGTGCGGATTGAATCCCGGATTGATCTGCTGCATCTGTTTCAAGCTCGCAAGAAAGAGTCCCGTGCCCGCAAGCAGCACAAAGGCCATCGCCACTTCGCCAATCACAAACGCGCTGCGCAGCCGCTGCTTGTCCACCGATGCTGTCGCGCTGCGTCCACCATCATGCAGTTCCAGCCGCTTCTGCGTACGCACCATCTTTACCGCCGGACCAATGCCGGCAATCAGCGAAGTCAGCAGACCCGCCCCCGCGGTGAAAGCCAATACGCCAAATGACAACTTCACCGCATAGCCTTCGCCAAGACTCTGTGGCACCAGCCACAGCAGCATCTTGCCAAAGACCGGACCCACGGCGATCCCGATAACCGTCGCCAATCCCGCCAGCAGCAGTGTCTCGGTCATCATCTGGCGCACCAGCCGCCACGCATTCGCACCCAGCGCCGTGCGTATGGCAAACTCTTTCGTCCGCGACGAAGCCCGCGCCAGAAACAGCCCGGCCACATTTGCCGAAGCAATCAGCAGCACCAGCGCCACCACTCCAAACAGAACATAGAGCGGCTTGCGCAACGGGCCGGCAGCAAACTCCGTTATCGGAGTCGCCGTCATGCCCCAGTTCGCCCGAGCCGCAAATCCCTTCCCGCCTTCGCGCGCATACTCTTCGCGAGACTTCGAAGCCAGACCGGCGTTGAACTGCGCAAAGTTCACGCCCGGCTGCAACCGCACCGCAGCCGTCGATCCCTCGTTAAAGCGATTGCCCAGGTCATACTCTTTCGGATCGAGCCCCATCGGCGTCCAGACTTCCTTGCCGCGCGGCCAATCGAAATCGCTGCGCATCACGCCAATCACGCGATACGGCTTCTGGTTCAGCATCACCGTCTGCCCAACCACATTGCGGTCGCCGCCAAAATTCTTCTGCCACGCGCCGTAGCTCAGCACGGCCACGCTGTTCGCGCCCTTTTGGTCTTCTTCCGCAGTGAATGTCCGCCCCAGAACCGGCCGCGCCCCAAAAACGTTGAACCACTGCCACGTCACCTGCGACCCATCCAGATGCTCGGTCCTGCCATCGTGGAGAATGTTGTAGCTGTCTCCCCGCTCCAGCGCCGCTGCCTGCACCTGCTCTTTGAGTGAAAGCCCATCGGCGAAATCGGGAACCGAGACCACCGCAAAATCGAGCCCGAGGTTGGCATACTTCGTGCGCATGATGCCCACGCGCTCCGGCGCATCCACACCCGAAGGATGCATCAGCACCGCATGAATCACGCTGAAGATGGCAGTGTTCGCTCCAATACCGAGCGCCAGTGTCACAATCGCAGTCAGCGCAAACCCGGGAGCCTTGCTCAGTTGCCGCAACGCAAAACGCAAATCCTCAAAGAAAGTCATGCGAACACCTCACCATGTGAAGTGCCCGCACACAGTGGGCCAATCCGGAAAGGCATATATCTATCGAGAAATGAGCGAGTTGGAGAGGTTTTTCGGAACCTTGTAACTCCCTTGCCTGTCCAAATCCGGACGAACCTGTTCATTTCCGGTCAAAGACAGGATAAGCACACTGCTAAATCACAAATCATCGACAGCCACGGTATGGCGCCGAAGGCGCGTCTGCCTGGACGGCGAGTCCTCACCAGACCAGAGGCGGTTCACTCAACGGAGGCAGCGGCGGCAAAGGCGGCTCAATCCTCACGCCAACCAATTCCTCGTCCGGGGGTGGCTCCATCAAATCACCGAGTCCCTTGTAGCGCGAGCCATAAAAATACGCCGCATACGATTGCTTGAAGACGGCAGTTGTTCCATACACAGCAATCATCGCCACCAGGTAGACGGCAAGCAGCACCAACGCCATCGCCGCGACAATCACGACGAAAACGACCCGCAAACCAATCCCGCCGCCCCACATCATGCGATACAGCCCGAAGCCAACAGCCAGCCCGCCCATGCCACCGACCGCCAGAATCATAAAGACGCCAATCATCAGGGCCCAGCTGATGCCCAGAGCCACCACGAATCGCAGCAGCAGGTAAACCGCAAACGACCCAAAATCCTCTCGCACCAACGCTACAAACCTGCTGAACGCGCCCTCAATCGGCGCATCCTCAATGGCGATCGGAGGCAGCACAAAATCCTGCAGAACCGCATCCACTACCATCCACAACAGCCCCACCAGAAGGCAGATGCCGATAAAAGGAAGCATCGGCGCCAGTAACGGCCACGGGTTGACGCTGGGATTGGGACCCTGAGCACCCAGGCGCGCCGCCATCTTCAGCATTCGAATGAGAAACGGTCCAGCGGTCGCCGCCAGCAGAATCAGAAAGACTAGCGACGCCAGCAGCACCACGCCGAAGTAGCGCCAGGTCTTGCGCCCATATTTCGACCACGCCTCGCGCACCCTCCCTCGCCGGTACACGACCAGATCAAACAGCGTGAAGCGGAGACGGCAGAACAGGTACGTCGACAAAACCCACACCACCAGGCCAATCAGCCCTAGAATCGCCAGGACAACAAACCCGGCTATGGCGCCGGGCAAGGCAAACGCAAGCCCGCTCGGGCCCGCGCCCGCAAAGTTCATCGGTGCGCGATGCCGGATTGCAGCTCCTGCGGCCGCCTGCATCCCTTGCATTGGATAGGAAATCATGACGGAATAAAAGCCCGGCTGCGTCAGTGCGGCAACCAGCGCAATTTTCAGAAAAAATCCGAGGCGAAAAGGAGCAGCCATTACTTCGCGCAACCGCCTGAAAGCAGGCCCAAGAGCATCAGCAGGAGAAAGTTTCGTCATGCGTGCCATTGAGGTTACGGCAACTCCCGTCGTATTCGCAATGCAAAATGAGGTCTGGAAAACCGCCATCGCCTTAAAATGGGAAAAGACCTCATGACCAACATTCGCCCAGCTGCCGCAGCCGATGTCCCGCTCATCTTCACCCTCGTGCGTGGACTAGCCGAGTACGAACGCGAGCCCCACTCCGTCCAGATCACTGAAGAGCAGTTGCTGCGCGACGGCTTCGGCCCGCAGCCCTACTACGAGTGCCTCATCGCCGAAGAAGACGGCCAGCCCGCTGGCTTCGCTCTCTACTTCCCCATCTACTCCACGTGGCAAGGTCCCAGCCTGCATCTCGAAGACCTCTTCGTCCTCCCCGAATTTCGCGGCAAAGGCATCGGCAAGGCGCTGCTCAATCAAGTCGCAGCCGCAGCGGTCAAACGAGGCTGCGCCCGCCTGCAATGGGACGTGCTCGACTGGAACCAGCCCGCCATCGACTTCTACCACTCCATTGGAGCCGTCATGCTGCCCGACTGGCGCCGCATGCGCATGACCGGCGAAGCCCTGCAAGCTCTAGCCGCTCCCAGCGAGGTATCAGCGTGAGCCGCATCCGCGTCATAGGCGGAGGCCTCGCCGGCCCCGAAGCCGCACTCGTTGCTGCACGCGCAGGCGTAGACGTAGACCTATACGAGATGCGCCCCGTGCGCTCCACGCCCGCGCATCAGACCGCCGACTTCGGCGAATTAGTCTGCTCCAACTCGCTTAAATCCGAGAGCGAAAACACCGCACCCTGGCTCCTCAAGCAGGAAATGCGCCGCGCCGGATCGCCACTCCTGGCCTGCGCCGACGCGAGCGCCGTCCCCGCCGGACACGCCCTCGCCGTCGACCGCGTCGAGTTCTCGCGCCTCATCAATGAGGCCATCGAGCGCGAGCTGCGCATCACCGTCCACCGCGAAGAGGTCACGCAACTCGATCCCGAAGACGGCATCACCATCATCGCCAGCGGCCCGCTCACATCGTCCGCGCTCTCCAGCGAAATCGCCCGCCTCACCGGCAGCGACCACCTCGCCTTCTACGACTCCATCAGCCCCATCGTCGAAGCCGACTCCATCAACATGGAGCGCGTCTACTTCGCCGCCCGCTGGGACAAAGGCACCGCCGACTACATCAACTGCCCCTTCACCAAAGAAGAGTACGACGCCTTCTACAACGCGCTCACCACCGCCGAAACCGTGCAGGAAAAAGAATGGGAAAAGCTCTGCTACTTCGAAGGCTGCCTGCCCATCGAAGAGCTGGCCCGACGCGGCTATGACACCCTGCGCTTCGGCTGCATGAAACCCGTCGGCCTGCGCGACCCACGCACCGGCAAAACGCCCTACGCGGTAGTCCAGCTGCGCTGCGAAAACCTGCGCGCCGACTCCTATAACCTCGTCGGCTTCCAGAACCACCTCAAATTCGGCGAACAGGCCCGCGTCCTGCGCCTCATCCCCGGCCTCGAAAACGCAAAGTTCCTGCGCTACGGCCAGATCCACCGCAACACCTACATCAACGCCCCGCGCGTGTTGACGGATACGCTGAACCTCCGCGACCACCCCAGCATCTACTTCGCCGGACAGATCTCCGGCGTCGAAGGCTACACCGAATCGATCGCCACCGGCCTACTCGCCGGACTCTATGCCGCAGCCGCCGCGCAAGGCGCAAGCGCCGCACCCGTCCCACGCGAAACCGCATTAGGCTCGCTCGTCAACTACATCACCCAGGCGGACGCCAAACACTTCCAACCCGCCAACATCACCTTCGACCTGCTAGTCCCACTCGAAGAAGATCTGCGCAAGAAAATCCGCGACAAAAAAGAGCGCCATCGCCTGCAATGCGAGCGATCGCTGACCACATTCGACAGCTGGTGGCACGTAGCGACGACCCCCACCACCTTGTCATCCTGAGCGGAGGCTGCGCAGCAGCCGTAGTCGAAGGACCTGCGGTTTTGATCGATGTCCCCAAAAGCTACTTGGGCGAGGCTAGCCCTAGGTTTTCTGCTTCGGAAACTGCCGTCAAAATGAATCCATGCTTTCCGTCAATTTGATGTTCTTTCACCCAGAGAGCGGCGGCTGTATTGCATCGTGATACGTATTCCTTCCAGTTGCCGTTATCAGTAATTTCGTATCCGCTGTAATTCTTAACGAGAAAACCGTCATCAACGATTTCGAATAACTCCGCGCCCAGAACGGCTACATCAGCTTCTGTTGCCAGCTCCACAGCCTTTAATACTTCGGGGTGAGGTATGACCCACTCAAGGTTTTTTGTTGTTACCGATGCTGCTTTGATCTCTGGCGTCAAAATGTCTTCAAATGTTGGCATGCAGGTCATTCCACCATATCGAATCCACCGATCGCGTTACCATAAGAAGTGAAGATGTCCACCCCAACAAAAGCCGTAGTAAGCCTCTCAGGAGGCATGGACTCCTGCGTCTGCGCCGCCCTCGCCGCCCGCGAATACGACGCCTATGCCCTTCATTTCAGCTACGGCCAGCGCACCGAAGCCAAAGAGCTCGTCTCAGCCCGTGCCGTCGCTAACGAGCTTGGATTCAAAGACTTCCTGCACCTGAAGATCGACCTCTTCCGCCGCATCGGCGGCTCTGCCCTGACCGACGACTCCATCGCCATCCCCGAAGTCTCAGAAAACGGCCAGATCGGCGCCGAAATCCCCGTAACCTACGTCCCCTTCCGCAATGCGCATTTCCTTTCCGCAACAGTAAGCTGGGCCGAGGTCCTGGGCGCAAAAAAAATCTTCATCGGCGCCGTCGAGCAGGACAGTTCCGGCTACCCGGACTGCCGCCCGGCCTACTACGAGGCCTTTCAGCAACTCATCCGCACCGGAACCAAAGACGGAGACATCGAAGTTGTCACTCCCCTCATCCATATGCGAAAGAAGGAGATCGTCGCCCTTGGCCTTGAACTTGGCGCACCATTGGATTTAACGTGGTCATGCTACTCAGGCGAGGAATTCGCCTGCGGTGTATGTGAAAGCTGCGTCCTCCGCCTCCGCGCATTTGTTGAAGCCGGATCGGAAGACCGAATCCCCTACGCCGCGCATCGCAGTTAGTGTCATTGAACCTGGAAGCTGGCGCCCACCGGAGCTATTCCGGCGCAGTCAGAGAATTTTGAATATGAAGGACGGCGCAGACCGGCATTCATCCGCTGCGCTCCTTGAGGAGAAGAACATGAGAAAGACAAAGCTCTGGATGGCGCTCGCACTCGCAGCGTTGGTGTCAGCGCTGCTCACCCCCGCATTCGCACAGGAGCCAACCGGAAAGATTCACGGCCACATTCAGGACCCAGCCGGCATCCCTGTAACCGACGGCATTGTGACCCTGTCCACAGACGGCGGCAAGACCGCAAAGTACACCTTCAACGCTGACGCCAGCGGCGATTACAAGGGCGACGCCGTCGCTCCCGGTACTTACACCGTCTCGCTGCGGCGCCCCGACACACCGCCCGATAAGGTCCTCGACCAGTTCCCCGAAGTGAAGATCACCGCCGGAGCCGATACCGCGCAGGACTTCGACATGACGCGGGCGGACTACATCAAAAATCTAACGCCTGAACAGAAAAAGACGCTCGAAGATCTGAAGGCGAAGAACGCGTCGGTCATGAAGGAAAACGCGGCCATCAAGAACCTGAACGCTGATCTCCTCAAGGCCCGCGAAGATAACAAAAACAAGAATTTCGCTGAAGCCGAACAGATCATGCTGAAAGACACGCAGGCCAAGCCGGACGCCGCCGTCCTGTGGCTTGAGCTTGGCGTAGCGCAAGCCGGCCAGAAGAAGAACAGCGATGCCGAAGCTTCTCTCAAGAAGTCCATCGAGCTCGACAGCGCCAGCAAGAAGCCCATTCCTGAGGTGGAAGCCGGAGCCAATAACGCCCTGGGCGAAGTTCTCGCTAACGAAGGCAAAGTCCCCGATGCCCAGGCCGCATATGATGCCGCAGCCAAGCTCAATCCAACTCAGGCAGCCATGTACTACACGAATGCCGCCATCATCATGGACCGCGCCGGACAGGTGGATGGAACCGTAGCCGCGGCCGATAAGGCCATTGCCGCCGATCCCAACAAGCCTATCCCCTACTACCTGAAGGGCAAGGCGCTCATCAATAAGGCGACCGTTGACCAGAAGACCGGTAAGATCGTCGCGCCTCCGGGCTGCGCCGAAGCCTACCAGAAGTACCTCGAACTAGCCCCCGACGGCCCCTTCGCTCCTGAAGTCAAGAGCGTTTTGACCGAAATGGGCCAGACCATCAAGACCAGCTACAAGGCAGGCAAAAAGAGCTGAGCCGACAACCTTGATCTCACGGAGAGCGCCGTTGCCATCAGCGGCGTTCTTCTTCTTTGGCTAGAATCTCTGTGTGCCCGACCTCGTCCTCACCTACTCAGAAGCAGCTAACGTCATACAGCGTCACGCGAACATCCTGCTCAGACGCAGCCCCACAGCGGAGCAAGTCCCGCTTCTGGCCGGAATTCATCGCGTCCTCGCCGAACCCATCCTCGCCGACCGCGACCAGCCGCCATTCCCGCGCTCCACGCGTGACGGATTCGCCTGCCGCGCCAGTGACATAAGCGCCGCCAAGCCGCTTCGCATCATCGGTCAACTGAAAGCAGGCGACACATGGAAAGGCTTACCGCTTGCCGCTGGCGAGGCCATTGAGATCATGACCGGAGCCCCCGTCCCCTCGGGGGCCGACTGCGTCGTCATGATCGAACACGTCAAGATAAGAGACGCCGTCCTGTTTATCGATCCAGGCCGCACTCTTGAGCCCGGAGAAAACATCGTCCCCTCAGGCGCCGAAGCCAAATCCGGAAGCATCATCGTGCCGTCTGGAACGCGCCTCGCAGCCTCACACATCGCCGCAGCCGCGGCGTGCGGCGATGCCACAGTTCCGGTCTACGCGCGTCCGCGTGTCGCGATTCTTGCTACCGGCGACGAACTGGTCCCAGTCGACCACACTCCGCTCACGCACCAGATTCGTAACTCAAACAGTTACTCATTGGCTGCGCAGACTACCCTCGCCGGAGCGCAACCCGTTATCCTGCCCGTCGCTCCCGATGACGAAACCGAAATCGAATCCGCCATCGGCAGCGCCTCCGGCTGCGATCTGCTCCTGCTCTCCGGCGGCGTCTCCATGGGCAAATACGACTTCGTCGAACAGGCTCTCCTCGCACTCGGCGCGGAATTTATCTTCACCGGAGCAAAAATCCAGCCGGGGCGCCCCATCGTCTTCGGAAAGCTGCCAAAACAGTATTTCTTCGGACTCCCCGGCAATCCCGTCTCAACCATGGTCACATTCCTGCTCTTCGCGCAACCGCTCATCGCAGCACTCAGCGGAGAAACCGACAGCGGCCCACGCTTCGCACGCGCGCGCATGGCCCACGATTTCCGCGCCAAGCCCGACCTCACGCGCTTCCTGCCGGCACGTATCGCCTTCAATATCGACGCACCGCAAGCCACCATCATCCCATGGCAGGGCTCAGGTGACCTCGCCAGCACCGCCAGCGCAAACGGATTCGTCGTCGTTCCATCAGACGCTGAAAGCCTCGCCGCCGGTGATCCCGTTTCCATCCTGCTGGTTTAGGCTATCTCTATGAGCAAGCTCTCGCACTTCAACGAAGCCGGCGAAGCAAAGATGGTCGACGTCAGCGCCAAAACCGCGACGCGTCGCGAAGCCGAAGCCTCAGCTTTCGTCGCACTTTCGTCAGAAGTGCTCGCCGCGCTGCCGAACAATCCAAAGGGCAATCCGCTCGAAGTCGCCCGCTTCGCCGGAATCCAGGCAGCCAAGCGCACATCTGAACTGATCCCCATGTGCCACCCACTGTCCCTCAGCTTCATCGATGTAACAACAGAAATCGTAACCGGCGGCATCGCCATCCGCAGTCACGCAGCAACAACAGGTCCAACGGGAGTCGAGATGGAAGCTCTCACAGCCGCTTCTGTCGCGGCTCTGACGATTTACGATATGTGCAAGGCCCTCGACAAGGGAATTGTCATTCGCGAAGTCAGGCTGGAGCGCAAAACCGGCGGCAAAAGCGGCGACTATCAACGCGCCAGCTAAGCTCCAAGAAACCCGCGTTTTCGATCAGGCATCTCTCGAAGAAACAGACAGCTCATTATGCTTTTGACGATCTACAGCGTAATCGACGCCCATCGGCGGCAATGGGCCCTCGGCATCACTCTCATCTGTATCGCGATTCTGCTCAGCCTCTTCGCGCATGACATGTTCTTCCGCCTCCTTGCGCGCTTCCGTCCCAAACATCGCGTCGACCACCCTCTTCTCGCAACAGCGACGCAGCGCCTGAGGCGCCCCGCCCGCTGGATCGTCATCCTCACTGCGATCGGCTTTGCGCTTCCGTGGATTCCCGTCCCTTCGACCTATCTCGACCTGACGCACAAAGCCCTCGGTATTCTGTGGTTCCTTGCCCTCGGCTGGTTCATGATCTCAGCCGTCTACATGGCTGAAGACCTGTTGCTGCGCCGTTACGACATCGGAGCCAGCGACAATCTCCGCGCGCGACGCGTCCGCACGCAGATGCAGTTCATGCGGCGCATCACTATTTTTCTGCTGCTCCTCGTCGATGCCGGCCTGATCCTCTCGCTCTTCCACGACTCCAAAATCTGGCATTATGGCGCCGGACTTCTGGCTTCCGCCGGACTCGCCAGCCTCGTCCTCGCCACCGCCGCTAAATCCACTGCGTCGAATCTGCTAGCAGGCCTTCAGATTGCATTCACCGAGACAATCCGCATCGACGACGTCGTAGTCGTGCAAGGTTACTGGGGAAGGATCGAAGAAATCACCACCGCATATGTCGTCATCGCGGTCTGGGACCAGAGACGACTGATCGTCCCGCTCAGCTACTTCATCGAGAACTCATTCGAGAACTGGACCCGCAACCGCTCCGACATTCTCGGCACGTCATTCCTGTATGTGGATTACTCGGTCCCGGTAGAAGCCTTGCGGCAGGAATTCACCCGCGTCCTCGAGTCCTCTCCACTCTGGGACCGCCGCGTCAACGCGTTGCAGGTGACAAATCTATCCGAACACACCATGGAAATCCGCTGCCTGCTGAGCGCCCGCAATTCCAGCGATTCATTTGACCTGCGCTGCATCGTGCGCGAAAAGATGATCGACTTCATCCAGAAAAACTATCCGGATGCTTTCCCGCGCACGCGCTTCAGCGAAATATCAAAGATGGACGAACACAGCGCTTCACCATCAACCTTGTCATCCTGAGCGTAGCGAAGGATCTGCTTTTTCTCTGCGACCGAATCCCAACTACCAGGCAGTAGCCAGATAAACGCCAAACCACTCGCGCTCATCCGTCCAGTGGTCGCATAAATGAAAATCCGCGCGCTCCAGCATCTCAATCACGCCTTCGTCGCGGAATTTGTAACTGTTCTCGGTATGAATCGTCTCACCTCGCTGCAGCTTCACTTCAAGCTCCAGTTCAGGAATCGAGACAGTTTGCGCAATCAGGCTCTCCAGATGCATCTCAATCCGCCAACACTCTTCACTCCAGCGCGCCCGATGACGAAATAAATTCAGATTAAAATTCGCGCCCAGCTCGCGATTGATCCGCGTCAGCACATTCTTGTTGAAAGCCGCCGTCACCTGTGCCGCATCATCGTAAGCCTGCACCAGAATCTCGCGGTCCTTCACCATGTCGACACCCAGCAGCAGCTTCTCGCCCGGCTTCAGCTCCTTGCGAATATCCCGCAGCAGCTGCAGCGCATCCGCAGGCTCAAAGTTCCCGATGCTCGATCCGATATAGAGAACCATCCGCCGCTGCCCGTCAACGTCGATCTGCCCTAACCCCTCGGTGTAGTCGCCCACGCGCGGAACAACCGCGACACCATCCAGCTCCGCCTCAATCCGCCGCTTCGCCTCATCCAGCGCCGTCCCGGAAACATCGATCGCGTGATACGTCACTTCGGATTGCCGCTTCACCGCCGCCTTCAGTAGCAGCCCCGTCTTGGTCGCCGTGCCCGCGCCCAGCTCAATCATCGCAAGCTGCTCGCAGCCCGCCGCCGCGGCCACAATCTCGTCCGCATGCGCGCTCAGAATCGACCGCTCCGTCCGCGTCGGATAGTATTCCGGCAATTCTGTAATCTGCTCAAAAAGCTCCGAGCCCTGCGCGTCGTAAAATAACCACGGGCTCAACGTCTTTAGCGGCGCCGTCAGTCCCCGATACACTTCAGAGCCAAGCGGAGTTTGCGCAGCTTCGGGCAGGTGTGGACAGGAAAGAACATGCATTGCTTCCGCTCCCTGAAAAAACTATTTAGCTAAACGAATACCTGAGAACTGCCAGCGCGTCGCCGGAGAGAAGAAGTTCCGGTAGCTCGCGCGAATATGTGTGCGTGGCGTCACGCACGAACCGCCGCGCAACACCATCTGGTTTGACATGAATTTTCCGTTATACTCACCCAGCGCCCCAGGTAATGCATGAAACCCCGGATACCCCAGGTAAGCGCTTGCCGTCCACTCCCACGCGTCGCCGAAAACCTGTTGCAAGCCGTTCCCTCTTGCAGCCGTTGTATGCAGCATTCCATCTTCCAGCAGATTTCCACCCACAACGCCATCTGACGCAGCAACTTCCCATTCCGTTTCAGTAGGAAGCCGTTTTTCCGCCCAATGTGCATAGGCATCGGCTTCAAAATAGCTCACATGGCATACCGCGGTCTGCTCCAGTTCGTTCAGCGGAGCTTCCCCACGCAGCGTAAATACGCTCCATTCTCCCGATTCCCGGTTCTGCTGCCAGTAAAGCGGCGCGCGCCAGCCTTCGTTCTGCACCGTCTGCCATCCCTCAGAGAGCCATAATTCAGGCCGCCGGTACCCGCCATCTTCGATGAACGCCAGATACTCCGCGCACGTCACAAGCCGTGAAGCGAGCGCAAAAGACTCTAAGTAGACGCGATGCCGCGGCAGTTCGTTATCGAAGCAGAATCCATCGCCCGTGCATCCAATCTCCGCAAGACCGCCGGCATATTCCAGCCATTCCATCTCCGCCGCAGTCGCATTCAGATTCTCAAATGGCAGCTCCAGATAGGCAGGCCGCAGCGGATTCGTCCACAGCGCATGCTTCATATCGGTCAGCAGCAATTCCTGATGCTGCTGCTCATGGTGCATGCCCAGCACCGCCCGCCGCTCCACCTCGTCCGGTGCGCCAGTCTTCAGCCACTTGTGCAGCGCCTTCTCCACATACTCACGGTAGGCATGAATCTCCCGCACGCCAGGCCGCGAGAAGGAAGCACGCAGCTTCTTCTCCGGCTGCTCTGAGACCGAGTTGTAGTAGCTGTTGAAAAGCCAAAGAAAATCCGGATTGAAAGGGCGGTACCCGGGATCGAGCTCCCGCATGATAAACGTCTCGAAGAACCATGTCGTATGCGCCAGGTGCCACTTCGCAGGGCTCGCCTCGGCGCAAGACTGCACCATCATGTCCTCGGGTGAAAGCGGCGCGCACAGCAGTTCGCTCTGCCGCCGTACATTACAAAACTGCTCACTGATTGATATATCTGTTGCAGTTTCAATCATTTAACTAGCTCCATGTTTTATTGGTGACAGTAGCGGTGTCAGTCGATACACTCAGTGCTGGCGGCACGATGAAGGTCACAGAGGTGAGATGCCACATGGCAAAAAGAGTAACAAAGAATCGTGGAGTCTTCGAGAAGGAACCCGGTAGTGGTGTCTGGTGGATACGCTTTACAGCGGACGGCAAGCTGAAACGTGAAAAGGTCGGACGCAAGTCAGATGCCATCGCCCTGTACCAACAACGCAAGTCGGAAGTCAGAGCAGGTGAGAAGCTACCAGACAACATGCGGTATCGTGGCGAGCGTCTGGCTGTTGTCATCGACAAAGCAATCGTCAGATACGAACGCGAACATCCCAAGTCATACAGGACTGCGAAGACTCATTTGGAACGTGCCAAGCGTGACTTGGGTCACCGTGTTGCTGCCGATCTGACACCAGACGCGGTCGAGGACTGGTTAGACACGCTGTCGCCCCAACAGGCCACTAGGAATCGCTACAAGGCAACTCTGAGCCGGGCGCTACAACTGGCAGTGAGAGACGGTCATCTCTCGCGTAACGTCGCCCGTCTGGTCGTAGCCAAAAAGGAAAACAACACACGCGAACGCTACCTGTCTGCAGATGAGGAAAAACGGTTGGTAACGGCTATCAACAAGCAGTGCCCGTCATACCTGCCTGCGTTCACAATCGCCCTGCATACAGGCATACGGCAGAGTGAGCAGTTCACAATGACGTGGTCAATGGTGGACTTGGAGCAGCGCAAGATTCGCTTGCCTGAAACGAAGAACGGCAAGCCACACACGGTTCACTTGAATCAGACCGCGTACAACGCCCTACAATCGCTCCACGCTGCCCGTCCTGTAGATTGCAGGACTGACAGAGTGTTCTTGAGCGCCCGTCATCGTTGCAGGCCGCTTGAGCGTCCTCGGGAGTGGTTTTCGATGGTGTGCGAGGATGCCGGGGTCGATAACTTCCGTTGGCACGATCTGAGACATAGCTTCGCATCGCGTCTGGTACAGAAGGGAGTCTCACTGCAAACCGTTTCCAAGCTGGCGAACCATGGCAGCATTGCCGTGACCATGCGGTATGCACATCTGGCGTCGGAGCAGTTGGAGGACGCGGTCGCAATGCTGGATTGATTCGCCAGAGCAAAAAAAATGTGCCCACCTGTCGAGAGTGACGGGTGGGCATTTCTATGCGGCGATGTCGGTATCGCTGATGTAGTGGTCAGCGCGGGCGAACTTCACGAGTTCACCATGCGGTATGAGGACGCGGCGTCCAATCCTGCGGGCATTGATCTTCTTTTGTCCGATGAAGTAATCCAACATGCGCGGCGAGATGCTGAGTTGTCTGGCAGCTTCCTTGCGGTCGTAGAGGAGTCGAGGCGATTCGTTCAAGCTGCTTTCCTGCCTCCGCTGCTGTTACATTTCGTGTTGCTGCGGCATCCATGACAGAACCATCCGTCCTGCGTCTGATGAACGCCTTTTACATCCTTGCGACAGGCTGCACAAACGTAGCTACTCACGAATCCGTCGCCATATGGAATCCATCTGGGGTTGGGCCGATTCACGGCATAGTTACGAAGCGGGCCGCCGGGCCACATTTCTTTAATCTCCATGGTTTTCCTCCTTCAAATGAAAAAGGGAGCAGCCGAAGCCACTCCCTTGAGTTGTTGTGTAACTGTTACTGGTGCTTATTAGCTTGCAGGCTGCTGCAGCTTGACCACAGGGGCCACGCCAGCGTTCAGCGAGATTCCACCGATACGGCTGTAGAGGTAGAAACCAACCTCAAGCAGTTCAGCGTAGCGCTCGTTGAGGCGCAGGATGCGGGGCTGTCCGTCCGTGCGAAGCAGGAACGCCTTCTGCAGGTCACCGAAGAGAATCGGCGTTGCACTGGCTGTCCCAACGTTCGGCATGCTCTGGTTCAACACGATCTCGTAACCGAGCAGCTTGTCGAACGGCCTGTCTGCAGACGGGTCTGGTGTGAAGTACGGACGACCGAAGCCATCCTTCAGCCCGAGCAGGTAGTTGCGGGTCGTGTAGTTCATCGACCAGCTCGCACCGGGGCCAGCGTATGCCGGGTCGATGTTCGAGAGAGTGTTGGTGATGTCATCCCAACCGATTCCTGCAGCCAGCGTTGTCGATACGGTCGGCACTGCGGTTGCAGTTCCGAGCAATCCACCCGTCACGAAGTTCGGCAGTGCTGTCCCTGCGCTATCGACGCCCAGGGTGATCGCACGTTCAATGCCGCGACCATAGCGGACGCCAAACGCATCACGAAGCCATGTGTCCAGATTGAAGTTCGAGTCTTCCAACTCCTGAAACGAGACCTTGACCAGTCCACCAGTGACGGTGTCCGTGCCAACGATTACCGAGCGGAACGCCGGATCGGTCTCAGAAGGACTGGATGTTCCTTCAGTCGCGAGCAGGGTCAGACCATTGCTGGTGTCGTTCGCGAATGTGTGCTTCATCGGTGCGCCGTTGTCAGTCCTGCGCTGTGCAACCTTCGTTGCGATGGGGCCATAGAACTTCAACGCCTCATGCAGAACGCCTTCAAATTCCTGCTGCACCAGTGCGCCACCCTGTGTATCTGAAGTGGTCAGCAGGTCACGACGCTCACCCGTCTGGATGTAGCTCTGGAGTGCGCTGCGTCCTTCGCTGTGGGTCTCGTTCGAGACGCGGCCACGTCCAGCGGAACGCTCAAAGCTGCGACCTTCCTGCATGCGCTCTTCGAGGATGATGGCTGCTTCAGTGCTCTCAAGAGCGGTGTTCATCTTGTCGTACGCGCTGCGGGATTCGGTAGTAAATCCGGCGAGCGCAATCTTCTGCATGTCGGCCAAAAGCTGATTTTTCTTGTTACGAAGTTCACGAATAGTCAAAGGGATTCCTAATGATCGTGGTGAACACGACCGGGTTGAGTTGAAATGTTGGGGAGCAGCATGCGAGCGCCTAATGCTCAGGCTGCGTGGGATGTGCGAGAAACTTTTACGAGAGAGCAGCGAACAAGCGACGGATGCGGATGGCGTCGGCGCGCTTCAAGTCCTGCATCGGGCAGAGTGCTCGATAGCATTCATCGTCGTCGCATTCATCGTCGTCGCAGCCTTCGCAGTTGTCTGTCGAGCATCGCGAGCACCTGCAGCAACACTCGTATGCCTGCTGCTGGTCTTCGTCACCGAGTGACTCACGCTTGTCTTCGTCGTCCTCATCCTCGTCATCGTCTTCATCGTCCTCGCGTGAGCGTGTAAACGACTGTGCGGAGCGAGTGGCTTCGACGCTGGTTGACGTGTATGCCGGGAATGACGTGCAGGAGATTTCTGCGAGAGAGATGGCAAGCAGTTCGCGCAGGACTTTGCCGTTGCTGTACGACCATGCGTCCTTATCGACGACGAAGCCAAAGCTGCAACCGGAGAGGAGTCCAGCGCTGATGTCTTTGTATGCGTCCTGTGCCGTCTGCGTTGGGAGTAAGTCTGCCTCGAACCACAAGCCCGTTGGATCGTCGCGGAGCGTGAGGTTGACGCCTGTGCGACCGAGTAACAGTTCTTGCTTGTGATCTCTCAGGAGCAGGATGTCGGGATTGTCGCGGAACGTGTCTTTCAGACAGCCAAACCTGCAAACTTCCCAAAATTCTCCGAGGTTGGTCGGCTTGTCGTAAACAATGGCGTAGCCAGAGATGGTCTGCTTCCCATCGGCAGCGGTGCGGATGGTCAGCTTGGATGCGGCGGTGCTGGATGATCTTATTTCTGTGTTGGAGTTGGTCAATGGGTTCCGTTCTGGGAGTGAGTTCAAAATAGGAACGGCAGCGAAGCATGCGTAGGAGGTAATCCCGCATACCTGCTGCCGTTTTGTGCGAGTCGTGGCGGGGAACTGACTAGAACCCTTGGACGCCTCACGCTCATCGACTGGCAGTGTTTACTTCCCGCATGCAAGCAGAGGCTTGAATGGAACGCGCAGTCGAGAGATGCTTAAAATTTGTACGAGTGGGACACAAGCATGTCCGGTGTCCCATTCGTTTGTTCGGATGCGTACGCCCTAAAGGAGGTGGCGTCGAATAGCACCCTCATCACATCACGGAGATTGACCATGTGCATCAAAGCAGGGGGAGCGCAGATTAGGCGCTACGACCACACTTATTTTCATGGCAGTGTCAACGTGATGGAGTAGGTCACAGGCAGACGGCAGACCATGCTTACATTACTCGGTGCGCCCGAGCTTATGTCGCATGCGGCAAGTGTCTGTTGTTCCTGTGACGTTCTTAAACTTGAGGGACAGAGTGATACGTCAACCCGGCGATAGCAAGACCGCTGCACTGTGCGGTCTGCACGTGTCCAGCGGTTGCTTAATCCTCTGTCCCAATTGACCCCGCGTCCATAAGACCGGATCAAACTTATGCTTGTTTCAAAATCTTGTGAGCCGATTGCTTCGACTCGAAGTGGGTCTTCGCGTAATCGCGAGCCTTCTGCTCAACGTCTAACGCGGTAATGATCCAGACCGTTCGCTTGCGGTTGTTCACGCTGGTCTCGTACACACCGACGACGGTTAGAAAATTCGCGGTGACGACTGCGCCGACTCTGACCTTGATGGTCTTAATGGCTGCGTCAATGGGCGACTGTGTTTCGAGGATGTTGACCTGAAGCGTGTGTCCGGCGAAGTGGACTATCCCGAGATTGTCGCTGTATCGTTCTCTGCTCAACTCTTCTTCCTCTTGCGCTCCACCGTGGGCGATAGCGGGTTTACAAATGGGTGCGCCTACCACTTGGAAGCCCGTTCCAAGTGCCTGTAAAGACAAGGTCGGCAAGTGTAGGCGCATGATTGCCTGCAGGAGTTTGCAGGGCAATGTTTTAGAGATTGAATAGGTCAGTCTTGCGAGCGATCTTCCACAATGCGGCAGCGTTGCTTACACCGTTGCAGGAGCAATCGCCGGACGTATGAGCGTCCCAAGCAGCCTGCTCGATCTTCGCGGTATCAACCTGCAGCGTCGGTGAACTGAGTGCCGCTTGAAGACTGCTGACGTTTATCACACGACGCTCGAAGCGTTCGGAATAGAGTGAGTCGAGGCTGCGCTGCTGCAGCGGCGAGAGGCGAGCGGTTGACTTGAAGATGTCCTTGCGGCGTTGTGGCTTCGTCTCAACAGGTATGACTTCGATGGTCGGAGTGGCAGCAGGCTGCTTCTGCGGAGCGTTGAAGTCGTACGAACTACCGTCGGCATTGACGCGCCAAGGAATCTGACAAATCGTGTCCAGCGTTGGCTTCACGTATGGGTTCTCTAATCGCCAGCGCTTTTTCTGGTGGGGCGTGAGTTCAGAAAATTTCCTATCGACGGTCTTGAATAGCTTCTTCTCACTCGCCATTAGTCACTCGCTTGATGGTCGAGTATGACGACAGCTTGATTCCGTTGCGAAATGCGATGCAATCCTCTATCGTCGGAAAACTCCAACCACGTTTTACGAATGTGCGCGTTATGGTGTAGTAGGTGATTCCTGCCCACAAATTACCGCCTGCGTCAATCTTCAGATTCTTGCGCTTTGGTTTCTGTTGGTGCTTGTACATGGTGACGCCCTGCACGTGGTCTGCACGTGTGGGTGGGTCGTTCGTCTCTTAGGCGCGAACGCTTACGGCCTTGAATGTCGAGGATTGATACGCCGTGTCTGCCTCCCGCTTGCGCGGCACCAAAGCTGTGAACAATGGCGGTTGAAGAAAGCAGACACAGCGGAGCGCGAACGACGCTCTTCATGCACACCGAGACACGCTAGAGAGTAACGTTGTGCGGTGTGCGTGATGTTTGAATGTCTCGCGCAGCACAGGGAGTCAATCTGTGTTCTGCGCGCATGTTCAGATGGCTCGTCGCCACTGGACAAAAGGTGTGAGCAGAGGATGTGATCTAGCGGACGCATCGAACCGGGTTATCGTCCAGTGAGCGATAATCTAAAAATCTTTGTCCTCTGCTTTGGTGCAGGCCCGTCACCGACTATTGGCAACTGCTTTGCAACGTCAGTCTCTTATTGCTTTCAGGTACTCGCTGTACAGAGATGTGTTGACTCTGCAGGTCAGGGCTGCGTCCAACGGCCAACCCGTTTCAATGCGTCGGCGAAGTGTCGAGACGTTCAAGCCCAATTCGTTTGCCCAATGTGTGAGCAGCATCGTACGACCGTTGAATGTGATCGGTCGCAGTTTGCGTTGGGCGTCCGGCTGCGGGTCTATCATGCGCAAGCTGCCTGTGTCGGCGGTAATCGTTAGGGCGTCGTGTAGGCTCCAGCCATTCGCGAAACGGTTGAAGAGCGTTGCGGGCTTTATGCCGATTCGTCGTGCCCACTCTGATACGTGGTGGGTCTCACCGTTAAACGTGATGCGGCGGAATACGCGGGATGCTAGTTGGGCTGTTGCTTTGAGTGATACAAGATCGACAAACATCCGTCTTTACTCGGTGCCCTTTTGTGGTCTGCCTAAGCAGGGCACTCCTGCGAGCTGCGCAGCGAAACGTGCAGCCCTGTAGCGAGTGACGGATTCACGCGAGATGTACAGCGTACCTGCGTACAGGCCTGCTGTGATGGTGCCTTGTCTAATCAACTTGCGCAGCGTCGGGGCTGTGATGCCTAACAGTGCGAGCGTTTCTTTACGTGAGAGTTCTAATGCAGGCATTTAGCCTCCAATCTCTTTGGAAGTGAATTGTGGGATTGTTTGTTACAGGTTGGTGCAGGGATGAAGGTATTCCCTTCTCATAAAAAGACCATACCCGAACATAGGGGGTAAGGTGACAAGCCCGAAAGGTTTATTTCTCCCTCTGTAGGGAATATCGGAGTAGATGGGGGCAAAGGTAACAAGCCCGAAAGTATATTTCTCCCTCTACCTAGACCATCCCCGAAAAGAGGGTAAAAGGTGACAAGCCCGAAAGTATATTTCTCTCTCTGAAGGGAATATAGGAGTAGATGGGGTGAAAACCCTCAAGACCATGAAAATAGTTGAAAATAGTTTTCACCTCGCTGGCGCGGCATTGGCTGCTCTATGGTCTCAACGGGATGATTGTCGCGGGGCGACACACAGTGTCTGCGTACGGGCCGCACAGCGGTTATCCTGTGCCCTGCGTGGCGCATTGTGGTACAGGTGTGAACGTCGTTGTACGAGTCGTTCATCGTGCCGCTGCGGTCGTGGGTTCTCGTGCGGGTCGTGTGCGCTCCCGAGCTAAAACAGAGTTCAAAGATTCTTACAAAGATTCTTACAAACAGACTCTTACAAAGACTCTTACAAAGACTCTTACAAACTAGAGCAGCCATAAAATACTTCCAAAGACTCATCGCTGCGCTCAGCTTTGTTCACTTCGTTCACTTCGCTTCGCTTCGCTATTGTTAAAGACTCTTAATCTAGCTATCCCCTCTCTCATCTCCCCTTTCATTTTCAACAACTTAGTCTAAAATTTAACAGAGTGGTCTGACCACTAAAGCCAAAAAATTCCCTCGTAACTACACGTATAATCATACGATTACACACATTTGCTACTATGTAGTATTCTGCACTCTTGTGGCAATTGATTGGCCAAACCATACAGGTTTAATATATGCTTATGTTTGTTATACTTGCTACTATACAGGTGACTTATTTTAATAATTCAAGTGGTCTGACCAGTCGCAATTATGGTGCAACCAGCGCCGCACTCTCCTCACACCGCCGAGGGCATCCGCGAATGGGAGCGGAAAGCATCGGAATCATGCGGTAATCCTACCTGAATCTTTCATAATGTACAGATTTTCATATTTTTAGCAAAATAGTATGGAATTTCATATTTCCCGTTGGTGTGAATAGCACTCGGCGGCGGTCGCCGACCCTCAAACGCATCAACAACTTACCCCGCCATCCCCCTAAGCCATTCCGTATCAACATGTTACAACTATGCACATGCTTCGTACCTGCGTGTCTATTGACTATCGCCGCAAGTTTCCGATCGGAGCCAACGGTTCGTTGCCTCTGGGTCAGTAAGCGATTTTAGGAAACAGTTTGGAGGAGGGTGACCATCCCAAAAGGTGGAGCCGCGAATGCAGCCAAGCGGTAGCTCGCCGGGAAACGGTTCACCGTCCGTAGTCGGTGGCCGCTCCCCTGTGGCCGTTAGTGTGTAGCCTTACTTGACCTTCTTCACGACGATGCCAGGACTGAGAACCACAGCATGGAGTTGTGCCGATGCGTCCTTGAAGACGATTACTCCTGCTTCAATGGTGAATCGGTCAGCCTCAACAGTGTGCAGCGGACGTCCCACTCCATCTTTTTCGTTTGCTCCCCATATCTCAAAAGTTGCCATTTGAATGTTTCCTCCACGTCGATTCTATGTCGTTTCCGGCCTGCGGAACGAAAGCGGTGGAAACATGCGAAACGTCTCGCAGAGAGATACTGAGACGCGATGCTAAACTTGTCGCGCACAAAAGGAGAGCGGTGCGTTGCTTAAAGACTTGGACGTGTGGACGACACAGCATCATGGTTTGATGGTTTTGATTGATCTCTTTGGAGTGCTATTCGGATTTATCGCGCTTCTCGTCGTGATGTACGGCGCACTCAAATGGTGGTTCTCCTTCCAGCGTCCCGAGTTGTCGAAGTCATTGGCTGAACGGCTGAATAGTGTAAAGGATCGCCGACAGAGAAAGAGAGTCTTCAAACTGACCGAAAGGATTATTGATGCTAGGCGTTTACATGAGGATGTGAGTTGGTTGATCCACGCTTGGGCAAGAGTCCTGTGTTTTTACATATTCTGTGTCGTCTTCCTTGGGATGGCCACCTTCCTTGTGGTCGTGGTAACTCACGACGGACATCACAAAACCATCCCCTTTGGGGTTAGCGTCGTTATTCTTTTCGTGTTCACCTTGGTTCTGTATGCGGCATTCATCGCAGTGATGGGATTGGAAAGGATCGACCGAGGGTTCGACTACCATGCGACGCTGAGGAAGACATGGGTTGAGATTAAGGAGATAGTCGATGCCAACTTTAGTGAGCAAGAGGCAGACGAAATGCTGACCTCTATCAAAGAGTTTCTCAAGGCCCCCCTCGTCGTGTCCAAGGATGCTTCAAGTTTTGACTTCGACACGCTCGTAGTCTCCAAAACGTTCATCACATATCCACAGTGTTTGCATCTTGGTGTCAGTTTTGGTGTCAGTTGGTTTTGTAATTCCGTGCAATTCAGTGACACTCGCTGCCACGTTAAAGCATGCAAAATCAATCACTTGTTAAATAAGCGGTTTGGAATCAGTGGGCAGAAAGCACATTACAAAACTGCTGGGCCAGGGAGCTTCCTATGGCCGGGGGTGCCAGTGAACTCATCAGTTATCTTCGCTCCTTCTATTAGAGGGCATTCACTGATTCGCGTTGCTCGAAAAATATCTTTGACCCAACGGAAGTTATGGCGGCCCCTCAATGCGAGTGAAAACCCTGGGTGCCCCATCCTTCACGCGCGTCGTCCGCGTGAAGGGTGGGAGACCGCAAATGCTGACTCAGAAAATAAACTATAAAACGCCGCATTTCAGTGAGAGTGAAAAAGCCGCGCCAGCACAAATGCCGCTGCCGCTGCCAACCCGCCAATAGACACCGTCTGCAATCCACTACGCAAGACGTCTGCTCCGGTAGCCCTCCCCTTGGCCGCGCCAAACGCCAGCAGCGCCAGCAAAGTCGTCACCACCGATGCTACCAGCGCATGCATACTGTCGCTCATCAGCATGTAAGGCACCAGCGGCACAAGACCGCCTACCACATAAGAAAACCCAATGGTTGCCGCGCTCTGGCGCGCTCTTTGCGGCTCCGGCTCTTCCAGTCCCAGTTCGAAGCGCATCATAAAATCGACCCATGCCTTGGGGTTTCGCTTGAGCGCCTGCAGCACAGGATCGCTCTCGGTTCGCGTGACACCGTACTCCTCAAATATTTCGTAGATCTCTTCCTCTTCATCGCGCGTACGGCTCACAATCTCCGTCTCCTCGCGTCTGCGCTCACTCGCATAGTGCTCGGAATCGCCGCGCGACGCCAGGTAGCCGCCCAGCCCCATCGCGATCGAGCCCGCGGCAATCTCAGCCAGACCCGCAATCACCACCACGTGCGTCGCCGCTCCAACTCCCGACAACCCCGCCGCCAGTGCAAACGGAACGGTCAGCCCGTCCGCCATTCCAATAACGATATCGCGCACAACGTCACTCGACTTAAAGTGCGACTCGGTATGAGCTACTTCCTGCTGCTGCAACATTCCCCGCAGTGTACCCGAGGGCGGGGAATCCTTGAACAAAAAGCGCGGCAGTGACGTAATTCCTCAAGTGCAGAGGTGAGACTCGGGACGACATTTATGCGTCTATCAGGCAGTCAAAGCACTAAATGGTCCAACAATTGCTAACTGCTTCCGACTCGGCTTATAACCGAGTCAAAGGTACAAATAACGATATGAAAGCCACCCATCCCCGACTTGCAACCCTCGCACTCCTTGGTTCTCTAACGCTCACCCCCGCCTTCACGCTGCGCGCGCAACAACCAGATGCTACGGCAACTCCGCAGCATGAACGCCAGGGCGGCCCGCGTGGTGGGATGGGCGGCGGTTTCATGGGCATGGGCTCGGCCGTCCACGGCACCGTCACCGCCATCGCAGGCGGCGAGTTCACCGTCAAGACCGAAGACGGCACCATCTACGAGATCGCAACCGGCCCCAACACCCACATCATGAAGGACCGCCAGCCCATCAAAGCCACCGATATCCACGCCGGCGACGTAGTCATGACCGGCGGCGATGTCGACGACAAGGCGCATACCGTCGGCGCAGTCTTTCTCGCCGTTCTCGACGCCGAACAGGTGGCGCACATGAAACAGATGCAGGCTGACTTCGGCAAAACCTGGACCGCCGGCAAAATTACGGCTATCAATGACCTCACACTCACCATCGAACGCCCAGACAAGAAAACCCAGACCATCAGGGTCGACGAGAACACTTCCTTCCAGAAACATCGCGAGAGCATCACTCTGGCTGACATTAAAGTGGGCGACACCGTCACTTCGCGCGGCGCGCTCAAGGACGGCAACTACCTCGCTACTCAACTCACCGTCATCGAGCCGCGCAACAGACCAGCAGGCGCAGGGCCCGGCACAGGCCCGCCTGGGCCCGATCACGGCAGCGCCGCAGCCGCTCCACCGCAACAGTAGAGGAATTCGCCCGTGCCCCGATTGCTGACCTTCAGCCTGCTGCTAGCCGTCTCGGCAACCTGCCTGGCACAGACGCCACCCCCGGCAGCACCCGCGCCGGCAACGGCTCCGGCACAAGCCGGCGGAACCATCCACGGCACCGTCAAATCCGGAACCACGCCCCTGCCCGGCGTCAGCATCACTGCCACCAACACCCTGACCGGGAAAAAATACAGCACCGTTACCGACGCCACCGGAGCATACTCGCTCACCATCCCCCAAAACGGCCGCTATGTTCTCAAGACGGACTTCGCCGCCTTCGCAGCCACCACGAAAGAAGCCCTGCTCAACGCAACCTCGCATGATCAGCAGGCCGACTTCGTCCTGACGCTCGCCTCCCGCGCCACCCAGGAGCAAGGCTCCGACCAGACCGCTCAACTTTCGCAGAGCCTGAGGCAGCTTGCCGGAAACGGCGCGCAGAACCTGAGCCTCCTGGGCGCAGCAGCGGGCCTCATTCAGGCAGGAGGCGCAAACAGCGGCTCCGACGCGCAGCTCCCCTCCCTTGCGAGCAACTCCGACTTCTCGAATGAGTCCGTCGCTGTCAGCGGACAAAGCGGCACCACAAATCCATTCGCCGGAATCGACTTCAACCAGATGCGCCAGAACATGGAAGATCAGGAATTCAATCAGTCGCTCTCGCAGACACCCGGTGGCGGCGGCCGCGGTGGACAAGGCGGTGGCGGACTTGGCGGCGGAGGTGGAGGATTCGGCGGTGGCGGCGGCAGAGGATTCGGCGGACGCGGCAACTTCCGCAACTTCAAGCCCAACCAGCCTCACGGAGCATTCTTCTGGAATGGCGGCAACTCAGCCCTGAACGCTGAGCCGTTCTCGATTCGAGGGGCCGAGCTCAATCAGCCCGCTTACGCCTCAAACCACTTTGGATTGACCTTCGTCGGCGCGCCCTACATCCCCAAAATCCTGACCAAAGACACGAAAGATTTCCTCTTCTTCACCCTCGCTGGCAATCACAGCTCATCGCCCTTCAACCAGTACGGAACCGTACCTACAGCCGACGAGCGCGCGGGCAATCTCTCTGCGCTCACCACGCAAAGCGGCGCGCCAATCACCATCTACAATCCGTTGACCACTCCTGGAGGAAAGCTCTGCACTGCGAATGGCAACACGCCAGGCCAGCCCTTCATCGGCAACGTGATTCCCGCAGCGTGTATTGCCCCGCAAGCTACGGGCCTGCTCACCTACGTCCCGCAACAAAACCTCCCCGGAGCATTCCAGAACTACCAGCGCATCACCACCGCGCAGACCAACACCACCAACGTCGGCGTGCGCTTCATTCACAACTTCGGCTCCAGCGCCGGCGGCTCACCCATCATCGGCATGATCCGTCAGGTCATGGGCCAGGGCGGCAATACATGGCGCCAGACCATCAACGCGAATTTCAACTACAGTCACAACGCCGCAGATGAGCTGAACATCTTCCCCGACCTCGGCGGCAAGCAGCAGACGCACCAATACTCCGTGCAGGCTGGCTACACCGCTGGCAAGAACAAGCTCACCAACAACCTCACCGCCAGCTGGAACCGCAGCGACACGCAACTCCTCAACTACTTCACCAACACTACCGACGTAGCCGGCCAGCTCGGTATCAACGTCTTCAACGGTCCCACCAGCCCGCTCAATTACGGACTGCCCAGCCTCACCCTCACCCAGTTCACCGGACTCAACGAGCAGCAGCCGAATCTGCACGTCAACCAGACCATCTCCGTCACCGAATCCAGCTCCTGGATCCACAAAAAGAACAACATCAAATTCGGTGGCGATTTCCGCCGCGTTCACCTCGACATGATCGGCGAGGCTAACTCCACCGGAACCTTCTACTTCACCGGCCTCTTCACCAGCCAGCCCGGATCGGTCGCCAACACCACCTCCGGCGTCTCCACCACTGGCTCCGATCTCGGCGACCTGCTCCTCGGCTTCCCGCAGCAGACCGCTTTGCAGGCACCCTATCAAAAAGCCTATCTGCGCGAAAATGTCTGGGACCTCTTCGCGCAGGACAGCTGGCAGGCGCGCGCGAACCTCACCATCCTCGCCGGCCTCCGCTACGAATACTTCTCACCATATGTCGAAAAAGACGACCGCCTCGTGAACCTCGACGCCGGCAACGACTTCACCAGCGTCGTCCCCGTGCAGCCGAATCAGGTCGGCCCATACTCCGGCAAATACCCGCGCGGCCTCATCAAACCCCGAGCGCAACGACCTCTCTCCGCGCATCGGCATCGCATGGCGCGCCATTAAAGATACCGTCGTCCGCGCCGGATACGGCATCAACTTCGCCAACGGCCAGTATTCAAAATTTGTCCAGGACTTCGCCTTCCAACCGCCCTTCGCCGACGTGCAGACCAACGAATCCACCACCGGCGCTGAGATCACGCTCGCTAACGGCTTCCCCGCCCCGCAAGACGCCGGCAACTATGCCGTCAACAAGCGCTACCGCCTGCCCTACGTGCAGGTCTGGAACCTCGACATCCAGCACACCTTCCCGCTGGGCATCGTCCTCAACGTCGGCTATAACGGCTCCAAAGGCACGCGCCTCGATGTAGTCAGCGCGCCCGGCCGCAGCGCAACCGAATCTCTCAGCGGCGTCTTCTACGATTGGGAAGACTCCATCGCCTTCTCCAATTTCAACGCTCTCGCCGTGCGCCTGCGCAAACGCATGCAGCGCGGCATCGCCGTCGGCGCAACGTACACCTACTCGCACTCCATCGACGACGCCAGCTCCGTCGGCGGTGTCGGCGGCGTCGTCGCGCAGAACTGGCAGGATATCCTCGCCGAAGAATCGAACTCCAGCTTCGACATCCGCCACAACTTCAAAGGCGACTTCGTCTACGAGCTTCCCTTTGGTCCCGACACGCACATGCTCACCAACGGAAGCTGGCTCTCGCACTCCCTCGCCAACATCTCCATGTCGGGAACATTCCAGTTCGCCACCGGCGAGCCGCTCACCCCGCACTACCAGGCGAATATCGCAGACGTAGCCCGAGGCAGCGCCGGCTCCCTGCGCCCCGACCGTGTCATCGGAGCATCGATCACCGAAGGCGGAGGCTCCATCCACAACTGGTTCAACCGCGATGCCTTTACCGAGCCCGCCGCCGTCTACGGAACAGCCAGCACGCTACTCCATCCCCGGCCCCGGCACCGTCTCCTTCAACGCATCGCTCTCAAAGAGCGTCCGCTTCGGAGACATGCGCTCCTTAGAAGTCCGCGCCACCGCCAACAACGTCTTCAACACCGTGCAATACGCAGGCGTAGACACCACCGTAGGCTCCGCCACCTACGGAACGGTAACCTCCGCCGCCTCCATGCGCCAATTCACCTTCTTAGCCCGCTACCGCTTCTAGGAGACAAAGAGACGAGACCATGAGCCACCAAGCCGTCATCCTGAGCGAAGCGGAGCGGAGCCGAAGGACCCGCGCGAACAAAGTTCGTGCGAATCGTTGCAAAGCAACGACCGGCAGTCTCCGAAGCAGTAGCAATAGTTTTTCTAGCAGTACTGCTACTGATCCCGACCCTCCAGGCCCAAAACCAGCAAGACCAGCAAAACCAGGCCTTCACCCTGAAAGTAAACAGCGACCTCGTCCTGACCAACATAGTCGTCCGGGACAAAAAAACCGGCCAGATCGTAAAAGGGCTAACGCAAAAAGACTTCACCATCACCGAAAACGGCAAACCCCAGCAAATCACCAGCTTCGACTACGAAAGCGTCGACGAAGCCGCCGCGCTCAACGAAGCGACGATAAGTGGCCACGCTGGAAACTCCATCCTCCTCGGCAAATCGCCCATCATGACCGGTGACGCACTCCGCGACCACCGCCTCGTCGTCCTCTTCTTCGACATCACCTCCATGCAGCCCGAAGACCTCGAGCGGGCGCAGGACGCAGCCCGCAACTACATCAACAAACAGATGCAGGCCGCCGACGTCGTCTCCGTCGTCTCGCTCGACGCATCGCTCTCCCTCGATCAGGACTTCACCCAGAACAAGCAGCTCCTGCTCAACGCCGTCAACAGCTACTCCGGCGACCAGACCCAGGGCTTCGCTCCCGGCGCCACCAGCACCACCAATCAGGTCGAAGACACCACCGCCTACACCGCCGACGAGAGCGAGTACAACGACATCAACACCGACCGCGAGCTCTTCGCCATCGCCTCCATCGCGAAATCCATCAACTACATCAACCAGAAAAAAGCGCTGCTCTACTTCTCCGGCGGCATCTCCCGCGACGGCATCGAGAACCAGGCCTCGCTCCACGCCGCCATCAACTCCGCCGTGCGCTCCAATATGTCCATCTATAGCGTCGACGCGCGCGGCCTCCAGGCCATCTCCCCGCTCGGCGACGCCTCCACCGGAAGCCTGCGCGGCAACGGCGCCTACAACGGCTCCGCGCTCCAGAACAACCTCGACGCCAACTTCAACTCGCAGGAAGTCATGGCCAACCTCTCATCCGACACCGGCGGCAAGGCCTTCTTCGACTCCAACGACTTCGCCCCCGCCTTCCAGCGCATGCAGCAGGACATGTCGAGCCTACTACGTCATCGGCTACCGCTCGACGGATGCAAGAAGAGACGGCTCCTAGCGCCGCCTCTCCATCAAAATCAACCGGTCAGATGTGAAATTGGAGTACCGCCCCGGCTACTACGCCCCCGCCGACTACAAGCACTCGAACAAGGAAGACCGCGAGCGCCAGCTCGACGACGAGCTCGCCAGCGATCTCCCGTCAACCGAAATGTCCGTCTACCTGCAGGCGCTCTACTTCCGCATCGACGACTACCACTACTCCGTCCCCATCTCCATCCTCGTCCCCGGCTCGCAGATCCCCTTCGTCAAAGGCGGCGACCGCGACAAGGCCACGCTCGACGTCATCGGCGAAGTCAAAGACTCCGCCGGCCGCATCATCGGCAACGCGCGCGACACCGTAAAGCTCGCCATCGACCAGGCGCAGCAGGTACGCCAGCGCACCATCCAGTACTCCACCAGCTTCACCCTGCCCGCCGGAAAGTTCCATCTCAAGTTCGTCGTGCGCGAAAACGAAACCGGGCGCATGGGCTCCTTCGAGACCGACATCAACGTGCCCGACCTGCGCAAAGCGCCCGTCAAACTCAGCTCCGTCGTCCTCGCCAGCCAGCGCATCCCCGCCGCCAAGAAGGCCGACAACCCGCTCATCCACGACGGCCAGGAAGTCGTACCCAACCTCCCGCACGTCTTCCGCCAGAACCAGCACTTATATTTCCTCTACGAAATCTACAACCCGGCAAAAGCAACCGCAGCAGTTACAGATCAACCTGTAGCCGAGAACGGCCCCGCCAAGAAAAGTAAGAACAGCAAAGACACCGCCACCACCCCGGTCCGGGTCTTCACCAGCATCGAATTTCTAAGCAACGGATTAAAAGTCTACGAAACCCCACTCGTCCAGGCCACGCAACTCAACGTGCCCACACGCGACGCCATAGCCTTCCAGTTCGACGTCCCATTAACAGACCTGAAGCCGGGCCTCTACACCTGCCAGGTCAACGTAATCGACGACGCCGGAGGCAGCTTCACCTTCCCAAGAATGGCCCTACTCATTCGCGAAGGAACACCCGCCACATCAACAGCGACACCCACAGGAGCATCCTCTTCAGGCCGTTAGTCAAGTTACTTTCGGTATAGGAAAAGCAGTTAGATCGAGGATGAGGAATCCGGGATGAAGCGCATTTTATCCGTTCTCCGATTCGCTATGATGTATGCATGTCGAACGCAACCCAATATGGTCAGACGATTTTCCTTGAAGGCTTACAGACGAGCTCCTCGGCTAAGAAGCTACGACGCGTTCACTTTTCGAAGAATGGAGCTGAAGGCGTTCTCTACAACGAGGCGTGGCTCCAGCACCTCATTATGAAGCACCCTAGCGTTTTGCCCATCGATCAAATAGAGCCAATTTTCTGTGACCTGGTTCCCATTTGTGTCGAGCTCCCAATGCGATCGGGATCTCTTGACAACCTGCTCGTTACTCCGAAGGGAGATATTGCACTCATTGAGTGCAAGCTTTGGCGCAATCCAGAGGCGAGACGGGAAGTAGTCGGCCAGATCATTGACTACGCGACAGAAATGTCAAATTGGACTTATGACGATCTACAGGAAGCGATTACCCGGACAAGATCGCTCGATAATTCGGATGAAAAAAAGACGCGAAGACTCTACGAACTCGTTTCAGCAAAAGAGGAAATAGATGAGGCCTCTTTTCATGATGCCGTTTCGAGGAATCTAAAACGTGGACGATTCTTACTGCTTATTGTTGGTGATGGCATTCGTGAGGAAGTAGAAGCGATGACCGAGTTCCTCCAACAATATGCGGGTCTTCACTTCACACTAGGCGTTGTCGAACTCGCTCTCTTTGAAGTGCCGATACCCGACGGAGGGTATATCGTGCAGCCGCGCATCCTCGCAAGGACCACGAACATCGACCGAGGCATTGTCACAATCGATAATGGTCAGATCGCCGTTAAACCACCGAACGCAGGTTCGTCAGCAGCTGTAGAGGCAATGCCTAATAAAACTGGAAAGCGAACGACGATTACCCAGGAACGCTATTTTGAGCAGATCGAGAACAGCCTTCCAGGCATTACTCCAAAATTAAGAGCTTTCATTGACGACCTCCCTAATGATGTTTCGACAGAATTCGGTACTGCTAACATGATCCTCCGGTGGCACTCAGCTGCGAGAAGCTGGAATCTCGGCGCGATTTCGACCTCAGGTCAGGTATGGATGGAGTACATAGGCCAACAGGCCAACGATGCAGGTCTGCCCGACCTCGGTAAACAATATCTTGCGACTCTCGCAGGACTCGTTCCTGGTGCATTTGTCAAGAAGAACGGAACTGCGTGGAACGTTGCCGCTCAAGATGGTAAAAGCATTCCCGTTGATGAGCTGCTGAAGGACGAGACACGCAAGAACGGGTGGCTCCGTGCCATCACAGATTTCCAGGAGGCGGTAATGAGAGCCTCACCGGATAACTAACAAAACCTATACACTCAGTTGGGCGGGCAGTTCTAAGAGCCGGGTGCCGGCTGCCCCACATCTCGATTCTGAGATGTGGGTTCGCAGCCCCGAGCGAGTGGAAGGAAGGCCGTAACCACAAAATCTGACCCAAGAAAAGACAAGAAGAGGTGCAAAGCACCTCCAGGTAGAAGCAGAGGGCTTCAGCCCTCCGAATAAGAACCGCCGTCGAGAGACGGCGTACCTTACTGCCGTAGGCCCATCCGCTCAAGGTCGAAGACCGCAGCGGATCACTCACGACGCGCGTCGGGCACCGACGCGCCACCTTATTTGCGCTCCAAAATGCCCACGACATGCCCAAGCGAAACCGAAAGAGCTCGCCAAGAGCGAAGAACCGCCTCCTAAGAACAGCCTCAATCGCATCTTGAATCGGTTTTAAAAGGCAGGACAAGAGACCGGACGTTGTACGTCGAGAATCGAGATTGCTAACATTTCCAGTCATGCGGCATTGTCTCGCCACCATTACTCTGCTGCTGGCTGTATTTCCTCTGAATGGCCAGGCCCCCCAACGCCTCGCCGGCGACGTGGCCTCTGTGGCTGAGGGGCAACAAACCTCGCCCGAGTCCGTGAGTTACTCGAGTGTGCAGCTGGAGGATTTGAGGGGTTGGGTCAAGAGAGACGACACGCCTGCACTGGGCCACGCTGCGGATGAACCTTCACCGGACTCTAAGTCCGCCGATTACCGGGACATCTATTACAAAAACAAGCTCGAATTTTCCCTTGAATCGGGATGGCTTCCCTTCAATGTTTGGGCATGGCCGCTTCATTACACTCTGGTGCCCACCATCGCTTCTCTTCGATGGCACGTGAACAATATAGGGGAACCTAAATTTCTACACGGCAATACGGACTTTACCTTCAGTGGCTCCTACACAGCGATTCCGAGAGGAGCTGAAACGCGGTATTTCGCTTTCGACTACGGTATCCGGCGCAACTTTGTCCAACCCAGGTGGAAGATTGTGCCGTACTTTGAAATGCGGGGCGGCATCGGAGATATCAACGCTAAGGGACCTGACGGGGTCAAGTATGCGCAGGGACAGGATCTGACATTCACTTTCATGATGGGCGGCGGAGCGCGATATAACTTCAATCCCCGCTATAGCATTGCCGCCGGATTAACTTATATGCACATATCCAATGCCTACTTGTCTCAACCGAGGTATACGGATTACGGAATAAATGTCCTGGGTCCAATATTTGGGATCAACATCCGCCTGAGTAAGCCAAAACGACGTACCGCGCAATAGAGACAGTGGCAATAAGCGCTCTCCACAGACCGCTGGCGGCTACGCAGACAGATGCTTTATATTCGCCTCCTGGAGCCTCTCGGCATGTTGAACAGCATCACTCCCTTTTTCATCGTTGACGATTTGAGCGCGACTCTCAACTTCTACCAGTCCAAACTGGGGTTCAAGCTCCTCTATAAAGGAGGCGGCGACGAACAATGCGACGACTTCTGGGCCTTCGTCGGACGCGACCAGATCATGGTTATGTTCAAGGCCATCGCCTCTGAGATCCATCCACAGCCGAACCATTCGCGCCACGAATGGGCCAGGTGGGACGCTTACGTCAACACCAGCGACCCCGACTCACTCTATGCAGAGTTCCAGTCCCGACAAGTGCCGATGCATCGCGAACTGGACAACACGAGTGACGGACTAAGAGCCTTCGAGATCGCCGACAACAACGGTTACGTGCTCTGCTTCGGTCGCCCTGTCGAAAAATAGCGCCGCAAGGCCCAAATTTGATCCCAGCTACCTCGAAAGAAACAACCCGGTTACCGAAGGTACCGCGCCGCGCGGCATAAAAGTCACATTTCGATCCAGGAATGATCTCAGCACAACAAATTGTTTTAAGATGCATTAGCCTCCCCACAATTTCTGAAGCGGATTTATCGAGTGAGCACAATCACCGCTTTGCAATCGTCTGACCGGCAAGTGGCCAACACGGCCGCTTCCCCGCTTCTCGGACGCATTCCTGTACTGGACGGCTGGCGCGGCCTGGCAATCCTGATGGTGTGTGTCTCCCACCTCTGCGAGCCCACGCGCCTTCACAGCCTGTTGTTCAGGCTGAGCCTTCTCGGCGTAGACATCTTCTTCGTGTTAAGCGGATACGTCATCACACGATCGCTCCTTGCGGAGCGGGAAAAGACCGGCACGCTCAACCTGGCGGCGTTTTACCGAAGAAGGGCTTTTCGCATCCTGCCGGCGGCAATGACCTTTCTCGTCATCGTTGCCATTCTGAACCAGTTCATGGACCTGGGTGGACTCAGCACCAAAAGCTTTGTTGCATCAGCATTCTTCTTTCGCAACTACTGGGCGGCCTTTCACCCTGCCGACGTTTATACAAACCATTTCTGGTCGCTCTCCATCGAGGAGCAGTTCTATTTCTTCTGGCCGGCATTGCTTTTGTTTCTTGGCAATCGAAGGGCTGTCTGGTTTGCTGCCGCTTTGAGCGCCGCCTTCGCCTCGTGGAGACTGTACACCTACACGCATTTCACCCATATTGCCGGAACGAATCTGAAATTCTGGATGATGCGCACCGAGTTCAGGCTTGACGGCCTGCTCATTGGATGCCTGCTCGCCCTGCTGCTTACGAAGTCGAAGGTGCGGGAATTCATCCGTCGCAACTTCCCCAAAGAGACGCCCTGGTTCTGCGCCTTTCCCCTCTTATTGAACTATCAGCGCAGTCATGCGAATCCCACCCTGACCACCTATGTTCTGATCGCCATTGCCATCGCGTCCACGCTGGTTGCGGAAAAAGGGCTTGCTCATGTCTTGCTGACAAACCGCGCATTTATCTGGCTGGGCACCATTTCCTTCAGTCTCTATTTGTGGCAGCAGCTCTTCCTGGAATCGCCCTTCGAGAATTCCAGTCCGTTCGGCCGGTGGGGCGTGCTTCCCTTGAATGCCGTAACCGCCTTGGCTGCCGCCGTCGCGTCCTATTATCTTGTCGAAAGACCAATGATCGCATGGGGACGCAAGACAGCACGCAGCCATTGGAAACACGAGAGTGTTGAGTGCGCCGCACCTCAACTGGAGACATAGGCACAGCCTCAAAGATATAAATGCCTGGGCCACGCCGCGACCGGCAGTTTCGAAGCCCGCGTCCATCTGGCTCGCCGCCGGTTATCATCCTCTCGATGCCGCAGTCTCCCCGTGCCGTGTTTCTTTCCCTCGCGCTCGGAACACTCGCGCTCCACGCGAGCGCGCAGCAGTGCGGCTCCAACGCGCAAAGCACCATCGCCACAGATCGCCCCCAGATCACCAGTTCTAGCATCGTCGTACCCTGCGGAAGCCTGCAGTTCGAGAATGGATTCGCAGAAACCGCCAACGGAGGCCAATGGGCCTTCGATTTTCCTGAAACAGCCGTGCGCTTCGGAATCGCCAACAAGACCGAGCTTCGCTTCACCACCCCGAACTACTTCCATAACTTCGACACCGGTTCCGGCTTCACCAACGGATTCGGCGATCTAAGCCTCGGCTTGAAGCAGCAGCTTGGCCCAACGCGCGGCGGATTCGCCCTCTCGCTCATCCCCTCCGTCAGCTTCCCCACAGGAGCGAGCCAGATCTCAAGTCACGGCTATGACCCGACCGTCCAACTCCCCTGGTCGCGTGCGCTGACCAAGAACTGGACCACCGCCGGAATGTTCTCCCTCATGTGGCCGACCCAAGGACCACACCGAAATCTGACGGGCCAGTCCAGCGTGTTTTTCGATCGCCAGCTTCTGCCGCCCTGGGACGCTTACATCGAATACTCCGGCGCTTTTCCCCAGCGCGGAGGCCCGCAGCACACAATCGATTTCGGCACAGCCTGGAAGCCTTCGCCGCATCAGCAACTCGATTTTCACTGGACCTTCGGCCTATCAGCCGCAACGCCCGATCACTCGATTGGTCTTGGATATTCCTTCCGCTTCCAGGCCATTCGATCCCGGTAGCAGAAAGTGCCCGGAACCCAACCGTCACAATTCCTTCGACGCTTGCTCTTCCCGTCCTTTATCATCCTCCCGCTATGCCAAATGCGATTGTCCATTTCGAAATCCCCGCCGACGACGTCCAGCGCGCCAAGAAGTTCTACGAAGATGCCTTCGGCTGGAAGATCAGCGATCCCTGGAACATGAATTATTTCCTCGTCGAGACCCGCAAAGACGGCGAAGTCGGCATCAACGGAGGTCTGATGCCGCGCATGAATCCCGGCCAGCCTTTCATGAACTACATCAGCGTCGACTCCATCGAGGAAGCCAGCAAAAAGGTCGAAGCCGCAGGCGGCACCATCATCCTGCCCAAGCAGGAAATCGGCCAGGGCATGGGCTGGATCGCCGCCTTCAAGGACACCGAAGGAAACATTCTCGGCTTCCACCAGAACGCGCCGAAACCAGCCTGATATCTGGCAGTTGATATCTGGCAGTCCAGTTGAATATCTACTGTGGATGCAGCGACTGGGACAGGCTGATCAGGTTCTGCGGGATGACTCGAATCACCCCTCTGCGCGGGCTGTCAATATCAGAGATGAGAAAGAAAGCTATCGAGAGAAGAAACGGCAAAACCGTGAACAGCCTGTGTCCCTTGTGGGCACTATAACCAATCAGCAGAGAGCAGCAGATCGCAAGCGCAACCATCAGGCTCCATGCGCCCGTAGGAATGCGGTTCCACCACGCAGCCTGCGTGTATCCCTGCCTGTTCAACACATCGTTCATGCCTGCAACCGCAAGCGCGACCACGGGCGTCGGCTGCCTCTTGGCAACGTCCTGCACCGTAGCCCACATCTTGTTCTGCAGGGTTGCCGTCTCGCTGTTTACCGCATCCAACTTCTGCAGGTCACGAGTCGTATAGAACAGCATCCGCTGATCGAGATATTGCGTCAGCAACTGACGCACAGTCGCCGCATCCGCCGCTGGCAGCAGATCCGCCCGGACGTACTCCGTACCAATCGCATTCGCCTCTTCTTCCTCATAATTCTTGCGCTGATCGTAGCGGCCCACAGCCATCGAAAAGGTGAATCCGATAATCAGTGCCAGCATTGTCAGGCTCGCGCTGACCACTAACCCAAGATCTTCCCTCTCGTCCTCGTTCACCGGTCGAACCTTCCGGGCAAAGAAAGCGCCGACCTGCACCGAAAGCCCCAGAACAATAAACGACAGGACAAAAACCACGACTGGCATGTTCAGTAGTTTACTCAAGCTGGCACTCTCCGGGATTCAAAAATCGGCACCGCTAAGCTTCTCAACATCTGGCGGAAGATCATTCTACATATTCGGTTCGGACGCCGGCAGCGTGGACCAAGCGGGAACCGAGTGCTCAATCGTCGACGCGCGCGGCCTCTCTTTGCGCCAGGCTCTGAAATTTCCGGGGAGTAACGCGAGCATAGCACGCCGCACACCGGCAACGATCCACGAACGTGCGAAACTTCAACCGCAATTAGAGTGTCTCTAGAATTGAACGAAGAATCGGCGAGGCCCCGAAATCACGACCAGCGCAGGCCGCTTGGTTCAAGGCCTCCGGAGGGTACGAAATGTCCCAGCTTCCACCAAGTTCCCGCTTCCGCGCATGCGCCTGGTCAGCGGCGCTCCTCTGCCTGATGGCGCTCCTATGCCTCACGACAAGTTCCTTCGCAAGCGCGTCCACCGACGATCCTCGGCCGGCAACCCAGCAGGGCATGGCGCACATGTCAGGACATATGTATATGACATCGCTCAGGCCGCTGAAAGCAGGCGACCAGCAGAAAGCTGACGCGGTCGCAGCAGCAGCAAAACAGGCCATGGCTCCCTATCAGGATTACCGCAAGGCTCTCGCCGACGGTTATGAGATCTTTCTCCCCAACGTTCCGCAGTCCCAATATCACTTCACAAAGCACGAGTACGGACGCGAGGCATGGTTACACTTCGATCCCCTCAAACCAACCTCGCTGCTCTACAGGAAAACCGCCGACGGTGACTACAAGCTCATCGGAGCCATGTACACCGACCGGGTCGACGCCAGCGAGGACGAGCTGAACGACCGTATCCCCCTCAGCATCGCGCACTGGCATCAGCACATTAATTTCTGCAAAGCACCGCCAGACCAGAAGGCCTTATACTTCGGCCCCAATGCAAAGTTCGGCCTGTTGGGCTCCATCACCACCAAAGAAGCCTGCGAGGCCGCAGGCGGGGAGTTCTATCCGCATCTCTTCGGATGGATGGTCCACGTATACCCCTACGAAACCGACCCAAAGAAAATCTGGTCCACCGACGATGACGATCAGGGACACGACAACATGGACCACTCCGCCATGCCCGGAATGAAATGAATTAGAAAAGCGTCTCGGCAAAGCCGAGATCTCCCGGCTCCGAAATCTTGGCGGGTGCCATCCAAGCCATCTTTTTGGCTTGAGAGCGGGTTCCAGGTCTGCTTGATGAGGGCTTGACGATAATGCCCCACCTGACGTGTGAACAGGAGAGCAGACCATACCTACAACCTGCCGAAGTTACCTACGGCACCGTTTTACGTGCACTGCATGAGGACAGATGATCACTTCCGGTTTGCCGACAATCCACTCGGGAAGACAATACTCCGGTAGCGGGACTCTTCGGGCAGATGAACGGAGAGATATGCAGACGCTCAACTTCCGAGTAGCGTGATCCGGCAGCACTGACCTCAGACCGGGTTTCGACTTGCGTCGGTATGGGCCGGTTTGGAACCCCGGCCAGAAACTATTATTCGCCTTATTACGCTTCCTTTTTCTCCCCCTGGAAGAACCAATGGACGCCGTATTTATCGGCAAGATGTCCATAGCTTCCAAACGGCAGATCCCGCAAATCGTCAAGTAACTCACTGTCTGCTCCCACCGCGAGCCTGTCGAAGATTGCTCTCAACTCCATGTACTTCCCGCCGTTAATGTACATGCCGATAGTATTGCCCTGTTTCGGTGTTCGCTTCGGGTGTTGCCAGTCTGTAGCCGAAAACTCTACGACACCGCTTTTCAAGTGGGCGTAAGCCACTTTGTGATGCTGCTCCGGCGGCATATGGTCCTTCATGGGCGGGTCACCGACTTTCGTGATAGTCAACTCACCGCCCAAACAAGATTGGTAAAACGCCATAGCTTCGGCACAATTTCCGTCAAATAGTAGGAAGGGTGTGAGATTTATCATGCTCGCTCCTTACTGGTTTAGCTCCTAAGGGTTGCGCGTCCGCGATTCGCCGGAGCATATCGCAGATGGTACGCTCCGATCGCGGGCGCATCGTCGGCAATCCAGGAACGTGGTCCCGGAGAACGGCGCCACCAGAATGTGTCCGACAGACGACCCGGATTTCAGTTTGTGGATCACGGGCAATTCGGAAGTTATCCCGTTATGCGCGCAAAGTCGGGATTCGGTAAATTGCTTCCTTTGGCACCCCACAGATGACAATTGGTGATATTTGATCACGGCATTTCACCAGATGGTTTCTCTAAACCGTCTCGCTTGAACGGCTTCTGATGGTGGATAAGGTGGTCTACTCTTTGGAGCCAGCACCATTCCAGTCGATGATGTTGACCAGGTTCCAGGCATTTTTGCGAAGCTCGAACTGAAGCTGGCCCTGTTTGTTGATGATCAGCTGCGCAGCAGGGTACAGAACGCCGCCGCTCTTGTCCTTGTCGGAGTCGTTCAAGTCAATTTCGCCGGCAGTCAAGTTGTAGGCCGTGCTTGGGCCGTTGTTATAGGCTTCACCAAATCTGATCGGGCGGTCGGTAGCGAACCGAATCTTGCGGCCTGTGGGTGAAGGAATCAGGGCGATGTAACCAAGGTCGGTGCCAACTGTGCCGGTGATGGCAATGCGACCAACGGACTTCATCTTGCTGAGTGCGTCCACCAAACCCTGGCTCTGGCCCTTCTTAAACGCATCGACGAGGACTTGCCTCTCTTCCTGTGTGGAGAATCGGTAGATGGTAATCTTGACACTGACATTTTGACCCAACTGGGTGCTGGTACCCATCGCGCGGGCGTCAATCGTCTCCGTTTTCCTGTCATCTTGGGAAAAAGCAGGTATCGCAGCTGCAAGGAACACTGCGAGTAGAAGACCGCTATAGCCGAACTTCCGAGCGGTGAAGTGTGGGACTTTGCTATCTATCACGATATCTATCCCTTCAAAAGAACATCGGATTGAAACCAAACCCGATTGAACTTGCAAGAATCATACTCGTAAACCGGTTCATCCATACTTCTAGCGTTTTGCATGTGACTCTGCGTTGAGAGACCTGGCGTCTTCCAACACATCGGAACTTGACTCCGAAGCTCCTGAAGAGTCCCGTTTTGAGCAAGTTCGCAAGGGGCGGGTGCCCACCCAAGCCATCTTTCGGCTTGAGTGGGGCAGTTGCACCTGAAACCCTGTCAAGCCCCTCCGGCGAAAGAAATCTTCTAACTCACACATTCCAAAGCGAAAAAACTGAGACCAATTTGGCCGACTATTTCGCCAAAATTGCTAAAATAGATATAGAGAGAAAAAAGCCCGCCGGGACCCGGCGGGCTTTCGTGTTTTAGGGCAGATTTCATCATTGTTTTTTGGGTAGAAGCACCGGGCTTTAGCCCGGTGAATGTCGCTCAGACGCAAAGGGGGCTTTAGCCCCGGGATCTTCTCAACAAGGCTTACACCTGCACGAAGAAGTTCCCTAAACCACGTTCTCTCACGAATTTACAAAAACACCCCGGGGGGGAGCCACCATGTACAACGAGTGGCGACACATCTTCACCAGCGGCAAAAAATGCCAGTCAGGCTATGAATGCCCAACCCCTCGAAAGGTAAAACTAGGGTAAGGAGCTGTCCTGGCAGGCATTCGATCTGACGGCCAGCGTCAGTTTTGGTCGAATGCTGTGCCACCGGGACTTTTCTACTTTGATGACCCAAGCGGACGTGATGCGTCGGCGCAGCCGGTCGGGCGAGTCGCGCGATTAAGCAGGAACGTACGTCAACAGGATCAAGTCCTCGGCGATTCGATCGCTGGCCACAAGGTGGAGCGGCGGCCGGGGGCCGGCGAAGAATGGCGTGCCACCACCAAGCACGATGGGGTAGAGGTAGAGTCGATACTCATCGATAAGACCAGCCCCGGTCAGGATTTGCGCCAGGACTGGTCCGCCAACGTAAATCTCGCCAGCCAGCTCAACCTTCAGCTTGCGTATCACCGTCTCGAAGTCATCCGCGACAAGCGTGGCGTTGGGGCCAACTGACTTGAGCGAACGCGACACGACCCACTTCGGCTGGCTTCGCCACGCCGCCGCGAATTCGCGGTCCTCCGCGTCCCAATCAGGAAGCTCTTCGTCCCAATAACGCATGATTTGGTACATGCGGCCACCATAGATGAGACCCGACAGGCCGCGCACCAGCTCGATGAAGTGACGAAAGGCCGCGGGCACAGGCGGCCCAAGCTTCATATGGTCAACGTAGCCATCCAGGGACTGGTTCAATCCGTACACGAGCTTTGCCATAGTACAAAATCTCCACCCAGGTTCTTCAGAATAGCTTTGAGCCGACGTTCCGCACAAGTGAGATTGGACACGATCTGCCGGGTGCCCCATCCTATCTTCTCGCGCTGTTCGAGAAGGTAGGATGGGCCTCGCCAGTCCGCGCGCAGCGCGCACCAAAACCAACCGCACTTTTCTCATTGCGGAAACCAAATGCAGCCAAGCACCTGGAAAAAGAAGAATTTAGCGAGACTATACCGGGGGGGTCACATCTCGTCTTCGAGAGCTTCCGCCGCACGCCAGGGACAATGCCGGCAACTAGACTGGCAGCAATATCCACGCTTCCGATGATAAGCCTCTGTAAAGACCAGATAAGGCCCATCCATGTAGTAATCCACCCCCTCAACCAGAGGTGCAGATTCAGGCTGTAGGCGGCTGCTGCTCATAACTAGATTCTGCCAGAGGCAGAGGTAAAGAAGCACTCCGGGTGCCCCAGGTTCGCGAAGCTAACCTGGGGTTGTTAACGGATTCCATAGCCTGAGTACCGGTAGGATTAGCCTCCAAAGGCCGAAGCACCGCCTCATCAAACGTCACCCGATTCCCGGCAACCGCCGCAACGCGCTCACCCGGAACAACAACGCCAATCAGGTTCAAAGGATCGGCAGCCGCCACCGTCACCGGCTCAAGCTTAATCCCGCTGCGCCGTGCCTCGCGCAGCGATTCCAATGCCTGAGGCAAAGCAAACTGCTCACCGCCAAATCCGGAGACGAACCGTCCACCGCGAACCTCGCCGCGCGCCTCCATGCGCCGCAGGAATTGCAGCAGCTCACGCCAGCGCGGAACGGTAGTCTCCCGCTCCAGCAGATCGCGAAAAACGACGCCGTAGCGGGCCAGCAACATCCGGCAAGCCGACTCGATCTCAGCCTCGCGCCGGGTAACAGCCTGAGCGCCAGTCTGAGGGTCTGGGTCCAAAGCGCGAAACAAGCTCCATCGCCCCGCCGCCTGCTTCACCCGAGTCCGCGTCGCCGCCACCTGCTTCCGCCGGGGATCGATCAGCATCCGCAGGCTGTCAAAGCCGTCCGCAGTGACGAGCCCGGCGGCCACCAGTTCCCAAAGCGCCAGGTCAAGCTCAGCCGCGGGAACGCCGAGCCGCCGAACCAGATCGCCGGAAAACATAGCGCCACCGGACGAAAGAATGTCACGCACCCGGCCGGCAAGCCCGCTGAGACAAGCCGTCAGACAAGTCTCGGGAATCTGCCGCTCAGAAAGGCACAGATCCATCCAAAGCGCCTCTTCCCGCACAAAAAATGTCACCGGAGCCATGCTCGTCGGCACCACGCGCCGAGGCCCGCCCGACTCCACAGACTCAAAAGCCGGATGCGGCGAAATCCGTCCCCAACCCACAACTCCCGACAAACACAGCGCATCCAGCCACCGCGGATCATACCCCGCCACGCGTTGCGGCAGAATCGACCGCTCCCACTCAATCGCCGGAGCCTCAAACCCCTCCAGCCCACGCAGCGCCTCCGAGCACCCCGGCCTCCCCCGCAAGCTGAGTATTGGGAGCCACCTGCTGCCACCGCAACAGCCACTGCATGAAAGTCGAGGGAGTGACGGGCTCAACCTGCTTCCGCAGCGCCACCAGCGTCCGCTTGTGAATCCGCTGCAACAGCCGACGCTCGCACCACTCGACATCCTCATCCGCGAACGAATCTACGCTGCCCACGCCTTCGAAAACGCCGCGCAGAATCGTGCCAGACATCTCCAGTCGAAGCATCTGCTTCCAGACTTCGCTCGGAGAAACACCAAGCCTCTGCGCCAGCGAACGCGAAGAGACTGGGCCGAGGATCTGCATCCAGCCCTGCACACCCTTCCGCAAAACTTCATCTGTATCCGTAACAGTGACAGATACAGATGAGACGGCAGGCGCAAATCGCACCTCGGGCCAAAGCGACTTCAACCAATCAACACGCTCGGCCGCGCAGAAGTAATTGCGCTCACGAGCAACAGCAAGCGAAGCACGTCCCTGCTCTTCCAACCGGGCAAAAAACATGTCCCAGTCACGAGCAGCAGGCTGCGACAAAACAGCCGCAGGAACAACAACCAGCGAGCAGATGCAGATCATGCAGCTCATGCTCATCACGAATATCAGGCCAGACTTCCTCGCGCACCGACGCGATGGCCTCGGGAGAAAGTCGGCCTGCTTCGCCCAATAGATTGTCTGGCAGCACGCCGCGCATGCTCACCGCACGCGCACGACGCTCTTCCAGTGGAGCATCGTCTAGAAACGCGTACGGATTCGCGTTCAGCATCTCATGCGCGAAATGAGATGGAGTCGCCGTATCGACCGCAACGCAGCGGATCTCGCCCGAATCCATGTCTTGAAGAACGCGCTTCAATCCTTCGAGATCCATCGCCTCGCCAAGCACGTCTTTCATGACTTCGCGAACGAGAGGATGGTCCGGAATCTCGATATCGCCCTCGACGTTTTCCTGGCACGCCGCGACCTGCGGAAAAACGCTGGCCAGCAGATCGTCGGCGCGCGTTCGCTGAATCTGCGGCGGAATCTTCTTGCCATTCTTGAAGCGCAACAGTTGCAGGCTGCGTCCTGCGTCCCATTTCCAGCGCGCCTTGAAGATGGGCGACGCCAGCGACGCCTGCTCCAGCAGCTCAGTCACCGTGTGTTCCGTCAGGAACTGGAAGACATCGCTCAACGGAAAACTGTGCTGCTCTGCCAGCGAGATATTCAGTCCGTTATCGGTTGCCGCGGCCTGCAACTCGAAGTTGAATCCCCGGCAGAAACGCTTGCGCAGCGCCAGTCCCCAGGCTTTATTGATGCGTCCGCCGAAGGGCGCATGCAGGATGAGTTGCATGCCTCCGCCTTCATCGAAGAAACGCTCGGCGACGATCGTCGTGAGCGTCGGCACCGCACCGAGCACGGCGCGTCCCGCGGCGATATAGCCAATCATCTGCTCTGCGCCGGCGTCGCAGACGCCGCATTCCTGCTTCAGCCACGCAACCGTCTCGGCGACTTCCGGATTCGACTGGCTGATGTAACCGGGAAGAACAGTCGCCGTACGTTGATCTAATTCCTGGCGCAGCTCTGAGACGAATTGCGAGAGTTCGATCGTCCGCTGCGGCGCTTCTCCGCGCCAGAAAGGCACGTTCGGCGGCTGGCCGTGAGCGTCTTCGACCAGCACACGGCCCACGCGGCTCTCGACTCGCTGGACTCGCCAGCTTGTGTTGCCGAGCAGGATGATGTCGCCAGCCATCGATTCGATGGCGAAGTCTTCATCGAGCGTGGCGATCTGGACACCTTCCGGTTCGGCAATCACGGTGTAGAGCGCGGTGTCCGGAATCGTTCCGCCATTCGATACTGCAATCGTGCGCGCTCCGCGGCGTGCCTGAATGCGGCCGTGTACGCGGTCGCGCAGCAGATATGAGCCATAGCGTCCGCGGCTTGCCTCGATGCCGTCGGTGAGTAGGCATAGCGCTTCTTCGAACTCGTCGCGAGTCAGGTCGCGATAGGGCAGCGCACGCCGCAGGACATCGAAGAGCGCGTCCTCTTCCCATGGCTCTGCGGCGCAGGCTGCGACGATCTGCTGCATCAGCACGTCCATCGGCTTCGGCGGAATCTCCAGCCGGTCGAGCACTCCTGAGCGCATAGCGCGAACCAAGGCTGCGTGTTCTATCAGGTCATCGCGTGTAGTCGCGAAGAGGCGTCCTTTGGGGATCGCTCCTCGCCAGTGACCGGCGCGGCCCACGCGCTGCATGGCTGCGGCGATCGCGCGCGGCGAGTTGATCTGGCAGACGAGATCGACGTTGCCGATGTCGATGCCGAGCTCGAGCGACGCTGTTGCTACGAGCAGACGAATCTCGCCTTGCTTCAATCTGCGTTCGGCTTCGAGGCGCAGCTTGCGGGAGAGGCTTCCGTGATGCGCTGCTACGTTCTCTTCTCCGAGTAGCTCGCCCATGCAGAAGGCGAGCCGCTCGACGAGCCGTCGTGTGTTGACGAAGACCAGCGTCGAGCGATGCTCGAGCGCTAGCTCGGCGAGTCGTTTGTAGATGCCGTCCCAGATGGCGTTGCTGGCGACTGCTCCCAGTTCCTCGTCGGGCACTTCGATGGCGAGATCCAGCTTGCGGCGCTGGCCTACCTGCACGATCTCTACTTCCTTGCCGCGACCGCCGCCGAGGAACTCCGCTACGAGTTCGATCGGATTCTGCGTTGCCGAGAGACCGATGCGCTGCGGCACTTCGATGCGGCCTGTGATCCAATCGCCTACGGACAGGCGGTTTTCGCCGCAGCACCAGGGCATCCAGCCTTTCCAGCGTTAGGGCCAGATGCGATCCACGCTTGTCGTCGGCGACTGCGTGGATTTCGTCGACGATGACTGTCCGCACGTGGCGCAGATTGTTGCGGCTCTTCTCTGCGGTCAGCAGGATGTAGAGCGATTCCGGCGTCGTTACCAGAATGTGCGGCGGATGCTTCAGCATTCGCTGGCGCTCGGCGGGCAGCGTGTCGCCGGTGCGGACGGCTGTTCGGATCTGTGGCGACAGATAGCCGCGCTCCAAAGCCAGTTGCTGGATTTCCTTCAGCGGTGCTTCGAGGTTTTTCTGGACATCGTTCGAGAGCGCTTTGAGCGGCGAGACATAGACTACTTCGGTCTCGGAGCCGAGTCGGCCTTCGAGGGCTTTGCGGATGAGGTGGTCGATGCAGATGAGAAACGCAGCCAGCGTTTTGCCCGAACCGGTGGGCGCTGAGATGAGCGTCGGTTTTCCGGCCGAGGATGTGGGGCCAGCCCTGTTCCTGCGGTTCAGTTGGTGTGCCGAACTTTTGGACGAACCACTCCTGCACGACCGGATGCGCCCATGCGAGTGTTTCGGGGGTGACTGCGGCAACCACTCGCCTATTCTAGCGCGATTTTCGTTTCCTCTTCGCCCTGCCGCCGATTCATTTTGTAATGGCCGGCGAGGCCCCCCCAACTTTAGCTAAATTCCTCTTTTTAAAGGTAATTAGGGGGACTTTTGGCCTCAGATATCCCTAAGTTATTCTTTTTACAGGAGTTAGATTCCCGTTGCCGATTCTCGCTTTCCGGATCGGAATTCCTTTGACCCAGCCACCCCCTATCATTTCGGCTAAATTATTCTTTTTAAAGGAGGTTAGCTGTAATTTTGGGCAAGAATGATTGCAAGGTCCTCTTTTTATTAGAGTTACGAGATTCTGGCCCTTTCAACTCACGGAGCAAACGTGGTGGATCAGAGCGCCTATTTCTATTCTAGCAATTTTGCCCATAATTCCCTGCAGACAACAGTGTTCCTGTAAGCCATTCCAAATATTGGACTTATCATAGAGGGGTAGAGCGCAGGGGCTTGACAAGCTTTCCACTGGCTTTAACCGAAGGACCGAGAGTTTTATTCGGGGTCGCTTCGCCTTCGGTTCTGCTCCGGCCCTGCGGCGCAAGGTGCGGCTCTTCGAACCGTCTTTTTATGCCCCAGCGGATTCGCTCTTGTTCTCTGACCCAACTCCAGAGTTGCTTCCGGTTTGGCGGTCAACCACTCAGAACGATCACGGAACCCTTCTCTGCTCAATTCAAGGATTTTCTCATTGGAAACCTCGTCTTCGTATTCCGACACCAAGTAAGCTCACGCAATCTCTTCAGCGTTACCGGCGGTCCCAAAGGCAGCGGTATTCGTAGCCGTCTCACCGCTGCCACAAGAGCAGCGGGAGATTGGCAATCAAAGTGACAATCGACACATCTAAAGAACCGCGGCGATACAGTCCACCTCGATGTCGAAGCCGCCATACCAAGCAGGAACGTTGATAAAGATTCGAGCAGGAGGATTCTCCGGGAAGTAACGCCTGTAGACCTCATTAACAGCAGGAAACATATCTACTGAGGTCACGTAGACATTCAGTTTCAGGATGTTTTCCAAGGACGAACCCGCCGTTTCGACACAGAGCTTAAGCTGGTCTAAAACGATCTCGGTCTGGCGCTCAATAGGCCCTCGGAAAATCTCTCCGGTTTTCGGATCGAACGGCGGAGAGCCTGAAACATAAATAGTGTCGCCATGTTTAGTCACCATCGCAGCGGGCGCCTTGTACTTTTCGATGTAGGTATCCAGTGGCTCGACCCGAATGATTTCTCGTTTCATAGCTTTACTCCGTTTTGTAGACACGGTTTCTAGCAACCAAGAGCCGCAAAGATTCGATGGTAGGAGTATAGCGAGACCCCGCAACAACTGTCTGCGTGAGGTCATCGGCTAGGCCTCCACCCGAATCACGAGGTAGTGTAGCCCGCCACGACGACAGTAGTGACCGTGTAGTCGCCCATCCGGACATGACCTTCCTTTTGGGGGCTCTCAATCGCTCTAGCGCCCCCCGGCGTGAAATGCGCCCCTTGGCTGCGCTCAGGTCGGGTGTTATGAGATCTCTAGTTTCCTGCGAACGCGATGAGGTTTCCGTCCGGATCTTGCACGATGAAGGTGCGGGCGCCCCACGGTTCCGTTCGCAATGTCTGGTGGAACGCGACTCCTGACTTTTGAAACTCGAGGAAGAGCGGCTTGGCGTCGTCGAGCGCAAGCGTCGCAGAAAGGACATCACCTTCCCTGGAACGAAAATCGCTGTCGAAGACAGGCCCGGTGACCTTTCGCAGGTTCAGCCGGCCGCCATCGCGAGCGACCTGAGCGTAAAAGGGCGGTTCTCCATAGGCGAAGATGACCTTGAAGCCAAGTTTGTGGACATAAAACGCGCAGGCGGCTTCGATATCCGAAACGAAGAGCTGCGGCTCCGACGCGAGGATGACGGAGGTACCGACGGTGGAAGCCGCTGATTCTTTCATGCTCCTGACTCCCTTGATGAGCGCCGGCCAACTCTCAAACCCGGATTTTCGGGCGACAATCTCCTGTGCATCGCTGAGCTTGAAGATTGCATCCAGAACTTCTCTGTCGGACAGGTCTGCGAAACGAATTAGAACGGATCTGATTTGTGCCGCGACAGGGTAATAGCGTTCGCGATGCCAACGCAGATACAACTTGGCTTGCTTTCTGAGGTGTTCGAGATTCGACATGGGCGCTCCACCATTGACATTGTCGTAGGCGGGCGATGCCCCTCCGGCTTGTGAGCCGATGCGCCCTACAGCAGCAGAAAGATGCTAGATAACTCGGATTGCCTAAGTCAAGACGGGGTTCGGGGCCAGCCCCTGGCCCCGATACTGATTATTCCTTCCCACGCGGCCGCCCTCATCGCGAGGTATCCTTTCGCCGTCGCTGCTCGCTTGCCTTCATGATTTCGCTCATGTCCCTGGCTGGCCGAATCTCCCAGATGGTGCCAAACGTCAGCGCCGGATGCTGGCCGATGAGCTGTACAGCATGATTCATGTCCCTCGCCTCAAGGACGAGAATGCCGCCGATTTGTTCTTTGGTTTCGGCATAGGGGCCGTCGGTCGTTGCCACCTTGCCGTTCTTCCAGGACAGAGTCAGGGCGGTCTCCGGCCCCTGAAGCGCTTCCCCACCGGCCCAGTGCCCGCTGGCGCGAAGATGGTCGTCATATTCAAAGCATGTATCGAACATGGCGTTTTGTTCGGCCTCGGTCATGCCATCGAATTTGCCTTTGTCGTAGTAGCCCAAACAGAGGTATTTCACTGTTCTTCTCCTCTTCCTTCCCGGATGGGAGCCAGCGGCGTAGCTTCGCGCTGGCTCGTTGCGGGGTCCCCGCGGACGGATCTTCGTCCGTGGGGTGCTTCATCGCATGGTCAAGACGGTGCATCTTCCGAAGTCGCGGCGGGTGAGACTATTCCGTTGCTTGTTCCGGAGCCGGATAGAAAAGAAGCTCGCGCACCTCGCCGGCCACATCGCAGGCAATGGCGCCCTTCTTCGCCCATGCCAGCGCCTCGTCGATATCAGCGCATTCCAGTATCCAAAAACCGCCTATGTGCTCCTTGGTCTCCAGGTACGGCCCGTCGGTGACGAGCACCGGGCCGTCGGACTGCTTCCGCACCGTCTTGGCGTTGGCGGTCGGGGCAATGCCGCAGGCGAACTTCCTCACGCCGGCAGCAATCATTTCGCGGTTGAGCGCGTGGATCTCTTCGATCATCGCTTCGGTGACGGTGGACGGGTCGAAGTCGTCGGGGAGGTAGTTGCAAACCAGATATTGTGGCATGACTTTTTCTCCTTGGTTTCTGTGGTTCGTTCCCGATGACTCGTTTCCTGTTCATTCAGGAGCCGTAGCTCATCGTTCTTTTGCCTATAGTCGTTGGGGAGACGGAAAATCGACAGCTGGCGCAAATTATTTTTTGGGAGAGCTGGGGCAGGCCGGACGTTCCCGGATCTTCATCAGTCAACAACTTAGGAATCTTCCGTTTGTGCCCGGTTTCTGCGTCTGTCGCCGGTTCCCGGTAACGGAGCCAGCTTTACCTTGAGGCGGGGTTCACTTTAAATCTTCAGTTGTAGAACCGCATTGCGGATCAGGTCGTCGATGAATCCTTCGGCCTGAACTTGCGTTACGTGAAGGGTAGAAGGATGTGCGGCGGAGTTCCGCTGATCAAGGCGGTTCTTGTAAACCTTGAACAGATCATCATTGAGAATGCCTGCCGAACTTGCGACTTCCAACGCCTCGCGTTCGGACATGTTATCGCCAAAGTCGGCATATTTCGTGATGACAGGAAGGTCTGTGACTTTCCACTTCTTCGGGTACCGAACGGGCATTCGATTGTTGAAATCGTTGAGATGGTGTTTCAGGACGAATTGGTACAGGTGATAGATGGCGATATTCCACACCATGATCTCGGCGGCGCGGCCCGCATCATGTCGGAGGCAGATGAGAGCCTCTTTGAAAATGTCCTTCTCACCGATGTCCGGGATTACATTTTCCAGATCCTTCACCATCTGCCGAACGTTGATTGTGACGTCGTGCTCCTTGTACAACCCGTCATACCTGGCCTTGAACTTCCCCTCGCAACGGTAGCCCTTGGCCGCGTTCCCAAGTAGTTCTCCTGCGTTTGCCATATTGATGAGGTACTGGCTGGTGTTCCCCGGTTTGTAATCGAGCTTCTCATAGAACCAGTTGATGTCCTTGGTGAAGAACGGCTCTTTCCTACGGAGAGAATACTGAAGCCACGCAAAGAGTCGCACCTTGTCTGCTTGGCCCATGCCCGCAAAGGCGTCGACGCCCGCGATGAACGATTTGAGGTCGTCTTCCTCGCTCACGCTTTAGCGGCTCCGGCTCCCATCTTTCCAACTTCGCTCTCCCCACCCAGTTGATGGAGTAGTTGCCCGCGCCCTCCGTTTTGTCGAACCACTTCTTCGTTTTGGTGTATGTCATGTTCTTTAGCGGCTTTTCCAAGTCTGTGGGAAGTTGAGATGCCTGCCCCAGAAGGCTAAAAGCGCTGAAGATGCGATCAATGTTGATCTCGGTAATCTGGAACTGGTCCTTATACCAGACGGCCACGACCGCGTACCTGTCCATCATGTCGGTGGCGCCCTTCTGCTTCATGAAGACTTCCAGGGACACCTTGGCTTCGGTGAGGTTCGGAGTACTGAGCAGCTTCGGAGCCTTGGGAACTTTGGGGGCTTTCTTCTGCTTAGGAGTGCGACCTTCGCTGGAGTCTTCAGATTCCGGCTCTAAGACTTCCTGTTCCTGCTGCTCCAACTCGGGCGTTTCGACTTCGTCCTCAACTTCTGTTTGCGCAACACCAGCGTCCAACGCTCGCTTCGGGTTCGGTGCTACGCCTCGGGGGAGAGTACGTCCTGCCAGTGCGTTGGCGATAGAATGCAGACCTTCAGTTACCGAATCCCCCGCCATGTTTTCTACGCTGAAGTCTACGATCCGTTCCGAGTCCATGTAGCGGAACTTGATCTTGCCTTTGTTCTGCCCGTTGCTAATGGGCTCTTCTTTACCACGACGGGTGACCATAGCAATACCTCGGAAAGGGGCCAAGCTTCCCTGATGAGTTGCCTATCGGGGATCTTCTATTATATGCATAAGTTTCCCAGATTTTCGCTATTTCTTCGCGTTGCAAACTGAGAAACCTGGAAGAAAAGACCGGGCACAGAGACAGCTATCCCAATTTCTATTTCAACTGCCGAATCCGCTCTTGCAGGAATTGCCGCTCCGGTTCCTGTTGGGTCAGCGCCAGAGCTTTCTCATAAGAGGACTGGGCCTCAGCGGTTCTGCCGAGCCTGCGATACATATCCGCACGGGCTGAATGCGCCAGGTAGTAATTTGCCAATTCGCCATGTTCCAACAGCGCGTCGATATGCGTCAGACCGGCCTCTGGGCCATCGCGCATGGCAATGGCCACGGCACGATTGAGCTGTACAACCGGCGAAGGCTGAAGTCGTACCAATTGGTCGTAAATCGCAACAATCTGCCGCCAGTCGGTCGCAGCGACCGATTCCGCCTCCGCATGAACCGCCGCAATCGCAGCCTGTAGTGTGTAAGCGCCGAAGCGGCGGGAGTTCAGGGCTTTCTCCAGCAACGCCATTCCCTCTGCGATCTGCTCTTTGTTCCAGAGCGAGCGGTCTTGGTTCTCCAGCAAAATCAGCTCTCCGGTCGGAGAGGTTCTCGCGGCGCGACGGGATTCATGCAGCAACATCAGAGAAAGCAGCCCAATGACTTCCGGCTCTGGCCGGAGTTCGGTCAGCAACCGGCCCAGTCGAATCGCCTCGCCGGTTAGCTCGGCCCGCGTTACCTCCGCTCCCGCCGCAGCCGAATAACCCTCGTTAAAGACGAGATAGATGACCTGAAGTACCGCGCCCAGTCGCTCTGGCAACTCCTGCGGCGATGGCACCTCGTACCGAATCGGCGTGTCTCGAATCTTTGCCTTTGCGCGCACAATGCGCTGCGCCAGCGTACGCGGAGTGATGAGGAAGGCCTTTGCTATCTCCTCTGTAGTCAGCCCGCACACCTCACGCAAGGTGAGCGCAACGTGCGCTTCCGGCGGTAGAGACGGATGACAGCAGGTAAAAATCAGGCGTAGCCGATCGTCCTCAAGGCTGTCCTCTTCTCGGGAGCTTTCCGCCGAACTCGATTGCGCTTCGAGATATCGCACGAGCTCGTCTTGAGAGGCATCAAATCTCGCCCGTCGACGCAGAGTATCAATGGCTTTGAATCGGGCCGTCGAAATCAACCATGGTCTCGGGTTGGCAGGTACTCCACTACTTGGCCACAGGCTCAACGCAGCTGCAAAGGCTTCGTGCATCGCTTCCTCGGCAAGATCAAAATCACCGAGCAAGCGGATCAGAGTTGCCAGGATCCGTCCCGACTCCACGCGATAAAGGGAGTCGAGCAATTCGCGTATCTGCTCGGAGGAGTGCTCGGACATGACGACGACCTTAGCAAATCAGCTATCCCGAATCAATTTGGCAAATGGCGGATCGATGCAAAGTGGCTAAGATGGAGCACCCGGCTAAGTTCCGCCGCCTTAACGAAATGCTTAGAAAGTGCCTACTACTCTTTACGGCTCAGATTCTTGAATAGAGACATGCCGGGATTTCCGGCGGAGGAATTATGAGCGCATTTCGTACTCGCAGGCCGTTACTGGTGGATGCCGAGCAGTCGATGGAAACGAAAACTATTACAACCGATCTCGGCTTTTGTAACGTCCAACGTGGCGACTGGGTCGTGCGTGGGGAAAACGGAGAATGCTATGTGGTGGACGATGCGTTTTTCCAGCGCACCTTTGCTCCGTTGCAGACTTATCCGTGGGAGAACAATGACGAGGGGCGTTGCTATGGCTCGTAAATCTCAAACATTGCCCAAGCAGGGTACCCGGACGCAGCAGACGGATGCGGTGTTTACGCGGCTGCTGATTACGGCGATGCGGATTTATGGGGATCCTGCGTTGAGTCCGGGTAAGGCGGGCAGGACTCGCTAGCCTAGTTAAGCAAGAAAACCGAGAGCATGTTCCGAGCAGCTTTAGGTCGGAAGGAAACAAGAACCGGTTCCGCGATTTCCACTCATTCACGAGTAACAGCGCCTCTAGCTTCAGAATCGGTAGAGAAAAGCGCGTATCGCGGTACCTATCCAGCTGATCAGTTAGATTCAGTGCATTTGTCTGAGCGGAAACAGGTTTGCGTTTATCAGCGTTAGAGCGCGATGGCCTCGCCTTTTCCTTTGACTTCTTCCGTCCGCGATAATTCTCGAACCACTCTTCGCCGATCGTGTCCATCTTTAAGTTCAGGTAGTGTCTGAAATGATTTTAGACACTACCTCACTTCACCCAGAGGCGACCTTCGGAAGAATTGGGTGTATACTCCGGCTACCCGAAAAGGCGAACTAATCTCGGATGAAGAGTGCCTTAATGGGGAAATCCAAATATCGCTTGAGCCTGGTCCGGGTTTCCAGTCCCTTCGGCTCGGCCGGCTCTCCGTCAGTGAGGGTGTGATGAAGCAAACCTTTGCCATCGGCATCGGAGGAGCAGCAGGCCAGGGAGTCGCTACTCCCGGCGACATCTTCGCAAAGATCTTTAGCCGCCGTGGCCTCAACCTCAACGCCTACAATGCCTATCAGTCCATTATTCGCGGCGGGCACACGTTTCTGACTGTTCGGACTGGTCCCGAAAAGGTCACCAATATGGGTGACCGCATCGACCTGTTTATTCCTCTCAACCAGGACACCATGGATCGGCACCTTAGCCTGCTCACGTCCGGCGCATCCTGTGTCTACAATGCCGACACCATCAAGCCAGGTACTGCCGCTGAAGGCGTACAGATGTGTCCCCTTCCCGTTTCTGAGTTGGTCGACATCACGCGAAACAAAGTTGCGCAAAATACACTCGCGATCGGCGCCAGCCTCCACATGATGGGTATCGGTTTTGCTGCTCTGGAAGAAGTTCTCAGCGAGCAGTTCAAGAAGAAGAGTGACGCGGTCATCTCGGAAAACGTCGCAGTGGCGCGTGCGGGCTATGATTATGCCGCCGCACACTTCATGGCTTTTCCGAACCCGCTCCCCAAAACCGGGAATCGCTACGCAATCCTGAGCGGCAACATCGCCATGGCCATGGGCGGCGCCGCGGCCGGAGTGAAATTCTATTGTGCTTACCCCATGAGCCCTTCCACCGGCGTACTTCACTGGATGGCCGCGCACGCTCGCAAGGCCGGCATCATGGTCCGCCAGGTCGAGGACGAGATCGGCGTTATCAATATGGCTATCGGCGCAGGGCACTCCGGAGTCCGCGCCATGTGCGCAACTTCAGGCGGCGGATTTGCCCTCATGAGCGAAGGCCTAGGCATGTCCGCCATGATGGAAACCCCTGTAGTGGTCATTAATTGTCAGCGAGCCGGACCGTCTACGGGAGTACCCACCAAAACGGAACAGGGCGACCTTTGGCAGATGCTCGGTGCAGCCTTCGGCGATTATCCCCGCGTCATCGCAGCTCCGCTGGACATCGGTGACTGCTTCAAGGTGATCCCCGAAATCTTCAACATCGCCGATCGCTTCCAGTGTCCTGGCCTCGTGCTCTGCGATCTGCTGCTCTCCGAGGGCCGGCTCAGCGTCGACCCGAAAGATCTTGATTTCAATCCCACTATTGATCGGGGTGAGCTCATCACTTCGACCAACGGCAACGGTGCAGCCTCAGCTATCCCCACAAACGGCAGTTACAAACGGTACAAGATTACCGACAGCGGAGTGTCACCGCGCGCAGTTCCCGGCGTGCCCGGCCACATCCACACCGCGGCCACCGATGAACATCAGGAAGACGGCGTCTTGATCAGCGACGAGTTCACAAATCCCATCAAGCGCCGCGCCATGATGGAAAAACGCATGCGCAAGGTTGCTGGGATCGAGTCTTCGGTTTCACCCCCTGCGCTCTCCGGTCCGCCTCATGCGGATGTGACTTTGATTGGATGGGGTTCGACCAAGGGAGTCATCGAGGAAGCCTGCGAACTCCTCAGCGAGCAAGGCATCTCCGCCAATCAACTCCAGATCCGCTGGCTCGTGCCGCTCCACGGCGAAGCCATCCTTGAAATCCTGAAAGATGCGCGCCACACGATTATCGTCGAGAACAACTACAGCGGACAGTTCGCGCGCTACCTGCGCAGCGAAACCAGCTTTGTGCCCAGCGGCCACATCCGCAAGTATGACGGTGAACCATTCATGCCCCACCACATCGTCGAAGCCGTGAAAGAACAGCTCGCCGGGAATACGAATCTTTCCGTTCCCGCGCACGAAATAATGGTCTGAGGAGGAAACACATGGCGACCAGCGTAGAGAGTGCCCGTCAACTCACCATGGCCGATATGAAAGGCAAGGTTGATCCGGACTGGTGTCCCGGCTGCGGCGATTTCGGCGTGCTCGCGGCTCTTCAAAAAGCGCTAGTTGAGCTGCAGATACCCACTCACAACATCGTCACCATCAGCGGCATTGGCTGTTCGTCTAACCTCCCCGGCTACATGAATACTTACGGTATGCACACTCTCCACGGCCGCTCCCTGGCTGTGGCTACGGGACTGAAACTCGCGAATCACGAACTGACTGTGATTGTGACCGGCGGCGATGGCGACGGCTTCGGCATCGGCGGCAATCACTTCGTTCACACAATGCGCCGCAACGTCGACCTTCTCTACATTGTGATGGACAATCAAATCTATGGTCTTACCACCGGCCAGACCTCACCGACCAGCCGCGTCGGCATGAAAACCAAGAGTATGCCCTTCGGCAACGTCGAATCTCCGGTCAACCCTATTTCCCTGGCTCTCGCTGTCGGAGCAACCTTTGTCGCTCGCGGTTTCAGCGGCGAACAGAAACACCTCACCGAGCTCATCAGACAGGGTATTCAGCACAAAGGCTTCTCCTTCCTCGATGTCTTCAGCCCGTGCGTCACGTACAACCACGACAACACTTACCAATGGTTCAGGCCGCGCGTGAAACAGCTCGAGAACGACTTGTCCTATGACGCCTCCGACTGGTCCGCTGCGATGGAGAAATCTCTGCTGTGGGGAGAAGAAATTCCCATAGGCAAATTCTTCGAGCGCACCGATTTGCCCGCGTTGCACGCAGCCGAGCCGGTCTTGAACGAAGGGCCTCTGGTGAATCGCGACCTGCGGGTGCCGTCCGATGTTGCCATGTCATTTATTGAAGAGCTCATGTAGCGCTGCCCGTTGGACGGCCGGGCTCTGTCGCAAAACTGCGCGACAGGATGGGGCACGGCCTTTTCGTGCTGCTGCATTGAAAAAGCAGGTCCTTCCGCTTCGTTCCTCAGCGTCAGGATGACAAGCCGTATTAGAGAGGACTTCTCTGTTCTAGGCTTTCGCGGCGTCTACCTTTTCGGTATCGACACCCAGTTCGGCGAAGGCGGCCTGGGCTTTCTTTGCGTCGAACTTGCCGTCGCGCGCCAAGCCTGGAGAGCGTGGCTGCGACGATGGATTCGGCGTTGACTTCGAAATGCGCGCGCAGATGTTCGCGGTTGTCGCTGCGGCCGAAGCCGTCGGTGCCGAGCGTCACCAGGCGGTTGGTGAGCCACGGCGAGAGCTGGTCGGGGACGGACTTCATATAGTCAGAGGCGGCGATGATCGGGCCTTTTGCGCCTTTGATGGCCTGCAAGATGTACGGGGTCTTTTCCGCTTCTGCCGGGTGCAGGCGGTTCCAGCGCTCGATGGAGAGGGCTTCGCGGCGCAGCTCGTTGTAGCTGGTCACGCTCCATACGTCGGTCTGGACGCCGTATTTCTCGGCGAGAATCTGCTGGGCGCGGACGACCTCGTTCAGGATAGGGCCGCTGCCGAAGAGCTGCGCGTCGGCTTTGCCCTTGATGGCGCTCTTGAATTTGTAGATGCCGCGCACGATGCCTTCTGCGACACCTTCCGGCATTTCCGGCATCGCGTAGTCTTCGTTGTACATGGTGATGTAGTAGAAGACCGGCTCGTTCTCCTGATACATGCGGCGGATGCCATCCTGCAGGATGACGGCGAGTTCATAGACAAATGCCGGGTCGTAACTCAGGCAGGTTGGCACGGTGCTGGCCAGCACGTGGCTGTGGCCGTCCTGATGCTGGAGGCCTTCGCCGAGCATGGTGGTGCGTCCGGCGGTGCCGCCCATGAGGAAGCCCTTGCCGCGCGAGTCGGCGAAGGCCCAGACCATGTCACCGATGCGTTGGAAGCCGAACATCGAGTAGTACATGTAGAAGGGGATAGTGGGCGTGCGGTAGTTGGAGTAGGCGGTGCCTGCGGCTGTGAAGGAGGCCATCGATCCGGCTTCGGTGATTCCTTCTTCGAGAATCTGTCCGTCCTGCTCTTCGCGATAGTAGAGCAGCATGTCGAGATCGTGGGGCTTGTACTTCTGCCCTTCGGCGGCGTAGATGCCGACCTGGCGGATCGCGGATTCGAGGCCGAAGGTGCGGCCTTCGTCGGGGACGATGGGGACGATGAGCTTGCCGATCTCAGGATCTTTGAGCAGGTGGCGCAGGATGCTGACGAAGCCCATGGTCGTCGACACGGCGCGGCCTTTCGATCCGGCGGTCCATTCTGCGAAGTAGTCGAGCGCGGGTGCCTTGAACTTCAGCTCGGGGACTTCGCGATGCGGCATGTAGCCGCCGAGTGCCTTGCGGCGTTCGTGGAGGTACTGAATCTCGGGCGCGTCGTCGGCTGGCTTGTACGGAACGCCCTGTTTTGCGGCTTCTTCGGGAACGGGAATATCGAAGCGCTTCACGAATTCGGTGACGGCATCATCGCTCAGCTTCTTTTCCTGGTGCGAAGCATTGCGAGCTTGCGCGCTGCCCAGCCCGTAGCCCTTGACCGTCTTCGCCAGAATGACGGTCGGGCCGCCGCGATGCTCGACCGCACGCTTGTAGGCGTTGTAAATCTTCACCGAATCGTGGCCGCCGCGGTGCAGATGCAGCGACTTCCTCATCTGTCATATCGTTGACCAGTTCGAGGAGTTCGGGATACTTGCCGAAGAATTCTTTCCGCAGGTACGCACCACCCTTGGCCTTGAATGCCTGGTACTCGCCGTCGACGCACTCTTCCATGCGCTTGAGTAGGAGGCCCTTGTGGTCGCGCTCGAAGAGGGCGTCCCAGTCGGAACCCCAGATGACCTTGATGACGTTCCAGCCGGCGCCGCGGAAGACACCTTCGAGCTCGTCGATGATGCGCTTGTTGCCGCGGACCGGGCCGTCGAGGCGCTGCAGGTTGCAGTTGACGACGAAGATGAGGTTGTCGAGCTTTTCGCGCGAGGCTACGCTGATGGCGCCGAGGGTATCGACTTCGTCCGTTTCGCCGTCACCGACGAAGGCCCAGATTTTGCGCGGGGTTTTCTCGATCAGGCTGCGGTTTTCGAGATAGCGCATGAAGCGGGCCTGATAGATCGCATTCAGCGGGCCGATGCCCATCGAAACTGTTGGAAAACGCCAGAAATTCGGCATGAGCCATGGGTGCGGATAGGACGAGAGGCCGGGCTTGTCGCGCAGCTCGTGGCGGAAGTTCTTGAGGTGGTCGTCGGTGAGGCGGCCTTCAAGATAGGCGCGCGCGTAAACGCCGGGTGAGGCGTGTCCCTGGAAGTAGATGAAGTCGCCGGGCTGGTCGCCATGTTTGGCGTGGAAGAAGTGGTTGAAGCCGACTTCGAGCAGCGTGGCCAAGGACGAATACGTCGAGATGTGGCCGCCGATGCCCGCGTCCTTCTTGTTCTGGGCATGGACCATAGCCATCGCGTTCCAGCGGATGAGGCTCTCGACACGGCGTTCCATCTGGCGGTCGCCGGGGTACGGCACTTCATCATGTTTGGGGATGGTATTGAGGTAGGGAGTTCGAATCTCGCCGGGGGTGTTGATGCCTGCTTCGCGTGCTCGCTGCCGCAGGACGGTCATGAGTTCTGCTGCCTGCTCCGGGCCTTCGTCGACGACGATCTGATCGAATGCCTCAATCCACTCTGCAACTTCTTCGGTAAAGTCCGCCGGGGCGGGAACTGCCAGTTTCATAGCCATAGAATTCGTTTTCCGCGGGATAAGCTTGTGTCGCTTCAAGGATTCAGGCGCTGCCTGCAACCTTCCCAACAGGTAATTTTCGCAGAATATCTGCTGTCGCGCTAATGTAACCGCCAAATGTAGCGCACCTCAACCTACGAAATTTCATTTACATCCCGTCGGTGTGCCGCGCTTAATGAGCAACTGCTCTGGAGGCGGTAATGTTGTCAGCACCTTTACGATTCGCTCTGCTGCATGACCATCGCCGTACGGGTTCTCCGTTCCTCGAAGGGAATTTGCGAACTCGGTGCTCTGGGCTTCCTGGATTTTGTGCAGGATTGATTCGGTTGTCGGCTCGGCATCGAGCACGCAGGCCGGGCGTTCTCTTCCCTGCTGGCGCATGCCGACGTTTACGGTCGGCAGGGCGAAGGAGCCGGTTTCCATGATGCCGCTGCTGGAGTTGCCGAGCATGAGCTGCACGTGTTGCAGCAGGCTCCAATAGGTAACGGACCCGAGGTTCACGAACAGACGGGCATTACTGCGCTGCTTGAGAAATTGCTCGGCCCGGTCGATCAGAGAACGGCTGCCGGCGTCGGCGTTCGGGTAGGAGAAGATGATCTGATCGGGGAGTTGCTCCAGAGCGGTGAAGAGCGCATCGGCTTCGACGGTGGTGTCGCGAAGGATAGTGACCGGGTGATAGGTGACGAGGATCGTCGGCTGGGACAGGTCGAGTTGCAGCTTCGCTTCGAGTTCCTCGCGGGTGAGGAGCTGGCTGCGGCGCAAGTGGTCGAGCGATGGAGCGCCGGCGCGGTGGACTCGCCATGCTTCCTCTCCCATGCCGATGACGCGCTGACGAGCCTGCTCTGTCGAGGTGAAGTGGATGTGGCTCATCTTGGTGAGGGCGTTGCGAACGGCGTCGTCGATGGCGCCTTCGCTGATTTCGCCTCCTTCGATGTGCGCGATGGGGATGCGCAGAGCGAGGGCTACGGACGCAGGGGCGAGCATTTCGTATCGGTCGGCGATGAGCAGAAGGAGGTCGGGGCGCATCTGGCCGAGGGTGTCAGCGAGGGAGAGCACGCCGAGGCCGATGCTCTTTGCCATGCCGATGTCGGTGTCGGAGCTCAGGAGGCATTCGAGCCTTTGCTGCGATCGGGAATCCGTCGGCTTCGATTTCCCGGACCGTGCTGCCGAATTCCGGCGAGAGATGCGATGCGAGGGCGATCACTTTCAGATCGACGTCGGGGTGGGCTTGTAGATCTTTGAGCGGCCAGTAGAGATGGCTGTAGTCGGCGCGGGAAGTGGTTACGACGGCGATGGTCTTCTTCATCTGCTATAGATTGATTTTATGAGCGTGGTCATCCTTTCGGCTGTGGAACAACTCGCCCTTTTACGGCAGCGGAAAATTTCGCCGCTTGAGCTGGTTGATGAGCATATCGCACGCATTGAGCGATGGAATCATGTGCTGAATGCGCTGGTTGATTTTGATCCGGAGCGGGCGCGTCAGCAGGCGCGCGAAGTTAAGTACGGACCGCTGGCGGGATTGCCGCTGACGGTGAAGTCTTCCATCTGCTACGCGTGGATATAGGTGCGAAATCGGCAGCTTGCTCCATCGCGGAGATGTTCCTCACGAAGATGCTGTGGCTGTGGCACGATTGCGGGATGCGGGCGCGGTGATTCTGGGAACAACGAATTGTCCCGAGTTTCTGATGGCGTATGAGACGGACAATCTGTTGTATGGGAAGACCAATAATCCGTGGGCCCTTGACCGGACCGCCGGGGGATCGAGCGGTGGTGAAGCAGCGGCCATTGCGGCTGGGCTTTCGGCTGGGGGTCTCGGCAGCGACAGCGGAGGTTCGGTGCGCGAGCCGGCTCATTTCTCGGGAATATGCTCGCTCAAGCCAACTTCGGGGCGCGTGCCGGCAGCGGGGCATCTGCCGCCTTGTGTGGGGCCGTTCTCAATTCTTGGCGCTATTGGACCAATGGCTCGCACTGTTGCCGATGTGGAACTACTGTTTCGAACGATTGCGGGTGGCCATTCTACCGATCCGTTTGGCGCTCCGGTTGCCACGCGCAAGGTTTCGATGGATGAAGCGAAGCAGTTTCCTATCGGATGGTTTGAGGATGATGGGCTGACTCCGGTGACAGCAGAGACACGGCAGGCAGTGCGCGATGCGGCTGCTTCTCTCGAACAACAGGGATTCAAGGTCAAGCCATTTCGGCCCGCGTCTTTAGAAAAGGCTCGGAAGCTGTGGCATATCTTTTTCGTTCAATGCGGGGCGATGTTTTATGCGCCGACCATCGAAGGGCGGATAGAAGAGCTTAGTCCTACCTTTCGCGATTTTCTGGATATCGCGGGAAAAGAAGCTCCTTTGACAGCGGAGTCTCTTTTATGGGCCTGGGCAGAATGCGACACCGTGCGCGGTGAACTGCTTGCCGAGATGCGGGACTTTCCTTTGTTGCTATCTCCGGTATGTTCTCTTCCTGCTTTTCGGCATGGGGAGCGTCGCTGGACCGTCGAGGGCCGCGAACTGGATTATCTCGATGCGATGCGGTACACGCAGTGGTTTAATCTGCTGGCTTCGCCTGCTGCGGTTGTTCCGGTGGGACGATCCGACGGAGGTCTTCCCATCGGCGTGCAGATTGCGGGCAGACCGTTTGATGATGAACTTGTGCTCGCCGTGGCCTCGGCCGTCGAAGGCGATTTTGGTTATCGACTTCCTCTGCTTTTGTGAGGCGACGCTGCTGCTCTCACATTTTGATTCCTATGAGTCTTCAAGCAATGTCGCTATCGATGCATCGTTCAGATTCTTCCTCCCGTTGGTCGTCAGAATGACGGCTAGATCTAGTGGGTGATGGGTTGCGAATCGGTTGGCATGTAGTTGAATTGGAATCTTTGCTCACGATCGCCTGACTCGAAGCGGTCGTTCCAATCCAATCGATACTGCACTGAACGGTTGTCTTCCGGATAGTGCTCGTTCGTTGAATATGGATAGGTGCTCATTTCATGGAATGGCATTTCTGCGACCGTGAAGGGCATCGCTTCGTAGAAATCCATGTCTTTGACGAAGCCGTTTGCATAGAAGAAGTAGTCTCGCGTCCAGCCTGACGGCAGTGGTGGCAGCGATGCGTTGCTGAACTCCGCGTCAATTTCTTCGCCACTGCCAAAGATGACATAGTGGTTGTCGATCGCGTGCAGGAGCGGCGTTACGTCTCCATACTTGGTGTAGCTTCCGCGCTGCCACTGGAATGGACCTGTCGCGCTGATGCGGTCGTAGTGATAGGTCAGGTCGCCGGGTGTCTCGCCGTCCACCTGCTGTGGATATCCGCGAAAGGCCAGATGTGCCGTTGCTAGCGGCAACTCGGTGCGTTTTGTGCTCCGCGCCATTTCCGGGCCGTTGTCGACGAGCACCTGATCCCAGTAGATCTGCAGGTTTGTTTTGATGCGGATGTGTTGTGTGCCCTGCGGTAGTTTGCCGGTAAGGTCAACCACGATTGTTCGTGGAAGGCCTGCGGGGAAGCCCATGTCATCGATGATGCTTTTCCAGCTGCCGTCCGGCATTTGTGCCTCGACGAAAGGTGAGATCGGCTGTAAGCCCGCCTGCCATGCGGCGTACATAGAGCTAGCGCTGAAGTATTCGATGAATCCGTGCAGGAAGAGACGCAGGGGATTCTGCGACGACCACTCGCCTAGATCAAGTGTGAGCGTGTGCATGTTTGCGTAGCCCGCGTATTTCAGATTGGTGAAGTCGCGGACGTATTTGTGATCGCGTTTCGCGAGAAGAGGCAATACATCATGCCCTTGGTCGTCCCATGCTCCGACCAGCGTTCGCGTTTGAGGAGAAGCGACGACAGTCGCTCCCGAAGCAAATGGAGGCTCATCCAAGAAACGCTCGTCGGGATACACTTCGGTCCCTGCCGGATGGTCGATGGCGACGAGCCGCAGTTGATCGATGTAATTGATCTCCTCCATCGGCTCGCCAAAGCGGAGACTGAGTAAGCCATTGCGGGCTTTCAACTGTGAGCCGTCGACCTTGACCCATTCATCCGGATCGGCTTTGTTTGTTGATGTGGGAGAGACCCAGTGGCCGACAACAGCCGCGCCGATCACGTCAGATACAAACTGATATTTGCTGCCGTCCCATGCGAAGAGCACGGGGCATGAGCTTCCACGGCGGTCGAGTTCCTGCAACGCCGCAGGTTTGTTGGCTGCGACGTCGAGTTCATCCTGAGGAACGCCGGTTGGCCATAGCAGGCGAACGACGTCGGCACTGTCGGCCTGACCGAGGCCGGCGATGATCTCGGTAGAACCCTGGCTCAGATATCCGCTGCCTCCGGCTACTTCAAACTTTTGCACGTGGCCGTTGGAAAAGACCTCTACCTTTGTGCCGATCGCTGTCTTGTTGTCAGCCAGGCCGGTGAGATCGATGCGGAGAGAGTGATTTTTGTTACCGCCTACGTTGTTCAATACCAGCGGTGACGCGTTCAATTGGGTGACGATGAGGTCTGCGGCTCCGTCGCCGTTAAGGTCGGCGGCGATGACCGAGCGGGGATTCTGGAGTTTCAATTTGCTCAGACCGACTGCGTCGCTTACATCCTCGAAGCCCTGAGCGCCGCGATTCCGCCAGACGCGCAGCTCAGCCCCTTTTGCAGTTTCGACAATGGCGGCCAGATCGATCCAGCCATCGTTGTCGATATCGATTGCGGTGAGCCCCCATGCTGCCGTCACGCCGGAGGCTGGCAGTGGGACGCGCTCGAAGCGCTTGCCATCTACATTGCGCCATAAGCTGATCCCCGGAGTACCCGAGTGAGTGACGGCGACGTCCATCCAGCCATCTTTGTTGAAGTCGAAGACGTAGACGCCCTGCGTGGGCGCGAGTCCGGATTCGTCGTAGAGCGACACAGGCTTAAATGTGCCTTCGCGCTGGTTTTCATAGATCGTCGGCGCGTTTCCGGCACCTGTTACGACAAGATCGACGGCGCGGTCGTTGTTGATGTCGGAGAGCGTGGCTCCGGTGGTGTTTGCTGTTCCGGCGAGTCCGGTCGGGCCTGTCCACTCAGTGAATGTCGAATCTCCGTTATTGCGCCAGAGGACGCTGGGGCCTTTGCCGGAGGCGATAGGCGAGCCTGTTACAAAGAGATCGAGATCGCCATCGTGGTCGAAATCGATGAAGGTGAGTCCGGCGGGATGGTTCAACTGCTCGATCCCTACCGTCTTGGTCACGTCTGCGAATTTTCCATGTCCGAGATTGTGGAAGAGGACGACGCGGTCGCTCAGGGCGACAGCCAGATCTGGAAGGCCATCGTTGTCGTAGTCGCCCACTGCGCAGGCGACTCCATGGCCGCTTGTTGAGAGTCCAGTCTGCTGCGATGGAATTTCTTCTACTGCGCCATTCGGCTGCGGTTTGTAAGCGCGAATCGCCGCATCGCCTTCGCTCATGACGACGATATCTTTTTCACCCTTGCCTTCTACGTCGAGAATGCATACGCCACCGCCGACCGCGTCCTTCGCGGGGGATGAGCCTGCAGTTGTGGCCGGCGTTGCCTGCGATACGAAGCTAACCGGGATCATCGGGCCGACAGGCTGCAGAGGAGCGAGCATGTCCTCTACCGTGGCATTGTGGCCTTGCTCGCCGTAGGTCACCGTTAGAGGCGTACCAATTTTCGTTTGCGTGATTTTCTGGAAGCGGCGCAGATGTTCGTGCGCCTCGGCTACTTTTCCGGATCGCTGCAAGGCGCTTGCGAGTCCGAACTCTGCGGAGGCATGCAGGGGGTTCAGTTGAAGAGCTGCCTGGAACTGTTTGATGGCGTCGTCGTAGTTCTTCAGGTTGAGATAGAGCGAGCCCAGGTAGTAGTAGCTGTCCGCATCGTTTGGATCGATCTTGATGGCGTGTTTGAAGTCGTCAATCGCGAGGGTGGGATTGTCGCCGGTGAAATGCGTGAGCCCCAGGCTGTACCAGATGCGCACATTGTTTGCATCGATCGCAGCAGCCTGCTTGAGAGCCTCTTCCGCTTCCGGCAGCTTTCGTAAATAGAGCAACGCGATGCCCCGATTCAGAATGGGGACGGCCGCTGTCGGATCGATTTTGTGCGCTTCGTCAAACTTCGCGAGTGCTTTCTCCAGTAGTTGCTGGTTCATGAGCGCGACACCGGTGTTGTTTAGCCGCGCAGCCGCGATGGGGTCGTGCGTTGTATCGACGGTCGAAGCATTCGATGAGGCGGAAATGATTGCGCACAGCAAAAGAGCGGCGACCAGGTAAAAGCGCATCGCCGCTTTGTGCGGAGCTCGACGGGATGTGAAGTGGCTCTGGCGTTTTCCGGACGGGGCAGATTGAGAGACGTTAACTCGCATTGACGCAACTGATTATAGAAGACGCGATAGACGATGATCGACGGCGCAACTGCTTCGCGCTGCATGCGCAAAAAGCGTAGACTGTTGCCATTAAACCAATCAGAGGATTGCAGTGCAGCAATACGTCGAACGAGTTGTCGATCTCATCGAGCCGGAAACAAATCAGATTCACAATCTCACCTTTGAAGACGCCCAGCGCTTACTGCTTGAGCAGCCCGCCGAGGCGATTCGTAGCATCGCTGGATCGTTTGCTCTGATTGCGCGGTCGGGGAAGACGGTGAGGATGGCACGTTCACTCGACCGGCCGATGCGCTACTTTCTTGCCAAGCGGCAGGAAGGCCCGGTGCTGATCGTCGCGGCCCGCATTGACACGATCTACAACTGGCTCAAGAGCGAGGGGCTTGAGGGTCAGTTTCATCCCAGCTATACGCGCATGGTGCCGGCGCACCATCTAGTCGAGATTCAGCTGGTGGGCTGCCCTGATCCCGATCCTGTTTACACGCGCTTTTTTACGCCTGAGCTTGGCACTTTGCCGCCGGACCTTGATCGGATTGGAGAGGCTTACATCGCAGCGCTTGCTGAAGAAGTTGCGCAGTGGCTCGACCACGTGCCGTCTGACGCACCAATTGGCGTGTGTTTTTCCGGGGGCATCGACAGCGGAAGCGTTTTTCTTACGGCTTACCATGTGATGCAAAAACGCGACATGAATTTAAGCCGTCTGAAAGCCTTTGTTCTTGATCTCGGGAATGGTCCGGATGTGCGCCAGGCGCGCGCGTTTCTCGATGCTCTTGATCTTGGACTTTTTCTTGAGGCGATCGAGACGGATGCTTCTGCGCTCGATGCGCTGGAGACAATCCGCATTGTTGAGGACTACAAGCCGCTTGATATTGAATCGGCGACGATGGCCTTGGCTCTATGCCGTGGCATTCGGGCGCGCTACCCGGAGTGGCATTATCTTCTGGATGGTGATGGCGGCGATGAGAATCTGAAGGATTATCCCATTGAGGAGAATCCGGAGCTCACGATTCGCAGCGTGGTCCACAACCGCATGCTGTATCAAGAAGGCTGGGGCGTGGGAAAAATCAAGCATTCGCTTACCTATAGCGGAGGGCTGAGCCGTTCTTACACGCGCACATATGCTCCGGCGCATCATTTTGGCTTTCTTGGGTTCAGTCCGTACACTCGACCGAATGTCCTGGCCGTGGCGGAGGCGATTCCGTTCATCAAGCTCACCGACTACAGTGTTGACCGGCTCTATGAATTGAAGGGTGAGATTGTTTCGCGCGGCGTTGAGAAGCTGACGGGGCTGGAGATGCCTGTCTTCCCGAAGCGCCGCTTCCAGCATGGGGCCTTGCCTGAAGATGCGCTGCGCCGGAGGCTGCCGTTCCGGGAAGCCGAGTATCGCAATCAGTTTCTGTCGCTTTATCAGTGAAGATGCAGCCTTTTTTCTCGTATCCAGTTCAGGCTTCGGAACGGGACAAATGGATTTTGTCGCAACGGCCGGAGCGTAATGCGCTCGATCCTCGTCGGCCCTACGCCTTTTTTGTGGAAGAAGAGCGTTCGGCTACAAGAGAGGTCGTGCCTGTAGCCACGATATTCCTGACGAACCGCGAATGTCCCTGGCGCTGCTTGATGTGCGATCTTTGGCGCAATACTTTGGCGGAGACTGTGCCGGCGGGTGCAATTCCAGAGCAGATTGACTACGCTCTAGCGCAGCTGCCGCCGGCTCGACAGATCAAGCTTTACAACAGCGGCAGCTTTTTCGATCGCAGGGCGATTCCTGTGGAAGACTATCCAGTGATTGCGGACCGCGTTCGTTCGTTTGAGCGCACGATTGTGGAGTGCCATCCTGCTCTCGTTGGCGAAGCGTGCCTGAGATTTCGCGACTTGCTGACGAATCAGCTAGAAGTCGCGATGGGACTGGAAACGGTTCATCCAGAGACTCTGGAGCGGTTGAACAAGCGGATGACGCTCGATCAGTTTTCTGCGGCGTCAGAGTTTTTGCGAAGTAACGGAATTGACCTCCGCGTATTCATCCTGGTTCAGCCTCCTTTCATGCAGCAGGACGAAGCGATGCTGTGGGCGCAGCGGTCTCTCGACTTCGCATTCGATTGCGGCGCGACCGCTGTGACGCTGATTCCTACTCGCGGCGGGAATGGTGCTATGGAAGCATTGGCGAACGCAAGGCGAGTTCCGCGCCCCTCAGCTGGAGACCCTCGAAGCCGCGGTAGAGTACGGCATTGGACTGAGCGAGGGGACGTGTGTTTTCTGATTTGTGGGAGATGGCTGCGAGGCCTGATGCTTGTCCGTTCTGCAATGCGGCACGCGTTGCGCGGTTGCGTGAAATGAATCTCAGCCAGAGTGCGGAGCCTCGCATCATCTGCGACAGGTGCGAAGGTCGCAGTTGAGTCGCGTGTACGACATCGCGATTGTTGGATCGGGCTTTGCCGGCTCTCTTACGGCCATGATCGCTAAGCGATTGGGGCATTCCGTGGTTCTGCTTGAACGTGGCAAACATCCCCGATTCGTGATCGGGGAGTCGTCGACGCCTCTATCGAACCTGCTGCTCGATGATCTGGCCACTCGCTATGATCTACCCGCAATCAAGCCTCTGGCGAAGTGGGGAACGTGGCAGCAAAGCTATCCGCAAATTGCATGCGGGTTGAAGCGTGGCTTCACCTTTTATCATCATCGACTCGGACTTCCTGATGCGCCGGATCCTGAGCGCCACAATCAACTGCTGGTGGCGGCGAGCCCCCATGACGGCATCGCAGACACGCATTGGTATCGCGCGGATTTTGATGAATTTCTGGTTCATCAGGCACAGACCCTGGGCGTCGACTACGTCGATGAAGTCAAGCTGGAAAAATTCGTTGAGGCTGGCGAGGAAGTGCAGCTAGCAGGACAAAGAGCCGGTCGGAGCGTGGAGTTTTGTGCTCAATTTGTAGTGGATGCTACAGGGCCTCGCGGTTTTCTTCATCACGCGCTGCGGCTACCCGAAGCGGGATTGCCAGGCTATCCTCAGACCCAGGCTCTCTATAGTCATTTCTCGAACGTGAAACGGATCGATCAGATTAAGCCTCCGCAGGAGGCTCCACCTTTCCCGATTGATGATGCAGCTGTTCATCACATCTTTGATGGCGGCTGGATCTGGGTGCTGCACTTCAACAATGGAATTACAAGCGCCGGTGTTGCCGCGACGGATAAGACTGCAACTGATTTGAGGCTTTTTGATGGAGAACCGGCATGGGAGCGGCTGCTGGACCTCACTCCCTGCGCTGAAGGAACAATTTTCCGAGGCAAAAGCCGAACGGCCATTTACGCATGTGCGGCAGCTTTCCTTTTTAAGCGGCGCTGCCTGCGGAAGTCGCTGGGCGCTGCTTCCGTCCGCTGCGGCATTTGTTGATCCGCTGCTCTCTACTGGCTTTCCTCTGACGCTGCTAGGTATAAGCCGACTGGCAGACATCCTTGAACATGATTCGAACTCGGAGCAGTTCAATGCGAGGCTGCGGCGATATGAAGGACAGACGATGGGCGAGGCACTTGCAACGTCGCGCCTGATCGCAGCCCTTTATGCGAACATGAAGAACTTTTCTGTCTTCGTTGCGCTTTCTATGCTTTACTTCGCGGCGGCAAGCTTTTCAGAGACTGCGCGGAGACTTAAGAAGCCCCATCTTGCATCTTCGTTTCTTCTGCACAACGATTCAGCCTTCGGGCCTGTATGTCGAATCGCTGCTCGAACGCGCGATGCGCCTGGAAACGGAACAGGATTCGGCTGACCTGACCCTAGACATTCTGCGAGCGATTGAGCCCTTCGATGTAGCGGGCCTATGCAGACGCGACCGTCGGAACTGGTATCCCGTAGATGCTGAAGACATCTTTCGTGGGGCTGCAAAAGTAGACGCCTCGCACGGAGACATCGCGCAGCTTCTGCAGAGCTTTGGCTTCTATCGTTAGTGTCAGTGCTTCGGCGGCGAAAATAAGATCGGCTGCGCGGAAACCATGCCTTTGCCTTCTTCAAGCGTGATGAACTGATTTGGCTTGATGTTCGTTACTGACTCTTTCCTGCCGCTCGGCCAGACAATTTCAAGGCTCACTGTTTGGTCCCCGTCCGGTTTTCCGAGACCGAAGGTAAGCGGTAGTTCGCTCTGCGAGAGATAGCTAGATCCGTCTTTCACCATGCCAAAAAGCCGCAGGCCTTTGCTCGTTTTCACGGTGACTTTCGCGCCGATGCCGTCGCGGTTCGAACGGGTGCCGATGGTCTTCACTTTCAACACGTCGTTTTGATTCCCATTGTCATTGCGGAACAGCCTGGCTGGGCCGTTGTTGGTCGTCATTACCAGGTCGAGGTCCCCGTCGTTGTCGAAATCCAGATAAGCTGCGCCACGTCCTACGACTGGTTGCCGCAGCGTGGAGCCAACCTTGTCCGTGACATCTTCGAATTTGCCGTTTCCTTTGTTGTGAAAAAGCAGAGGCGGCTCGGCGTAATGGAGCGTAGGCGTCACCACGCTGACATCGTCGGTGACGTGGCCGTTTGCGGCGAAGATGTCTGGTAAACCATCCAGATCGTAGTCGAAGAAAAACGTGCTGAAAGTGAGCGAGCTGGCGGACGCCGGACCGATCCCGTTGGTCATTGCCTTATCTGTGAATAAACCGGAGCCATCGTTCTGATACAGGGCCATGCTCTCGTTTGCGAAGTTTCCGATGACAAGGCCCTGGTGCCCGGAGAGATCGTAATCGGCAGCGTCGGCGCCCATGCCTGCGCGAGCTTTGCCCGCGTCACTAAAGGCCACGCCTGTCCCGAAAGCCTCGTCGGTAAATGTGCCGTTGTGATTATTGTGATACAGCTTGTTCGCCTGCGTGTCATTGGCGACAAACAGATCGAGCCAGCCGTCGTTGTCGTAGTCGATCAGCGCGACGCCGAGGGATTTGCTGGATGGGTCGTAGAGCCCGGCCTTTTTCGTCCCGTCTTCAAACGTGCCGTTGCCCTTGTTGTGATACAGGCGTAGCGCTCTGGCCCTTATACAGCTCGGGCGTGCAGTAGGACTTGTGCTTTCCGTCGAGCGTGCAGTATTGATCGGTTGCAGGCGACCAGTCGACGTAGTGCGAGACGAACAGATCGAGCTTGCCGTCATTGTCGTAGTCGAACCACACCGCACCGGTTGCGAAGCCGGGATCGCGGACTCCGGCTTTAGCGGTTACGTCGGCAAATTTTCCGTTGCCGAGATTATGAAAGAGATGGTTGCCGTCGAGCGCGGTGATGTAGATGTCGTCGAAACCGTCGTTGTCATAGTCTGCTGCGGCGCAGCCGAGGCCGTACATCTCCGTCTCGAGGCCGGCCTGGCGCGTTACGTCGGTGAATGTGCCGTCTTTGTTGTTGTGGTAGAGGGCAGGAAATGACTTGCTCGTCTTGTGTTCGGGCCAGTCCATGGAATTGACGAAGAGAATGTCCTGCCAGCCATCGTTGTCATAGTCGAGAACGCAGACGCCGCTGCCCATCGTCTCGGGCAGATATTTCTTCCCGAAGGCACCGCTGTTGTGTTTGAAATGGATGCCGGCCTCGGCCGTGACGTCAGTGAAACGGATGGGGCCGGATGGGCGCACCGGAGCAGCTTCGACATTCTTATCCGATTCCAGTGTCGCGGACAGCGGCAGGTTGGGTAGCGGCGGCAGACTTCTCCTGCGCGGATGGAGCGGGATTCGCTCGTTTGCAGCCAGGAACAACAAGTAGCAAAGCCAATGGCAGGTAGCGGAGAGACCGCCGGCAGAACGACATGAATATGATTTCCTTTTTGATCTTTACGCTCATACGGTTCAGGCAGCAGCCGGAGCCGCTCAGTGGCGAACGACGCGAATTCATCCACATCTCGATGAGCATGGCGATTGGCCCGACGATGAACAAGGCATACAGCGGCGCGTAGATGCTCTGGTCCAGTCGCAGGAAAAACTCGACCAGAGCCACGGAGAATGCGACAACGCATTGTCCCAGCTTTGAGCGGACGGTCGTCTTTGGATCGGTGATCATGAAGAAGATGAAAAGCTGATACTCGGGTCCGGTGATGGGCGAAATCTCAGACTGCCATGGATCGCCTGTGATCCACGCGCGCAGGAAGGCCAATGCGATGAATGAAACAACATAGACGGCACAGATATGAAAGCGGCGAAGGCGCCAGATAATCGCCGTGCCCAGCGCCCAGATCACAATCATCGCGCCCAGAGATTGTTGCCCCACTGAATGCTCAGACTGGCAACGGCCTCTGACGCGAGAAAAAGCATCACGCAGATGCCGAAATTTGACGGGTTCCAGATGTGGCGACCTTTGACGCGCAGCACGTACTTCGAAGTGATGGCGAGCAGGCTGCACAACGCGTATGGCCAGAACGCCGGAGAACGCAGAAGGATCCCGACGCTGATGCCTGTAATGTAGGCGCTGGCTAAGTTCGGCCACTTGTGAAGAAATATGCGGCCCAGAATCAATTCTGCAGCGATGCTTGTTCCAATGGCGAGCAGCGTCTTCTGGTAGCTTTCGAGGATTCCGAATGTAAGGTGCCCTACGAGCAGAATGAGAGTGATGAAAACCGGTGGGACGAAACGGTTGTCGAGGCTCAGATACTGCTTCCACCGCGCTGTTTGATTCGGTGGCGGAGCGGGCGTCGTAATGGCGGGCTGGCTCATGCGGGCTCCTCAATCTTATAGAGTTTGCCCGGCACAAGGCCATTCAGGTTTGCACCTTGCCGGACGGCCAGCGAATCACGGCTTTCTCGATCTGCGGATTCTTGCCTAATCCGAAATGCAGTCTGCGGTCGTTTTGCGCGGCGAAGCCGCATCCGCCGGAAACCTGCTGAATCTGTTGCTGCCCGTTCCAGTAAAGCGCCACCTGCGCGCCGATGGCACTGCGATTGCTCTTCGTTCCTGTTAGCGCAAACTCGATCCAACTGTTTTCCGGCGTGACGGTGTTTTTGTAGAGGAGCAGCGGTCCGCGCTGATTGGCGACCACGACATCGAGAACGCCACGATTCCACAGATCCACGAGCGCGACAGCGCGGCCATCGTGTGTATCGGTAACTCCGACGGCCTGCGCTACGTCTACAAATTTGCCTGCGCCGTCGTTCAGCCACACATGCTTCTGCTGGTAGCCGGAGAGGCTGCGGCCGTCCATTGCAGGCCAGTCTTTGGCATCGCCGATGATCGAAGCATTGCCGCCGGCTACTTTCGAGAAGTCATACCAGTAATTTCGCTTGCGATCGAGAGAAACGTAGCCGTTGGTCAGGAAGAGGTCGAGCGTTCCATCGTTATTAAGATCGCCAAATTGAGCGCCGAAACTCCATCCACCGAGTTCCACGCCCATATCGCGGGCGAGATTCTCAAATTTGATGTCATTGCCTGATGTTCCTTCTTTTGGAACCCAGAGGTTATTGCCCTGGATCAGCACGCCGTCTTCTGAAATGTTTGAGACATAAACGGAGTATCGGCCCTGATTGAAGATGTCGCCAAATGCAACATTCATGCCGCTTTTAGGAGCAAAACCTACGCCTGTCTGCTCACCCACTTCATGGAACCGCTTCCCGTCGTTGAAGTAGAGCTCCGAAACGCCATAGTCATTGGCGATGAAAAGATCGGGATGCCCGGTGCCGCGCAGATCGGCGGCGGCGGCAGCTAATGCCCAGCGCCTGCTTACGATGCCTACCTTTGCGCTCACTTCTTCAAACTTGCCATTGCCTAGGTTGTGGAAGAGATATTTGCGGCCGCCATTCCTTGCATACTCGAAGCTCTCGGGCATCATTTTGGTTGACTTCAGGTGCCATAGATCAACGTCTTCCGGGTAGTAGCCGCCGACGAAGAGATCGAGCAGTCCGTCGCCGTCGTAGTCGAACCAGATCGCAGTGTTGGCGTTGATCCACGGAGGCAACCCAGCCTGTTCGCTCACGCGGGTGAAGCCGTGGCCCTGGTCGTTATGAAACAGCTCAGGGCGTCCCCACTTGACGAGGAACAAATCTTCGTAGCCGTCGTTGTCGTAGTCGCCCCACACTGCGCCCATGGAGACGCCAGTGCCGGGTTGATTGACGTCGGCGATTCCCATCTCTTCTGCTACGTCTTTGAAGGTGCCGTCATGCATATTTCGATAGAGATGATTTTTGCTGCCTTCGGCGCTGTTCGTTACATAGATGTCGGGCCAGCCGTCACGATCGAAGTCGACAATGGAGACGGAAGCGCCCATCGATGCGACTTCGGGCATGATGTGCGCCAGTTGTGGATCGAGTGTTGGACCCTGGTGAACGAAATCAATGCCCGCAGCGTGGGAGACTTCCTGGAGATAGAAGCCGTGACGGGCGACCGCCGAAGCAATATCAAGTGTTGTCGCAGCGGATGCCTTGCGCTCGGACGACATGCGCTTCACCACAATGGGAGTCAGCAGCAAGCCTGCAAAAAAGATGATCAATACAATTCGCGCTATGGGTACACGCTTCATTTTCCGGAGGTACTCCTTAAGGCGTTATCAAAAATATCCGGCGTAACGTAGCGTGTGTGATACGTCTGCCAATCGTCGGGGTGATGCTGGTACTCCCAATCATCTTCGAGCTTTCCCGGCGGTGTGTCGTATTCGGTGCGAGCGTGGTAGGGATAAGGCAATACCGTTTTTGAGTCGGTGGAATTGTAGTCGCCGTCTTTGATCCAGCCATCGCCGGCAATGACGTAGTCGCGCACCCAATCCGGAGGCGGAGGCGCGGGAGCAGCGAAGCGAAGGACCAGCTCATCGCCTGCATTCATGATGACGTAGCGATCGTCGATGCCTCCCAGAAGTGGCCGCACGTCGCCATAGCGCGTGTAGTAGCCTTCGAGGTCGCGCCAAATCTGAGTCGTGGCCAGAAGATGGTTGTAGTCGGGGATCTCTGGAGACGATGCATTAGCCTGATGAATCACGGAGTAGCCGCGATAACGCAGGTCCGCGGTCGCGGGAGCAAGCCGTGTGATGTTGAGAGCCGCGTTCGGCAAGCCCTTCGCCCACTCAATTGAGTCCCAGTAAATTTCGAGATTTGTTCGCAGCCGCACCTTGCGCGGAGTTCCGGGAACAAAAACGTTTGTTAGATCGATAAGGCAGGTTTTGTTGCGGCCTGCAGGAAAGCCGAGATTGGGCTTTGCTACCTTCCAGCCGCCGTGTCCGTCGGGAACTTCGAGGCTCAGCGGTTGCGGAGGCGCATGCTTACCCTGGCTCATCGCTATGTTGATGGATGAATCGGATGGATGCAGCCAGCCTTGCGCGATGAGCCACAAGGGGCCGCTGGTTGGCGCGTTGTTTCCAAGATCGACCTCGACGTAGTGGTCGCGAGTGACTCCCTGATATTGTCCGCGTCCAAAGGTGTCGAGATATTTTCCGTCGAGCGATCTCACGATATCGGTTACGTCCTGACCGTTATCGTCGATGGCGTGTGCGATGGGCTGCGGCGTCTCGACGGCCGTCACGGCGAGTCTTCACTGGCGGCACAGCGTACCGCTCGTCGGTGAAGATCTCGGTTCCGGCGGGATGATCGACTGTCATCAGCGCGAGGTAGTCGTAGTAGTAGGTCTCCCACAGCTCGCCCGTGATACGCAGATCATAATGGCCATCGTGCGGAACAAGTTGGTCGCGGCTGATCTTGTACCATTCCTGGGTTGCCTGAATGCGTGCGGGGCCGAGGGAATTGATGCGAAGACCAATTGCAGAACCCCACGGTACTGTGTCCTTCACGAACTCCATTTGCTTGCCGTTGAAGGCGAAGAGAAATGGGCACGAGCCTTTTAAGCGCTGCTCGGTTACGATTTGCTGATCGGCCTGAAGCGCGAACTCAGCGCGCACGGAGCCGTTTGGCCAAACGATGCGCGCTACATCCACACTCGTCTGATCGCCAAGGCCGAAATGGAGTTCCGGACTCGTGATCGACTGCTTCTGCACCAGCAACCCGGAACGAATCTCAATATCGCCGCCGATGCCGAAGGAGTTGATGCGCTGGTCACCGGTGGCCTGTCGCGCTCGGGGACGAATGGTTTGCCAGTGGTAATTTTTCGTTCCACGATTTACAGCTTCGATTGGCTGGCCGCTTTCGGAAATACCCAGCAGGGAAAGCCGTCCACTGCCGTGTAAGTCTGCAGCGTTGAAAATCATATCCGCACTGACAGGTTTGTTCATTGCCTCGAACTTGCCGTTCTCACCCTGAAGCCAGATAAGTGCTCCTTGAGGGGAATCGACGGATGTCAGCAGCAGATCCAGTGCGCCGTTGTTATCGAGATCGGCGGCGTGCAGACGGACTTCATGTGCCAGGTAATGCGCGGCGTCCGGCACATTGGCAATCACCGATGAAGTCCGGCCTTTATCGGCCTCTTGTACTGACAGCGAAACAATGGCCCCGTCTTCGCGCACTGCAAGCAAAGCCAGCACACCGTTGCGGTTCACATCGCCCACGGCAATGGCCTTGATGCCCGAGAAGCCTGCAGGGACAGCTTGCTCGTGAAACTTTCCGGAGCGGTCATTGATGAGAACATGAAGCTGACCTGAGCCGTCGATCAACGCGGCATCTGGATTGCCATCACCATTCAAATCGGCCCAGACAAACTGCCGTATGCCTGAAACGCCGGCGAAAGGTCGAATCGGCTGGAAAGTGCCGTCGCCATTGTTTCTTAGTACAAGCGGTTGCCCATCTTTTGCGCCCACAACAATGTCGAGGTCGCCATCGGCTTCAATATCGACAGCCCATGCGCCTGTGTAGGATCCGTTTGTGATTGAAGGAGGCAGCTTTGTCTGCGCGGTCACGTCGGTAAACGCTTCGGGCTTGTCCTGCCGCAGGAAGCGTAGGCCTCCGGCGCCAGCGAGGACGAGGTCAGTCTTGAAATCGTAGTTGAAATCGACGGGCACAATTCCTTCCGGCGAAGGAGCAACGCCTGTCGATCCGCCCGGGAACGGAAATGCCGCCCCACTACTCAAGCGCACATCATGCGCGTTCGCTACTGCAACAGCTGGCGTGCCTGCGCCTGTCAGCGAGATCGCGCCAACCCAGTTCCACTTTCCCGCTGGCAGGTTTGCCAGCGGTTGAGCGGCAAATAACATCGCGCTATCCCCGGGAGCAGGTTGAAACACAGGGGTGGCGAGTCGGAGAAAATGCGTGAAGGGTATCGCCTCTTCTCCCGGTTGCGGCTTGATTTCTGACAAGCTGTCCCGGAACTCCGGGACCTGCATCAAAACGTTGCGCAGGAAAATTGAACGTGTGGCGGCTGACTTTGGCTCGGGGCTGGACGCGGCGGTTTGCAAAGCTGCGAGTTGCTGCTTCACGTCTGCCGGCCACGCGGCCGATTGTGCTGCAATCTTATCCACAGTAGAGTGCAGTGTTGCCGCGTCTCCTCGCTTCGCAGCAATGCGGCTCAGTTCGAGCAATGCTGCAAGATTACTTGGCTGCGCCGCGAGAATCTGCTCCATCAGCCGCTGAAAATCCGCATCGCTGTTTGCGTCTCCCTGACGTTCGGTTTCCGTTGCGAGCTGATATATGGCTCGAAGATTCGCGGGATTCAATTGAATCGCCTGGCGCAGATCGGCAATCGCCGTCGCTGAGTTGCCGCGATCGCCCTCCAGCAATCCCAGGAGGTAGTAGACGCGGTCGTTCTTCGGAGCGAGGTCGCGCGCGCGGTCGAGTCTCTGTACTGCGGCGTCAAAGCTGCGCTGACGAAGTGCGAGAATGCCCCAGTTGGCCCAGCCCGCTGGCTCTCCGGGAACCATCTGCGTGGCCTTTCCGAGATTACTCTCTGCGCGAACGTCGTCGCCTACCTGCAGCGCCGCCAGCCCTACGTAAAACGTCGAGACGTAATCGGCATATGCCTGTGAAGAAGGATCGGGTAGACGAGCACCAGAGCGGCATCCTGTGGAAAGCAGAGTCAGAAAACCCAGAATACATATTGAAAGCGAGGGCAACGGCCCAAAGAGGCCGTCCGTGGCCTTTCTCTTGAGTGCGCTGATTCTCATGCGATCCTTTATTTTGAAGGTTCTACTGAACATATCGCAATCGAATCACGTTTGTGGAACCCGCCAGATCGGGAGCCGTCCAATTGCCGGAAAACGTAGAAGATCGAATGGTACTGCCTCCGGAAAGTCATCGATTTCTCATCCGGAATCGGGGAATGGGATGGTGATGAACCAAAATCAATCTAATCAATATCCATCTGCGATGTCATCCATCGGACAGTGGGCATTCGTATCAATCTTTTGATTGAGCAGTTTCTCTCTAATGCGCTATTGGTCCGTTTTCTCTATGTTCATTGATTTACTTACCGGGGGCTTGACCTTTTCTCCCTTCAAGAATCCTGGCTTCCAGGCCCGCAGTTCTAGATGAATATCAAACTTTAGGTGGTTGACCCGATCCTCATCATTCATTCATGTTTGCAGAGTTTATGTTCAAAAAAAGACTCTATCGTGCTTCGCCTTCCCGAGAGGAAGCAATTCCGCTGAAACACCGCATGCAAGCGAGTTCCAACTTTGCAGCCGCTCCTTCAGAACGTCGTTCCGGATGAGCGAGTACGTGAAAGCGCATAAATGATCTTTCGATAAAGGTCGAACCTACAAACCGGGAAAACAATTCCGGTAAGAACCAGATAGCTCTTTTTTGGAGGCAGATTTGCGTACCTTCGTTTGTTTCTCAGTCCTGCTCTCTGCAGCAGCGTCTTTATACGGTCAAACCCAGCCACAGCAACCTGCTCCTGCACGTCATCCCATAAACATTTTTGTTTATGAGAGGGCTCGTGCTCAGGGCTGGCAGTGGTACGAGGCGCCTCCCTACCAGAACAGCTACGGGTTTGGAGAGTCCCTTCTCCGCTTCGGACTTTCGCAAACGATCAAGCAGTGGGACTGGAGACTGGAGATAACGCAGCCCTGGGTCATCGACGCCCCCGATAAAGCTGTAAGTAATGTAACTGCACAAGGCCAGCTTGGCTTTGGCGGAACCTACTACGCTTCGAACGGCAACAACTCCAATCCTGCAGCGGCGTTTCTCAAGCAGGCTTATGCACGCTACAACTTCGGCGAAAACGATAAGAATATTCGCGCGGGACGCTTCGAATTTTTTGAGGGACTCGAAACGAAGCCGAAGAACCCCACGCTCACCTGGGTACAAGCGAACCGTGTTCAACAGCGCCTGGTTGGCAACTTCGGCTTCACGATCGCGCAGCGCAGCTTCGATGGAATAGACGCTCACTATGGCCAAGGCTCATGGGACATTACCGCCATGGCGGCGCGCTCTGACCAAGGGGTCTTCAACATGAACGGCAATCCGGAACTGAATGTCGATGTTCAGTATCTGGCTTACACCAAATCAGACTGGAAAGATCGCTTTCTGTGGCGAGTGTTTGCGATTGGATATCACGATGGCCGTGCTGGCATTACGAAGACAGACAATCGGCCACTGCCGGTCCGTCAAGCGGATCATCAGAATATTCGCCTTGGAACGTATGGCGCCGATTTTCTGACCGTGATTCCTGCCGGCCCGGGGCAATTTGATTTCATGGGTTGGGGAGCTTTGCAGAATGGCCGGTGGGGCCCGCAGGATCAGCGCGCTGGCGCTGCGGCGATCGAAGGAGGCTACCAGCTTCTGCATGTTGCCAGTACGCCATGGCTGCGAGGCGGATGGTGGCGAAGCAGCGGCGACAACAATCCGAGCGACGACAAACACGGCACCTTCGTAGAATTGCTGCCAACGCCACGCGGTTATGCTCGCTTCCCGATCTATAACCTAATGAATCTTGAGGACGGGTTCGTACAGATCATTGATCGCCCACTGCATTCGTGGGAATTGCGAAGCGATTTGCATTGGCTCCAACTCACATCGAGCAAGGACCTCTGGTATCAGGGCGGCGGCGCATTCGACAACAAGGTGTTTGGCTTTACGGGACGCCCCAGCAACGGGCATTCGTCTCTCACTTCTGTCGCCGACATCAGCTCGGACTGGCACGCCACACAGCACCTGGACGTTAATCTCTACTACGCATACAGTTGGGGCAAATCCGTGGTCGGCGCGATTTACCCCGCGAACCCCAATGGGCAAATGGGGTATCTCGAGCTGGTTTATCACTGGAATACGCCGCAGCCAAAGCCTCAGCATCCTTGATTTCGCAAGCGATTCGCCGACACCTAAAGGTTGGCCTTTTTATCCATCTTTTGATGGAGGCACAACGCCACTTCATACAGCTAAGATCGTTCGGAGCTTTTCCACCGTTATGTCCGAATGATGCTGCACTGGCGAGAGCGAAATAGGATACGCATTACGATGACAATGCGGAACGACAGAACCGGAGAATGCCGAGAATGAATTTACGTGTGCGGCTTCGTCCCCTTGTCTTTATTGCGGTCCTGCTCGTCATCTGGGAGATTGCTGCGCGGAGACAGTCCGCTCATCTTTTGCCGGGACCCTGGGGTGTAGTTGGCGGCATCGCCGATCTCGTGCGGCACGGACTGCTTTTGAAGTATGTCGTCGCGTCACTCTTTCGCGTGACCTGGGGCTTTCTCCTTGCGGCGATTCTGGCCATTCCGATGGGACTTACCATCGGCTGGTATCGCAGGGCAGAGATGGCCTTCAATCCAATTATTCAGATCCTTCGCCCGATTTCTCCCCTTGCGTGGATTCCGATTGCGATCCTCTGGTTCGGGGTCGGCGATCTGGCGGCGATCTTTCTTATCTTTCTCGGATCGTTTCTCCCGTTGTTGCTGACGGCTATCAATGCGGCGCGGAGCGTTCCGGCTGTGTATGTAAATGCGGGGCGGAATTTCGGCTTAGGTCCGGCAAGGCTCGTTTATCAGGTCTTTTATCCTGCGGTCGTCCCGCAACTGATCGTGGGCTTGCGGATCACGCTCGGGATCGCGTGGCTTGTCGTGGTTGCAGCGGAAATGATCGCCGTGAATTCAGGCCTTGGCTTTCTTATTGTGGACGCTCGCAATGCCGGCAACCGCTATGACCTTGTGGTCGCTGGGATGGTCATCATCGGCGTCATCGGTTTGCTGCTCGATATGGGGATGCGGTCGCTTGAACGGATCAAGTCATTCCGCTGGGGTTATTCGGAGGATTAGTGGTGCTGCTGAAAGAAAGTGTTGTGGCTCCGGCTCTCAAAACCAAGCTCGCTGTTGAGAACGTTGGAATGACGTTCAAGCGCGATGGCAAGAGTACGCCTGTCCTCGAAAATATCAACCTTGAAGTCGGAGATGGAGAATTCGTCTGCCTGCTCGGGCCATCAGGATGCGGCAAAACGACGCTGCTCAATGCCATGGCCGGCTTCCTTTCGCCGACGAGCGGAACGATTCAAGTAGACAACGAAATCGTAAGCGGGCCTGATCCTCGCCGCATTTTTGTGTTTCAGGAACGCGGCGTTTTTCCCTGGCTCACGGTCGAAGGCAATATCGGATTCGGGTTATTCAAGGTGCCGCGCGCCGAGCGCCAGGCACGGACCGAGCACTACATCAAAATGGTTGGGCTGCAAGGCTTTGAGAAAGCATATCCGCCAGAGCTTTCAGGAGGCATGAAGCAGCGTCTCGAAGTTGCCCGCGCTCTGGCTGTCAATCCCGACATGCTCTTTCTGGATGAGCCTTTTGGCGCGCTGGATTCGATCACGCGCCTGGTGATGCGCGGCGAACTGCTTCGAATCTGGGAGGCGGAACGCAAAACGATCATCTTTGTCACGCACGATATCGACGAGGCGGTGCAGCTTGCTGATCGGGTCGTGGTCATGAGCGCGCGTCCGGCGACGATTCAGCAGATTGTGAATATCGACATACCGCACCCGCGCGACATCAGTTCTGCCCGTTACCTGGAGCTGCGTGACGGTATCTTCAAGCAGATTGGGTTGGCGCACAAGATATGAACTCGCTCGCCGAGCCAAGAAAATGGGAGAAGTTCTTCTGGCCGCTCCTGGCCTCGGGGTTGCTGTTGGCGCTGTGGCATTACTCTGTCATCTGGACGGCGACCAAAGTTTTCCCATCGCCTCGCGAAGTGGAAAAGGGGCTGGCCGACCTCCTGCGGCATCACGTTCTCTGGGGTGATATTCGTGATTCCCTGCGGCGGGTCTTCTTCGGCTTTGGTGCTGCGGCGCTACTGGGAATTCCTCTTGGGCTGACACTCGGCTGGTATCCGGCTGCGAATCAGGTTGTGAATCCGGTGATGCAGATCTTGCGGCCCATCAGCCCGATTGCGTGGATTCCCGTTGCGATTATCTTTTTTGGCGTTGGAGACAGCGCCTCAATTTTCCTGATCTTTCTTGGATCGTTTTTCCCAATCGTTGTCGCCTGCGTGAACGGCGTCTCAAACGTGCCTTCTGTTTATCGGCGCTCGGGGCGCAACTTTGGGCTGACGCCTCCGCAGTTGCTGGCAAAGGTTGTCTTTCCCGCAGCACTTCCGCAGATTCTTGTTGGCTTGCGCATCGCTCTCGGCATTGCGTGGCTGGTCGTTGTTGCGGCGGAAATGATCGCAGTCGATTCGGGACTTGGGTATCTGGTTATCGATTCGCGCAACTCGGGAAAGAGATATGACCTCGTTATGGCTGCCATTCTGCTGATCGGAGTCATTGGCCTCATTCTGGATTTTGGTTTTCGCAGGCTGGAAAAGATTCGCTCCGTTCGCTGGGGGTTCCGCAATGAGTTCTAGGAACAAAGCCCTGTTGGGCATCTTTGGATGGCTCGCGTTGATCACGGCGCTGCATGCGTATCTGAATGTCAACTGGGGCGCGGTTCTCAATGAATTCCGCCCGCCAGAGAAACGCAAAGTGGTCGTAGCCTACGTCCCTGTCACCTGTCAGCTCACCTGCCCGGTAACGGACTACATCTCGAAATTTTCGGAGAACGGCGAGATTTTTCTGCCTCGCATGTTTCAGGGCTTTCCTGAAATTAAGGAAGCTCTGATTTCGAACAAAGTGCAGGCGGCGTTCATCGTCGCGCCCCTGGCGATCGCTCTCGTGTCGCAAGGTGTTCCCATTAAAGTGGTGTATCTGGGGCATCGCTATGGCAGTGCGCTGGTGGTTCGCAAGAACGGCCCCGTCAAAAACTTCACAGATTTGCGTGGCAAGACTGTCGCTATTCCCAGCCGCTTTTCTGACGAGCGCCTCATCCTGTTCCGAGCAATGAAGGTGTGGGGCATGAAGCCAGGCGACATCAAGATGGTTGAAATGGCGCCACCCGATGTTTCCGGCGCGCTGGCGGCTGGCGCCATCGACGGCTTTGTGATGGGAGAGCCCTTTCCGTCACAGGCAGAAATTGCGGGCTTTGGACGCGTTCTTTTCCAGGCGCGTGAATATTGGCCGGACTATATGTCGTGCATTCTCGTAGTACGACAAGACCTTATTGATACGCGGCCCGAGACTGTGCAGGTTCTTGTGGACGGAATTGCCCGCTCAGGATTGTGGCTCGACAAGGGCAAGCCCTATCGCGAGGACGCTGCCGATTTCGTGGGCCGCTACTACTACAATCAAAAGCCCGCGCTGCTGCGATGGGCTCTTACCAAGCCCATGGACAGGGTTGTCTATAGTCAGCTTGCGCCGCGCAAAGCGGATTTCGATATGGTTCGCGATCTGATGATCGAAACCGGCGTACTGAACAAGAAAATTGAATTCTCTGATTACACGGATACCCGCTTCTCTGACAAAGCAAGCATTCAGACCGCTTGGAAATATGAACCTGGTATTGCAGCAGCCAAATGATCACGTCTCCCCAGGAGGACAGGATGTTACGCAGGCGATTTATACAACTTATGACGGTAGCGGCTGGTGCCGGAGGACTGGCAACACTGAGCACACTGGAGGCAGGCGATGCCAGGACAGTTGCCTACAGCGTAAAAGGCTTCACCTGCATCACTTGTGCTGTCGGCCTTGAAACACTGCTTCGCCAGGAAAAGGGTGTCGTGTCGGCTAAGGCAAGCTACCCAGATGCTTCCGTGGTTATCAGGTATCAGCCCGCGACGATCACTGAAGATCAACTCAAAAAGCTCATCGCTGATATGGGCTTTACGGCAGAACCAAAGCATCCAAGTTGATCTTGTCTGAATTCCCTTTCAAGGCGAACCCAACGAAGCGAGTTGGGGGAACCCGCATTTCAGTAGTCAGCCAGATCAGGAGTGTTATGAACAACCAATCGCACGCTACGAACTACGCAAAGATTGCAGAGATCTTGACTGACTGCCTCGACCTGCGCCAATCTCCCGTTGCTATTTGCTTCGCAGATTCGGTTCCCAATGGCGTAGGCGAGCACGCTGGCCGCGTTCCAGCAGGATGCCGTTTTTGGGAAGACGCAGCGACGGCAACCTTTGCAACTTCTGCCGCGGACCACGAGCTATGCGCGATCGGCGTGTACACCCATCATTTGCAGCCGTCTCCCGCGCAACAAACGGACCTCATGGATGCCCTGAAGGTGTTTGGTCAGCTTAGCTACGTTCGGGAAGAAGACCTGCCGCTGATCCCCGTCCTGCAAACACAACCAGAACACGTTATCTATTCCCCGCTGGCTGATGCCCAACTACCGCCCGACATCGTTCTGCTCTTCGTGAATGCCAATCAGACGCTCATCCTCTCGGAAGCTACACAGCAGGTGGAAAACCAAAATGCGCCGGCGATGGGACGACCGGCATGTGCCATTGTGCCTCAGGTTATGAATACGGGCCGCGCTGCTCTTAGCCTGGGCTGCTGCGGAGCTCGCGCTTACCTTGACAGCCTTGATGACAACGTCGCGATCTTTGCCATTCCCGGCGCAAAGCTCGAAGCCTACACCGCCAGGATCGAGGCGCTCGCAAAGGCTAACAAAGTGCTTTCGAAGTTTCATCAAATCCGGCGCCGCGAGGTTAGCGAAGGGCTTTTGCCTACAATTCGGGAGTCTCTGATGGCAATGGAATCCGCTCAATAGATCGCCACAGAACGCTCTTGCCTCTGCGTGATACAGTGGTCATACCTCTTAGGTCTGGAGCTATGGCCGTTGAGCAGCCGCACTGAGTTAGCTAAATATTCCATTGGCGTAGGGGACCGCTTTGCCCATCAGGCAAAGGCTCAGTTAAGCGCCTGCATCCTGGCATCGAGCGCCGGCGTGGATGTGATTCCTATCTGGAATAAATCGAATCGCGAGCACACGATCATCGGTTCAGAACCAAAGTCCACACGTATAGCCGCAGACTCTGCTGTGAAGGAACTCGGTTGGGCGAAGCCTTACTTCTGCGACGCAGACCACATCGGCTTAGTCACCGTCGACCGCTACTTCGAGGCTTGTGATTTCTATACGATCGACGTCGCTGACTTTATTGGAAAACCTGCGGATTCAGTGGCGGTCGATCACTTCTTGAAAGCGCATCCTGAACTATTGGGCAAAATCGAGATTGACGGTATCGATCAACCTCTGACGATCACCAGTGAATTTCTGAAGGCAACGACTGGCAAGTATCTGGCCGCAGTACAGCAAGCGGCGGTTATCTATCAAAAGATCGAGTCGAACAAGGGACAGAGCAACTTCATTACTGAAGTCTCCATGGACGAGACCGATTCGCCGCAGACACCGGCCGAATTGCTGATTATCCTCGCTGCAGCTGCTGACGAAGGCATTCCCCTGCAGACCGTTGCGCCAAAATTCACCGGGAGATTCAACAAGGGTGTGGATTATGTCGGCGACGTTACGCAATTTGAGAAAGAATTCGCGCTCGATGTGGCCGCTATCGCTCACGCCGTGAAGCAATATAAATTACCGCAGAACCTGAAGCTCAGCGTCCACTCAGGCAGCGATAAGTTCTCGATTTACGCACCGATTCATCGCGTCATCGAAAAATTCGGCGCAGGAGTGCACCTCAAGACAGCTGGGACGACATGGCTGGAAGAGCTAATCGGCTTGGCCGAAGCTGGCGGCGATGGACTGGCCCTGGCAAAGGAAATTTACGCACAGGCCTATGACCATCGAGAAGAACTCTGCGGGCCTTACGCCACGGTCATCGACATCGATCCCGCAAAACTTCCGCTCCCGCAGGAAGTGGCTGCATGGTCCTCCGCCCAGTACACTTCAGCCCTTCGTCACGATCCCGAATCGCCGGCTTACAACCGCAGCCTGCGGCAGCTCCTCCATGTTGGGTTCAAAGTTGCTGCCAAGATGGGTCATCGCTATCTTGATTTGCTCGAATCAAACGAAACGATCATCGCCCATAATGTAACCGAGAATCTATTCCAGCGGCACATCATGCCCGTATTTCTGGCATAAGCCTGCTTCAGTTGCATAACCAGCAGGCTTATTTCGAACCATACTGCAGCAGCCCAGCGTCAATGCTGCCGAGCAGTTTGCCCGACGGATCGCTGTAGTATTCCCAGAACATGACCCCGCCCAGCCGATGATCGATAACATATTTGCACTTCAGTCCAAGGGATTCCGGATCTTCGTACGAGACGAAAATCTGCTGCGCTGCGTTGTACAGATATGGCACTGACGCGGATGCATCCCAATACCGCGTATAGCCATTGTTCAGCATGCTAGACGAGATATTTCCGTATCCGGCATAGGCATTCGGTACCGGCTTGCCCGGCTGGAAGAGGCCGTAATTCGTGTCGGGCACCTGTCCCCAGACATGTCCGTAGAACGGAACGCCGAGCACGATCTTTGCCGCAGGTACGCCAGCCTGTTCGTACTCATGGACCGATCTGTCTCGCGGATATTTTTTTCGGATCCAGAGGATCGGTGAAGAGCGGCGCGTGATTTCCGGTGATGGGGTCGGAGCCCGGCTCATAGTAGTCATAGGCCATCAGATTGACCGTATCGACATACTTTTGTACCTTGTCCATCTCGGTGTGCTCCAGAAACTCACTGGAAGCGCCGGCCGCAATGGTAAGAAAAAGCGGCCTATGCAGCTTCTTCTCCTCTTGATCGAATTGCTTGCGCGACTCGGCGAGGACCAGAGTGTAATTCTGTTTGTCTTCCGGGCGAAACTTGTTTCCCGCCCCGATCATCCCCGGGTACTCCCAATCGACGTCGAGACCATCCAGCTGATACTGTTCGATGAACTGAATCACGCTCTGAATGAAAATCTGGCGACTTTCCTTCGTTAGGGCCATATCAGAAAAATTGCCCGATCCAAGCCATCCCCCCACTGAAACCAGAACAGTGAGCGATGGATTGTCCCGCTTGAGTGCGATGAGCGCAGCTAGATTCGCGGGGTCCGATGGGTCTTCGGTGACGATCTTCCCACTCTGAATGAGAGCAAAGGCAAAATTGATGCGTGTCAGTTTGCGGGCTGCGATCGCTCCGGACTGAATCGGCGCGTGTTTGGGAAAAATGTAAGCGACGATCACAGGACCCGCTGTCTTGGATGTTTCTGCTAATAGCGCCGGAACACTTGCAAATGCAAGCGCCAGCCACAAAAAGCAAAGACCGCACCTTAACGGACGAACAAAAAAACTCTTGCCCAACTTACTGAGCATCAACTGCGAAAGAACATACTCCACCAATTCTGTCTCCTGTGACTTGGCTTCGCTGGGAACGCACAGCGCGAGCAGGGCAAATGGTTTATATTCGCAAAAACTGCTCCGAAAGGACTGCGAAGATCATACACACCCCCAAGCATCTCCTCGCTCTTTGTCTGTCAGTGCTCTCTACTTCGGCTTCTCTCGCGCAGGTAGAAGTTCTGGTTGACCACGTAGGGTATGAGACTCTCGCCCCGAAGCAGGCCGTCATTGAAGGAACGAAAGCGGATCATCCGTTGCAGTTCTCGCTCGTCGATGCCGATACAGGCAAGACCGTTTTTCAGGGTGCACTGCAGCCGTCTGGACCTGTGGATTCCTGGGGCAAGTGGGTTTTCTGGACAGCAGATTTTTCCAAGTGGCAAAAGGCTGGCCATTACAGAATTGAAACGAGCACAGGCGCTGGTGTTGCAAGCTCCTGCACTTTTGCAGTCGATGACAATCTTCTCGAGCGCAGCACGCTTTCGAACGTTGTCTATTACTTCAAGGGTCAGCGATCCAGTGGCCTGATCGATCGCGCAGACAGTCATTTGCCGCTGCCCGATGGCAAGCCGGGATTTGTTGATGTTCACGGAGGATGGTATGACGCGACGGGCGATTACGGAATTCATCTCTCGCATCAGAACCCGACCTCATATTTCAATCCGCAACAGATACCACTGGTGGCATGGTCGCTTTTGAAAAGCTATCTCGCTCTTGAAGCGCGCCACGATGACAACTTCAGCGAATATGAACGACGACTGCTCGATGAGGGCTTGTTCGGAGCAGACTTTCTGGTTCGTGTGAAGCGCCCCGGCGGATCGTTTTATGAATCCATTACCGGACCGGGAGAAGACAAGCTCCCGAAAGATCGCGCGATCGGCAATCCGAACTGGCGCACTCAAATCAAGAAGAGCAGTTCTGATTCCACCGAACATATTGGAACCGCGGTCGGCCGCCACGCCTATGAAGCCAGTTTTCGCGCTGGAGGCGGCATGGCCATCGCTGCACTCGCTCTTGCCGGAACTATGCCCGAAGAAGGCGATTTCCCGCGCTCTACTTATGTCCGTACCGCTGAGGATGCCTTCCAATTCCTGAACGCGCACAATACCGAACTGCTGAATGATGGCAAGGAAAACATCCTCGACGACTACTGCGCCCTTATGGCTGCAACCGAGTTGTATCGAGCGACAAAGAAGCCGGTCTATCGCGATGCCGCTGAGAAACGCGCGAATCAGCTTATGGCGCGACTTACAACAGATGGCTCATTTCGCGATTTCTGGCGGGCTGACGATGGTAAGCGACCCTACTTCCATCCTTCCGATGCTGGTCTGCCGATCATTAGCCTTCTTGAATACATGCAAATTGCCGACGCAACGCAGCAGGAGAGGATTCGCTCAGCGATAGAAAAGTCCTTGCGCTTCGAGCTTGGTGTGACATCAGAAGTCAACAATCCCTTTGGATATGCGCGGCAGCTTGTGCGCATGGGCAATGGACAGGTGCGCACCGCATTCTTTTTCCCGCATGACACGGAGGCCGCGCCATGGTGGCAGGGTGAAAATGCGCGGCTGGCGTCGCTGGCAGCAGCTGCTCGCATGGCAGCTCCTCTCTTCGCATCGGATCCTGCCTTTCAGTCGCAACTTGAAAACTATGCGTGGAACCAGCTTCATTGGATTCTGGGGCGCAATCCCTTCGACTCGAGCATGCTCATGGGCAGCGGTCACGGCAACGCGCCGTACATGTTCTTTCGTTCCTACAAATACACGAATGCGCCGGGGGCCATTATCAATGGCATTACTGCCGCATCCGACAACGAAGATGGAATCGCCTTCAACGAGGGTTATGCGGTAACAGGCAAAGACGACGACTGGCGCTGGACGGAGGAGTGGCTGCCGCACGCTGCATGGTATCTGTATGCGGTAAGTCTTCCGCATTCATAGCCCTGTCCTTTTACGATTGCTGAAGAGGTGACAATTAGCGTGAAACAACATGGTCAAAAGGCTGCGCTGATTGCGTGCATATCTCTGTTCTTCATGAGCAGCGCATTCGCGCAGCAATTGCCGGAACCAGCTGCACCCTCGCCTGCGGCATTTCAGCAAACGTACGATCGTCTGCTCAAAGCGATCGTTGCAATTCCAATCTTTGACAACCATGGCCATCCTGGGTTCGCTGACGATCCGAATGTCGACGCGATGGTATCTCCGCCAGACGCGACTTCCGCATTCCGTCTTCGCGCCGATAATCCAGAACTCATCGCGGCGTCGAAAGATCTTTTTGGTTACCCGTATGACGACAATTCGCCCGAGCACCTGCAATGGCTGGTGAAGAAGAAAGCGCAGCTCAAACAAGAACAAAAGGGCTACCAGTATTTCGATAACATTCTCGACCGTCTGAAGATTGAGCAGGCAGTAGCCAACCGGGTTGAGCTTGGGCCGTATCTTTCTCCGAAGCGTTTTCGCTGGGTCTTTTTTGTCGATTCCCTCCTCTTCCCGTTCAACGACCAGGCGATCATCGCCCGCAATGGGGATCTGGCCGTCTTCGTTCCGCTGCAGGAAAAGAAGCTCCGAAATGAATTGGCGCAGGAAGGATTGCAGCAGCTTCCATCGACTTTCGACGACTATCTGAAATTTGCGACACGTCTCGTTGAGGACAACAAACAGCATGGCGGGGTCGGCATCAAGTTCGAAATCGCCTACTTCCGCTCGCTCCATTTTGACGATCCACCAAAACAGGCAGGGGAAGCCGTCTATGCGAGGTATCGGAGCGGAGGAACGCCTACCGAAAGTGAATACAAGGATTTCCAGGATTACCTCTTCCGCTACCTGATCAGCGAAGCCGGACGCCTTCATCTCCCCGTGCAGATCCATACTGCGGTTGGCATTGGAGATTTCTACAGCGTTTCCAATGGCACTGCCCTGCAGCTTGAAAACATTTTGCGTGATCCGCGTTACAGCAGCACAACCTTCGTGCTGCTGCATGGAGGCTATCCATTTCAGGAACAGGCGATCTGGCTGACGACCCGCAAAAATGTCTACCTCGATTCATCGCTGATGGGCCTCTACCTCTACCCGGCGGACCTGAAGACCGTGCTGCGCCACTGGCTATTGTTGTTTCCGGAAAAAGTCGTATTCGGGTCGGACGCATTTCCATTCAGCGACGCGGTAGGCGCCGAAGAAAGCTATTGGATGGCTGTTCGCTCTGCGCGTGTCGCGCTCGCGGCGGCGCTTGCGGAAATGATCGTGAATCACGAAGTCACGGAGCAGCAGGCGATGGCCTTCGCCCACGGCTATCTGCATGACAATGCGGCCAGGATTTACGAAAAATGACGGTGGCTCCCGCTGAATGTCACAGGTAGCATTCTCGACCGCGCACTCGCACTTTAAGATCAATCATATGGAACCGAACGAAGCACAGGAATTACAAGAAGAGCACGAACAGGCGGCAAAGAATCCCAGTCTGCGCCCGGTAAGTTTCACCATGAGCGTCCTTGCCGTGCTGGTAGCTATCTCGACTGTCCTTGGCCATCGAACGCATACAGAAGCAGTCCTGGCGCAGGCCCGCGCCAGCGATCAATGGAATGAATATCAGGCAAAGAAAATTCGCCTGAACGAAACCCAGCTGACCTCTGACATGCTCTCCGTCTTAGCCGTGCATGACGACGGCGCAAAGAAGCTGATGGAGAGCTACAAAGCCCACTCCGATAAATGGTCGGGCGAGCTGCACGAGGAAGAGGACAAGGCTCACGAGTTCGAGGCAGAAGTACGTAAGGCAGAACGAAAAGCCAACCGTTTTGACCTTGGCGAGGCCCTTCTCGAGATCGGCCTTGTGATCACTTCGATCACATTGCTGACCCGGCAACGCGCCTACTGGTATCTGGGGATGGGCTTTGGAATAGCAGGCATGGCTGTTTGCGTTACCGTCTTATTGCTGCATCTCTAGCACGGAAAAGAAGAAGGCCCGTTCATCGCGGGCCTTTCCAACCGCTACTTCTTAACCGGCTCGATGTCAGTATTCCATTCCTCGATTGGTCCAAGATTCAGCTTCTCAATCTCCGGCTGAATTTTCGCCTTATCTCCGACAGCAATAAGAATCATCTTCTCAGGATGGATGTACTTGAGTGCTACGCTCGCCGCCTGTTCGGATGTAACCGCGTCGATTTTTTCCGGATAGGCGCGATAGTAGTCGAGCGGCAGCTGATAGGTGAAGATGTCAGACACCTTGCCGGTGGTCTCCTCCGCCGTCTCAAAACCACCAGGCAATGAGCGCATCAGAAAATCTTTCGACCTCTTCAACTCGTCCGGCGTCAGGGGACTGGTGCGGATGCGATCGAGTTCCGAAAACAGCTCATGTACTGCAGGTCCCGTTACATCGGCACGCACAGAGGCTCCGGCAAAGAACGGACCGCTGCCGCGCATGAATTGAAAGGTGCTGAACGCGCCATAAGTGTATCCGTGCTGCTCGCGCAGGTTCATGTTGATGCGGCTGGAGAAGAGACCTCCCAGCATCGTGTTATCGACATTCAGCGGCGCAAAATCCGGACTGGATCGCGGCACGCCAATCCCGGCAGCAAAGATAGCAGTCTGCGGCGCGCCCGGCATATCTACAACAATGACATGACGGGTCGGAGGAGCGGGTGTAGCCGGCGGCTGCGAAACCGTCCCCTTCGACGACCAGCTTCCAAAATATTTCTCTGCCAGTTCTCGCGCCTGCTTCTCCGTCAGATCGCCAGCGAAGACCAGCGCTGAATTCGCAGGCGTGTAACGTGCCTGCCAGAAACTGACAAGGTCCTCGCGCGTCGTCGCCTTGATCGCAGCTTCGGTACCGACGCTGCGATATCCATAAGGGCTGTCTGACCCGTAGAGTGCGCGAGCAGCTACAGAAATCGCAACCTGCACTGGCTGGTCCTTCAGCTGCAACAGAGCGGTCAACCGCTGCTTGCGAATGCGCTCAATTTCCTTGTCGCTGAATGAGGGGTGCAGGCTCACATCGGCCAGCAGATCGAGCGCTGGATCGGTGACGTTGCTCAGCGCGCTCACCCGCACAAACGCGTTGTCGTTGCCTGCGTTCTTGCTGAGAGTCGCGCCGATCTGATCGGTGTCATCCGCAATTTGCGTGGCTGTTCGGTTAGCTGTGCCTTCTGTCAGCATGTTCGCGGTAAATCCGGCCACACCCGGCTTTTTCGGCGAATCCCCTTCACTGCCCGCCAGCGCAACCAGTGAAGCACTCATCACCGGCAGATTGTGCGACTCCACCAGATAGACTTTGAGCCCGTTCGCCAGCGTAAAGGTCAACGGTTCCGGAAGCGTAAGCTTTGGTTGCGGTCCGGGCTGCGGCGGGCTCTTGCGCCATGCCTGCGCCTGATCGAACTCCGCCGAATACTCGGGCTGGATCTTTACATTCGCATCCGTATCGGCCGGGCTGCGGGGTACATCGTCAACTACCTTCTTGCCGGGAATTCCATACACAGTGACGCGCTGGCTTTGAGCAAGATTCGACTGCGCGAATTTCTGCACGCTCGCAATGGTCAGCGCGTCATATCGTGCAATATCCTTCGGCAGATATCCGGGGTCGCCGGTGTACTGGTTGTAGTAGTTCAGCGTGTCGGCAACGCCTCCAAAACCGCCGACCCGTTGCAGCCCGCGAATCTTCCGCGACTCCGTTGAGTTGCGCGCCCGGTCAATCTCCGCTTGCGTGGGGCCCGTCTGGAGAAATTCGTTGATCACGTCGTTGGCGGCTTTCTCCAGTTGCTCGGCAGTCACACCTGGCCGTGCCACCAGTTCGCACGTTGTCCACGACCTCAAAGCCTGCGACTGGTTATAGCATTGCGTCGATTGCGCGATCTGCTGCTCGTATACAAGCTTTTGGTAAAGCCTGCTCGACTTGCCTCCACCAAGAATGTAGGAGGCGAAATCGGCTTCGGCATCACCGGGCGTGAATGCCTGCGGCGTGAGCCATCCAAATTCCACCTTTGGCAACTGGACAGTGTCGGTGACGGTAATGCGCTTTTCTGAAGTGATGTCTGGTGTCACCACATCGACCTTGGGCACGTCGGGGCCCTTGGGAATTGGACCGAAATACTTCTCCAGAAGCGCCTTGGTTTTCGCCTTATCGATATCGCCAGCAATGGCAATCGTGGCATTGTTAGGCGCGTAATACTGCTTGAAGAATTGGCGGACATCTTCCAGCCTCGCCGCCTCAACATCCGCATGCGATCCCATTACATTGGCATGATAGGGGTGATCTTTTGGGAACAGCGCCTGTACCAACGCCTCATCCACCAGACCGTAAGGCTGGTTTTCTACGCTCTGCCGGCGCTCATTGCGCACCACGTCGCGCTGATTCGTAAGCTTCTCGCGATCCAGAGTATCCAGCAGGAAGCCCATGCGATCGCTTTCCAGCCACAACGCCAGTTCCAGCTGGTTTGACGGCAGCGTCTCAAAGTAATTGGTGCGGTCAAAGTCGGTAGTTCCATTGATGTCCGATGCGCCCGCCGCTTCCAGGTACTTAAAGTGCGCCTTTTCGCCGACATGCTTCGAGCCCTCGAACATCATGTGCTCAAAGAGGTGCGCAAAACCGGTGCGTCCTGCGCGCTCCTTCACCGGACCAACGTGATACCAGAGGTCGACACCGACGAGAGGCAGGCGATGATCCTCGGTCAGAATGACCTGAAGGCCATTCGGCAAAGTGTAGGTTTCATACTTGATCTCGGGAACTTTTAACTTCGATGGAGTTTCAGCTACTGAAGCGGCGATTGTCGATAGAGCCATGGCGAACATTCCTAAAAGAGCTACCCGGCGATGATGCATTTAACTGTTGCGCCTCCAAAAACCTACTTGGGGGATGTGGCGCGATCATAACAGACCGTATCTATCAGCTATACAGAAGCGGCAGGCTCTAACCTGACTTGACGGCGCTTCATGCTGCACTCGCAACCGAATGATCAAGTAATCTGTTCGAGGAAACAAACATGCTCACCCGGCTCCGCCTCTTCCTCTCGGCTTTCCTGCTTTGCAGCGTCTTTTCGCTGGCGCAAACGCCACAGCCCACGCCGGTTATTACGGTCGACAACGGGCCGAATGCTCTCGTTCAGGAGCAAAAGCACTATGTGGTGCTCGTTTCGCTCGACGGCTTCCGCTATGACTACGCAAAAAAGTACGCCGCAACCCATCTGCTGGATCTCGCAAAGCATGGCGCCAGCGCGCCCGATGGCATGATCCCGTCCTACCCCTCGCTCACATTTCCGAACCACTACACGCTGGTTACCGGCCTGTATCCGGAGCACCACGGCATCGTCGCGATGAGCTTCTACGACGAGCAACGCAAGGAACGCTACTCCTACAATGATGCAAAGACAAACAGCGACGGCAGCTGGTATAGCGGCACGCCACTCTGGGTACTGGCCGAGCAGCAGGGCATGCGCTCGGCCTGCTTCTTCTGGCCGGGATCGGAGGCCGCGATCCAGAACGTGCGGCCCAGCTACTACCTGCACTTCGACGATAAATTTCCCGACGACCAGCGCATCAATCAGGTGGTCGCGTGGCTCAAGCTGCCAGAGGACAAACGTCCGCACTTCATCACTCTCTATTACTCAAATGTCGATCACGCCGGACATGAATACGGTCCCGGCAGCCCGCAAGTCGCCGACGCCGTGAAGCACGTCGACACTCTGATCGGCAAACTACACGCTCAGCTCGACGCGCTACATATGCCCATTGACCTTATCGTTGTAAGCGATCACGGCATGGCTAGCGAAGAGGGTCCATGGATCAATCTCGACCAGTACACCGACCTCGCGAACTTCATCACTGTTGGCTCACTGCTTTATGGAAACTCTGAAGCCGACGCAGAAAGGGCATACCAGAAACTGAAAGCGGCTGACAGTAAGTTCGTCGTTTATCGGCGCGCTCAAATGCCATCGTGGCTACACTACAACAACAACCCGCGCGCCGGAGATCCGATCATCGTCGCCAAAGGTCCCTACGCAATCCGCGCCCATGGCCCGGCAACAGGAGAACAGGACCATACGCCGAATATGGGCGTACACGGCTATGACCCTCGTGAGATGCCCGAAATGAAGGCCATCTTCTTCGCCGCCGGTCCCGACATACGCCCCGGCACCGCTCTCAAGCCTTTTGAAAACGTGAACGTCTATCCCTTCATCGCGAAGATCCTCCAGTTGCAGGCGCCCCCAACCGACGGCAGCCTCAACATTCTCTCCAGCGCTCTTGCCGATGCAGCCCGGGAATAATTAGAAAGTAGAACGATACAGAAAGTAGCGTGATGGCCCTTTACCTTGGATTTGACGCAGGCGGCACCAAAACCGACTGCGCACTCGCCGACGAAAACAACATCCTGGCCCGCACACAAAATGGCAGCATCAAGCCGCTGCGCGTATCCGCCGCGCAGGCTGAAGCCAACATGCGCGCGCTGCTCGAAGAGATCGGACGCCAGAGCGGCGTTGACCTGAAGCAGGTTGCCGTCTCCTGCGTAGGAACAGCCGGCATGCGGCTTCCGCAAACGAAAGAGTGGATGCACCAGATCATTTCGCGCTACGCCGGCGGCGAAATTCTCGTTTGTGGCGATGAAACAACCGCGCTCGACGCGGCTTTCCCTGGACAGGCAGGCGTCCTTGTCATCGGCGGCACAGGCTCCAACATTCTCGGCCGCACCAGCGAGGGTGAAACCTTCAACGTCGGCGGATGGGGCCCCGCGCTCGGCGACGAAGGCTCCGGTTATTGGATCGGTCACGAGGGCCTGAAGAAAGCGCTGCGCGCGTACGACTTTCAGCAACCGACCATGATCCTCGATAAAGTAATGACGTTCTGGTCGGCAGCAACACTGGGAGATGTCACGAACATCGGGAACGAAACCCCGTTACCTGACTTTTCCCTGCTTGCGCCATTAGTTGTGGAATGCGGAGAAGCAGGCGATGCTGTCGCACTCAATGTCTTGCAGCTTGGGGGCCAGATGCTGGGCGAAAACGCGGCACATGCTGTCCACAGGCTTCGCGCGCTGGAGCCGGACGCGCCCCTCCCCGGCATCGCCTATGTGGGCGGCATCCTGAAGAGCGTGAGCTTCGTACGCGAGAGCATGGTAGAGACTATCCATCGCAGCTTGCCTATGGTCAAAGTCTTGCTGGAGGCGGTCGATCCGGTTATCGGAGCACTGTGGAGAGCCCGCAACCGAATTGGATAATTCGCCGGTCCTAAGGCACAAAGAGACGATACCGAATCGTCCAACTCTGTGTCTGATTCGGAGCGACGCTCAGATGGATATAGGCCTCCGGCGAGATCGTCGTTCGAATCGACCAAAGATAGAACTTAGCAATCGGAGAATCCGACGTTTGCTGGACTCCAATTCCCGAAGTGTGATCCTCGACTGTGATGTCATAATCCGCTGCCTTATCCGAATATCCGACAATGTAGGCCGAGACCGTCTGATGAGGTTCAAGCTCCTTCAAGTAAGCGATCGTATTGCCTTCGATCTTCGCCATGGACGGATCGAAGTGATTATCGGGTGAGTCCTGGATCTTTGGATTGAACGGAAAACGCACTGTCATGCCTGGGCCGGTCGGCCGTCCATCGAGCATGAAAAAGTCGTGGTCGTAAACATCGGTCTGGATTGTCTTCGATCCAATGTTCCTCAGCTGATGTTTTAGAGCAATCACAGTGCCATGCTTATCAAGCTCCAGAGTCTTCTTATAGATGTAGGCAAAACCGATCGGCGACTGAAGCTTCTGCTCAAACGTGACTGACCTCTTGCCGGTATGTACCGTCCACTTGCCGACCTCGATAAATGGATAAGCGGTAAAAAACTTATACGGCGAATCGTCGATTTTGCGAAGGATGCCCACTCCTATTTTTACGAAAGGGTTGCCCGGCTTGGCATCTGCGTAGCCCAACGCCCCATCTTCGGAGCGAAATTCCTCGACCGGGCCGGTAATGGAGTCGTTCAGCAACGGATCGTATTTTGGAAACCACTCTCCCCAGAATGTGTGTCCTTTGTATGAAGCACAGCCGATCACCCCCGACCAGTCAAATCGTGTCGAGCGATAATAGCCGTGCTCGGTGTCGGGCAGAAGGACAACTGCGTCCACATCTCCATTGGTAAGCAAAGCTTTCGGATGATCCGCATGAGGAATATCACTGCACGGAGAGGTCGATGCGGCATAGGCAGCCTGCACGCATAAGACGACCAGAGCCACCAGCGGAAGGGATTTAAGTTTGGTCATGAACCCAGCCAGACGGGAATCAACTTGAAAAGAAGCATACAGCAGAGTCAAGAATGGGTTACGACGCAGAGATTGGTTGCCCACGCAGAATCGTCTCCACCACCTCGCCTTCTGGTGAAAGCACAGTCAGGTCCGCGGAACGCCCTGCTTCGAGCGCGCCCACCTGGGAATCGAGCCCGGTCATGCGCGCCGGATTTCTGGTGGCAAGCGCTGCGGCCTCGCCAAACTCTATTCCTGTAAATCTGGCGAAATTCTGGACGGCGCGGTCCATCGTCAGCGTGCTACCCGCCAGCGTATCTTCGCCGACGATGCACTTGCCGTCCTTCACTCGAACATCCAGCTCCCCGAGCCTGTAATTCCCATCGGGCATGCCGGTTGCGCTCATCGCATCCGTCACCAGAATCGCCCGCTCGGCGCCCTTTTCCTTCCAGAACATACGTACGACCGTTGGGTGCACATGCAAGCCGTCGCTGATGATCTCGGCATAGAGTTCGGACCGATCCAGCACTACTCCGAGCATTCCCGGCTCACGATGGTCGAAGCGCCGCATGGCGTTGAAAGTGTGCGTCGCCGAAGTCGCTCCGGCCCGTAAGCCGCGCAGAGCGTCTTCCGTTCCCGCGTTGCTGTGCCCCAGACTGATGCGCACTCCAAGCTCGTTCGCACGCGCCATCACTTCGTCCGCCCCGGGCAATTCCGGAGCGATGGTCATCAGACGAATGTGCCCTTCCGATGCCTCCCACATGCGGTTGAACAACGCCAGCGTTGGCAGTTGCAGATCACGCTCCGCGTGCGCACCGCGCTTCGCGTGCGAAATAAACGGGCCTTCGATATGAATCCCCAGCGGCCTGCGCGCCTTCCATGTCTGAACCGATTAATTTCGCAAGTCCACATAATGAGCGAAGCGTCGTATCGACGGGAGCTGAGATTGTCGTCGCCAGGTACGATCCCACCCCATGGCGCGCGAGAAAACGCCCAATGACTGCGAGCGACTCCCGTGTTCCCTCCATCGCATCCGCGCCGCCGCTGCCGTGAAAATGCACGTCAAAATAGGCCGGAACGAGCGTTGCGCCGGGATAATCCTGCACGTCTCCGGAGGGTATAGCGGCATCTGCGCGAGAAGCGATACTGGCGATCACTCCATCCTCGATCACCACAATCGGCTGGGAAATCGTTTCGTCCGGGGTCAACAACTTTTCGGCCGTAATTACTTTGCGCATAACCTCTTCTCGTTCTCGAACGACGATACACCTGTATAGCTGTATAGTCCACGAGGATTTCTACACTGTAAATAGCATGAGCAAACCACGCATTGGCTTTCATCTTTCTACGGCAGGTGGGGTTTTCAACGCGGCCGAGCGCGCCAACCAGATCGGGGCCAATACCTTTCAGATCTTCTCATCCAGCCCGCGGATGTGGCGACCCGCGCGGCTTGAAGAAACCCACTGCGAGCGCATGCGCGAGTTACGAAAGAAATACGACTGCTGGCCGCTCGTCATCCATACCAGCTATCTCGTGAACCTCTGCAGCCAGTCAGAAGAAGTTCGCGCCAAGTCCAGTCGCAGCCTTTCGCGGCGAGGTAGAGCGCGCCCTGGCTCTGGGAGCCGAATATCTGGTGCTGCATCCGGGCTCATGGCGAGGTCTCACCCGCGAAGAAGGTCTTCGCCTCGCAGCCGAATCGATTGCGAAATCCATCAATGGCGCTCGAGGCGCAGATCAGCTGACTTCCAGATCCTGATTGAAAACACCGCCGGAGCCGAATTCTCCCTTGGAGGCAGCTTTGAGCAAGTAGCCGAACTCATCCATCGCCTACGTAATATCGCTCCGGTAGGCGCTTGCCTGGATAGCTGCCATACCCACGTCGCCGGATACGACATTGTCAGCGAAGATGGCTACGCGGAAACGACGCGCCAGATCGAAGCGACCATCGGAGCCAAAGCCGTCCGCGTGTGGCACACAAACGACGCCAAAGCACCGCGCGGCTCAAAGCTCGACCGCCACGAACAAATCGGCCGGGGCACCATCGGTCTCGAAGCCTTCCGCCGACTGCTCAATGACAAGCGATTCGCGCATTGCGCCTTCATTGCCGAAGTTCCCGTCGAGCAGCCCGATGACGACCAGAAGAACGTTGCTCTGCTCAAGTCCCTCGTCATTCCCGCAAGCCCCAATAGGGCGATTCGCCGGCAATCGGTAAAATAAAGCTAGTATGTCTTCAACCAAGCCAACAGAAACCGCTGCAATGGCAGCGACAGGCGGAGCTTCTCCCGAAATCCGCTACACCCCGGCTGAAATTGAACCGCGCTGGCAGCAGCGCTGGGCCGAGCAACCCGATCTCTACGCCGCCGAGCCGGCGTCAAGCAGCAAGCCCAAGTATTACGTGCTTGAGATGCTGCCCTATCCCTCGGGCCAGCTGCACATGGGCCACGTGCGCAACTACTCCATCGGCGACGCGCTCGCCCGCTACATGTGGATGCAGGGCTATAACGTGCTCCATCCCATGGGCTGGGACGCCTTCGGCCTGCCGGCAGAAAATGCGGCGATCAAAAACAACACGCCGCCGCGCGCCTGGACCACGTCAAACATCGCCGCCATGAAGCGGCAGATGGACCGCATCGGCCTGAGCTATGACTGGGCCAACGAAGTCACCACCTGCCTGCCCGATTACTACCGGTGGAACCAGTGGTTCTTCATCCGCATGTTCGAGCGCGGCCTTGCCTACCGCAAAAAGAGCAAGGTGAACTGGTGCCCGAAATGCTGCACTGTGCTCGCCAACGAGCAGGTCGTTAACGGCCGCTGCTGGCGCCACGAAGACACCATCGTCGAGCAGCACGATCTGGAGCAGTGGTTTCTGCGCATCACCAACTACGCGCAGGAATTGCTTGACGACCTCGATAAGCTGGAGCACTGGCCGGAAAAAGTCCGCACCATGCAGCGCAACTGGATCGGTCGCAGCGAGGGCGCGGAAGTTGACTTTGCAGTAGAAGATGCAACCGAGTGCGCCGGATGACGAGCACGCAGACGTGCGCCACAAGGGCACGACCGTGCTGCCAGCGGCGGAAGGTCGCAAAAACCACCGGTAGCAAGATCACCGTCTTCACCACGCGCATCGACACGATCTACGGTGCAACCAGCATCCAGCTTGCGCCCGAGCACCCGCTGGTCAAAGAGTTCGCCGCGGCGAACCCGGAGCTTGCTGAACAGGTCAATGCGCTTTTAGACCAGCAGAAACAGGCGCGTGAATCCGGCGACATCGGCGAGATCGAAAAGCACGGCGTCTTCACCGGCCACTACGCCATCAACCCATTCAGCGGCGAGCGCCTGCCCATCTGGGTTGCCAACTACATCCTCGCCGAATACGGCACTGGCGCCATCATGTCGGTCCCGGCGCATGACGAGCGCGACTACGACTTCGCCAAAAAGTACGACATCGAAATGCGCATCGTCATCCTGCCGCGCCGCACAGAGGAGTGCGAATGGCGATAGCGAGCCGGAATCGATGCTGCCCTACACCGAAGAGGACAGCCTGCTGATTAATTCCGGTGAGTTCAACTCTCTTGGCAACCATGGAAGCGCAGCAAGAAGATGGCTGCGTTTGCCGAGGAAAACGGCTTCGGCAAGCCTACCATCACCTTCCGCCTGAAAGATTGGGGCATAAGCCGCCAGCGCTACTGGGGCACGCCTATTCCGATGCTTTACTGCAAGAAAGACGGCCTCGTTCCCGTTCCAGACGACCAGTTGCCGGTGCTGTTGCCCGACAATGTCGAGATCACGCAGGAGGGCGGCTCGCCTCTGGGCAAAATCCCGGAATTTCTGAACGCGACGTGTCCGAAGTGCGGAGGCCCTGCGCGCCGCGAGACAGACACGATGGACACCTTCGTCGACTCGTCCTGGTATTTCTACCGCTACACGAGCGCGAAGTACGACAAAGGCCCATTCGATCCGGAAGCCGCAAAATACTGGTTCCCCATCGACCAGTACATCGGCGGCGTCGAGCACGCCATCCTGCACCTCATCTATTCGCGTTTCTGGACGAAGGTGATGCGCGACCTCGGCCTCATCAAGAACGACGAGCCCGTCGAGCGCCTCTTCACCCAGGGCATGGTCATCAAGAACGGCGCGAAGATGTCGAAGTCAAAAGGCAACGTCGTTTCGCCCGACGACATGATCGCCCGCTACGGCGCTGACGCTACGCGCATGTACTCGCTCTTCGCCGCGCCGCCTGACCGCGATCTCGATTGGCAGGAGGACGGCGTCGCCGGTGTGAGCCGATTCCTGGGCAAGCTCTATCGTTTTGTAATGAGGCACGCCGAGACAGCACGCTCCGCATCTGCTGCTGAAGAAAACCGATATGGATGCGACTTCGCAGGTGCTGCTGCGTAAACTGCACCAGACGATTGCAAAAATCACGCTTGACTTCCAGGGCCGCTGGCACTTCAATACCTGCATTGCCGCGATCATGGAGTTGGTGAATACCTTTACCGCTGCCGATGCGGAGGTCAGCTCGGGCAAGGTCCCTCCGAGCCACGGTTAAAGCCCTGCTCGAGAATCTTGTACTACTGCTCGCGCCATTCGCTCCTTATCTTGCATTTGAGTTGTGGGAGCAGCTCGGACAGGAACAGAACATCCTGCGTGCGCCGTGGCCTAAGTTCGACGAGGCACTCGCTCGCGAGGACGAAATCGAAGTTCCGGTTCAGGTCAATGGGAAGCTGCGAGCCGTGGTCCGCGTGCCCGCCGACGTCGATCAGGAGACGCTGCAGGAAGCCATCAAGGCCGATGCAAAGGTGCAAGCCGCCGTCGCGGATAAGCAGATCGTCAAAGTCATCGTCGTGCCCGGCAAGCTCGTCAACATCGTTGTGAAGGGCTGATGACAGCAAAAGCAACGGCCTACAAAACAGTCAGGGGCACGCAGTCGCTCGTTCATACACTTGCGGAGTGCTGGTCGCGCCCCTCTCTGCTTGCGCTGGAAGTTGCCTGGCGCTGGCTCTTCGGCGCACCCGCGCTCCTTCTGCTCTACTACGAAGGCGCGCGCATCCTCACAGCCGCTGCCAGTCAGCTCGAAGCCGCAGGCATTGAGCAGTTCACGCTGCAAGACCCGATGCGCTCTGTCGTAATCGTCGCCGATGCCATCGCCATACTCCGGCCCCCTGTTCTGCATGTGGCTGCATGGCTCCTGCCACTGCTCGCCGTTGGGTGGTCCATCGTCTCAGGCATCGGCCGCAACCTCGTAATGCGGCGCTACGACCCGGCATTGCCGATGAAGCCTCTCCCGCTCATCGTTCTGCAACTTCTGCGCGTCGCCGCACTAGGTGGCAGCTTTGCCGGATGGTTCCTCGCCATTCACTGGGCGGCAAACTTCGCGCTCTCAGGAGAGGAGCTGAATCTCGTCCTCTACTGCGCGCTCGTCATCTGCCTGTCGCTGGGCGCCTTCACGCTCTGGGCACTTCTGAGCTGGATTTTCTCCATCGCCCCGCTCCTGGTGCTGCTTGAAAACTGTGGAATCGGCGCCAGCCTCTACCGCAGCCTTCGACTAGGCTCGCTCACGAGCAAGCTGGTCGAAGTCAACCTCGTGATGGGCATCATCAAGCTCGCCCTGATCGTTCTGGCCATGGTCTTTTCGGCAACGCCGCTGCCCTTCGAGTCTGTCATGCAAGGGTCGCCGCTTTACATCTGGTGGAGCTTAGTCACGCTTCTCTATCTCGCTGCGTCCGATTTCTTCCAGGTAGCCCGCCTAGTGGCCTTTGTCCAGTTCTGGCGATTGCTGCGAGGATCACAGAAGTCATCGCCAACCTTCGCAGCCTCAAAGTAAACTGAATAGTGGACACCTCTTCGATCGTCATCCTTGATTTTGGCTCCCAGTACACACAGCTCATCGCCCGCCGCATTCGCGAGCAGAATGTTTTTTCGGTAGTCCTGCCCTGCACGGCGAAGCTTGAGGAAATCGAAAGCTATCAGCCTCTGGGAATCATCCTCTCCGGAGGCCCCTGCTCGGTTTATGACGCTGATGCACCCAATGCCGACCCCGCGATTCTTGCGCTGGGCAAGCCGGTGCTCGGCATCTGCTATGGACTTCAGTTCATCACGCACCATCTCGGCGGCAAGGTTCGCTCTGCCGACAAGCGTGAATACGGCCACGCTGAAGTTTCCGTCGTCGATCCGGCTGTCCCGCTCTTTGCCGGCTTGCCGCTGAACCTGCATGTCTGGATGTCGCACGGCGATGAGGCGCTCGATCTTCCGCCCGGCTTTCACCTGACCGCGAAAACATCGAATGCCGTCGCAGGGATCGCAAACCCCGAGCGCAACATCTGGGCCGTGCAGTTCCATCCCGAGGTCCACCACACGCGGCAGGGCACGGAACTGCTGCGGAACTTCCTCTTCAACATCTGCAAAGCCAAGCCGGACTGGACGCCCGAGCACTTCATCCAATCCACTGTCGCTGCCATTCGCGAAAAGGTTGGCGATGGCCATGCCATCTGCGCACTTTCCGGCGGAGTCGATTCATCGGTCGCGGCCGTTCTCGTGCACCGGGCCATTGGTGATCGCCTCACCTGTGTCTTCGTCGACAACGGCGTGCTGCGCAAGAACGAGTTCTTCAAAGTCCAGGAAAACCTGCGGGAAAAACTCGGCCTGAATCTTGTCGCCGTCGACGCCAGCGGACGCTTTCTCTCGCGTCTCGCCGGAGTCATCGATCCGGAGACCAAGCGCAAGATCATCGGCAACGAATTCATCAACGTCTTCGACGATGAGGCCCACCGCATCGCCCAGCAGACTGGCGGAGTCGACTGGCTGGTGCAGGGCACGCTCTACCCTGACGTCATCGAATCCTCATCCGTGAAAGGCCCGTCGCAGACCATCAAGAGCCACCACAACGTCGGCGGCCTGCCCGAGACGATGAAGCTCAAGCTCATCGAGCCGCTGCGCGACCTCTTCAAAGACGAAGTACGCCGCATCGGCCGCGATCTCAAAATGCCTGAGGACATCCTGCAGCGCCAACCGTTCCCCGGCCCTGGGCTTGCCGTCCGCATCCTCGGCGAAATCACCCCCGAGCGGGTTGCGCTGCTGCAGGAGGCCGACGACATCGTCGTGACCGAAATCAAGGCCGCCGGACTCTATCAGCAGATCTGGCAGTCCTTCGCGGTCCTGCTTCCGGTTAAGAGCGTCGGCGTGATGGGCGACCAACGCACCTACGCCTACACCTGCGCCATCCGCGCCGTGCATTCAGAAGATGGCATGACCGCCGACTGGGTGCCCCTACCCTATGACGTGCTCAAGAAAATCTCCAGCCGCATCGTCAACGAAATTCGCGGCATCAACCGGGTCGTCTACGACATCACGTCGAAGCCACCCGGCACCATCGAGTGGGAGTGAACCCCATAAGCGCTAAGATAAACATTGACTGATTACTGAGCTGAAGGGTAGCCTGAGGGCATGTCTGAGCTGGAAGACTGGCAGGTGTTACTGGGCCTGTTTCCCTCCGAGTGGCGGCAGTTGGGCAGGAGCAGCGGTGCGGTGAAACGGTTGCGCGGCTTTCCTTCGCTGGAAGCGTTGCTGCGCACCTTGCTGTTGCATGTGGGTTGCGGGTGGTCGTTGCGTGAAACGGCGGTGCAGGCTAAGTTAGCGGGCATTGCTGAAGTCTCCGATGTCACGTTGTTGAATCGTTTGCGGGATGCCGAGGATTGGCTGAGGCAGCTATGCCAGCAGTTGTGGAAGGACAACGGAGTCGAATTGCAGCCGGGTTTCGAGGGGAGAAGTGTGCGACTGCTGGATGCAACAGTGGTCAGAGAACCGGGCAAGACGGGAAGCCAGTGGCGGATTCATTACAGTCTGCGTCTGCCGACACTGGAGTGCGATTCTTTCGATCTCACCCCGACCAATGGTGCCGGCGCGGCGGAGAGATTTGGGAGGTTTCAGTTTCAGCCCGGGGAGTTGGTGCTGGCCGATGCGGGCTACTGCCATCCTGCTGGAATTGCGGCGGTGGTCGAAGAGCATGCGGACGTTTGCGTGCGTATGAATCCTTACGCACTGCCGTTGTGGAATGAGCGCGGAGCCTCATTCTCATTGCTCGAATCGTTAGCCGGCCTACGCAAGGCCGGAGAGTTGGCAGAGTGGCCGGTATGGATCCTGCCAGGCCAGGCCCGGTCATCATCCGGTCGGCAAAGAATCGCCGGACGGGTCTGTGCGATTCGCAAGAGCCGGGACGCCATCGAGCGGGCTAAGCGTCGGTTGAAGGATAAGGAGCAAAAGGGAAAGAGCGTAGGTCCGGCAACCCGTAAGTATGCCGAATATGTGCTGGTCTTCACCACCCTTCCCGCCTCCGAAGCCAGGACTGAGCAAGTCCTAGAGGCTTACCGGCTGCGATGGCAAGTCGAGTTGACCTTTAAGCGATTGAAGTCCATCGCCCAGCTCGGACATGTGCCGAAGCACGATGACCAGAGCAGCCGCGCCTGGTTGTACGGCAAACTGTTCGTGGCCTTGCTGAGTCAGAAGATGGCACGGGTAGGAAGCACGATTTCCCCCTGGGGCTACCTCCTTCCGGAAGCCGCGCACTCCGAGCCAATGGCGTGAATTTCAGTTCGCCTTCCATCAGGTACTCGCCGCCATTACTCCTATGCTGCCACTTCAAACGGTTCTTCAAAACTGGAACGAGGTCGCTGCGGCTCTGAGCGAACCAAACCGCAAACGAAGACCCCAGCTCCAATCCTTATCTTAGCGCTTATGGGAGTGAACCCCTCCCCCTATACTTTCGTAAATTCGTCCAAACAAAGGATATTAGCCCTAGCGGAAAGCTCGATGCCGACACCAGAAATGCAAAAAGCCCGCTGTAGCCGGCGGGCTTCTCTCACCTCTATTTCTATTTTACCAAGATTCGGCAATATTACAGGCCAGTAATTGTTGCGACGATTAAATTTTTCGAAGGTTCGTTCCTATTTTGGGACGGCCTTATCGGCGTCAGGCCCGCGTTCTCGCCACTGTCAAGTAACTTCTACAGAAATAAAAGGTTACAAAAGGCACCAGGAATTCTCCGGCTCGGCCTGGTATCACGAAAAGTACCCCGGCATGGGCGGGTATTATGTTCCTCGGTAGTCTGTAAGTCCCCCCTATCCAAAAGCGAAGCAAAACCAAAAATGGAGATGTATGCAACGTGCAAAGAATCTCTGTGCTGCCTTGTTCATTGCCTTGGTAATCCTGCTCATGCCTGCGGACAAAGCATTTGCGCAGTGGCCAGGCTTTCCGGGCCCGGCAATTGTTCTCAACGCTTCCGCTAACCCCTCGAATGGACAGTTGACGATTGAAGGTGTCAACTTCCCGAGAAACCCTCATGTGGTGCTGAATAACCGGGACCTGACCATCACCAGCGCCAATTCGACAACAATTGTGGCCACGCTGCCGTCCTCGGTCCTCTCCACTCCCGGCTCGTATTCATTCACCATCGAACAGCCACGTTCGATCGTTCTCGCTCCGTTTATCGTGACCATCGGTGCGGTGGGTCCGGCAGGGCCCGCAGGAGCGGATGGGGCACAAGGACCGCAGGGACTCCCTGGACTGCAGGGACCGGTTGGACCGCAAGGACCTCAGGGCCCAGCTGGACCGCAGGGCCCCGCCGGAAACACTGCTCCCCCGACAGCCTATGGCGCCACCTTTGCCGGCGGCGTAAGCGCGGGAACATTGGCGCCGGGAGCGGGAACCACGATTGCCCAGTTGTCGCTTCAGAGCGGAGACTATAACATCCATGCCGTTGTGACAGGAACGCTGGGTGCGGCGGATACGCTCTCTTGCAACCTGGACACGAACCAGGGCTTCGGGGGATCCATGGGGACAATTGCGACGGGGCAGGTAAGTCTTACGACCGCGACGAATATCCCGCTGCTGGTAGCTTTTTCCGTTCCGTCCGGCATTACAGGCGGCGTGGTACAGATTGACTGCGTGACGGCCAATGGCGACGAGAGCGGAATCACTGCTACCCTCATTGCCGAGCCTGTCACGGTGGGAAGCTCCCAGACATTCACCAACACCATCGGCAACAGCTCTACAACTAATCCGGGAGGCTGGAATCGCGTCGGCAACAACACCCCCCCCAGCCTAGGCGTTATTAATTAAAACCTTCCCTTGCCGGCGGCTGCCCATCCTTCGCACGTTCTTTGTGCGAAGGATGGCATAACCAACATCCGCGTGCCGCAGCCGCGCAAACACTGGCCCCGTAAACCCAGGACTTAAACCCGTAGAAGGGTGGAACTTCGGTTTAAGCTTCGCCTATCAGAGGCATCTGTTTCGATGGATTCCAACTTCATCGCACCGAGTAAAGTGCCGAGGCATGCGGAGCCAGGGTAATCTTCAGTCCGGATTGCGTACCCAGGTCTTTCATCTGCCACAAATCCCGCACCGTGTAACTGGGTTTGCCGAAACCGAGTTCCTTCCACCCATGAGAAACCGTCTGTGTGCTCTCGCCAAGATTGAAGACGGCAACATAGCTCTTGCCATCGCCGTTGGCAGTCCAGACCACTGTGGACGGCGTCTGAATGACCGGCTTGTTGCCGCTTGAGAGCTGATCGACGGCAATGACCTCCGGATTGGTCAGGAGCGCCTCGGTGGGCTGGTCCATCTGCGTCAGATTCGCGCCAAGAATCAGCGGCGATCGCGCAATCGACCACAGCGTAAGCAGGGTGCGCTGCTCATCTTCCGTCAGGCGGGTGTGACGCGGTTCGCCCCATCCCGGCTTGGGGCCCAGATACCCGAGCGGCAGCATGTCGGCATCGGGCCAATGCCCCGGCTCGACATGCGGGGACCACTGCGCCAGCTTGGCAAATTGCTTCGTTAACGACTGCGGAAACGCGCTCGTGTCGCCTTCCGGCTTCTTCCAGACGTCCCAGAAGTCATCGGAAATCCGCCACATCTGCGCATATTTCCGTACATCGTTAGCCTGTTCAATCGGCGTCGGCCCCGGCGAAAGGCTAAATACGATCGCGCGGCCGCTCTTCTTCAGCGCGGCGCTCATCATGTGAATTTCAGCCGCATCGTAAGGCTGCGAAATGCAGTCGACTTTGATGAAATCCAGCCCCCAGCTTGCATAGAGCTTCGCCAGCGAGTCATAGTAGGCCTGTCCCGCGGCGTTTGCCTTCAACCCATAGTTGTCGGGGTTCCATCGGCACAGATCCGAAGTATTCGCCCCATCCGCGGCGTGGAACGACGATCCGGCGATGGGCAGATTCTTCTCGACGGCCTCTTTCGGGATCCCGCGAATGATATGTATCCCGAACTTCAGCCCAAGGGAATGAACATAGTCGCCAATTGGCTTCAATCCCGCAGCACCGCTCGAAGGAAAGCGATTCGGAGCAGGCAAATACCTGCCATTGCTATCGAGCGTATAGCCCTGGTCCGCACCCTTGGTCCCGGCATTTTCCGCATGCTGCAGGTACCAGCCCTCGTCGATGACTACATACTGCCACCCGTATGGCTTCAGGTGCTGGTTGAACCATTCCACATTGGCTTTGAATTGGTCTTCGGTGATCGTCAGACCGTAGGAATCCCAACTGTTCCATCCCATCGGCGGCATAGGCGCCAGCGGCGTCTTGTCGCTCTGCGCTACAAGCGTTGATCCTGCAAGAATCGTAAGCAACGAACAAAAGCGAAGAAGACGCATCGGCAAGCCCTCCTGGAGAACGTTTCCCAGCAAACCGCCACAGTGTACTTCAAGTTACAGGCAGGCACTTCTTCATTCAGTAGTGAATAAGTTTGACAACGTCTGTTATGAAGGAAGGTTGATCGACCACGTCTTGACGTTAGAGGACACCATCGGACTGCCATAGGAACCAGATGCTCCTACTCGACTGCACTGTCCAATGCTGCTATCTCGCTCGATAGATCGTAGATTCTCCGACGAGCATCTTCCAATTTAGCCAAGGCCTCTTTTCGGTACTCTGGCGAGGTCTTATTGCTCGAAACTAGATAGCGAAATCTCGCCTCCTCGGTCTTGAGCAGTTTCAAGTTTCTTTCGAGGGCCGCTCTATTACTGGACTTTTCGCTCAACTATCCAATTCTACTTGCTGGAGAATTCAAACTGACCCCATTACCCTTCACTCATCCTTCAACCATTGCTTTACCACTTTCCTGTATACTCCAATGTTTATGCGGGTTTTCGTCATTCTTCCAGCAGCAGGACTAGGCACGCGCATGGCTGCGGGCCACCACACTCCATCTGCGCCCAAACAGTTTCTCGAACTGGCGGGCGTGCCCATTCTCATCCACAGCCTGCGCGCATTCGCTCAGGTGCCTCAGGTCAGCGCCATGTACGTCGCCGTCCGCGCGAACGAACGCGAACGCGTCGAGGCGCAGGTCGCCGAACACGGTTTCTCGGGCAAGGTCAGCATCGTCACCGGCGGCGACACGCGGCAGGAGAGCGTCGCCAACGCCCTCAACGCCCTCGACTGCGATGACAACGACATCGTCCTCGTCCACGACGCGGTGCGCCCGCTCATCGACCCCGCAACCATCACCCGCACCATCGAAGCTGTGGAGAAGCACAACGCCGCCATCGTCGGCCTGCCCGCCCTGGACACCATCAAGCAGGTTGAGCGCACCGCCGATGGAGCCATCATCACCGCCACGATTCCGCGCGAATACATCGTGCAGGCGCAGACGCCGCAGGGCTTTCGCTGCGGCCTGCTCAAGCGCGCCTTCGCCGAAGCCACCGCCGATGGCTTTGTCGGCACCGATGAGGCGAGCATCGTCGAGCGTGCGGGCGCATCGGTCGCGGTAGTGCTGGGCTCTCCGACAAATCTGAAAATCACGCAGCCGGGCGACCTTGAGTTGGCAGAGTTTTACATGAAACATCTGGCAGCCTCGCACCGCTAGCAGAATTGCAGACGCTCGCCGGGTATGTAGAGTAGAAAGAGACAACCATGAACATGCGCATTGGATTTGGCTGGGATTCACATGCCTTCAAGCCAGGAGTTCCGCTCATCATCGGCGGCCTCGGCATCGAACATCCCGAAGGTCTTGCGGGCCACTCTGACGGCGACGTGCTTCTGCACGCCATCACTGACGCCCTGCTCGGAGCCGTCTCCGCTGGAGACATCGGCAGCTTCTTCCCGCCCGGCGATCCGCGCTGGAAGAACGCAGACTCGTCCATCTTCCTGAATCTGGCCCTGGAAGAAATTCAGAACGCCGGCTACCGCATCGTCAACGTCGATACGACGCTCGTGCTCGCCGCGCCCAAGATCGGCCCCATCGCCGGTGATCTGCGCGAGCGCGTGGCAGAGCTGCTCGATGTGAAGCCGAACGCTGTCGGCATCAAGGCAAAAACGCCGGAGGGCCTGAACGCGGACCATGTTGCGCAGGCTCACGCTGTCGTTCTGCTGGAGCAGGTCGAAGACCCGACCGAACTCAAGAGTATGACTGCAGTCATCGAAAGCCAGAAGCAACTGGAAGATGTGGTCAAGGACCTTGTGAGCCAGGTCCACGGCTCTCCGGTTCACAAGACTCCATACGACACCGAAGACATAACCTAACAAGATCAGCGGAGCACGCATGAACCGGACGCTCGCTCTTGCCTCTCTCATCCTTGCCGCTGCGCCGCTACTTCCGGCGCAGCAAAGCAACTCCGACTGGCTTACGCCCGCAGAGAAAGCTAACTACCAGACCACGCCTGACTATGCGGAAACGATGGCGTACCTGCGCCGCGTTGCATCCGCCGCGTCCAGTCAGGTAAAGATCGAAAAGTTCGGTGAGACCGGCGAAGGCCGCGAGCTCGACATCGTCATCGCATCGAAAGACGGCGTTTTCGATCCATCTGCGATCCACGCCGCGCATCGCCCCATCGTGCTGGTGCAGAATTCCATCCATGCAGGCGAGATGGATGGCAAGGACTCGTGCCTCGCCTTGCTGCGCGACATGGTGATCACGAAAACGCAGGAGCATCTGCTCGACAATGCCGTCTTCGTCTTCATCCCCATCTACAACGCCGATGGCCACGAGCAGCGCTCAAAATACAACCGCATCAATCAGAACGGCCCCGAAGAAATGGGCTGGCGCGCGAACGGAACGAATCTCAATTTAAACCGCGACTACCTAAAGGCCGATGCGCCTGAAACCCGAGCCTTCCTGAAGATGTTCCACGAGTGGCTGCCCGACTTTTTTGTCGATGACCACGTAACTGACGGAGCCGACTACCAGTACGACGTGACGTTCACGATCGACGATGGCCCCAATGTCTACGGCCCCACTGCACGGTGGATCGACGACACGGTGACGCCATTCCTGACCAAGTCCGTTGATGAGAGCGGGCATCTAGCGTCACCAACCTACATCACGCTGAACGACGACACGGATCCGGCAAAAGGCCTCGCCTTCAACGACAACCCGCCGCGCTTTTCCACCGGCTACATGATTCTTGAAAACCGTCCGGGGATGCTGGTTGAACTGCACATGCTCAAGGACTACAAGACACGCGTCACCGGAAATTACGAAATCCTGCGCGCGCTGCTGGAAGTCGTCAATCGCGATGCCGCCAAGCTCATTCAGCTCAACTCGGATGCTGATGCAGACGCTTCCCGTCTCGGTGCGCATCCGCTGGGCAATGTGCAGTTCCCGCTGACCGTCGCGTGGAATGGCCAGACCACGCCGTTTCTCTTTCGCGGATACAAATACACGCGCCAGCTGAGCGAGGTCTCCGGCGCGATTTGGATCAAGTACTCACATGAGCCATGGGACGTATCGCTGCCGCTGGCGTCCGGATTCAAAGTCGCTGCGTCCACCGTGCCGCCTGCGGCGTACATCATCCCGCGCCAATGGACCCATGTCATCGACGTGCTCGCAACGCATCAGGTCCAGATGCAGCGCACTACTGCAGACTGGAGCGGCGAAGTCGAGACATACCACTGCGACGATATGCAGTGGCAAGGGCCTCCGTTTGAGGGCCGCCATCCGATATTTTCCGGAGAAGGCGGAGGGAGCCAACCAGGAAAATTTGGCGCCTGCGAATTTGTAACCAAGACGATGACATATCCGGCGGGGTCAGTCGTCGTTCCACTCAATCAGCGTCTTTCGAAAGTCGCCATTCAGTGGCTCGAACCGCAGGCCCCGGACTCCGCTGTGGCCTGGGGATTCTTCGACCCCATCTTCGAGCAAAAAGAGTACGGTGAAGCCTATGTACTCGAAAAGCTCGCGCGCGAAATGATGGACAAGGATCCGAAACTGAAAGCAGAGTTCGAACGCAAAATCGAGAACGATCCACAGTTTGCGGCCAATCCTGCCGCGCGCCTTGAGTTTTTCTATGACCACTCGCCGTGGTATGCAGCCAACCACGTCGGCGATTATCCCGTAGGGCGTTTGACGAAGCTTGACGGCCTGCCTCTCGCGAGGTAGCACCCCGCGTTTTCAGATTGCAGCGATAGTAACGATTCGCTAAGCTGATGCCCTATCTATTTCGCGAGGCATTTATGGATCAGAACCAGGTACACGCTCTACAGGCCTTGATGGTCTTTCTGCCGCTCGTCATTCTTATCGGCTCGCTCATCGTCATCGTCCCTTACTGGATGATCTTCAAAAAAGCAGGCTTCCCGCCCTTCCTTGGCATTCTGATGGTCGTTCCGGGAGTGAACATTGCTCTGCTGTATGTTCTTGCCTTCTCGCAGTGGAAGGTTATGCCATCGAGCCCGAACGTATGCCAGATGCCCAACTATCCTCCGCAGGTATGAGCACGGCTCTCACCGTTTTGCGAAGAGGCGCGGAGTCCCGTAGCATCGAGAGTGAACCTTCACTCAATGATGTCAGACACTGCCAGCATTCCCCGCGTCCGTTTTGCGCCTTCCCCCACCGGTTATCTGCACGTGGGCGGCGCGCGCACTGCCCTCTTCAACTGGCTCTTCGCCCGCCACTTTGGCGGAACTCTCATCCTGCGTATTGAAGACACGGATTTCGAGCGCTCGTCCGAAGAAATGGTCGAAGGCATTCTCGAAGGCATGCGCTGGATCGGCCTCAGCTGGGACGAGGGCCCGTTTTACCAGTCGAAACGTCTCGATCTCTATCGCGAAGCGGCACAGAAGTTGCTCGCCAGCGGCCACGCCTATTACTGCTTCTGCACGAAAGAGGAATTAGAGCAGCGCCGCGCTGAGGCTGTCGCCGCAGGGCGCCCGCCCATGTATGACCGCCGTTGCCGCAGGATCGAGCCAGCCGTCGTTGCCAGCCGCAAGGCCGCGGGAGAAGCCGGGGCCGTGCGCTTTGCCGTTCCTGAAGGCGGAGCGACTAGCTTCGACGACGCAGTTTTCGGCAAGGTTGAATTTGCGAATGCGGAGATTGAAGATTTCGTGCTGCTGCGCTCTGATGGGATCCCGACGTATCACCTGAGCGTCGTCGCCGACGACATCGATATGCGTCTCACGCACATTATTCGCGGCGCGGACCATATCTCGAACACACCCAAGCAGGTGCTTCAGTATCAGGCGCTGGGTGCGGCCATGCCTGTGTTCGCGCATGTGCCGCTGATTCTCGGGCCTGATAAAACGCGGCTTTCCAAGCGCCACGGAGCCACCAGCGTTATCGCCTACAAGGAAATGGGCATTGTGCCGGAGGCTTTCCGGAATTTTCTTGCGCTGCTCGGCTGGACTCCGGGAGCCGCAGGCAAAGATGCCGACGGCAAAGATCGCGAACTCTTCGGGTCGGAGGAATTGATCCGTCTTTTCTCGCTCGACGGTATCTCGAAATCGAATGCCGTCTTCGACAACGATAAGCTGGCGTGGTTTAACACCGAGTACATCCGCGCTCACGACGCGGCCACGCTGCTGCCGCTGATCGAAGAGGAATGGTCCAAGGCTGGACTCACGCCTGACCGCTCGAAAGAAGAAGTACTCGCAACCATTGATCTCGTCAAGCCGCGCGCGCGCAACCTTAAGGACTTTGCTACTGCCTTTCGCGCTTATTTCAGCGACGAATTTACATACGACTCTGCGGCCGTCGCTAAGTTTTTGAAGGATGATGCAGTCCGTGCTCTGCTGGTTGAACTGGCTGCGCGCTATGAATCGGCGGAGGAATTCACTGAAGTGTCTACTGAGCAGGTTCTGCGGGCTTTTGCTGAAGAGAAGGGCGTGAAGGCTGGGGCGCTCATTAATGGCTCACGCGTTGCTCTGACTGGACAAGCGGTCGCACCGAGCTTGTTTGCAGTGATGGTGAATCTGGGCAAGGATCGCGTGGTCAACCGACTCAGTGCTGCCAAGACCATTGCTGTTCCTGTCTGAAGAAGAAACAGATCCTTCGCTACGCTCAGGATGACAGCGCTATCTTTTATGACAGCGTCATCTTTTGTGACAACGCCATCTTTTGCGGAAATTACTTTGCAATCAGGCTAACCGCCACCGGCGCTGTCTTGGGCGGGTAGCAGGAATTCGCATCGCAGGCCTGATACCGCAGAGCAGCCTGAACCAGATGATCCCCGCGCTGCGCCGTGATATGCGCGCGCAGAACGAACTCGCCGGTATAGACACTCAGCTTGTCGTTGGGGCTGAACGCCGGTGAATAATCCGTGCCAGCCGGAAAATCCACGCTGGCCACATTCACTCCGGTTGGCTCCTGCACTATTAATTGCGTGGGAATCAGACTCTTCTCGCGCGGTGTATGCGAGTTGATGTGCAGCCCATCGTTCACGCTTGAAATGAAGTTCCACCACGTTCGGCTTGCCAGCCGCAACCGTAACCTGTTCGGGATAAAGAAAGCGCACCTGTTGATGCGCGTCTCCCTTCGCCGGCGCATCATTCTGCCACGCCAGTTTCTGCGATACCGCGCATTGTAGTCCGAGGCAAAGCGCGCCTGCCACCACAACACTCAGCAACCGGCGCATTAAGCTCCTCCGCTCGAAAGAGCCTTCTTGATATTCGCCTCAAGCTCATCGCGATCGTGCAGGCCGACGGTGGCAGCAATCACCTTGCCGCTGCGGTCTACAAAGAACGAAGTCGGCAGCGCATCAATGCCGCCATAGGGATTCGAAATCGAATCCCCGTCGATCAGCACCGGATAGTCGATGTGCATGTGGCTCACGAACTTGGCGATGTCCTCCTTGTCCTGAGCGTTCATCTTCTTGTCGTCTTTATCCAGATCGTCGGTCGAGATGCCGAGAATCTCGAAGCCCTGCGGCCCGTATTGATTGCGCAGCTGAATCAGCCAGGGCGTCTCCACTTTGCAGGGAGCGCACCACGTCGCCATGAAATTCACCAGTACAGCCTTGCCCTTGTAGCTGGCCAGAGAGACCTTCTGCCCCTGCAGGGTTTCCAGCGTAAACGCGGGAGCCGGCTTGCCCTCGAGCGGCGACTTCATCTCTTCTTCCGGCGCAGCCGCCTGATCGGCAGAAGCAGCCGGTGCGGCAGGCACCAGAACCGCCTGCATTTCCTGCAGTCTTACCTGCTCGGCTTTGCGGCGGCGGTAATTCGCGATGCCCGCCCAGACCATCAGCACCAGCGCAGCCAGAACTACAATCGAAACCAGATAATTGCGCTTCAAATCGACCCTTCCTATCACTTCTTCCATTTTAAGCGATGCAACAACACGGCACTTAGAGTCGTGTTTCTGCAGGGCGGTCAGCACCTTTGATACCATCCAAAATGTTTGATCACTATGGCGGAACACACCCCGGCACAACTCGTCCGCATTGAAGCCGAAGCATTACAGGAGCTTGCTGCGCGCCTGGAAGGTCCTATGGCAGCGGATTTCGCGCGCGCCGTCGATCTCGTCGTCCAGTGCGGGCAATCGCGCGGCCGCGTCGTCGTCACCGGCATGGGAAAGAGCGGTATCATTGCGCAAAAGATCGCCGCCACGCTCAGCTCCACCGGAAGCCCGGCACTCTTTCTGCACCCGGCTGAAGCCGTGCACGGCGACCTCGGCATGCTGGCCCGTGGCGATGTTGTTATCGCGCTGTCAGCCAGCGGCGAAACGGAAGAGATACTTCGGCTTCTCGCTACCATCAAGCGTATCGGCGACGCCCTCATCAGCTTCTGCTGCAATCTGAAGTCGACCCTCGCCCTCGCCAGCGATGTAGCGCTCGATTGCAGCGTCTCGCAGGAGGCATGCGGCATGGGTCTCGCGCCGACGGCATCCACCACCGCAATGCTCGCCCTCGGCGATGCGCTGGCCATTGCCGTGTCGCTGCGCAAAGGCTTCCGCGCCGAAGACTTCGCCGACCTGCACCCCGGCGGCAAGCTGGGTAAAAAGCTATCCCGCGTCCACCATCTCATGCACGCGGGTGATGCAATTCCAAGGGTCAGCCTCAGCACTCCGATGAGCGAAGTTATCTACGAAATGTCGCGCAAGGGCCTCGGCATGACGACCGTCGAGGAAGCGGGCAAACTCGCCGGCATCATCAGCGACGGCGACCTCCGCCGGCTGCTCGAACGCGACGGCGCGCACGTCCTCGAAAAAACGGCAGGCGAAGCCATGAACCGCTCCCCTAAAACCATCGGCGCAGAAGAGCTGGCCGTCCGCGCCCTGAGCGCTATGGAGGAGAAAAAAATCACCTCCCTCGTCGTGATCGACAGCGAACAGAAAATCCAGGGCGTAGTCCACCTCCACGATCTATGGGAAACGGAGCTGATCTAATCGATGCTCCTGAAAATCGTCTGCGTCGGCGACCCCATTTTGCGTAAAAAAGCCAGCCAGCTCGCTCCCGACGAAATCCGCGGCGCCCAGATCCAGGACCTGATCGCCTACATGCGCGACACCATGCATGACGCTCCCGGCGTAGGCCTGGCGGCGCCGCAGGTGGGCCAGTCTCTGCAGCTGGCCGTGATCGAAGACAAGCCTGACTACCAGAAAAATCTCGGCGAAGCCAACCTGAAAGAGCGCGAACGGAAGCCAGTGCCTTTCCACGTCATCATCAATCCGCAGATCGAGCTGCTGGGTCCGCCGGAAGTCTCCTTCCATGAAGGCTGCCTCAGCCTGCCCGGATTCATGGCCGTCGTGCCGCGCGCGAAGAAGGTCCGCGTCACCTGCCTCGACGAACGCGGCAGGCCTCGCACGATCGAAGCCGGCGGCTGGTACGCCCGCATCCTGCAGCACGAAATCGACCATCTGCACGGCCGCATCTACATCGACCGCATGCAGAGCGAAACCTTTTCCACGCTCGAAAATTACCAGAAAAACCAGAAGAAATAGCCGGTTACAGGCCGAGGCAAGTCCACATCTGCATCCCATGTGATAGAACATGGTGACGATGCCCGACAGAACAGCAACTGCCAAGCCGCACGAGATCGCCGGAGACCGCCTTATCGAGATGGCGCAGAAAAAAGCCGAACCAAAGCCTCCCGTTGCTGAGGTCTCTTTAGCCGAAGTGAAAAAGACGCGCTCCGGATTGCTGCAAAGCCTGGGCAAATTGAAGCCGCTCCTGCCCATCCTTTCCGGTGGCCTGCGCATGGTCGACCACGGCGCGGTCCAGGCGCTCGCCCAGTTGCTCAGCATGGCTAGCGGGGCCGGCGGTTCACAGGTCGCAGTACAAGAAGAGCTGCATCACGGCCTGGCCGAAATTCAGACCAGCCACAGGGAACTCCACCTCCAGGTTCAGGATCAGACCGTGGAGATGCAGCGGATCAAAGATCAGATCACGCTTCTGCGGCAAACCGTCGAGCGCAACGCCACTGACCATGCCGAGGCGGCAAAGAATGTACGGTCGCTCAGCAATCTCGTACGCGTCATCGGCGCAGGCCTCGCCATTCTGCTCGTCATCCTAATCACGCTTACCGCCGTGCTCCTGACGCGCCACCACTAATAAATCCGGGAAATTTGCCTCGATTTTGCCCTGTAGGGCACCGGTTTTCCCCAACCTCCCGGCGACTTCGCGGCTATTTCGCAATATCAACAATTATTTCTATATTAAGAACAGAGAATTAGACAGATTTTGCTCACCTTTTCCTCAGATTTCAACAAACATTTGCCAGCCGGTACTCCGAGGGACTAGGATACGTCTCAGTTCGGAGTAGTTCGTGGCAAAACGGACACGCCAGAACGCAATATGCAGTCGTTGCAAGAAGATGCCGATGTAAATCCAACGTAACAATGCCAGCATACGGAGTGATTCTCTATGGCATGGTATGCCTACTGCATTGCCGAAAAACAAGCCTTCCCTGAACTGCTTCGCCACCGTAAACCTATTCCGATGGAAACGGTGTCGGGCATAGCCGGTAACCAGGTTTTCCTCTACCCCGCCAGTGATTTAGCCGTCATCGTCAGCGAACACTCCACAGAAGACAATTTGAATGACCGGGCAGCTGTCGAACACGCTCGCGTTATCGCGGATTGCTTCAAAAGCTCTACCGTTCTTCCCTTCCGTTTTGGAACCGTTTTCTCGGACGACGATAGCCTTCGCCGCTCGGTCCGTTCCAATCAGCGCCAGTTCCTTACCAACATTGACCGCCTGCGCGGCAAAGCCGAAATGCACCTAAAAGTGCTGCTCGACGACTGCTGCCGGGAACAGCTGCACGCCTATGGTCTCCACCCCCATGGAAACACTGGGACGGGCAAGGAGTACCTCGCGCAGCTACGGGAGAGCGCTACCCGGCAACGCGAGCGCCAGACCAAAGCCCGGGCCGTCTCCGTTCAGATGCATCGGATGTTCGCGCCGCTGGCCGAGGAGGTCAGCTGCCGCCGCACTGATTCCGGGAAAATGCTCCTCGACATCGCGCATCTCATCGACAACAAGTGCATTGAGCGGTATCAAAACAAATATTCCAGCGCGAGCCAGATAATGAAGGACTGCCAGATGCAGCTCTCCGGACCTTGGCCACCGTATCATTTCGTACACCGGCTTACCACGCGGCATGCGAATACCCACCACGCCGCACCTGTAGCACAGGCCTGAGAAATCAATACGGCAGAGATGCCAAAGCCCCGGCGGACCCACGAACCGCCGGGGCTTTTCTCTTCTGGAGCAAGAGGTCACAGCGGAGCGATTCTCTGGCAGAACATCCGCGCAGCCTCTAGAGATAAAGACGCATAAAGTTACAAATCGTTTACATGAAGTGGAGTTGCGCTAGCCCCAGGAATTGTCATCCTGACCCTGAACGAGAGTGAAGGGGAAGTATCTGCTTTTTTCTAAGCAGTGGCACAAAAAGGGGTGGGCCCCTATCCTTTCACGCTGTTTGCGAAAGGGTGGAACCACGAAAGTCTACGGTAGAGGATTCAGAAGAACAGCTAGACCGCTAGGCGGGAATATCCTTCTTCTTCCGGCTCAGAACAAAATCATTGTCCCGCTTCCGCCGGTTGGCCGTCGCGCGATCGATCTTCCGCCAGAAAGCCACAAAATAATCCACGGCTGAAATCGTCGAAACCAGAGCCATAAAATAGACGGCCGTTACAGCAACGGGCCTCACCGGCATAATGAACCATCCAAAATGCCAGGCATCCCATCGATGCGCCAGGATCACCGCCACCACTGACACGATCTGAATCACCGTCTTCAATTTGCCTATGTCACTCGCCTCAATCGTGAACCCCTCAGTACTGGCAATGCTGCGCAGGCCGGTGACCAGAAACTCACGCCCGATCACCAGCACGGCAATCCACGGCTTTACGATGTCCGGGCAATACTGGACCAGGCAGATAAAGGCCGCTGTAATCAGCAACTTATCGGCCAGCGGGTCGAGCAGCATGCCGATCGTCGTAATCTGCCCCCGCCGACGCGCCAGGTAGCCATCCACGCCATCGGAAATCGACACAAGAATAAAGAAAATCGAGACAAACAGTTCCTGCTCGCCATTCGGTCCGCGCAGTGGAAAATGCGGCGACAGCATCCAGATCAGCAGAGGAACGCTGAAGATACGGCCCATCGTAATGGAGTTGGGAAGGTTCACAGTGCCACGGCCGGCGAGACAGGCTCTACCTAGTCATTATGCACCACCCCACGCGTCACAAGCGAGATGCCGAAAGGCGTGAAGAGCCGGCTTTTCGTCTTTTGAACCCTCCAAAAATCTCTTCCCATAGAAGTTCGAGTGGTATATAGTGACTCACATAGAAATTCGAGTGGAGAGATAGATCACTATGGGCGGCTCAAAAAAACCAACAGACGTCGACATGCTGAAAGGCACGCTCGACATGCTGATTCTGAGAACTCTCGTCATGGGCCCGGCCCACGGCCACACCATCGCCCACGTCATCGAGCACACATCGGAAAATGTGCTGGACGTCGAACAGGGTTCTCTCTACCCAGCCCTCCATCGGCTCGAAGATCGCGGCTGGGTTTCTTCCTACTGGGGTGCAAGCGAGAACAACCGCAAAGCCAAGTTCTACCAGCTGACGGCTGCAGGCCGGAAACAACTGGTAGCCGAAGCAGGGCGCTGGCGGCAGATTGTCGAAGCCATCGGCCGCGTCATGGGCGAGAGCCTCGACTAAAGGGGAGAAACCGTGAGCCTCAGAAAATTCTTCCGCAGGCGTAGGCGCGACGCCGAATTCACGCAAGAAATCGAAGCGCACATCGCGTATGAAATCGATGAGAACTTCGCACGCGGTCTCTCGCCGGAAGAAGCGCGCCGTCAGGCATATCTGAAGTTCGGCAGCCCGCGCCGCGTCCGCGAAGAAGAGTGGGAGTTCAACACTCTGCGTTACATCGACGACCTCTGGCGGGACTTTCGATACTCTGCCCGCACGCTGTGGCGTACGCCCGGCTTCGCTCTCGTCGCCGTGATCGTCATGGCGCTCGGCATTGGCGCAAACACCGCGATCTTTACCGTGGTCCGCTCCGTGTTGCTCAAGCCCCTGCCCTTCAAAGATCCCGATCGCCTGATCCAGCTTTACGAAAAATCTGCTGATAACCGCCACTTTTACAACTACGTTGCCGGCGGTATGTACGCAGAGTGGAAGAAGCAGGCACCCAGCATCGAACAGATGGGCATCTACAGCACCAGCGACGTGAATCTATCCGATAACGGCGGAGAGCTGCCCGAACGGGTTCGTTATGCAGACGGCTCGTGGGATCTTTTCTCCACGCTCGGCGTCACGCCTGAAATCGGCCGCTTTTTCACCGCTTCAGAAGACAGCCGACAAGGTGCAGCCACTGTCGTCTTAACGCACAGTCTGTGGGAGCGCCGCTACGGCGGCGACCGCAATATCCTCGGCAAGACGATCCAGCTCAACTCCCATCCTTACACCGTCATCGGAGTGCTGCCGCCCTCGTTTACCTATCCCGAGCCGCATATACAGATATGGACCGCGATCTACCACGAAGAAGACCCCGTCCAAATGCCGAGAGTTGACGTTCATAATTACTTCGTTGTTGCACGGCTGCGACCCGGCGCCAGCATGGCACAGGCATTGAGTGAAATCGATACCTCGACCAAACGCGTCCACATGAGCCACCCCACGCCATTCACCGCAAATGGCGCCAACGCACGCACGCTGCTTGACGGAGTTGTTCACGAAGCGCGTACGCAGCTTTACATTTTGCTCTCAGCAACCACTTGCATCCTGCTCATCGCCTGCCTCAATGTAGCCAGCCTGCTCGTCGCGCGCGCGGCGTCGCGTCGCAAAGAAATCTCGATTCGCGCCTCCCTCGGCGGCAGCCGTCTGCGACTGCTGCGCGAGCAGGTAACGGAAAGCCTGGTACTCGCCACCGCCGCAGGCGCTCTCGGACTTCCGCTGGCATGGCTTGGGACAAAATGGCTCACCCATGCACGCCCCGACCTGGCTCGCGTGGACGCAGTCCATTTCGACGGCGCTGTGCTCCTCTTCGGACTTGGCATGGTCGTACTCAGCGGCGTTCTCGCAGGCCTGGTTCCGGGCTTTTCTTTCCTGCGCGGCCCGCTGCTTGAGTCCTTGCAGGAATCTTCGCGCACGAACAGTGCCGGCTCATCCACGGCGCGGCTGAGAAAGATTCTGCTCGCCGTCGAAGTCGGGTTCACCGTCGTGCTTCTCACGACCGCGGGACTCTTGCTCAAGAGCTATCAAAAATTGCGCTCGCTTGATCTCGGCTGCGAAACCCACAACGTGCTTACCATGGGGTTCTTACTGCCCGACGTGCAGTACGACACACCCGCCAAGAAAAGTGCCTTCTTTTCTGAGATCCTCGATCGGTTGCATGCGCTACCCGGCGTGAAAACCGCAGCGCTCGCCACCACGCTGCCCGGCCAAGGCTACGGAGGCGATCAAAGCTTTACCATCCCTGAACACCCAACCGGAGCTCAGGTCGGCCTGAATGCGATGATCCGCGCTGTTGATCCGGGCTATTTTCAGGCAATGGGGATTCCGTTATTGAGTGGCCGCGCTTTTGAAGACCGCGAACGGCTGCAGGCAGGTTCTTCAAGTCTAATCATCAGCCAGTCCCTGGCACGCCGGTATTTTCCGAATGAAAATCCTCTGGGCAAACACATGCGCGTCAACCTTGGAGAAGAAGCCAACTATGAAATCGTCGGCGTTGTTGGCGACACGCTTTGGAGCCTTACGGAGCCGGCGGGCCCGACCATGTACTTCCCCATTTTGTCCGGCCCCTGGTGGTGGTCGTCTATCGCTGTCCGCTCCGATCAGGATGTAACCACGCTCGCGCTGCCCGTTCAGAAGCTTCTCGCGAAACTCGACCCCAATTTGCCCGTCGCTGACGTGCTGACAATGGAACAGTCCATTGGCAAATCGACGCTCGACGCGAACTTCACCTCAATGCTTGTGCTCGCCTTCGCCATCATCGCGCTGTTGCTCGCCGCTGTGGGCTTGTATGGAGTTCTCTCTTATATGGCAACGCAAAGGAGCAGCGAGATCGGTATTCGTATCGCACTCGGCGCACAGCGCAGTTCCGTACTGCGCCTTTTGCTTGTAGACGGCCTGACTCCCGCATGGATCGGCCTGGTCTTGGGACTGATCGCCAGCGGCTTCACCGTACAGCTCATCCGCAGCATGCTCTACGGCGCGCAGCCGCTCGACCTGACTATCTTCGGCGCAGTCTCTGCAGTGCTCTTGCTCGTGGCGGCGACCGCTTGCGCCATTCCCGCATGGCGTGCCTCGCGTCTCGATCCCGTACAGGCACTGCGTATGGAATAAATCAAAGAGTTTTCTGGACACAAAAGAAAAGGACGGATCAAAATCCGTCCTCTTTTCATGCGGAAAAGCGACTACGCGTAGATTCCGCGCTGCTTGATCGTAAATGCCACGCGATCGATCGCGAGCATGTACGCGGCAATGCGGTTGTTCACTCCATGAGCATCGGAGTAGCGAACCACATCGTCAAAGCTCTCCGCCAGGATGCTCCCCAGCTGTTCGTTGACGACCGATTCCTTCCAGAAGTATCCCTGACGGTCCTGCACCCACTCAAAGTAGGAAGCAGTTACACCGCCCGAGTTGGCGAGAATATCCGGAATGACAAAGATCCTCTTGTCTGCCAGAATCTCATCGGCCACGGCGGTCGTAGGCCCGTTCGCGCCTTCGCAAATGACCCGTGCCTTGATGCGGTCAGCATTGCGGCTGGTGATGACGTTCTCCGTGGCCGCGGGAATCAGAATTTCGCATTCAGTAGTCAGCAGTTCGTGCGAGTCGGCAGGCTCCGCGCCCTTGAAACCAAGCACTGTACCGTTCCGTTGGCGATGCTCAAGCAGCGAGCAGATGTCGATGCCGTGTGGGTTGTAGAGGCCACCGTCATACTCGGCAATGCCGATGATCTTGTAACCCTGCTCGCGCATCAGGTTGGCCGCGTTCGAGCCCACATTGCCAAAGCCTTGAATAATCACGCGGCAGCCCTCACGTGACAACTGCAGGTGCTTCAATGCCTCGTCGCACATCACGCGTACGCCGCGCCCCGTCGCTTCCAGCCGTCCGCGCGATCCGCCAATATTCACCGGCTTGCCCGTCACCACGCTGGTCACGGTCTGGCGCATATGCATGGAATACGTGTCCATGATCCAGGCCATCGTCTGCTCGTTGGTGCCCATATCCGGCGCGGGAACGTCCTTTTCCGGTCCGATGAACTCGATAATCTCAGCCGTGTAGCGGCGCGTCATGCGCTCCAGTTCGCCCGTCGACATTCTCTTCGGGTCGCAGATCACGCCGCCCTTCGCGCCGCCAAAGGGAATGTTCACCACCGCGCACTTCCAAGTCATCCAACTCGCCAGCGCGCGTACTTCATCGAGCGTCACTTCCGGAGAGTAACGGATACCGCCCTTGCCCGGCCCGCGCGCCTGCGAGTGCAGTACACGGAAGCCGGTAAACATCTCGATCCGGCCATCATCCATGTTTACGGGAAAATGCACGATAATCTCGCGCGAAGGGTGCCGCAGCACGCGCCATAAGCCCTCATCCAGATTCAGCTTGCGCGCCGCGAAGTCAAATCGAGCAGCCTGTGCTTCCCAGGGATTTATCTCCTGCTCGAGCGTAATTGTAGCCATACGAAACCTAATCTCCCTTTCGACCGATTCTCCGCCAGCCGCATTAGCATTGTGTCAACGGCGGACGGACCATATCAGGCACCGAAAACCGGTCAGTTTCTGCGCCTTTTGCCTATATATTTGACCCGCAATTGCAGCAAAATACACACATCCGGCCAAACTCACCGAGTATAGGCCTCGTTATAAACACCCTGCAAGGGTTACCGAGGTCATAAATGGTTATCTAATTGGATTCCAATGACCTATGCCAACGTTGTCATACAGGCCGCAGCCAGAACCCGCCGCTACGGTACGATAACCAAAAGCCATGGCCTCGCACGAAACCACACTCCCCAGCCGCGTCGACTTTCTGAAACTGGCTCGCACTCACACGCTGGTGCCGCTCTACCGCACGCTCACCGCCGACCTTGAAACCCCGGTCACCGCCTTTCTGCGCCTCGCCGCCGACGAGCCCGAAGCATTCCTCCTCGAATCGGTCGAGCAGGGCGAAAAAATCGGACGCTATACCTTCATCGGCATTCGGCCGTTCCGCAAGATCGTCTCGCGCGGCAAAAACATCGAGATCACGGAAAACAGCAAGCTGCGGCGCATCGAAGACGACATTTTCGCGCTGACCAAGAAACTGCTGAGCAGTCATAAGCCCGCGCGCATCCCCGGCCTGCCGCCCTTCACCGCTGGAGCCGTCGGCTTCTTCGCCTACGACGTCGTCCGCCAGATTGAGCGCCTGCCCGAGACCACCAAAGACGACCTTGGCCTACCCGACGCCTGCCTCATGTTCTTTCACGAGGTGCTGGCCTTCGACCACATCCGCAAAGAAATGCTGCTCATCGTCACCGCCGACGTCACTCAGCAAAAGCCCGACCGCGCCTATACCGACGCGATGAAGCGTCTCGACAGATTGGAAAAGCGCCTCGCCGGTCCATTCCAGAAACCAAAGCAGAAAAAAGTCAGCGGCAAGCTCAAGCTCGAATCACAAACGCGCAAGAAAGACTTTCTCAAGGCCGTCGAAACCGCCAAGGAATACATTGCCGCCGGTGACGTCTTTCAGGTCGTCCTCTCGCAACGTTTCGACGTTGAGCCCGGGGTCGATCCCTTTTCGGTGTATCGTGCCCTGCGCACCGTCAACCCATCTCCGTATCTCTACTTCCTGCGCCTCAGCTTGAAAAAAGACGCCGACACCCACATCGCAGGCTCATCGCCTGAGTTGTTGGTGAAGGTAAGCCAGGATCGCATCCAGTACCGCCCCATCGCTGGAACGCGCCCGCGCGGGGCGAGCGAAGAAGACGACCGCCGCATCGCCGACGAAATGCTGCACGATGAAAAGGAGCGCGCCGAACACGTCATGCTCGTCGACCTGGGACGCAACGACGTAGGCCGCGTCAGCGAATACGGGTCAGTCGAAGTGAAGGAGCTGATGACCGTCGAGCGCTATTCGCACGTCATGCACATCGTCAGCGGCATTGAAGGCAAACTCCGCCCCGAATTCCATGCCGTCGACGCCTTCCGCGCCTGCTTCCCAGCAGGGACTCTGAGTGGCGCACCTAAAGTCCGTGCAATGGAAATCATTGAAGAGCTGGAGCCGACGCGCCGCGGCATCTACGGCGGCAGCGTCCTCTACGCCGACTACTCCGGCAACCTGGATTCCTGCATCGCCATCCGCACCATGCTTCAGCAAGGCAAAAAGGGCCACATCCAGGCTGGAGCGGGAATCGTAGCCGACTCCGTGCCTGAGAAAGAATTTGAAGAGTCCGTCAACAAAGCCCGTGCCGTAGTAAGAGCTATTGAGAAAGCACGAAGCTAAGTTTCACCTGAAGCCGGTGCCCCCTCCTGACTAAGTCAGGGTGGGGTGGTTAGGATTTTGCCTTGTGACTCATGGTGTTTCCAGGGCAAAGTCAATTTCACAACCCCGGATTCGCCTATCGAGTACTGTCGAAAACTCGACCAAATCCAATGCTCCGGACGTTTCACTAATCCCCGAGTCACAGGGTTACGGTGAATGTGCCTCAGCTTCTCAATCCGCTTCTTCTCAGAAAACACGTTGAAGTCTATTCCGCGATCTGCTTCCTGGGAGTGTTCGTCTAGAGTTGCGTGACAGAGACTGCGGGCCACTCTCTCGAGCAGATAGAGCGCACCTCGATAGATCCAGCCCGAGTCCCGGTCGGCAAGTAACTGCCTCAGGTAGTCCATGATTCAATAGGAGTTCAGTCTTGCCATTGAATACGGAAGATCGATACCCTTCATGCACACGCTGGACCATAAGAATCTGACCGTTTAACGAGCGCTTCTATGCGGCATAAGTCTGGAAAGGTTTGGCTTTCATTAGGGCGATTCGCCCCCATCTTCGGGCTTTGGTTCTTGCCTTACTTCGTATCAAGCAGTCTCGCGCAGCGGAGTATAAACGAATTGCACGCTTTATTTGCAAATCCTCCCGCAGACAGCAGAATCATGATGCGCTGGTGGTGGTTCGGGCCAGCTGTTACCCAACCTGAACTGCAACGGGAACTTGAGCAGATGAAGGCTGCCGGTATTGGGGGCGTGGAGGTGGCAACACTTTATCCGCAGGCCCTCGACGATCCTTCGACCGGCTTTAACAATGTGCCCTTCCTTTCCGATGAATATATAGACGACCTCCGCTTTGCGGCAGAGCAGGTCAACAGGCTGGGACTGCGCATGGACGTAACGCTCGGAAGTGGCTGGCCGTTTGGAGGACCGCACATTCCGATCACGCAGGCAGCAGGAGAACTTCGCGTTGAAGTCGTTCCCATTGCTCCGGGAATAAAGTCGATACCAATACCCTATGTCACGGCAGGTGAGAGCTTGCTACAAACATTCGTCGTACCCGGCGATGTGTCCGCAATGAAGTTAACCGATGCGAAACCGGTAAACGCCATTAAGTTCGCCCGGCTCAATGTGACCCCAGAGAATGCCCAATCGCGTACGGCGCTCTTCTTCATCTCCAGTCGCACAGGAATGATGGTCAAACGTCCCGCAGTAGGTGCGGCCGGCTTTGTGCTTGATTACTATGATGCGCATGCTATCGAAACGCATTTGCAGGCAGTGGGCGACCGCTTGCTCAAGGCTTTTCCTGACAAGCCGCCGTATGCGGTTTTCAGTGACAGCCTTGAAGACTACGGCTCGAACTGGACTCCCGACCTGCTTGCGGAATTTCGTAAGCGTCGCGGATACGATCTCACACCACATCTCCCTGCATTGGTTGGAGATGTTGGTTCGGAGACCGCAGCGATTCGCCATGACTGGGGGCAAACTCTGACGGAGCTGGCAGACGAAGGCTTTCTTAAGCCGATGCAGGCCTGGGCGCACCAGCACGGGACGCTGCTGCGCTCGCAAACCTACGGATTTCCTCCGGTGACATTGTCGAGCAATCGCTTTGAGGATCTGCCCGAGGGAGAGGGTAAGGCCACGCTAAACATGTGGCGGGAGTTTTCCGATACGCGCTGGGCAGCTTCTGCGGGGCACCTGTTTGGACATAACGTCATTTCGTCTGAGACATGGACGTGGCTTCACTCGCCGGCCTTTCGTGCCACACCGCTGGATTTGAAGGCTGAGGCGGACCTGCATTTTCTGCAGGGCATCAATCAGCTTGTGGGCCATGGCTGGCCTTACTCGCCGGAGTCTGCCGAAGAGCCGGGATGGCGCATGTATGCCGCTGCTGCTCTTGATGCACACAATCCATGGTTTTTTGTAATGCCGGAGGTGTCGAAATATCTGCAGCGTGTCAGCTTTGCGCTGCGATTGGGTAAGCCCGCAAATGACGTCGCGCTTCTGCTGCCGAATGATGATGTCTGGGCGTCGTTCAGTGCTGGCCTGCAGAAGCATGCCTCGCCAACGTCGGCGGCGGGTTTTGATGAGAGCGGAAGCAATGTTTCGATTGATGAATCGATAGACGGGTTTCTCGGCAACCAGATCATCGCTCAGGTTCTGGATGCGGGATTCAATCTCGATTTCATCGACGCTGATGCAATTGACAGCGTTGGTATTCCATATAAGGTTCTGATTCTGCCGGGGGTCGAGCGGCTTCCGGAAAAGACTTACGAGAAGATTGTCGAGTTCGCTCGTCATGGCGGCATTGTGATTGCGACCCGCAGGCTTCCGTCGCTGGTTCCCGGCTATCTCGATCGAGAAGCTGGATCGACCCGAATCCAGGCAATTTCGCAAACACTCTTTCGAGGAAACATTTCGACCGCCCATTTTGTCGAGAACGAGCACGATCTGGGAAGATCACTCCGCACGTACCTTGAGCCTGACTTCACGACGGCTCCGGCAACTCCGGAGGTTGGCTTCATCCATCGCAAGCTGCAGAATGGCGATCTCTACTTTGTGGCGAACACCTGTAATCGTCATCTTCAGGCTTCTGCGCATTTTCGTTCTTCTTATCCCCACGCCGAAACCTGGGATCCTCTTACAGGGCGCATTACAGGAGTGGCTGATCCGGCGCATATGACGCTTGATCTTGAAGCTTATGAATCGCGGCTGATCTTTTTTTCTGAAGACGCGATGCAGGGTTCGGCGAAGCAGCCTCCAGCACTGACAACGAAGATCGATATCTCGAATGAATGGCGCGTGACGTTCAATAACGCTGAGCACAGGTCGATCGACATGACAGTTTTGACGGCATGGCCGCAAGATTCGGGCCTTCGCTATTTCTCCGGAACAGCCACCTATGAGAAAGACATCTCACTGAAGCAGGGCGTGACGGTCATGCTGGACCTTGGCGAAGGAACTCCCGTCGCGAAACCAGACCCACTCGGTCCTCACAACATGCGTGCGTATCTCGAGAGCCCGATTCGTGAGGCGGCCGAGGTTTTTCTGAACGGCCAGCATGTGGGATACATTTGGCATCCACCGTATCGGGTTGATCTCACCCCATTCGTCAAAGCTGGACAGAACCATCTGAAGATTGTTGTCGGCAATACCGGTATCAACGCGCTTGCGGGGCGCAGCCAACCGGACTACCGGCTTCTTTACGCCCGCTACGGCACGTTGTTTGTACCTCAGGATATGGATCATCTGGAGCCGCTGCCTTCGGGCATCCTGGGACCAGTTACATTGCTGGAAGAAAAACCGTAGCTCAAGTTAATTCGAGGAGATCGATACGATGGAACGCGCGGCGTTCATGCTCCGACTGAAACCAGGTACGGAAGATGCTTATGACGAATCGCACCGCCATGTGTGGCCGGAAATGCTCGCTTTACTGAAAAGCGCCGGTATCTCTGAATACTCCATCTTCCGCCGCGATGATCTTCTTGTTTTGTCTCTACGCGTAGACGATGACTTCGAAACGACATGGCAAAGGATCGAGAACGATCCGGTGAACCTGAAATGGCAGCAGGCCATGAGCGCTTACTTCATGCCATTAAGCAATGATCTGCGGCCAGGCGAGCGATTCGCGATGTTGCGCGAGGTCTTCTATCTTCCGTGAGACCCCGCGTCTGCTTTCTCGGAGTTCTGGTGAATGTTGAAGGTGTAACTTCCTGCGCCTAACTCATACATACGCTCACCACCCGGCCCTGTGGACTCGTGTATTTGAGAACTGGCAGTCAGCGGCCGTCCGTTGAGTGTCGATTGCCCCGCGGGAATAGCGGCCACCGGCATCGCGGCACTCGCATTCGGTGGTATCACCAGTTTCCACTCGACACTGGATCCGGTCACCTTCCATGCTGAGCGAATGTCACCATAAGGCGAAGCGTAGGAAAAGTCGAGCGAGCCGAGGCGAGGGCTGAAATTTGGGTGTAGATATATTGTGTGGAATCCGGCCCCCGCAGCGCTAGTATCGATACCGGCCGCGTAGCGATAAATCCAATCAGCGACCGCGCCGTAGGCGTAGTGGTTATAGGAGTTCATGCTGGGATCGCCGCGCATCTGATCGCCGTTCCACCGCTCCCACATAGTTGTTGCACCGTGATCGACAAGGTATCCCCACGATGGGTACTCGGTGTTCAGCAGGAGCCGATAGGCCACGTCCGCGTGGCCTGTGTCGACCAACGCGGCGAGCAGATATGGTGTTCCCAGGAATCCCGTGCCTAACTTCCAGCCATTGGCCTGGATCTTTCCTACAAGCTTGTCGCCGGCAGCCTGTTGCAGCGAGGTGGGGACAAGGTTCATGTACAGGGCGAGTACATATCCAGTCTGCGTATCGCCGCTTTGAACCTCTTTCGTTGTGAAGATGCGTCCGAACTGCGACGGGGTATTATCCGCCCCGTCGATAAATCCATCAGCGCGGATAAATGCGGCAGAAAATGCTGTTCGGATTTCATTGAACAGCTCGGCATATTTCTGCTCTTCCGCATTTTCGCCAAGCGCATGCGCCATCTGCCGCATCAGCGTGACGTCGTATGCCCAGTATGCCGTCTGGATCAGATCTGCTTTTGTTTTGCCCTCAGGCGAAAGCCAATCTCCAAAGGGGGTCCCAGCATTCACTTTCCAGAGATGGTCGGGATTACTCTGCTCGATTGCGACGAGATAGCTAGTCATCGCCTCCCAGTTCTGTTCGATGATGCGCGTATCGCCCGACTGCAACCAGGATGTCCACGGCACGATAATGCCAGCATCGCTCCAGCCTGCACCATATCCAGCATTCGGGGTAGAAGTGCCGGGTGCGAAGATACCATACATTGGAGTACCAACCTGCGTCGCTCGCAGATCGGCAGCAAATTTTTTCGAGAAAGGCGCGAGGCTCATGTTGTAGGAGGCTGCGCGCCAGAAAACCTCGGCGTCTCCCGTCCAGCCGAGGCGCTCGTCGCGCTGCGGGCAATCCGTCGGTACGCCAACAAAGTTCGAACGCTGGCCCCAGAGGATATTGCTCCATAGCTGATTCAGCATCGCGCTTCCGGTCTTCAGGTCAACGGAAAATGGAGCATCGGTGTGAAATACCTTTGCCGTCACGCTATCCAGCTCAGGTTTGGTAGAGACGCCGGTCAGCTCCACATACCGGAAGCCATGAAACGTGAACATCGGCTCGTATTCTTCGGTGCCGCTGCCTGCCATCGTATATCGATCCGTGGCGAGAGCAGTGCGAAGGTTTTCAGTGTAGATCGTGCCGTCGGGGTTAAGCACCTCGGCGAAACGTAACTGGACTTGCTCTCCGGCGTTGCCGCTCACGCGCAGATGCGCAATTCCTGCCATGTTCTGACCAAAGTCAAAGACGTACACACCGGGTTTGGGCTCGGTGAGTGCCTTGGCATGCAGCACTCTCTCGACGCGGATCGGCTGATAGTCCTGTGCGACGATGGCGAGTGGCTTGGGCTCGACCAATTCGACGGGCTTCCAACTTGAAGCATCGAATGAAGCGTTGCTCCAACCGGGCTGCTCTCGTCGGGCGTCGTAAATTTCACCGTCGTAGATTTCTGCTTTTTCGATGGGCGAGATGGAGGCTTTCCAGCTCTCGTCGGTGTTTAGCCATTCGATTGTACCGTCGGTGTGTTCCACGCGAAGCTGCGCTCGTAGGGCCGGCGGCGTATTGCCGTAGTTGTAGGGTTCCTGCGTCCATTGCAGCGGCGTGGAGTACCAACCGGGAGCGAGGTAGGCGCCGATTCCATTGGCGCCATTTTGTATGTCTCTTGTTACGTCGTAAACCTGGTACGCGACATGATCGCGGAAATCAGTCCAGCCCGGAGACAAAATCTGATCGCCGACGGTGCTTCCATTGATCCAGAAGCGGTACGCGCCAAGTGCCGTAGCATACAAACGTGCCGAACGAACAGGCTTGGCAACATCGAAATTGCGGCGCAGCATCACGACCGGACCCGTAGGCCAGGGCCTGCCACCTGCATCGCTGCCTGTGGTTCCTTTCGCATTGGCCGACACTGCGTTTGCCCATGAGGAGTCGTCGAAATCCGCACGGGACCAACCTTCCGGAGCGTTCAGCTCCGCCTTCCAGCTTTCGCTGCTTGTGATAACGCGGCTCGTTCCGTCGTTCTCTTCGAGATATAGACATGCGCTCATAGGAGTACGGCTGGTGTTGGAGCCCGGATCATGCTCGCCGACGTCATAGAGTGTCACTTCGATGGAGACGTTTTTTTTGCCCTGAGTCAACGCAGATGTAATGTCGCGCTCAACATATTTCTTCCACGACGTCTGTTTGTATGGCGGCAGCGGCTCGGCTGCGAGGACTTGTTTTCCGTTGACCCAGGCTGCGGCCGTGTCTTTGCCGGTGACATACAAATGCGCAACCTTCACAGAATGATCAAGGGTCAAGCTCAGGCGGAAATCGTGCCGCGTATCGCCCGGCTTGTTATAGTTCTCCTCTCCACGGTTCGTAATCCAGGCCGCTCCTGACTCGCGAACCTTCTTCAACTCTTCCTCCTCAAAGCTGATCCACTTGGAATTCCACCCGGTTTGCATCAATCCGGTCTCCCACCAGGAGACTGCGCTGGCTGGATACTCCGCTCCATCTTTATCCCAGACCTGTACGCGCCAGTAGTAACGGGTCTCGGGGCTCAGGGCTGGACCGCCGTACGGCACTGCGACAGATTGGCTTAAATTGACTCGCTGGCTGTCCCACACATCTGGTTTCCCACCATTCAAAAGCTCTGGGCTCGTTGCGATCTGCAGCTCATAGGCTGATTGTCTGGCGCCAAACCGTGAGTCCTTTAGCTGCCACGAAAAGCGCGGCCGAGGTGTATCGATACCCAGGGGAGTCTCAAGAGATTCACACAATAGACTCGTGGGCGACTGAAGGGCTTCGGCGGCACTGGCACTGGGGGCAACCGCAGGCACCAAGCCTGCAAAGCCACATGCGATCAGAAGGAGGGCGAAACGAAAGACATTCATTGCCATCTCAATATCCTTGGCGTGATAATTCAATGTCAATAGGAAAATGATGTTTCAGATGGAATCTGCTGAGCAAAAGGCGTAAATGTTTGAAAGGCGTCTGCGCATGAGCATTGCGTCCGACTTCCACACGGAGAGAGCAACTGTGAAATCTGCTTACAAAAAGCTTGCTGCTGTAACTGTTCTTCTTGCCTGGCCCTTCCTTGCGTGGTCGCAGGCAACTGAGAAGCCGAATATAGTCACTATCGATTGGAACAAGACGATCATCGTCTCCCGGTCGACGCCGACTCTTCAGGTTGTCGTCAACCCTATGCTGCGCGCTGGATCTCCAATCCACGATGGCTCGTTTGAAGCATTGAAAAAATTGGGCGCTGACTACGTGCGATATGTTCCCTGGGAGCCTTATCCGAGACTCGCCGTAGCTGAATTGGAGCCGCCAACAAAGGATTCGACATCATGGGACTTCAAGCTCATCGATCCCATGACGAAAGACTTTATGGATGCGACGAGCGGCCATTCTACGGTCATGAATTTCAGCACCATCCCGAGCTGGCTCTTCAAAACCGAGAAGCCTGTAAAGATTCCCGATGACCCGAATCAGGTCGTTTGGGACTACACACAGGGAAAGGATCTGAATGATCCATCAGGAAAAGAACTCGGGGACTACTATGCGCGTCTGGTGAGCTGGTATACGCGCGGCGGCTTCACTGATGAGAACGGCAAGGAGCACAAGTCTGGCTACCATTACAGCTTCCCGGTCTGGGAGGTGCTCAACGAGGTGGATTTTGAACATCAGATGACGCCAGAACTCTATACCCAGCGTTACGACGCCATTGTTGCCGCAATTCACAAAGTAAGCCCGGAGACAAAGTTCATGGGGCTGGCGCTCGCCATGCCACAAACCGATCCGCGCTGGTTCACCTACTTCCTCGATCATTCCCATCACCAGACCGGCACTCCGCTCGACTACATTTCGTATCACTTCTATGCATCACCCTCCATCGACCAGGGTCTCGACAACTGGCAGTACACATTTTTTGACCAGGCAGACCGCTTTCTGACCAATGTTCGCTACATCGAATCGATCCGCAAACAGCTGTCTCCGGAAACAAAGACTGACACGGACGAACTTGGAGTTATCCTGCCCACGGACGACCTGGAGAATCGCGACAATGGACGGCCACATCCTGACCACATCCCGGCCCTTTATTGGAATGCGGCGGGCTCGCTCTATGCCTACCTCTTCATCGAGCTTTCGAAACAGGGCATCGACATCATCGGCGAATCACAACTGGTCGGCTATCCTTCGCAGTTCCCCAGCGTATCCATGATGAACTGGAAAACCGGCAAGCCTAATGCGAGATATTGGGTGCTAAAGCTGATCAAAGACAACTTCTATGCTGGCGACAAGCTCGTAGACACCAAGTTCTCCGATTCGAGCGACGCGGAAGGACAGGCATTTGAGACGGCTGAAGGACACAAGCTGCTCCTGCTGAACAGGAGGAACCGCGAGGTGGTTGTCACGCTGCCGCAGGGCGTGACCAATTGCACGTTGTCCGTTGTGGATGGCGCCACAGGGGATGACGCTCCGCGAACATCTCAGAGTAGCGCGGGAACGGTGACCTTATCTCCATTTTCGGTCGCTGTTTTGGCATGGAAATGAGCGAAAAACGCGCGTTTTCAGCGCAGAAATGATGGATTTGTGTCCATAAAATCGCCATTGAAGGTCGCGTTGTGCGGGATCGGACTTGATGCCTATTGGGAGCAGTTCGAGGGCCTGCGGGAGCAGCTTGAAGGCTACCTAAATCAAGTTGGAGAGCTTCTCACTCGGACTGGAGCCGATTTCGTTTCCCTGGGACTTGTGGACACGCCAGCACGCGCTCGTGAAGCAGGGCGGCAATGCCGCCAATCGAATGCTGACGTCCTCTTTCTCTACGTGACCACCTATGCTCTTTCAAGCACTGTGCTCCCGCTGGTGCAGCGGGCAGCCATCCCGGTGGTCGTGTTGAACCTGCAACCTAGTGCTGCTATCGACTACGCCGACTTCAATCGCCTTCCGGACCGCACGAAGATGACCGGACACTGGCTCGCCTACTGTTCGGCCTGTCCCGTTCCTGAGATCGCGAATGTGCTACAGCGTGCTCGGATACCGTTTCACCAAGTTACGGGCGTGCTCGGCGAAGAAGAGACCTGCAGACAAATTGAGGAATGGGTTGCCGCGGCGAAGGTGCGAGCCGCCCTCTTTGAGAATCGCCTGGGACTCATAGGTCATTACTACGGTGGAATGCTCGATGTTGCTACCGACATCACGCAAATATGCATCACCTTCGGCACTCACATCGAAATGCTGGAGGTCGATGAGTTGAGCGGCCTTCGGGCTTCAGTGTCTGACGAGGAGGCAGCAGCTCGAGTGCATCACATCCGCGAGCACTTCGACGTGCAGCCAGACTGCCCGGAAAGTGAGCTAATGCGCGCCGCACGGACCTCGGTTGCCCTCGACCGGTTCGTCGCGATGCACGACCTTCATTCGATGGCGTACTACTACAAAGGCAGCGGCAATGAGGCAAACGAGGATACGATGAGTTCGATCATCCTCGGCACTTCCCTGCTCACCGCGCAGCACATTCCGGTTGCCGGCGAATATGAAGTGAAGAACGCCATCGCCATGAAGATTATGGATGCATTCGGCGCAGGCGGATCATTCACAGAGTACTATGCGATTGATTTCGACGACGACATCGTGTTGATGGGCCATGACGGCCCGGGCCACACGGCGATTGCGCAAGGCAAGACCAAGGTCCGTCCGCTCGAGGTTTATCACGGGAAAGTCGGCCGTGGGCTCTCCGTCGAGATGTCAGTACGTTACGGACCTGTCACTCTTCTTTCTGTCGCGGAAGATCGCGACCACGGCTTTAAACTGCTCGTGGCGCAGGGAGAATGCGAAGATGGACCAACGCTGTCCATTGGCAACACGAATAGCCGCTATCGATTCCCCATCGGCGCGCGCTGTTTCGTGGAACGGTGGAATGAGCAGGGGCCAGCACACCATTGTGCCGTCGGAGTCGGCCATTTGGCCAAGAAGCTTGAAAAGCTTGCCCGCCTCCTCGGTATTGGATTCAACAGGGTCTGCTAAGCGCGGCCACGGAGATCTACTCCTTCACATCCGGCCCGACTTCCTGCTTCGTCACATCGCTCATGGATTCCACGAGCTTGCTTGTCTGCTGATCGAGTGCTGCCTGATGGAGCTTGCGAAATTCAGTCAGCGCATTCTGCTGCTCGCTCTTATTGCCGAGTGCCCTCTCTACTTCGGCAAGGCGATACCACGATACTTCGTCGTCTGGGTTTAAGGCGATTGCTGCTTTGAGATGAGGCAGAGCCTGCTCAGGTTTTTGTTCTGCTATGTAGACTGCCGCGAGGCCTAACTGTGCTTCTTCGAAATCAGGATAGAGCTGAAGGGCGCGCTCAAAGTACTTTTGGGCTTGATCGAACTCTCCGGCTTTTCGATGCATTTCTCCTATTTCGTAAGCTGCATTGCCATTGTTGGGGTCCAGTTCCAGTTCTTGTTCGAACTCCTTCCGCGCCTCATCCATGTTGGTCTGTGCGCCGGTCTGGTGCGACTGGGCAAGCAAAGTTCGGCCGATGCGGTAGTGAATGCCGGTCCGGTTTGGATCCATTGCGAGTACCGCACGATATTCGCCGATTGCATCGTTGTAGGATCCCTGACTTTCAAACGCCTCTGCCGCAGCCAAATGTCTCCAGATAGAATGTGGAGCGTCTTGCGCGAGCTTGCGCATCGTCAGGAAGGCATAGTTACCGTATATCCTGCCCGTGTTGTAGAGGACTTCAGGATCGTTCGCATAGAGCCGGTTCATCTCCAACGCTACTTTCACCGCATCGTCATCTCGCTGCAATCCCGTGTAAGCTCTCATGAGTTGCAGACCACACATGCGCTTGATCTCAGGATCGGCTGATTGCCTGAAGCCTTTTTCCAGACCGGGCAGCGCTTCGTTAAATTGTCCCAATTCTGCCAGCGACAGGCCGAGCAGACTGTCGAGTCGCGGCAAGCCCGGCTTCAGCTTTAGTGCCGCGTGAATCTCGCTTACGGCTGCTTCATAGAGACGCAGCTTAAAATCGATGACTGCCAGCGTGGCGTGAACCTCTGCAACCTCCGGATGAAGTTTCACCAGCTGTTCGAAGTCCGATTGTGCTTCTGTATATTGGCCCGCTGCGAGAGCACGCTGCCCCGCATCGGCATATTGCGCTGAACTGTCTTCGCCTACCTGCGCCCAAGCCGTCCCTGCCGTGATCACGATCAAAATTCCAATTGCCCTGAGGGCCGTATGAAGAAGTCCTCGCTTCATATTTGTGAAGTGTAGCTCCATAAACAGATTGTCCACCATGCCGGTAAGGCATTGTGGACAGGCAGACTCAGCATCGGGTTTGTCAGAAAGTGAGCCTGCCGCTGAACTGCAGGTCGCGCGCTTCCGACGCTAAAGTGATCTGGCCAAAGGTGGAGGAGCCTACGGTATTCGAAATGGCCGCGTTTCCCCCTGATCCAGCGACAATCAGGCCGCCGACGTTGCCTCCATATTGGTGATGGTTGAAGGTGTTGAAAGTGTCCATTTTGAAAAGGAATTTGACCCGCTCGGTGATGCTGAATTGCTTGCCTATCGCGGTATCGAAGTTGTTGATACCTGGTTGTCGGATGGTACTGCGACCGACGCTTCCGAATGTGCCCAGCGCGGGCTGGGTAAAGCAAGCTGGGTTGATGCGCGTGAACTTTCCGGTGAGACCGCCATGAATATTGCACCCGGGCACTATGTTCGCATGCATGAACTGGCTGTCGTTAATGCCTTGAACGTCGTTCGCCTGGACAGTGAATGGGAAGCCGCTTTGGAAGGTTACGATACCGCTGAGCTGCCACCCGCCAATTGCCACATCTGCAGCCCGGTTCACCTGATTCGCAAACTTCTGACCACGTCCAAACGGTAGCTGGTACACATAGCTGGACACGAAGCGCTGATTGACCGAGAAGTCGGAAGAACCATAGTCGAGGTTCGGGTTATGGTTGTATTCAAAGCCCTGATAACCTGCGCCGGTGGCGCCGACGCCGGCTGCAGCCGACTTGTCGTCCAAGCTATGTGCCCAGGTATAGATGGCGGTCGCCGCCAGATTCCCGGCGCGATGCTCAAACTTGATGTTCATCGCGTTGTAGTTGGAGTAGCCATGGAAGTCGCTATTGATGTAGAACCCGTTGAAGTTGGGATACGGCAGTCGACTTACCGTGCTGCACGGAGCGTTACCAAGGTTGAGGTAGGCGCCCGTGACCGGGTCGGTCTGCTGGCAGTAGGACAGGCTTGCTGCCGGAACCTGAAGCGGTTGCGCGATGTTGCGCCGGTCCAGAAGATGAGTCGACTTCGTACCGATGTAGTTCACTTCGAGGGTGGTGTTCGAAGCTAACGCTCGCTGGACGGACAGCGTCCAGGACTGCACGTAAGGATCAAGAGGATTCTCCGACTCGATGACTGCGATGAACGACAGAGACGATTCGGGGAACGGTCCGAGCGTATTGTAAGGCTGAAAGAGTTGATTTGTTAGCTTAGGAACGCCGGCAACGGTTGTTGGTGTGAGGTTGTTGCGGATGCTGTAAGGGTAGATGTCTGCCGAGTCATCGATCTCGCGTCCTTCAAAGGAATCGAAGAAGATTCCGTAGCCGCCGCGCAGGACTGTTTTGTCGTCAATGCGGTAGTTTACACCAAACCTTGGGGCAAAAGGACCCTTCTGGCCGCCGCGAGGCGTTTTGCCGCAATAGCGGAGGATGGGACCGCCGTTGATGCCAGTGCCCGGAGCCACGCCGTTGCTGCTCAGCTGTGGATCGGCATAGCACAGGCCGCCCTGCGGGTTGCTGGTATCGAGCCAGAAGAAGTGATTTTTGGCCTCATAGGCCGCCGCGCGAAAGTCCCAGCGCAGGCCGTAGTTAATAGAAAGTTTCGAGGTTACCTTCCAGTCGTCTTCCGCGTACGGCCCAACGTAATTGAAGACGTGATCCTGCGGGTTGCCGGCCTCGGTTGTCGGGCTCAACGGGCCGGGCACGAATCCGCCTACGTTGCTGTAATACCCGGTCAGCAAATCGGCAACACCATTGCCAGTGCCGCATAGAGGCTGTCCCCCGTTTAATGGCGACGATGGATTGGTGCAGCCGACAAAGTTCTTTACGACCGTATTGCCATTAAAGCCCCAGTCGCCATAGAAGTCGTCGTCCAGGTTGCGAATCAGGTGCCAGTGGCGATAGTCGATGCCCAGCCCAACAGTGTGCCTTCCATGAATGGTGGTAAACGAGTCGGCGTACTCCCAGTTCGGGTTATCCGACCCTGTGTAAGAGTTGACTGGTCCACCGCCGCTTGCGCATTGGTTACACGGTGAGACATTCGGCCAAGTCTCCTGCAACGCTGTGAATTTTGTGAAAACATTCATTAGCCCGAGCGCGCTGACAACCGACGGCGGCGGAGCAGCCGAACCCTGAGGCGCCTGAGCGCGAAGATGGCCAAAGCGGAAGTTGTTTACGTTCCGGGGGCCGAAGTTGATGGTGTGAGAGATCATCCAGGCATTCGCAGTTTGGTCATACTCCTGCAGACCATAGACGGCCGAACCGGAGTTGTAATTGGTATGGTTTTGGTAGGTGGAGTGCGTGTAGCGTCCGAACACGGAACCGAATTTTCCCAGGTTCTGATCGCCACGATAAGTCTGCTGGTCGGTGTTCAACGGGCCAGGAATGTTTTGGAAGAAGTTGTTGACGCCCTCAGGCGTACCGTTGACCGTCGGGGTCCCCCAGAAACCGTTTTGGACAGCGACCAGACCGACTCGGGCAGTCTGAGCAGAGGCGGGAACATGGGTGCCCCAATCATTCAAGCCGGTTGCGGGGTCAGCTGGAAGGCAGTCGTAACCTGCAGCCAGCACCGCTGTGCAGGTTGGTGTGCCAAAGGCGGGCAACGGGCCGCCCGGTAGACCGTTTACGGCCGGATATGTGGTCTGTGAAAAGTCGCCCGACAATTCAGCGGGCGAGGGCACATATTCTATGAGGCGCGCGCCGTTGTTCATGCGCCAGCCTTCGTAGTTGGCCATAAAGAAGGTCTTGTTGCGGCCGTCGTACAGCTTAGGAATATAGACCGGTCCATCAGCTACGAATCCGAACTGGTTCAGCTGCAGAACGGGGAGCGATGTCGGGACCCCGGCAGTGAAGTCGTTATAGGTAGGGAACGGCTTGGCGTCGACGGCATTGTTACGGTCGGACCAGAAGAGGGTGCCATGGATCTGGTTCGTTCCGGCCCGGCTTACAAGGTTAATCTGGCTGGCGCCAAATCCGTTCTCAGCCGGGTAGATACCGCTCTGCACCTTGAATTCGCCAATGGCGTCCTGCGAAAGAATTACGGCCGGCGTCACCAGTGCCTGGTCGGTATTGACTAGTCCGTCCAGCGTGTAGTTGTTCCCTTCGGGACGTCCGCCGTTGATGCTTACGGCGTTGCCTTGTCCCTGGCGCATGGTTCCTTGCTCACCGCCTACTGTCACTGCGCCAGCTCCCACAAGGACCAACTGCATGAAGTTGCGACCGTTCAACGGAAGCTCGGCGACCTGTTTCCCGCTCATTTCCTGAGATAGGGAAGCACTGTCGGTGTCCAGTTGCACAGCCTGCGCAGTCAATTCAACCGTCTCTGTCACCGCGCCAGGCTTGAGCGCCATATCGACGCGGACCTTCTGGTCGACGGCAAGTACGAAGCTTTGGGTAAGCGATGTCTGAAAGCCGCTCGCGGTTGCTGAAACTGTGTAGGCACCCGGCTTCAGTTCGGGAACGGTGTAGTCGCCGCTTGAGCCGGAGACGGTGGTGAAGTTCGCGTTCGTGGCTGTGTTGGTTATTGTCACTTTGACGTTGGGAAGCACTGCGCCGGAACTGTCGGTGATCGTTCCGAGGATGGTGCCGGTAGCACCCGCTTGTCCGAATACCCTTGTGCCTGGAACTATCAGCAGCAAAACTGAAAGTACAAGTAAACCTATCCTCAGCACCTCTAAGCCCACTGAGGTTTGTGATGAGCGATTGAATTGACGAAACATGCTGGCGCCTCCCAAACAAGTGTTTTGCGTCGCGGGGGACAGAGCTGACAGCGATCGGCCCAAATGGGGGCTCCGCCCGTTGATGCTGTATTGCATGGAAGCCTGGAAATCAGAATCTTCCGGCTTGGCGAGGACAATATCCAGCTGTAAATTCGATTGTCAAGTAAAAAAATAATTCTCAAATGAAATTTAGATTGAATACTGAAATGGTCAGGGGGATACGGCGGGTTCGCGCTAAATTCAAGTCAAAACAGCAGATAGCTTTGATTAGCGGCGAAAATACTTCTGATTGTGGTTCTGAAATTGCCAGTGAATGTCTTCAATAGAGGTGGAATTTCTCTCTCTAGAAGATCAAGAACGGCAATTCAGCGCTCCGCTCTCATGGAACGATGCACCAAAACCACGCGCGAGATCATGTGGTTCAGAGAGGTCTGTTATTGCTGGACGAGCAGATCGAGCGCCGGAAGATTTCCAGCAGTCACCAGCTTGTGCTGAACGTAGTTGTAGGGTGGAACGGTATTTCCTCGCAACAGAGTTACCCCGAGTTGGATCAGTCTTGGCCCATAGGTATGCGCCTCATGGGAGATTGATCCAATGAACGGGCTCTTCTTTGATCGCAATTCTTCGAGCGCCTCAGGGATACAATCCTGTCCAACGATCGCAACTTGCTTTTCGCGGCCGAGACTACGGGTGGCCTGCAGAGCTCCCAAAGCGCTGGTGTCTGTTGCAGCAGCGATCAGGACACGCTCGTTGCGCCCATGCCGCTGTAGGAACTCGGAGACAACCTGTGCGCTCGTCTGCCGCATGCCTCTGCCGTCGAGGCGGACGAATGCGCGTTGAGGAATTGCGGGCAAGTGCGTGCGAACGCCCTCGAACGCACCGGAGATCCGGCTCTGGACAAAGGTTCCAGCCTCTGTGACATCGAGCCCAAGAATCCAGTCCGTCTTTCCCTTCCAGTGATGAAGGGCGTGCTGCGCGAGCAGTTCACCTGCTTCAAAGCCCACTTGAAAATTATCAACACCAAAATAGACCGCGTTGGGGTGCGGTATGTCGACGGCAATGAGCGGAATGCCGGCGCGCGAAATCGTGTGCGCGATGAGCGGGGATATCCGTTCCTCGATCTGGAACTCGATCACCAGGTCCACACCCTCTGTGACAAATTCCATTGCGTTCTTTAGAGCGGTGTCTGCGTCATAGCGATTGTCGCGAACAATCAGCTCTACTCCAGAAGCCGCAGCGGCGGCCTTTAGGCTGTTCGACACCGCTTCCGAGAAAGGCATTTCCGCGCTTTCGCCAGCGAAGCCGAAGCGCATTTTGCGCGGGCGGGAAACCAGGCGATACGAGCCATCCGGAGTCTGCGCCATGTAGCCACGATGAACGAAGGTCTTCAGGATGCGGTAGATGCTGGTCTTGGAAATCTGCAAACGTTGGAAGATCGTTTCGAGTGTCAGCGGCTTGTTTTCTGATTCAAACAGCTCCAGAATATCGAGCGATTTCGAAAGAATCGGAATCAGGTAGAGATGCTTAATTTTTTGTTGCGCCAAAATTCCCCTCGCAATGTCCGGAGTATAGCAAGGCCGTTTCTCTATTGGAAGCCGACCCTCGATCAGTATGCGAGTCAAGCCACACAGCACTTCAGCAATGATGCAAACTCGTTAGAGCGCGTGCCCAATGCGCAACTCTGGCAGGAGAATTTGGCTTACCCTCTAGAGACGCGAGTTGCACCGCAAAGTTTCCAATTGTTGAACTCTCGGCGACTCCGCAGAAAATTTCGAGACCGGTTGCCTCTGAGGTGAGGCGATTAAGAAATTGATTCAGGCTGCCGCCTCCGACAATTGCAAGCCGCTTGAGCCGCTTCCCTGTCAATGTTTCGAGATCGCGCAGCGTTTCAGCATAGCGGTTGGCGAGGCTATGGAAGATGAGGCTCGCGAACCGCGGCATCGCTGATGTGTGCTCTTCAAGCTGCGGCGCCCCAAGACGTGCTCTCTGCGCATTGATGCGCGATGCCATAGACCCGGGCAACAGAAGAGAGGGATCATCCACATCAAGCAGCAGCTCGGGAGCCTCCACTGACTCGGCGGCGGCGACAAGCTCCGCCATAGGCCACATATCCGGCTCAGGACATAACTGCAGCATCGTCTGTTTGAGCAGCCACATGCCGTTGAGATTTTTGTGGAAGCATATCCTGTTTCCCGCTGCGCCAAGATTCGTGAATCCAGCAGCTCCTGCTTCAGCGCTCATGATGGGAGCATCGAGCAGAGTTCCGAGCAACGACCAGGTACCCGAGCTGAGATACGCCCAGTCATCGCCTTCAATAGGAATGGCCGCGACTGCGGAAGCGGTATCATGACAGGCCACTGCGATCAGGCGAGTCTGCGAAAGCGCCGTTGATTGGCCAACCCCGTCTCGAAACTGACCGAGGTCTGTGCCCGTAGATACGAGTTCGGGCGCAGCATGGATGCTCAGTCCAGCGAGATCGAAGACCTCTTTGTTCCAGGCGTGCTTGCGGAGATCAACGAGCCCCGTATGAGTAGCGTTTGTATATTCGGCGACCAGCCGCCCGCCCAATCGCGCCAGAACATACTCCGGAAGGTTCGCCCAAAGAACTGAGTCCGGCACTCCTTCCTTTTGGTCTGCCATCAGCTGATACATCGTGTTGATACGCAGGGGCTGAACGCCGCTGCGCAGAAATAATTCAACGCTAGGGCAGCGAGCCTGCATATCCTCAAAGGTCTTCTCAGTTCTGGCGTCCCGGTAGCAATAGGGATCGCTTATCGCTGACAGCTGTGAGTCCAGCCGCACGCAATCTACGGCCCATCCATCCACACCAATGGAAGAGATTGGCTGAGCACAGCGCTCCGCGCATCGCATCAGACCGTTATCGAGTTCGTTGAGGATGTGCTGGAGGTTCCAATGAAGCGACGCACCCACAGTGACGGGAGAATTGCCGAAGCGATGCACCAGTTCAATATGCGGCTTGTCTTCGCTCCATCGCAGGAGAGAGACCCGGCAGCTTTCCGCTCCTAAATCAATTGCGACGACGTTGGGAAAATCGCTGCCGGGCATCGAGAAGATCCTCGCGACCTCCTACCGTAGAAACGCATCCGTCAAGCCGCCATCGACCGGAATAATGTGCCCTGTCGTGCACGGAGCTTTCGGGCTAGCGAGGAAAAGAATGGCCTCTGCACAGGTGCGAGGATCGATCGGCACATGCGTCAAAGTACGCTCCGCATAAAACTTCGCCAGCAACTCCCGAAGCTCATCATCGTTCATTGCGTCGTCGAACGCGATGGCATACTTCTTCAGCGAGGCGATCACCCTGTCGCGTGGAAACATCGTCGACCCCTTGACCACAGTTGCCGGGCTGATGCCATTCACGCGCACCAGCGGCGCCTGTGAAATAGCAAGTTCGCGGACAAGGTGGCTGAGTGCAGCCTTGCTCACGTCGTACGCTTCCGATCCGCGCTTCGCAACCACAGCATTGGCAGAACTCGTGAGCACGACGCTTGCAGTCAACCCCTGGTCGCGCAACAGCACGCTGATCTCTTCTACAAGTAGGAAGTTCGCGGTGACATTCACCTCCAGCGTCAGGGCCCACTGCGCGTCAGAGATAACGCCGGTCGGCGAAGAAGGAAACATCGCCGCCGTATTGACCACGATATCGACGCCTCCGAAGTGCTTCACCGTCTCGCGCATGGCATCGCGAATCGATTCGCGACTGCGTATGTCGACGGGCGACGCAACCGCTGATTCTTTGCCGCCTTTTTTTTTCAGTTCCTCCGCGACACTCTTTGCGCCGTCGAAATCGCGATCGGCGACAACAACGTGGGCCCCGCGTTCGGCGGCCAGCAACGCAACCTCGCGCCCGATTCCGCTTCCACCTCCAACCACTAACGCCACCTGGCGGCTCAATTCCTTTTCCGGCGGACGGCGGCGGATCTTCGCTTCTTCCAGCGCCCAGTACTCGATGCGAAAGGCCTCGGAAGACGGCAGCGCAACATAATTGCTGAAGGTCTGAAACGCCTGCTCCAGCGCATCGGAGCCGCATTGCGGCAACCGTGAGGACCTGGCTCCGCCTTCCAACGCTGTCGCCCCCTTCATCACATGAATTGCGTTCACGTAAAACTCGCCAGTGATGCGCGACTCAGGCTTATCTTTGCCGAAGCTGAACATTCCCACCCCCGGAATCAGGACAACCGTCGGATTGGGATCGCGCATCGCCGGCGAACTCGGCTCGGCATGCGTCCGATAGTACTCGTCGTACTCCTGCCTGTAGGTCAGTAGCCGCGCATCAATGTGCTTCTTCAGCTCAGCCGTGCCGCTCGTCGGGTCCCATGGCACATACATTGGTCGAATCTTCGTGCGGATAAAGTGATCCGGGCAGCTCGTGCCGAGAAACGCCAGCTTTTCGGCGTCAGCGGAGTTCGCAAATTTCAGCACCTCGGGGAAGTCCGAATAGCTGCCGATCAGCCGCTGCTGTGCGCTGACTCGGCCTCTCACATACGGCAGGATCTCAGCCGCGACCTCTCCGCGATTCGGAAGTGTCTCGTGCCGCGATCCCCCAAATACGGGGCCGCTTTTCTTTTCAAGGTGCTCCTCGATAAAGCCGGTGAGCTGATCGATGATGGCAATCGTGTTCAGGTAGCAGTCACGTTGCGTCTCGCCCCAGGTAAAGAGGCCGTGACCACCCAAAATGACTCCATCGCTGTCTGGATTCTGCGCGACCGCACGTTTCAGCATCATTCCCAACTCAAAACCAGGTCGCTGCCATGGGAGCCATACCAGCTTATGGCCGTGGCTGCGATTGAACTCGTCCATCTTTTCCCGGCCGTTCGCAGCCGCAGCCAACGCGATTGCGCAGTCAGGATGCAGATGATCGACATGAGGGAACGGCAGAAAACCATGGAGGGACGTATCGATGGAGGCCGCAACCGGATTCAGTCCGAAAGTGCAGAGCGGGTAATACGCCACCATCTCGTCCTCGCGCTCCACGCCGGCATAGAGTTCTTCGAGAGCTTTCAGCTTATCGAGATAGAGCGTGGCGAAACCCGAGCGCTTGATGCTACCCAGGTCACCGCCGCTCCCTTTCACCCAAAGTACAGTGGTGTCCTTGCGCGTGAGCGGATCCGGCATCACGATCTTAGAGCTGGTATTGCCACCCCCAAAGTTAGTGATGCGCAAGTCTGATCCGAGCAGGTTGGAGCGGTAGCGGAGAAGTTCCGGCTCATCCATTCCTGAAGCTATGTTTGAATCCCAGCGGTCTTCCAGGTAAACAAGTTTGGCGCGCGCATGTTGAACGATCGACGCGGACATAACTCCTCATTTCATTGCCGGTGCTGTTGCCTCAGCCGGCGGCATTTTGTAGTTGGATTGTGCAATGCCTTAGCCTTAATCGGTAAGGCTCTTGGAAGATCAAGCATATGTACTCAAGCGCGCCGCATTCCGCTGGCCGCGCTCAGCCTCGATACGCTCCACATATCCACTCTCGCGGAGCGCCTCCAGTGGATTCGCAGGCAGCCCTCGAGTCGATCTCCATTCGGCAAGCATTGGACGCACGTCAGTCCAGAATGCTCCTCTCAGGCACTCTTCGGCTTCGACGATGCGTCCCGCGCTCTGCAATTCTGCCAACCGCTGCCGGTCGACAAGCGAGGCTTTCAGAAACAGCTCCTGCGCAACCGTTACGGTTTGCACCATCGCTTCCATTTTGCCCTTGAGGTTGTGGCTCTGGTCGATCATGAATGCGATCTGCGCAACCTGCTCCGGATCCGTTTCGCTCAAGATTTCGTGGAAGATGCGGAACACCTGATACGGGTCAATCGATCCGATCGTTAGATCATCATCCGCATAGCGGCGGTCGTTGAAGTGAAAGCCGCCCAGCAACCGGATGTGCAAAAGCCACGCCACGATCTGCTCAATATTCTGCGACTGATAATGATGGCCAGTATCCACCAGCACCTTCGCCTGAGGGCCGGCGGACCGCGCCAGGTGCGCAGCCATTCCCCAATCGGCGATATCCGTGTGATAAAAGGCCGGCTCGAAGGGCTTGTATTCGATAAGCATGCGCTGGCCGGGCCGCAATTCATCGTGCGTCGCCTGCATCGCCTCTTCCAGCCAGATGATCCGATCGCGTATGCTTTGCGATCCGGGGTAATTCGAACCATCCGCTATCCAAAGCGAGACGTCCGTTGAATCCAGCTCTTTCGCAATCTGCGCCGACTCGATCAGGTGATCGATTGCCATATTCCGAACGGCTTTATCCGGATTGCAGATCGACCCGAGCTTGTATTCCTGGTTCTGGAAGAGATTTGGATTGATGGATCCCGGCTGGATGCCATATTTTCTGGCAAGCCGCTTTACTTCTGGAGCATCAGCGGTGCCGCCGGGCAGATCCCATAAAACATGTAGGGCAAGTAATGGTGTTACGCCGGTCAGGGCATGAACTTGAGAAGCGTCGGCGAATTTTTCCTCAAGGTTTGTAGCGGCTCCAGCCTGCAGGAACTTGCCGAACCGGGTACCGGTATTCGCAAATCCCCATGAGGGTATTTCGATTCTGAACTCGTCCAGCTTAGCGATCGCCCCATCAGCGTTGTCACTCGCCTGCATACCCCCTCCGCCTAGTACCACCCTATACCATGCGAAGTTTAGCTGGATTAGGTTTTTAATTTCAATAGAAATGTTATTTCATTTTCAGAAATGGCTAGGTTAGGATTGTCCGTGCCGCTAGACGCTCGCTTTTTGCACTCATTTCGCACTTAAGAGGTGAAGTTTGGGCCCTAATCCGCTCATTGGCGTTATCTATCATTGGATCGGAGGGCTCGCCTCTGCCACCAATTTCATCCCCTTTCGGCCCATAAAACGATGGTCATGGGAGATTTACTGGCTCATTCAGGGCTTTGCAGCTTGGATCGTCGCCCCATCCCTGATCGCCTGGATTTTCGTGCCCGGCCTCTCCGGCATTCTCTATCGCGCGCCGAAAGAGGCCTTCTGGCACGCGATTATCTGGGGAGTATTGTGGGGCGTCGGCGGCCTTACCTTCGGGCTTTCCATCCGCTACCTGGGCATCGGTCTCGGATATGCCATCGCCCTCGGCTTCTGCACCGCATTCGGTACCCTGATGCCTCCGCTCTTCAGCGGGCAAATCGTAACAATCATTCATCAGCAGGGCGGACGCGTCATTCTGCTCGGAGTCTTCGTTTGTCTTCTGGCTATCGCAGTGAACGGGCTCGCGGGCTATCTCAAGGAGCGCGAAGTTCCAGCCGAAGAGAAGGCGGCTCTCGGTGAGCGTGACTATTCTTTCAGCAAGGGTCTTGCCGTTGCCATTTTTGCCGGAATCATGAGCTCCTGCTTTGCTTATGGCCTGACCGCCGGCAAGCCAATCGCACTGATCGCTCGCAGCAAACTGCTCGCTGCTAATCGAGCCGATCTCTGGCAGAACTTGCCTGTATTAATCGTTGTGCTTTGGGGCGGCTTTTTCACGAATTTCATCTGGTCCGTGTTTCTGATTATCAAGAACCGCTCAGCAGGTCAGTTCCTCGGATCGCCAGGTTCGAATCCAATGGGAACCGCGACCACCGGGGAGACGCTGCCCGACGTGAACCCTGCAGACACTCACAGCGAACTCCGTTTGCGCCCCTCCACGCTCGTCCGCAACTATCTTCTGGCGGCCCTCGCAGGCGTCATCTGGTACTTCCAGTTCTTCTTCTACTCCATGGGCCAGACGAAGATGGGCAAGTACGACTTCTCCAGCTGGACGCTGCACATGGCCAGCATCATTATCTTCGCCACGCTTTGGGGTATCGCATTGAAAGAGTGGCAGGATACGACGCGTCGAACACGTCTGTACGTCACCTGCGGCCTGTTTCTGCTGATCGCATCAACGGTAGTCGTAGGCTACGGCAACTATCTGACCGCGCGTTAGATCAATTTCAAAGGGAAAATAATTTTTCTTTCGGACTGTTTATTCGCCATGCTATCCTTCATGGCGTTTCAAGGGTGGCTTGTCTCCAAAACGGTCATCCGTCCCTCCACAGGAGTGCAAACATACATGCAAGGAAGAAACGGCGGTCAGGTATCAATCCCATCCAGGATGCTGATCTCGGCATGCGCTCTGCTTTTCTGCGGCCCAGGTCTCATCGCCCAGAACAACCCCGATCAGCTCAAAAACGGCTTTGAGAATCCACCCGAGAGTGCTCGTCCTAGAGTGTGGTGGCATTGGATGAACGGCAACATTACGAAAGATGGCATCAAGCTTGACCTCGAATGGATGCACAGCGTCGGGTTAGCTGGATTCCAGAATTTTGACGCCGCCCTGTCGACTCCTCAGGTCGTGGAACATCGCCTGGCATATATGACACCGGAATGGAAGGATGCTTTCCGCTATGCAACCACGCTCGCCGACCAACTGCAGATGGAAGAAGCGATTGCCGGCTCGCCTGGCTGGAGCGAAACCGGTGGACCGTGGGTCCCTCCATCCGAAGGGATGAAGAAATATGTATGGAGCGAGACCTCGATTGAAGGAGGCAAGCCTTTTACAGGCGCGTTGACCCACCCGCCATCGAATACTGGGGCATTTCAAGACATAGGCATTCGCGATCTTCTCGCAGCTCCAGCCGGAGCACCTGCGATCCCGCAGTTCTACGCCGACGCTGCTGTGATCGCTTACCGGAAGCCTGCCAGCGACGTCTCGGTTGAATCGCTCCACGCCAAGATCACCGCGAGCGGCGGATCACCGGATCCAGCAGTTCTCAGCGACGGCGATCTCGAAAAGGCGACAAAGCTTCCGATCCCTGAAGCGGGCAGCAGCGCATGGATCCAGTATGAGTTCCCTGAACCGGTTACCATCCGCTCGCTCACCATCGCAACAAAAGATGTGGACAGAATCGCCGCCATGGTAACCGGAATTACAAATCCTGAGAAATCGCTGGAAGCCAGTGACGACGGACAAACTTTCCGCACGATCGTCAAACTCCCCGACGGCGGCAATCCACAACATACCGTTTCGTTCCCAGCCGTGAAGGCAAAATTTTTCCGTGTAACTTTCAAGCGGGTCCCTCCGCCAAAACCCCCAGCGTGGGCAGAAGGTATAGACCCGGCATCCTTTGGCTTCAAGCCCGGCTCCGCGCCTACTGACTATGAGATTTCCGAACTGGTGCTGCATCCCTCAGCGCGCGTCAACAGATTCGAAGACAAAGCTGCATTCGTCCCGGTTCCTGACCTCTATGAATTCGCAACGCCTCCTGTTCCAGCCGGCGAAGCAATCGCCAAGTCCGATGTCATCGACCTGACTTCCAAGATGAAGCCAGACGGGACACTCGACTGGACACCTCCCACAGGCGATTGGGTGGTGCTTCGTTTCGGATTTTCACTCCTGGGAATCACAAACCATCCGGCAACGGCTGAAGCCACGGGCCTTGAAGTCGACAAGCTGAACAGCCACTTTGTAAGCAACTACATGAATGGCTACCTCGATAGTTACAAGCAGACTGTCGGCGCTGAAATGATGGGTAAGCGCGGCATCCGCTACGTGGTTACCGATAGCTGGGAAGCCGGCTCGCAGAACTGGACCGACGACATGATCGCGCAATTCAAGAAGCGGCGTGGATACGATCCGGCTCCATGGATGCCTGCCCTCGCGGGTCATATTGTGGATAGCTCCGAAGCCAGCGATCAGTTCCTGTGGGACTTTCGCAAGACAATCTCTGACCTGATTGCAGATGAGCATTACGGACAGGTACAGGCCTCGCTGAAGGAACGGGGCATCGGTCACTACAGCGAGTCGCACGAAGAAGGACGCGCCTTTGTCGCCGATGGCATGGAGGTGAAGAAGCTGGCGGATGTCCCGATGAGCGCGATGTGGACGCAAACTCCCGGCGTGAACAACGTGCAATACGGCTACAACGCTGACGATCGCGAGTCCGCCTCTGTCGCTCACATCTATGGTCAAAACCTCGCCGCTGCCGAGTCTCTTACCGCTGCCGCGGCGCCGTGGGCATGGTCCCCTGCAACCTTGAAGCCGACAGCAGACCAGGAGCTTTTGAACGGAATCAATCGCTTTGTCATTCATGAATCCGCGCATCAGCCCTTGATTGGAAAAGCGCCCGGACTCACACTCGGGCCCTTCGGTCAATGGTTTAATCGCAATGAAACGTGGGCCGACGAAGCTGGCCCGTGGGTCAATTACCTCGCGCGCAGCAGCTATCTATTGCAGCAGGGACACTTCGGTGCTGACCTGATCTACTTTTACGGCGAAGACTCGAATCTCACTGCAATCTTCGAGCATAAGTCGCCGGACATTCCTGCCGGCTATGGCTTCGACTACATCAATGCGGACGGTCTGATTCATGAATTAAGTGTCACAAAGGGCCAGATCACGACGAAAAGCGGAATGAGTTACCGCGTTCTCGGCCTTGACCCATACAGTCGGCATATGTCGTTGCCCGTAATGGGGGCCATTCATAAGCTCGTTGAAGATGGCGCAATCGTTGCTGGACAGAAGCCAATTGAAGATGCCAGTCTCGCTGACGATCAGGCCGAATTTCGCAAACTGAATGATCAACTATTTGGTGACGGAACTGGTGTTCACAAAGTCGGAAAGGGCACAGTATACGCGGGCGCAAACCTCGAAGACGTTTTCAAAACTCTGACCGTGGCGCCCGACTTCGACTATACGAAGCCCGAGAGCGATACGCGGATCCTCTTCGTTCATCGCAAGCTCTCCGATGGTGATCTGTATTTCCTGGACAACCGGGGCGATCACGCCGCGACAGTAGATGCAACGTTCCGCGTAACCGGACGCGCACCGGAACTCTGGTATGCGGAAACAGGCAAGTCAAAGCCGACGTCATACAAAATTGCGGATGGTCGCACGACAGTTCCCTTGCATTTCGAACCATGGGGCACAGTGTTCGTGGTCTTCCGGCAGGCAACGAAAGAAAACTCGCATTCCTTGCCTGAGAGCGTGGAGACGCAAGTGGCAACGATCAGCGGGCCGTGGAATGTAAGCTTCCAGCCGGACCGTGGAGCGCCGCCGTCGATCACATTGGATACACTCACATCCTGGAGCGACAATGCAGACACAGGGGTGAAGTACTTCTCAGGTATCGGTACCTACACCAAAGCGTTGCAAGCTCCAGCGGACTGGTTCAAGAATGGCGCGGCTTTGTGGATCGACCTGGGCGACGTCAAGAACATGGCTGAGGTCACGGTGAACGGTAAGTCATTGGGGCTTGTGTGGCATGCGCCATATCGCGTTGATGTAACTAACGCACTCAAGCCAGGTGCAAATGAAATCACCATCAAGGTCACGAATGCGTGGGTGAATCGGCTCATCGGCGATCAACAACCGGGCGTGGAAAAGAAATATACATTCGCAGACGTAAAACCGTATAAGGCGAATTCTCCGTTGCTACCCTCAGGACTATTAGGCCCGGTGCAGGTTTACTCTGTCGCGACAAAATAGAAACGCGGGGCAGTTGTATTATTGCCCCGCATCCACGATGCGCCTTTCCGGTTTAGGCGGTGCGGGATGAAACGCACTCACTCGCAAATCGGAAAGGCGACCGTCAATCTGTTCCAGGTTTCGTTCGACAATCTCCTGTACCAGCGGAGCTGATCCAAGAGCTCGAAGATTGAGAAGCAGGCTGTGCTCGGAGGCAGGTGAGGCTGCAAGATCGCCTTCAACCGATGGCGGGTCGCCATTCCTGCAGATTGCAGCTTTCACAAAGCCCGTTGGCGAATTCATGATCGCTTTCAGGTGCACGATAGAAATATCCGCCGTGGTGAAATCAGCATCCAGTTGATCCAGTAGCGGACCCAGCAGCATCGCCGGAGACAGCGGCACCGTCGGATGAATATTCACGCGAAGATTCATCCACGCCAAAGCGGCCTCAGCACGCGCGTACTCCTCGTAGTCAATGTCGAGCACTGTTCGGCCCGCAGAGAGCCGTCCGGACAAAACTTCATCCAGCCATGCTGCAACACCTTGCCCTGTTCGTGCGCTGATCTGTCGTACCTCACTCGCATCCCCCAAGAAATGTTCTATGACTGGGTAAGTTGGTAACACATCGGACTTAGTGAAGCAGACTAGATCGGCTTCCTGTAGCTGGTTATTGAACAAAAACTTCACGTGCTGGTCAGCGCCTGCGTCAAGCAGCGCGTACGCTCTCTCTGGATCAACCAACACCGTAAGCGGTGCAATACGGTACCGATCGTTGTACTCCAGCAGCGGTTTAAGAGTTGTTGCCGATAGATCAGTGCAGCTACCGACCGGTTCTGCAAAAATGACGTCTGGCGCGAACCTGGTCAGCTGATCTACAACTTCAACCAGCTTTGAGAACCTACAACAAAAACAACCTCCAGTGATCTCTCCTCGCTCTAGATCACGCAGTGACGCGTAGGTGGTATCTACTAAGTCCTCACCCTGGTCGTTCAAAATGACAGCGCTCCGCAAACCCCGTTTTTCTAACTCGCTTGCAGCCGCTAACAGCAGCGTAGTCTTGCCAGCTCCAAGAAAGCCGCCTACCATCACGATCCACGGTCTCTTGTCTGAATCGGAAAGGTTCACGAAACAAGCTCCAGTTGTAGCTCGCTTCCTTCTTTAATCACAATCGGCTGCGCCAAGGTAAAGATTGTTCTTCCATCGCGCAGTCCCGTCTTATGTCCTATCGCCTGACCGTTGCTCGTGACTGACGTTGACGCGCCTCCACCGATTATCTCAATCGACTGGCAAGGAAGTCTGCCAGCCAACACCTGGATTATCAACCGATTGTGTTTCGCCTTAGAGCTACGTTGAAATACTCCCCAGCCAGTACCCGTCGACCAGAAACAGCGAAACTCTGCATCAGAGATTCTTGGCGCTACAATGACCGCGCCGGCGGAGGCGTCATATTCAAATCCGCTCAGCGCGACGACATTCGTCCAGGACGACATGGCTCTCGCGTAATGGTGACCGCATTCTGCTTCGTCCCACGGATTGCGCTTAATCCCGTCATATCGGTTGCGAACATTCTCAATGTACTCAAGCGCCTCCGGAACCATGCCCGCGTAAACCATAAGCGCCGCAGTCGAGTACTCCGGCCCTGTCCAGGCCTCGGCATAATACGGAAACGGGATCTCCGGGCGCGGGGCTTTTCCGTAGTCGCAAACTACAACGGCAGCCTCGTTGTTCAAAGCATAGGTCCGCTGCACCGAATCATGGTCCACCAAAGTTCGCTTGTAGTTATAGCGATATATAGACTCGAGCGAAGTGCGAACATGCCCGGGGGACACCAGCGGGCCTAAGCCGCTTACATGAGCCAGATACTGTCCGAGCATCTGATCAACCAGGCATCCACCTCCTGCCTGATACTCCGGCTCCTCCGTATTCTCGCTGCCGAAGCCGCTGATAAGTTGCGGCGCTACATCTTCGCGATGAAATCCGCGCACTTTCTGAATATAGAACTCGCCTTGAAAAAGATGTTCGTCCACCCATCGACTGCCGTGGTTGAATAATCCGCGGTAGTCAGCCGCACTTGCGTCGTCTCCAACCGCTCGGGCCATTTCCTCGGCCGCCCGCAACGCTCCAAGGTAGTAGATACTTCCCAATGGATTGGGCCCGTAGAATTCCACATCGAATGTTGTGTGCTGCACTCCATCCAGAATTCCCTTTCGATCAGGATCCCAGCCGCCGCGAATCCAGGCGAACCCCACAGCTTTCTTAGTTCTCGGCCACATCTCGATGAGCCAGCTCTTGTCGCCGCAAAGCTTCCAATCCAGATAAGCGTGAAGTATCTGCCCCATCTGTCCGTCCGCGGCAGCAATCTTGTATCGTTCCTTGCCGTCGGGTAAAAGCTGGCGGAAGCGCATGCCACCTTGGTCATCCATGCTGTATCCAAAAGCGGCTTCTCTCAGAGATCGCGCAAACGAAGGAAAGAGAAACGCCGTTGCGGTTTCATAGTTCCACACGTGCGTGCAGTTGCCGAAGCAGCAGCCTCGTTTGTCATCAGAGCCTTCAAAGCCGTGGAATGCTCCATCGGCAGTACGGAAGCACGTCGTGGAAACAAGAGTGGAGAGGTTGGCGCTCGCCGCATCCTTCACCGCACCCGGAAGCGTACTCTGCGCAAACGCATCTGCAAATGCGCGAGTCCGCAACTCGAGTTGCGAAAGATTAGCGGCGGTATATGCCGCGACTTTCCAGGCGATCTTGAAGCGCGTTGAGTAGGAGTTCCCAATCACAGTGTCGCCTTCACCGGCAGGCGAATCCCAACCGCACCAGTTTGGCGTGCGATTCGGAAAATGCCAGGCCGATAAGAATGTAACCGCTGCAGAACCACCTGCGGGAATGGTTACTTGCTGGCAAAGGGCACCTACCGTTCCCGGAGTCGAAGGCTCGTTCAGCAGCGCTCCGTCGCGCGAAAAAGCATCCCAGAACAGCATTGGGGAATTCCACCAGCGCCCTTTCGGCCACCCGCGCCAGTAGGTTGTGGTCGCATTTGTTGTGGAAAGAACAGCAAGAGCAAAACTCCCGAACCTGGGATCGCTTGCGGCGATCCCAGGGTTGGTCATGATAAGCCCCTCCAGATCACCTTCTCTGTAAAATTCATTGACGCGCGAGTCGGTATTAGGCTTTTCGTTCGGATTTCCTTCAACCGGGTTATCAATCGAGAAAGCAATGCCTACGGTTGCGTTCGCGGATCCGGCATTGTGCACTCGATAGCGCAGGATCGCAACCGGTAATCCCGATTCGTCCGGATCATGCGGGATAAACGGTGAAAAGGCCTCCAGTTCAATTTTGACTGGCAGCCGTGAATCATCGAACTGCACCTTCGCCAGTGGAAATTGGCCGGTAAATTCGGCGCTGGCAAGACGGCTCAACCCAGGAACATTGTTAGACCCCAACCCGTCCTGCCCCTCATAGGGAGGTAGGAGACTAGCCTCGAGCACGCGTGCAATCGGTTGAGACTCGCCAGACTTTATCCAGATAGCAGGGAAGGCATAGTCCGGCGCCCAGCGTTTGTTGGGCCGATTGAAGATTTCCCAATCTCGCAGCTGACCGCGCCCTCCCAATGCAATGCTGCCGGCAGCAACTCCGCCGAGGGGGAAAGCGATCATCTTCAGTTGTTCGCCGCTGAAGACCCTCGGAAATTGAATTCTGGAGCCTGGTTCATGAGCCTGGTTATGCTCACTGGTCTGGCTGGCCGTTTGTTGATCGGCCAGACCAGTTCCATCTGTGAAGCCCGGCCAGTGGGAACTCTGTGCCACCGACCCAACCACACCTGCTGCCTGCTTGAAGAAATCTCTACGCCCGATATCGAACTTGTTCGCCATGCCGATGCCATCCTAATACGCGTCGACGCCGAATTCTAGCGGCCAGGCGTGGCAGCAAAGTCCCAAGCTCAGCCAATCGAAATGCGCACGCCGCAAATACGTCTTTGCGGAATCCGCCATTGTCGTAACGGCTGCGCCAAACATGATGGCGTCTTTGATAATCAGGCTGCCAACGCCGGATAGGTGGGGAAAGCCGTGCGTTGTGTCACCGAGGGCGGGCACCCCACGCTTTCGGGCGTAGTCACAAGAAATAACAGAGTAGTACAGGCCATGAGAGGACAACGAAAGGCACAATGCTGTCAGCCTCATACTTGGCGACCTTCAGGCGGTCAAACCAAACGAGGACAACGACCAGCCCCAGGCGCGGAGGCCCATGCCGACACGATCCAGAGGGCTGCCTTAGAGTAACTATGTTGAATTGTGCCGAACTCGGTGTGATCTTCCACTGATGCACCTGCGTCAGAAGACTTGGCGCGTATGCCGCTCGTCAGATGCTCCTTACACTGCGAGCACTGCATCCAAGTCATCAGCGCGTCCAAGAGTGATTTGTGATGGGCGATTCGTTGCACTTGTCGCTTCTCGTAGCCGTTATTGCTTCTTGTAATCTTGAGCGCATAATCGATCTGCATGTACACCATCGGTGACACTACGAGCCTCTAACTTCTTGTTAGCCTAATGGGACCCCTAAGGTCATACGTCCTAACTCGAGCTCAATTCTGTGGCTCACGAATCGGTACTTGCCGGTCGATAGAAAATTGGACCTTCAAGGAAGCACGAGCAGTGCCAAGACAAACGAAGACCTTCTTGCCTGGTCCGCTGAACCCGTAATGAACATGGGCCACCCCGTCCGAGTCGATCCTAGTGACGACCGGTGGGCTCGGATTCACATCTCGAAGGTCCACAGTGTCGATCAGGGAGGCAGTCGCCGTGATCACCTTTTCGCGCATCGCGCTATCGAGGGCTATTGGGACTTGCAAGTCGGGATTCGCGTTGCTTCGATCGCAGCCGGCTTCCAAGCCCGCGATCACGTTGTCTCGGGTGACAACTTGCTCTTCGAGGATGGGGTTGTCGCGATACACTCGATAGAAAAAATCATAAGCACTCGATGTCCGGTCTGGAGGCCGGACCATATGCAGGTGATCTGCATGGATTTCCTGCGGCGGTGTGGTCACATCGCATCCATAGGTCGCACTGAAGTAGCTGACCACGCGGGCATGGGTCTTGAGATAACGGCCAAATCCGTTTTCCGGAGTCGTATCTTCGGATTCATAAGCGCAGAACCGATGTATGCCATTGACTGAATCGTCCCCTCGCCAGTTGTTTTCCAGTTGCGTCAGGAAGGCATTGTCGCTGGCATCGCTGAGGTCGCTGAGCAGCGGGTCTTTGTCATAGATGGACGCTATCCGGGCAATCGGTGAGCCCTCATGCGGAGTTCCATACGACACGATAAATCTGACTCTCGCTGCATCTGCGGGATGTCTCAACAGCATCTCCTCGACGAGGATGCCACCCAGGCTGTGCGCGATGAAAACTACCTCGCGATGCTCCCAAACGTGATCCTGCTTGAGGCGAGCCCAGAGGATGTCGGCCAGTTGCACACTGGACATCCTGCCATTTGACGCAGGCGTGGGATACTCCGCAACTTCGACGTCGGAATAGGCGAAGCGCGGGTCCGTCCGAATCAAATCCGGCCAATAGGCGCCGTTCGAGGCCCGCCAGGATTCGCGACTCCCGTGAAGTCCATGAACAAACACAATGACTCTTGCCCGAGGGGTCGCCTGCGTTTGGTTTGGTTGGATAGCGGCTTGGGGAAAAGAAGCGATAGCGTGGAATAAGAGGAACAAGGCGACCAAAACGAGCTTGCTCTTCATGCCTGTCAAACGGACTCTACTCATCTGGAACTTGAATTTAGGATATAGTCAGCGGACACAGAATGGGTAGCCACGGGCCATATCAAATAAAATGTAACCGGAAATCAGGCCCTCCCCGCGACTGGCACGTTCTCCTTTTACGGGGTAGCGTTAGGAAGAGAGAGATCTGATGGAGTCCGCAAAACAATCCCCCGCACAACCGGCATTGGGCGAAAAAGACGCGCAGAACGAGTCAGGTCTGTTTTCTTCCGAGTCGGTGCTTAATATTCTGCGGTTGATTCTCGCCGGAGCTCCGTTGGTTGAAGTGCTGACAATCATTGCTCAGCTGGTTGAATCTCGAGGCGACGGCACATTGTGCACTATCTGGCTTCCGGACGATGACGGAAGACAGCTTTATTGCGCGGCTGCTCCGGGTCTTCCCGGATTCATCGCTCACGTAGGGTCAATGCTGATTGGTCCAAAAGGCGGATCCTGCGGCACAGCCGTTTATCGCAGGGAGCCAGTATATGTGAACGATGTCCTCAATGACCCCGTCTGGGATCATTATCGTCACCTGCTCTTGCCTTTTGGAATTCGTGCAGTATGGTCGCGGCCCCTGTTTACGAGCGAGGGTACAGTCCTCGGGACTTTCGCCATTCATTATCGTGAAGCGCGCAGCCCTGGTGCCATCGACCTGAAGTTGATCGAGAATGCCAGCCGCATCGCTGGAATCGCAATTGAGCGCCACATTAGTGAACAAAAGCTGCGGCATGAACGCGATCGCCTGCGATTGCTTCTGGAAATCACAAACAGCGTGACATCCAGGTTCGACATCCGGCAAGTGATTGAGGCGCTTTCGACGAATCTATTCAGGACAATGCAATGTGACGTATCCGCCTTGTTGCTACCCGACCCCGAGAGCGGCGAGTTACGCGTCACTATCTTATACAACCCAGACGCGAGAGGACCCTTCCGCGAGGGATCGTTGGTGCCGATGAAGAGTTCGATCTCGGGTCAGGTATTGCGGAAGGGCAAGAGCATTCGGATCGATAGCTTCGAACAGGTCCGTGAGGATCCTGAAATTTATGGGAATCCTGACGGCCAGCTTCTTTATGAGCGCGTGATCGAGGAAGGCCTCCGCGTGGGGTGCTATCTTCCGCTCGTAGGCCGTGATCGCGTGGTTGGCGTTCTGATGCTCTCTAGGCGTTCGGACAATGCTTTTGAGAAGGACGACGTCATCTTGCTCGAGCAGGTGGCCCGTCAGATAGCGATTGCAGTTGAGAACACGTTGGAGTACGAAAAGGCGACAAAGGACCGAGACAAAGAGACGAAACAGAGACTCTATCTCGAGGAAGAGCTCCGCGCGGAGTTCGGAGCAATCGTCGGCGACAGCCCGGCTTTGAAGACCGCACTGCACCTGGTGTCCGTAGTGGCGCCTACGGATTCGAGTGTGCTGATCCAGGGCGAAACGGGAACGGGTAAGGAGCTTATTGCGCGCGCAATTCACCATCTGAGCAGCCGCCGGGAACGGGCCTTTGTGAAATTAAATTGCGCCGCGATTCCGCTTGGGCTTCTCGAAAGTGAGTTGTTCGGGCACGAAAAAGGCGCATTTACCGGAGCAATTGCCCAAAAAACAGGACGCTTTGAACTCGCGAATAAGGGCACACTCTTTCTTGATGAAGTCGGCGACATCCCTCTAGAACTTCAGGCGAAATTGCTGCGCGTCCTGCAGGAACAGGAATTCGAGAGACTCGGCAGCAATCACACGCACAAGGTGGACGTTCGCCTGATCGCAGCCACGCATCGGGATTTGCCCGCTATGGTAAGGCAGACGACCTTTCGCGAGGATTTGTACTATCGGCTGAAAGTATTTCCCATCAACGTTCCGGCCCTTCGGCAACGTACTGAGGATATTCCGAAACTGGTCTGGCATTTCCTTGAACTCTACTCGCGGAGAATGAACAAGAGAATCGACGACATCCCCGCGGAGACGATGGATGCGCTGGTGCGATATCGCTGGCCTGGAAACGTCCGCGAATTACAAAACTTTATCGAGCGGGCGGTGATTCTCTCCCCTCACACAGTCTTGCGCGCCCCAACCTCCGAGCTAGAACCATTCAGCGGTCACAAGGCGTCAAACATACTGATGACAGGACTCGACGAGGTGGAACGAGATCATATCCTCCGCGCACTTGAGGCAAGTAATTGGGTAGTGGGCGGTCGGAATGGTGCCGCGGAGCGATTAGGGATGAAGCGGACGTCATTAGTTTACAGAATGCGGAAGCTTCGCATAAGCCGTTCTGCTCCCTCCACAAGAAATGGCGCTGTCGAGAATCGTGCACATCGGAACTGACTCTCTCTTCCTGCCCGATATGAGGCGACGATTGTCACGACGAGAAACTGCCAGTGACGGACATCAGTCACAAATCCGTCACTGAAGGCGCTTCAATGGGCGCGTTCCTGAAATCCTATCTTCCCGTAGCTGAATAGCTTACCTCGAAGCTCTCCCGTCGCTCTTGAAATACCCTGTTTTGGTAAGTTGCTTGCCTACTAGAGTCTCTGACGGAGATCGACTGCGAAGAGGTGTTGACACGTGTCGCCACCCCAGATCGTTATGCTCACGCTGATATTAGGGCCTCTCGGATGGAATAACACGATGTCTACTCTCCTTTTGAAATACAAAGCCGTGCGGTCGATGACGCGTTCTCTCGTCGCGAGTTTGTCCGCCGAGGATCAGATGGTCCAGTCATGTCCCGAGGCCAGTCCGGTCAAATGGCACCAGGCGCACACCACATGGTTCTTCGAAACATTCGTGCTACGGCCATTTTTCGCAGACTACAAACCATTTCGAGAAGAGTTCCATCGTCTCTTCAACAGCTATTACGTCTCTCTCGGTGAGGAGATTCCTGACAAGACGTTGCGTGCTTCCTTTTCCCGCCCCACACTCGATCAGGTCCTGGCCTTTCGCGCGCACGTAGACCAGGCAATGGAGAGATTCCTGGCTCGCTCGGTTGATGAGGAACCGTCGAGGCGCATCGTCTTGGGCCTGCATCACGAACAGCAACGCCAGGAGCTGGTGCTGACTGACATCAAGCATGCATTTTTCTCGAATCCCTCACGTCCGTCGTATGAAAGTGCTGCTCTCGCGGAAGAGCGCGATCGTCCCATTCCTAAGCTCAGCTGGCACAGCTTCGATGGAGGCCTAACTGAAATTGGACATCCGCTGTGCGCGGCGAACCATCTCGACTTCTGCTTTGATAACGAAACTCCACGCCACAAGGTCTACCTCGAACCCTTCCAGGTCGCAAACCGCGTAGTCACCTGCCGCGAGTATCTGGAGTTTATGTCGGACGACGCATATACGCGCCCCGAACTCTGGCTTTCTGACGGATGGAATACTGTGAGCGAAATGGGCTGGGAGGCGCCGCTCTATTGGGAACGGGATCCTGGTGACGAGACCGGCTGGCGGGTCTTTACTCTGAGGGGCTCGCACGGGCTCTCCGCACTCCTTGATACGCCTGTATGCCACATAAGCTTCTTCGAAGCCGAGGCCTTCGCCCGCTGGCGTGGCTGCAGACTCCCGACTGAGGCAGAATGGGAATCCGTGGCGAGCGAGATGCCGCCCCGCGGAAATCTACTCGACGCGGGCAGACTGCACCCTGCAACGACGAACGGTGATGAAGTTAACCAACTCTTCGGGGACTGTTGGGAGTGGACCGCCAGTTCTTACACCGGCTATCCAGGATACAAATCACCCCCTGGTGCACTGGGCGAATACAACGGCAAGTTTATGTCCGGTCAGATGGTCCTGCGCGGAGGATCGTGCGTCACGCCTGCGGATCATGTGCGTGCTACCTACCGCAATTTTTTTCAACCAGCGACGCGTTGGCAGTTCAGTGGAATACGGCTGGCAATCTAAAACTGATCACTAAACACATAAAAGGCAGAATGATACATATCCGGAAAAGGCTAGCCGCTCTTGGTTTCATCGCGGCTCTGACGTTCTCAACGCGTTCTTTTGCTCAGCCATCGGCTCCGAAAGAGAGTTTGCAGGTTCTTCCTCATGGACCGTCGTTCAAGGGCAAACGCGCACCGAACTTCGTCTTACACGACCTCTCTGGAAAGTCCATTTCATTAAAGGACTATGCCGGCAAGCCAGTCGTAGTTAACTTCTGGGCTACCTGGTGTCCTCCATGTTTACAGGAAATGCCATGGTTCGAGGAGTCGGCCCGGCAATATGTCGGATCGGGCCTCACCGTCCTGGGGCTATCTGTGGATAGCGAACTTAGCAGCGCTACACCAGAGAAAATCGCAGCAACAGTCAAGCGCTTAGGCGTGACCTATCCAATCCTGCTCTCTGATAACTCTATGAAGGCGTTGTATGGTCCTGTTCATCTTCTACCTGAAACCTTCTACATCAACAGAAAGGGAGTGATTGTAGAAGATGTATGGGGGCACGCAGACAAAGAGATGATGGAAAAGTACATGCGCGAAATCGTCCAATGACGATATATCGCGACGATTGTCGCGACGAGAAACCGTCAGTGACGGACGTCAGTCACAAGTCCGTCACTGGTCAGGCAAAGCGTTGTGGTCGCATCGTCCTGGAAAAGAAGACATTAGCGGGATGTCTCTCTTCGCTTCGGATTGCTCCTCGTTTTGGCAACTTGTTTGCCCCCGAGTATTGTCGCCTACCGTCTCTTCAAGATCCCGATGGCGTCCATGCTGAAGCGGCGCGCGGCCCTATAGAAAGGAAACTCCCGCAACGATGAAAACTTCAACACAAGATCCGGTTTCTTCTCCCGGCCTCTCCCAAAAAGCCAAAAGCAATTTAACCAAATTGGCTGCATGGACAAGCGATCGTAATATCCCTTTTCTGATCACCAGTATCGGCATGATTGTTATGCTCCTTTGGGCCGGATCTTTTAAGATGACGGCTCCCGGCGCCGAAGGCATAATTCCTCTGGTTTCTCACAGCCCGCTGGTAAGCTGGCACTTTAAACTATTCGGCCCTTATATTGGCTCCGATATCATCGGCCTTACCGAGATGACTGCTGCGCTGTTGATTATCGCGGGCTATTTCAGGCCAAAAGCCGGCATCATAGGCGGACTCATCGCATCCATCATGTTCTTTACAACCAGCACTATGGTCATAACTACCCCTGGTGCGATTATTTCCGTTCCTGGGATTCACGGAATGAGGTACATGAGCTTTATAGGTCTGTTCCTTTTCAAGGATGTTATATCCCTCGGGGTATCGTTTTACCTGATCAGCTATTTCGGCCAAAAAGCCATCCTTTCCGAAAACCAAAGCTAAGCTAGGAGGAGTTTTATGAGTCCTGTCCTTTCCCCGTTCACGGTACCTGTGACATCTGTTCATAAGGTCGAAGCCGATGGAGTCGAAGTCTTCTACCGAGTGGCCGGCAACGAAGCCGCACCTGTGTTGCTCTTGCTTCATGGGTTCCCAACATCGTCCTTCATGTTCCGCGACCTCATTCCTCGCCTTGCAGATAACTACAGGGTGATCGCGCCGGATCTGCCTGGATTCGGATTTACGAAGGTACCCGAAACACGAAACTACACGTATTCGTTCGAAGCGCTGGCCGGCACGGTGCAGGCCTTTACTGATGCGCTCGGCCTCAATCGTTACGCAATTTACATTTTCGATTATGGAGCCCCCACAGGCTTACGCCTGGCAATGAGAAACCCCGAACGAGTTACAGCAATCATTTCGCAGAACGGCAATGCTTACGAAGAGGGACTCGGCGATGCATGGGGACCGATCAGGACTTATTGGTCTGCACCCACAGCAGAGAACAGGGATGTGCTCAGGCAGAACATCTTGACTTTGGAAGCAACGCGTTGGCAGTACACGCACGGTGTTGCGAATCCCGACAGCGTGGCTCCTGAGTCTTACACGTTGGACACGGCTTTGATGGAACGTCCGGGGAATAAAGAGATTCAGCTTGATCTGTTCCTCGATTACGCATCGAACATGAAGCTTTATCCAAAGTTTCAGGAGTATTTTCGTAAGTCGAAACCGCCTTTGCTGGCGATCTGGGGCAAGAACGATCCGTTCTTCATCCCTGCGGGAGCGGAAGCCTATCGCAAGGACCTGCCGAACGCGCGCGTCCAGTTCCTAGATACGGGGCATTTTGCAACCGAGACGCACTCCTTGGAAATCGCTGCTGCGATCAAAGAGTTCTTGGGGGCAAATGGCATATCGCGATGAATTCATTTCTTCAAAATGCGACGGCCGTCCTGGTTCATGGAGCATGGGCTGACGGATCCTGTTGGCAGAACGTTATTCTGTCTCTGCGGCGACAGGGGCTTAAGGTAACGTGCGCCCAGATCCCGCTTACATCGCTCACAGACGACGTAGCCGCGCTCCAACGTGTGATAGAGAGAACGACCGGACCGATAGTGCTCACCGGACATGCATATGGCGGTGCCGTGATCGCCGCAACGGATAACGATCGAGTAAAGTCGCTCGTGTACGTGGCGGCGTTGGCGCCCGATGAGGGGGAAACAGTTGCGGATGTGTTTTATCGCGCTGCTCCGCATCCGGATGCTCCGCACCTCGCACCCGATGAGCACGGTTTTATCTGGATGCCGGAAGAGGGTTTCTGTCATGGGGTAGCTCATAAGGCTTCGCAGGATCAGGCAACCATCATGTCTGCGGTGCAGCGGCCGATCGCGCTGAAATGCATTCAAGAGAAAGCCCCTGCGCCCGCGTGGAGAACGAAACCATCGTGGTTTCTCCTCGCGGAAGAGGACCGCATGATCAGTCCCGAGACTCAACGCTACATGGCCAATCGTATGGGTGCGAATATTCGGTCGCATGAGGTGGACCACTCCCCAATGCTCACAGCACCAGATCTTGTGGTTGAGATAATTCTGGACGCTGCGCGTCAAACGCTCGGGTAGAGTGATGAGATTCAACTCCGTTGCCATAGTCACTGGCGCGAGCCAGGGAATCGGCCGTGCCACCGCATTGCGGCTCGCACGCGATTTTTCCGCCGTTGTCGTTGCGGCCAGAAATCAGGATGAGCTGCAGAAAACCTCAGCCACTGTAAATGCCGCCGGCGCCGAGTCGCTGGCTTATGCGCTCGACCTGCGCGAGCCTCGGTCGGCTGAGACCATCGTCAAGGGAACTCTCGAACGCTTTGGCAGAATCGACGCTCTGGTCAATATTGCCGGAGCGGTTCCACAGATCGATTTGTTCGAGATGACGGACGCGCAGTGGGAAGACGGCATGGCTCTCAAGTTCCACGGCGCGCGCCGCTTAACGATACGAGCCTGGGATGCATTGAAGGCTTCGGGAGGATCTGTAGTTTTGATCTCAGGAAGCGCGGCTCTCGATCCTAAACCAGGCTTCGCAGCCGTCGCTGCGATTAACGCCGCAATCATCGCACTCGCCAAGGCATTCGCAGAACAAGGCGTCAAGGACGGCGTACAGGTGAATAGCGTAGTGCCGGGCGCTGTAATGACCGGACGCAGGGAGTCCTTTTTCAAAAAATGGGCGCCCGCGCACAACCTCACGGTCGAAGAGGCGATGAAGAGGTTCCCGGAGGAAGTCGGCATTCGTCGCTTCGGGAGACCGGAAGAGATTGCTGACCTGATGGCCTACATCGTGTCGCCCGCGGCGAAGTGGATGACGGGAACTTCAGTTCGCATGGACGGTGGCGAAATCAAAGGCATCTGATGCGCAGCCATTCCAGAACTGAGCGAGAAAATTAGGTGAGTTTCCCAGAGAACATATGTATCGGCTCAACGCGTGACGGGACTCCAGAACCGGCAATGAACACTCCTCTCGGAAAGTACTGGAGACAGCGTTAAAAGAATGAGTTCCATAGTCTGGAGTCGAAAGGAATCGGAGCTGATCGCCGCTATTTTGGCTGGAGATACCCAGCTCTACCATCAACTGATTCGCCCTTATGAGCGGAGAGTCTACGTTATGTCTCTCTCCTACATGAAAAATGAAAAAGACGCTGAGGATATCGCGCAGGAAACGTTCATCAAGGCCTTTCAAAATCTACGGGCTTTCCGGGGCGATTCGAAGTTCAGCACCTGGCTCATCAGCATTGCACTGAACCAGGCGAGAAGCCAGTTACGGCGACAGGCGACCATCCAAATCGTGTCTCTTGATCAGGCTCAGGGTGAAGAGATGTCGGAGCCTCCAGCGCTGCTCCGCGAATGGCGAGAACTTCCTTGCGACGTGGTCGAGCGAGAAGAAATCAGAGAGTTGCTCCAGCGCACCGTCGAGATGCTGCCCAATATTTACCAGCAAGTGTTTCTATTGCGTGACGTACAGGAACTCCATGTAAATGACACGGCGCAGATCCTGGACATCAGTACCTCGCAGGTGAGAGTCAGATTGCACCGGGCTCGAATGATGTTGCAGAAGCTGCTGGCGCCGAAATTGAAAGCAATCAACTGTGCGTCAAAGGAGGCGGTTTCCCCAGGCATGAATGTAAACACACTGGATCTATGTAAGCATGAACTCTGAAAGACAAACTCTAATGCATCACCTATGACCGGAGAACAGCACATGGATTTTCAACAACACCCGGAAGTTTATGATCTCCTCATTCTTGGCAGCGGTGCCGGCGCGAAACTGCTGGCCTGGACCTTTGCGGGACAAGGACAGCGCGTCGCCGCAGTAGAACGCAAGTATGTCGGCGGGGCCTGCCCGAACATCGCATGTCTACCAAGTAAGAATGTCATTCATACGGCGCAGGTCGCGCACAATGTTCGGCGCAGCGAGGAGTTCGGAATCAGCATCGACACCTTCCACGTCAATATGCCCGCAGTAAGAGATCGAAAACGCAGGATGGTTCAGGGGCTGGTCGACACGCATCTCTCTCTTTACAAGCAAAGCGGAGCCGAGTTGATCATGGCATCAGGAAGGTTTGTTGGACCAAAGACACTGGAGGCGACGCTGGCGGATGGAACGAAACGGTTGCTGCGTGGCAAGAATGTAGTGATCGGTACGGGGACGCACGCGGTGATCGAGAACATTCCTGGGCTGGCGTCGGCACAGCCGCTAACCCACGTCGAAGCCCTGGAACTCGATGTCGTTCCCGAGCACCTGATCGTTCTCGGAGCCGGATATGTCGGGCTGGAGTTCGCACAAGCAATGCGCCGATTCGGCAGTAGGGTTACGGTCATAGACCGTAATCATAGCGTTCTTCATCGTGAAGACGATGACATCACCGAGGGCCTACAGCGCCTCTTCCAGGATGAAGGGGTAGAGCTGCTTCTGAATGCCAAGGTGAAAAGCGTCTCCGGAATGTCGGGACAGTCGGTGCGTGTCACGCTCGAGCAAGATGGAGTGGAGAAGACTCTGGAGGGCACACATCTTTTGGTCGCATCCGGGCGCGTGCCGAACACGAAAGATATCGGTCTTGAACTCACCGGAGTAGAGCTGACAGAGCACGGATATATCAAAGTCAACGAACGTCTGGAGACGACGGCTCCGGGAGTGTGGGCAGTGGGAGAGGTCGCAGGTAGCCCGCAATTCACGCACATCAGCGAGGATGACTTCCGCGTGGTCCGCGACAATATCCTCGGCGGGAACCGGGTTACGACCGGCAGGCAGGTGCCCTTCTGCCTCTTCACAGATCCTGAATTCGCCCGCGTTGGAATGAGCGAGAAGGAGGCGAAGGCTAAGGGCATTGCCTATCGTCTCTTCAAGGTCCCGATGGGGGCTGTGCTACGAGCGCGCAGCCTCATGGAAACGCGTGGGTTCCTAAAGTGCCTTGTGGAGCGCGACAGCGATAACATTCTGGGGTTCGCGGCGTTCGGTGTGGGTGCAGGCGAGATTATGGCATGTGTGCAAATTGCCATGCTCGGTCGGATGCCCTATACCGCGCTCCGCGAGGCAATCCTCGCACACCCTACGATTCCAGAGGGCTTGATCTCTTTGTTCTCCACCACTGCGTCTTAACAAGGCGCAGCAAGATAAAGCTCTCTTGATTTCCACCCACAACGGTATCTTGCACAACCCTAGACCAACAGATGAGGATGGATCGCGTTGAGTAGCGTACAGGAATCACTGTAAACTCCGCATATAAAGTCTACAATTTCCCTCATATGGAACCGCAGTCTTATCGTTGATATCTTCTCGATGGAGTGTGTCGACATTGGCCTCACTAGAACGAATTAGCACGCGTGCGTTCGCCGTTACGCTTCTCATAGCAACTTTTCCTGTCGTCATAAGGCCAGTTGCCGCACAAGTCGTCGACCCCGCCTCCCTGGTGAATCCGTTAATCGGGACGACGAATGGCGGGAACGATTATCCCGGCGCAGTGCTTCCCTTTGGCATGGTGGCGTGGAGCCCGGAAGAGCCGTCAAACAAGCCGCGACGTAAAGTTGAGGGCGTGCCGGGATCGATGAAGGATGATCGCGCGCGTCCGGCGGCCCCGGGTGGATATGAGTACACGGCGACGAAGATGCGCGGCTTTTCGCTCACGCATCTGATGGGCACAGGCTGTGCAGGCGCAAGCGGCGATATTCCCTTTATGCCGATTATCGGCAACGTGCAGAGTTCCCCGTCTGACGATGCGAATAACGAAATCTACGCAAGTCAGTTTTCTCATGCGGACGAAACCGCCGTTGCCGGATATTACCGGGTGAAGCTTGCGAATGGCGCGACGGTGGAACTGACGGCAACGCCCCGCACAGGTGCTGGACGCTTTACCTATCCAGCCGGACAACCGGCTACGATGCTCGTGCGCACGTCGGATTCCGAGACTGGCAGCACGGATGCAACGGTCAGGATTGACGCGGCGACACGCACAATTTCGGGCTCGGTCACGAGCGGCAACTTCTGCGGCTATCTCGGCACAACGGATCGCCGTAGCTACTATACGCTCTACTTCGCCGCTCACTTCGATCAGCCTTTTCTGGCGACGGGCACATGGCAGGATTCAACCGTAAGGCCTCAGAGCACGGAAGCCAGCGGCGGTACTACCTATGGCACGCGCGGATTTCCGCCTCCGGGTAAAGGCTCAGGGGGATGGGTGACACTGGATACGTCGAAGTCTCCCGTTGTGAATGTGCGCGTGGGTATCTCGTATGTCAGTGAGCAGAACGCTGAAGCCAATCTACGAGCGGAGAATCCGGAAGGCAGCGATTTTGAAACACTGCGGCAGCGTGCCCATGCCGCGTGGCTTGAGGCGCTCGACCACATCCATATCAGCGGAGGAACAGCCGATCAACGGACGGTCTTTTACACCGCGCTCTATCACACGATGCTGGGCGAGAACCTTTACAGCGATGTGGACGGCAGTTACTTTGGCATGGACCAGAAGGTCCATACGGTCGCGTCTCCGCAAAAGGCGCAGTACAGCACTTTTTCCGGATGGGACGTGTACCGTTCACAGTTGCAATTGGTAACGCTGCTTGCGCCTGATGTCGGCAGCGACATAGCGCAATCGCTATTGAATCAGGCCGATCAGAACGGAGGCGAATGGGACCGCTGGACACACAACTCCGGCATCACCCATGTAATGAATGGCGATCCCGCTGCGCCTGCCATCGCAGATATTCTCGCCTTCGGAGGCGATGGCTTCGACGTAAAGTCTGCGTATCGCTCGTTGTTGAAAGCCGCAACCGAGCCCACGGCGCATGATCTGAGCAACGAAGGCTGTCCCGTCGAATGTGTCGGCCAGCGCCCGTCTCTGGATCTATGGTTGAAGCTTCACTACATTCCCACGAGCGGCAACGCATGGGGACCCGCTGCGGACACCCTCGAAGATGTAACCGCCGACTTCGCCATTGCAGAACTCGCACGCCGTCTGGACGACAAGCCAAACCAGAAGCTTTTTCTCGAACGCGCACAGTATTGGAAGAACATCTTCAACCCGAAAGCGACGAGCCAGGGCGGGTACATCCAGAACCGCAATGCGGATGGGACCTGGCCGAAGTTCGATCCGGCATCTGATGATGGCTTTGTGGAGGGCAGCGCAGCCCAGTATCTCTGGATGATTCCCTTCAACGAGCGCGGACTCCTTGACATGCTCGGCGGAAACGATGCAACGAATGCGCGGCTTGACGCCTTCTTCCACAAACCCGACGGCTCATGGGCGGTTACGGAGTCCGGCGGCCTACATGCCGAGCTGAATAATGAGCCATCGATCGAGACGCCCTGGCTCTACGATTTTTCCGGCCAGCCGTGGAAGACGCAGGAGACCGTTCGTCAGGTGCTGAACACAATCTGGACGAACACTCCGAAGGGCATGCCGGGCAATGACGATCTCGGTGAGATGTCGTCGTGGTATGTCTGGTCGGCGATGGGCATGTACCCCGAAATACCGGGCCGTGCCGAGTTAGTTCTGGGAAGTCCGCTCTTTCCCGAGATTCGCATCCACCGACCAGGCCACGACATCGTCATCAAAAGTAATGGCGCAGCGACCGATGCTCCGTATGTCCACGCTCTCAAGGCAGATGGCAAGTCTAGTTCGAAGACGTGGCTCCCGGAGACATTCCTCCAGCACGGCGGCACATTGGAATACGAGTTGTCGTCTGCGCCGGACAGACAGTGGGGTACTGGCAAGTACGATGCGCCACCCTCTTTCGCTCCCGCGCTAAAGTAGCGGCCTAAGTTCTCAATGACCTCAGTTTGACTGATTCGTCTAAATCGGGCCCACTTACCGCCTCTGGGCCCTCTTCTATCCTGCTCCACAACCACTTTAGCTCGGGCGCGCCATGGTGACGCTGATCACATGCCGTGCGCAATCGGAAGGCTAGACTGCGACATGGGTCTGATTTATCGCAGGCAAGCTCGTGGAGCATGGCGTGATGCAGACGGGCTCTTTGCCTCGTTCGATGAAACCTAAAGGAGGTTCAGCAAATGATCGCCAAGTCGACCGATCTGACGCCGATCGTGGATCTGACCCACGTTAAGGGTACTGGCCCTGTCCGGTATCAGCGTCCGATCTACTTCGATCTGCTGCCCCCCTGCAACAACGCTTGCCCGGCCGGAGAGAACGTCCAAGCCTGGCTCGACCTCGCTCAAGCGGGCAAATATCGCGACGCATGGGAAACACTGGTACGCGACAATCCGATGCCGGCCGTGCATGGCCGTGTTTGCTATCACCCCTGTGAAGGCGCGTGCAATCGCGGTGAGCTCGATGCTCCCGTGAGCATTCATGCCGTTGAGCGCTTTCTTGGGGACTTGGCAGCCAGGGAGGGCTGGCCGATCAAGGTGGAGGCCGCGTCGAGCGGCAAGCGAGTTCTGGTCATCGGCGCCGGTCCGAGCGGATTATCGGCGGCCTATCATCTCGCGCGTCTGGGACACACAGTAGAGATTCACGAGGCCGGACCACTGCCGGGGGGCATGATGCATTTTGGTATCCCGGCCTACCGCCTTCCCCGCGAGAGTCTGATGCTGGAGATTGCACGCATTGAGGCGATGGGTGTCGACATTGTCGTGAACCATAAGGTCGAGGACGTTTTGGAGGAAAAGTCGGCCGGGAATTTCGACGCAGTATTCGTTGCGATCGGAGCGGGTGTTGGCAAGCACGTCGATATTCCGGCTCGCGACGCCGTACGGGTGCTCGATGCGATCTCGCTCCTGCACGATGTCAAAGCAGGCGAGTTGCCGCGTCTCGGGCGCCGCGTCGTCATTTATGGCGGGGGAAACACGGCGATGGACGCTGCGCGCACAGCCAAGCGTCTGGGCGCTGATGAAGCGCTTATCGTCTATCGTCGCGATCGGGCACATATGCCCGCGCGCGCCTTCGAAGCGGACGAGGCTGTCGAGGAAGGCGTCAAGATCAAATGGCTGAGCACCATCAAGGAAATCATTGGTCCGGACCTTACCGTCGAGATGATGGAGCTCGACGCCAACGGGCGGCCTCAACCGACCGGAAGGTTTGAAACTCTCAAAGCTGACGCAATCGTGTTGGCGCTGGGCCAGGAGACGGATAGCGGCTTTCTTCGGCGGGTGCCTGGAATTGAGTTCGCCGAAGATGGTGTCGTAAAGGTAGGACCGGACATGATGACGGGGCACCCAGGGATTTTTGCAGGCGGTGACATGGTTCCGGGCGAGCGGACGGTCACGGTCTCGGTCGGCCATGGCAAACATGCGGCGCGCCATATCGATGCGTGGCTGCGCGGCGAGTGCTATCAGCCGCAGATAAAGCACCCGCTCGTGAGCTTCAATATGCTTCATCTGCCGGTCTATAGCGATGCCGACCGGAGCGCTCAACAAGCTCTGGTCGCGACCGAGCGAGTGAGCAGTTTCGATGAGGTGGTCGCTGGACTTACGGAGAAGCAGGCACGCTACGAAGCGCAGCGCTGTCTTTCATGTGGCAATTGCTTCGAATGCGACCATTGCTACGCTGCGTGTCCCGAAGACGCGATCATCAAGCTTGGGCCGGGTCGACGGTATCGGTTCGATTACGCGAAGTGTACAGGCTGCGCGGTCTGCTTCGAGCAGTGCCCTTGTCACGCCATCGAGATGATCGCCGAGCCCGAAGGGAGTGGCCGAGATGGCTAAGCACGTCACCACGATGGACGGCAACACCGCGGTCGCCTATGTGGCTTACCGCGTGAACGAGGTGTGCGCGATCTTTCCGATCACTCCATCGTCAACGATGGCGGAGCTGGCCGACGAATGGGTCTCCGCTGGCATCAGGAACATTTGGGGCAACGTCCCGGTCGTTCAGGAGATGCAAAGCGAAGGCGGCGCAGCTGGAGCCGTGCACGGCTCCCTTCAGGCCGGCGCATTGACGACGACCTTCACGGCGTCGCAGGGCTTGTTGCTGATGATTCCGAATATGTTCAAGATTGCGGGTGAGCTTACATCAACAGTCTTTCATGTTGCCGCTCGCGCCATCGCAACGCAGGCGCTATCGATCTTCGGCGATCATTCCGATGTGATGGCGACGCGTACCACCGGCTTCGCAATGCTGTCGTCCGGGTCCGTCCAGGAAGCTCATGATTCAGCGCTGATCGCTCAGGCTGCGACGCTCCGGTCGCGAGTGCCGTTTATCCATTTCTTCGACGGCTTTCGCACCTCTCACGAGGTCAATACCCTGACTTTGCTGAGCGATGCGGAGATTCGGGCGATGATCGACGACGATCTGGTGCGCGCCCATCGAGCTCGTGCGCTCAACCCCGAGCATCCCTTTATCCGGGGCACGGCGCAAAACCCGGATACTTTCTTCCAGGCGCGCGAGACGGTGAATCCGTTCTACGTCAGGGTACCGGGCATCGTGCAATCGACGATGGATGCCTTCGCCAAGCTCGGCGGGCGGCAATATCGTCTCTTCGACTATGAAGGTCCGGATGACGCCGAGCGTGTTGTCATCCTGATGGGTTCTGGTGCCGAAACCGCGCGTGCGACCGTGGCGGCATTGCGGCAGGCGGGTGAGAGAGTCGGTGTTCTTCAAGTGCGTCTTTTCCGCCCGTTCTCAGCTGAACATTTCCTTGCGGCCCTGCCTGTAACCTGCCGTGCTGCTGCCGTCATCGAGCAAACTAAAGAGCCCGGCGCTCCGGGTGAGCCGCTCTATCTCGATGTGATCGAATCACTCGCACAATCTGTGTCGCGCGGCCAGCGGTCGATCATGCCGAGAGTCATCGGCGGCCGCTACGGATTGTCGTCGAAGGATTTCAACCCCGCCATGGTCAAGGCGGTATTCGACGAGCTAAGAAAACCGGATCCCAGGAACGGCTTTACCGTCGGCATCATCGATGATGTTTCACACACCAGCCTTGAGTTTGATCCGAACTACTCGATCGAGCCGGACGATGTTGTTCGCGCTGTCTTCTATGGGCTCGGTTCGGATGGCACCGTCGGCGCCAATAAGAACAGCGTGAAGATCATCGCCGAAGACACCAGCCTTTATGCCCAGGGATATTTCGTCTACGATTCTCACAAGTCCGGCGCCCAGACAATCTCGCATCTGCGCTTCGGACCGCGGCCGATCCGGTCTCCCTATCTCATCAGCTCGGCGAATTTCGTTGGCTGCCACCAGTTCCAGTTCGTAGAGCGGCAGGATATCTTGAGGCTCGCGGGCCCCGGCGCCACTTTCCTCCTCAACAGCCCCTATGGTCCCGATACGGTATGGGATCATCTGCCGCGTTCCGTCCAGCAGCAGATCATCGACAAGAGACTCAAGTTCTTCGTGGTCGATGCGACGAAGGTCGCACAGGAAGTCGGACTCAAAAGCCACACCAATACTGTGCTCCAGACCTGCTTCTTCGCTTTGTCCGGCGTGCTGCCACGCGACGAGGCCATCAGCCAAATCAAGGCATCGATCCGAAAAACATATGGATCGAAGGGCGATGCGGTAGTGCAGCAGAACTTCAAGGCCGTGGACGATACACTGTCTCGTCTACACGAAGTCAAGGTGCCTCAGAAAGCGACGAGTCAATTCGAGCGTCCGCCCGCCGTGCCGGCTAATGCACCGGAATTCGTGCGTCTCGTGACGTCCAAGATGTTCGAGGGGCTCGGGAATCTGATACCCGTCAGTCTGATGCCGACGGACGGAACCTTTCCATCGGGCACGGCTGCTTGGGAAAAGCGGAATATCGCCGATGAGGTGCCTGTCTGGCGGCCCGATCTCTGTATTCAGTGCGGCCAATGCGGATTCGTCTGCCCTCACAGCGTCATTCGCGCCAAGTATTACGACGAGTCTCGACTCAACGACGCGCCGCAAACCTTTAAGTCAGCGCAGGTCAACGCACGCGGCTATCCGGACATCCGCTTCAGCCTGCAGTTCTACGTCGAAGATTGCACAGGGTGCGGCCTTTGCGTGGAAAGCTGCCCGGCGTACAGTGCGGTCGATCCCGGGATCAAGGCGATCAACCTTCAGCCCAAGGCGCCCCTGGTCGAGGCGGAGCGCGCGAATATCGCGTTCTTCGAGCAGCTTCCGATCAACGACCGCGCGCGTGTCGATTTCGCAAACGTGCGTGGCGTGCAGTTCCTCGAACCTTTGTTCGAGTTCCCGGGTGCTTGCGCCGGTTGCGGTGAAACACCTTACCTCAAGCTGCTCTCGCAGCTGTTCGGCGACAGGATGATCGTCGCGAACGCGACCGGTTGCTCGTCGATCTACGGAGCCAACCTGCCTGTCACACCATGGAGCAAGAACCACGAGGGCTGTGGTCCTGCATGGTCGAATTCGCTTTTCGAGGACGACGCCGAGTTCGGGCTCGGCTTCCGGCTGGCTGCCGATAAACAGCTCGATCTCGCAACCACATGCCTCAAATCTCTATCGTCCGAGCTTGGAGACGACTTTGTCTCCGGAATCCTGACTGCACCACAGGTACGGGAATCAGAGATCCGTGCTCAACGCATTCGGGTTGCCGAGCTCAAGACCAGGCTGCTCAAGCTGACTGATCGCAACAATACAGCCCGCGACCTTCTTTCCGTCGTCGATCACCTGGTTCGTCGGAGCATCTGGATCGTAGGCGGGGACGGCTGGGCATACGATATCGGCTACGGTGGTCTCGACCATGTTCTTGCGACTGGCCGCAACGTGAACATATTGGTGTTGGACACTGAAGTCTATTCGAACACCGGCGGTCAAGCTTCGAAGGCGACACCGCTGGGCGCTATCGCCAAGTTCGCCGCTGCGGGCAAGCGCGTCGCGCGTAAGGACCTGGCTATGCAGGCTATCGCGTATGGCAATGTTTACGTGGCCCAGGTCGCCATGGGCGCGAACCCCCAGCAGACCCTGCAGGCATTCCGCGAAGCAGAGGCATACGAAGGGCCGTCTTTGATTCTTGCCTATAGCCATTGCATCGCTCATGGGTTCGACCTTAGGTATGGCATGAAGCAACAGGATTTGGCCGTGGCCAGCGGGTACTGGCCGCTCTTCCGCTACGATCCAGCCATGCGCAAGGTCGGTGAGAGTCCATTCCGGCTGGACTCCCCGCGGCCAACAATCTCCTTCAAGAAATATGCCTACAACGAGCTGCGTTACCATGCCCTGGCGCTCACGCGACCGGCAGACGCCGCGGAACTCCTGCGTCAGGCTCAGGCGGACGTCACAGAAAAGTACCGCACCTATGAGGAGTTCGCGAAACTTGAAAGCGGGCCAGCTCCGGCACAAGTCACGACAGCAGTTGCGAAGATGCTGGAGGGCAGCACCGATCGAGGCTAAGGAAAGTAGACCAACATGGAATTGACGACGCGTTATCTCGGGCTCAGCTTGAAAAACCCGCTCGTAGCCGGAGCCGGCCCGGTAACCGGCCATGTCGACAATATCCGGCGTCTTGAGGATCTTGGCGCTGGCGCCGTTGTACTGCCTTCGATCTTCGAGGAACAGATCGAGCAAGAGGAACAAATGCTCGAGCGGCTCAGCACGACGAGCATAGATAGTCACACGGAAGCGTTGTCGTACTTTCCCCCGGCATCATCGTACTGCATAGCTCCTGGACGCTATCTCGAAACACTTCATCATGCGGTCAATGCGGTCGATATCCCGGTTATCGCCAGCCTCAATGGAACCACTGGTCACGGCTGGGTAAACTATGCCCGCCAAATCGAAGAGGCGGGCGCTGACGCCCTGGAACTCAACATCTACTTCATCCCTGCCGATCTCAGCATGCCCGGACCTGAAGTGGAGAGCCGCTACACGAACATTCTGAAAGCAGTAAAGCAGGCTGTGAAGATTCCGGTCGCGGTCAAGCTGAGTCCCTATTTCAGTGCCATGGGCCACATGGCCGTCCAGCTGATCGATGCCGGCGCCGACGGGCTGGTGCTGTTCAACCGTTTTTATGAGCCTGACATTGATCTTGCAAAGCTCACGTTGCGGCACAATCTTGAGCTCAGCACCGCCGCCGAAATCCGCCTGCCGTTGCTTTGGATTGGCATCCTCTCAGGTCGGGTTCAGGGATCGCTCGCAGCCAGCACTGGTGTGGAGAGCGCGGATGAAGTCATAAAGTACATCCTTGCCGGCGCAGATGTCGTGATGACCACGTCCTCACTTTTGAAGTATGGGATCGGTCACTTGAAAGTGTTGATCGACGGCCTCAGGAACTGGCTTCACGCGCGCGATCTCCAAACGCTTGATCGCATCCGCGGGCGGTTGAGTCAGCGCAATATTACAAACCCAACGGCATTCGAGCGAGCGAATTACATCGAGGTTCTGCAGGGCTACCAGCCAAATGGGTAGCAGTTCAATGGCAAGCCAAACTGCAGCGAGTCCTGTACAGCTGTCGAGTCAGCAACTCCGCGGACCAACTCTGAAATGAGGATGTGATTTCAAGCGTTTCCAGATATGATGTCGGTCACAGCGATTCACCACGGGTGTCAACCGCAGTCATAAAGAGGAAGTCATGAAAATCCTGCTCGCCACCGACGGTTCCACGTATACAGAAGCAGCGACACGATCGGTAATCTCACTATTGCGCACCGAGGATTCCGATGTGCTGGTCCTGCAGATTGTGGAACCGGTGGTATTTTCTACTCCTCCACAGATGGCCTCCGGTTATGCTCCGGAGACGGTTGTGAGACTCCAGGGCCTGATTGAGGACGCACGGCAGTCGGTTTCTCGCACTGCAGAGATGTTGCGGACGGCAGGCTTTAAAGCAGATTCCCTGGTGGCCGAGGCCGAGATACGAACCGGAATTCTTGATACCGCAAAAGAATGGAAGGCGGATTTGATCGTACTCGGATCGCATGGCGAAAAGGGATTGCGAAAATTCTTCCTCGGGAGCGTCTCCGAATCCGTCGCCAGGCACGCACCGTGTTCTGTTTTAGTTGTCCGCATTCCTTCAGCCGAAGCATCCCATCCCTGATGCAATCTGAATGCGATTCCATTCAAGTTCTCAAGCGTGCAGACTGTGGAGCCCAGACCGCAACCCCACCTCTCTCAGTGGGGGCTCCAATCACATCGCTTGATTGAAGGGCTTCAATGATTGGTGGACGGTTCGTCGCACAGTTTGAGCTAGCTTGCGCAGATTCTTCGCTGCGATAGCCCTCATCAAATCTGCCAAATCATGATTCTTATATCCGACTAAATACGATTGACATGAACGACTTTATTCGCTCAAATTGCTATACATTGAGCCTGATTCTCGTCGACACTGCGACTTGGTCGAAATGAGACGAATTGAAAATTGCTTCTGATTGTGCGTGACGCCGCAGGTTCGGGGCGGTCAGAAAGCTCCCGAACTTGTTCCTTCAATATTTTCCGAACCGGAAAAAGGATGAAAATGTCATTCGTAAGCGTCCGTTTGTCTACTGTTTTGCTGTTTCTGCTCGCCTTCTGCTTCTTCTCCGCGGAAGCGCAGGTGTCAGCGAATTTGTCTGGAAGAGTACTAGATCCTTCAGGCGCCGCCGTGCCGTCAGCATCAGTCACCGCGAAAGACACCGATTCGGGAATCTCACGTACCACACTCACCAATCAGGCAGGTCAGTATGAGCTCTTCGAGCTACCTGTTGGACACTACGAGCTTCACGCGAAAAAAGACGGCTTTGCCGAAAAGGTGCGTACGGGGATATTGCTCGTCGTCGGTCAGGATGCCACCGCTGATCTTACGTTGCAGGTGGGCCAGGTTCAGCAACAGGTAACAGTCACCGAGAATGTCCCGGTCGTGAACAGCTCTACTCAGGACATTTCCGGCCTCGTGGGCGAGCAGCAGATACGAGGGCTGCCCCTGAATGGCCGCAGCTACGACCTCCTGCTTACTCTCAATCCCGGCATCGTCAATTTCACACCGCAAAAAACGGGAGGCATCGGCGTCTCCAACTCAAGTACGGGCAACAATTTCGCCGTTTCAGGAAACCGCCCACAGCAAAATCTATTTCTGCTCAACGGCGTCGAGTTCACCGGCGCCGCCGAAAACAATATGCAGCCCGGCGGTCCGAGCCAGCAGTTGCTGGGCGTGGAAGCGGTGCAGGAGTTCAACGTCCTGCGCGACTCCTACGGAGCCGAGTACGGCAAGCGCCCCGGCGCCCAGGTCATCATCGTCACTCGCTCAGGGACCAACCAGCTTCACGGTTCGGCCTACGAGTTCCTGCGCAACAACGCCTTGGATGCTCCCAACTATTTCGACCAGGGTTCCGCTCCACCTTTCCAGCGCAATCAGTTCGGAGCCTCCCTGGGTGGACCTCTGAAGAAAGATAAAACCTTTCTCTTCGGAAACTACGAAGGCTACCGCCAACACCTCCACCAGACCTCCGTGGCGTTCGTGCCCGACCTCGCGTCGCGGGCGGCTGCAGTTCCCAGCATCCAGCCTCTGCTGAACCTCTGGCCGACGCCTCCGGCCGATGCTCCCGACTTCAATGGCATCGCCGAAGTCTTCAGCAGCCCCCTGCAAACCATTCGTGAAGACTTCGGAACCACGCGCTTCGATCAGACATTCTCCCCGAAAGACACATTTTCCGCCATCTACACCATTGACGACGGCGCCGATGTCACCGCCACCACGGCCAATCCCTACAGTACCGACGTCCTCACCCTGCGCGAACAGGTGCTGAGCCTCGATGAAACCCATGTCTTCTCGCCCGCCCTGCTCAACGTCGCCCGTGTCGGCTACTCACGTGCCGGCTATTACTTCACCGGAGAGCCGACACCCGGCACTCCGGCGAGCGCAGTCCCCGCGTTCATCAGCGGACGTCCCGTCGGAGCGGTAGTAGTAGGCGGCAGCGCCGCCTCGAATCCGCAGGCGCAAGTCGGCCTCGCGGGGAGCAATAACGGAAGCAATCTGCCCATCGCGCGGAATCTCTATACCTACGAAGATCGCGTAACGCTATCGCGTGGCCGGCATCAGTGGAGCTTCGGCGCCTGGTTCCAGAACTTTCAGTCAAACGAAACCATCAACCTCAGCCAATACGGACAGGCCACCTTCACCAGCCTGCAAACCTTCCTCGCGGGAACCACCAGCAGCTTCCTTTACAGCCCTGCGCCCACCGAAATGAACTGGCGCTCGCTCTTCGGAGCAGTCCACGCCCAGGACGTGATCCGCATTAACCCGAAACTCACCCTCAGCCTGGGATTCCGCGGCGAGTTCTCCACTGGATGGAACGAGGCCCACGGCCGCGCCGCCAACTACACCTTTACCGGCCGCACCATCTCCAGCCAGCCGCGTATCGGAGACAATGCCTTCACCACCAACAATGCGAAGTTTCTCGCCCAGCCGCGCATCGGGATAGCGTGGAGCCCGCGCCAGAACAAAACCGTCGTGCGTGCCGGCTTCGGCATCTACAACGAACTCCAGGACTCCCTTGGTTATCGCATGGATCAAAACGCGCCCTTCAATCCGACCTACAGCATCGCATCCCTCCCTGTATCGGGCCTGCCTATCGATCCCGCCGCCCCCACACCGGCGAAGGCCCTGCTCGTACCCGGTGGCGTTCAGCCTGATTTGAAGATGCCAACCCTCATCTCGTACTCCCTCCGCGTCGAGCAGGAGCTTACCTCGAACACCTCGCTTACCGTGGGATATGTAGGCTCGCACGGCTCCCATGAGCTCATCGGCGTCGACGCCAACCAGCCAGTGCCAACCATCTGCCCGGCGGCGCCTTGCCCCGCCGCCTATCCTGCGAGTTTTCCTGCGCCCCTGGCCCACTCCGCCATCCCTGCCGGAAGCTATTACATCCCCGCCGGAACACCCAAGGCCAACCCAACACTGGCCAACACGTGGACCTGGTTCTCCTGGGGTAACAGTAATTACAATTCGCTCCAGGTCGACGTAAATCATCGCTTCAGCCACAATCTCGCCCTGCGCGGTGTCTACACCTGGTCAAAGGCGCTGGACAACGGAGACTCACTGAACCAAACAACGGCTGGTAACGCGCCGGGCCTGGTCTCCAATCCTTACGACTTGCACGCTGACTGGGGGCCGGCGACCTATGACGTGAGAAATATCGGTGTAGTGAGTGCCGTATATATCTTGCCCTTTGGGCGGGACAAGCCCTTCGCCAATGGATTCAATGGCGTGGCCAACGCTTCCGTAAGCGGGTGGTCAGTGAACAGTATCGTTACTCTGCAGTCGGGGTTCCCGTTTACACCTCAACTTAGCTACAACCCGTCGAACAATGGGGACACCCGCAATCCTGTGAGGCCGTTCGCGAATCCAGACTTCCATGGGTCCGCAATAATCGGCAAGCCGTCTCAGTGGTTCGACCCCAGCGCATTTCTTCCGCCCCCAGCTAACAGCGGATTCTACGGTAACCTCGGCAGGAACACATTGATCGGACCGGGACTCGCCACCTGGGATTTTTCTACACTCAAGGACACAGCCATCCGCGAGCGGCTAACGCTTCAGTTTCGAGCAGAGATCTTTAATCTGCTAAACCGAGCCAATTTCAATACACCCAACCTTATCGTGTTCACACCCTCCGGGCTCTCCGGTACGGCCGGAGCGATTACCGGCACGGCCACGACGTCCCGGCAAGTTCAATTCGCGTTGAAACTTCTCTGGTAGTGGGTTGGGCTCAGTCCGATGAGGTTCTCACCAACGCGCACGACGACGTGGGCCATTACGCCGGCAAGCTGAATTTCGTCGACGGTTCTTTTTAGCTGACTGCGAGCAGAAAGTGATATGCCGGTAGCTTATCCCAATCGTCATCCCCAGTGTAGGACAGACTGCCTTTGAACTCTTGAATTGGCCATAGAACAATAACTGATCTGAACACTCTCTGCAAAAAAGACAGCGCAAAGCCAATCAGCCTCGCGCTGTCCGGGTTGTCCAGTTAGAACTCAACCCGCGCGGCGAACTGCGCCAGTCGTTTGTTTGTCAGCAGAACGCTTGCCTGCCCAAAGTTTGGAGCATTGTCCAGCGTCGAGTTGATCGAATGCGAATCGAAGCGGACGCTGTTCGTGACGTTGAACATCTCCCAGCGGATCTGCAACTTCGTACGCTCTGTAATGGCGAAGGACTTGTTCAGGCCAGTATCCCAGTCGTAGTACCCGTCGCCACGCAGCGGATTGCGCGTGCCCGATCCGCCCGGAAGAGTGAAATCGAACGATGCAAAAACAGCCGCAGGATCGGCAAAGCGCTGCGTCAGGTGTCCGCGCTGAGCAGCATGTGAAGGAATCGGAGCAATTTGGGTTGCGAAGCCCTGAATGTCCCAGTTCGTCGGGTAATACGCGCCATTGTTTACCAGAAACGGAAAACCGCTTGTCCAGCGAAGGATGCCTGTTGTCTGCCATCCACCGATCAGCAGGTCCGTCCACCGGCTCGCGGTCGAGAGATAATGCCGCCCACGCCCCACCGGAATGTCCCAGATGTAGTTCGCATTGATCTGGTGTCTCACGTCAAAGTCTGAGGGCCCGTAGAGCTGGTTCGGCATCCAGCTGTTCATCACCTGCGCATAGTTCGTCGAAGCGTTGTTGTTCAGTCGCTCCCCCTGGGATGTTTCATCCATCGACTTCGAAAGGGTATAGTTGAAGTCCGCCTCCAGCCCCGCCCCGAACTGCTGACGATAGACCGCCTGCAGCGCGTTATACGATGAGAAGCCAATCGAGCGCCACGTATATAGCGCAGAATACTGGTCGTGATAGAACCGGAACGACGGATACGTTCCATTCGGATTGACGCCCGCGCCGCTCAGCGAGTCCGGCGCATCCAGCTCAAATAGCGCATACGTTTCGTTATATCGGTTCTGCTCAAACAGTTGATACACGTTCTGCGTCGCCGTCGCGGGTCCATAACCAAGTCCAAGATCGACACCATCGAGCGCGCTGAACAGCTGCTCCCAGTACGGCACCGGTTGCACCGCGCTCACCGGCACTTGCGCGCGCCCCAGCTTCGCCAGCTGCGCCGCGGGGCCGAAGTAAGGGACTCCTGCTGCCACCAGATTAATGGGCATGGCCACGTCTTCCTGCGCGAGCAGATTGTGCGCCAGCCGCCCCACGTAAGAAAGCTCAATCGACGAGCCATTGTGAAGCTCGCGCTGGATCGAGAAATCAATCAGGTGAGCATAGGGCGTCTTGATCTTGCTATCCAGGCCCCAGCTGATGGCAAACTGGGTCGAGCTCGGAATCGCCGGAAAGCCGCCCGGAGGCGCAGCTGGCAACAATTCCGCAGGGACCGTATAAATATCGGTGAATCGTGGCGCAGTGGCAATGTTCACCGTCCCCGGCGTGTTCGATAGGTTCGTCGAGAGACCGAACGACCCAGTCGTGTCGAATGTATTGACGGTGGCCGCACCAAAGTGGTCGTAAACCATCGAGTAGCCGGCGCGAATGCTGCTTTTCTGGTCGCCGAACACCTTATTCCAGAAGCCGCTCTTCGTATCGGGAGAATAAGCAACCGCAATGCGTGGGCCAATGTTGTTCTTCGGCATGTTCCAAAAATCCGAGCGACCGTTATAGCGTCCATTCAGATCGAAAGCAACCTCACCAACTGCATTCGCCGCACCGCCCTGCAGTCCTTGCTGCGCGCTCTGGTTGTAGTAGTCCGTTAGCGCATACGGAACGCATACACCGGCATTGATCTTGCAGGTACCCACCTGCGTCCCGCTCGTCTCCGCGGGCGCCTGCAGCAGCGACCAGCGCAGCCCGTAAGTAATCGTCAAATTGCGCAGGGCCTTCCATGAATCCTGCGCGTAGAGCTCGTATTCATTCCAGCGGTAGTCGCGTTTCAGTACGGTGCCCAGCGGCAGTGCGTTGCCCTGCTTCGTGTAGTTGTAGATCGCGTCACCCTCCGTGATAGTGCCCACGAGCGCCATCAAGGCAGAGTTGTAGTTATTCGTAAAAGGCTGACTCACCGCCGGATAGCCATACGCCTCCGGATCGAACGGCCCTCCATTGCCGGCGACCGTCGAGCCATTCGATAACCACCCCTGGTTCATCTGACCATCGGGATAGGAATTCGCGTCGCTTGTGCGCTGGTTGTCGATAAAGCGAATGTTCACACCGAACTGCAGGCTGTGGTCATGCTTCGTCCAGGAAAGATCGTCCACCAGGTTCTGCACAGGAATAATTGCCGAAGTGCTGCGCGTAAAGGCCTGGGGCTGTGCCACCGCCGACAGATAAATTTGCGGCTGCTTGGAAATGCCGGCATTATCCACGCCCTGTCGCGTCAGTCCATAGCGCAGAGAGTTGACCAGGTTCGGCGTAATCACCGCTGCATAGCCAACAGCAAAGCCCTTGCTGTTCGTCAGCGTGGAACTGGATGGCGGCTGGCCCGGAAATGCCGGCGCCGTAGGCTCGTCATCGTTCTGAAGATTGCCGCGCCAGAAGAGGGTGTGGTTGCCGCTATGCGTAATGTTCCAGTCAAGACGCGCAATGTAAGTGTTGTAGCTTCGGTGGAGCGTGTAGGGAAAGCGGAATCCAGCAGTGTTCAGCGAATCCCCCTGCGTCGGATCATTGGCCTGCGGGTATTGCGAAAACAATTGCAGCATGTTTTGGTTCGCACCGATACCCTGCGGGTCCATGCCCTGAATCTGTGCAGGCGTGAGGTTGTCGGTCGCTCCATTCACATCTTCGTATTTGATGTTGCCCGCGCGAAAGCTCGGCAACGGCACCGTGCCCGCGTTCACGCTCTGTCCCTCCGTATCGCGACGGCCTTCATAGTTCAGGAAATAAAAAAGTCGGTCGTGCAGGATGGGACCACCCACAGCTCCCCCAAACACATTGCGGATCAGCTTCGGAGGCGTATTGGGTTCACCATCTGCAAGTTGCTGCGCCTTATTGAAAAAGTCATTCGCCTCAAACAGGTTGCTGCGGTTGTACTCATAGACTGCGCCATGCAGCTGATTCGTGCCGCTTCTGGTGATCAGACCGATCTGTGCGCCTGAGGAGCGACCCTCTTGAGCATCCGGATTGCTCGTCGTCACGCGAAATTCGCCAACAGAATCCTGCGTCACGCGCAGAACGCTGGTGAATGCATACCCATTGTTGATGTCGTTCACATCCACGCCGTCGAGCGTGATGTTGGTCTGGTCGCTGCGCCCCCCGTTCACAGATCCGCTGCGGGAATCCTGCGAGTTATTCCCGACGGCGTTGGTCCCGTTATTGTCGTCCGTGCGGCCAAGATACGTGACGCCCGGCTGCAGGCTCAGCAGATCAGGCACGTTGCGGCCTTCAATCGGCAGCGACTGAATCTGCTTCTCCGCAAAAGCATTCCCGAGCGTTGCATCCGTGGTGTTCAAATCGGGCTGGACATTAGTAGTTACAACCACCTGCTGCGTTACCGATGCTACGGTCAGGACAACATCTTCCGTTGCCGGCTGCCCAACCAGCAGGTTCATGCCTCTCTTTTCTACAGGTGTGAAACCCTCGCCATTGACGGTCAGCGTGTATTGCCCCGGAGCGAGTTGCAGAAACTGATACTCGCCGCTCGCATCCGTTCTCCCCTGCCGGGTCGCGCCGGTTGCGGTCAAAGTCAGCTTCACCTGAGCACCAGGTACGACCGCGCCACTCGAATCTGTTACATGGCCGCGGAGCGAGGTAGTCGCCTGTCCCCAGCCGACCAGTGAACAGAACGCTACGGACAGCACCAAAATGAACAAACGTATAAATCGCATCCGGTCTCCTAAAATAGCCCCTACAAAGTCTGGTCCCATTCTTCTCAAAGCCCGCACATCAGGCTTCGGCTGGGATCGTTTTCATAGAACCGTACCCGCCAAAAGTCCAGGTACGCGTTGGAGATTTTTTGGTTGCATCCCTTTTACACCAAAGCCGTAGGAACCAAAAAGAACTTCAATGCCGTGTTCGAATTGGCCCTCAGTTTGTTCGGTTCCTGGGTGCGCGTGACCCACAGCACCAGCGATGCCTCCGCAAAGATGCCGAGGCCCTCGATGGAAAGGGACAGAGAATGTGCGAGGTTGGAGGACAAAAGACCAGATTCTATGAAAGGCCATCAGGATGGAACGTCGTTTCGCAAACAATATAAATGGGAGCCGATCCAGAGAGATTGCGAAGTGCCCAGACAATCGAGGACAGCCGACTCGATGGGCCATAGAGTATGACACTGCAAGTGGGTGGAAGCCACAGCAAAAGGTCGATGAGCCGATCGGGCTCCATATATAGGGTATGCGACTCTGGAAATGGGATTGGCTTCGCGTTGGTCTTTCTCCGGAGGGCGATTAGAATCAAGTTCTCCGATCGGCCAGTTAACGTCTTGAATTCCTTCATGGAGATCCACTTAACTTGCCGCTTACTGGGAGAAGGAGCCTGCCTGATGGGGGAATCCAAAAGCGAGGCTGCGGGTGGGAGTGCACCGTGCAAAACCTTGGCCCTCTCCTCTCGCACAACGAAGCAAATCGTATAGACGAAACCCAGGAGGGGCAAAACACTTAAGAACGAAAGGAGCGGCATACTGAACCCCCACTTCCGAATAGTGCCGCATCGCGCATGCTCTCGTCATTCAGAATGCAAGCAGCGGTCAAAGCCTAATCAAGTGCGCACTTATTTTCTCTAATCCTGCGGGCAACAGCAAGGCCTCTCTAGCGAGTGGGTTCCATGCAATTTCTCGCCCACTAAAATGTGCATTTTGCCATCCCATTTGGTCCTCGTCACGGTTGATCTTGATATTATTGCAGCACAAATTGATTGCAACTATTAGCCCTGTTTGATCGTCCTAGAAACTACGCCAAATGTTGGCTATATAAGTATTTGCGAACAGTCCCGTCGTCCCCTAGTGTCTTCTGTGACGACGGGTACGAAATCGACAGCCTAAGATGCTCCAAGCGGTAGCGCCTGCTAAAGAAGCTGTGACCAAAGGTACGACAATACAAGATGGATCAAAATTTGCCTGAGCCGATTCCACCCGATCATCAGCTACCGAGCGCCTCATCAAGTGACGCTCCGAGGCCTACCCGCAAGGGGCGCCAATGGCTTTGGATTTTGCTGTTGCTAGTGTTCGCGATCATCCTTTACGCCATTTTGCGACACCATGACGACTCCTCAAAAGCCAGCGCAGCTGCCGGCGCTGGTCGCCCCGGTTTTGGTGGACCTGTGACCCTGACCGTTGCCAGTGCTCAAAAAGGAGATATCGGCGTTTATCGAGATGCGATCGGCACGGTAACGCCCGTGTACACCGCCTCTATCTATAACCAAGTGACCGGTGTCATCACCGAGGTGCATTACCGGGAAGGTCAAACCGTACAGAAAGGCGACCCTCTGGTGGACATAGACCCTCGCCAGTACCAGGCGCAAGTTGAGTCGGCAGAGGGCGCCCTCGCACGTGACACTAACCTCCTGGCGCAGGCCAAAATGGATTTAGACCGCTACCAGAAGGCCTGGGAGCGCAAGGCGATTGCGAAGCAGCAGTTCGATGATCAGGAAAAGATTGTTGCTCAAAACGAAGGTCTGGTCAGAGCCGATCAGGGAACCCTCGACTTCGACAAGGTGCAGCTTTCCTACTGCCATATCGTTGCGCCCTTCACTGGACGCGTCGGCTTGCGTCTTATGGACCCTGGCAACCTGGTACAGTCCAGCGGCAGTACTGTGCTGGCGGTCATCACGCAGGTCCAACCCATCACAGTGGTTTTCACGCTGGCTCAGGATTATCTTTCCGACGTTTTTGCGCAGAAGGGCCGGGGTGTTGGTCTCAGTGTGGATGCCTTCGACCGGGAGCAGACGAAGAAGCTCGCGTCTGGAAAGTTATTGGCTCTGGACAATCAGATTGATACCACGACAGGCACGGTGAAGCTCCGCGCAATTTTTGATAATCGTAACCAGACACTCTTTCCCAACCAGTTCGTGAATACACGCCTGCTCGTCACCACTGAGCATGGAGTGACGCTGATTCCGTCGTCCTCCATCCAACACAACGGTCAGGTATCGTTCGTCTACGTCATCACGAACGGTGTCGCGAAGATGAAGAACGTCAAGCCGGGTGTTTCCGATCACGGAGTCTCTGCAGTAGAAGGCATTAACCCCGGCGATCAATTGGCAACCAGCAGCTTCGAGAAACTTCAGGACGGCTCAAAGGTCAACATATCGAAGCAACCGCTGCCCGTAGACACAACCGAGAGCAATGTTCCGTGAATCCGTCTCGACCATTTATTGAGCGGCCAGTCGCCACGGCCCTGCTGATGGCGGCGATTCTCCTTGTAGGCCTTGTTGCGTTCACGCAATTGCCTGTCTCAGCTCTACCAGAGGTGGATTATCCCACCATCCAGGTGCTGACCTTTTACCCGGGCGCCAGCCCGCAGGTGATGGCGACTACCGTAACGGCTCCGCTCGAGCGTCAGTTCGGCGAATTGCAGGGATTGAGTCAGATGACCTCCACCAGTTCCGGAGGTAGTTCGATCATCGTTCTGCAATTCAATCTCGCGCTGAATATTGACGTCGCAGAAGAAGAAGTTCAGTCCGCCATTAATGCGGCGCAAAGTCTGCTGCCGTCTGTGCTGCCCGCGCCGCCGGTTTACAGCAAGACCAACCCTGCGGATGCTCCTGTTCTCACGCTGGCGATCACGTCAAAGTCCATACCGCTGCCTCAGGTCGAAGATTATGTCGACACCCGCCTTGCGCCGAAAATTTCCCAACTCAGCGGCGTTGGCCTGGTTAGCATCAGCGGCGGACAGAAGCCGGCTGTGCGCATCCAGGTCAATCCGGGACAACTTGCCTCGCACGGTATCAATTTAGAGGATGTGCGGACTGCGCTGACGCAAACCAGCGTGAACGCGGCGAAAGGCAATTTCGACGGCCCGCGGCAGGATTACCAGATTGATGCAAACGATCAGCTCGAAACCAGTGAAGATTACAAGAATGTCGTGATCGCGTTTCGCAATGGAGCGCCTGTCTTTCTGAAAGACGTCGCCTCGATCGTGAATGGCGTTGAAAACAGCAAACAGGCCGCGTGGATGAACGAGACACCGGCGGTCATTTTGAATGTGCAGCGCCAACCTGGCGCTAACACGATCACGGTCGTCAAGAGCATCAAGAAGCTTCTTCCCCAGCTGCAGGCCAATCTGCCCGCCGGGATTGACGTCACCACGCTGACTGACCTGACAGTGCCAATCCAGGCCTCGGTCGATGATGTTGAATTTGAATTGATGTTGACCATCGCGCTTGTCGTGATGGTGATATTCCTCTTTCTGCGCAGTCTTTCGGCGACGATCATTCCCAGCGTTGCTGTGCCGCTCTCCCTTGTCGGCACATTTGGCGCAATGTATGTGCTGGGCTACAGCCTCGACAACTTATCGCTCATGGCTCTTACCATCTCCACTGGCTTTGTCGTGGACGACGCGATCGTCATGATCGAGAACATCTCGCGCTATCTCGAAGAAGGCGATGCGCCGATGGAAGCGGCGCTCAAGGGCGCCGGGCAAATTGGTTTTACCATTGTGTCGCTTACGGTATCGCTCATCGCCGTGCTGATTCCTTTGCTCTTCATGGGCGATGTTGTCGGGCGGCTGTTTCGCGAATTTGCCGTAACCCTGGCCGTTACGATCATTATTTCTGCCGTTGTTTCTCTCACGCTCACGCCCATGATGTGTTCGCGTATTCTGCGCCACAATCCTGAGGCACAGCAAGGAAGGTTCTATCGCGCGTCTGAGAGAGCTTTCGAGCGGATGATTGCTTTTTACGGGAGAACTCTAAAAACAGTCCTGAAGTATCAAACAATCACGCTTTTCGTCGCTCTCGCAACGCTGATCCTCACCGTCTTGCTCTACATTGCCATTCCGAAAGGATTTTTCCCGGTACAGGACACAGGCGTCATCCAGGGAATCTCGCAGGCGCCGCAGTCAATATCCTTCCAGGCCATGTCGGAGCAGCAACAGCAGCTGGCCAAAATCATCCTTGAAGATCCAGCCGTGCAAAGTCTCTCATCTTTCATCGGGGCGGATGGAACGAATACCACACTCAACAGCGGCCGCTTCTCCATCAACCTTAAGCCCCTTGATCAGAGAGACGGGAGCGCCTCCGACATCATTCGCAGGCTGCAGAAAAGCCTCAGCGACATCCATGGCGTGAAGCTGTATATGCAGCCGGTGCAGAATATCACCGTCGATGACCGCGTCAGTCGGACTCAATACCAGTACACGATCGAAGATCCCGACATCAACGAGCTAAACGACTGGACTAATCGCTTTGTCGCTAAGCTCCAGAAGCTACCGCAACTTGAAGATGTCGCTACGGACCAGCAGACGGGAGCGAACGCTGTCTCGCTCATGATCGATCGCGTCACGGCGTCGCGTTTGGGCATTGCTCCCGCCACGATTGACAACACACTTTACGACGCCTACGGCCAGCGCCAGATCAGCACGATGTACACGCAGCTGAACCAGTATCACGTGATCCTTGAGGCGCAACCGGAGTTCCAGCAACACCCGAGCCAACTCAACAATATTTACGTGCAGAGTGGAGCCTCGAATGGAACCAGTGGTCCAGGTGCGGCGACTTCGTTTGCTTCTTCCGCCTCTGTTTCCGCAGGTTCAAACGCGACCACGACATCCGTTCTCTATACGCCTTCCGCGAATACGCTCGCTGCTCCTACAAAAATTCTGACACCGACGTCTACTACGAGTACGGCCAGTTCCTCTGCCGCGGCAAATGCGATCCCGTTGAGCGCTTTCAGCAGTTACGGGACCACGAAGGAAGCGCTATCCATCAACCACCAGGGCCAATTTCCTTCCGTCACCATTTCGTTCAACCTCGCTCCAGATGCATCCCTTGGAGACGCGATTACAGCGATCGACAAGACGGCCGCCGAAATGCATTTTCCACCGAGCCTGCAGTACGATTTTCAGGGAACGGCTGCATCCTTCAAGAACTCGCTTTCGAACGAAGCTCTTCTTATCCTGGCCGCGCTGGTCACCGTCTATATCGTTCTCGGCGTGCTCTATGAGAGCTTTATTCACCCGATCACGATTCTCTCTACGCTGCCTTCCGCAGGCGTTGGCGCGTTGCTTGCGCTCATGATTTTCAAGCAGGACCTTAGTGTCGTCGCCATTATCGGCATCATCCTGCTCATTGGCATTGTGAAGAAGAACGGCATCATGATCGTCGACTTCGCGCTCGAGGCTGAGCGAGAGCACGGCATGGACTCCACCGAGGCAATTTACCAGGCGAGCCTTTTGCGCTTCCGCCCGATCATGATGACGACCATGGCGGCGCTTCTCGGCGGCATTCCGCTGGCGTTCGGTCACGGCATCGGATCCGAAATTCGGCGGCCGCTTGGCATCGCCATGGTCGGCGGCCTTCTGCTCAGCCAGATCCTTACCCTTTACACCACTCCTGTGATCTACATCTTCTTCGATCGTCTTGCGCAGAGGCTGATGGGGAGACCAGTGGCAAAAAGAGCCGAAAAGCCCAGCCCGGAACACGCTGAGAGTGAAGTATGAACATCTCCGCGCCATTTATCCGGAGACCTGTCGCTACCACTCTGCTGACGATCGCCGTGGCCATCGCTGGTGCGGTTGGGTTCACAGTACTGCCCGTCTCACCTCTGCCCCAGGTTGATTTCCCCACGATCTCTGTTCAGGCTGGTCTGCCGGGGGCGAGCGCACAGATCATGGCATCTTCTGTGGCGACACCTCTTGAGCGCCAGTTTGGACACATCGCCGGCGTCAGTGAGATGACGTCGTCAAGTTCTCTGGGATCGACCAATATCACCCTTCAGTTCGATCTCAGTCGCGACATCAATGGCGCGGCGCGCGACGTTGAAGCAGCCATCAATGCAGCCAGGACCTATCTGCCCGCGAACCTGCCCGGCAATCCCACGTATCGCAAGGTCAACCCGGCGGATGCGCCCATCATGATCATCGGGCTTACCTCCGATATCTATGACCACTCCAAACTCTACGATGAAGCCTCCACCGTCATCCAACAAAAGCTCTCTCAGATTCAGGGAGTGGGGCAGGTTGTCGTAGGCGGCGGCGCATTGCCTTCGGTACGAGTCGAAGTCAATCCCACCCAACTCAACAGCTATGGACTAACACTCTCCAATGTGCAGTCTATTCTGAGCACTCAGAACTCCAGCCTGGCTCGCGGTCAGATCGCAAACGAGGTGGCATCTTCTGACATCGTCGTTAATGGGCAGCTCTCTCACGCCGCCGAATATGCGCCCCTGATCATCGGTTACAAGAATGGCGCGGCAGTCCGCCTCTCAGATGTAGCGCAGGTCATCGATTCCACGCAGAATATTCGGAATGGCGGCTATCTTAACGGGAAGCCGTCCATTGCAATTATTGTCTTCCGTCAGCCCGGAGCCAACATCATTCAAACGGTTGATCGCATCCGCGGTCAATTGGGCTTTCTTAAAGCCTCAATTCCTCAGGGCATCGACATGACCATCGTTATGGATCGCACGACGACGATCCGAGCGTCGGTCAACGATGTCGAACGCAGTCTGATGATCTCTGTTGCACTCGTCATCCTGGTCGTCTTCCTTTTCCTGCGCAGCGGACGTGCCACTCTTATTCCCAGCGTTGCCGTTCCTGTTTCCCTCATCGGCACTTTCGCTGTGATGTATCTCTTTGATTTCAGTCTTGACAATCTCTCACTGATGGCACTCACCATCTCGACGGGATTCGTCGTCGATGACGCCATCGTCGTGATGGAGAACATCACGCGCCATCTCGAAGACGGCATGGCGCCCTTTGCCGCAGCTCTTCAAGGAGCCAAGGAGATCGGCTTTACAGTTTTCTCCATCAGCATGTCGTTGGTGGCCGTCTTTATCCCAATTCTGCTCATGGGCGGCATCGTCGGACGGCTCTTTCGTGAATTCGCCATCACTCTTTCGACCGCGATCATCGTTTCGATGGTCATCTCAGTCACTACCACGCCCATGATGTGTGCCCATCTTCTTAAGGAGCCCAAGAAGGAAAAGCATGGGCTCTTCTATCACACCAGCGAGAGATTTTTTGACGGTTTGTTGCAGGGCTACCGCCGCAGTCTTGAATGGGTCCTCGAAAATCCAGGGCTCACGCTCGTCGTTCTGATCATGGTCGTGGCTCTCAACGTCGTCCTCATGATCAGGATACCCAAAGGATTTTTCCCGCAGCAGGATACCGGGGCCCTGGTTGGAGGCGTCCAGGGTCCGCAAGACGCTTCGTTTCCAGTGATGAATGAGTCAATCCAGGCGCTGGTCAAGACCATCAAGGCTGATCCTGCTGTCGCGAATGTAGTCGGCTATGTGGGCACAGGTAATGGCGGTTTCATTTACACCGCTCTTAAGCCGCTCAACGAGCGTAAGATCGGGGCTCCTGAGATCATCAACCGCCTTCGGCCTAAGCTCAATCGGTTGCCAGTCGCATCTGCGTTTCTCCAGGCGGCGCAGGACCTGCGCATCGGTGGCAGAGGTTCGAACGCGCTCTACCAATACACTATCCAGTCTGACAATATCGCAGACCTTGCCCACTGGGCCCCCATTTTGCTGGAACAGATAAAGAAACTACCGGGTCTTCAGGATGTGAACTCCGACTTTCAAAACGCAGGCCTGTCGGAATACCTTACTTACGACCGTGTTTCAGCAGCCCGGCTGGGCGTTACTGCTCAGGCGCTCGATTCCGCGCTCTACTCGGCCTTCGGTCAGTCCGAGGTTTCACTCATCTACACCCAATTCAATCAGTACTACGTCGTGTTAGAGGTTGCTCCTCCGTACTGGCAGTCGCCCGAAGGCCTCAAGAACATTTATCTGTATACCGGCCATGGAGTCATTCCGCTCGGCACGATGACAAAAGCTCAGTCCACCACGACGCCGATTTCTGTCGCCCATACCGGACTCTTTCCATCCGTCACTGTCTCCTTTAATCTCGCCCCGGGCGTTTCGCTGAGCCAGGCTACTGAACGCATCCAGACCATGCAGAACAACCTCGGCACCCCGGAAACCATTCATGGATTCTTTGCCGGAACGCTCCAGGCGTACCAACAATCGCTTAGCACCGAACCCTATCTCATACTTACCGCTCTACTAGCGGTGTATATCGTTCTTGGCATCCTCTACGAAAGCCTCATGCACCCACTTACCATTATTTCCACGCTGCCATCCGCCAGCGTTGGAGCAATCCTCGCGCTGATGCTTTTCAAGATAGACCTCAATGTCATCTCCATCATCGGCATCATCCTACTTATTGGTATTGTTAAGAAGAACGCCATCATGATGATCGATTTCGCACTCATGGAAGAGCGCGAACACGGCAAGACAACCGCGGACGCCATCTTCCGGGCCTGTCTGTTACGCTTCCGCCCGATTCTCATGACTACCATGGCTGCTCTTTTTGGCGCATTGCCGCTGGCTTTCGGCACTGGTACCGGTTCTGAGTTGCGCCGTCCTCTCGGCATCACGATCGTCGGCGGCCTCATCATGAGCCAATTGCTGACTCTCTACACAACACCGGTGGTCTATCTCTATCTCGATCGCCTGCGGCTCCGCGCAAAGGGTGAGCACCGCGACACATTTCATCACGAAGGGGAAGCCGCGATATGACATCGCCTCTCCAACAACATTCAAATCGCATGAAACTTCGCCATCTGCTGTCGATAGTCAGTGGGCTTCTGCTCAGCACTTTGCTCACCGCCTGCACTCCCGGACCCAAATACCACGCTCCGGCCCCGCCGCCTTTAGCGGCAAATTCTTATAAAGAATCGACAGTCAATTTCCAGGATGCCGATGGCTGGAAAGTCGCCAGCCCGCAGGATGGAATGCTCCGCGGCAAGTGGTGGGAGATTTTTCACGACGCTGAACTCAACGGGTATGAAGATCAACTTGAGATCAACAACCAGAACATTAAACAGTATTTTGAGAATCTTATGGCTGCGCGTGCCATGATTCGCGAAGCCCGCGCTCAATATTGGCCCACCGTGACGACTGGTCCCTCTTGGAACCGCACCAAGACCTCAGGAAACCTGGGCCACAGTTCTACTGCCAATGCTGGATCTACCGCCTCCACATGGTCTTTTCCTCTGGACGTCTCCTGGACTCCCGACTTCTTTGGGAAAATCCGCAATGAGGTTCGCGAGGCCGAGTTCGCAGCCCAGGTAAGTGCCGCCGACCTCGAAAATGAAAAACTCATTGAGCAAGCAACTCTCGCTGAAACTTACTTTCAACTCCGTGGACAGGATGCCTTGGAGAAAGTTCTCCAGGATACCGTCGAGTCAGATAAGAAGGCTCTTGACCTCAATAAGTCCCTCTATGAAACCGGCATTAACGACTACTCGTCCGTCGCAGGAGCAGAGAGCACGCTCAGGAGCGCCGAATCTGCCGCTCTGAATGTTGGAGTTCTACGGGCGCAATACGAGCATGCCATTGCCACGCTTCTCGGCAAGCCCGCCAGCGATTTTTCTATAGCTGTAAAGTCTTTGCTCATCGTGCCGCCGCCTATTCCTACAGGTATTCCTTCGCAGTTGCTGGAACGTCGTCCTGATGTCGCTGCCGCCGAACGTACTGTTGCAGAAGCGAATGCCACTATCGGCATCGGCTACGGAGCTTTTTTCCCCAGCGTCACGCTCTCGGCCAGTGGAGCCTTTGAGGCATCGACCTTTACGCATTGGTTTGACTGGCCCAGCCGGTTCTGGTCCATAGGTCCCACTACTTCACAGCTACTCTTCGACGGCGGCCTCTATCGCGCCGAGCTTCATCAGTACGAGGCAGCCTATAACGCCGATGTCGCGATCTATCGTCAGACTGCACTCGCCGCTTTCCAGCAAGTTGAGGACTATTTGTCGGCAACCCGAATACTTTCCTTGCAGGTCATTAAGCAGCGCGAAGCCGTCGAGGCTGCGCAAACTACCCTCGACCTAGAAATGAGTCGGTTTGAAACCGGCATCGATCCTTACATAGACGTCACAACCGCACAGGTCACATTGCTTTCGGATCAGGAGTCACTCGTGACGCTTCAGATTCAGGAGGCCGTTGCCTCGATCGAGTTGATACAGGCGCTCGGAGGCGGATGGGATCTTACACAATTGCCTATGCCCGCGCAGTTATCGAGCAAACCAGCCAAGACTGACTATGTGATCCAGCGATAAGCTGTCCGGGAAGATTGACTCGATGCACGCGCGACTCGCACTATGACTCGTTGTCTTTGGCTAAATTGACCGCGAGGCAAGGTCTTTTGGGATTGAACTTCCAGTTCGTCATGAGATACTGCATGGCCTTTGCGTCATCACGCTCGCCTAGTTTTATCCGCAGATATAAATTGTGGGCCTGCTCCAGTTGATTCATATCAACCTCAATCCCGAGGCCTGGGCGGTCCGGCAATGTGAGCTTACCATTTGCAATCTTGATCGGATCCTTCGTCAGGCGCTGGCCATCCTGCCAGATCCAGTGCGTATCAACGGCAGTTATGTTTCCAGGAGCAGCAGCAGCCACATGTGTAAACATTGCGAGTGAAATATCGAAATGATTGTTCGAATGTGAGCCCCAGGTCAGACCCCAGTCACGACAAAACTGCGCGACCCGCACCGATCCCTGCATTGTCCAGAAATGCGGGTCGGCAAGCGGTATATCCACTGCCTCTAGTTGGACTGCGTGTTTCAGCTCCCGCCAATCTGTCGCAATCATGTTCGTAGCAACTGGCAAGTTGGTGGATCGACGAAACTCCGCCATGATCTCTCTTCCTGAATAGCCTCGCTCCGCGCCGCAGGGATCTTCGACATAGGCCAACACATCTTGCTTGTTCCGGCAAAGCCGAACGGCCTCATCCAGCGACCATGCCCCGTTTGGATCAAGTGTGATACGTGCTTCAGGAAAGCGTTCCGCCAGGGCACTTACTATTTCCATCTCCTCGGCGCCTGACAGAACGCCGCCCTTCACCTTGAAATGATCGAATCCATATCGCTCGCGCGCCGCTTCGGCCAGCTGCACGATCGCATCGGCCGTGAGGGCCGGCTCATGCCGAAGGCGCAGCCATGGATCAAACGCACTTTCATTGCCTTGATAGGGTAGATCCGTCTTCTTCCTGTCTCCTATGAAGAATAAGTATCCAAGCACGTCGATACTTGAACGCTGCTGTCCCTCTCCCAGCAGCGCCGCAACTGGCACGTCCAGAAACTGTCCAAGGAGATCCAGCAGAGCAGCCTCAACCGCCGTAACAGCATGTACCGTTGTTCGCTGATCGAAGGTCTGAATGCCGCGTCCCAGCATGTCCCGATCAGCAAAACAGCGCCTGATTGCGTTCAAGATGCTGTTATACGAAGCTATCTTTTCTCCGATGACAAGCTGTTTCGATTCTTCTAAAACGCTCCTGATCTTTTCCCCGCCTGGAACTTCCCCGGCTCCCATGTGCCCTGCGTTGTCAGTCAAAATGACGATATTTCGAGTAAAAAATGGCGCATGGGCTCCACTGAGGTTGAGTAGCATGCTGTCATGCCCGGCCACCGGAATGACATGCATGCTTTTGATCTGCGGCGAGCTCATGGCATCCATCCGATCGCTCATGCAACAATCCCTGATTGTGTTCGAGGTTTAAGATCGACGCGCTGGATCGTGCCCACAATCGGCAGATAGCTCACGATAGCCATCAGCGCCGCCGCTCCAACGAAGATAAGCGCGCCATTAAAGGAGCCGGTGCGTTTCACGATGTATCCGATCACGATCGGTGTTGTCACGCCCGCCAGATTTCCAATGAGGTTAAACAGTCCTCCATTGAGGCCAACCATTCCCTTTGGTGATGTATCAGAAATCACTGTCCATCCCAACGCTCCAAACCCTTTGCCAAAGAAGGCGAGTGCCATCCAGAAAACTACGACCCACTGCGCATGGGCATAGTTGCAGGCAATCATCGTCATTGCTAACAGCATCCCGGTCACAATGGGTACCTTTCTTGCAAACGTGAGCGAGTGCCCGGCACTAAGCAATCCGTCTGATACAACCCCGCCTAGAACACCTCCGATCGAGCCACAGAGTGCAGGCAATACAGCGATGAAGCCGACTTTCATGATCGGCATGTGCCTTGCCTGGTTTAAATAAACAGGAAACCAAGTTAGAAAGAACCACGTGAGGGTTGTAATGCAATATTGCCCGATGTAAATGCCCACAAGCATTCGGTTGCTCAAAAGCATTCTTACAGCGGACCATGTGAGCGCACTGCTGTCTCCTTTACCTCCCTGCGTTCGGTCGCCGCTCACCAGGCCGCCGCCTTGTGAGATATAGTCGATCTCCTGTTGATTGATGGATGGGTGACTCTTCACGTCGTAGATCACTTTGAACCAGACAAAACTAAGTACAAGCCCGAGAGCGCCCAAGAACCAGAAACAATCTTGCCACCCCCGTGCATGTGTGATCCAGCCGATGACCGGCGCAAATAAGACCAGCGCGAAATATTGTGACGAGTTAAAGATAGCGGATGCGGTCCCGCGCTCCGCGGTTGGAAACCAAGCAGCCACAATCCTCCCATTCCCTGGGAAGACAGGCGATTGCATCAATCCCGACAGAAGCCTCAAGCCAAAGATCGCTATGAAAGCGAACGATGCAGGCAGATATCCGGCGAAGCCAACCAGAGCCGCACAGATCGACCAGCAGGTGATACTGACTCCGTACACTCTCTTTGAGCCGAACGAATCGAGCATTCCCCCTGCGGGCAATTGACCAACAACGTAGGCCCAACTGAAACCTGAGAAGAGATATCCGAGGCGCAACGCATCCAGGTGGAGATCTTTTGCCATTGGCAAGCCCGCAATAGAGAGCGCGACTCTATCCCCGTAGCTGAAGGCGCTGGAAGCGAAAAGCATAAGCACGACCAGGTAACGCACATGCGTCGATTTTGCCTCGGATTTATGAGCGGAGTTCAATCCTGTCGCCACTTAGATAAGGTCAGGAGCGGCTTGCAATGAGCTTCTTCAACTCTTCCAGTTCACTTTCATCAAGGTCGGTCAACGGCGCTCGAACTGGGCCCGCCGGATGGTTTATTACCTTCATTCCAGCTTTCACGATGGAGACGGCATATCCCTTTCGCCGATTACGAATGGCAATATAAGGAAGAACAAATTCACGTAGCCTCTCCAACAAGGATTCGCGATCTCGCCTCCGCACAGCGGCATAGAACTGCTGAGCGAAATCGGGCAGAAAATTGAAAATCGCTGAAGAATAGGTTGTCACTCCCATTTCCAGGTAAGGCAATGCAAACGTCTCTGCTGTTGGGAGGCCGCCAATGTATGTGAGCCGATCGCCCAGGCGAGCGTAGATCCGCGTCATCAGTTCAATGTCTCCGACACCGTCCTTGAAGCCAACAAGATTTGGACACCGGCTGCATAGCTGCTCAAGCATTACTTCATTGATGATGGCATTGTCGCGGTTATAAAAAATCACACCTAGCTTTGTCGAGGAACATACAGCTTCAGCATGCGCGACAAGTCCCGCCGCCTCTGCATTTACGAGATATGGCGGAAAAAGAAGAATTCCGTCAGCGCCGGCATCTTCAGCAGCTCTGGCGAACTGCTTTGCCATGGCTGTGCCATATCCACAACCTGCAACTACAGGAACTCTGCCTGCGGTTTCGACGACAGCCGCAGAAACCACTGCGGAAAATTCATGGAGTGTGAGGGAAAAAAATTCACCGGTACCGCCCGCGGCAAACAATCCCGCAGGACGATGTTCGAGCAGCCACGCAATGTGCTTGCGATACGCTTTCTCCTCGAACTCAAATTGTTGACTGAAATGCGTGACAGGAAAAGAAAGAAGACCTTGACCGATCTCCTTTCCTAGTTCTTGCGCGCTTATCGTGCTCATTCGTAGACTCCTGCTTTGCATCAGAAGATTTCTCGCGGAAGGTTCTGCAAAAGATCATATTGCCATCGAGTAAGCAGGCCACTCACTGCGTTGAGCTAATCTGGATTTTGTACCGCGTTCCGGGATATAGAGAATCCTCGCTGTCTTCAGAACGTTGCAGTCTGCCTCACCAGCTATGCCGGCGAATCCGAGGATTTCATGGGGACGCTGATCAAGCAGATCGCAGCAGAAACACTGCACGTCCAGATAGGCAAGGTCTTTCACCTCATGCTCACCTACAGCTTGTTGCCGGCCGCAACCGGCGACGACGTCAAGGTCGTGCAGGAGATGATGTGTCACGCCAAGATCAGGAGAATGGTGGAGGCTTTCGCGCAGGCGGGCATGGAGTAGAAACTTGTTGCGCAGCATTGTGCCGTCGATATGTCGTTTGATTGGAAGCCGACGAACTCTTCTATGGAGCAGGCAGAAACGGAGTCGTCCCGAATGCTCCTGCAGGACCGCACATGCTCCCGAAAGTTGGCGTCTAAACTATTGAAATGGTTTGGGTAGACCTGGTCGGGATCGAACCGACGACCTCTTGCATGCCATGGGAATGGCTCGAACCGCAAATGGACGACACAGCACTTAATAACCGGCAAGAACGGCTAAATGGGCGTTATTTGCGGGCAAAATGCGGGCACCTACAACCCAAGTGGCCAAAGGGCTGATCCGTGTGGGATCAGCCCAAACTACTTCATTACGTCCACCGAGCAATTGTGCAGCAGGCTGCTGCATAAGCGCCGGTGTTCGCGCAAGACCTGTGCGAATGTACCGTCTCGGCCCGAGAATTCAATCCCTTAAGAAGCGGCTTGGGGTTGTTGATGTTTGCAAGCGTACGCCCAGGCCTATTGACAGGTTGGCAAGTCGACAACATATGTGGGGTCACTGTCCGGTTACTCACGCCGCAATTCGAAGGATACGAGGTGAACAACGGCTTCATGAGGCCCTCCGTCGATCTCGCTGGGGGCTTGCCCGCCTTTGCGATCGACACCGCTCCAAAGGGCAACCATGCCTCGCCTGATTCTGGATGGCATTGCGAAGCGTTGGACAAAGGCGCTCCGGTTGCGTCGCTGAGCCACCAGGTATCTCCCTTGTTGATTGCGGCGGCCGTCCAGGTTTGCTTCGTGATGAGGCCGCGCAGAAAGGAGACGGTTGGCTGCTGGCCTGGAGGCAGGAACGGCAACTGCTCGGGATTTGCTCCTTGCCTTGGTTCGAGTCTCAAAATAAGTCTCTCGCGTTTGCCTTCATTTGCGAGATTCAAAGCACGCCAAAGTATATGCATGTCGCGCCATATAAAATTGGCGCACTTGGCATGTACTATGGCGGATTATGCATATCATTCCAAGCGTCCGGCGACTAATGTGGATCTTGGCAGGCATTGAGATCGCGGGACGGATGGAATACCGCTGTTGCGGTTGAACGACGCTTCCTGTACCTCAAAAGGAGTTTCGAGATGCGTGGAACTGTTCTACATGCGCCAGGCGACGTTCGTTATGAAGAGGTGCCCGAACCAAGGATTCTAAAGCCGACTCAGTTCGACCAGGACCTGAAACAACGCAATAGTCAGAACAGTCTCGAAGAGATGGTTCGCGACGCCATCCAGCAGCGACTCACAGGCCGTCGGCCGGTCATCGAAGATGTTGCCCGCGATCTTCATATGAGTTCCAGAACATTGCAACGCCGACTTCAGGAAGAGGGATCAAGCTACCAGCGCGTTCTGGATGAGGCCAGGCACCAGATGGCGCGCTACTTCCAGTGCCCTATCCAACTTAAATGACCCCGTGAGTTTGGGCCTCCGAATCGTGTCGTGATAACGCCCCCTGCACAGACAAGCAGAACGCCAGCTCCAGAAAGCAGACCTGGCACCTCCTTCCAGACCAGCCATCAATAAGTCCGGAGAACACCACTACCGAGTAATTGAAGGTGCGATTCGTTCTGCATTTGCATAAAGGTGAGGTGATCGCTTGGTACTTCCCCAAGGCTGTCAAATTCGTTCCGAATGTTCTGTGCCTTGGGTTCGATAACAGTCGAGTGCATTGCTTCTCCTCATCATCAACTTGCAGGTAACCCGAAACTAGGTTCGCCAGGTTCGACAGAACCGCATCATCCATATCTCGGTGAGCTTCGGACTTTCCAAATCGTTAACGTTGTCTCACTGGAATGCACGCAATAGGCCATGAAGAGACAGCCTGGGGCTTTACGTGAGATCCATTGAAATGACATGGTTTAGGCGGAACGTCAAACCCAAGCAGCTCGTTTCTCGGTGGCTACATCTGCGCAAGTGCCAACTTAAGGCTGCCCCACTCGCCTCTACCCATCGGCACCATTCCGTTGTGCAATATCGATCGGAGCAAATCTTGTCAGCACGTATTTTCGAATAGGCGGGCAACGAGATGTATGGAGTTCCACTCACGCCAACAATTACTTAGCCTCTGAGATCCGAAAATCGAGTCTGAATCAAACGCAGAATGACGGCAAAAATCATCGCTGTCGACACCCCGAACATCAGTGATCCATCTGCGGCCTCGAGGCTCTCCGTCTAATCCTGTTATTGCTGGACACGGACGGGGATGGGACACTCACAGTCGAAGAGAAAGAGCGAGCGAGAATCATCATCTATGGACACAGCTGGGGTGCATCGGGGACAGTCACGTTAGCTCGTGAGTTGGAGCGAAGGAATATTCCAGTGTTGCTCACTGTTCAGGTGGATAGCATCGCCAAACCCGGCCACCAGGATGCTTCGATTCCTCCGAATGTGGCAAGTGCAGTGAATTTTTTACCAGCCTGCAGGCCTGTTCCATGGACGCCCAGAGATTCTCGCAGCGGATTCGACGCGTACGAACATCATCGGGAATTTTCGAATGACATATAAGGACCATTCCGATCAATTGCGATAACCATTCCTGGCGTGCAAGGGTCTTCATGAAGTCTCACATCGAAATAGAGAACGATCCGCGCGTATGGGGAGAGGTTGCGTCGCTGATCGATTCGCAAATATCGGACGTGGGATCAACCGAGCAGGTATCATTCTCCGACACATCACCACTCTTCAAATAGTCTTGGGTACACTCTAACCAAGGCGACGCCATACTGGTTTGAGCCTATGCGTGCAGACCCGGATGGAATGTCTCTTACCCTTTCTACTTTTGACCGCATGGCCTCAAATCTTTATCGGAAACCGTATAAGCCTGTTGAGGGCCGTACAATACGTCACACTTCGCTGCGTTTATTGGTTTTGTGAAAGCTTCTCTTATTCCGTGGCCAACGGCTTCGAAGCCCCTCTTGACACCTTGTGCGGAGCAACTTGATGTCTTATCGACTGCTTTTGTAGTGCCGTGTGCAGTCCCCTTAGTTCCTTCCGCGGTTGCTTGACCTGCATCCTTGGCCCCTTTGTCCGCGTCGGACGCGACATCCTGCGTGCTTGCTCCCGCACTCGTTGCGAGCAGCAATGCAAGGGCAATAGAAAAGTGACGTTTCATGTCGTTGCTCTCCTTTGTTTCACCTGTTGAGGCAGGCACTGCACCTCTCGCGCCCTTATCCGTATGACGTACGATCCGATTCTTCGGTGCTCTTTTTCCCATGCAAGCGAGCTGCCAAAGGTGAAGCAGAGTCCTCTTACTTACTACTGCTGAATCCATCGCACGCATCAGACTTAGCCTCATCGCGTTCGCCCGATGCTCGTAAGAGTGCAATCTAGCTGCCATGAATGCCGGCCGCTGCAACTAGATGAGAATCAAGGGAGAAATCGTCAGGAGCAAACTGAATGATGGGGGTGAGCCGCGGTTGTTGCATTGGCACATGCCAACGTGCTGGCCCTAAGCGCACGATGGGAAACGCAGGTGCTGGAACTACTCTGCCGGCTCGGTTTTTGGTGCTCTCTGGGAAGGTTAAGGTCTGGGTGGAGTATTAGGGACCGATTCCTGAGGTACTAGACTGTCGCGGTGTTTAATAAGGAGCAGGCCCTCTGCGTAGTTGCGTTCCACGCGTTGCTTTGCCGCCTTGACGCACACGTCACATCAACTTAAAAGAGGCCTTGTCTGCCGATGCAGACCGTGCCAGAATTTCCGGAACCCACAACGACAAATCGCTGATTCACGCGTCGAGACGCGTGGAACATCGCTATCAGGTCTCAGTTGCGCTTCGCATCTGCATTTCACAATTCCGTTCGCGACCTATACCTGACACACAGCAGGACTTGGTCAGATACCAAGTCCGCCGCGCATTCCGTAATCTGGCGTAATTAGGAAGAACTAGCAGAAATAAGGTCCGCCGCTAACGAAGCCACGGTATTGAAACAACAGTGGATGCGCACTGTACCTGATTTCGTACCTTAATGCAGTGGCCGACTTGAAGCACGCCGAACTCTGCGCTCTTAACGAGTGCGGCAAGACTCTGAATCTAAAGAGGATATTGGTATTTTAGATGGTGCCGGGAGGGGGAGTTGAACCCCCATGGAGTTGCCTCCGACGGATTTTGAGTCCGCTGCGTCTGCCAGTAACTATTTCTTTATCAGTATGATAGCTACGAGGCGCTGGAAACTGTGGAAGAAAATGTGTAAATTTCGACTTTTTTTACAAGAATCAGTCTTGGCCCCTGACTGATCACCCTGGGAATCTTTTGCATTGGTTTTTTGGGAAAGGCAGTGGGCTGGATCGATCTGGTGGCTTGAGTGGGACTTGAACCCACACGGGATTGCTCCCAATGGTTTTTGAGACCACCGCGTATGCCGATTCCGCCATCAAGCCAACATCACTATTAGACCATAAAAAGGCTTAATCGAAGCCCAGCCCTCTCGATGGTAGTGGGTCAGTTTGAAATTCACATTGTTCAAAATTGATCAGACTTGCCAAAGTCAGTTGTGATTTCCTTTTTCGCATGGAAGAGCAAATCGAGATTCTGACGGTCACGCTGGACGGGCACGACGGAATTATTGTGGGTTTCTCAGATGGGACGACTGGCGAGTATGTCGTGGAGGAACTGCTGGAACTAAGGCCGATGAGAGAATGGACTAAACGGGGTCCCGGATCGGGTTCGGCTCAATCAAGCTGACCAGTTCTTCCACTGTCCAGACATGGTCGCGCATTTCAAACTGACCCGCTACCCTTTCCATTGCGTTTCCGGTAATCAGCTCATTTTCTGTCAAACGCTAAAAAGGCAGACGACCATTCGTCAGCCC
>CAWHWJ010000002.1:0-976877 GCA_963833015.1 uncultured Acidobacteriaceae bacterium | reverse complement strand
GTCGCACATCCAGATCAATGAGGGCGTCGTATCGGCCATCACGCGGAAACGCTCTTCGCTCTCACTCAGCACAGCTTCGGCTTTCCGCTTGCGCGCCCGCTGCCACAGCAATCCGATAATCAGAAGTGCCTGAGCAACAATCAGCGCGATAGCGGCAATCAGATATTTCCGATATTGCTCCCACAACGTAGGCGGTCGATACAGGATCACGCTGCCCGACGGCAGGGCCGACTCCGGAATGTGCCACCGCTGAAGCGCACGCCAATCCACCTCCACCTGAAAAATCGATCTGTCCACCACCGAAATGTTTTCCGGCCGCTCACCCAATAGAATCCGTGCCGCCATGTTCCCGGCCAGCACTGTGTTTTTTCCCGAGTCATAGTATGCTCCACCGATGCATCCGTGGTTCAAGCACAGCGTATGGAAGGCGGAATAGGTCGGTAGGTATTGTGCGGTCGCGTCGAGGACATCGTAGGCTCCGACGGCCGGTTCAGCTGAACTTGCTGGCGGAAGTTCGAAGAGGGCCACTGTATGCGGAGGAAGTGCGGCAATCCTTTCCAGCATCTCACGGCTTGGAGGTCCGATGACGTCGATCTCCTTCACCTTATCCTGATGACGAAGAAGCTCGCCGTGCGTGACTGCCACCCAATGCCTCTCCGTGCTCCCCGGTGTGTCCGCGATGACGGCGACCGCTTTTGTATCCGGATGAAGTCGAAGCGCCAGATCGATCGTTTCCCCGAGACCCACAGAAGCAGTCACACCGGTTATTCCGGGCAATAACTTCTCTCCTTCTAATTCGCCGGTACTTACCCCGAAGAAGACAATGGGCACGCCGGCAAACAACTTGTCACGGTATTGCATCGCGAAGTGAAGGGATTGAATGGAAGCTGTAATCAGAACGTCCGGCTTCATCTCTATGAATTCACGACGAAATGTCTCCGCCAGGCTGTCCGAATAAGGCTTCTCATCCGATATCCGGTAATCCAGGTATGCGACAGCAAAGTTGACCTGCCCCGGAACACGAGCCCGCACCGAGGATTCCAACAAATCCAAATCGCTTCTAGTGCTGGACTGACGAGAGCTAAAGACGACCAGTACGTTCTTCGCATTTGTCTGTGCTGCAACCGCGGAGCCGGGAAACACGCACAACAGAAGGCCAAGGATCGCCAGCCACGCATGTGTGCAAAGCGTGCGGCTGCCAGACCGATGAACCGTATCGAACAACACTGCGCGTCGACTGATCCCCATAGCCTCGTGTTCGGATCAACTGGGGTTGTCGCAATACCTGCGCCAACCGCTCGTTCAGCTGGCTTTTTGTATGCTCTTGTTGTGGGGCCCGAACCAGTCTGGAATTAGGTTGAATACTCTACAGAACTGCCGTATCAAAAGAAGCGTTGACTGAATTGCAACAGGATTGCAAAAGGATTGTAGCGCTTCGCGCCGCCGGCTGGTAGTGGTTTCCTAGTCCGCCGTTAGTATGTTTTGTCTCTAAAATGTGCGCACAACGGGTGATAAAACACCCTAAGGTTGCCTCAGTGCATATCAGTTAACTGGGAGCGCCTCTCATATCGTTATCGATGGTGAACTTGTGCTTGTTTGCAAGCTTGATACGAAGGCCTTCGTTTTCTAACGAATTCTGCGTTCAATCCTGATCCGCTGAAATTCTTGTCAAGCCCCTGAGGCAAGGAAAATCTTCTAACCCACACATTCCAAAGCGAAAATAGTGCCGGGAAATTGGCCGACCATTTCGTCAAAATTGCTAAAATAGAAATAGAGAGAAAAAAGCCTGCCGGAGCCCCGGCGGGCTTTTCGTGTTTTAGGGGAGGTTTTTCAGAAGTCGCTTTGGTAAAAGCACCGGGCTTTAGCCCGGTGAACATCCGCCAAGCAGAAAGGGGCTTCAGCCCTGGGATTTTCCAATCGAACCCTACATCGTCCCGAATATCCCCTAACCCAAGCCCGTAGAGTAATTTAGCAAAACCATAGGGGGTACCAACCCAAGCCGAAGCACGAACCGGGTGCCCCCATTCAAGCTCCTCGCGCCGTTCGAGGAGCTTGAGTGGGTCTAAAAAGACCGCGCGCAGCGCGCACCAATCGTAACCACCAATAAAAAGACGAATTTACAAAAAATATAGGGGGAGCCAAACCCAATGTACAACGAGTGCCGACACATCTTCACTAGCGGGAAAAAGTGCCAGTCACCCGCGCTCAAGGCCGAGGACTTCTGCTACTTCCACCACAAGACCCGGCGCCGCCCGTCACCCCAAAACCAGCCCTACGAGCCCTACACCGAACCCAAAGAAACCACCCTCGACCTGTCGCCGCTTGAAGACGCCGACGCCATCCAGCTGGCCATCTCCGAGGTTGTCCTCGCCCTCGCCGCCAACCGCATCGACCCACGTCGCGCCCGCATCCTCATCTACGGTCTGCAAGTTGCCTCGCAGAACAACCGCCACCGCGCCACCCAGGCCGCGAAGGAAGAAGTACCCACGCAAACCGTCCGCGAGATCCACGAGCACGAAGACGGCACCCTGATCGGTCCGTCCAAACAGAGCCCCGAACCGGAAGAGATCGAAGAGCAGAGACGCCCACCCAGCCTCGGCGAAATCCTGCTCCGCGAAGCCGAAGCCATGCGCGCGCAACGCATCGCCGAAGAAGAAGCCGAACGCGAAGCCCAGGAAATAGCCGAAGCCGCAAAATCAGCCGAGCAGACAAAGACCTTCCTGCTCCCGAAAGTCCACGCTGTCGCAGGGAGAGCTTCCACGCATCCGACTCATCAAAGCTCTACGGAACGACGACAAGTTCTGCCGTGCTGTTTCCGCACATCCCGTAAATCGCCCCCGAAAGGCAGGCCCCGACGGAGTACTTGTAACAGCCCGGAGTCTTGGCTACCAAAGTCACGGACTTCTCCGAACCACCGATGATGTCGTCAGTAGCGAACGGTGTCTTCGGCCCCATGTCAACGATGAAGCCCTGATGTTTCGTGTCGCTCTTCCACACCACCGTCGTACCCGCCTTCACGCAGAAGGTTGAGTTTCCCTTCGCATCCTGGATGCTGGGAGTCGCCGAAGCGGAGTTCGCAGTGCGCTTAACGTCAACAGAGCAAGGCTCCGAAGCCGATCCACACGTATTGCTGGCGGTGCAAAGCGATGCGGGATTCGGCTCCGAGCAGGCATACTTACTCTTCTGCGCCTGGACTGTTTCGGCTAACAGGACAAGCGGTATCGCGAGCAAAGTGCATCGGATCGCAAAGTGTCGAACGAACTTCATAACGTACCTCGCTTGGATAGTCATAACTATCCCGGCAATTGAAAGCTGTTGAACCCTTGCTCCTGAGTCTGGATGAAAGGGTAGCCGCAGGCAGGCGTGGTGTTAGTTGACCCCAGCCGTGCCTTTCCAATCGATAACGTCAACCAGCTTCCAGGGGTTCTGATTGAGGTCCAACTGCAGCTTGCCTTCTTTGTCGAGGATCAGTTGCGCTGCCGGATAGAGGACTCCAATGCTCTTGCTCTTGTCTTGATCGTTGATTTCAAGCTCGCCGGCGGTTAGATTGAAGGACTGCGATTGAGTATCGAAGAAGGCTTCCCCAAAGCGGATCTGACGGTTAGTGACAAAGACGATCTTTCTGCCAGTCGGTGTCGGAGTCATCTTGATGTAAGCGCAGTCATAGCCCAGCGTGCCTGTGATCTCCACGTGGCCTACCGCCTTCATCTTCTGCAGTGCATTTACCAGTCCCTGATTCTGACCTTTATCGTAAGCCTGCACCAAAGTTACCCTGTCCGCGGGGGTTGAGAACTCATAGATATTCAGGGTCACGCCTATATTCTGGCCCATTTGAGTGCCCGTGCCAAAGGCTTGGGCGTCAACAGTTTCATACTTGTCTCTTGAAAACGCCGGCCTGCTCCCAACCAGCATGACGGCCAGCACCACTGCGCTTATCGCGACGAATTTTGTAAATCTTCTGCGTGCATACATACTCTTCACTCCTTAGATATCCAATTCGTGGCCCTTGGGGTCCTGAGGAGCCAACCGTACATCGTCACAGGACGTACATCAACTGGCACAAGTGTCAGGTGGCAGGGGGAAGCTTCCTAACCGCATGCAGCGGAAGCGGAGCCACTTAACCGCTTAGACGGGATGAGTTCTTCATGCCTTTTGGGGGCACAACGACGGATGAAAATGGGGCCAGCCAGGAAGTCGTCTGCGCATGAGGTTGTGGACCTTCAACGGCGCCGTGAGCGCAGATGAGTTTCAGCTTGGATGCGTTTAGAAACAACGGACTGTAGCCTTTTCTCTGAGTTTTGAAACGGAAAAGCTGGCGGCGTTACACTCTAGATGCAATGGCTATCGTCGCTGGGAAGAACGTAGGCAAGGAGCCGTTTAACGAGTCCTCAAAGCCACTGAGTCGGCGCGTAGTCGTACGCAATGGCTTGTACGCCGTAGCTGGTACCACGCTTGCAGGCTCCATCTCAGCATTTCATCAAGGCTCCACTCCCATGGCATCTGCCGCTTCGGCCAAGAGTGGCATAGAACTTATGCCGTATGTGGATCCATTACCCATCCCACCTGTGATCGATGCTTCGTCGCGCGAGAATCACGTCATTGATATCCAGATGCGGCAGTTTCATCAGAAACTTCACCGCGATCTGCCGCCGACAATGTTGTGGGGCTTCAATGGCTCCTGGCCGGGACCAACGATTGAAGCGCGGCGTGGACGGCAAGTCACCGTCAGGTGGTCAAACCATCTGCCATCCACGCATTTCCTACCCATCGATCACACACTCCACGGGGCCGAGGCGACGCTGCCGCAAGTGCGCACGATTACTCATGTGCATGGCGCCTGTGTACTGTCCGAGAGCGACGGGTACCCTGATGCCTGGTACACTGCAGACGGTCGACATGGCCCAAGATTCAATCCGCAGGCTTTCACCTACCCTAACCATCAGCCGGCTACTACTCTCTGGTACCACGATCATTGTCACGGCATTACCAGGCTTAATAATTACGCCGGTCTTTCGGGCTTCTATCTCATTCGCGATGATGCCGAGCAGGCGTTGAATCTACCCTCGGGCGAATTTGAGATTCCCTTGATGCTGCAGGATCGCCTACTCAATCAAGACGGATCGTTGCTGTATCCGAAAGCTGTAAACGGCCCGCTCCCCGTGTGGATACAAGAGTTCTTCGGGGATATGAACTGCGTGAATGGCAAGGTCATGCCTTTTCTGGAGGTCGAGCCGAGAAAATATCGTTTCCGCATGCTGAATGCATCCAATGCGCGCTTTTATCGTCTTCGACTTTACAACTCGGACGGCAGCGGCAATATTCTCGAGAAATCTTTTGACGTACCCTTCTTTCAGCAGATAGGTACCGATGGAGGTCTGCTCCCCTCGCCCGTCGAAATGCGCCATCTGCTGATTACTCCGGGTGAACGAATGGATTTCGTGCTCGACTTTACGGGCAGCGAGGGCAAGTGCTTCTCTATGGAGAACGATGCTGCTGCACCATACCCGGGCGACCTGGAGGACGAAGCTGCTGCACCATACCCTATGCGCAGCCAGATCGTCCCACCTAAGGTAATGCTCTTCAAAGTAGTTAGGAAACTGTCTTCGAAGGATGTCAGTGCGCTCCCGAGCACACTTATTCCGTTCACTCCTCTGGTCCCGACTAGCAGTACGCGTGAGCGTATATTGTGGCTCACTGAAAAGGAGCGGCCTTCTGACGGCTATACGGAAATAAGCCTGCTTGGTAATGCACATTGGTATGACCCCATTACCGAAGATCCAGCCGCCGGAGCCACAGAGATTTGGTCGTTTGTCAATGCGACGAGAGATGCCCACCCAATCCACATTCACCTTGTACGTTTTCAGGTATTGAACAGGCAGCGTTTTGACTCAACCACCACACAAGCAACCGGAAAGTTGGCAACATATGGATCGCCGATTCCACCGGAGATAAACGAGCGTTCTGCTTGGAAGGATACAGTCAAAGCATATCCAGGATTCGTAACAAGAGTGATTCAACGCTTCGATCTACCTCCAGGTGCGGATGTTTCACCCGGCAAAGAGCACCACTACGTGTGGCACTGCCATATTCTGGAGCACGAAGATAACGACATGATGCGTCCTTACAAGGTTGTTGTTAGAGCCGGGTCATAAGCTAGCAATGAATCGCCTTTTAGTCTTGGTGGTCGCGCTTCTGCCGCAATTGCTCATGTTTGCCCAGTCGCGACCACCCATTACCGGCATCTCGCACATCGCTGTTTACTCCAGCGAGCCTGCCAACGCCGAACACTTCTACAGCCATGACATTGGCCTTCTTAAAGGCGCCGACCCGGAGGACCCAAGAGGAACCCGCTACTACCTCAACCCAGTACAGTTTGTTGAGGTTTTGCCCCTTCTTCAGGAAGATTCGCCTGTACGTGTCGATCACTGGGCTTACACAACCGCTGACGCCGAGGGTCTTCGCGTATACCTTACAGCACGCGGCGTCACTGTTCCCGCGCGCGTAGAACATGGTTCAGACGGCAGTCTATGGTTCCGTGTTAAGGATCCCGAAGGCAACATCGTGGAATTCGTTCAACCGCCCCTGCATCCCTCGCCGATGAGCCCGGCGAATCCCATCGGCAAGCACATCATCCACGTGGGAATGCGAGTCCGTAACCGGGATGCGGAGGACACCTTCTATCGCGACATTCTCGGTTTCCGTCCATATTGGTTTGGCGGGCAGGCCTCGGACAAGGTAGATTGGGTTTCACTTCAGGTGCCCGACGGCAGCAATTGGCTGGAGTACATGCTGGTTGGCGTTCCCACTCCGAACGGGGCTCCGATCGCGGCTATTCAGACGGAACTTGGCACTCTCAACCACTTCTCAATCGGCGTTAAGAACATGGAAGAGTCCGTCACCACCCTCGATTCCGAAGGCCGCTTGGACAATGAGCACGTGGGACCGAAGATCGGGAGAGACGGCAAGTGGCAATTCAATCTCTTTGATCCGGAGAGAACTCGGGTGGAGTTAATGGAGTTCGCCCCTGTGAAGAAGCCCTGCTGCTCGCCCTTCACTGCGCCGCACCCCATTCCCTCGGAAGCAGAAATGGCCCGAGATCCATCGTCGGGGAACCATTGACAATAGTTCCCCGTGGACAAGAGCTGCAGTTTCAGTTGTCTACTATGGGATTCTGGAGATTTCCAAACAGGCGGGTTTGTGTTTAGTGAAGCGGCGGGAAGGTTACAATTCTGGCCATGCTGCGAGCGGTGAGTTTGTTTCTATCCTTCACATTAGGTGTTGCAGCGGTGGCTCAGAGAGCGCCGGATAGTGCAACTATCTATCAGATTGGAAAAGCGGCCTATGATCAGAAGCGAGCTCCTGGTTTTTCATTGGCCGTCTGGTACAAGGGGCAGGCAGTCTTTTCCCTTGGATTTGGCTACGCGGATCTGGCGAACAAGACACTTGTGACAGTCGGTACGCGGTTCTCAGTGGGTTCAATAAGCAAGCAATTCACCGCTGTATCGATTCTGCTGCTGGCAGAGCATGGCAGGTTGTCACTCGATGACAGGTTGAGCTATTTTCTGCCAGAGATGCCGAACGCGGACAGGATAACTCTGCGGATGCTGCTGAATCAGACGTCCGGCTTGCATAACTATCCACTCACAACCGAACATAACTGGCCGCTCGAAGGACAGATTGATCCAAATAGGCTATTCGCAATTCTGAAAACAGATAGGGCTGATTTCGCACCCGGTGAAAAATGGGAGTACAGCAACACAAACTACGCCGCGTTGGCCGAGGTCGTGGCGAAAAGCTCCGGCATGCGATTCGATCAATTTGTGCAGCAGAACATTTTCACTCCGCTTCTGATGACTGCTTCCGGAGTCGGGTATGAGGCACAAAAGGACATCGCGACTCCTTATGAAGGATCAGCAGGGACCTTCGCTCCAGTTGCAGTGCCGCTCAGTCTGGATCTTTTCTATGGGGCTGGAAACATCGTTTCCAGCGCTAATGACTTAATACGTTGGGACGCAGCATTGATCGGAGACAGGATGCTGAAGCCTGACTCCATGCGTCAGCTGTGGGCTGCCGGGAAGCTAGCGAATGGGCAGCCAGTGAGCTACGCGATGGGTTTTGTGCCTGCGTCAATTGGGGGCCACCGGGAGGTTTGGCATAATGGCTATGCTCCGCTGACGGGGGGATATTGTCTGAACGCCATCTTCCCCGACGATCGGCTGGCAGTCGTTGTTCTTTCAAACAGTCCGGACGCCGTTTTCCGAGGCGTGCCCGAGCAAATGGTGCACGACATTCTGGCGATCATCGATCCACGCGTGAGCGCTCCGCAACAGGTTTCCAGCGTTGAGGGAACGGATGAGGATACTCGTACGCAGGCGCTGGCCCGCAGGATGTTCGAGAGTATCTCAGCCGGTAGCCCGGACCGCAGCATCCTGACCCCGGAGATGAACGCAGCTATGACGACACGGCAAGTGACCCAATCCAGTAAGCAACTCTCAGCCCTGGGCCACTTGATCCAGATGAACATCAGGCAAAAGTCACAGTTGAGAAATGGAAATGGGTTCAGCTACACCTACCTCGCCTTCTTTACAGGCGGGGTCCGCCAGATCCAGATCTACGTAACAACCGATGGCAAGGTCGGGGCTTTCAACATAGTACCTTGACCCCTCTATTCGATTTCCAGCTTGTGCTGCATCTGTTCGAGCGTGTATCCCTTGTGCTCTGCAGCGACGATAGTGATCATTGTGACGACTAAGCAGTTTCATTACGTGCGGGTTAACACCACCACAAACCCAGAACTGTCGATCCTCTTAAACCCAAGGCCAGCGAGCTTCGACAGAAGAGTCATAACTTTTTCCTCTCCGATCAAGTGAGGATGGACCTCCATGATGATCAGCTCGGCCCTTTCTAGTGCATCCGGCTCATGCGTCACCAGTTCATACTCCTGGCCTTCAATGTCACAGATAAGCGCGTACTTTTCGAATTCCTCTTCCCCGAGGATTTGGCGCAACTGAGTGGTGGGCACTGACACCTGCTTGCGGCTTCTATTGTGATGTAGAGAGCTGCCCCACAGGTCACTCAACGGGCTGAAAGAGACACTGTCTGTGTCATACGCTATTGCTCGATTCACGATCTTGAATGAACAGTGATTCGCGTCCTTATTTGACTGCAGATGAGGAATCACCAGCGGGTTTGCCTCCAGCACGATATGCGCCTCGCCACGTCGAAGCAGCTTGTTTGTGACGCATGCAACGACGCCGATGCAACCGCCGAGCTCGACTACTGGCCAGTCTTTTTGAATGTATTGGCGGGCCGCGCTCCTCTCACGTTCCTCATATTCGCCCCTGAGGAGCTTCAGTTTCATAGGTGTATTAGGCAAATTGCGCAGGTCAAATCGACAACCGTCTAGGGAGACTATCTTATTGGGGCCCCTAGCATAAATCTGAGCTTTCATCCGAGCAGTGTTGTAGACAGCCCAGCTTAATGCACCCACCTTGTTCCGGATCGACCGATGGGATGATGTCACTTTTGACATTGATGCACTCGACGCGTAGCCCATCTTGGGCTTGAACCACCAGCGACAGAAGAAAAGGGTGCGCCAGGGGCACCCTCAAGAAGATAGATTTCGAGCCTATTTATGGTTGCTTCGGCGATAGGTGATGCTTCAGCGTGATGTCTAGTGCGAATTGAGCCAGTTTGCGGCCTGCTGAGCTACCTTCGTGTGCCATTTGCGTTAAGAGCAGATTTAGAATTGTCAGACGCTCTTCTCTTCAGGCTCCGGTGGGGTCGTCCTTTGCGAACTGACAAGTCGATCTTAAAGAATGCACCCGTCCACTCTGGGTAGAAGACTTTGGAGGCCCTTTCCCCAGAGACTGGTCAAAGAGCGCTTCGCCCTCCGGACGAATGGACGCATGGGATCAATAACTCTCCCCGGGCGCATTTGTCGCGATTCGTGTCCCTACCCCAAGATTTAATTGACAACTTGCGCTTGAGTGTTAATATCTACAAAACTTCAAGCCACCCTAGCGTGTCCCTGCCCCGAGGGAACGACCCTGTCCTCGTCCCAGTGGTAACCTGCGTGGAATCAACCTCATTCATCCACTTTCATCGATGGGAAGCGATTATGTTGGTAAAGCTAGCATTTCATAAACAGATCCATGGTACCTGTTTATCGATTATCTTCGCGGTAGCATCCATCTTGGGCACAGGTACAGCACAGTCACAAAGCATCTCAGCTGACTTCGGTAATCGAACTGGCTCAACGCCGCTGGTCCCAAGCGGACTTTTCTCCGTTGGCGGAGTGGGATCCACCTTAAGCGATCTGGGTACAATCAGTAGATTGACGGCGGCGGGACTGAACGAAACGCGCCTCTGGGTTTCGCTTCAGCAGATCTATGCAACATCGACTCCAAACTTTGATGCTCTTGATGGTCAATTAGAGAAAGTCCAGAGTGCGGGTCTGCATCCCATAGCGGTTATATCTGAGACGCCCTCCTCGCTTGGATCGACGGGTTGCTCTCCGCCCTCCAATATTGGGAAGTGGGGTTACATGGCAGCTTCAGTCGTGGCCCACGTGGACCAGAAGTTCCCCGGTTTGTTGCAGGATTATGAAATCTGGAATGAGCCTGAAATCGCCACATCTCTGTGCATTAGTGATGCTGCTACACGACTCAATACGTATCTCACAATGTTCTATGACGCTGCCGCAGCGATGCACGCCCAGGCGAAGTCCGATGGTCAACCCATTCGCACAGGTGGGCCTACAATATCTCAGCTTTCTCTGGCGCCGACTTGGATTCCGGCGCTTCTCACAAATGCAAATGCTGCGCCCTATGTCGATTTCGTCAGCTTCCACCTCTATATCACCGGTCAAAACGATATTAACGATGGGATGACCTGGTCTGATTTGTACTCAGTGACTCAATCCAGCGCACATGGATTAATTCACGACTACAATTTGATTGAACTGCTTGTGCGGGCCGGTCATCAGCCCAATCCCGGATCAACTCCGATTTATATCACTGAATTCAATGACAATTGGGCGTTTTCAGTTGACTGTTGCCGTAACAATCCCAGTTACGCGCCTTTGTGGAATAGTGCATCCGTAGTCGATTTTCTCAATGTCGTGTATAACGGCGCCACCGCAGTTCCGAGCCGTCTCGTCTACTTTAATTCCTCCGGAAAGTACTTTTGCATCATGGGCGCGTGGGATTCCGACATGGACTGCGACCCATCAGTCATGGAGCCATATCCACAGTTCTATGCATATGAATTGTTTGCATCACCTAATTATCTTGACTTGCAGGCTGGTGGCCATATGGCGGCCTCCGTTTCTCCTGGAAGCACAACAACCGGTCTCGCAGCGACTGCGTTCTACACGAGCACGGCGGATAGCGTGGTCATCATCAATCCCACTTCAAGCACTTATAGCGCAGTCAATGTGACCCTTGCGAACACAGGACTTACATCACCAACCGGAAAGGTATACCTCCTTAATAGTTCACACGGTCAGATTTCGAGCCAATCTGTTACGCTCAAATCCGTTCCAGGGGGCTACTCAGCAGAGGTTGACGTCCCGTTTTATTCGACAGTAGCGCTTTCGGTGAAAGGCAGCCAAGCTGGAGCTCCCGCGACGACCGTGTTGACCGTAACACCTCAAAGCGGAACACACCCGTTAGTGGTTAATATAGATTCGTCGGCGAGCCGGGCCGGTGGAAGTGCCATTATAGGCAGGACTATCGATTTTGGTGACGGCACCTGGCTGAACTGGACCCCATCAACCTCGCATACCTACAGCAAAGCCGGTAGTTACACCATCCGGCTCTCTCTTAGAGATCAGGCCGGTCAACTCTCGACAACCAGCACGTCTATCACCGTTCACTAAAATCGGCCGTTCTGTCTGAGCGACGTACATTCGCTGCTCAGACAGAACGAAGTACAGCAAGAGCCTGCCAACCTTCTATTTCGCAAGGCGAAGTACAGGCTCATACCCCTTGCCTGTTTGATTTGGTGAAACCAGGCTTCCCATACGCAAACGGAATGAGCGCCCGAGGCTTCCTCCACTAGAATGCTTAGATAAATCAGTCCAAGAATGCACCCCACAATACTTCGCAAACCCACCTTATAGTGCGCACGACTCTGCTGTTAACACCTCAGTTTTGCTTGGCACGACTGCCTCGAACACCGCCCACAAGGAAATCGCAAGCGTAGCGTCGCATATGATGCTGCTCCACGCTGCCCCCCGCCATGACCATAGTCGGATAAAGAAGATGTTCAAAACGAAATTCAAGGCACCCACCCCAACTTGAACTAGCGTGCGCCTCCCCTGATATCCGGCACCGGTCAAACCATCAGCCAGAAAAATATGAACGCATCTAAAGAGCGGGATGATCGCAAGCCAGCGCAGAGCCTCGACTGCAGATGTGTAGCTCTTACCCAGAACATGAGGAAGGATCGGTGCCCCAAGAAATAGGCCAACCGCAACGAGCGCTCCAAAGGGAACAGCGCGTGTTATAAGTTTGTACGCATACTTCTTTGTAGCAGACGGCCCCCAAGCTCCAAGTCGGAAGAATTCCGGGCAAGCCGCAGCCAGCATGGCTCGCACCGGTACGAGACTAACGTCAATAATGCGATATGCCGCGCCATACATGCCCGTTGCTGTGAAATTTGATAACTTGCCTAACATCGTCTTGTCCAGATCGTTGTAGATCGTAGCCGAGGACGTACTCACGGCGAACAGAGCGGACTCCGGTAAATCCTTCCACGCCTGCCGGGGACCAATCTGAATTCCACCGGCGGCGATTGTAGTTCTGACAAATGCATAGAACATACAAAGCGCAGCGCCAAGCATGTAAGCAATGGTCCACTCGCGCACGGTTGGGTGGCGCCCAATAGTCGAGATGATGATGATTCCAACCAGTCTAGTGAAAGTAATATACACGTTCACTCTCGCCGATTCACCCATTCTACCCAGGGCAGCAAACGCAAAAGCCGCGAGTTCTGCGACACGAATCATGAGTAGGTCTGAAACGCACACGAGAAGTGTAAGGAGAATAAATTGAGTTCCGAGGAGAAAAGGCGTCAGAGCCAGGATCATCAAGCTTAGAACAGACCCCGAGACGACGACAGTAAGCAGACCATTGCCCCAATACCTCGCAAGCATGCTTCTCTCGCGAGAGACATACTTTAGTAGAACCATTGGACTCCCAAAGCCAGCGAACGGCGCCGCTATCGCCACGAGTGACGTCATTGCAACAAATGTGCCATATTGCAGGGGCCCAAGATTACGTGCGATTAAGACAAAGTAAATAGCCTGAATTATCAGCCGCAGTCCTTGTCCCGTGCACAGTTTAACGGTATTCCGTGCGAGTTCGCTGCGTCGTAACCTGCTAATTTGGCTTCTAGCTAGCTTTAGAGCAAACATATTCTCTGTCGGTCAGATCTAATGCGCCTCTGAGTTCAGCAGTGAATCTAGCTACTGCTACATCCCAGTTCAATTCGGCTTGAAAGCGATCAAAGGAGCTCCAGCACATGGCTGAGTATCTACCCGGATCACCGAGCAACTGTAACGCATGCTCCGCATAGTCAGAAGCTCCGGCTTCTAGTGGCAACAGGTAGCCGTTTACTCCATCCTGTACCAGTGTCCTGTTCCCGCCAACATTCGTGCTGAGGGATGGAACTCCGTGGGCGCTTGCTTCCGACAAAGAGACGGCAGCACATTCCGCACGGCTGGGCAATATCAGGAGATGCGACTGCCTGTAGAGGGCTGAGAGCAACGTCTGCCCTTTCTGTGTAGCTTTATCAATTCTTCCAACAACCGTTACGTATTCAGGTAGATTAACGGTACGAGGCGGAACACAACCAACAAGTGTCAAGCGAACATTGGCTCCGCGTGCTCTCATCAACGTAGTTGCGTCAATAGCAATCGGAGCTCCCTTACGATGCCAATCTAGTCCAATAAAAATCAGCTCCCAGTCATTCTTGTCTCTTCGAGATATGTTCGCCGCAATGTCGTCGGCACCAAGCCTGTTCAACAAATTTGCACCGTATGGGATCACCCTGACCTTACGCTGGTCAAATGTGTAATTAGCACACGCGACGTCAGCCGCCCACTGATTGGAGAAAACCGCGAGCATACAGCTACCGAGAGCTGCCTCTTCCAGTTCACGACAATCTTGAACGCTACGTCTCGTCAACCGTTTGTAGTAAGGATAATTGTCGAGCACCCCAGCCACTGTGGTATCGCCCCAAAAAACGGAAGGCACAGGGCATCTTTGGTTAGCCATGTAGAAAGATGATGTACCAACAACGGCTTCAACGGGATGACGACAGACCGCGTCGTTAATCTGTTCTGGATAATGACACACGATCATCGGATCGCGTTCGAGGATAATGTGCTTCCCCGTACACAGGCGGGTCATCTTGTCCTTAGCAAAAACAAGACCTCTGCCCTGTTTCTGCAAATGCAAAAAGAATGCGATTTCACACCCATGCCGCTGCAAGGCCAGCGCCATGCAATAGGGTGTGCCAGAGTACGAGTGAATACTTTGAGGGTTCTCTAGACCTACGAATCCTATCTTCATAATTTCCGGGTGATGAGTTTTAGGCTTAGTTGAGGTAAACAGGAGGAAAGGTGGGAGCTGTGGGTTAGATGTCAAAACGCTCCAAACCCTCTCAATACAACAGGAATGGTTCGCATCAAAATCTGCAAATCAAGCCAGAATGACCATCGATCTATGTATTGGAGGTCGAGCTGCATCCATGTTTCGAACGGAATCGCACTCCTGCCAGCAATCTGCCAAAGACAGGTTAAGCCCGGACGAACGCTGAAACGGCGCCTTTGCCAATCCTGGCTGAAGCCCTCATAGTCGCGAACCGGAAGCGGTCTAGGACCAACCAGGCTCATCTCTCCTTTTAGTATGTTGATCAGTTGTGGCAATTCGTCTAGACTGCTCTTTCGCAACAGTCTTCCCAGAGGCGTGACGCGTGGATCGTCCTTAACTTTAAATACTGGGCCTGAAACTTCGTTCAGGTGCTCCAATTGGCGCAATTGCTGTTCGGCTCCCGCTACCATCGTGCGGAATTTGTACATCTGGAATCGTCGCTTGCCTAATCCAACCCTACTCTGAATAAAGAATACGGGTCCTGGTCCGCTCAGCTTGATAAGTGCAGCAATAGCGAGCAGCATGGGTAGACAAAGCAGTAATAAAGCCGACGCAACCACAATATCGAACATCCGTTTGACGTCTGTGCGCCATCCCTCTTCCAGGGCCGCACAGTGGCCAATGATCAGGCCTCCGAGAATATCGTCTGCGCGCGTGTTGGCAAGTCTCGGATCAAAAAGATCTGAGAATACCCGGACTTTGATTCCCTGTAATTCGCACGCACCGGTAACACGCTGTGCCCTCATCAGCAAGGTGCGGACCGGCAATGCAATTACGACCTCATCCACGACATTTGATCTAAGCAGTTCTTCCAACCCATCGAAATCACAGATTGCGTAGCCGCTTCCACGAAACTCTTCTATACCAACCCATGGCTCATCCACGAAACCTAGAATCCGGTATCCCAGTTCGGGTTTGGACTCTATCAGGCTGGCAAACTGACTCGCACGCGGCCCTGTGCCAATGATGACTAAATTGCGTAGGTTTCGCCCGTGTTTCCTAGCTGTTTGTAACGCGACGCGTATCAGCAGTCGACTAGTAATTGAGACGATACTTGCTAGCATCCAGAAGGCAATCAAAAACTTTGATGAAAACATCCTCACGTGAAAGATGACCCCTGTTAGGCCGATCAGTACGGTACCCGCAACACACGCCTTTGTGAGGTCGCGAATATCTGCAAGGCAATCGAGCAAACGGCGGGAGCTATAAAGTCCACAGGCTGCATGCGTCAAATGCCAAACGAGCAGCAGCACAGTAAATAGGACGAAGTTTCCAATCTTTACTCTCATCGAAAGGCACTCCGCCAAAGATACTGCTGATTTATGTGGAAGGGCTATATAAGTCGCCAACAAAAACGTCGTCACAACTAGCAAGAGGTCAAACGCCTTCAGGGCGTTCAGCAAGGACTTGCGCCTGTATGAGGTCATCCGCTACTCCATTTGTGTTGTAGTGACGAACGAGCGAAAAGCTCGAGACTAGAGTGTTTTTTTTGCGCAGGGAAAGCTTGACTGTCGAAGGGCCAGCGCTCCAAAAGAGTTCGCTATATGCCCCATCGGCACAGAGCAACCGCTCTGTTCAATCTGCTGACGACCCGTGATCCTACCTGTCTGCGCAAGCCGCAACGTTGAGTCTCTGCTCCGCGTATGGATCCTCGCGGAAGACATTCCCCTGTAGCTCCCTGAGAGCTGACAGCTCCGCATAGCAAAGTCGAGTGAATCTGTTTCGTAAGCTGCGCAGGGCTAGCCGCGAATACGCCCATCTGCCCCACCCTGAATATCGGCTTTGACCGCCGTGCAGGATCCGGGCAAATGAAATCAGGCGCACCCATCTCATGATTGCCTCATCAGCCGCGGAGAAGGGGGCGGCCGCTTGCTCGAAATATCCCCGCAGAAACACCTCTCTTTGAATCTGGAGCTTCACCCGACGAGAACCGATGAACGCTCGCCACGGCAAAAGACATTCGTAAAAGCAATCGAACAAGCCCACATCTTCATAACCATAGCCCACTCTGCTGCTTCCGAAGTCAACCACATAAATCGCCTCGTCAGTAACCATTACGTGAATGGGCGTAAATTCTCCATGCACATTACATAACTTCCGTTGAAATGTTGGATTCAGATCTAGGTATCTCCGCAGAATAACGAGTATCTCGTCATATACGTCTCTTAATGAATAGACCACAAAGGCTTCCAACGTTCGCGTGCTGTCAAACTCCTGCAAAAGCCATTCCAACGGGTTACCGGACACACTCCTCAGAGTAAGTCTGTGAAAGCTTCCAAGCCAACGGCCAGCCTGTTGCAGCAGTTCAGCCGGATCACGTCTCGCAGTCCGCATGGCAGGCATATCGAATATGTAGTGCTTCAGCGATTCACCAGGTACGAATTCCATGAGGAGCAGACGGCGCTCTGGGTAATAAGCGATTGGTATCGGTGATCGTAATGCTGGATTCTCTCCGGAAACCAGTGGTGCTACGTTAGAAAGAAACTGCAGTTCCTGCTCAAGGTTCTGGCGTCCGCTGTAATCTGCCTTCTCAACTTTCGCGAAGAGAGATGTTTGCACACGACCAGCCGTAATCTGCACAACACCAGCTGGATGAACGCCTGGCTCGCTTACAGGCTGCACATGTATCTTAGGACATTCCGTTCGAGCAAATGTCAGACCAGCTACATCTAGCAAGGCTGCAGGTCCTAGCTGCGAAAGTACACAATGTAGATATAGGTCGTTTTCTCTCTGCACAACGATCTGTGTACACCTTTCCGCTCGCGCTTCGAGCAGACGTCTAAGCCACAACGTGTTGCACTTATAAGCCCGTCTGACTCGCAATTTGCTTGCGATAATCTCGCGCTTGAGTTAGGACTGAAGCCGGTAGGCAATGATGGATTTGGTCATGCCGCACCATCTCTCACGGACAATGTTGGCATCCGGAAACAGTCGTTCCACTTCTCGCGCGTTTAACAGACTGATTTCTTCCACCATCTCATTTACTTGCTTGGCAGTTGGTCTGATTGTAAGACCCCAAAAAGTGAAATGGCGGGCGAGACGTTTTCTATGCCTCTTTGGGAGAAAGTGAATCAAAGGCGCAAGGAAATGTGGCTCCATGAAGAACGTTCGGCTTGGCGTCTGTACCCAGTAGCAACGTCCTACTCTTCTGATTTCATCAGCGAAGATCTTCTGTTGCTGCCATTCTCCTAAGTGCTCAATTACGGAATTGCTAACAACAACATCAAAGCTTCGATTCTCGAATGGAAGCGCACGGCCATCTCCAAGCATCGTTATAAAACCGGGTTCATCACATTGCAACCAAGAAGCCTTCGGATTGAGGATCGTCACCTTGGGCTTTATTGGACAGAACACCCAGAATGTGTGATAACTCCCTCCCACATCCAAAATTCGCGTATTTTCTTTAATCCCACAGGCTTCACACATGCGTCGAAGGCGTTCCGTTCGAAACTTGCGGAAAAATGGACGGTAAGTCGCGGCATAGAGTTGTTTCAGTGTCATTGATACCCTGACCTTTTCAACACCGAGGAAACAGGTGCGGGCTCGTCAACGCCGGGGCGCGCGCTCAAAAGCCGTCGCGAACGCTTGCCAAGCTCGCGTGGGACGGAGATCAGAATCGTAGGGCAGTGGGCGCACTTGTTGTCCGTCGGGCCTCGGAGCATAGCTTGCCAACCAGCTATAGCGAGCCGATAAGCCCCACGTGATCACCCCGATCACCGATGTTTCTTGCAATACTACTTCAAGATAGCGGCCGATTTCGTCAGCAACAGCCCGATCACGATCATCTAGCCTTGTTTCTGGTCCCTTCTCCGTCACATCGAGCTCGGAGACGATGATCTTCAGGCCCAAATCGCTCACATTTCTGAGGAAGTCTCTGAGCTTGCCGCCATTGAATGGCACGCCACCCGTATTTAAGTGCGATTGAATTGCTAACGCTTGTATCGGAACTTTGTTCTTGATATAGCGTTTCAATAATTTGAGTAACGTTGCGCGTCGATGTTCGTCCTCGGGGATGTCGTACTCGAGATGATTATCGCTGAATATGAGAAGAGCTCCAGGATCGACGGCGGCGGCAGTCCGAAAAGAGGTCTCTATATAGTCCGGTCCTACCAAGCGCAAGATCGGAGTGTCCTTCAAGTCTGTACCCGCCTCACGAAATGCGATGGCCTCGTTGATCACTGTCCAAGAAAATGCTCGTCCACGATAGTGGCTGACCGTTTGAGTGATGTGATTCAACAGCACCTTCCTCGCGGATTCCTGACTCAGATTGCTGAACCACTGCGGAAGCCCTACATGGTATATAAGGAATCCGTTTCCAAACTTCATACCGTGATCTCTTGCAAAATTCACCATCCAGTCGCCTAGATGGAAGTCAAATGCACCCTGCCGCGGTTCCACGTATCTCCAATTTAAGGAATTCTCGGGTACCAGAAGCCCGCACTGCTCTGCAGCCAGTTGTGCAAAGTTCAGGTCAGACTGCAGATGGTCTGGAGTAGTTGCACAACCGTAAATCAGCCCCTTCTGCGCCGCCAGATCTCTCAAGGTACCCTCGCCAGCAAGTACGGCTTTCAGGCGAAGATCCAAGGCGCTCGATACTGTCCCAGCAGCACTCAGCACCGCAACAGTCGACATGAATCGTCGCCTGCTCCACGACTTGTAGTTGTCTAGTGGACTGGCGGACACATTTACCTCGATCACCAGCGTTTGCTCCGGAACCAGTATCCGAGTATGACCAGCGTTCTTTGTGCGTTTTGATTCAGCTTTACTGATTCGGTGATGCTTCCAAACTCAGGTTGCACGCATCCGTTGTTGGCTGCGCCGGCATCGTTGGAGGAGTCATATACGGCGGTGCGGTGAAGTTGAAGAACTCAGACATATTGTCGCTCGCCGCGTCACGCGAGGTCAGCGGTGGGAGGCTGAAGCGTGTCTCGATGAGCTTCAGAACTGCAGTGTGATCGCGAACCACATGTGAAACCAAGTGAGCAGGTGTCCACGGCGAGGCAACTATGACCGGGAGTCGTAATCCAAGCTGATTGAATAGTCCGGATGCATCCTGTCCTATGGTAAGGATCGGAGGAATTCCATCTGGTAATGCGGCTGGTGGAGGCACAACATGGTCATCATACCCTCCTCCTTCGTCGTAGCTCAGAATGAACGCCGACGTCTTCCATGTTGGGCTTTGCATAAGCGCATCCGCAAAGGACTTGATGACTGTCGCACCTTGCTGCACGCTTTGTGTCTGAGTTGTAGTGCCCGGGTTGGGTTCCGGATGCTCGTCGTATTCGCCCTCCTCAATAAATACGACTGAGGGGAACGTGCTCTCACTCGTGACGTCAGTGAAGTATTGAGTGATCGGAACAATCTTGCTTGGATCTTTCTGGTAAATAGACCAGTACGGAATATGTAAGGGCTGTGCAAACTGGTAATAATATTTCCACGAAATGCCAGCCTGATCCAAAAGGTCGAAGATGGTGAAATTCGGGAATCCGCCTTGTGGAGGATGAGGCGTGGCAGTCCAGCCAAGCGAAGTACCGGCTACGTAATACATGCGGTTGGGGTCAGTTGGGCCAAGTTCTGGAGAAAACCATCTATCGCTGGTGGCAAACTGGAATGCCAGGCTGTAGTAATACGGCAAGTCTGTCCAGTCGTAGTAACTAATTGCGCGAGTCCCGTTGGGGTCATCAGTGGAGTAACCGATATCGTTGCCCGCCTTCAGGAAGTCGTCCATCAGTCCGCCGTCGTAGTCAAAATGCTCTGAATTCCAGCTTGGCGATAGGTTCTCCTGGCAGGCTGTTTGGGAGTGGTATGGAGTTACCAAGTTACCGGCTACATCCGGTAGCCCGATGGCAGGGTTCCGTTCGTCGACGGCGTTATCATTGATCCCATTCATCTGTCGGTATTCGTTCATCTTTGAAAAGTAGTTGTCGAAAGAACGATTCTCTTGGAGAACAAAGACAATGTGTTTCATGGCCAGCATCGATGTGGGAGGTGCCGGAGGTACAGAGTAGGTATAGGCATTCTGGAGTGAGCCGCTTGCCGACCCTTGCTGCACAGTAACCCCCACGGCTCCGGCGCTCGCTGCCGGCGTGAAGACTTCTATCGCATTTGCGTTAACGACTTGAACGCCTGAAGCAGCAAGATTCCCGAACGAAACCGTCGCTCCAGACCGGAAGCCCGTACCATAGACCGTGCGAGTAGTCCCACCTGCCGGAGCGCCCCAGTTAGGAGATACCGAGGTAACTATAGGCGGTGGGAAATACAGGAATCCACTGGAGTTACCAGAACCAATTTGAAGAAAAGCATCATCAAATCGACCCACCGTAGCGGTGCTCCAAACAGCTACTTCCGCATAAAGTCTAACGAAGCTCTTGCCCGCCGGAACAGTATACGTACCTTGTTCCAGCGTCCAGAGTGGATCATATGCGCTGTAAGGCGGCGCCGATACATAGGTTGGGTTTGCCTTGTTCGCATCGGTAATCTCGAGGCCGAAGCGGACGTTCGATCCACCAGATACTCGATACGCGTAGCCGCCGAAGGTGACGGTCTGCGAGGTAGTTACAGGAAAGTAGAGTGAAGCACCTGTGGAAGTAGATGCAAATTCGACCGGATGACTCGACCCGCCTGTGGACGCCATCTCGAGATAATGAGTTCCTACGTGGGCGTTCGCGGTAATTGCTCCCACTGTTCTGGTGCCACCCGAACCGCCGGTCCCCCAATAGGATATCCCTGCTTCGAACGACTGGTTGTGCAGCAGGCTTGCCAGCGTCGCGCTCTGTCCGTCCGGATTTGTGACTGTGACGTCCGCCGAACCTGGAGTGGACGCCGGTGTTACAACGCTAATCTGGGTACTGTTGACCACTGTGGTCGCGGCCGCTGTACCGCCAAATGTGACTGTCGCACCCGGAACAAAACCGGAACCAGAAATTGTGACGCTGTCACCGCCAGTGCTTGTCCCTCCTGTTGGTGAAATCGATCCGATAACAGGTGGACCGCCTGATGAGGCAACATAGGTGAACCCCCCACCCGGAATGACTATTTGCAGGAAGGCATCGTCAAAGCGGTCTACCGCCCCACCACTGCTACCCACGATCTCGCAATAGAATCGGACAAACGCCATGCCGCTCGGCACGGTGTAGCTACTCTGGAAATTGAGCCAGGACTGTGTATTTACGTTATACGGAGAAGCAGACACATAAACGGCATTTGCCTTATTGGCATCGGAGACTTCGAGGCCCCATCGCGCTTTTCCATCACCAGAGACGTGGTAGCCCCATCCGCCAAATGTGATAACGTCGCCCGGATTCACCGCGAAATACTGTGCCACGTTGTTTGCATTCGCGGCATACAGAACGGGATGATCACTAACAGCCGATGTGCTCAGTTGTGCATATTCATTCCCGCTGTGTGCGTTTGCGGAATTGTTTTGGATTGTCGCCGTTCCTCCAGAGCCACCCAGAACCCAATCGACCGCGCCTGATTCGAAGCCAGGATTGGATAGTGGGCTAGTGGTCCCTATTAGCGTGGCGCTTTGACCATCCGGATTCGTCACCATCACATTCGCCACGCCCGCTGCGTGCGGCGGCGTAACGGCCGTGATCGTCGAGGCATTAGGCACGCTCACGTTGGTGGCAGCACTGCTGTCGAAGCTCACAGCTGCTCCGGAAAGGAAGTTGGTTCCGCTGATGGTGACGGAAGTCCCGCCAGCCGCACCCCCGGTTTGCGGATTGATTGAAGTCAAGGTCGGTGCAGGATTTGAGGTGACAACATAGGTGAAGCCGCCACCTGGCATAGTCCGTTGTAGAAAGGCATCGTCAAAGCGGTCTACCGCAGGTCCACTGCTGCCTACAATCTCACAATAGAATCGGATGAAGGCCTCCCCGCTCGGCACTGTATAGTTGCTCTGGAAGTTCACCCACGACGAGGTCGTTACATTGAATGGAGAGGCTGATATGAAGATGCCATTCGCTTTGTTGGAGTCGGTAACTTCGATGCCCCAACGTGCCTTCCCATCGCCGGAGACATGGTAGCCCCAGCCACCCCACGTGATTACATCTCCTGGATTCACGGGAAAATATTCTGTTGTACCGTTCGGATTTGCAGCGTACAGAACCGGATGATCTCCCCCAACCGAAGTGCTCAGTTCTACATATTCATTCCCGCTATGAGCGTTCGCAGGATCATTCTCAACCGTCGCCGCCCCCCCGACGCCCGCAAGAACCCACCCTGCCGCGCCTGATTCGAACCCGGGGTTGGATAGAGGGCTGAGAACGCCGGTCAGTGTGGCACTCTGTCCATCGGAGTTTGTGACAGTCACATTTGCTTCGCCAGCAGAATGTGGCGGCGTAACCGCTGTGATGGTTGAGGCATTAACCACGTCTATGCTCGTAGCCGCGATGGTGTCGAAGGTGACAGACGCTCCGGTGAGGAAATTACCACCGCTGATCGTCACGGAGGTCCCTCCATCCGTTGTGCCGGATTGTGGACTGATCGAACTCACGGTTGGCGGTGGATTCGTTGGCTGAGCTGTCGCGACATAGGAGAAACTACCGCCGGAAACACTCTGTCCATTCGGATTTGCTACTGTCACAATCGCTTGGCCCGCGGCATGGGAAGGCGTAAGAACAGTGATCGTCGATGAATTGACCACACTCACGCTCGTAGCAGCACTGCTCGCGAAACTGACAGTTGCTCCGGAGGCAAAATTACTCCCACTGATCGTCACCGCAGTCCCCCCAGCCGTGCCTCCGGACGTCGGACTCATCGAAGTTACAACCGGTGGACTGGCTGGCGTTGGCGTCGGGGTCGGCACAGGACCTGCTTGCTGGGAATTGAGGCCGGCTGCTGGAGACACCCCGCAACCAGTGAGTAGACTAAGACTGAGTCCGTAAACCACACCACAACCAATGAGCTTAATGGCCAGAACACGACTTGGCGCTTTGAGGAGCTTGTGAAAGCAGGGAAATGCGCAACTTATCGGGCGCGATAGATCCTTATATCCGGACATCGTAACCTCACCAAGAGTTGTGGAAAGTCATAATCGTATGCAGCTGATTGCGCTAGAAATGCCATCAGCTATGCCGTTTCCTCTCCTCGGGAACTAATGAGTTAGTAGTGAGAATTGTCCTCTTGAGAATTCAGGGACTCATCTATCGAGATTGACTCGCGGAAAAGCGAACTCTGATGGCACGCGTTTGCCACACGCGCCAACGTCATTTCTTAAGGGACTTCCGGCGCTCGACCTAGTGCGGCGCACAGATGATGCTGGCATCGCTGATCGTGCCCGTTGTAATGCGGATACCTTTCTCATCAAGATGATGGGCAACCCTATCAATTATTTCGCCGCCCAGTTCGTGAGCCTCTAATAAGTGGCGAAATCGACTTACCGCGGTCACATCGGGTGCCGGCGCGCGGGCCAAGTCTACGCCTGCGAAGCGCCGTAATGCGTCTGAGTCATACAAAACTTCTTCGATCCCTGCATCCGACACCTTGAACCATTGCTGCACAAAGAAGATCCGTAGCATGATGGAGAGCGTCGGAGGACGGCCTCCATGAGGGGGCTTCGGATAATAGGGCTCTATCAATGTCTCCAACTCCGACCATGGCACCACCTCGTTCATCGCATCGAGAAATAGCTCTTTGCGCGACTTTCTTCCGTATTTTTCGAAACGAGTCGGCAGACTCGGCACTGGCTGCAGTGGCGTGTTGTTCTTTTTGTGCCGACTCTGTACAGGGTGAGTTGAATCTGATTTACTCATAGCTTCCTCTGCGCTATGACTCATTTTGAAATCAAGTCGATCACTAGCTTGTATGCGATAAACCAGGGCTCAACGAGATAGCGGAACCAGAGCCGCCTAGGCTCAGCCAAGAGCCGGAAGAGCCATTCAAGCCCGCATCGACCCGCCCAGCGTGGTGGCGTAGGTATCACCCCAGCGAAGTAGTCCAATGCTGCTCCGCCGTTCAGAATGACGTTCGCCGACAGCTTGTCTAAATGGTCCACAATCCACCGCTCCTGGCGAGGCATTCCCATTCCCGTAATCAGCAAATTAGGGCACCAGGCCTCTATCCTCGCCGTCACAGCCTGCGCTTCAAGCGAGGCAGGGTCTGGATCAAAGAATCCGTGCGCGGTTTCGATCTGCAGTCCCGGGTAACTATGGCGCAGAGCATCAGCTCCTAGTTCTGCGACCCCTGGCTGGGATCCCAGGTAGAAGACCCGCCATCCGCGTTCTGCTGCCAGGTTTGATAAAGGACCTATCCAATCGACAAAAGTAACGCGATGTTCTCGCCTCAAGGGTATGCCCAGCAGCCGCCCCATACCAACAATAGCCATGCCGTCGATATGGATGTGGTGGGCTGCAGCATAGAACAATCGCATTTTGGAATCATGATGGTAGTGATAAATGCTATGAAGATTGTGATTGGCCACAATCATGCGCTTGTTGCTTTCGACGGCATCGACAACGATGGCGTTCAGATCAGACATGCTCAGCGCTTCAACCTGCACTCCCAGGATCGATACTCGGTCCAAGTCCCGCTTAACTGCAATCGGAATTTCGACCTCAGCTGCTAGACGCATTCGACACTCTCAGAACCGCCCGCAATTGTCGCCTCGAGCTTGCTTGCAGCGCTCGGGTCTTCGGCTTTGGGCCATAACATGTCGCGCTGGCTTAGGAACTTCGACGGATGCTCCCCGTTGATGGCAATGCCACTGGGCATCAGTTCATAAAGAACCCGGTTGGCAAAGTAGAACGGATGCGACAGCACGGCCCTGACCAGATGTTTGCTCCCACTCCCATATTGCTTCTGGCTGTAACAGATATTGGCTTGTCGCATCTTCTCGCGGCATGCGAGCCTTCGTCTATCCACATCATGCGCCAAATGGTCGCGAACGCATTCGCAGCGTAGGACCGGCCAGTCATGCAGGTACGACAGAAGCAGGTATTGCACATAGAGCGTATTGATCGACTGGCGCTCCAGATTCGCTGTGGACACGCTCGCTGTGTGGTGCCGAAAATGTATAGTCACTTCCGGGATGTACTGGATGTCATGATTCAAAGCCATACGCCACCACAGATCGATGTCTTCAATGTGCAGGTCAAAGCGATAACCTCCTAATGCGATCGCTTTGGCTGTGTTCAGGGTCACCGTAGGATGACATATTGCCAGCAAGTACCCTTTCTTTGTGATCTGCCGCAATTGATCGGGAGTAGCCCTCGTTATCCGGAACGTTCCCAAGCTGCGCCCGTTCTGGTAGTAGCGGGCTTCCGAGTAGAACATTCCTGCATCTGGAAATCGCTCAATATAGCGTCTCGTGACCGCCACGCGATCTGGTAACGCTACGTCGTCAGCGTCGTGGCGCATCAACCATGGCGTTTCTGCTTCGCGCAGCATCCGGTTCAGCGTGAATGTCAGCCCACGGTTCGCCTGCGCGATGACACGCAACCGTGAATCCTTAACTGAGCGGAGATACTTGAGCCCGGCATCGGTCGAGCCATCATCGATGGCGAGAATCGTAAAGTCTCCATCCGTTTGCCGGAGCAGGCTCTTCACACTTTCTTCCAGAAACGGCATTGCATTGTAGACGGGAAGTCCAATTGTTAGACTTGACATGGTAGACACGATTAGAAGTTAAGAAATTGCCTTTTCAAGATGAGCGCGGCCGTTGGCGCAAAGAATCCGGGACGAACCACATTCCCAGGAGCAACATTAGGTCAATTGCTTTCGGCCTCCCGACCTTGAACATTTCAGCCAATAGCGGCAGGAACGCGCTCCACTGTTTCTGCCTGGCCGCCTGCGATGCGATTTGCGTTGCTACAAAGCCGGCATAGGCACGACGTGTCACTAGATCTTTGCGATGACGAATCCAGGCCAGAGAACCTTGCCAGTCATGTCTTCTGCTGACACCGCCTTGCGATTCCAGATTCCAGATCGCCAGCGGTTCGTCTACAAATTCGATCTTCACTCCCGGAATCCTGGCAGCGCGAAGCAGCCAATCCCAGTCCTGATGCTTTCGAAGCCCTTCTTCAAAGCCGACCTTCAACAGCAGCCTCCTGCTTGTGAGTAGCGTGGAAGTTTGCAACAGGCCCTCGCCCTGCGTCCAGGAATTGCGAGCTAGCAGATACTCCGAAAGCGGTTCTGAGGGCAATTTCCTCGGCCATACAAATTCGCCCGCTGGAGTATGCGCGATTACTTTGCAGGCAACAATGGGGTCAGATGCGTTTGATGCTTGCGCCGCGGCAAGCTGCATTTCCAGCTTTTTGGGAAGCCACAGGTCATCGTCATCCAGAAAAGCTACCCACTCTCCTCTGGCTGCATACACTCCTAAGTTTCTGGCTCCCGATCCACCTACGCGTCTCCGGAGTCGGAGTACCTGCAATCGCGGCGAAGATACAGATTCCAGGGCAGCCAATATATGACTTTCATCTCCATCGATTACGACAATTACTTCCAGATCAGAAAATGTCTGTTGTAGAACTGAATCTACAGCCCGCAACACCAGCATGGGCCGCGCGAAAGTTGGGATGACAACCGAGACCAACGGCTGGTGTGTCACATGTGTCTGCAGATAAATGTGAGCTCCAAATGCAAAACTTAGCCTTGCATGGACATCGAGAGTGAATCGCGGACGGCGGCCACTGGCTGACGCGAAAGGAGCCTTCTATACATCCCTTCCAGCTTCGCAGTTTGCTCTCGGAGATCAAATAGTTCCTGCGCGCGGTTTCTGGCAGAGCCGCTGAATTGATGCCATAGACAATCGTCTTTCAATAGTTTGCTGATGTTATCCGCCAGACCGGATACATCGCGTTCCCTTGCTAGCAGTCCAGTAACTCCATGTGCGACAGCCTCTGGAATTCCACCGGTAGCAAAGCTTGCTACTGGCAGCCCCATCGCGTGGGCCTCTGCAAAGACCAGTCCAAAGCCTTCAGAAGTACCCTCGGGAGTCGTGAAACTCGGTACGCTGAATACTGCTGCGCGATTCATCCAGTAACGCACCTCGGTTTGGCTTTGGGCGCCCAGAAACATGAAGTCCTTCAGACGCACCGATGCCATTTGCTCCAAGTCGCGTCGGAGCGGGCCGTTACCAATGACCACCAGCTGAGCTTTTGGAACTTCTCGCTGCACACGCTCCATCGCTTGTATGAGGTAACCGCATCCCTTGCTCTCTACTAGTCTGCCGACAAAGAGCACGACAGGTATGCGACGAACGGATAAGTTTGGAGCAAACACCTCGGTATCGACACCGATGTAGTGGAGGGCAATCTTTTCGGGAGGAAAGCCTTGTTCTATCAGTTTTCCGCGAATGAATTCTGACACTGCGAGAAAAAATGCTGCCTCTTTTTGTATGGTCGGCCTCCATCGCAGGTATCGACGATAATCAAATGAAAAATTGCGCGCGTATTCCTCCTTCATGGTTGCGTCGTAGCCGTGAAAGGTGACCACGATCGGAATACCGAGTCGCCGGGCCAGGCACAATGCCGGAACACTGTCGACACCGAAGTGAGCATGAAGCAAGACTGGACTAAGACGACGGAGCCTACGGACTAGACCTGGTGCTAAGCCGAACAGCCTGTAGATGTTCTTTCGAGTCGATCCGAATGTGCCACCTTCATCGATGAGGTGGCATTTCTCCTCCGGCAGTCTCAGCCCGTCAACCCTGCTGCATCCGACAAAATACGGTCTGAAGTGCTCCATGGCTTCGGATTGGGAGAGAACAAACGTCTCGGAAAGTGAAAGTAGATCCGAGCGATAGATCAGAATCGCTGGCAAGGACCTGCTTGTCGTGATACTGCTTGGATCCATTACCATCGCACCCTCATGGTGCCTCTCGAGAAAACCGGAGAGTATCGATGCAGGAGAGGTATCTCGGCTCCGCTCACCTGTGCATGCTGCTCCCCCTGCTCCTGGTGACTTGTTTCGTGGACAGCAAATACATAGGTGGCTACGTAGAGCACCCACAGGAGGTTGTCCTGCTTCAAAATGGATCCTTCACTCAAATTAAAAAGGAGCATGAAGCTGATATACGCAAGGGGCCACAGCCCGATAATGGAACTCTGGCTGCGCGCCCACTGGAGACCATGCCTCGCGCTCACAACCAACCCCGCAACGAAAAGACCCAAGCCAGCCACTCCCAGTTCTTCCGCAAGGTCAAGAAACCCATTGTGTGAGTGAGGCACATGCCAATGGAGCATGGACCACAGATCAGCTGAAGACTTGCCTTCCATTCCTAACCAAAAACTGCTGTAGCCATAGCCGAGCCAGGGATGGACCATGATCTTGGGCAAGACTGCATTCCATATTTCGATGCGTCCTGACAGAGTAGCGTCGCGTCCTGCCAAGACAAACAGATCACTTGAGTCGACAAACAGCATAAGCCAGCACCCAATGCCAATCGAGGCTAAACACGCCAATGCCAGAGCCGACCCAAATGACCTCTGACGAGCCCGCGCGAACAACCATGTCAGGCTCAAAGTAATGGGAACCGCCACCGCGGAAGTGGCCGAGCGTGCCTCAAATATCAGGAACATGCAGAGAATCGAAGCGGCACCGAACGCCAAGCGGTGAGCCTTGCTGTCGAATGCCAGAAACAGAAACACCAGAACGCCCAGAGCCATCAATCGTCCGAACGTGTTCTTTTGCACGAAGATGCCCTTCCATCCGTATTGAGCAGCAGCCGCGTCAGTACCAAGATCTGGCCGGAAAAGAACCATCAATACACTGCAAACGATGGCGATAAAAATGACCGTTGCTAACAGACGCAGCAACTGCCTGGGTGAATAGCGACAAGCGAGGTACAGTCCAAATCCGCAGGTGGCTGACATGTTCAGACACCGCCGCAGCGCAAAGCCCGGTACGTCCGACCACAACACCGACAGAAATGCCAAAATAACGATGCTCCAGAGCAGTTTGGAGTTACGCAGGTAAAGTAAGGCTTGTTGCCTATGAACAAACAACAGCACGGCGACCAGGCTATAAACGAAGATCTGACGAGCCAACATTGCTGGATTCGCCCGGGTTGGATCGCTACTTTCTGAACTTGCCTGCTTCTGTATCAGAGCCATGGCCGCAGTCTGAGGCTTGATATCAGAAACCTCGTCCTCTTGATGACCTAAGAGCGTCGTAAAGGCTCCAGCGCAGAACAGAAGCGCGCAGACTATAAAGATGTGCTCCAGGGATCTCCACATAGGTGTGTCTGCTTGGTGAAGAACTATTGCAACTTGCGTCTAATGCTTTCGTGATGCCTGAACCATTTCGCCTACCAGATCCCACTGTGGTTGCCGGTGACGATATAGGAGAGTCGTGCTGCTGAGGCAAGTGGCGGGAGCAGGCTCAAACGTAGTATTGCGTGAACATCGCGACGCGTAGCCATGCGGCAAATTTGCTTGCCATATAGTAATGCAGCGCCCCGCACAGGCACTCTCAACCATATGCCGCGCACAAACACTTCATCCATCCCGAATAGGCTTTCGTCAAGCACCCACTGGGGGAGCCTATATGCGCTTCCACGGAGGCGCCGCACAAACTCGGTGACAATCCGAAGATAGGTCGCAACACCTGGCCAGATCCCCCCCAAGTCTGCTGCGTCTTGCAACACCGCAAAGTTAACCTTCCCGGACTCAAGTGTGAAGTGCGTATTTACGATATCGCATGCGCGTATGTATAAGTGGCGATACATGCGTTGAAGAGTCGCGGCGATGATTCGTTCCTCCGACGCAGGTACCATGAACGTATAGTCGCCTACGGACCGGGGAACACGCCTTGTGTAGAATCGCCTCGCCATTGCGATGTGCTCTCCCGTCTGACCAAGGCAACCATGGTGTATCTCCACAGATTTCGCAAGCCCTTTTACGCCGAAATTGTACTTCTGCGCCAGCCGGTCGCCCCAGGTGCGACCTTTCTGCCACGCTCGAAAAAACCGCTGCATAGCGTGACTAACTTCCTGCTGATCACAAGGAGTATAAAGATCCAGATCGTTACCAATATCAGGCCAGTGGTCGAGTGACTTTATAACTGTAATTTGAATCCCAACACTCTCGAGTTTCTGACAGATGTCTGCGAGAAACTTGAGGGACTCGTTAATTCTAGCTTGTTCCTGTACGAGTACATCGTCGCACCACTCCGCGATCCCCGAATCTTCCCAGGTTCTCGCGGATCTACTCAGTGGATCTAACGCACGCACAACTACATGATGAGAGTCGGCGAGAGAAAGAAATAGCGACCGTCCTGCATGGCCTGCAGCAGCAAGATTCGAAAGCAGTGGTTCCGAATAGATCGTCGGGCAACCCAGACTAAGCTTCAACAGGTAGTAGATTTGAGACTCGCTATTCAAGCTAGTGATCTCTAAAGGACTGAGCCGCGATCCGCGGCACGTGCGTTGGCGTCTGTGGGTATCAATCAGACCGCGTCGATGCCGCTGGTCCAGGTGTTGAGTTCAAATTGAGGAGTTCTTTCTTCCCCGAACGGGGAGAATTTCGAGCAGCTAAAACTTCAGAAATCCGGTGTACGATTTCCGACACGATCTCATCAACAGGTCTGTCTGCGCTGATGATCATGGCGCCTGGCGTCCGCGAACCAAAGGTTCTATATGCAGTTCTCTGGCGCTTCAGCTCGTGAAGCGGCAGCTCCTGCTTTCTGCTGAGAATCACCTCTTCCTCAGCGTCCAGAATGATGAATATCGCTTTGCGCGGCGGTATGAACCTACTTAGAAGTTGCGGCAACCACCTTGGACCTGCGTAGCGGTATCGTCTCGGATCGATGAGAAGATCGTGAAAGTAGCGATCAAAAATGACGGTCTCCGATCTTGCCATTGCTGGATACGTAGATAAGGCGTACCCGACGCTGAAGTCCAGCGCGAGCGTGAGGATGAAGAGCGTCGACATGACGCTTCCTCGCACCGCCTTCGCATGTGGCATACGATTGCCGGTGTCAGGCGCAACCCTTCGAACTATCCCAGGTCTCCAGCGCCTTTTTCTGCATGGACCAAGAAAAGCCTCTAACTCCAATTGCAGATGTTGAATCGTTGTACTTTTTCCTACGCCATCTGGGCCGAGCAATACGCAAAATAGGCCGTTAGGACGAAGCCATGCGTGCATGCCCCGAAGAATTGTCGATCCTCCCAGACGCGACTCTGCTTCTGAATGTCTGGAACGGATGACCGTGGCTTCGATCTGCCCACCCAGGTCCGAACCTGCTGGCGACGTGACTTTCTGTCGTGCCATGAATTTCTTCCGCTCACGAATCGGGAGATCTACTTTGCAAGGACTACCCTTTAGGGCCCAACTGCGAAAAGGCATGCGTGTAATGACCGTGCGGGCATCTCACAGCTTCTTGTAGATCGCTTCAGGTATAGGGTAGGTTCGCTTGTTTAATACCGCCCCCAAAATGCTCACGTTGGCAGTGACCGCGTCTCTCGTCGCCCTCAAGGCCGCGTCACGATTCGTTGAGTTTGCCTCCACAACCATCGCGAGTCCATCTGTCCTGCTCGCGACAACCAACGCAGTCGAACTCTCTGCCAACGCCGGCGTGTCGAAAAGCACAAAGTCAAAAGCCGCGCGAAGTTCATCTGCGCAAAGCCGGAAAGCTGAAGATGCGAGCAACGGTTCCGCGTTCATGATCATGGAGCCGCTGGTAAGCAAGTGAAGCCGACCACTCCCGAGTTGCATTACATATCCGCAAACAGGATGAGGGCGGACGAGAGCATCGGACAGACCGGAACGGTTGCCAACTCCAAGGTATCTGTGCAGCATAGGATCACGGAAATTTGCATCCACAACGCAAACCGATCCTGCATGCGCATCCGCAAGCAACTCCCCAATTCGAACGAGGATCCAGCTGCATCCAGTTCCTGCTTCTACTCCCGAAAAGGCTGCAACACGCGAGCCACCCGATCTTAGGAATAATGTGTGGGTTAACTTGGTAAGTTGTTGTCGCGTCGCCGTAGTCATCCTCAGCGCGGGTGACACACTGGCCACCCTCCGAGGGGCCGTTTCATCCGTTACAGCGGCGTCCGCGGAGGTGGATTGAGTCACCTTACGGCCAGCGTGTAGCTCAGCTTGGTCTGCCATGACCCGCCCGTCGTTTAAGCCATCCATGTGCTCGTGGTCGGCGCTATCGAAAGTCGCAGATATTGTGCTCACAAGGCTCCTTTGTCACTGCCATCCTGGCCGTTTAATGATTCTCGGCTTGGCGTGCTGCCCGCACTCCAGGCCCTGCTTCCTTGCTGGTCGCTGTCGAATATAGAAAGCAATGGAATCTCGCGCCTCCCCTGAAGCGGAATTGCAACAAGTACTGGAAGTCCAAGGTAAGCTTCGAGTTCACGGGGCGTGTGGAACGTCCGATCCATGCGCTCGAGCGACCAGATCAGACCAAAACTCGCTGTCATCAGGGCGATCAATGCGAGGGAACCAAAAAATAAGGGCGAGTGCGACGGCAACGCAGGTACCAGCGGCGCCTCTGCCACCGTAACGTTCACCATGCGATGAGCGTCGAGAGCGTCGCTAATCCTTGCTTCCTCACTCTTCCTCGCGTAGAGGAGATAGTTGTCCTCCTCAGTCTTGAGGTCGCGCTGCAGACTTGCTTCCTCGAGAGCGCTTCCATTGAGTTCGCGAGCCCTGGCGGTATAGCTCTTTACGATGGCTGCTGTTTCGGCTTCACGGGCGCGTAGTCCAGCCAACTCGGTCTCGGCCTTGGCAAGGTCAGAACGGACCATCTGGTGAGTCGGATCAACGTCTGTCGTCACGTCGCTCATTGGAGAACTCAGTTCACGTTGGATCGCCGCCCGCGTCTGCGTAATTTGTTCGGTAAGTTCCTGGACAGGACGATAGTCGGGCTGGTATTTGGAGAGCAGCTCAGATCGCCTAAGTTCCAGATTAAGCAAGGTGCTCTTGAGCTGCTGCAGTAACTGCGGGTTATCAGATTTTCTAACTTGCGTGGTGAGCCGATCGGGGATCGACCTTTCCTTCTGCTTCAGCCCCTGAATTTGCCTTTCCATGTCCGCAATAGAGGCGCGCGTCTCGTCGAGAGAGAATCTGAACTCGGCCAATTTTTGCATTGTCAGTTCCTTGTCCATTCCCGGGGCCACCGCTCCATTGGTCGCCGGGAAATTGGCCAATCGGGCCTGAGCCGCCTCCATTCTCTTCCGGTATTCGCTCGCCTGTTGTTTGAAGAAGCCGTGTTCGCCGGCAGGATGGTGTACCGCTGTGTGCTTCGCCACATATACCTGCACAAGTTTATCTAATACGCGCTGAGCTCGTTCTCGGTCCCGTGACTTGTAAGTAACATCGATGATGTAACTACCCCTTGCTGGTTCGATAACTAGGTCGCGCGCAAGCTGATTCACTTGGCCGGCAACCCTTTCTTCGTAGCTCTTTTCGCTGGCTGACTGACTGGTGAAAGGTTTGACCAATCTGGCCCACCATACAGGCGCGTTGGAATCGGCGAGGCCTGCACTCTTCACTACTTCTGTGAGTACTTCCGTTGACTGCATCAGTTCGGCCTCAGACCGCATATCCTCGTCCGTCACAATCGGCTGGGCGCTCAGTGTATAAGTGTTCATTTCTGGAGTGGGTGACAGAACCGGATCGACGCGATCACGCTGAACTAAGATTTTCGCTTCGCCATGGTACCTGGGAAGAAATATCGCCGCGAACACGGCCGCCAATAAGGTTACTACTACGCAGATTGTCACTAGACGTTTGTGACGAAAGGCGACAGACAATCCATCGCGTAGCGAATACGGATACATTGTAAGGCTGTAACTTTGGGTGTTCATTATGATCCCCGCAGTCCTAGGTGATTAGAATGTCGAAGGAGCAATGTAAGTATTCACGGCGCTGGTTGGGAGATAGCGCGTGATTTTCGACAATGTATTTTGGGGAACGAAAATCATGTCGCCGGAGTGGAGTACGAAATCCTCGCTAAGATTCTTGGCGTTCAGCATCTTCTTTACGTCCAGCACCTTGGCCTCGGTCCACTGAGACGACACGCGACGAAACAGAACTACATTGGAGTGCTTTGATTTATCGGTGAATCCTCCTGCTTCAGCTATGGCTTGGGTCACCGTGATGTCACCGTGCAAGGTGTATTTGCCTGGATGGCCCACCTGCCCGGTGGCAATGAAATAAGGCTTCTCATAGTCTTTCAGTTCCACCGAGATAGCGGGTTTGTTCAGAATCTTGCTGTATGCCGCTTCGAGCGTCGTTATCAATTGCGGAAGAGTCAGTGAACTGACGTGGACGTCACCAACTCCGCGCAGGCTGATGTATCCGTCCGGCTGTACTGAGACGCTCTGGTTGAACTCTGGACTGAACTCGAAGACGAGGTCCATAGTGTCTCCGGTCACGAGCTGGTATCGCGGATAGCGATCCTGAAAGCCGGGAGGGGGCCCGTGACTGACATTCTGGCTGCTCGCCGCCGCATCGTCAGATTGCATCGATGGAACTTGACCAGTACTTTGAGAAAAGAGAACAGGTGGGCTTAGATGAATGAGCAACCCTACCACTAGACAGGCTGTGACCTTGCTGGGCACGTCTGCACCTCCGGTGTAGCGCTTCATGTTGAAAACGAACGCAGCGGATCAGATACCTCAGGTTAATTCGCAAACTCCACGTATTTTGCGACAAGATCTGACTCTTTGCGATGCTTCAGGCAGCGACAAGGCTGTCAGCATCAACTTCGACTGCGACGGAGCGCATGATCATGTCAACCGAGATAATGATCCTGCATCCCGTTGAGGTTCTTTGGACAGTTCCAGTGATACCTGACATCGGTCCAGATGCGATGCGTACCCGATTGCCGGGAGCAAGATACGGATGAGGTTGGATTTTCCCCTGCATTTGTAGCAGGTTACGCAGGCATTCCACCTCTTCGGCCGGTATCTCTGCGGGTGAGGTCGCGGACCCAACGAAGTGCACAACTCCAGGTACCGCTAGCGGAATATGGCGCGCTTGCCGTGATGTGTGAACGAATACATATCCCGGGAAAAGCGGTAGAGAAACCTTCGCGGTTGTCTTGTTCCACTTGTGGAGTGCTGTGTACAGTGGCAGGAAATAAGTGATTCCACGCTCTTCGAAATGGAGAGCAACCTTCTTCTCGTGCCGTGCCCAGGTATAAACTGCGTGCCACTGCAAATGGTCTGAGGCTGATTCGCTAGCATTTGAGCTAACGACGGAAAGATCGCATGTCGATTGTTGGATCGCTCTGGCCGTCATTTCTTAGCCTCTTGACAAGGCTTCGCCATCCTCAACTAAAGAGGCGGTGCCCGCTCTATATCAACGAGGACTTTGGCATGACGACCACACTCACTGCAAATGCAACCTTAGCGACGATAAGTGACTCTTTAGAGTTCCGCAAGAGCCTCATTTCTCATTTTTGGCGTCTTTTTGCAATGTCTCTCTTGCGGAATTTACTGAATAGCTCGTTAGGCAGATGCGAAACTCTACGTCCTGAGGTTGGGATTCTCACGTTCTCATTGGTTGACCCATAAGGCAGACACGCTCTATAGCCTTTTATTTGTTTTTGATACAGTCGGTCTAACCCACGGTCGCAAATCTAAAACGCGAGTTCTTCAAGCTGGTCTGACTCTGAGCATGCAGACAGAGATTGGGCATCAATGAAACTCTTTCGAACAATCATTTTGAATCATCACCGCCAGATACGCGGACAGGTGGACATTCTTACTACGGCGATGTTGGAAAAAGAGTCTTTCTTCTCTCCGCATTAGGATACTTTGGCCCAGCCTTCTCACGAGTCCTCCGGGCAACTTGCAAAATACTGGGATTTCTGCTGCTGGTGCCGAAGTGAATCAACCAGCAGCATTGCCGTCCCTTTGTTCCTATAGGGATAGTCATGACTTCTGTAAGAGATGCGAGGAAGAAATCTTAAGTGGCAGGGTTAGACTCGAACGCTTCGATATGAGGCGTGTTCAAAGATAGATTGAGAAAATGAGAAAATGTGTAGAGCACTCGGAACGAGACGTCACCCCAGACACTTTGCCCCGTTTTTTTCAGGCTCGTTCATCATCAAAACAGCAAGTTCTACTCGACTGCGAACGCCGACCTTTTCAAACACGCGATACAAGTAGTTCTTGACTGTGTGCTCGCTCAGGTTCAAACGCCTTCCGATCTGTCGATTCGTTTGTCCCTCGGCGACCAAGCGCGCAACCATCAATTCTCGGCCATTCAGTTGAAAGTTCGTAGACGCTGCGCTGCAGAAGGTTGAGTATTCCGCAAAAGCGTCAAATACTGCGCGCAATTCTCCCGGCCGAACCCATACTTCTCCCTGGCGTACTCTGTCGATGCACTTAACCAGCTGCTCCATAGGGTCAGAACGATGGAAAACACCCCGAGCATGAGCTCGGAACGCATCGATCGCCAACTCTTCATTGTTATCGTCCAAGAGTACAATGACGCGGCATTCCGGCAGAACACTCTGCAAAGTCGGGAGAACGCGGAAGCCCGCAAGCGGACCATCGCTTAGAGCGGCACTGATGAGTGCAATCTCGGGCTGTTGTGTTCGGGCAACCCGCTCCACTTCAGCGCTACTGGTCGCCCACACCGCGCTCCCTACCAAGTCGCGACGCCTGCCGAGGGTAAGAAGCATAAGTTCACAACCCAAAGCCGTCCTGTCTGAAATGAGAAGCCGCAGGTGTCGTGTCTCCATCGGACCGTCACCGTTCTGGCTTTCCGCCGAGACTCTTCGCGGGTCTTCAGCTTGAAACCCTGCAGAATGCCTGCTGCCATTGGTTGCAACTTCTGGTCCTGGAATCGGCGCTGCGGCGGACAAAGCATGTGCTGTTCGGCCTGACCGCGGTTGCTGGGCACCCTGAGTCAAACGAGCATTTCCAGTTTCCGATTCTGCCGTCATAACAGTTACCTCAAACCCGGAGGAAACACATACAGTTGCCCCAACAGTCGAGTGCTCGACCATTAATTTCACAAACGGCCTGCACAACTCGCTGTTGGGTGAACAAGTTTGTGATAAGTATTCGTAGTATGTATCAGTTCCATATTTGGCAAGCGCATCCCCTTAACAAGCCCCTTTCGAGGAACCAATAGCAGTTGTATCCACACGCAAATAATTGATTTAGAAAGTGTTAAGAAATGTCGCGGCTTTGGGATCTTTTCTCTGCTATGAGCCGGAGGACTACGGGTACGTCAACTGATTGTCAAGCACGCCTACTTGCAGCCCCTCTACTTCGATTCCGCCTATGTGTTGGAAGAGGGAGGTACTACCAGTTGTCTCATGGCCAACGGAATGGCATAAACGGAGTGTTATTAACAAGTTCGAAACTTAGATGTTTGAATCGCAAAAAAGGTTGCTAGCCGTACAAAAAGGGCTCCAGGCAATTAAGATCGCGTGTTAAACCTCCTTGCTTCGGAGTTCTTCAGGCCTTTTCGTCCTGTCCACAAATACCAAGAACGGGCGTTTCTAATTCTTAATACACTTAAGACCAGCTTGTTAATGTCTTAATTCGTTTAAGACTTAATTGTCAAGCGGAGCCTCGCCTGACAGGCGGCGGCTATCGATGGTTCAGGATATGTATCTTAGTCAGAGCCCAGCTTCGTCGTCGCGGACGAGAACTGTCCGGATGGCTCCTTCTGACGCCTATCACCGGCAAAATGAGATTCTATCTTGGAGAAGCCCACCTTAACCGAGCGAATTGTCCAACCGCCGACTTTCGGGATGAAACGCCATGGAGCATGAGGTTGTTTAGCATCCGGCTGGGTCTGTGTAGGGTTTGGCTGGGTTTGCGGTTGAGATGGGCCCAAGATCTCCTCGAGACTACCCGTGATTTTCGGCGCGGAAGAGGCGGACCGAGACTGTACGTGCGGGACATTGGCTTCTGAAACTGGCAGTTTGTGTCGGTGTAACACCCGCTTTGGCTCAGCATACGAAACTGATTGATGCCGGTGTGGAGATTCCTGGATCAAATCTGCTGTGCGTGGTGGCGCTGCAATTGTAGATGAGGTGAGAGGAGTAGATGTGGTCGGAGTAAAGGTCGCTTCGGGCACCAACTTTATCGCAAGCATGAGTGAGGTCGAGACAAGGCATGCGAATGCGGCCCTTTTGTTCGCTGAATACCGCGGTTCGGGCGAGGATACCATCGCGCGAACCCTCGTGGAAAGTAAAGAGGGCGAGGAAAGAAAATCTATCGGGCCAGCGAACCCTTCTCCGGAAATCCGCCAGCTTGCCAAGGTTGTCAGGCAGGCGGCATAGTCGAGACGACAGGCATCCGAGCGATCTACTGAGGCTTCGTCGCAAACCAATTCGCGATCCCAACGCAAGTGACGCCGAACAAGCCACGCTGCGGGATGGAAGAAAACAAGATAACAGCCTAGAGTCGCCAGTCTGTCCCAGAGATAGTCCCGCCGTCGAACATGTGTCAATTCGTGCCCAAGTATGCCCATGAGTTGTGGAGTCTCAAGTCGAAAAAGGAACTCGTCGGGCAGCAGGATTTTGGGGTGTCTCCACCCGGCGGCGGCAGGCGAGCGGAGGCGCGGAACCAACCGTAATTCGCACTGAGGGGCTTGAATACGCCTACGGAGTGATTCGAAAAGTGACGAGAGTGAATCGGATGCAGGCTGTGAAGTCCGGAAGAGGGTCCTCAATTGCAAGAATCGGGCGCAAAAACTCACCAAGAAGAGAGCGAGGACAACTACATATGTCCAACACACGCCGGACAGAATCGTCGAAAAGTGAGGTGTCAAATCAAAATTGACCGTCCACGACCGATGTGGCTCTGAAACATCTGGATAGACCGCACCAGCGGAGGCAGTTGATGCTGACCTACTAGACAGTAGGAGCAAACCTAACCATGCTGCCACCATCCCACCGAGAAAGAGTCCCCAAAGCCGAAATCGAAATTTAGGATCCCGCACGAACCTGCACAGAAGCCACAAGAGCATGTATCCAGCAGCGGACTGAAGCACATACGTGCCCAAAAGACTTGAAAGTGCGGATGCAGTCTCGCTGCTCATAAGGCTCCTCGACTCGGGTGTGAATCCTACTCCTATGTCAGGCTACGATAGCTCCTTACGTCGATTGCGGATTAATCCCTCGAGCTCGCGCAACTCTTCCCGACTGATACGCTCATCGCTCAAGAGCGCCACAAGCAGTTCTGACCGGGAACCCGTAAAGTACCTGGCCACCAAATTACGAATGGAGAGCCGGTGGAGATCGCCGCGGTTGATCAGTGGGCGGAAGATAAACGCCCGGCCCTCTTGTCTGTGATCCACCTGTCCCTTGCGCTCCATAATCCGCAGCCAGGCTTGAACAGTTTTGTAATTCGGAGGTGGATCCTCGCCAGATGCCAGCACAATGTCCTCAACTGCGCCTTCGCGAATTCGCCACAAAACCTGTAACAAGCGAAGCTCTCCCGGCGTGGGGAGTTCTGCCTTCTGACCTTGCTGTTTCTTTCCCATCGCTAGAGAGATTCTGCAACGAAACTCTAGTAAGAATCAACAGCCTTTGAAATCAAATGCACGCGCTTATCTGCCAGGGCGGGGCAACTGGTGGGATGCGCATTCAAAACAACACGCATGTTTTGACGAGGTTCAGGAAGCTTCCATTTATCGAAACGGTTCTGCATTAGTTCAATGCTGCTCCGGGGTCAACCACCGGCGATTGCAACTCTTAAACAACGACTATGTTCGAGTTCGCTACTAGCCGCGAAATATCCCCATTCTCATGCCTTTCGTATGGTGAGGACAGGACAATGGGCGCTCGCTGCGACCTTATAGGCCGTGCCACCACCAAAATGGGATACGACTGATGCGAAAGCGCCGGCGCCTTGAGCGCCAATCACGATGAGATTGGCCGCACGATTCCTGGCCTCTTCGAGAATTACCGCATCTGAGGTCCCAAAGCCGACGACGCAGGTTGTCTTATTGGCGTGTGCCAGTTCATGGAGCTTTTCTAAAGGTTCTTCGCTCGCCATAGTGCGCTCGAAAGAAAAGGGAGCCTCCTTGTCGTCTTTGACATGTAACAGAACGAGTTCGGCTTGATGTTCCTTGGCGATCGACAAGGCATACGGCAAAGCAATCTCCGCTCCGGGAGAAAAGTCGGTTGCATACAACACTGTCTTAATCGCAGCTTTTCCTTCGCCCCCACAACGACAGTGCGGACCCACGGTTAGTACTGGAATCTTGGAGGAGCGAAAGATCGTTTCCGCAGTTGATCCAAGAGCTGCCTTTTCCAAACCAGTTCCACCTGATGTGGCGACCACGATCAGATCTGCATCGCTTAGATCGTCCAGGAGATCCTTGCTCCCTCCAACGCGAAGCAGCGCGGTGCAATGAATGTCGCGAAGGAAGGCTTCTTCCGCCTGATCAAGGAGACGCTTCTCCAGGCTTTGCCGCAGATCTTCCATAGCCTGGTAGGTGAGGGATATTTCAGGAGCCGCATAGGCAGCACCTGGCGGAATATAGGCGTGCGCCAAAACGACTCCAGCTCCATATGTCCGCGCAAAAACTGCCGCATATCGCAGGGCGATATCGGCGCCCTTAGAGAAATCGGTAAGCACCGCAATCTTCTTCATTTTCAGCTGTAATTCTGGAGTTATATGGTGAGCTGTGGCCATAACGACCCTCCTTCTGAAACCGCCAAATTCAGTTTGATATTCGCCGACCATTGCTACAGCAGTAAGTGATTGCCGTCACAAGTCTTTCGATGTGTTTTTCTTGCCGCCGCCGTCACTTGTGTTTTCCGTCACAGACCGACATGTCATCGCTCTGTACAGTGATTCTTTATTGCGGGCTCGTTCTTGAGTAAGCGCTCCCTGGGCTCTGCACCGAATAGGAGGCCCTCCATGATCACCGTCGAGGAGATGAAAGTCGAAACTCCTAATTCTGTGGCCAGCACAAAGAATCCGGAACATGTCATCGCAGGCGAGACAAGGCCGCGACGGAAAGCGCGCATGTTCCTCATAATCGGTGGCTTGGTTCTTTTATTGTGCTCCAGCCTGGCATGGTGGTGGGCTAGCCGAGGACCGCAGCCAATGACCTACACCACTGTTCCAGCCTCACGAGGATCGGTTACCAGAGTCGTTAATTCAACGGGGACGGTAAATCCTGTCCTCACGATCATGGTGGGCACCTATGTTTCTGGTGTGATCCAGGATCTTTCGTGCGACTACAACACTCAAGTGAAGAAGGGGCAGCTATGCGCCAAGATTGATCCACGTCCCTATCAGACCGTGGTGGATCAAGACCGCGCCAATGTTTCCACCGCAAACGCCCAGCTTGAGAAGGACAAGGCAAGCCTCGCCTATGCAAAGCTTACTTTCGAACGGGATACTTCCCTTTTAAGGGACGGTGTTGTTTCGCAGGACACCTTCGACAATGCGAAGAGTGCTTACGATCAGCTTCAAGCGCAGATCGGGGTCGATCAGGCCACCATCGCCGAACACGTGGCCGAACTCAATACCGCAGAGGTGAACCTCGGCTACACCGATATCACGTCGCCTGTAGACGGAACGGTCGTATCGCGCAACGTCACCATGGGGCAGACGGTAGCCGCCAGTTTTCAAACCCCAACCTTCTTCTTGATCGCTACGGATCTGACGAAAATGCAGGTGGACACAAACGTGAGCGAGAGCGATATGGGGAACTTGCGAGAAGGCAACAAAGCATCTTTTACGGTTGAGGCATTTCCTAACCGAATTTTCGAAGGCAAGGTCGTTCAAGTCCGGCAGTCGCCTCAGACAGTGCAGAACGTGGTCACTTACGACATTGTCGTCGCAGTCGACAACCATGATCTGGCACTCAAACCAGGCATGACAGCCACTACCAAAATTATTACGGATGAGAGGACAGATGTCCTGCGTGTGCCTGATCAAGCTTTTCGCTATGTACCCGGAAGCTTGTCTGGTGCCGCATTGCAACCTTCAGCCACAAGCGCTTCTTTGCCGCCGGGCAGCTCTGCTAAGGAGAGCTCGCTATGGGTTTTACGGAATGGCGATACACACCGCATTCAGGTAAGGCTCGGCCTCGATGATGATAGTTACACCGAAATCGTAAGTGGAGAGCTGCAAGCCGGCGATCAAGTGATCACGTCGGAGCAACCCGGCAGACGACGCAAAAGTGGACCCGCGCCGACGATCCCCAAACTCTAAACGTCCCGCTTTGCATCGTGAGTAATGATATGAGCGATCCGGTCATTCAAGTCGTCGGCCTGACCCGCACCTACCATATAGGCGATATTGATGTGTGCGCGTTGCAAGGCGTCAATCTCTCAGTAAGGCGTGGCGAATTCATCGCCATTATGGGAGCCTCCGGATCAGGTAAATCAACATTGATGGCGATACTCGGCTGCCTGGATCGTCCGACCAGCGGGCAGTATTTCTTTGAAGGTGTCGACGTTTCCCAACTGGACGAGCCGGCACTGGCCCGGGTCCGAAGCGAGCGCCTGGGATTCGTTTTTCAAAATTTCAACCTGCTACCGAGAACAAGCGCGCTCGAAAATGTTGAACTGCCGCTTTTCTACTCTGAAGTTGTGTCGCACAACAAAGCGACGCGGACGAACAGAGCACGTGCGGTTCTGGCGCGCATGGGACTGGAGAACCGGGAGGATAACACTCCGGGCCAACTCTCCGGAGGACAACAACAAAGAGTTGCCATCGCACGGGCTCTCATCAATGAACCAGCTCTCTTGCTCGCAGATGAGCCGACAGGAAACCTCGATACTAAAACCTCGCATGAAATCATGGAGGCCCTGGTCAAGCTGAACAAAGAACAAGGCGTCACAATTGTCGTTGTTACCCATGAGCGAGATATCGCGGCTTATGCAAACCGGATTGTGACCATGCGCGACGGCCGAATCACAGCGGATGAGTCTGTCACAGAACATAAGGGATCGCCAGCGTCGGAGGCTACCGGATCACAACTCACTCGAGATAAAGAAGCACAGGTCTCTCGCGTGGCTGGGGCAGCATCGTGGTATTTCAGCCTCATGGTCCTCTCGGCGGCGATACAGGCGATTAACCGGAACAAGATGCGCTCGGCGCTGACTACCCTGGGTGTGTTCATCGGTGTCGCCGCCTTGATTGCGATGGTGGCTGTAGGCCAGGGTGCAAACGAGGCAGTGCAGAAGCAAATCGCCAGCCTTGGAACCAACTTGCTTGTGGTTCTCCCTGGCGCGACGACAACAGGTGGACTGCGCGCCGGCTACGGGAGCGCCTCTACTCTTACTGTTGGAGACGCGCAGGCTATTCGCCGTGAAGATCGTTCCGTGGCCCAGGTCAGCTATCTGATTCGCCAAACGGGTCAGGTGCAATACTCCAATCAAAACTGGGCGACGACCATCCAAGGAGTCACTCCAAATTATCCTCCCATCACGAACTGGCAGATTTCTGCAGGTCGTGGGGTTACGGGGGATGATGACAGCAATGCCGCACTCGTCGTCCTCTTGGGCCAGACTGTTTACCATCAGCTATTCAGCCCCAACGAGAACGCGATCGGCGCCACCATTCTCGTAAAAGGAGTGCCGCTCCGGGTGATCGGACTGCTTGAGGCGAAGGGGCAATCAACCTACGGACAAGACCAGGATGATCTTGTCATGATTCCTTTCACAACGGCTGAACAACGGGTACTCGGCGTGGCTGCGCCAACACAGCAGGTGGCATCGAACTGGATCTATTTGCCCCCTCCCAATCCCTACGGAATTCAACCGCGGCTGACCGGGTATGTAAATCAAATCTATGTCCAGGCAGCCAGCCCAAATGACGTTCAGACCGCCATGAATCAAGTCACCGAGACATTGGCGCGACGCCATCACCTTAAGCCGGGCGATGTCAACGATTTCGCCGTGAGGAACTTAAGTCAAATCGCCACGGCCGCAGCGGGCAGCAGTAAAGTCATGGCCCTTCTACTTGCATCGGTAGCCTCGATCTCACTTCTTGTTGGAGGAATCGGCATTATGAATATCCTCCTCGTTTCTGTGACCGAGCGGACGCGAGAAATTGGTCTTCGTATGGCAATCGGAGCACGACGATTACATGTCTTATTGCAATTTCTGGCCGAAGCTGTATTTCTGAGCAGCGTTGGAGGTGTAGCGGGAATTATTGGCGGCATCGCTGCTTCTCAGATGATTTCCATCATCGGAGGCTGGCCGACCAGACTCGTCGCGTCTGCTATTGTGGGCGGATTTCTTTTCTCGGCTGCTGTCGGAATTTTCTTTGGCTATTACCCGGCGCGCAAAGCAGCCCGCCTCGACCCTATTGAAGCGCTCCGTTATGAATAGACGATCGAGATCTTCACTGTTCTACCCTCGTCACTTTGTCGTTTCAATCATGCGTAATAGACCATGCAAGTCATGGTGACGGCAATCACAGCGATTCAGGGCGTGGCCTCGATAGGATGTGTTGGATCTGGATAGTCCAGGGAGGATCGGATCATGCCGAACTACATCTTAGACTTTTCTCAAATCAGGATGACGGATGTCGCTCTTGTGGGTGGAAAGAACGCCTCTCTGGGGGAACTCTATTCCGCATTCAGCAGACAGCAAGTGGGAGTGCTCGACGGATTCGCCATCTCTACGGATGCGTACTGGAGGCTGCTCAAGGAGGACGGCCTCAAGGAAAAGCTCGAAGCGATACTTGCCGGTTTGGATCCGGACGACGTGGAAAAGTTGTCTTCCGCCGGACGTGCAGCGCGTTCGTCAATCTTGCAAACTCAGCTACCACAGGAACTGCGGGTCGTAATTCTTGAAGGGTATCGAGCGTTGATCGAGCGGCTTGGATACGAGCCGAGCCTCGCGGTGCGCTCTTCGGCGAGCGCTGAGGACCTTCCAGAAGCATCCTTCGCGGGTGCGGCCGAGACATTTTTGAATGTACATGGAGAAGATGCTCTGCTCAGGGCCATCCATCAGTGCTTCGCTTCCTTGTTTACGGATCGCGCCATCAACTATCGCACGCGCCAGGGCTACTCTCAGCTAAAGGTCGCTTTGTCGGTGGGCGTAATGCCGATGGTGCGCTCCGACAAGGCCTCCTCGGGCGTGATGTTTACGCTGGACACAGAATCCGGTTTCCGCGATGTGGTAACGCTCACGGGTGCATATGGGCTGGGTGAATTTGTCGTGCAGGGTGTAGTGACTCCTGATGAATGGACCGTTTTTAAACCAACGCTGCGGAATGGCTTCGACTCGATCATCGGGCGTCAGTTGGGATCGAAAGAGGTCCGTCTGATTTATGGAGACGGCACGCGAACAACGCGAAGCGAAGCCACGCCCATGGAGGATCGAAGCCGGTATTGCCTGACGGATAGTGAGGTGGTGCAGCTCTCTCGGTGGGGCTGCCTTATTGAGGAACATTATTCGAAGATCGCCGGACATCCGCAGCCCATGGATATTGAATGGGCGAAGGATGGAATGACGGGAAAGCTCTATATCGTCCAGGCGAGACCAGAAACGGTTCACTCCGCCAAGGCTCATGCTCATACGACAGAAATCTTTCACCTGACGGGAACACCTGGGCCGATGCTGGCAAAAGGACAGGCCGTTGGGGAAAGAATTGGTTCCGGCAAGGCCCGTGTCATCACTGAAGTGAGCAGACTGAACGAAGTGCAAGCGGGAGAAATCCTCATTGCCCGCAATACCGATCCAGACTGGGAACCAGTGATGCGACGCGTTGCGGGCATCGTTACGGATCAGGGTGGGAGGACGGCGCATGCTGCGATCGTTTCGCGTGAGTTTGGAATTCCCTGCATAGTGGGGACAGGTAATGCAACTCAGACCGTGAGAACAGGGCAAGACGTCACGGTTTGCTGCACCGAGGGCAATGAAGGTCACTTATATTCGGGACTTGTGTCATTCAAGAGGGACAAGGCAATTCAAACCACACTTCCGCAAATGCGAACAAAGATCATGCTGATTGTCGGCGATCCTACAAGGGCCTTCGATTTTGCCGCCATTCCGAATGACGGAGTGGGACTGGCACGGATTGAGTTCATCATTACAAATCACATCGGTATTCACCCAATGGCGCTGGCAAACCTCGAGACTCTCCGTGATCCGCAGTCGGTGGCACAGATCCGCAGCCGTATTGGATCGGAGGATGCCCAGGAGTTCTTTGTCCGTAGATTGAGTGAAGGCGTGGGCCGGATTGCTGCAGCTTTTTATCCTAAGCCGGTGATTGTTCGACTAAGCGACTTCAAGACAAACGAATATGCGAACCTGCTGGGTGGAGCTGAATTCGAGCAGCACGAGGAAAATCCCATGCTCGGTTTTCGCGGCGCATCGCGATACTACGACGAGAGATATGCTGCCGGATTCGCCTTGGAGTGCATGGCTCTCGCCCGCGTGCGCGACAACTTTGGATTAACGAACGTGAAGATCATGGTCCCGTTCTGCCGAACACTCGAGGAAGGGCGTAAGGTAATCGACATCATGGCAGCACATAGACTGAAGCAGGGAGAAAACAAGCTGGAAGTCTATGCGATGTGCGAAATTCCTGCCAATGTTGTTCTGGCTGACCAATTTCTAAAGGTCTTTGATGGTTACTCCATCGGCTCGAATGATCTGACCCAGCTCACCCTCGGACTCGACCGAGATTCAGCTGTAGTCGCTCATCTCTTCGACGAGAACAATGCTGCCGTGCGCTGGATGATTTCCCAAGCGATAAAATCTGCACAGCGAGTGGGCAAACCCATCGGCATCTGTGGCCAAGCGCCCTCCGATTTCCCCGAATTTGCGGAGTGGCTGGTGGAACAAGGTATCGACTCTATCTCTCTAAACCCCGATACCGCGATCCAAACAGCCCTGCGAGTGCAGCACGCTGAGCAGTGTATGTTGGCCGCGCCTTCTCTTGCTGGCGCGAAGGCATAATCACAGGCTTATTGCAAGCGGCACGGCAGCCGCGACTGTTGAGTTCTTGCGCCGCATGGAATCGGAAGCTGGCATATCCTCGGCAAACACGCGCATCTTCATCACAGGCTCGGGCGGCGGTACGATTGCCGGGCAATTTCCTCGGTCGAGAGAACTGCGTTCACTGTAGTTACCGCCACTGCAATCCGTAGCTGGATGCCCTTCAATTCCAAAAACTGGCCCGGCTTGAGGACAACTTCGGGGGAGGTCCAGTTCGCGAATCCGCTGGGCACTGACGGTGACATGGTAGGTATCCCCGGATTGACGTGGTCCAGTTCAAAGAAACCGCGATCGTTCGTCGCCACGCGTTGTGAATCGGAAAGCGAGCGGCCTTCCAGAACGACGGAAGCGCCGGGAACTGTACCTTCATTCACATCGATCACCGTACCGATGATGGTTCCTGCCTTCGGCTCGGGCACGTTGACCTGTTGGGCCACTACAGCACTGGTGGCAAACACAAAGAGAACAAGGAGACCAATGGAAGACTTAATGCTCATCATCGATTGTCCCTTGGGGATTTGACGATGTAACGGGCGTCTCAGGTTCAAAAATCCGCGATAGTGACTGGCATTAAGAGACTCGGCGGTGAGCACGAGCATTGATTCCCGATGGCACTCACAAGGACATCCGCCAGCTAGTCGTCACATATCCTGGGCAGGCTCAGCGAGGGCATTCCAGTTTGAATCGTACCGACGACCTTCACTAACCGTCTCGTCTCGCAGAACTTTCTCCATTTTGTCAGCTGCTAACCGGCTACTTCCAAGTCTTGCCGCCGTCAACGGTGGTCCATGAGCTTCCATCATCGGCCTCCACGGTACCGCTCTGGTGCGTCTGAAAGGCGATGTGCGTGATGGTGTGTTCGCCGCTGGTCTTTCCGGGCAGAGAGACCAAGGTCCACGTTGCGCCGTTATCAGAGGAGTGATGAAGACGAAGATCTTCTCCTCCAACCCAAACGTCGTTGCCGAATACAGCCACAACGCGCATCTTCGATTTCTCATTCTGGAATACTGGCTGCCATGCACCATCTGCGATGGAGCGTTCCACTTCTCCGCTGCTATTAATCTGCCAATGTAGGTGCTCACCATCGAGGCTCCGTGCCTCAGTCAGTAGCGGCGCTTTCGACATGGAAGCGAATGCCGGCGAACGGCGAGCAGAGGCGGCCGGGCTCACTGGAGTTGGCGGGATTGCTGCAGCCGGCAAAGCTCCACCAACTACTCCAGTGACCGGTGTGGGATTTTGCTGAATTGCTTCCTGTCCGTTCGATGGTTCCCGATCCTCCGAGGCAATGACTGCATCCATGGCTTGTTTGGACGAGCCGGTTGCTTTCGCGACAGGAGCCGGCGCTGGCTTCTTGTGGGTTGGCTTCGCCGCTTCCACAATCGCAGTCTGTAACTGTTTATCAGGCTGTGCTGGAGGCTGAGCGGTCGCCATTGCGGCCAGGTTCGGATAGTTCTCTAAACTCGTCTTGAATTCCTGCTTCCGCTCATGCAGCACGACCATCAAGGTGACAATCACGACTCCCGCGGCTGTAGCCACCCAAGGCAGCCACGTACGCAGCGGCGGATGCATCAGGCGTGGCAACACATTCGCCGTGTCATCAATGACCGGTTCAGGAGTGGCTGACGCGGCAATGCTTAAGACCTCACGGCAATCGGTGCAGATAGCGAGATGCGCGATCAATTGCTCTCGTTCACGTTCGGATAGTGCGCCCTCGGTGAAAGCGGTGAGCACATCGGCGTCAGGATGAGGGCCGGCCTGCTGGCTTCGCGCCAGTTCCCTTCGCAGCGTATTGGGCTCAGATTGCTTCACGTCACCGATTCAACTTTCACTTATAGAACGTACCGGGCGATGCTTCTTGCCTTAGAGCTGCTGCCACATCAACGTTCAGGTCGCGTATATCAAGCTCCTGCATCAACTCATCACAGCGTCGCGGATGAAAGCCCGTCGCCTGAAGCCGTTTTCGTATGCGCTTGCGCAGTTCGCGTGTTACGCGCTCGAGCCTCCTGCTAATCGTCGATTCGTGTACACGCAACTGACGTCCCATGTCCGCCAGAGTGCGCTGGTCAAGATAGTAGGACGCGAGCAGATAGCGCTCCTCTGGACCGAGTTCCACGAGCGTCTGCGCAACGGCGATAGCCACACGATCATCGGGCATCGCGGCGCTCTCGACAGTCGGCTCCGCAAAGCTGACACCTGCCTCAACCTGCTCTTCAAGGCTGGTTTCTCTGAACTGCGAGCGATAGCGGTTCACGTATTGCTGCGACAGCACAGTTCTGAGCCAGCCTTCGAGCGACCCGCGCCCCATATAATAGTCCAGCCTGGAGATCCGGCGCCCCTCGCTATTGGGCATTCCATAGAGGTCGGCGTAGAGCCCGTCGGCAAGTTCGCGTCCGGTGGCGTCGTCTTTGGCGATGCGATAGGCCGACTCATAAAGCGACACTCGGAAACGCGTGAGAAATGCATCCCAGGCAGTCTCATTTCCTGCTGAGCAGGCGCGCGCGAGGATTAACTCCCCAACATGCAGCGTTGCCACCATTTCTAGTTGCTCTTTCTCGCTGGCCTCGCTGGCATAGCGAAGTACCACGGCCGCGACGAGGTTTCCGAAACTCTCAGGTGTGATGCCAAAACGCGCCGCGCCCGATTCGTCGTAGCGCTGCGCGATCGCTTCGCTTACGGCACTCCCCAGCGTTGACATATCGGCCAGGGTTGAAGGCTCCGGAAGCATTGGCTTCAGATGCTAGCAAATTCTTTGCAAGAAGCGCATCTGCCAGCGTTCTTCTTATGTGCTGAGGTTGTGGACGGCCTCTGTACCCAGAGGACGATATGCCAGAAGTTCGCAGTCTCTGTTTTCGCGCTTTGAACGAGCTACAACGGGAAAACCCCTTCACTGCCGGTCTTGCGTTGCGTCTTATTTCGCGCTTTCACTGCGCGGTCAAGAAAATGATGACGTCCGCGATTTGCCTGGTGCTGTTTGCCATTCCGGCATGCGCTGGACAGGGTGACAATGGCCTATACAGAGTGTTGCCGGCAATTGTGCGGAGCAATCTGGCCATCTTTCCGGTCGTGGCCAGTCACACGTACGACACATCGAAATTGATGACACTCGACGAGGGGATCCGTACCGGGGAAGTAACCATTACGGAGGCCGGAGCGGATTTGGGCCTGATCCGTCCTGGTCAGCCGATGCCCGTGCGAAGACAGGGAGCGGAGGTAAATCGGCTGGTCCTCTACAACAACTCAAGCAAACCGCTGCTATTGCTCGCAGGAGAAATTGTGACCGGCGGTAAACAGGATCGTGTCATCGGCTCTGACCGCATCATTCCACCAAACACCGGCCCAATAGATCTGAGCGTCTTCTGCGTAGAGCCCGGACGCTGGGTGGGGCAAAGCACAAAATTCGCCTCCATGGGCGTGCAGATGGCGCAGCCAAGTGTGCGCACACCTGCGATGGCCGAGCACAACCAAAGCCGCGTATGGGACAATGTGCGGAGTTCAAACGCAAGCATGATGAACAACCTGAGTACCGCCGACGCGGCCGTTGTTGCAGGGACGAGTTCTTACGCCAAGGTTTTTGAGAGTGGCCCCGTAAAGAAAATGGTCGCCGAATATGGCGGCACAGAAAGCGAGCAAGCAATACTGCGCGATTTGCGCAGTAAAGGCGCGGAAGGCGTGGTGGTGGCGGTGAACGGGCGCGTTCTTTGGGCGGATGTCTTCGCCAGCACGGAGTTGCTCGCTAAGTACTGGGCGAAGCTGATGCGCAGTTATGTAGCCGAAGCAATGACCTCAGCAAGCATGAGTACCGCGCCTGATATACGCGATGCTGAAGCCTACATGAGCAACCTGAGCGGCGGCCGTGAAGTAACAGAGACCGAGCCGGGCGTATATCGCCGCATTGACACTACCGGCGATGGATATCGCGTTTTCGAGCTAGTATCGCTTTTGCCCAGTACCGGGTTCACGCTACACATTACCAAAATCAGAGACTAGGGCACTCTAGACGAGAATCAATTCGACACCCTGTCCTCGGAGTGTTTCGGCGTCTGCGTCCGAAAGACCGCGATCGGTAATGATGCAGTGAATGTTCGCTGGAGGGATGATTCGCGAAAGACTACGACGATGGAACTTCGTCGAATCGCATACAACGACGACTCGCTTTGCGGCCTTCACCATCACGCGGTTCACGCGGGATTCGAGCACGTTGGGTGTGGTGAGGCCGATCTCCAGATCGAAGCCGTCCACGCCGAGGAACAGTATGTCAGCGTACATTTCGTGAAGCACATCCTCAGCCAGCGGACCCACGAGCGAAAAGGAATTTTTGCGCAGCGTACCACCCGTCAGAATGACATCGAAATCCGTGTTTGCGAGATCTGCAGCGATGTTGATTGCATTGGTGATGACGGTCAAATGTTTAAACCGGCGCAGCATATGCGCCACCGTAGTGGTGGTCGTACCTGAATCGAGCATCACGCACTGGCCTTCCTGCACCAGGTCTGCAGCGGCGGCGGCAATGCGTTGCTTTTCCTGCGAGTGCCGCTTCTGCTTTTCCTGAAGCGACGGATCGAACATAGCTCCTGCCGAAACCGGCAACGCTCCGCCGTGCGTTCGCTGGACCAATCCCTTTGACTGCAGGTAATCGAGGTCCTTACGGATGGTGATCTGCGTGATGCAGAGTGTTTCGGATAGTTCCTTTACCAGCACGCGACCCCTGCTCTGCAATACCCCAAGAATGTGCTGACGGCGCTCCTCTATCAACATAGGATCACCCTCGGCTTGCTTTTTCTTCGCTTTAGGCTGCACAGTCTTCGTATATACCCAGATAAGATATAAATTAGAGGTTTGATTGTAAGCGATTCAATCGCTTACCGTGAGCCTTCTCGCCTCCTGATTTCGTGGCGCTGGTGAAAATGAATACCCGGTTGGGAATGCACCTCCTGGGCAATCTGTTCTGATCACTCTTATTCAGGCACGATGACGTAGGGACGCATCATCTCGTTGTCTTCGTGCTCGAGCATGTGGCAGTGCCAGACATATCTTCCGGCAAAGCCTTCAAACTTTACGATGATGCGAGTGATGGTCATGGGATCGACCCGAACTGTATCTTTCCATCCCAGCTCATTTGCCGAGAGAGACTCGGCAGGGCCGGTAAAGACAACCTTTCCCGTCAGTTGATAGACCGAAAGATCAAATGGCCGACGATCCAAAAGCTGAAATCGGACCATGTGGAGATGGATCGGGTGAGAATCGTCAGTAAGGTCAATGAACGACCAAATCTCCGTGGAATTCTGCACCGGTTTCTCCGTCACCGGCATGTCCCAATGCGCGCCATTCAACAGCATCACACTCGACCGGCCCAGCCGATTCTGATAATCCGCAATGGTCAGCTCGCGAGTGCGAACAGCTGCGCTTTCCTGAATGCGTGGCACAGGGCGAAGGGTCGTCGGAAGCGAAGAGGTGTCGATGGCATGATTGGCAGATACCCGGAACTGCATCACCACGGTTACATCGGTTCGCAGCAATACTTCCTTGCCCGCATGACTGCTGAAGTCCACGATAAGATCGGCGCGCTCTCCCGGCCCTAAGATAAGCAGATTCATCGGCACTGGCGCAGCCAGAAATCCCTGCTCGCTGCCGATCTGGTGAAACGTAAGAGCTTCTGAGCTCACCGTGGCATCCGCCGAAAAAGAGAGCCGATAAAAGCTGCCATTGGAGCTATTGAGCAATCGCAGCCGGTACTTGCGCGGCTCAACTTCGTGATACGGGAAGATCTTTCCATTCACTAGAATTGCACTGCCGTAATATTCAGAGACCCACGGCGCACCAGGCTTGCCCGAAACAGGATAGTAGAGCTGGCCATCAGGTCGGAACGACCTGTCGAAAATCACGAGCGGAATTTCATAGGCTCCTTTCGGCAGGTTCAAGCCATCTTCAAACTCGTCCCGTATCAGATAAAGTCCCATCAAACCGGTAACTGCGTTCAGCCGTGTAATGCCCATGGCGTGATCGTGATAGAAGAGGCTCGTCGCTTCCTGTTGATTGGGATAAAAGCAGGTAGCCGATTGCCCGGTTACAAACCAGTCTTCGGGATAGCCATCGCTCTCGGGCCCCGTTCTACCCCCATGGAGATGGACAACCGTCCGCACTTCCGGCTCGTCCGCTTCAGCTCCGTGCAGCGTATGGTCGATAGGCAGGAAGTGCTGGCGGGGCAGATCGTTCGCCCACTCCACGAGAAGAGGTGCACCGCCACGCGCTTCAATGATCGGGCCAGGACACGAGCCGTTGTATCCCCAGAATGTCGTCGGTGGCACATCACGATGTACTTTCGCCTGAAACTGCCGCATGACGATGCGGTAGTACGGAACCTGTGACGTTGGGTCCGCCGGACTCGGTCGCAGACCGGCCGGTTTCGCAGGCGCGGGAATCGGCAATGAGTCAACAAAGTGGGCAAGGGCTCTGGTATCAAGCAGCTGGGCTGGCGTTCCCGCTGGTTGCATAACGTGAGCAGCACGAGCCGCAGTCGCCGCCGTCAACCAACTCATCTGTTGCAGGAAGCGCCGTCTGGTAATCCGCATCCAGAACCCTCTTTTAAGGAATTGTTATCGGCGCTCTCCGTGAAAAAAACGCCGCAGATTAAGCCTGAATAGCTCAGGTTGCGGGCAGATTAATTTTGCCTGGAATGGCTGGCAGGACCCTGCCAATTTTTAACCCAAATATTGAAGCGACATTCATAAATGTGTGACTAAGCGAGGCATACACTCGCGCTCGTCTTCGTCGTATGCCGCTGGTGCGAATCTAAAGCGGAGCGGCGAGGCCACTGGAGCTAAAAGGAGATCCCCATGAAGCCGTCCTTCCTGATTGGCACATTGTCAAGGCTGCGTATTCCGGCCGTGATGGTATGCATCGCGCTTGCGCCGGCCGCGTTTGGTCAGCAAGTCACATTCTCTCCTTATATTCAACTTGGCGATAACGGAACGTTCGGTCCCGCCGACCAGATCGTCATCGCATGGCAAACAGATGAGACAACGCCCAACACTTCCGCCTATAAAGTCGAATTCAAAGCAGAAGAACATGGTTTCCATCGATCGGAGCACGGTCACAACTTAGTGAAACCAAGTGCCCGCGTCATCGATAACTACGTCGCAGCAGATCCTGCGCTCCCGACGATTCCTGGAGCCTATGGACCGCACACGAACTACACAGCAGTCCTCCGCGATCTGAAATACGACACCGAGTATCAATACCTCGTCACCGGACCTGGCATGCCGAACGGCGGCTTTGCCTCCTCATTCCACACCCGTAAGCGTGGTTCCGTTTACTCCTTCGCCGTTGAAGGAGACGAGGGATTTTTCCCCGTGGTTCCCAATGCAAACCCGGCCCGCGTTGTCGACTATGAAGCGCGTATCGCTCACCTTGTCTACAACGCAGCCAACATCCCGCTGGCGAATCAGCCCTCGCGACCCGAACCGGATTTCATTCTCGATACCGGCGACAACGTCTATAACGAAGGCTCTGAAGACAGCTACCGCGATTTCTTCTTTCCCGTCTTCAATAGCGATGAGGATTCCAATGAAACTGGAGCCCCAATCATCCGCAGCAAGCTGTTTTTCCCTGTAGATGGGAATCATGATCTTGGCAGCACCGGCGTCTCGGCGAATCTGCTTGCTGACAACTCGGCGCCCGCGTTCAGCGGAAATTTGAGCGGCGGAGACGCGCTCTCCTATTTCAACGACTTCTACTTCCCACAGAACGGCCCGAAGGGCTTCGACATTCAGAATGACTGGAATGTCACAACTTCCGTCGCCACTGGCTTCACACTTACATATCAGGGACAAACCGATACCTCGCCGGCCGCGATAAGCGCATTTCGCGCCTCCACTAAAGTCGACACGGGCAACGGTGCAAAGACGCAGATCGATCATCAGAGCAATTACTCTTTCGATTACGGCAATGCCCACTTCCTCTTTCTCGACGCCAATCCGCATTTGTTTAGCGACAATCTTCCCAGCACGAATGCCTATAACGCTGCGCCGCCAGTCTTCGTGGGCTACCCAACCGCTCTCGGAAACTGGGTCATCAACGATCTCGATTCCAGCAAGCAACTCTGGAAGATTGTCGTCTACCACCAGCCTGCATTCACGTCCGGCGACGCGACCATCGTGAACAACCAAATGCGGGCGGTAGCCAAACTGCTTGAAGATCACGGCGTAAGCATCGTCTTCAACGGCCACGACCATAACTACCAGCGCAGTCTTCCCATGCGCGCCACAGCCCGCACACCCGGCCCCGTCAGCACCACAGCTGGATCACCTGCAGTCTATGTGGATAGCAGCTTCGACGGAATGACCAAGACGGTACCCGACGGCGTCCTCTACATCGTCGAAGGTGCAGGCGGAAACCGCGACTTCGACGGCAACTATGCCCCGCCCCGCGGCAGCGGAGTCGGTCTCGATCAGGATGATTCAGCTACTGGAACATTCACCGATGAGCCGGGGCTGACAGTTCCGCAAGGCCCGGCATCCTGGCTGGATACCAACCTGACGAATCCTGAAATGGTGAACTTCCTGCCCAACGCTGGACAGGGACAAAAAATCACGGCAAGGCTCAAGGCGAAGGTCTTCTCTTTCGGCGATGTGCTGGTAGACCGCAACAAACTGACGCTCTTTCAGATCAGCGAACCGTTGCAGGCTACGTCATCGGCTACGTCTGCTGATCCTGCTCCCTACGGCACGGATATCGATGGTCAGCCATTAAACGATCCTATTCCTGACACACAGATCGATCCCTCGACAGGGCAACTCGTTTCCAATCCCGCGACAGGTACATCCGTGTTGCTCGATAAGTGGACAGTCACCAAGCCGGAAGTCAATTCATCGATCTTTGCAACGCTCTCTGCACCCGGCAAAGTTCATGCAGGAGAAGGACTCACCTATACCGTGCGCCTCAAGAACAATTCGCAGTACTCACTCAACGGAACTCAGGTTCGGTTATTTCTTCCCAACAACGTGTCGTTCGCGGGAACTCCCGGCAATACCATAACCTTGCAGGGCAATGAAGTCGTCGTCACTGTTGGACGCCTCGCCACAGGCATGGAGCAGACTGTTTCGATCCCGACCGTAGTGTCCTCAGATGCTCGGGGAAGGATTGAAGTGTCTGGGTCGGCCACGTCATCAACCGCTCTGCCAATTTTCACAAATAACGTAACAACCAACGTCCTCCACTAGCCATAGCTCTGGCCTTATATGAGAGGCGCGGCAAGATGTTCCCATCCTGCCGCGCTCTTCTTTGCGATCGAAGCGAATGGACATGCAGGAACAGGCTGAGCACGATCCTTCACAAGGAAACGAATATCCGCCTGATCTGGTATCTAAGCCGGGCGCGACCGAACGAGTGTGAAGCGCTTCTTCAGACGAAGAAAAGGCTTTTCCAGGAGGTGGTATGAAACCGCTGTGCAGAGTATCGTGACTATCAACGCAACTGCGGCCGAAGAAATGATCAAGCTAGTCAAGGCCGCCGTCGAAAAGGCTCTTCCCGACGCAAACAAGGCAAACATCACTTTCATTGTGAGTGCCAGGCAAAGAACGTGAAACACATACAGACCGTAGGAAATCTTCCCGAGATAAAGTGCGGCTTTGGGAAATATGGAAGGGGGCGTCCCCGCAAAAGCAGTAAAGATCAGAAAAGTTCCCAGCAAAACGAGGAGATAGCCGCTCACCAGTTTGAGTGCCCCAGGGCTCTCTGTCCGAACGACATGGCAAACGCCCGAGGCCACCATCTAGCATGCAAAACCGCCCAGGAGCGTCGCCAGACGCTTAGGTAAACTCCAATCCAGATTCTCCGGCCTGCCAAATACAGCGGTGAGTGCCCCACCTGCAAAAAACAGACACTGCACTGCACTGCACTGCACTGTTCGGCCACAAGTCGCTATTGACGGTTCCACTGTGGCAGCCAAAATAGATCAATGTAGATATCGGAACCAACGCCAGGAGAACCGACACAGCTATGACTCCTCGCCTTCCGAGCCGAGCAAATCCAGGCCAAACTAAATAGAATTGCTCCTCTACGGATATGCTCCAGAGTGGCTCTATAGGAGTTCCCGCAAAGCCATGCAGCACAATTGGCCAGTTTGCGATAAAGACGATACTTGCCAGAATACGTGACTCCGTTGAACGAACAGCAGGAATCCAAACAGAAAGTAGTGTTACCAAGCCTAGAAAGACAAAATATAGGAGCCAGATGCGAAGAGCACGACGGATGTAAAACTCCTTGATAGCAACGTATTTCTCCTTTTCCGTCTTCGGCGGAATTTTCGTAAACCGCCGGCAAACATTCCTGGCGCGATGGGTAAGCTGCTGCATTACGGAGTCCGTTCGTATGGAGTCGATATTTGTGGAACGCTCTCGCTTTATGCCGATCAGGCGATTGTCGTTCACCTCCTTAATCCGGATGCAATGGGCGTTTATGTTGTCGCCCTCAGCCTGTCCAGAACGCTGAACGTAATTCATCAGGCTGTGGCTGCAGTGCTGTTCCCGAAGGTGGTTTCCCTTCAACCGAAAGAGTTGCTGTCGATGACTGACCGTGCAATACGCATCAGCACCCTGTGCACTGCCGCTTGCGGTGCCTGCGTGGCTTTACTCGGACCTGTTCTGCTCTCTCTTCTATACGGACGCGAATACCGTGGTGCGACCATCATTCTCAATATTTTGATCGTCGAAGTGGTGGTAACGGGAGCGACGCTCGTATTGACCCGCGCCTACATGGCCCTTGGCAGGCCAGGCCTTGTCACGATCCTGCAGTCCAGCGGGCTGATTCTTTCGCTTCCCTTACTGTTTTTGCTCGTTCCCCGCTGGGGAGTCACCGGCGCAAGTGTCGCTCTTCTAACAGCGGCCCTGGTTCGGTTGGCTTTTGCTCTCGGCAGCTTTCGATTTGTCCTGGGCTTGCCGGCGCCTGGTCTCGTCCCAAGGATGGACGAGTTGCTGGCTTTCACCATCCGAGTCAGAACCGGCTTATCAAGCGCACTCCGTCGCGAAACGGTAGAGGCCGCACAAGCATAATCGGTCCAAGTCCTCTGCTGCCTCCACGAAGAGCAAAAAGCGCGTGCACAGCCACGGCCTCGCCATTTCCAATTCACAACTTCACCCGATTTTCATGAAGATCTGGCCCCATGTATTCATATACATAGCCATCGATCCTGCGACTGTAAACCAATGCGACAAAAATTAAATTAACTACAGTTAACTACTATGGCATACTGCTCTAAAGGCCTGCTTCACCTGCCTCCGCAATATGCCAAGCGTGAAAGAACTCGACCGACCACTGAAGCCTTCCTTACCGGACGTCTTCTCCTCGGTCCGCCTGACGCAGTCACGAGGATTCTGGCGGCGTGCGCTGGGCTTTATTGGGCCGGGCTTCCTCATCTCTGTTGGCTATATGGACCCGGGCAACTGGGCGACAGATCTCGCGGGCGGATCACGTTACGGTTACACCCTGCTATTTGTCATCATGCTTTCCAACCTGATGGCAATTCTGCTGCAAAGCCTGGCACTCAAGTTCGGCGTGGCGGCGGAGCGTGATCTCGCTCAGGCCTGTCGGGAGAGCTACTCGCGGCCTACGGCATTCTTCCTTTGGATTTTTGCTGAGGTAGCGATTGCAGCTTGCGATCTCGCGGAGGTCATTGGTTCGGCCATCGCCCTGCAACTGCTCTTTCATATTCCGCTGGTAGTCGGCGTTATCCTGACCGGCGCGGATGTGCTGCTGCTTTTGCTCCTCCAGAATCGAGGCTTCCGTTATCTGGAGGCGCTTGTCATCACTCTCATCGCGACGATTACGGCTCTATTCGGAATCGAAATCGCGCTTTCGAATCCCGAATGGGGACTCATCGCGCGCAATTTGCTCCTGCCGACCTCGACCCAGATGATCACCGACCCTGAGATGCTATACATCGCAATCGGTATTCTGGGCGCCACCGTGATGCCGCACAATCTCTACCTGCATTCCGCGATCGTGCAGACACGAAATTATGCGCGCACGCCACAGGGCAAGCGCGAGGCAATACGCTTCGCGAACTTAGATTCGGCAACGGCGCTGATGATCGCGTTGTTCATTAATGCAGCGATTCTTATCGTTGCAGCAGCCGTTTTTCATCGCGGCGGACACTCCGAAGTTGCTGCAATCGAGGATGCCTACAAACTGCTGTCGCCCATGCTGGGAGTCGCCGGAGCCAGCACCTTGTTTGCCGTCGCGCTATTGGCTTCAGGGCAGAACTCAACCATTACGGGCACGCTCGCCGGCCAGGTGGTGATGGAGGGATTTCTCGATCTCCGGCTTGCACCATGGCTGCGACGCCTCATCACGCGATCGATCGCGATCATTCCAACCGTGATCGTCACAATCCTGTATGGGGCAAGCGGCACGGGCAAGCTGATCATTTTGAGCCAGGTCATTCTCAGCCTGCAACTTAGCTTTGCCGTCTTCCCGCTGGTCGCATTCACCAGCGATCGCCGCAAGATGGGCGAGTTCGTCAACTCGCGGGGACTCAAATACCTGAGCTATACGGTCGCTTTTCTCATCGCCGGACTGAATCTCTGGCTTCTGATTCAAACCTTCCGCGGCCACTGATCGAAATAGAGTCAGATAGAGGTTCGCCGGGCAGATAGCAGCAGTATGACTGCTACCTGCCCGGCGAAGAGTTACATCAACTGCATTATGTTACTCGTGGAGGTCGACTCAGCTGTCAGTGCTAGTGACCCAAGACCACGATCGGAACCGGAGCGGAGACTGTTTTCTTCCAATTGACATCCCCGGAATAGACTGCCGTAATCACATTGATGCTTTTCGGCAGCGTCACCGCAAGCGTTGCAATCAGCGCTCCTCCATTGCCGCCCACAATAACCTGTGGAGCACCAATCGCCTGGGGCGCACTACCGTTTACCGAATCGAAGAATTGAATCGTACCGGTTGGTGCAGGTGCGTTGGTTGACGCCAGCGCGCTGGTCAATGAAGCCGTAACGCTGGTTTCATCGCCAACGCCAACATGGTTAGCGTTTGGCTGCAATGTGATCGTGGGGACAGCCTGCGCAACATGCACGTTCACTGATGCGCTGCTGCCTCCGGCAAAATTGGCGTCACCGCTATAGACCGCGTAGACACCCTGCGTTCCAACAGTGTCCCACTCGACTATTCCAGCCGCCTTGCCTCCGGAGAGTTCAAGTTGACCACTGATCTGTCCATTCACTGAATACAGTGTGACAATGCCGATCGGAAGAGCAGTACTGCCGGCCGCTGCTGGCGCAACAGTAACCGAAAACGGTGTCCGCTCGCCCAGCGAAAACGACGGTTTACCCAGGTTTAAGCTAATGCCGACGACCTTCGTTCCGTTCGTACCGCTGGTGATGATTTCCTGCGATGAATGCTGATCGCCGACCTGGTAGTTAGCATCGCCGTTGTAGCTCGCATTCAGGAAGTAATCTCCCGCAGGAGCATTGAAGGGGATGGTTACCGTACCGGTTTTGTCGATTGTGCCCGTGCCGAGAAGAGCGCCCGTGTCAGAGCGAGTAAGAGTGACTGCGCCCGTTGGTGGAACCGCCGGATCTCCCTCGAAGTAGACGTAGCCAATCACGCGGCTGCCCGCCACCGGCGTAACGATGTTGGCTCGCGTCTCCCAGTAGGCGATGCCTTTGGCGATGGTGAATGTCAGCGTCGTGCTGCTCGCATCGAAGCTGTTATCACCCGAATAGTCTGCCTGGAAGGTATAAGTTCCCGGGCCAAAATCGCACTCAGTATCTGGACCGCACTGCACATAGATCGTTCCCGTCCTGTCTACCGGATACGTGCCAAATACCTTTCCGCCCTTTGACAACTTGATCGTGCCAGTCGCGTCATTGGCTCCTGACAAGCCATTCACCTGGAACTGAAGCCAGAACGGGTTTCCAAGCTGAGTAGTATCTGTCTGAATCAGTCGCTGCTGACCCAGGACCAGAAATCGGCTGTAGGCAAAGCTCGCTCCGGTCACAGTGCTGCCTTCCGGGGTGACCGTTACTGAGACAGGCTTAGAAGAGCTGCCTCCGAAAGTGCTGTCGCCCGAATAGTCCGCAGCGAGCGTGTAGTGCCCACCCGGCAAGCTGATCGTAGTTGCACTATAAGCGCCGGAGGCCAGAGCCGCGCTCTGCTCCGCTCCCGTCGTGCTCGCAGTGACCAGCACTTCGCCCGAAGGTATACCGCCTCCGGCACCTGCAACCTTGCCACTCAATGTAATAGACGTACCGTGTTTGAACGTCGTTTGAGAGAGCGCCAACGTGGTCGTCGAAGGCAGAGTTCTGCGTATGCCCCACGAATCGACGAGGTTTGCTACATCCACGGAACCGAGGCCGCTGCCAAGGTCATAGCCTGCTGTTGCGGTGTAGCCATCCATAAAACCGTTGGGCGGAAAAAGCGCGGGTGGAAGACTTTCACCGACCGGCACCGGCTGATCCGACCCTTGGCAGTCCTGGTTCCCGAGAAAACATGGCACCGCATTCGACCCGAGAGTGATGTCATGGAAAACACAGGCGCTCCCTTGCGTCGGATCAGTCTGCTGACTTGAATCGCAGCCGCCGCTGTGTTGAGTTGCAGCCAGTTGATAGAGCTGATAATTTGCAACGCCCTGGAACTGACCGTGCTTCTGCTCCACCAGAGCCATGATGCTGGCCATCGATGGCGACGCCGCCGATGTTCCACCGACAACCGCCGCCTGTTCCAACGTGATCGAGCCGTCGCTGTTCTTCGTCCACTGACAGCTTCCCTCATAGCAGAGAATGTAGCCATCATGTTCAGCCGCGGCCGCAAGCGAAACGTCAGGGATATCGCGCACTCCGTCCTGCGGCACACCCGCGGCTGCCTGCCACGACGGCTTTACATATCCCGCTGCACAATACTCAGTCCCGGAATCGTCAGTTGTGCGAGTCGCGCAAGAACTGGCGCCTCCGCCTCCGGCATACGAATAGAGATAGTAAGGCGGGAAATTGCAATTCGTGAGACTCGGATCTACATTCGCAGCGCACGACTCATTCCACACCGCCTCAGGTATATAGCCTTTCGCAGACGAGAGATTCGGGCCGTTGCTGAGGTTCCAATATGTATTCAGGTCAGTGTCGTTGAATTCTGTGCCGCCTACTGCAACGTTGTACGGAGTGGATGCAAGCCCGTTGACCCCGAACCCATACATAGTGGATTCATTCGACGGGGCATTGCAGCCGCTGGCGCCCGCATCTCCAGCAGAAACAAATACGGAAATACCTTCAGCCGCCGCCTGCTGCCACAGCAAGTGGTAGAACGATATTTGCGAATCCGTCATATCGGCTTCGCACAATCCGAAGCTCACAGTCATGATCGGCGCGAGAGCCTTGTCAACGATGTAAGACGCCGCGATGTCCACACCGTCTGTCGTCGAGGTGCTGGCGCCAATGACGTAATCAATCTTCGCTTTTGGAGCGATTGCGCCGGCCCATTCCAGGTCAAGCGAAGCTTCTACATTGTCGCCGGAGACAACCCCCGGATCTGTCGTTGCATAGATCACATTGGGATCGTTGAAAGGCAGCCCGGCAATCGTCCGGAAAGCCTCAACGTCTGACATGCTGATATCCGATCGGCCCACGACGGCGATCGAAACCCCAGAGCCGTCAATTCCGTGCGCAACAACGCGCTGAGCATCGTAGATTTTCGAAAAATCGCCGGGCATCAGATACGTTTCGATCTGGCTTCCCGGATACGTAAAGGAAGGTGAGGACATGCTTGGCGTGCTGGCATTGGCGACGCGGGCAAGCTTTCCACTCTGATTGCGCGCAACTTTTGCCGGCGAGGTGTGCTGCGGACTGGAAAGGAAGTTATTCATGCTGACCACCCCAGTCACAGCCGGCTCCAGCGCAACTGGAATCGACAGGTTCGTCGCATTCGCATATTTCTTCAAGCCGCTGACGGAGTATTGATGAATCTCCGTCTGAAATGCGTTTTCTACCTGTGCCGCATTGCCGCTGAAGCGAATCCAGTTCTTGCCGCGGGACACTTCGTCCACCGAAAATCCATTCGAAGTGAGCCAGTTGCTGACCACCTGAAGATCCGCCTCGCTGGCGCCAAACTGTGCCGCATATTGTGCAGGCGTGATCCACTTGTGGAAGTTCGGCGAGTTCGGATTGTGCAGATCATCGACGTATTTCTTGAGTGCAGCTGCCTGATCGGCTGAGGGCCGCAGCGTAAGCAGCATGTCCTTCATTGCCAGCCCCGCATCGACTCTGCCTTGATCGATGGCAGTCTTGGCCAGTGGATGTACCGTACCGGCCAGTGTCTTTCTCTGTGTGGGATCAACTGCTTGCGTAATTTTCGGCTTGACCTGAGCATGAGCGAGAGATGCAAGCGTAAGCAATGCAGCAGCCATACCCGTAACGAGTTTCGTTGCTAAGCAACGGCTAACTTTCATGAACTAACCTCCAGGGGAGTGCGTGGGTCGATAACGTCGGGTCTCATGCGCGTCAGCGGAAACAAACCTATGCATGGGCCGGCGCCTTACAGCGCGAGGAAAATTCTCGAAAGCTTAGCACTCAGGGAAAGGAAAACGCTCGATATCCTAAGGATAGTTTTGAAACTATCCGAAAGGGTATATGGGTTACGCGTCGAGCAATCCGCGCTGAATGGCGATGACGACAGCCTGCGTGCGATCGTTGGCCTGTAGTTTCAACAGAATTTTCTTTACGTGCATCTTCACTGTGTTTTCTGTCACAAAGATCAAATCGGCAATTTCTTTGTTGCTCTTCCCTTTTGAAATCAAGCCGAGAACTTCGATCTCGCGGTCGCTGAGTTTTTGCGACGAGATATATTGCGTCAGCTTCTCCGCCGTTTCCGGAGAAAGGCAGCTGCCACCTGCTGCGAGCCGCCGCACCTGTTCGGCCAGGCTCGCTCCATCAATTCCTTTAAGCAGGTACCCGCGAACACCAAGGCTGATCGCGTTGTAGATCGGAGCATCTCCCTGCGCCGAACTGAGAATGATAATCCGCGCCTGCGGGTCCGCGCCGAGCACGGTGCGGACAACGTCGAATCCGCTCTGATCTGGCAGGCGCAGATCGAGCAGCATCACATCCGGCCGGTACGCAGAATACATTTCTACGGCCTGTTTTCCGTTAGCCGCAAGGCCAACAATCTTCATGTTGTGCCGTTCCAGCACGCCGGCAAGCCCTTCGCGAACCATCGGATGATCGTCCACAATTAATACCTGGATCGATGCCGTCTCAGCTTGTACTTGTGTCATCACCCGTCCTGAATCTCCTTTTGCCGTTGCGCCGCCAGAAAGAATTGCGTGTCTTTACGCGCAGTATAACGTTTGTTCCCTGCCCCGGTTCGCCCTCGATCGAAAGAGCCGCATCAATGCGCTGCGCATGCGCATGCATCCCACGCAACCCGAAATGGCCCGCTCGGCCATGCTTCAGCAGATCCTCCGTCATTCCCTGCCCATCGTCCGAGATTTCCACTTCGAGCACGTCCGGCAAAAAACGTACTTCTACTGTTACATATTCGGCATTCGCATGACGAAAGGCATTGGCAAGCGCCTCGCGGCAGATGCGGTACACCTCATCACGAATCAACGGATGAACCTGCCGCGGCTCGCCCTTGCTCACCAGGTCAAAGATCGGCAACGGACCTGATCGAAACTCGGCCTCGGCATGTCGCAGCACCTCGACCAGGCTGTACTGCGTAACCGCAGTGGAATGCAGATTCGACACCATGTTGCGGCTGCGCGCGATGGTTTCGCGCATCCGTTCAGCCAGCGCCGTCAGCAATTGCGTGGATGCTTCGGGGCGATCTGAAATTTGAAATCCGAGGAGTTCCACCTGCAGCGTAGCCCCGATCAAATCCTGAATCACCGTGTCGTGAATCTGGTGTGCAATCCTCTCGCGCTCTGCCACCCGTTCCTGAAAACGCATGCTCAATCGTTCGGCTCTCCGCCGCGTGAACCGTCGAGTGATCTCAACAACAATTCCCACCGCAAGACAGACCGCCAATATCAGGAACCACTTTGTTTGCCAGAAGTAAGGTTTGAGAATGATCTGCGTCTGGGCCGGAAGTTGGCTTGAACCGCCCTCACGATTTCTTGCAATAACCTCAAACCGATACGTGCGCGGCGGAAGCCCCGTATAGGAGACCTCGCGCGAAGTACCGGCATCGACCCAATCGCGGTCCCAACCTGAAAGACGATAGCGAAAACGTGTCTGCTCCGGAGCGACCGACCCCGGAGCTGTGTAGGTAAAGGTGATACGATGCCTGCCCGGACCGACCGTCAGATCGCCGGCCAGATGATGCTGATCGTCAACAATGATGCCGTCGATGACAGCCTGCGCTGGTTGCGCAGCTAGCAGATGCGGATCAACAACAGCCGGCCCCTTGATCGTTGCAAACCAGAGCCGCCCATCATGGGCGCGCATGGCCGTTACTTCGTTCAGCGGTAAAACATAGCGGCTCTTAAGGCCATCTGCTTCGGTAAAGACTTCGGGATCCACTCCACCGACGCGGCCTTCAGCGTATGCCGTCCACTGCTCACGCGCTATGCGGGCAATCGCACGCGCGGTTACGATCCAGAGATTGCCCGCGCCATCGTCCAGAACATCGAGCACCGTGTTGCCGGGCAGCCCTTCATTCTGCGTAAGCATCCGCCCGGAACCGCTGCCGCCGTTACGTACAAGCAATCCGTTGAGTGTACCGACTGCTATGCCATTCGCAGGCCCGGCAACGCAGAGCGCCGGCGCGGAGGTTGCGACAACGTGCTCAAAACGTTCGCCGTTCCAGCGCTGCACTCCCGCTGCGTCTCCCACCCACGGCATCCCACGAGCATCGACGCCAAGCGACCACAACTGCTTTCCGGTAAGACCGGCTTCGGTCCCAAGCTGCTCGGCCTTTCCGTTTCTCAATCGGAAAAGACCTTGATTCTCGATACGAAACCAAACGCTCCCGTCACCGGCAACGACGGGCGTAGTTACATATCCATGGGGAATCGACGGCATCTTCGTGAACCTGTTTCCGCTCCACTCAAAGATCCCGTAGTCTGCAATCGCAATCGCCGGCGCAGCTCCATGTTCGAAAAAGCCGCGCACTTGCCCCGGCGACAGACCTTGAGCCTTGCCATACCTTTGCCAATGCCCGGATTTCCACTGCACGACGCCGCCTTCCAGCGTCCCAGCCCAGACGGAACCATCCTTCTGCTCGAAGATGGATTCCGTCTGGCTTCGTCCTCCTGCCTGCTTGTCCACGGCAGAATAGCTGGTGAAGATTCCATGATGCAGTCGCTGCAAGCCGGCAATCGTTCCCAGCCAGAAATCGCCGTCGCGATCTTCGAGAATCGTGCGAACGTCGTTACTTGCGAGTCCGTCCGCATCCGTTAATACCTCTTTCTTGTCGCCTGTCTTTCGACTCAAGCCGTGAAGCCCACCGCTTGCCATCCATAGTCGGCGATGGCTGTCGACCATAACGCTGGTGAAGTTACCGAGTCCCGGATCTTTGACATCTTGAAAAGCATTTCCATCAAAGTGAAGCAAATGATGTCCATCGCCCGCCCACACGTCTCCAAAGCGGTCGGCGTAAATCAACCGGCAGTCTGGCACGCCATACTTTGCAATGAGCGAGCCTCCTCGCATGCGGAAGATCTTCTCGCGGTCCGTCATCCACAGCGTTCCGTCGCGGCTTTCGGCCATATCGCTTAGCCGGTGAGCACCTTCAGGCAGCGCTGCCGACTCAAGTTTGTCGGCATGGGTATGCTGTAAGCCACCCTCGAAATAAAGCCACAGCTCACCATCGTCTGGAGCGCGCCAGCGTCTCGATGCGATAGTGTGCTCTCTGCCCAAATAGGATGCGAACAAAGCGCTGATGTTCATAGTGAAAGAGACTGGATGCGGTCACGATCCAAAGCCCATCGCTGCTGTCTTTTACCAGAGCAGCGATGAAGCCTTGCAACTCAGGTGGACCATCCTGCGCTGAACCCGCGAAAATGAAGGCCGTCGAAGCGCATCAGCCCGCTCATTGTTCCGACCCAGAGAAAACCGTCGGGAGTCTGTGCCAGCGAGGTAACGAAGTTCTGCGGCAGACCCTGCTCCGTCGTCCACGTCGTCAGCACTTCGTCGCGAAGCGGGATGTCGGTTTCATCTGCGCGGATTTGAAATGTGCTGAAAGCGATCCCAAGCAACGTAAAGAGGATTTTGTATATCGATGGTCTCTTAAAGTCGCAAAATTTGATCGTAAAAATCTGTTCATTCAATGATAAATGCGCAAAGAAGCAGCCAAAAAGCGTATAAAACCGACTCGCTTTTTGATAGGCAAAATGCACTTTCAACCAGCGTGATACCACACTGAGCAACAGTCACATCCGAAACTATCGATCAAGGCACCTCGCCTACAAATTTTCTTGACAGATCTTCTGTATCCCAAATAGAGTTCCGCACGCGGTTGTAAATCGTTTTACTGAAAAGCTGAGTGACGGTCAAAACCGCGCCGCATGTCCCACTTGTACCCAATGGAACAGCGAGCTTACTTGGGAGGGAAATAAATGAAATGGAGATATGACGCAAAACGCAGATTGCTTCTTTTACCTCTGTTTCTGGTACTAGTTTCCGTCGGCGCTTTCGCGCAGCAAAACTCGGAAATCAGTGGCACAGTTACAGATAATAACGGGGCAGTAGTTCCTAACGCACACATCACGTTAACCTCAACCACCACCGGGGTTAAACTCAGCACCGATACCAATTCCAACGGAGTCTATGTTTTTCCCGGCCTTAACGTTGGCACCTATGACCTGACAGCCACTGCTACCGGCTTCGGGAATTATGTGCAAAAGGGTCTGGAGGTGAACGTCTCCCAGACTCTCCGCTCTGACATTCAATTGACTGTGGGCAGCGTCCAGCAAACAGTCACCGTCACGGCAAACGCTCTGCAGGTGCAGGCCGACTCGAACGTGGTAAGCACTCTCATCAACTCCGAGCAGATCAGTGAAATTGCGACAGAAAACCGCAATTTTGCTGCGTTAGCAGCTCTGGGTCTGGGTGTCAGCTCGGCCCTGCCCGACAACAACACACCGACCTCGGTCGCTTCAAACTTCACGATCAGCGTTAACGGCCTGCGGCAAAGCCACAATATCTGGCTGATCGACGGCGGCGAGGCGGACGACCGCGGCGGCGCCGGCGGCATGAGCATCATGCCTTCGCAGGACGCAATCGCCCAGTTCGAAACGCTCGCCAGCAATTATCCACCGGACTACGGCATTTCCTCCGGCGCGACCATTACCCTTGCCCTCAAGAGCGGAACCCGGAATTTCCACGGACAACTCTGGGAGTTCAACCGTAATACCGCTTACGACGCTAATAACTACTTCAACAAACAAAGCACCCCAGTCACGCCGAGGACGAAGCTGAACTACAACATTTATGGCTTCAATATCGGCGGCCCGGTGTTTATCCCGAAGGTCTATAACGAGAGCAGACAAAAAACCTTCTTCTTCTATAACCAGGAGTGGCGCAAACTGATTCAGGGCAGCAGCCCTAACTCGGTACAGACGCTCCCGGCACAGGATTATCCGACAGCCGGCCAGAACTTGGATTACGTCGCCCCGGCCTTCGCTTCCAGCACCAAACTGCTGGTTCCAACAGGTGTCAATGATCCCGTGTTCAACGCCAAGTTAGCTGCCAGCGGGGCTGGTACCCGGACAGCCTTTCCCTAACAACACGATCCCTGCTTCATTGATCGATCCCAATGCCGTGCTCTACTTGAACTCCGGCATTGTTCCCAAACCGAACCTGGCGAATGGAGACGTAGTCACCTCCGCCAACCAGCCAATCGATGTGACCGACTATATCCTCCGCGTCGATCACAACATCAATGACAAATGGCATCTGCTTGGACATTACATGCACGACGCCGTGTCGCAGGCTTATGCGCAGCCTATGCTCGGCTGGTCGGGCGCGAGCTACAATACGATCACCAGTACGCTGGCGAATCCGTCGTGGAGCGCGACGGTCAAACTGGCCGGAACCATCACGCCGAACCTCCTGCTCGAAGCCAGCTTCAACTACGACGGCAACATCATCAACATCATCAACAGCCCCAATTCGCTGATTACCAGCGCAGTTGGTCAGTGGACAAGTATTTCACCAACAGATTCAACAGCTATCCCAACATGCACTTGGGCGCGCCTTACAACACGCAGGAAAACCCCGGTTCGGCCCCCTGGCATAACGCAGCGCAGGACTATATGCCGAGAGTCGATATCTCCTACACCGTGGGGCGTCATGCGATGAAGTACGGCTTCAGCTACAACCGTTACACGAAAAATCAGCAACTCTTCGGCGAGCCTGCCGGTAACTTCTCTTTCGGCACGCTGTCCGGCGACTCGATGATGGACATGGTGCTCGGCCTGGCGAGCAGCTATGACCAGCACCAGGATCTTCCCGTCCGCCATTACGTAAACCAGACCCCCTCGGTTTACGTAAATGACAACTGGCGCACGACTCCGAATTTCAGCCTGCAGCTTGGGCTTCGCTACGATGCCCTGCCTCACGCATGGGAACGCCAGAACTACATCGCAAACTTTGACCCGAACCAGTACTTGCCGAGCCAGAGTCCTGTCTGGAATACTAACGGCTCTCTCAACCCCAATGGCCCCGGCTTCCAGACCGTTAACGGCACAGCGTTTTATCTGAACGGCATGTACTTTGCCGGGCAAAACGGCTATCCTCGCGGCCTCGTTACCAATGATTACGGAACGATCCAACCTCGCGTCGGCTTCTCCTGGGACGTGATGGGGACCGGCAAGACCGTCCTGCGCGGTGGTCTTGGATCGTTCTATCGAGCGCATGCAGGGCAACGACATTTACAACACCGCCACCAACCCGCCGTTCGCCAACGACTCCCTCGGCGAGCAACGTCTACCTATCTGATCCGCATACCTCCTGGGTGACGGGGCAGACGGCGGCAACCCCCAACTTCGCGCAGGGCCTCACCACTCTGGCTCGAACCTATCCAGCTCCTGCCGTAACCCAGTTCAGTCTTGGGGTTCAACACGAAATCGCTCCTTCGGTCATCTGGGTCGTGCAATATGTTGGCAACCTGGCATGGCATCAGAACGTCGACCGGCAGATCAACAACTATTCACTCAACACTCCGTTGATTATCCCGTATGATCCGGCTAACCCGAGTGCCAGCGCGTATTCACGCGCAAACGCGGGCGATCCGAGCAATCACTCTGGAACCAATCCGAACGGTCAGAACATTCCAATCCCGAATGAGTTGCGTAACTACCAGGGCTATGCCGGCATCAACCAGCAGGAGAACACCACCAACGGCAACTACAACGGCTTCCAGACCGGAATCCGCGGACAGAACTGGCATAATCTGAGCGGGGAACTCGATTACACCGTACTCACACGAAATCGACATCACCAGCTACGACCTCAATGGCGTGAGCAATCCCTACAACCTCAAATACGACAAGGGATCCGGCGCACTCGATCGCCGTCACATCCTCGTCGGAAACTACATCTACAAATTCCCGTTCTTCGCGCAGGCCAGCGGTTGGCAGAAGGCCGTGCTTGGCGGCTGGGAAGTTGCCGGCACAGCAGTCTTTCAATCGGGCTTGATTATCCAGAATCAAGGCCCTAGCCTGTCGGTCAACTTCGACCCCATTGGATTGGGCGGCGGCTATACCAACCGTCCCGATATCAATGGAAAAATGCACTATGCCAAGAAACAGAAGGAGTGGTTTGATCCATCTGTGTTCAGCACGCCTACTCCAGCCTGGGCGGGCGGGCCCAATCAGGGCTTTGGAAACGCTCGCAAGGATGCGGCCCTGGGTCCCGGACGTACGAACTTCAATACCTCGCTCTACAAGAACTTCAACATTAAGGAGCGGGCGAACTTCGAGTTCCGCTTTGAGTCGTTTAACACTTTCAACCATACGGAGTTTAACAATGTCGGCGGGAGCTACCAGGGTCCCGGATCCGGACAATTCGGACAAGTCACAAACACGTTGGATCCGCGCGTTCTTGAACTTGGCGGCATTCTCAACTTCTAGAACCCTCTCTAACCAAAAACGCGGCAGGATCTTCCTGCCGCGTTTTTTATGTGCGTCTGAATCGGATGGTTGCCATCAGCTGATCCGAACAGATAGCGTAGTTTTGTCACCGCGCAGGAGGATTGAAGTGAATCGGGCTCGCCGCATCAGGCTGCAGTTGTGTTTTTTGTTGGCAACCTTGGTTGCGGTTCTTCCGGCAATGGCCCAGAACACTCGTCAGGACGCGTTCGCTCTCGAGAGTCAGGGGCAAAATGCCGAAGCCGAGCAGATATGGCAGCAGATTGCAAAGAACGATCCGCACAACGCTGAGGCCCTTGCCCACATGGGGCTGCTCGAAGCCCGACAGGGACACTATGACCAGGCCGTTACTTACTATCGTCAGGCGCTGGCGATTGATCCGTCCTTTCCCAACCTTGAAATGAATCTTGGTCTGGCTTTGTTCAAGGCCAACAGGTTTCCAGAAGCCATTAAACCCTTTACCGCAGAACTCGAAAAACACCCCGGGGATCCCAGGCTGACGATTCTACTGGGAATGACTCATTACGGTATGGGCGACTATCTTGTGGCGATTCCCTATCTCAAGCAAGCCGCAAAGATGGACCCGCAAAGCCTTCCTCTTCGCCTGACTCTGGCGCATAGCTGTTTGTGGAGCAAGCAATATCAATGCGTTCTTGCGGTCTATAAAGAGATTCTGACGCTCGAATGCGGAATCCGCCGAGGCCGACATGCTTGCGGGCGAGGCGCTTGATGAAGAAGGAAATATCTCCGCGGCCACGGAACAGTTTCGCGCCGCAGTAAAGGCAAATCCCCAAAGAACCCAACGCGCATTTCGGCCTGGGCTATTTGCTTTGGGAGCAAAAACACTACGACGAGGCAGCGAAAGAGTTCCTCGCCGAACTGGATAATGACCCTGCGAGCATACAGTCGCGCGCCTATCTCGGCGACACGTATGTCGAATTGAACGACTATGCCAAGGCGCAGCCCCAATTGGAAAAGGCCGCCGCGGCTGATCCGTCTACGGCCTTCGTACATCGCGATCTTGGCGTTGTCTACGCCGATCTGGGGCGCAAGGACGACGCAATCAATGAGTTGCAAAAGGCGATTGCTCTTGATCCGAAGGATGTGGCGCCGCACTGGCGCCTTGCGCGGCTATATCAGTCGATGGGCAGGAAAGACGAGGCCAAGGTTGAGTTTGACAAGGCAAGCTCAATGAACAAGGAAGCCGATCAGGCTCTGGTAGAAAAGCTCAGTAAGGGTCAACCGAGTCCACAATAGATGCGGTCACTCCGCTCTATTCCTTGCGCATTCTTTCTTTCATGCTCTTCGCCAGCTTTTCAATTTCCTCCGCTTTCTTTGTCACCGCAATGGACAGGGTGTTCTTGTCACTCTTGGCCACTTCCACTTTTAGTTCCTGGGCAAGCTGATACAGCTTTTGCGAATCGGCGACAAATTGTGCCTGGCGCACTTCTTCCGGTGACATTGCCTGGGTCGTTGCGGGCTTGGCGTTCGCCGAGTCGTCCCCCTTTTCATCCGGCTTAGGCGCGGGCTGCTGGGTCGACGTTTTACTCTGAGTGCTCTGCTGCGGCTCTTGCTGTGCATGGGCAGAAATCGGGATTGCCCACAGCGGCAGCGCAAGCAATGCGGTGAGCACGGCGCGAAACGGATTTAGTTTTACATTTCTGCTTCGCATCTCATGGCCCTCCCCGCTCGAGCAATACAGCATTTAAGTACACAGAACATTATTGCGCCTTCGTTCTTTCCTTTACAGTCTTTGCGAGCTTCTCGATCTGCTCTGCTTTGACAACTTGAGGAGTCATCGCGGTACCGTGTTCGCGCTTCTCCACGTCGGCCTCCAGTTCCTGTGTCAGCAGGACCAGTTTGTCAGTTGCAGTGAGTACCTGTTGCCTGATTTGAGCAGCCTTAAGCGCGGCTAACTGCTGCTGGCGCGCAAGATCTGGCGAATCAGTTCCGTATTTTTTCTCCAGATCGGGTGGTCGAGGAGTTGGATCGGGCAGATTAAGAGGTGGCGTTGGTGGCTTGGTGGACTGAGCAGCCGCGCCTGCGCCGTATATAGGAACCACGATCAGGGATACCAGAAGGTTTCGCGCTATGCGCAGGATGGGATCGAGACTTTGCATCGGCTCACCACCCCCTACCAATAAATGAAAACAGAAGGAGTCATCGACAGTCCAGCGAAAAGCTGGTCGAGACTAAAGGTCGCTTTTCCCTCGTGGAAAGCAGCGATCGTGTCCCACTTTTGCTCTTCAGGGCGTACGCGTATCCGGATAGACTTTGATCCAATGATTTCGCATCGTTGCCCGCACCTCTTTGCCGGCGGTTTCAGAAACGATGACATTCGTTGATTCCACCGGCATGTGGCAATCGATACAATTTGCTTTAATTTTTGGACCCATTGTTTTTGCCACGCCGCAGCTTTGCCAATTGTGACAGGTAAGGCATCGGTCGGAATATGAAGCGGCCGGACGTTCAGCCGCGTGTACATCGTGGCATGTAGAGCAAGTCATGTTCTCGAGGAACGATAACAACGGCTTCTTTGCAGCAAGCCGACTTGATTGCCATGCACGTCAGGATGCTCTGCCGTGCCCGAAGGGATCGGCTTGAAGTAATCGCTCAACGGCCGTCCCGGCACGTAAGAAAATGCCGGGCGCCAATGCCTCCCGCTGAATTCCGTTGTGGCATAATGCGCACAGATCCACTTGCCGATCGCGGGAGAACTTCGCCGGATTCAGTATCGCCTCGTCTCCTATCGCGGCCTCGCGCGGCTTTATGTTTCGCAATATGATCCGCGCCGGGGCCGTGGCAGGTCTCGCAGGAAATTCCCGTGACCAGGCTGTCTCTGTCATAGTGAATTTGTCAGCGGGTCGGACGAGAGTGGTTTGATATAGGTCGCGTGGCACTCCAGGCAGCCTGGATTCACGGGCCGCGAGAAATTCGCCGAGCCATTTTCGTACCCAGGGCTATTGATCCACTGATGCCCGTCCCTCCAGTAACTCACCGGCAGTTCATACAGCTTGTCTCCCTGCCAGTAGAGGTAGGTAACGCCTCGAACACCAGAACCCGTGATGAGATCGATCTTCTCCGTACGCGTCTGCAGATCCGTACCCCAGCCTGTTACCGCGCTTTCGTAATAATCACCGTCCTTCTTCTCCATCTTGAAGAACAGGCCGGGCTGAGCTGACGCCTTGGCGGGATCGACGATCATCAGGACGTTCGATCCGTCCTGAAAGGACCCGAGTACGGAATCTTTGTCTGCGACGCGAGACGTCAGATGATGCGAGGTGTGCAGATAAGACAAGCTCTGCTTTTGGTGACACGAGAGACATGCGGCATCTCCCACATACTTGCCGCGGTCGGTTCTACTTTTCGCTTCGTAGGCTGCAGCGCTTTGCGGAACCGTTTCTGAATAAGCCGCCTCGCCCCATTTCGTCGCGACATAGAGCAGAGCGACAAGCCCCACGCAAAGAACAATCCTGGCTTGAAGAGTCGAGTTGCTCCGTGGCAGTTCCATTTGTCCGGAAGCCCGATGATACAGGCTGACGCAGTCTCAGTCCACGCTGAACTCGGCATGCTTCAGAGAATTCGGCGATCGTCAACGATGAGGCACGGCACAAGCACCGGCAGGCTGGGAGCCGATAATACCCTGCCCCTCTTTCAAAGAGTAAAAGCGGTCGGATGCCAACTGCGAGAGAACCTCCTTCGCTCCAGAGGGCCACAAAATTTCGACTTTGTCAGCGTGTTCGTGCTTCCCCAGACCGAAGTGCAAGCGAAGATCGTTTTGCGACAGATAGCTCCCGCCGCTGCGCACTTCGTCCTCCTCGACAAGCTCTCCAGCAGTCACACGCACGCGCGCATTCAAAGCAAGACGGTTGCTTTTCGTGCCCTGCAGCGCAAAGCTGATCCAGTGATTCCGCGGACCGCCCTCGGGCCGAAGAATCATTGGCCCACCTTCAAGGTTCTCCACAACAAGTTCAAGGCGCCCGTCATTGAAGAGATCTCCAACCGCAAGCCCGCGGCTTACTTGTGGAATCTGAATCGCGGGCCCGGCATCCTGGCTGATATTGCGGAAATTTCCATTGTGCTCGTTGAGGAACAACAGTTTCGGCTCGCGATATTTGGTGCCGATTCCGGCGACATTCACCTGCGGGTAGACATGCCCGTTCACCATAAAAAAGTCGGGCCAGCCATCGTTGTCCAGATCAAAAAACGCATCTCCCCATCCGACAAAGGAAGTCGTGCTCTGCGCGATTCCTGATGCATGGGAAACGTCCGTGAAATTCAGATCGCCGTCGTTGCGATAGAGGGCCGCATACTCTTCGCTGAAATGAGTGATTCCGATCGAGAAGCGGCCGGTGTGCAGGTAGTCGCCGAGTGCGACTCCCATATTGGCCTGTTCAGCCCCATCCTCATTAACAGCCACTCCAGCCTGATAGGCCACGTCGGTGAAGCGGCCGCTGCCGTCGTTCCGATAAAGATAGTTAGGCTCGCCATCGTTCGCTACAAATAGATCGGGGCGACCGTCGCCATTCAGGTCCGACCATACTGCCGTCAATCCGAAGAAGCCTTGTGCGTCGTCCACTCCTGCCTGTTTCGAAACTTCGGTAAAGGTCCCGTCGCCATTGTTGTGATACAGATTGTCGCGGAAACCTTTCAGCCCTCGCGGGCCGCACTGCACAGGAACGTTATGGTATTGGCATGTCTTGCGCGAGCCAAAAGTCGGAAGATCATCGAGATGAAAATCGACATAGTGGGCGACGAAGAGATCGGCCCAACCGTCGCCATCGTAGTCGCCAAACGATGCTCCTGTAGCCCATGCGGTATCCCCTCCAAGGCCAGCCTGTTTTGTGACGTCGGTAAAAGTACCGTCGCCGTTGTTGCGATATAAGACGACGCCGCCAAAGCATGTGACCAGCAAATCAGGCCAGCCATCGTTGTTATAGTCGCCGACTGAGGCGCCCATCGCCCAGCATGGAAAACCAAGGCCGCTCTTGTCCGTTACATCGGTAAAGGTGCCGTCGCGGTTGTTATGGTACAGAGCGCTCTTTGCCTTCTTGCCTGCAAGCGCCATCTCCACATTCTGCGCATTCGTGAAGTAGATATCGGGATAGCCGTCACGGTCGTAGTCGATCAGCGCGACGCCTCCGCTCATCGACTCGACAATGTATCTCGCTTCAGGAGTAGCGAGGTGATCAAAATGAATACCAGTCGAAGCGGTGATGTCGACGAGTTGGGGAATATCGGCTGATGCGGCGCCCGAGGCCGACGCCGGATGCGAAGTTTTTTGACCAGACTGGCAAAATATGCGCTCCTGCAATGACAGCATCACCACAAGCGAAAGGACAGCGGCAGAAAAGACGGCGCGTTTACTTGGGCAGATCTGAGTCATCGGAATTTTTCTGACCAGAGTCGACACGCATGTCATGAAACACTTTCTGCAGCTGATCTTTCATCTCTTTATATTTCTTATATTCGGCAATCTCTTTATTCGCCTCTTCCGTTTTTCCCTGGCGGCGATAAAGCGTACTGAGCCGGTAGTGAGCCACAGAATCTGAAGGGTCGATTTGGATTGCGTGCTCCAACAGCTGTTGCGCCTTCTCATTCTGATTCATCGTGATGAGTACCTTGGCAAACTCCAGAGCTGCGTCTCCATCATCCGGCTGCAGCTGCAAAGCGCGGGAGTAGTAATCGTAGGCCGCCTTGGTATCTCCACGTTTCGCTGAGATCATTCCCAGCATGACATATGCCTTCTCATCGTTCGGGTCCAAAGCTACCTCTGCTTTGAACTCAGCTTCCGCTTCCGCTTTTAGCGTTTCATCCGTTGAGTTATATAGAAGACTTCCAAGTTCGAAGTGAGCACCGGGAAGTTTCGGATCGATCTTGATAGCTTCACGATAGTTCGCAATCGCCGGAGCTTCATCTCCATGTCTCGCCAGTTCCCGCGCCATCACCTGATGCATCTGCGCGCTATTCGGAGCTGTGAGCGCCAGCGTCAGCATCGCCCTGTCGGCCAGGTCCGAATAGAGCCGATACGAAGTGTAGAGCAGCGACTTGTCCGTAGGCTGCGCCGCCAGCAATGTGGACGCAACAATTGCCGCCTTCTCAAGATCGCCAGTCGCCGTATAGTTATCCATCAGCGCGCGGCCCACTTCGGCTTTGAATTTTTCTTCCGTGAGATGTGGAAACGCAGCTTCCAGATCCTGCCGGCTCGCATCGCCATCACCTGATCTTCCTTCCGCCAGGCCCAGCAGTCCCTGAATCTTCCATAGCTCTGGCTTTGCTTTTACGGCTGCGCGCAGATGTGGAATGGCGCCTGCAATGTCGCCGCGAAAAAAAAGCAGCACGCCAAGATTTGCCTGTACATCGGCGTTTTCCGGTTCAAGAGCAACGAGCGCCTGGAGCTCAGGAATTGCCAGATCCGGACGTTGCTGACTCAAATATTGCTGCACTAACTGTTGATGCTGTTCGATTTCAGTTTGCTTACTGGGTGTGGCCTGCCCAAACAAGACAAGAGAAGCCGCTGGCAACAAGAGCAGGGGAAGAAGTATAGCTTTTACAGACATGACAATCCATCATACCGAGGTGTGCGGTCAGCATATGCAGATGCGAAAAGGACGGCGTAGTAACGCCGTCCTTTTCGGTTAGCAGGTGAGGGTTAGAAGAAGATACGCCCGTAGAGTTGCATAGTACGGCCGTACACCGTGAGATTGGTGATCGTGCCTTCGCTTCCGCTGTTGATCGTCGAATTCGGTGCGGCAAAGCTGGGACGGTTGATGACGTTGTTGGCAGACGCGCGAATCTCGACGCCCATATTCTCCCAGGGAATATGGAATGTCTTGCCAAGCGCGGCATTGAACAGGAAGAAGCCCGGGCCGTACAGGTTATTCCTTTGCGTGTCGCCGAATGTGCCAGCAGCCGGTTGCACGAAAGCTGCCGTGTTGAACCAATGATTGAGATCCCGTTGAGCCGGGATTGGACTTCCAACCTGGTTCGGATACTGCTGGTTGTTACCGGCAAGCGAGAAGGAATTATCCGTTGCCATATTCACGGTATACGGACTACCCGAGGTCCAGACGATCGTTGGCGCGATCTGCCATCCTCCAACCAGTAAATCGAGGAACGGGTTACTGTTCAGGAACTGACGCCCCTTACCCAGCGGCAGGTCATAGAGCACCGCGGTCTTGAAGGAATTGCGAACATCGAAGTTCGACGCGCCATAGTTCGCACCCGGATTGTAGGACCTCTGGTAATAGAGGTTCCCCGCGCTGCTGCCCCATCCGGAAGAGTCAATGGTGTCCAGCATGTGTGACCAAACGTAGTTCGCGTTGAACTCGAGACCTCGTGTCAAACGCTGCTGGATTGTGGCCTGCAGTGAGTTGTAGTTGGAGACGGCATTATTGGTCCCACCCGCCCCGGAACCGCTGTTAATTCCCAGGAACAACGGATATGGCCGCGAGGCCTGATCATTTGGCCCCAGACTGCCTTCAGGCACCTGGTTGATGTCAACCGGAAAGAGGAGATTATGACCGTGGCTGGCGACATAGGCCATTGTCGCGATCATGGTGGGAGTCAGTTGCTGCTGCACCTCAAAGTTCCACTCCAGGATCTTTGGGACCGGTGTGTGGTACTCCTGATACGCAGGAGGGTTCGTGCCATTGTAGGCGTCCGGAGTCGTTGGGGAAGCGAGATAAGACGAATTCACACTTTTCCCGGACGGTTGATTGGCTGTGCTTCCATTCGAGGAGAGAATCACGACTGGGTAGCTGCCGGTTGTACTATCCGAAAGACTGCCGTGGGACCCAAAGGCGCTACCCATGCCCGCGCCATAGGTATCGTCACTCCAGGTATAGCCATACAATCCGATTCCGCCGCGAACCACAGTTGTGGGTTTATAGGCGTAGGAGAATCCGAAACGAGGCAGCCAGGTGCTCCAGTTCGGCGCCTGCAGGCTGTCACGTCCATTTGCCTTGGTTACGCCGTACCACATTGCGCCCAGCGAGCCGTTTGCAGGATTCGTGACCGTTGGGTCGAAGGAAGCCTGATTGCCCTTCACTTCGTGCCAGCCGGTCATGCCCTGCCAGCGCAGGCCCGCGTTTATCGTCAGGTTAGGACGCAGCTTGATATCGTCCTGCACAAAGAGCTGCGGGCTCTTCAGACGGCCGCCCCACTCCGGCGACACATTTGCGTTCCAGTAGTTCGTATAGCCAAGCAGGAAGTCCGCAAAGCCCATTCCGGTTGTCGTATCTCCGTTGGTGGAGCTTGTAAACGCGCCGGTATAGCCCATCTGGCCTGCATTCAGGTTGCCCCACGCGGTGGAGTCTGCGCGATTGATTAGGAACTCGCCTCCGAAGTGCAGCACGTGCCGGCCGCGGATCAGCGAGACCACATCCGATGGATCAAAAACAAATTCCTTGTATACCGCATTCGATGCGGGCTGTAATTCGTAGAAATTGCCGTTTCCTGAAATCTGGACGTCAGGGAAGGTATCTGCCTTGGCGAACTGCCAGCCCAGCTTGGCGGGAAAACCCTGACCGAGAGAGTAAGGTTCGAAGAAGTTCAACTGGTCCGTGAAGCCCATGCGGGCTTCATTGATAAGGTTTGGGCTGATGGTCCACACCCAGGAGACCTGCGCGTTGTCGCGGCTGACATCACCACTTTGGCAGTTGATCGGACAGATTCCCTGATTGTGGTACTGGGCCGGGTTATCGCTCTCCGTTTCGGAAATGATGATGTGATTGCTCGGATTGATATTCCAATCGAGCCGTCCGAAATACTTCGTAAATGGGTTTGAGCTGGGTACGTTATAGAAGAAGTTGTTGGTGATACCCGAACCTGTATTCGGCGCCGGATAGTACTTCGAGATAGCGGCGGCGACCGGATCGATCAGATTCGCTGGAATCTTGTTACCGTTTCCGTATTCAGCGGCAAAGGATTGGCGATGGACGACGCCGCTCGCATCCACAGTCTGCGTCGTCGGATCATAAATTGTGGGAAAACCCGTGAAGTCACCACTGAGCAATGCAGCCGTTGGCACATTCTCGAACCCGGTCGAGGCGCTTCCGGGATTAATCGTCTTGTCGTAGTTGAAGTAGAAGAATATCTTGTCTTTCCATATCGGACCGCCAATCGCGAACCCGAAGTTGTTGTAACGAACGAGCCCTACCGTAGTCTGCGCGCCAAAAGCATAGTTCGCGGCATTCAACGCATTGTTCTGGAAATACTCATAGCCCGCACCATGGAACTGGTTCGTGCCGCCCTTGCTGATCTGGTTGAAGGTGGCGCCGCCGATACCGTACTCCGCTGAGAATGCCGAGGTGTCGATCTTCACTTCAGCGACCGTCTCCAGCACCATCACATCGGAGTTCTGGCTCATCGGCAGAGTAGTCGTCGCGCCATCCGCCAGCACTGTGTTGTAGGGCAGGTTGCCGTTGATCGATGCCGTCTGGCCTGTCCGGTAATTCACGCTCGAAGCGCCCGGAAGCAACTGCACAAAGTTCTGCCAGTCCGCGCCCACCTGCGGCAGCTGAAGAAGTTGCTTGGACTCAAGCGTATTCGTCTGCGCGCCGGTCTCGGTCTTCAACAGAGGTACATCGGTCTTGACCACGACTTCCTGCGTTGCCGCACCAACAGCCAGTTGCGCGTTGATCGCGACCGTCTCTACACGCAACGTGATCGGGCCGCGGACATAGGTCTGGAAACCCGCGGCCGTAATCGTGATCAGATAGTTGTCCGGAACGATGGAACCTGTGTCGTAGAGACCGGCTCCGTCCGTTGTGTAAATGTGTGTTATCCCCTTGTCGACGTCTTCGACCTTCACGGTGGCGCCCGGAATGACAGCGCCGGTAGCGTCGGTGACGACGCCGCGAATATCGCCGGAATTGGTGTTCTGCGCAAAGCCTGCTATGCCTGACCACGTCAAGGCGATTACGAGGCTACCGCGAATAAACTTCCACATACTTGCCTCCTGAAATCTTCCATCTGCTTGCGCCCCGTCTCCGTTTCACCGGGGACGCGGCGGTTCTATGTGCTGTTGAACCCCATTTGTCACTGCGGCCAGCAATTCGCAACTGTTTCCGTTGCAGTGAGGCAGGACTGCAGATTGTCCTTGCCCCTTTCTGCGCGGAGATGTATCTGCCGCATAAAAGCAACTGCCAAAAACTTCCTTCAACAAAGCAAAGACAACCGTTTGTTTAAGGACACAATACGCCCCTACACTATGGAGCGTTGTCGATCAAATCAATTCGTGAATACGATTGTCAAGCGAATTCTTTTTCGTGTAGCTTCAAGACAAACCTTTGCCTTGTACACAAATAGGGCGGAGAAACCTGGTCCAGTTTCATCCGGCAGATCAATCATGGATAAGTAGATCAATCATGGATAACACGAATCGCCGCACCTTCCTCAAGCTTGCAGCCCTCGCCGCCTCATCCACCGCTTCCCGTCCGTTGACTGCATGGGCAGCGCCCGAGGCCGGTCCTCTCAAAGCCTGGCGCACCGTAGGCGAGCAACGCTATGCACCGATTGCGGAGCCAGTATGGCATACGGGCGCACCCACCTCTCCCATGAGCGTCCGGCTCGATCCCGGACAGCGTTATCAGCAGGTGCTCGGCTTCGGTGCGGCGCTCACAGATGCCTCCTGCTATTTGCTCGAACAACTGGACGCCGGCAAGCGAAAGAACATACTTGACGAATGCTTTGGCCCATCCGGTCTTCGGCTTTCTGTCGCTCGTACAACCATCGGATCGAGTGATTATTCGGTGAGCGCCTATAGCTATGACGACACCGCGTCGCCCGATCCTGAACTCACGCACTTCAGCATCGATCACGATAAAAAGTACATCCTTCCGCTGCTCCGTGAAGCCCAGCAGACAAACCCTGAATTGTTTTACTTCTCCTCTCCCTGGAGCCCTCCCGCCTGGATGAAAGCTGGCAACTCCCTGCTCGGCGGATCGATGCGTAAGCATTATTTCGACGCCTATGCTCAGTACTTCGTAAAGTTTCTTCAGGGCTATTCTGTTGATGGCGTCAAAATCAGTGCCGTCACTGTTCAAAATGAAGTTGACACCGATCAGGACGGACGCATGCCCCAGGCGCTGTGGGGGCAAGAGTATGAGATGGACTTTGTGAAGGACCATCTTGGCCCGGCGCTGCAAAAGGCTTCGCTCGATACAAAGATCTGGATCCTGGATCACAACTACAGCCTCTGGGGACGCGTCGTCGATGAATTCAGCGATCCCGATGTCTACAAGTATGTCGATGGAGTGGCATGGCACGGCTACGTCGGTGAACCATCAGCCATGACTCGCGTGCATGACATGTTCCCGGCGAAAAACGCCTATTGGACCGAGGGTGGTCCGGATATCAAAGCACCCGACTACGCTACCGACTGGGCAAAATGGTCCAGCACATTTACCGGCATCCTGCGCAACTGGGCCAGATGTATTGTGAGTTGGAACCTGGTGCTCGACGAGAACGGCAAGCCGAATATCGGCCCTTTCTCCTGTGGCGGCGTTGTCACCGTCAACTCGCAGACACGCGAGGTCACGCGCAGCGGACAATTCTGGGCCTTCGCTCACTATTCGAAAGTCATACAGCGCGGAGCGCAGGTCTTTGCATCTTCGGGAGACATCAAGGATGTCGATCACGTCGCCGTTCAGAATCCGGACGGCAGCACGGTGCTGATTCTCACAAACACGGGCCGCGAACAGACGGTCCAGTGCGCGCTCCGGGAGCAGTCATTCGAGGTTTCGCTTCCGCCAGATTCGATCACAACGCTGGTCTGGTAGGTGCGCCCTGCCCAAGCAATCTCAGATTTAGGATCATAACTCCGAAAGCCGTCATTCTGACGACCGTAGGGAGGAAGAATCTCAGCGATGCGAAGCAGCCGAATCGCTGAGCCGGCCTTCAGACGATGCTATTAGCTTTCCTCTAGTTCCAAAATGGGAAGTGATCGCAGATAAATAATCTTCGTTCCAACAACCATTGGCCTGGAATTACCCCAAACCTGCTATCCTGAAAGTAGAGGATCTAATAAGCCCGCTGACTGCAGCGGGCTTTTTCATTTCCCCTGCAAATCGCAAGGAAATGCAATGCACGCAACCACCTTTATTTGGACGAATTTACGAAAAACATAGGGGGAGGGGGTGGCCTAGAGTGGCACGTTTTGCTTTCTCGTTCGGGTCTTGTCGCCAGCCTGCCGCGGAGGACAGGTGGTCTCACGAACAATGAGCCGCGGCTTAACCGCAACCTCCTGTGGAACGACATCCGGCGACTGCAGCCGTTCCAGCAATAGCCGAGCCGCCAATTTTCCCATCTCATGCAGAGGCTGCCGAATCGTCGTCAAGCTTGGCGTCTGGAACGCCGCTTGAGGAACGTCATCAAAACCGATGATCGAAATGTCCTGCGGCACACGAAGCTGCGCATCGTGCAACGCGCGAATCGCGCCGATTGCCGCCATATCGTTGAAACAGACCATGGCCGTAAAACGCCGGTGATGCGCCAGCAATTGCTGCACCACCGGATATCCCAGTTCGGGAGTCGTCAGGTCTTTCGTAAGTTGAATCGTCAGCTCAGGCCGGATCGTCAGTCCGAGATCCCGAGCGACACAGACCATGGACTGCCACCGCACCTCCGAGTCGGAGCTGTATGGCTGTCCGCGCATGAAAGCGATGGCGCGATGGCCCAGGTCATACAGGTGGCGCAGCGCCATCTCGGCCGCTGTATTGTGGTCGAGCACAACATTCGTAACACTGTTGATCCTGCGATGTCCGGCAACCGCCACCGCCGGCACCGCAAGCTTGTGATCCAGGTGCGTATCGATCGCGATGATTCCCTCTGCGCCGCGACTCACGAGCATGCGCGGATATTGCTCAATCAAGTCCGGGCGATGCCGGTGATGCGCAATAAAGTAGAAGTAGTTTTCTTCCAGCAGATGATCGCCGATGCCGCTCATCACCTCCGTGTGATAGCCATCGGCAAGGACCGGAACCAGGATGCCGATGGTCATCGTGCGGCGATTCCGCAGCGATCGAGCGACAAAGCTGGGTTGGTAGCTGAATTTTTGTGCGGCAGCGCGGATGCGCTCCCGCGTCGCCTCAGGAATCGAGCGCCCAGGTACATCGTTCAGAACGACCGAAACGGTGGCCGGGTCGAGCTTCAAATGAGCTGCAAGAACCTTGAGTGTAACCGGTTTCGCAGGCCTCTCTATATTGGTTTTCTTCTTGCCCATAATGGACTCAGAAACGCTTGTTTCTCCCGAACCCTTTCTACAAACCGGGGATTTTGGTTTTCACACTATATAAGGAAGCATGCGTCAGGACATAGAGTGTACTGCGATCCTGTCCACCAAGTGCAATACAAATCGGACGTTCCGGCACATCGATGCGACCTGTCTGCTCGCCTTTCGCGTTGTAGACGATTACCTGCCCAGCGGCCAGATAGACGTTTCCCTCTACATCCTGCGCCACGCTTTCGCCGCCGCGTTCAGCAAAGAGTTGCAGATCGGTAATTGTACCTTTATCAGTTACATTTCCTTTGTATGTTCTCTCGTCGGATTCGTCGCTCACATAAAATGGATGCCCGGGCACAGCTTTCGCCAGGCTGAATGCGCGCAAGATATCGGCCATCTTCGTCCCGTAATACAGCTGGCCCTGAACGAAATCCTCACCAGCAGGAATAAAGACAGAGTGATCCGGTGATACATACTGATAGGGCCGATCTCCAGGCACGCTCCGGCTGCTCCAGACGTCGACCGGCAGCAGCGGATTCATGCCCGGACGGTCCACAGCTTTTTCCGGCTGAAGGAATGTCACCTGATCCATCGGAGTGCCAGGCCGGAAAGAATATACAGTGCCCTTGCCCGCATACGACACGACCATGAGGTTACCGGCTTTATCAAATGCCAGATTCACCGGGTCCAGCGGATTGTCGCGCACTACGACGGCCTCTCTGTTCTCCGGCGACCACCTGTAGATCCGCTGCCAATGCGCGTCTACAAAGTACAAATTTCCATCCGGATCAACCGCTGCACCGGAGATATTGAAGAATCCGGTTGCCAGCCGTTCCAGTTGCGCGCCGCCCACCAGAGTTGGCGCAGGTTCATTTTGTTTCTGCGCTACCGCCTGTTCCGGCACGTTCAACCAGGCGAACTCATACGCCCGCACCTCGGCATGCTTCGTCGCATCGAAGACAGAATTGTCGAATGCGGCTTTGCTGTCGCTGTCCACGTGCACATTGCGGAAGTGCATATCATGCGACTCCGACAGCTTGATCGCATACGGAAAAGGCTGATAGCTGCTCACGACGCGATAGCCGTGGTAATTGGCAATCGTAATGTTCTTAGACCGCGAGATTTCGAGTGGTAGCGCAAAGCCGCTTTCGCCGCGTTCTTCCTCCGTCTGGATCGCGTCGAGTTCCCAGTTCTCTACCTGATCCAGCTTCACTTCATTGCGAACGTGATGCTCACTCGATAGCTCATACACTCGCCCCGGCGTCGAGGTATTCGAGATGTAGAGCCCGGCCTGCGCGAAGGTGCTCGGCGTCCAGATATTCGCAAGCGTTCCACCGCCGCCATTCGTGATCCACAGACTGGGATACTGACTATCCCAGCCGCGACGAATGTCCGGGTCAGCCGTGTGCGTGTTGTTATACGGATTCATGCGCGTGCCGTCAGCGGCATTCGTGCCATGACCGCCGAGGAAACGCACATCGTCCATCAATGACTGCGCGCCCGCCATCCACATCGCGCCGACGGCGCGACTGTTGATACCTCCAGTGGAAAGCCCTATTCCTGTCACGATATTCTGCCCGCCGCTGGGAGCCTCCAGGAGAGCCTTGGGCGCGCCGGGTCCCTGAAACGCGGCCGTCCCATCCAGCAGATCAAACTGCGTCATGCTCGGATGCAAACCGATGAGCACCGTATCGGAGCGAAGCTTCAGCGTGTCACTGATTACATATCGGCCCATCGGAATGTAGAGCACGCGATGCTCTGCAATAGCCTTCTGCACGGCGGCAGTATCATCCGTCACGCCATCGCCCTTTGCGCCAAACGACTGCAGGTTGACCCACGTATTTGCAGGTGGCAGCGCCGCAATCACATCAGGCCCAAACGGCGGCAGCTCTTTCACGGGATCGGCATCGAGATGTGTCTGAATCTCTCCCTCCGCGCCAGGAGCATTCATCGTCAATCCGTGCGAAAACGACTTCACCACATAATTCTCGCCGGCGCCGGCAACCTGCTTCCCGCTCTCGCGCAGCAGCGCAAGAACCGGAACGTGATGGCAGGCCACGTTTTCTAGATTGATCTCCGTGCGCGGATTGTTGACGTTGCTGATAGTGATGGCCGGTCCGCTGACGTTCTCAAAGCGCACATCTTTCGCCCAGAGTTCTTCAGCGTAGTTCGGATCGATGGAGATTGCCTCCGGCACATTTCGGAACGCATCGTGGATCAGCGTGAGTCCAGCCTCATGCTCGCGGATCGCCGCTTTCCGTTGGCCTTCAAACGTTGAATCGAGCAGCGTAAACTGCCAGCCCGGGGAAGGCTTTTGCGTGACGATGCCATAGTCTCCGCCATAGAAGTGCAGATCCTCGGCTTCATTGCCGATGTCCTTGAGCGCTGCCTGTCCGGAGCCGATATGAAAATCCATGTGCGCCAGATAGCAGTGCTGCGCCACATGGAACCGGATCCCCACTGCCGCTGGATTTCCGCTCCCGATTTCAAAATCAACATTGCTCATCGCGGAATAAAACGTTCCCGGATTCGCATCGACGACGTTGTTGCTCGGCGGAACCGTTCCTTCCATCACAGGACGCACGCCATTATTTCCCGGACGTTCTCTCCAGTGGGTACCACCGGGCCTTCCGCCGGTAAAGAAAAACATGTAGCCGATGCCCTGCTGGTATCCGGGCGTGTTGTCGGCCAGCACAAAGACCGGCCGATTCGCGCCGTAGCCAATCACACGCACGCTGGGCCATACATAGATCGTGCGAATGATGCGGTATCGGCCTTCGGGAACAAAGACGATGCCTTCGCCGTGTTCGGCTTCCGCTTTATCGATGGCCGCCTGAATAGCAGCGCTATCGTCAGCCACGCCGTCTGCCTTGACCGGAAATTGATCTTTCGTCAGATAAACGGCCTTGGAATCTTCAAGCCGAAGTGGATAGTAAGACGCCCCCCTCGCAGGAAGCACGAGCCCAAGCAGAACAGTCCCAAAGATGACGATGCTTTTCATTACGGCTTCTTTTCCCTGTATGGTGCTGACTGGCCTTCTAATGTTGAACCGGACTCTCACCAGAACCAGCACGGCAATGGGGAGGAATCAGACCCATTGAGCCAAAAGGCTTTAAGGAATGTCAAGAAATATCGACCGAAACAAACGTTTGTCTAAGATTGCGCTGTTGCCGCCACACATATCGGACCCGACTCCTCACTGCATACCGTCAGCGATCTGCCCCAGCTAGGGATTCACACATCATTTACAGTGAAAATATGACGAACGTGTCAAAAGTTGACCTTGTCGGTGTGGGGTTGAACGCCACCGACACACTTATCCCCCTCGCCATTTACCCCGCTCTCGGCTCTAAGGTGGAATATCGCACCGCAACCCTTGCGCCAGGAGGACAGGTCGCGACCACCGTGGTTGCCTGCCAGCACTGGGGCATGCGCACTCGCTACGTGGGTAAATTGGGCGATGACGCTGCTGCGACACTCCATCGGGAAGCGTTTGCTCAAGCCGGCGTTGAAACGCAGCTCATCACAGTCCCAGGCGGGGCAAGCCCGCAATCTCTGATTCTTGTCGATGGCGCAGGAGAGCGAACGGTCCTGTGCCGGCGCGATGAGCGCCTTGTCCTTCAGCCCAACGAGCTTCATCGCGAATGGATCGTGAATGCGCGGGCTCTCCATGTAGATGGCCACGATACTGCCGCGGCGACTGTGGCGGCGCGCTGGGCGCGTGCTGCCGATATACCCGTCGTCGGCGATCTGGACGAGCTCTATCCGGGAGTCGAAGAGCTGCTTGAAAACATCGACTATCTCATCGTAAGCAGAGATTTTCCCTGCAAGCTTACCGGCGAAGTCGATTTAGAAAAGGCATTGCGCCGTATGCAACGCCGCTATGGATGCCTTCTTACAGCTGCAACTCTTGGGCCGGACGGCGTTCTGGCATGGGATGGGAAGCAATTTCATCACACCCCTGCCTTCTGCGTTCCTGTGGTCGATACCACCGGAGCCGGAGACATCTTCCACGCTGGATTTATCTACGGCCTGCTCCAGAACTGGCCGCTCGAACGGCAACTCGATTTCGCCTGTGCGGCTGCTGCACTGAACTGCATGGCAAGCGGAGCCAGAGGCGGCATCCGAACGGTCGAGGAGATTGAAGGCCTGATGGCAACCGGATCGCGGTATTACGCAGCCTATTGCGTATCAAGCTCCGACTGATATCGCTAGTTAACAGCAAAAAAGGCGCGCGGATGATCCGCACGCCTTTTCGCTCTCCAGTGAAACTAGCTGGCTGTGAGTTCCGCCGCAACCTTCTCGGTTACGAATGCCTCGATCGTATCGCCAACCTTGACATCGTTGAAGTTCGACAATCCGACACCGCATTCCATGCCGTTTGTGACTTCCTTCGCGTCATCCTTGAAGCGCTTGAGCGACGACAGCTTGCCCTTGTAGACCTGCTCCCCGTCGCGCATCAGGCGAACATCGGCATCACGCCGCAGCACGCCATCGAGAACACGGCAACCGGCGATCGTACCCACCTTCGGAATCTTGAAGACGTTGAGCACTTCTGCGCGGCCAAGGTAGTTCTCCTTGAAGACCGGTTCGAGCAGTCCAAGCATTGCCTTGCGAATTTCGTCCTGCAACTCGTAGATGATCGAGTGAAGGCGAATTTCGACATCTTCCTGCTCGGCCAGATCGGCAGACTTCCTGTCCGGCCGCACGTTGAAGCCGATGATGATGGCATTTGAAGCCGAAGCCAGCAGCACGTCGCTTTCCGTGATCGCGCCCACGCCTGACCGAATGACCTTGATACGCACCTTTTCGGTCGACATCTTCTGCAGCGAATCTGCCAGCACTTCGACCGATCCCTGTACGTCGCCCTTAAGGATAAGCGGCAATTCCTTGACGCCCGCCTGCTTGATCTGCTCCGCCAGTCCTTCAAGAGAAACACGAGAAGACTTGGCCAGCTGCGCTTCGCGCTCCTTCATCTTGCGGTACTGCGCAATGCCCTTGGCCTTGTCGCGATCGCTGACCACGAGGAACGTATCGCCTGCGTCCGGCATGCTTTCGAGGCCGAGGATTTCCACCGGCGTCGACGGCCCGGCTTCTTCGATGGCGCGTCCGCGATCATCGAACATGGCGCGGATTTTGCCGAAGGTGTTGCCGACAATGAAGCTGTCCTGATTCTTCAATGTGCCGTTCTGTACAAGAACCGAGGCAACCGCACCGCGGCCGCGGTCGAGCTTCGCTTCGATGACTGTGCCAACTGCTGAGCGTCCTGGCGTAGCTTTGAGATTTCCGAGATCTGCGACGAGGCAGATCATTTCAAGCAGCAGGTCTAGGTTCTGACGCTTTTTCGCAGAAACATCAACGAAGACCGTCGAGCCGCCCCAATCTTCAGGAACAAGCCCGCGATCACCCAGCTGCTTCTTCACGCGATCGGGCTGCGCTTCTGGCTTGTCGATCTTGTTCACGGCCACGATGATCGGCACATTGGCCGCCTTCGCGTGGTCGATGGCTTCGAGCGTCTGCGGCATCACGCCGTCATCAGCGGCAACTACGATAACGACAATGTCGGTAACCTTGGCGCCGCGCGCACGCATGCGGGTAAAGGCTTCGTGACCCGGCGTATCGAGGAAGACGATTTCGCGGCCAAAGGCAGGCGAGTCCTGCTTGCTGATACGAACTTTATACGCACCAATATGCTGCGTAATACCGCCGGCTTCGCCGCCAGCAACATCGGTTTCGCGGATTGCGTCGAGCAGCGATGTCTTACCGTGATCGACGTGACCCATGACCGTCACAACCGGAGGACGCGGCACTTCCAGTTCGTCCGGGTTCTCCTGCTGCAGCATGCTCTCGATGGCTTCGTTCGCCATCTGGTCTTCAAAGGTGATGAACTGCGTGTCAGCGCCGAACTGATGCGCCACATCTTTTACCAGTTCCGCGTCGAGCGACTGGTTGACAGTAACAAAGACACCGCGCATGAGCAGGGTGGCGATGAGATCCTTGCCGCGAACGCCAAGTTTCTCCGCCAGGTCCTTAACGCTGATGCCTTCCGTCACAGTAATCGTGCGAGTAATCGGCAGCGGTTCCGAAGGAACCTGCGCACCACCGAAACGTGACGGTGGGGCAAAGCCCTTCATCGGTCCTTCTTTGGTCTTCGGGTATTGCTGACGACCACGACGCTGCGGGCCGCCCGGGCGCTGCGGACGCGGAGCTTCACCCGGAGGCGGTACAAGACCGCCGGGAGCGCCACCCATTCCGGGGCGCGGCGCACCAAAACCAGGACGGGCACCGAAACCAGGGCGCTGGCCAAAGCCGGGGCGTGCTGCTCCAGGAGGGCCTCCGCCGGGCTGGATGCGCGTGGGGTGCATGGGACGACGGCCGCCGGGGAACTGTCCGGGAGGGCCACCCTGCGGGCGCTGACCACCACCAGGAGCGCCGCCGGGGCGGCGATCAAAAATAGGACGGCCACGCTGCAAGCCGCCTTGCGGCTGTCCCGCTGGAGCTGAAGACGCCTGCACAGGCGCTGGCGGCGGCGGCGGCGGAGCTGTATACACCGGGCGCGGCCCCGTCTGCGGCATAATCACGCGGCGGGCAGGTGCGGCTGGCGCAGGAGGTGGTATTGGCGCTTCTGGCTGCGAAGCCGAAGTCGCTGCCAGCGCCTGGGGTTCCGCAACACTCGGTGGGGCGGCAGGCGCGGAAGGCACGGCGGCCACAGGAGGCGCCGGTGGAGCTGGAGCACTCACCGGAGGCACCGCTGCAACCGGCGGAGCTGCCGGTTTGGCAACAGTCGACGCGATGGGCGGAGCAGCCACAACTGCTGGCCTCGCTTCAACCGGGTGAACAGGTGGCTTCGCCACTACGGGACCTGCGGGAGGCTTGGCAGCGATTGCCGGAGTCTGGGGCGGAGGTGGTGCTATGACAGCGGACGCTTGCCGCGGTTGAGGAACGATCTTACGCGGAGCTGGTTTGGCACCCTCGGCCGGAGCAGCTACTGAAGCCTGTGGAACGGGGGGCTTGGGTACAACGGGGGCGGCGACCGGAGGTGCGGCAGCCTTTGCAACGGGTGGAGGAGGAGTCGCCGGACGACTGGCTGCAAGCGCTTCTTGCTCCTTGCGCTCCTGAATAGCCTTCAGCACATCACCAGGCTTGGAGACGCGCGACCAGTCAATCTTAGGCTTCGCCTCAGCTTCGACGCGCGCCGAGGTTGACGCGCCCCCAGCCTTGCCACCGCGGTTGAAGTGTGCGCGCACACGCTCGGCTTCGTCTGCTTCCAGCGAACTGGAGTGCGTCTTTTTCTCCGTCACGCCGACATCTGTCAGTACGTCCAATATTGCTCTGCTCTTTACTTCCAGCTCGCGTGCTAGATCGTTGATTCGAACTTTGCTCATCCGCCCCTTTTGCTTCTCACTTCCCAAGCGCTCAGCTGTTCATAGCAACCTCATGCCTTTGGGAGTCGGTCCTGTTTGTATTATCGCCTGAAATGATGCGCCTTCGCGCCTTCATCTCAGACCTTCGCATATACGGGCCGCGCATGTTACGCGCCGCCCTCGTCAATTTTTTCTTTCTCGACAGCCTCGTCCTTCGGCTCGTCAACATTGCCTTCGCCAACCGCGTCGCTATCTGCATGCGGAAGGTGCTCAGCGAGCAATTCACTCGTATCTTCGCGTCCCGGATCAAGAGACTCGGCACCTTCGTCTTCCAGCGCTTCTCCCGTCTCCGTAACTTCGGCCAGACGTTCTTCCGCTAACTCATCGGTAATCAGGCCGGAGCCATCTTCACTTATCCGTTCTTCGCCCGCCTGCGTCAGATCCTGCTCTAACGCTTCGATCTCTTCTTCAGCCTGCACATCTGCGATGTGCGCAGCCTCGGCCAGGCTGGGTGTTGCCGACGCCGGACGCTCTTCGCCCTCTTCATATTGCCCGAAGTAATGCCGGACGGCAGTGCCAATTTTTTCCAGCGTCTTCTCGCCGATGCCGGGAATCTCCTCCAATTGCTCCGGCGTCATGTCTGCCAGTGCTTCGACGGTGGTGATACCAGCCGCAACCAGTTTCTGGATGATCGCTTCGCCCAGCTCGCTCACCTGCTCAATCGGGGTAGAGGGACCACCAGACATCGCCTGCATCTGCTGCTCGACTTCCTGGCGCTTCTCTTCTTCGCTCTTGATGTCGATCTTCCAGCCCAGCAGCTTCGCTGCCAAACGAACATTCTGGCCCTTTTTGCCGATGGCCAGCGAAAGCTGCGTGTCGTCAACAATCACTTCGATCTGCTTCTCGCCAAGATCCGTAATGCTGACACGGCTCACCTTAGCCGGCTGTAGTGCCTTCTCGGCAAATGTGGTGATCTCTTCGCTGAACTCGATGATGTCGATCTTTTCGCCGCGCAATTCGCGGATAATCGACTGCACGCGCATGCCCTTCATGCCGACACACGCACCCACAGGATCGACATCCTTATCGCGCGACATGACAGCAATCTTGGTGCGCTCGCCAGCTTCGCGAGCAATGGCACGGATCATCACCGTACCGTCGTAAATCTCCGGCACTTCGCTCTGGAAAAGGTTTTGCACCAGCTCCGGAGCCGCGCGCGACACGATCACCTGCGGACCCTTCGCTGCGCGATCGACACGCTGCAAAACGACCCTTATGCGCTCGCCAACGGAAAACTGCTCCAGCCGCGACTGCTCGCGCTTGGGCATGCGGGCCTCGGCCTTGCCGAGGTCGAAAATGACATCCTGCGGCTCCAGACGCTTCACCGTCGCATTGATCACCTCGCCAACGCGGTGGTTGTACTCCTGGAAAACGGTATCGCGCTCGGCCTCGCGGACCTTCTGGAAGATGACCTGCTTTGCCATCTGCGCTGCGATGCGTCCCAGCACGTCCGTCGGCTTGTAATAGCGGATCTCGCCACCAATCTCGACCTCCGGCGCAAGCTCGCGCGCCTCGGTAAGGGCGATCTGGTTCACCGGATCTTCGATCTGCTCTGGGGCCTCGACAACCGTTTTATAGACATACGCGCGAATTTCGCCCGTCTCTTTGTCCAGCTCGGCGCGCATGTTTTCCTGCGTTTTGTAATACTTGCGTGTCGCCAGCGCGATGGCGTCTTCGACGGCGGACACTACAATGCCCGGGTCGATGCCCTTGTCACGGCTTAACGCCTCAATGCTTTGATACAGCACACTTGCCATATTTCTCTCTCGATACCTCAGCGATCGCGCATCGCACGCGCCATCGCAATCTGTCGCAGCTTCGTCTCAGAATTCCGGGACGAGGTTCGCCTTTTCAATGTTGGAGAACTCGATCTCGACCGTGTCGTTCGCTGCGTCCTTTTTCCTGCTCTTGCCCTTTTGCTTCACCGCTGAAAGGTCTAACAAAATGGAGTGCTCTTTTAATTCTGTGAGCCTGCCATGCCAGTGGCGGTTGCCCGCAACCGGTTCAAAAGTCTGCAGCTTCAGCAGACTGCCGGCAAACCGCCGGTAGTCCGGCACGCCGTAAAGCTTGCGGTCCAGACCTGGTGAGGAGACTTCCAGCGTATAGTCCGCTACCGGAACCAGTTCCTCCACGTCCAGAACCGTGCCGAAATCCTGGCTGAATTGCTGGCAATCCTCGTGCGTAATCCCTGCTAGCTGGTCAATCTCTACGCCGGACGGCAGCGCTGCCTCTGGTCCTGCAGTTTTTGCTGCCTCTGCCAGCTTGGCCCGTTGTTCTGCGTTTTTTTCAATAAAAACGCGCAAAACACGATGTTTACTGCCGCCCTGATACTCAATTTCGACCACATCGAGTCCGTGTGAAGCGGCAACCCGCTGTGCGGTGGCGCGAATTTGATCCAGGTCTAATGCCATTGTTGCGAATGAGTTTGCAGCAAAAGAAAAGTGGGCTTTCGCCCACTCATTCCTCCGTGCCCCGGCTGATTCACGAAAGGCGCGGACAAACTCGTCTGCCATTTCAGGATACTCCTGTTCCGGCGCGATTTCAAACATTCCCGGGCTGCATAACTAAAGATATGCAAGAGCCGTGGCCGAATCCCCTCTGCGTTTGCAATGGCAGACAAAGGCATCTACCATCGATTCAGGATGGCGCGAGCAATAAATATCGCCGCAGCACTACTTTGCCTCGTCTGCGTAATCGCCCTATGTATTGCGCCTTCCGTCGATATCCCCGATACAACTCTGAAATCGCTCCAGATTGTCCTGCTGATGATGCTTATCCTCATTGCGGGCGTGTTTCAGCTTGCGGGTATCGCCAGTCTGGCACTCCTGAGCCGTAGTTTCAGCGTGGGTTTCCCGGCCGCACTTGTCCGATCCTCGGCTCCTCCGATTCAGACAAACTGCGTCCAGCAGTGCTAATTGGCCCGTATTTCCTCTTCGATTCCTTGCACGTCCATTAAACGTCGATAAAAAGAAGCAGCCCCTGGCGAGCTTCCGAGGAATACATGAAAGCTCAAGAACTGCTCCAGTCGTGGTCGACTATCCTCAGCGGTCGAAAGCCCTTGCTTTCCATCGAAATTACCCGCGAATGCCCGCTCCGCTGTCCTGGTTGCTATGCCTATGAAGAGGATCATTTAGGCGGCAATGGCGTCACTTTGCGTGTGCTCTCCGACTTCAAACAGGACGCTCTGGTGCAGGGAGTGCTCGACTTGGTCGATGAACATCAGCCCCTCCACGTATCTCTGGTTGGGGGTGATCCGCTCGTCCGTTACCGCGAATTAGAAAAAATCTTGCCAGAATTGGATGCGAGAGGTATCTATGTTCAACTCGTAACGAGCGCGTTTCGGCCTATTCCAAAAGATTGGGCGAGGTTCTCGCGGCTGAGTGTAGTCGTATCAATCGACGGACTTCAGCCCGATCACGATGAACGCCGGAAGCCCGCTACCTACGAGCGTATTTTGCAGAATATCCGGGGAAGCAGGGTGACGATCCATAGCACCATTACCGGCCAGATGATGAAGCGTGCGAACTATTTTGAAGAGTTCCTCACCTTCTGGAGCCAGATACCGGAAATCAGGAAGATATGGATGAGCATCTTTACCCCCCAGCAGGGCGCCGTCGGGCCTGAAATTCTCACTGCGCAGGAACGGGTCAAGGTAATTGGAGAGCTGGGAGAGCTGCGCACCCGCTTTCCCGTCCTGGACATGAGCGAGCGAGTGCTGCGCGAGTTCCTCAATCCGCCTAAATCCCCTGAGGAATGCATTTTCGCGCGCACCACGCAGATCGTCTCGGCCGATCTCAAGACCCGCGTAACTCCCTGCCAGTTCGGCGGCAAGCCAGACTGCTCGCAGTGCGGCTGCATGGCCTCGATGGGCCTGGCTGCCGTGGGTCATCTTAAGGTCGGCGCTGGCATCAATCTCGGAAGGATATTCCGCGCTTCCGAGCGTATCGGGAAGGGCATCGACAAGCTCAGAAATTCTCAAAAAGAGGTCGCATGAAATGACGTCTCAGCCTGCAATCACCCTCATGGAATCACATGCTCCGGCACGTCAGGGCTCGGTCGTCAACATTGAACGGTCTGAACGCGAACTTCGCCGGCAACTGGCACGCTTTTCAAAATGGATGTACCGGCTCGGCTTTGCTCCCGGGACATCCGGGAACCTTTCCGCGCGCCTCGATGGCGAGCGCATCCTTGCAACCCCAACCGGATGCAGCAAATATCTCCTGCGCGCATCGGATATGGTGATCGTGGACCTGAACGGCAAGCTGCTTTCGGGCACACGCAACGTCACCAGCGAAATCGGCATGCACATGGCCGTCTACCAATCGCGCCAGGATGTGCAGGCCGTCGTCCACGCGCATCCGCCCATCGCCACTGCCTTTGCTTCCTGCGGTATGGCTTTGGATATGCCTCTCTGCGCCGAACTTATCATGACGCTGGGCAAGATTCCCCTCGCGGCATACGCGACCACGGGGACCGACGAAGTTGGCGCCAGTCTCGAGCCTTATCTGCACGATCATGACGCCATTTTGATGGCAAATCACGGTCTGGTTACCTACGGCAAAGACCTTCTGGATGCTTTTCTGAAGCTCGAAACGACCGAACACTTCGCCCAGGTATGCCTCGCTGCGCATGAGCTCGGCTGTCCTCGCCTGCTCGAAGAAGACGCCATAAGGAAGCTGCAGCAGGCACGCTCGCGCTATCACTCGAACTGCCGGATATAACCCTGCACGCACTTTGCGAAAAATGTGCTACAAGGATGTAGCTCTGTTCGGGTGATAACTCTTGCTGAATCCTTACGAAAAGTATCTCGGTACCGACGATGCGCAGGAGGTCATTTCTGAGACCCCCGCGAAGCTTGCAGTAATCTTCAAACAACTCGGTCCAGTCGGCGTTGAACGATCGCCCGCTCCGGGCAAGTGGAACGCTCGCGAAATCTTCAGCCACCTTGCGGATTGCGAGATCACCTTCGCCTACCGTCTGCGGCAGACGCTGGCGGAAGAGAACCACGTCATTCAGCCCTTCGATCAGGAAAATTGGGCAGTAACTTACGCTGCCTATGACGCTCCTTCCGCGCTTGCCGTCTTTTCTTCTGTCCGCCGGTGGAACATTGCTCTCGTTAAGAGCACTAAGCCTGAGCATCGCGCCAAGACAGTTACCCATCCGGAGCGCGGAACGATGACCTTTCAAACCATCGTGGAAACGATGGCTGGACACGACCTGAACCACCTGCTGCAACTCGAAGCGATCGCTGGACAGGCTTAGTCCTGAACCACGTTCACATCGCCAATGCCCACCGTAGCGTGCAGCTTATAAATTCCCTGCAAAGAACTGTGCTGCGTCTTGGGAAAGAATCCGTCCGAGTGCTGATGAAAAATTCCATCGTCTGCATCGCCGATCTTGGTCCCGGTACGAATTTCGTTGTACTTCGCGCCGTCTGTCACGCCTACCGTGAGATCACCTATACCCACATGCAGGTCTTTGTTACCCTCAATCCCTTTAACCGTTAAGTCACCAACTCCAAGCTCAAGCTTCAGGTTGGTCTGCGGCGGAACCGAAATTGTGACCGTCGCGCCCCGGTGGTTGTCCTCGTTCTTAGGCAACTTTAACTCGATCGAAGCACGGTCGCCTGCAACATCGAATCGCCTGACCCACGACTGCACAGTCGCATCGTCGTAGAATCCTCGTGGTTCAACCGTGAGACGAATTGTCTTCTCGTCGTCGCTGCGAACCACCCGCACTTCGCCAAAATTCATCTCCATAACGACCGTGCCGTTTGCAGGAAGGCTCTTGTTGATAACCAGAGCATTCGGCGTTGGCAGCTCAAGCTTTTGCCGAGGCGGATCTTGCGCCTGCGCCGCACCGATGCCGGTTAGGAATACTGCGATCCAGAGTGCCGCTGTCCTCATGAAGGTCTCCTATTCCTGAGCAATGTCCAGGCTGCCCATGCCCACATTCACCTGCAATGAGCCGACACCGCTCCCGCTGTACCGCTTGCTCACAACAAAGTGCCCATCATGGCCGCCGGGCCGGTGATCGTGGAGCGATCCCATGCCGATATTGACCTGCATGTCGGAATAGCTCTTGTCTCCCTCGACCAGCAGCTTCGCATGGCCATAGCCCACGTTGATCTGCCGCTCACCCGAACTGCCAATCGCGTCAAAATTCAAGTCTCCATTGCCCAGATTGAACTGGCTATCCAGGCCTTGATTCATCGGCGCAGTCAACGTCACGACGGCATGGGAATCATTCGGGAACTTGAGATGAATCACGCCATTGTCCGGAGCAACCCGAAAAATGTGAATGTAATCTGCCGCAGCCTTGTCAGGTTTGTCTCCCATCTCGACCGAGATTCTCAGGTCTTTCGCACCCGGCTTGGTATGAACCACCAGCCGGGCATTGCAGACGCTTACGTTGAGTGAACCGGTTCCTGTAAATGGCCGCGCAATCTCCAGATGGCGAGGTTCAAGCACATCGCCAACCTGTTGCTGATATTGGCGGTCTGCGACCGCTACCGGGGCGCCATCGCAGCTCATGTTGTCGGTCTGCTTCTGGTCGGCGCGCAGTGGCGCGCTTGCTCCGAGAACGACCAGTGCCAACGCGCACAAAACCTTGCGACTCGTTAAGAAATAGTCTCGGTAAGCCACAGCACTCCTGATGCCTGTCAAAAGTCGATACGGAAGCGCCCGTGCTCAAGTTCCAGCCAAGTTTGCGGTACTTTTCCATGCCCTCTACAATCTAATGAACTAGATAAGAAATGCCGTAATTCACCGGCCTTTAGCCCGCGAAGTCTGTCTTCGCACCCACGGAAAATAATGATTGAACATCCTGTCCCCGAAGCGCTGACGTTTGACGACGTTTTGCTGGTACCTGCGTATAGCGAAGTTGTCCCTGCCTTGGTCAGCACGCAAACCCGTCTCACCAACCGTATCTTATTGAATACGCCACTCTTAAGCGCTGCCATGGACACCGTAACGGAGTCGCGCCTGGCCATCGCTATGGCCCAGCAGGGCGGAATTGGCATCGTTCACCGCAACTTGACCATTGCCCAGCAGGCGAGCGAAATCGACAAGGTAAAGCGCTCTGAAAGCGGCATGATCGTCGATCCCGTGACCATGACCCCTGACCAGCTGATCTCCGACGCCCTCGACATCATGCGGAAATACAAGATTTCCGGCGTCCCCGTTACAAAGGACGGCAAACTGGTCGGCATCCTCACCAATCGTGACCTCCGGTTTGAAACCCGCACCGATATCCCCATCGGCGACGTGATGACAAAGGAAAACCTCATCACCGTCGCCGTGGGCACGACCCTTGAAGAGGCCGAGCTGATCCTGCACCAGCATCGCGTCGAGAAGCTCCTCGTCGTAAACGACCAGTACGAGCTCAAAGGCCTCATCACCGTAAAGGACATCCAGAAAAAGCTGAAGTACCCCAACGCATCGAAGGATAACCAGGGCCGTCTTCGCGTCGGCGCAGCCATCGGTGCTACGGGCGACTTCCTGGAGCGCGCCGCCGCACTCGTCCAGAACCGGGTCGATATTCTCTCCATCGACTCCGCTCACGGCCACTCTTCACGCGTCCTCGAAGCCGTCCGCGACGTCAAAAAGCGCTTTCCCGATGTGGACCTCCTCGCCGGCAACATCGCTACCTACGAAGGAGCCAAAGCTCTCATCGACGCGGGCGCCGACGGAGTGAAAGTCGGCATCGGCCCCGGCTCCATCTGCACCACACGCATGGTTACCGGCGCGGGCATGCCGCAGGTCACCGCAATCAGCGAGGCCTACAAAGCCGGCCGTGAGCATAATGTCCCCATCATCGCCGACGGCGGCATCAAGTATTCCGGCGACGTGGCAAAGGCAATCGCAGCCGGAGCCAGCAGCGTCATGATTGGCTCGCTCTTTGCCGGAGTGGACGAGAGCCCGGGCGAAACCATTCTCTACCAGGGCCGATCTTTCAAGGCCTACCGCGGCATGGGTTCACTCTCAGCCATGTCGCAGGGATCGGGCGAGCGCTACTTCCAGAGCAGCCGCGACCTTGAAGATGCGCCAACCAGCACGGAAGGCGTCGTAGCCCGCGAACGCAACGGACAGAATCGCTTAGCCAAGTTCGTTCCTGAAGGCATTGAAGGCCGCGTGCCCCATCGCGGACCGCTCGAAGCCATGGTCTACCAGCTCGTCGGCGGACTGCGTTCCGGCATGGGCTATCTGGGCTGTGGCACGATCGAGGAACTGCAAACGAAATCCCGCTTTGTACGCATCTCGAATGCCGGACTCCGCGAAAGCCACGTCCACGACGTCATCATCACACGCGAGGCCCCGAACTATCATGTCGAGTAGCATGGGGCACGTCGAGTAGCATCAGCTTACTTTCACAACTCTCTGGCGTCTGAAGATCAGCTTCAGACGTCTATTTTTTTTGGCGTGATTCCTGGAGGAATAGCGACGATACTGCCTCCAGGCCTATTCTGTGACCAGCATGGCTCATTCCCGGACAATCCATGTGCTATGCAGCGTGCTGCTCTTCACTTTTTCCAGCCTGCGGCTTCCCGCGCAGGAAATCTGTTGCGTAATCAACGCGAACCAGCGAGCCTATGAGGTGCGCGGAACGGTCATCAACAGCGTCACGCATGAACCGATAGCTCGCGCTCTGGTCACAATTGCCGGAGAAACTTCCAGCTCCCAGCTAACCGACAATGAAGGCCGCTTCGAATTCCGCAACATACCGCCGGGAAGAAGCGTATTACAGGCAAGGCGTCCGGGATTTTTCGGCACCGGCTCGGGTCGCGATCTCTACCAGCCCATTGCAGTTGGACCATCCGCCGCGGACCACATTCTGGCGCTGGAGCCCGCAGGCTCCATCACAGGCCATGTAACGATGCCCGCCTCCGACCCAGGCAGCAACATCCGCGTCCAGCTGATGCACCGCGCTATCCAGGAGGGCCGCGCTCACTGGCAACCTGTGGGAATGAAGCTAACGAACAGCGAAGGAGAATTTCGCTTCGGCAACCTGCAAGCCGGCGAATATAAGCTCTCCACCGCAATCTCCATTGATCCCGACATGCCCTCGTCGCAAGCGCCCGTGCGCTGGGGATTTCCTGCCGTCTCTTATCCGCAGGAAGGAGACAGCAACACAACCGGCTATTTGAAAATCGACCCCGGACAACAATTGAATGTGCAGATGGCTCTCACGCGTGAGCCCTTTTATTCTGTAACGATCCCAGTTGCAAATCGCCTGCTCCAGGGATACTCGGTGCAGATATCCGACGGCAGAGGCCGCCTGAATGATGTATCGACATCCTATGACTCGCAGCAGCAGCAGTTTCGCGCCTATCTTCCCAATGGGAACTACATTGCGACCATCCAGTCATACATGCCACCCGGCTTCGCCAGCGAGCCGATTGCGGTACGCAACGCGCCAATGCAGGCACAGAGCCTTCCCCTTTTGCCAATCCATCCAATTCCGGTGACGATTCGCAAAGAATTCGCTGCAACAAACAACAGCGGCCCGCAAATCGTACAAATAGAAAATGGCAAACAGGTTGAGATTTCCCGCGATATCAACCTCATGCTCTTTTCAGCAACCGACGAAGAATTTATCGGCGTCAATCTCCGCCACGAGCCCGGCGGTGACGACTCATCATGGGTACTCGAGAATGTCCTCCCGGGGAAATACTGGGTGCAGACCTACGCGAATCAGGGATACGTCGCATCGATTTCTGCGGGAGGAACAGATCTGGCGCGCGATCCGTTGATCGTCGGACCCGGCGGCACATCTGCCCCCATCGAAATTGTGCTGCGCAACGACATGGCAACATTGTCCGTTCGTTTAAAGACAGTATCTCCATCTCCCCTCGAGGCAAGCGCCTCATCCGAACCCTTCTTAACCAATCCTCCGATTCAGACCCCGTTGGGATACCTGTACCTTATTCCACAATTTGATACATCGTCGGTCATCCAGCAAGCTATGCCTCTGCAACAAACCGGGAGCGTTCCTAACCTTCAGCCCGGCACATACCGCATCCTTGCGCTTGATCGCCCTCTTGACCTTGAATATCGCGACGCCAAAGCGCTCGAAACCTATGCCGGTAAGGGACAGTCCATTACGTTGGAGCCGAACGGCACAGCGAACGTCGACCTCGATGTAGTGCCTGCGGACGCAGCCACGCAATGAGAACTCCGTTCATGATGATCGCAAAGCAGCCTCGCATCTGGATGTATGCCGGATGCGCGACTGTTCTACTCTGTATCAGCTGTACCAAAATGCAAGCCCAGCAAAAGAGCGACGGGCATTACCGCATCTCAGGAACCGTGGTAAGTGCTGCAAGCGGTGAACCGTTGGATCGTGCAAGCATCACGCTCGCTCTTTCCAGTAACTTCTCTACCGTTCAGTCGGTGCAAACGGGTCCGGACGGCCACTTTGTTTTCGACCGCCTGGCTGCTGCGAAGTATGCGGTGACCGGATCGCGCCGCGGATTCATCGCCGCTTCGTATGACGAGCACGAACAATACTCGACGGCAATCGTTACCGGCGAAGGACTCACCTCAGAAAATCTCGTCCTGCGACTCGTCCCCGAGGCGGTTATCTCCGGTGTTGTGTCCGAAGACTCCGGCGACCCGGTAGAAAATGCCAGAGTCTCACTCTATCGCCAGACTCACGACAGCGGCATCGAAAAGATTCAGATCGCGGGGGGCACAAACACAGATGATGTAGGTGCTTATGAATTTCCCAGCCTTGCGCCGGGAGACTATTTCATCGCAGCCAGTGGCCGCCCCTGGTACGCGGAGACCGGTGCGGGCCCGATGCTTGTCTCCGATAAATCAGAAGCGCCAAAAGAAATCGCCCATTCTCCTCTTGATCTCGTCTACGCGACAACCTTTTATGCCGATGTTACCAATTCCGACGACGCCACTCCTATTCCCTTGAAGGGTGGAGACAAGATACAGATCAACTTCGCGCTGCACGCACAGCCTGCGCTGCATTTGCTCGTTCATACGCCTGTGCCGGATGGTCCCCAGCCGATTATGGGTCCACCCCCGGCGTTAGCGCAGCAGATATTCGGTACATCGGAATTCGCAGAAACCAACAGCCGGTTTATCGCTCCCGGCCTGACTGAAATCAGCGTCGCTCCCGGCGAATACCAGCTTCATCTCGGCGGCGGCCCAAGTTCTCCGGCTGAACGTCTCACGTCGATCAACATCTCGTCAGATCAGTCCGTTGACGCCAGTGCCGGCGTGACTATGGCGAGCGTTAGCGGCAAGCTGGCAATGGCTTCAGGCGAAACACTGCCGCAAAACATGGCGGTTTCTCTGACCTCTTCCGATGGTCAGAATGCGAACGGTTCCGGAGTAAACAAAGAAGGCAACTTCGAGCTGGCGAATATTCCTCCGGGGAGATATCGCCTCAACGGCTGGATCAACGGCAAGCCGATCCTGGTGGCAAAACTCGCAGCCACTGGAGCGCAAATCGAAGACGATCGCATCATCGTCGGCAGCAATCCTGTGATGATCGCCGCGACGGTCTATGCGGATCCGGATTTAGAAGTGACAGGCTTTGCAAAAAAAGATGGCAAACCAGCGCCGGGAATGATGATCGTTCTCGTACCGCACGATCCTGCCAACAACCGTGACCTCTTCCGCCGCGATCAATCCGACTCGGATGGAAGCTTTGGCTTACGCAACGTCATTCCCGGCAAATACACGGTCGTGGCGATTGAAGATGGATGGACGCTCAACTGGGCCGACCCCAACGTGATCGCACACTATCTCGCGCATGGACAATCTGTAACAATCACCGGTACAAATCGAAAAAACACAGCGTTAAAAGAAGCCGTAGAAGTCCAGCCAAAATAAAAACGCACCTCACATTAGGAGGTGCGCCGTAACCCGCAACAAGCCGGGCATAAATATCAAACTGAATTAAGCCTTCTCTTCGCCGCCTTCGCCAGCCTGAGCCTGCTCTTCGGCCATGGCCTTCTGCAGCTCTTCGCGCTTCTTGGCGCGAGCGTCGGCGCGCTTCTGACGCTTCTCGTCCAGAATCGCCTCGGCTCCAAGAAGCTCGATGAAAGCCTTCTCAGCTCCGTCGCCGCGCTGGAAGCCACGGCGCACAATGCGCAGATAGCCGCCGTTGCGGTCGCCGTAGCGCGGGGCTACGGTGTCAAAAAGCCGCGTGACTGCATCGCGGGTTTGAAGGAAAGAAAGCGCCTGACGCCGCGCATGCAGGTCGCCCTTCTTGCCCAGGGTGATCAACTTCTCCACGTGCGGACGCACAGCCTTCGCCTTGGCGACGGTCGTCTCTACGCGGTCTTCGAGAATAACGGACGTGACCAGGTTGCGCAGCAGAGCGCGGCGGTGGCTGGTGTTGCGTCCAAGTTTGTATCCTGCATTGCGGTGGCGCATGGCAAATCTCTCTATCTAAAATCGGTCTCAGAGATCAGGTCTCAAGGCACAGTCTTAATTCTTCAGACCTGTGCCCTGAGCGCTGTGCCCTGTCAAAAGTTTTCGGGTTCAGACTGCAGCGGAAGGTCCGCCTCATCCAGCCCTTCGTCGTCTTCGTCATCAAACCGGCCATAGCTCGCTGCCGCCAGGGTCGCCGAAGGCAGAATGCTCGTCGGTCCAGGCACTGCGTTGCCGTGCTCGTCAATCTTCATGCCGAGCGAAAGGCCCATCTGCGCAAGGATTTCCTTAATTTCGTTCAAGGACTTGCGGCCGAAGTTCTTCGTCTTCAGCATTTCGGCTTCGGTCTTCTGCACCAGCTCGCCGATCGTCTGGATGTTCGCGTTCTTCAGGCAGTTGTAGCTGCGAACGCTGAGCTCCAGCTCTTCGACCGAGCGGTTCAGGTTATCGTTCCGCAGAAGCGTGCGGCCTTCTTCGGCCTGCGCTTCAGCTTCGATCTCTTCCTCGAAGTTGATGAAGATGCTCATGTGGTCCTTGAGCAGCTTCGCCGCGAGGCCAATCGAATCAGCCGGAAGCACGGTACCGTTGGTCCAGACTTCGAGCGTCAGCTTGTCGTAGTCGGTGATCTGACCCAGACGAGCAGCCTCGACCGTGTAGTTCACCTTGCGGACCGGCGAGTGAACCGAATCGACCGGGATGAAGCCAATTCCGAGGTCGGAGTCAAAGTTCTTGTCAGCGGAGATGTAGCCACGGCCGCGCTTCAAGCGCATTTCCATGTCCAGCTTGCCGCTTTCGCTGACGGTTGCGATATAGATGTCCTTGTCGAGAATTTCCACGTCGCCATCGGCTTCGATCATGCCCGAGGTCACGATGCCCGGCTTCTCGGCGCGCAGATAGAGCGCCTTGGGGCCTTCGCCGTTCAACTTGAAAGGAATCTGCTTCAAGTTCAGGATGATGTCGGTTGCGTCTTCCACGACTCCAGTGATCGACTGGAACTCGTGCAGAACGCCCTCGATCTTGACTGCAGTCACAGCCGCGCCTTCGATTGACGAAAGCAGCGTGCGACGCAGCGCATTGCCAATGGTTGTTCCGAAGCCGCGCTCAAAGGGCTGAGCGCTGAACTTCCCATACTTCTCTGTCAGCGTGTCGGTATCGACCGCCAACCGTTTCGGCTTTTGAAATCCCCTCCAAAGCATATCGACTTGATCTCCTGACACAGGGCCGCGAAGCATTCTGCAGCGTCTGCGTCTGTATTACCTCGTGAATAAATTGCACCGCTTTTGGCGGTGTACATCTTTCGAGCCGTGCTCGAAAACCTTTGTCTCTGAGGCGTGAGCCCCGCATCTCTTCGAGATGTGAGGCCACGTCAAACGAAATTACTTGCTGTAAAGTTCGACGATCAGCTGCTCGTTGACCGGCAGGTTCACGTCCTCACGCTTCGGCAGCGACAGTACCTTGCCCGACAGATTCGCATGGTCAACCGAGAGCCATGCTGGAGCCGGCTGGTGGCTCGCGAACTCACGCGAAGTCTCCAGCACCGTCAGCTTCTGGCTGTTCGGACGAATCTTGATCTCATCGCCCACGCTTACCTGGAAGGAAGGAATGTTCACCTTGCGGCCATTCACTTCCACGTGTCCGTGGCGAACGATCTGGCGAGCCAGACGACGCGAGGTCGCGAAGCCAAGGCGATAGGCAACGTTGTCCAGACGGCACTCAAGCTGCTGGATGAGGCGCTGGCCGGTAACGCCCTGCGCGCGCGATGCCTTCTCGTAGTACTCGCGGAACTGACCTTCGAGGGTGAAATAGATGCGCTTCGCCTTCTGCTTTTCGCGAAGCTGTAGGCCGTAGCCTACGATCTTCGCCTTGCGGTCGCGGCCATGCTGGCCGGGGGCAAAGTTGCGCTTCTCAATGGCGCACTTGTCGGAAAAGCACTTGGTGCCTTTCAGAAAAAGCTTAGTGCCTTCGCGACGGCAAAGGCGGCAGACGGGTCCGGTATAACGTGCCAATTCTCTTCTCCTAGTTTCAGAGGCCGACCGGTTTACGCGCAGGCAGGCGCTTCGTCCCAGTCCAAACCTTCTTATTTTACCGCAGTTTCACCGCATAAGCGAGTGCCCATGCGGTGAAACGCGACTTATACTCTGCGACGCTTCGGCGGACGGCAGCCGTTGTGCGGAATCGGGGTGACGTCGCGGATAGAGCGGACTTCAATCCCAGCCGCTGCCAGCGCACGCACTGCCGATTCGCGGCCCGATCCGGGACCGGCGACGCGGACATCGACTGAGCGCAGACCATGATCGCGCGCCTGGTTGGCGGCGTTGATGGCTGCCTGCTGCGCGGCGAACGGAGTGCCCTTACGCGACCCGCGGAAGCCGAGCGAACCCGAGCTCTTCCACGAAATCGTGTTGCCCTGACCGTCGGTGATGGTCACGATGGTGTTGTTGAACGAAGCCTGAATGTAGACCAGACCGTACGGCACATTCTTGCGTTCGCGCTTCTTGAACTTCTTGTTCTTGGTGGCGGCCTTTCCGGCGCCCTGCTGTGCTTTTGCCATTAGGTCTTCGCCGTCGCTTTCTTCTTGTTCGCTACCGTGCCCTTACGCGGTCCCTTGCGGGTGCGCGCATTGGTGTGCGTGCGTTGGCCACGGGTTGGAAGGCCGCGGCGGTGACGCAGTCCACGATAGGACTGGATGTCGATGAGCCGCTTGATGTGCATCGAGACGTCTTTGCGAAGATCGCCTTCGACGTCGCCTTCATTCTCGATCACCTGGCGGATGCGGTTTACCTCGTCTTCGCCGAGATCCTGGACCTTCTTGAACGGATCAACGTTCGCAGCTCCAAGGATGCGCAGCGCACGCGGGTTGCCGATCCCGAAGATGTAAGTGAGCGCGATCCGTGCCTGCTTGTTGCGGGGCAGATCGACGCCAGCAATACGTGCCATGCTTGTCCTTCTCTAAGGTGCTCCGGAACTTCACCCCGGAGCGGTTAAGCTGTTCCGATTCTCAGAACAGCGTTTCTGACAGGCTTTTTATTTGAATCTTGGGGTTCATCGCAAGCCTTTCCTGGCTAACTAGCCCCACCGCTTTCAGATTCTCGCCTGTCCCGGATCAGACGCCGAGGCCTTAGCCCTGGCGCTGCTTATGCTTCGAGTTCTCGCAGATCACGCGCACCACACCACGGCGGTGAATGATCTTGCACTTGTCACAAATCTTCTTTACCGATGCACGAACCTTCATGATGCTCCCATCTTTGCGCCCCGAGCTTTCAAGCCCTGAGCCCTGTCTTACTTGTAGCGGTAGACGATGCGCCCGCGCGTCAAATCATACGGGCTAAATTCCACCGCAACCCGGTCTCCCGGGAGAATGCGAATAAAATTCTTTCGCATGCGGCCTGAGACGTGCGCCAGAACCTGGTGCTTATTCTCAAGCTCTACCTTGAACATGGCATTCGGCAACGTCTCAAGGACCGTTGCCATTACCTCAATCGCGTCTTCCTTCGACAATCAGATATCCCGATTCCGCCTGCCTTCTGCAGGCTCCTCACAACTCTCAAAACTCACTACTGCGTTAGAACCACGGCGCCTTCAGCCGTAACCGCCACCGTGTGCTCAAAATGCGCGCTCAAACTTCCGTCTTCCGTCACCGCAGTCCAGCCGTCGCTCAGCACCTGAACTCCCGGCTTGCCCGAGTTCACCATCGGCTCGATGCAGAGCACCATGCCTTCCCGCAGCTTTAAACCCTGTCCACGGCGGCCATAATTCGGCACCTGCGGATCTTCATGCAGCCGTGTACCGATACCGTGCCCGACAAACTCCCGCACCACGCTGAAGCCGTCGGCTTCCACCACTTCCTGCACCGCAGCGCCGATATCGCCTAAGTATGCACCCGCCTTCACAGCGCGGATGCCGCTTTCAAGCGATGCCTTCGTGACATCCAGAAGGCGCTGCGTCTTCGGCGCAATCTTTTCACCCACCGGCACGGTGATCGCCGAATCACCGTAAAACCCATCGATAATCACGCCCGTGTCGATCGAGACGATATCGCCTTCGCGCAACACACGGTTCGCCGATGGAATGCCGTGCACCACTTCGCTGTTGACCGACGTGCACAGCACCGCAGGATATCCGTGATACCCCTTGAATGCCGGAGTCGCTCCCAGTTCGGCGATCTTGGCTGCGGCCGCGTTCTCGAGATCCATGTCGTCGCGCCCGGCTTCACAAAGCCGCTCACGTAGTCCAGAATCTCGCGAACCACCGCTCCGCTCCGCCGCATCTTCTCCACTTCCTGCGGCGTTTTAATCATGATCGCCATCAGCCGGTTATCCCCTCAAACGCAGAACAGCAGCCATCACTGCGGCTGCAACTGCGTCTACCGGCTGTTCTCCGTCCACTTCTTCAAACCGTCCCAGAGCACGGTAATGCTCCACGACCGGAGCCGTCAGCGACTCATAGGTCCGCATCCGCTCCTCAAAAACTTCTTCCGTGTCGTCTGAGCGCCGCGCCAAGGGCGTGCCGTCGAGATCACACTTCTCATCGACCTTCGGCGGCTGCAAGTAGATGTTATAGCTGCTCTTGCAGACTGGACAGGTGCGCCTGCCGGTAATACGGCGCAGTAATTGAGTATATCCTACTTTGATGCTGACAGCAATGACCGGAAGGCTTCCCGGCTGCGCCGCCAGATAGGAATCCAGCCACTCAGCCTGCCCCAGCGTCCGCGGGAAACCGTCCAGAATGTAGCCGTTAGCGGTATCCGGCTGCTGCAGGCGGTCGGCAACCATGTCGTTCACCAGATCGTCCGGGACCAGTTCGCCCCGGTCCATCAGAGCCTTGGCTTTCTTGCCCAGCTCCGTACCGCCAGCCACATTGGCCCGCAGAATGTCGCCGGTAGAGATCTGCGGAATCCCCCAGGCTGCGACGATTTCCTTAGCCTGAGTACCTTTGCCGACTCCCGGCGCTCCCAAAAAAAGAATCGGACCCGGGTAACGCGAATAGTCTTCCCGTCCTGGGTCCGCTTCTCAATCACAGCAACAGCCACTTACCAGGCCCGCCTTCCGCGGATGCGTCCGCTGCGCGGCGAAAAGCCTTCATAATGCCGCATGATGAGCTGCGATTCGATCTGGTTGACCGTATCCATGGCCACGCCGACAACGATCAGCAGTGACGTTCCACCGAAGTAGAAGTTGAAGCCGAGACCGTTCGTCACCCACAGCGGCATACGCTCAAAGAGCGGCCCGACCAGCCAGAGGTGGTTCAAATGGATACCGCTGATCAGAATCTGCGGAATGATCGAAATCACGATCAGGTACAGCGCACCGACCAGCGTAATGCGGGTCAGAATGTCGTTGATGTAATCCGAGGTGCGCTTGCCGGGACGAATTCCCGGAATAAAGCCGCCATACTTGCGCATATTGTCCGCGATGTCATCCGGACGGAAAACGATCGAGATATAGAAATATGCGAAGAAGACAATGGCAACGATATACAGCAGCTCGTACCACGGCTCGCCTGCATGCAGCGCATCGAAGACACGCGTCAGGAAAGCGCTGTTACGAACGAATCCAGCCTGCGCAAAAAGCAGCGGAGCCGACAGAACCGATGCCGCGAAGATAACCGGCATCACGCCGCCGGAGTTAACCTTCAGAGGCAGGTGCGTCGATTGCCCGCCCATCAGCCTGCGGCCAACGATGCGCTTGGCATACTGCACCGGAATGCGGCGCTCGCTGCGCTCCACAAACACGATAAAGGCCACGACGGCGATCATGGCTGCAACCAGGAGAATCAGCGCGGGAACCGTGAATGCGCCGAACTTCTCCGACTTCGCCGTCTCGACCAATTCCGTAATTGCGCGTGGCAGACCTACGACGATACCGGCGAAGATCAGCAAGCTCATGCCATTGCCAACACCGCGATCCGTGATCTGCTCACCGAGCCACATGATGAAGGCTGTTCCGGTCGTCAGCGTCAGCACCGTCATGATGACGAAGCCCGGGCCCGGATTCAGCACCAACTGAATGCCGCCAGAGCCGTGCGAAATCGTCAGCGCAATCGCCATCGACTGGACCACACCCAGAACGACAGTCAGATAGCGCGTCCACTGCGTAATCTTCCGGCGTCCCAGTTCGCCTTCCTTCTGCAGCTTTGCCAGCGGCTCATAGACCACGGTCAGCAGCTGGAAGATGATCGACGCCGTAATGTACGGCATGATGCCCAGCGCAAAGACCGTCAGACGGCGCAGGTTGCCGCCGCTGAACAGATCGATCAGGCCAAGCGAACTTCCGCTGTTTGCGTTGAAGAACTGCTCCAGCGCTGCCGCATTCACACCCGGCGTCGGAATGTGAGCGCCAAGGCGGTACACGGCGAGCATCGCCAGAGTAAACAGAACCCGCTTGCGCAGGTCAGGGATGCGGAAGATATTGGCGAACTTTTCAAACATGAAGATTCAGATTCCCAATCGGGCCTCTTCGCGAGGCCCCTCGCCTTACGCTACCAGAATTGCCTTGCCGCCCGCCTTCTCGATCTTTTCCTGAGCGGATTTCGAGAACTTGTGCGCATGCACGGTGATCGCCTTGGTCAACTCGCCGTTGCCCAGAACCTTGAGCAGGCCCTCGTGCTTCTTGAGCAGCCCCTTGGCGGCGAAGAACTCGATGGTCAGCTCGCTCTCCTCGAGCTCAGCCAGACGGTCAAGGTTGAGAACCGTGTATTCGGTGCGGAAAATGTTGGTAAAGCCACGCTTCGGCAGACGGCGGTGCAGCGGCATCTGGCCGCCTTCAAAACCGCGCATCAGGCTCGAACCCGAGCGGGAGCCCTGTCCCTTGTGACCACGGGTCGAGGTTTTGCCCATGCCGGAGCCCATACCACGGCCGACACGCTTCTTGTTGGTGTTCGCCTTTTTGGGCGCCCTGAGATTGGAAAGATTCATGATGTCCTCGCTATACGCCGGTCAGGCTTGCCCCGACCGACTCGCTTATTTTTTAACTGCAGCTACTAGCTTTTAGCTATTAGCCTTTGTTCCTTTGCCCGAAGCAGCCCTTACTGATGGGCATGATTGTTAACGCCGCCAGAATCAAGCTAAAAGCTAGAAGCTAGCGGCTAGAAGCTATTCTACGATTCTGACAAGATGTGGCACTGCATTCACCATGCCACGGATCGACGGCGTATCCTCACGCTCGACGATCTGGTTCAGGCGGGTAAAGCCGAGGCCCTTGACGACTCTCTTATGCTTGAACGGGGCCTGAATGAACGAGCGATAGTATTGAATTTTAATCTTCGTCTGGTTTTCTGCCATGACTATAACTCCTGTACCTGCTTGCCGCGGAGCGCTGCCACTTCAGCGCGGTCGCGCAGCTGAACGAGGGCGTCAAACGTTGCCTTGATCACGTTATGCGGGTTCGCCGTGCCGAGGCTCTTGGTCAAAACATTCTGCACGCCAGCCGAGGTCATCACCGCGCGCACCGCGCCGCCGGCGATCACGCCCGTACCTTCCGGAGCCGGCTTCAGCAGCACGTGGCCCGAACCGTAGCGACCCAGCACCTGATGCGGAATCGTCGTTTCCGTCAGGTTGATGCGGACCAGGTTCTTCTTGGCCGCTTCAATACCCTTGCGGATTGCCTGCGGCACTTCCTTCGCTTTGCCCGAGCCGTAGCCCACGACACCGGCACCCGGATCGCCTACAACGACCAGCGCGGCAAAGGACATGTTCTTGCCGCCCTTGACGACTTTGGTCACGCGGTTGATCGCGACAACCTGATCCTTCAGGTTGTACTGTCCGGCATCCAGCTTCTTTTTCAGTGTTGCCATTCGCTTCCTGATTTCCTTCTGCCCGGCATTACGCCGCGCCTAAAAACTTAGAACTCGAGACCTGCTTCGCGCGCCGCATCGGCCAGGGCCTTGATGCGTCCGTGATAGAGATAGCCGCCGCGATCGAACACAACCTTCTTGATGCCCTTTTCCTGCGCGCGCTCAGCCACCAGCTTGCCCACTTCCTTCGCTGCCGCAACGTTGCCGCCAGTCTTCATCTTGGACGCTTTGCTCGACGCCGAAACCACGGTGACACCCTTCGAGTCGTCAATCACCTGAGCGTAAATGTGATTCAGCGAGCGATACACATTCAGGCGCGGACGTGCTTCAGTGCCGGCAACCTTCTCGCGGATACGGTCATGGATGCGCTGGCGAATTTCGTTTCTGTTTCTCTGCGAAATCATTTCTCGTCTTCCTTCCTAACAGCGGAGCCGCCTTGCGGCCCCGTTCGGCGTTAACAGCAGCTATTAGCCTCTAGCTATTAGCTCCTAGCAAGTGCTTCTATAAGTCTAACTGGCAGCCACTAACCTGCTTCCGAAACTGAAATGGAGCTAAAAGCTAGAAGCTAGCGGCTAAGAGCTATTTCGCTCCGGTCTTGCCAACCTTCTTCTTCAGCTTCTCGTCCGAGTAGCGCACACCCTTGTTCTTGTACGGATCGGGTTTGCGCAGCGAACGCATATCAGCAGCAACCTGACCAACCTTCTGGCGGTCAATGCCGCTGATGGTGATACGCGTCTGTTTCGGATCAATCGCGACCGTGATGCCGGTAGGCAGCGGAAACTCGATCGGGTGCGAGTAGCCGAGCGTGAATACAACGGTATCCTTACCCTTCAACTCGACGCGGTAACCGATACCGACAATGTCCAGATCCTTCGACCAGCCCTTGGTGACACCCTCGACAGCGTTGGCGACCAGCGCACGGGTCAGACCATGAATTGCAGCCTGCGATTCATTCTCGCGGCTGGCAACAATGTGCCCGTCTTCCGTCTCCAGCTTGATGCCGGAAGGAATCACCTGCTCAACTTTGCCCTTCGGGCCTTCGACGACGATGGTGTTGCCCTTGACGGTATACTTCACGCCTTGCGGCAACGGAATCGGCTTCTTTCCAATACGCGACATTTCTTAAATCCTTTACGGCTTGCGAGTCCCGGATTTCTCATCCGTTCCACTGCAGCCAGCGAGTCTTTCACCCGCTAACACTTACCTTCGCGCCAACGGCGCGACCAAAACATCAACCCGGGCAAGAATGGCGCGCAAAGCACGCGTCTGCCTGGATGGCAAATCCCTACCAGACTTCGCAGAGGATCTCGCCGCCTACGCCTTCTTTGCGTGCCTGACGGCCTGTCATGACGCCGCGGGGCGTGGTCATGATGCTGATGCCGAGTCCACCCTGTACGCGCTTGATCTCGTCGCGGCCAATGTAGACGCGGCAACCTGGGCGCGAAACGCGAGAGAGGTCGCGGATGGCAGCTTCGTTGTTGGCGCCATACTTCAGGTAAACGCGCAGCACGTTGCGGCCATTCTCTTCAGCGGCCTTGTAGTTGGCGATATAGCCCTCTTCCTTCAGAATGCGGGCGATCTCGGTCTTCAGCTTCGAGGCCGGAACATCCAGCTTCTGGTGGCGCGCGCGGATCGAATTCCGCAAGCGCGTCAGGAAATCTGCTACTGGATCGGTAAAGCTCATCGTTTCTCCTTCATCCCCCGTTCGCTCTGCTCAAGCAGAGAACCTGCGGGAATGTTTAGCGGCTGTCAGCTCTTACTCACAGCCAAAAATTGTTTATGCCTCAGCTCAGTCTTACCAAGACGACTTGACGACGCCTGGAATCTCTCCCTTGAGCGCCAGCTGACGGAAGCACAGACGGCAGACGCCGAACTTGCGCAGATACGCGCGCGGGCGTCCGCACAGCTTGCAGCGGTTGTGCTGGCGGCTGGAAAACTTCGGCTTGCGAGCGTCTTTTACCCTTTTTGCAGTGGTTGCCATATCTCTTAAAGTTCCTCTACTTCCTTACGCCGTCTGGCGGAACGGCATGCCAAACTGCTTCAGCAGTGCGCGCGCCGAGTTATCATCCTGAGCCGAGGTCACAATCGTGACGTTCATGCCCTTCAGCTTGTCAACCTTTGCGTAATCGATCTCAGCAAAGATCAGCTGGTCGCGCAGGCCAAGCGTGTAGTTGCCGCGGCCATCAAAGCTCTTGGTCGAAACACCGCGAAAATCGCGAACACGGGGCAGGGCTACGGAAATCAGGCGGTCGAGAAACTCGTACATCGCATCGCCGCGCAGCGTTACCATCGCGCCAATCGACATGCCCTCGCGCACCTTGAAGGCGGCAATCGACTTCTTCGCCTTCGTCAGTACCGGCTTCTGTCCGGTGATCGATGCGAGATCGGCCACAAGCGGGTCGATCATCTTCGAGTTCTGCGTCGATTCGCCCAGACCCATGTTCAGGACAATCTTTTCCAGACGCGGAACCGCCATCGTGTTCTCAAGACCCAGCTCCTTCTGGAGCGCGCCCTTGATTTCCTTCTGATACTTCTCTTTCAGTCTTGCTGCCATTACTTCTTCTCTTTTCTCTCCCGGTCTCGGAGTGGCTTCGGCCGTTTACCGTTACGGAAGGTGCTCAATTGGACTAGTCGTCCAGGCAATCGCGCCTTGCGGCGCCCTGAAGGTTTGTCCTACTTCTTCTTAGCTGCCAGCGTCTGTCCGCACTTCTTGCAAACGCGAACTTTTGTGTCGCCTTCAAACTTGTAACCCACGCGGCTCGGTCCACAGTTCGGGCAGACCAGAGCAACGTTCGAAATATGCACCGGAGCTTCCTGCTCAGCGATGCCGCCCTTGATGTTCCGCTGCGGATTCGGACGGACGTTCTTCTTGATCATCCGCACATGCTCAACCAGCACGCGGTTTTCGTCGGCGAGGATACGCAGCACGCGGCCGCGCTTGCCCTTGTCGCTGCCTGCGATCACTTCCACCGTGTCATTGCGCTGTATGTTCAAACTCATAAGATTCCCTTTACCTGCCGGCCCGAATTAAAGAACTTCAGGAGCCAGCGAAACAATCTTCAGAAACTTCTTCTCGCGCAGCTCGCGGGCAACTGGCCCGAAAACGCGCGTTCCAACTGGCTCTCCAGCTTCGTTGATCAGCACGGCGGCGTTCGTGTCAAAGCGGATGTAGGTTCCATCGCGACGGCGCGTTTCCTTGCGCGTGCGCACAACCACAGCCTTCACCACTTTGCCCTTCTTCACCTGGCCATCCGGCGAGGCTTCCTTCACCGCAGCTGTGATGACATCGCCAAGACCGGCCTTCTTGCCGCTTGCGCCACCCAGCGGCAGAATCATTTGCAGCTTGCGGGCGCCTGAGTTATCGGCCACCTCAAGCATGGTTCTCATCTGCACTGCCATCGTCGTATCTCCCTCTACCAGCCGGTCTATTGCCGGACTTTATAAAAGCGGCGCTTACTCAGCGGCCATTACTCTGCAGTTGTCGCTGCTGCTTCCACCTGCGCCAGCGCAGAGCGGCGGACAATCTCTTCCAGTTGCCAGCGCTTCAGCTTGCTTAGCGGACGGGTCTCGCGAATGCGAACCACATCACCCACGCGCGCCGAGTTCTGCTCGTCATGCGCATAGAACTTCTTGCTGGTCTTCACAATGCGCTGATACTTCGGATGCGCCTTGCGCATCTCTACTTCCACCACGATGGTCTTCTGCATCTTGGTCGAAACGACCTGGCCGACCTTCTCGTTGCGGCGCGATTCTACTGTGGCTTCGCTCTTTACGTCTGCCATGATTTAGCGAGCCTCCTTCTTGGTCTTCTTTGCCTTCGCGGCCTTTACCGGCGCTGCCGATTCCACCTTCGGAGCCTCGCCATGCAGCTTCAGCTCACGCTCGCGCGTAATCGTCTTGATGCGAGCAATGTCTTTCTTCAGCTCGCGCAGCTTCTTCACGCCTTCGTTCTGGCCGAGCTTCATCTGGAAGCGCAGGCGAAACAGCTGTTCAGCCGCCTTGTGCTCCTCGACGTTGAGCTCGTTGTCGCTCAGGTTGCGAATCTTTTCCAGTTCCATCTCTTCTTCTCTCCGGGACAGCGGCTTAATCTAAGCCGAGTCTCCCTGAATCTTTAGGCCTTACTTCGCCGCGACTACAGCCTTCACCGTGTGACGCTGCACGAAACGCGTCTTCAACGGCAGCTTGTTCGAAGCCAGGCGCATAGCTTCCTGCGCAATCTCCGGCGCCACGCCTTCCATCTCGAACAGGATCTTGCCCGGACGCACAACCGCGGACCAGTGATCGAGCGGTCCCTTGCCCGAACCCATTCGAACTTCGGCCGGCTTCTTCGTGACCGGCTTGTCCGGGAAGACACGCAGCCACACCTTGCCGCCGCGTTTGATGAAGCGCGTCATCGCAATACGGCTGGCCTCGATCTGGCGGTCCGTAATATAACCGCACTCCATGACCTTCAGGCCGAAGTCGCCGAACGACAGCTCAGAGCCGCGCCATGCCTTGCCGCGCATCTTGCCCTTCTGCTGCTTGCGATACTTGACCTTCTTTGGCATCAACATAATGAAACCCTCGATAGCTTCTAGCTATTAGCTGCTAGCTTCTAGCCAAATCCTTAACGCACCAGCTTTCCTCTACTCCACCCAACTGTTTTGCTCAACGACATCGAGCTAAAAGCTAAGAGCTAGAGGCTAAAAGCTGCCTTTAAAATACCGACGTTCCCACCGCAGCCTGCGGTTCACGCCGCCTCTGCTGATAAATATCTCCGCGATAGATCCACGCCTTCACGCCAATCACGCCATACGTCGTGCGCGCTTCGGCAAAGCCGTAGTCAATGTCCGCACGCAGCGTGTGCAGCGGCAAACGACCCTGCAGATACCACTCGGAACGCGCGATTTCGTTGCCGTTCAAACGACCCGAAACGCGAACCTTGATTCCCTTGCAGCCGAAACGCAGAGCCGAGTCAACCGATTTCCGCATCGCGCGACGGAAACCGACGCGCTTCTCGAGCTGCAGTGCGATGTTCTCTGCCACCAGCTGCGCATCGAGCTCAGGCTTGTTAACTTCGAGAATGTCGATGAAGACATCGCGGTTGGTGCGCTTCTGCAACTCAACCTTGAGCTTCTCGATCTCGGCGCCCTTGCGGCCGATGATGATGCCCGGACGCGCGGTGCGGATAATGATCCGCAGCTTGTTGCCAGGACGTTCGACTTCGACCGAGCTGACACCGGCGGCCTTCAGCTTTTCTTTCAGCTCGCTCTTCAGCTTCACGTCTTCGACGAGCAGCTTGTCATAGTCACGCTCACTGAACCAGCGCGAGCGCCACGGCTTGTTAATGCCGAGCCGAAATCCGTAAGGATGGACTTTCTGTCCCATAATTTCCTCTAATCCCCTACTTCCATGCCTTTTTGGCAGGCGTTTTCTTTGCCACAGGTTTCTTGGCTGCGGCCTTCTTTGCGGGAGCTTTCTTGGCGGCGACCTTCTTCTTCGCCGACTTTGCGACTGGAGCAGCATCCGTTCCGTCCGTCACCGTCTGGACGAGACCGTCTTGCTTGCGCTCTGCCACTGAAATCACAATGTGAGCCAGGCGGCGCTGATAGCGATAAGCGCGGCCCATCGGAGCCGGGCGGATACGCTTCATGCGCGGGCCTTCATTGGCAATCGCGTTCTTCACGTAGAGGTTGTCCACATCCACGTCGAGCCCCTGTTCCTGGCTCAGATAGTTGGCATTCTGCAGCGCCGAGCGCAGCACCTTCTCGACCAGCGGAGCGACCGACTTCTTGGTGAAAGCAACTGTGTTCAGCGCTTCCTCCACGCGGCGGCCCTTAATCAGATCGAGCACCAGCCGCGCCTTCTGCGGCGATACCCGCTGAAACTTGGCTTCAGCCCGAAATTCCCGTGTGTCCAATTGCATTGGCTTGCCTCAAATCCTTATCAAAACTTTGATTCGCGCGACCTTGCCGCAAATCTCTTACCGCGGCTTCGCAGACGACTCCGCAGCCTTTGCCGAGTGGCCCTTGAACGTACGCGTTGCCGCAAACTCGCCCAGCTTGTGTCCCACCATGTTTTCCGTCACATACACCGGCACAAACTTCTTGCCGTTGTGTACTGCGATCGTGTGCCCCACGAAATCAGGGTGGATCGTCGAGCGGCGCGACCAGGTGCGGACGACCTTCTTGTCATTCGCCTGGTTCAGCGCATCAATCTTCACCGTCAGGTGGGTATCAATAAACGGGCCTTTTTTCGTCGACCGTGCCATCAGTAATCCTCTTCGCTCTTACTTGCTGTAGCGGCTGACAATAAATGCGTCGGTCCGCTTGTTGTTGCGTGTCTTGTAGCCGCGTGTCGGCTGGCCCCATGGGGTTACCGGATGACGTCCGCCTGAAGTCTTGCCCTCACCACCGCCATGCGGGTGATCGACCGGGTTCATCGAGACACCGCGGTTCGTCGGGCGAATACCCTTCCAGCGATTACGGCCGGCCTTGCCGATCGTCACGTTCTCGTGATCGGTATTGCCCACCTGGCCAATCGTCGCCATGCAGTCCACCAGCACCTTGCGGGTTTCGCCGGAAGGCAGCTTCAGCAGCGCGTAGTCGCCTTCCTTGGCAACCAGCTGCGCCGAAGAACCAGCCGAGCGCACCATCTGCGCGCCCTTGCCCGGACGAAGCTCCACATTGTGGACCGTAGTACCGGCAGGAATGTTCTTGAGCGGCAGCGCGTTACCGATGAGGATATCAGCCTCCGCGCCGCTCATCACCGTCTGTCCCACCTTCAGGCCAACCGGCTGAATGATGTAGCGCTTCTCGCCGTCCGCGTAGCTGATCAGCGCAATGCGCGAAGAGCGGTTCGGGTCGTACTCGATCGTCGCCACCTTGCCCGGTACGCCGTACTTGTCGCGCTTGAAGTCGATCAGGCGCAGCTTCTGCTTGTGGCCGCCACCGTGGTGACGGATAGTCATGTCGCCCGAATTACGGCGCCCGCCGGTGCGCTGCTTGATCGTCAACAGCGGCTTGTACGGCTTGTCCGTCGTGATGTCGTCATTCACCAGCGTGGTCTGAAACCGCAGCGTTGGTGTGATCGGTCTATATGTCTTGATCGGCATCGTTTAGCTCTTAGCTTCTAGCTGCTAGCTTTTCGCTCGTGCTTGCAGCTCGTTACTTAACTCAATTCCAAATTTCCGGCCTGTCAGATACTAGCTAGAAGCTAAAAGCTAAAAGCTAGCGGCTGTACTTACAGGTTATTCACGTAATCCGGCATCTTCTCGCCCGACTTCAGGCGTACATACGCCTTCTTCCAGTCAGGACGAAACCCGGCAAACTTTCCGCGACGGCGCTCTTTACCAAGAACATTGGCCGTGCGCACAGCGGAAACCTTCACCTTGAAGAGTGCCTCAACCGCCTGCTTCACTTCGGTCTTGGTCGCCTTCGCGGCTACTTCGAAAACCAGCGTGCCTTCGGTTTCCTTTACGCCCAGTCCCTTTTCGGTGATCAGCGGGCGGCGAATGACTGTGTGTAATGTCGGCATTAGGCCACCTCCGCCTTTCTACGCTTCGAAACTGTCTTCTTCAGGTCGGCCTGCAGCTGCTCAAGTGCGGGCCGCGAGAAGATCGCGCGCTCGTAGCGCAGCAGATCGTACGGATGCACTTCGTTGTTCAGCATCAGCTCAACACCCTTGAGGTTGCGAGCTCCCAGAACCACATTCGGGCTCAACTCCTTGCTGTTCTCAACCAGCAGAGCCGTCTTCTTGGCTTCGAGCTTGTTCAGCGCCTGACGGTACAGCTTTGTCTTGGGCTCACTCAACTCAAAGCTCTCGACGACGATCAGCTTGCCGTCCTGCAGCTTTGCAGCCAGCGCGGAGCGCAGCGCGCCCAGCAGCTTCTTCTTGGGGAAGGCATAGTCATAGGAGCGGGGCTGCGGTCCGTGAACCGTGCCGCCATGCCGCCACAGAGGCGAACGCACTGAGCCAACACGTGCACGGCCTGTGCCCTTCTGCTTCCAGAGCTTCTTGCCCGAACCGGAGACCAGCTTGCGATTCTTCGTCGCAGCCGTTCCCTGGCGCAGCGAAGCGCGATAGTGCTTCACCGCTTCCCACAGAAGCGCCTCGTTTACCTCGCTCGGTGCAAAGACTTCGTCAGCCAGCTCAAGCGAGCCAACCTTCTGTCCACCGAGATCGAATACGTCAATGTTTGCCATCGTTTTAACTCTTTCAGCTACTAGCTTCTAGCTACTAGCTTTTAGCTGGCCCGCGTCAGTCGCAAGCCAATACATCATCCCGATTCCATTACCGCCTTCCAGCTGAACGAACCAGCTAGAAGGTAAAAGCTAGCGGCTAACGGCTGCCTTATTTCTTCTTCGCCGAAGCCTTCTTCGAAGCCTTCAGAGGATCGACCGTGCCCGAACCCGCGAATCCGCGACGCTCGCGCGGCGGAGCCTTCGCCTTCGAGATCAGCACATATCCATCGCGAGGACCCGGTACCGCGCCCTCGACCATGATCAGGTTCTCTTCAATATCGATCCCGCGAATACGCAGGTTGCGAACCGTCACCCGATCCACGCCCATGTGACCCGGCATGCGCTGCCCGGGAAACACGCGCGAAGGAAACGACGATGCGCCGATCGAGCCCTGCACCTGGAACATGTGTCCGTGCGACTTTGGGCCACCGCCGAAATTGTGGCGGCGAACAACACCGGCAAACCCACGGCCCTTGCTCGTGCCCACAACATCGACATACTTCTCATCGGAGAAGATATCGACCAGAACCTTGTCGCCGGCCTTCACCGCGCCATTCGAGGACTCTTCACCCTCTTCAGACTTCTTAGCGGCAGCGGTTTCGACCGGAACTTCTTTCACCAGCTTCACCGGAGGAACGTTGTTCTTGGCGAAGTGGCCAGCCTGCGGCTTTGTTACTTTCGAGGCCTTCACGAACTCGACCAGGCCGATCTGCGCTGCGTCGTAGCCGTCTTTTGCCGCGGTCTTCAACTGCGTAATCACGCAAGGACCAGCCTGCAGGACGGTGATCGGGTGAACTTCACCCTTCTCATCGAATACCTGCGTCATGCCGATCTTCTTGCCTAAAATCCCTGTAACTGCCATCGTCTTCTCTCCCCATCATGTCTGCGCAGTTTCCGCAGCCACTGAAGGTTTCTAACCTATTAGCCCCTAGCCTCTAGCTTTTAGCTCTTTCCGCTTCACCGCTCGCACCCTTAGAAAACGAGCTAGAAGCTAGGAGCTAACAGCTAGTAGCTATTTTTCAAACGCCTTGATCTCGACGTCCACACCAGCCGGAAGATCGAGCTTCATCAGAGCGTCAACCGTCTGTTGGGTCGGCTCAAGAATGTCAATCAGCCGCTTGTGCGTACGAATCTCGAAAGCTTCACGCGATTTCTTGTCGACGTGCGGCGAACGCAGCACGCAATACTTGTTCTTCACTGTCGGCAACGGAATCGGCCCCGCCACCTGTGCACCCGTACGCTTCGCGGTGTCTACAATCTCGCCCGTCGAGGTGTCGAGCACCCGGTAGTCATAAGCCTTAAGCCGAATGCGAATTCTCTGTCCAACCATCGTGTTCAATCTTCCTGTGGGTCAACAGTTGATCCCGTTGACCCACTTTCATGTTTTGCGCCCGACAGGGCGCGATTGCCTGGACGGCCAGCCCCTTAATTCAAAATCTCCGTGATGGTGCCAGCACCCACGGTGCGTCCGCCTTCGCGGATCGCAAACCTCAGGCCCTTCTCCATCGCCACCGGGGTGTGCAGCTCGATCTCGAGCGAGATGTTGTCGCCCGGCATCACCATCTCCGTGCCCTCAGGCAGCTTCGCCGTCCCCGTCACGTCCGTCGTGCGGAAGTAGAACTGCGGACGGTAGCCATTGAAGAACGGTGTATGACGGCCGCCCTCTTCCTTCGACAGCACGTAGATCTCGCCCTTGAACTTCGTGTGCGGCGTAATCGATCCAGTCTTGGCCAACACCATCCCGCGCTCCACGTCTTCCTTCGGAATACCGCGCAACAGAAGTCCGGCGTTGTCCCCAGCCAGACCTTCATCCAGCTGCTTCTTGAACATTTCCACGCCCGTTACTACGGTCTTTCTGCGTCTCGCGGAAGCCGACAATTTCCACTTCCTCGCCCACCTTCACCTTGCCGCGCTCGATACGGCCTGTAACAACCGTTCCACGGCCCGAGATCGAGAAGATGTCTTCAATCGGCATCAGGAAAGGCTGATCAATCGCGCGCGCCGGCAGAGGAACGTTCTTGTCCACCGCATCCATCAGCTCGTCGATCTTCGCTTCCCACTGCGCTTCACCGTTCAAGGCTCCAAGAGCCGAGCCGCGAACCACCGGCACATCGTCGCCGGGGAAGTTGTACTTCGACAACAGCTCGCGCACTTCCATCTCGACCAGGTCGATCAGCTCAGGATCCTCAACCGCATCGCACTTGTTCAGGAAGACAACGATGTACGGCACACCTACCTGGCGGGCCAGCAGAACGTGCTCTTTCGTCTGCGGCATCGGGCCATCGGTCGCTGCCACCACCAGAATCGCGCCGTCCATCTGCGCTGCGCCCGTGATCATGTTCTTGATGTAGTCGGCGTGGCCGGGGCAATCAACGTGCGCATAGTGACGGTTGCCCGTCTCGTACTCAACGTGCGCTGTCGCGATCGTGATGCCGCGCTCCCGCTCTTCCGGAGCGTTGTCAATCGTGTCAAACGAGCGGAACTTGTTGTTCGGGTTGTGCTTCGACAATACCTTCGTGATCGCCGCCGTCAACGTCGTCTTCCCGTGATCGATATGCCCAATCGTCCCCACGTTCACGTGCGGCTTCGACCGGTCAAATTTCTCCTTCGCCATACCTTGTTCCTCTCTCGTATTCCTGCTAATGCTTCATTTCACCGGGCCTCCTGGAGGCCCAGCCATTGCAAAAAACGTTACTTACCCTGATTGCGTCCGATGATCTCTTCCGAAATCATGCGCGGCGCCTCTTCATAGCGGGCAAACTGCATCGAGTACGAAGCGCGTCCCTGCGTCGATGAGCGGATATCGTTCACATATCCGAACATCTCCTTCAGCGGAACCATCGCCTTGATCACCTGCGAACCACCCACATGCTCCATGCCCTCAATGCGGCCACGGCGCGAGTTGATGTCGCCGATAATCGTGCCCATGTGCTCTTCCGGAACCGTAACTTCGACCGCCATCACCGGCTCAAGCAGCACAGGACTCGCCTTCTTCGCAGCTTCCTTGAATGCCATCGAACCGGCAATCTTGAAGGCCATTTCGTTCGAGTCAACATCGTGGTAGCTGCCGTCGAAGAGCGTCGCCTTGAAGTCGACCATCTCGTAGCCAGCAAGCACGCCGTTGTGCAGCGCTTCGCGGATACCCTGCTCCGTCGGCTTGATGTATTCCTTGGGAACAACACCGCCGCGAATCGCGTCGACAAACTCAAAGCCCTTGCCCGGCTCGTTGGGCTCCAGACGAATCTTGACGTGTCCGTAGTTACCGGAACCACCCGTCTGGCGGATATACTTGCCTTCCGCTTCAGCCGGCTTGCGGATCGTCTCGCGAAACGCAACCTTCGGCTCGCCCACGTTCGCCTCAACCTTGTGCTCGCGCTTCATGCGGTCAACAAGAATTTCGAGGTGCAGCTCGCCCATGCCGCTGATGATCGTCTGTCCGGAATCTTCGTCCGTGTGAACCTTGAACGTCGGATCCTCATCCGCCAGCCGTGCCAGCGCCAGACCCATCTTCTCCTGGTCAGCCTTGGTCTTCGGTTCAACCGCGACGTGAATAACAGGAGCAGGGAAAGTGATCGCACTCAGCGCGATGGGATGCTGCGGCGTGCACAGCGTATCGCCCGTCTTGAGTTCCTTCAGCCCGACGCAAGCGCAGATGTCGCCGGCGTAGATCTCGGTAATATCTTCACGCTTGTTCGCGTGCATCTTGACCAGTCGACCAACGCGCTCCGTCTTGCCAGTGCGCGGATTCAGCACGGTGTCGCCGGTCTTCAGTGATCCGGAATAGATACGGATAAAGCTCAGCTTGCCGAACGGATCGTTGATCAGCTTGAACGCCAGGGCCGAGAAAGGCGCGTCGTCCTTGGCTTCGCGGACAAGCACCACTGAAGGATCATGAGGATCGATACCCTCAACCGGAGGCACATCGAGCGGGCTCGGCAGATAATCCACCACCGCATCAAGCAGCGTCTGCACGCCTTTGTTCTTGAAAGCTGTTCCGCACATTACCGGGAAGACCTTCATGTCGATGGTCGCCTTGCGCAGCGCCTTCTTCAACTCTTCCGGAGTCGGGGTCTCGCCTTCGAGGAACTTGTGCAGCATGTCGTCGTCGTTCTCGGCAACGGTTTCGATCAGCTGCATGCGGAAGGCTTCCGCCTTCTTCTGCAACTCAGCTGGAACCGGCTCAATCGAGTACTTCGCGCCCATCGTCTCGTCGTGCCACACAATGGCGCGCATCTCGATGAGATCGACCACACCCTTGAAATGCGATTCCGCGCCAATCGGGATCTGGATCGCAACCGGACGAGCGCCGAGGCGCTTGCGGATGGTCTCGATCACATGCTCGAAATCGGCGCCAGCCTTGTCCATCTTGTTGACAAAGCAAATCCGCGGAACCTTGTACTTGTCACCCTGCCGCCAGACCGTCTCGGTCTGCGGCTGCACACCCGATACGGAGTCGAACAACGCAACCGCGCCATCGAGCACGCGCAGCGAACGCTCGACTTCAGCAGTGAAGTCAACGTGACCCGGCGTATCGATGATGTTGATGCGGATGTTGTTCCATGTGCAGGTCGTCGCAGCGGAGGTGATCGTAATACCACGCTCCTGCTCCTGCTCCATATAGTCCATCGTCGCCGTGCCTTCATGCACTTCGCCGATGCGGTGCGTAATGCCCGTATAGAACAGGATGCGCTCAGTCGTAGTCGTCTTCCCGGCGTCGATATGCGCCATGATTCCGATGTTCCGGCAACGATTTAACGGTACTTGGCGAGCCACTGTCTCTTCTCTCTAGTTCTCTCAGGCTTTAACAGCCCAAGGTTCAGTTTTCTCTCGGGAGTTCTCGACTCCCAGCTTCAGTCACTTCCCTTAACCAGCCCAGACTTGGCGCAAAGCGCGCGTCCGCCTGGATGGCAAATCCTACCAGCGATAGTGCGCGAAGGCCTTGTTTGCCTCAGCCATGCGGTGAACGTCTTCCTTCTTCTTCATCGCAGCGCCACGGCCATTGGCCGCATCGAGCAGCTCGTTGGTCAGCTTGTCGATCATGCCCTTTTCGCCACGCGCGCGACCGTAGGTCACGAGCCAGCGAATCGCCAGCGAAGTGCGACGCTCGGGGTTCACTTCGATCGGCACCTGATAGTTGGCGCCGCCGACGCGGCGGGTCTTCACTTCAAGCAGCGGCTTGCAGTTCTCGACCGCCTTCTTGAAGAGCTTCAGCGCTTCGTCGCCGCCCTTTTGCTCCAGGTTCGTCATGGCGGTGTAGAAGATGCCCTGCGCGGTCGACTTCTTGCCGCCCCACATCATCGAGTTAACAAACTTCGTGACCAGCGTCGAGTTGTAGACCGGATCGGCTGCAACTTCCCGCTTCGCAATGTGACCTTTTCTCGGCATAAACCTTTAACCTTGGGTTTCTAAACTTTTGCTTCAATCGCCAAATCCAGGGCGCCGCGAGGCGCGATTGCCTGGACGGCCAGTCCTACTTTTTGCCCGGAGCAGCTCCGCCTTTGGCGCGCTTGGCGCCGTACTTCGAGCGGCTCTGCGTACGCTTCACCACGCCGACGGAGTCGAGCGTGCCGCGCACGATGTGGTAGCGCACACCCGGGAGATCCTTCACACGGCCGCCGCGAATCAGCACAATCGAGTGCTCCTGCAGGTTGTGGCCTTCGCCGGGAATATACGACGTAACTTCAATGCCATTGGTCAGGCGGACACGGGCTACCTTGCGGAGCGCCGAGTTCGGCTTCTTCGGCGTCTGCGTGTAAACACGGGTGCAGACTCCGCGGCGCTGCGGCGAGCCCTGCAATGCAGGCGATGCCGTCTTATAGTTCGGCGCCGTGCGCCCTTTTCTCACGAGCTGACTGAATGTAGGCAATCCAAACTCCTTACCAACTCAAAAACTCTTTTACTCACCAGACGCGACACCACCGCTCGCGCACGATTCCCGACAGCGCAAAATCCGCTATCAGCCCGCGCGAAGTCCGGTGTTGCTTCGCGTCTGCACTGCTTCAATCCCAGACGAGAATCAGGACGGTGGCCGCACGTTCCTCTGTCCCGCAATATCGGGAACGAAAGAAAGCCGACTCCGTTTCGCTGATTCCGGCCTGCATAGTCCTTCAAGGTGAAGGGGGTCGCAGGCACCGATGCGATTCGCCCATCTCATGAGATTGATGGGGTTCGCAGATACCGTATCCGCCAGTCCTTACTTTCTCCGACTGACTTTTCTGCGAAGCTTTTTAGGTCGTAGCTGCTCTTCGGACGATACGCACACGAAGAGCACTCTCATGGAACCTTCTAAGAGTACCAAGCACAGCGTTTAGAGTCAACAAACCCCGCGAAAAATTCATATTTTCGCGCTTTTTCATTGCTGTTGTTGATAGTTTAGCACCTTGAGAGTTGTACGAGGCCTTCGAATCGAGAGTTGGGCCTGCGATTTGCGTCTCCAGCGGCATCAAGAGGTGTTGAAAAGTCGTTGTTTTGAAGGAGCACGGCTTCAGCCGTGCCGTAAGTGCCAGGAGATGAGTGCGGCTTCAGCCGCCGAGGGATGTTTTTTCCTTTCACCATCAGACTGATTAGCAGCCCCTCAAGCCTTCTCAAAAACATCCCCTTGGAACCGGGCAGTCACTTCACGGGCAAGAATTCAATCTGCACACGGTCTGACGCAGTTTTCGTGTCAAAATCCGCAGTCACAAAAATGTGCACGTCCGAATCGGATGCCAGTTCGATCCCCAACGCGTCAGCGTATGGAACACCCGTCTGTACCTTGATAATCGCCGCTTCCACCGCGCGCTCTCGCGTAACCGGAGCGCTTTCGAATCCGAAGGCATCGAGCCGGGACATCACTTTCTCCATTACGTCCGCCCCGTGCCTCTTATAGACGACACCTGCGATTTCTCCCCAATGAAGATCCGAGACAATCGCCCTAGCCTCTCCAGCAATGTGTCCTTTGATGATCGCTGCCACCCGGTCCGCTCCAGTCTCATTGTCCAGATAACGCAGAATCGCGCTGGCATCCAGAACATACGTCACCATCGATCAGCCTTGCGGCGTTCCTGCTGCAACTCGTCGGATAGGGAAGGCCCGCCCGCCAGCATGCCCTTCGATTCCTCGACCAGCCGCTCCGAAACCGGATAAAGCACAATGTGGTCGCCCTCCAGCGCCACAGCAACACGCGTTCCAGGACGAATACCAAGCTGATTGCGCATCTGGGAAGGAATAACCAGCTGACCCTTGGTGCTTACCGTTGTGATCTGTCGCTCCATATCTTACATATTACCCATAAGTAGGTCGCAGTCGGAAAAGTAGGCCTCCGTTTTTGTACGCCAAAACCGCATCCGGTCGCAGTGACCTCTGCTACCATCCGGCATTATGTCCTTTCGCACGCTGACTGTGTTTTTCACCTGTCTCTCGTCAGGCGTCATCGCCCTTGCACAAACCCCTGCAACCCCGGCAAAAGATCCCCGCATCAGCCAGATCACTGCCCAGCTTGAAGCCGTCCGCGCACCGCACCAAACGGTGATTTCGCCCGACAGCAAGTGGGTTGCATGGGTGGTGAGACCCCAGGAAGGCAGAGGCACAGAGATTGAAGTCGCGCCGCTCGATAACCCTTCCTCGACCTACCAGATCACGGCCTGTGGCGAGGGCAAGCAGGGCGATGAAAACGAGATCGCCTGGTCGCCGGATTCAAAGCAGCTTGCCTTCTTCTCCGACTGCAACACTGAGCACCAGCAGGGACTCTATATCGCCGAACCGGCTGCAAAAGCTCCCGCGAAGCGCCTGACCACCTTCCACGGATACGCCGACTCGCCGCAGTGGTCGCCCGACGGCAAATTCATCGGCCTGCTGTATGTCGAAGGCGCAACCCGCCCCTCCGGCGCGCTGGCCGCGATGAAACCGCCATCAGGCGTGATCGGCGTTGAGGGGCTGGAAATCCAGCGCGTGGCGGCGGTTGATGCGGTCTCCGGCGAACTCTCCCAGATCACACCTGCGAACCTGCATGTCTACGAATTCAACTGGTCGCCTGATTCAAAGAAACTGGCTTACGTCGCCGCCGCGCCGCCCGGAGAGAACAACTGGTGGGTAGCAAAGCTATATACGCAGCCGTTCATGCCCGGCTCCAAGGCCGTCCTTAGAGGCCGCGCCGCATTTGATCCGAGCGTGCTCGTCGATCCAGACAGCGCCCACAGCCCAATCTTTGGCCTGCAACTTGCTGTCCCGCGCTGGTCACCAGACGGCTCACAAATCGCCTTCATCAGCGGCCTCATGTCCGATCAGGGCTCAACCGGCGGCGACATCTACGTTGTCCCATCCAGCGGTGGCGAGCCCAAAGACGTAACCCCCGGCCGCAAGGCCAGTCCTGCATGGTTCCTGTGGATTGACGACCACACTCTCGGCATCTCCGAAATCGCGGGCGGCTCCTCGCATCTCTTCGCCTATAACCTCAACACGCAGCAGGACGATGACGAAAACAGTGCGACCTTCCCCGAAGGCGTAGGCTCCGGCCAGCAGATGATGTCCGTCTCTGTCGCCGGCGACAGGCAGATCGCCCTCATCCGCAGCTCGTACAGCACGCCTCCGGAAGTCTGGGCAGGCAAGCTCAACGACCTCCAACAAATCACCCACTATAACGACAACCTCAAACCCGTATGGGGCAAGGCTGAATCCGTGAGTTGGCAGAACGAAGGCTTCGATGTGCAGGGATGGCTCCTTTATCCGCCCAATTACGATCCAGGCAAGAAGTACCCACTCATCGTCATGGTCCACGGCGGCCCGTCCGCCGCAGTCACACCGCACTGGCCGGGAGCAGGCTTTGGCGCGGCGCCTTTTTCCGCTCTCGGATATTTCGTGCTGATGCCCAACCCGCGCGGCAGCTACGGACAGGGCGAAAAGTTCACTCAGGCCAATCGCAAGGACTTCGGCTACGGCGATCTGCGCGACATCCTGGCCGGCGTTGACACTGTGACGAAGAAGTACTCCATCGATCCGGAGCGCGTCGGCATCACCGGCTGGAGCTACGGCGGATTCATGACCATGTTCGCCGTAACGCAGACGAACCGCTTCCACGCCGCCGTCGCCGGCGCAGGCATCGCCAACTGGCAGAGCTACTACGGCGAAAACTCCATCGACCAGTGGATGATCCCATTCTTCGGCGCGTCGGTCTATGATGATCCTTCCGTCTACGCCAAAAGTTCAGCCATCAACTTCATTCATAAGGTCAAAACACCGACCCTCGTCGTCGTAGGCGACCGCGACGGCGAATGCCCTATGCCGCAGTCCTTTGAATTCTGGCACGCGCTGCGCGATCAGCATGTCCCAACGGAACTCGTCGTCTATCCCAACGAAGGCCATCACTTCGTCTCCCGCGATCATCAGCGGGATGTGCTCGAACGCGCCCTGAGTTGGTTCGAGCAGTACATGCCCGCGCAGTAGCTCAACAAGCAGGCGCGATTTCTCTCTAAAAATTCGCTCGATCTCCCTCAAGAAATAGGAGGAGATCGAGCGATTTTTTGCATTGCAAGTCCTATCAGATCAAAGCGTGAACCCGATCTCATTGATTTCAACCTTGTTCGCACAGCTAATTTCCTGTTGACGCATTTTTAACCTTGTGCCAGATTGGTTGGGCTGTCCCAATGACACATACGCAACAATCCGCCGTGCGTTTCTGTAGTTGTTGATCCTTTCCTCTCTGGTTTCTGCTGAGGTTTGCAAGTCCCTTTTCAGTCCATCAGTCAGTCTGTGGTGCCTAGCTGTTTCTGCGCACGCTGTCCATTGGCGCGCGTAAACACTCACACCAACCCACGCAGGAGATGGAAATCCCATGTTGCAAATGACAAAACCCCCAGTATGGGCCTGGGCATGCTTTGCATCGCTCGCTTGCACGCTACTTGCCGGCCCGTCACTCAACGCTCAGATCGAGCGTCCGAGAGTCGCGGATATTTCCTCCGATCACGGCCCGATCCAGCCCTCGGCTCAAATCACCCTCACCGTGCATCTGAACATGCACAATCAGGCGGCCTTCGACAAAGCTGTCGAAGACCTCTACACTCCCGGCTCACCCACCTATCACCAGTGGATGACAAACAGCGACCTCGCCCGGTTCGCTCCAACTCCGGCAGAAGTCGAGACCGTCAAAAAAGAATTACAGTCTCATGGCCTGTCAGTGCTCTCTGTGAGTTCGGACAATCTCTCCATTCGCGCACGCGGCCCGGCAACGAGCGTTGAAAGCGCCTTCCAGACGCAGATTCACGAATTTGAGCGCCAGGGCAAGACCTTCCACGCCAATGTGACGCCGGCAGAACTTGCCGGTCCCGCTGGCTCGCTCGTGCACGGAGTCACCGGCCTCACCAGCATCGGCATGACTCCGTTTATCAAGTACCAGGTCGATCCCAGGACTGGTAAACCACGCACAATCGGTACCAAACTGCCTACGGCCAAAATCAAGAATGCCGGCGGCGGTTTTGACAGCATTGCGACCAATAATTGCTTCTCGGCTGCCTCGTCCGTCACGCTTACAACGGATGGCGCCACGCTGCCCACGGGCGTCTACTTCGGAAACAACTACAACATCACCGCTAATAATGACGTGTACTGCGCCTGGACCCCATCGCAGCTCCAGGGCCACTACGGCCTGACCGCTGCCTATAAAAAGGGCTTGGATGGAACCGGACAAACCATCGTCATCGTCGACGGCCCGACCGATGGCGCGGAATTAACGAGCGATCTCGCCTTGTTTTCCAGCCTGGCTGGCCTTCCGGCAACCAACTCGTCGAACTTCACCGTCCTCTACCCGGATGGGAAGCCCTCGACGCTGGCCCTGGAATATGACAACTGGCAGGATGAGGCTTCACTCGATACCCAGTGGGTTCACTCCATCGCACCCAAAGCAAAGATCGTCGTCGAGATCATGCCAACGGATGACTGGACGGAACTCGAATACGGCATCGACTATGCGCGGCTGAACAAACTGGGCACGGTCATCTCCAACAGCTATGGGTATCCCGAAGGCCTTTTCGGCACCCAGACTGTGAATGGCTTTGAGCAGGTACTGAAGAAGGCTGCAGCCGCCGGTATCGCCGTCAACTTCTCCAGCGGTGATAGCGGTGATTTCGGGACTGGAGTACCGAATGGCGGCGGCGAATCCTACCCTGCAAGCTCAACCTATGCCACGTCGATCGGCGGCACGAGCATCGGCATTCCCAATGGAACCTCGGCGGGCGCGGAAGTCGGCTGGGGCAACAATATTGCCATTCTCTCCGGCGCGCTGAATGACGTATTTGATCCACCGATCCAGCTAGGCTTCTATGGCGGCTCAGGCGGCGGGGAGTCGGTCTTTTTCAGCAAGCCTTCCTGGCAGAAATCCGTAGCCGGAAGTGGACGGCAGGAACCGGACATCTCCACCCTCGCTGATCCCTACACGGGAGCGGTTTTCGTCGAAGGCGGCGTAGCCTACGCTGGTATCGGGGGTACAAGTCTCGCCTGCCCCATTTTCTCCGGAATCTGGGCGCTGGCGGACCAGCAGGCCGGCAAGTCCCTGGGACAGGCTGCACCGCTGCTCTATAAACTTTCCTCTTCGGCTATCAACGATGTGATTCCTGTCAGCAGCCCGACAAATGTTGCTGGCATCATCTTCGATTCCGCCGGTGCAACCTTCTATTCCTCAGATACCTTGCTGGCTCCGCTCTATACGACGACTCAGTATTTCAGCGGATTCTGGAACCTGAGCGGCGAATATGTCGACATCAGCTTCGGTACCGATACGTCCCTTACCGTCACCCCGGGCTGGGACAATGTCACAGGATTGGGTGTGCCCAATGGGCTCACCTTTATCAACGCCGCAGCCAAGGCGAAATAGTCCCTTCACGCCAAATACAGGACAGAAAATGCGGCAGGCGATCATCAGCCTGCCGCATTTCTCTCTCCGCGTAACCGGTCTCGTCGCTTGCTGAAGTCCTTTCAAGCTTTTACACTCAAATTTCGGAACTATATCCTTAGAAGAGGCTCCCAGAGAATTTCTGGCAGTGACAACCGTCTGCACGGCAAGTCCATACAGACGGGGAGGTTTCATGCAGCGGTTTTTCGCCCTGATTGCTTTATTTGTACTTTCTATTCCCGTCGGCATTTCTATAGCAGGTTGCGGCGGCACCAACCCTAACAATTACTGCATCAAGAACGGTCACGGCTACGGTGAGAAGGTCACAGATCTCGACCACATCAACCTCGGTCCTGCATCGACTGGCATCTCGCTTTCCTATGGACAGACCGGCCAGGTGAATCAGCCTCAGGGCTTCAACTGCAATGGCGGCACCGTCAGCGTCGCACATTACGTCTATGGCACGACCAATCTGAATGTAGCGGACATCAATCCTTCAACGGGTGCAATCTGCGCCGGCACCTGGAACCGTCACAGCGCCTCGGGAATTCCCGACTTCACGATTTGCACGCCGCCTACCCAACCCGGTGAGGCTCAGGTCACGGCCAGTGCCTCCGCCGTCACCAGTAATCCGGTCAATGTCTACATTCATCCGCCGATTACCGCCATCTCCATCGGCTCCCAGACATCCTGCGTCTCACAAAACCAGACTCTCAATTACCCGGGAACCACCACGCCGATGCCGCTGACCGTGAATACCCAGGTCTTTGGCCCCGACGGCAATCTCATTCCGTCGCAATATGTAGGCACGGTCACCTACACACCGGTGAATTCGACAATCGTCCTCATCAACAACACATCCGACACGACCAGCACAAACCCGGTCAACGGACTGGCAACAGCTCACTTTCCCGGATCCACCGTGATCAACGCCACGCTTTCAGGAACCACCTCTGCCGCCGGCTACTTTTACACGTGCCCGCCAACCAGCATCTCCCTTTCTCTCAATGGCTCGACCGGCATGCCAACTCCGGTCACGGTCAGCGCAGGCAGCCCGCAGAATCTCCTGACTAACATCACAGACACCACCGGCGCGTCGATCAGCGGTCTTACGCTTGACTACACCTCCACCCAGCCGAAACAGATCGCCGTCAGCAGCGGCGGCACAGTCACGGCGACATTTCCGACAACGACCACCATCTCTGCCATCTGCCAGCCTGGCACCTGCAATCCCGCTCCGGTAAACGTCATTGGCCAGCTCGGCACCGGTCTTCCCGTAACCAGCAACACGGTCTTTGTTAACACGCCCGGACGCAGCAGCACCAAGCTCTGGCTGGCATCGTCGCAGTCCTCTTACTTCACACCGCTCGACCTTACTGCTACCGGCGCACCAACGCCCATCAAGCTGCCGTATATTCCCAACTCCATGATGCTCGATCAGAATGGCATCAACCTGTACTTCGGCAGCTATCACGAGTTGATGGTCTACAGCGCGACGACGAATACCCTGAGCAGTGAAAATCCAAACGTCCCCGGCGTCGTGCTCGCGATTTCGCCGGACAGCTCAACGGCTGTGATCAACGACCAGGTGAACCAGATCATCTATCTCTACAACCAGAGCAAGAGCACCTTCACCAGCGTCGGCGGCCTCGCCACGCGCGCACAGTTTTCGCCCGACGGGAAAAATCTCTACATCGTCGGTCCGAACAATTTCTATGTCTACAACACCGCGACCGGTTGGAGCACATACTCGAATCCGAATAGCGGTGCGAACGTCTGCACCGCGAGCCAGCTGAACAACAACTCCGATCCAACGAAGTTCGATCCCTTCTGCTCGCCGGATGTCACCGTAGCCATCCCCAGCATCGGCCCGTTCATCACCGGCTCTAACACGACGGCCAACGGCTTCTGCCCCAACACGACGGTCAACCCGCCGGTCTACTATCCTCTGGCGGCAACCATCGCGGCAGCCAGCGATCACCTGACCGCGACCAACGATGGCAACCACATTCTGGGAGCAACCGCCAGCCCCGCGCAGATTGCCGACATCTCCGTCAAGATTCCGACAGGAGCATGCCCGGCAAGCAATCAGGGCCTCAAGCTGCAGCAGGGCTCAGGCACAAACCCGGGCGACTACAGCATCAACACAACGGCGCTGACGAACATCACGCCCTCTGAAATCAACGAGGTTGTTTCTTCGCCAGATGCAACCATGTCTTTCGTCACTTACACCGCCGCGAGCGCCAGCGGTCTGTTGCCGGCTTACAAGCCGTCTACAACCTTCGGCACACCGGGCACATTGACGAACATTCAGCTTTCAACCGGAGCGCAAGCTCCCATTTCAGGGGCTTTCAGTCCGGATGATTCGACCTTCTTCGTCGGAACATCGGGTGACAATCTGCTGCACCTCATCGATATCCCCAGCCTCACAGATACGCAGACAATCGATCCCAAGCTGACGACTCCTGCCGGCACGCCGGTTCCGGTGCAGTTCATCGCAGTGCAGCCGCGCGCTACGACCTAGTTTCATAGCAGCATTCAGTATTCAACGGAAAGGCCCGTAGATTTTTTCTGCGGGTCTTTCCTGTTTATTCTGTTTGTCTTGCCAGATTTTCTGCCCTGTTTTTCCACATTTGCGCCGCATTCACATTCTGTTCATCGTTCATTCACAGTCTCTTTAGAGTTATCCTTTAGTGTCTTTATAGTTACGCCTGAATACATAACTGTTCACGTGCGTAGGTTCCCCGATCCCTCATACCACGACATTCTGATTTTCTGAGGAGGCTACTATGAAGCGCTCATTTACTCGGGCATGGTATCGTTACGCCACCGCCCTCGTTGTCGCCCTCTTTCTCACCGCGTCTCTCGTCGCGCAGGTCAACACAGCCAGTCTTTCCGGCATCGTGACCGACCCGAGCGGAGCTGCTGTCCAAAATGTGACCGTGACTGTCACAAATACTTCCACGGGATACGTCCGCACGGTCACCACCGACAACGCGGGCTATTACACCTTCCAGAATCTTCCCATCGGCGAATATACCGCTCGCGTAGAATCCCCAGGGTTCAGCACATATCAGGAAAATGTAACTCTGAATGTTGCAGAAAAAAGCCGCCGCGATTTTTCGCTTCAGGTCGGCTCTGCCCAGCAAACCGTAGAAGTGCAGGCTGCGGCCCCAGGCCTCTCTCCGGATGACGCTTCCATCGGCACCGTCATCGGATCGCAGACCATCGAGCAAACACCGCTCTACCTCCGCAACTGGGACGACCTGCTCCGCATCGTTCCCGGCGTGCAGATCGCGCGCTACACGCAGCAAAGCGGCGCTACATCCGCGGGCCGCACCGGCGACTTCAACGTCAACGGCATCCATTCGCTGCAGAACAACTTCATCCTCGACGGTATCGACAACAACACCTTCTCGGAAAATGTGCAGGAGCTCAGTACTGAGTCCGCCCACCCATCCGTAGACACCATCGCCGAGTTCAACATCATCACCAATCCCTACTCGGCAGAATATGGCCGCGCGCCCGGAGCCGCCGTCTCGGTCAACACCAAGAGCGGCAGCAATCAGTTTCATGGTTTGGCGTATGAGTACCTGCGCAACAATTACTTCGACGCCAACGACTGGATCTCGAACCACAACCATCTGCGCAAGCCGGAAAACAACCAGAACCAGTTTGGCGGAAACTTCGGCGCGCCGATCCTCAAGAACCGCCTCTTCGGATTCTTCAACTATGAGGGCACGCGCATCAAGCAGGGGGTTTCGCGCACAGCCACCGTCCCGCTCGACAACGAGCGCATCGGCGACTTCAGCCCCGAGACCGGAGCCATCGTCGGAGTGAAATATCCCACGATTTACGACCCGCAAACCGGGCAGCCGTTCTTCGACAACAAAGTCCCGGCAGGCCGCATCGATCCAGTCGTCGCTTCGCTCATCGCATTGTTCCCCGAGCCGAACGCTGCCGGCGAACTGAATAACTTCGTCCGCAACGCGCTCGCCGAAGACAACACAGACAACTACAACGGCCGCGCCGACTGGACACCATCACAGAACAACAGCTTCTTTGTCCGCTACAACTATTCCAATCGCTTCCGTTTCATTCCCGGCTATCTCGGTGGACTCGCTGACGGCAGCAGCACCTCAGCCTGGGGCCGCCAGTACCTCAAGAACCACAGTCTTGTCCTAGGCTGGACGCACGTTTTCAGTGCCTCCCTCGTCAACGATTTCCGCTTCGGCTGGGTGCGCAACTACTCATTTGCTGAGCAGGATCCCTTCGCACTCACGCAGTTTGCCGGTGACTTTGTGCCCGGCATTCCCATCAATCCGGCAGTTGGCGGAGGCGTGCCACTCACCACCTTCACCAACTACGCCTTCCTCGGATCGCCCGACTTCCTGCCCAAGCAGCAGGTGCCGCAGCAATACCAGTACAACGACACGCTTTCGCTCACCCGCGGACGCCAGACCTACAAAATGGGCGGATCGCTCTACCTGCCCATGCGCAATCTCTTTCAGGATGAGCCCGGCATGCGCGGCGATCTCACCTTCACCGGCATCTTCACCTGCCAGCGCAACGCCGCCAGCAATTGCGTCTCGAACACCGGCTTCCCCTACGCCGACGGCCTGCTCGGCCTCGTGCAGAGCAACCAGCTCACCAATGTCCATTTCGTCGACCAGCGTTTGTGGATGCTCTCCGGCTTCTTTGAAGATGACTGGAAGGTCATGCCGCAGCTCACGCTCAACCTCGGCCTGCGCTACGACTTTGCCACGCCCGCTCTAAACGGCAAGAACCAGATGGCAAACTTCGATCCCGACTCCGGTTCGCTCGTCTTCGCCCGCTCTGGCGGCCTCAAGTCGCGCGCGCTGGTCGACACGAACTACAAGAACTTTGGCCCGCGCATCGGCTTTGCCTATTCGCCCGACCAGAAAACTGTGATTCGCGGTGGCTACGGCATTTACTACACTGTATTTGAGCGCTACGGCAGCGAAGATCAGCTCTCGCTCAACCCGCCATTCCTTATCAACAAAACGCAGTCGGCTGCCTCCACCTCCACCACTCCGGTCATGATCGCGCAGCAGGGCTTCCCGGCCAACTACCTCGACCCCTCCACGGTCGACCTCAACAACCTCACCGCATTCCACATCCGCGCCCTGGACTCGAACGACCCAACTCCATATGTTCAGCAGTGGAGCTTCGGTTTCCAGCGCGCCATCGGCGTGTTGACGGCAGACGTCAACTACGTTGGCACCAAGTCCACGCATCTCGACCTCATTCGCGACTACAACCAGCCGCTGATCGCCGGCAACGCCGTGCAGACGACGACGAACAGCGCCGGTCAGATCATTCCTGTCATTCCCTACTCCAACTTCGGCCAGATCGAATATACCGATCCAATCGGCTTCGGCAACTACAACGGTCTGCAGGCCGGCCTTAACGGGCGCTTCCGCAATGGACTCAGCCTGCGCGCCGCCTACACCTACTCACACAGTCTTGACAACGCGCCCGAGGAACTTGAATCCAACTCCGGAGACGCACCCAACGGGCGCAACGCATCCGCATGGTACGGCAACAGCGACTTCGATATCCGTCATCGCGTCGCGGTCAGCTATGTCTATGAGTTGCCCTTTGGCCACGGCAAACAAATGCTCAACCACGGTCCGATGGCCTGGATTTTCGGCGACTTCCGCACTTCGGGCGTCTATACCTTCTACTCCGGCCATCCCATCACGGTTAACTCCGGAGGCACTCTGAATAACGCCCTCGATCCCTACGGCTACGCCACTGCGCCGCCATTCCTTATTGGCAAGCCGCACATTGTCGGCGATCCCACCTGCTGGTACTACGTCTCAAAGAACAAGGCCTGCACCGCCTTGGCCTCCAATCTTTCTGACGCCTACGCTCTGCCTGCAGCCGGAACCTTCGGCAACAGCGGTCGCAACACCATCATCGGTCCGCGCACGGACGTCTTCGACGCTGCACTGCTGCGCGAATTCCCCATCGAACGAGTGAACCTCGAATTCCGCTGGGAAGTCTTCAACGTAACCAACACGCCGGAATTCGGCCAGCCCAGCAACAACTTCAGCAGCAGCGCCGCCGGCAGCATCACCAGCTTGTCAGGCGATCCGCGCGTCATGCAGTTCGCCTTGCGCTTATCCTTCTAACCTGAACAAAAAGAGGGCCTGCAGAAAATGCAGGCCCTTCTTGTTTCTCAGGCTATACGATGATGTGAACGAGTTGTCATCCTGAGCGTAGCGGAGCGGAGTCGAAGGACCTGCGGTTTCTGCGCTTGCCACAGATAACAGATTCAGCTGATGAATTGCGCTCCCATGACAAGAATCTGCTTACGTATTCTTTTTTGTTCGCTATTGGCCTTTCACCTCACAACACTTCGGGCTCAAACACCCTCTAGACCCGACATCATCCTCAAGGGCACGATCACCGGAAACCAAAACAACACCTACGTCGAAGCCCCCTTCGCAGTACCGGACGGGATTGTATCCATAACAGTTACATTTCACTACACCGGAAAAGACCAGCACACCGCGCTCGATCTCGGCCTCTTCGGCCCCGAACGTTTTCGCGGCTGGAGTGGCGGCAACAAAGACCACTTCACCGTCAGCACAACAAACGCCACGCCGTCCTACCTGCCCGGCCCGCTCCCTGCAGGACAATGGAAGCTCATCATCGGCGTACCCAACATCCGTCAGAGTGTAACGTCAGAATACGAAGCCGACATCTTCTTCACCCGCGCCGATCAGACAATCACATCATTTACAGATGCACCCCTGCGCGAAGGCCCGGCCTGGTATCGCGGCGACCTGCACATGCACACCGCACACAGTGACGGAAGCTGCCAGAGCCAGAGCGGCAAGAAGGTCCCCTGCCCCGTCTTCCTCACTGCTGAAGCAGCAACCGCACGCGGACTCGACTTCATCGCCGTCACCGACCACAACACCGATTCGCACTACGACGCGCTGCGTGAGCTGCAGCCCTGGTTCGACAAGCTTCTCTTCATCCCCGGCCGCGAAATCACAACCTTCTGGGGACACGCCAACCTCTTCGGCCCGACAGAGTTCGTTGACTTCCGCGTCGGCACAACTGTGCCATCCACGCAGGCACTCTTCGAGCAGGCCGAGAAGCATGCGCGTCATCCTCTCCATCAACCACCCCAACGCGCCGACGGGAGAAATCTGCATGGGCTGCGGCTGGACGCCGAAAGAAGCCATTGACCCGCATCTGATCCACTCCATCGAAGCCGTCAACGGCGGCGCAGAAGAAGGCCAATACTCCGGCATCAGCTTCTGGGAAAAATATCTGAACCAGGGCTATCGCATAACCGCCATCGGCGGCAGCGATAACCACAACGCGCAAACTCCGGCCGGAGGAAAGAGCGCCATCGGCAGCCCGACCACAGTCATCTATGCAAACGATCTATCGGTCGCATCAATTCTCGACGGCATCCGCAAAGGCCATGTCTTTATCGACCTCAGCGCATCGCGCGACCGCCGGCTCGAAGTCTTCGCCGAAGACGGCGACCAAAAGGCAATCATAGGAGACGCGCTCGCAGCCCCGGCAGGCATCGACCATCAAAATCTCCGCGCAGATCGTTGCATGCGCCGGAAACCAACTGCGATTCCTGCTCGACGGCCAGCCCATTGCCGCGCTTAACTCCGAGCATCACCCAGCCAGATCAAACCATCGCCCTCACACTGCCAGCAGACGGCAAAAAACACTGGCTCCGCCCCGACGTCATCACGCCGGAAGGCAAGCTGATCCTCCTCGGCAACCCCATCTATCTCAACTACACGGAAGAACAAAAATGACAAACAAAGTTCGCATCAATCAGCAAGAAACCGGGGTCCCCGGCACGCGCGATTCTCGCGAGTTGGGGTGGGAAAAAGGGTGCCCCATCCTTTCGCGCATTTTGCGACAGGGTGGGAAAGCACGAAACTCAACAAGATTTGTCATCCTGAGCGGAGCGCGAAGCGCGCAGTCGAAGGATCTGCTTTTCGCCAATGTTGCCGCAACACTTCTTGTTTGTCCTTGCGCTTCTCGTTGTGCCAGCACTCCAAGCCCAAAACGCAGCCCACCCCGGCGCTCGCACCGTCATGGACGCCCACAACTGCTACCCCTACTACGAATGGTGGTATGACCGCATCGACCGCGCGCTCTCCGCAGGCACACCGCTCGCCATCGAACAAGACCTCGCCTGGTACACGGATGAGAAAACCGGCAAATCATGGTCCATCGTCACCCACGGCCTGCCGGGAGAGGGCAACGAGCCAACCATGAAGCAATACTTCTTCGAGCGCGTGCGCCCCGTCGTGGAACAGGCGCTGCGCGACGGCAATCGCAGCAAGTGGCCGATCATCACCCTCAATCTCGATTTCAAAACCGAAGAGCCCGAACATCTGCGCGCCGTCTTCGCGCTGCTGAAGGAATATCAGGACTGGCTCACGACCGCTCCGCGCACCGCCGACGCCGCCACGCCTCAGCCGCTCGAAGTCCGCCCCATCCTCGTGCTCACCGGCGAATCCGACGCGCAGGAAAAAGTCTTCTATGACGAAGTCCCTGTCGGCGGCAAGCTCCTCGTCTTCGGGGCCGCGCACACCCATGATCAAGACGAGATGGCCGCGCCGGAAATCCTCGAACCCGCCCGCGCAACCAACTATCGCCGCTGGTGGAACAATCCCTGGGGCGTCGTAGAAAAAGGCGGCCAGAACAAAGCCGGCGACTGGACGAAGGAAGACAATCTCCGCCTCCGCGCGCTCGTCGAACACGCGCACCAGAACGGCCTGTGGATTCGCTTCTACACCCTCGACGGCGTCGACAACAAGCAGGACCTGAGCTGCCACGGCTGGTTCAGCGGCTACAACTTCGGCTCGTTTTCCGCCGCTCAAGCCCGCTGGCGCGCGGCCCTCGCAGCAGGCGTCGACTACATCGCCAGCGACCAATATGAGGCCCTGGGCAAGTTCATCAAGGAAAACTGCAAAATCACTAAAGTGTAGTGAAGACCGAGCCACTGGTCTGAATCCACCTTGACGCTGCGCCCATTCACGCGAAAATGGGCGCAGCCATGCCTCTGCTCGAATCAGCGCGCTTGCGTCTCTTCGAGAAATCCATCGAGGCCGCTGCGCAACGCCGACAGAGGTGAACCGGCGCATCTCGCCACAGGCCGTCGCGGCGAACTCTCCGCATTTTTCTACCTGCGCCGTCAGGGATACACCGTCGTGGCACGCGGCTGGCGCTCGGGCCGTCTGCGCGGCGACATCGACCTCATCGCATGGAACGCCGACACGCTCTGCTTCATCGAAGTTAAAACTCGCACTACGCGCGACGTAGCCACAGCCGAAGCCGCCGTCGATGAAGACAAGCGCCGCACGTTACGCCGCCTCGCACGCAGCTACATGCGCCAGCTCCCCACGAAAGAAGTAGCCGCACGCTTCGACATTCTCTCGATCTATTTCGAAAAAGAAAAAGCCGCGGAATTTGAACTTTTCCGCGGCGCATTCGATTGGTCTTAGTTAGCCCTAAGCGTCCTTGAACTCCTCGTGCCAGGCCATCTGGATCGCCTCCAGCTTCGCCTCATTCGACTTCGCCGGATCATCGGCAAACCCATCCAGCTCCGTGACGTATTTGTGCAGATCGGTAAACCGCACCGTCAACGGATCGAGGTCAGGAAACTTCTCCTGCAGCTGAATCCCAATCTCTTCGGCATCTGTCCAATGAATTTCGCGCGCCATCACTTCTCCTCCGCCAAAGCCAGCGGCTTGCCTTCAGAAACATAATTCCGATTCCACTTGGGAATCTCAACAATATAAACACCCGGCTTCGTTATCACCGCCTGGCAACCAAGCCGCGAGTTGAGTTGCAAATCCGCAGCCATATCCAGCCGGTCCAGCTCATCGTCATCGGCCTCGCTCAATCCCTGCGCGCCATCCTTGATCCACAAATGGCACGTCGTGCACGCACACGCGCCGCCGCAGGCATGATCGAGAAAGATCCCATAATTCTCCGCCACATCGAGAAACGACATCGGCTTGCCGTGGTGATCATACGGCAACGTGCCGAACTCAAACTCCACCGTCTTCCCCTCAGGCTGGAATGTAACGCGCACCATATTCGATGCCGGCGGCTTGCTCACATCAATCTCCTGCTCAGTCTTCACATCGACTCATAAGTCTTATCCACAAATGCCGGGTGCCCCATCCTTTCGCGCTGTTCGCGAAAGGGTGGGAGACCACAAATCTAATCCTTGCTGATCTCCGCGGGCGCAAACGGATGCGGCGCGGTCGGCCCTTCACCCAGCTTATCGCCAGCCGAATCCATCGTCTCTCCCTTGATCGCGCTCGATACCGCTGCATCCATCATCAACTCCGCAAATCGCCGCGTCGCCTTGTCCAGAGCTTCCGTGCCGGCACGCAATGCCTTCAAATCATCGCCCTGCTTCAGCACGAACAACTCGTCCTTCAACAATCCGATCTGTGCGCGCTCTTCATCCGTCAACAGCTGCCACGCCGGATTGCCCGGAGCTTTCTCCACCGCAGCCAGAATCGTATCCGCCTCGTTGCGAGCCTCAATCAACTGCCGCTCGGCAAAATCGGCTTCGGCGTGATCGAACGAATCAAGAATCATCGACTCAACCTGCTCGTCCGTCAGCCCATACGTTGGCTTCACTTCGATCTCGGCTTCCTTGCCAGAGCGCTGCTCGCGCGCCGATACATGCAAAATACCGTTCGCATCGATCAGGAACTTTACCTCGATGCGCGGCAGCCCCGCAGACATCGGAGGAATGCCCTTCAGATCGAAGCGCGCCAGTGACCGGCAATCCTTCGCCAGTTCACGCTCGCCCTGAAGAACGTGAATCGCCACATTCGTCTGTCCGTCGACACCTGTCGTAAAGTGCTCCGTCGCTGACGCGGGAATCGTTGAGTTGCGCTGAATGATCTTCGCCACCACGCCGCCCAGCGCTTCAATGCCCAGCGAAAGCGGCGTCACATCGAGCAGCAGCATGTCTTCAGTGGCCTTCGAACCGCCGCCCAGAATATTCGCCTGCACTGCCGCGCCCAGCGCCACAACTTCGTCCGGATTCAGCTCTGTATGCGGCACCTTCCCGCGCTGGCTCAGATGAAAGACCTGATCGGTCAGCACCTGCACTGCAGGAATCCGCGTCGATCCGCCAACCAGCACAACTTCATCAATCTGCTCCGGCGTTATGCCAGCATCTTTCAGCGCCTGCTTGCACGGCTCAATCGTCCGCTCAATCACCGGACGGATAATCTGCTCAAACGCCTCGCGCGGCAACTCACGCTGATATTTCTGCCCATTCGGCAGATCCACGCTGATGCGCGCCACCTGCTCGGATGACAACGCAATCTTCGCCGCAATCACTTCCTTGCGAATCGCCTGGACAGTCTCCGGACTCGTGCGAACATCGATCCCAAGCTCACCCTGAATGTCATCGAGCGCAATCGCAATCAGCAGATTGTCGATATCGTCGCCGCCCAGATGCGTATCGCCATTCGTGGCGATGACTTCAAAGATGCCGTCCTGCAACTTCAGAATGGAAATATCAAAGGTTCCGCCGCCGAGATCGTAAACCGCGACAATGCCTTCCTTCTTGCGATCCAGCCCATAGGCCAATGCCGCCGCGGTCGGCTCATTCACCAGCCGCAGCACTTCAAGCCCGGCCATGCGACCCGCATCTTTCGTAGCCTGCCGTTGCGCATCGTTGAAGTACGCAGGAACGGTAATGACAGCCTTCGTCACCGAAGCGCCGAAATACCGCTCCGCATTCTTCTTCAACTGCCGCAGCACGTAAGCCGAAATCTCAGGCGGAGTAAACTCGGCATTCTCCGAGTCTGGGCCCAGCTTGATGCGCAGCACTTCACCGGCCTGCAGATCATCGGCAAGATGAAACGGAAAGAGCTTCAGCTCTTCGCGCACATCGTCAACACCACGGCCCATCAGCCGCTTCACGGAATAGATCACCCGCTCCGGCGTCTCAACCAGATACTGACGCGCCCCATTGCCAACAACAAACTTCCGCTGGCCATCATTGGCCAACGCAACCACCGAAGGCACAAGATTCGACCCATCCTCGCCGGGAATCACCACCGGCTGCTCGCCCTGCATAAACGCGACGAGCGAGTTGGTCGTGCCTAAATCAATTCCAACAATGCGTTCTTCCGCCATATCCTCTGTCTATCCAATAAGAGTGTCATCCTGACCCTGAACGCAGTGAAGGGGAAGGATCTGTTTTCCACTTCGATCGCCACGATCACCGGGTGCCCCATCCTTTCGCGCATTTTGCGAAAGGGTGGGAAAGCTATGCCCCCAGCGTCCCATTCACGTCGCGCACGAGATTTCGTACATACCGCCGGCGATCCAGCAACGCCACCATCTTGTCTTTTGCCTCAGCCTGCGATGCCTCAGCCTGCGCATCCAGAGCCGAGTCCCACTTCGCCCACAGCGCCTGCAATTGCGAATCAGAATCAGCCAGCTCCCCTTCAAACTGTGTCTTTGCCTTCTCTAAATCCTGCCGCAGTTGCGGATCATCCTCACCCATCTTCTGATTCATCCGCATCTCTTCCAGCTGCATATTCAGCTCAAAGACTTCTTCCAGAAGATCGGGCGGAACCCGCGATTCCTTCTTAGCGCCATTCTCCGCCAGACCGGTCCTGCTCAATCTCCACGCCTTCGAGTTTCAGCAAGTACTCCGTGCGCGCAATTGGGTTCTTCAGCGTGCGATACGCATCGTTCAGTAGCGACGTCTGCTCCAGGCTCCACTGCTGCTCCCGCTCGCTCGCCCGCGCATACACATCCGGATGCAGCTTGCGGCTCAGCTTATAAAACGCGCGCTCCAATGCCGAAGTATCCAGCGCCAGCTTTCGGGGCAATCCGAACACGTCGAAGTACGTTACACCCGCAGCCGGAGCCTGCACCTTCCCGCACGCATCGCAAAACGGCGCGCCCGCGGCCAATGCAGAGCCGCACGACCAGCAGGCCGTCTTCACGGATTGTTGCTCGAACTGTATGCATTGGAAATTTACAAGTGACGCCACAAACTGCGTGCTCTTAGCTGAACCGCAGAGTTTCTGCGCCGCTAGGCGCGATTGCCTGGACGGCCAGTCCTCAGGATGAAAACGACGACCCACAGCCGCAGGACTTCGTCGAATTCGGGTTCACGAAGTTGAAGCCCTGCCGCAATAGCGTCTCTTCATAATCCAGAATCATCCCATGCAGGTAGATGAACGACTTCGGATCGACAAAGACGCGCACATCTTCGAATTGATAAATACGGTCGCGCTCGCGCGGCTGTGTGTCGAAACGAATGTTGTAGGACAAGCCCGAGCAGCCGCCGCCCTGCACGCCCAGACGCAGGCCGCCCTCGGCGGGCGAAATTCCTTCTTTCGCCATCGCCACGCGGATGCGCTTCAGCGCGCTCGCCGTCACCTGTATGCCTTTCTGATTCGGCGTCAGGTTATCGGCATTCAATACAGCTAACTCAGCACTCATCGTCCAATCCTAATTACTGCACAAAACCTGGGTGCCCCATCCTTTCGCGCTGTTTGCGAAAGGGTGGGAGAGCAGGAACCCTTTACCGCGCCGCGACAGCTTCTGCCGCGTTCGCCGTCTCGGCAACGCCATTCTTCTTCTTCCAGTCGCCAATCGCCGCACGGATCGCATCTTCCGCCAGCACCGAGCAGTGAATCTTCACCGGAGGCAGCGAGAGCTCCTTCACGATATCCGTGTTCTTGATCTCCATCGCTTCGGAAACCGTCTTGCCCTTCACCCACTCCGTCGCCAGCGAAGATGATGCAATCGCAGAGCCGCAGCCGAAGGTCTTGAACTTCGCTTCCTCGATCACCTGCGTTTCCGGATTCACTCTAATCTGCAGGCGCATCACATCGCCGCACTCCGGCGCGCCAACAAGACCCGTCCCTACTTCCTGGCTCGACTTGTCCATCTGCCCAACGTTGCGCGGATTGTTGTAGTGATCAATTACCTTATCGCTATATGCCATGTCAGAATCTCCTCTGATTCCTTCTACCAACTAATTCCTTGTCATCCTGAGCGTAGTGCGAAGCACGGAGTCGAAGGACCTGCTTTATCTTCCTACTCGTCCGCGCGTAGCGCGCTCGTTAGTGCGCCTGCCACTGAATCTTCGTCAGGTCGATGCCTTCTTTCACCATCTCGTACAGCGGTGACAACTCGCGCAGCTTCTGCACAATGTCAATCACCTTATCAGCTACGTAATCTACCTCAGCCTCAGTGTTAAACCGTCCCAGTCCAAACCGGATCGAGCTGTGTGCCACGTCATCGCCCAGCCCCAAGGCCTTCAATACATAAGATGGCTCAAGTGTCGCAGAGGTGCATGCCGATCCGCTCGAAACTGCAACATCGTTGATCCCCATCAGCAGTGACTCGCCCTCAACATACACAAAGCTCATGTTCAGGTTGCCGGGCAAACGATGCTCCATCGAGCCGTTCACATGAATATAGTCCAGGCTCGATTCCAGCTTCGCCTTCAGCTTGTCGCGCAAACGGCGCAGCTGCTTGTCCTCGCTCGCCATCTCTTCGCGCGCAAGCTCGCAAGCCTTGCCCAGCCCGACAATTCCGGGAACATTCAACGTACCCGACCGCATCCCGCGTTCGTGGCCGCCGCCGTTGATCTGCTCCGAAATCTGCACGCGCGGATTCCTGCGACGCACATACAGCGCGCCCACGCCCTTAGGCCCATAGATCTTGTGACCCGAAAGCGATAGCACATCGATGTTCATCGCGTTCACGTCCACCGGAACCTTGCCCACCGCCTGCACCGCATCGGTATGGAAGATCACGCCCTTCTCGCGGCAGATCTTGCCAATCTCGGCAATCGGCTGGATGACTCCAATCTCGTTATTCGCAAACATGATCGAGACCAGAATCGTCTTGTCGTCAATCGCGCGCTTCAGGTCGTCGAGATCGATCAGCCCATCCGCCTTCACCGGCAGATAGGTAACGCGGAACCCGGCTTTTTCCATCCGCTTACAGGTGTCCAGCACCGCCTTGTGTTCTGTCACCTGCGTAATGATGTGGTTGCCGCGCTCGCGGTACATTTCGCCCACGCCTTTAATGGCAAGGTTGTTCGACTCGGTCGCACCCGAAGTAAAAATAATTTCCTTCGCCGTTGCCCCAATCAGTTTGGCAATCTGTTCGCGCGCCGTCTCCGACGGCCTTCTCTGCTTCCCATCCAAACGAGTGGTTGCGGCTCGCCGCATTCCCGAACACCGTCGTCATATATGGCATCATCGCGTCCAGCACCCGCGGATCCAGCGGCGTCGTCGCGTGGTTGTCCATGTAAATCGGCAACTTCACGCCCACCGGCACGCTGATGTTTCCCGTTTCCACTACGCTGCTCATGCTTCTTTTCTCCTCAATTCGCGCCAGTTACGTCGCCTGCAAAAATCTTTGCGCCCGATACGCTGCGGATCGTTATCAGCTCGCGCACAGTCCGGCTGCGGCCTTCTTCGACCAGGTCTGAAATATGAATGTTCTTCAGTACGCTGGAGATGGTTTCGTTGACTCGGGCTAATGGTTCTTTGATGGTACAGCTGTTCGTCAGGTCGCAGTTTCCCTCATGCGTAAAGCACGAAGTAATGAACAGCGGCCCATCGATCGCGAAAATCACTTCAAACGCCGAAATCCGCCGCGGATCCTTCAGCAGCGAATAGCCGCCATTCATCCCCGCATGCGACTTCAGAATCCCCACCTTGGCCAGCCGCTGCAGAATCTTCGCCAGCAGCTGCGCCGGGATGTGATACGCCTCGGCTATGTCCTTGGCACTCAATGCGGTCGCCTCCGGATGCTCCGCCAGGTACTTCAGAGCCATCAATCCGTAGTCCGCTTTCTTGGTGAGCCTCAGCATCGATTCGCAGGTTACCCTTCAAAACCTTCCGGTGTAACTAAAGTATACGACCGCTGGAGTCCGAATTCAATGCGCCCAACCTTTAATCCGGAGATTACGGAACCGCCGAGCCCACCCGCACGTAAGCTTTTTCTACACAGGATTCATCCGATTCCGTTTGACATCGGGCGCTTCCTATATACAATCTTGCCGATATCACCTGATTTTCGCGACTGATACTACCCCATGAACACGCCCTGCAAACACCCCAAGGTTCGCGTCGTAGCCCGCGAAGAGGACGTTGAATATGTTGAATGCCTGGACTGCGGCGAAGTCTTTGACTCAAACGAGTTCCAGGACATGGCCATCGAGGAGACCGTCCTGAACGAAGAGGACGAGTAGCGCAACAGGAGTACCCGTCACCCCCTGCATCTAAGCCATTTTCTGAGCACTTGAGCCTTGAGCCTTGAGCCTTGAGCCTTGAGCCTTGAGCCTTGAGCCCTGAGCCTGGCTAGCTCGCCGCGGCCGCGTTCGGCATGCTGAGCCGCCGGGCCACCTGCCAGGCGTATTGCACGCCGGAGATCACCGTCAGCCCGACGGTAGCGTTCAGGGACCAGTGCCGAATGAACAGGATCCACGCCGGCGCATAGAAACGGCTCAGCAGCACCGTCACCAGCGCAATAATCTGCGCCAGGGTATTCCCTTTGCCGAAAATACTCGGCCGGAAATCGCGCATTCCCAGCGCCGCATAAAGCAACGCCGCCACCACCAGGATGCCCAGGTCGCGCCCAAAGACCAGCACCGTCACCCGCCGCGAAATGAAGCCTTCGTGGTGCAGCACCAGAAACAGCGTGCTCAGCAGCAGCTTGTCCGCCACCGGGTCAAGATACTGCCCCAACCGCGTCCGCTGATGCAGCATGCGCGCCAGCAGCCCATCCAGCCCATCCGTCACTCCTGCGATAACAAACAGGGTGAACGCTGTCCGGTAGTGCCCATCCAGCACCGCCAGGACAAGAAATGGAATGATGCACAGCCGGAGGAAGGTCAGCTGATTCGGAGTGGCGCGAAAAGAGTTCATCGTGCAAGCAAGTAAAACAAGGCGCGATCCAACCTGACCGCAGAAACTCGATGTTACAGGACAGCGAAGTCGAAGACCAGATGCATCAGCTTCAGCGCTGTCATCCCGACCGGAGCGCGCAGCGCGAAGCGGAGAGCCTGCCCTGAGCAACGCCGAAGGGGACTCTGCAGTTCCATCTGTGGCACGAAAACGGGTCATCACCCCATCCTAGTGCGAAGCATAGGGTGGGAAAGCACGACCCTAACCCAACGCCCGCGTCCCTCATACGACTCTCGTCAATCTGCAACCTCCGGAGTATCTTGGTAGGCGATGAAATACACCCTCGGCCTCCTCGCCTTTGCCTGCTCAATCGCTTTAGCCCAAACCAATCCATCGCGCCCGCCGATCACCGGCATCTCGCACATCGCTGTCTACGCTGCCGACCCAGCCGCGGCGCAGCATTACTACGTAGACCTCGTCGGCTGCGAAAAGCGCTCCGACCCGGAAAACCCGAAAGGCACACGCTACTACATCAACCCCACGCAGTTCGTTGAAGTCCTGCCGCTCGCCGACAAATCCTCGCACAACCGCCTCGACCATCTCGCCTACAAAACCACCAACGCAGAGAACCTGCGCCTATACCTGAAAGTCAAAAGGCGTCGAAGTTCCCGCAGTCGGTTGAAAAAGCCAAAGACGGCAGCCGCTGGTTCGACGTAAAAGACCCTGAAGGCAATACCGTCCAGTTCGTCCAGCCGCCCGCGCACCCGCAGCCTGTCAACGCACCCAACCTCGTTGGACACCACATCATCCACGTCGGCATGCTCGTCCACAGCCGCGAAAAGGAAGACACCTTCTACCGCGCCATCCTCGACTTCAAGCCCTACTGGTACGGCGGCATGCAGCCCGGCAAGATCGACTGGGTCTCGCAGCAAACCCCCGAAAGCCACGACTGGCTCGAATACATGCTCACCAGCGGCCCCTCCGGCGGCGGCATTCAGGACGTCTCCCAGCACCAACTCGGCGTCCTCAACCACCTCTCCATCGGCGTCGTCAGCATGTCGAAGACCTTCGACACCCTCAAAGCCGCCAACCGCCTCTCCAGCCCGAACGACCACACGCAGATCGGCAAGGATGGAAAATGGCAGCTCAACCTCTTCGACCCCGACACCACGCGCCTCGAATTCATGGAATTCTCAAACGTGCAAAAGCCCTGCTGCTCCGACTTCACCGCCCCCAACCCGTCGCCATCGGAATAGCCGAAACGAGGAGCTACATTGGCCGCCGAAAAAAGCTTCAAGACGAAATACCAAACGGGCATGATCGCAATCCCCTTCGACGTTAAGGAGCATTTCGGCAAAGGCCGCCCACCGGTACGCGTCACGATCAATGGCTACACCTACCGCTCAACTCCATGCGTGTATGGCGGCAAATACTTCATCCCAGTCCGTATGTCGAACCAGCAGGCGGCAGGCATCGAGCCGGACGAGATCGTATCTGTGACCATAGCTGCCGACACCGAAGCCCGCGAAGTCGAACCGCCGCCCGACCTCTTAGCAGCCATCAAAAAGAACGCAGCCGCAAAAGCCAAATGGGAAAAGCTGAGCTATACCGACGAAGAAAGAGCACGCGCTCGCGCTCACAGAAGCGAAGAAACCTGAAACCCGCGAACGCCGTCTGGAAAAGATCATCAAAGAGCTCTCCGAGAAAACGAAATAAGTGCATATAATTCGCATCGGCAGCCGAAACAAAGTTGAGCGACAAACCTCAACCAGCCTGATCGCAGTTGCACGAAAAAGGGTGCCCCATCCTATCGCGCAGTTGCGATAGGGTGGGAAAGCAAGAGCCTAACCGGACCATAAAAATCATGACCACTAGAAGAACCTTCTTGAAGTCGAGCATCGCAGCCACTATCGTGACGGGAACCGCCATGAGCCAGGAAACAGGAAGCCTGCCTGAAACCAAAGCCCCCACCCCGCGTAAAGGCCGCATCCGCCAGTCCGTCTCCCGCTGGTGCTACAAAAACATCCCACTCGACCAGCTCGCCCAGGCATCCGCGCAAATGGGCCTCAAAGCCGTCGACCTTCTCGAAATCAGCGAGTGGGACGTCCCGCGCCGCTACGGCCTCATCTGCTCCATGGGCTACGCCGGCGGAGGCACCATCCCCGACGCCCTCAACCGCACCGAAAATCACGCCGCCATCGAAGAAGCCTTCCGCAAGAACATCCCCATCGCCGCCAAGGCCGGAGTGCCCAACGTCATCACCTTCTCCGGCAACCGCAAGGGCATGTCGGACGACGAAGGTGCGCGCAACACCGTCATCGGCCTCAATCGCGTGAAGAAGATCGCGGAAGACAACGGCGTCAACATCTGCATGGAGCTGCTCAACAGCAAGCACGACCACCACGACTACATGTGCGACCACACCGCATGGGGCGTGCGCGTCGTCAGCGAAGTCAACTCGCCGCGCGTCAAATTGCTCTACGACATCTACCACATGCAGATCATGGAAGGGGATTTGATCACAACCATCCGCGAGAACATTCAGTGGCTCGGCCACTTCCATACCGGAGGCGTCCCCGGGCGTCACGAACTCGACAACACTCAGGAAGTGCAATGGGACGGCGTCATGCGAGCCATCGCCGATCTCAATTTCAATGGCTACGTCGCCCACGAATTCGTCCCCACGCGCGACCCGCTCACCTCGCTGCGCCAGGCCGTAGATCTTTGCGACGTTTAGTCCTGTGCGGCGTTCAAGCCAGCGCGACGTCTAGCTTTTCTTTCGCCTGGCAGCACTCGCGCTCGATGGCTTGCGGACGGCATAATGCAGCTCCACTACGCCGTCCGTGTACTTCTTGCTTGAGATCAATGTGAGCGGCACCGTGCGATGGTGCGGCGCGATCAATGGAATGCCTTCGCCGATGAATGTCGGAATTACATGAATGATGAACTCATCGATCTCGCCTTCATCGAGAAACGACGCAATAATCCCCCCGCCGCCCATCATCCAGATGTCTTTTCCCTTTCTCTTCCGCAAGCGGGTTGCGAATGCTTTGACTGGCTCGTTCAGAATCTCCACGCCCTTCGGCGCCGCTGATTGCAGCAGACTGCGCGTGAAAACATAGTTCTTAATCTTTGTGTCGAAAGCCGACCCAGGCACGCCCTTCTTCTGAAAGTCGAGCGCCATCTCATACGTTTTCCGTCCCCACAGAATCGTGTCGATCGATTGATAGAATGCGCTCATTCCATAGCAGCCCTTCGGAGTCGGGCGGTCAAGCCAATCGACGGAGCCGTCAGGCCGGGCAATAAAGCCGTCGGCGCTGGTGGCGATGAGCGCGATGATTTTGCGTTTGCGGGCCATAGTATCCTGCCTCTGAAAATGGTTACCACCAATGCTGTCATCCTGAGCAACGCGAAGGATCTGTTTTTTGTTTCTTCCCCAACAATGTACTCGCCCCGATCGATTGATTTCTTCCCGAGTTTGTCATCCCGACCGAAGCGTAGCGAAGCGGAGGGACCTGCAGTTTTGACCCAGAACCCTAGCTACTGACCTTCAAATTCCTGCCCAGCTGCATCACGATCTTATCCAGCTTCGGTTTCATCGCCTCCGGAGCCACGGTCATCGCAAGTTCGATCTTCTTGATCGCCGTATCAACATCCCCCGTTGCCAGGGCAAGACGAGCCTCCTCGGTATGCGCCATCCAGCTATTCGGCTCCCTCTTGATCTTCTCGCGAATCGCTTCCGACACTTCGTTATAGTGAAGCAGTCCTTGAAGTCCAGCCGTGCTCTCACTGTGCTGGTCTGCCGGCGCGGAGTTCCGGGCCAGAAACGCTTCTTCCTGGCGCCCAATATCCGTCTGAGCAATAACTCTTCTGACGTCCTCCTCCCAGGTAGTCCCAACGTAGGTGGAGGCGTCTGTAATGCCCGATGCTTCCGCATGTATCGGTGCTTCTGCGCTGCTCTCTGTGCTTAGCCCCAGCACTCCGGTCGCGGGAGAATCTTCAACATACCGGTAACGCCACATGGCGCCGCCCAGGTAGAGCAGCCCGCAGAGTATCCCCGCCAGCGCGCCGCGCAACATCGAGCCGGTTTCGGGACGACTCGCTCCAGCATTCCCCGCCGCTCGCTCCAGCGTAAACGGATTCTTAAGGATCGGCGCCGCAGCGCTCACCTGGGCCGGAACCGGCGCTGGTTGCGGTGGAGAGAGAGCTGCCGTCTGTGCTGGAGCATCCTGTTCCTCATCCTCCAACACAGCCAGCTGTCGCTGCATCGCCTGACGCCGTCTCTCCGTTGCAATCGCATTGGTCAGCAGGCCCCGCTCCGTGCGCAGCTGACTCGCATCATCAACGGGAGCACTTGGCGCTGGTGGACTCGACACCTTTTGCGTATCGCCCGCCGACCGCTTGGCCGCAGCCAGTTCCTGTTGTATCTCGGCGAGATTCTCTTTTGCCTTTTCTACATCCGGATATTCATCCGTATACCGCAGGCGCAGGTCGTCCAGCTTCTTTTGCGCCGCGGCGACTTGGGATTCGAGCAGATGTTGTTGCACCATCTCCGCACTCGCGGCCTTCGGAACTGTATCCGTATTGGCTGGTTTCGATCCCGTTGCCAGCGCAGCAAGCTTCTTATCGATCGCCGACAATTGCGCCTCCAGCTCAGACAGCGAGTCAGTGGCGGGAGGCACGACCAGCCTGTGGCGGTGCGGCTGCGGCGCCGCTGGCGTCACAGCTTCCGGCGCAGGGGCAGGCGGAACAGGCGGCGAAGGCTTCCAGGCCACCAGCAGATTCGCCACCCCATTCGCAGTCGCCATCGAAAATTCTCGATTAGTGCCGAGATAACTTATCTGCAGCGATTTCACCGAAGGCTGTGTGATCTGCAGGCGAGAACGAAAGTCCACGGGAGCGCTCTTCTTGCCGAACGCTGACAGAATCGGCCGATTCGCCAATCCGCTCAGAGCCTCATCGGTCAGAATCGACTGCGCCAGCGCCACCGCCGGTTCTTTTCCCCGCACGATCTCAGGCGCAGCCTGTTGCGCCGCGCTCTCGTCAAACGACAGCAACGCCGGCACTAAAGGCTGTGTCGCAGCATGCCGCGACAAGATGAACAACCCGCTCCCGATCGCAACTGCAACGCCCACAGCAAGAAGCTTGTGTCCCAGCGGCACAGCCACAAAGCGCAGGAGAATCGACTTCTCTTGCATAGCTCCTCGACCCACATCAAAAATGAAGGCAGATTTTATTTCAGTGAAGCACGTGCTGCGGGAACATCCATAGTCCGCCCCGGACTCCACCACAGCGTGAAAACGGCAATGGCCCGGTCGTTGGTTGGCGTGCCCGCGACCTTGAAACTGCGAACCTCAACCTCTTGCGAAAAGCCCAGCCCCATCCGATAATGCAGGCTGCCCTCCACAAACGTTCCATGATACGACTGCTTCGTCACCGGATCGACACCTTGAATCCCATTCAAGCTCACGCGCAGATCGACAACGCGATGAAATGAGTGGCGAACGCCCGCAGCCCCCGTTCCCAGAAACACAGTATGCTCCAGGATGCCGTCGCTCAGGTCACGTCCTCCCGATAGATACAAATCGGTGGACGGCGCAAATTTGACGTAAACCGCCGCCGTACCCGTAAACTGCACGCTCTTTCCGCATGACGCGCCGGCTCCGCTCACTCCGCCTGAAATATTCAAGCTGGCACGCGTTCCCCACGCATCCAGCCATCGCAGTCCCGCGCCGCCCAGGCTGCACTCGAGCGGCCCCGTCTGATGTTCGCCATTCCCATACACGCCGAACCCCATCTCCGGCGTGAGCGCATGCACATATTCCACCCGGGCGCGCGCCGTCTGCACCAGAAAATCGTCCGCGTTGTATTGCGTGTAGGTGTGCGTCCCGCTGAAGTCCCAATACGACCGCCGGGAGTCTTCATAGCGCACCTTGCCGCCGTCTTCCCCTGTCGTAACTCTCCCCGGATGCAGCCCATATACCACGGTCTCGGCCGCGGGCACACCGGCATCGCCTACCTGCCGAAAATCCAGCGGAGCCACAATCCGCGCCGCATCCGTGCCGTACGTGTTTGTCGCCGTACCCTGCCACGTCCACCGCGCGTTGAACTCGCCCGTAGCGCGGATCGCCGCACGGTTCAAGCCGACGAGATAGTCCCCACCGCCTACCTGGAGGTCGGCAAGCCCGCCGCCATCCTCCGCCATAAACTGCCAGCGCCGCCGCACGATCGTGATCGCCGCTGCTCCCAGTCCGCCATAAGCCTTGCCCGGACCCGCATTGGGAAAGCTGAATCCGCTCAACCCCCCGAGCGTGAAATTAAACGTCGAAGGCTCATACTTCGGCAGATTGACCGTCGTATCGCTCCCCGGCTGCAAACCCGAAATAATCGCGGCCGAATTCCATCGCTCCACAGTACGAATATTCGCCCAGCAGGGAAACTCCGGCGTCCCCTGTTGCAGCGCGACCGACAATGAGTCGCCGCAACTGCTCAACGGCTCGGTACTGGTCGTTCGTGGGTTGTCACTGTCCGCTCTGTGGATGGCATAGTTATGCGAATTTCCACTGTCATCATCGGCAACATATCGCGCTTGTTGCTGTGTTTGTGCAGTTGCCAGCGTCACAGCCCCACCGGTAAGCAAAAAGGGCCACAGAACTAGGCCCATTCTTTGAATCTTCATGGCACCACCACTGTGTCTCCCGGCGCCAATTCCACGTTCTGTTCTGGCGCTTGGCCTTTCAGAACTTTCTGGTAATTCACATTCACTCTTGCGCTGTTCGCGGCCCGCAGAACGTACACTTTCTTCTGCTTCGCAAAATCCGTCAAACCACCCGAGCGCGCCACCAGCTGCACCACGTTCATCGCTTCTATTAACGGATAGGCGCCCGGCCGCTGCACTTCCCCGGTGATAAACACCATGCGGCTGTGAATCTCCTGCACCACCACCGTTACGCGCGGCTTATGCACCAGCTTGTTCAGCTTCTCCGTCAACGACGCCTGTACCGCCTCCGGAGTCTGACCAGCTACATCCACATCTGAAACCAGTGGCACCGAAATCTTGCCATCCGGCCTCACCACCGCAGTCTCGGTAAACTGCGGCTCTTCCCACACCGTGATATGCAGCACATCGCCAGCGCCGATCTTGTAAGTTTCCGGCGCTATAGCAGGCGCTTTCGCATCGGCATTGCTCGATGCATCCGCACTTACCTGCATCTGTTGGGCCCTACAAAACTGCCCCGCCGTGATGAGCAGCATGATCAGAAAACTCAGCGCACTCTGCTGCGTGCGACACATCATGCTCAAGAGCATACGTTTACTTTTTCGAATTGGAAGTAGGGTGTTACCACTGAGTCGAGATGAAGAAGAAAATGGTTACGGTTGCTCACCGCACGCGATTACCACGGCCAAGGCACCAAAACGCACGCGCCAACAAATTGTTGTATCGGGATTCTCGCATTACCGAGGCCGAGAAAGGGGTGCCCATCCTATCGCGCAGTTTGCGATAGGATGGGAAACCACAACCCTACCCCCGCCGTCATCCTGAGCGAACCCTGAACAAAGTGAAGGGGAAGTCGAAGGACCCGCGCGAACGAAGTTCGTGCGAAGCCGACCAAAGGTCGGCCCGCTTTGCGCACTCAACAGAGCCACCGTCAAAAGCAGTGACACGATACGAAGAGCCTTTCAGCCCGGAACCCACCCGAAACGCAACCCCATCCCAACGCACCAATAACCAACACCAGTTTCTTTTCTCTTTCCGCGACGAAGCTCCGGAGCTATCGTCATTTCATTCATCGGGTCCGAAAAAACAGCTGCCGTGAAACTGCCGAAACTCATCGCCGTCATCGCCCTGCTACTCGCGGCTCGAGCGAGTCTCGCAGAGACCGGCTACGTCACCGTGCTTGTTCAGGACGCGCACCAACACCCCGTCCGTCTCGTCGAAATCGGAATAGAAAAAGGTGCCAGCAAACTGACCAAAGACGACGGCGAAGCGCAATTGCCACTTGCCCAGAACATCAAAGCCGACGACTGGATCACCTTCCAGCTCGTCCACTCCCCGCCCGGCAAAGATCTGGCCATCGTCTCCCCGTGGGACAACCGCATCCCCGTCCCATCCTTCGCAGACAAAACAGAGAACCTGATCAAAATCGTAGTCGTGCAGCAGGGCGATCGCGCCGCGCTCGAAAGCGGAACCGTTCTTGCATCCCTCGCCGCAAAAATCAACAAGGCAAATGCGCCGAAGTCCGCGAACCCGCATGAACAGCCCGATCCGAAAGAAGCCCTGCTCGCAGTGGCCAAACAATATGGCTTGACGGCGGAAGATATAGACACGGCCATCCGCACGTGGGGCGCAAAGACAACCGACCCATACGAAGCAGGTCTTGCTGCCCTCTATGAACGCAACTATCCCAAAGCGACCGCCGCCCTCGAGAACTCGCTTACCCAGCGCAAGCAGCAGCTTGAGGCAGACCAGAAAGCGGTGACCCAGGATCAGAAGAACATCGCCGATACAGCATTTTTCCTGGGCCAGTCGCGCTACCACCAAGGCAACTATCGCGGATCGGCTGCGGCCCTTCAGCAATGCCTTCAATATCGTCCTGACGATCCCGCTGTGCTCAACAATTTAGCGACCAGCCTTTTCCTGTCAGGCGACTATGCCGCCGCCGAGCCTCACTACCGCCGCGCGCTCGACCTGAATGAAGCGGCGCTCGGCGCGGACGATCCAAAGGTAGCAATCGATCTCAACAACCTCGCCTCGCTGCTTGAGGCCAAAGGCGACTACGCCGGCGCTGAACCTCTCTACCGCCGCGCTCTGGCCATCAATGAAAAGGCACCCGGTCCAGACAGCCTCGCCGTGGCAATCGATCTCGACAATCTGGCCTCGCTCCTTGAGCACAAAGGAGACTACGCAGGCGCCGAGCCCCTCCTGCGACGTGCGCTCGCTATCAAAGAAAAAGTGCTCGGACCCGATCACCCCTCCGTTGCCATCAGTCTCACCAGCCTGGCCGCGCTCCAGCTGACCAAAGGTGACCGTGCCGACGCAGAATCTCTCAATCGCCACGCCCTTGCCATCGACGAAAAAGCGCTCGGACCCGACCATCCCGATCTTGTCGCGATTCTGAATAATCTGGCATCGGTCCTCCAAGCCACGCGCGATTACTCCGGCGCCGAAGCTCTTTACCAGCGCGCCCTCGCCATAGAGGAAAAGGCGTTCGGACCCGACAACCCCTCCGTCGCCCATACTCTGAACAGCCTTGCTGAGCTGTTGCGAAAAACTGGAAATCCCGCCGACGCGGAGCCTCTTTACCGCCGCGCCATTGCCATCGATGAGAAATCGCTCGGCCCCGATCATCCCGATCTCGCCATCGTTCTGAGTAATCTGGCGGTGCTCCTAAGCGAAAAAGAAGATTACGCCGATGCCGAACCTCTTTTTCGCCGCGCCCTCGCCATCAAGGAAAAGGCACTCGGCCCCGATCACCCCTCCGTTGCCACCAGCCTCGATAACCTCGGTGAGCTCCTGTGGGCAAAAGGCGATGACGTGGATGCAGAGCCTCTCTACCGCCGCGCCCTCGCCATCAGAGAAAAGACCCTCGGCCCAAACAACCCGGACGTCGCCGTAAGCCTGAACAATCTCGCCATGCTCCTGGTGGACAAGGGAGACCTGGCAGCCGCCGAATCCCTTCTACGCCGCGCCCTCGCCATCGACGAAAAAGCCCTGGGTCCCAACCACCCAACAACAAAATCAATCCGCGATAATCTCGCCTCCCTGCCACCACACACGCCCGCCGCTCAACCCTGATTCGGATCAGCCAGCCATGATTTCAATCAGCTACCGTAATTCCCAAATGTCTTACGATGTCATCCTGAGCAACGCGAAGGATCTGCTTCTCCTCAAGAGCAGCACGAAACCGGAGTTCCCAGGACGCGCGGTTTTCGCATACCGGAGCACGAAAAGGGCCCCATCCTCTGCAAAGCAAAGGGTGGGAAAGCACAACCCCACCCCGCCGTCATCCTGAGCGGACCCTGGACAAAGGGATGCCCAATAGCCTGCCCTGAGTGAAGCCAAGGAGCGCACAGATAAGGTAGAAGCACCGGCCTTCAGGCCGGTGAATGAACGGCACAAAGAGAGGGCCGTCAGCCCCGGAAACTCCCCGAAACGCAGACCCAATCCCAACGCACCAATAACCGACACGAGTTTCTTTTCTCTTTCCGAGACGAAGCTCCGGAGCTATCGTCATTTCATTCATCGGTGCCGAAAGACAGCAGCCGTGAAACCGCCTAACCTTATCGCCGTCATCCCCCTGCTACTCGCGGCCCTACCGAGTCTCGCAGAAACCGGTTACGTCACCGTGCTCGTTCAGGACGCGCACCAGCACCCCGTCCGCCTCGTCGAAATCGGAATAGAAAAAGGCGCCAGCAAACTGACCAAAGACGACGGTGAAGCCCAATTGCCGCTCGCGCAAACCATCAAAGCCGACGACTGGATCAGCTTCCAGCTCGTTCACTCCCCACCCGGAAAAGACTTCGCCATCGTATCCCCCTGGGACAATCGCATCCCGGTCCCATCCTTCGCCGACAAGACAGAGAACCTGATCAAAATCGTCGTCGTGCAACGCGGCGACCGCGCCGCGCTCGAAAGCGGTGCCGTGCTCGCTGCTCTCGCCGCCAAGATCAACAAAGCCAACGCGCCAAAATCTGCAAATGTGCAAACGCAACCTGACCCGAAAGAAGCGCTGCTTACAATCGCAAAGCAATACGATCTAAGTCCAGAAGATATCGACGCAGCCATCCGCGCTTGGGGCGCAAAAACGACAGACCCCTACGAAGCGGGCCTGGCCGCACTCTACGAACGCAACTACCCAAAGGCAACTGCGGCCCTCGAAGATTCACTCCAGCAAAGAGAACAGAAGCTCGAAGCCGATCAGAAAGCTGTCACTCAGGACCAGAAGAACATCGCCGACGCCGCGAATTTCCTGGGGCAATCGCTCTACGAACAAGGCCACTATCGTGAATCGGCTCAGGCATATCAGAAATGCCTCACCTACCGCCCCGACGATCCCGTAGTGCTCAACAACCTGGCTCTCACTTTCGCCCAGGCAGGGGACTACGCCAACGCCGAGCCCCTCTACCGCCGCGCCTTCGCCGTCGCTGAAAAAGTACTCGGCCCAGATCCGTCCGTTGCGCCGCTCCTGAACAATCTGGCATTGCTTTACAAGAACCAGGGCAAGTATGCCGAGGCCGAGCCGCTATACAAGCACGCCCTCGCTATCGATGAAAAAGCACTCGGCCCCGATCACCCAGACGTTGCCGTGTACCTGAACAATCTTGCTGAGCTCTATCGCAGCCAGGACAAGTATGCGGAGGCGGAACCGCTGTACAAGCGCGCCCTCGCCATCAATGAAAAAGCACTCGGCCCCGATCATCCAATCGTTGCTACTACACTTAATAATCTGGCACTGCTGCTGCAAGCCAAAGGCGATCTAGCCGATGCCGAGCCGCTATACAAGCACGCCCTCGCCATCGATGAAAAAGCACTCGGCCCCGATCACCCCTCCGTCGCCACGGACCTGAACAATCTGGCATTGCTTTACGAGGACCAGGGCAAGTACGCTGAGGCCGAGCCGCTGTACCAGCGCGCCCTCGCCATCGATGAAAAAGCACTCGGCCCCGATCACCCCTCCGTTGCGACGGGCCTAAGCAATCTGGCTGGTGTTTACGAGGACCAGGGCGAGTACGCTGAGGCCGAGCCGCTATACCAGCGCGCCCTCGCCATCGATGAAAAAGCACTCGGCCCCGATCACCCCTCCGTTGCCAGGGACCTGAATAATCTGGCTACGCTTTACGATCAACAGGGCAAGTACGCCGAGGCCGAGCCGCTCGTTCGCAGCGCACTCTCCATCGATGAAAAAAAACTCGGCCCCGATCATCCAGACGTTGCCAGGGATCTGAACAATCTGGCTGCGCTTTACTATGACCAGGGCAAGTACGCGGAGGCGGAGCCGCTATACCAGCGCGCCCTCGCCATCGACGAAAAAGCACTCGGCCCCGATCATCCAGACGTTGCGGCGGCCGTCAACAATCTGGCTGCGCTTTACGATCAACAGGGCAAGTACGCTGAGGCCGAGCCGCTATACCAGCGCGCCCTCGCCATCGATGAGAAAGCACTCGGGCCCGATCATCCCTCCGTCGCCAGGGACCTGAACAACCTGTCCGCGGTTTACGATCAACAGGGCAAGTACGCCGAGGCCGAGCCGCTCGTTCGCCGCGCACTCTCCATCGACGAAAAGGCGCTTGGTCCAGACCATCCCACAACAAAGGCAATTCGCAAAAATCTGAACGATCTACAGAATCAACTCTCAGCCCATCCATAATCAATCATGCTTACAAAAGCCCTGGAACTAGCCGCCCAGATCACCCACCCGGTCACCGCCGCGATCTTCGCCGCTGTCCTAGCCCTCATCGCGTTGCTGTCCCTGACTAAGGGAACAGGCAAAAAGAAGCCCCCGCAAATCGCCTGGTTCCTTTCGGCGGTGATCTTCCTGCTCGGCCTGTCGCCGCTACTCGCCAGCACATACCTCGACAGCCGGGGCATCTACCGCGTCCGCATCGAAGTCTTCAACCCATCCAAAGAGCCCGTCCACGACGCCGAAATCACCTCCTCCGCAGGCGGAGAACTCAAGAAAACCGATGCTGGATGGGAGTTCACCATCCCCCGCGAGGAAAAACCCGCCAACGGAGAAGTGACCTTCAGGGTCGAGCTTAAAGACGCTTTTCTGGCAGGAAACAGCACCTTAAAGCTCGAAAAAGACTACTTTCCGCAGCTCACAATTCAGCTCGCGCCCTTGCCATCAGTCAACATCCGGGGCGTGGCAGAAGACGAAAACGGCAACCCCATAGAAGGCGCCCGCGTCTGGGTCCTCGGCTATGACGACATCGCGACCACCGGCCCCACCGGCAGCTTCTCGCTCCCCGCCCACGCCGCCGAGGGCCAGTCAATCACCGTCCACGCGCAAAAAGGAGACATGACAGCGCAAAGGCAGGCCATCGCCGGAAGAACCGCCGAAATGATCCTCCGCAAGTCCGGGCGCTGAGAGAGTCAATCAGCGCTGTCATCCTGAGCGGAGCGCAGCGGAGTCGAAGGACCCGCACGAACAACGTTCGTGTGAAGCCTTGCAAAGCAAGGCCAGTTCTTGATCTGAGCAGTAGCAGGAAAGCGAATCTGTCAAGCCCCGAGGAAAATTTTTTCTTCTAACCTGAACTCCTGCAATCACTTAGAGAGCGGACGATTTGGCATATTATTTCGCCAAAATCGCTAAACTGGATAAAGAAGATTTTTTGAGTATAAGCATTTAGGGAAGCGGCTTCAGCCCCGGATTTCTCTCGACCCTGAACACTTGATCCCCGTCTGAATTACTGAAAACACAGCTAACCAACTTAGAATCAACCGCATAACAGGGGATGATTCCCCCCGCTAAACCATTGAAAATAAATAAACCGGGGATGGGAGGATGCCTTCCGAAAGCGAAATTAGAAGCGACAGCCCAACCTGTGGCATCCTATGCAGCAAACCCGATTCGTGAAAGTTTCCGGAACCATGAATAAAGCTCGCACAGCAGTAGCCTCGGCCATATTCCTCATCGCCACTCTCGCCGCCAACGCGCAGGCCCGAATCATCTACTCTGACACCGCGGACGCCAATCACGACATCGCCCAAGCCCTCATCACCGCACAGCACGAGCACAAGCGCGTCATCCTCGACTTCGGCGGAAACTGGTGCGGCGACTGCCAAGTGCTCGACATCTATATGCACCAGCAACCCAACCTCGACATTCTGGACAACAACTTCGTCCTCGTCCACGTCAACATCGGGCACTACGACAAGAACACCGATATCGCCGAGAAATATCAGGTCCCGCTCAAAAAGGGCGTCCCCGGCCTCGCCATCCTCGACGCGCACGGCAAGCTCCTCTACAGCCAGAAGAACGGTGAGTTTGAGGCCATGCGCAAAATGGACCCGGCCTCGGTCACCGAATTTCTCAACAAGTGGAAAGCCACACGAAAAGCCTGAAGACGCAACACAGTCACTACCGGGCATCTGCGCGTTGATTTAGTCTCAACACGTATGCTGCTGTCGTTGTGGACCAGTCTTCGTCGGGCCGCGTGGAACGCCTTCCTCCACAACGCCTTCACCACTGCTAAAGCAGCAGCCTATTCCGGGATTCTGAGCCTCTTCCCCGCGGTTCTCGTCGGCACCACACTGCTCGCGCTCAGCCCGGAAACCGAAACCCTTAGCGACATCCGATCTGCCTTCTACGACATTCTTCCGCCGGACACGATGGGCCTCGTGCAGAACTACTTCCAGATGAACCACGCGCGCTCGGTACGCCTCATCTGGTCCGCAACTACGATCGCCATCCTCGCCGCATCCGGCTTCATGCTCTCCATCATGGAAGGCTTCCGCCGCGCCTATCGCCTGCCGCGCGGCACCTGGAACTTCTGGCGCGAGCGCGTCGTCGCCTTCGGCCTGATTCCGATCACGCTCGTGCCGATGCTCTTCGCCACCTTGCTCATCGTCTTCGGCCACCAGTTTGAGCGCTGGATGATCGAGAACTCGGACCACGCTTTCCGCCTCTACGTCCTTTTCCTCTGGCGTCTGGTGCGATGGATGATCGCCATGCTCACCAGCGTCGCCGTGCTCGCCGTCATCTACCATTTCGGCACGCCCAAAACGCAGAACTGGCGCCGCGTTATCCCGGGAGCCCTGCTCGCCACCGCCACCTGGTTCCTCATCACCCTGCTTTATGGACTCTACGTCACCCGCTTTGCCGCCTACTCGATCGTCTATGGTTCCCTCGGCGCAGGCGTAGCCACCCTGGTGTGGCTTTACATGGTCTCCATCAGCATCCTCGTCGGAGCAGAATTCAACGCGCAGATCTTTCCCGTCCACGATTCCTGCCCTCCATCCACCACCGACGAAGAAGAAAATGCCTTTACCCAAGGGAAAACTCAAACCGCCTAGTCGCCGGACCTTCACATCGGCGAGTTAGAATAGGCAGGGATCACACAAACTTTGGGGGATGGATGAACGTTACGGCTGCCGATTCCGGCAATGACCGCCGCGCGAAGATCGTGGCCACACTTGGGCCCGCATCGAGCAATGAAACTACTTTTCGCGAACTGGTACGCGCCGGTCTCGATGTTGCAAGGCTTAACTTTTCCCACGGAACTCAGCCGGAGAAACTCAAGCTGATCGAAATGGTCCGCAAAGTCGCAGCGGAAGAAGGCAAGGTCATCTGTATTCTGGGCGACCTGCAAGGACCGAAAATCCGCACTGGACGCCTGAAGAACCGCATTCCAGTACAGCTCAAAACCGGCCAACGCCTCACCATTACACCTCGCGACATCCCCGGCACCGCCACCGTCATCAGCACCACCTTTCCCACACTTGCGGAAAACCTTGAGCCCGGAGCGCGCATTCTCCTCTCCGACGGACTCATCGAACTGCGTGTGATCGACATTCCCGGAGAAGATGTCGAGTGCGAGGTCATCAACGGCGGAACGCTCGGCGAGCACAAGGGAATCAACCTTCCCGGCATTGCTGTTCGCGTGCCCTCACTCACCGAAAAAGACGAGAGCGACCTTGAATTTGCCGTGAAGAGCGGCGTCGATGCGATTGCAGTCTCCTTCATCCGCACCGCCGATGATGTTCGCCTGGTCAAGCAGCGCATCGCCGCCCTTGGGGCCGACACCTGGGTGGTCGCCAAGCTCGAAAAGCCGCAGGCCATCGACAATCTCGAAAGCATTCTCGACGTCACCGATGGCGTCATGGTCGCGCGTGGCGACCTCGGCGTAGAAATGCCGCCGGAAAAGGTCCCTGCGATTCAAAAGCACGTCATTCGCCGCGCCGCCGAGCATCGCAAGCCCGTCATCACCGCGACGCAGATGCTTGAATCGATGATCGAGAACCCGCGCCCCACGCGCGCCGAAGCAAGCGACGTGGCGAATGCTGTCTATGACGGCACCGATGCAGTCATGCTTTCAGCCGAAAGCGCAGCCGGCAAGTATCCCATCGAAGCGGTCAAGATGATGGCCAAGATCGTCATCGAAACCGAGTCGCACAAGCCCGAAGTTCCAGTGCATCACGATCAGCCGAACCACCTCCGCCTCTCCATCGCGGAAACGATCTGCGAATCGATGGCGCATGCGGCAGAGGATCTCGATCTCGCCGCAATCGCAGTCTTCACCGAAACCGGAGCGACCGCAAGACAGCTCTCGAAGTATCACCCGAATCCGCCCATCTATGCTCTATCGAGTATCGAGCCGGTCATCAACCGTATGAATTTGCTCTGGGGAGTGCACCCGGTCAAATGCGAAAAAGCCCACACCGCCGAGCAGATGGTCGACATGGCCGAACAGCTTCTCGAAGAGTGTGGCTATGTGCGGCCGCAGGACATCCTCGGCATCGTCGCCGGCACCCGCACCAAATCCGGATCGACCAACTTCCTGCGTCTGCATGTTCTCGGCGATCGCCTGACTGTACCCCCGGCGAAAAAGCAGCGCAAGTCGCAGCCAAAGAAGGCAGCTGCAAAGAGCAAGGCTAAGAAGCGTTAAGCGATCCGTAATTGGAACCCGTGGCGGTCCGATCCACTTCGGACCGCCACTCTCTTTTTGCACACAGAGCGACCGTTTCACACGAAGAGCAACCTGCTAAGGTGAATTTCAGATGGGCCGCATCCGCATTCTTTCTGACCAGGTTGCCAATCAGATCGCCGCTGGCGAAGTGGTGGATCGCCCTGCGTCGGTGGTGAAAGAACTGCTTGAAAATGCCCTCGATGCCGGCGCAACCCGCATCCGCGTTGAAGTAGAAGCCGGTGGCCGCAAGCTGATCCGGATTGCGGACAATGGCCACGGGATGATGCGCGACGACGCGCTGCTTGCTTTCGAGCGGCACGCAACATCTAAAATTCGCTCGAGCGATGACCTGCTATCCATCGCAACCCTTGGCTTCCGCGGCGAAGCACTGCCGTCGATCGCATCCATCGCACGCCTTGAGATGGAAACCCGCGCGGAAGACGAGCCCTCGGGCACCCGCATCGAAATCGTAGGCGGAAAAGTAATGCGTGTTGAAGATGCGGGCGTGCCTCCGGGCACAACCTTCACCATCCGCGATCTCTTCTTCAACACGCCGGCGCGGCGCAAATTTCTAAAGTCAGAAACGACTGAGTTGTCTCATGTAACCGCGTTGGTTACACATTATGCTCTTGCGCATCCGGACAAGCACTTCGAGCTGCATTCCGCAACGCATGCCTTATTGATTGCTCCTCCGGTCAGGAAACCCGAGGAGCGCATCTTTCAAATCTTCGGCAGCGAAACTCTCGATCAATTGCTATCGATGGCCGCGGAGCGCGCCTTCGACCGCGCCGGATTGCCGGAGCCACCGCCGTGGAAGCGCGATGAAGATTACGCCGCTCCCGATCCCGGTTTCCTGCGCATCAGCGGCTTCATCTCGAAGCCCGAGTTGCAGAAACTCAATCGCAACTCGATCTACATCTTCGTGAATCGCAGGCTGATTCGCGACCGCCTCATCCTTCACGCTGTCAGCGAGGCCTATCGAAACATTCTTCCGCCAACTTCGTTCCCGGTCATCCTCATGTTCATGGAAATGCCGCCGCACGAAGTCGACGTGAACGTGCATCCGGCCAAGACCGAAGTACGCTTTCGCCAGCAGTCGCTGGTACACGACTTCGTTCGCGACAGCATCCGCAACACGCTCATCAGCACGCGCCCCGCAGCCGGATTTCTCGCCGCGCTCACAGCCAATCCCCACGCCACGCCATCGCTGCTGCCATCTGTATCACCCATGCCGGGCGAGCCCGAGTCAACGCCAGAGCCTTCGATGCCTGAATCCGAACCTCCCGTAAATTCGGAACAAGCGGCTGAATTTACCCTCACGCCTCCGGTCTCCGCTCCGGAAGAAGTGAAATTGCCCTTTTCCGAAGCACTGCTTATTCAGGCAAATAGCATGGCTCCCGCAGCGCAGCACGCCTGCGATGCGCCCATGCCCGTTCAGGAAGAACAAGCTCCGAGCCTCAACTCACTCGCATCTCTCAAGCCCTTAGGACAGCTGCGAGAATCTTTCATCCTCGCCGTAAACGACGAAGGCCTCTGGATCATCGACCAGCACGTCGCCCACGAGCGCGTGCTCTTTGAAAAGCTGCTGCGCGAGCGCGAAGTAGAGCGTGTGCAACACCAGCGTCTGCTGATGCCTCTGCTCGTGGAACTGCTCCCGCACCAGATGGTCTTGTTCTCGCGCATCGCTGAAGAGCTGGAACGCAACGGCTTCGAAGTCGAACCCTTTGGCCCGCGCACGATAGCCGTCAAAGCCGCGCCTGTCGGCCTCGAAGGCAAGGAGCTTGAACGAACGCTCATGGAAGTGCTCGAACACTCCGAGCGCGAAAGCCAGGCGCAGAATCTCGAAACCCTGCGCACGCGCATCGCCGCCTCCATTGCATGCCATTCCGCCATCAAGGTCAATTTCCCGCTCGATCCCATTCGCATGGAATGGCTGCTCGCGGAACTCGCAAAAACCGACCATCCCACCAGCTGCCCGCATGGCCGCCCCATCGTATTGCGGTATTCTTGGAAAGACATCCAGCGGGCGTTTCAGCGCATTTGAGCCACTGCCCGCAAGAAGAAGGATTCTTTGACATCAGAGCAGCTCCATGCAGCGCGCGCCGAAAAATGGCGGCAAAAGGCGAACCCTCTTCTCACCGTTGAGGACGCAGAGGCGTGGATCGAGTCCACCGGTGTAAGCCTGTTTCTGCCGCGCAAGACGCAGTTGCAGTCGCCCGCACCTTCATTCGTCGAGGCCGTGCTTGGCGAGACCAATGTAACGCCACCACCGGCTGCGATTCAGAATGCATTCGATCTGGCCACGCGACTCTTCGCAGCGGAAAAAGCTACGCCTCTCAACTTGCTGGGCGCTGTTTCCGAGCAACCGGATTTTCTCATCTCGCCCGAAGCTCTCCCCTATGTTTTTGCGCTGCGCGGAGATCGCGACTGGAAGCGAGGCCCACGCGAAAAATCTTCGCCCCTCGTCGTTGAATCGTGGAAGATCCTGAAGCGCGAAGGCGCATTGACCGCGCCTGAATTGCAGAGTTTATTGGGCCGCGAAGTAACAGAGGGCGCGGTGCTCCGCTCCTTGAGCGAACTCTGGACTGCGCTTCGTGTGCTGCCTGTTTACACCGCAGGCGAAGCCACCACCTGGGAACTCTTCGAAGCGAACCACCAGAAGCCGATGCAGATTGGCGGAGGCATGGCGCAGGCCACGGCTCTCTCCGCGCTCATCTCGCTTTATCTCGACTCTGTGATTGCGGCAACGTCAGACGAGATCGAGACATTCCTTTCACCTCTGGCCCCGCGCTCGCGGATTCGCGAAGTGGCGCACGGCCTTGCTACAACACGTCAGCTGCTGACCATTACGCTTGGCACGCAAAGCCTGCTGCATATCGCTGGTGGAATACCAGAATTTCCCGAAATCGAAGCTCCGGCAGAGATACAAGCGCAGGCCGAGCCGCAACCGAACGCCGCTCCCCCAGTGCGCGAACGCAGGCCATTTGTGCCGCGGGATAAAAGAGAGGCCCCGCCGCAACGATTCGACCGCGCGCGCAAGCCCTTCACACCGCGAGAGGGCGAAGATCGCCCCCGGCGCGAGCGTCCCGCTTTTGGGGACCGCCCCGCGGCACGCGGGCCGCGCAAATCTTCATCCAGCTTTACGCGACCCGCCTCTGACGGCCCACGCAAAGAGTGGAAGCCTCGTCGGGAGGGGGAATTCCGTCCACCGCGCGGAGAGGACAGAGGCGGTTTCAGTAAGCCCTACCGGAGCCGCACCGGTGATCAGTCATCCGGAGAAAAGCCGCCGCGCCGTGAATGGAAACCGCGCGAAGAGAAGCGGCCATTCGAAAAGAAAGAGTGGAAACCACGCAGCGAAGGCGCTCAGGAAGGCCGCGGCGAATTCAAGCCGCGCCGCGCGGAAGGAGGAGGCGGATTCAGCAAACCTTACCGCAGCCGTACAGGCGATCAGCGTACAGGAGACCAGCGTCCGTACAAGAAATTCCCGCCGCGCGCCGGAAGTGCGGACCGTCCGCCACGCAAAGAATGGAAGCCGCGCACCGAAGAGGGAGAACGCAAAGAGTTTCGCCCGCGCAAAACCGGCGACTTCCCGGCGCGGCGTGAGTTCAAGCCACGGCCGTCAGGAGATCGTGGATTCAAACCACGCAGAGAAGACGGCGAGCGCAAAGAGTTCCGTCCGCGCAGGACAGACGAGTCGCCGGAGCGCCGTGAATTCAAACCACGGCCGCCTGCAGGACGCGGGTTCAAACCGCGCAAAGCAGAAGGCGAGCGCAAAGAGTTCCGTCCACGCAAAACAGACGAGTCCCCGGAGCGCCGTGAGTTCAAACCACGTCCGCCAGCAGGACGTGGCTTCAAACCACGCAGAGAAGACGGTGAGCGCAAGGAGTTCCGCCCGCGCAGAACAGACGAGTCGCCCGAGCAGCGCCGCGAATTCAAACCACGGCCCCCTGCGGGGCGCGGTTTCAAGCCGCGCCGCGAAGGAAGCGGCTTCGGCGACAAGCGAAAACGCTCTTTCGAAAGCCGGGAAGGCTTTGACCGCAAGAAGCCTCCGCAAAGAGAGGGTCGTGCTGAAGGTGGGGACGCAGAGCGGCCAAGAAAGTCTTTTTCCAAGCCCGGCTTTAAGAGCGGCAAGAGTTTCGGCGGACCGAAGAGCAGAGGTGGAAAACCTGGCTTTGGTGCGAAGCGCTCAGGTCGGCCAACGGGAAAGCCGTCTTTTGGCAAACGCCCGAATAACAGGAAGGGAAAGAAATCCGGCGAATGAGTGGGACGCGTCGGTTGATAGTGGCCATTGACGGCCCCGCAGGTGCAGGCAAGAGTACCGTAGCAGCACGAATAGCCTCGCAATTCGGTCTGTTGAACCTCGAAACCGGCGCAATGTACCGCGCCTTTGCGCTCAAGGCCATCGAGAATGGCGTCGCGCTCGATGATTCAGCTGCACTCGAAAAGCTCGCTACTGAAACATCGATCACGCTGGAGCCAACACCGTCAGGCAATCGAGTGCTGCTCGATGGAAACGATGTGACGGCGCACGTTCGCGATGCAGCAGTCACGCAGGCAGCATCTCAGGTCAGCGTGCATCCCGCAATCCGCAGCTGGATGGTCGACCTGCAGCGCAAGCTCGGAGAAAAAGGCGGCGTTGTCATGGAAGGGCGCGACATCGGCACCGTTGTTTTTCCGGATGCGGATATCAAGATCTTCCTCGATGCTTCACCTGAAGCAAGAGGCGAGCGTCGCTACGAACAGTCGGGCAAGGCCGCACCGCCAGAGGCCATTCTCAAAGAAATCCGGGAGCGCGATCAGCGAGACAGAAATCGGGAGCAGTCTCCATTAAAGCCTGCTCCCGACGCTGTGATCATTGATTCGACCGACCTGACACTTGAAGACGTAGTCAGCAAAGTTCAGGATATAGTTACTGCTCGGTTGGCGCTGCAGGCGGAGTAGCATCCTTTGGCGGCCGCAGATGCTTCGCACCCGCTGGAGGAGCCGGCGGAGCCGGTGGCGCTGGCATTACAGGCGCGGACGGTCCACCCTTTCGCAGCTGCAAATCACCGTGGCCGGTCGAGAGTTCAAGATGCGGTCCACCATTCCCGATTTGCCCCTGCGCCGATTTCCGGTCGCCCGAATTCGTCATTGTCAGCGGAAAATCAGTATGCAGGTCGCCATCAGAATTCGATGCAGTCACGGCGAAGCTTGCATTCTCCGGAACTGAGACAGAAATGTTTCCCGTGCGATTGCTGACCTGGATGTTGCCGAGCGGCATTACAGCAGTAATATTCACATCGCCATTGTTATTTTCAATGTGAGCATCGCCGGTCAACTGCGACAGATCGATGTCCTTGGAACGGGTGACGATGCGCACCGGTCCAACCGCCTGGTTGATATTCAGATCGCTCGAATCCATCGTCATATCGCCCTGCAGTTTTTGAATGGCAACGTCGGAACGACTGGAATGGAAATGCACGGTAGAGCCAACCTGTTCGAGGTGGGTATCCCCAAAGAACTCACCATCGAGCGTGACATTTCCCTTCACGTCAGAGAGCGTGATGTCTCCAGCGTGCCCATCAACCGTTAACGTCTCCGCCAATCTGGTGCGCCGAAAGATCTCCATGATCCATTCGCGCGTGAACAGTCCCGCCCATGTTGTCGAACTTCACATCGCCATGACTGGCCGTCACGTCCGAGCCGGTCTTCAGGCCCTCGATCGTCACATCGCCGCGTCCTGCATTGACCACGGTGCTCGCGCTTGGCGGCAGCTCCACGGTTAAGTCCACCCGCGAGTTGTTTCTGCCTTCGACACTCAACACTACGCTCGAACCGGAGTTGGTCACTCTCGGCGTCACAGCTTCGAAGGTCTTGCGGGCATCGTTATCAGAGGATGTATGCACGACTTGGTGCGCGCGCAGGTGCATCTTGTCGTCAGACGAAGCAGTAATCGTCACATCGCCGCGCGGATTCTCAATCTGCACAGACGCATTCGGAGAGATGGCCTCATCCTGCTGCACATCGTTGTCGTGCTCTTCGCCCATCAGCGACCAGAAGTCATCGCGATTGTCGCCGAACTGATCACTCAGCGGTCCCCAGACATGAGCCGCATGCGTGCCCCATCCACCAAGAATGAGGAGCAGAATGAGAAATCCGAAGCCGCTCATCGACCTGCGGCCGGCATATGGATTGTTCCGATCAATGAAGTATTCGAGGAGCAGAATGAGCCCGATGCCAATCAGCAGCATCGGCCACCATTGCCCATACCAGGACCAGAAGCGCGCCGCGCTCATGCGGCCTGTCTCCATCAGGAGAGCAATAATGCCAACGGTCAGCAGGATCACAGGCCCGGCAATCGAAGGCCGATGATAGTAGCGCCAGTAGAAGCGGCGGCTTCGCGCCGCGTCCTTCTGTGCCCGTTGCCAATCTTTCCATTGTTGACGGTTGTCGCGCGGACTGTAGGGTGGAGGTGCAGCTGCCATGACTTACCTCCTGTCCCCAAAGTCACTCGTTGACTCGCTCGTTGAGTTCATCCCGCTGTCGCTTGGAGCCGGTGCAGATACAGGAGCCGCCGGCGCCACACCAGCAGGCTGGTATCCGGCATATCCATATCCCGGCTGATACGGAGGCGGCTGGGCGGTTGCCAGCGCAGCGCGCTGGGCGAGCTTAATGACGCCCAGCACGATCAGATACAAAGGCCAGCTGCGGCCGAAGCTGAGAATGTCCCACTGGTCCAGCAGCGCACACACGCCGAAGGTGAGCAGCATTGCCGGACCTGTAATACGCTGCAGAAAAATGTACTGGTTCACTGTCCACCTCCCGTGGGTGGTGCAGGCGGAGGAGGAACTTCACGCGTGCGCCGGACCAGCAGCCAGACGCCGACCGCGATCACCAGAATGGGCCAGCCGCGTCCGATCCAGTCAAAGCGGAGAAACCCGAGCGTGCTGAAGAGAAAGAGCATGCCGACGGCAATCAGCACAATCGCGCCAATCGGCTCGGGCCGCCGTCCCGGAAAATCCGGAGGCAGCGGTGGAATCGGTGGCACCGGCGGCACAGCAGCATACGGGTCGCCAGCAGCGTAGGGCGGCGGAGGCGGCACGGGTGGCGTCTGGTATTGACCTTGCGGGGGAACCACTCCCATCGGCGGCACAGCATAGCTGCGGTTGGGAACACCCAGCCGCTGCCCCAGCTCGTTCAGTCCGAAAGGATCGGGCAGCGGCAGGCCATTTCGGCGCGCCGCAGCCGTCTGGTATGCGTCGAAGACCTGATAAAAGACCCAGGCAGCAATGAAGATGCCAAACAGCGGGTGCTCATTCGTAATGCCGATCAGCACCACAAACACCAGCACGTGAATCAGCGCCTTGATGAACTGACCGTTGTACATGGCGCCCACGCCGGGGATAAACCCAAGAGCAAAAGCTAACGCAGGATTCGGACCATCGGATTCCGGGCCAACTGGTACGCCAGGCGCCGGATTCGCGGCCGCTCCCGGAATGCCAATCTTCACCGCAAGGCAGGGTTCGCAATAAATCACGCCCGAAATCGAGCGAACGCATTGCGTGCAGAGCGGCTTGCCGCAATTTTGGCAGTATGCCGCAACAGAAAGATCAGGATGATTGGCGCAGTTCATGCCAAACTCCTTTCCGCTTGGTCTGTTTCTTTGTTTATGACCAATTCATTTACCTCTACTAGCTTTTCTTCACGCAGCTTCTGGGCCGTATCAGTCCGGCGATCCAGACGGACCCGCATAGGCTCACCCCAGATCACAGCCCTCGGCGACTCGAAGTGATTGGGAGTCTCCAGCTTGCCGCCTGTCTTATGTCCATCACCCGGCGGATTGCTTTGCTGCTGCTTCTCGTCCTTGCGCGGCTGCGCCGGCTGCTCTGTTTCCGCATCCCGCCGCAGTTCGCGCATCTTTGATTCCACTTCGTAAACCAGCCGGATATTCTCGTAGTAGCTCACCATCTGCTTCTTGGCGCCGTAAAACTGCCGGGCAATGGTCGTCTGCAGCGCCGAAGGCCTCAGGTCAGCCATGCGCAGCGTATCCAGGCGAATGCCGATCAGGTTGAGCGTCAGGGCCAGCGAGAAGAAAGCCATCGCCGCAGTCATCAGCATCCGCGCATCGCGAAAGGTCCGGCGCGTTGTGAAGTGAGCCATCGGCTGGGGAATCGGCTGGGCCACGCCGGCTACGGCCAGCTGTGGCAGTGAGGCGCCGCTGGTTCGGTCGAGAATCCTCGAAACCAGATCCACGGGAACCGGCGGCTCCTCTTGCAGAAACTTCATCCACTCCTGCCCCTGCTTTGCTCGCGCCAGCATCTCGGCGCACATAGGGCAGTCTGTTCCGTGGGCGGTGAAGACGGCTGAATCCTCAGCCTTCAACGTTCCGTCGAGAGCATCTACCAGCAGGGCTTCCCACTCTTCGCACTGCAGCGGGCCCTTCTGATTCTGTTGAAATGGATTGCGCTCTGACATCTAAACCACCTGCCTTCCATTACGCTGTAGAAGCCTCGCAAGTTCCGCCCGACCGCGGCTGATGCGTGACTTCACAGTCCCTTCAGGAATACGTAAAACCTGCGCGATCTCCTTGTAATCCATATCTTGTAAGTCGCGCAGAATCACTGCTTCGCGCAGTTCAGGCGAGACTTTCGTCAGTGCCTGCTGCACCATTTTTTCTAATTCTTTCTGCACCGCATGCTCGTGCGGTGTGGGGCCCGGATCAGACAACCGATCCGCAATCTTTTGCTCTTCGCTTTCATCCCATCCGGCGTCCATCGAGTCAGTTACACGCAACTGCTTGGAGCGGCGGAAATGATCGACCAGCAGGTTTCGGGTGAGAGTCGTAATCCAGGTCTGGAAGCTGCCCTTGGCCAGATCGAAGGTCGCCAGGTTGCCGTAGATTTTCAGGAAGACTTCCTGCGCCAGATCTTCGGAGTCGTGCGGCGATCCTGTGAAGCGATAACAGAGGCCGTAAACGCGGCGATGATGAGCCTTGACCAGCTCCGTCCACGCCTTCGAGTCGCCGTCGAGGCAGCGTCTTACGATCAGTTGCCAGTCTGCGTCCAAATGTCTTTCCCCTGGTCTGTCTGCCGACCGGCGTACCCCGCCCGCAACTCCGGCGTTCTGAGGCGGCAGCCATGGCTCCCGTGACGGCGGCCGCTTATCCATGTCTCGCGATACCGTCCTGGCCACGCCCCATCCATTCCACGTTATGGTGCCGGCTGCGCTCATGCAAGTGAATACGCAGGAAAACGGGATTCGGTTCCCGGCGAAGGCCCGGCAATTGCCTGGCGTTTCTGAAAGCTCACACCACACAAATGCTGTCATCCTGAGCGGAGCGTAGCGGAGTCGAAGGACCTGCTTTTTTTCAACCTGGCAGGAACGAACCGGAATTGCCTCAAGGCGATGACGCAAGCGGCATCCCGCCCCTCCAGAAGCAACCAAAGGACTATGTCTTTCGCTAAAGCTCATATATAACCGGGAATAAGAATTCCACAAAAAGAGTGCGCTTGAGCGCCGATCGCAACGACCCGTCACAGACCTGGGTTAATACAGGAGTGCCCATAAAAAGGATGAAATGGACGCGCACATTGACTATTGCCTGGATGGCTGGCATCTGCCTGCTCTACGGCATACACCTGCTCCATTTACGCGCCGATTTCCCCAATTTTTCCCCCTGGATGGACTACTCCAAATACACCGATGAAGGCTGGTACGGCAGTGCCGCCATCCGTCACTTCCTGACCGGCTCCTGGCACCTGCCCGGCGACTTCAACCCAGCCGCAGCCCTGCCCATATGGCCGCTGCTCGAAGGCATCGTCTTTCGCTTTACCGGAGTGAGCCTCGTCGCCGCCCGGGTTCTGGTGCTGGTCGTCTTTGCCGGGAACCTGCTGCTCACCTACGCCCTGATCCGCACACAGCAAAAGCGATCCATCGCTCTGCTGGGCGTGACCATCGCAGCATCCAGCGCATTTCTCTACGCCTTCAGCCGCCTCGCCATCCTCGAACCACTTTTGATCTTCTGGATGCTGCTCTCGTGGCTTCTCGCCTTGCGCCTACGCACAGTTTCATCAACTCGGCTACGCTATGGGCTGCTGGTAGCCATCGGTGTTTTGTTCTGTCTGAAAATCCTCACCAAGACCACGGCGATCTTCCTGATCCCGGCCACCGCTTACCTCCTTTGGTATGCCGCCGAATACAAGCCGAGAACTGCGCTGAAATACCTCGCCGTCGCAGTTGGCGCCGCGATCGTCCCGTGGTCCGCGTACTACTTCCTCGTGGTACGACCGCATTACTTGGCCGATTATCACTACCTCTTCGCCGCGAACAAGTGGGACCAGCCGACAACCATCGGTGGATGGGCCCTCGCCTTCTGGTACGCCATCCACGGAACATTGTGGATCGATACACCACTCTGCCTGCTCGCGGTAGTTCTGCTGCTTCTATCACTGGTATGGCTGCGAAGGCTGTGGATGAACCCACTATTCGTCGCATCTCTGCTCGCCGCCGCCGGATACATCTTCTTCACCGGCTGGCACAACAACATGCAGCCGCGCTACTACGAAGTCGTTGCCTTCCCACTCATCATCCTCGTCAGCATTGGAACGGGCATTCTTCTCGAGCAGCGCCGCTGGCTGGGCATAGCGGCGATAGCCGTCATTGTGATCAGCATCGGCCTCAATCTCCGCCTGATCGCGCATTTCATGCGACACACTGATCACTCATTTATCCTGGCGGCCCGGCGCCTCACCCGGTACATTGACCAGCACCCCAACGGCAACCGCCTGCTGCTTTCCATCAGCGGAGCCAACATCACCCTCATCACCCATCTGCCTACGATATGCGACGACTTCGGCACCTACGATCTCCCCTACCGCATCCACACCTACCAGCCCGGCTGGTACGCGGCCTGGAACGAGATCGACCCCGGCACCCTCGAAGACCTGCACTCGCAATACTCGTTGCAGCGCGTAGCCCGTTACCACGCCTTCGACGACGAAGACCGCAACGTGCTCATCCTCTACAAACTGATTCCCCTGCCACCGGAAAAGCAGACCTACGAAGCGAAAATGGAAAAGCAAGCCAACGCCGGCAAGTAATGCGATCTGTGACCAGCCAGGAGATTCCGAACGTTGAACCGTCCCAAAATGGGAACGGCAGCAGAAAAATAATAGTCGTTGCAACAACCACTGGCATACGATTATCTTCGTATCAGTTATCCTAAGAGTAGGAATACAGAGAGCCCGCTCCCCGCAGCGGGCTTTTTTCTTTGCCCCCACGTTCTCTCGGAAGAGAGTCTGGGAAATCAGGTAGACGCAACCGCCTTTGTTTGGAGGAATTTACGAAAATGCAGGGGCTCCGAACGGGTGCCCCATGCTAGCAGGAGCGGAGTCGGAGACTTCGCGGGCTAACGTGGGTCATCAAGACCGCGCGAAAGCGCGCTCCCCTGAACTCAGAACTCGAAGACACACAAGTATCTTTATTTGGACGAATTTACAAAACATACCGGGGGTGGGTGCCCCATAAGCGCTAAGATAAACATTGACTGATTACTGAGCTGAAGGGTAGCCTGAGGGCATGTCTGAGCTGGAAGACTGGCAGGTGTTACTGGGCCTGTTTCCCTCCGAGTGGCGGCAGTTGGGCAGGAGCAGCGGTGCGGTGAAACGGTTGCGCGGCTTTCCTTCGCTGGAAGCGTTGCTGCGCACCTTGCTGTTGCATGTGGGTTGCGGGTGGTCGTTGCGTGAAACGGCGGTGCAGGCTAAGTTAGCGGGCATTGCTGAAGTCTCCGATGTCACGTTGTTGAATCGTTTGCGGGATGCCGAGGATTGGCTGAGGCAGCTATGCCAGCAGTTGTGGAAGGACAACGGAGTCGAATTGCAGCCGGGTTTCGAGGGGAGAAGTGTGCGACTGCTGGATGCAACAGTGGTCAGAGAACCGGGCAAGACGGGAAGCCAGTGGCGGATTCATTACAGTCTGCGTCTGCCGACACTGGAGTGCGATTCTTTCGATCTCACCCCGACCAATGGTGCCGGCGCGGCGGAGAGATTTGGGAGGTTTCAGTTTCAGCCCGGGGAGTTGGTGCTGGCCGATGCGGGCTACTGCCATCCTGCTGGAATTGCGGCGGTGGTCGAAGAGCATGCGGACGTTTGCGTGCGTATGAATCCTTACGCACTGCCGTTGTGGAATGAGCGCGGAGCCTCATTCTCATTGCTCGAATCGTTAGCCGGCCTACGCAAGGCCGGAGAGTTGGCAGAGTGGCCGGTATGGATCCTGCCAGGCCAGGCCCGGTCATCATCCGGTCGGCAAAGAATCGCCGGACGGGTCTGTGCGATTCGCAAGAGCCGGGACGCCATCGAGCGGGCTAAGCGTCGGTTGAAGGATAAGGAGCAAAAGGGAAAGAGCGTAGGTCCGGCAACCCGTAAGTATGCCGAATATGTGCTGGTCTTCACCACCCTTCCCGCCTCCGAAGCCAGGACTGAGCAAGTCCTAGAGGCTTACCGGCTGCGATGGCAAGTCGAGTTGACCTTTAAGCGATTGAAGTCCATCGCCCAGCTCGGACATGTGCCGAAGCACGATGACCAGAGCAGCCGCGCCTGGTTGTACGGCAAACTGTTCGTGGCCTTGCTGAGTCAGAAGATGGCACGGGTAGGAAGCACGATTTCCCCCTGGGGCTACCTCCTTCCGGAAGCCGCGCACTCCGAGCCAATGGCGTGAATTTCAGTTCGCCTTCCATCAGGTACTCGCCGCCATTACTCCTATGCTGCCACTTCAAACGGTTCTTCAAAACTGGAACGAGGTCGCTGCGGCTCTGAGCGAACCAAACCGCAAACGAAGACCCCAGCTCCAATCCTTATCTTAGCGCTTATGGGTGGGTGCCCCATCCTGTCTCCTCGCGCAGTCCGAGGAGATAGAGGTGGGTCTGGAAAGATCGCGCGAAACGCGCTCCAATGAAGTTCCAGAGAACACCATGACACGTAACCGCCTGTATTTGGAAGAATTTACAAAGGCAAGAATTGCCTCGCCCACACCTAGGCGCGTAGGATGATTCCGCTCCTAGGAAGATATTTCATGTTTGACGATTTGCCGCCTCAAGATAGGGTGGTTTGTACTGTTTTTGACTACATCGGCCTCGGATTCTTGCTGGTTGTCGCCGAATTTCTATTTGCACGCGGGGAGCTAGCGAAAGCATGTATCGCCTTTGCAATCGGGATCATTTTTATTGCCCTAGCTCACTACTGGCCTAAGATCAAACCAAGACTTTTCCCGGCGCTCACATCTTCAATAGTTAGCATTGCAAATAATTTTTGGTCTCGTCGCTTAGCGCTAGTGATAATTGTCGGCTCAATGGTAACGATGATCTTTTCCTTTGCAATTTCGCTGCGTCACGATATCAACGCTTATGTAATGCCCCGAGCTATCAACGATAAGCAAAAAGGACGGTTAGAAGACTTTCTTCGGCAGCATCGTCCCTTTGCCATAACGGTACAGGCAGCAGCCCACGACGAAGAGGCATATTCCTATGCCAATCAGATTTTTAATACTTTTAAGGAGGCAGGTTGGGACGACACTGTTCTCAAAGGAACCGAGACAGCCGATAGCAGTCAGCCGTCCACGGTTAACTTCGGTCTTAATTTGGGCACGATTGGCCATCCCGACATCAAGCAGGTACAGACATTGGAGCAAGCCTTTCAATCTGCGCACATCGAAATTAACGGAGGCTCTGGGGTCGAATCTGGAGAGGCGAAGATATTTATTCTAGTCGGGCATAGACCATTGGCATTGCATGAACCCTTTCGGGATTCGTGGCGCTATAAAGCTATTCAATGGCTTGAAAGGCCGCGACCATGAGTGATCATTCGCAATTCGAGAGGCTTGACGAGGCGATACGCAAGATTCTTTCCGTCTCGAAAGCTGAATTGCAGAAGCGAGAGAAAGAATGGCAGCGGGAACGAAAACGGGCAAAGAAAAAGCGGGCGAAGACTTAGCCCGCTTTCCTCGACCTTGCCGCCGAGTGGCCCGTGTCTGGGTAGTCCTTTGGCAGGTGGCCCATGTTAGCCGGGTGCCCCATTCAATCTCCTCGCGTCGTTCGAGGAGATTGAGTGGGTCTAGCCAGACCGCGCAAAGCGCGCACGAAATCTTTTGTGAACCCGAAGACTCCCAATCGCCTTTATTTGGACGAATTTACAAAAAACATAGGGGAGGGTAGAAGCGGTGGGCTTCAGCCCACCGAATAGAAGTCGGGCCGAAGACCAGTACCTCACTGCCGTAGGCCCGAGCGGAACCGACAGGTGAAGCGACCTCAGAGAATGCAACCCACCCGGAGCCTCGGAAAATAATTTCAGGCACCCTTGTCGATAGGCCGGAAGCTTCGCCGTCATATGAGTAAAGCGGATGCAGTATTTACTAATGCTTGTTCCGGCAAACCGCAGGAACCGAATCGATGCGACAGCAGGACGCGAATTTCGCGGGCACGAGTGAGGAAGGAATGCTTAACCAATCCTTCACAGCGCAACTCATAAAAAGTCCAAAGCCAGGTGGCTGGACCTATGTGATCTGGCCCGAATCTGCAACCTTCTTTGGGACGCGCGGATTGGTCAAGGTCAAAGGAACCATTGATGGATTCCAGTTCCAGAGTTCGTTTATGGCATTGGGTGACGGCAATCACAAACTGCCCGTGAAGGCTGCAATCCTGGAGGCGATCGGAAAAGCGCCTGGGGAGACGGTCACGGTCACGCTGTTGGAAAGGATCGCTCCGGTCCGCAAGCAGAGACACAGAAGTTGAGCCGGCAGGAAGACGGGCATGGTGAGTGTCCCCCAACCACCTGTATTTGGACGAATTTACAAAAACATGGGGGGGTGGGCCACAGAGGCTTGCGGTCACAATCGGAGCCTGTGAGAGCCCGAAGGGAGACAGAGATCAGGAAGGGTAGAAGCGGTGGGCTTCAGCCCACCGAATAAAAGTCGGGCCAAGGCCCGTACCTTACTGCCGTAGGCCGGAGCGCAACCGAAAGTGCAGCGACTTGAATGCAACAAATGCCGCCAACCACCTGTATTTGGACGAATTTACAAAATATATGGGGCTAACTCACGCTGAAATTCACCGTCTGCCCGACCTGCAGGTTGTGCGCTTTGATTGAACCAACCGGCAGCTCAAGCACATAGGTCGACAGAGCATGCCCTCCATAAGAAGGACAAGTGCTCGCTTTGCCTTTGCAAGGTGGCGTATTCGGAGACATCTCGACAATACGGTGGTCCTGATCCATCCAGACAATGTCGAGGCCGATCTTGCAGTGATACATCCAGTAGCTATTCTGGCTCGGGCGATCGTGAATAAAAAGCATGCCGCGCCCCTGAGGAAGACTGGTGCGGTCCATCAATCCATAATTGCGCTCCGCCTCCGTCTTCGCCAGTTCGACGTGAACCGTGGAGCCATCGGGCAGCATCACCAAAGTATCGGCAGCCCGCGGCGCAACTCGCGGAATGACCGGCTCATTCTCCTGCGCAACGAACCTGACGGGCGCGCAGGCAAACAGCACCAGCCCCAACAGCCAAACCAACCATCTCTTTCGCATCGTTTTGATTCTACGACTCCAGCTTCAGGAGAAGCAGCGTCATGTCGTCGTGCTGCGGAGCGCCAGCCGTAAACGCATCCGCCGCCACAAAAAGATCGTCCAGCACTTCATCGGCCGGCTTGTTGATCGAGGCGCGCGCTGCCGCGATCATGCGCTCCTCGCCCCACTCCTCGTCATCGCGCGTCATGGCTTCGCTGATGCCGTCGGTATACAGAATCAGGAGATCTCCGGGCTCAAGAATCATGGTCTGCTCGGTATAAGGCGCAAACGGCAGCAATCCGACCACTGGCCCATCCGCTTCAAGCCGGATCGTCTCCTGCCCGCGTAAGACGACCGGCGGATTGTGCCCCGCATTCACGCATTCCAGCCTGCGCGTAGCCGGATCATACGACGCAAAAAAGAACGTCGCATAACGATTCGACGCGGAAGCCTCATACACCAGCCGGTTCACCTGATGCATCAGCTTGGCAAAATCGCGCGGACTGTCCAGCGTTACGCCGCGCAACGACGCCCGCAGACTCGCCATCAGCAGCGCAGCCGAGATGCCCTTACCGGACACGTCACCGATCGCCAGCCCCACACGGCCATCGCCGATATCGATCACATCATAGTAGTCTCCGCCCACCCCAAGCGCCGGCCGGCAAAAGCCGGAAATCTTTGCGCCCGAAAGCTCTGGCATCTCCTGCGGAAAGAGGCGCTCCTGCACCTCGCGCGCGATTTCCATCTCGCGATTCGTCCGCTCCCTCTGCGCCGCCTCCGCCGCCAGCGATCGCGCCAACTCGCTCACCTCAAGCGCAAGCCCGGTCTGCGACGCCAGCGCCTGCAGCAGCTTCAGATCCGCCGAAGAATACGCCGCCTCGGACCGCTTCGGCCCCAACGCCATCACGCCCATCATCCGGTTTCTGCCCGGAAGCGGCAGCAGCAGTTCAGCATTCATCTTGTCGAGGGCAAACCGCTCAGCCGTCCCCGCCATCAGATACCACGCGTCGGGATCTTCCCGGTACAAACGCGCCGGCTCATTCGAATTCGTCAGATACCGGACAGAAGAAGACTGTACCGGAAGCGTCAGCGTTCCACCTCCGGCAATGCCAATCGACTGCTGCAGGACAAAGTATTCGCCCCGCCGCAGCAGCATCGCAATCTGGTCGACATGCAGGGTCTCCGCAACGCAGCGGGCTACGGTCTCCAGCAGAGGTCCCGTCTCCGTATAGCGCCGCACTTCCTCGGCAAGCTCGTTCAGAACGCGTTCCGCATCATAAGCCTCACGGAAGAACCGACGGTCGAGCCAATGCTGGATGCGCTTGTGCAAGCCCATCCGCAACAAGATAATCAGTCCGAAAAAGATAAGCGGCCCCATCAGATCAGAAAGCTGCGTCTGCTTTTTCCCCAGGACAGGCAGAAGAAGCTCAATCGCAACCACCGCTAGCAGAATGTACTGCACAGCCCAGAGGGTCGCCTTGGCCAGTGCGTACCGGGCGCCCATGCGCAGCAGGATGCGCACATCCATCGCGCGCTGCACCAGAGCCACATAAACCAGCGAAAATGGCGCAAATAGGAAGGTTAAAGCGCCCGTGTATGCAATCCAAAGGTTGCCCTTTTTCGCTCCCGTCATGACGCCAAAGTGTGGCAAAATCACGAACACCAAAAGCAGTGCAGACAGGCCGATGCTCATGCCTGTTGTCAGAACACGCAGTCGCCGGCGTGCATCCTCCGTCGACGCAGAGCGCAGTTTATCGAGAGTCAACACCAGGGAAAGCAGAAGGCAGATGAGGTCGAGAAAGTTCGTTGCCCGCATCGCCCAGCTGCTCACGCGCACCAGCAAAGGACCATTGCCCGCTCCGTAGTATTCCCCATAAATCAACGGCGCAAGAATGACGGCGCAAACAAACAGCGGAACCAGGATCACCCACTTGACCCAGGGGAACTTTACGTCCCACCGCGACCGCTCCGGGAAAGAAATGCCGAAGAGAAGCAGGGCGGGCGCAGCGGCAAACTGCATGATCTGAAACCAGGATTCCAGTAGAAGAGCAAGAAGCCCCGTCGCAAATCCGTGGTGTGCGACAAACAGCACGCTGGGAAAGGTCAGCAGAATCAGAAGCAGCCACGCATTCCCATCCGTAGGCTTGGCGATCACCACCCAGAAGCCCATCAGGAGACAGCCGAGAGCAACGCAGGAAAGAAGAACCTCCTGCAGCGACAAGACGAACGTAGGAATGCCGGTGAGAAATGGCTTGCGCGGAACAAAAGTGATCGTCGCCGTTCCCCCGCTTCCATCGCTCCGGTGAAACCCGACGTCCATCATGTCATCAGGATGCGCCGTATTGACGATCTCGTCCCAGACTCTCGCCGAATACGGAACACCATTCAGTGATTCCAGAGTCGCCCCTTGCGGAACCTTGGCGGCTGCCTCTGGCTGCAGCGAGCTGATGACGCAGGTATCGTTGTCGTACGTAAATGGCGCCTGGACATGCCTGTCGGGATGAAAGACAACAGACCAGTGGTCGAGAGTCATCGACAACCAGTAGCCCACACTGGCCAGTACATAAAGCCCCAGGAGAAAGCGCAGCAAATTCGGAGAAACCTTCTTGATCTTCATTCCCTGGCCACCATAGTATCCGGCTTCCAGTGCTTTCTACGCAGGGAATCGAAGCGAGGTTCAGTCCAAGCACGAGCACGAGCAGGAAGATAGGAAATTTGACGCAAAATTCACGCCGGATGGATCTAAAAAAAACAATCGCGCCGACACGCAAGAAGAAGCTGAAAGATCGGCAATAAACTCCACCAAAAAGAGACACCGCTTTCAGTTTGGCGAACAGTCATGTAGATTCTGCCTCCATTTACAGCCAGTTGCGATGCACTTAGGGAGGTTATCCGCTGACTTACTCCGAACGCAGTGCTTCCACGGCGTTGACTCTTGCCGCGCGAGCGGCGGGGACCGCAGACGCGATGACCGCTGCAGCGAGAATGACGACGGCCGAGATGATGAAGGCCAACGCTCCCGGCTGGCGCACCTCGGTTATGTAGTGAGACACACCGTTGGCAAAGGCGACGCCAAAGATGATGCCCGCGCCGACGCCGATGCCTGCGATCGTGAGTCCTTGCAGCAGAACGTCCGTGAGGATGTTTCTCGGTTGCGCGCCGAGGGCCATGCGGATGCCGAACTCGCGCGTGCGTCCGCTGACGGAAAATGCGAGGACGCCTGCGACGCCTATTACTGAAATGAGGAGGGCTACGGCGGCGAATCCACCGAAGACGATGGCGTTCAGCTTGTCGGGGGTCATCACTTCGGCGCGAATGTCGTTGAGAGTGCTGGCCTTCTCCACCGGCTGGTCGGCTGAAATGTCGCGTATGGTGCGCGTGATGGCGGGAGCCAGCGCGTAGGGATCCTCACCTTTAGAGCGGACAAGGAGACGGCTCTGCCACCCTTCCTGATCGACGGGCTGGTAGACGGTCATCGCGGGCGACGGGATGATGTTCTCGTCGTCAATGTCGGGGACGACGCCGATGATGCGGCGCGGCTCGTAGCTGATGCCGATGAACTTCATAACGCCGTCGGTCCAGTGCAGCTCGTGGTTCAGGGCATCGCCGCCGGGAAAGAGCGTTTTGGCGAGACTCTGGCTTACGATGACGACGCGCTCGGAGCCATCCTTATCGGTGTCGCGGAAGTCGCGGCCTTCGAGGAGCGGCAGGCTCAGCGTCTGAAAGTAATTGGGCGAGATGGAGCGGAATTTCGCGCGCCAATCATCGAGGCCGCTGCGGTGCACCGCTCCGGGCACTGCGAAGGCGAAGCTGATGTCGAGCGCCTGATCGTCGCGCCAGGGCACGCTGAAGCTGGTGGAGACCTGGGCCACGCCGGGGATAGCGCTGACGCGCCGCTGGACCTCGTGGTAGAAATCCTGGATCTGCTGGGGCGTACGGCCATAGGTAAGCACTGGCAGATTCACTCCCAGGACATGCGATGTATCAAAGGGTGGGCGCGTGTTTTCGACGGTGTAGAGAGTGCGCATGAGCACGGCTGCTCCGGTAAGGAGCAGGAACGAGGCGGTGATCTGCGCGACGGCAAAGATGCGCAGGCGTCGGTTACTGCTTCCGGTGCTGCTGCGCGTTCCGCCATTGGCGAGGCTGGTGCCGAGCTGCGCTCCGGCTGAGGGCAGACGAGGAATGAAGGCGAGGAAGACGGCGGCGGCGAGCGCGAGCAGGATGCCAAACCAGACGAGGTTGAAGTCGAGGCTGAGGCCGTCCGCGCGCACGGAGAAGCGAGCGGCGTAGCGTCCGAGCACGTAGACCATGGGCCACGCGAGAAGCAGAGCAGCCAGAACTCCGCTGCCGCAGAGTACAAGGCTTTCGGCAAGCAGCGAACGGCGCAGGGCTGTGGTGTTGGCTCCGAGGGCGGAGCGCACAGCGAGTTCGGATTCGCGGCGCACAGAGCGGGCGAGGACGAGGTTGGCGACGTTAGAGCTGGCGATGATGAAGAGCAGTCCTGAAGCGGCGAAGAGCACCCACAGGATGGTGTTGGCGCGCGCGTTGATCTGGTCGTGCATGCGCTTCACGTTGATCTGGTAGTGATTGTCGGGCCTATAGACGTCAGGGTGCGCCGCGAGAATGGCGGCGTAGCGCGTGCTCAGCTCGTTGCGGGCGTCATCGAGTGTTGTTCCAGACTTGAGGCGGCCGAAGACTTCAGTCATGCGGTGCTCGCGGCCGGTGACCATAGTGGCAGAGAGATGGTGCGGGCTGGTGACGACGTTGGAAATGATCTCAGTGGCGACGGGATAGGGAACCGAGGGCTCGAGAACACCGATGATGGTTGCAGTGCGCGACCCAGAGACGCTTTCGAGGCGCACGGATTTGCCGAGGACGCTGGGATCTCCATGCAGAGATTCTTTCCAAAAGCGGTACGTGAGGACGACGGCACCAGCTGCGTTGGGGCCGTCGTCAGAAGTGGTGAGCAGGCGGCCGAGCACGGGGCGCAGGCCCATGACTTCAAAGTAGTGGCCGTCGACGACGCCGGCGGGGACTTCGCGGGGAGTGCCGAGGCCGACGATGGTGAAGTCGATGGTGGAAAAGGTGCCGAGCTCGGTGATGGTCTTAAGGTTCTTGCTGAGGTCGTCAATTTCGGGGATGGAGAAGGCGGTGTTCTGTTGGCCGAGGCCGGGAGCGCTCTGCCGGATGTAGAGCAGGCGGTCTTCGTCGCGGTTAGCAAGAGGGCGCAGCAACACGGCGCGCACGACGCTGAAGATGGCCGCGTTGGCGCCTATGCCGAGGGCCAGCGTGAGAGCGACGGTGAACCACAGAGTGCGGACGCGCCAGAGGGAGCGCACGGCAATTTTCAGATCACGAAGGAATGACATGGGTGAGTCCTCGAAATTTCTCCTCGTTGAAAGTAAGCGTCTAGGACGAACCTACCGTTGTATCCCACGCTCTATTGACACGTCGAACGTCGCGCCGCAGAATCGACACGCTGTGGAACTTTTTTTTCTCGGAATAATTTCTGCTCAACTCGGCTACCAATTGGGTAAGAAATCATCCCTGTTCCAGCCCTTATCAGAACGCGTGGGCTACTAAAGTCTTCGCAACCACCATTTTCTGCCGTTTATTATTTTGGCCCTGCTACACGAAAGCAAGGGGAACGGCTTGACATTTTATGTTGATATCAACATATTGGGAATGATGTCAAGGCCCAAGCCAGTTCCTTTCGAAACCACCCTCTGGGTGCGCGACTGCTGCCTCTGTCTGCATGTGCAACGGGCTGCTCGATCGCTGGCCCGCCGTTTTGATGAGGCACTGCGACCGGTGGGACTGACGAACGGCCAGTTTTCTCTGCTGATGTCCCTGAATCGCCCTGAGCCAGCGGCCATAGCGTCGGTTGCTGACATGCTTGCGATGGATCGCACGACGGTTACGGCAGCCCTGAAACCGCTGGAACGACGTGGACTGGTGAAGGTCGTTGCGGATCATGTTGATCGGCGCAGCCGACGGCTGAGCCTCACTCCCGAGGGCAACACTGTCCTCGCGGCGGCTATGCCGATCTGGGAAAAGACGCATCGCGATGTCGAAGCGCTCATCAAGGACACTGATCCGGATGGTCTCAGGAACAGCCTTCGCGCTCTATCCTGACCGTTTCGTTGCTCGAAGAGTCCTTTGCTTGAACCGAGCGAATTCATCGGCGCTCACAGCTATGAAAACCGTAAGGACCGAGCGATGGTTGGCTGTCCTTGCTTACTGATGGCGTCTCCTAGAGAATGAATGAACCGCTATTGTTTTTGAGGTGCCATGCCGGCCGCTCTGGTACGAAATCTGTTTCTTGGAATCAGCGCGATTCCTTCCATTTACTACACCATTGCACTCGTCAGCGTCGTGAGGTTTTTTCGAGCAGCGCCAGCAGAGGGCGAAGAGAAGAGCGGGTTCGAGCCCCCCGCAAGCATTTTGAAGCCAGTGCGGGGGCTTGATCCGGGAGCCTATGAGAACTTTGCCAGCTTTTGCCGGCAGGATTATCCGGATTACGAGATTCTATTTTGCGTCGGAGATACGAGCGATCCAGCGTTCCCGCTGTTGGAACAGATCGTTCGCGACTTTCCGGAACGTCGGATTCGCATTCTAATCGGGTCAGGTCGCGAGGCTGCGAACGACAAGGTGGCCAAGTTGGTTCGACTTGTGGATGAAGCCTCGTATGAATACCTCGTCATTAGCGACAGCGACGTGCGCGTGGTGTCAAACTATCTCCGCAAGACAATTGCGCCATTAGCGAATCCTAAGATCGGGGCTACCACTTGCTTTTATGTCCCTCTCGAGGACACGAGCTGGGTGCAGCGCTTACAAGATGTGGGGATGCTTTCCGACTTCTATCCCGGCATTCTGGTGGCGAAGCAGCTGGACGGAGTGAAGTTCGCGCTGGGTCCTACGATTGCCACGACACGCACTCGACTACAGGCTTTTGGCGGCTACACATCTCTCGAAAACCGTCCGGCGGATGATCTGATGGTGGGGCGCTTGATCGCTGACCAGGGCTATGATGTCGAGATCCTCCCATACTCCATAGCCACGGTGCCAGACTACCAATCGTTGAGCGATCTGTTCCATAAACGTCTGCGCTGGATTACGGTGATGCGCCATATGCGCCCGTGGGGACATTTGGGCCTGATTTTTACGCTGGGACTGCCGTGGGCGCTCCTGGCAGTTGCATTGCATCCCACCCTCGCAATCGCCATGGGATATTTAGGTGGGTATCTGACATTCCGCATGACCATGACCGCGCTGGTCGGGGCGTGGGGGCTCAGACAGCGCGGTGTTTGGAGGAAAATGCTGCTGATACCGTTGTGGGACGGGCTCGCTTTTCTGATCTGGCTAGTCAGCTTCGCACGCCGAAGCATCCGCTGGCGAGGGCAAAACTATCTAATCCGCGGCGGCGTACTGGTTCCCACACCTTGAGTTGATTCGTCCCTTGACTCGACGTTCAGTCGTCGCTTGATACGGTTTCTGTTGTGAAGAACGGCTGTTTGAATTTGTCGTTGCTGACGCGCCTGTCATTTCGAGCCTGCCGCCAACTCACTTGAGGTTCAAACAACGCAGGATCAATGCGATTTTGATAACGCAGCGCAACATTGATGAGTGAATCAATGAGCGAGCCGGATAGAAGGTGTGGCTTCAAACCGAGGTTGATCAGGCTGGAATGCTTCGCATTGTAATAATGCGATTCTGCTTCAACGCGCGGATCTGGGATGTGATCGACTTCAACGTGGAGGCCCATCTGTTCGCCGACAGTTTTGACGATCTCGGCCAATTGCAGCACTGAGAATTGCTCAGTGAACTGGTTGAACACGCGGAATTCGCCACGCTCAGCAGGGTTGAGACAAGCAATCTCGATGCACCGAACGGTGTCCCGAATATCGAGAAACCCGCGCGTTTGGCCGCCTCGACCATAAACCGTGAGTGGACAACCGATCGCAGCCTGAGCGCAGAAACGGTTGAGAACGGTTCCGAAGACCTCGTCGTAATCGAAACGGTTAATGAGCGCTTCGTCCATCATGACTTCATCGGTGAGTGTGCCGTAGACGATGCCCTGATTGAGATCAGTTGCGCGAAGACCCCAGACTTTGCAAGTGAACATTATGTTGTGGCTGTCATGCACCTTCGAGAGGTGATAAAAGGACCCCGGCTGCTTAGGATACGGGAGAACATCTTTGCGGCCGTTGTGCTCGACGGTGAGGTAGCCTTCTTCGATATCAATATTCGGCGTGCCATATTCACCCATGGTTCCGAGCTTCACGATGTGACAGTCTGGCTGCAACTCACGAATGACAAACAGGAGGTTCAGCGTTCCGACTACGTTGTTCGTCTGGGTGAACACTGCGTGTTTGTGGTCGATCATGGAATAGGGCGCAGATCTCTGTTCGGCAAAGTGAACGACCGCTTCCGGCTCGAATGTTTTGATTGTGGAGGATAGAAAATCGAAATCGCAAACATCGCCCACGAAAAGCTCAATCGTATTTCCTGTCAGTTGATGCCAGACACTCAAGCGTTCGGATAGCGGGCGAATGGGGGTGAGCGTTTGAACACCCAATTCGTAGTCCCATAGCCTGCGGACAAAATTATCAATAATCGCAACAGAGTGCCCTTTATTTGCAAGATGCAATGCGGTGGCCCAGCCGCAGTATCCATCACCACCGAGAACAGCAATTCGCATGTTTCCTCCATGTCACACATCTATCGACCTACACTTCGAAGCTTTGGCTTCAGGGAAAACCAGCTATGTCCGCCCGCCTGACACGAGTTGGTCTTCTTATGTTCATCAAAAGCTGCCAGTCGATGCAAGCGGATGGTTTGTGAGCAGAACCTTGCCACCGCTCTCGTCAACCGTAGTCATTTGATCTCGACCCACCAACTCTTCCAAATCAGGCACCGCAGATGCCTTGGTTACGACGTAATACCTATCGGGCTTGAGCCAGAGATTTTTAAATTGACCGTCATCAAGAAAAACATTTGGGGCATCTGGTGCATACGACCCGTAGACGAGGTTATTGAATCTCCCATTCAGAAGCAATGCAGTCCTGTCCGTATAAAAAAACACCGAAGAAAACCAATAGTAGTGGTGATTCACAATTAACCCGCCCTGTGGAGACCGCTCCAACGCTTCAACCAAAGGCCGCGAAGAAAGATATGGATCAAACCTTACCATCGCGAGACGCGCCGCCTGGAAAAAAACCACCATCATAACCCCGACCGCAATGTACGTGTACCTGCGCGCTGGACGCAAGGTGCCAATGGTCCCGATAAGGAATGCAGCCGCAGCCAGAGCGAGCGGAAGACGCAGGTAAGCGAAGGAATTGAGGGTCAGATCTTCCATATGACCGAGCGAGAGTTTGTATGCGGTCGGGTGGAAACTCAGGGCTTGGGAAATGTCACCGGGGGTCGGCACATGCCGGACAGCTACAAGAATAGCGATGGCCAACGCGACGGCGCACGCACACAAGATGGTCAGGACACGAGTGCCACCTCGGACCAGACGACCATTCATCGCCATTGCCGAGCCAATCAGGAGAGCAAATGCCGGATAGCACGGCATTGAGTAGTACTCCTGGGTCGTGGAAAAGGTAAAGAAGACCAGCACGAAACCGGCCCAGCAGAGCGCCAGAAGCCTGGTCCTCCCTGCCCGATCCGTCGGTCGATAGGATAGCTTCACAGCCGCAGGAAGATAGACGCTCCAGGGAAAGAGCCAGACCAGGTTGAGCAACCAGAAATAAAGGCGCGGCACGGTGTTGTAGTCACGCGGATAACGAAGGTTAAGGAACCTCAGCAGTTGCTCGTTGATGAAGAAGAACCAAAGAAAACCGTGATACTCCCCGGGTACGCTCTTCATCGTGAAGGACAAGTAAGGTGGATTTCGAAGAGTGGCGAGAATGTGCCACGGGGCCGCAATCAGCAGAATGATGACTAGACCGCTAAACGGTCGAAGGCGCTTCCAGGTGCGAGCCGAAAAGAACTGACGAGTACACAGGAGATAGATAATGGCCGCGCCGATTGGAAAAACGATCGCGATGAGGCTTTTCAAAAGTAATCCGATGCCTAGCGCAGCAGCAAGTGTTGCCGCCCACGCTCGCGGATGCCGCTCCTCCGAGTCAAGGACACGGAGAAATGCCCACATCCCCAGCGCGATGGTGAAAGTCAGCATGACATCCGGGATCAACACGCGCGTGAATAGCCAGAGCCCGACGCTAGTCGACATACACAAGCCGGCAAAGAGTCCCGCTAGTCTGCCAAAGGCCCATGTTCCGAATGCCATTGTCACCCAGCATAATGCGATTGCGGAGAGTGCAACGGGGATGCGCGCCGACCAGTCGTGCGCGCCGAAAACTTTGTAGGAGCCAGCGATCATCCAGTAAATGAGCGGGGGCTTTTCCAAATAAGCCACCCCATCCAGTCGAGCCGTGACCCAATCACCCGAACTGAGCATATTCCGAGCGATTTGTGCCTGTACGGCATCGACGTCATCCATCAGCGACGGCGGAGAGAGAATGCAGCCCAGATAAACAGCGGCTGCGAAGAGCACAACAACGAAAAGTGCTTGCCTGCCGCTTATAGTCCGACTGCGAGTGTCTGTCTCCTGAACTGCTGAGACGACGCTGACTGAATATTCCATCGTTTCATCCACAAAAATAGAATGAGCAAACCCCACAAGTGATAGCCGATGTTGGCACGCCTGTTGAGGTGAAGGTGCATATAGTTTCGGATCGTCTCGAAGCAGAACAATTCCGAGTGTTCTGCTTCCGCGGAGGTCAACGATTCCATTAACATCGAGCGCAGCGTTCCCCGCAGCCAGTCATGCGCCGGAATATCAAAGCCGATCTTCCCGCGCTGCACAATGGACGCGGGCAATCTGGTCTTCATCAACTCCTTGAGGAGATACTTTTGACGCGCCCCGCGAATCTTTAGGTCGGTCGGCAGGGTTGAGGCAAATTCTACGATGCGGTGGTCCAGGAACGGAGGGCGGACCTCAACGGCATGGGCCATGCTCATGCGGTCGGACTTCACCAGAATGTCATCGGGGAGGTAATACTCCTGGTCAAACTCCAGAAAAGGCGCGACTCCATCCCCGGGAAGGCTCCCCTTGAGACCCGTAAGAAGATTTGCAAAAGTGCCCGGTAGTGGAACGCGCAGAAGCGCGGCTTTTTCTGCTTCGGAAAAAGTTCCGTTCCAATACACGTGAGCTTGCTCCGGAGGCATGAGGCTGCCTTGAAGCAGGCGCTTCAGCTTGTATTCCAGGCTGATTTTTTCATTCGAAACCGGCCAAAGCTCGAGGCCGCGAAGCGCAATGCCAATAGCTTTCTCGGGCAGATGCCTGATATGGGCAGCAATGCGGTTTGCGCGATACGTAAGGTAGCCCCCAAATATTTCATCGGCCCCTTCTCCGCTGAAGGCAACGGTCGTACCCGTCTTGCAAAGTTTTGAAAGGAACCAGACAGGCAAGGCCCCGGAGTCTGCGCTTGGCTCATCGGAGTAATAAGCGAAGTTCTCGATGGCGCCTTCCAGATCCTCCAGGGGGCTCAGATCTAATTGCTCATGATGCGTACCGTAATGCTTCACCACTTGCTGGATATATTGTGTCTCGTCAAAGCTGCGACCAGCAAAAGAAATCGAAAAGGTCCGAAGACGAGTACTGGATGCCTGGGCAGCGTAGTGCAGGATTGTCGACGAATCCACCCCTCCGCTGAGCCAGACCCCTAACGGTACATCGGACATAAGGTGTTCGCGAACTGATTGGTCGAGGAGGGAATCGAGTTCAGCCTTTGCATCCTCAAGCGAGGTCTGCCGCGGCCGAATTGCCGGAATGCGCCAGTAGGTATGCTGCTTGGTCCGGCCATCTTTCCATTCAAGCCATCGTCCTGGCGGCAGCTTCTCAATGCCATCAACAAGCGTCCATGGAGACGGGACATAGTTCATTGACAAATAACAGTCCAATCCCTCAAGGCTCAACTGACGCTCGATCTCGGGATGGATGAGAATTCCTTTCAATTCCGACGCAAAATATAGATCGTCCCCGCGTTCCGCGATATAGAGGGGCTTAATGCCGAGTCGGTCACGAGCTAATATGAGCCGCTGCTCCGCATTGCTCCAGATCGCCAAAGCGAACATGCCCCGCAATCGTGCGAAACAGTCGGTGCCCCATTCAAGAAAGGCCTGAAGAACGGTTTCGGTATCGCAATGGGATCTAAAGCGGTGACCCAATGATTCGAGCTCGCGGCGAATCTCAAGATGGTTGTAAATCTCCCCATTGAAGACGATCGCAGACTCGCGATCTTCGGAAAGGATGGGCTGATCACCGGAAGCCAGGTCAACAATCTTCAGACGGGTCGCTCCAAGTGAGCACATCCTGGATCGGAAAACCCCTTGTTGATCCGGTCCACGGTGGAATAGCGTCTCCGTCGCATTCTTGATGCGCTCGTGATCAGAAGGACAGTCCTTAGTCGTGAATCCAACGATGCCGCACAAGGTATTTCACACCCCGCTAAAGTATGGCGTCAGACTCCACCATGCTTGGTCTTGCCAACTAACACAATTCATTACTTCGGGTTTCCTGATTCCAGTAGATACTATCGGATAACACCTTGCTAAAAACACCAGCATCAAATTGCAACTGTATGGAACCCGAAATGCGTGTGTGAACATCTATACGGAAGTGCAGGTTCGTGGCTTCCAAAATGTTAAGTCATTGATTACGATTGCGGCAAAAAGGTACATCTAGTATTGACGGAGAAATCGAAAAAGAGTCGCAATGCCATCAGCGGCAGAACTGGTGCCTGCCTCTCTAAACTGAGAGAGTATTATCTCCTCAAGGACATGATAATGAATCTTTCAATGCGTGGTCCAAACTGCCAGGCACTGGTCACCGCCGCGATCGGCATAACAAGAGGCCGATGACGCACCATAATCCATTTCATCTGAAGACTTATTTACTGATCGCAGTCATGATAATAGCAGGCCCGCTGGGCAATGTTCTGCTGGGCAAGGGGATGAAGCAGATAGGGAAATTTCCCGTTTGGCCGCCATCTCAGCTGATTCACGTCGGAATGAGGGTTTTCACGACCGGGGAAATCTGGTTGGGAATTACTTCGCTTCTCACATTTTTTGTGGCGTATATGCTGGTGCTTTCCTGGGCTGACTATAGTTTCGTCCAGCCTGCTTCCTCACTTGCGTATGGTGTTGTTGCGCTCCTTGGCTATTGGATCCTTGGCGAGAGAGTTTCACCCTTGCGTTGGGCCGGGATCGCTGTGATTTGCTTGGGAGTGTTTGTGGTCAGCCGCACAGATCCTCGAACTACGGAGTTGGTTTAGTTTGAGCCGGCTGATTCTCTTTGCTCTCATTGTCATTGCAGGTACGGTAGGCGAGCTCTGCGTCTCAAGGGCGATGAAGGTCGTCGGCGAAGCCAGGAGCTTTCGACCCGGCGACGTTGTCAACTTTATCCTGAAGGCCTTGCGTGTGCCTTGGATGTGGATTGGGGTTGCAATGATGGCGGTAGCCTTTTTTGCTTTGCTGGCCGCGCTCTCGATCTTCAATGTCAGCTTCGTGGTGCCCGTAACGGCACTGAGTTATGTCGCCGGGGCTTTCGGCGGTGCAGCCTTTCTTGGTGAGCGAGTAAGCAGTCGACGCTGGCTTGGCGTCTTACTAGTAGCCATTGGCGTCACACTAGTATGCTTGGGTGATCATTGACGCTCTTACGAGGGGCCAGAATGATTGGCGCTGCCGAGTTCACCAGAGAAGGCAGGATCTTCAAGAACATACTCGATCTCGCCATCGATTCTTTCCGTTTGAATCGTGCCCGTTTTCTCCTGACGTCGCTCGGCACAGCCCTGGGCACCGGATCGTTGATTTGGGTCGTAACGATAGGTCTTACCGGGGAGCAGTATGTCCTGGCCACAATCCAGAACATCGGCGCTAACCTGATCTGGGCCGAATATGCGGGCCTTGCGTCCCCGGAGGTTGGCGCGGAAGGCGATTTTCTGACCGTGAGGGATATGGAGGCAGTGGAACAAGAGGTACCCGGAATCTCGGCAGCGACCCCGGTTGTTAACCTGCATGTTCCATATTCAACCGGCTCCGGGAGAGAAATCTCCCTGCTGGTCCTGGGTGTCTACCCTCAATATGAGCAGATTCGACGGATGGAAGTGCTTTCCGGCAGGTTCTTCGATCAGCAGGACGCTGAGCTTGCCAGCAAAGCTGCCGACGTAACCGAAAAGTTTGCAGTGAGCCAATATGGGAGTGTCCAGGATGCTTTGGGACGGAAGATTTATATTTCTGGAATTCCGTTTGAGATTATTGGGACATTCACTGAACGAACGACCACGTACGGGCAGTCGGAGATCACCGACAATACTGTTCTCATCCCTTATCAGGTTGCCCACTATTTTAAAGGCAGCGACGTCATCAACCAGATCTACTTTTCCGCTTCTGGAATGAGCGTTGTCCCCCGGGTCTCAGACGACATTCTCCGTGTCATCAAGTCAAGGCATAGATCTGAGGCCGTCTACGACGTCGGCAATCTGATAGGCGTCCTGTCGATGGCAAAGAAAACGGTGGTTGCCATGAATATGCTCCTGCTTTTATTCTCTGCCGTTACATTGCTGATCGGTGGCACGGGCATTATGAACATCATGCTTGCCACTGTGGCTTCCAGGATTCAGGAGATAGGTATCCGCAAGGCTCTAGGCGCGAGACGAAGCGAGATTGGACTTCAATTCCTTTTGGAGTCTACGTTGATATCGCTGATGGGAGGAATACTCGGCGTAGTTCTCGGTTGCATCGTACCCTTTACAGTTCATCTGTTCAGCGGTCTCCAGTTGCAGTTTTCTTGGATTTCAGTGGTCGTCGCCCTTTTTGTCTCGGCAGCACTCGGCGTTGCATTTGGGACAGCTCCAGCAAAGCGCGCCGCGCTCCTGGATCCAGTCGAATGCTTAAGGTATGACCTCTGACTAAGATAGTCACTTCATCCGTCCGTGAATCGGTAGCAACCTCGATGCCACAAACGATCAAGATGAGACTTCACGACTCGCGATAATCCAGAAGCACAATTCCGACCAGTATGAGGCAGACCGGCCAGACATACGAGGCGATCTTCGAATCCCGCTTTTGGGGAAGACGGAGTTCCAGCCAGCGACTCCAGCCTGCCGTCGCGCCCAACAGCCCAATCGGGGTGTGACTCATCTCGATCAGAATTGAGTCCTTTATGTTCGACAGAGGATGCGAATGAGTCATCAACAAAGCGCCTCCTACCGCACACAACAGCGGAAATACATAGGAAGCTGCTTGGGACTTGACCCGTCCCGTCTCGACCGCGCACTCAAAGATCGCGAAGGCCGTGATCAGCACCGCGTACGCGCGATGCTGCAATACATCCGGGGAAGAAAAGCTGGCCCAGAACGATCGCGGACCGAGCGGCCAGTTCTCCGGATCGGCACGCAATACGATGAACACAGCCAGCCCTATGAATAGCAGCGGCCAGTACTGCGCCCACCTGAATCGCTGAAAACGTGCCAGCAGCGCCAGCAATCCGGCAACGAGCACAATCAACCCGGACCAGTGGTGGTTATATTCGCTCCACGCACGGTCGTTGGCATCATTCTGCCATCCGGAACTGAAAAGAGATTCCTGAATCGCAACCCGAATGGTCGTGACCGGTGCCAGGGCTTGAAAAGGCGGGCTCGACAAGCGCGGCTCCACCCAGCGCATGCGCTCAACTATATCGTGAGCCGTCAGACGGTCCTGTACCAGGTCGACCGCAGGTGGCTGCGACGTAAGCGATGCCGCTGCCAGAATCGCCGTGAAACCGAGGCCGATTTCAGCCTCGCCGAAGCGCCGCAGCCGCACCAGCAAAGGCGCAGGCGCGCGCTCAATCTGGCGTACCAGAAAGAAATTCCCCGCTCCCATTCCAAGGACCAGGAGCAGCAGATAGACCTTCGCCAGCAGCATGACGCCGTACGTTGTTCCATACACGCCTTGCCACGAGCCAACGTAGAAAAGCGACATTGCGATGCCGCCCAGCAGCAGCAGGGAAACAGAGCAAATCGCCATGGCTGAAAAGCGGCGCAGATATTGTCCAGCCGCCGTACTGTCTTCCTCACGGCGCAATGCCATTAACAAATACGGCATGGCGCCGATCCACGCCGCGCTACCGATGTGATGAAAGCCCGTAAATACAAGCAGAATCCCGCGATCGTCAACTCGCGACGCCGCATGGCTCATGCCCACCGATGCGGTCAGAACCAGCAGCGCGAACGGTGCACAGGCAAGCAATGTCCTCCGTGACGAGGCGCGCATCAAGAGAAAAACCGTAAACGCGCTCACCGACAACAGAGCGCCCCAAATGAAGAAATCAGCGGTGGCGACATCGAGAAAGGCGAATCCAGAACCGCCAATGAGAATGGAGGAACTGACAGCGACGGAAAGAATCTGGACCACGGTGAGAGCGAGGGCAGACCAACTTGCTACTGTACGAAGCCGCCGCACGGTCCCAGATGCAATCTGCGCTGGCAGTGCCACAATGAGAAGAAACGCCACACCGCCGACGGTCAGTGCTTCCAACGCGAGCGAAGCCGCACGGAGCATCACTGAGAACAGGTCGAAGTCTTTGAGGAGCCAGAACAAGATAGATTATTGAACCACAAACAGGATTTTGGACGCGCGTGATGTATCTACCGCTCGCAAGCGATTGGCCAGTGAATTATATACTGCGGGGGCTCGTCGTCGGAGAAATCTGCATGAACACTATCTGGATGCTGATCGCCATCTGAGTGAAGAGCGATTTGCAGATCGCCTTCTCGGACATATAGCCGCCAGAGAGCGACGTTGCAAGCCCTTACGTCAACTACAACGCGGCAATGAGCTACTTTTTGACTACTCGTGTTCAAGCCAAATTAACCTCTTGAGTAGTTTTCGAGAAACCGTGGATGTGAGAGACTTGCCTGAATACTTCATCCACATGGTCGCTCCCTGCGGCTCAGAGAGCCACCGCTTCCCAGTCCATTTCGAACGACACGAATCACGCAAAAATCACACTTAGCAGGTGAGATCGATGAAAAGGGAAGAAGTTCGGGCTCGCATCGAGGAGATTGGCATAATTCCCGCCGTTCGCGCATCAACGCCAGAACGTGCCCGCTACGCCGCAGAAACTATGTACAGCGCTGGGATCCCGATCGCGGAAATCAGGATGACCACCCCCGGAGCGATCGATGTGATTACCGACATGGCAAAGAGCCATCCGGACATGATTGTGGGGGCTGGAACCGTCCTGGATCAAGAGACCGCGAGGCGTTGCGTGGACGCCGGGGCTACGTTCCTGACGAGCCCTGGGCTCGTTATGGACGTTATGGAATTCGCGAAGAAGAGCGAAGTGGTCGTTTTTCCAGGTGTTTTGACTGCCACTGAGGTGATCATGGCATGGAAAGCCGGTTCTGACCTCATCAAAATATTTCCCTGTGCGCAGGTTGGTGGTGAAAGTTACATCCGAGCACTAAAGGTGCCCTTCGCCCAAATACCGTTGATTGCTTCGGGAGGAGTAAATCAACGAACGGCCTCCAAATTTATTTTGGCCGGGGCCTGTGCGCTGGGCATTGGAACCGAGTTGATTCCTGAAGAGGCCGTCGTTCGACGGCGAGAGGCATGGATCCATGAGCTGGCGCGCAGATATTTGAAAATGGTTAAGGACGCGCGCGCTCAAAAGAAAGCCTAGTCATCGCAGAACGAAGAATTCCCGAGGCAGATCGTGCGCGGCTGTCTGCATAGCCTGGCGCGCTTGCGTCGCCAACTGGGCCAAACAGTGGTTTGGGGCAAACTCTCACCGTTTCAATGCAAATTCATGAATATTAACAATAGTGATTAAAAATCGACGGTGTAGACTGTCCCCCAATGGACCACGAGAAGCGGATTGCGGCACTCACTTTTCGAGATCGCCGGAAAGATGGGATAAACATCTCCCGCGAAGAGCAGCTCTATTTGATTGTCGCAGCGACTCCGCTACCTATCCATCTAGCACAAAATCATCGGGCCGGCCCTGCATCGTGAGGTTTTGTGAGCAATAGAGAAGTCTGGGTGGCCTCCTCCTTGGCACTGATATGTGTTTTGCTGACGACGGCCTGTGGAAGGAAGAAGTAACCCAGCAGCGGAGGCGCCGCCTCCAACTTCTGTAGAGCATGAAGAAGACGTCAATGTGATCCACGTCGACCGTCCAGATCGTTTCCCGGTGGTTGCGGCAGCTGCGCATGAAGCGACGTCGGCTCTTAACGGGACCTGCGCCGTCAATCCGGATGTATCGCAGGAGATTCCGGTGGTCTCGATTGCATCTGGGCGAGTGCTTGCAGTCCACGTCCGGCTTGGCGATTACGTCAAGAAAGGTCAGCTCGTTATGGAGGTGCAGAGCACGGACATTTCCGGCGCGTTTGATCTTTATCTGAAGGCAGTGAATGACGAGCGGCTGGCGAATGTGCAACTGGAACGGGCAAAATTCTGTTTGACAAAGGTGCGCTGCCAAGTCGCAACTGGAGATTACTGAGAACAGTGAGCAGGACGCGAAGACGGATGAGACCGCGGCGGAGCAGCAGTTGCACGTGCTGGGAGTGGACCCGAATAATCCGGGCGGCGGTAAAGATCTATTCTCCAGCGACAGGCGTGATTATTTCGCAGAACGTAACTGACGCTGCGGCGGCAGGCGTGGGACTGTCGGGTTCGTCGACCGCGTTCACGATCGCCGACCTGTCGCATGTGTGGGTGATCTGCGATGTGTATGAGAATGATCTGGCGACGCTGCATCTGGGGCAAGTGGCGGACATTCATCTGAATGCGTATCCGGACCGAGTGATCAAGGGAACGATCTCGGACATTGGAGCGGTGCTCGATCCGAGCCTGCGTACTGCGAAGGTGCGCATCCAGGTCGAGAATCCGAACATGTTGATGCGGATTGGCATGTTTGTGACGGCGGTGCTGCATGGCCAGCGGCCGGAGATGCACACGGTTGTGCCGGCGACGGCAATTCTTCATCTGGAAGATCGCGACTGGGTCTACGTTCCGGCGGGCGATAGCAATTCCGCCGAATAGAAGTGCATGCCGGGCCCATACTTCCGGGGAATCAGCAAGAGGTGACGGCAGGGCTGCAGCCGGGGCAGAAGGTGGTGTGCAGGCGCTCGCCATGCAGAATTCGGCGGCGCAGTAATGATTCAGCGGCGCTGGTCGATTTTGCACTGAATAACCGCTGGCTTGTGCTGGCGCGGCGATTCTGCTCTTCGGCTGGGGCGTGATTTCGTTTCACAATCTTCCGATCGAGGCGTATCCGGACGTTGCGAACAATTATGTTCAGGTGATTACGCAGTGGCCGGGACGAGCGGCAGAAGAGGTTGAACAGCAGGTCACGATCCCGATCGAAATCCAGATGGCGGGCATTCCGCATCTGGATCACTCTGCGGTCGATCTCGCTTGCCGGGCTTTCGAGCATCATGCTGATCTTCGATGACGATTCGGTTAACGACTGGAATCGAGAGAAGGTGCTGGAGCGGCTCTCGCAGGTGACGCTGCCGGCAGACTTCAGCCGCAGATGGGCACGGACTATAGCCCGGTGGGACAGATTTATCTGTACACGCTGAACAGCACGAATCCGCTATACGACATCATGGAGTTGAAGTCGCTGGAAGACTGGATGCTGGAGAAGCAGTTCAAGTCCGTGCCGAACGTGGTGGATGTATCGAGCTTCGGCGGGATTACGCAGAATACCAGGTTCAGGTCGATCCGGATAAGCTGGTTTCCTACGGGTTTAGTCATCGGCCAGTTGGAGCAGCAGCTCGACAATAACAACATCAATGCCGGCGGCAGTTTTATTGAGGAGGGACGCAGCAGATCAATGTCCGCGAGGTCGGGCTGTTCAAGAATGTTGCAGGATATCGAGAAAACGGTGCTGAAGACGCAAGAACGGGACGCCGATCCGAATCAAGGACATCGCGATGGTGACGCAAGGGCCGAAGATCCGGCTGGGGCAGATCGGGCAAGCGCATCCATCGCGCGGACGGCAAGATCATCGACGACGACGACGTGGTCGAAGGCATCGTGCTGCTGCAGAAGGGCGCGGATTGCGATCACGCTCGATGGCATTCACGCGAAGGTCAAGGATCTGAACGAACACATTCTGCCGCGGGGCGTGAAGATCGTTCCGTTTCTCGACCGCAGCGACCTGGTGCACTACACCACGAAACCGTGCTGCACAATCTGCGCGAGGGCATCATTCTGGTCGTCATCATTCTGTTCCTGTTTCTGGGCAACGTTCGCGGCGCGCTCATCGTGGCGCTCACTATTCCGTTTGCGCTGCTGTTCGCTTCGATCTGTCTCGATCTTCGCCACATTCCGGCGAATCTGCTTTCGCTGGGGGCGCTGGATTTCGGCATGGTGGTGGATGGCGCGGTGGTCATGGTCGAGAACATCGTGCGGCATCTGAGCGCAGCGCGGAAGCCAGCATACGCCCGATCCGGAGCGAATTCGCGAGGCGACGCACGAAGTGCAGCGGCCGGTGTTCTACGCGATCGGCATCATCATCACGGCGTATCTGCCGATCTTTACGCTGCAGGCGTGGAGGGCCGCCTTTTCAAGCCGATGGCGTGGACGGTGGCTTTCGCCCTGCTCGGCGCGCTGATGTTTTCGATCGTGCTGGCGCCGGTGCTGGCGAGGTTCTCTTTACGCGAGACTGCGAAGGAGTGGCATAATCCAGTGCTGATGTGGCTTACCGATCGCTACCGCACGGCTGCGAACTGGGCGATCGAGCATCGCTATGTCACGGTCGGCGGGGCGCTGGCGCTGCTGCGCTGGCGGCATTTCTGGTGTTCAGCGGCGTGATCGGCTCGGAGTTTCTGCCGCATCTCGATGAAGGCGCTATCTGGGTGCGCGGCACGCTTGCGCCCAGCACCGGGCCGACCGAAGGCATTGCCGTGATGAACAAGGCGCGAATCATTCTGGCATCCTTCCCCGAAGTGACGCAGGTTGTCAAGCCAGGTCGGCCGTCCCGACGACGGCACCGATACCACGGGATTCTTCAACACCGAATACTTTGTCGACCTGAAGCCGAAGGACGAGTGGCGGCCGGTCTTCCAGCAGGACAAGGATGAACTCATCGCCGCCATGAACCGGGAGCTGAGAAGATTCCGGGCGTGATCTGGAATTTCTCGCAGCCGATCTCCGACAACGTGGAAGAGGCGGTGAGCGGCGTCAAGGGCGAACTTGCGGTCAAAATCTACGGCGACGATCTGAAGACGCTTGAAGAGATCGGCGACCAGATTGTCGACGTGATGAGCACGTGTTCACGGCGTCGAGGACCTTGGGCTGTTTCGCGTCATCGGCCAGCCGAATCTGAACTTCACGGTGGACCGTCAGGCGCTGCGCGGTTCGGCATCAACGTTTCCGATGTGCAGGATGCGATCCAGACCGCGGTTGGCGGCAACGCCGTCACGCAGGTTCTGCAGGGCGAGGCTCGCTACGACCTTACGTTCGCTACCAGACGCAGTACCGCGAGTACGCAGGAAGCGATCGATGACATTCGCCTTCTCTCGCCTACCGGAGAGCGCGTCTCTCTGGCGCAGCTTACCAATGTCAAGACCGAGACGGCGCTTCGAAGAGATCTACCGCGAAGACGGCCAACGCTATGTCGCGATCAAGTACAGCGTGCGCGGCCGCGATCTGGGAAGCACGGTGGAAGAGGCGATCGAAAAGGTGAATGAGCAGGTGAAGCTGCCTGCCGGCTACCGCATCGATTGGGCCGGCGAATACGCCAGCCAGCAGCGCTCGCAGAGGCGCCTGATGATTGTGCTGCCGATCACGGTGCTGATGATCTTCATCATTCTCTACACGATGTTCCGATTCCTTCAAATGGGCGCTGCTGATTCTTGCGAACATCGCCATGGCGCCGCTTGGGGGCCTGCTCGCGCTGTTTCTCACGCACACATACTTCAGCGTTTCTTCGGGCGTCGGATTTCTGGCGCTGTTCGGCGTCTCGGTGCAGACCGGCGTGATCATGCTGGAATACATCAACCAGCTGCGCGTACGCGGGCCATTCGATTGTCGACGCCGCGGTGGAAGGCGCGGTGCTTCGACTGCGGCCCATCATGATGACGACGCTGGTGGCGACGCTCGGTCTGCTGCCCGCGGCTACTTCGCACGGCATCGGCTCGGATTCGCAGCGGCCCTTCGCGATTGTGATCGTGGGCGGACTGATGGGCGGCGCTGATGATGAATATCTTCCTGTTGCCTACGCTCTATGTCTGGTTCGCGCGCGATACGGACGTGCTGCCGCAACCAGAGATGGGGTTCGACGAGTGATGAAAAGTCTTCCACTTCATTCTTTGCGAACCTCTGTTGGCGACGTTCCCGGATTCCCGATGCGCTCGGTCAGTATGGTCGTGTCGTCTCCCAGAGTTTGGATTCTATGCTTTCTGTGCGCAATGCTGGCAAGCGCCTGCACCGCTTGGGCGCAGGCTGCTCCACCCGCTCCGTTGACCTTGCAACAAGTCGTCAGTCTGGCGCGGGACGAAAAACCCGACCCTGCTCGCCGCACAGCAAACCCTGCTTTCAGTCAAGGCGCAGGAAATTCAGGCTGGACTTCGGGCAAATCCATACCTCACGGGAGTAGGCACAGACGTCACGCTTTCGGCTACTAATCCGGCCGCTCCATACGCCTACACGGTGCAGCTTTCGCGACTCTTCGAGCGCGGCCAGAAGCGCCGGTGGAGGCTGGATAGCGCCCGCTCCACAACTGACGAGACGAGAGACCAGTACGCCCTGCAGGAACAGCAGACCCTACTCTCGGTGAAGCAGGGCTTTACCACCATGCTGCTGGCCAAGGGGACTTTGAAACTGGCGCAGGATAATCTGAAAGACTTCCGTCACGAACTCGACATCAACAAGGCTCGCTACGATGCGGGCGACATCGGCAAGCTTGATTACGAGCGGCTCGAACTGCAGCTTGCGCAGTTTGAAACCGATGAGACGAATGCCGAAATGAACTTGAAGCAAAGCAGCTATCAATTGCAGACTCTGATCGGCATCGAGCGCGTCAGCGATACATTCGACATCGCCGGAGACATTCTTCCACCGCCGCTGACCTTAACGATGAACGATCTGGAACAGCGCGCTCTCGCAGCGCGACCCGATTACAAAGCTGCCCAGGACGCGATTCGCGTGGCGGATGCAAATGTAAAGCTAGCCTACGCCAACGGCACCCGACAACCTGATGCTTGAGGGCGAATACGACCGCGTGGGCACTTACAATTCGGCTGGCTTCAATATCAGCATCCCGCTTCGTATCTTTGACCGCAATCAGGGAAACAAGGAAACCAGCAAATACCTGGCCCAGGCAAGCAAGTTTTCTGAGATTGCAGCCCGCGCGCAGGTGTATTCGGACGTCGACCAGGCATGGGCCGGCTACGACGCTTCAAAAACGTTGTCTGATCGTTACAACGGGCACTATCTGGACGTGGCTAAAGATGTGCTGTCGATCGCGCAGTTTGCGTATGAGCACGGTGGTATCGCCCTGCTCGATTACCTGAACGCCATCCAGGATAATCGCACGACGACTCTCAATGCCCTGAATGCCTATGCGCAGACTTGGATGGCCATTCATCAACCAACCAGCTTTGCCACTGCAACTGAGGTGACGCCCTGAAAGGTATTGGCCTTCAGCATTTAGGACTTCCATCATGAATCCTTCATCAACAACACCTTTGAGTTAAACGATTTAAATCTCCAAGAGCCCAGCTCGTTAAGGGTATTCAGACCGTCTATTTCAACGCCAACAATGTCTGATACATCAAAGTTTCTGATGTCCTCAGCGAATTCTGTGCTTTGCATATACCGCCGAACGACCTCGCCGGGTTCTTCGCCCGCCGCATAGGAGGCCAGCACGAAGAACCGTGGCTCGACATCCTCCTTGGCGGTCCAGAAGCCGTGGGCCTCAATCCCGAACAGCGGAAAGCTGCTGAATATGACGGGGATAAATCTGCTCCATGTAGAAATCGAGCGCCTCTTTGGTGCGCAGTTTGTACACGCGAAGTTCAAAAGTTCGCATTGTCGCCTCCTATTGCATAGACTTGGGTCGGCAATTGACTGGTTGCACCGGCCTATTTCTTCTCAAATGGCATGTATCAGCAGGAGGCCCACGAAAAGCATCACCACGCAGGTCACGCCGTGAACGGAGAACGCTGCGACTTCGCCCCGCCAGACCCCAGAATGATCGACATATCGCCAAAAGGAATGATTGCGAAGACCAATAGAGTTATGCCTACCGTCCGGCTGTCCGTGGTCAGCATCATTGTCAACACGGCCAATCCAGCTACGATGTCCCGAATTCCTTTAAGGCGTAGCCAGGCACGAGTGTCAGCATCGGGTGCTGGCGGCTTAAGACCAAATGATCCTGAGATTCGTTGAGGAGATATGAGGTAGAAACAACCGATAACAATGATCCCCACAGCCATAGAGCAGCTAGAGAAAGCGGGATAGCGTTATGCATAATATATTTCATTTATAAAATCTAGCAACGCTATATTAGATGCGAAGGATTCGAAAAGTTTCACAGTCCGCCAAACGTTTCCTAGCGGCGCTATAATTCCTATCAATGGCAACGACGCTGGCAGCTAACCGAATTGCGGAACGAAAACTGCGTGACAAGCAGGCCCGCCGGGCACAGATTATCAGTGCCGCACGACGAATCGCGGAGCTTGAAGGGTGGTCCAACGTAACTGTTCGGCGGCTATCCGACGAAATTTCATACAGCCAACCCGTCTTGTACGCTCATTTTGGAAGCCGCGAAGGAATTCTCGCCGCGGTTGCTATCGAGGGTTTCCAGGAGTTGGGCCTGGCTTTGGAGAAGGCACGGAAACGGGTTAAGCGTGGAAGTACGGTCGAATCGGTCGCGGCCGCATATCTGGAGTTCGCCGCGTCTTCACCAGCATTGTATGAAGTGATGTTTTCGCTCAGCCTGAGCGTACCATTCGATGACGCGGCTACTCCTCCGGAGTTGCGATTCGCGTTTTCCCAACTCCTGGAGTTGTTTCAGGGGCAGAGCTCGAAGTCAGAGGTTATATCGGAACTGTTTTGGGCGAGCCTCCATGGTATCGCCGAGCTGACAAGAACCAAGCGATTTCCGCCCAGCCGTCAGAAAGAGCGCGTGAGGGCGCTCGTCGAGCTCTTCACTTTCCCAAGATGAAACGGCACAGGTGGTGAAAGCGCGATGACTGTAATAGGCGCGCTCTCGTCTTTTCGCGAACTAGGCGAGATGAGTCCTCACAAACGCGCTTGCGTGAGTGACCGGCCGGCGTCCATAGCCTGGCTCGTGAAAAACTTTCAAGGCAGAGCCCCCAGCACTGGTATTCGCCGGCGAGCTCATGCTTCGCCGAACACGGTGCTCACGTAGCTGGCGGGACCCCGCTCGAACTCCTTGATCACGGTCGCCCTCTCGGAAGGGTCTGCGTCGTTATACATCTGCACTATTCCCTGCACAATCTGCACCATCACTCCCACGCGTAGCTCCGCTGGCCGCTGCCCTAGGGCAGGGACCCGCCGCCGCAACGCTTCAACCAAAGATGCACGGAAGGCACGTTTGGCGGCGGTGCTTCGGCGTAACCGTATGGGCGCTGCCTGCAGCTGCAAATAAGCGGGATGCTCGGCGACAAAGTCAAGAAAGCGGTCAATGAACCGTTCGGAGAAGTCCTTGGCGGAGTACGCGAGGCGACGGAAAAGCGCGGAGAAACGTCTATTCGTCCTTGTGCCGAGCGACGAGCCCGCTATCACAACTCCTTCTTGATTTCCTTGAGTAGACGGATGGACGCGGTGAACGAGCGGGTCTGCATTGCCACGCGACCATAGACCAAACGTGTCCAACCGTCCGATAGAAAAATCTGGAGTTCGCAACACGACACCATCAGGAACAAAGCCTTTTGCAGAAGCTGGAAGGAAGGCAAATCCTACGCGGGCATTTGTCAGGTTGACCGCGGTCTGAAAATGCTCCGCGATCTGATATCTGTCCAGCGGCATGTGATTTTTCAGAAAGGCTGTCGCAATCATTTGATGGATATTTGGCAACACATCCTTCGAGGGCATAATCAAGAGCTCACCTTCAAGGTCTTTTACGCCCACATTCTTCTTGCGAGCTGCGCGATGCCCTTTCGGGAGAGCCACAACGAGTGGCTCCCGAATCAGCAGCATGTTCTCGATCTTGTCGTAGGTACGGCTTAAATGACCGATGCAGACATCAAGGGATCCCGAACGTAGTCCCGTGATTTGGGGGGCCTCGGTCCCTTCTTTAAGCTTCACATTCACGAGAGGAAGAGTGCTTCTGATCTTCTCGAGAAGCCGGGGAAGAATATGGAAACCTGCCGTCGGAATGAACCCGAGCCGGATCGTTCCTGCCTCACCGCTCTCTGCATGAAGTGCCGCCGTCGATGCCTGCTTCAGTTTCAATAAGACTTCCCGGGACGCAGACAAGAAGACTTCGCCCGCACGGGTGATTTCAACTCGCCGCTTTGACCGCCGAAAGAGGGCGACACCCAGTTCATCTTCAAGTTGTCTGATCTGGACGCTTAGAAAAGGCTGGGAGACATGCAGGTGTTTGCCTGCCTGCCGAAAGCTCAGGGTTTCGGCAACCGCAACGAAGTATCGCACGTGCCTGAGTTCCATTATCTGATAATCCTAGACTATCAGAATGACAGGAATAAAGTACCACACCTTATCAGCGGGCAAACGAATCTTTCACTCCATAACGCCAATGAAAGTGGCGAAAACAGCAGGAGGTGGGTTATGAAAATAGGTTTTCTAGGAGCCGGGAAGGTAACACGCACGTTCGGCCGTCACTTGATAAACGCTGGTCACACCATAGTTGTATCCAATTCCAGGGGGCCGGAGACACTGGCCGATTTTGTCGCCGATCTCGGTCCGGGCGCCATCGCAGGGACCAAGGAGCAGGCGGCCGAGTGCGACGTCGTTATTCTCGCTACACATTGGGTGAACGTGCCTGAAGCGTTGAAAGGTATCGATTGGCGTGGCCGAATTCTGATCGATGCGACAAACGCGCATATGGATCGCGAAACCCGACATCAGTCTTGCCGGAGTTACCAGATCGCGGGCCGCGTTGAAGGGGCGCACGTCGAGCGAGATGGTCGCTGAGATGGCGGTTGGGGCACGGCTCGTAAAATCCATCAGCAACATGCCGATGGCCTGGATCCAGGACTTCTCGCCGAACAAACCCCGTACCGTCATCTTTACATCCGGCGACGACACCGAAGCCAAACAGCTAGTGATCGAGTTGATCAACAGCACTGGGTTGGTCGCGATTGATCTCGGGTCCCTCGCCATGGGCGGTGCAATGCACGAGGTCGGCGCTCCACTATCCGGCATCGAGCTCCACTTCGTCCGGCGGCTTCGGTGAGAGAAGAGCGGCTTCACCTCTATCGAGAGAAGCGTGGCTGCGTTTCCGGTATCGCCGCAGGAAACCGAAGCCGTCAGGTGTTGCGAACAGGCCTTAGCGCATTTCCAGACTCCCTGCTATGGGATTGATGCTCGCAGCCGATGGGCTCGTTGATACCACTCCGAATCCCTGGAGTTCCCTCTAGTAGAGCCGCTGGTTTGCCTTTCACTTCTCGCTAAGGCGAAATCTGAAATCCGCAAAGTTATCAAGGGGGCAGGCGCATCAAACGATTACCTGAGAGGTAATTGCTGCGACTCGCGATCTCTTCGATATTAGACCCGTAGCCGACCAGGATTGCCTGCGAGGCCACAGATCACAAAGGAGAATCACATGCCGAACTATCCGATTCATACGATCGCCTCGGCGCCGGAAAATTCGAAATCAGCGCTCGAACAGTTGCAGCAGGCGTTTGGTGTTCTACCGAACATTGCCGCAGTCATTGCAAATTCACCGAAACTCATCAACTCCCTTGTTGGCCTGTTTGAGCAGGTGCATAGCCGGGGCCTCACCGAGCCGGAGATTCAGATCGTTCTGCTGACAGACGCAGTCACGAACTCCAGCACGTATGCGGTGGCGTTCCATACCGCGCTGGCTCTCCAACAAGGAATCAGTTCCGAAGAGACAACCGCGATTCGTGAGCGACGCGTGCCTACGGACAAGCGATTTGCCGCACTTTCCACCCTGGCGAAAACGCTCATTGAGAAACGCGGACATTTGAGCGAACAGGAACTCGATTCGTTCATCGCTGCCGGCTTTACGAAGGAACAGGTCCTGGAGGTTATCGCCATCGTGGCGGCCTCGACGATCACCAACTACACTGGAACCATCGCCAATCCGCCGCTGGAGGATGCCTTCCAGCAGTACGCGTGGCGGGACTAAAGTCGAAGAATGGAATCCGGCGAATCCGCGGCTCATGCGGCTTCGCCGGATCCGTATCTGACAGGAGGAGATCGTGATGGGAACGCAGTCTGCTCTCGCAGTTCCTCAACTCGGCGAATTGCTGCGCTACTGGAGACAGGAGCGCGGCAAAAGCCAACTCGACCTCTCGATGGATACAGGCATCTCGCAGCGCCATCTGAGCTTTGTGGAAAGCGGGCGGAGTGCTCCCAGCCGGGATTTTCTTTCCATCGTTTCCGATGCGTTGAACATTCCTCTCCGCGAGCGAAACGTTCTGCTGCTTGCGTCAGGATTCGCTCCGCAGTACAGCGAGCAAAGCATCGATGCCGAGCAAATGGCGATCGTAACCCGCGCCATCGACCGGATGCTGCAGCAACATGAGCCGCATCCGGCGCTGGTGCTCGACCGCCACTGGAATGTGATTCGAACCAATGAAGCCGCGCCGCGATTCTTTGGCTCATTCGTCGATCTGGAGAAGAGGCCAAAGCCGCGCAATCTTCTCGACCTGATGTTCGATCCGGCGGGGATGCGGCCTTTTGTTGAGGAGTGGGAAAAGGTCGCGGCCGGCCTGCTGCAAAGGGTTCGGCGAGAAGCGGTGGGGCAGGTGCTGGATGCGAAACTCCAGGAACTGCTGAAGCGGTTCCGGGAGTATCCCGGGTTGCAGAGCTGAAGCCATCGCTTACACCACAGAGTCCGGTACTACCCATTGTGTTTCGGAAAGGGAACCAGCGCTTCTCCTACTTTTCTTTGATCACAACCGTCGGTACGCCGCAGTGCATCACCGCGCAGGAACTGCGCGTGGAGTGCATGTTTCCGACAGGACCCAAGGAGAAAAGCACGATGAGTGTCCCCTTGTTTGTAAGCCAGAGAACGAAACCGAAGATCACAACTCAGCCGCTTTCTGTGGGCTCACTGATCTTCGAGCGTATGGATCAAATCGACTTTACGGGACCGTTTGAAGTTCTTTCGCGCATGCCAAACTCGACGATTCAAATCGTGGGCAGAGAGCTCGTGCCTGTGCGGGACATGCTGGGGCTTCGGCTATCTCCGGATGTGAGCATCGCGGAGGCCGAGCACTTTGACGTCCTTGTAGTGCCCATTCAATGATCAGTACTCATGAATGTCGGTCGCTCCCTTGCCGGCTGTGTAGCGTGACCCCCGCTGGATCCCCAGGCATTTAGCCTGAATAACGGCCTACTTGGAAGTCGAGCGACCGTAATCGGCCTCCTCAGGGACATCAACAGTTTTGGGCAGGCTCGACGTGAAATCCGAGTTGCGAGTTATGGCGCTTGTTGCAGTTCTTATATTAGTGACTCATCTCGTTTGGCTTGCTCTGGTAATTTTCGGAGCTCTCTGGACGCGCGGCCGGCCCGTGTGGAGCGCACTGCACATTCTCGCGCTGCTTTGGGGAATTGTCGCGGAAGTTGGCCCGTGGTCATGTCCTCTGACTTTGGCGGAACAGTACTTCGAAGCCCGGGACGGCCCACCTGTCGTACCAGGGCGGTTTCCTGCTGCACTACCTGGACGCGATCGTGTACCCCAATCTCCCTAGCTGGGTAGTAACGAGTGCTGGTGTGGCCGTATGCGCTCTCAATCTTGGAATCTATTTCTGGCGATTCCGAAAGTTCCGTGTTGCTCGAAGGGTGCCGCGTTGAGCCACCACCGTCTGCGTGCAGCCACAGATGCTTGTTCTAGGGGTCTTCGTGTAGCATTCCTCTGCATTGAGGGCGGGGTTGTGTAAGGATATGTGGCCGCCCGATTGCATTGGGTCTGGGGAATTCGCGCAAGTGCCCGGAAGAGAGGTGACATCATGAAACAGCTTCTTTATGCAGCATTATGCCTGTGCCTGTTGGGTCCTAAGGCTGGAGCGCAGGAGCAAAGCGCGCCCCCTGCGGGCCTGCCTCCGTTGATCGACCGCGAACTGATCTTCGGCAACCCCGAGATCGCCGGCGGCGCAGATTTCTCCCAACGGCCAATACATCGCATTCCTCAAGCCCTGGAAAGACACGCGCAACGTCTACGTAAAGTCGGTGAGCGAGCCATTCAGCGCAGCCCACCAACTCACGGCCGAGACCAAGCGCCCTGTCCCCGGATTCTTCTGGACGCGCGACAGCAAATACATCCTCTACGTCAAGGACAATGATGGCGACGAAAATTTCAACGTCTACTCCGTGGACCCTGCGGCCATTCCGCTGCCGGCGCCGATACGCCACCTTCGCGCGATCTGACCGGGCTGAAGGGCGTGCGAGTCGCCATCCACGCGGTGCCGAAGTGCGATCCCGATGTGATCTATATCGGATTGAACGACCGCGACAAGGCCTGGCATGACCTTTACAAACTGAAGCTCTCCACCGGCGAAAAAACTCTGCGGCGCACCAACACAGAACGCATCACAGGATGGGATTTCGACCGAAGGCGAGTTGCGCCTGGCCAGCCGCAGCGCCGAAAACGGCGACACGGAGATTCTTCGCGTGGATGCCGACAAGTTCACCAAGATTTATTCCTGTAATGTTTTTGAGACCTGCGGCACGCTGCGGTTTTTGCGCGATGGCAAGCGCGTGTACATGGAAACCAACAAGGGCGCCGACGTTGACCTCACCTCTCTGGTCCTGCTCGATCCCGAAACCGGCAAGACGGAGATGGTGGAATCCGATCATCTAAACAAGGTCGATCTCAGCAGGGAACCACGTTCTCTGAAGCCACCGACGCGCTGGTCGAAACCTCCTACTACGACGAGCGCGAAACCAGGCACTATTTCAAGGACAAGGAATTGAAGCCGACTACCGATGGCTGGAGAAACAACTTCCCGGCAAGGAAATCAGCATGGGCTCCCGCACTGCGGCATGAGCAAGTCTGGCTGGTCTCTGCCTCCAGCGACACCGAGCCCGGCGAGAACTTCTTTCATTCGATCGCAAGACCCACAAGCTGACCCCGCAATACACGATCCGGAAAAACTACCCCGCGAGTCTCTCGCCGAAATGAAATCGGTGCGAATACAAATCGTCCGATGGCCTCGAAATCCCCGCCTATTTAACCTTGCCCAAAGGAGTGCCGGCCAGAAATCCCTGCCGGCATTGATGATTCCACATGGCGGCCCCTGGGGTCGCGATATGTGGGGTTATAACTCGCTGGCGCAGTTCTTTGCCAACCGCGGCTATGCGGTGCTGATGCCGAATTTTCGGGCTTCGACCGGCTACGGCAAGAAGTTTCTGGACGCCGGCAACAACCAGTGGGGACGCGAAAATGCAGGATGACATCACCTGGGGCGTGAAGTATCTGGTGGCCGAGGGCATTGCCTCACCCCAAGCGCGTCGGGATTCTCGGCGGTTCCTACGGTGGTTACGCCACACTGGCCGGTGTTGCTTTCACGCCCGACATCTATGCGGGCGCAGTCGATATTGTAGGGCCGTCGAATCTGATCACACTGCTGAATTCGATTCCGCCTTACTGGGAATCCATCCGTACTCTGTTCTACAAACGCATGGGCGACCCGAACACGCCGGAAGGCAAGGCGATGTTAATGGAGGAATCTCCGCTCAATTCCGCCGACAAGATCAAGACTCCTTTACTGGTCGCGCAAGGAGCGAATGATCCGCGAGTGAACCGCCGCGAAGCCGAACAGATTGTGATTGCCCTGCGCGATCGTGGCTTTGCGGTCGAGTACATTCTTGCCGCCCGACGAAGGCCACGGCTTTCAGCGTCCTGTGAACAATATGGCGCTGTTTATGGAGTCCGAGAAATTTCTGGCCCAGCACCTGGGAGGCAGGTATCAGGAGGGCGGCACCGCGGAAGTGGTGGCACGCCTGAAAGAAATCACGGTGGATCCGAAGTCAGTTGTCGTGGAGAAAAAGACCGAGTCTACACCGGCTTCCCGTACCAACTGATCCTTACGACATCAAGCCGCAACGGCCGCGTGACACGCTCCGGGTGTAGTTGCTCCGGCGCACTTGCTACTCGCGAAGGGATGTGTGAGTAGTAGTTGAAACAGATAGTCCTGAAAATCACACACGATTGGCGGGCCTGTTTGGCTCATACTTAGGCAGGGGTTGGACTGCACATATTCGCGTGAAATCGGGCGGTAGGCAGGTTTTGCGCAGTAGATTGTGATTCTGCAGCAAAAGGTAAAGGGCTTCGAAAGAGCAAAGGTTTGCTGCTTATCCCGAGTCTCCTTTTTAGACTGGATCCCTGTCGCAATGGTCGCAATATCCTAATCTCCCATAGATCTAAGACTCCGCGAGCAGATGCACAGAGCCTCGAGATTGAATAATAGAAGAGGGACTAATACAACCGCCGTGGCTCTACTGTTAGTGCTGCTGCTCATTCTGCCTTGCCTGCTGATCATGGGCGTGGTGTTCCAGACGCTTGGGAGCTGGATCGATGGGAGACGATTCCCTCCGCCGGGTCGCATGGTCGATATCGGCTCGTGCAAGCTCCATCTCAACCAGCAGGGCGCCGGCCAGCCAGTGCTGATGCTTGAGGCGGGGATCGCCGCAACCTCTATTAGCTGGTCGCTGGTCCAGGGGCGCTTGGCAGAGTTCAGCACCGTGTGCAGTTATGATCGCGCAGGGCTGGGCTGGAGCGAACTTCGTAAGGAGCGGTCGGGCCCGTGCGCTCTTCAGCAAATGCTCGGAGAGCTCGAGGCGCTGCTGCGCAAAGCTGAGCTCGTCGCTCCGTTCATTCTCGTGGGCCATTCCTTTGGTGGTCTGTTGGTCAGCGCCTTTGCCCATGCCTATCCGGAGCGAGTGGCGGGGCTAGTCCTGGTGGACCCTATATCGCTCGCTGATTGGGGTAGGAGGAGCAGAACCAATGCGGATCGAATCCGCGCAGGAGTAACGCTTTCCCGGCGCGGTGCCATCCTTGCGCGAATTGGCGTCGTGCGCGTGGCTCTGAGTATTCTCCATGCGGGTGGACGGCGGTTCCCCAGGCATTTGGCCCAGGCCGTGGCCTGGCAAGGCACTGGCTTGATGGAGAGTTTGGCAAAAGAGGTCGTCAAGCTGCCCCGCGAACTGCACTCCACAGTGCGTGCGCACTGGAGTCGTGCCAAGGGATTCATAGCCATGGCCGAATACCTGGAAGCCTTGCCTGCTTGTGCAGCAGCAGGGCTGACGATGAACGTGCCGGCAAATATTCCAGTCACGATACTATCTGCGGGAAATGCAACCGCTGAAGAACTGCTCGAACGGGATACATGGGCTGCTCGGAGCGAGCGCGGCCGTCATCTGCAAGTCCCAGGGACGGGCCACTGGCTGCAGCTGGAAAGGCCCGATCTGATTGTTGCGACCGTGCGGGAGATGATCGGTGTTCGATAGAATCCAGCCGGCCGCATGTTCCAGGTTCCCGATGTTCGCCCGCAGCCACGCTGCATCTTTTCTGGCCTCGTAGTAGCACCAGGCCTCCTCCATCACTTCAATGCCCCCGGTCAGCTGAAACATGGCCGCATTCTGCCGGTTATCCTGGCTGTTTCTGCGCACATGGTATTCGCGTCTTCCATCTGGCTGCACTGAAGTGGGCATGCGATAGAGAACTTCCGGATCATCATTCATCAGCTTGAACTGGAGCTCGATCATCCGCCTCACGACATCCAGATCGGCCTCCGAGCCCATCGCCGGCCGTCCTTTGATTTGAAATTCATGATCGACGGCCGGATAAGAGCCTACATACGAGCTCACATTCAACGTGCTCAGAACATATCCGCTGTGGTATGGGAAATTAGTCGCCATGGTCTTCTCCACAACTGATGGCAGGATAGTGCCCCCAGTAGAACGCGGCCAGAGCTTCTTCCAGCTCAGCGCCGCCGTCTATCTCAAGAGAAAATCGATGACCGAAGGGGTCACTGTGCGCCGAGCCTCCGCCTTCGAGAGAGTCACACTCTTCGCGTGCAGAGTAACCGTCAGGCCCGCTTCGGTCTTCTTCACACTTAGGGAACCTCTGAAGAACTCCCCAAGCCGCATGTAGTGCGGGTAATGTGGATGCAGGGGGCAGAGCGCAGATGCGGCAAGTTACGTTGGCTTCGCAAGGCAGCTTCGAGCGTTACGGCAAGAAGACACGGCGGGAGAAGTTTCTTGAAGAGATGGATGGAGTCATGCCGTGGCCGGAGCTTGAGTCGTTGATAGCGCCGCATTACCCGAAGGAAGGTAACGGACGGCCTCCGGTGGGACTAAGCATCATGCTGCGCATCTACTTTCTCCAGCACTGGTTCAACCTGTCGGACCCGGGTGCGGAAGAGGCGTTGTATGATTCGCCCGCGCTGCGCCGGTTTGCGGGCGTGGATCTGGGCCGAGCGGCGGCCCCGGACGAAACGACCATCTTGAACTTCCGCCATCTTCTGGAGCGGCATGATCTGTGCGGAGCCATGCTGGACGCGGTCAACCACTACCTGGAAGATCGCGGCATCCGCATTGGCACGGGCACGATTGTGGACGCGACGATTATCCATGCACCATCGTCGACCAAGAACGCGACCGGCACCCGCGACCCGGAGATGCATCAGACGCGCAAAGGCAACCAGTGGTTTTTCGGGATGAAGGCGCACATCGGGGTAGATAGCAAGGAAGGCATCGTGCATTCGGTGTGCTCCACAGCGGCCAGTGTGGCCGACAAGCACATGTTGGCGGACCTCTTGCATGGTCATGAGCGCAAGGTGTGGGGCGACGGAGCCTATCAGGGGCAGGGCGAGGCGATCCGCCAAGCCGCACCGCATGCCCAGGACATGACCTCGCGGCGAACCAGATATAAGCAGATGGTTGACGAGTTACAACGAAGAAAGAACCGGACCAAGGCCAGGGTGCGAGCCAAGGTGGAACATCCTTTCCGCATTTTGAAGCGCGTCTTCGGATTCGTGCAGGTACGCTTCCGTGGCTTGAAGAAGAACCACGATTACCTGTGCGCTGCCTTCGCACTGGTCAACCTTTACATGCACCGCAAGCGGCTGGCCCCTTTGGGAGCTTAGTGTGTCTGGAGAAGCGCAGAAAACGCGCTCTCCGGACAAAAATCAGAACCACTGAGCCGACCGTAAGCCTGGAACGCACCACCGGCTCAGATTCATTTGGAAGGCTGCAAAAACTGAATCTTAGTCAGAGGTTCCTTAGATCGCCGCTATTCAGCTTGATATGCCATGAGTTATCCTTCGACATCGCATCGAGTGGCAGAATCCATAGCGCTCGGTTCGCCATCCACCAGCACGCCCGTTGCGCTTGTGGGAAGAACCCACCACTGGTTCTCTTCGTACTGGACCCCCAAGCCCCTGGCAACGCGTAAATACCATCTCAACCGGCGTGCGGGCGTCCTTTTGCGTAACCAGAAGATCTTCTCCGACATGAGTCACCTTGGCGTTTTCGATTGACTGTAGAATCCCATCGGCACCGCCCGGTTGGGCTCCATCGATGCCTGCTCTGCCTCCGAGTGCAGATACCCGCGTTGACACTCCGAGGAACAGCAAGATCGCGATCAGTATTTTCATACAGTGTTTGAACCAGGTTCTGCGAATCAGTGCAGTCACAGGATAGTCGCTCGATCGGATGCCTCACAGCCCCAACAGGCGCCAGATGATCCCGGAATTCAAACCTGCCTGAGTTTCTTCACGGCCGCCTAACTTCTGGAAGGCTAATCAATGAAATTAATGATTCGTAGACAACGCGTCCGAGTTTGCAAGCCTGCCATAGCTGGAAGGGCATTCAATACAGAATATGAACAATAGTTATAATATGACAGCCGCGCGGCCACTTTTGTTCGGAATACGTAAGGCATATCGATGGAAAGTATGCTGTCGCCCGTTGTTGCCAAGAAGATCGCAGGACCAGGTTAGTGATCACAACGGATACTGCCTAAGTAGGACAAAGATAAGAACAGGTGATAACGCTAAAGTTGTGATTGGTCGCAGACGATTCAATCTATCTCTCGAGCAGCGGGAATCGATGAGACAAGTTCTAGTGGAGGAAACGATGTTTGATGTCGAGGGCAGAACGCTCATAAAGCGAATACCGCAACAGGAGCGCAGCCAAGCCCGCTTCGAAACAGTGTTAAAAGCCGCTCTCCATCTTTTCGCGGCGCACGGATATGAAAGTACCTCCATGCGAGAAATCGCGCGCGAAGCAGGGATGCCAATCGCCACTGTCTACCAATATTTTCCGATGAAACTGGCAATCGTACGCGAGATGTGGACTCGCTATACCTCAACGATTACCGAGACTCTCGCAAAAGAGATTCGCAAATTTCTGGACAACAGCATGGAGGATTCGAGCCACCTGAATCACGTCATTATTGACAAGATGGCCGAGCTTCAGGCGTCCAATCCGGCGTTCATCGAGATATGGAGCTGCGTAACTGCATCGATGGAACTGCGCGCGTTGAACGTGGAAGACACGCTTCACAATGCACGTAGCATTGCGGACGCTCTACGGCAGAGGCACCCCGAATGTGATGCGAGCGCCCTTTATGATCGCGCTTTGATCGCGATCGAAGCTGCCAGCGCTACCACCCGGCTTGCGCTCACTCTTCCGGAACCGCACCGCGCTCGTGTCCTTCGTTCGCTTACGGCGGCACTCTCGGTGCTTCTCGACCCGAAGACTCTGGAGGGCAGCAAAGTTTCCCCCCAAGAGAAGAAAAGACGTCGCGGAGACGGCGGCCGCAACGCCCGCACGAACGGAAAGGCTCGCCCCGCAAAGAACCGGGCAAAGCACTTGTGACATCCGCAGCTTGCAAGGTTATGTCAAAGAAGCCGGCACCCGCGAACCTTCTGCGTCGCGCAGCCTGACCGCACAATAAAACCCGAGACCCACCAGGTTAAACGCGAGGACTACGATGCCGACAGAAGGCGCACCAAATGCGTCGCTCAAATTGGCCGACAAACCGGGCCCCAGCCCATTGCCGAGTGTTACCAGGCTTGTCCCAGCGGCAACTACGCGTCCAGTCCGATCGAGGCTGGCAGCCAAACCCAGTTGGCAGATAACCGAGGACAGGTTCGTGATCGATTGCAAAACATTGGCCGCGACAAATATCCAGTGGACGGTAATCACACTGATAAGAAGAATTGAGACGGCGTTCAACGGCGATCAAAAGGAACAGTGAATAGAAGCGTCCCAGCCGACCACTTATCCAGGCGGATGCCACAGCGCCGAGCAGCAGCAGGAGCGTAGCGACGGAGAGCAGAACCCCAATCGCGTGGCTACTGAAGCCGGCGCGCGCGCCAAAGGTTTCCTCCAGACTCCAGAATGCGCCCTGCCCCAGCTGCGTGAGAAAGATCGCTGCGACCACGAACACAGCGGCTGAGTTAAATGACAACTGTCAATTGCTGCTGACCAGGCCCTGGTCTGCTGGATACTGACGGCAGGCGCCTCAATAGGTAGGTGCCGCTCAGGGCGACAAGCAAAAGACAGACATATGGACCGCGGTATCCGAGCATGTCAACCATATAAGGCAATACCGCAAGCCAGACTGCCGCGTTCATGATCGAAGCAATCGTCACGATGGCAATCAGCTTTTCCCGCTCGACTCCTCGTGACAAGACACTCGTTGCTTCAGCGCCCACCACGCCCGCACCGATTCCGGCAGCAAGGCGGGTGGCAAAAAGCATTGGGGCCGAAGGAGAGACAAGCGTAAGAGCCGTGCCTGCAATCGCGAGAGCGCCACCGAATAATGCCCGGCGTCTGGTGGCCCAGCGTCTGGTGGAATGGCCTTGGAACGCGGTCAAATATATGGTGGTGAAGGCCGAAACGGCCAACTCCATGCTTAATAACAATCCAGAGGCACTGCCGGACAAGCCTGCCTTGACCTGGAGAGTACTCATCAAGGCTGGCATGAGGAAAAGACTTGTCGTGGCAATCAGCTGCGACCCGATCGCAGGCAGCACGATCATCCGGTCCCGCCTACTTGGCAAGATGTTTCTCAACACGGCTCCATGCAATGTTTGTGTCGCGGGAGAAAGCGCCTGTAACATGACTAATGATCATGTATTAGAGAATGCGGGATGAGGCGCTGTCAATCGAAACGATTCGAATCTTCTCTCCCATTTGATTGGTTCACCGGAATGGCGCGTGCCAATAAAGAACCAAAGCATTGACAAACATGACTATTGCTCATATTCTCGCTAGAGTAGCCAAGGGTTCGCAAAGCTTGCAGGATTGGGTTCAGAATTGGGTGGACCAGCGGTCTTATCAAACAGACCCACGCCGAAGTTTACGCGCGACAGGAGAGACCGTGGCGGCAAAGCGCCATAACCGATTTGTACTTGCGGTTGACCTCGGAACATCCGGCTGTAAATGTGCACTCGTCTCGCTTGGACGGCACCCGTCCACAAATGGGCCTCTCGCTCATTTCCTCTCCATATCGTCGAGGATAGGCGCGGAGCAGGACCCCGAAGATTGGTGGAGCGCTTTTATTTGCGGCGGCCCGCGAACTGATTGCGACCCTCCCGGAGAGTCCAGGGAGAAATCGTCGCGATCTGTTGTTCCAGTCAAGGCGAATGTACGGTTGCGGTGAATAAGGCGGGTGAGCCGTTGCATCGTGCCATGTCATGGGTCGACATGCGCGGAGGCGAAGCCATGCGGCGCGGGGCCGCGGGCCCTCTTTTTCCGTGGCCGGGTATGACCCAATGAACTGATGCGTTGGATAGGCGCACCGGCGGCGCGCCCAACCTTTCAGGAAAAGATCCTGCGGGCCACATGGCGTTTATCCAGGAGGCCTGGCCTGTGATCTATGACCAAACCTATAAGTTCCTCAACGCGCTCACTATATGAACCTCGACTTACAGGTCGTTTCGTCACAACGGTGGGTTCGATCCGACTTCCTGGGTAACCGACAATCGCGATCCCAACAATATTCGCTACGATGCAAAGCTGGTCGCTCAATCCGGCATCCCGATGGATAAGTTACCAGAAATCGTCTCCTGCACAGATGTCCTCGGTCCCTTGTGCTTTCCGCCGCGGAAGAGCTAGGGCTTCCTCGGAGACCCGTGTCGTCGCCGGAGCAGTCGACAATTCAGCCGCGGCCATTGGATCAGGCGCTGTTCGGGACGGTGAGGCACACCTCTACATCGGCACCTCGTCCTGGATCGGCGCTCACGTCCCCTCCAAGAAGACCGACTTGTTCTCCCAAATCGTATCCATCCCGTGCGCGATCAAAGGGCGGTACCTCACCGTTGCAATCGAGTCATCAGCGGGTTCGAATCTTTCTTTCTGTGCGACGAGATTCTCTTCGCTGAAGATGAACTCGACACCACACGCCCGAAACGCCTACTCCAGGTTGGACCGAATTGCAGCCACCGTGCCGCCGGCTCCCGAGGCCTGCTCTACGCTCCGTGGCTTTGCGGAGGGCGCAGTCCAGTCGACGACCCCAGCTTGCGCGGTGCTCTTCTCAATATGTCCCTGCACCATTCACGCGGAGATATCGTCCGCGCAATCCTGGAAGGCGTCGCTTTAAATACCCGCTGATGGCAATTCCGGTCAACCGCTTTCTCGGAAAGCCGCTCGAACAAATCACGATGGTTGGTGGCGGAGCAGTTCCGACGTCTGGTGCCAGATATTCGCCGACATATTAGGTGTTCAGTTCCCAACCGGAAGCCCCGATACAGGCCAATGCCATTGGTGCCGCGATGATCGCAGCCGTAGGAATTGGCGCCATCTCTTACGACGACGTTCCGGGTCTGACCCGCATTTGTCACACCACGAGCCTGACGCGGAAAGAAAAGCCATCTATGACGAGGCCTTCGAGAACTTCAAGTTCGCATACGAGCGTCTCGCTCCGCTGTATCGACGGCTAAATCCCCATAAGAGGAAAAGTTTATGAGCTTCGACCAAGCCGCCGCGAGGTCCTCTCTACCTGCCTGGAACTGGCTGACAAGGGATACCTGGCTGGAACTGGAGGCAACGTCGCTCTCCGTATCGGCGACGACCATTTCGCCATCACGCCCTCAGCGACCGACTATTACGCAATGGGTGCCGAGGACATTTGTGTCCTTCGCCTTGGCGATCTTGTTCGCGTAGCGGGCGACCGCAAGCCGTCCGTAGAGCTCCGCCTGCATGCCACCGTCTTCGCCCGCGGCGAGACTGTAACGCCAGCATTCACACACACCAGCCAATCGCAAGCGCATACACCTTGCTCGGCCGTCCGCTCACGCTGGGTAATCCGCGCCTCAAAGCCATTCTTGGAGCAAAGGCCGAGTTCGTAAATACGCTCCGTCCGGCACCACCTGGCTCGCTGCGAAGCTCGGTAAGGCGCTCAAGCCGGACATCAATGCTTACCTCATGCGCAATCACGGCGTGGTCTGCTGCGGGCCGGCGCTGGCAGAGACTTAGATAGAGTCGAAGCGCTGGAAGTGGCCTGCGCCGCTTCTTCCGCAACGAAATCAATGGCCGAACGCAGCAGGACGCGGAACCATCCTCGGCCGAGATCCTCAAACTGTTGACCAGCTTTGCCTAGATGGAGTTTGCGTAATGAATAGTGTTGCCGTCAGTGTCCCAGCCAATGAGAATGACCTTGACCCGAATCCGAAATACGGCATTTCGGAATGGCCTGATACGGTCTCTCTGTACGAGCGCTTAGCGGCCCTGGTTCGCCAGCCGATCCGTCCCATCAGGCGCGAGAACATGGACACGGTCCTCAACTACTTCCAGAAAAATGCACCGCTTCTTTGCGTGTCTCGGAAGAAGCCTCCCGGGTCATCCCGGGAGGCGTGCAGCATAACCTCGCATTCAATTACCCATTTCCGCTGGCATTTACCGAGGCCAGAGGCGCCTATCTCACCGACATCGATGGCAACCGCTACATCGACTTTCTCAAGGCTGGGGGACCGATACTGCTCGGCTCGAATGACCCGACGGTGCGAAAACACGTCCACGAGCTGCTGGATTCCTGCGGGCCAGTTACGGGCCTCCTACATGAATACGAAGTCAAATTGGCCGAGTTTGTTTGCCAGGCCATGCCCTCTATCGAGATGTTCCGGATGCTTGGTTCAGGAACAGAGGCTGTGATGGCCGCCCTTCGCCTGGCACGTGCGTACACGGGAAAGAAATGGGTCATCAAGATCGGCGCGGATATCACGGCTGGAGCGACCAATGGTCTACGGCATGCGCCTGCCAGGCACTGGTCGACGAGAGGCCATTGGCATTCCAAGGGCATCGACAGCGTATATCCAGGAGCGATACCCGAATGATCTCGGCGCCCTCCGCGCACTCCGCATGCTGAACAGATTGCGTGGTGGAACTGCAGCGATCATCGTAGAACCATTGGGACCTGAGAGTGGCACGCGACCTGTCGAGCGCGATTCAATCGATCAGTTTCAGACTCTCTGCAAAGAATTTGGCGCGCTCCTCATCTTCGATGAGGTAGTCACAGGATTTCGCGTGGGCATGGGCGGCGCGCAAGGCTACTTCGGAGTAAACCCAGACATTACGGTGCTTGGAAATGCCTGACGGGTGGTTACCCGATGGCTGGCGGCATCGGGGCAGACGCGACGTGATGATGTTGTTGGCGGGCGGTATTGGTACGACTTCGAAGCGCGCCTTTGTCGGCGGAACACTGTCGGCCAATCCGCTGTCTTGTGCCGCGGGTTATTTTGCCATTCAGGAGATGCGGCGCACTGACGCTGCGGTGAAGGCAGGACGCGCAGGCGACCGGTTGCGTAAGGGTCTCGACGGAATCATCGAACGCCTCCGCTTGCCTTTCGTCGCGTACAACATGGGTTCCATCGTCCATCTGCAAACGTCGGGCGTCATGCTGATGAGCATGCGCAATCCACTCAAGGTGATGAAGGAAGCTGGACCTCGAAAACACATGATGGAAGAGATGGGTGCGGCCTTTAGCGCGCATGGGATTGTCACCCTCGCCGGCAGCCGCATCTATACCGGACTGGCCGATACGGATGAGTCATCGATGACGCACTCAATCGCTTTGAAGATGTATTGAAACTCGTTTAATCAGAGGTCATTGTGCAGCTGCCGCAGATCAAAATTCAATTGTTGGAAGGCTGCAACCGTCTGGCGAGCAAGGGCTTTTTGCATGCCCCGGCAGACAGTTTCTCATTGAGGGTCCCGGGCAAGACGGCGATGGCCCTGGTATCCGGAATTAAGGACTGGCACAATCTGAGCGTCGTCGATGTTCGCGTTGTTCCGTTCTCTTTAAAAGACGATTCGAGCAGGCTCCACTCCTGTATCTATGAGCAGCGTGGCGACGTGGGTGCCGTCGCAGTTTCGAGTCCTGAAGGAGCCCGTCTGCTAGCCGATCCGCCGCGCCGCCTGCCGCCCATCTTCGACGAACAGGTTAGACATATCGGACCTCCGCGGTTCGCTGGCGGACGAAAGCCATATGCCAAGGCAAACTCTGGCAATCTTCAGGAAGGGCGGCAACGCCGCGCTGCTCGGGGAGCAGTTGGTATGCCTCGGAATGACTCGCGATCGTGCCCTCTTCAACACAGAGCTCTATGAGAAGTGTGCGCAGGCCTATGTGATCGCTAAAGCATGCGACCGCCGAATCAGTCATGTCCCCTTTTGGGTTCGCCTGATCGCGAATCGCCGCTTACTGAAAGACGAAGCTGTTGCCCGCGCCAGCTACCGCGAAGGTCGAATCCCGAGGCCATCAATGCCTATTGAGCCGCATGACGAGGCGCGGAACCAAGTATGCCCAGCTAATATTCACTTCCTTTAATAGATCACTATTCGATGTCCGCTACTGCAATGCCGAGGACCCGTCCGAGGACGCCGGTCCTCGACCTGCCCAATCCTCCTGCCCCCTATGCTCAATCCGGTGCCATGTCCCATTTCTGGGCACAATAGCACCATTCTTCATCGGCGAGCCACCAGGCGTCCTTCGTCCAACGATAAAAAATAATTGTTCTTTTTGCAATGTTTAACATTGCAAGACGAGCATTGCTCAGATATCGTGGTTGAATTGGGCGCATGCCCAGAGAGCGCACATTGTTGTCAGTTTGAGGTGAGCCATTCGGTACCTAGTTCGATTTTCTTTCCTTTTCTCGCTCGTGGTGTCGTCGAGCACTATGCCATTTTTGCGCAGTCCACCCAGTCGACGATCCTTGGTACTGTCAAAGATCCGGCGGCGCAGTCATTGCTTCAGCGCAAGTCGTTATCAGCGATACCGACAAGGGAAACTCGTCAACCTTCTCACCGATAAGAGTGGCGACTTCCAGGCACAAGACCTGCCGCCTGGCCGATACGAAATACAAGTCAGCAAGGCCGGCTTTCAGCGTAAGTTGATCTCCGACGTCGCGCTCGGCGCGCGCCAACATTTGCGTATCGACGTAGATCTCGCGGTCGGCACTGCCAAACAGGAAATCACTGTAGACGCCGGCAATGAAGGCGCAATCGAGACGGAGACCGCGTCAATCGCCTCCACGCTGGATTCGCAAAGCGTAATGAATTTGCCGGCCAACTTCCGGGCGAGTGGCAGCACCAGTCCCCTGAATCTCGTTCAGGCACTTCCGGGCGTGCAGCCCGACACGGCTGCAGGCACCAATAGCCCCACGGCAAACGGAACCCCTTCGGTCAGCTTCTCCGTGCAGGGAGGTCAGCCGTTCCAGACGGAGACTTCCGTCGATGGTATCTCCACGCAGAATGTTTCCAACAACACGCCTCTGTCTGACGCGTTTCCTTCGGCTGAATCCATCGCAGAAATGCGCGTTGAGGGCGTAAACAACAATGCCGAATTCGGGCAAGCTGGCGAGATCACCACGGTGACGAAGAGCGGAGCGAACCAGGTCCACGGCTCAGCTTTCTGGTACGCCCAGAATCGTGCCTTCGACGCGGTTGCCTTTGGAACGCCCATCGATCCGGCAACAGGTAAGGCCGAAAAGCCTGAAAAGATCGGCAATGACTTTGGCGGGAGTATAGGCGGACCCAGTGATTCCCCACCTCTACAATGGGCGCGACAAAACCTTCTTCTTCGGCACCTACGAAGGATTCCGTTTTCCCAGGCAGACGACGATCAGAAACCTTGTGCCAACCCAACTAATGCAGCAAGGAGATTTCAGCCAGGAAGTCCTCCGTAATGGCGGTGTCCTGTTCGACCCATTCACGGGCGGCCTCTATGACGGAAATGTAGTTAGTCCCGTAGCGCACAGATCAAGCCGTTTCAGCAGTTCTTCCCTCTACCGAACGTAGGAAGCTATCAGACTGTGGCCGAGGCCGAGGCGGGCGCTGGCTACAATTATGCTGCCAATCGGGACAGCGCTTATAACTCAAACCAGTTCGACGCTCGCGTTGATGAGCGATTCAACCAGAAGCTGCAGGGCTTCGCGAGATTCACCTTCAAGGATCTGACACTGCTCGACCCGCAGGATCTGAATGTGCAATCGCTGACTGACTTTGACAACTACAGGATTCTCGCCAGCTCGCTGATCTACACGTTCACTCCAAGTCTGCTCAACGAGTTTCGCTTTGGCTTCACCAATGAAACCAACGGCATTCGGAATGAGCTCAATGGAGCGCCCTACACGGCGGCTGCGGGATTCCGAGCCGATAGGCCCAACCTATCCGGTCAGTGGGATCACTGTTATTTATTTTCCGGGCGGCCTTACAACGCTCGAGGCCGGCAACATCAATCAGACATCACAAAGCCATCTCTTCCAATTTACGGACAACCTGACCTGGAGCAAGGGTAAGCACACCACTGAAATATGGAGCGGACATTCGTACGCTCGAGTCCATCACGACCCTGGGCGATTATGGCATCAATAACGTGACCGCATTTGTCTTCACTGGAAACGTTACCGGCGCGCTCTTGCCTGATCCCACGCCCGCACAGTACGCCGACGTTATGGCCGGAACTCCAGTAGAAACTCAGTACTTCACCCTAGTTCCCGGAACGATGGCAAGTCGATCTACTACGGTTTCTATGCCCAGGACCAATGGCAGGCGCTGTCCAATCTGACCATCTCTTACGGTCGTGCGTTATGAGTACCATCCCGCATATCACGATGTGAATGGTGCGATCGGGAACTTTGATCCAAGCACTCCGAACACAGGCGCAGTCATCTATCCAACCGGACACCAGGATCTGCTCGACCCGTCATTCCTCGCGAACTTTGACGCTTGCGGATATGGTCCCCCCAACTCGGGCAATGCTAATTGCACTCCCGTACTTTCCAGCAGCCAGGCGCACCTGCCCAGCAGCCTGCGCAAGTCCCAACTCGACCGGTTCTTGCCGCGCATCGGCCTCGCATGGCGCCCATTCAACGATGAGAAGACCGTGGTGAGTACAGGGTTCGGCGTCTACAACACGACGCTGCTCGGCAGCATCTTTTTCTCGCTCACCGACACCCTGCAGGCCGCCAGCCTCGTGTACCAAAACTCCTTCACTGAGAATGGCCTCGCCTATGCCTGGCCTCAGACAAGCCCGGGCGGGACGTCCGCGAACTATGGGACTGCCAGCTTCAACACGGCCAACAAGATCGATTGGAAGGACCCATACTCCATGCAATGGAACCTATCGGTTGATCACCAGTTTGCCGGGAACATCGGCACGCGTATCTCCTACATCGCGATGAAGACTGATCAACTCGTCTGGGGTCCGAACCTGAATGACATGTCGTACTCCAGTACGACACCCGCTCAGCAACGTCCTCTTACGGATCGTCCCTTTCCAAACTGGGGTGTCGTCAACACGCACACTCCGGGAGCGCAGGCGACCTATGAATCGCTGCAGCTAGAGGCGAACCATCACTTTCAACATGGATTCGGTTTCGAATCCGCGTACACCTGGGCGAAGAATCTCGCTGACAACCAGGGCCCCCAATCGACGGCCTTCGCAGCGGAAAACGGCGGCAACAACGGCCAGAACTCAACGTACCTCAATGACCGCGGACTCGATTTCGGCAATGTGTATGGAACCCGTCGTCACCGCTGGATCAATACCGGCGTTTATAAACTTCCATTTGGACGTGGCGCTGCATTCGGTTCAAATATCAGCCGCCTTGAGGATGCATTCGTCGGCGGATGGCAACTGAGCAGCATCTTCCTCTGGCAGACGGGCCCTTACCTCACCGCCTACATTCCCGGCAACGACGCAGACCCTTCAGGTACAGGATCAGGCATTCTGGCCGGCCGCGATCAACATCCCGACATCGTCGGGAAGATCGTTCCAGCCCATCGCGACCCGTGACCAGTGGGTGAATCCGAATGCATTTGCGTGCCCAAGCAACACTGGCTACACCTCTTCTCGTATGCCGGCAACTATTGCGGTGTGGGGGTTACCTCCAACCCCATCGGACGCTTCGGCACCGAATCGGTCGGTGATATCGAAGGGCCCGGAACAGTGAACTGGTCCGCTGGCGTAAGTAAACAAATCGCAATCACAGAGCGTGTCCACTTGCGTCGGAGAGTGTTCTTTCACCAACGTGCTGAATCACACTAATCTGAACGATCCTCGGCATTGGATATCACCAATCCGAACTTCGGAAAGATTACCTCAGCACGTGGTTCCGACTTTGGTGGCAACCGCACGGGCCAGATTTCAATGCGCCTCGAATTTTGATCGTGGCGCTGTGCGCTCAGCCGCGGGAACACGGCTGAGCGTTTCATCAAAGTATTCGCTTTTATCAAGCGACGGTAGGAAGTGACATCGCTAGCTTGCGCATGCCGCCTTCACAATCGATAAGAACATTATATAGGAAACTCATGCACAAACTCCGCCGTTTCAACAACGCCCGCTCGACTCTCCTAAAGGCAGCGCGCCTTTGCGGTGTTCTATCGCTCGTCGCCCTGCCCCTCGCCAACACGGCAGAGTCCCCAGCAAGACCAATCCCCACTCTTGAAAAGACGCCGGCTCTGCCCGGCTCGTGGTCGATGGCAGCCCCTATCTGATCCTTGGCGGCCAGGTCCACAACTCCGATACAGCCAATATCGAGGACCTCAATAAGGCCCTGGATGTTCTGGTCGGATTGCACGCCAACACCGCAGAGGTTCCTATCTATTGGGAGGCCATCGAGCCCACCCCAGGCCAATTCGACTTCCGCTCCGTCGATGCTGCGATCCAGGCGGCGAGGAAGCGCGATCTGCGCCTTGTGTTCCTGTGGTTCGGCACGTGGAAGAACGGAGAAAGTCATTACGTTCCCGAGTGGGTCAAGCGGGACAAGCAGAAGTATTCCCGCGTGCTGGGTCCGCGGGGCGAAGAGACGGAGATTGTCTCTCCCCTCTGCAAGGCCGCCATGGAAGCCGACTCTCATGCTTTCTCCGCACTGATGAAACACGTCAAGAGCATCGACGAAGCCGATCGCACCGTCCTGATGGTTCAAGTGGAAAATGAACCGGGCCTCTTGGGAACCGACCGGGACTATTCGGCAGCCGCCAATCGCGCGTTTGACGCAGGCCGTGCCGAAAGAGTTGCTCAGCTATCTAGCGGCGCACAGTCAGCACTTGTCGCCCCCATGGCGCAAGCATGGCAGAATCGCCAAAATCGGGCACTTGGAAACAAGTCTTCGGTGAACTCGCGCCCGAGTCCTTCTGCGCATGGCTCATCTCAAATTACGTCAATACCGTAGCGGCTGCGGGCAAGCAGGAGTATCCGCTTGCCCATGTACGTCAACGTCTGGCTCATCGAAGGCGTAGAGCGCGCCGGCAGATGGCCAAGCGGCGGTGCCACGGTCAATGTATTCGACATCTGGAAGGCAGCAGCCCCCGCGATCGACATTCTCGCGCCCGACATCTATTACCCAAAGTTTTACGATGTCGCCGCCCAATACAGTCGCCGGGCAACCCCCTCTTCGTGCCGGAGGTCAACTTCAATCCGTACTTCGCTGGCTTCGCTTACACCACCTTCGGTTCTTTCAATGGCATAGGTTTCAGTCCCTTCGGTTTCGACGACATCGAGAAAGGCGGGGCATCCGGCGTTCATCGGCGCAGTCTTTGAAGACACGTACCGTGTCCTCAGGCCGATGCTCCCGCTCATCGCCCACTACCAGAACACCGGCAAGCTTCATCCGATTCTGCAAGGCCTGGCAAACGGCGAAGACTGGAAGCAATCGATTCGCGTCGGCGATCAGCCTCGCAGCAAATATCGACTTCACCGCCACCTTTGATCCTGTAAAGGGCAGAGCCTGCGGCATGATCATCGAGCTCGCACCCGACGATTTCGTCGTCATGGGTACTGGCTTCGATGTACCTTCCGCGAGACCGAAGGCCCCCTGCGTGACGCGCAGCTCATCTCCATCGAAGAGGGCACTTTCGACGGGAACAGTGGATCCGTCCCGCCGCCTCAATGGCGACGAGCGTCACGTGTCCTTGCCTGACAAGTCCACCATTCTGCGAGTACGAGTAGCGCGATAGCGCAGCGTGGAGTTCTTGAACCTTAATAGAAATGGGCCCGGTTATTGTGAACAAGGTAGAGTGTTGCTCGCTGACGATCATGAAGGAATTCTGGCAAGGGTACGAACAGTACTGGATGGAGAATTTGACATTGTTGGTGTTGTCAACAACGGACGGGATGCCATTGCGGAGGTGCGGCGTCTCGATCCTGATGTGTGGTAATGGACATCACTATGCCGGTTCTTGACGGTTTGCGTGCAGTATCCCTGTTGGGCGACAATCGTCGAGCCAAAGTGGTGTTCTTGCGCCCATAACGACCGCGCTTTCGTTGCAGCCGCATTCTCCGTCGGTGCGTCTGCCTACGTCCTTAAGTCGGACATCATCGCGGACCTCGCTCCCGCTATCCGCGCGGCGCTGGAAGGGCATAAATACATCTCACGGTCGATAGCATGCACGAACGGCACACCATAGCCAAGGAGGTATCCGTGGCCAACCAGGAGAATACCGTTCCCATTCACCAGGCACTGCTAGAGGTCTTCGACCTTCAGCAACGCGCGTTTCGCCAGTATGCTCCTCTTGGCCATGCGAAGCGGATCGAAGCCCTGGATACGCTGCTGCAGAGTGTTTTAGTCCGAAGACATGCTGATAGAGGCAACGAACACAGACTTCGGTCAGCGTTCAGCCTCTGAGACTCGGCTGCTCGAAATTTTTCCCGTGGTAGATGAGATTCGGTACGTGAAACGTAATCTCCGGCGCTGGATGCAGACGCGTCCCGTCTCGGTCAACTGGCAGTTCCTGCCCAGTCACGGAAAGATCGTTTATCAGCCTCTCGGTGTCGTAGGCGTCATCGGGGCATGGAACTATTCCAGTTCTGTTGACCTTGTCTCCGCTCGTGAACGCGCCTCTGCCGGCGATCATGTCATGATCAAGCCGTCGGAACTCGCGCCGTCGACTGCCAACGTCATTCGCCAGATGGTTAGCGAAGCCTTTCCTGAGGAGTACGTAACGATCATCACAGGAGACAAGGACGTTGCGCAGGTCTTCGCTACGCTGCCTTTTGATCACCTCCTCTATACCGGCTCAGGCCGTGTCGGCAGGCTCGTTATGAAAGCGGCAGCGGAAAATATTACGCCTGTCACACTCGAATTGGGCGGGAAGTCGCCTGCTCTGGTGCACGAGTCGTACTCCACAGCAATTGCCGCTGATCGAATATGCTCGGCAAAATTCTGGAATGCTGGACAGACTTGCGTGGCTCCTGATTACGCACTCGTGTCTTCCAGCAAAGTGGACGAATTTGTTCGCGACTGCCAAAACGTAATCTCCAGGCGGTTTTCCAGCCCGAGACTTAACGGCGACTATACCCACATGATTAGCGCAGCTGCCTGGCGTCGAATGCGGGACCTGGTGAATGATGCGGAATATGAGGGTGCGCAGATAGTCCGGCCTGGCTCGGGGAATGAGACCTTCACAGCTGAGTATCGCGTCTATCCTCCCACGCTGGTTCTTGAGAGCGAAGGCTCGATGCGGGTGATGCAAGAGGAGATCTTCGGGCCAATTCTTCCCATCGTGACCTATTCCTCATTTGACGAAGCGATCGCCTTTATCAACGCTCAGTCCCCGCCCACTTGCGCTCTACTATTTCGACCGCGACAGTCCCCGAATCAAGAAAGTCTTGGAGCAGACGGCATCAGGGGGCGTGACGATCAATGACTGCATTTTCCACCTGCCACAGCACTGGCCTTCCTTTTGGAGGAGTGGGTCCGAGTGGCATCGGCGCCTATCACGGCTTCGACGGCTTCGCGGCATTTTCAAAGAAAAAGGGCGTTTTGCTCCAAAACACCATGGTCGGATCAATTCTCTCGCGAGCATTTAAGCCGCCGTACACCTCGCGGTCAGATCGGATGATTGCATTCCTGCTCAAACGGAACGAACTACGTTTCATCCCAAGATTCACGTTGGCGAGGAAAAAATGAGGGCATTCATAACACTCTGCACTGAGCGGAGTAGTCAGCTGTGATGGTTAGTCCCATAAGAGCCCCGGTGTTACCGATTTCCAGTGAGTGACTTTCCACTTGGACGAAAAGTCCGCTTATCGGACAAGTGGCGTCCCGTAGTTCTCGGAACGAGATTATAGGAAACTTCGCTCTTAGTAAGCGCTCTTCAAAACGATCGATGGATCAGGATACTGGTGCTATTGACCAATCATCAAATTCTGATTCAACCGTGTTCAGCCATCTCATAGCTCATTGATTTTGATGGAGCACCGGCGGGAATTGAACCCGCGAATACTGGTTTTGCAGACCAGCGCGTTAGCCACTTCGCCACCGGTGCTCATGGGTCTGCCCCGCGGGGGGTGCGCGGCAGATACTACACCTACAGTTACTCCGGCTGGGCCACCGTCCGCAGGTATCGCGTCACGCTTTCGGTAGGGAGAATGTCGGGCGACAAACGAATGATTCGACCGCGTTCAGCGATCTTATGGCTCATTGATTCTAATGGAGCACCGGGCGGGAATTGAACCCGCGAATACTGGTTTTGCAGACCAGCGCGTTAGCCACTTCGCCACCGGTGCTCATTGCTCTGCCGCGCGGTGATGCGCGGCAGACATGTCCATTGCAGTTACTCCGGCTGGGCGACCGTCCGCAGATACGGCTTCACCGTCTTGTAACCGGGGAAAATCTTATCCGCCTCTTCATTCGAAACCGCGCCGGTAATGATGACCTCTTCACCCTGCTTCCAGTTTGCGGGGGTCGCAACTTTATGCTTCGCCGTCAATTGAATCGAATCGAGCACGCGGACGATCTCATCGAAGTTGCGTCCCGTCGTCATGGGATAGGCGAGCGTCAGCTTGATGCGCTTGTCGGGACCGATGACGTAGACCGTGCGCACCGTCGCATTGTTCGCCGGTGTGCGTCCTTCGCAGCTGTCACCCGCATCCGCCGGCAACATGTCGTACAGTTTTGCCACCTTCAGCTCCGGATCGCCAATCATCGGGTACTTCACCGCATTCCCAGTGACTTCTTCAATGTCGGCAGCCCATTTTTCGTGGTTCCCTACCGGATCAACACTCAGGCCGATCACCTTGGCTCCGCGCTGCGCGAACTGGCTCTCCAGTCCCGCGACCGCTCCCAGCTCGGTCGTGCATACCGGCGTAAAGTCCTTTGGATGGGAAAAGAGTACAGCCCAGCCATCGCCGATCCACTCATGAAACTGAATCGTGCCATGCGTCGTTTCGGCGGTAAAGTCGGGCGCAATATCGTTAATGCGGAGTGACATATCGATTCTTCCTCTTCGGGCAATCCCAATCTTTCTTCTGAAATAGAAAACCCACCTCAGCAGCTTCTGCGGGTGGGCGTTTGATCTCCAGTGCCAGACTTCGCTCTAGGAACACACCCGCGCGCCGCAGCAGCGACAGCATAGACACATGCGGGTTGGAGCAAAGCCGTTCATCCTGACCATCAGGATAGTCGGCGATTCGGCGATGTGTCAATCGCGTCGTGGAAATCCTAAGCCCGTAATCTGCGAAACTAGTCAACGTGCGCGAATTCGATTACAGCCTCTGCGATGTTTTTACCGACACGCCGCTTCAAGGCAATCAGCTGGCCGTCTTTGAAAACGCCGGAGACCTCACCCCAGCCGAAATGCAGAGGCTTGCGAACGAAACAAATTTATCCGAAACAACCTTCATCATTCGCCGTCCGCTCGAAATGGAGCGCCTGCGCGGCGTGCGGGTTCGCATCTTTACTACTCAGGAAGAGTTACCCTTTGCAGGACATCCCACGCTGGGCACCAGCACCTTCATCCGGCAATATCTTCCCGAATACGCGAACCGCGAAAGCATCGACCTCGAGCTAAACGTCGGCGCGGTAACCGTCCGGTTTTCTCAGCCATCGGCTGGAGCATTGCACGGCGAAATGACTCAGCCGGATCCCGTATTCGGCCAGATGCACGACCCGGAGGCAGTCGCGCAGGCCATCGGCATCAACGCAAGCGATCTGGCAGAGGACATGCCGTTGCAAACCGTCTCCACCGGACTCCCGTATTGCATCGTTCCCTTCCGTTCCGTCGATGCGCTCTCGCAGCTGCGCATTTCCCCATCGGCCGCGGAGAATTATCTACACGACACTGACGCAAAGTTCTTCTACTGCATTGCACCCGAGTTAAAGGGCGTCTGGCGCGCGCGCATGCAGTTCTACAACGGTGAAGATCCGGCCACCGGCTCCGCAGCGGGCTGCGCAATTTCTTACCTCGTACGCCACGGCTTTGCCGCATCCGATGAACAATTGCATCTTCGCCAGGGCATTGAAATGGGCCGTCCGAGCGCAATCGACGTACGTGCAAAATTCGATAGCGTTTCAATTCGGGAAGTGCGCGTTGGCGGCAGCACAGTTTTCGTAGCAAAGGGACGCTTTTTCCTTGAGTGATTCACACGCTTTCAACAGGCCCGATATCGCGCATCGCCAATAACGACGCTACAAAATCAAAATTCAGTGAATCTCCAGTAAAAAATTCACGACCTTTTCGCCTCTCCTTCCCTATTTACACGTGACCTCGCGATTCGTACTCTTGGCAAGCGTTTCGGAATTTTGAAACGCAACTTTCGCCGATTACTGACAACTGAATGAGAGCCAGAGTGCGCTGCATGCGCGCTTGCGGCGCTATTGCGAAGCCTGCCATCTTCCGGAATGTAACCCGAGAAACGCGCAAGCACAGCAGCAGCGCCTGGTTGTTGCGCCGGCAACCATGCCCGCCCTGTGGCTCAACCGCATCCCGCTTGAAACGGGAGCTGCGGCACCGCGCGTGAGCGTGGGGGACGTTTTCTTTTCCAAAAAGAGCCTCCACGCAGCGCGGACAGCCTAGCCTCGTTTCATATACATGGATTGCGGCCCGACCACCCCCGCGGGCGCGCACATTTTAGAAGTGTGTTTGCCCTCATAGCAACTTCGCCATTGCTCGCGAAGTAGTAAGGAAGTTTATGAGGCCCAGAAAAGTAATTCTTTGCGTTGACGACAATGAACAAGCTCTCTCAGTTCGCAAATTTCTCCTGGAAACCCGTGGTTACCGCGTAATCACCGCACTCTCGTCTGGAGAAGCGCTCGAAATCTTTCGCAACGGCAGCATCGATCTGGTATTAAGTGACCTCCTGATGCCCCAGATGGACGGCAACGAACTGGTCCGCCGCATGAAAGAGATCACGCCCGACGTGCCCATGATCCTCGTCAGCGGCACCGTCAAATCCTTTGACCGAGCCAACCGCGCCGACGCCTTTCTCCCCAAAGGCGCGTGCACACCGCTCGAAATGCTCGAACGCATTCGTATCATGATCGCGCGCAAGCGTGGCCCCAAGAAGGTGCTGCGGCCCTACCATGAGGCCCCCGAACATCAGCCAGCAGTGGCAGCAATCGCATAACCGGGCAAATCTGCGGGCTGCATTTACAATGAAAGGGTGCAGCCCATCATCACCGCAGAAAACCTGTCGAAGGTTTATCGTGTTGGAAAAATCGAGGTTCCAGCTCTTTGCAACGCTTCCTTCTCCATCCAGCCAGGAGAATTTGTCAGTATTGTCGGCCCCTCCGGAAGCGGCAAATCGACGCTCTTTTACATCCTCGGCGGATTGACCAGTCCCACATCTGGCCGTGTCATCATCGACGGCACTGACTTCAGCTCGCTCAGTGACTCCGAGCGCACCCGTATGCGCAAGACGAAGATCGGCTTCGTCTTTCAGCGATTCAATCTTCTGCCCACGCTCACCGCACTCCAGAATATCGAGATCGCCTACGAAATCTCCGGGCACAAAGAGCCACTCGATCACAGCTACCTCGAACACCTGACCAACCTGCTTGGCATCAGTGGACGCCTCGAACATCGTCCCTCCGAACTCTCCGGCGGCGAACAGCAGCGCGTGGCCCTCGCTCGGGCTCTGGTTACGCGCCCCGCCATCATCCTGGCCGATGAGCCCACCGGCAATCTCGACAGCAAAAACTCCGATGCAGTGCTCGAAATGCTTTCGCGTTCCAATCGAGAACTGAAACAGACCGTGCTCATGATCACGCACAATCCGGATGCGGCTGCTATCGCCGACCGCATTCTGCATATGCGAGACGGCGAGATCGTCGGCATCGAAGCAGGCAGGGGACAGCTGGCGGCGCGGTAGCCTTCTACTTTTTCCCTGTCTCATCCACTTCAGGCGTGAGGCCTGTCTGCCTCACTATCTCCTGAAAGTGCGGATCGCCGCGCATCCGGTCGAAGACAGGATCGACATTCAGATAAATCAGAGCGCTCGCTCTTTCCTGCACACCCTTCTGCAGCCACGTCAGGCAGTTCGTTTCGTCCCCGAGAGCGGCATAGACCGCAGCGATTTCAGCAGAGGAGATATACCGCTCCTTGGCATCGTTGATCAGCGAATTGAGAATCTGATGCGCTTCACCTGTCCGGTGCGAGAGCGCATAGCAGCGCGCCAGGTAAGCCTGCGCCACCGGATCGCCGTGTGACAGCTCAACACCCTTCTTGAATTCCGCGCACGCCTCCGCAAATTTCCCCGTATAAAGATAGTCCAGCCCCAGGACGCGATGCGCCTGCACGAAATTCGGATCGATCTCGATTGCTTTGCCCGCCTGCGGAATTGAGCGATCGTATTCGCGAGCCATCATGTGGTGCCAGGCCATGTGCTCGTTCATGACCCGATCCGTTGGCTCAAGTGCGAGCGCCTTCTCGCTCTGCTCGTGCGATTCCTCAATGCGGCCCTCAGCCATCAGCTCATGCGAATACCAGTGGTGCGTATTCGCATCGTTCGGATCGAGCGTCAGCGCGCGTCTGAATTCCGCCTCCGCGCCTTTCCAGTCCCAGTCATAGGTGAGCTTGATGTAAGCGAGAGAAGTGTGCGCATCCGCGAGGCTCTCATCCAGCGCCAGCGCTTTCTCGGCGGATTCCTTGGCCTTGGGCATCGCCACCTGCGGGGCAAGGAAGCTGTTTCCATACGACCCCGCAGTAATGTAAGCATCCGCCAGTCCGGCATAGGCGGCCGCATAGTTCGGATCCATCTCAATCGCCTGCCGGAAAAGATCCAGGCTCTGCTGCACCGATTCCACGCTGCGTTTGCTCCACAGTTCCCGCGCGCGGGTATAGAGAGCTGACGCCTGTGCGTTCTGCGTTCCCAGCTTACCCAGATGCGGCTGCTCCCCATGCGCCAAGCCGGAATTACTGTCTCTCGATGTGTGCCTCCACAGAAGCAGTCCGGCCAGCACTGCAACAACAATCAGTGCCAGACCGGCAGCATAACGCCATCGCATCGGCGCTTTGTTTGCACTCACCACAGATGCGACATGACTCCCGCTTGCCTGATCCCCTCTTTGCCGTAGATCCTTTGGTTCCTGGGGTGGAGGGCCACCGGAAGGTCCCGCCTTTTCAATCTCCTGGGGCGATTTGCAGACAGCGGCGTCAAACCGATATCCCCGCTTCGGAACCGTGGCAATGTACTGGCGCCCATCTGGCTGCTCGCCCAAAGCCTTTCGCAGAAGCGAAATATTCACGGTCAGATTGATCTCTTCGACAAAGCTGTCCGGCCAGATTTCCTGCATCAGCTCCTCGCGGCTGGCCAGATGCCCGTGACGCTTCACCAAAGCAAGCAGCAGTTCATAGGCTTTGGGCGCGAGAGGAACGGGCATCTCTTCCCGCAGCAGAAGATGCTCGGAGGGAATTAAACGGAATGATCCGAAGCTGTAATGTACGTTGTCCACAACTGTCGAAACCCGCGCGCAGAAGGGGCCCAACAAAATTCCAAGGTTTTCCTAAGCATAGTCCAAGGCAATGAAAAGAAGGGACAAATTTCCCTTCGCCTTTTCACTCTGGCGTGTTCACGACTTCGATCTCGTTGCGAGTCGGCCGCAAAGAAAATTCAATGAGTTAGCGCGGATCGCTATCCCCCTCGTGAAACTCAGCACGAATTTCCAAGTTATCTTTCAGCCATTCCAAACGACATAGGGCAGATCGATTTCGTACTTTTCAGTCGCTGGCCGCTTCCCCCCAACGGTCCGACTTCAATCGAAAAAGGACGTACCTGCCATGAGCCTCACCTACAGCTCCCAAATCCGCAAGACGGTAGCAGCTCTCACCATCACTGCAGCAACCACCGGCCTCAGCTTTGCTCAATCTCGTTGTGACCGCAACACAGATGACCCCTTTCTGCCGAGTCCTGTGCGCAGCGCATCCACTGTCCCCGGCAATGGAGACGTCAACCCCTACGGCGTCGCCTTCATCAAGAACAACTTCCAGACCGGCTCCGGGCCACTGCAGCACGGCGATGTTCTGGTTTCCAACTTCAACAACAACCAAAACCTGCAGGGAACGGGAACGACCATCGTCCGCATTCCAAAGAGCGGTGCGCCGGCCACTTTCTTCCAGGGAACAGCACCCCTCGGCCTCTCAACTGCGCTCGGAACCCTGCAATACGGCTTCATCGTGGTCGGCAATCTGCCCACGGCAGATGGCACCTCCGCCACAGCCCAGGCTGGATCGCTCGTGGTCATCAACAATCAGGGAAAGCTCGTCCAGACCATCACCAGCCCTGAGATTAACGGCCCCTGGGACATGGCTCTGGTCGATCTCGGCGACCGCGCCGTCGCATTCATCTCGAACGCCATCAGCGGTACAGTGAGCCGTCTTGATTTCACTGTGAATCCGGCCGGATTGTCCCTCCAATCCGCTCAGACCATCGCGTCAGGATACCTCCACCGCCCCGACCCGGCAGCTCTCTTCGTCGCCCCCACCGGCCTTGTCTATGACCACCGGCGTGACGTTCTTTATGTCGCCTCGACGGACGATAACGCCGTCTTCGCCGTGCGCGATGCTATCGATCGCCACCACGACGGAGGTCCCGGCGAAATCATCTACCAGGACAACCAGCACCTGCACGGCGCACTCGCCATGGCCATGGCCCCCAATGGTCATTTGCTGGTCACAAACAGCGATGTCATCAACAGCGATCCCAACCAACCAAGCGAGATCGTCGAGTTCACCACTAACGGCCAGTTCGTGAAGGAAATCCCCGTCGACCCAAACCAGGGCGGCTCCTTCGGTCTTGCCGTGAGCTCGACGGACAACACGGCAACGCTTGCCGCTGTGGACGACAACACCGCTTCGCTCATGATCTGGACACTGAGCCTGAACTAAGCGCGGAACCCGAGCGACGCCCCGAAGCCTGAACCTAGGTGGATTTGTATCAACGAAGCAATCCACCTCTCACAATCACCGCGGAGGACTCAAACCAGTTTCCTCCAGTGCTGAGTGGATGAGCGCTGAGCCGCGCCAAACAGCGTCGCAGCGCTTATCTCTGGCAAATTGACTGTCTTAAATGCACCCCGAAAAGAGAACGTCATGAAAATCCAAATCAATCAATCTGCCGATCAGCACAGATCCCCCTCCCTCATCGATTTCCTTCTGGGAGACGGCATCCACCCCGGCTGGCTGGACCAGCAAAGCCATCACGCATTCGGCCGCATCGCATTGCGTTGTCCCGCCTACTCTGACGATCAATCCGTCACGTTGACTTCCAGGGGAGTCTGGCACAGCAACACTGAACAGGGCCAGTTCGGGATTGGCTTCAAACGCCTGCAGAGTCAGGAAGCGGCAGACACAAGCAAATCGATCGTGAGATTTTGAAAGGGAGAACTCCATGGTTGAGGTCGCATCCTCATCTGAGGGAGGATTCAGCTCGGTCCCGCTGCACAACACGGCAGTATCTGCTACTGTCTTTCTGCGGAGCCTATTCCGGCCAGGCGCGTTGACCGTGCGCACCCCAGCCGATATACTTGTTAAGTACCAAGCGGGAGTAGCTCAGTGGTAGAGCATCGCCTTGCCAAGGCGAGGGTCGCGGGTTCAAATCCCGTCTCCCGCTCCAGTCAGCTGCCGTCGAGGTTCCTTCAAAAAACCAAACGCAGACTGGCTTCATCACCGCCCAGTGAAGTAGTATTTCCTGTCCAGGGCGCGGTACCCAAGCGGTAAGGGAGAGGTCTGCAAAACCTTTATGCGTCGGTTCGATTCCGACCCGCGCCTCCAGTTTCTTTGACATCCCTCTGCGACGGTCTAACGTCGCCCCAGATCCAGCCTCAGACTCGTTGAAGCCCTGTCTTCATCCTGGAGAGCCGCCCGACGCGAAGAAATCTCGTCAAATGTTGAGCAAATGACACTCGCTCGGATTTGGGCTTCACTGCAGGCGTCAAACCATAGGCCACGGAGCAGACAAAGCAATCCTTCACATGGCTGAATTGCTCTCTCATGATTTCATGCCGCTCGACGACAGCTTCTTTCAGCTGCTCGAATCGCTCGCGACGACTGGCGGAGTCAGCCGCTTCATTCATCTCGACATGAGCGGCGGTCTCCTTGGAGTATGCCTGTGCATGCTGGAAATTGAAGAAATAGCCAAGCACACAGAGCCCATCTTCCTTTCCTCCGCATAATGGTTCAGGTGAAGTGCAGTTTTTTAACAGCTGATATGAACAATCCATAAGTCCTCTTTATTCCCCGAGATAACTAAAAATTGTGCCCTTGCATCGTTAAACTTGAATCGCACGGTGATGAGATGCGGCCAGGGACGTTAAGCGTCCATTCGCAGCCGGGGCTCTTCTCCGGTGATTGGCTCCATCAGGGGACGCATCCATTGACGCATCAGCGCTTCCGTCAAAGTTTTCTCCTGCGCCTGCTCCTCAGCCTGATTCACTTTCAGGTAGCTGATCGGAGCCTTATCCGCCTTGGTGTCATCCACCATCTTCATCGCCAGAGCCTTCGCCAGAACCCTCGCCTGAGCAAAATCCTCTGTCCCAAACAGAGCATCCGCCAGAGCACCGGCGTCCCACGGAACGTACATAAGCTTTGCCTTTGCCCGCTTCACCATCCCCATGCCCTCTCATCCAACTTCGTATTTCTTTGTTCTCGCCTGTATACGGTTGTTTACCGTTCCTGGCTCGAAAACGCGAATGCTGGCGTTATGTGCACGACGAGTACCAAAGATTGGATGTTGATTCAGGTTTTAAAGGAGGGCGCTACTGCAGGAAATGCGGTGTTTCGCTGGATTTACTGGACTTCCGATCATTTTTCTTTCTTTTTCACCCAGTCTGAACGCTCGGAAGATTTTTCTTTTTTCTCGGCGGCGATGGACCATCGCTTTGATCTGGATTCCCAGATTCTTGCCGCCTCAGCGTCGCCATCTTGTGTCGCACGTTGCGCTATCCGCTTGGCAGCATTGGAGGAAGCACGCAGTAATCGAGCGCTAAGAAGCATTCATTCGAACCGATATTCCGCTCAACATCTTCCATGTCTTGCGTGCGAATGATGTTGCCACATATTGAGAGAACAACACACGCCAATAAGTGGCCCAGGTATCAAATTTTGAAGTGGCCCAGTTCTCTTTTCGAACGCAGGATTCTCTCTCGGACTCCGAATTAATCAGGGAATGGAACCGCGGTCGGGTGTCTATTCCTTGAGTTTCCAGCAATGGGCAAACCCGTTCCGTGAGTGGCTGATACCCATCACGTTAAAGGTATGGGTCTGTTTCGAGTAAATGACCTGTTGAATGCCGCCGTGGATCGAATTCACGTTGTTGTAATGGCCGGTGCCCGTCCCCGCGTATTCCCGGCTCATCCTGATATAGCTGTGCCACTCCGGGTTCCCGTTCGCATGAAAGCCCGTCGCCTCCAGTAGCCCGTCTTGCGGCTGCCAGGCGAGTTCTACAATTCCCCCCGTCGGCTCCTCCGTTCCGTCATCCAGTACGCGATGGTTCGCATACTGGCCAGCCAATGGTCCATATTCTCTGGCAAGTGCCCGTAGCTCCAACCGCCTCCGCAGTCGCGTGCCAATCTGCCAATCAGCGACAACGCCCAGGATCGCGCCCACCACAGACCCAATTGCAAGATTCGGCCAGCTGATGATCATCGGTCACACTCCTACCTATCATTGACGAAGCTCTTCGTAGGAGGTACGCTCGCTCTCCGTATCTTGTTCCCTATTTGATAGCGAATATTCGGTTCTGTCCGATAACGGTCAGTTTTCGGCTCGTCCGTCTGAAATATGGCCAGATAACCCGTCAAGAACTCTTTTCCAAATTTGACAAGAACTAGACGCTTGCTTGACGACAGGCGTACCTGGGAATTCGTAGTGTGTTCTGCGTAGGGAGGAATCACGATGCGACCGATGACACGGATGTTCGTTTTTGCAGCAGCCCTGACCAGTTCCAGCGCCGCTTTTGCAATTAGTAAGGTGACGGTCAACGTTCCCTTCAACTTTGAATCTCATGGCAAAACTTATCAGGCGGGGACGTACGACGTAACGCTCAATCAGAGCGAAAACGTCATTAAATTGACCAACCACTATCATCCGGGAAAATCGGTCATGTGGATGGCTTCCCCAGCAGAATTTGGTCCAGAAGCGCCAACGCTGTCGATGAAGTTCGACGACGAAACCGACGGCACACGCGAACTTCGCAGCATTCGTGTAGCGACGCGGACCACACCAGTACTGGACGTACGTGAAAAGCATGCCTCGCAGCGCGAGGTGTCTATTACGGGCGGCCGGTAGTAGCAACCACCCCTTCCAGGAAGAGCCTGTATCTTCATGCTCCGATACAGGCTCTATTTTTTTGCCCGCTAAACGCGAGCGCCAAAGCCCTTCCATGCTGTACAACTCTTGTGGAAGGGGATAAACGTGAATCGGATCACGAGACGGACATTTCTCAAATCAGGCGCAGCCGCAGCCGCCATCACCCTCAGTCAACGCAGGTTAAACGCTGATCCTTTAGGTCTTCCCGTAGGATTGCAGCTCTACAGCGTTCGTAAACTCCTGCCGAACGACTACAACGGAACCCTGAAGCAGCTGGGCGCCATCGGATATCGCGAAGTCGAGGCTGCAGGTTTCTTCGGACATAGTGCCGAGGATGTCAAAGCCGCGATGGCGAGCGCAGGGCTGCACTGCGTGAGCGCGCATTATCCGATGGGTGAACTCGTCAAGGATGTTGACGGGATTCTGAAGTATGCCAAGACGCTGGGACTGAGCTATGCGATTTGCTCATCGCCGGGAGTGGCAGATCCATCGAAGCTGGCGAATTATCCCGGTGGAGCTATCGGATATTTCACCAAAGGCATGACAGCCGACGACTGGCGCTGGAATGCGGAGCAGTTCAACATGTACGGCAAGAAGTTCAAGGCTGAGGGGATCCAGTTCGGGTATCACAATCACACCCCGGAGTTTCGCGATGTGGGCGGTGGCGTCACCGGCATGGAAGTGATTCTCAAGAACACGGACCCAGCTGACGTCACCTGGGAGATGGACTGCGGTTGGGTTACCGCAGCCGGTGGGAATCCGATTGCCCTGCTGGCGAAGTATACGGGGCGCGTTTCGATGGTGCACATCAAGGACTTGAAGCCGGCCGTTCCCGGAAAGATGCCGGGCGAACGGGTTTCAACCGTTCTTGGCAAGGGCACGATCGATTACAAGCCGATTCTCGCCGCGGCAAGGAAAGCCGGAATCAAGCACTACTTTGTGGAACAGGAAGAGTTTGACGGTGACATCATGCAGGAACTGACCGCCGACTATCAGTACATGCATACAACAAACGTTTAATGTCTGAAGAAAAGCGGCTCCCATCTGCAATCAGATGGGAGCCGTTCCTTCTTACAGCTGCGAGATGCTTACATTGCCGTCCGAGGTATGAATGGCCAGCGGAACGCCTCCGGCATTGACCTTGCCGTGCATATGGTGGCCCGAGCCTTCGCGGCTGTCGTAGTGATCCATGGTCAGGGGCAGCGAGCAGTCGATGTGCCCGTCGCTGGTCGAGATGTCGAGGTCGGCGGCGAAGTCGTGGGGAACGCGAATCGTAACTGTTCCATCGGAGCTTTCGATGCTTGAGGCGGCGGTGAGCCTGGCTCCGTTGGCGAGGGCGAAGTCAAGGCCGCCGTCGCTCGAGTGAAGCTGGACGGCTGAGAAGTTGCCATCGACTTTCATGTGGCCGTCGGAGGAGCGGGCTTCGATGGTGCCGGATGCGTTCTGCAGCGTCATGTTGCCGTCGCTGGACTTGAGCCGGATAGTGCCGCGGAGGTTGTCAAGGTCGGCATTGCCGTCGCCGGTGTGGAGTTGCAGGTCGCCTTCAAGATCGCGGGCGTTCAGGTTGCCATCGGATGTCCTGGCGTCGAGGTCGAGCTTTGCCGGCGTTTCGACTTCGACGTAGGTTTCACCGTGGTTCGTCCAGCTGACGTGGAAGCCGACGTGCGGCTTTTCTTTGAACAGAAAAGATACGTGGTCGCCCGACTGGCTCTCTTCCAGTCGATATTCGCTCAGCTTCCGCTCGGAATGCACTTTGACGTTGATAGTCTTGCAGTCACCGCAGGAGTGGATTTTCAGGTTGCTGTCGCCGGTCTCGATGGTCAGGGTTGGCTTGCCCGAGATCGAATAAGTCTTTGTCCAGTCGTGGTCAGCGGTTTGCGCCAGAGCCTGGCTTCCGGCAAGGGCGATGGCTGAGAGGGCGAGCAGGAGGGTGTGTCGTACTGTAGGCATGGATTTCTCCTGCGAGGCCATACGCAGAAGCTTCGGGATTCGTTCCCGGTGATTCAGCGAGTCAGCACGAAAGTCGGGCGGGTGACCCACATCCCAATTTCGAGGCCATAAGGGTGCCCCACATCTCAACGAGATGTGGGGTTTGCAGGATCATTGCCTCAGCTAAGAGGACCGCAGGCCGCGAAACCTCGTTCGATACCAGACAACGTCTCCATCGCCTTGTCGAATTCCTAAAATTCCCGGGGGGGGGGCATTTGATCTGGGCGTGAAGTTACCAATAACCCAGACTTTACGGGAACTTCGTCCAAGGGGCCAGCCGAAGGATTAGTAAACACTCGCGCGTTTCTCGGTACTGATCGTTCGCGACCGACGCAACCAACTCAGTTGTTAAAACATCTGTGCTGCTGGAGCGTCCTTTTCGCGTTGGGCGTTTTACGGCAACCTGGAAAGTCCCGGCACGGCTGGGTTTTCGACCGCCTTCTTTTTTAGGCGTGAGGGTGCGGAGGGCTGCCTTAGTTATTTGGTCTTCCAGAACCAACGTGGGACTCTGTTCTTGTACTCGAGGTAGGTCTGACCAAATTCCCTTTCCAGGCTGCGTTCCTCCCGCGGCAGAATGATGAACTTCACAACCGACCACAAAACTAGAAATCCGAGTAAGACGCCGAGGCTTCCAAAATAAATGGCCAAGCCCAGCCATAGCCCCAGTTCAGCGACGTACATCGGATTGCGTGTCAATCGGTACGGGCCACGCATCATCAGGAAAGGGGGAGTCAGCCCTAGCTTGACCTTTGACGGAGCCTGGGGAATGGCGAAAGCAAGAATCCAGATTAAAAGTGCGACCCCGGGTGCGACCACCATCAGGCCAATCCAATTCCAGTATCCTGGGGATCCCTCTGCCCATCCATAACGTGGCAGGCGCGTAGAGAGTGCCCACGGAAGCACTCCATGTGCCAGCGGAATCACAATTAACCCAACAAATAGTCCCACAATGATGGCTATCGAGCGCGGCATGGTGATCATACTTTGGCTCCCATGAATTGACGATCTTGTACGGGCAGCGGAATAAGCGAAACATTGTCAGAGCGTGTCGCTCCGAGCAAGTACGTCAGATGTCCTGGTTGTCCATGAATGGGCGTGTTTCCTGCACTCCATTCGTAATCTTCGAGTCCATGGGTAAGTTCCGATAGCTCGGCCATGGTGTAAGCCCGAAGTTGGGAGACCACGCCGTCCCAACAACACATGAAAGGGACCAGTGGAATCAAGTAGGTCCATAGCAATCGCTTCCATCGAAACGGTCTTATGAACGGCGTTGCAAAGGCCACAAAGAGCGGCGTAAGCAGCAGGGAAATGATCGTGAGCAGCCTGCGTTCCGGGATCTCGAAAATGCAGATCGGTTGCCCCGCTTTGACGGCGTCTTCCAGCACTCTCCTTGCCGCTCGCGGCGGAAAGTGATGGAAAGCATTGAAGATGGTACGCAATCCTGCCAATTCAGACGGTACTTTTGTAGCGTCTACGGAGCCGGTGACATAGTGCAGTTTGAGCGGATGTTGAGAGGAGATATAGCGAAATGCAACTAGATTGGGAAACTTGTCGGTCAGAGTGAACTCAACGTCGATTCCTTCAGAGGTCAACGCCTCATATAACGCCAGAACCAGTTCCCCTCGACCGGAGCAGAGATCGACTACGTTCAATGTACCGGTTTGTGCAAACATCCTCCGCAGTAGCGGCATCACAGGCTTCTGCAGAGCGAAACGTACTTCCACAAAACCTAAGTAGTCCAGGGCAAGGTTACGAATCGTGTGCGGAAACCATTCCAGATCTTCCAGTTCGAATAAGTGTAATCGTGGTAAAGCCATTTGTTCCCAGACCTCGTACAACAGGTCGCTTTGCTGAGTTCGCTTTCAGACCGGAACTTTTCTATAGGATCCCGTTCCGTGACACGAGTTGCGGAAACCGGTTATCTCGCGCAGTTCGGACGTGCAAACGGAACAAAATCGGCAGGCAGCTCAACACGAATGCGAGCGACGGGGAGTATCTTCGACGCCGATTTAGCAGATCGTCAAGAACGTTTCGCCGGCTCACACGAGAGCCAAAAAAATCGACTTCTTCCTTGAGACATGCTGTTTTCTGCTGATAGCAGAAATAACAGCTGTGGAGCGAGTGTTTGAGAACTCCCATCGCATATTTCGTAGCGTTCGGAAACAGGGGAAATACCGCCGCGCTCAAGATGACCGCGCTCAGGAAAATGAAAAGTGCTTTCAACACATCGAGCCTGCGAAGCGCAGGAATCGGAACCTGTGCCAGCATTTCCTCGCCCCAGACAGTCACAGCATTGACAATCACACCAGCAAGTACGATTCGGTCGACGAAGACCCCCTCTAGTGGCGAGAGTCTAAGCACCCGGGTTATTTCCCCCGATAAAAGATCGCTTCGCGTGCAAACAAAGCCGGACAGAGAATATCCCGTACAGCGCTCTACATATTTTTCGAGCCAGCCGCAAGTCCGATCCGACGGCATCCGGAATCCATGAATTATCTCGAGAGCTAACACCTTCTCCTGAATGTGACGGCGATCATCCTGGCTCGCGGTGTCGGGGAGGACGACGATCAAGTCAACATCCGATACGTTCGCCGTGAAAGCTCCCTTTGCCGCACTGCCGAAGAGAATTACGCTGACCAAAGGAGCGCCACTTGGCAAATGCAATTGTGCAATGGCTTCGAGGTACTTCTGAATAGGACCGCTTGAGTTGGGCGTGATTTCGTACCGCGAGAGAATCGCAGCGTCAGGCTCATCCGCTACGCGATACACCGCTGCCCGTTGCTCCTCTTTGTTGCCAGACATAAGGCCATCCTAGTCTTCCTTGTGGAAAATGGGTCACAATCCATAACGCGCGTCGTCGCTCGGACCAAATGCCGCCTATGGCGAGAACTGCTCGGCCCGGATCAATACCGCCAAGTCGGCTTGTCGGCAGTGATGACGGCTGGCGGGTGGCCCACATCCCGATTTCGGGGCTATGAGGGTGCCCACATCTCAACGAGATGTGGGTTTGCAGATCATTGCCTAGGTTAAGATGACCGCATGCCGCGAAACCTCGTTCGATACCAGACAATATGAGATATGGATCACCCTGCCAACTGCTCCGTCATCTCTTTTGCTGTCGCTGGCAAACTTGAGGGCGGGTCCTAAAATGGAACCGCACGAATGAAAAATAATTGTCGTTGCAACAACGAGCATTCTACGAATATGTTCGTATTTGCTATACTGGAAATAGGAAGAATAAAAGCCCGCTGACCTTGCGGGCTTTTCTATTTCACGCGTATACAGGGCAGCTGAGCGGCAACCGCAATACTCCTAAGCACTTTACTTGGACGAATTTACAAAAAACAGGGGGAGGGGGGTCTTTGGAACTGACCGCGTTATCAGCCGACTCGCTGGCGAGAGCGGCACTGACTCGCAACCATCGACAAACTGGCTCACAAGCTCTTTAAAAAGAGGAATTTATGAGAAAATAATGCACAAAATACCCCTAACCCGTTTATTTGGGCGAGTTTACGAAAATGGGGGGAGGGGTCTTGGAAATGACCGCTTCTTAGCTGACGCTTTATACCCTAAGCCGCTTTACCGGGCCGACTTGCTGGCGCAAAGCGCGCTGACTCGCAACTATCTGTATTTGGACGAATTTACAAAAGGTAGGGGGAGGGTGTGAAGGCCGGCTCGCCGCCTCCCCCGAACTCCAGATCAGACCAGCTCCGAACCGGAAAAGAAGTAGCCAATCTCAAACTTGGCTGTATCTTCTCCATCCGAAAGTGGATGGGCGTTCTTCTCATATGATATAGTCCAGTCCCATTTTGGGACTTACATTCCGGCTCGAACTCGCAACGTTTCGACCTCGGGAGCTTTCTCGTCACCGATGGGATGAGGGCTCGCTCGCTGATTGGGTGGTATTCTGATCCCCTTTCGGAATGGCCTCGGTTTGGTCCTCGATCATAGGAGACGGGCATGTCTGTAGAGGTTTGGGGGATGATTGGCGACGGGCGTCGCCACGCTGGTAGCGGGACTCGTTCTTGTCCGCGTGCGGTTTCGGGAAGCTTCGGCGTGGAGAAGGTGCTGGTGCTCGGGCCGGTCTTCGAGGCTACGGCGCTTGCGATTTTTGCCGCGGAGCACTTCCTTGCCGCACGCGATCTGATGGGTATCGTGCCGCGATGGCTGCCAGGTCCTCTGTTCTGGACCTACTTCGTTGGCGCGGCGTGGCTGGCAGCGGCCATCAGCTTCATCATCTGGCGGCATGTTGAGTGGTCGGCGGCGCTGACGGCATTGATGATGCTGATTATTGTGGTCACCATCGATTTTCCCAAGTTGCCAAAACTTGCGCATGAGCGGCTGTTCTGGACGCTCACTGTGCGGGAGACATGTTTCGCAGGCGGAGCGATGGTGCTGGCCGGGAGCGTGTGGCCGCGCGCGAGCCGGGCAGGCGCAGCGCTCATCCGGGTTGGACGCGGGATCGTTGCGGTAGTGTTTGCTGTTCTATGCGATTGAGCATTTTCTCTTTCCGCGAAACGTGCCCGGCGTTCCGCTGGAAAAGATGATTCCTGCATGGTGGCCGGCGCCGGTTCTGCTTTCGTATTTTGTCGGGATTATTCTGCTGGTCGCGGGTGTTGGGCTGCTCATTCGACGCACGATCCGCATCGCAGCCGCCGGCTCAGGGATGGTGCTTCTGCTGCTCACGGCGTTCTTTTACGTTCCGATCTTCGTGATGGAGATTCACACCCCGCTTGCGGTAGAAGGGATCAACTATGTGGGCGACACGTTGCTGTTCGCAGCAACGGCGCTGCTGGCCGGGCTGGGCGCGGACCAATCGACGATCTAAGAGTTTGTCATTGAATGGATCGAACCCACGGCCGGTGGCCATTCACACGGGCGTGGGTTCAATCTAAGTTGACTGGAAGTTGATTGGGACGGGCAAGCTATCGCGGCTTAGACCAGTTCGTAACCGGCGAAGAAGTAGCCGATTTCGAACTTCGCTGTATCTTCCCCGTCAGAGCCGTGGATGGCGTTCTCCTCGATTGATCCGGCAAACTTCTTGCGGATGGTGCCTTCCTCGGCGTTAGCCGGGTTGGTGGCGCCCATCAGCTTGCGGAGGTCGGCGATGGCGTTGTCCTTCTCAAGCACCATGGGGAAGATGGGGCCGGAAGACATGAAGTCGGTAAGCGATCCGAAGAAGGGACGCTCTTTGTGGACGTAGTAGAAGCCCTCGGCCTGCGCCTTTGAAATGGACGCCTTCTTGATGGCGACAATCTTGAAACCCGCCTTCTCGATTTCAGCGAGAATGGCTCCGGTATAGCCCTTGCGGACAGCGTCTGGCTTGATGATGCTGAAGGTGCGTTCTGACACCTGGTTGGTTCTCCTTGCAAAAAATGCGTTACTTCCAGTGTAAAGCACCGCCCTGTCCGCGCCCGACCACCACGCATTGCACCGCCGCGCACTGCTAATCGTGAATTTTATCTTTGGAAATGCCTGGAGAGATGTCAGGTCCTGCGGCGTGTCGATATCAACGGCTCCCTCTGGAAAATCGACCGCAAATGTCTGATGCAGGTGCTGGAGAATTAAAGCGCGCGCGCCCTGATCGCCTTCTATTTTCATGAGATCGGGAAAGAGCTGCTGATCGAAGATCGCTGGTACACCTAGTCTGCCTGCATAACTAGCTGCAGTAATCACGGAACCCTTTTTCTCACTCGCTCTGACTAGTTCGAGAAGAACTCCTGTCGAGAGCCTCGCTTGATCGCACACAAGGAGTAGCACACGCTGTGGCAGTGGAGTTTGCTTCATGAACGCCTGCATGCCGCAGCGCAGCGATGACGCCATGCCAGATTGCCAATCCGGATTGATGACTGTTTTTACTCCCAGATCACTGATTTCCTGCTCGATGCGGTCGGCTTGAAATCCCAGAACAACGAAAACAGGATTGCAGCCAGCAGCGGTTGCAAGCCTGGCCGTATGGTGGAGAAGGCTTTCTCCATTCAACTTGATCAGCTGTTTCGGCTGGCCCAACCTCTTTGAAGCACCCGCAGCGAGCACAATCGCTGCGCAGGCACTCGCTGGGGAATCAGACATAGTTGAGTTTTGAGTGGATGTGTTTGCGTGCCTGCTTCTTCAACGACATGCCTTCGTGCCCATTCAGCACTGCGACGATCTCCGTCACGATTGAGAGAGCAATGCTCTCGGGTGTATGCGCGCCGATATCAAAGCCAACCGGCGCATATAGACAGGACATGCATTCTTCCGGCGACATATCGAGCTGCGAAGCGATCTCGCCGACGAGTCGCTCGGTTCGCTGCAATGGGCCTAAGACACCGAGATATTTTGGTTTATGAGGAATCAGCTCTCGCAAAAGCGCCCGGTCCTGCTCATAACTATGCGTCAGCAACACGACCGCGTCCTCCGACTCGATCGTCAGTCTCCCGCAAAGGCGAGTCCCTTCATACTTCAGAACAGCAAGCCGATTCACATGAGGAAAGCGCTCTACGCTCACCAGATTGGAGCGTCCATCAGCAACGGTTACGTGCCATCCTAGTCTTTGCGCAAAGTCGGCGAGCGGCTTCGCATCGTCGCCCGCACCAAAGATGGTTAGCGCCGGACATGGAGCGAGGTATTCAACGAAGAGCTCGCTTGGGTGATCAGGTGTCCGCATGCACAGTCGCATAGAAGGAACGCCGATCATCGACTGCCCGCTGGACCAGACCTTCCAGGTCAGTCAACGCAGCTAAAGTCGGCGATCGCAATAAATCTTCTCCGCCTGCACAGCGCACAAGGACTGTTTCCGCCCTATGTGTATCAGTAATGATTACAAATGGAATTCGCGAATTCAGGCTTAGCTCCAAGGCGTCCAGCGTGCAGTGAGCGTTCTGTCCTCGTTCCAAAAGCACATAGACTGTGCCGCCACAGCCCAATCCATACGGCATGGAAGAATCGTCATCAAAGAAGCTGCTGTAGCGCTGCACCGTTGACCCATTTTCGGTGAGCCACCAGGCTTTTTTCATCACCTCAGCCTCAAGGCAGCCGCCGCTGATCGTCCCAGCACGCTGCCCACTCCGGGTAAGCAACATGCGCGCGCCGGGCTTCCGATAAGACGACCCATTCGACGTGCACAATGGTTGCAAGGCAGACTTCTTCCCCTCTGGCCTTTGCGGTCCTCCACAGCTCTACGATCTGTTTCAGTTCCGACATGAATTGAACCTGCTCGCAGTCTGCCGCACGTTCAGGCTGTTTGCGTGGCCACTTGCAGCGCGCGCACAATCGCTCGCTTTGCCAGTTCCACCTTGAATGTATTGTCGCGCAAGGGCTTTGCGGGCTTCAATGCCGCTTCTGCGGCGGCGCGATACGTATGCTCATTGGCTTCGCGACCCTGCAAAGCCTGTTCGGCCTCTTTCGACCGCCACGGCTTTGTGCCTACACCGCCCATCGCCACACGGGCGCGCTGAATTTTGCCGCCGGAAAGCTGCACGACGACTGCGGCCGATGCCAGCGCAAATTCATAGGATGCGCGATCACGCAGCTTCAGATAGTGCGAGCGCGTGCCCTGCGGTAACGCCGGAAGGGTGACGTAAGTGATGAGTTCGCCCGGCTCCAGGACATTTTCCTTGTCCGGAGTCGCGCCGGGGACAAGATAAAAGTCATTGAGTGCGATGCTACGTTCACCTTTCGAGCCGCGCGTATGCACGGTTGCTTCAAGGGCCATCATGGCTACTGCCATGTCAGACGGGTGGGTCGCGATACAGTGATCGCTCGTTCCAAGAACAGCGTGGATACGATGAAAACCGTCGATGGCGGCGCATCCCGATCCGGGATCGCGCTTGTTGCACTTGTAATTCGTGTCGCGGAAATAGTAACAGCGCGTACGCTGCAACAGGTTGCCTCCCGTAGTCGCCATGTTCCGCAACTGAGGCGATGCGCCAGATAGCAGAGCTTCGGAAAGCACTGCATAGCGCTGCTTCACATCCCCATTCCACGCGAGATCGCTATTACGGACGAGCGCACCGATCTTGAGGCCGCCGTCTGGAGTCGATTCGATGCGGTCGAGCGGAAGCCCGTTGATATCCACAAGAGCCGCCGGCTTCTCGACATTCAGCTTCATCAGATCGACGAGCGTCGTGCCGCCGGCAATGAATTTGCCCTTTGCATCAACGGCAACATCAATCGACTTGGCCTGGCTGTATTGAAATGTCTGCATAGCGTCTCCCTGATCCTAAGCCGAGTGCCGGACTTGCTGTATGGCGGCGACAATGTTGGTATAGGCTCCGCAGCGGCAGATATTGCCAGCCATCGCCTCGCGGACATCCGCATCTTCTTTACCAATGGGCTCTTTCAGCATGGCCGACGCCGACATGATCTGTCCCGGCGTGCAGTAGCCGCACTGAAAGCCGTCGTGTGCGACAAACGCTGCCTGCACCGGATGGGGTTCGCCGTTCTGCGCCAGCCCTTCGATAGTCGTAATCTCGTCGTTCTGGTGCATGATGGCAAAGCTCAGGCACGAGTTCACGCGCCGTCCGTTGACGTGGACGGTGCAGGCGCCGCACTGGCCGTGATCACAGCCCTTTTTGGTTCCTGGCATCTGGAGGTTTTCGCGCAGAGCATCGAGCAGAGTTACGCGAGGCTCCAGCATGAGCTGATGCGTCTGGCCGTTGATCTTGAGGGTTACGGGAACAGCTCCGGGTACAGCAGGCCTTGTCCTGCAAAGCTTCTGCGGGAGCGGGGACCGCTGCCGTGGCGTGCGCCAGAGGAGCTGTAGTCGCCGCAATGCTGGCTGCGCCTAGCTGCGTCAGAAATGAGCGGCGCGAAAAGCGGCCGAAGAGCAGCGGCTCTTTCGATGGAGCGGCAGAGACCTTTTCTTCGTCCTGATCGAGAAGTTCAGTGTCACGCGATTTTGGCATTGCTGAGTGTCCTTCGTGTTGCGGTTCGACGATCAACAGAAAGATAAAGCTGCAATGAAACTAGCATGACACTGAAACAGGCTTTTTGACAGGTCTCATGCCCAATGCGCATGCACGACTTCTATGGGTTCAATAAATCGTGCATTGATCGCAGCTGAGTGGCGCATTGAATCGTATTGATTCGGATATGAACTACTCCTGCACGACTGCCTTTACCAGATTTCTCGGACTGTCTACATCGATGCCACGGAGGATGGCGGTGAAGTAGGCCATCAGTTGCAGCGGGACAACTTCGAGGATCGACAGCAGATATTCGCTGGCGTCGGGAACCGGAACGGTGAAGTGCGCGAGCTTCGGCACTTCGGTATCGCCTTCGGATGCCAGCGCTATGATTTCGGCTCCCTGGGCCTGCATGTCTTTCATCAGCTGGAGGGTCTTTTCATAGCGAAGGATCGAGTCGGGATCGTTGCGGTCCTGCGTGGCGATCATGAACAGTGGCGCGTCTTTGCTGACCAGGGCGTTGGGGCCGTGCTTCAGCTCTCCTGCAGGATAGCCTTCGGCCTGCACATAGGCTGATTCCTTCAGCTTGAGGGCGCCTTCGCGGGCGATGGCGTAGTGGATGCCGCGTCCCAGATAGAGAAAGCCGCGGGCATTGCGTGTGTGCTCGGCGACCGCGTGGAGTTGCTTCTCCCATGCTTCCAGCGACGATGCGAGCAAGTCCGGCAATTCCTCCAACTGCGCAATCAGGGTGGAGACGGAATGGGCTGTCATTCTGCCGCGCAGGCGCGCCATTGATAGCGTGAGCAGATAGAGCACGGCGAGCTGCGTTGTGAAACTCTTGGTGGCCGGAATTGCCTTTTCCTTGCCGGCGATGGTTGGCAGCGAAGCGTCGGCTTCTCTCGCCATGGTGGAGTTGGCGTTGTTCGTGATGGCGACAGTTTTCGAGGCCGCGCGACTTGCCTTCTCGCAGCGCAGCGAGCGTGTCGGCCGTCTCGCCGGATTGCGAGATTACGATGACGCCTGGGTCCTGCAGCGTGTGCGTCGAGCGGTAGCAGTACTCGCTGGCGTATTCGACATCGACGGTGAGTCCGGCGAGATCTTCGAGCATGATTTCGCCGGCGAGTCCGGCGTGGCGGCTCGATCCGCTGGCGGCGATTACGACTCTCTGGTGGCCGCGTAGCGCGTCGGCGACGGCGGCGAAGGCTTCCGGATTGAGCGAGCCATCGGTGACGTAGTTGCGAATGGTGGCGGCGAGAGCTTCGGGCTGCTCATATATCTCACGCAGCATGGCGTGCGGAAAGTTGCGCGTGTCGAGCGATTGCGGCATGGCCGTCCTCAGGTTCGTCGGGAATGTGCTCCCTTATTCTCTCGCATCGTAACCTGTATGTACAACTAGAGAGGTTGGCTGAACACATACATCCGCGGGACTATGCTCCGTATTGCTCGTCGCTCACCTGCTCCATCCAATCGACGGTTTTGCCATTGAGCTTTTCCTGAATGGCAATATGGATCATTGCCGTGGTTTGCGATGCCCCGTGCCAATGCTTCTCTCCGGGTGGAAACCAGATTACATCTCCGGGCCGGATCTCCGCGATTGGACCGCCCCAGCGCTGCGCGCGGCCAGAACCCGACACGACAATCAGAGTTTGACCGAGCGGGTGCGTATGCCATGCCGTGCGGGCACCGGGTTCGAAGGTGACGCTGGCGCCGACAACGCGCGCGGGTCCGGGCGCGTCAAACAGTGGATCGACCCGGACCGTGCCAGTGAAATAATCTGCCGGCCCCTTGCTCGAAGGCTGAGAACCGCTTCGCTTGATTTCCATTGCTTACTACTCCTCAAAAATGACCGCGGTGAAACCGACGATACATCAAGATCTGAGGAATTCCATCTTCGAATCTCGCGATGAACGGTTCGATGAAACAGACCAGGGACGGTCACGCCCAGTCTCTGTTACTCGTTCCGCAGCGCTACGATCGGCTCCACGCCGGCCGCACGCCGCGCCGGGATCGCCGATGCCAAGAGTGCAGCTACGCCGAGCAGGAGCGTAGTTAGCGTAAGCATGATTGGGTCCCATGGCTTAACACCGAACAGCTGATCGGTCATCAGCTTTCCAGCCCCAATCGCCGCCGGAATGCCAAGCGCCAGTCCAATGCCTATCTGCAAGAAGGCACCGCGCAGCACCATCTTTATCACCTGCCCTCGATCCGCTCCGAGCGCCATCCTCACGCCAATCTCGCTCGTCCGCTGTTCCACGGTATACGCCATCACCCCATACAGCCCGACCGCAGCCAGCACCAGCCCAAGCACACCGAAGAGCGTGGTCAGTGTTGCGATCATATTTTCCTGCTGAAAATCCGCACTGACGACTTTGGTGTAGGAGTCAACTCCGTAGAGCACAAGGTTTGGATCGACACTGGCCAGCGCCTTGCGCACCCGCTCTGCCAGGCCTGGCGGATTTCCCGGCGCCCAGATCACGATGTTGTACAAATAGTGCGACCAGATTTCGCCGCTGGTGAGGGCGGGATCGTCATACTGCACGGTCTGCGCTTCAGGTAACCAGAACATAGGCCTCACCGGCTCCTTATAGCCCCAGGTCATATACCGCATGTCTCGCACGACTCCGACGATTTCGTAGGTTGCGGAATACTTGATCTTGTCGGGCCCGAAATGCTGTCCGATCGGGTTCTGATCTTTGAAGAACCTCTTCGCAAATGCCTCGTTGATCACGGCTACCTTCCGGGTCGCGGCCGTGTCCTCGTCCGTTATGGACCGGCCTCGCAGGATCTTTGCGCCCAAGGTCTCAAAGAATCCCGGCATCACTCGCGCCCATCCCGCGCTCGTGTCTTCCTTGGCTCCGGGCTCAGGCCGGCCTTCCACGCGAATACCGTCGTTCCAGCTATCGCCGGTCATCGGCGCATAGAGCGCCGGCGCTGCCATCCGCACACCGGGAATCTGACGCAGACGGTCGTCAATTTCCCGGAACATCGGCTCCAGTTGTTCCGGCTTGTAGTTGCCCAGCATCGGATTGATCCAGGCGATATACCGTCCCCGCGTCTCGAATCCGAAATTCTGGTGCTGCAGGTTCCTCAGACTCTGGCCCAGCAGAGCCGCAGCGGATAGTAGTACCAGCGACATCGCTGCCTGCCCGATTACCAGCGACTTCTGCGCCCACGAGCGCCCGCTGCCGACAGAACGGTTTGCCCCGCGCAGCGCCTCGACCGGGTCGGCATGCGAAGTCATCCACGCCGGTGCAATCCCGAAAATTACTCCCGTCAGAACGGAGATGCCCAGCGTGAAAAGCAGCACAGGCCAGGATGGAGTCGGATTAATCGGCACATAGTTACTTGGTCCGCCGATCTGGAAGGCCAGATACAAAATCAGCCGCGTTCCGGCATACGCCACAGCTATGCCTATGGCTCCGCCGATTAAAGCCAGCATCACGCACTCCACCAGGGCTTTGCGAACGAGTCGGCCGCGCGATGCGCCCAGCGCCACTCGCACCGATGTTTGCGCGCGATCCTTCAACCCGCGCGCCAGCATCAGGTTCGCCAGATTCCCACAAGCCACCAGCAGTACACATCCAGCAGCCACCAGAAGCAGCTTCAATCCATCCTGATACTGGTCCCTCATGGATGCCACTCCGGCGTCGCCTGGGATCAGGTGCAGTGTCTGCTGCTGCCAGAGCTGCTTCTCACCTGGCTCCATATCCTGAACATGGCTGGCGAGCCAGTCGTGGAATTCCACCCTGAGTTTCGCTTCGAGTGATTTCGGATTCACTCCCGGACGCACCCGCCCGAGCAAGTCCAGGAAGTTGCCGTTCGACCGTTTCAGCCGTGCCGTGGCTCCATCGATCAAGAGCTCGCTCGTCAGTGGCAGCCAGATATCCGGCATCCCCCATCCAGCCAGTTTCGCGCCATAGAATCCGGGCGCAGCTACGCCGATCACCGTGAATGGATGCCCATTGATCTGGTAGCTGGCACCCACCACCGAGGGATCAGAACCATACTTCTCACGCCATATGTGGTAGCTCATCACCGCCACCGAAGGCGCACCTTCCCGATCGTCCTCGTCGGTCAATAGGCGACCGATCCACGGCTGCACGCCGAGGGTCCTGAAGAAATTTCCGGATACGTACTCCCCATTGCGCGTATCGGCCTGAGCCTGCGATCCTGCCCTGCGAACGCCGAGTTGAGCATTGCCGGCCTGCAGTGCCGCCAGGTCCGTGAACTCGGGAGTGCGCGCGCGAAAGTTCTTATATGCCTCCCAGGAGAACAACGAGAAATCCCCATCCTGGGTGTAGCCGCCCCAATTGCAGCAGCGATCTTTATCTCCGATCCGCCACAGCTCATCCGGTTTGGTCACAGGCAGCGACTTTAGCATCACCTGGTGCACCAGCGTGAAGATCGCCGTCGTTGCTCCAATCCCCAGCGCCAATGTGATCAAAGCTGTCGTTGTAAATCCGGGTGCCTTCCGTAGTTGCCGCAGCGCGTCACGTAAATCTGCCAACATTCGTCCCTCGCACTCTTCCCTGCCTTTAGAGCCTTCCTTTGGGTATGGGAGCACTTTGCCCGCCGTTCCATCAGCGGCAATCTGTCTCACAGCAAAGAACTTAATAGGGAAGTGCGGTGCTCGTCCTGTCCGCAATTGGGCATACCTGTTCACAAGCGGACAGTTTTGTAACGTCGGATTACCGAGCTAAATGATGATCTCCGCGCCCGGACAAAATAAATGCCCTGCATAGATGACAGCGGTGGAACAAGAAGAGTCTTGGATCGAGATTGAAGAACCTCTACGCCGCAGCCAGGTGCTCTGACTGGGTGACGTAGCTGGCGGGTGCGCTTTCGGCATTTTCTGAAGCCAGTCGCATTTTTGGAATGGACTGGGAGTCAGATTTCCCATACTGTATAGACAACTGGACTGGCCAACAAGATAGAGCGTTCTGGTTTGGCGGATCAGTGCTGGATGCCGGCAAGAAACCTGGCGGTAATTGCTTCCGGCTGTGTAATGGCCGCGCCCACGACTACGGCGAAGACGCCGAAATCGAAGGCGCGGCGGACTTCGTCCGGTTGGCGGACGTGTCCTTCGACGATGACAGGGAGATGCAGAGACTTGACTAGTTGCTCCACCAACGTCCAGCTGATCGAGCGCTGCCCGGCTGTTTCCGGGGTGTATCCGAACATCGTGGTCGCGACGGCATCGGCTCCAGCCTGCTCGGCGGCGAAGGCTTCGTCGAGGGTAGCTATGTCGGCGAGAACTGGCTTGCTGAGTTCCTGCCGGATGCGCGAGAGAAGTTGGGGCCAGGGTTCGGATGAAGCGAAGCGGCCAGCGCTGCAGTCCATGCCGATGATGTCAGCGCCGGCATCCGACACAGTCTCTGCCGAAGCGAAGTCGGGAGTGATGTCCGGCTTGCCATTTTGGAAGCGCTTGAGAATGCCGATGATGGGAAGGTCAGTTTCCTGTCGGAAGGCTGCGATGCATTCGGCTCCGTTTGCGCGCAGGCCGCCGGCACCCCCACGCAGGACGGAGATCGCCATGCGGCGCAGGGTGTCGGTGTGGTCGAGTGGATCGCCGGGCATAGCCTGGCAGGAGACGATGAGCTTGTTTTTTAGGCTGGCCGGGAATATCGCGGATGATGTCATATATAGCTGCTGAGTTTTGGCAGCATATTAAACGATTGCGCGTACTGTGTTGGACGGAAGACGCACGCGGCAATCATCTGTATTAGAAATTCTTATGATGCTGCTGGATTGAGATCAAAGCCATCTGAGGAGTGAAGGTGCCGAAGAGCCGTACGGGTAACGAATCAGTGTTTCATCCACTAGATAAAAATGGATTTATTCCCCTTTATTTCCAGATTCAGCGGGCTTTGATGGAGAAGATCCAGTCCGGGGAGCTTTCTGAAGGCGATCCTCTGGCCTCGGAAGAAGAATTGTCGCGCTACTACCAGGTAAGCCGCATGACGGCGCGGCAGGCGCTGCATGGTCTCAAGACCAGCGGATATGCGTTCAGCGAAAAGGGACGCGGCACCTTTGTGACCCGTCCCAAGCTCGAAAAAAATATCATGCACCTGCAGGGCTTTACCGAAGAGATGCGGCAGCGGGGCATGAAGCCAAGCTCGAAGTTGCTGGAACAGGCAGTCCGGGTGCCGGATGAAGACCTGATGCAGCGTCTGAAACTCGATCCCCATGATAAAGTCGTGCACCTGCGCCGCCTTCGGCTGGCAGATGGGATTCCGATGGCGATTGAGGACTCCCACATTCCGTTGAAGCAGTTTCCCGGACTAGACAGGATTGATTTTGCCCGGCACTCTCTTTACCAGACTTTGCGCGAGCGCTATGGCGTGCGCGTGGGGTATGCGGACGAGATCATCGAAGCACTGCTGGCGACAAAAGAAGAGTCGGAATTGCTGACGATTCCGCGTAAGTCCAGCATTCTCTCGATTACCCGCGTGATCATGACAACGCAGGAGACGCCCGTCGAAGCGGCGTGCTCACGCTATCGCTCGGACCGTTACCGTGCGTCGATTCGCGTTCCGATGACGGCAATCGAATAAACTCTATTCCAGATGAAAGTCTGGGATGCGATCGTGGTTGGAGCCGGCCCGGCTGGCTGCGCGTGCGCGTACGACCTGGCTTCCGCAGGCAAGCAAGTCCTGCTGCTGGACAAGTCGGAGTTCCCGCGCATCAAGGCATGCGCCGGTGGACTGACGATGAAGACAGTGCGCGCCCTCCGATATTCCGTTGGACCGGTCGTGCGGCAGACTGTAGACCGCATGGTGCTTGAAGATCGGGATTCCTCGCCCATTCCTGTGCGCAACAGGAAGTCGATCTGTGTAATGACCGAGCGCGCCGAACTGGACGCCTATTGTTTGAGCGAAGACAATCGAGGCTGGAGCGGTCTTTCAGCGGGTTCGCGGGATTCTTGGTATCGATGAGTCTGCACATGAAGTCGTCGTCTCGATGCAGGACGATGTAATACGCGGGCGTTTTCTGGTGGGGGCGGATGGCGTCAACAGCCAGGTGCGCCGCATGACCAGCGATGCCGGATGGTTTCGTACTGCCTTTGCAATCGAGGCAAACGTGCGGCGCAATGCGCAAAAAGAGGACCTCGTCTTCGACTTTGCACCGGTGATGGCAGGCTACGGATGGGTTTTTCCAAAACGTGACCATGTGAATGTCGGCCTCTACAGCCTGGATAAGGATGAAAAGCTCAACCGCACCCGCTTGTCTGCCTATATCGCACAGCGTTTTGGGAACGACGTGAGGCTAGACAATTTCGTCGGGCAACATGCAGGATTTGGAGCGGCGCAACATCGCGTCGAGAAAAACCGTGTCTTTCTGGTTGGAGATGCGGGCGGATTTGTCGATCTTCTGACAGGCGAGGGAATTTACGGAGCGGTGATCAGCGGACAGGCGGCTGCCACGGCCATCCTTGCGGATTTGGACGAGAAAAGCACCAGCGAAAGAGACGTTTATTGGTCTCACGGAGAATCTTCGGGAGAACCTCCATATTGCCGAACGTGCGGCGCTTCTTTTTATGCGAATCCGGAGCGTGGATTTCGAGCGATGAAAACGCCCTTGCTGCGGAGCGCGATTCTCAAAGAGCTACGCGGATGGGCTCGACCTGGCCTCAATCGTCCAAATGGCGCGCCGGATCATTGCCAAAACATGCTTGATGACTCAAAAGTTGGGACTTCGAGCAATCTACTCTGTGCGAGATGCTGATCGCGATGAAAATCGTCCATTCGGCTGCTAACATAAAAGTCGTCGAATTCATCCGCTATTGCAATTGCTTCGTAGCGGCCCTGTTTTAGTTCAGTTGTGCGCATTTGAAATAGAACTCTGCGTCCTGTGCTAGAATCTCGCTTCTGGTGCATCCGTAAGCTTCAGCTTAGTCTTTCGCTCTGTTTGCCTAACTCCCGTCGTGGCGCGGTGAAGGAAGTCTGGAATCGATGCTCGCAAAATGCCTGAGGTGCGTTTCGTTTTCTGCAAAGAGCTGGTACGTGCTGTTCGCGTTGCTCTCCTTTCAGACAGCCTTCGCGGACGGCCCGCAATCGACGCCCAGCATCTTTGCTCCTACATCCACGCCGGCGCATGAGATCTACGATCTATCCTTATTTGTGCTGACCATCACAGGCGCGATTTTCGTGGTGGTTGCTGGATTGCTTGCATTTGTCATCTTTCGCTATCGGCAGCGCGGTGCCTGACGATATTACCGAGCCTGCACAGATCTATGGATCGACTCAGGTAGAGCTGGCCTGGACCGTGATTCCTGTGCTGATTGTTGTCGTTCTCTTCCTGACAACGGCGCGCATGATCTTCGCCATTCAGGATGCTCCGCCGCCAAAGACGGCTTTGGATGTAACCGTGGTCGGCCACCAGTTCTGGTGGGAGTTCAACTATCCAAAGCTCGGCATTCACGCGGTCAATGAGCTGCATGTGCCGCTGAGCGATCCACCGTTATCAACCCCGACCTATCTGAAGCTGCTTGTCCGCGGATGTGATTCACAGCTTCTGGGTACCGCAGTTGTCGGGCAAGATCGATCTGGTTCCAAACAACGTGAATGGGATGTGGATTGACCCGCAGCATACGGGAGTGTATGTCGGACAATGCGCGCAGTTCTGCGGCGTGCAGCACGCAAAAATGCTGCTGCGCGTATATGTCGATACTCCGGAGCAGTTCGCCGCATGGGTGAAGAACCAGCAGCAGCCCGCCGTGTCCGATGAAAGCGTGGCTGCGGGGCGGCATGTTTTCGAGACGCAGTCGTGTATGAATTGCCACACGATTCAAGGGAACGGCGGCAACGGGACGCTTCGGGCCGGACCTGACGCACCTGATGAGCCGCGACACTCTGGCATCGGGCGCGATGGACAACACCAAGGAGAACCTGCGCGAGTGGATCCGGCACCCCGACACGTTTAAAGAAGGTGCGCTGATGCCCGCGATGCAGTTAAACGACCAGCAGCTCGATCAGGTGACGGCGTACCTGGCGACTCTTAAGTAGGAGCGCAACGGATTATGGCAGATTCAACCTATCCGATTCCCGGCTCGGTGGAGGCGACTCCCCGGCGCTGGTCACAGGCTGATATCCTTGCGTGGCTGAACAGCTGGGTCACCACGGTCGATCACAAGAAGCTCGGCATCCTCTACATGCTCTACGCCATCTTCTTTCTGCTCGTCGCCGGAGCAGAAGCGATTGCGATACGCATTCAGCTGATCCAGCCGAACATGCACTTCATCTCGCCGCAGGTCTTTAACCGCCTCTTCACCATGCATGGAACCACGATGGTGTTCCTGGTGGGCATGACGTACATTTTTGGGTTCGCGAATTACCTGATTCCTCTGATGATCGGCGCGCGCGACATGGCGTTTCCGCGGCTGAATGCATTCAGCTTCTGGATGACCTTTTTCGGCGGCATCCTGCTGTATTACAGCTTCATCGGCGGGGGTGGGCTTTTTGGGGCGGGCAACGCTCCGGATACGATGTGGTGGGCCTATGCGCCGCTCACAGAGCGTGCATTCTCACCGGGCCACGCCCCTGACTACTGGGCGCTATCGCTGATCGTCACCGGATTCGGCACGATCGGCGCGTCCGTCAACGTGATTGCTACCGCATTCTGCATGCGCTGCAAAGGCATGACGCTGATGCGGCTGCCGCTGCTCGTCTGGCTGAACGTAGTGGCCTCGGGCCTGGCCCTCATCACGATTACGCCGCTGACCGCCGCGCAGATCATGCTGCTGATCGACCGCTATCTGGGCGGACATTTCTTCGATACCCAGGCGGGAGGATCGGCTGTGATCTGGGCGCATTTCTTCTGGATCTTCGGGCACCCTGAAGTTTACGTACTGGTGCTGCCTGCATTTGCCATTGCGAACGAGGTCATCCCTGTCTTCTCGCGGAAGGCTATTTTCGGATACCCCGCAATGGTGGCAGCATCGGTCGGGATTGCCTTTGTAAGCCTTGGCGTATGGGCGCACCACATGTTCACCATTGGAATGACTTCTGTGGGCAATGCCTTCTTTGTGCTCTCCACCAGGGCTGGTTGGCATCCCGACGGGGATCAAGATTTTCAACTGGCTCGCGACGATGTGGGGCGGAAAGATCCGCTTTGCCACGCCCATGCTTTTCTGCACCGCGTTTGTCGTCCAGTTCCTGCTTGCCGGCCTTACCGGCATCATGCTGTCCGCGGCACCGTGGGACTGGCAGCTGCATAATTCCTATTTTGTGATTGCGCACTTCCACTATGTGCTGGTGGGTGCGATCGTCTTCTGTATTTTTGGCGGAATTTATTACTGGTATCCCAAAGTCACCGGACGCATGATGAGCGAGACGCTGGGCAAATGGCACTTCTGGCTCTTCGTCATTGGTTTTCACGTCACCTTCGACATCATGCACATTCCCGGCCTGCTGGGGATGCCGCGATCCATCTATACCTATGAAGCCAACCGCGGCTGGGGCACGCTGAACATGATCGTCTCGATCGGCGGATTGATTCAGGCGATTGCTGTACTGATTTTTGCGGTGAATCTGATCTGGTCCTACTTCAAGGGAAAGCCCGCCGGAAATGATCCCGTGGGATGCCTGGACGCTCGAGTGGTCAACGCCGTCGCCGCCGCCGGCTTACAACTTTGCGACCGATCCGGTGGCGACGAGCCGCCGTCCGTTGTGGGATTTGAAACATCCGGATGATCCGGACTGGAAGTATGAGTGAGGCCCTGACGCGATGAGCACAGTAGCAGTGGCACATGCAGAAGCGGAACAGCCGTGGGTGCAGCCCTCCAAGGGCCGCGTCGCGATGTTCTGCCTGATTATTGCCGAATCGGCCATCTTCACCATCTTTGTTGTGGCCTACGTCTACAACATCGGCAGAAGCCTCTACGGGCCCACGCCAAGCCAGGTGCTGGATGTTCCGCTTTTCAATTCAGTCTGCCTGCTTTCAAGCAGCCTGACCATCTGGCTCGCGGAACGGGCCATCGAGCACGGCAAGATAAAGGTCTTCGGTCTGTGGTGGGCGCTGACCTGGGTACTTGGCGCCATCTTTCTTGTCGGGACCGGGGTCGAATGGTACAAGCTGATTTATCACGACGGATTGACGATCAGCACGAACCTCTTCGGTACTACCTTTTATTCGCTTGTGGGGCTGCATGCCTCGCACGTCATCCTCGGCCTGACTGCGCTGCTGATCGTGCTCGTGTTAACCATTACCGGGCATGTGAAAGAAGAGCATGCCGAGCGCATTCAGGTTCTGGCTTTGTATTGGCACTTTGTCGATGCCGTCTGGATCGTTGTCTTCACCGTCGTCTACATCATCGGTCGTTGAGAGAGACACGCATGGAAGCGCACGAACACTCCAATCCTTCGGGTCAGCACGGCGGAGCGATTCATCTGCCCGCGCCCACCGCGTGGCCCATCGTGCTCGCCTTCGGCTTCGCGCTGGTGCTTGCCGGCGTTGTGACCAGCGGCATCATCAGCATCCTTGGCGGAGTGCTGGCCGTCGCCGGATGTGTCGGCTGGTTCCGGCAGGTGCTGCCGCACGAGGCCCATGAAGATGTTCCGGTGGAAGAGCATGAGGTCACCATCGCCTCGACGCGCACGCATGTGACGCGCATCGAGGTCAGCGCAGAACACCGCGCGCACCTTCCGATCGAGACTTACCCGATTCTCTCCGGACTCAAGGGCGGCATCGCCGGCGGCGTCGCCATGATCCTGCCGGCCATGCTCTATGGAATTCTGAGCGGCCACGGCATCTGGTATCCGGTGAACCTGCTCGGCGGCGCCGGAGTCGGGCACTGGACGAATCCCACGATGGCGGAAATGGAAGGGTTCCACCTGTCGGCGGTCATCATCGCCACCATCATTCATGCCGCAACCAGTGTTTTGGTCGGCCTTTTGTACGGAGCCATGCTGCCGATGCTGCCGCGCCGTCCGATTCTGCTCGGCGGCATCGTCGCTCCGCTGCTGTGGACGGGGCTCCTGCATTCCTCGCTTGGGGTCGTGAATCCTGTGCTCGATTCGCATATCAGCTGGGGATGGTTTGTCGTATCGCAGGTCGCATTCGGCATCGTTGCCGGACTCGTAGTAGTGCGACAGGGAAAGATCAAGACAGATCAATCCATGCCATTTGTCCTGCGGATGGGAATCGAAGCGTCGGGGATGCCTCCGGAAGGGAAGGATCGCCACTGATGAACGCACGCGCATTCTGTGGCAGCATTCTCGTTCTTTGCGCCATTGCATTGTCTGGCTGCCATTCGGGCAGGCCTTCCGCCGGCGCGGAAGTTGTGCGCCCGGATAAAGTGATGGACTTCGCGCACCTCTACACGCAAAACTGCTCCGGCTGCCATGGCGCGGATGGCACGCATGGCCCTGCCATGCCGCTTGGCAACCCTGAGTATGAGGCGATTGTCGACGAGGGAACGCTGGGCGATGCGATTGGCAACGGCGTTCAGGGAACGCTGATGCCCGCGTTTTCTCAGGGTGCGGGTGGGATGCTAACGGATGACCAGATCAATGCCCTCGTGGTCGGGATCCGGGATAAATGGTATAAGCCTGACGTTCTCAAGGGACTCGATGTACCGCCTTACCAGACGAACAAGCAAGGCGATGTTGCTCGCGGGCAGGATGTTTTCGGCAGACGCTGTGCCGGTTGTCATGAAGTTGGCGTGCAGCAGAAAAATGCGAAAAAGAGTTCGGTGACCGACGGCTCGTATCTGGCCTTGATTGGCGATCAGTCTCTGCGCGCGATCATTATTGCCGGGCGGCCGGATCTCGGGCACCCTGACTGGCGCGGGACCGCGGGCAGCACTCCAATGAGCGATCAGGACGTGACGGATCTTGTTGCATGGATGGCGAGCCAGCGGCAGAAGACGCCAGGGCAGCCGTATCCATCACAACCGCCGCAACCATGAGTCAGCTGATGAGGACGAGATATGAGTGAAGAGAAACCTGTAACCCGGCGATGGCTGCTGATGGGGATTGGCATTGCATTCAATGCGGTCGTGGGCGCGGCCATCGCGGTGCCGGTGATTGCGTATCTGCTGTCTCCTGTGAAGAAGAAGGGTGCTTACTACCAGTGGATTTCGCTCGGCAAGCTCGATCAGTTTCCTGAAGGGCAGACGCGGCTGGCCGATTTCGTAAATCCCTTCGAGCGCCCGCAGGACGGCGAGACGGCGAAGACGCCGTGCTGGGTGCGGCGTGTGAGCGCCGACAAGTTTCAGGTCTTTGCCATCAACTGCGCGCATCTTGGGTGCCCGGTGCGGTGGTTCCCGCAGTCGGAGCTGTTCATGTGTCCCTGCCACGGCGGCGTGTATTACGCCGATGGCGCACGCGCTTCAGGACCTCCGGAGCGCGGGCTCTTTACGTATGACTACAAGGTTGCGAACGGCGAGCTGCATATCAACGCCGGGCAGATGCCGACGCTGGCGGACCAGGCCAGGCTTGTGACGATCACAGGGAAAGGGAAATCGCCATGTCTCGGTTAAAGCGGCTCTACAACTGGTTCGAGATGCGGCTCCAGCTTGAGGGGCCGGTCAAGGAAGCCGCGCTGCATCCGGTTCCGACAAAAGCGGCGAGCTGGTGGTATGTCTTTGGCAGTGCCGCCGCGGTGCTGCTGATGCTGCAGATCGTCACCGGCATTCTGCTGGCCTTGATCTATGTGCCTTCGGGCGCGGAGGCGTGGAAGAGTCTCGAGGAGCTGAACAATCACCTTTACCTCGGCTGGTTCCTACGCTCCATGCACGGATGGGGATCGAACTTCATGGTCGCCGTCGTGCTGATTCACATGTGCCAGGTTTTTACCTTTGGCGCGTATAAATTTCCGCGCGAGCTGACGTGGATTCTCGGCGTCTTCATGCTGCTGATGACCCTCGGCATGGCCTTCACCGGGCAGGTGCTGCGCTTCGATCAGGACGCTTACTGGGGGCTCGGCATCGGCGCTTCGATTATGAGCCGCGTGCCTTTGATCGGCGGGCTGCTGGTGAATCTGCTGCTGGGCGGCCCTATTATTGCCGGCGCTACCTTGTCGCGATTCTTTGCCCTGCATGTCTTCGTCATACCCGGCATTCTGCTCCTGTTTACCGCGCTGCACATCTGGATGGTGGTCAAGCTCGGCATTAACGAGTGGCCGATGCCTGGACGCATCGTGCGCCGCGACACCTACCTGCAGGAATATCACGAACTGACCCACAAGGACGGCATCCCGTTCGTTCCCGACGCGCTGTGGAAGGACCTCTTCTTCTCCGCCGCTGTGCTGGCCGCGGTCGCGGTGTGCGCCTTCGTCTTCGGACCTTACGGGCCGAGCGGGCAGCCGGACCCGACGATCATCCAGTCGGTTCCAAAGCCGGACTTCTTCTTCCTCTGGCTCTATGCTGTTCTTGCCTATCTGCCGCCGAGCCTTGAAACTCCTTTCATACTCATCGCTCCGGTGCTTGGCATTTGCGCGCTGTTGGCCTTACCGCTGCTTGCGGGCGAGGGCGAGAAGAGCTGGCACCGGCGTCCAGTGGCGATTTTGCTGCTGGTGACAGTTGCCGTCTCATTCGGCATCTTTACGCATCTCGGCACCTTCACTCCGTGGAGCCCGATCATGGATGCGTGGAGCGGCGATCCTGTCCCGCCGAAGATGATCCACGATGTTTCTCCGCTGGAGCGGCAGGGCGCAGTCGTCTTTCAGGCCAAGCAGTGCCGCAACTGCCATTCCATTGGCGGAACCGGCGGCCTGCGCGGCCCGGCGCTCGATGATGTAGCTACGCGCCTGACCGAAGACCAGCTCATCCGGCAGGTGCTGCAGGGCGGCGGTAACATGCCAGCTTACGGCAAGAACCTGACTCCGCCGGAAACGACGGCGCTGGTGCGCTTCCTTGAGACGATGAAGCCTCCGGGTCGGCTGCCGGCTATCGATGCACACGCAACAGGAGCAGAAGGCGTCGGCGCAGCCTTGAGTTGGATTCCGTGGTTCCCACCCCTTCGCAGACAAGCGAAAGGATGAGGCACCCTTTCTCGATACTCACTGACGATGAGAATGCTTCGTCTCCTTCGCGCTGCTCAGGATGCTCAGCATGACGAGGTGTATCAATAAAGAGTAGTCATGTCGCCTGAGTTTCAATCCGTTCTGCTGAACTGGAATATTCCTCCGCTGACGACGCTGGCGCTGCTGTTGACGGCGCTCGTGTATGTGCGCGGGTGGCTGCTGATCGGGCGGACGCGACCGGAGCAGTTTCCGGAGTGGCGGCTTTGCTGCTTTCTCGGCGGGTTGTTCGCGCTCTTTCTGGCCGTTGCTTCTCCTCTCGATACGCTCGATGACCGGCTGCTCGCGGCGCACATGGCGCAGCATTTCATTTTCATGTCGGTTGCGCCTCCGCTGCTGCTACTGGGCGCGCCGCAGGTTCCGCTGCTGCGGGGTTTGCCGCGAGGCTTTGTCCGGGGCGTGCTTGGGCCGCTTTTTCGCATGCACTGGCTGCGCAAGGTGGGGCAGTTTCTGACCAGCCTGAAACCGGCCTGGCTGCATGATGAACATTGCCTATCTTGGCTGGCATGTTCCCAAGGCGTATGAACTGGCGCTGCGGTCAGAGGGCTGGCACAACGTGGAGCACGCCTGCTTTTTCTTTACCAGCGTGCTTTTCTGGTGGCCGATTCTGCGACCGTGGCCTACCCGGCGGCGGGCGCTGCGCTGGATGCTGATTCCCTACATTCTTGCAGCGGACATTGTGAATACCGGGCTGTCGGCATTCCTCTGCTTTGCCGGGCGGCCGATTTATCCCAGCTACGTCGCGCAGACGAATCCGCTGGGGTGGAGCCCGATTTACGATCAGGCGGCAGCCGGAGCATTTATGTGGGTCTTCGGGTCTACCGTCTTCCTGATTCCGGCTTTCTGGATCACGCATGCGGCTGCTTGAGTCCGAACCGGGGGCGTAAACGAGTACCCCTCCCCCTACCCCCAGGGGGTCTAAATCTTTGAAAACAAAGGGCTCTTCTTTTATCGCTAAAGTATTGATTCGATGCGAATTTGCTCGTAAATTCTTTGGGATCAACAGGGCTAAGAGTTCTGCTCGTTCTTTTATTGCCCCTATATATATTTTAGCGAGTTTGGCCGGAAAACAGGCCAACTTGCCGCATGTTTTTGACCTTTTGAATCAATGGGTTAGATGTGAAAAATGTGCTTTGGGGGCTTGACAAGGCATTTTGCCACCCTTCGGCTTGCTCAGGGCAGGCTGCGGGCACAGACGAGACAGGGTTTTCCTCCACAAGCATGAGCCAAAGGCCCTAGGTTTCCCGCCATAGCCAAGAAAAAGCAGATCCTTCGACCGCGCGCTTCGCGCTCCGCTCAGGATGACAACGTCTATCTTCCCGTGGATGCCGAGTCTTTCTCCCGGAATAGATGAATCTGATGCGTCACGGTGCGAAACTCTGAGGCCGCATGCCGTGTTTATGCAAAGGCACTAGAATAGGAAGAGGCAATCTGAATATTGCGCGACTGGGCGGAGACCTTCTGTCCGGAAGTCGGCTGATGAAGCGCTCAAGCCGCATCCAAGTAATTACGGAAACCTTTCTTTGCCTGTTAGAAAAATTATGTTCAAACCATCTCGCCTGATTGCTGCTGTGCTGTTTTCGGTAACGTTGCTTGCCTTTGCTGATCCTGCGCCTTTTGACCTGGCGGGTCCGAAGGTGGAAGTGCGCGTGACGCGCAACGGAAAGACTCTGCCGATTGCGAAGGTTCCGAACCTGGTTGCGGGGGACAGGCTGTGGATTCATCCGGTGCTGCCGCCGGGGCAATCGGTGAAGTACCTGATGGTGGTGGCATTTCTGCGCGGCTCGACCAATCCTCCGCCGGAGGACTGGCTGACAAAAGCCGAGACGTGGAACAAGAAGGTTGCGGATGAAGGGATTTTCATCACGGTACCGAAGGACGCGCAGCAGGCGATCGTTTTTCTTGCTCCGTCGACGGGCGGCGATTTTGGCGCGATTCGCGATGCGGTGCATTCGCGTCCCGGATCATTTGTGCGCGCTTCGCAGGACCTGAACCAGCTGAGTCTCGACAAGGCGCGTCTCGATGCCTACCTCGATGCTGTGCGCGATATCAATGAGACGAATCCGGACAAGCTGAAAGATGTTTCGCCGGTGCTTGCGCGCAGCTTGAGCATCAAGCTCGATCAGGATTGCCTGCAGAAGGTTGTCGAGCAGCAGGCATCGTGCCTCGTTCAAAAACAAAATGAGCTGGTGATGGATGACGGCCACACACTCTCTGTCACCGATGCGCTTACGACCGGCGCGACGAGCGATCTGGCGATGCAACTGAGCTATACAGCGCGGGCAGGGGCTGGTTACTTCAGCCCTTACGTTGCCTCAGTGATAGACATTGCGCACATCCTGGAGACGGTCCATACAGCGCAATACCAGTACATTCCTGCGCTGAGCATCTTCAAGAACGACGAAGTGAGTCTGAAGCTGAATTCGCCGCCTTCATTCCGCAATCCGAAATCGGTGATCGTAATGGCGCTGCCTGCGATTGACGGTGGGCATCTGCCGCCGCTGCGTCCTGTGGATGAGAAGCAGGAGTTCTGCGTCGCGAAAGACAAGCTGGTGCTTCCGGTGGAAGGCGCGCCGCTGGCCTTTGCCACGAACTACGCGCACGACATGATGCTGCGCGTGAAAGACAAGAACGGCAAGGACGTCGACATTCCGGTGAAAGCCGATCCGACACAGGGCGGATTTGTGGCGGATACCAAATCCGTGAAGACAGGTGATCTGAATAGCAGCCTCACAGGGACGCTGCGTGGCATGTGGGGATTTGAAGCGTACACCGGACCGAGCTTCCACCTGCAGAATGCGCAGACGACGAAGTGGGAGCTGGCTGCCACCGATACCCATGCGCTGGTGGTGGGTCGCGAGGACACGCTGCATTTCACTTCAGGAAATGCGACCTGCGTAGATTCGATTACGGCGAAGCTTGAGTCGGGCAAGGAAATCAAGACGAACTGGAAGGCCGAGCAGCCGGACCAGTTGGAAGTGAAAGTTCCACTGAAGGACGAAAGCCCGGGCGCGCTGACGCTGCTGATCAAGCAGGCGGGCGCGAAAGAGCCCGAGAAGGTTGCGCTGCACAGCTTGTCGGAAGCGGGCAAGTATGTGAGTTTCACACTCAATGCCGGAGACGCGCAGGGCGTGCTTACCGGAAATCGTTTAGATGAGGTGGCGAGCCTGGATCTGAAAGGGATTCAGTTTAAGCCGGGCAAGTTGGCGAACACCGCAAGCGGCGATGACCTGACGATGACTGCAGCCAAGGCGGATGCCACGGCGCAATTGCATGACGGGGACAAGGCGACCGCGCATGTGCAATTGAAGGACGGGCGCACGCTGGATGTTCCGGCGAGCGTAGTGAACGCGCGGCCCAAGGTTCAGTTGTTGAGCAAGAGCGTGCAGGCTCCCGATCCGGGCAAAGACACGCACATTACGCTGAGCGATGCGAATGAAGTTCCGCTGAACAGCAAACTTGTGTTCTCAATCAAAGCGGTGACGCCGGAGACATTTACTCCCGAGCAGAAGATTGAAGTGGCGACGGAAAATGGAGCTTTCCATACCACGCTGAGCCTTGCGGACGGCAGCTTGACGCTGCAGGATTCGAAGACTGCGCTGGCAACGGTGGATCTGGCGAAGAGCTTTGGACCCTCGGCATTTGGGCCGCTGCGTTTTCGTCCGGTAGGGCCGAAGGACACGGCAGGCGACTGGCAGCCTCTGGCAACCCTGGTGCGGGTGCCGGTGCTGGATGGTGTGCAGTGCGGGCGCCCGTCGCAGCCTTGCACGCTGACGGGCGAGAATCTTTTCCTGATTGATTCGGTGGCTTCGGATACGAATTTTACGCAGGGTATGCAGGTTCCGGATGGCTTTGCCGGGAATGCGCTGCAGGTGCCGCATCCGGTGGGCGGGGCGCTGTATGTGAAGCTGCGGGATGATCCCTCAGCGGTGAATACGGTTGTTGTTCCGCGCAAGCCGCTGCCACAACAGGCTTCGACGGTGCAGCCTGCTGCTGCGCCGCCGGCGGCTCCTCCTGCTCCCGCGCCTACTTCTGCGCCTGCGCCAGTGAAGTCGGATGCGGCTCCTGCTCCTCAGCAACCTGAGACGACACCCCCGGCGCAGACAGATCAACCGCACTGAGTCTTAGACCCAGGCGGTGATGAGACGGGCTACGCCTCCTTGTAGCTGAAGTCCGTCACGGCGATCTCTGAAGTAGCGATCATTGATATCGCTCGCGGTCAGCTCTTCGATTCTTGTGAAGCCGGCACTGCGGAGTTCCTGCTCCAGTGCCTCGGGCGCAAAGAAGAGCTGGAAGGGCTCGCCTGCCTGGGCAACACGCTCTGCGATCACATCGAAGGCCAGCTTTTCCCGGAAGCTGAGAAGCGTTCGATCCAATGCGTATTCAAAGGTGACGCCGCTCTTTTCAGGCATAGCCGCGATGGTCTGGATGGTGGAACGGAAGGCTTCAAGCGTGAGATAGGGCGTGACGCCGAGGCATGAGAAAAAGGCTGGCTTCGTGAAGTCGAATGTCGTTTGCGAGAGGCCTTCGCTCAGGGTTTGCTTTTCGAAGTCGATGGGGACGAAGGTTAGCGACGGCGGGATTTCGATAAGAGCCTGAGCGAGCTGATAGCGCTTCCACTCCTGTGTCGCGGGATGGTCTACCTCAAAGACTTTCAACTGCGCATACGGATTGCGATAAGCGAATGTGTCGAGTCCTGCGCCGAGGATTACATACTGATTTACGCCTGCGGAGACGGCTGCTTGAAGCTGCTCTTCCGCGTAACGGCTGCGCGCGACCATGAAAGATCGCATCGCGCGACCAAAGGGGCTGTTGTGCTTCTCGGCTTCTGCGCGAATGCCGGCCGCGGCTTGCGGGCCAAGGATGGGCACGGCGACAGGGTCAGTCAACACCAGCGGCTGCTGATCGAGAATTTGATGCGCGGCCCGGCGGCGGGCAACGCCGAACGCAGTCTTGCTGGGATTGCCTTCCTGCATGCAGCATTGAGTGTATCGAATCGTCGAATTCTTGCAAGGAAGAAAGGATTCCTGCCCGCATTTTCCGCATCACTCAGGATTCAGGCAGCCGGGCTACTCAGTAGAGACTTGCCACGAGTCCTGTGTCTGCACCAGGGTCGTTGTGGCGGTCTTGGGAGCAGACAGATCGGCTTGCACGTTGGGGAAGGCTGACTGCTTCTCCTGCGACTTTGCCCAGTCGGGCACGCCGGTCAGATCGTAATGGTAGTTCACGACAGCGGTACTGGCCCCATTTGCATTTGGGCCCATGGTGACGTTGTCGATCGAGGTAGCTTCGCGATGACCGTAGCAGAAGTTGCCGTAGCCGGGCTGGGATTGGTCAGGAGTCCACACGGTGCGGCCTTTGTCTGATACGTCGTAGTCATTGACCTGCTTGGAGCCGATGAGGAATCGTTTCTTCTCTTCCGGCGTGCGCGTGAGCAGACCCGCATCGGTGAGCGCGTCGAAGCCTTTGGTTTGCTCGTCGTTATTTGTGTCGGCCTGTGCGGGGAATTTAACCGGGCTCTGCCAGACGCAGCTCGGATGAGCGGAATAGTAGCTGTTGATCGCGGTCTTGAAGTTTGTCGTGTCCGGCTTGATTTTGTTGCAGCCGGCGATTGCGAAGATCATGAAACCGCATAGAGCGGCGGCTGAGCTGAAACGCATCCTCGGAATAAGCATTGCAAATCCTCCATCAATTTCTGATGCAAGGGCTTTGCGGGATGCGTTTCTTCGTTTGTTTGTTGCCTACTTCCCGTTTTCTACTTATTGTTAAGCGGCTTGCGGGCGAAGTAGTAGAGCGAAAAAGCCAGCAGGGCGAACGCCACTATAGAAATCGACTGGTGCTGCAGCAGGTTGTAGATGGCGCTGCCTGCCGGGAACCAGAGACGGACTTCGTTTCCGGTTGCGGCTTCATAGAGCTTGAGGGCGACGCCTGCAAGGCCCATGACCCCGCCCGCGGCGATGAGTCCGCTGGCGTAAAGCGAGCCGGGAGAGATTTCGCTGCTGGTGTCTTCGGCGCTGCCTCCGGCTTTGGCTACGGCGCGGTCCACCATCCAGCGCACGATGCCTCCGCAGAACATGGCGAGTGTGGTGCCGATGGAGAGATAGGCTCCGACGGCGAACGAGAGCGAGCGCACGCCGAGGACTTCGACGGCGAGGACGAGGAAGACGCCGAGGAAGACAAGCCCCCAGGGGAGCTTGCGCGAGAGGATGCCATTGATGACCGTGGCCATGAGGCGGCCTTGCGGCGCTGCGGCTTTTTCGCTGCCGATACCCTGCATCCACTGGACTTCGATCATGCCCGTCTGCGGATTGTAGAGGTATTTGCCGTCGGGGAGTGTGGTTGATCCGAGCGCGTTGAGCAGCATGTATTGGCCGCCGTCAACGAATTGCGTTGACTTGTCGGGCTTGGTGAGCAGGAAGCGCTGACGGGAGAAATGCTGCTGTTGAATCTGCACGCCGTTGATGGGTGCGCTTACGTTGAAGGGGATGGGCTGCTTCATCGGCGTGAACTCTTCGAGGCCCTTGTTCATGGCGTTGAGTGTGATGCCAATGGAGAAGACGGACACGACAACGCCGACCATGACGGCAACCTGCTGCTTCCATGGAGTTGCGCCGATGAGGAAACCGGTCTTTAAATCCTGCGAAGTGTCGCCTGCGTTGGAGGACGCGATGCAGACGATGCCGCCGATGCTGATGGCGAGCGCGCCGAAGGCCGGGGCGGTCCAGCCGCTGACGAGGAAGATGGCGGCGACCGCCATGAGCGTCGCGATGGTCATGCCGCTCACAGGGTTTGATGAGCTGCCGATGAGGCCGCAGATGCGGCTGCTGACAGTTACGAATAAGAAGCCGAAGACCATGACGAGAAGCGCGGCGGCGAGGTTGGCGAGCCATCCCGTCTGCGCGCCGGGGACGGGCTTGAAGGTCAGGAAGAGGAAGATCATCAGGACGAGCAGCGCGCTGCCGAGCACGACGATGTTCATTGGAATGTCGCGCTCGGTGCGCGAGTTCTCGCCGCCGCTCACATTCTTGCCGATGGTCTTCATCCCCGCGCGCAGGGCGCTGACGATAGTGGGCATCGTTCGCAGCAGCGTGATCAGACCGGAAGCGGCGACACCACCCGCTCCCATGGGACGGATGTAGGTGCGCCAGAGATCGCTGGGGGACATCTGCGCGATGGGGACGGTGCCGGGGTAGATCGCTCCGGGATAGTGCGCGCCGAAGAAGTGAATCGCGGGCATGATGACGAGCCAGCTGATGATGCCGCCGGCGAAGAGGGTTCCGGCGATGCGCGGGCCGATGATGTAGCCGACGCCTAAATATTCAGGCGTCGCGTCGGCGCGGATGGCGGCACCGGGGAGCCATTTCGGCTCGTAGTTGGGCGTGCCGGGCCATGCGCCGAGCAGGTTTTCATTCTGGAAGAGTGTGTAGAGCGCGCCGAGTCCGAGGCCGAAGAAGACGCGGCTGGCAAACGATCCGCCGCGTTCTCCTGCGATGAGCACGTCGGCGCAGGCGGTGCCCTCGGGATAGGTCAGGTTGCCGTGCTCTTCGACGATGAGCTGGCGTCGCAGCGGGATCATGAAGAGCACGCCGAGCCATCCACCGAGTAGCGCCAGGATGAAGATGCGGACGTATTCGAGATCGAAGCCGAGGAAGATGAGCGCGGGCAGGGTGAAGATGACTCCGGCGGCAATGGACTGGCCGGCGTTGCCGGTGGTCTGAACGATATTGTTTTCGAGGATCGAAGCTTTGCCCAGAGCGCGCAGCACGCTGATGGAGAGGACGGAGATCGGGATCGAGGCTGCTACCGTGAGCCCGGCGCGGAGGCCAACGTAGACGGTGACGGCTCCGAAAAGAATGCCGAAGATGCAGCCAAGCAGAATGGCGCGGACGGTGAATTCGGGACGCGATTCACCTGCCGGGACAAAGGATTGAAAGCCTTGCGGTGCAGCCAAAATCCGTACCTCCAGGAAGCGAGAGTGTATCAGGATTGGCGCGGATTCTGTAGGGCAGTCAAACAAGACGCCTAACAATAGCTCACGTATTGATATCCTGGGCAGCAGTTATTGAAATCAAAATATGGCATCTTTTTATCGAGCCAGTGCACAGGAATTTCTTGCGCAAACAGACGAATACGTCCTTGCTCAGTTGACAACGGCCTACGCTACCCGAGGTTATACACAACAGTACTCCGAGCAGACCCTAACGTGGGAAAGAGACATTCGTTCTCTTCGTAGATGTTTGGAGGAATGTCTGCTTATATCTGATTCTGCAAGGGCCTGGCAAATGGTGCTCGAATTTGCAATTCCAAGAAAAGAATTGCGTATAGACGCTATTTTGTTAATTCGTGACGTAATCGTTGTCCTTGAAGCGAAGACAGGACGTGTCGCGTTGCAGGCGAAGCGTCAGATTGAAGAATATGCACTACTCTTGCATTACTTTCACAAGGCCTCCGATGAACGCAGGATCGTGCCGATTATTGTTTCCGTTGAAGCGGATGAAATAAATCTCGTCGCGCTAAATCAGCGCGAACTTTTTCCGCAATTAGCGACTTACTGGGTGGCCCCAGTGACAGCAATTGCATGGCAATCGCTTCCGAATGTACTTATTGCTTTAGAGAAGTATTCTGATGAGCAGATAGATGCGGGCACATGGGATAGTAGCCCGTATTTCCCCGTTCCAAGCATCATTGAAGCTGCCGTCGCACTGAAGAGCGGACTTTCTATTCGGGAGATCGCTCACTCTGAGGCGTCCGAGCACGAAATTGGCACTGTAAGGCACGCAATTCAGGCTTATGTAGACAAAGCTCGCACCGAAAGACATCATGCGATCTGCTTTCTGACCGGCGTGCCCGGTTCAGGAAAGACATTGGTTGGATTGAGCCTCGCTCATTCTGAGGAAAACAAGACAGATGCCATTCATTTCATGAGTGGTAATGGCCCATTGGTGAAGGTGCTGCAATATCTTTTTACTCGGGAAAGCATGCGGAATGGTACAAGTGCGACTCAATCGCGAACGGAAGCAAGGACCCTCATAGAGAATGTTCATGTCTTTGCCAGTTACTATGCTGACGATAATTTAGGACCACCATCGAATCACGCCATTATTTTTGACGAGGCACAGCGTGCCTGGAATCGGAATCAGAACTGGAAGAAGTTCCGTCGCGATTACTCCGAACCAGAAATGTTGCTACGCATTATGGAAAGGCAACCGGACTGGGCGGTAGTCGTCGCTCTTGTAGGTGGCGGCCAGGAGATCAATGACGGAGAAGCCGGATTAGAGGAGTGGGGTCAAGCTCTTAATAAGAGCACCAAGGATTGGTTTATCTATGCCTCGCCTGAGGTATTAGAAGGTGGAGATTCTACTGCTGGTCATCGTTTGTTTTCTGGCGGAACTGGGCAAAAGAAAGTGCATACGAGCCCGATACTACACCTCCGAACCTCAAATCGCAGCCTCCGAGCGGATCAGTTAGCAACTTGGGTAAATCGGGTAATTGATGGGGATGCTAGCGGGGCATCATCGTTGCGAATCGCTGAGCGGTTCCCAATCTTTCTTTCTCGAGACCTGAATAAGGCACGATTAAAGTTACGTGAGCAAAGACTTGGGGTAAGCCGGTATGGCTTAGTTGGTTCTTCAGGTGCTGCGCGCTTGCGTGCAGAGGGACTGGAACCAAGTTCTCCGTTTCACGCGGAATATCCATGGGAACACTGGTACTTAGCTGAAGATACAGACGTAAGATCAAGCTTTCGATGTGAGGTATTCGCGACAGAATTCGAAATTCAAGGGTTGGAGTTGGATTGGATCGGTGTCTGTTGGGGAGGTGACTTCATCTGGAACGACCCGCGCGGCTGGCAATTGCGAGCATTACGACATGGCCCACAAAGCAAGTGGAGTGAAATCAAGAACAGCGACCGGCGAATTTATCGAAAAAATGCTTATCGCGTGCTCTTAACTCGGGCAAGACAGGGAATGGTCATCTTTGTCCCCAAAGGAGACATTAATGATTCCACAAACCTGCCCGAGGAGTTTGAAGCAACAGCTCAATATCTAATTCGTTGTGGAGTGAGTAAATTGGTCTAGCGAATTTACTCGGTCACTTTATAGTCGGATAGCCATGCAATTGTAGCCCGATGGGTGTTTGAGTAGTTGTAGTCGTGACGTCAGTTGTCGTCGATGGTCCAGAACATGGCTCCGATCATGACGGGGATTCTGCAGGTTGGCATGCCCAGTTTTTCTGCGAGTAACTTGTTGCCGCATTCACGGTACAGGTCGCTACTTATTGTTTCGATAGAATTCTGCGGAACGAGAATTTTGCTCTGTTTGCGCTCTATTCACGAAAGGACATGACTCATGGGTCGATTTACCCGCCGCAGATTTCTCGCGGCCGCCTCCACTGTTGCTGGAACTCAATGGCTCGCGCGACGCTCAGCATGGGCGCAGACGCCGCAGGACGAAGGGAACGAGCTGAAGCTCTGGTACACGAGCCCTGCATCGCAATGGGTGGATGCTCTGCCGATTGGCAATGGGCGGTTGGGAGCGATGGTCTTTGGCGGAGGCGCTGTCGATCCGAAAGATATGGAAGGCGATCAGTCTCCCGGCCCCGTGCCGACCGATCCGGCGAAAGAAACACTACAGCTGAATGAAGACACGCTGTGGTCGGGGCTTCCGGTGGATGGTAACAACCTCGATGCGAAGAAGTATCTGCCTGCGGTGCGCAAGGCGGTGATGGAAGAGAAGAATTATCACCTGGCCGATGATCTGTGCCGCAAGATGCAGGGACTCTTTGCCGAAGCGTATCAGCCCATCGGCTATCTGCATGTGGATTGCACGCACGCAGGTTCGACGACGGATTATCGTCGCGAGCTGGATCTCGCATCGGCGGTGGCGACGACGCGCTACAAGGTGGGCGATGTTGCCTACGAGCGTGTGGCATTTTCTTCCGCGCCGGATCAGGCAATTGTGCTGCGCATTTCTGCGAGCAAACCGGGGCAGTTGAACGCGACAATATGGATGGACGGATTGCTGGTGAAAGGAGTGCAGGCGGTGGGTGGTAATCGCCTGCTGCTTACCGGCAAGGCTGCGAAGCATATTGCCGGAGCCGGTCATCCGGACAGTGAGATTCCAGTCATACATTCCGAAGTTCCGGGCGAAGGCATGTACTACGCCGCCGTGCTCCAGGCAAATGTGGAAGGCGGACAGATCACCGCGCATGGAGACAGGCTTTCCGTCCAAGGCGCGACCGTGTGCACGATGATCCTGACTGCGGCGACGGGTTATCGCGGCTTCGATCAGAAGCCCGATACGCCACAGGATGCAGTGAACGCAGTGGCCATGCGGCAACTGGATGCGGCGAGCCAACAGAGCTACTCTGCCATGCGGCAGCGGCATGTGGCGGATTACCGGAAGTTTTTTGACCTCGTGACACTCACGCTGGGCTCAGATGCAGCGGCCTCGCAGCCCACGGACGAGCGGCTGAAGAACTTTGCCGCAGCTCCCGATCCGTCGCTGCTGGCGCTGTATTTCCACTACGGGCGATATCTGCTCATCAGCAGCTCGCGACCGGGCTCACAGCCGGCGAATCTCCAGGGCATATGGAGCTACCAGGTGCAGCCGCCGTGGAGCAGCAACTGGACAGCGAATATCAATGTCCAGATGAACTACTGGCCTGCGGAGAGCTGCAACCTGAGCGATTGCGCCGAGCCGCTGCTCTCATTCGTCGGTGACCTGAGCCAGACCGGCACGCGGGCGGCGCGTGAGACGTATGGACTGCCGGGATGGGTGACGCATCACAACATCGATCTATGGCGCGCGGCAAACCCGGTGGGGATGGGTGTGGGCGCGCCCACGTGGGCCAACTGGGGCATGAGTGGGCCGTGGCTCTGCGCGCATCTTTACGAACACTATGCGTTTACTCGCGACCGCGAATTTCTGCGCACGAAGGCGTATCCGGTGATGAAGGGCTCGGCGGAGTTCTGCCTGGCGTGGTTGATTGAGGATGGAAACGGCCATCTGACCACATGCCCGTCGGAATCGACGGAGAACGACTTCATGGCTCCGGATGGTAAGCGCGCGATGACGAGCGCCGGCTGCACGATGGATATGGCGCTCATCCGCGAGCTGTTCACGAACTGCATTCAGTCGGCGAAGGACCTGGGGATCGATCAGGAATTTGCCGCCAGACTGGATGCTGCACGCTCGCGGCTTCTTCCCTATCAAGTTGGCAAGTACGGGCAGTTGCAGGAGTGGTCGATTGATTTTGCGGAGAGCACGCCGGGGCAGCGGCATATGTCGCACATGTATCCACTGTATCCGGGGAGCGAGATTACGCCGCGCGGTACCCCGGGCCTGGCGAAGGCTGCGCGCGTTTCGCTGGAGCGGCGGTTGGCCAACGGGGGCGCATATACGGGCTGGAGCCGCGCCTGGGCTATCGCTTTCTGGTCTCGCCTGGGTGATGGCGATAAGGCATGGGAGTCGCTGAGCATGCTGATGCAGCACAGCACGAATATGAATTTGTTCGATACGCATCCGGCGGGGAAGTCTTCCATCTTCCAGATCGACGGAAATTTTGGCGCGACGGCGGCGATTGCCGAGATGCTGATGCAGAGTCACACGGGCGTCATCGATCTGTTGCCGGCATTGCCCTCGGCGTGGGGCGCGGGCGAAGTGAAGGGCCTGCGGGCGCGCGGCTCAGTGGAAGTGGATCTGCGCTGGGAGAATGGAAAAGCTGTTGCCGCTGCGCTTCGCCCGGATTTCTCCGGGAGATATCAATTGCGCGTGCCACACGGACAGAAGATTCTTAGCGTGAGCAATGGAGCTTCGACGCCAGTGCAGGCACTAGCCGACGGGAGCGTCGCTTTCACGATGGAGGCAAAGCGCACCTACCGTGTGAGCTTCGCTTAAGGAGACATCCAAGCCAGTCCAGAATCCAGGCGGAGAACGCATGCGTTCGGTTCTCCTGCCCGGCACTACTTTGCTGCTGGCGGATAGCTATACAGTTGCGGTCCGACGGTATTGGAGTAGTTGTAGTTGTGACGGCGGTCGTCGTCGATGGTCCAGAACATGGCTCCGATCACGCCTGGGTAGCCGGAGGGGTTGCGCAGCTTGTACTTCGTTCCTGCTGGAGCTTTGCCCGCGATGATGTAGTCCATGGACTTGCTGACGATAGCGGGTGTGGTGTCAGGCGTGAGGAAGCCCACGGCGACTTGATTGGCTGGCATGGGATCGAAGTGGTATTTCGGGTCGCCTCCTACGTCGAAGCCGTGCAGCAACAGCTCTGTCATGGCGGCGTGGTAATCGACCGAGCCCGGCTGATAGATTTCTCCATCGAGCCCCTGGAGCGGCGGCGTGTTGTAGTCCTGCACGTCGACGAAGGTGAGGATGTCGCGTATGGCGTACACGATGGGCAGATACGACCCGAACTGTCCGCCGTAGCTCGGGTAGCCGGAGGGAATCTGCGTGCCTTCAGGGACGAGGCTGATCATGAATTTCGGGCCGAAGTGATCGTGCAGCTGACGCAGCGCCGAGATGAGGTTCACGATCGAAGGCGTGGTGGGATGGCGGAAGTCGGTGTCGCCGGGATCGATGGAGAGCGACGGGCTTTCAAAATCGATATCGATGCCGTCGAAGCCGTATTCGCTAACGATATTGATCACAGAAGAGACGAAGGTTGGAACACGCTTCGAATCCGCGAGTGTGAAATGCTGACCGCCGCCGCCGAGCGAGATCATGACTTTTTTGCCGTGGCTTTTTAATTCGGCGATGTCGGCTTTGAATTGCTCCGGGGGCAACCCCGCGGGCGTGGGAAACTGCATGGTGCCTTCGGGCGCGTTGTGGTCGGGTGTGGCGAAGGCGACGAGGATAACGTCCCATTGCGGCGAGATTTCACGGAGGGGAAAGATTTGATTCGCTGCGCCGTAGCCTTCCCAATAGCCGATGAGTTCGTGGCCATTGGGCGGGCTGTTCTGCGGAATGGCGGCAACCGTTGGCATGGGCGGCGCGGAACGTCTGCCGCGCGTGGGACATGGCTTTGCCGGGGCGGGAAGCGCCTGCATATCGGGAAAACTATAAGTCGTGCCGAGATTGCCTGCCGCTCCCAGATACCAGGAGAGCGTGGCGGCATTTTGCAGGTGATAGGTTGCGTCGGCGGTGTGCGCGACAAACGGTTTCGATGACGGGATGTTGTTTTTCTCGTTGGTGTTGGTGGGTTCGAGGAGGAAATAGGCTGTGGCAGCGGTGGTGCCACCGCAACGGCCTTGATCTCCGGCAGGCACAGTCGGCAGGCGCAGCCACGCGGGAAAGACGTTGCCGGGATATGGCTTCGTTGCGAAATGCACCAGCGGATCGTGCAGCGGGTCTTTAATGAATTCGGCAAGCTGCTGCGTGAGCGGCTGCACATCCTTGTCTTCGACGACGGCGGGTGTGTCGTGCAGATACGAGCCGAGCACAAAGGAGCTTCCAGTGGCGGTGTCCACGCCATGCGTTCCCCATGAGCAGCATTCGGTGGCATCCCCCTCAACGTAATACGTGGTGTTGCGCGTGACGGCGATCACCAGCTTGCCGTCCTGCTTGGGGATCTGCTTGAAGAGTTCGCGCTGCACGAATTCAACATCGGCAACAGCGAAGGACTGGCCTGTTTTTTTCGACGTGAGGATGTAGCCATAGCCTGCCGGGACGGTGATCGTGACCGGTTTTACTTCGGGCTTGCCGAGCAGCGTGTGCCACTCTTTCGCATTGGGAAAGGTCGTGCGCAGCATGGCGTCGGCATACTGCGTCATCCCACCGGATGCGAAGGCGTAGTTGGTGAAGACGGGCGAGGCGAGGATGGCGTCGACATCGCCGGAGGCATCCATAACGAAAGGCTTGCCGTTCACGTTCTTCGACTCGAAGGAGAGCGCTACCGGAACCAGTACGGTCGGAATCGATGTCGTGCTTGCCTGCGCCGGGTCGTTTCCGAAAACCGTGTAAGCACTTTGTTTGACGGTCAACTTGAAGGTAGGCACAGTGCCCTGAGCGATGGCTGTATGCAGCGGCATGGCAAAAGCAAGAAGGGCAAGCATCGGGCGCATGAGTCTCGTCGTCATATCCGGATTCGCGAACCTCAGTCAGGGATGAAAATGCGTGCAGTCAGCTTCTTTCATACACAGATGAAATAGCAACTGACACGTATCGCAGCGGGAAACGGGCGCTATCCTTAACCATGTCCATTCGCAGGCTGCTGGCATACGGGGCAATTTATTTTCTGTGGGGCGGCTCATTTCTTGGAATCCGCGAGCTTGTCGCGGTCGTGCCGCCGTTCTTTGCCGCGGGGTTTCGCTTCACGCTGGCCGGTCTGCTGCTCGTCGCCTACAGTTGTCTACGCGGACAGGCGCAAATGCCGCGTGGGTCGTTGCTGGGTGCGAGCACGCTTGGTTTCATCATGTTCACGCTCATGTATGCAGCACTTTTCTGGGGTGAGATTCGCGTGCCGTCCGGGATCGCGGCTGTAATCTCGGCCATTATTCCGGTTTGGATTTTTATTGGTGAGCTGGCGATTCTGCGAACGCAGAAGGCCACGCCCTTATCGGTTGCCGGAATCGTTCTCGGGTTTGCAGGCGTGGTGGTGCTGGCGTGCGAAGCTCCCGCATCGCGAGGCGGAACCTCAAGCATTTCCACGCTTGCAGTGCTTGTGTTGATCGGGGGCACACTGTGCTGGGGTGTCGGTACACTGCTTTCGCGCAGACTCGCGTTGCCGAAGCCACAGACGCTGAATGCGGGCCTGCAAATGGCCATTGGCGGCGGGTTGCTCTTCGTTTTGTCGGCAGCAACCGGAGAGATACGGCGATTGCCTTCGCTCGCAGTGCTGCTGCAGCCTACGCTGATCCTCAGCATGACATATCTCGTTATTTGCGCTTCGATTGTTGCTTTCACCGCGTACGTCTGGCTGATTGCGCATGAGCCTGCGACACGGGTGGCGAGTTATGCGTATGTGAATCCTGTGATTGCGCTGCTGGCTGGTGCGGCGCTCGCCGGGGAGCGGCTGTCCGGCTTTCAATTGATCGGCGTGCTGCTGGTGCTCGCCGGAGTGTTTGCAACGCTGACGGGCAAACAGATTGTTCCCGTGAAGAAGAGCGTGACGGTTTGATATGAAACGTTGGGCATGCGTGTTGCTTGCAGTGCTTTTCTGCATGCGCTCGTTGTGGGCGCAGACCGCAATTGAGCTGTTGCAGGATCTGCGCAAGCAGGCGCATGCGGCAATCGCTGCCGGGGATCAGAAGCGACGTATCGAGCTGGTGCTGGAGATTCAGAAGCTGGTGCACAATTCGCCCGCTTCCCTGGAAACGCTCGCACAGGCTTATGCCGCAGCCGGGGATGACGACAAAGCGTTAGCGGCACTCGATCAGCTCGCTGACATGGGGCAGGCCGATGATGACATGCTCCAAGGCAAGGACAAGGCATTCGCACGATTGCACGCGCTTCCCGCATATCAGGCTGTGCTGAAGAAATTCGCCGAGAATGAGAAGCCGATCTCGCGTGCTGAAACAGCATTCGTGCTCTCCGATGCGAACCTGCTGGCCGAGGACATCGATTACGATTCGCGCACACAATCGTTTCTGATCACGAGTGTCCTCGAAAGGAAAATTGTTCGCGTCACGCAGGATGGGAAGACAGATGACTTCGCGAAGTCGCCGAGCGGCTGGCCGATGCTGGCCATCAAGGTGGATGCACAGCATAACCGCGTGTGGGCGACGGAGGTTGCGCTCGAGGGCTTCAAGTCGGTTGCATCGTCGGAATGGGGACGCTCGGCGGTTCTCTGCTTCGAGCTTTCGTCGGGGCGTTTGCTTCGTCGCATCGAAGAGCCGCCGCATTCGGCGCTCGGAGATATGACGCTGACGCCGCAGGGCGATCCGATTGTGAGCGATGGCGATGGCGGCGGAGTGTATCGCGTACAGGGAAACACTTTGCAGCGGCTCGACCGCGGGGACTTTATCTCGCCGCAGACTCCGGCGATGCATCCGGACGGACAGCATCTCTTCGTGCCGGATTACACGCGCGGCATTGGTTTGCTTGATCTGGCGAGTAAAGACGTAACGTGGCTCGCACAGGGCGGACCAAAGCCGTATGCGCTGGGGGCAGTGGATGGGCTTTACTTCGATCACGGATGGTTGATTCTGGTGCAGAACGGCGCTTCGCCCGAGCGGGTATTGCGATTGCAGCTTGATTCCACTTCGGGCCGCATCGTTTCTGAGCAGATTATCGAGCGGGCTACGCCGACTCTGGGCGATCCTACGCACGGAGTCGTTGTCGGCGATTACTTCTACTACATTGCAAACTCAGGCTGGAACCAATTGGATGATCACGGCGCGCTGCTGCGGGGCGCATCGCTTACGCCGCCTCGTATCATGCGCTTCACTCTGCCCTAATCAGGAATCAGGTTCGGCACCATTCGAGGACGAGCGGATAACTCCTTATTTCAAGCGGTTATCGGCGCTCCAGCCATCTGCCTTTCGTAAATAGGAAAGACATCTGCGGGATGTTTTTGGCGCGAAGCGCGACTCGCCGTGCGCGCAGCACCTGGAATTGTGCAGGTTTTCACTGTATACTCATCTGCAATGGCGGGCTGTCCCGCCGTGAGAGGTGCATCTTCTGCAGTCAGCGTGATACAAACGCGCTCGACGTAAGACAGGCCGGTACCTCAGCATGGAGAGCGGTCGCTCGCGTGCTGCGAAGTCCGGTGGATAGCCTCTGCTGCGCTCTCTTCCCTGCTCCATGCCGCCTTTGCGGCGAATCTCTCCTGCGTATTTCCCGCGTTCCTGTTTGCGATTCCTGCTGGAAAAATCTTCCCGAACAATCTGGTTGCCTGTGCGCGATTTGCGGCGAAGCTCTTGGCGTGCAGGACTTTGGCTCAGGCGATGCCCTGCTGTGCCGGGTTTGCCGCGCGAGCGCGCCCCCGTTTGCGCGTGCTGTGGCGCATGGGCTTTATCAGGATGAGCTGCGGGAGCTGCTGCATCTGCTGAAATACGACGGAATGGAGCCGGTTGCCGATCGACTCGGCCAGCTTCTGGCACGTCAGATTCTGGCTGTAGAAGGGATTCCGCGCAAGCTGACGGTGGTTCCGGTGCCGCTTTTCAAGGCGAAGCGGCGACATCGTGGATTCAACCAGGCGGAAGTACTGGCGCGGGCCGCAGTGAAAGCTCTGCGGCGTATGAATGCAGAATTTGCATTGACGGTTGCGACGGGCGTGCTGGAGCGTCGCCGCTCCACGCAAAGCCAGGCGGGGTTAACCCCGCACCAGCGTCGCGCCAATGTGCGCGGCGCTTTTTTTGCATCTGCGCCGGACAAGCTCAAAGGCGCGGACGTGCTTCTGATTGACGATATTTACACCACAGGGGCAACGGCCCGGGCTTGCGCGCAGACGCTGCGCCGCGCCGGAGCCGCCAGCGTGCACGTGGCTACGGTGGCGCGGGCACAACGGCAGGAGATGATTCAGCCTCCGCCCATGCCTGCGAAAGAAGTACCCATGCACGAAGACGTTGCGTTCTGGGATGCGGAGTTTGTTCCTGCAGCTTCCGGCTTGTAAGCGCCGAAGGCTGTTTTTATATAAGTCTTTATCCAGTGTCTGGGGGAAAAATGTCATTGGGAAGAGCCATGATTCACGCGCGCAAACAGAAACACGCCGTTGCTCCACGCGAGGATGTGCGGCCACACTCGAGCAGCACGATGCAGGCGCCGGTGCTGGTGCTGAACGCCTCCTATGAGCCGATCAACATTTGCGGAGCGCGGCGCGCGCTGGTGCTGGTGCTGAAGGGCATCGCCAAGACCGAAGAAGAGCAGGGCGCGATGCTGCATGCGGCGCGCGTGCGTATGCCCCTGCCGTCGGTGATCCGTCTGCTTGAGTACCGGCGCATTCCCCACCAGACGCGGGCCTTGTCGCGCAAGAACATCCTGCTGCGCGACCGTAACAGCTGCCAGTACTGCGGCGTGGTTCTGCCTGCGGGTGAACTGACGCTCGACCACGTCATCCCGCGCTCGCGCGGCGGCTTGTCGACCTGGGAGAATCTTGTCGCGTGCTGCCACTCCTGCAATCGGCGCAAGGGGAATCAATTGCTGCACGAGCTCGACGACATGAAACTGCTGCGCGAGCCACGCCCGTTTACGCTGCACACGAGCCGCCACATTATGCGGATGATCGGCCACAGCGACCAGAAGTGGCGGAAGTACCTCTACTACTGAGGCTTTGCTGGCTGCTGTTGCGGTGCTGGTTGCTGCTGATCGCCGGTCCCCTGGCCGATCTCCTGGCCGTCGAAGGTGATCTTGACGGACGTGCCGAAGCGCTTGTATTTGGCGTATTTCAATGTTTCGCGGATGTGCACTTCCTGGGCCATATACCCGCTGCCACCCGAGAATTTCAGAATGCCTTCACCCCGCGTGTAGACCGGGAACCAGTATTTGCCATCTACCTGCTCGCGGTAAGTGGTGAAGGGCGGTGATAAGTCCTCGTGACCCCTGCGTGTGTCGTCGGGGACGTTCTTCCCATTGGTGACGACGATCTGCAGGTCCTTCTGATCGACCCAGATTTTTCCCTGAAAGTATCGCTTGTTCTTCTCAATGACCTTCGGCTTCACCTCGAAGACATAGGTCTCGACTTCATCCACCTGCTGCTTGCCCACATAAGTGAGGTCGTACTGGCCTACGTCTTCCTTCGTCAGCACAAAGGGCAGGCGCTGTTCGATGTCCTGGAAATCGGCAGGGCTCATGGAAATGCGCTGCAATGAATTCTGCGGAGCGAAGACGACTTTCTCGTAGCGTCGGCCGGTTGGGTCGAAGGTGATGTCGGTCACACAATAGTACTGGCCGTCTACCTTGTTGTCGTCATCGATTGTCTCAACCTTCACCGTGCGTTCGTAGGTGTAATTCCCCAGCGCAGTGCGGAACTCCGATTCCTTGGCAGTGAAGTTGTCGATGATCTGCTGAGCGGGGACGGACGGCGCGGACGTATCGAGCTTGCCGAAGCCCTGATCAAGCGGCATGGCAGTGTAAGAGACCTGCGCAGAGGCAGATGCAAAGGTGAAACCGAACAGAGCTATGAAGAGAAGAGAGCTGGCGCGCTGACATATGCGATTCACTGAAGTATGCTCCCCCGGAGAGCCGATAACCACTCCACTTACAGGATAGACGCGCCGGAGGGGTGGATGGACACGGAATCAGGCCAAATGGAGCAATTTTTCGGCTCCCGGAATACCGTTTACATCGTACACTTGCCTCATCCTTCCTGAAAATGACCGAGTTCTATCGAATACCGGCGCTGGCGCTTCTAAGCATGCTGCTGGTAGTCTTCGCGCTCCTCTACCTGAAGACGCGAACGACGCGGCGCCTGCTCTGGCTGGTGGGCTGGACTTTGGCGACCCTGCACCAGGCGACAGAGACAGCTGGGATCCATTCGCCGGGCGTTGCCTTTGCGCTTTCGAACGCTGCTATGGTGCTGGCGCCATTGATGTTTCTTGGATCGATGTCGCCGCTTGGCTTCAAGCGCTGGCCGAAGATTCTGTATGCGTATGTTTTTGCGGTTCCAGCGTTCGTGTTTGCGGTGCTCGTCTCACTCTACCCGCATCCGAACGCAGCAATACGCATCCTGTTGATCCTATGCACGGTTACGGTTGTTTACGTAGCGATCCTGTGGAACAACCGCAAGAATATTCTGCCGTGGTGGTTCACTTTTCCCTTCTCGCTACTGGCAGGCGCCGCCGGCCTTTGGCTGACTTATAAAGGCGAATATTTCTTCGTTCTATATCTGGCGCAAGGCAGTACAAACCTTATGACCGGCCTGCTTTTTGCAGGCGCCTTCCGCCGCTTCAGCCCCGGAGTCATCTTTGCTTCCACTGGCTTTTTCCTGTGGAGCACTCCCGTACTGCTTGACGCCGTGCTGGCGCAAGAGGGGTCCGTCATGCTCATTGTCGGGCGCGGCATCAACCTCATCAAGGTGATGACGGCTGTCGGCATGATTCTGATTGTGCTCGAAGATGAGCTCGCGCAGAACAAGGCTGCCAAGGAACGCGACCACCGCGCGCGCGTGGAAATGGAGAGGTATGCAGAGATTGATTTGTCGCTGCTCTCTGACGTAAATGCCGAGGCCGCATATCAGCACGCGTGCGAGGTGATTGTCGAGGTAAGCCGCTTCAGCCAGGCGGCGCTGCTTCTGCGGAGCGTCGAGGGGAACTTCTCTGCTGCGGGCCACGCGGGTATGGAGGACGCGCTCGTCGCTGGACTGGACGCGCTGGGCACACGCGTTACGCATGAAGAAATCGAACGCTTTCGCCAGAGCGAGAGTATCGCGGTCGAATTTGGCAATACCCTGCAGGTGGACCTGCGGCCCCTCTTCATTCCAGACGATCCGCTGGAGCGTTTGCAGTATTTCAGGAATCACGTGATTCCAATGCGATCGAGGACCGGGGCGGCAATCGGCTACCTCTTCCTGAGCGGACTGAAACAGCCCGAGCAGCCGTTGCAGGCTGACGACCTGCTGCCTCTGGAACTGCTGGTGTCGCGGCTCACGGCGATGCGCGAACACAATGGGCTGATGCAGCGCGTGGCGCGGTCGGAGAAGCTGGCCGGGCTCGGACAGATGGCAGCGGGGGTCGCGCATGAGCTGAACAATCCTCTAACGGTCGTACTCGGTTACTCGCAGATTTTGGAGGAAACGCTCGAAGATCACCCGGCACACGAAAGCATGTCGCTGATTCGCGGCGAAGCGCAGCGCATGAAGCAGATCATCGAAAGCATGCTGCGCTTCTGGAAGCCCTCTCCAGTCGAGCACGTCGCCGTTTCCGTGGGAGAAATTCTGCGCGACATCTGCCAGCTGCGCCGCGCCGAATTTAGTCGGCGGCAGATCGACCTGCAGCTTCACCTTGCCGACGACCTGCCGGATGTTGACGGCAACCGTAACCAGCTGCAGCAAATGTTTCTACAGCTGTTGAATAATTCGCTCGAAGCCTTTGGCTCCAGTGAGAGCGCAGAGGCAAAAACGCTTCGCGTGGATGCGAGTCATGATGAGGATGGCGTTCGCGTGCTGATCTCAGACAACGGCCCAGGCTTCGCCGATCCGAATCGCGCCTTCGATCCATTTTTTGCGAGCAAGTCTCCTCGGGTTGGCGCGGGCAAGGGCTTGAGCGTGTGCTATGCCATTGTGCGCGACCACGGCGGCGAGATAACGGCGCACAACCTTCAGCCGCATGGCGCCGCGCTCGTGATCCAGTTGCCGCTTCCAAAGCGCCGGCACGAAACTGAACTGAGCGACGAAGCGCTCGCGCGCTGATTGTCTCGACTACCAAGGAAGACTTGTCATCCTGAGCGCAGTCGAAGGATCTGCTGTTGGCCTTGATCAGCACGAAAAATGGGGGCCCCATCTTAGCGCCAGTTTTTGGGCGCTAAGGTGGGAAAGCACGCCACCGCTTCCAGCTGCGACCCAAAGATTCTTACAATAGTCGAACATGAAGAGACTCCGCCTGACTGTTCTGTTCCTGCTTGCCTGCACCTGCGTTTTCGCGCAGACAAAACGCCCGATGACCTTCGAAGACATGATGAAGATGCGGCGTCTGGGCGATATTGCTGTCCCGCCCGATGGCCATTGGGTGCTGTTCAGCGTGACAGATGTAGACCTCGCGAAGAATACGCGCACTTCGCATCTCTGGATCGTGCCCGGTGCAGGTGGCGATGAAAAGCCGCTCACCGCCTCGGAGGCTGGCGAGAGCCGCGGACGATTCTCGCCGGACGGCAAGCAGATTCTCTTTCAAAGCACGCGCGATGGCGGCCAGCAGATATGGCTCGCTCCATTTGACACAGCCACAGGCACAATTGGCGAAGCGCACAAGCTGACGAGCATCAGCACGGAGGCCGATGGCGCAATCTGGTCTCCGGATGGGCAAAACATTCTCTTCGTTTCATCTGTCTACCCCGATTGCAAGGACGACACCTGCAACAAACAGCGCGATGACGAGCACGCTCAGTCGAAGGTGAAGGCCCGGGTCTTTACGCAATTGCTCTACCGGCACTGGAATGCTTTTACCGGCGACAAGCGCAGCCACCTCTTTCTGATTTCGGCGAACGGAGGCGAGCCGCGGGATCTGACTCCAGGGGACGAGCACGATGTTCCGCCGTTCTCGCTCGGGGGACCGGATGGTTACGCGTTTTCTCCCGACGGCAAAGAGATTGCGTTCGAAGAGAATCTCGATCCGGTTCCGGCGATCAGCACCAATTCCGATATCTTCACGTTGCGGCTCGACGACCCGAATGCGAAGCCGCTGAAGATTTCAACCAGCCCCGGCGGCGATCATTCGCCTGCGTATTCTCCGGATGGGCGGTACATTGCATGGCGCTCTCAGGCGCGGGCTGGGTATGAGAGCGATCGGTTTCGGCTGATGCTGTATGACCGCGCGACGAAGCAGGAGAAAGAGGTGTTGCCGAAGTTTGATCGCTGGGTGGATGAATTTGCCTGGGCTCCGGATTCGCAAACGATTTATTTCACTTTTGGCGACTATGGGGAAGAACGGATTGACTCCGTGCAGACAGATGGCTCGCATCTGACCAAGCTGGCGCGCTCGGGCGAATACGGCGATCTGCATGTTACACCCGACGGCAAGCTCCTGATTGCCACAAGGATGACGGTGCGTGCTCCCGGCGAGGTGTACACGCTCAAGACGGAAAAGACACAGCAGATCAATGCTGAGAGTCAGGCAAAAAGTCCGCCTCCCAGCGGAACCTCGGATGCAGGCGCATATGCTGTCCTCGCTGAAGAGCAACTTACGCACCTCAACACCGAGCTGTTGAGGCAACTCGACTTGCAGGAGCTTGAGCAGTTCTTCTTCATCGGCGCAGGCAAGGCTCGCGTACAAGGCTTCCTCATCAAGCCGCCAGCCTTCGATCCCAACAAGAAATATCCCGTCAAATTCCTCATCCACGGCGGCCCGCAGGGAGCATGGGGCGATAGCTGGAGCTATCGCTGGAATGCCGAACTTCTAGCCGCGAACGGCTACGTCGTCATCATGATCAATCCTCGTGGATCTACGGGTTACGGACAAGCCTTCGTCGATGGCGTGAATGGCGACTGGGGCGGCAAGCCTTTCATCGACCTGATGCGCGGCCTCGACTACGCCGAGCAGCACTACAGCTTCATCGACAAGACGCGCGAGTGCGCGCTGGGCGCAAGCTATGGCGGCTATATGGCTGACTGGATTCTTGGACACACGGATCGCTTCAAGTGCATCGTCTCGCACGATGGCATGTTCAATCCCGAATCGGCTTACGGAACAACCGAAGAGCTCTGGTTCAACGAGTGGGAGTTTAAAGGCACTCCTTGGTCAAATCGCGCGATGTATCGCAAATGGTCGCCCATGCTGGCAGAGACAAACTTCAAGACGCCCACGCTCGTGATCCACAGCCAGCTCGATTACCGTCTCGACGTCTCCGAAGGCTACCAGCTCTTCACCACGCTGCAGCGCATGAAGGTGCCGTCAAAAATGCTCTACTTCCCCGACGAAGGCCACTGGGTACTGAAGCCGCAGAATTCGCAACTCTGGTACGAGACTGTGAACGACTGGGTTGACCAATGGACGAAGCAGTAGGGAGTGATGATGAGTTTCGGCCGGGCACCTAAAAAGAAACAGCCACTCGATGAAGCCGCACTCTACGAATACGCCATCGGCGCACTCGGACGCCGCATGCGCACCGTCGCCGAACTGAAGCGCATGATGCGCTTACGCGTCGAAGAGAGCGAGTCCGGCGAGGCAAAGATGGACCGCGTCGTCGCACGCCTGAAGGAGCAGCGCTATCTCAACGACACCAGCTACGCCTCCGACTACGCCCGGCTGCGGCAGGAGAACTCGAGCTTCGGCAAGCGGCGCGTGCGGCAGGACCTGATTCAGAAGGGCGTGCACGCTAACGTGATCGCGAAAACGCTCGATGTGGCTTACGAGAACGTCAACGAAGAAGAGCTGGCGCGGCAACATCTAACGCGGAAGCGTATCCGCAAGCCGGCCAATGAAAAAGAAGCCGCGCGCGTGATGCGGATGCTGGTGCGCGCAGGCTTCTCTACCGGAGTCGTCTTCAAGATTCTTAAACGGTGGGATGTTGATGAGGAGGCGCTGTCGGCGCTTGAGGCAATGGATGCGGAAGATAATCGAGAATAAAAACTCTTGATGCTGCCTATAAATAAAATGGTCGGGGCTTTGGCCCCCGGCCATTTGGAGCTAGACTTTTTCCCTAAAACTTCATCATGATGGATACGATTGCGGAGTTCTCGTTATACTGCATGCCCGCTACCCTGCGATCAATTTACAACGATAGGCAGGTAGGGATAGTAAAACGCAAATAAGTCCCGGCCCTGACGAGCACACGTTCACCCAAAACGTGTGGAGGGCTGGGATCATGGAGGTCGGCCATGTTCAAAGCACGAATCAGCCTGTTGGTATTCCTGTTCGTTGCAACGCTGTTCGCAATCGGTAGTATCGCTGGGGTCTCCTTCGCACAGAAAGATTCAGCTCCAAAGCCCCAGGATAAACTCGCACTCGGAGAAAATCAGGTCACACAGTTATTGCTTCTGATGGACACGAACAAGGATGGCAAGATCACAAAGCAAGAATGGATGAAGTTTATGGAGGCAGCGTTCGACAGACTGGACAGGCAGAAGAGCGGAGCGATTGACGCTAAAGAAGTAACACAATCGAAATTGCGCGTCAGTCCAGTTGTTCCATCAGTCGGCAAATGATTTCCCCAAAATGAGGATTAGCGACTGGGAGTGAACTACATCCACTTGAAGAGAAAGGCCGGAGCGACCACTCCAGCCTTTATGCTTTTTCGACTTGGAAATGTGATTTTCGTTTTCTCGCCCTAAAACTTCACCATGATGGCGAAGGTGAACTTCTGCTCGTCGCGGCGGAGATCCGGCTGCCAAAGGGTCGTGTAGCCGGGGATACCAGCGCAGACTATCTTGGCGGCAGCGATGTTGGCGGCATACTCCTGCTTGTATGAGAGGCCGGGCATGGACGTATAGCCGATTCCTGAATCGACGGAAGCGCTTCCGTTGGTGCAGGTGAAATCGCCTGGGCTGCCGATGGACGAGTTTTGCGAGCCGCCAGGAGGCGTTGAGCCTCCACGGCCGGCCCAGTAGGGCACATCGGAGTGACGGTAGCCGTATTCAGTCCGGAAGGTGATGTACTGGCGCGGCATAAAGTCCCAGGTAATGGTGCCGTCCGTGCCGTGGAAGGGCTGGCCTGGGTTCTCAGGGAAATATGCGGTGCCGGTGAGTGCCGTGGCGCCGTTGATCGCCGGCACCAATACGAGATAGCGGCCGGGGTTGTTGATGCGTCCACCGCCAACGGTCAGGGCATAGCGATCGTTTTTGAACCAGGTGCGGTCGTATGCCATCCATCCCAGGAAGCTCTGCTTGTAGTAAGGAACGGCAGGCGAAGTCGGCGTCTCCGGGATAAAGATCTTGTGGTTCGCCGAACCGGTGCAGGCTACGCCCGAGCCCGATTCGCAGCCAGCGTCAGCGGTAAGCGAGAAGGCCATCTTGTCGAGGACATTCTCCGGGTGGTCGTAGTACTTCACTTCCACGCTGTCATCGGTATGGAAGCGGGTGCGGCCGTGGATGCTGGGATCGTCCTCACCATAGCCATAGTTATTGCTGATGACATTGATGAAGTTAGTCGGCGTCCATTTGATCTGTCCGCCAAGTCCAGGCTTGGTGTTGAACCGGGCGTAAGACTGCCAGCCGTTGATGAACCAAGGTTCGATCTTCAGGTGTTGCGTGACAAAAAACTGCCCGCGGACGCCGTTGAAGAACCACGGCGTGTTGGATGAAACAAACGAAGGCTGGTAGGCCCAGTTGTCAAAGTTGTAGTAGCTGAACAGACCGATATACGACAGGAAAATGCCGGCATCGAGGTTGATCCCGTGCAACTTGTCCCAATGATAGCCGCCGTAGGCTTCCGAAAGGTAGCGGTAAGCATTGTTCAGTTGCCATTGTCCGCGGCCTACGCTGGCGTCGTTGCGCGGCGTGGTGACCGAGTACATGCCGAACTGCGTCATCAAGCGGGCATGCACGTGGTCGACGAGCAGATCGCCGCCGACGCCCAACTGCTCCACTTGAACTTCCTGAGCGCGAAAGATTTCGCTGGAGCCATTGATGGTGTCGTCGGCAGGGTGGTTAAGGTCGAGGTTGTAGTTGGTATCGACTCGAATTTCCGGCGTGAAATACTTCGTAGCCAGCGGGAAGTCCTTCGTACGCGCATTGCCGTTCAGCCACGTCCAGTCGGCATCAGCAAACGGAGTCTTCGTATCGACGGTTGGAGTTGAGGTCGTGGTTGTAGTTGAAGCCAGCGCCGGCTCGGCGGCCGGAGTTGAAACGATCGCGGGCGAAGCCAAGTCTTTGGTGGTGGTCGACGCTCCCGAGGCGAGCAATGCCTGCCGCGACGCCTGCAGCTGCGTTGCCGCATCAACCGGCATCGCGTTGTCTTTTGCAGCAGACTGCGCCTTTAGCTGCGTCTCCAGTTCCTGAATGCGCGCGCGCATTGCATCGAGTTCCTTCAGAATGGCGTCGTTGTTCGCTATGGCCGGCACAGCGGTCGCACCCCCGCTGGCATCGCTTCTATCCTCACTCGTAACCTTGCTTGCAGTTCCCGACTGCGCCGAGAGTTGTACCGCTCCTGCGCACATAAGAGCAGCTGCGAGCACGCTACATCCTGACTTAAATATTTTCCTGATCTGCATCATGATCCTCATGAGTTCGCTTGCGGTGTAGAGGGCGCAACATGGCGTCTATCTGCATGGCGCAAACACTTCAGGCTAGAGACAACCGCGTAAGGAGGTGCTAAGCGGGATAAAAGGAATTTATAAGGACGATTAGTCTTTCATTATCTTTGGCTTACATGAGGCCTCGACAAACGGTTCCGCACCTCTCCTTTGCTGGATTGCAGTTTCGCGCGAATGCGCCAGACTCCGCTGTGATGCGCATCACTCGGCAGCAGGGGAATCGGTGAGATGCCCCTTCGTTCTTCGAGGCGAAGGAGCAGCGTCCACTCAGCATAGTGATTAACGAAATTAAGCGTCAGTGAATCGCCGAAGTCGGCTCGTTGGTTTCAATCGGCGGCGCTTCTACAAGAATGTGCGTGGGTAGCTTTGGGTTCACATTGAAGTGATCTTTCAATTTGTAGGTCACATGCAGGACGGGAGCGCAGGCCGTCGGGGGCGCGTCATGAGGCCAGCTGACGCTCCACGTTTCGACGAAACGCTTTGCCGATTCAGCCAGGACGGGAGGACCGGAGACGATGTCTGCGGTGACGGTTCCGTCAGTTGCGATGTGTACCTGCAGAGCGACGTCGCCTTGTGTTCGAGAAGCTCGGGCACTGTTCGGATACTGGATCTCGTTCTCATACTTCACTTCCATCCCTTTGCATTTTTGTGCAATGGATGAAGCAGGCAGGAGGGCGAGCATCAACAGCAGCAGGGAAACACAGCGCGGCGCCATGCGCAAAATCATAGCGTGCCCGCTGCTAAACTTAAAAGATGCAATACCGTTCCGGCTCTGAAATACGTGAGATGTTCCTGAAGTTCTTTGAGACGAAGGGGCACCGTCGTGTGCACTCGTCTTCTCTGGTTCCTGCCAATGACCCTACGCTGCTGTTCACCAACGCCGGCATGAACCAGTTCAAAGACGTGTTTCTGGGCCTCGAACATCGCGATTACTCGCGGGCGACCACTTCGCAGAAGTGCGTGCGCGCCGGCGGCAAGCACAACGACCTTGAGAATGTCGGCTTTACGCGGCGCCACCATACGTTCTTTGAAATGCTGGGCAACTTCAGCTTCGGCGATTACTTCAAGAAGGACGCCATTGCCTATGCGTGGGAACTGGTCACCTCGCCGGAGTGGTTCGGAATCCCGAAAGACCGTCTCTACGTGACCATTTTCAAGGGCGAGAACGGCGTTCCTCGGGACGAGGAAGCTTACAACCTGTGGCTTGCGCAGGGAGTGCCTGCCGACCGCATTCACGAATACGGCAGCAAGGACAACTTCTGGCAGATGGGCGACACCGGCCCCTGCGGTCCCTGCTCGGAGATTTTTTATGACATGGGCATCGAGGCTTCCGAGACAGGCGAGGACCTGCCATTCGGGCAGGATGAGGCTCGCTATGTCGAAATCTGGAATCTTGTTTTCATGCAGTTCGACCGGAATCAACAGGGCGAGTTGAATCTGCTGCCCAAGCCTTCGATTGATACGGGAATGGGGCTGGAACGCACTGCGGCGGTGTTACAGGGGAAGATTTCTAATTTCGAAACGGATTTGTTCACGCCGCTGATCAAAAGGGCTTGGGAACTTACTGTAGCTTTTGCTGCGGATCAGGGCATAAATATAGCGGAAGATCCAACGCAAAATGCTTCCCTACGCATCATTGCTGACCACGCTCGCGCTGCCACATTTTTGATTTCAGATGGCGTGCTGCCTGCGAATGAAGGACGCGGCTATGTGCTGCGTAAGATTCTGCGGCGCGGGATTCGTCATGGACGGCTGCTTGGGCAGGAGAAGCCTTTTATGCGCGATATGGTGAATGCCGTTCGCGATGAGATGCAAAGTGCGTATCCGGAATTGAAGGAGAGTGCGGATCGCATTGCGAAGGTCGTCGAAGCGGAGGAGCGGCAATTTGCTCGGGTCTTGGAGTTGGGATCTCATCCGCTTGATCGCGAATTGGATGAACTGCTTCGGCAGAAACGTTCGGAGCGCCTGCATTTCCTAACTGAGGTTGGAATTGTAGAGCAGGTTCGCCACAGAAAATTCAGAAGTGACAGCCAACGCGATGAAACTGTTGAAGCATTGATAAAAAGTCTTCCGAAATCCCTGAAGTTGCAACTCGCCGCCAGCGAAGAAGACTTGATTACTCGCTGGAAGCAGCTTGCTGCTAAGCCTATATTTCAAGGCGACAGAGCTTTCCATTTCTACGAAACCTACGGCCTACCGCTCGACTTTATTCAAGACGCCTGTCACGATGCGGGGATTGAATTTGATTTGACGGGCTTCGAACGAGCCCGCGCTGAAGAACAAGCCCGTGCTCGTGCTTCATGGAAGGGCGGCGCGAAGCAATCCGCGAGTCCAGTGTTTCGTGAGCTTCCGAAGACTATTTTCGAAGGCTACCGTCAACTCACGTCTACGGGATGCGAAGTACTGGCCATCATCAAGGATGGGCAGGGTGTGCAGGCTGCGAGTCCCGGAGATGCGGTTGAGGTTGTGCTCGATCATACGAGCTTCTATGCCGACTCGGGCGGTCAGATTGGCGATACGGGCTGGCTCTATTCCGATGATCACAACTCGGTCGTTGCCGATGTGAGTGGATGCACCAAGCCGGTGCAGGGTGTCTTTGCGCACAAGGCGATTCTGCGCCAGCCGCTGAAGCTAGGCGACAAGGTGGATACGGTAGTCGATGGCGGTTTTCGCAATGCGACGCGGCGCAATCATACCGGGACGCATCTGCTGCATGCGGCGCTGCGCGAGGTTCTGGGCACGCACGTCAAGCAGGCCGGGTCGCTGGTGGAGCCGAACCGTCTGCGCTTTGACTTTTCGCACTTCACCTCGATTGCCGATGAGGAGTTGCAGGACATCGAAGACCTCATCAACAAAGAGGTGCTCGGAAACACGCGCGTTGAGACGATTGAAGATGTTCCGATCGATGTGGCGATCAACGAGTATCACGCGATGGCGCTCTTCGGCGAGAAGTATGGCGAGAAGGTGCGCGTGGTGAAGATCGGCGACTTCTCGACCGAGCTTTGCGGTGGCACGCACACGGGCGCTACGGGCGAGATCGGCGTCGTCAAGCTTCTGGGCGAGGGCAGCGTGTCGTCGGGCGTGCGGCGAGTTGAAGCTGTCACCGGTCTTGGTGCTCTGAATGAATTCCGACGCGACTTTGAAGTGGCGCAGCTTGCCTCGCAACTTTCGCCGAGCGCTGAGCTTTCGCCTGCGGACGCGCTCAAGCAGAAACTCAACGCCCAGGACGAGGAGTTGAAGAAACTGCGCCGCGAGCTGGAGCAGATGCGCATGAAGTCGGCTGCTTCGGCGGTCTCGAATGCTGCCGATCAGGCGGTCGAGGTGAAAGGCATTAAGGTTCTTGCGCAACGCGTCGACTCGCTCGATCGCGGGCAGATGCGTACGCTTGTCGACAACCTGCGGAACAAACTTGGCTCTGGTGTGGTGGTTCTGGGCTCGGCGCAGGAGGAAGGCAAGGTTGCGCTCATCGTCGGAGTAACCAAGGACTTGACCGGAAAAGTGCAGGCGGGAAAGATCGTCGGGCAGATCGCGAAGCTTGTCGGCGGCTCTGGCGGCGGCCGTCCGGATATGGCCGAGGCCGGCGGCAAGGATGCTGCTCAGCTGGATGCGGCGCTGAAGAGTGCTCCAACGGTTGTGGAGGAGTTGGCCGGTTGAATCAGCCAAGTCATTCTGAGTGTAGCGAAGATCTGATTGTGGAATGAAGCTCGGGTTAGAAAACGGTTGAACGCGCTATGCGCTTGCAGTGACAACTGAGATGGTATGAAAAGCCGCAACTTTCGGTTTCCATACTGGTTTCCTCCTGCTCATTTCGTGTTTCCTGCGTTGCTCCTTCTCTGACCGGCCACCTATAATCAAGGTGGCTCCTGGCGTGTGCCTCTGAATTTGTTTATGCCCCTTTCCTACCGCTCCGGAGGACGCACGTTATTTTTGTGCCTGGCAGGCGCTGCGCTTTTTTTCGTGGCCTCCTGCTTCCCCGCTATTGCCGCGCAGCATCAGCCACTCTCTCCATTTGACAAGGCGCAACGGTTGCGCGAAGCCCTCGAAGGGCGTCCGGAGCAGCAGCGTACGCGGCACGATTATGAGCGGGTGCTCGATGGGTATCGCGCTGTTTATCATGGCGATCCAGCTTCGCCGAAGGCCGATGCCAGCGTTTCGGCCGTTGCCGATCTGCTGGCCGAGCAGGGACGTGTTTTTCAGGATGAAAAGTCGCTGCGGGACGCCATCGGGCAGTATGAGTTTTTGCGGAAGCAGTATCCGGGCAGCCACTACCGCTTCAGCGCACTCATGACTGAGGGTGAAATCTATCGCCGCGATCTCGAAGACCGTGACGAGGCGAAGGCCACATTTCAGCAGTTTTTGAAGCTCTATCCGCAGAGTCCGCTCGCTGACGAGGCCCGACAGGAGTTGAAAAACATCCATACGGAAGAGGTCGCGGAAAAGCATGGCAAGCGGCCTGCGCAGCGCGCTCCGGCTCCGGTAGTGGAGGCGCAAGCTGCGCCTGTCGTACCCACGCCTCAGTCATCCACTCCTTCGGTCGCATCTTCGAAACACAGAACTGTGTCTGCTCCTGTGTTTCCGCACGAGATTCAAACTCAGCCCCAACAAACACACACGGCGCAAACGACAGCTCAACCGTCGTCTGCAGCTCCGGTTGTACAACAGCCCGCTGTCGACTCAGTTTCGAGCCAGCCCAAGCTGAGTGAAGCCGCAATGAATGCTCCACCCCCGCCGCGCAAGGGTAAGCTGCCACTGATGACGGGCCTGCGGCACTGGTCAACGCCGATTTATACGCGGGTCGCCATCGATCTGCAGGATGAGGTGCAGTACGAAGCTTCGCGCGTGCCGGGGCCGGACCGCATCTTCTTCGATCTGCACGGGGTGAAGCTGTCGCCGGAACTCATCGGGAAGTCTGTCGAAGTCACTGACGATGGATTTCTGAAGCGCATTCGCATGGCGCAGTTTTCGAATGACGTAACGCGCATCGTGTTGGATGTGAGCGATGTAAGCGAATATTCGGCGTTTTTGCTGCCGAATCCGTGGCGACTGATTATCGATGTGCACGGCAGCAAGCCGGGCACGCTGCCCGCTCCCTCGATGATTGCGAAACAGCAGCCAAAACCGCCGTCGACGCAAACGACACCGACGAATACCGCGAGCGCTCCGGCAACAACTCAGCAGGTTACGTCGGCGCAGCAAAACGCAGCACGAAAGCCACAGCAGCGGACGACGTCTGCTGTCAATACTGCGCAGCCTCTACCATCTCCGGCTCCGCAGCCGGCTATGCCAGACACGACGGCTCCTGGCTCTTCGCTCAAAGATATTGCTTCGCTCGACCGCCAGCCGAACCGGGTGAAGGCGACGAAGCATCCGACAACAGCTCCTGTAGTCCAGTCTGTTTCCGGAACTTCACCTGAGCAGCAGCCGAATGAACTGGAAGCGATGGATCAGCCCGCGCCTCTGCCTGCTCCCGTAAAGAAAACAACAAGCAAAAGCACCATCGTTGCGAACCCGGATGCGCCTGCGATTCACGCGGCCGCACCCACGGCGACGGGCGAGCGCTCGATGGTGCGTGCTTTGGGGTTGAAGATTGGCCGCATCGTCGTCGATGCGGGGCACGGCGGCCATGACTCAGGCACACTTGGTCCCGGCGGCATTGAAGAGAAAGACATTGTGCTCGATGTGGCCCTGCGGCTCGGCAAACTGCTGAAGCAGCGGCTGGGCGCGGACGTGATCTATACGCGCGATGACGACACCTTCATCCCGCTGGAGACGCGCACGGCGATCGCGAATAAGGCGCAGGCGGATCTCTTTATTTCAGTTCATGCGAATTCCAGTTCAGATTCGTCGGCGCGAGGTGTCGAGACCTACTACCTGAACTTCACGACTTCTGCGGACGCCCTCGAAGTGGCGGCGAGAGAGAACGCGGTTTCCGACCAGTCGATTCATCAGCTTTCCGATCTGGTGAAGAAGATCACGCTGCAGGACAAGATCAGCGAATCGCGCGAGTTTGCCTCCGATGTGCAGCAGAGTCTCTATACGGGACTTGAGGATGGCAATCCGGGGATGAAAGATCGCGGCGTGAAGAAGGCGCCTTTCGTAGTGCTCATCGGTGCGAACATGCCTTCGATTCTGGCGGAAATATCGTTCCTCACCAATCCCGATGACGCGCATGAGCTTCGCGATCCGGAGTATCGCGAGCGCATCGCCGAATCGCTCTATCGCGGAGTGTCGCGCTACGTGGGCAGCCTGAGCGGGGTGCGTATTGCGCAGAGCAACGCCCATGCTGCAGGCAACTAAGTCACCGTAGCCATTCATGAATATTAATTTTCGGTTATTATTTCTCTCTTGATGCTTCTCCGTAGGGCGTAATGCCCTTCGGCGCGAGAAATCGGTGACCGTCCTTCCTGATTCCCGGCTCCGCGATCTGCTGGAACTCATTTCAGCCTACGGTCTGATTCTGGCTGTCATCTGGACGCCAATGCCCGCGCAGCGCATTCTCTACTGGCTGGCGATTGCGGCGATCATCGGCATCTCGGTAATGCGCCGGGAAAAGTTGCAGTCGCTTGGTCTCGCGCCAGTCGACGTAAGACGTTCGCTGTGGATTGTTGCCGCTGCCGTGACGCTCGCTGTACTTGCCGTCGTTGCAGCGTGGTGGCTTGGCACGCTCCACGGACTTCCCGGCGCCGGACATTTGTCGGAGCGGACTCGCGTGATTGGATACCTGATCTGGTCATTCGTGCAGGAATTCCTGCTGCAGGTCTTTGTGCTGACCCGGCTGACGCGATTGCTTTCGAGACGATCACTCGCGATTGCCTTAGCGGCACTCCTGTTTGCGATTGCCCATATTCCCAACCCTGTGCTGATTGGGCTTACGCTGATCTGGGCCCTGATCGCCTGCCCGTTCTTTCTTCGCTATCGCAACCTGTATGCGCTTGGACTGGCGCACGGCATTCTCGGCCTTTGCGTGGCCGTTACGGTTCCGGATGCCATGCATCATCACATGCGCGTGGGGCTTGGCTATCTGCGCTACCAGCCCCGGCATAATTTCATTCACCGGAGCAGCGCTCCCCATAGAGTATCCACGCAGGCATGGGTAATAGATGAGGCTGCGATTCTTCTATCCGAGCGCCAGGCGCGCCCGTAGAAAATGCCGGCGATCGCCGCCAGCAGAACGTAGCGCCAGTTGAAGTGGACGGCACGTTTATTGAAGTGCGAGAGTCCGAAAAGGACCGCTGTAAGCACCAACGATGTTGTGCGCCCGATGCGGCGCTCGAAGAGGTTCTGCATCCATCCACGAAAGAAGATTTCTTCGGGCAGTGCAATCAGGAGATAGGTAAAGAGCCAGATTCCGGGCAACAGCCATGGGCGGTTTATGTGTCCGTGCCAATGAAGGAAGCCGATGGCGAGGCCCAGCGTGACGGCAATCGGTATATAGAAAAGAAGTTCGCGCAGGCCGGTTTTCCAGTCCGTGAGCCGCCAACGGAGATCGAAACCAACACCGTCGAGTTGGCGGATGACGTGAAAGCCGTAGAGGCCGGTGTCGAGCAGGAGCACCTTGTTCATCGCAACCAGGACGTGCGGCCATGCTGGTTCAAACCAGCGCAGATCGACTGCCAACCCGAGCGCGAAGAGCACTAGAAAATCGAGTACATGGCCCTGTTTCTGTGGGTCGAGCTTTGCGGCCAGTGCAAGTAGCGCAGCAACCGCGACTGGCAAGAGCAAATAGAGCGCGAGCCATCCTATGCGGAGCAGGTGAAGAGGCCAGCAGACGAGAAGATAAGGAATAACGCAAACAGCGGGAAGCAGTAATCGAAGGGCCAGTGGCTGCCTGCCAAGCAGAGCCACGCAGCGCTCGCCTGCGAAACCGAAGAGAAGCAGAGGCGTCAGAGCCAATGTCGCAGCTACGATCACTCCTGCATGCGCGTAGATCACGCTTTCATGCTAGACGATCGAACGTTCTGCTTCTCTCCATTTGTGCCGTTTAGAAGGTACGGGTATAGCTAGCGATCACGGTGTAGTCCGCAAACGCCGCATCACCATGAGTGTGGTTTGCATAGTCGGTGACGCTGGTTTTGCGATTGCGCTCCATCGCCCACGGACCGCTTACGTTGAACATGTTGCGGCCGCGCGCGTACACGAGGCCAGGTTCGATGGAAATAACGTAGCCGGGACGGCGAAAGCCGTTGCTGCTGCCAAAGGCATCGCGCACCGGAACGCCTTCCATACGGCCGCCAATGCTCAGCGCGAGACCGCGCACTTTCGGCACTCCGTGCGAAAAGCCACCGCGCCATAGATATTGATCGGTTGCGGAGATGACGTTGTCACCAGGCGCGGGACGATAGGTTAGGACGCCGGTCGTGTCCTGCGGGCTGAAGAGCCACGAGCCGGTAAAGTAGCCAATCGTGTGGAAGTAGAACTGGCGATAGGCATTGGTGCCGAGGGCAAATCCCCAGGTACCGTCGCCGGGCTGGATCGACTCATCGAAGGGCCGGATCTGTTTCTGTCCATTGGAGAGAATGGTCGTTCCTTTCGCATCATTGATGCCGGTCGGCAGTTTGAGCTGCATGGAAAATGAGATGTTGCCGTTGCTCTCTGTTGGCGGTCGCCAGACCCATGCCTGTGCGCCGACGAGCATATCTCCGATTCCGCCGGAGCGGTAGATATTTACATTGCCCTGCTGATGGCGCGTCGCGGTCATTCCGGGAATGTCGGCGATGATGCTCCAGCGCGGCGTCACCTGATAACTGAGGGTTAGATCATAGAGATTGACATGGTTCTGCACCTCGTTGTGCATCTCGGCGCGCTGCACCTGATAGACCGTGCCGATGTAGTGCTTATACGAGCTATAGGTTCGAAATCCAACCGTGACGGAGAGCCCATGCAGCAGACCCACAGCGCGCGGCTGGCTGGTCGGGTCCAGCCCTGATATGACGGGCTGTGGCGAGTGAGCGGCGACACAACCCTGTGCCAGAGCCTGATTGTGGCGAGATGATGTGGAGACGACGAGCAATGCCGCGACGAGCGTGAGTCCTGCTTTGCAGGTTTTTATTTTCATTTTTGCTCCGTTGATTAGCCTCGGATGGAAATAACTTGTTGCACGTTAGCAGTGAGGGCGATTGGAGTCTTGAGCCTGGGGAATGAAAGATGTCTCCAACCTTGGGCTGAGGCGCTTGCATACGTTACTGGATATACTCGCCTGAGTGATGAAAGCCTTCGCACGCGTTCTGTTGATTTTGTGTTCCGTGATTTGTGCGGTGCCCGCGTATGCAAAGCGCGCGCCAAACCTTGATCTGAAAGATCTGCAGGGGCACTCGCAGAAGCTGGCCTCGTTGCACGGGCAGATTGTCGTCGTCAATTTCTGGGCGACGTGGTGTGGGCCATGTCAGGAAGAGTTGCCGCGGCTGTCGAGGCTTGCACAACGCTACAGCGGGAGGAATGTGCGCTTTCTTGCCGTTTCAATTGACGCCGCCAAAGACCGCGCCAAAGTTCAGCCCGCCTTGGAGAAAGCCAATGTGACGCTGGAAACGTGGGTAGGAGCCGACACCGATACTCTCGGAGGCTTTGGCCTCGGCGATATCGTTCCGGGAACCGCTATCCTCGATGAGCGAGGAGAGATCATCGCGCGCATCATGGGCGAAGCGCGCGATGAAGACGTACGTTCCGCAGTGGACTGGCTGCTGAGCGACCGGACCGGATCGGCGCCGGCAACCCTCACCAGGCGATACTGACTATTGAACGCCGGCTGCGATCAGAGCGCTTTTGCTGCCGCGTTCGTGCGGAGCTGGCTTCGACTGAACCGGCGGCGCATATGATTTGTAGACCGTGATGTGGAAGCAGGATTGATAGAACTCTTCTTCCACGTCGATCTTTCCCGCGGTCTGCAGAGGCAGCAGGTAGGCGCGCATCCACGCAACTTCTGACACGGACAGCCCCTTCTTGGCGATGTCGATCGTTGCGCCCGTAAGGTGCGGCGAGGCGATATCGCCGTCTGCAGGCGCGGCATTGCCATTTACTTCGATCAGGCGTCGCTGACATTCAACCGTGCGCACGGCGGAATTGACGTGCAGCGGACGACGGAAGCGGGCATAGTGCACGCGGCTCAGATCGGCCAGGAAATGCGCAGTCCAGGGGCGACAATAGCGGCGGTTCACCGGCAGGTCCGTATTGACGCGGAGCGACATGCTGACTGGAACGGCCACCAGCGCGTGCTGACTGCGAAGTTCGTTCAACTGATCATCGTCTTCGATCCGCTCAAGCCCCTCGGCCTCGCTGCGCTGGTTCTGCCGGATGAGTGATTCCCGCGAGCCCTTCAACGGCGGGAGCAGCACCAGCTTTGCATGCTTCAGCGGAACTTCAGGGATGGTTGCGTTTGGTGGTTCTTCTTTCGCTTCAAGGGCGGCGCCGCGCGCGCGGGCGCTCCTATGACTGCGCGAATGCACCGACGCAGAGCGAGCGTGATGAGGCTTCCGTTTTACGGCAAAGGCAGAACTTCCTGCGCCAGCGAGCAGAGCGGCGGCAAGGAAAAAAGAAAGACAGCGCATGAGCGGGACCGCGGAGACACCGAGAGCTTTCACAGACTAACGGAGCCGGTTCCTGGCCGGAAGTGTTCATCTTGGTTCGGATCATCCGGATGCGGTTCTCAAGCCTGAATTCAACACGTTAGGATGCTTCGGGTTGGCATTTTGAAATGATTTTCGTCGCATGCGGCCCACGAGCGGGGTACAATCGCGCCAATTGAAAAAGCACTGACTAAGAGAGGCCTTATGAGTGATGTTGTTCCGCAAACCACGACTGCGCCGTTGAGCGAGGGGCAGCGGATTGTCGATACCTTTGTGGCTCCTTCAAAGACATTTACCGATATTCTGCGGAGTTCGTCGTGGTGGGGACCGCTGGTCATCATGATTTTGATGTCGTTCGTCTTCTCATTCACAGTGCAAACGAAAGTCGGCTGGGAGCGAGTCTTCGAAAACAACCTGCATCAGAAGCCACAACAGGAAGAGCGCATTGCTCAAATGCCGCCCGATCAACAGTCAACAGCAAAAGCGATTTCTGCAAAAGTAACGGCTGGCGTTGCCTATGCGTTTCCGATTCTCATACTTATCTTTACGGCCATTAATGTACTTTTAGTGTGGGCCACCGTAAACTTCGGCTTTGCCGGGACAGCGAAGTTTGGGCAAGTGTTTGCTGTCTACATGTATGCGAATCTCGTTTTCAATATCAAATATCTGCTGGCTGTCATTGCGCTCTTTGCCGGGGTCGCGCCGGATTCGTTTCTGCTCGGAAATCCTGTAGGAACAAATATCGGGTACTACCTGAGCACGGATGTGCCTCATATCCTCATCGCTTACACCACGCACATTGATGTATTTGAGATTTGGTCAGTGATTCTGGGCGTAATCGGGGTAAGTATTGTCGCGAAAGTGTCGCGTGGAAAGGCTGCGGCGGCCGTCGTAGGCTGGTGGCTCATACTCGTGCTGACCTTTGGCGCATTTGCATAGACACTGGGAATCACCGCGCTTTGAAGAGAGTCGAAGCGCGGATAACTCTAAATCCTGCAACATTTTTCAAAACCGGGTTATACTAGAAGCACGCTCGATTCCGAGTGGGTTTTTGTTACGCACGTAATGCCGTCCAAAGCACTGCCTGCTCTACACCTTCCCGTTTTCAGCGAATACCAACACAAAGGAATACCCCAAAATGGAACAGGGTACAGTCAAGTGGTTTAACGATGCCAAGGGCTTCGGCTTCATTACGCGCGAGAGCAACAACGAAGATGTCTTCGTTCACTTCTCCGCGATTAACGCGAACGGCTTCCGCAGCCTTCAGGAAGGCCAGCGCGTGCAGTTCAACGTCGTGCGCGGCGCCAAGGGCTTCCAGGCCGAGAACGTTCAGCCTGTCTAAATAGACTGAACTTTCAGCGATAAGAAAGCCCGGCTTCGCGCCGGGCTTTTTTCTTTGCGTAAAACGCGACTCGCTGGACGCTAGCCTTGCCAGCGGCGGAAGATCAGCGAGCCGTTGGTGCCGCCAAAGCCGAAAGAGTTCGAGAGCGCAATGTCAATCCTGGCGTTCTGGGGCTTGTTAGCCACGTAGTTCAAGCGGCATTCGGGATCCAGGTTGTCGAGGTTCGTCGTCGGCGGAGCGATCTGGTCGAGCAGCGCCATGATGGTGATGCCCGCTTCGAGCCCGCCAGCGCCGCCGAGTAGGTGGCCGGTCATCGATTTCGTCGAACTGATCAGCAGCTTGCCGCTGGTGGCTTGCTCGCCGAATAACTTTTCCATCGCAGCGCTTTCGAGCACATCGCCTACGGGCGTCGAAGTTGCGTGCGCATTTACATACTGGATGTCGGTCGGCTGAATGCCAGCGCTCTTGATCGCATTCTTCATGGCGCGATGGCAACCTTCGCCTTCGGGAGCCATGCTGGTGATGTGGTAGGCGTCGGCGCTCATGCCGTAGCCGGTGATCTCGGCCAGAATCTTCGCGCCGCGGGCCTGAGCAAACTCCAGATCTTCGAGGATCAGGATGCCGGCACCTTCGCCAACGATAAAGCCATCGCGGTCTTTATCGAATGGACGACAGGCGTGCTCCGGATCATCATTGCGCGTCGAGAGAGCGCGCATGGCCGCGAAGCCGCCTACGCCCATCGGTGTGATGGCAGCTTCCGAGCCGCCCGCGATCATGGCGTCGGCGTCGCCGCGCTTGATGATGTGGTAGGCGTCGCCAATGGAGTGCGCGCTGGTAGTGCAAGCCGTTGCCGTCGCCTCGTTCGGCCCTTTGGCGCCGTACTTGATGCTCACCTGACCGGCAGCGAGGTTGATGATGGCAGCGGGAATGAAGAAAGGCGATATCTTGCGCGGGCCGCCGTTCAGCATAGCGCTGTGTTCGCGCTCGATGATGTCGAACCCGCCGATTCCCGAACCGATGTGAACGCCGACGCGATCGGAGTTATCGTCCGTAATCTTGAGGCCGGACATTTCCATGGCCTCCTGCGTCGCCGCAAGAGCGAAGTGGATGAAGCGCGCCATCTTGCGTGATTCCTTCTTGTCCACAAAGTTCAGTGGATCGAAGTTCTTCACCTCAGCCGCGAAGGTGACAGAGAAACCTGTCGTATCGAAGCCGGTGATGGGCGCCATCCCGCTCTTGCCAGCCAGCAGATTCTTCCAGACCTCGGGCGTCGTGTTGCCTACTCCGCACATCAGGCCGATGCCCGTAACTACCACGCGCCGTTGCAAGACTACTTGCCGCCTTTCGCGTTCTTCTCGATGTAGTCGATGGCGTCCTTTACTGTCTTGATCTTCTCGGCGTCTTCGTCGGGAATCTCAAGATCGAAGGCTTCTTCGAACTGCATCACCAGCTCAACCACATCGAGCGAGTCGGCGCCGAGGTCTTCCTGAAAAGATGCGCTGGGCGTCACTTCGGCTTCGTCGACCTGAAGCTGCTCGACGATGATCTGTTTTACCTTCTCTTCCACTGCCATGCGTTTCTCCTATCCATCAATACGGCAAAAATCGTAAATTCTTTCGGATACGATGCCTCCTTGGCAGGACACACCACGAGCACACTCCGAAATTTCAAGTCTACTGAGGCCCTCGGGCCATGTAAAGCGCGAGGCCGGTGGGAATCCACCGGAACCTGTGCTTTGTTTGCGTTTCAGTGGCAGTATATTCGTTATGCCTCTTGCTGTAGTTGTCGGTGTTGTCGCCCTCATTTTTGGGGCGGCTCTAGGTTACTGGATTCGCCACCAAAGCGTTCGCGCTGAGATTCTTGCGGAAAAGCGAAGCAATGAAAATCTGGTGGCGCAGCTTGCACAGCGGGAGACGTCGCTCGGGCAGGTACAACGGGAAGTCTCGACCCTTGGCCAGGAGAAGGCCCGTCTCGAAGAACGTCTGACGGCGGAACAGGAATCGCTGAAGCAGGCCCGTGCGACTCTGGAAGAGACCTTCCGCAGTGCAGCGGCGCTAGTTTTGAAAGAGAATAGTGAATCCTTTCTCCAGCTTGCTCGTCAGGAACTGGGCAAACAGCAGCAGGCATCGGGAAACCAGCTCGACCAAAAAGAAAAGACGATTGAAAACCTGCTGAAACCGGTGCGAGAGACGCTCGACAAACTCCAGCAGGGCACCCAGGAGCTTGAGGTCAAGCGCGAGGGCGCATATCAGTCCCTTAAGGGCTTGATCGAAGGGATGCAAAGTTCGCACGCCGACCTGCGCCGTGAGACATCGCAACTTATTTCTGCGTTACGGGCGCCCAAAATACGCGGCAACTGGGGTGAACTGCAGCTGAAGCGCTGCATCGAATTCGCCGGCATGGTGCGAGCATGCTTCGTTCGATATGGAAGTTTTTGTGCGCGGCGACGATGGTGCGATCAAGCCGGACTGCGTGATTCATCTTCCGAATGAGCGCACGATCGTCATCGACGTGAAGACGCCGTTTGACGCTTTTCTAGATGCGATGAGCACATCCGACGAAGCGACCCGCGCGTTGAAGCTGACTGCACATGCCGCGCGCGTTCGCGAACATCTGACAGCTCTCTCGGCGAAATCTTATTGGAAGCAATTCAAAAACAGCCCTGACTTTGTCGTCTGTTTTCTTTCGAGCGAGGTCCTTTTCAGCGCGGCGCTCGAGCAGGATCCCGGCCTGATTGAATTCGGAACGACCTCCAACGTCATTCTGGCCACGCCGACGACACTGATCGCGCTGCTCAGGGCAGTGGCTTACGGTTGGCAGCAGCTGGAAGTGACGAAGAATGCGCTGGCCATTCGCGAAGTGGGTGAAAAGCTCTACGACAAGCTCGCGACGACGCAGGAGCACTTTACCAAGATGGGAAACGCGCTCACCAGCACCGTCCGGCATTACAACAACCTGATCGGCAGCGTCGAAGGCCGGGGAAGCGTCTTTACGTATGCGCGCAAGCTGCATGAGCTTCACATTGGGCAGGAAGAACTGCCCGAAATCGGAATGCTCGAATCCGTCACGCGCGAGCTGCAATCAGAGGACTGGAAGACTGAGGAGAAAGAAGAGGAGCCAAGCGACTCCCTCTTCCCCAAGCTCGAATAGCCGCTATTTCTTCTTTTCGTTTTCGCCGGTGAACGACCCAGTCGAGTGCAGCCCCGCGGGCACATCAGGATGGCGCTCTGCCCTTCCCTCTTCCACATTCTTCTTCAGCAAGCGACGCTGTTCTTTGCTGCCGGCTCCTGACAGACGCGCCTCTTCCGGCTGCACAGGCGTGTGCTCTGGCTGTACGCTCGTGGGCGCGGAGCGCTTTGCTGAAGCTTCCTCTTCAGCTTTGTGTTTCTTCTCGTGAACGGCGCTATGTGCCATACCGCACCTCTCGGATTGGGCCGCTTTCCCGGCCTGTTTCAGTTGGATGCGGAAAAACGATGTAAGCAGAGCCGCCTTTCCTCGCTCAGGCGTTTTTGAGGTAATTCTCCCGGACGCGCTGCCAGGTGGTTTCGAGGTCTTCCGGCAGGACGCGCGTTTCGCCGACGACTGTCATGAAATTGGTATCGCCGGTCCAGCGCGGAAGAATATGCAGATGCAGGTGGCCCTGAACGCCCGCGCCCGCTGCTTTGCCCAGATTCAAGCCCATATTGACACCGTCGGGATGATAGGTCTCGCCGAGAACAGCTTCCAGGCGTTGCGCCGTGTCCATCAGTTCGTGTGCGACTTCGGTCGGCAACGCAGCAAGCGAGCTTTCGTGCGCATACGGCAGCACCATGACGTGTCCCGAGGTATAGGGAAACCGGTTGAGAACAACGTATGTCTTCTCACCGCGATGGACGATGAGCGCAGCCTTCTCCGCCTGCTCTCGCTGGCATGCCGTGGGCTTCGGCGTATTCGACCGACGCCATCAGATTGCAGAAGACGCAGCCTCTATCTCCGGGCCACGCAGATAATTCCTCGGGCACGCCCTGGCGCCTGGCGTTGTCGGCGGTAGTGACATAGGAGTAGCGCCAGGGTGTCCAGAGATGGTCCATAGGCGAACAGTATATCGACAGCATACCGCATACTGGATTTATGTCCTCGGCACAACTGACAGAGCTCCTGGCCCGCACTTTTGGTTTCTCCTCGTTCCGGGCAAATCAGGAAGCAGTGTGCCGCGCGGCAGTCGATGGCCGCGATGTGCTGCTGGTGATGCCAACCGGGGCTGGCAAATCGCTCTGCTACCAGTTGCCTGCCATCGCGCGAGGCGGAACAGCGCTGGTCATCAGCCCACTGATTGCTCTGATGGACGACCAGGCATCGAAGCTCAGCGAGCTGGGGCTGAATGCCGCAAGAATTCACTCCGGCCTCGACCGCGAACGCTCCCGGCAGGCTTGCCGCGACTATCTGAACGGGACGCTCGATTTTCTCTTCATCGCACCGGAGCGGCTGCGGGTGCCGGGTTTTCCAGAAATGCTGGCCAAGCGCAAGCCCGCGCTCATTGCCATCGATGAGGCGCATTGCATTTCGCAGTGGGGGCATGATTTTCGGCCCGATTATCGGCTGCTGGGCAGCTATCTCCCCGCGTTGAGGCCTGCTCCGGTTATGGCGCTCACTGCCACCGCCACGCCCATCGTTCAGGACGACATCGTTGCGCAGCTGCGGCTCGATGAGCCGGCACGCTTCATTCACGGCTTCCGGCGCAGCAATCTGGCGGTTGAAGTCGTTGAGGTTTCGAAGCCGAAGCGCACGCAGCTCGCTCTTAGCCTGCTGAAGCCGCAGGAGCGACGACCGGCGATCGTCTACGCGCCGACGCGCAAAGAGGCCGAGACGCTGGCGCAGGAACTCTCGGAGAGCTTTTCCACAGCGGCTTATCACGCTGGGCTGGAGCCGGATCATCGCGAGCGCGTGCAGCGCGAATTTCTCGCGGGAAAACTGGAAGCGGTTGTCGCGACTATCGCCTTCGGCATGGGCATCGACAAGCCCGATGTTCGCACTGTGATCCACACGGCGCTTCCAGCAAGCCTCGAAGCCTATTACCAGGAAATTGGCCGCGCAGGACGCGATGGCAAGCCGAGCCGCACAATCCTGATGCACTCCTACGCCGACCGCAGAACGCATGATTTCTTCTACGAGCGCGACTACCCTCCGGTCGATGAGCTGGATCTGATCTTCCGCAAGCTCGACGCAAGACCGCGCCACAAAGATGAGCTGGCCGAGTTGCTGAAGTCGAAGCTCGAAGGCGAGATCTTCGCGACTGCGCTCGACAAGCTGATGACCCACGGCGGCGCCCGCATCGACTACGACGGCAATGTAATCCGTGGCGACGCGGCCTGGCGGCAGCCATATCTTTCGCAGTCGAACCAGCGCATGGCCCAGCTGGATCGCGTGATGCGCTATGCCGAATCGCACCAGTGCCGCATGGCACAACTGGTCCGGCACTTTGGCGACGAAGACGATGGCCGCCACGCCTGCGGACAATGCGATGTCTGCTCGCCGGAACGGGCGGTGGCCCAGCGCTTTCGCCCATTGGATAAGGCCGAACATGCGCTTGTCCTTGCGGTTTCGCGAGCCCTGCGTTCCGGCGGGTCGAAATCGACCGGCAAGCTGCATCAGGAGTTGTGCGCGACGCAATCGGATGAGCCGCGACCACTTTGAGGACCTGCTCGGAGCGATGAGCGGCGCGGGGCTGCTCTGCGATCGAAGACGCAAGTTTCGAAAAAGACGGACGCAGCATCGCCTATCGCAAGGCCAGCCTCACGCGCGATGGCGAAGATCTGAACGAAGACGACCTCACCACCGTCGTCATGCGCGACACCAGCGAAAACGCGTCTCCACAGACCTGGCAAGCGGGAGCGCAAGCGTAAGGAGCCAAAGCCGGAGATTCCCCTCTCCGCCGAAGCCGCCGCGCTCGAAGAACGACTGCGCGCATGGCGGCGCGAAGAGTCCGGCAAGCTGGGCCAGCCTGCCTTCTTTGTCTTCTCCGACAAGACGCTGCGCGCCATTGCGGCTGAGCGTCCGCGTAGCGAAGAAGACCTGCTCGCCGTGGATGGCATCGGACCAGCGAAGGTAGCGAAGTTCGGCGCCGCGGTCTGCGCAATCTGCGCGGAATAGAAGCCCTGTTTGCGATAGGCACAAAAACGAAGCCTTCGGCCCCGCTCAACTTAGAGAATTGCACCACTCTAAGTGCAATTCCAGCGCTACAACCCTTCAACCTAGCCAAAATCGTTACAGGCGTATTGCAACTCTGTGAATCTAAGGGGAATGAATTGACACGCTTAGCACAGAGTTCTATGCTGTTCTTATGGGTCTATGTGCGCGGGATTCATGCGTAGACCTGTAATCGCCGCTCCTGCATGTTCCTGCCTGGCGGATGTTCCCAAATCGGAGACTGAGTCGTTCGATCACTCATGCGTCTCCTCTTGAGATCTTCCGTACAGCGCCCGTCATGCGCTGAGACGATTCCCGAATCTTCGCCGATCAGCCTGAATCTAAAGCTATGAGCGAAGATGCCTGCAACATGCAGGGGCGGAACTTCGGGGCCGCCGACCCTGGGTCCCACTTTTGAGCTGGCTGTTATGGCAGACGTCCTAAATCCTGAACAAACCGAGAGCAATCCTCTGAACACCGAACTTGAAACCCCAACGCTGGAAGCAGCGACGGAGCACGTTGAGCCGTCCATCGAAACCACCCACAACCCGGAAGCCACTTCCGTTGAAACCGCTTTAGAGACCGAACATCCTGTTGCTGTCGCGTCCGAGCCTGCACCCCATTCTATTGAAGACGAGGCCGACCTGAACAGCATGGAAGATTTTGCCGCCGTGCTCGAGTCCTTTGACCGCGAGCAGGCTGCTGAAGCAGCAGCCCAGGCGTTTGACGACAGCCACGTCGTGTCCGGCACAGTAATCAAGCTGACCGACAAGCATGTCGTCGTCGATGTCGGTCTGAAGTCGGAAGGCCTGATTCCGCTCGAGCAGGTGGTTGACCACACCGGTCAGCCGAAGCTGCAACCCGGCGACGCAGTTGAAGTCGTCATCGAGCGCGAAGAGGCCGAAGGTGGCTACCTGCTGAGCTATGAGAAAGCCCAGCGGCACCGCGTATGGGACACCATCGAGAAGGCTGCCAACGAGAAGACCATCCTGACGGGCACGGTCCTCGGACGCGTGAAGGGCGGTCTGACCGTCGACATCGGCATCAAGGCGTTTTTGCCCGGCTCGCAGCTCGAAATTCGCCCCGTTCGCAATCTGGACGCCTACATCGGCCAGCAGATCGAAATCCGCGTCATCAAGCTCAACAAGAAGCGCGGCAACGTGGTCGTCTCCCGCAAGGAGATTCTGGAAGAAGAGCAGACCTCGAAGCGCTCGAAGACGCTGGAGCACCTCGAAGAGGGCAGCATCCTCACCGGAACCGTCAAGAACCTGACCGACTACGGCGCATTTGTCGACCTCGGCGGCATCGACGGCCTGCTGCATATCACCGATATGTCATGGGGTCGCCTGACGCACCCGCGCGATCTGGTCAACGTCGGCGACGAGATTCAGGTCAAGGTCCTGAAGTTCGACAAAGATAAGCAGCGCGTTTCGCTCGGCTTCAAGCAGCTCACGCCTGATCCGTGGCTCGATGCCGTGGAGCGCTATCCAATCGGCGCCCGTGTGCGTGGCCGCGTCCTCAGCGTGACCGACTACGGCGCATTCGTCGAGCTGGAGCAGGGCATCGAAGGCCTCGTCCATGTTTCGGAGATGACCTGGTCGAAGCGGATGAAGCATCCCTCGAAGCTGGTCAAGCCGGGTGACGAAGTTGAGACGATCATTCTGGCTGTCAACCCAGGCGATCGCCGCATTTCGCTGGGCATGAAGCAGCTGCTCGAAAATCCATGGGAGCATCTGGTCGAGCGCTATCCGGCCGGAACCAACGTCGAAGGCCGCGTTCGCAACCTGACCGACTTCGGCGCATTCATCGAGATCGAAGACGGCATTGACGGTCTGGTACACGTCTCGAACCTGAGCTGGACCAAGCGCGTCAAGCATCCTTCCGAAGTTCTGAAGAAGGGTGAGAAGGTCAAAGCGGTAGTGCTCGGCGTAGAGCCGGAAAACCGCCGTCTCTCGCTCGGCATCAAGCAGCTTCAGCCCGATGTGTGGGAGACGTTCTTCGCGCAGCATCGCGTGGGCGATGTGGTCCGCGGCAAGGTGCTGCGGTCGGCACAGTTCGGCTCGTTCGTTGAGATCGCCGAAGGTGTTGAGGGTCTGTGCCACGTTTCTGAGGCCACCGATGCGCATGGCGCGCCCGTGAAGCTCGAAGCAGGCCAGGAGCACGACTTCAAGATCATCAAGATGAATCAGGATGAAAAGAAGGTCGGACTCAGCCTTCGCGCCGTAGGCGAAGAAGCCAGCCGCTCAGAGGTGGAAGCCTACAAGCAGCCAGTTTCAAGCTCGACGACAACGCTCGGCGACCTGGTGAACTGGAAGCGCGAACAGTAATCCGCTCTCGCAAATACAAAACGCCACCTTCGGGTGGCGTTTTTATTTCTAACCGCGAATGCCTTCTATGTATTTGTTACCGCACGGACCACTTCAGGAACGACTTCCCTGACCACAACTGGAACCACAAGCCATGCAATGTAGGCTCCAAGAGCTAAGAAAGGTGCAGCCAGCAGGCTCATGATGAGGTAGCGGAATTGGATGTGGGCTATGTTCATGAGGAATTCCTCTCGATCCCAGATACGAAATTCAAAGCAATTACGTTCCAGATTTCAACGAGGGCAATCTGGTTGGGCTCTACGCGGCCCAGGGCGGTGCGCCGCCGAGGATGGCCGCCCCTGACATGTGGGCAACGCCATGCCACGCGGGCACGTTAAAGGCTCTCTCCGGATGAACGGTAGCCTCAACGCCGTCTGCGTGATGTTGGTCCAATGTCTCTACGACCATCTGCAACGCCTTCTGGCGCTCTTCGGGGGACTTGCACTCAAAATAAAGCGCGTAGTGCTGTCCGCAGACCTTGCACTGAACATCAGCTAATTCAACGGTGGCCAGGCAAAAAACCTGCATGCGTATCTCCTAAAAGGCAATGGTGTTTCGACACCGTGCATTGTTTCTTTCTTTAGATGCGGCGAAAGAAGGAAATTAATTGTTGATAACCGCTGCCATCATCAACATATTGATAATTTTTATCCCGTGCCTTCTTGGGGGACTGGAGATATTCCCATACCGCAGATGAGAAAATCAAGCTCTTAAAACGCTCTTTTGCGAGCTTTGCCTGAATTTTCGGTAACCAGTGCCGGTAACGCTCTGATTTTTCGTCGCGCAGCGAATCTTCAATGGCCTTGCGATAGCCGCCGAGGAAGATCGAATACATCACAGCCAGCGCGCAGCCTACGCCAAAGCCAAAACCGAAGAAAAATCCAATGATGCCGCCACCAAAGAAATTCATATTGAGCCCAATCCCCTTGCTCAAAAAGCTACACACGATGATGTCATCTGAGCGGAACGAAGGATCTGTTTTTACTTGGGTCGGCGATATAGCCATTCGGGACTTAGCGGAGAATAAGCAGATCCTTCGCTCCGCTCAGGATGACAAACTAAGAGCAGAATTCAGAAGTAATGTCCTAGTAGTCCCCGCCATCCTGACCATAGGCAAGATCCATAAAGCACGTGTATTTCGAGAAATACGCGAGATGGACGGATCCCGTAGGGCCGTTGCGTTGCTTGGCGATGATGATTTCGGCTTTATTCTCGGTGTCAGGATCGGGCTGACCGTTTTCATCGCGGTTGTAGTAGGCCTCGCGATGAATGAAGGCGACAACGTCGGCATCCTGCTCGATGGAACCCGACTCGCGCAAGTCGGAAAGCATTGGCTTCTTGTCACCACCGCGCTGCTCAGAGGCACGGCTCAACTGCGACAGCGCGATAACCGGCACCTGTAACTCTTTCGCCAACGCTTTCAGACCGCGCGAGATAGCCGACACTTCCTGCGTACGGTTCTCATAACGTTTTGCCGCCGGCCCGCCGACGCTGGCCGTCATCAGCTGCAAATAGTCGACAACGATCAAGTCAAGTGATCCAGCCATTTGCCGCAAGCGGCGCGCTTTAGCGCGCATTTCCGTAAGCGAGATACCCGGCGTATCGTCGATGAATATCTTCGACTCGGCAAGCTGTTCCAGCCCATGCTGTTAGTTTCTTGATGTCTTCGCCCGATAAGTACCCCTTCTGTATTTTCTGCGAATCAACCCGAGCTTGTGATGCCAGCATGCGTCGCAGCAGCGATTCCTTGGACATTTCGAGCGAGAAGATCGCGACAATTTTGGTGCCAAGTACTGCCGCATTCTGAGCAATGTTGATTGCCCACGCCGTCTTGCCCATCGAAGGACGCGCTGCGATGATGATCAGCTCCGATGGCTGTAAGCCGCTAGTCATGGCATCGAAATCCTTAAAGTGCGTAGCCAGACCCGTGACTTCGTGGACGCCACCCCTATAGAGATTGTCAATACTTCCAAAGGAGTCGCGGACAACCTCCGGAATGCTGGCGAAGCCGCGCGTGATGCCACGTTCGGTGACTTCGAGCAATCCACTCTCGGCGGCATTCAACACTTCGAGCGCTTCCTCGCCCTGGTCGGCTGCACGGGTGATCGCAGTCGAGCAGATGTTGATGAGTTGCCGCAGCAGCGACTTGTCCTTGACGATGCGGACGTACTCTTCAATCGAAAGGCGGCGCGGCAAACCTTCGGTCAATGACGCGAGATAGGCGACGCCGCCAACCGCTTCGACTTCCTTGCGCTTCGCCAGTTCTTCGGCGAGCGTAACGATATCGACAGCGCGGCCCGCATCGATGAGCTCTGCCATGCGGCGCAAAGATACGGCGATGCGAATCGAGCGCAAAGTCATCCGCATTTATCTTTTCTGCCGCTTCGTTGTAAGAATGGTTGTCGAGAAGGATCGCGCCCAGAATCGAGCGCTCCGCGTCGATGCTCGCGGGCAATCCGCGCTCAAAAGCGATGTCTGGAGTTGTGGCCATGTTAAGTCTAGTTTAGGGATCACTAAATGAGGTCGCACAACTCTCTTTGTAGATACCTCTGAATATCCTGTGAACAACGCGGAAATCTGTGGAAGTGCGGTGGAAAAGCAGGGACAAAATCAAGTGGTCGAAAATGCTTTATGCCGATTAATTTCGTCTAAGACGGTGCGAGACGATATCATAAGGGAGTTGTCCCAATTGCAGCTATGAAACATATGCTTACCCGGATTTCGTTGTCCTTCCTTGCACTTTGCACTTTCGCTGGTTCGTCCTTCGCGCAAAGCTCGGTCGCCGTCACCCCTGCCACTGCGAATCCCACGCAATCGGTCGAGATTAAAGAGATGCAGAAGCTCGAAGACCAGTGGAGCGATGCTATCGTCAAGCGCGACCAGTATGGGCTTGAGCTACTGCTCTCTCCGCTCTACGTCGGCATTTCCGCGAACGGTGAAGTGACGACACGCAACCAGCAGATCGCCCTGCTCTTCCAGAAGACCACGGACCCGCTCACGATGGAACAGCGCGTCATCAGCGCACGCATGCTGGGTGATGTTGCCGTCGTCAACGGAACCTACATCACGCGCCGCAAAGGACGGCAGCAGTTCGCTTGAGGAGCGCGGCATCTTTACCCACGTTTACCAGCGTGTGCGTTCGAACTGGCTCTGCATCAACTCACAGCGAACGCTGGTGGCCGAGGAGTCTGGAGCGAAGCAGAAAACGGCGAAGAAGAGCAATGCCGAGCTGCCTTTCCATGTGCCGTTCCTCTTTAAGGGTGCCGATTCGACGAAGCAAGCGCAAACAAGCGCACCCACTGATCCGCAAGCTGCGCAGCAACAGCCCCAGCAATAAGAAAAGCCCGCACGCAGCGGGCTCTTTCTTTTCGTTCTCTGCTATTTGTCCCCGTTCAAATTCACCAGGTGCACCTGAAGAATCGCATCGACTGACCGCAGCGCCTCAAGAACCTCATCCGTGACACTTCCATCAATCTGCACAACAGCAAGCGCATTGCCTTGCGGAACACGCTGACTGCGAACGGACCGTCCCAGCGCGAAGTTCGCGATGTTCACCTGATGATCGCCAAGGATCGTTCCCACGCGCCCAATCACGCCGGGCACGTCGCGATTGTGGATCGTGAGCAACGCTCCCTGCAAAGGCGCTTCAATGTCGATTCCGTCCAGACTCAGCAGCCGAGCCGAGGTGCCATGCAGCACGGTTGCGCTGGCGCTGAAATCAGAATTCGGCGTGTGCAGCGTAAGCTTCAGCACGCTTCCGGCACCCCCGTTGGCAGCTTCCTTCTTCTCCTCATGGATGCGAATGCCACGCTCAGCCGCGATAGCAGCGGCGTTGATGCGGTTGACGCTCTCTGAGTGGCCGAGTATTCCAGCGATAGCGCTATTGCGAATCAGCTCTGTCTTGCCTTCAGCAACGCGCCCGCTGTAAGACAGCTCGATGCTCTCGATGCCGCTTTCAGGAAACTGCGCGAGGAAAGTTCCAAGCCTGCCCGCCATCTCAATGTACGGCGCAACTTCCAGATACTCCTCATGCGAAAGCGAAGGCAGATTGACGGCATTCTGCACGACGCCCAGCTTCAGATACTCGCGCACCTGCAGCGCGATCTGCACGCCAACTGCCTCCTGCGCCTCGGCCGTAGACCCGGCAATGTGCGGCGTGAGAATGACATTTTCCAGAGAGAAAAATGGCGAGTCCTTGAGCGGTTCCTGATGGAAGACGTCGAGCGCCGCCCCGGCAACATGGCCGCTCTTCAGCGCTTCAACCAGAGCCGCTTCGATGATCAACTCACCGCGAGCGCAATTGATGATGCGCACGCCCTTCTTCATCGTGGCAAGTGTCTTTTCGTTGATGATGCCCGCTGTCTGCGGCGTGAGGCCGACGTGCAGTGTCAGGTAATCCGATTCACGGAAAAGCTCTTCGGCAGTGACGAGCCTGATCGCATTCTCGCGCGCAACAGCAGCCGAAACAAAAGGATCGTGCCCGATCAGCTCCATGCCGAAGCTGCGCGCGCGGCGCGCCACTTCAAGCCCGATGCGCCCCAAGCCGAGAATGCCGAACTTCTTGCCGCGCAACTCTGTCCCCTGCAGTGATTTCTTCTCCCACTTGCCAGCGTGCATCGTCGAGTTGGCTTTGGGAAGCATGCGCCCCAAGCGCGAGCATCAGCGCAATCGTCAGCTCGGCGACAGCGACGGCATTGGCCCCAGGCGTATTCATCACCACAATGCCGCGTCGTGTGGCGGCGTCAGTGTCGATATTGTCCACGCCAACTCCCGCGCGGCCAATCACGCGCAGCTTCGGCGCGGAAGCTAGCAGCGCGTCATCCACTTGCACAGCGGAACGCACGACAAGGCCGTCGGCATCGGCCAGCGTTTCCGGCAGATTCGTAATCTGGTCATGGGTGAGAATTTGCCAATCGGGCTCCGCCTTAAAGACGGCGAGCGTTGCGGGAGAAACTTTTTCGGCGAGAACGATCTTCATCTTGCTCCTGACTCCTGTTTATGTACGGGCTGTATTTTGAAAGGGCGCCGCTTCAGCCGCGCCCTTTCCAGGGGAGGAGATTCTTTATCGCGCAGCGACTGCTTCCAACTTCTCTGACGCAGCCTTCGATGTCCGCTCGGCATAGACCTTCTGCGCGGCGATCAGCGCCTTTCCGAACTCAAAGCCGGGCAGCTTGAGCGACGATGCCGCTACCTGCTCCAGCGCTCCGACGATCGCAATCGTGTCCATGTAATCGAAGAAACCGATGTGAGCAATGCGGAAGATCTGCCCCTTCATCTCGCCCTGTCCATTGGTGATGACGGCGGCGAAGCGGCTCTTCAATTCCTTAACGACCACGCCCGAATCGATGCCCGCAGGCGGCAGAACAGCAGTAGCTGCAGCAGCAGGTGCATCCGGACCGAAAAGCTTCAGCCCCAGCGCTTCGACCGCGGCGCGCGTCATCGCGGCGCAGGTTTCAGCGTTGTCGACCAGAGCCTTGCGCCCGGCAGCGAGATCGCCTCCGCCCTGCGCGGCAATGTAGTCCAGAGCCGCTCCCAGAGCGGCAATCAACGCCACCGCCGGCGTGTAAGCCGACTCACCATTCTTCGCGTTCTTCCTCTCCTTGCGCAGATCGAAGTAGTAGCGCGGATTACGCGAAGTCTCCATCGCCTCCCACGCGCGCTGGCTCACCGAAAGATACGACAGCCCCGGCGGAATCATGACCGCCTTCTGCGAGCCGCCGATCATCACATCGACGCCCCAGCCATCGACATCGAAATGCGTCGTGCCCAGGCCGGTAATCGCATCCACCACCAGCAGCGCATCGCTGTTTGCGGCCTTCAGCAGTGAGGCCACCCCCTGCACATCGTGCCGCACGCCCGTCGACGACTCCGTCGCCTGCATGAGCACGGCGCGGGTTTCAATCTTCAGTGCTTTGCGCACTTCGTCGAGCGAAAAGGTCTGTCCATAAGGAACCTTGACCACATCGACAGCGCAGCCGAAAGCCTTCGCCAGCGCCTCCCAGCGCTCGCCGAATTTTCCAGCCGAGAGCACCAGCACCCGATCTCCGGGCGAGGTCAGATTCGAAACAGCCGCCTCCATCGCACCGGTTCCGGACGAGGCCAACAGCAACACATCGTTCTTGGTACCGACGAAGGTCTTCAGCTGATCGAGTACCCGCAAATAAAGAGCGCGGAACTCAGGCGTACGGTGATGAATATCGGCGGCCGCCATGGCAAACTGGGCTGCGGGAAGCAGGGGCGTTGGGCCGGGCGTGAACAAGCGCGTTTTGCGAATCATGGTCTCGAAATCCTCACAACCATTGTAGCGACAGGCCCGGGAATGCGTTTCTTTCTATAATGAAGAGTTTGGGCGCTTCACGCCCACATTTACGGAGCGAGAGACACAGTGAGCCTCACCCAGCAGATTGAAAAAGACATCATTACCGCGATGAAAGCCCGCGAAACCGAACGCCTTTCCACGCTGCGCATGGTCAAAACCGCCTTCAAAAACAAGGAGATCGAGAAGCGCGAACCGCTCACCGACGTTGAGGCGCAGCAGATCCTGACCACCCTGATCAAGCAACGCCGCGAGTCCGTCGAGCAATTCACCAAGGGCAACCGCCCCGAACTGGCCGCGAAAGAGCAAGCTGAGATCACGCTGATCGAAGGCTACATGCCGAAGGCAGCCAGCGAAGAAGACATCAAGAAGCTGGTGGACGAAGCGCTGGCCGGACAGACCCTCAGCCCCAAAGACATGGGCACTGCGATGAAGGCAGTGCAGGCGCGCATTCAAGCTTCCGGGCTTCGCGCCGATGGACGGCAGGTGAGCGAAATCGTGAAGGCGAAGCTGGCCGGCGGCTAGAGTTCATCTCATGAATGCCGCCGACCGGCAGAATTGTGAAATTAATTCCGCATTGTCGACAAACCAGAAATTAGCAAAGAGAAGAGCGTTTTTTCGGTACTCAGTGAGGACAGTGTTTGCTGGTGCGCAACACTTAGAGTACGGCATCTCGATCAGCTTGTTTTTGTCGCCTTCAACTCAGAAAGCCTGGATGCTGCAATCGATGCTAGGTATGGAGCAGAGTAAACATAATCAAGAATTGCACGAGTCAGGTCGTTAAGAACCGGAAGTTCTTCTTCGGTCAATTCCCCTAAGTCGGCGTGTGCGCCAATGTTGCGCAATTTTCTTACTCCCGCTGCAACTGCCACGAGTTTCTCCGGAATCTCTCCTTTTTCGGCCAGATTCTTTAGCCTCTTGTCCAAGGTATCTCCTGAGGCTTCACGATCCTCACAAACAATATCGAGAACGCGGCCAAGAAGGACTCCATATGCATTCGGGTCGATGTTTCTGACCTTTTGAGCAGCCTCATACGCTTTCCTGACTTTGGGGGGAAGACCTTTTTGGATTCTCTCAACTGAGGGATAAAGAATATCGTATGAAACATCCTCTGGATCCATTGCGTCATGCCAAAAATATGAGCGAAGTGTCACGCCTTTGCAGACTGGGCAGGTACATAGCTCAAAGCCCGTATGTGCCTCGGCGGGCGAATAGTAGTCATATTCTTCTGAGGATGGTTCATCCACTTCGTTATGGATGTATTTTGTTTCCACTGTCATCGGCGCTGTATTTTGACAATGGCCGCATTTGATGTTCTCTGTTAACGATTTTTCCTTTTCGGATCCCATCAGATCATTTAACAAGGAGATTTCGCCTCTAGCAATTGATCAGTGCACGCAGACAGTGACTATGGTCACAACTTCTCACAACTAGAACTGCGATTCCTAACCGATCAATCTTGGATGCCAGCATTCCTAGCGATGTCCGGATAACGACCTTCTGGCACTGATGATGCGGCAAATCACTCCACGGAAACCGAGCGCCAGAGATCAATCCCGCTATCCTTCGCGTGCTTATCAATCTCCCGCAACTCATCTACAGAAAACTCCAGCTTCTTCAATGAATCCAGCGAATCATCCAGCTGCGCCACATTTCGAGCGCCGATCAGCGCCGAAGTCACGCGAGCATCACGTAGCACCCAGGCAATCGCCATCTGCGCTAGACTCTGTCCACGCGACTCAGCAATTTTATGTAACGCACGAACGCGGCCGAGGTTCTCTTCCGACAGAAGATTCTTGCCAAGGCTGCTGCCCTCAAGCTGTGCGCGCGAATTCTCCGGCACGCCGTTCAGGTACTTGTTCGTCAGCAATCCCTGTGCCAGTGGCGAGAAAGCGATGCAGCCAACGCCGAGTGTATCGAGCGTGTCGAGCAGCCCATCCTCAATCCACCGGTTCAACATGGAATACGAAGGCTGATGAATCAGCAGCGGTACGCCTTCCGAGCGCAGAATTTCATACGCGCGGCGCGTCCGCTCCGGCCCGTACGATGAAATGCCCACATAGAGAGCCTTGCCCTGCCGGACGATCTGTGCCAGCGCGCCCATCGTCTCTTCGAGTGGCACATTGTCCCATGGCCGGTGCGAGTAGAAGATGTCCACGTACTCAAGGCCCATGCGCTTGAGGCTCTGATCGAGCGATGCGATCAGATACTTCCGCGAGCCGCCGATACCGTAAGGCCCGGGCCACATGTCCCACCCGGCCTTCGACGAAATAATCAGCTCATCGCGAAGGTCGCGGAAATCCTTCTTCAGAATCAGCCCGAAATTTTCTTCCGCTGAGCCATAGGGCGGTCCATAGTTATTCGCCAGATCGAAATGTGTCACGCCGCGGTCAAAGGCGCGGCGAATCACCGCGCGGCCCGTCTCAAATACATCCGCTCCGCCAAAGTTTTGCCACAGGCCAAGCGAGATAGGCGGCAGAACAATTCCCGAACGCCCGCAGCGGCGAAATTCGGCCTGCTCATAGCGCTTTGGATCAGGCTGATACGTCATCGTCTCTCCTCATTTATCGGTATTCATTCTGGATAATACATCCCCAAAAACCAGCCGTTGACAGGGTCACAACAACATGTAAACACAGCGTAAAAAACAATCGTCGCGACATCCTTCGACGCATACGGCAGCTATAATTCGAATACGATCCGGAGGACAAACCTGTGCGTAAGTTAGCATTCACGCTTGTGCTTTGCATGGCTGGAATTGCCCTGGCTACAACCACGTCAGTTTATAACTTCACCCTGAAGTCCATTGATGGCAAGGCGGTGCCGCTGTCCGAGTACCACGGCAAAGTCCTCATGCTGGTCAATGTCGCCAGCAAATGCGGATTCACGCCGCAATATTCGGCGCTCGAATCGCTCTATGAGAAGTACAAGGACAAGGGCCTCGTGATCGTCGGCATTCCGGCGAACAACTTCGGCGGCCAGGAGCCGGGCACGAACGAAGAAATCAAGAAGTTCTGCAGCACAAAGTACAACGTATCGTTCCCGATGATGTCCAAGGTCTCCGTGCTGGGCGACGACAAGACGCCGCTCTACACCTTCCTTACCGACAAGGGCACCGACCCCCAGTTCGCTGGCGACATCAAGTGGAACTTCACCAAGTTCCTCTTCGACCGCAACGGCAAGCCCGTAGCGCGCTTTGAGCCGAATGTCACTCCGGATTCGCCGCAGGTCGTAGCGGCTGTCGAGTCGGCGCTGAAGCAGTAGCTCAGCGCTTAAGCCTTAGAACCAACTCCTCGTCGAGGCGTTTGATCTCCATGAGCACGAATCGCCGCACCTTCCTGAAGCTGCTCAGTTCGAGCGCCTTGACTGCGACCTTTCCGGTCAGCATCAGTCGCGCACTGCAAATTCCCGCCAGCAACCGCACTGGCACCATCGCCGATATCGAGCACATCGTCATCCTCATGCAGGAGAACCGGTCCTTCGACCACTACTTCGGTTCTCTGCGCGGAGTGCGCGGCTTCGGCGATCCGTGCGCGGTCAAGCTGCCTTCGGGAAAATCGGTCCTGCATCAGCCGCATGGTGACAGCTACTTGCTGCCCTATCGCCCGGAAGGCGCGAACCTCGGACTCCGGTTCCTCGAAGGCACTCCACACGACTGGGGAACGACGCAGAAGGCCCGCAACGACGGCCACTATGATCAGTGGGTCCCGAACAAAGGCGTAATGACGATGGCGCACCTCGTTCGCGCCGACATTCCCTACCACTATGCTTTGGCCGATGCCTTCACCATCTGCGACGCCTACCACTGCTCTCTGCTCGGTCCCACCGATCCTAATCGCTATCACATGTGGACCGGATGGGTCGGCAACGACGGGCAGGGTGACGGGCCAGTCGTCGATAACGCTGAGGCAGGCTATAGCTGGACCACTTATCCGGAGCGGCTGGAGAAGGCCGGCATCGACTGGAAGATCTACCAGGACATCGGCCACGGACTGACCGCGAAAGATTCCTGGGGTGACACCGGGAAAACCCCTTACGTCGGCACATATGGCGACAACTCATTGCTGTACTTCAAGCAATTTCAGAACGCTGCTCCGGACAGCGCTCTGCACCAGCGCGCCAAGACCGGCACCAATATTGCCGTGAAAGGGTCGCTCTTCGATATCTTCCGCGAAGATGTACTTTCCGGAAAGCTGCCACAGGTCTCATGGATCGTCGCTCCTGAAGCGTACAGCGAGCATCCCAGCTGGCCTGCAAATTTCGGCGCCTGGTACATCTCGCAGATTCTGGATGCGCTGACCGCAAACCCGGAAGTCTGGAGCAAAACGGCGCTCTTCCTCACGTACGACGAAAACGATGGTCTCTTTGACCACATGGTCCCGCCTGTGCCGCCGGCCGCCCGCGAAGAAGGCCTGTCTACAGTCGAGACAACGCATGACATTTTCCCTGGCGATCAGAAGCATCCCGCAGGCCCCTACGGACTAGGCGTTCGTGTCCCGATGATTGTGATTTCACCCTGGAGCAAGGGCGGCTGGGTCGATTCGGAAGTCTTCGACCACACGTCTATGATCCGCTTCATTGAAACCCGCTTCGGCGTGCATGAACCGAACATCACGCCGTGGCGTCGCGCCATTTGCGGCGATCTCACTTCGGCCTTCGATTTCACCGCACCGAATGACGCAGCCATGTCGCTGCCAACAACCATCGCCTACGAGCCGCCGGACAATAAGCGCTATCCCGACTACAAGCCGACCCCGCCTGCTCAACAGTCGATACCATCGCAGGAACCGGGAACGCGCCCGGCTCGCGCCGTGCCTTACGTGTTGCAGGCGCAGGGCACTGCCGATTTTTCAAAGGATGAGTTCACGCTGTATTTCGCCAATTCCGGTCAATCGACAACCGTTTTTCAGGTGCGCTCCGGCCTCGGTGGAATCAAGCCACGCACATATACGGTTGAACCCGGCGCGGAGCTCTCCGACACATGGCGCATGCACAAGGCGAGCGGATACGAGTTCTTCGTCCATGGCCCGAACGGATTCATGCGTTTGTTTCAGGGCCGAGAAACAAGTCCGAATCTCGACAGCGGCCTTGTCTATGACCCCGCCAACAACAGCGTCACTCTGCAACTGCGCAATCGCGGCAGTGCCCCGATCAAGCTGAAGGTACTTGAAAACTACACAAATAAGTCAGCGCCCCGCGCGCTCGCCTCAAACGAGAGTTGGGAGCAGCCGTGGACGCTGCACGATGCCTTCGGCTGGTACGCCTTCATCGTCGAATCCGAGGGCGATCCCCATTTCCGCCATGTTCTGGCTGGACACCTTGAGACGGGGAAAGACAGCAAATCCGATCCCCATACGTCATTCATAGTGTGGTAGCGAACGTCGTCAGGGCACGGGAACCAGCAGAGTCTGACTCGCGACGCTGGTCAGTCCATCAAGCGAACCCATAAAAGCAGCGGACAACGCCGGCTCCGGTCGCAGATGCCACAGGATTTGAGCGTTGTTCCATGCAGACTCGCGAGCGGCACTAACACTCCAGGCGGCGAGCGTGTCTTCGAGATGCGTCACCGGCGGAAGCGGATCGCCAAGAAGACGCACATGCAGCGTCTGCTTGGCCGATTCAACCAGGCTATCGAGGGTCGTGTTGAGCCCGGTGTAGTCGTTATATTGGGTCCCCCCATGCTGCGGAGCAGTACCCGTAGCCGCGCAGGTGGCGACAATCGCTTCCGGCAGGTCGTGATTGATGTGCGCGTTGATTCCGGCAAGGGCAAACTGGATGCGAGCGACCGGAACCTGGCTGCGGCTCTGGAACAGCGACTGCCAACAGCCGGGCGTGGTCTGCCCTGAGAGCGACGAAGCAAGAGCTCCGAAGTAAAGTCGGGCGAATTGCACGTCCAACTCCGCCAGCCAGGCCGGATCGGCGAATCCGCCAGCCGCGATGCGAGCCTCGACAGCCGCCGTTACCTGGAGATAGAGCCAGTTGAACCACTTCAACCCGTCGCCATCGACGCAGGTCGCTTCAATGTTCTGCATAATAGCGAGAACATCGGCTACGGAGTCCGGAACCGATTGCACGGCTTTCAGAAGCGTTTGATCGTAGGGAAACATGCGTCCGCATTATAGCGACAAGCCGCGCGGAATCACTATGTTCGTCCGTTCAACAAGACGATCAGGCAAACTTGACGAAGCGCAGGGCTACCGAGTTCATGCAGTAGCGAAGACCTGATGGCCGGGGGCCATCATCAAAAACATGCCCGAGATGAGCCTCGCATCTCCGGCAGGAGACCGCGATCCGCGTCGTTCCATCGGACATGTCAGTGCTGTCACGGACGTTCTCTTTCGCAATCGGCTGCCAGAAGCTGGGCCAGCCCGTGCCGGACTCAAACTTTGTCTCTGAGCTGAAGAGAGCCGTGTCACAGCAAATGCACCGATAAAGCCCCTTGTCATGCAGGTTCCAGTATTGCCCTGAGAAGGCTCGTTCCGTGCCAGCGCGACGCGTAACGATGAAGGCATCAGGAGATAATTGCTGCTTCCATTCGGCGTCACTCTTTACGACCATTGGGACCGTGACTATGTCTTCCCGCTGGCCCGAGTCGGAAAACTCCACCAGCTTGACCAGTTTCGGAGTCACATCCTTTGCTTCAACCGTCGCGTGCGCAAACGGAGCAGGACTCCGGAGAAGGCAGCTGCGCTCATCGTCAGAAAGACGCGGCGGCTTACTCCTGATTGCATCCTGTTTCTGTTTTGAATTGCCCTCGATCATGTGGACCTCCTGATCAAGGCGAATTGAGTGATGGTGCGTTGAATCTCCGACTCGACCGCGAAGACCGCTTCCATGATAGCGCTTTTTCACACTGCTACGTTCTGTTCAGCCTTCCCGGATCACTTTGACAAACACACCATCCGGCAGTTCGCCTTCAAGCAGATGGACGACTCCACCCTTCACGAAGCCGCGGAGAGTCTGCGATTTCGATGCTGGCGCAACGGAGGATTGCGCGGATCGGCCCGTGCCGCGGTCCATGGCCTCGTTCGCCAGCTGGTCGGCGCGGCGGTTCTTTTCACGCAGAACATGTTGAATCTGAAAGTCTTCCAGCTTCGCGATGCGGCGGCGAGCCTCTTCATACAAGGGTCGCAATTCGGGACTGTTGACCCGGTATTGGCCTTTAATCTGCTTCACCATAAGCTCGGAATCGGCGACGGCCTTAAGGTGGGTATGTCCATTGGCCAAAGCGTAATCAAGAGCCGCTAAAAGTCCAGAATACTCGGCAAAATTGTTCGTTTTCTTGCCCAGATACTCGCTTAATTCGGCGACTTTCGCGCCATTTTCGTCTTGAATATAGACACCGTACCCGGCCGGCCCGGGATTGCCGCGTGAACCGCCATCGCAAAAGGCGGTAATCCAGCCCGATTTCTCGGAATCGGGGCCGGGGAAGAGATTTCCAGCAGAAGCCATGAGCCGAGTGTAAATCGAAACACAAAAGCGCTGCCTAGCTGCTAACGAAAGTCCTTATGAGCCGTCTATTTAGGTGCATTTGCGATCGCATTCTGGAGCAGTCAAAAAGCATGCCGGCAGACGCACTACGAATCCCCGTTCCCACAACGGCTACTGCGCACCAAAACGGCCGGACGATACAATCCTCGCAGCGAATGCCGACGGATGTACGCGACCGAACAACAGAAACTGAGCTGATTCGCGAGGCCCAGCAGGGCTCGCGGGCAGCCTTTGACCTGCTGGTGCGTCAATATGATCAGGCGGTGTTGCGGCTTGCCCTGCATCTCACTGGATCAGAGCAGGACGCGCAGGACATCCACCAGGAAGCCTTTTTAAAGGCTTACCGGTATCTCGGTAACTTCCGGTTCGAGTGCTCGTTCTATACCTGGATTTACCGCATCGTCACGAACCTGTGCCTCGACCAGTTGCGCAGGCGCAAGGCCCGGCGTGAAGACCCGTCGGTGATGATCGATGCCTCCGGAGAAGAGCTCGACCTGCTCAGCAACGTAAGCGATGAGCGCGCGGGAGCGAACCCTGACCGCGAGCTGCAGCGCAAGATTCTGGGCCAGCGCATTCAGGCGGCGCTCGAAAAATTGACGCCGCGCGAGCGCATGGTCTTTGAGCTGAAGCACTATCAGGGACTGAAGCTGAGAACGATCGGCGAAATGCTGAACACTACGGAAGAGACAGCGAAGAACACGCTCTTTCGTGCGACAAGAAAACTAAGGGCAAACCTGGCGGAGATGCGATAGCGATCCGCTAAGAACTGGTGTTGTTGCGGAATACCCAAGAAGAAAAGGGGCTCAAAGAAGCTCCTGCAGTGCAGATTTTTTTGAGGCGAGTGAGGCAAAAGGAATGATGGCCATGAAGTGTGACCTGGCTCAGCAGAATATCGCGTTGGCGGTCTACAGAGAGATTTCAGACGACGCCAACCATCAACTCGAGCAACATTTGATGGAATGTGACGCGTGCCGCCTGGACATGCAGGCAATGCGTAGTCTCAAGACCACTATGTCGCTCTATCCCGTCGAGGAACCATCGGCGGCGATGGTGGCGCGGGCGCGCATGCGTCTGGAAGAAGCGCTCGACAACATGCCGCATGGCAGCTGGCTGGTGCGCCTCACACAGGTTTTTACCCGTGGCGCTGGCCGCCTGCGTGCCGCTCCGGTCATGGCCTCGCTGTTGCTGCTCGTTGGCCTCGGCGCAGGCGGATACGGTGGATATCTGGCCGGGCTGAAGGCGCATGACGCGCAGCAATCGAAGCTCATTCTGAATCTGGGCCAACCGCCTTCAACAACGGAAGACAATCCCGCGCAGATCGCCAATGTGAGCGGCATTACGCGGGAAACAAACTCCGAAATCGTGAAGGTGAACTACAACAAGCTCGTCCCGGAGACGCTGCAGGGTTCGCTCGACGATCCACGTATTCGCCAGCTGTTGCTGCTGGGCACGCAGAACAACGTCAACGCCAGCGTGCGTGACGACTCTGTGGGTTTGCTGGCCAACGAGTGCCGCAACGGACATCAGTGCGACGACGGCCCGATTCGCAACGCGCTGATGGTAGCGCTGCGCTACGACAAGAATCCCAACGTGCGCCTGAAGGCGCTCGAAGGACTGCAACCGTACATTGCCGAAGACATGCGCGTGCGCGATGCGGTGCTTGAGTCCCTGATGAAGGATTCCGACCCGCGCGTTCGCACGCAGGCCATCAGCCTGATCGAACCTGTCGAAAGCGATTCGAGCGTGCGCGAGGTGTTGCATACTGTTGCTATGCAGGACGAAAGTCCGCAAATCCGCACGGCTTCGCGGCAGGTTCTGCAACAATTGCCTGAAATTCAATAAAGCTGTGGATAACGTTTCACCAAAGAGCAAGTCCTACGAAGCAGGATGGACCCACGAGATTGAGGCACACGCATGAAACACTTTTTGAGGCTGGGTTGGACCATATTTGCTGCAGGCGGCGCAACGCTTGCAGTCTGCAATAACCAGGCTGCGGCGCAACCGGTAACCGTTTTCAGCGATACCTCCGCATATCTCGCGCACAGCTCGCAGAGTTACCTCGGCGTAAACATTCGTGACATTGACAACGACCGGGCCGCGGAACTGAAGCTCAAGGACGTGCATGGCGCGGAGATCACTACCGTCGACCATGACGCGCCAGCCAACAAAGCCGGCCTCAAAGTGCATGATGTGGTCCTCGAAATGAATGGCCAGCGCGTGGAAGGCGCCGATCAGTTGCGCCGCATGCTGCGAGAAACTCCTCCCGGTCACACCGTCAACTTCGTGATCAGCCGCGACGGCCAGCAGCAGAATATCTCCGTGCAGCTCGCCGATCGTGCCAAGGTCGAGGCCAATGCATGGTCGCAGCACTTCACCGTGCCTGATCCAGATGAAGCTCCTCTGGCCAACGGCCTCATGCCGCCGCAGGGCGGCAGCCGCGGTAATGGCTTTTTCGGCGTCTTCACGACCAGCGGCCTCTATATCGGCGCGGACGTGGATGTGCTCAGCACACAGCTCGCCAGCTACTTTGGCGTAAGTGACGGAACCGGCCTGCTGGTCAAGAGCGTTGACGAGAACAGCCCTGCCGCCACCGCCGGTCTCAAGGCGGGAGACGTCATCACCAAGGTGAACGACGACAACATGGCCTCGCGCGCGGACTGGACGAAGGCGCTGCATAACAACCGCGGCAAGCAGGTACAGCTCACCGTCATGCGCGACAAGAAGGAGCAGAAGCTGAACCTGCAGGCAGGCGAGCCGAAGAAGAAAGGCGAACTGGAGATTCCCGGATTCTGCCCGGATGTCTTCGTATACGATGAGCCGGACATGAAGGTAGCCGAGCATGGCGCCCTCGCCATGCTCGACTCCGACGAAATGGCCAGCATGGCGAAGAGCATGGATGCTGTGAAGCTCTCGCAGAAAGCTCTGGATTCTCTCGGCTCTATCGATTTGAAGGCGCTGCAGCCACAACTGCAACAGCAGCTTCAGATTCTCGAGAACGACTGGTTTGATCAAGACGACCTTCAATAAGATCGATCCGGATTTTTCAGTCATGGGAAGGCATTTCCCCCCCGTGCCGAGAAGTGCCCGCTCAGACCTCCAAAGTCCCCACTCAGATGCCCGTTTTGCCACTCTGAGCCAGTGACTCGCCCTGCGGTATCTCCCTGTGTTTCAATAAGAAGAGCATGTCCGCAGCACACCAGAAAACTGTAGGCCGCCGCATCAAGGCCGCCAGCCGCAAGGTGCGCGAACTGGCCCTTGTAGGCCACGCGCTCGCCTCCACGCGGCACCCGGTCATGGCGCAGATTGTGCCCATGCGCCGGTGCAACCTGGCCTGTGCCTACTGCAATGAGTACGACGATGTTTCGAAGCCGGTGCCCATCGATGAAATGCTGCGCCGTATCGATCATCTTGGCTCGCCTCGGCACCAGCATCATTACGATTTCCGGCGGCGAACCGCTGTTGCATCCGGAGCTGGACGAGATCATCGCCCGCATCCGCCATCATGGCCGCCTCGCCGGCATGATCACCAACGGCTATCTGTTGGTCCCCGAGCGCATCCAGCGCCTGAACAAGGCTGGCCTCGATCACCTGCAGATTTCGATCGACAACGTCCAGCCGGATGAAATCTCGAAGAAAAGCCTCAAGGTCCTCGACAAGAAGCTGCAGTGGCTCTCCGAGCACGCCGATTTCCACGTGAACATCAATTCCGTCGTCGGCGGCGGCATCAAGGATCCGCAGGACGCGCTGACCATCGGGCGGCGCGCCATCGAACTTGGCTTTACCTCGACCATCGGCATCATCCATGACGGCGACGGCCAGCTGAAGCCGCTTGGCGGCGAAGAGCGCAGCGTGTGGAACGAGATGCGCAGCTGGAAGAAGAAGAACTACTCGCAGTTCAACCAGTTTCAGGAAGCCATCGCCAACGCGCAGCCCAACGACTGGCGCTGCCGCGCAGGCTCGCGCTATCTCTACATCTGCGAAGACGGCCTTGTGCACTACTGCTCGCAGCAGCGCGGATTTCCCGGCGTTCCGCTGGCCGAATACACCAAGGCCGACCTGAAGCGTGAATTCCTGACGGAAAAAACCTGTGCTCCGCACTGCACCATCAGCTGCGTGCATCAGGTGTCCTACATCGACCACTGGCGCTCGCCGCAGGTTTCTACGACAACACCGGGCGCAGCCGCAGGACTGGTGAATATCGAGTTCTGATCGTTCGCTGCCTGAGCGAAAACGCAGCCCCAAAATCCGGCAGGTATCATAGAAAGTATCCAGGAATGCCCGACCGATCTATCAGCTCAGGCGCAGCAGCATTTCTTTCGCGCGATTTCCGCCGCTATCAGCTTGCCCGAGTGCTGGTCATCATTGGCGCGGAAGCGCAGACGCTGGCGGTTGCGTGGCTTGTCTATCAAATCACCCATAGCGCGCTTTACCTCGGCTATACCAGGTCTCGTGCTCTTTCTGCCGGGACTTTTCTTCCTGCTCCCAGCTGGCCACGTCGCCGACCGCTTCGACCGTCGCCATGTGATTCTCGTCTGCTACACGCTGCAGGCCTTCTGTACAACGGCGCTCTTTCTCTTTGCCTGGCATGGACTGCACGCCGTCTGGCCGATTTTTTCGATTCTCTTCCTCATCGGGTGCGGGCGCGCCTTCAGCGGCCCGGCAAGCTCGGCGCTCATTCCACATCTCGTGCCTAAAGAGCATTTCGTCAACGCCGTCACCTGGGGCGCGACGGCATTTCAGATTGCCAATGTAGCCGGACCGTCGCTCGGCGGCATCCTTTACACGCTTCCGCTACAGCGGACACATTGCCGGAGCCAGCGTCGTCTTCCTCTTCACGCTGGCCACGCTCGTTGCCTTCCTCTTTCTCATACTTTCGCTGCATGTGCGCCCCGGCCGCATGGAGCACCGCGCCATCTCTACGGAAGTGATACTCGCCGGCATTCGCTATGTCTGGAAGACGCAGATTCTGCTCGGTTCCATTTCGCTCGATCTCTTTGCCGTGCTGCTGGGCGGCGCGGTCGCGCTCATGCCCATCTTTGCGCAGGAAATCCTGCATACCGGACCACGCGGACTCGGCCTTCTGCGCGCCGCACCAGCCATCGGCGCATTGGTGATTTCCATGTGGCTTACCTGGCGGCCGATCCAGCGCGGCGCCGGCGTAAAGATGTTTTTCTGCGTCGGCATTTTCGGTGCGGCCACGATTCTCTTCGGCGTATCCACCAGCCTGCCCTTGTCACTGCTTGCGCTGTTTCTGGTCGGTGCGTCGGACATGGTCAGCGTCGTCATCCGCTCATCGATTCTGCAACTTGCGACGCCGGCCGAAATGCGCGGCCGCGTCAGCGCTGTCAACTCGCTCTTTGTGGGAGCATCGAACGAACTGGGCGAATTCGAAAGCGGCCTCACCGCCTCATGGTGGGGGGCAGTTCGCGCCGTTGTCATCGGCGGCATTGGCTCGCTGGTCGTTACCGGTACCTGGAGCTTCTTCTTTCCAAATCTTCGCCGCGCCGATCAGCTGACGCCCGAAGCACTTTTGCAGTTCGAGGTTGAGCAGTCCGGTCAGGAAGTCCGCCAGCTTTGACCACAAGATAGCCTGCATCTAAGAAACTAGCGGTGCCTCTTTAGGGAGCAGGTACAACCGATGAAGACATGGCAAAAATTCGTACTCATCACCATGCTTGTGCTCGCCGTCTTCAGCATCCGCATTTATTTCGTCTGGAAAGAACGCCATGAACCCATGGTGCAGAAACCGGTGCGACAGGAGCGTCCGGTGACAGACGATGACCTGGTCCAGCCGCGCAGACTTCTGATCGATGACGTGAAGTCGGCAAAAGAGCTGATCGACAAACCTGTCTGGGTTCAAGCGGGCTATGAGCTTGACTATTTCCCTTACGCAGGTCACACCGTCAACTTTGGTCACAAGATCGGGGTCTTACCGAGCATTCAACAGTTGCAGGTGAAAGACATCATCCTGGCCAAAGCGCCTGCCAGTTTGGCCACCCGCCTCCCCAAGGGCGACAAGCAGGTGTATGCCGTTTTTCAGATGCCGGACGATGCAAAGCAGTATGCGACTGCTGTCGGCTACATCCAGGGGACCGACTCGACATTTTATTGCGACGACGTTTTCTTCTACGATGACCCGCACCAGATGTACAAGCACTGGCCCGCTGATGTGTGGCAGTCTATCGATCAGCATCAGCCCAAGCCGGGCATGAGTGAGCTGCAGGTGGCGATGGCGCTTGGCATGATCCAGCAATCCGACTCATCGAATTATGGCAACCGCACGGTGCATTACGACGCTGACGGCAAGAAGTGGAACGTCAGTTTTCATAATGACAAAGCGACAAACGTGCAAGGCGAATAACTTTCGGGGAAAATGAATTCATGGCGCTTGAATTCACTACCTCATACGTAACTGATTCAGTGGCAATTTTCCGTCAGAACAAGAAACTTGCCGAGGCCGCATTGGCGCAGGTGAGCGATGAGCAGTTGCAGACGGTCATCGATCCGGAAAGCAATTGCGTGGCCATCATCGTGAAGCACATGGCCGGCAACATGCGCTCGCGCTGGACTGACTTTCTCACCAGCGACGGCGAAAAACCCGACCGCAATCGCGATAGCGAATTCGAAGAGCCGTCCGGCGACACGCGCGGACTTGATGCGCCTGTGGGAAGAAGGCTGGAGCCGGCTCTTTACTGCACTGGAGCCGCTGACCGACGCAGACCTGGGCCGCATCATCACCATTCGCGGCGAAGCGCATTCCGTAATGCAGGCCATCAACCGGCAGGTCGCGCACTATGCGTACCATTGCGGCCAGATCGTCTTTCTGGCCAAGCATCTGCAAGCAGGAAACTGGAAGTGCCTCAGCGTGCCGCGAAAGCAGTCGGATGATTTTAACCGGCGCGTTCGCGCGGGCGAGGCTAGCCAGCGGTGATAACCTTTCACGCTCGCAAGCTTAGCGCGTGCTTGTTGCCGCCAAAAATGCCGCTGAAGAAACGGCCTATCCCCTCAAAAATGCCCCCTCGATGCTGAAGCGATTGTGGCGCTTCTTTCGCCGCCAGTAAATCATTCACCTGGGCCCTGAGTTCCTCTACTTCAAGGACGCAGTTCCGCAGATAGCAGGAGACGGAAAGGTTCTCCTCCGCCGCACGTTTCTTCAATAATGCGTGCTCTGCGAAAGAAATTCGTAGTGAGAGAGCCGTCGTTCTTCGCTCGGCGAGTGCCAGTTCCTGAGATGAGGACGCAGGCAGAATGGACACCTTTTCCGCAAGTACCTGCCGGAATGCGGGCGGTTCCGGGGCAGCAACAGGGTGAGCCGCACGCGGCCGTTGCGCATTCTTCGGCGGTTCGTGCTTTATGTGGCGTGACGGAGCGATTTTCTTCTCCGGCTTGGCTGATTTTTCCATCTTCCGTCGATTGACGCTTTCCGCATGAACCGGCATAGATTTTTCAGCTTCCGGAAAAGACCCTTCCACTCGGGAGCGATGCCTTCTCGACCGAATCGCCTCGTCGTAAGTAACCTCTCGCACCCCGTCTTTTGCATGAGACGAAGTCTGCGCTCCAGCCCAGGCCTGAAAGCGGCTCACGATGGCGTTGATGTCTTCAATCGGCGGTTGCGTGCTCATGCGCCGAGTTTATGATGGCGCGAGGCTTGCCAGCAGCCGCCTGAATAGAAATCCCGCCACGCAAATCCAATATGAAACCGGAACTGCCGTTTCGGGAATCAGCCTGTATTTCTTAATCCCGCCGAAATGCCGTTGATGGTTCCGGCAATGGCGCGGTTAATCTCGTCCGTATCTTCCCCCGCGCGCTTGCGCCGCAACAGATCAACCTGGATAAGGCTCATGGGATCGACATACGGGTTGCGCAGCCGGATTGAATGGGAGAGCATTCTGTTCGTCTCAAGCAGTTCCTTCTGGCCGGTTACGGTGAGCACCGCCTGAAGCGTGCGATCGAACTCTGCTTCGATCTTCGAGAAGACCCTCGTACGCATCTCCGCGTCCGGAACAAGCGAGGCATAGAGCGACGCAATGCCCAGATCGGCCTTCGCCATAGCCATCTCCACATTGCGCACAATGTCGATAAAGAGCGGAAACTCGGCCATCATAGCGCGCAGTAACTCAGCGCCACCGGGCCTCTCTGAATACTTCTCGATGGCGTATCCAACGCCAAACCACGCGGGCACCAGCTGGCGGCTCTGCGTCCATCCAAAAACCCACGGAATCGCGCGCAGGTCGGCGAAGCTGCGCCGCCCGCTGCGCCGCGCCGGGCGTGAGCCTATTTTCGCGTGCTCCAGTTCAGCGACTGGCGTCGCAATTTCGAAATAACTCAGTACTTCGGGATCGTCGATGATCTGTTCGCGATAAAAGTGAAACGCCGTCTCCGACAATTCTTCGAAAGCCGCTTCCCATTCCGGAAGCAGAATTCCTGACTGATGACCATGAGGGTCCAGCGCATTCGGACGCGCAAGCGCATCGAGCGAGGCCGCGATCATCAATTCAAGATTGCGCTCGGCAAGCACCACGTCTGAATACTTCCAGTTGAGCACCTCGCCCTGCTCGGTAATGCGAATCTGCCCTTCAAATGCGCCCACAGGCTGCGCGTAAATCGAACGGTGCGTCGGACCACCGCCGCGTCCAACCGTGCCGCCACGCCCATGGAAGAGCCTCAGCTTCACTCCGCACTCGCGAGCCACTTCATGCAACGCGCGATGCGCGCGGAAGATCTCCCAGGTGCTCGTAAGCATGCCCCCGTCTTTATTCGAGTCGGAGTAGCCGAGCATGATCTCCTGCGTGTTGTTCCACGAAGCCAGCAGGGTACGGTATTCCGGCAGAGTCCATAGCTTGCGGCACACCTCGGGAGCATTGCGCAGGTCTTCAATCGACTCGAAAAGCGGCACCGGCATCAGCCCCGGATCATTGCCACTGGCCGCCACTTCCACGCCACCCAGACGAGCCAGCCAGAGCACTCCGAGCACATCTTCAACACTGCTGGCTCCGCTGATCACGTATTGCCGAATCGCCTCCGGACTGCAGCCGGCCTTCACTTCCGCGATGGTGCGGAAGGTCTCGATCACGTCGGCGCTTTCCAGGCTCAGCCCCTGCGGCACCGATCCCGCGTTACCCGCGCACCAGTCGGATGCCTCTCGCAGCGCCTTCTTATGAAGCTTCGCATGCTGGCGAACATCCAGCGTGTGCAGGTGCAACCCAAACGTGCGCACCAGCAGAACGAGCGGATCAATCAATGCCTGCGCAAGTCGCAGCCCTTCATTCTCCGCGAGACTGCGGCGCAGCACATCCAGATCGGCTAAAAATTCCTGTGCGCCACCATAAGCAGGCAAAGCGCTAAGCGCCGCTTCCAGGCTGTCGGCATCGGATGCAACTTCACCCGCAGTACGCAGCAGCCGCGCATGCACACACACCATAAAGCGGCGGTAGAGTTCGAACTCAAAGCGCGCGTCAAAGAGCTGTTGCGTACCCGTGCGCAACTCGGTCAGGTATCCGTCCAGACGCTGCTCCAATTCGTTACTGATAGGCAACTGCTGCGCTGACGTCGTCAGCAGATCGATGATCAGCTGCACCTGCTGCCGGTAATGCGCAAGCAGACGTGCCCGGGCCGACCGAATCGCTTCGCGCGTAACATCCGGCGTCACGAAGGGATTGCCATCGCGATCGCCGCCAATCCATGAACCGAAACCCAGCAGCAGCGGCAGCTCTGAGATGTCGATATGCAGTTCGTACTCACTCGCGAGGGCCGCAGACACTTCCTCATACAGCTTCGGCAGCGTGGCGAAAATGGAGACTTCGTAGTAATCCAGCCCCATTTTGATCTCGTCGTTGACGGTCGGACGGCGGCTCCGAACCTCGTCTGTTTGCCACAATGCGGTGATTTCCGCGATGAGCTGCTCTTGCAAACGCGAAATCTCTTCGTCGGGAACAGGAATCCGATCCAGTTCTTCGAGGAATTCGCCAACGCGCCGCCGCTTGAAGAGCACCGAGCGCCGCGCGATCTCCGTAGGATGCGCGGTAAATACCGGAACAATAAAGATGCGCTGCAGCCAGTCCAGCGCTTCAGCCGCCGAAATGCCGACCCGCTTCATCTCGCGTAGCGTGCCGCGCAAGGAACCGCGCTGCTTCGCGCCGTGCCCGCTCAATTGCAGCGACAGGCGGCGACGTTTGCGGTGATTCGTTTCGGCCAGATTGATCAATTCGAAATAGAAAGCGAAGGCGCGACTCAGTTGATAAGCTTGCTCCACCGGCATGGCGCTGATGCCGAGAACGGTTTGCTGCAGCCGGTCCTCGGCCTCTTTCAGCTGTCCTTCCGACTGCTCCTCGCGGCGGCGAATCGCCGACTGACGCAGCTCCTCCACCTTTTCGTAGAGGGCTTCGCCCGCCTGCTCGCGCAGCACTTCCCCCAACAGCATGCCCAGCGAGCGCACATCGCGCCGTAAAGGGGCCTCTTTCAGGTCGCCTGAACGCGCTTCCAACTCAGCCAGGCGTTGCGACCAGCTTTCCGGTTTCCAAAGGAGCTGCATATCTCGATTATGCAGGAGGACTGGCCGTCCAGGCACACGCGCTTCGCGCAACTTCAAAACTGAAGACCTCATGACGAATTGTCATCCTGAGCGTAGCGAAGGATCTGCTGTCATTTAGCTGCTTACCTGCTGTTCTTCCAACTGCAACATCAGGTCTTCCCACTCTGCCGTCAGCAAACCGTGCTGCTCTCGCAGTGAATCAAGCAGTCGCGTCAGCCTCTCCGTTTCTTCCGCGCTCACATAAATGCCGAGCGATTGCTCAGTATTCGCAATCGAAGCCTCGACGCGCGGAATCTCTTCTTCCACAAACGCCAGCCGGTCCTGCATCTGTCTTAGCCGAATCGGATTCAGACGACGCACCTTATCTTTTTCCGCAGACTGGATGACCGAAGGCGCGAGGTCTTCGGTCTGCGCAACGGCTGCAGGCGTCGCCGCCGATGCGATTGCGTCAGCACCGCCCTGCTTGCGCCACAAGTAGTCTTCGTAGTTTCCGGGATAGACATGCACGTGCCCACCCTCCACCTCAAAGACGCGCGTTGCCAGCCGATCAATGAAGTAACGGTCGTGCGAGACGAAGATCACCGTCCCTGTAAACTTGTTCACCGCGTCCAGCAATACATCTTTCGCGCGCAGGTCCAGGTGGTTGGTCGGTTCGTCGAGCAGCAGGAAATTCGCGGGACTGACAAGGATGCGCGCCAGCGCATAGCGATTCCGCTCGCCGCCCGAGAGCACACTAAGCGGCTTGAAAACATCATCACCGGAGAAGAGAAAGCACCCGAGCAGGCTACGAAGATCCGTCTCCGGCACACGCGGAGCGATGCTGCCGATGTCCTCCAGCATGCGTGCGGCGGGATCCAGCACCTTGTACTGGTCCTGCGCAAAATAATCGGGCAGAACATTGTGCCCCAGCTTCAAAACGCCAGACGTTGGCGCTTCCTGCACAGAAAGCATCCGGATGAGCGTCGATTTGCCCGCGCCGTTCGCGCCCACGAGCGCGATGCGGTCTCCGCGCTCAATCGTGAAGCTGACCTGCTCAAGCACCCTCTTTTCGCCGTAGCTCTTGCTCAGGCCAGAGACTTCAACCACGGTCCGCCCCGATACCGGAGGCTGCGGAAAGGTGAAATGAATGGCCTGCTCTTCCTGCGGAATCTCGATGCGTTCGATCTTGTCGAGTTCCTTGATGCGGCTCTGCACCTGCTTCGCCTTGGTCGCCTGATAGCGGAAGCGGGTGATGAATGCCTCAAGATGCTCGATGTGCTCGCGCTGGTTGCGATACGCAGCTTCAAGCTGGGCGCGACGCTCTTCCTTCTGCTGCAGGAATTTCTCGTAGTTGCCGGAGTAAAAATGCAGCCCCTTGTTCCATATCTCGATGATCTTGTTCACCGTTACATCCAGAAAATAGCGGTCGTGCGAGATGAGAATGTAGCCGTTCGGATAGCCGCGCAGATACTCTTCGAGCCAGTTGCGCGTTTCCAGATCGAGATGGTTCGTCGGCTCGTCCAGCAGCAGCAGATTCGGCTTCTGCAGCAGCAGTTTTGCCAGCGCAATACGCATCTGCCATCCACCGGAAAATTCTTCCGTGCGCCGCGCCCAGTCTTCTTTACTGAAGCCCAGACCGGCGAGCACCGAACCCACTTGCGCGTCCAGCGCATAGCCGTCGTGTGCGTGAAACCTGGCGCCCAGATTCGAATATCGCTGAGCGGCAGCCGCGTAGGCGCCGCTCTCGGGATCAAGCTCCGCCAGCGAAGCCGCCAGCGTCTCAAGCTCTTGCTCAATGCTTCTCAGCTCGTCGAAAACAGACAGGCACTCATCAAAGACCGTACGCCCGGAAAGCGAAAGCCCGTCCTGCGGCAAATAGCCAATGCTCATACCACGCGTACGCTGCAAGCCGCCGTAATCAAGCGTATCGAGGCCAGCCAGCGTCTTCAGCAGCGTCGATTTGCCCGTGCCGTTCGCGCCGACCAGGGCCGTGCGTTCGCCTGCGGTGATGAGCCAGTTGGCGTGTTCAAAAAGAAGTTTCGGGCCGAATCGTTTGCCGGCGTCGGCAAGTTGCAGCATGCCTCTATTCTAGCGAGTCAGCGAGTCAGCGCTCTTCGCACAAGCAAAAGTACCGGAACGGATTACCATTCAAGCCTTTGGATACCCACGACGTAATCGAAATGACGATCGCGGCTTATGAGTGAAAGAGAATGCTGCCGACATAAGGCCGCGATCCAAACGTCGTTCGACGGGATCGGAGTTCCCGATTTCTTGAGTTCGGCGCGAACCCCGCTATAGGAGAGCGTCGTCCGTTCATCGATATCAAGAATACGAAATGCAGGGAGATACTCGCTCAACCACCGCTCATATTGCTTGCGGTAGCGCGATTGCGAAATTCCGTACCGGTACTCACCCAGCACAATCACTGGAACGGCAATCTGCGCAGCCTGGCCGAGGATGGATGCTAACGCTGGTTCGCCCTCTGCCAGAGCTGAGAGTCCGTTCGTGTCCAGAATCAAAGCCGGTCCTCGGCCTCGATCTGCTCGAACTCCTCTTCGATGATGCGACTGATCCTGGTATTTTCCTTGCGCAGATGTCGGAGCTTGCCGAAGGCCGTCATCCAGGGCTTGTCTGCTGATTTGGAATCAGCAGACAGCTTGTCCTTCACCGCTTCGGTCACAAACTCCCGTAATGGAATTCCACGTACGGCAGCAGCCGACTTCGCCCGACGGAAAAGGGCATCGGGAATTTCGAGTGTAGTCTTCACCTTTCGATGCTCCCATATTTACGGGAGCGAGGTCAATGCTTATACCAACCAGCGGAGTTCTTTCTCCATATGAAACAAAACACCATTTGCTATCTCTGGACGATTCGGCCTGCGCACGTTGCAAATTACGCTGACTTGCTGCTCTTCGGCGCATGCCTTGACTTGAGCAGCGCCTGCCAGTCACGCTCCGTCTGGTCGGCGTAAGCTTCGGCGAATTTCATGATCGCCTCGGCAAATCGACCGCCGCCGCCGATATACCCGGCGAGCATATTCGCGTCGCCTGACCGCGAATGCCCGCGCGCCAGCAATTCGCCGCACATCTCGGCGTATTCGAGCAGGCCCGGACCTCTCAGGTCCTCTATTTCGATGCTCGCTTTATGATCATTCAGCTGCCGCACAAGATAGTGCCGGAGGCCGATCGTGGTCCACCCGAGAAACGGATCGGAGAGAAACTGCATAGCACGCTGGCCATCGGCCACTCGTTGCCCCTGATGGTGCGGTCCGTGATATTCGATGTATTTCGCATAAGCAGAGTTCGGCTCTTCCTTGATCTGCAGAAACAATGGATCGCCGCGGCCATTGCCTTCGAAGTACACGAGATAGTCGCGCAGCCCAACCGACCCCGTTCCTACAACTTTGAATCCCACATCCACGGGCCGGTACTGCGAAAAGAAGTGCTGACGCTCCGGCAAGAGGTTCTTCTTATACTCATGCGCCGACGCGTGGACTGCCCGCACCTGCGCCGAGGAAAGACGCGTCAGCAGCGGTTTGGCCTCTTTGAATATCCGTCTTCCCGTCTCCTCGCCCCTCCTTGTCTCCGGTACGGTCAGTTGCTCCAGCGTATGCATCGGAGTGGACCGCTCAGCCTTCAGCAGTGCCGTTGAGACAGGAGTAATGCGCTGCAGGCGATGGACCTGGTAGCGCGCCATCTCCAGGACCGGCATCTTCGCGAACATGTCCACATATTTGCGGTAGCGCGCGATAAAACCATATACGGCTTCTTCACACTGCGCACTCTTGATGCTGAGTTCGCGCCCAGCAACCACCAGGCTGGTTGCAAGACGCTTCAGGTCCCATTCGAAGGGAGCGCGAATGGTCTCGTCGAAATCGTTGATGTCGAAGACAAGCCGTCCATCCGGCGCAGCGTATGCGCCCAGATTCCGCACATGCGCATCGCCGCAGATCTGGTTCACGATGCCCGTATGCGGCAGCAGCGAAAAGTCGGCAGCCATGACCGGCACGGCGCCGCGAAAAAAGCCGAAAGGCGAAGCAGCCATGCGCTCATACTTCAACGCGATCAGCGACGGCACCCGTCCGCGCATCGATTCTTCAAGCAGGGCAATCGGATCGTGTCGCCTCTGCTGCGGCTGCCAGTTACAGTGGTCCTGTCTGCGCAATTGCTTCCGCCGCGATTGCCCGACAGCGCGTCGTTCCTGAGAGGTGGACAACTCGATCATCTTTGCGTGGCCTCGGCTTATTGTACGGTTGCTTGGGAGATACGCGCCTCGATCTCTTCACGCACCTCGGCAGACAATGCGGGCATTGCGCCTCTCTGCGACGCCACCCACGATCCCCAGCGATTCCCCGCCTCATTCAAAACCGCCAGCGGCGCGCCCTGCAGATAAGAGCGAACCAGCGCGGCGGTAAAGGCATCGCCCGCGCCCACCGTGTCTGCTACTTGCGTCGGAATTCCCTGATGGCGATGGTAGGCATCGCGCGTCACCAGCAAACTGCCCTGCGATCCCATCGTTGTGCAAACCAGTCGCAGTGGGAAATGGTCTAACAGCACCCGCGCAGACTGCAGCAGAGAGCCCTCATCCAAGCCTGAATCTTCGCCCAACCCAAGGAGTGCCATCACAATCGGCATTTCAATTTCATTGATCTTAAGAATCGTGGCTCGCTGCAGCGAATCCGAGAGCACCAGCGCATCGTAAAACGGCTTGCGCAGATTCACATCAAACACCCGCACGCAGTTTTCCGGCGTAGCCCCAAGAAATAGATGGATTGATTCGCGCGAAACATCGTGCCGCTGCGCCAGCGTGCCAAAGCAAACAGCATCGGCGCGTCGCGCCAGCGCCTGCCACTCTGGCGTGAATGCGAGAAAATCCCACGCTACCGGCTGGTGAATCACGTACTCCGGCTGGCCATCGTGCAACGTGACCGAAACGCTGCCCGTAGAGTGCTCTTCATCGGTTTGCAGATAGTCCAGGTCAGCAGGCAGAGGCGCAAGGTAAGCGCGGGCCTCCTCACCCAGCGCATCGCGCCCCACGCGGCTGGCGATGACACCATGGTTCCCCAGCCGCGCGGACATCACGGTAAAGTTCGCCGGAGCTCCGCCTAATTGCTTGCCACTGGGTAGTAAATCCCACAGCAGCTCACCCAGGCCAACGATGAGCTTCGGCTCCGTGCTCACTTCTTGCCTGCCGTTTCCGTCAGCAGCTGCTGCATCTTCAGATAAGCCGCGTTGCTCCAGCCAAAGCCCACTTCATTCGTTTTGTATCCGGTGGCGAGCGCTAACTGCGACGAACCGCTTACGACATCGTATTTCTCGCGAATCGTGTGATCGTGCTCGAAATTCGTCAGAATCGTGTGGCTGAACTTCTCAGAGAGCCGCCGCGCATCCGGAATATCTCCTACCTTCCACAACCCGGCAATGGCAATCCATGAAGGAGGCGCCCAGCCATACGGCAAATCCCACTGCGTTCCGGAATTGAAAGTGCTCATCGCCAGCCCGCCCGGCTGTTCGAACCAGTGCAACGCCTTCTCCAAGCCCTTCGTCTGCTCCTCATCGGCCAGGCCAGCCCACAACGGGTAGAAGGTCGTCAGGTAACGGTACGTCGACTGCTTCTGCGCCATGAAGTCGTAATCGAAAAACATGCCCTCGCTTGCGTTCCACAGATACTTGTTGATCGCCGCCTTGCGTGCGTCGGCCTGCGCATTCCACTTCGCCACATCGTCCGTCTTGCCCAGCTTCTCCGCCATCCACGCCAGATCGCGCTCGTACTTGTAGAGCAAACTGTTGAGGCAGATCGGCGCATTATGATGCGTCGAACCGCTGAAGGGTCCGAAGCGGAAGCTGGGGTCATATCCCGACTCGCGCATCGCGCGGTCGCCGCGATAATAGTCGGCCGAGAGCCAGTGGCCATCTACATGGGCGTGTGCACAAACATGTGAGACGCTGATATCGCAGCTGGTCTTCGCCAGTTCCGCCTTCTGAGCCGCGTTCGGCTGGTCCGGGCCATCGACCAGATAATCCGTATGCACGTCCGGATGCGAGAGCAGCCATCGAATTACATCCGGATAGTAGGTACTGTCATCCTCCTGCTCCGGAACCGGGCCCTCGCCTAGGTCGAAATAGCGCGCGAGACCCGTATCGCCGGCACGATGAAAATCGTCCAGCCAGAGATTGTGGTCGCGCACCGCATATCCGTAAGCGCGGTACAGCCACGTATCCGCGCGCTTCGGGCTGCTCGCCATCGATGAAATCTGCGTCTCATACACATCGCGGATCATCGAAGAAAGAAATGGCGGCTGCGAACGCGTTAGATAATAAGTCCGATTCGCGTTCAGAATGCTGCCGTAGTGCTCGATCTCGAAGAAAAAATTCTCCACCATGCCGCGTGCAATATCGACGCGGCCGTCGCGCAGTAGTCCAAGCAGAATAAAGTAGCTGTCCCAACCGTACATTTCGTTGAAGCGTCCGCCGGGTACAACATACTTGTTGGGCAGATAAAGCAATCCGGGCACTTTTATCGATCGCGGATCGACTTCTCCAATATGCGTAATGCGCTGCGGCAGGCGCTCCACATCAACATTGCATTTCGAGTGCAGCGCGGCTACCTGCGGCGGCTCCTCGATCTCCTGCGGAATGTACAGCACCGGCGCAGTCTTCAGCTTGGGGTCGATCAGCGAGTTGCAGTCTGTCATCGACCTTGATAGTGTGTCCCATGCCTGGTGAATGTATTGGTCGATCGTCCCCGCGGCAGGCGCTGACGGAGGAGCAGCGGTTGCACTCACCTGCGCAAGTGCAGCCACCTGGCAGAGTGCAAGAACTCCAAGACTGCGCCAAAGTCGTCTCATTGCCATGCGAACGCTCCTCGAACCAACGCACAAGCCGAAAACTGCCTCTAAGTTCATAGCGCACCTGTATTTTTTGAAAGGCTCTGAACGTGGACGATCAACTGCCCTCTCAAAGTCCTCAAGCAACAACACAGAAGAATAGCCGCTCAAAGCGCATCTTGCTATGGATTGCTGGTATTTTTTTGCTTCTCCTGATCGGCGGGTTTGTCGCGGTCGAAGTGGCGCTGCACCGGGCCGAGCCAATCTTGCGCGCGCGCGTCATTGAAACTCTCAGCACCCGCTTTGACAGCCGCGTCGAACTTGAGCATTTTCACGTCTACTTTCTCCATGGATTTGAGGTGACCGCCTCTGGGCTGAAGCTCTACCCTAATCAGATCGACCCCAATCAGATGAAAGGCAAGCCGCTCTTCGCCGTCGATGAATTCTCCTTCCGCACCACCTGGCGCGGCCTGCTGCACACCCCGATGTACGTCGACAAGGTCAATCTGAAAGGCATGCAAATCCACATGCCGCCCAAGGAAGATCGCCACAACATCCCGAAGCTGAACACAAACAATGAAAGCGGCAAGATCAAGATCTTCGTCGGCGAGATCGAGATCGAAAACGCCGCGCTCGTCCTTGAAACCAGCAAACCCGGCAAGATCCCCATGGACTTCGAGATCAGCCATCTCACGCTCGACTCCGTAGGCCGGGACCAGCCGATGAAGTTCCACGCCATCCTCACCAACCCCAAGCCCGTCGGCGACATTGATTCGACTGGCTATTTCGGCCCATTCGACGCGCACAGTCCAGGCGATTCGCCGGTGCGCGGCGACTACAGCTTCAGTCACGCTGACCTGAACACGATCAAGGGCATCAGCGGCATGCTTTCTTCCACCGGCAAATATGACGGCACACTGAACCACATCGTGGTCGACGGTGAAACCGATACGCCCAATTTCAGCGTCGATTCCGGCAACCATCCCATGCCGCTGCATACCAGGTTCCATGCTATCGTCGACGGCACCAATGGTGACACCTATCTGCAGCCTGTCGACGCCCAGCTGCTGCACTCTCACATTCTCGCCGTGGGCGACGTAGTGCGCGCTCCTCAGGGAGGCCACAACATCACCCTCGACGTGACAGTAGCCCCAGCGCGCATTGAAGACATGCTGACGCTAGCTGTAAAAACTGTGCCTCCCATCATGAGTGGCGATCTAAAGCTCAAGACGAAGTTCTTCCTGCCCCCAGGCAAGGCGTCCGTCTCCCAGAAGCTGCAGCTGAAAGGGGATTTCCAGATAGTGAATGCCGCATTTTCCAATGAGAAGGTGCAGGCAGGAGTCGACCAGCTTAGTCTCCGCGGCCAGGGCAAGCCTGAGGAAGCCAGCCACCTCGACAAACAGCACCCGGAATCCATCCAATCGCAAATGCAGGGGGAGTTCGTGCTGGCCGACAGCAAGCTGACTTTCAGCAGCCTCAATTACAATGTGCCCGGCGCCGACATAGCCCTCAATGGCGTCTATACGCTCGACGGCAACCAGTTCGACTTTCACGGCAAGGCCCGGCTCAAAGCCAAATTATCTGAAATGGTTGGCGGCTGGAAATCCATCCTGCTCATGCCCGTCGACCCGTTTTTCTCCAAGCACGGCGCTGGCACAGAGGTGCCTATCAGCATCACGGGGACTCGCTCAGACCCGCAATTCGGTCTGGATTTTGGACGTAAGGATAAGCATCAGGACAAAGACAATCCTCCTTCACCCGACAAGAACAACCCCTAAAGACATGCCTGACTCTCGGGGTTCAGGGCAACGCCAACCGCCGCACTGCGCGGACACACGGCCTAATGTGTTAGCTTCTCTGACGAAGACATAGACCGTCTCATTCAAGAACAGAGCCTGCAGCGCCATTTTCCTGGAGGAGAAACATCATGAAGAGCAGCTGGACAAAACATCTTTGCGCAATCACCGCCCTGATGCTCACGAGCTGCCTTTGGGCGCAGACGTCAGGCAACTCGTCAGCGCAACCGTGGTGGAAGGGAGCAGTGCTCTACGAAATCTATCCGCGCAGCTTCCAGGACTCGAACAACGACGGCATCGGCGATCTGAACGGCATCACTTCGCGTCTCGATTACCTGAAGGTGCTCGGCGTCGACGCCATCTGGCTCTCCCCCATCTATCCCTCGCCGCAAGTCGACTTCGGCTACGACATCTCGAACTATGAAGCCATCGACCCCCAATACGGCACGCTCAAAGACTTCGATCATCTTGTCGCCGAAGCGAAGAAGCGCAACATCCGCGTCATCATGGACATGGTGCTCAACCATACCTCCGACAAGCACCCCTGGTTCATCGCTTCGCGAAGCTCAAAGACAGACCCCAAGCGCAACTGGTACGTCTGGCGCGATGGCAAAGGTCCGGGACAGCCGCCCAACAACTGGCAGTCCGACTTCGGCCACTCGGCATGGGAGTACGACCAGAAAACAGGCCAGTACTACTACCACAAGTTCTACATCCAGCAGCCCGACCTGAACTGGAACAATCCACAGGTGCGCAAAGCCATGTATGACGTGGTGCGTTTCTGGATCAACCGCGGCGTCGGTGGCTTCCGTTTCGACGCCATCACCACGCTCTTCGAAGATCCGCAATGGCGAGACGACGCCGAAATCAAAGACGCCAACGGCAAGACCACCACGAACAATTATGGCGACGTGGCTCTCGATGACGCCATGACCAACAATCTGCCTCAGGTGCATGACGTTCTCCGCGAGCTCCGCCTGGTTGCCGACAGTTACAAAGGCCGCGACATCGTCCTCATCGGCGAGACCTACCTGAAGAGCATCGATGATCTAAAAAAAATGTACGGGGAGAACAATGATGAACTGCAGCTCCCCATGGACATGCAGGTCGGCTTCATCAACAAGCTCGACGTAAGCCTCTTCCGCCAGCGCATCAATGAAGTCCAGAACAACGTCAACGGCAATGAGCCAATGATCGTCTTCGACAACCACGACAACCCGCGCTGGGACCGCTACGGCGACGGCACCCATAATCAGGACATCGGGCGTGTCATCGCCACCGTCCTCTTCGCCACACGCGGCACCGCGCTCTTCTACTACGGCGATGAAATCGGCATGGTCACCACGCCGCCCACGCGCAAAGAAGATGTGAAAGACCCCGTCGGCATCACCGGCTGGCCGAAGGACAAAGGCCGCGACGGCGAGCGCACCCCCATGCAGTGGGACGATGGCCCGAACGCAGGATTCACCGGACCAAACGTGAAGCCGTGGCTTCCGATCCCGCCTAGCTACAAGACCGTCAACGTGAAAGCCGAGGTTATGGATTTCGATTCGATGCTGAACTGGTACAAGCAGCTCATCGAACTCCGCCGCTCCACGCCAGCCCTCCGCGACGGCAGGAACATCATGCTCAATAGCGACGACAACAATGTTCTGACATGGCTGCGTCAGGTTCCGGGCCAGCCGGCAGTCGTCGTCGCCTGCAACTTCACCGCGCAGCCGCGGAAGATCAGCTTCGATCTCTCAGCGCACGGCATCCTCAGCAGGCAGGCAAAGACGCTGATGAAGACTCCTGGATCAAGCGATGCGCCATCTTTGGATAACGTCCAGCTACCGCCCTTCGGCGTCTACATGGGCCAGGTGCAATAGTTTGAGTTGGCACAGATGAGAGATGTCATCCTGACCCTGACTCTGAGTGCAACGAAGAGGAAGGGGAAGGATCTGGTTCTTCTAAGCGGTAGCACGAAAAAGGGTGCCCCATTCTTTCGCGCAGTTTGTGAAAGGGTGGGAAGGCAAAGACTCACCTGACCGGAAGCCCATCCATCACGTCTTCTTTCGAACCGTCTTCTCCGCCTTCAATCCGAACGCCGCAATAAACGCATCCGCCACATGTGTAGCCAGGTCCGCAGGCAGCTTTCCGCCGAAACGGTTTACAAACACATGCCGGTAAAGCAACGGCCCAATCAGCAAAGCAATACCAACATCAGGATCAAGCGACTTCACCAGCTTGCCGCTCTGCACGCCGCGCTTCAGCAAGTCTCGAATTTGCGCCCGTGGCCTTTCCAGCACGCGCGCCCGCCACTGGTCTCCAAACGCGCGGTTACGCGCCGAGTAGGCCATCAGGTGCGGCATGATGCGCTCTTTCATTTCCTTGCGATGCGCCGCCGGCTGATAGTTCAGCTGCGCAATCAGGTCGGCGCGCAGGTCGCCCGAGTCGAAAACAGGCGGCTCTTCGTCCACGCCGTGAAGATAGCCCAGCACTTCAAGGCACAGCTTGTCTTTGTCGCGCCAGTGCTTGTAGATCGTCGCCTTGCTTACGCCGGATGCTTCTGCAATCGCATCCATGCTCGTCGCATCGATGCCGCGCTCGGCAAACAGATTGAGCGCGGCGTCCAGGACCTTGCGATGTGCAGCAATGCTTCGTGGTCGTGCCATTTCTTATGGTTCAATCTTCGAAAACATGTAGGCGCCCAGGCTGATGAAGGCGACCGCAATCCCGCCCATCACGGCCACATCCAGCGCAAGGCTGAAGTGCCACACCCCGATCAACGCTCCGCGCAAACCGTCAATGCCATACGTCAACGGATCAAGGTGAGTGACGACGGTGAGCGCCGTTGGCAAGTGCGAAAGCGGAAACAATGCGCCGGAGAGGAAAAACATAGGCAGCACCATGAAGTTCATCACGATGGGAAAGCCCTGCATGTCCTTGATGAACGATCCGAATGCGGTGCCCAGCGCGGCAAAGGTAATCGCAATCATCGCCATGAATATCAGTGCCTGGGGAAGGACAGTCCAGCTGTGCGGACGGAAACCGGCGATCAGGCAAACGATCAGGACCAGATATGCCCTGGAACTGTGGCGACTGTAGCCGATCCCAGCGTGCGGCCCAGCATGATCTGCATACGCGACACCGGAGCCACCAGCGTCTCCTTAAGAAACCCGAACTGCCGGTCCCAGAGAATCGAAATACCGGAGAAGATGCACATGAAGAGAATCGACATGCCGATTACGCCGGGAGCGATGAACTGCACGTAGCTCCCATTGCCCGCGCGCTGAAAGACCGGGCCAAGCCCGAAGCCCAGCGCCAGCAGATAAAGCACCGGCTGGCCAAGCGAGGCTATAATCTGCACGCGCGAACGTATATAACGCTTCAGCTCACGCAGCCAGAGAATATAAATCGCGCTCATTCTCTACCTCCTCCACATCTTCGCCATCTGGCGCATACCATCCGCGGAACTCGCGCTCTCATCGCGAATCGACTCTCCCGTCAACGCGAGAAATGCGCCTTCCAGCGAATCGCTGTTCGTGCTCGCCTTCAATTCAGCCGACGTGCCCTGCGCAATCAACTTGCCGTGATCGATAATCGCAATGCGATGCGCCACGCGGTCAGCCTCGTCCATGTAATGCGTGGTGAGAAAAACCGTCGTCTTCTCCGTCTCGTTCAACCGCTTCACGTGCGTCCAGAGCTGATTGCGGCTCTGCGGATCGAGCCCCAGCGTCGGCTCGTCAAGAAACAGAATCTTCGGCGTATGCAGAAAGCCGCGCGCAATCTCCAGCCGCCGCTTCATGCCGCCGGAGAACTGTTTCACATAATCGTCTTTCCGGTCCCACAGCTCGAAAATCTTCAGCAGAGTTTCAATCCGCTCAACACGCACCTTGCGCGGCACGTGATAAAGGATGCCGTGCAGCTCCATGTTTTCGTAGGCGGTCTGCTCGTTATCGAGGCTCGGATCCTGAAAGACGATGCCGAAACGCCGCCTTGCCTCGTTCTGCTTGAGCGTCGGATTCAGGCCATCCAGCTCAATCGTCCCGCTCGTCGGCTTCAGCAGCGTCGTCAGCATCTTGATAGTGGTCGTCTTCCCGGCGCCATTCGGCCCGAGAAAGGCAAAAATCTCGCCCTGCTGCACTTCGAAAGAAATACCCTTCACGGCGGTAAAATCTCCGAACGTCTTCACCAGGTTTTCGGCACGAATCATGGGCACCTTCCTGCGTATCAACAATACTGAACGGTTTAGTTTAATAATGTCAAGACAACTTCATCCAATCGACGCCAATTTGACAGAAAATCAACGCCGCCCGGCGTATCCTGAGCAAAGACAGCACGGGCACGAAAAGGGGTGGGCCCCATCCTTTCGCGCATTCTGCGAAAGGGTGGGAACGTACAAACTTCATCCAGCTAAGGTCGCCTGAGCGCAGCAGGAAATTGAGGCAAGAACCAATGGCAGCCACAACCACTTTCCATACAGGAAGCACCCAGCGTATCCCCTGGTATTTATGGTGCGCGGCCCTCGCCGTCACCTCCGTCACCATCGGCGCGCACTGGGACGTCTCCTGGCACCGCTCCATCGGCCGCGACACCTTCTGGACGCCGGCTCACCTGGCCATCTACGCCTGCGGCATTCTCGCCGGCAATCTCGCTGCGGCTATCTCATCCTGACTACGACCTTCCGCCGCGTGCCGGAGCTGGTCGCATCCTCAGTCAGCGTCTTCGGTTTCCGCGCGCCGCTCGGCGCTTTCCTCGCAGCCTGGGGCGGCATCGCGATGCTCACCTCCGCGCCCTTCGACAACTGGTGGCACAACGCCTACGGTCTCGACGTAAAAATCGTCAGCCCGCCGCACACCCTGCTGATGCTCGGCATCTTTGCCGATCGATGTCGGTTCATTCTTCCTCATCGCCTCGGCCATGAACCGCGCCGACGGCGTGCTTTTCAAAAAGCTCCAATGGCTGCTGCTCTACCTCGCCGGCTTGATGATGGTCCTCACCATGTTCTTCCGCATGGAATACACCTGGGACATCAAATTGCACACCGCCGGCGCCTACATCTCTGTCGCCATCGGCGTGCCACTGTATTTCGCCATGTTCTGGGAGTGCTCGCGGAACCGCTGGGCAGCGACCTTTACCACCGCTCTATATACCGTCTTCCTCATCGGCCTCGTCCTGATCCTGCCGCTCTTCCCCGCCGAGCCAAAGCTGGGCCCCGTCTATCAGCCGGTTCACCAATTCATACCGCCGCTCTTCCCTCTGTTGCTCATCGTCCCGGCATTCTTCATGGACCTGATCCTGCAAAAAACCCAGGCGTGGAAGTCTTGGCTCATCGCACTTGTCGCAGGCCCAGTCTTTGTCCTCACGCTCGTAGCCGCTGAATGGCCCTTCGCCAGCTTCCTCATGACCGACGCCGCGAAGAACCGCTTCTTCGGAGCAGGCTATCTCGACTACGGCACCCCGTCATGGACGCACTCGGCCATGCGCCAGTTCCTCAATCCCGAGCACGGCCTCGTTCTCTGGAAAGGCCTGGCATTCGCCATGCTCTATGCGGCCATCAGCACCTGGCTTGGCCTCGCGCTGGGCAAATGGATGCGAAAGGTCCAGCGCTGATGCGGAAACTCAAATCGCTCAGTTGGCTCGCCTGCCTTCTAGTCTCTACTTTCTGCCTTACCCGCAAGCGCCCACGTCGGCAGCCCCGATGTGTACGCCGAAGGCGAAGCCGGTCCCTACAAGCTCTTCGTCGTCATTCGACCACCGCTCGTCATTCCCGGCGTCGCCGAAATTGAAGTCCGCTCCAGCACGCCCGGCATCGACAACATCACCATCACCCCGATGCTCCTCACCGGCGACGCGTCAAAGCATCCGCCGGTGCCGGACACGATGACGAAGCCGTCGAAGGACGCGCAATTCTTCACCGGCCATCTCTGGATCATGGCCACTGGCTCCTGGCAAATACGCTTCGTCGCCAGCGGCAACCAGGGCCAGGGCGTGCTCTCGATCCCGGTTCCCGCCACCGCCATCGGCACACGCAAGATGCAGCGCAGCATGGGACTCATGCTGGCCTTGCTCGGCGTGATTCTCGTCCTCGGAATGGTCGGCATCATCGGCGCCGCCGCGCGCGACGCGCAGCTGCCGCCCGGGAAAAAAGCCCCACCCGCAAACCGCCGGCGCGCATATGTAGCCATGACGGTTGCATTTGTCATTCTTGTTGTCGGAGTCATTCTCGGCAACAAATGGTGGAACGCCGACGCAACCGACTACTCCTCATACATCTACAAGCCTCTGCAGATGAACGCAACCATGCAGCCCGGCAACGTCCTCGATCTCAAGATGGTTGACCCCGGTTGGGTGCGCGCGCGCAAGCTCGACGACTTCGTCCCCGACCACAACCACATCATGCACCTCTACGCCATCCGCTGGCCTGCAATGGACGTGGTCTACCACCTGCATCCCGATCAGGTAGGATCCGGCGACTTCCATCTGGCGCTGCCGACAATGGCCGCCGGAACCTACAAGCTCTACGCCGATGTCGTCCACGCCAATGGCTTCCCCGAAACCCTCGTCACATCGATAACCTTGCCCTTCACTCACGGCCGCGAGCTAACCGGAGACGACGCCGAAGGCACAGCGACCGCCCTCAAATGGAATGGCGAAGGCACAGAAACGAGCACCATCTATAAGCTGCCCGACGGCTACACGATGGTCTGGAAACGCCCCGCAACCTTGACCGCGAAGGCCCCGGAAGACTTCACCTTCACCTTGCTCGATGCAAACGGCCAGCCGCCAAAGGACATGGCCCTGTACATGGGTATGGTGGGCCACGCCGCCTTCGTAAAGACCGACGGCACCGTCTTCGCCCACATTCACCCATCAGGAACCGTCTCGATGGCCGCGCTCATGATGGCACAATCGCAGAATGGCACCACCGCAAGCGACATGAAAGACATGCCGGGAATGGACATGAGCAACAGCTCGCAGCCCACCCCCAACATTGTCAGCTTCCCCTATGGCTTCCCGACGCCGGGCGACTATCGCATCTTCGTACAGATGAAGCACGCCAACATCGTTGAAACAGCAACCTTCGACGCCAGAGTGCAGTAACGGGAAAGCAACGTCCTCTCCCAACCGATGTCATCCTGAACGCAGCGTAGCGAAGTCGAAGGACCTGCGGTTTCTAAGCGGCTGCACGAACAACGGGTGGGAAAGTAACGCACTCCCACAACCCATGTCATCCTGACCGCAGGGAAGCATCTGCTTTTCTGGGCCACGCACCTAAAGAGCAGGCGTATCCCAATCCGCCAGCACAAATTCGCTCAGAGGCATCCTCGACCGAGGCGATACCTCCTGCGTACGCATCGAATCGTGCAAAGTATTGGGATCACCCAGATAACCCAGCGCAGTCACCGCCCCAATGTCATAGTCGGCAGACACATTGAAAGCCCTCCGTGCTTTGTGGTGATCGAAGCCTGCCATCGAATGCGTGTGCAGACCAAGAGCCGTGGCCTGCAGCGAAAGGTATCCTGTCGCCGCACCCGTGTCGTGGATCGAATACTGGTTCGGATGCCCATTCGCGGCGAACTTATTACTGGCAACAGAAAGGATCAGCACAGGCGCGCTCTTAGCCCATCCCTGATTGAACTCAACCAGCACGTCGAAAATCTTCTGATAAGTCGCATCGCCATGCCTGCCCAGAAAGAAGCGCCACGGCTGCTCGTTATACGACGAAGCAGCCCAGCGGGCAGCCTCAAAAATCGTTTTCAAGTCGTCATCTGAAACAGGCTTATTGGCAAACGCGCGTGGACTCCAGCGACGCAGAAAAAGATCCTCCACCCCCGGCACAGCCGGAGCGTGCTTCAACTTCTCAAGCTCATCAAGTGTTAGCGACACGGCGAACTCCTTCCTGGAACTGATTTGTATCCACTTAGATTCCTTATAGTCCCCAAAGTCGCCGCATCTCGTAAAAATCCGATTTCTTTTTCCCTGTATCATGGGGATTTTCAAAGGAGAATCCCGCCTTGAAGGGGCGATTCATCGTCCTCGGCCTGCTCGCGGCCACATCCATCGCAAGCCTCGCTCAAACCGGAATTCAGACCGAAAGCAAGCTCTCACCCAAATGGGAAGAACTCACCGGCCCGGACTTCATCACCGCCATCCATCAGGCGCAGGGCGTCTGCATGCTGCCGTTTGGCATCATCGAAAAGCACGGCCCGCACCTGCCTCTCGGCACCGACCTCATTAACGTGCGCTACGCCACCGAACACGCCGCCGCGCAGGAATACTCCGTCATCTTTCCCGCATATTATTTCGGCCAGATCGCCGAAGCGAAGCACGAGCCCGGCACCGTCTCCTACAGCATGCACATGCAGCTCGATCTTCTGCAGGAAACCACCGACGAAATGGCTCGCAACGGCTGCAAGAAGATCGTCATCGTCAACGGCCACGGAGGCAACGAGAGCCTGTTGCCGTATTTCGCTCAATCACAGTTACAAATGCAGCACGATTACGTCGTCTATATCTATCGCTGGCACGCAGACTACCCGGGCCGTCCTGCATTGCACTCCAAAGTAGATATGCACGCCGGTGAATCAGAAACCGCGCACACCATGGTCTCGCGCCCCGACCTCGTTCACCAGGACCGCGCCACTCAGGAATCAGGCGCCGACCAGGCTCGCCAGCATCTGCCGCAGAACGTCTACACCGGCATCTGGTGGTATGCGCGTTTCCCCAACCACTACTCCGGAGACGGCAGTGCCGCCACGCTCGAACTCGGCCAGGCCGACATGAAGGCATACGTCAGCGATCTCGCCGACGCCCTCCGCGCCATCAAGGCCGACCAGACCAGCCTGCAACTGCAAAACGAATTCTTCGAAAAATCCCAGCACCCCCTCGACACAAAGCAGTAGCAAGCACATCCCCAGGTGCTGTCATCCTGACCCTGAGTGTAACGAAGGGAAAGGACCTGCCTTTCGCGTCGATCAGCACGAAAAAGGGTGCCCCATCCTTTCGCGCTTTCTGCGAAAGGGTGGGAAAGCACGACCCTCAACTCACCGCAAAAAATGACACCGCCTGTCGCAGTCTGTGATTCGGCCCAAATCCCCATGTATCGTATTTCAATGAGCCTTAACAAGATTCGCCTTGCAGCCGCCATCGCTGCAATCTGCCTTATTCCCTGCCTTCCCATCCAGGCGCAGGACAAGGACAAACCAGCCGACAAACCGGCCGCCGCAGCCCCCGAAAAATCCGACAAAGCCGATAAAGAAAAAGCCCTGCCGCCACTCCCGCCCGATGCCCACGTACAGCAAAGCATCGAGCTCAACGGCAAAACACTGCATTACACCGCCACCGTCGGCACGCTGCCCACGCGGGACAAGGACGGCAAGGAAGCCGGTCAGGTCGTCTTCACCGCGTACACCGTCGACGGCCCCGACCGCGCCGTCACCTTCGCCTTCAACGGCGGCCCCGGCGCGGCTTCGGTCTATCTCAATTTCGGCGCCATCGGCCCCAAGCATCTTGAAGGCGTCGGCAACGAAGGCGACAGCCCATCCGACCCGGTTAGGCTGGTCGATAACCCCGGCACCTGGCTCGACTTCACCGACCTCGTCTTCATCGACCCCATCGGCACTGGATTCAGCCGTGCCTCCGTCCCTGAAGCCGAGGCGAAAAAGCTCTTCTACAGCACCCAGCCCGACATCGAATACCTCTCGCGCGTCGTCTACGACTGGCTTGTCAAGAACAACCGCCTCGGCTCCCGCAAGTATCTCGTCGGCGAAAGCTACGGCGGATTCCGCGGCCCGCGCATCACGCATTACCTGCAGACACAGCTTGGCGTAGCCATGAACGGCGTCGTCCTCGTCTCGCCCTATCTCAATCCCACCATCGAGCAGAACGGCGACCTCTCGCCCATCCCCTGGATGGTCACCCTGCCATCGATCACAGCCGCAAATCTTGAGCGTCAGCACAAGCTCACGCCGGAGGCCATGCAGCAGGTCATCTCCTACACTCTCGGCGAGTATGCAACCGACCTCTTCAAAGGCCGCACCGACCCCGAAGCCACGCAGCGCATCGTCAAGCGCGTGACCGACATGACCGGCCTCGATCCGGAGTTCGTGAAGTACTCCGGAGGCCGTCTCGAAATCGGAGCCTACCTGCGCGAAGTCCACCGCGAAGAAGGCAAAATCGGGTCCGTTTACGACTCGAACGTGACCGCCTATGACCCCTTCCCCTACTCACCCGAGAGGCGCTTCGGCGACCCGTTGCTCGAAACCCTCATCGCGCCGACAACGACTGCCATGGTCGATTTCGTTACCCGCACCGTTGGCTGGAAAGTCGATGCCCGCTACAACGCGCTCTCGTTTGAAGTGAATCGCCTCTGGGATGGCGGCGATGAGCTGCGTAAAGGCTCCGTCGAAGACCTGCGCCAGTCCGTCGCCGCCGATCCCAAGATGCGCGTCGTGATTGCTCACGGGTGGAACGATCTGTCGTGCCCCTTCATGGGCTCGATCCTAACCGTCGATCAGATGCCGGAAATGGGCACCGACCCAACCCGCGTCTCTGTCCACGAATACCCTGGCGGCCACATGTTCTATACGCGTGACACCAGCCGTCTGGAGCTGCGCAAGGACGTAATGGACATGGTCAGCAAGCACTGAGAAATACAGCAATGCATCGCCTCCCGTCAGCGGGTTCTTCGCAACACGTTGACGGGAGCAGTCTCCCGAGCCGATCGCTGATCACTAGGGGTGAAGCTCAAAGCGCCTGAAGAAGCTCGTATCCAGATAATGCGGCGTGGCAGGATCATTCGCCACCGTCCGCGCCAGGTCGGCAAAAAATCCGTTGAACTGCGCGGCTGCGGCAAGGTCAACCGGCTGAGTCAGATCGTCGTCGGTCGAATGGTATCGCTCAGCCAGCCATGCCCGCCACGCCTTGTACTCGGGCGACCCCGCCGTCCAGCCGAATTTCATCGCGAGGGCCGGCACGCCCGCCTGCACAAAGCTGTACTGATCAGTGCGAATGAACGAGTTCCGGTCCGGCTCCGGATCGCCCGCAATCTCGATTTGATGCTCCGCTCCTGCCGCCCGCGCCTCGTCGGCCAGCGTCGACTGCTCCAGCCCCTGCACATGCAATTTTTTCAGCGCAAAGATGGGCATGAACATATCCAGATTCAGATCGGCAACAATACTTCCCTCCGGAACCGTGGGGTGCCCGGCGAAAAATCGCGACCCCAGCAGCCCCTTCTCTTCCGCAGTAAAGACCAGAAACAGCAGCGACCGTTTCGGGCGTTCGCCGCTCTGGCTGATCGTCCGCGCCGTCTCCAGTACCGTGGCTACTCCCGAAGCATCGTCCATCGCTCCCGCATAGATCGTCTTCCCATGGATCGGCGCGCCCACGCCCAGGTGGTCCAGATGCGCGGATATCCCAACGTACTGCGCCTTGAGCGCCGGGTCGGAACCCGGCAGCACGGCAACGATATTCGGCGAGACTACGTGCGAAATCTCCGTGACCACCGTCGCGCGAATGCCCTTGCCCAGCGCAAAACGCGGCAGTGGCTTCTGCGCATCAGCCAGAGCAAGTATCTCGGCAAAGCTGTGTCCGCTGCCTTCAAAGAGCTTTTCCGCCTGCGCCGGATTGAACGACGCGGTGAAAAGCTCTCCATGATCATCCGCCAGCGCCGGATGCCGTTCCGCCACCGCCGCATCTCCCGCCGCCGCCGCCAGGCGCATGCCGGGCTGTGAAGCGCTCGACGCAACCCGCTGCCAGCCAAAATCCATCGACTTCGGCGTAGGAATTGAAATCAGCCCAACCGCGCCCGCCTCGCGAATCGCTTTGATCAGCGGCGACGTGCGTGCAAACGACTTCAGCGGCCCCGGCAGATTCGCCGGGCCGCCATTCACCAGCACCACCACTTTGCCCTTGAGCGCCGCTCGCGGAAGCTCCGCCGAATCGAAATCATCGTAGCCGGACTCGGGAAGATGCAGCCCATATCCAATGAAAACAAGCTGCGCGTCGACCACCTTCGGTTGCGGCATGCGCGTGCCAAGAATAGCGTCATCCCCCAGCTGCAGCGGAGTCTGCTTCCCATTCGTCACCAGCGCCAGCGAGGAGTCTTTCGCAATCACGCGCTGCACATCGAAATGAACCGGCTGATAGTAGGTTCCGTCCACGCCCGCCGGCTTCAGCCCCCACGATTTGAACTGATCGACGACGTATGCGGCAGCCTTCAGATATTCATCGCTGCCGGTGAGCCGCCCCTTCATCGAATCATCGGCCAGATAGCGAATGTGCGCCCACCACGCCTGCCCGTTCGCCTCATCGCTCGCTGCGTTCGGTCCAGTCGATTGCGCTCCCGCTGCGACGCACGCCGTCGCCAGCAGAATCCGTGAGACAGCCGCAAAGCAGGAGATCACTTTCATGAACGTCACCTTGAGGAGCTGAGATGAAGGCAAGCGCGCAGACTACCGTAAGGCACGCGACCCACATGCTGAAGGTAGCCGATAAGCTGGCCCAGAACAACATTATGTTGGCCCCTAGCTCATTGCTTGGTTCTACGCAGCCCCAAGGGAATGCCACGCGATATCATGGACAGCACCATGGGACAAGGCGGGATGCGCAAACAGGTGCTGATCTTCGGGCTGGTAGGCGGCGTCCTCGTCACGCTGCTCCAATGGACCGAGTTCCACTTCGTTGTCCTCGAGCACTCGGTCGCGATCTACGGCGTCCTCATCGCCATCCTCTTTGCCGGTGCCGGCATCTGGCTCGGCACCAGGCTCCTCGCACCCCGGGAACGTATCCGCGAGCGTATCGTAGACCGCATCGTCGAAATCGCTGTCCCCGCCACCCCCACACCCAACTTCGCAGCCGACGATACAGTCCGCGCGCGCCTCGGCATCACCCGCCGCGAGCCGGAAGTCCTCGAGCTGGTGGCCCGCGGCCTCAGCAACCGCGAGATCGGCGAAACCCTCTTCGTAAGCGAGAACACCGTCAAGACTCACTGCAGCCGCGCCTTCGACAAGCTCGGTGCCCGCCGCCGCACCGAGGCGGTCCAACGCAGCAAGGAACTCGGCCTGCTCCCATAACCGGGGTCCCCAGCAAGCCCGGTGTTGGCTCGCTGGGGTGGAAAACGCATCCTCCTTCGGCATGAATTCCGCGATTTCGGGCAAAATCATGCGAAAGAATGACGCGCGGCGACCGGCCGATCGTGCAGGGTAAGGACATCCGCGGCGCTCCGAAGCGCCCCGCACACAGGGAGGATCACCATGAAGAAGAATGTCTGGAAGTACGGTCTGCTGAGCGGTCTCGTTTTGGCCATCTTGATGGGCGTCACCGTGCCCTTCGAGCACCACATCAAGGCGAGCTATGGCATGGTGGTCGGCTACACCATTATGGTGCTCAGCTTCCTGATCGTCTTCGTCGGCGTCAAGCATTACCGCGACACCGAGTGCGGCGGCTCCATTACCTTTGGCCGCGCATTCGCCGCCGGTGCCCTCATGATCCTGATCGCCTGCATCTGCTACGTGGCCATGTGGGAAGCCCTCTCGGCCACGGTGGAAAAGAACTTCGCACACGACTACGCCGCCAGCATGGTGAAGCGGGCACAGAACTCCGGCCTGCAGGGCGCCGCCCTCGAGGCAAAGATCGCGGAGGCCCACAAGTTTGAAGTCATGTACTCGAACCCGCTATACAGAATGTCCATGACTGCTGGAGCCCTTGCCCGTCGGTCTTGTGATGGCGCTGGTTACCGCGGGCATCCTCCGCCGCAAGCCCGAAGACGGCATGGCAAGTGCCGCAAGTCCCGAAGCCTTGGCGAACTAGCTGACATCCGCCGCCGCCGCCCGCCTCTGGATCCTCGGCGAAAGGCGATGTTGCCCGAATAGCCATGCGAAGCGGAGGGAGCAGGGGCCTAAGGGCTTGGTAGTGGATCAATTTGATCTGGGCGTGAAGTTACCGAAAACTGGGATGAGACGGTCGCTCTGAGAAGAGAGAGACTAAGCGGATGAAAAGGCATACGCAGGACCTCATCGCGGAAGTACCCCGGGGCTGCTCTCAAATTGGGATCACGATCGGCATCGACCTTGGGGATGTCTGGAGCCATTACTGCACGCTCAACGAAGATGGTGAAGTGGTCGACCGGGGCAGGTTCCGCACGAACCCATCCAGCGTCGATAAGTGGGTTACCGACCTGCCTCGAGTGCGGATCGCCATGGAGGCAGGGACACACTCGATATGGATCAGCGAGCAGCTTCAGGAGTTGGGCCATGAAGTAATCGTGGCGAACGTGCGCGAGTTGCGGGCGATCTCGCACAGCGATCGGAAGAGCGATCAGGTGGATGCGGAAAAGCTGGCTCGTTTCGCGCGGCTCGATCCCAAGATACTCAGGCCGATTGCGCACCGCACAGTCGCTCAGCAGGAGGCCCTTACCCTGATCCGTGCGCGTAACCTGATCGTTCGCCTGCGGACCGCTGCGGTGAACGCAGTGCGTGGTCTGGCGAAGCCCTGCGGATATCGCCTTCCAGCTTCTTCTACGCTCTGTTTCGCGAAGCGATGCATGGCCGTGCTACCACCAGGTTTGGTTCAGGCGCTTGGCCCGGTGCTCGAGCAGATCGCCGACATGACCTTGAAGATCAAGGCATATGACCGGGCGATCAAGAAGCTGACTGAAACCGAGTACCCGGAGACTATGGCTCTGACCAAGGTCTATGGAGTGGGCCAACTCACGGCGCTGACGTATGTCCTGACGCTGGGCAGCAAAGAGCGTTTCCAGCGAAGTCGGGACGTTGGCTGCTATCTCGGACTCCGACCGCGGCGCAGCCAGTCCGGTGAGCGAGATCCTCAGCTCGGCATCACCAAGGCGGGCAACGTCTATCTCCGATCCCTGCTCGTCGAGTGCGCCAATCATGTCCTCGGACGACACGGAAAGGACTCCAGCCTGCGAGACTGGGGTCTGCATCTGGCTTCGCGTGGGGGCAAGCAGTCCCGAAACCGGGCCATCGTTGTCGTAGCTCGAAAGCTGGCCGTGCTGCTGCACCGCATCTGGGTGACCCAGGAACCATACGTTCCCTTTTACGCCGCAGCCGCTTGATAGGTGATCATGTTTACTTGTTGCGACGACCCCGTGTTCCGATGACTGCGTGTCGGCTTGGGCCCTCAACGAGGCCGACCGAAAACTGGCAGCATCGACTTCTCCAACTGGACCTCAACCGGCACCGAGCCAGGACGGCTTACACAAAGTGCGAATAGAAACACGGTGGAGAACAACATGCGTTGCAACCGAAGCAAAGAACAAAGACCTTACCCAACAAAGAAAACGGAGACAGTTATTGACAATCGGCGACCGTCTCATAGAAAGCTGACTTTTCTGGCACTTTGGTATTGCTGACGCGGTAGGGACGATCCTCACGGATCGCCCCCCGCACAGATCCGCACAGGCGCGTCTACGCATGCGGCTCTTATGAAGAATGGGTGGCGTAAAAGCGGGCGTCGGGATAGGGGTGAAGAACACAGGGTGGTGGTATCCACCGTTCAAGGACCGGAGTAAACTTCTCCCACTTCTTCTTCGCGCGTTGACTACGACGAACCAGTACATTACGCCATAGTCGATTGACGCGTTGTCTGAAGATGCGCAGCTGATCGATGTTGCCGGGGACAGCATGGTATTGGTAGTAGCCGGTGACCACCTTCCGAAGCCATTCACCGACCTGACTGGTGCGATCGTGCTTGCGGCGTTGAAGCTCAGCCTTGATGGCTTTCAGCTTCGCAACCATGCGCTTCTTCGCAGTGATCCGCCAGACGGTGAAGGTCTCGGTCTTGTGGCGTTGCCCACTGTAGTGGGTGAACCCCAAGAAGTTGAAGGTCTCCGGTTTCCCTTCCCCACGCTGCTTCCGGTCACGGGCCGCATAGCGCCCGAACTCGATCAGCCGGGTCTTATCCGGGTGTAGTTCCAAGCCGAACTTTGCCAGCCGTTCCTTGAACTCTTCGAGGAACCGCACCGCATCAGCCCGCTGCTGAAAACCCAGCACAAGATCGTCGGCGTAGCGAACGATGATGACATCGCCCTTGGCCACTTTCCTGCGCCAGACGTCAGCCCACAGATCGAAGAGGTAATGCAGGTAAACGTTAGCGATCAGCGGTGAAGCCACTGATCCCTGCGGCGTACCCTTATTTGTCTCCGACCACTGGCCGTCTTCCGATACTCCCGCCTTTAACCATTTCCGGATCAGGCGAAGTATCCTTCGATCGGCCACCCGATGCTCGATGAACTTTAAGGCCCATTCGTGACTCAAGTTATCGAAGAAGCCTAAAACGTCCGCATCGAGTATCCAGTTCACCTTCTTCCGTTGGATGCCCACCGTCAGAGCATCAAGCGCCTGATGCGGGCTGCGGCCCGGACGGAACCCGTAGGAGAAGCCCTTGAAGTCGACCTCATATATCTGATTGAGGATCGTCACCACGGCCTGTTGGACGATCTTGTCCTCCACAGCCGCGATGCCCAGCGGACGTTGTCGTCCGTCAGCCTTCGGTATATAGACTCGCCTTGAAGGTTGGGCCCGGTACGCTCCACGATGAACCCGGCCGTGAAGATCGACCAATCGATCTTCCAGACCGGTTTCATACTCCTGCCATGTCACGCCGTCTACCCCCGGTGAGGCCTTACGCTGAAGCACGTAAAAGCTGTCGCGGAGTAAATCAATGTTCAGGTGGTGGAGCAAGGAAGTGAACCGTTCCTGCTTTCTTTCCTTTGCTGCTTTTCGCACACCGTCCAGTTCCTGGGACATGCGTTTCCCGCTCTGTGTCGGGAGCATGTTTGACTGTGCGATGTTCTCCTTCATCTGCGCCCTTCCCTCCCCAACCTCCGCAGTAGCTTTTGCTTCCTTGTTCGGCTGGTTCACAGGTACTAAAACGCAGTCCGACTTCTCCAACACGTGCATGTCCGCATTGCGGCTTGCGGCCTTCGCGGACCGGCCTTGGTCGTTAGACCAAGGCGTGCTGGAGATCTCCCGGTTCTCGTGCATGTTGTTTTATCAGCGTGCGCGGGTTCTTAGACTACGCAGGACCGGACAGCCACTCGCGTGTAACGCAGCCGCCGTATTGCCTTCCTCCAACTCGGAAGAGAGTCGGCATCCTGATCTTCCGGCTTTTCGAAGCTCAATAGCCCGGCCCACCAATACCCCTATCTACGCTTCAAGTGACACCTCGCGATGTCCCCAACAAGACTCGGGGTCAGGATGGATTCGCTACTTCCTTTCCTGCAGGGGACTTGCACCCCCTACAACATGCCGGTTTATCCCGGCGCTCTCCGGTTGGCCGGTAATTCGGGAGCTAAGTCCGCAGAATCTGCCGCTTTTAACAGTTAGGGAGCACTAATCCCTCATGCCGCCAATCTACAAACTTCTTTTGTCGGCTGCATTTGGGATTCGAAAGTTCATGTCCGGGGCTGCCGGACCTTGGGTTAAGGGCCGCCGAAGAGCTACAATCCTTGCACAACCTTTTGGGCCCGTGCGTTGCGGAAATCTACGGAGCCCGTGCGTCCTCCACCCGACGTGAGCAGCGCGTGACCGAAATGTTGACTGGACAAGCTTCGGGACAGTCGTTCAATGGCAACTCCCCACAGACACCTGTTCATGCGTCCGGAAGTAGTCTGAAGCAGCACCTGCGCGCTTCGTCGTCATGTGATTGCCCCAACAGACTTTCTGCATATGTGTGGTGGGTAGTTCTTGGCGTTCTTTTGTGCGTCCTGGTCCTCCCGGCTGCCGCGGCAGAGCCGAATGCGAAAAACGTACTGGTCGTGTTCAGTTCTTTTCAGCAAGAAGCCAGGTTTCTGAATTTGATTGAATCCGCGATGCGGGCGCGCGTTCGGGGCCCGGTCAACGTCTATACGGCTTTTCTCAATAACCAGCGATTCGAAGATGAATCTTACCGGGAGAGCCTGGCGGAGACATTTCGCCGTGAGTATCGGGAGGTAAAGCCGGATATTGTGGTTGCAGTTTCCCTTGAGGCGCTTGAATTAACGATGCAATACCGCGACCGGATATTTCTCGGCGTGCCCATCGTCTTCACAGCGGTCACTGCCAGCGAACTGGAGGGAAAGAAGATGGCGCCGGGAGTCACCGGTGTGGAAAGTCCGGTTGGACTACGGGAAACAATCGATCTCGCGCTTCGCCTTCAACCGGACACAAATGCAGTTGCTGTTATCGAGGCCAGCCGTAATTTCTGGTGGGCAACTGCACACTCCGAGCTTCTTCGTCATGAGGCCGAGGTAAGAGAGATCGACATCATCGGACCTCCAGGCACCGGGATGCTTGAGAGCGTTGCTGCACTCCCTCCCCATACCGTGATCCTGTTTCAGCTTGCGCCACCAAGTTCGGCTGAGCCAGCGATTAGAGCCTTTGATGTGCTCGCCGTGGCCGCACAACACCTGCCGACCTATTCTGCATGGCCGGAGCTTTGTTTGAACTATGGTTGTATTGGTGGGGCATACCCGGACAACACGAAAACCATGCTGCGGACGGGGGAAATAGCCGCAAGAGTGCTGCTAGGTGAGCGGCCGGAGAACATTCCCATAGTGCACGACTCCGATCTGCAGGTCCGCGTGGACTGGCGAGCGCTTCAGCGCTGGCATATTCCGGAGTCGGCGCTGCCGCCGGGCAGCGTGATTCTGTACCGGCCCCCCTCGTTGTGGGAGAGCTACCGAAAATACCTGATCGCCACGATCGTGGTGATCGGTGCGCTGCTTCTGCTGGTTATCGGACTGCTGTGGGAGCGAGCGAGAAAGCGGAAGGCTGAAGGTCAGCTTCGCGAAAGCGAGAAGCGTTTCCGGGTGATGACGGATACGACGCCGTCACTGGTGTGGATGTGCGATCCGCAAGGCAAGATCACCTATCTGAATGAGCGGCGAATCGCGTTTACGGGTCAGGACTCGAATGCGGGATACGGCGATAGCTGGGCTACGTATGTCCATCCGGATGATCTCAGAAATGTGAAGGATGGCCTGTCACAGCGCTTGAAAGACCGCCAGCCGTTTTCGCGAGAGTACAGGCTGCGGCGGAGCGATGGGGTTTATCGCTGGATGTTTGATGTCGCGTCTCCCCGGGTGAATGGCGACGGGTCATTCGGCGGATTCATCGGCTCGGCGATTGATGTGACAGACCAGAAGCTTGCCCAGCAGGCTCTCAAGCAGATGAGCGGTCAGCTGATTGAGGCGCAGGAGAAAGAGCGCAGCCGGATCGCGAGAGATCTTCACGATGATATTTGCCAGCGGCTGGCGCTGTTGTCGATGGAGATCGAGCAGACGAAGGATGATACAGACGGGTTACCCGCCGCCACGAAGAGCAGCCTGGAAGAAATCCAGCATCATTGTGCGGAGATTGCGGGTGACGTTCAATCACTGTCGCACCAGCTGCACTCATCGATGCTCGACTGCCTGGGCATCGTGACCGCCATCCGGGCGCTTTGCCAGGAGCTTTCCAAACAGCATGATGTGAACATTGAGTTCCGGGACTCGGATGTGCCGAAAGATTTGCCCAAGGATATTTCACTGTGCCTTTTCCGAATCACCCAGGAAGCTCTGCATAATGCGGTGAAATATAGCGAAACCAACCAATTCTCCGTGGACTTATGCGCCACAGAGGAAGAGGTTCAACTCGTCGTCCGTGACGCAGGCGCAGGCTTTGACGTTGAAGAAGCGAAGAAGAATCGAGGATTAGGCCTTGTCAGTATGGAGGAACGGGTAAATCTGGTCCATGGCAGGTTTTCCGTCGAGTCAAAGCCCGGGCAGGGAACAAGAATCTCTGCCGCCGTGCCCTTCGTTGCTGAAAATGAAAACTCTCCAGAGGCTTCACCAGCTAAGAAGCCGGCAGTGTCCACCAGGTGACGTGAGTTAAACAAGCCACAAATGGAATGACCGGGACTCTTGATTGTCACGGCCCCTCGCAGATACCACATGAAGACATCTCGACAGCACTCAAATCCTGAGTCACCGGCAAACAGGAAGTGACACGACGAGAGAATCCGCCCTCATATCAAAGTTCCCGCAAAACGGCATTTTTTCGGTAACTACACATGGTGGGAACTTAAATTGACCCACTACCAAAGGCTTTACCCATGGCCCGCCTCCTGGATCCTCGGCGAAAAGCAATGCTGTCCGAATAGCCACGCCAAGCGGAGGGAGCAGGGGCCTTAAGTCCCCTGACAGGCGAAATCGACCGCGGGACTTCGGCCCCCGCGCAGTTCATGCAAATGCTGGAAGTGGCAAACAGAGTCAAGTAGCGTTGCCCTGTTTGATCCGTCGAAAATTAGGCCGGTTCCTTGCCTTCTCGATTGATCCGCGCAGTGGTTTGATTCACATCCTCACGTTTACGTCCCGGCGCAATTTTTGGCTTGGGCTGAGGCTTCTTCTTCACTTCGCGTTTGCCTGTGTCTTTGTTTCCCATGTCCACAGTGTATCGCCGACCTGAATGGATAATTCAAACCGCGGCGTTTATCCGGTCCGTTCGCGCGTGTCAAGCCCCCCGAGCAGAAAGAAACGGGCTAAGCCTATCATAATTCGGCACTTATACGGGAGCGGACGGGTGGACGGAATTATGATGAAAAATGCTAAACTTGAATAGCGAGAAAAAATGCCACACAAAAAGGCCGCCTGTCAGGCGGCCTTTGCCATGCAGCGAGGAATTCGGACACCCCTAAATTCCTTACTTGCACGAATTTATAAAATACCAGGGGGGGTCGATAGAAGGCCGGGTACCCCTCGATGTTAGCGGGAGCGAAGTCGAAGACTTCGCGGGCTAACGTGGGTCTTCAAGACCGCGCGAAAGCGCGCACAAATAAGAGGTAGAAGCGGTGGGCTTCAGCCCACCGAATTAAGCCGGGCCAAAGGCCCGCACCTTACTGCCGTAGGCATGAGCGCAGGCGGAGCCGAAGCGATAAGAAGCCTCGGCCGGAAACGGATGCCGCTAACCCCCTGTATTTGGAAGAATTTAGAAAATATGGGGGAGGGGTTTAAGGCATGCTCGTCTCATTCCAGAGAAACGCCAGCTCATCGGCTTCATCATCCACCAGCTGGGTGAGCGAGACGCCCGAGCTGTGCCCGCCCTTCAGGCTGTAATGCAGTAGGATCGGACGGTCGCCCCCATTCGCCGCTTGCACCAGCGCCGTCATCTTCCGGGCATGCAGCGGATCGACCCGCGTATCGCTATCGCCGGTAAAGAACATGATCGCCGGATACTTCGTCCCCGGCTTCACGTTCTGGTAAGGAGAGTACTTGAGCAGGTGAGGAAAGTCCTTGGCGTTGTCCGCGTTGCCGTATTCGGTCGTCCACAACCGCCCGAAAAGGAAGTTCTGGTATCGCAGCATGTCGAGCAGCGGATACCCGCACCAGATCGCCCCGAACAGATCGGGCCGCTGCGTGATCGACGCGCCCATCAACAATCCTCCATTCGATCGGCCGCGAATGGCAAAGTGCTCCGGCGTCGTGTAATGGTTCTGAATCAGGTATTCGGCGGCTGCAAACCAGTCGTCAAAGACATTCTGCTTCTTTTCGAACATCGCCGCCTTGTGCCACGGCTCGCCGTACTCGTCGCCCCCGCGCAGATTCGGCAGAGCAAAATAACCGCCCTGCTCGCATCCACCAGGCGTATTCGGGGTTCCACGCAGGCAGCTCTGGCAACTGGAAGCCTCCGTAACCGGTCATCAGCAGGCGCACGCTGCCGTCCTGCTTCAGGCCCTTTTTGCCGGCAATGAACATCGGAACGCGGGTGCCGTCCTTGGAGTTGTAGAAGACCTGCTTGATCTCGTACTGCAACGAATCAAACGGCACTTTTGGCTGGAAAAAGACGTCGGATTTACCCGATTTTGTGTCGTAACGGTAGATCGTAGGAGGCAAAATGAACGATTGAAAGACATAAAAACCGGTCGTCTGCTCTGGCCGTCCGATCACGTCTGAGCCGGAGCCAATGCCCGGATACGGGACCTGCCCGATCTGCTTCCCCTCCAGCGAATAGATGGAAGTCTCGGTCTTCACATCGTGCAGCCGCCGCACAAAGAGCTTGCCGCCAACGATGTTGAAGCCATCGATCACGTCCTTGCCCTCGGGAATGATCGTCTTCCACTGATCGGGCGATTCGCCGGGTTTCGCCTCAACGATGCGCTTATTCGCGGCCTTGTAGTCGGTCGATAGAAAGAATCGGTCGCCGATGTTGGCCGCCGAAGTACGAGCCTCAAGACCGTAAACCAGCGGCACGATCTCGCTGTCAGGCTTGCGCAGATCTTTGACCAGAATGTCTTCCCGCGTAGCCGGAACGCCGCGGCCGATGCGGATCATGAGATAGCGCCCGTTGTCCGTAACGCCAACGCCAACCAGTTCCATCTCGCCCAGCTGCTCGCCGTGATACTCCTTGCCGAAAAGCATCGCGTCGGCAGCCGGCGGCGTGCCGAGCTTATGGTAGTGGACGGTCGTGCCCTGATGCGTAAAGCGCGCGTAGTACAGCCCCTGCTTGTCCGGACTGAGGCTCACGCCGAAGTAGCGGTCGCTCGGCAGCGAGTCCGAAAGCTCCTGCTTGGTATCGACGTTGAGGATGTGTACCGACTCCTCATCCGCGCCGCCCTGCCGGATGCCGTAAACGAGCACCTTGCCGTCATCGGAGATGTCGTTGATCGTGACGGAAGTGTTCTGGTCGGCGCTCAGCTTGGTCGCATCCACGAGCCGGACATCGGCACCCTTCCAGCCATCGCGCACGTAGATCGATGACTGGTTCTCGTCCGCCAACCGCTTTTCGAAGAAGATCCTGCCGCCGTATTCCGCAGGAACGGAGTAGACATCGACACGCTGCAGCTTCGTCAGATCGTCAACTATCTGCGAACGAATCTTCACCTGCGAAAGATAGTCCTCGGTGTACTTCATCTGCGAAGCAATCCACGCCCGCGTCTGTGGGCTCTTCGCATCTTCAAGCCAACGGTACGGATCGGCAATCTCGGTGCCGTGCAGGTTCTCAGTCACAGTGTCGGTCGCGGTAGGCGGAGGCGCGGGCAGCGAAATGCCGTTGCGCCCTTCAATGGTCTTTTCGCTGAATCCGTGGGCCACAAACAGAATCCCCAGCAGGCAAAGGCTTGCAGTTCTTGCGATTAACATGATGTTCATCCTAGACGAAGGAGTCGGCGGCAAAGTTCTTTTTCTACGGACCACAGGATAATCTACACAGAACCAAATGGCAGAGACTTATGACGTCATCGTAGCCGGACTGGGCGGCGTCGGCAGCGCCGCCACCTACCACCTTGCCGCCCGGAGCAAGCGCGTGCTGGGACTGGAACAATACACACCTGCCCACGACCGCGGCTCCTCGCACGGCAGTTCGCGCATCATCCGCCAGGCCTATAACGAAGGCCCCGGATATGTGCCTCTGGTGCTGCGAGCGTACGAACTATGGGAGCAACTGGAACGTGACACCAAAACGGACTTGCTCACCATCACCGGAGGCCTGTTTCTAGGAGCCGAGGACAGCGACGTTGTACAAGGCAGCCTGCGAAGCGCGCGTGAACATGACCTTCCCCATGAATTGCTTGAGTCGAAAGAAATCCGGCGACGATTTCCTATGCTCCAACCGCGACCTGACCATTGCGCACTGTACGAAACCAAGGCCGGCTTCCTGCGCCCGGAAGCAGCCGTGGCCGCGCATCTTGGATTGGCGGCGCAACGAGGAGCGGTTCTGCACTTCGAAGAGCCGCTTGCCGACTGGGCCGTTACGGAAACAGGCACGGTCCGCGTCACCACGACAAAGGCGACGTATGAAGCTGAGCATCTCGTAATCGCACCGGGCGCATGGGCAAGCCATCTTTTGAAGCTACCCGGCCTTCCCTTGCATGTGCGTCGACATGTGATGGCATGGTTCGACCCAGTCGATGGCATCGCCGAATTCAGGCCGGATCGTTTTCCGATTTACATATGGCAGACGAACAAAGACGTCATCCTCTATGGATTTCCGGCAACAGATTGCGAACACTGTGGCGTAAAGGCAGCGATTCATTCCGGTGGCGATGTTTGTACTGCGGGCTCGATCGAGCGCAGCTTTACTCATCGAGACATCGCAGAGATCCGACAGCAATTAGAGACTTATATCCCGGCCCTGAACGGAAGACTGCTACATGCCGCGACCTGCATGTACACCATGACGCCGGACGAGCACTTCGTCGTCTCGCCGCACCCGGATTACCCGCAAGTCTCGATCGCCTGCGGCTTCTCCGGACACGGCTTCAAGTTCGCGCCTGTTCTTGGCGAAGTGCTGGCCGATCTGGCGATCGAAGGCCACACAAAGCATCCGATTGATTTCCTGTCAGTTCAGCGGTTTGCGAAATAATTTGCGATGACAAGGGTTGACATCATTCCAAGAGCCGATTATGTTCGACCTAGATGCAGATTCACCTTCACCATCGTCATCACCACCATCATCACGTGACGAGCGTGTCGGCGAATCCTTATGGCTTAGAGTAAAAAGCCGGAATCAAAAGGACTAGAAAGCCCGCCGATGCGCTAAGCGCAGGCGGGCTTTTTGCATCTACCGTCTGTACGAGAACCGCGAAACGGGTGACCAACGAAGGATGAGCGATGACGGATACAGCAATTGATTTTGCAAAGATGGATGGGCTCGTTCCCGCAATTGTGCAGCATGCGGCGACGGGTCAGGTGCTGATGGTTGGCTTCCAGAACGAAGCCAGCTATCAAAAGACGCAGGAAACAGGATTTGTAACCTTCTGGAGCCGCACGCGCCAGAAGCTCTGGATGAAGGGCGAAACCAGCGGTAATCGCCTGCGCATCGTCGAAGCCTCGACGGACTGCGATCAGGACACGATTCTTTACCGCGTACAGGTGGAGGGCGACGGCCTCGTCTGCCACGAAGGCACAGTGAGCTGTTTCACGCGACCCATTGCAATCGCCACTCCAGCGGAGGTGCGCTGATGGCGAACAAGCTGAAGCTCGGCATTCCCAAAGGCAGCCTGCAGGACGCGACGATTGCGCTCTTTCAGCGCGCGGGATGGAATATCTACGCGAATGGCCGCTCGTATTTCCCATCGATCGACGACAACGAAATTGAGTGCACGCTCATCCGTGCGCAGGAGATGGCTCGCTACGTCGATCACGGTGCCCTCGACGCTGGTCTCACCGGCATTGACTGGGTGATCGAAAGTGGCCGCGAGGTGAAGAGCGTGACCAGCCTCGTCTATGCCAAGCAAAGCCGCCAGCGCGTTCGCTGGGTGCTGGCCGTTCCCGATGATTCTCCCTATCAAAAAGCAGAAGACCTCGCCGACAAGATCATCGCAACTGAGCTCGTTGAAGTCACCAAGCGTTACTTCGCGGAAAAAGGGGTGCCGGTAAAGGTTGAATTCAGCTGGGGAGCAACCGAAGTCAAGCCGCCCACACTCGCAGACGCAATCGTGGAAGTTACCGAAACAGGCAGTTCCCTAAAAGCGAATCGCCTCCGCATTATCGATACCGTCATGGCAAGCGAAACGCACCTCATCGCGAATCCGGCTAGCTATGACGATCCATGGAAGAAGCAGAAGATCGACAACATCGCGACTTATGCTGCAAGCCGCCATCGCCGCGCAGGGGCAGGTTGGCCTGATGCTCAATGTGCGGAAATCGGATCTTGCAGCAGTTCTCTCAGTGCTCCCCGCATTGAATTCACCCACCGTTTCGGCGCTGAGCGATCCCTCATGGGTGGCCGTCAACACGATCCTCGAAGAAACAGTGGTCCGCGATGTAATTCCAAGACTCAAAGCGGCGAATGCAACAGGCATTGTCGAATACCCCCTTAGCAAGGTGGTCCTGTGAAAGTGCTGCGCACAACTGGTCGCGATGCAAAGCGAGCGCTGGCGCTGATCACACAGCTAGAGAATCGCCGCAATCTGGTGGACGAACGGGCCGTGCCCATCGCGCGACGCATCATTGATTCTGTGCGGAAAGACGGCGACACGGCTCTGAGGCGTTACGCCGCGCGCTTCGACGGTATTCCGCAACAGACACCGTTACGTATTTCAGAAGACGAGATGAAGGAGGCGTGGCGCGATGCTACGCCCGCCTTTTGCAGTGCAATTCAAACGGCGGCGAAAAATATCCGCCGCTTCGCACAACGGCAGATGCCCAAAAGCTGGACCTTTGAACAGGTACCCGGTTTGACGGTTGGCCAGCAGATTCGGCCACTGGAAGCCGTCGGCTGCTATGTTCCAAGCGGTCGCTACCCGCTGCCGTCAACCATGCTGATGACCGTGATTCCAGCGCAGGTCGCAGGTGTTCAAAGAGTCGTTGCCGTCTCACCAAAGCCTGCGCACGAGACCCTTGCAGTGGCCGGCCTTCCTCGGTGTCAGGGAGTTCTATCGCAGTGGCGGCGCTCAGGCGATTGCTGCATTGGCATACGGCACGGAAAGCATCGCGAGGGTAGACAAAATTGTAGGCCCAGGCAATGCTTATGTAACCGCGGCGAAGAAGCTGGTCTCGTTTGATTGCGCCATCGACATGCTTGCAGGGCCGACTGAAATTGTTGTCACCAGCGAAATAGGCGATCCCGTGAGTATCGCCGCCGACCTTGTAGCGCAAGCCGAGCACGACCCTGATGCTCTTGCCGTCTTCATCACGACAAGTAGTACGCTGGCCGACCGTGTGAGCGTCGAGGTCAAGCGCCTTGCCGCAGATAATCCCATCGCCAGGAAAGCGATACAACACAACAGTGTCGTATTTGTGACCGAGTCAGTTACTGAAGCGCGCAATCTCACAAATCGCCTGGCTCCCGAGCACCTGACCGTCGACGAAGAGAGCGATGTTGAATGGGTGACAAACGCAGGCTCGGTCTTCGTCGGGAACTACTCGGCACAGCCAATGGGAGACTACATTTCAGGACCCAACCATACGTTACCTACAGGCGGCTTCGCTCGGGTACGTGGAGGCTTAAGTGTAATGGATTTCCTGAAGCTCATCACCGTCCAGACCTATCAACAGGAAGGCATCCAGCGGCTCGGCCCCGCAGCGATTGCGCTTGCCGAAGCTGAGGGCCTGGCAGGCCATGCTAATGCTATTCGCATGCGAGGCATCAATGCCTGAGTATCCGACCCCCCGAAAAACGGTGCTCTGCACGAAGGAATATCATCCTCCGCTGGGATCGCGCGACGGACTGCGGCTCGACTTCAATGAAAACACTTTCGCATGTTCGCCTCAGGTGCTTGAAGTTCTCGGACGCGTCTCGCGCGCTGACCTGACAAGATATCCGGAACGTGAACGGGTGGAGCGGTTGGTGGCGTCGCACCTTGGGGTGAATGCTTCGCAGGTCCTGCTAACCAATGGCGTCGACGAAGCAATCCATGTTCTCTGCCAGACATTTCTCGATGCTGGCGACGAGTTTTTGCTGCCTGTGCCGACATATTCCATGTACGAGGTGTACGGCTCGTCCACGGAAGCGAAGGTCGTTTCTGTGCAGGCCACTGAGGACTTTGGGTTCCCCTTGGAACCTCTGCTGGACAAGATCACACCCGCGACTAAATTGATCGCCATCGCCAATCCAAACAGTCCCACGGGGCGAACCATACCACATGACTGGATTATGAAGGTGATCGAATGGGCACCTCATGCAATGGTTCTGGTCGACGAGGCTTATTACCACTTCTACGGCCAGACCGTTCTTGACCTGATCGACCGCGCGCCCAACCTTGTTGTCGCTCGCACTTTTTCAAAGGCATACGGCCTGGCTGGGCTTCGTTTAGGCATGCTAGCTGCGCAAGAAGAGCAGATGCGCTGGATGCGGCGCATGAGTTCACCCTACAGCGTGAATGGAATCGCTCTTGCTTGTCTGCCTGCGGCCATCGAAGACACTGCATACCTGAAATGGTATGTCGAAGAGGTACTGCAGGGCCGTGATCGGTTCGCCCTAGCGCTGCAGCGTCTGGGTGTCAAGTACTGGCCGTCGGAAGCGAATTTCATTCTGACGAAGATCGGAGCCAGCCATAAGGACTTCACTGCCGCCATGCACCGGCGCAACGTACTTGTCCGCGATCGCTCCAGCGATCCCGGCTGCGACGGCTGCGTGCGCATTACCATCGGCACGCTGGAGCATACGGCAATGGGCATTCTGGCGCTCGAAGAATCACTGGCGGAGATTGGGTGGAATACAGATGAAAGCTAGGCGGCCAAAGAACACAAACCACAGGCGGACAGCGGAAATCGACCGTAAGACAGCGGAGACGCAGATCGTTCTAAAGCTCACCATCGAGGGCGCAGGGCGATACAAAATCAGCACAGGCATTCGCTTTCTCGACCACATGCTGGAATTGTTTACGCGCCATGGCGCTTTCGATCTCGATCTCACCTGCAAAGGCGATCTGGACGTGGACCAGCACCACACAGTCGAAGACATAGGCATTGCGCTCGGCGAGGCCTTCGACCGCGCCCTTGGCGATAAGAAGGGCATCATGCGAGCCGGATATTTTCTGATGCCGATGGATGAAACGCTCGGCATCGCGGCCATCGACCTGAGCGGCCGCGTCGCATCTGTGATCGACACAAAAGTGAAGACGCGCCTTGTCGGCGATCTGCAATCGGAGCTTGTTGACGATTTCTTCGAGGGCTTTGCCAGAGGCGCTCGCGCCAATGTCCATCTAAAGACAATGTACGGCCGATCAAACCATCACAAGGTGGAAGCTCTCTTCAAGGCCTTCGCTCGTGCGCTGCGCTTTGCCTGCATGCGCGACCAGCAGTTGGGTGACATGCTTCCAAGTACGAAGGGGCTGCTGTGATTGCAGTGATTGACTACAAGGCGGGCAACCTAACCTCGGTGATGAAGGCGATGCACGCGGTGGGAGCCGACGCCGTCGCCACCTCCGACCCGGATGTTGTCATGCGCGCCGACAAACTCGTGCTTCCGGGTGTGGGGCATTTTTCTGCGACAGCCTTTCTTCAAGAACACGGATTGACGCAGGCCATAGAAGAACGTGCGGACGCAGGAACTCCATTTCTGGGTATCTGCGTGGGCTTGCAATGGCTTTTCGCCGGCAGTACTGAGGCGCCTGATACTCCCGGCCTTAACGTGTTCTCCGGGTGTTGTGAGCGCTTCGCCGAAGGAATCAAAGTACCGCATGTCGGATGGAACTCCATTCAGGTCAGCGAATCACGCCTCCTGCGGGGGATTTCGAGCGGAGCATTCGTCTATTTCACGCATTCGTATCGTGCTCCAGTAATACACGACACAGTTGCGGTTACAGAATATGATTCTCCCTTCACTGCGGCAGTAGAACGCGACAATATCATGGGCGTTCAGTTTCATCCTGAAAAATCCGGAGCCGTTGGCCTGCGAATTCTCGAGAATTTCGTGAGGTTGCCATGACATTGACGAAGCGCATTATCGCTTGCCTCGACGTGAATGCGGGTCGCGTTGTGAAGGGTGTGCAGTTTGTCGACATAATCGATGCAGGCGATCCCGCGGAGCTCGCGCGGCGTCACGCAGAGGCTGGGACCGACGAAATTGTCTTGTTGGACATCACGGCAACCCACGAAAAACGAGGAACACTGATTGATACGGTAATTCGAACCGCAAAGCAGCTTTTCATTCCATTCACCGTCGGCGGCGGAATTCGCACAATCGATGATGCAGCGGCAATCTTCGATGCTGGCGCGGACAAAGTTAGCATCAACTCAGCCGCCGTTGCCCGGCCGGAACTGATCGGCGAGATTGGGAGCAGATATGGAGCTCAGGCCGCGATTGTAGCCATCGATGCGAGACGCGGAAAATCAAACAGCGATCCAATCGCAAACGCTGAAGTCTTCGTGAACGGAGGCCGCAAGCCCACCGGTCGCAAAGTTCTGGACTGGGCGAAGGAAGCAGAATCACGCGGTGCCGGTGAGATCTTGCTCACATCAATGGACGCAGACGGAACCCGCGCGGGCTTTGACTGCGAACTGACCTCACGCGTAAGCGAAGCTGTGGAGATCCCGGTGATTGCTTCCGGCGGCGCAGGTACCGCGGATCATTTCGCAGACGTGTTTCTGCAGGGAAAGGCCGATGCGGCATTGGCGGCGAGCATCTTCCATTTCGGCATCGCTGATGTGCGCGCACTCAAGGAAGAGATTGCAAAACGCGGTGTTCCCGTGAGGTTGCCATGCTGATCCCATCGATTGACCTCATGGGAGGCCGCATCGTGCAACTCGTGCAGGGCGAGAAGTTGAAGCTGGCCTTCGACGACTTCGAATATTGGATCGAACGCTTCAGTTCCTATCCCATGGTGCAGCTTATCGACCTGGACGCGGCGATGCGCCATGGAAGCAACGCAGCCTTGATCGAAAAGTTCGCCAGTCGTCTCCCGTGTCAGGTTGGTGGCGGGATCGCGACCATTGAGCGCGCCGTGCAATTATTGGATGCGGGCGCGCGTCGCGTCATCTTTGGTTCAGCGTTATTTGGCGGCGACACGACCCGAGACACGGTGAACATCACCCTCGCTGAGGAGATTCAAGCAGAAATAGGACCGGCAAGATTTGTCGCAAGTATCGACACAAAAAAGGGGCAGGTTGCCGTAAGAGGATGGCAAGAACAAGCCGGGCTCACTCCACAGGAGGCGATGATTGCCCTGAATCCATTTTGCGGAGCATTCTTATACACGCATGTCGACACCGAAGGCACGATGGAAGGGTTCCCGCTGGAAATCGCCCGACAGCTGCGCAGTCTTACAGATCGTCAACTGATAGTGGCCGGTGGAATTCGCGAACAGGCAGAAATCGATGCACTAGACCAAATGGGCGTCGATACCGTAGCGGGCATGGCAATTTACACAGGTACGCTGACTATCTGATTCCTTCATTGCGGCGAAAATGCACGGCAACTGCGAGAAACACAACTGTTATGACAGCCTGCAGCCACGCTCTCTGCCAACCCTGATGCAGCGCTGTAATAACGGTGGCCACAAGCCAAAGCAGTGCAATCAGAAACCAGACAGCTGAACGGCGCATAAGCGGCAGAATACCATTTTCGACAACCAACGCTGGAAAAGCCTTCGCACGACTGCCGATTCGGATAAGCTAGAGAGTTTGGCGCTGAGCCTGTGTTGTACATCGCCGGCAGATTCGTCCTTGGAGAATCCTCAGATGACTACGAAAAAACCCGCGCTGCGACTTGCCAAGCGTCTCGATGAAGTCGGTTTTTCCGACATCGTTCAGATTCGCAATAAAGTTATCGATTTGCGAAGCGCTGGCGAAGTCGTGCATGCGTTTCACGGCGGCGAGCCATTTTTTGAAACGCCCGAGCCTATTAAATATGCTATGGTACGCGCACTTGTCGAGAACAAGACCAAGTACGCACCATCGTCGGGGATTGTACCGCTGCGCGAGGCACTGGTCGAAAAGCTGAAGACACGCAATCATCTCGACGTGACGTTGGACGACGTGCTCATTACTGCAGGCGGCGCTCACGCCCTCTATGCCGCTTTTCAGGCAGTGCTCGATCCCGGGGACGATCTGCTGCTATTCTCGCCTTACTGGACGCCGATTCGCGATATGGTAACGGGCGCTCAGGCGCGGCCTTTGCCTGTTCCTACCGCGAGCGCGCGTCGCAACGGCCTCACCCGATGTCTCGAGCAATTCTCAACCCCTCACACCAAAGCTATTTACTACAACACCCCGCAAAATCCCTCCGGAGCAGTTTTCTCACGCGAAGAAGCAGAAGAGGTTGCTGCATTCGCCAGGAAACACAACCTCATTGTGATTGCCGATGAGGCTTACGAGGACCTCGTCTATGAAGGCGATCATGTGTCCATCGCATCGCTTCCAGGCATGGCGGAAAGAACCATTACCACCTACACTTTTTCGAAGAGTTATGGAATGACCGGCTGGCGCGTTGGTTACGTTGTCGCCAAGGAGCCATTCATCACCGGCCTGCGCAAGCTCGTCCTCTACTCGGCGAATGGTGTTTCCACACCATCGCAATGGGCGGCGCTCGAAGCACTGGCTACGCCGGAAGCTTTTCTCGCGAAGCGACTCGGAGAATATCGTGAACGACGCGACCTGCTGGTGAACGCGTTAAACGAGCTTGGGCTCGAGTGCGAAGTGCCGCAGGGAGCCTTCTATGCCCTACCCAAAGTCGGCAAGATCCATAAAGACAGCCGCAAAGCAGCTGCAATCTTGCTGGAGAAAGCGCATGTTGCTACGATTCCTGGCGTCGTTTTTGGGGCACAGGGCGAAGGCCATGTGCGATTTGGCTACTCTGTGCCGAAGACGGCGATCGAAGCCGGGATTGAGGCCTTGTCAAAATTTCTCCGATAATGGCGTGGGTGAGACGCCTGTTTCTTTGCACCCAGTTGCCGACATCTGTCGTCTAAACCATCATGCAACTACTCCGATCCTTATCCCGATGTACTGCCGTTATTTTTCTGGCTTGCGCTCTCTTATCCACAGCGCATTCGCAATCGATCGCGCCTGCCAGCGACATTCCCGATGCGCCCGATGTTGCGTTGGCGCAACAGACGTCAGGCGGGAGCAGTGTCGCACAGAATCAGCAACAGGCTGGCACAGATTCGAGCAGCTTGCAGGGAAAGCAGACAAAGCGCATTCTCTGGATTGTGCCGAATTTTCGCTCTGTTTCGGTCGATGAGAAACTTCCCCCTCAGTCGCTAAAAGATAGATTCATAACGACGACCCTGGACAGTTTTGATTATTCGGCCTTCATCTTCGCGGGTATGCTGGCGGGTATCGCGCAGGCGGAGAATTCCTATCCTGAATTTCACCAGGGCGCTGCAGGATATGGCCGATACTACTGGCATACTCTTGCAGACCAGGCGGTCGAGAACTACAACGTCGAATTTATTTTTCCTACCGCGTTTAAGCAGGACTCACGCTATTACACGCTCGGCCGCGGCGGCATCATTAAACGGACCGGATATTCTTTCTCCCGCGTGTTGATTACTCGCACCGATTCCGGCAATGAAACGTTCAATGCCTCGGAAATTATGGGCGCAGGCTCAGCATCCGCCATATCGAGCCTCTACTACCCAAGCCGGGAGCGGACGTGGACAAAAATCGGACAACACTGGCTCACAAACGTCGGTCTTGATGGCATGACGTTTATCTTCAAGGAATTCTGGCCCGACATTAACAGCGCGATCTTCCACCAGAAGCAATAAGTTCCCGCTCTCTAGCCGGGTTAGCATGAGAGAAGAGACCGCCCATAGACAGAGAGACAATTTCCGCATGGTGAAAGTTGGAGTGCCGCACTGGACTGACGAATCCTTATTGGCGAAACTTCCTGCGGATTCTGATGTTCGCGTTTTGCCGAAGGCCCCTTCAACTCTCATTGAGATAGACTTCTGGACCGCTCCGCTCTTTCGTAAGGACGCAGAACCTGTATTTCCCTGGCTTCGCGGCGTGAAGGTCGTGCAGTCACTTCAGGCGGGAGTCGACTGGCTTCGATCCTTCGTGCCGCCGGGTGCAGTTCTTTGCGATGCGCAGGGCGCGCACAATGTGGCCACATCGGAGTGGACGGTTGCGGCGATTCTGGCAGCAACGAAGTTTTTTCCTTTTTATTTGGACCTGCAACGCGCCGGCAAATGGATTTCGCGAGAAGCAGCGGAAGACAACTACCGGTCCATCTACAAGACTGACAAGCATAGCTATCCGCCCGTGTTGATTGAAGAGCTGGCCGGGATGACGGTGATGATCATCGGCTACGGCTCGATCGGCAGATCCATTGAAGAGCGGCTCATTCCGTTTGGAGTGAATTTCATCCGAGTGGCGCGCACTGCAAAGCCGGGAGTGGAATCAGTGGACAGGCTCTCTGATCTATTGCCTGCGGCTGATGTCGTTGTGCTGATCGTGCCGCTTACGCCGGAAACGCATCATTTGATCGATGCAGGAGCAATCGCGCGCATGAAGCAGGGCGCGTTGCTGGTGAACGCTGCGCGAGGGCCAGTCGTCGAGACGGATGCTCTGGTAAAGGCTCTCACGGAAAAGCGCATTCGTGCTGCGCTGGATGTTTCCGATCCGGAGCCATTACCCGCTGGGCATCCGCTGTGGAGCGCGCCCAACCTGCTGCTCACGCCTCACGTCGGCGGATCGAGTCCGCTCTATATGTCGCGGGCTTTCGACCTGGTGGCGGCTCAGGTGCAGCGGTTTGCAAATGGCGAGCCACTTAAGAATGTTGTCGAGGGAGACTACTGATGACCTCGGCAAAATGCAACGCCCGCCGGTCCGTGCTCTGAGCAATTTGTTCGCGACAGCTGAAGCCGTCTGAGACAAGCAGCGTATCCGAGGCTGCATTTCGGACGGCCGGCAGCAACACGCGCTCGCCGAGCGTTTGCGACACCTCGTATTTTTCCTTCTCAAAGCCGAAAGGCCCAGCCATGCCGCAGCAGCCGGAGTCCAGCAGTTCAACCTCTGCGCCTGTTGCTGTGAGGATGGCAAATTCATCATTCATCCTCATCAGCGACTTGTGATGACAGTGCCCATGCAGCACAATGCGCTGACCCTCAAGCGATGGAGGCTTGTATCCCACCGCTCTTTGAGCGAGGAACTGGCTGAGCAGCAGCGTTTGGTTGCTGAGCCGTTTGGCCCGCATATCGGTGGGAAAAAAATTCAGCAGTTCATCGCGAAAGACGCTCGCGCAGCTGGGTTCGAGAAAGACAAATGAGGTTCCGGCGTCGATCTGCTGCGCGAACTGTTGCAGTATTTTTTCCAGGTAAGCTCGCGCCTCTTTTAAAAATCCAAAATCGTAAAGCGGACGACCGCAACAGACATGCTGCTTCGGCGTGTATGGAGCGAATCCCGCATCAGTGAGCACTTGCTTCGCGGACCCAAGCACATGTGGATGGTAATAGTTGTTCCACGTGTCAGGCCACAAGAGTACCTGCGCATGAGCGGACTCTTTTGCTGATATCTGGCTCTGGTAGCTGCGCGCTGCGAATCGCGGAAGCTGCCGCTGCGGTGCGATGCCAAGGGTCTGTTTTATCAGCGATGAAACCCCGGGAATCTGAACGGGCAGGTTGGCAAGGTGCGTGGTAAAGCCGGGAATCACAGACGCAAGCCGTGCCCAGCGGTCCATGAACCCGAAGGCATAGTCACGCAGATGATGGCCATGCTGCTCGTGGTAGTGCGCTAAAAATTCTGCCTTGTAGGTCGCAACGTCCACGTTAACCGGGCACTCGCGCTTACATGCTTTGCAGGATAGGCACAGGTCGAGCGCCTCCCGTACTTGCTCATTACCCCAGTCGTGATCGAGCACGTCGCGTTCTAGCAATTCCCATAGAAGATGCGCGCGCCCGCGCGTCGAATGGCGTTCCTCCTGTGTGGCCATGTAGCTGGGACACATCGTGCCGGGGCCCTTCTTGCGGCACGCGCCCACGCCAACGCAACGCAGCGTGGCTTCGGAGAACGATCCTTTGTCATCGGGGAATTGAAAATATGTGTCGACCTTTTTCGATTGATAGCCCGCTCCCAATCGAAGGTTCTCATGCGGCTCATAGACGTTTACCGGATCAATGAGCTTGCCGGGATTCATCTTGTTCAGCGGATCCCACAACGCCTTGAACTCACGAAAGGCTTGCATCAGCTCGGGGCCGAACATCTTTGGCAGAAGTGCGGCGCGTGCCTGCCCATCGCCGTGTTCACCGGAAATCGATCCGCCATGCGCAATGACAATATCCGTCGCGAGATCAAGAAAGGCGCGAAACTTGCGGATACCCGGCTCGCTCTCAAGATCGAAGTTGATGCGCATGTGCACGCACCCTTCGCCGAAATGCCCATACATAGGACTGCGGTAGTCGAACTCGCTCATCAGCCTGAACGTTTCGCGCAGAAAGGAACCGAGCTTTTCCGGAGGAACGCCAGCATCTTCCCAACCTTCCCATCCGTGCGGCTCACCGGGAATGAAAACCGTTGATCCGAGCGCCGACTCGCGAACATGCCAGACACGCGGTGCTTCCGCGCTGCTGTAGCTGCGGACGACGGCAGGCGTCCACGAGATGCCTTGCAGAAATCGTTCTACCTGCGTATCCGCGTCTTCCGGCGACCATCCACCGAACTCGACAAGAAGATGCCCGCGGCCTTCGGGCAGCAGAACAACGTCGTCAACCGCGAGTTCTTTGCGCTTCATGAAATCGACGAGCATACCGTCGAAGCCTTCAAGACCAATCGGCTTGTACTCGAGCACAAACGGCACATGATCCGCTGCAATGAAAGGATCGGCAAAACCAAGGCCAACCAGGCGACGATGTGGCGGACTATCTTTCAGATGAAGCGTTGCTCCAAGCACGGTGGCGCAAGTACCTTCCGAGCCGACAAGCGCCCTCGCTACATGAAAACCACTCTCCGGCAGCAGTTCGTCGAGGTTGTATCCGGAAACGCGACGAGGGATACGCGGAAAGCGCTTGCGCACGAGATCAGAATATTGATCGCGAATCCGCTGCAGGCCGGCGTATATCTCACCCCGTCGTCCCCCGGCCGCAATGATTGCACTCAATTCTTCTTCAGTCGTCGCCCCCACGGTCAGATGCGTCCCGTCATAAAGCACGATGTCGAGCGAATGAATGTTGTCCACGGTCTTGCCGCCCATCAGCGCGTGGACGCCGCAGGAATTATTGCCGATCATCCCGCCCAGCGTGCAGCGGCTGTGCGTCGCCGGGTCCGGCGCAAACGTCAAGTGATGCTCTTCAGCAGCTTCGCGAACGCGATCGAGAACAATTCCCGGCTGGACATGCGCGAGCTTCTTTTCCGGATCAAGCCAATCAATCGAGCGCATGTACTTCGAGAAATCGAGCACAACCGCAACGTTGCAGCATTGTCCTGAAAGGCTCGTGCCCCCGCCGCGAGCCAGGATGGGCGCGCCGAACTCACGGCAGGCTGCGATCGCCGCTTTGACATCGTCGGCATCGCGCGGAATGACCAGGCCGATGGGCACCTGGCGGTAATTTGACGCGTCCACGGCATAAAGAGCGCGCGAGGCCGAGTCGAAGCGGACCTCGCCTCGTATGGTCGCCTGCAGTCTTTTCTCTAAATCTCGAGAGGCATCAAAGGCTTCATGCGGATGATGCGTGTTGTTCAGTACCGGAAATGGTGAGGTAGAAGTCACGGCAGTATCGTAGCAGTTCGCGTTGCTATGCCGTCTCCGCCACATAGTCAGTTTCGAGCGTGACATCGCGACCGCGTTCGCGTCCAAGCGCGTCAAGAATGAACGTCACGACGATCGAAACCAGCAGGTTTGCCAGAAGCGCAGGAATAGCGGCATACACCGTCCACACGTGACCCCCGATGTGCAATGGATAAATGGAGCTTTTCAGGTCACGCGCGAGCGCCATTCCCGTCCCCGTGGCCATGCCAGCAATCCATCCGCAGAACAGGGCGCGCCCGTGGAACCAGCGAGTGAATAGCCCACAGACCACCGACGGAAAGAGCTGACCGATCCAGATTCCTCCCAGCAACTGCAACTCGATTGCGTATTGCGAGCGGACAAAAAGCACAAACACAAGCGCGCCGATCTTGATAAACAAAGAAACGAGCTTGGCCTGGGTCGCTTCCTGTTTTGGCGTCATTGAGCGGTGAATCAGTTCCCCATAGAGATTGCGAGTGAACAAGTTCGCGGATGCAATCGACATGATTGCCGCCGGAACGAGCGCGCCGATCCCGATCGCCGCGAGACAGAAACCGGCGAACCACTCCGGGAACTCCTGCACAAAGAGGAGCGGCACAGCACTCGATGTATTCGCAGTGTGAATTCCCGCAGCCAGCGCGACAAAGCCGAGCAACGCGATAAGCGCTAGCAGTAGGTTGTATGCAGGCAGCAGCGCCGCATTGCGTTTAATGACCGTCCCGCTGGACGAACTGAGCACGCCGGTAGCCGTGTGGGGATACAGGACAATCGCAATGGCCGAGCCGAATGCCAGCGTCGCATAGCTCAAATACTGCGATGGCTGCAGAATGATCGAGGCAGGCGGTTTCTTCTGTGCAAGGGCCGTGCTCGCTGCGGAAAAGACGTGCGCGTATCCGCCCAGCTTCATCGGAATAATAATGATCGCCGCAAGCACCATGATGTACAGCATGATGTCCTTGACGATAGCAATAACCGCAGGCGCACGCAGCCCGCTCGAATACGTATACGCCGCAAGAATCACAAAGGCCCCGATCAGCGGCCATTCTCCGTTGATGCCTAAGGCGGCAATCACTTCGCGCATGCCAACCAGCTGCAGCGCAATGTACGGCATCGTAGCAAGAATCCCGGTGAGAGCAATCGCGATCGAAAGCGAGCGGCTGCCGAAACGCCCCCGAACAAAATCTGCCAGCGTTATGTAACCGTGACGGTGACAAACCTGCCAGAGTCGCGGAAGCACCAGCATCATATAGGGATACAGCAGAATGCAGTATGGAATGGCAAAGAATCCCGGCGCTCCTGTTCCGTAGAGCGCAGCAGGTACAGCAATGACGGTATAGGCGGTATAGAAATCGCCGCCAATCAGGAACCACGTCACCAGCGTTCCGAAGCGGCGTCCGGCCAAACCCCATTCTTCCAGACTGTTCAGGTCGCTGCGCTTCCAGCGCACAGCCCAAAAGCCCGCCAGAGTGACCAGCAGGAAGCAGGCACAAAATATCCCAGTGGCAACCACGTGCAGTGAGGATGTCATGTTGCGTGCCATTGATCTTAGATGATTTCTCCAAATACTGACAGTCGCTCCCACCGCTCCTTAGCGTCGGTCCGTTGTCCTCTGCTACACTCAATGGTTTTCCAGCTTGAGGTTTTCAGATGTCCGACACGCTCACCGCCACTGCGCTGCCGCTTACGCAATTGAACGAAGATGAACAGCTCTTTCGCTCCACCGTGCGCGATTTTGCCCAGCAAAGCATCGGTCCACTGGTTCGCCAGATGGATGAAGAACAGCATTTTGCTCCGGACCTGTTGCCCCAGCTCTTCAACCTGGGCCTGATGGGAATCGAGATCCCGCTCGAATACGGCGGCAGCAGCGGTACGTTTTTCGAAGCCATTCTCGCCGTGGAAGAAATCTCTGCCATCGATGCATCCGTGGGTGTGCTGGTCGACGTGCAGAATACGCTCTGCGTCAATGCATTCTTCCGATGGGGTACCGAAGCCCAGAAGAAGACCTATCTCCCGCGCCTCGCGACAGACACTGTCGGCGCTTACGCGCTTTCCGAAGCATCTTCCGGCTCCGATGCCTTCGCCTTGCAGGCACGCGCCGAGTTGCGCGGTGATCACTACATCTTGAACGGGCAGAAGCTCTTTATCACAAACGCGAAGGAAGCTGGCATCTTCATCATCTTTGCCACGCTTGACCCTGCGGCCGGATACAAGGGCATCACCGCCTTCATCGTCGAAAAAGATTTCCCCGGATTCTCCGTCGGCAAGAAAGAAGACAAGCTCGGCATCCGCGCCTCATCCACATGTGAATTGATTCTTGAAGATTGCCGCGTACCTGCCGCTAATGTCTTGGGAGAACCGGGCAAAGGCTACAAGATCGCCATCGAAACGCTCAACGAAGGCCGAATCGGAATCGGAGCGCAGATGCTGGGGCTCGCACAAGGCGCATGGAACTGCGCCGCGAAGTATGCGCGTGAGCGCAAACAATTCGGCAAGCCTATTGCTGAATTTCAGGCGGTGCAGTTTTCGCTGGCTGAGATGGCGACGGACATCGAAGCAGCCCGTCTGCTCGTATATAACGCGGCACGCTTGAAGGACGCCAAGCTCAGTTACATTAAGGAAGCCGCGATGGCGAAATATTTCGCTTCGCAGGTTGCCGAGCGCGTCGCCAGCCAGGCGGTCGAAGTCTACGGCGGCTATGGCTTCGTCAAAGACTATCCCGTCGAAAAGTTTTACCGCGACGCCAAGATCGGAAAGATCTACGAGGGCACCTCGAACATGCAGCTTGCGACCATCGGTAAGCTGGTACTGAGCGGCAAGTAGCAGTTGACTTCGAGGCACACATGTTTCGCAACCTTCCTCTCGCCATCTTTGCAACCGTAATATGCGCGGTTTCCTTATGGGCGCAGGCGCCCGAATCTCCGTCAAAACATTCCAGCGATCTCCAACGGGCTGCCGACGGCATCCACACCCTGCAATCCTGGTACACACAGAGCACGGGGCTCTACAAGACAACAGGCTGGTGGAACTCAGCCAATGCCATCACGGTTCTCGCGAACTACGCTCGGTTAAGCCACGACTATCTGCCGATCTTTGCCAATACCTTTCAGCAGGCGCAGAAAACCTCGGCTGGCTTCCTCAACAACTTTTACGACGACGAAGGATGGTGGGCTCTTGCCTGGATCGATGTCTACGATCTGACGCAAGAGCAGCGATATCTCTCGATGGCCGCTTCAATCTTTGCCGACATGGCGAACGGATGGGACTCCACCTGTGGCGGCGGCATCTGGTGGAGCAAAGACCGCAATTACAAAAATGCTATTGCCAACGAGCTATTTCTCTCCGTAGCCGCGCATCTCGCCGCGCGAACAAGCGATCCAGCCAAACGCGCGCAATACCTCGCCTGGGCGCATAAGGAATGGGATTGGTTCGCAAACTCAGGCATGATCAACGCGCAACATCTCATCAACGACGGCCTCGATCTTGCCATCTGCAAGAACAATCAGAAGACCACCTGGACTTATAACCAGGGTGTAATTCTCGGCGGCCTCACGGAACTCAACAGAGTCGCCCCAGATCCTGCGCTTCCCGCCACAGCACAATCTGTAGCCGCCGCTGCGCTCTCTCACCTTACCGACAGCAACGGCATCCTGCATGACACGTGCGAGCCAAAATGCGGCGAGGATGGTGTGCAGTTCAAGGGCATCTTCGTGCGAAATCTTATGGCCCTGAACGGCACATTCCCTGATCCGCATTACAGTCGCTTCATTCATGTGAATGCAGAAAGCATCTGGGATCGCTCGCAGGGACCGAATCATCAATTCGGCCAGGTATGGTCAGGCCCATTCGATGCGGGACATGCCGGCAGCCAGTCGTCCGCGCTTGATGCTCTGGTGGCCGCCGCACAAATCGAGCGCGGTAAATGAACGACAGTGCGAAGCACCGAGTCACGGTGCTTTCATTCATCTAAACTGATTTTTGGCAGATATCGAGACCATCTCCCCTGAAGTTCCAGTTGATCTGCATCCCAGGCATCACAGCCTGCTGCCCTTTCTCGGCCTCGCATGCGGCGTCGGCGTCTCAAATATCTATTACAACCAGCCGCTACTCCTAGAGATGGCCCACAGCCTGCACGCCGATCACAGCCAGATGGGCACCGTTGCAGTGGCTACCCAGATCGGCTATTCCATCGGCATCCTCGCCTTTGTCCCGCTCGGGGACGTGATTGAGCGCCGTGGCCTCATGGTTCGCCTTTTTGCCGGAGTCGCTGTCTCGGCTCTGCTCGCCGCTTTGGCTCCGAATCTCGCAACGCTGCTGGCGGCAAGCATCGCCATTGGCCTCACAGCCGCAGTCACGCATGTAGTCGTCCCCATCGCGCCGGAACTGGCCGATGAAGAAGAGCGCGGACGCGCCATAGGCACCGTCATGACCGGACTGTTGCTCGGCGTCTTACTCGCGCGTTCCGTCTCTGGATGGATCGCATCTGTCTTCGGCTGGCGCGCCGTCTTCGCCTTTGCCGCAGCCAGCAACGCGGCCTTTGTGCCGCTGTTGCTACGCAGGCTTCCGAAGCTGCCGCCACATAAACCATTGCCCTACTCACAGGCCCTTCGCTCACTCTGGACGCTCATCCGCACGCAGCCCTTACTGCGCGAATCGGCAGTATTGGGCGGTCTTGTCTTCGCAGCCTTCAGCGCCTTCTGGACAACGCTGGTCTTTCTGCTCGGCTCAAAGCACTACCACCTGGGAGCAGGCACCGCCGGCAGCTTCGGCATTCTCGGAGCCACTGGCGCGCTCATCGCGCCAATCGCGGGACGTGTCGCCGACCGCCGCGGTTCACGCGCCGTAGTCACTCTCGGCCTCTGCCTGCTTTCGCTGGGCTTCTGCATCCTCTGGCTTCTCGGCTATCACATCCTGGGACTGGTACTGGGCGTGATAGTGCTCGATCTCGGCGCGCAGGCAAACCAGATCGCCAACCAGACGCGCATCTTCGGGCTCGAACCCGGAGCGCGCGGCCGCATCAACACCATCTACATGACGGTGTATTTTCTCGGGGGATCGCTGGGATCGCTCTTTTCGACCATGGCGTGGGCGCGTTGGGGATGGGGCGGCGTATGCGCTCTTGGCCTGGGCCTGCTTGGTCTGGCCGCGCTGCGTCACGCCACCGGAGTGCGTGCCAGCGCGGCTGTTAAAGCAGCTTAGAAGTGGTAGTAAGCGCCGACCGCTGGCTCGCTACTTAGGCGCCATGCTCCGGTGTGGTAAATCGCCTCCCCATAATCGGGCGTCTGATGGTAAAGCCCGCGATATTGGATACGCATCCCAAAGTGCGATGTCAGTATGGGGAAATCAGCTCCAACGCCGAAGGTAAGCGCCACGCGCGCCTGTGCGCTGGCGTTCTGTCCGCCGTTCAGCGTTGGCGAATAAAGAAGCGCGCTGACGCCGACAAGCCCAAAAGGCTTCAAACCAAAAAACCCCGGAGCGCTCGCCAAATACGACCCTTCAAACTCGTGCACGTTGTGCTGTACGGCAAATGGATAGCTGGAATAGCGGTCGGTGAACCGCGTGTAACCATAGCCAGCCTCATATCCGAGCCAGGGAGTGTAAACATGGCGAAAAGTCGCCTGTCCGCCCAGCGAATCCAGAGGGTTTACCTCGATGCCGTTGCCACTGGAGGAGTTCGTGAACTGCCCAAAGGCGCTGAGTCCTATTTCGCTGTTCTTCAGGTAGCTCTGCGCGCTTGCCGTCTGCGCAAACAATGACGCCACAAGCAGCGCCGCAAATATCAGAGAAGGCTTCCACCAACCACGGTACATTGCCAACATCGGGTCTCCCTTAGTCATACTAACGAAAGTTGTTGCAGGGTGTGCGGGTTTCCGCGCAGCGCCTCACACTGGTAAAGTCAATCTATGATCAAAGGCATTACGGCAATCCGTCAGACCAGCACTCCGGCTGTCTTCGATAAGCTGGCGAGTTTCTTCTCCGCTCTGGGATTTGAGCGGGGGAAGGACTGGGATGAGGAGCAGAGCCGTGGCCGTGCCTTTCTCGCGCCGCTGGGCAATCTCGAGTTCATCGACGGAATGTTGCCTTCGAATGCTGATGTCTTTGTCGAGGTCACCAGTCTCGATTCGGTGCGCGAGATTGCGGAAAAGTGGCTGACGCAGAGCTTGGGCGAGGCCGAGACGCAGCGGCGCATCACTGCCACTGCGGATACGGACTGGAAGTCGCGCATGTTTACGGTTGAGCCGGTTCCTGGTGTTGCTTTCTCGTTCTGGGAGTGGCTGGATCCGCTGCGGGGGAAGCCTGTCGCGCTTGAGGGCGATCTGTCGGCTGAGGGGATGCGCTTTGCCATTGTCGTTGCGCGGTGGAATGCGGTGATTACCGACCGGTTGCTGCAGGGGGCTCTCGATTGTTTCTATCGCAGCGGGGCGAAGAAGGACGATGTGCAGGTTCTTCGGGTTCCGGGAGCCTGGGAGATTCCTTCGGCGGCACGGAAGGTTGCGGAAACGGGAAAAGTGGACGCAGTTGTGACCTTAGGCGTGCTTTTACGCGGCGAAACGGCGCATTATGAGGCCATTTACAACGAAGTTTCGCGCGGCATCGGGCAGTCGCAGCAGGAAACGGGAATTCCGCATTCCTTTGGCGTCCTGACCTGCGAGACGCTGGAGCAGGCGCTCGACCGCGCCGGGCTAAAGGCCGGGAACAAGGGCTTTGAGGCGGCTTCGGCGGCGATTGAGATGGTCTCGCTCCACCGGAAGGTAGGCGCCACGGCATGACCGCTCCCGGTAAGCGCCGCAAGTCGCGCGAACTTGCCATGCAGATGCTCTTTCAGCTCGACATGGGCAAGAACACGCCCGACCAGGTGCGCAATACCTTCTGGAAAGCGCGCGACGAGGATGACGCCGATGTGCGCGGCTTTGCCGAGGACATCTTCCGTGTTGCCGTTGCCCGCGAGCCTGAGGTTACGGACCTTATCGTGAAGCACTCGGCGCACTGGAAGCTGGAGCGCATGGCCAGCGTCGATCGAAATGTCCTGCGGATGGCGATTGCCGAGATGCTCGGTTTTCCGGGGACGCCAGCGCCAATCGTCATCAACGAGGCTCTGGAGATTGCCCGGCGCTATTCGGCTCCCGAGTCGATCAACTTCCTCAACGGGGTTCTGGACGCTGTGGCCAAGGCCCGGCTGAACGGGTAGTCCTCCCCTCCCCCTGCTTCCTCTCTTTTGTTTGTTTTCAATGACTTAGCGGGGGATCATCCTCTTCTATCTAATTGATTCCAAATAGCTTAAGGCATTTCTAGCATTTTCAATGACTTACGGGAGGGTCCGTGCCTCCCGAAAATGAAAAATGCCCGCTTTTTTGCGGGCGTTTCTTCAGATTTCTTCTCTTTCTTCTAGTTTAGCAGTTTTCGTGAAATAACCGGCCAACTTCTTCCTAATCTAAGTTATTCATTTTTAGACCTTTGTGGGCGAAGTGACTATCGATGCCTCTTGACAGCATTTCTCGCAGACTTAGAAACGGGCCTTGCTCACGCAAGGCTTCGCACGAACTTTGTTCGCGCGGGTTCCTTCGGCTGCGCTAAGGACAGGCTCTTCGACTTCGCTGGCGCTCCGCTCAGGATGACATCGTTGGGGGAAGCTGAAGGGGAGCGTACCGCTGGGCGGTGTTTGCTGCTTCGCCGCCCTTAGACATCCGGCCGGTTGCGAAATTATGATGGCGTGCATGTCTACGAGCCGCCGGGATTTCTTGCGTCATGGTGCTTTTGCTGCCGCTGCTTCCACTGTTGCTTCTCATCCGCTCTTTGCCGGGGCCGTCTCCGAGGTTGAAGGACAGCTTAGCGGGTCGGTCGGGGGCAGGGTGTCGCCGATCCGGCTGGGGATGTGCAGCTATACGTTTCGGGAGTTCGACCGGGCGCATGTCATCGGCTTCATGAAAGAGCTGAAGCTTACCGATCTGAATGCCAAGGACGTGAAGGACCATCTGCCGATGACTCCGCCTGAGGCGACGCAGGCGGCAGTGGCCGCCTACAAAGCTGCGGGGATCAAGCTGACGGCGGTGGGCACGGTGTATTTCCCCAAGGACGAGGACGACGATGTGCGCTCGCGCTTCGATTATGCGAAGCGCGCCGGAGTGAAAGTGATCGTGGCCGGCGATCCGACGCCGGAGACGCTGCCGCGCATCGAGAAATTTGTGAAGGAGTACGACATTCGCTTCGCCATCCACAACCACGGGCCGGAGGACAAGATCTGGCACTCGCCACTCGATGTGCTCAAGGCCGTTCAGAATATGGACCCGCGCATGGGCTGCTGCATCGACGTCGGCCACACGGTGCGCGCCGGTACCGATGTGATTGACGCGATCAAGCAGGTGGGACCGCGCCTTTTCGACGTGCACATGAAGGACCTGACCGACTTCAGCGCCAAAGAGAGCCAAGTGCCAGTGGGCGAGGGCAAGATGCCCGTCCGCCAGATCTTCGAGACACTGATTGCGATCAAGTACCAGGGCTTTGTGGATTTAGAGTATGAGGTTCATGGGGATGATCCTATGCCCGGGGCTTCTAAGAGCATTCAGTATATGCGTGGGGTTTTGGGGGAGATGGGATATCAGGGGTAGTGCCCTCATTCGGATCGGGGTAGCTTGACGGGTGATGCGATAATTACGCCCATGGTTAAGTCCACTGATTGCGCAATTGACGTTGACTTCGCTTTAGCGCTGAGAAATCTTGACAAGGCCCTCGCCCGTCACTTTCGGTGCATCGAATGCGGTGAGCCTGTCGAGCCGCATGAAGCTGGCATCGGAAAAGACAATGTGCAGCATCCCGCACATTTCGAACATGTAAAGAGAAACCGAACCTGTTCACGCAGCACGATATACAAGTCAGATTCGTCAGCTACGCAGGGAGTTTGAATAGAAAAAGATTTAAAGAGTTGGCTTTAGGAACTCGTACAAATTACCTACTATTAGTGCCCATAATTTCTAGTGCCCATAATTTCCGTCTCATGGAAGAGACCAATTTTAATTGGCAAAACTTGCAGGATCGACGATGCGGCAACTTATAGAAGATATAGCTGATGCCATACACTGTATCGATCGATCTGGTGTTCCGTTCAAGAACTTTCAAGCAGGCGCGGGTCCATATGGGGAACCACAGCTTGTGAGGCTTGTGGTGGACAAACTCCGTGAGAAAGAGCTCGGAAAATATGAGGGCATCAAGACATGCCGAGTTCCAGACGTGCTTGTTCCAGGTCAATGGGCGTTAGAGTTCAAAATCGTTAGACCATTCGGCGACAACGGCGTGCAGGCTGAACATTGGTCACAGAACCTTTTGCACCCATACCCGGGAAACGTCAGCGCGATTAGCGATGCCTTGAAGCTAATGAGCCACGAAGGACCGGAAGAAAGGGGAATCATTGTTATCTTTTACGAACATGAACCCCCCAGAATTCACGTGTCCATTCTCGTTTCGGCCTTTGAATTGATATGTCGTCAATTGTTAAATTTACCCCTCGGTGAGCGCTGTATAAGCACCATAAAGCCCTGTATCCATCCCGTTCATCAGCGCGTAACTGTATATGGCTGGCAGTTGTACGAGGGAACGACGAGTGCCACCACCGTTATGCGCCCTATTGAGACCTGAGTATGAACACTCATGGATTCTTCGATGGAGAAAGTATCTCCAATCTAGGAAAGTAGGTTTCATAGCGTGTGGCATCACGAGTAAGCAACGCGAGATTTCCGACGGCTGCGTGCGCTCCGATGTAAAAGTCCGGCAGCGGAGTCTGTCGCGGACCTCCGCGACGGCGATAAGTCAGGAAGCACTTTCCCGCAAGGAAACCGGCTTCCCATGGCAGCGGCTCCCGCTGGTATACGGCGCGAGGCAGAGCGGCGTCTAGAGTTTCTATGGTGGAAAAACCGACAGACACTTCGGCATAGATAATCGGATTGATTACCAGTGTTGAATATTCGGCGCACTCGGCGAGCGCATTGCGCGACCATTCCCGCCAGTTCGGATCGTTTAGGGCAATGTCCAACAGGACATTGCTGTCCACGAGAACACCTCGGCAGTTGCGCAAGCGGGCTGACAGGTTCACTTCCGCTTCCTGCGGGGACGGCTCTCGCCTCGCGTCAGCCCCATGATTTCGTCGGTAGTCATGCGGGTGTCGGCCTTGCCGCTGAGTGCTTCGATAGCTCTGCGCCCTCTGGCGCCTGCTCCGGTCGCGCGCCGGGCTTTGCGGATGCGGGCGTGGTCGCCCGCCATCTCGAATTCAACCTCGGTGTGAGGTAGCAGGCCGAGTTGATTGCGAATCTCCTGCGGGATGGTCACCTGTCCTTTTGTGGTGATTTGCATGGTATTACTCCTACTGGTAAGTGTAATACCGCTATCGGTTGATAGGGGATTAAATTTGTGCAGAAAGTCGTTTGAAAGCCCAGGGCTAAAGCCCTTGGCGGCTGCGTGAGGTTTTCACCGGCCTGAAGGCCGGTGCTTCTACCGCTGATTGGTGCGCGCTTTCGCGCGGTCTTGTTAGACCCACCCCTTCGACAGGCTCAGGGCAGGCTCTATCTCCTCGAAAAGCGCGAGGCGATAGGATGGGGCACCCGGCTCTCTTGTGAGCACAGCAAACCTCGGCTAGTTCGATTAGCCATCATCGTTCAGATTCTTTCCTTCGCTGCGCTCAGGACAGGCTCTCCCGTTGGTCGTCAGAATGACGGCTGGTTTAAATTCGATTGCCGAGGCTAAAGCCCTCGGCGGCTGCGGGCGGTTTTCACCGGCCTGAAGGCCGGTGCTTCTACCTTCTTGAATTTTGTGCGCGCTTTCGCGCGGTCTTGTTAGACCCACCCAATCTCCTCGAAAAACGCGAGGAGATTGGATGGGGCACCCGGCTTGTGCCCATCGCTGCTAGATCTTCGGCAGATTCGATTCAGACTTATCTGAACTTGAGGTAGATCACGAGAATTGCCACGATCACGATGATGGGCAGGACCATGGCGAAGATTGTGAGCATGCGGTCCATGCGTTCGCTGTGGTCGCTCTCTTCCTGATCGGTGTTTCCGGAGGCGGCTATGCGGAAGTGTTCTGCCTCTTCGAGGCGCGCTTTTTCAAGAGCCGCGTGATCCGGTTGTACCGCCTGCTCCTGCGTGGCCATGACTGCTACGGACTGAGAAGTGGCCGCTGGCTGGGGCGCGCTTTCTTTCTTCAACAAGCGGATTTTGTCAGTGGCGGCGCGTTCTTCCCGCTTGTGCGTTTCTGCGAGCGCCTTTTCGGCTGCGGCCTGGCGCTCGCGCTCTTCCTGTTCCTCGCGGATTCTGGCTTCGGCAGCCGCGCGCTCGTGAGTCATTCGTTCGATGGCGGTCAGCAGCTCCAGTTCCTGCCGCTCCTTGAGAGTCTTTCCGGCGGCGACGCGGCGCCTCCGTGCTTCTTCATCTTCCTGGCGCGCCAGCTCTACCAGAGCCTGACGCTCCTGTTCCTCCTCGTCGCGGCGGGCTTTCTCGGCAAGAAAGCCTTCGGCCATCTTGCGGATGGTGAAGCTGTCGTCTTCGAGCAGTGCTTTCAACTTAACCTCGGCAGCCATCACGACGGCGCGATTGCGATTACGCAGAAGCCTGCCCAGCTCCTCGACCGCGCCGCGGCGCACGGCGGGATAGCTTGAGTTATCGATATAGCCGATCAAAGTAGGGCGGAGCTCGACCGGCTCGGTGATGGGGAGCGGGTTGCGCGCGATGATGATCTCTCCGGTCGCGCCGAGGACCCATTTCATGGGCTTCTGGGCGGGCGTGCGCTCGAGGACGCGGGCCAGCGTGTATTCATAGAGCTCGTCGAGCGTGATATGGCCATCGCGATTGATGTCGGCTGCGCCGGTTTGGAGCCCATCGATCAGGCTTTCAGTAAAGATGCTCAGCGACGGGGTGCATTCGCCTGCGGCCGAGGCGGGTTCAAGCGAGTACTGGGTGGCGTCGGAGGCGGTTAAGACGATGCGGCCTGTGCCCGGGAACTGATCGAGGGTTCCGACGCTGTTGTCGGATTTTGCCACCATGCCGCGAGCGAAAGCTCCGCTATAGCAGCAATCGAGGATGAGGAGCTGGGAACGCGAACGGCTGCGCTGCATGATGTCATTGACGAGGCTGGCGGCGACGGCGGTGGAGAGCAGGCGCGTGGAACGGGTGTCGGCGGTGGCGAAGTAGAGGCGGCCGTCGACGTCTTTGATGCCGTGCCCGGAGAAATAGAGCAGGAGCAGGTCGTCGGGGCGGCGGTTGTCGAAGAATTCGTCGATGGCGAAGGCGACTTCGTCGTGAGGGCGGTCGACTAGTTCCTTGACCTGGAAGTCGCCGATAGTGGGGTTGGACAGGACTCCGCCGAGGCTCTTTGCGTCTGAGATAGGAGCGCATAGGCTGTGCAGCGCGGGATCGCTGTACTGAGCGCTGGCGATGATGAGTGCCTCGCGAACTGCCATAGACTCTACCCCGATGCGTGACGTGCGAGAAAGGCCGCAATCAGCTTTTTCTGATCTTCGGCGGATGGATTCGTAACTGTGACTTCATCCCCGTCCAGTTTGAGTGTCGCACTGCACTTATTCCTTTCAGTTAGCCAGTTACCGAGAGTGGTAACTACGCTGCCAAGCAGGCTGCCCGATCCGGCCAGGGTGATGAGCAACGCGTCGAGGCCGGGAGCGAAGCCTTTTGCGCCTGGGGGCAGTGGGCCGCCGGGCACATTGTCAACGGCGAGTACGTCTGTCTCCAGCAACTCGCGCCGCAGATGCAGGATGGTTTCTTCTCTTTCCTCCGGCGTGCTGTCAGAAGGAAGAACGAGTTCCAGGCGAAGAATCCTGTTGGGGGGTGGAGCCATTTTTCAAGCCTCAGAAGGGGGCGGAGGCCGATGCCAAGATAGTAAGTAGGGCTCGCACCCTTAGTTATCTATTGTGCATTGTAGATGCGGTTCGCATCATGTGCGATGAAGAATTTGTAGCCGTTGGCGCGCCTATCAATTGCGGATACCTTTCGCTATTGTGGATTCAGCACTCGCGCGAAAGGAACCGCTTATGTATATCCCGAAGGCCAACGAAGAGACGCGCATGCCTGTTCTTCATGCGCTGATGCGGTCGCATCCGCTGGCTACTCTGGTTACGTTTGGCTCGGCGGGGCTGTTTGCGTCGCACTTGCCTGTTGTTCTTGACGATCAGGTGGGGCCGCTTGGGCTGCTGAAATGCCATGTCTCGCGGGCGAATGCGCAGTGGAAGGATTTTTCGCGTGAGGTGCAGGCGCTAGCTATTTTTGCCGGGCCGGAGCATTACATCTCTCCCAGGTGGTACGAGGAGAAGCAGGCGACGGGGAAAGTGGTTCCTACCTGGAATTATGCGGTGGTGCATGCTTATGGCTATCTAAAAGTGGTTGAAGATCCTGAGTGGCTGCGGGCGCATGTGGGGAGTTTGACTGCGATTCACGAGGCTGCTTCGGCTAAGACTACGGGTGTGGCCCCGTGGGCGGTGAGCGATGCTCCTGCCGACTACATTGCTTCGCAGATCAGGGGGATTATTGGGTTTGAGATGAAGATCGAGCGGCTGGAAGGTAAGTGGAAGGTTAGCCAGAATCGCTCGGAGAGCGATCGGCGCGGCGTGGTGGATGGGCTGGATGCTTTGGAAACCGCTGAGGCTGAGGCGATGTCGCGGCTGGTTGGGGATACGCTGTAGGGAAAACAACCCAGGTTAGCTTCGCGAACCTGGGGCACCCGGCATGGGGCAACCGGTGTCGTGCTGTGCTAGACTCAGCGGTTCGCTATGAGCTACGAAAATATTCTTGTTGAAATTCGCGATGCTATCGCTGTCGTTACCCTGAACCGGCCCAAGGTGTTGAATGCGCTGAATGCGGCCACTCTGCGTGAGCTAGGTGCGGCTATAGGTGAGTTGTCGGCTAACGCTGCGGTGCGGGCCATTCTGCTGACCGGGGCCGGCGAGAAGGCCTTTGCTGCCGGGGCCGATATTCAGGAGTTGGCCAAGGTTTCGGCAATCGACGGTCATGCCCTGGCGCTGTGCGGGCAGGGATTGTTTGACCGCATCGAGAGCTGCGGCAAGCCGGTGATTGCCTGCGTGAACGGGTTTGCGCTGGGCGGCGGCTGCGAGTTGGCGCTGGCCTGCACTTTCAGGATCGCAAGCGAGACGGCCAAGTTTGGCCAGCCGGAAGTGAAGCTTGGCATCATTCCCGGGTATGGGGGGTCGCAGAGGCTGCCGCGGCTGGTGGGCAAAGGTGCTGCGCTCAAGATGATTCTGACGGGCGAGATGATCCCGGCGCTGGAGGCGCTGCGGATCGGGCTGGTGGAGGAGGTTGTTGCGCCTGATCAGCTGCTGGCGCGCGGGGAGCACATTGCGCGGACGATTGCGGCGCAGGCTCCGCTGGCGGTGGAGAAGTGCCTGGAGGCGGTGCATGCGGGGTACGATCTGCCGCTGCGGCAGGCGCTTGATCTAGAAGCGTCGCTCTTTGGGCTGTGCTGCGCGACCGAGGACAAGGCCGAGGGCACAAAGGCGTTTCTCGAGAAGCGGGCGGCGGAGTGGAAAGGCCGGTAAAAAAGAAGCGCAGTGGTATGTGGTCCACTGCGCATAGGAGGCCAACACATGTTGGAAGTGCAACGTCGTTTTACCGGACGCCGAGTCCGGCTGGAGCAGCTCAAAATAGAGTTGAAACCCTCCAGTAAATCCTTTTAGTTTGGCCATTAGGCACCTTCGGAATTCGCTTGTCAAGCATTTTTTGGGGGCTTTCTGCACGGCAGTCCCCAATCCGGGGCTGTGTTTCGTAATCGGGAGGGTAGTAAGCAATCAGTTTCCCACCTGATGAAACGCGGCATTTTCCCCGCTGGAGCTCGTGCGTGTGCTTGATATGCTGCCCCTGTAGTGCTCTCGACTGCATGAAGCTTAGGAATACTCTTATCGCCTTTGTTCTTGTCCCTTCTTTGATTTTCGTCGCAGGCTATGTGGGCTGCAGGCGGTCGGAGGCGCCGGAGGCGAGCGCTCCGGATGCGGCTGCACAGGCGAAGGAGCAAGCTAGAGCCCAGGCGCAGGCTGCGGCGAAAAAAGTGGACGCCGCTCGCGCAGAGCTGGAGCAGATTCCGCCACCGGCCAAAAGCCGCTACATGGCTATTCACACGGTCGAGAGCTGGAACAATCCTTTCCTGATTGTGGGCGTACAGAATGTGACTCTCCGGGTCATCTCGCCTGACCAGACGGGGAGCCCGGCGCTGCCGAGCGCGATGCTGAAACCGGCCAAGGCGCGGCGGCAGGAGCTTGAAGTGCGGCTCGGAGATCTTCCGGATGCGCTGGGGGCACTTCCGCTGGAGGACTGGCCTTATGGGCGGGTGATTGCCGTCGAGGAGGATCCGGCGGAGACGCGGGCGAATCGGCTGCAAGTGCGGCGGAATGTAGAGGCGACCATGCAGATGCTGGGGAATCTTGGCGTGGTGATCTATGAGTGGCCTACGAGCGGGGTGGTGCGGTAGGCGCATTCCAGCCCGAAGTGACCAGGCAAAAAGCAGATCCTTCGCTGCGCTCAGGATGACAAAGTTGACTGAGTCGGGTTTCTGCTTTCCCACCCTGACTTCGTCAGGATGGGGCACCCAATTTCTTGCTGATCGATGCAGGAAAGCAGATCCTTCGCTCCGCTCAGGATGACAATCCTTAAAAACCTTAGACCAATTTGAGTGCGGGTGTAGTGCGGCGGATGCTGCGGGCGTGGAGCCGGGGAGAGCGGTGCACGATGGTCAGTTTTTCGCGGTCGAGGATTTTGCGCTGTTGGCTGCGCGCGTGGTTTGCCCACGGACCTACATTGTCCAGCTTGAGATAAGCGGTCCAGTGGCGCAGGGCTTTGCGGCGCTGTCCAGTGCGCTCATATGCGAGGGCAAGGTTGTAGTGTGCGTCAGCGTACGTCGGAACGAGACGAATCGCGGAGCGGTAGGCCTCGACAGCTTCGGGAAGATGCTGCAGCTCGTCGAGCACGTTGCCGAGGTCGAAGAAGGCGAGTGCGTATTCGGGATCGACGGCAGTGGCCTGACGGTAGAGGCGCTCTGCTTCGAGGAATTGCCGCTGGTTATAGTGGATAGTGCCCAGGTTAATACAGGCTGGAGCGTGCATGGGATCCAGCAACAGGATTTCACCATAGATTGCGGTGGCTTCGGCAATCTTGTGCGCCTCTTCGCAGCGCACGGCTTCGAGGAACAAGCTGGTCGCGCGGGCTTCGCGCTGGACTGGGTTGAGGACCGGTGCGCCGAAGGTGGCTGTGTTGCGGGTACTCCCTGCGTCGAAGTCAAAGACAAACTGACGGGCGATGGGCTCCATCGTTGCGCCCGAGTGACGAAAGAGAAGGCGCGAGCCGCTGCGCGCTGTTCCTGCCTCGACCAGCGGATTGGACATGCCGGAGACGGAACGCATGGCTGTGACAGATGCGCTGATTTTTGCGGCTGAGATGCGTTTTGCACGTAGATCGCGCAGCTTGCTTAGCTGGACAAGATCCTGGAAGGAATACGTTTCGGAGGCGGCAATGAGGCCGCTGCGCTCCCATCCGCGCAACTGCCTGGGATGGATGCGCAGGATACGCAGCACGTCCTGACGGTTATACGGGTTCACAGGGCGAACCGTTTCTCCTTGGGGCCGGTACTTATTGTTAAGTACCTAAACCCGCCTCTTGAGGCGATTATGCGCATCGCGGACCACGGGTACAAGGGGTTGAGTGTGAAAATACGTGGATAAAAGGTATTTAATTCGATTCCGGGTGTGGATTTTCGGTTTGGTGTGAGGGTGAATCCTGGTGCCGACGACCTAACTTAACCGGTGACCATGAAAATTGACGACGCTCGGTGCGCGTGGTTCGATGAGAACTGGTGAACCGCAAACCCTCTCTTCCGATAGATGAAATTCTGCCGGAAATCGTCACATCCCTGGAACGTTTTCCTAACCTTGTGATCGAGGCAGCACCGGGCGCGGGCAAGACGACTCGCGTGCCGCCGGAGCTTCTTAAAATCGTAAGCGGCGAGGTACTTGTGCTCGAACCGCGCCGTATTGCCGCGCGGATGGCTGCGCGACGAGTCGCCTCGGAAATGGGCGAGAAGATCGGTGAAACGGTCGGGTACCAGGTCCGGTTTGAGGAAGTCGCCGGCCCGCGCACACGCCTGCGGTTCGTCACTGAGGGAGTATTAACGCGACGCCTGATTTCCGACCCAGACTTAAGGGGCGTTGGGGCTGTTGTCCTGGATGAGTTCCACGAACGTCATCTGGAAGGCGATCTCGCGCTGGCCTTATTGAAAAGGCTGCAACGCAAACGACCTGCTCTGCGAATCATTGTCATGTCGGCAACGCTCGATACCGATTCGGTCGCTCGTTATCTCGACGAGTGCCCCATCATACGTTCCAAGGGAAAACTTTTCGAGCTTTCGATCGACCATCTGCCATACTCCCCGCAGCCACTCGAAGCGCAAGTGCAAAATGCGCTGGAATTATTGATTGCCCAAGAGAGCAGCGGAGATATTCTGGCTTTTCTGCCCGGCGCGGCCGAGATACACCGGTCCATGCGCAAGTGCGAAGAGACTGCGCGGCGAGCGGGGTTGTTGATTCTGCCGCTGTATGGCAGTCTGTCACCCGAAGAACAAGACCGTGCAGTCGCGCCTGCGTCGAGACGAAAACTTATCCTGGCAACCAATGTTGCGGAAAGCTCGATTACCGTCGAAGGCGTAAGCGCGGTGATCGACAGTGGCTTGGCTCGACTTGCGACCTGGTCTCGATGGACCGGATTGCAGACACTTGAGGTGAGCCGGGTGAGCAAGGCTTCCGCCAAGCAGAGAGCCGGGCGAGCGGGACGCACTGGACCGGGGCGCGTGTTGCGCCTCTATACGGTGGAGGATTACCAATTGCGTCCGGAGCACGACACTCCGGAGATTCTGCGCAGCGACCTGTCCCAGCTTTGTCTGGTGTTGCGGGCCCTTGAAATTGATTTCGATAGGGATATCGAGTGGCTGGATTCACCTCCGGAGACGGCGGTTGAAAGCGCCGAGTTATTGCTGGGTCGCCTCGGAGCAAGCGGAGATATGGCGCGGCAGCTGATTCGTTTTCCTCTTACTCCACGCCTCTCACGCCTTCTGGTCGAGGCTGTCGATCGCGGTGTCGGTGAGGACGGGTGCGTGGCGGCGGCGATCCTTGCATCAGGCTTCGACTTTGGGACCAATGATCTTCTCACCGGCATGGACAAGCGTCATGACCCTCGCCTGCTGCAGCCGCTGGATCAATTACGCAGAATTGCACGACCCTCCAGGCGGAAGCATCATGACGAGGATGCTTTGCTTAAGTCCGTGCTGGTGGGGTTTCCTGATCGGGTCGCGCGACTTCAGACAGGCAATCGCGTGCTGCTCTCGACAGGCGCATCGGCTGAAGTGAAGGGCCAGCCTCCACAGTATGAGTTTATGGTTGCCCTTGATGCTGAAGACCGCAGAGACAAGCCGCTGCCATTGGTTCGCATGACGGCGCGGATTGACCCAGAGTGGCTGATCGACCTGTTTCCGGATCGCGTGCGGGAACAATCGACTGTTTTGTGGAATCGTGCAACAGAGCGGGTGGATGCGGTAAGCATGTTGCTCTATGACGAACTCATCATTCAGGAATCGCGCGGCGCCGTGCCTGCGCCGGAGGCGGCTGCCGACCTGCTTGCTCAGAAAGCAATCGAAGCTGGGATTGAGCGCTTTGTCGATCGAGATAAACTCGATCAGTTCTTGTCGCGTATCGAGTTTGCTGGTTTTGAGCCTCCCGACATTCATGAGGGACTACGAGATTTGTGCTTCGGACTACTGAGCTTCGGAGAGCTGAAAGACGCGGCACGAAATTTCATTCCGATGCTGGAGCAGAAAGTCGGTATCAGACGACTGAATCAGATTGCGCCGGAATCAGTTCGATTGCAAAGCGGGCGGCAAACAAAGATTCACTATGAGCACGGCAAGTCGCCCTGGATTTCGTCTCGGCTGCAGGACTTCTTCGGCATGCGCGAAACGCCTCGCATAGGGGCTGAGCAAATACCGGTTGTGATCCATTTGCTGGCGCCAAATCAGCGGCCTGTGCAGACTACGACTGATCTCGCGGGGTTCTGGGAGAGGCTCTATCCACAGGTTCGTCGCGAACTGATGCGGCGCTATCCAAAGCACTCCTGGCCTGAACGGCCTTGAGGGGGTCGCGGCGGTCTAAAGGGTGGTTGATTTATAAGGACTTGGAGCCGACGACCGGACTTGAACCGGTGACCTGCCGATTACGAATCGGCTGCTCTACCAACTGAGCTACGTCGGCCTGCTCTTAGAATTTTATCGTAAAGATGGGGATGCGTACACCGTGGAGGGCATGCCATCACTCCGAGGATGAAGAGTCCTGCCGCCGGAAACTGTTGATCAATATTGCGACTGTAATCGCCACGTAGAGAACACCCGCCATCCCCTCCAGCGCAGCCACCATTCGTGCCTCGGGTTGCAGCGCGACGACGTCGCCATACCCGACGGTCGAGAGCGTCACCAGGCTGAAATACAACAGTTCGGTTTGACGATTTGCAAGCACGTTACCGGCGCTCCCGAAGGAGCCCGGAGAAACGACATCAATCGCACAGTAGAGGGCAAACCATAACATCCCCAATAACAGGTAAATGCTGACTGCGGTATAGAGGTGCTCGCGGACGACAGAACGAGCGTGCCTGAGATAGGAGAAGAGGCCGACGACTGTAAGCCCGAAGAATGCTGCCAGCGATCCCCATTGGATGGTGAGCAGAATTCGATTGGGAAAGAAGGTGGCTATCAACCCAGAGATCAGCGCGACCCCCATCAACAGAACTGACGGCCACAACCAGCTTCTTGTCTGCGACAACCTGACAGTTGCCAGGACAACCGGTGCAAACGTTAGAGCCAGGAGGATGAATCTCCGCAGGTCACCGTGATCCAGCGCTGGATACAGCAAGATGACCAGCAGCAGAGATGCCAGTATCAATAAATCTGGTCGGGATTGCGCTTTTGTTCGCACGTGGAAAGTCAGGCCGGAGATGAAAGAAGCCGCCCGGCAACAGGGCGGCTTCCTTCTTTAGGGAGAATAGTTCCAACGGAGGCAAAACCATCAGAACTTTCTGGCGAAATACTATGGGTGCACCAAAGGGGTGTCAAGGCAAAATCCGGAACAATATAAAGCTATTTAGAATCTATAGCTTGCAGAGTTGGCCCCGTTTTAGTCGGAAATAAACGGGGATTCGCCTTTTATTCTAGAATTTGCCATTTATAGCCGATAAATACTTTCATTTCTGATGCTTAATGCCTATTTGCACCAGTCTATGTGCAATTTTGTTACTTCCTGCCTTATTGAAGCTTTAAGCTAATGAACTCCTCTTCATTGAGAGTGGAGAGCGGCTTGCCGCGTAAACGACGAATCAAGGCGCGACCTCCACCGAAAAAAAGTCCGAGGATGATGGCGGCGCTGCCGAGAATTCCAGTGAGGTAGGCGATGCCTAGAAGCAGACGCGCGGTCTTCGATGCTTCACTGACATATCCTTCGGGATGATTCCAGGTGATGTCAGCTTTGTAGTTGATCGCGTTGAGAAGCTTGTGCGCTTCGTCGACTGAGAAGCTGCCACTGGTGATGGCGAGGAGCGGTCCGCTCCGACGCACAAGCAGGCTTACGTTAGCACTATCTGCCAATGGCTGCGGCCATGCCGCTTGCGGCGTGTTGCCAGCTTTGAGCAGCGCCTCGATCGATTGCTGCTGATGGATGGCCATCTGCGGCGTTGGGTACATGAGAATCGTCAATGTGCCGTCGCCATTTTGCGTGGAGTAGTTGGCGGTGACTGCTTCAGCTTCGCGGTCGAAGTCGATGGCACTCGGCGGGAGAATGCCTCCGCCACGCGCGTATGCAACGGGACCGACGGCGTAGTGCACGCTACCTGGGATGAGCGATGTGCCCGGCAGATATTTCGGCAGCGGCGGCGGAACTGCGCTGGGGCCGCCAGTCTTCGGAAGATCTGAAGCCAGCTCGCGCAGTTGCGCGGCGGACATGGCGGTCAGGTGATCAAAGGTCGCGTCGATGAGAATCGTTCCCGACCAGAAGAGGACGTGCGCGCCGTCGAAAGCTCCTTCACTGCCGATGTCTTCCTTCAGCATGCCTGCGCGGCGGTAGAAGGTGAAGGCGCCGTAGGTTCCGGTTGCGTCCTGGAAGCGGATTGCTCGCAGATTGAGTTTGTTTTCGGGCTGGGTGTAGTTCGCTGCGGAAAATTCAGTGAAGCCGTATTCGTGCAGCACGGCAGCGTTGGCCTGGTCGGCTGCTTCGGGTGCGGTGCTTCTTTGTGGAGCGGAGGACTGGTGCCATCCGGCGAAGTCGGTGGGAAGAATTGGCGGCTCCGCCGGTGGAGCGGGAGCCTTCGCTGCATAGATATAGGTGGAGAAGATCGCGATAACTGCTATGGAAAGGAAACGGCGCAACATAACGGCTTGTTGTTGAGACTACCACCGCGGGGGTTTTGTTGCAGGGCTGTTTCTTCGCATGGGGAAGGTCCTTGCTTTCCCACCCTTTGCTTCTCCACCCCAGTAGGCGAACAACGCGCCTACCGGGGACCCCGGCTTCGCAAAGGATGGGGCACCCGTCTTGGTGGCTGCGCTGAACAAAAAGCAGATCCTTCGCGTTGCTCAGGATGACAATCCTCTCTGAATAAATGCGGCTGGCCAGCGGAATGTGTTGGTTCGCCCAATCCAGATCGCGCGATTGCCAGATATGCGCAACGATGCTTTCAAGGCACATCCGAGGAGGATTTATGAAAGCCTTTCGCATATTACTTGCACTTGTATTGCTGTCGCCCCTCTACGCTATCCACGCTCAGATCGAGGAGCGGGCGCTGATGTCCGTCAATATTCCATTTGCCTTCATTGTCGGGAACACGCATCTGCCAGCCGGGCACTATGTGATTTATTCGGAACTTGGTCATGAGTGGAAGCTGAGCTCATTCCAGCGCGGAGGCAACGCGTTCTTCCACGTCACCCAGGACGAAACACGCAGTCTTCCGCCGAGGGCCAAGCTGGTTTTCCATCGCTATGAAACCGATTATGTGTTGCGTGAAATCGAGCCGCGCGACATTGGGATCAAGGCAATGCTGCCCGTCGGAAACAAGGAGAAAGAACTCGCGCGCCGCGTTGCTCAGCCTGACCTCGCGATGGTGTATGTCGAAAACGGGGCACAGACCAATGCCCAAGCTGATGGTGGCCGAGAATAGTCCTTCCCAAATGCGAAGAGGGCATCGATCCAACTCGATACCCTCTTCGCTCTTTTTTCTTTTACTGATTGTTATTGCAACAGCGTTCCGTTTTCCGGCTCGATTTTCGCTTCTTCCGGCGGAATGACGACCGCCGCTGCCACCTTGTCTTCGTCTTCGAGGTTGAGCAGCTTTACGCCCTGCGTGGAGCGTCCGGCTGCGCGGATGGTCTTGGTGTCGATGCGGATGATCTTGCCGTACTGGCTGATGACCATCAGCTCCGAAGTCTCATCGACTAATTGGATCGACGAAACCTTGCCGTTGCGCGCCGTCGTCTTGACGTTGATGACGCCCTTGCCGCCGCGCGTCTGCAGGCGATATTCGTCTACATCCGTGCGCTTGCCGAAGCCGTGCTCGGTGATGCTGAGTATGAGGCAGTCGCAATTGACTCCGCCTTCATCTTTACGGCGCTCACGCGGCGTAACGGCGATGCCGACGACGTAATCCTTCTTGCCGAGGTCGATGCCGCGCACGCCATAGGCTGGGCGGCCCATGGAGCGCACATCATTCTCGTCGAAGCGGATGGCCATGCCTTCATGCGTGGCGAGGAAGACGAGCTGTTGAGCATCGGTGATACGAACGCCGATGAGCTCGTCGTCTTCTTCAATGCCGATGGCGATGATGCCACGTGCCATCACGTTGGAGAAGTCCTTGAGCGGCGTCTTCTTCACGGTGCCTTTACGCGTCGCGAAGAAGATGAACTTGCCCTCTTCTTCGAGGTTACGCAAGGGCAGGATGGTCCGTACCGTCTCGCCAGCCTGCAGGTTGAGCAGGCTCTGCATTGACTTGCCCTTGCCTGCCGCACCTACATCGGGAATCTCATACACCTTGAGCCAGTAGACGCGGCCAGTGTTGGTGAAGCAGAGCAAATAGGCGTGCGTCGAATCGACGATGAGCTGCGAGACAAAATCTTCTTCGCGCGTCTTCATGCCGGTGCGGCCCTGTCCGCCACGCCGCTGCTGGCGGTAGGTCGAGATCGGCGTCCGCTTCAGATAGCCCTGATGCGAGACGGTGACGGCGACCTGCTCGTCGGCGATGAGGTCTTCGAGTTGCAGCTCGGCGGTCTCGTCGATGATCTGTGTGCGACGCTCGTCCCCGTAATCCTTGCGGATGGCTTCGAGTTCCTTGACGATGACGGCGCGCAGCTTCTTTTCCGATCCGAGGATGGATTCGTACTCGGTGATGCGGTCGCGCACTTCAGCGAGTTCCTTGAGCAGCTCGTCGATCGAGAGCTGGGTAAGGCGATAGAGCTGCAGTTCGAGGATCGCGTCGATCTGGCGATAGCTGAGCGTCAGCGTCGGCGAGATGAGAGTTGCCGGATCGATGGCGTAGCGCGCGGGATCGAGCTTCACGCCCGTAAGAGCCTGGTCGCGGACCGTGATCGTTTTGCCGGAGAAGAACTGGAAGAGATTTTCGCGGGCATCACCACGGGAAGACGATCCGCGAATGATCTTGATGACGTTGTCGAGGTGATCGAGCGCGATCTGGTAGCCGAGCAGGATGTGCTCGCGCTCACGCGCCTTGCGCAGGAGAAAAGCTGTGCGGCGGCGCACCACGTCGATGCGGTGATCGAGGAAGTGGCGGATCGCCTCATGCAGCGCAAGCTCACGCGGCTGGCTATTGACGACAGCCAGGAAGATCATCGAGAAGCTCTCCTGCATTTGGGAGTGCTTGTAGAGCTGGTTCAGGACGATCTGTGCTTCTGCGCCGCGCTTCAGCTCAATGACGATGCGCATGCCGTCGCGGTCGCTCTCGTCGCGTACGTCAGAGATATCGTCGATGATTTTCTCGTTGACCAGTTCGGCGATGCGCTTGATGAGCGTGTTCTTGTTGACCTGATAGGGAATCTCGCTGACGATGATCGCCTGCCGGCCTTGATTCATGTTCTCGATGGCGCACTTGGCGCGCATGAGAAAACGTCCCCGGCCTGTCTTGTAAGCATTGGCGATTCCGCTGCGTCCGTAAATGAAGCCGCCGGTCGGGAAGTCCGGACCCTGAACGTGCTTCAGCACTTCGTCAAGGCCAGCGTTCGGGTTGTTCACCATTTCGATGGCGGCGTTGACGACTTCAGTCAGGTTGTGCGGCGGGATGTTCGTCGCCATGCCGACGGCGATGCCGTTTGCGCCGTTAATGATGAGGTTGGGAACGCGCGCGGGCAGGACCGAGGGCTCGAAGGTGGACTCGTCGTAGTTCGGAGTAAAGTCCACCGTCTCCTGATCGATGTCGGCGAGCATTTCGCCAGCGAGGCGCGTCATGCGGGCTTCGGTATAACGCATGGCCGCAGGCATGTCGCCATCGACGGAGCCAAAGTTGCCCTGGCCATCGACGAGCACGTAACGCATGCTGAAAGGCTGTGCGAGACGCACCATCGTATCGTAGATGGCCGAGTCGCCATGCGGATGGTAGTTGCCCATCACATGACCGACAACCTTGGCGCACTTGGTGTACTTCTTGTTGTGCTGCAGACCCATGTCGTGCATGCCGTAGAGAATGCGGCGATGCACCGGCTTCAGTCCGTCGCGCACGTCGGGAAGAGCGCGACCGATGATGACCGACATTGAATACGCGAGATAGGACTGCTTCATCTCCTCTTCAATGTTGATCGGGATGAGGCTGGCTGCGCCGGGTCCGGTTGGTCCGTCGCCACTACTGCCATTGCCAAGGGGAAGCTGGGGATTCTGATCGTCTGCCATAGGTTAGATTTCGAAGTCTCAAACAGCCCGGATGGGGATGCGTGGTCAGGATCGGGCTGATTGAATCTATCTTTATGATACTAAAATAGTTATGCCTCAGCAATCGACCTTAGTCCATTGCTTTCATGGGTTTGCGGACGCGCGAATTTAGCCCTCGGACAATGTCCGGTACACTGGGTTCAGAACCCACGAAACGATGCCGCCTTCGACCGCCCACAGCATCCGCAAATTTCGCTTCAATCGCCCCCAACAGATCGCCGCAGCAATGCTTCTTATGCTGCTGGCGCAGTGTCTCTGGGTGGTGAAGCACCAGACGCTCAGCGAAACGGATTATCAGTTTGCGCGCTGCGGACGCGAGATGTGGGAGAAGCCTTCGCCGCTCGCAGGGTATTTCACGAGCTGCGGGAATATTCATGATGGGACACTGGCGTATCGCGCTGCCGGACTGCCGCTGACGTTGCAGAGGATCTTTGCCGGGCAGGATTCTTCCACTTCCACATGGGAGATGCGGCATGAGGTGAGCTACGTCAAACTGCTGATGCGGCTGCCGTTTATTCTTGCCGGGCTGGCGCTGGGGGCGTGTCTCTGGTGGGTGACGCGGCGGCTCTATGGCAATACCGGCGGCTATATTGCGCTTTCGCTTTACTGCTTTGCACCACCGATTGTGCGAGCGTGTACGTATCCCAACAATGAGATTCTCGCTGCTTTTGGATTATTTGCCGTCGTCTATACGGCGATTGGTGTGGCGCACGCCATGCAGGGGCCGAAGAAGAAGTGGCGGCCGCGTATCGTTCTGCTGACTCTGGCATTTGGATTCACTGCTGCGGCGCATGTTTCGGCGTTTCTGCTGGGGCTGGTTCTCGCGATTGCATTCATGGCCTATGTGGCGGAAGGCAGGCGCGCTTATCTTCCGACGCTGCTCATCATCTGGGTGCTGGGCAGTCTGTTTCTGCTGTTTGCTTCGTATGCTTTTCGCCCAGACGCTTTCAGTTATGTCTTTCGCAGCGAGGCGGCGAAGGTGTGGTTCTCGCTTGGTCAGACTGAGCGCGTTGTTTTCGTCGCTCACAAATGCTGGTATTACCATTGCCACGGTAGGAGCGCTCGGTCTGTATCTCGCCTTCCGGCGCTCGCGATACTTCGGTAATACAACACCCTTGCTGGTTGCCGCGCTGCTGCTGGTGCTGGTAACAACGGGGATACAGAGCGAGCCGTGGCTGTGGGCGCTTCCCTTCCTACTGGCGTTTATTGGCGGCGTCTTTGCTGATGTTCTGGAAACGCGCTACCGCAAGCCGTTCCTTTTTGTTACGAGTGCCCTGGTGCTGGCACAAGCGGCGTTGTGTGTAGCCGGTTTGCCGCTATTGTGGCAATAGTCTCAAAAACGTAAAACCGGTCCCGTCTGGAAGGTCCAATTCTCATTCGTCGCGAAAACATTGGGCGAGATGAAATAGAGATAGGGTGGTGATCCGCGGCCGGGAGGCCGGTCAAGGTACTCCGTTTTATAGCGCACGGCTGTATTCCCGAAAGCTGCGCGCATGGCGAAGTGCCGGGTCAAACCATAGTCTGCATTGATGGCAAGTGCCGTTGCAAAATGGGTGATACGACCGGGGCTCTCCGGGGCGGGAGGCGCGTCCGGAAACGCGGGAGCGCCAAGAAATCCAATGGTGTATACGGCTGGAGAAAGAAAATACGCATGGTCGTAGCTGACAAAACCCGGACGGACCGCAACCTTTAGCGAGTAGTTTGGCGTCTGGAAACCGGCGCGGAAGCCAAATGTGGCGCTGACGATGCTGCCGCCGGCCCGGTATGAGGGCAGCGGACTGGCTTGTGGCTGGTAGTTCAGGTCAGAATCGAAATCCACCCAGCGCGAGATGCGATAGGAAAAGCCGACTCCGGAACCAGTGGTGATGCGGCGGCAGGGGCTACAGTGTGCTGTGTTGACGGGGAGAGAGAGCGCGTTGAAGTGCGGGAAGACTTCAACGCGCGGCATGTGCCTGATTGCTGCCTCTTCCTCGTCGCTATGGACAAAGTGGACTGCGGGCTGGCCAACCACATCCGGATGCTGAAAGTCGCGATACCACGGCTTCTTGAGGCGCATGGCATTCGCCATAGTGCGAGTAGGATTGAGCCCGCCGCGCAGGATCTTGGGAAAGACCGCATTCGGACGCGGGTTCTGCACCGGATCGCTGATATAGCGATCGATCGAATCTTCAAGGAGCACCCAGAGCGTCCCGATCACCGGGGTAGCAATGAAATCTGTCCAGCCTGTATTGTTCGTGTACTTTTCGCCCGGTTTCCAGCTTGGACAGGGATATTTGCATCCGGAAACGTAGGTGTAGCCGCCGTCGCTGCCCAGCGCAGCTTCTCCCAGCGGTCCTATCTTCTGTTGCGTGCTGAAAACAGTGGCCCACATCATGCCCATGAAGCGGCTCTTCCAATAGGCCGAAGTGGCGCTGATACGCAGGTTGCGGGCTTTGGGATCGTTTTGTATCTCGATATACGAGGAAACTCCGCCTTGCATCGGGTGCCCTATGTAGTCGACAAGGAAATCGTCCCCATCCCACCAGCGGCGCATGTTCCATTGCTTTAGCGATGCGATGTAATCGTGCCAGTATGGTTTGTCGGCGGTAAGGTAGCGGAAGGTTTCGTCACTCATCAGACGGAAGGTGTTTTCTACTCCGATAAAGCCCAGCGACTGCAGCAGCAGTCCCTTCCAGTGATAGCGCTCCTGCTCTACCTCTTCCTGCAATGAAGTGGGGTGCGTGTTCTCCGTCGCATGGCCGAAGCGAGCAAGAAATGGCGTGAGATCGATTCGGATCGGTGCGGACGGCAACTCTCCATCTGCAGTGCCGGGCGTCTCGGTTTCGCGATGACTCTGAGGCTGCAGGAATGCGCGGGCATCGAACTGCGGTAATTGCCCGGAAGCGGTTGTAGTATGCGCAAGGTCAGGACCAGCCTGCTCATCAAGTCGGGCTTGCCAATTCGTCTCTAAGGAAAAATCTGGAAGTTGCACATCCAGAGTGGTCGTCTGGCTTGATTGAGCTGCTACGTGGACTTTTAAGGTTGCGGGAACGAGCACCACCATGAGCAGCTTAAAGGCGGCGGACGCAGTGCGAGCCTTGATGAGATACGACTCGCCCGGCCTGCGCCGTCCTGGCGGATCATGTTGCCGCATGTCACACCTTTCCTCCGCATGATTCTCTCCGTGGAGTTCAGAGTGCCCGAATGCTAAGCCCCGGAGGCAAAGTATGCCCCATTTCTCAACGCCGTGCTAGATCAAACCTACTGGCAGTCGACAAGTTGCGCTAGAAATTTTCTTAGTTGTGCTGGTTGGGGGCAACGCCAAGACTTCGCTTCATAGGGTGGGCTTCCGTGTTGAATATGACGGAATCGAAGTCGATGGTCGCGGGCGGGGCAAAAAGCAGATAAAGGTATTTCAATGTTTCAGCGAAGAAGAAACTCTCCATGCTGTCAGTCTTCGCTTTGGTTCGGACATCGCTGAGCGCCGCGAATCCAGCGTCGGTGCGGCAATACTTCACGAGCGAATCGAAGAATGTCTGCCCCATAGCGAGATACTTGGGGTCATGCGTGTAGTGATAGAGATAGTAGGCCGACTCGATGATCTCGGGGCGGAGTGGATAGTTCGCGTCCTTGATCTGCATTGTGGCGTAATTCAATGTGTCGGGCTCAATGCCGGCGAGATTCCACATCAGGTAGCTTGAGTCTTCAAGCTTTGCCGCGCGTTCGCGGTCGCCTGAGAGCGCAAGCACTGCCGGGAAGAAAGCGTCGAGCGCGCCATAGTAAGTTGTGGTGCGTTTTCCGGTTTTCATGTTGGACTGGCCATACCACAGGCCGTTCGGGCGCTCATCGGCGAGGTATTTGTTGATCGCGGTTGCGCTCTCCGTCCACATGCGCTCGCAGTCTTTGTCGTTGAAGAGGATGGCGCACTTGAGCAGGTATTCGTAATAGGAATCGATGCCGCCCATGATGCCTGCCGTCTCGTCGGTCCATTTACCGGTTTCGACATTGATGCCCAGGCCGACGAGGCCGATCTTCGACTGGCGCTTATACATCTCGACGACGGCGCGCTTCGCTTTGTCGTAGTACATCTGCTTGCCGGTGAGCCGCGCGAGCATGCCGTATTCGAGCAAGAGGCTGCCGACCTCGGCGGGATTGCTGTTGGCTCCGCGCACGGCGCCGGTGTGCAGGTTGACATATTCGTAGGGCATTCCGGTCGGCGAGTTGAACATTGGCAGCATGCGGCGGCCGAGATCGTCGGCGAGTTCGAGGAGTCGCTTGTCGCCTGTCAGCTGATAGCTCGAGAGCAATCCGCCGAGCAGACGAATGGTGATCTCGAAATCCTTCACATAGACGTCCTGGTCGAAGTTGAGCTGCGTGTCGATCAGCTTGCGCGCCTCGTCGGCCTGCGGCTGTAAACCCATCAGGATCATCGTGTCCAGTCCGTCGACCGGCGTCATCAAAAGCGAGTGCCCGTACCAGTCATGCGGCTTCCTGCTCAACGGCTTGAGCGCATCGTGGCCCCAGGCGTATTGGCGGTAGCCGTCCCACGCGTGCAGGAACTCCTGCCGGACGCGGTGCGCCATCTCGTCCTTTTGCGCATCGGTCATAGGGGCGGGCGGGGCGTCAGCCTGGGCAAATACGTGTTGAGTCAGCGTAGGGAGAAGAAGCAAAGTGGAGCATGCGAGCACTACTAGACGACACATGATAGTTACTACTCTAATGCAAAGGCGCTCGATGGAAACGATCCCATCATCCAGCCCGCCATGCACTTGGCCAAGCTGCTACACTCCGAAGAAATGGCAGGCAAAGACGATCCGGAACGCCTTGTAAGCGCGGCGCGCGCAGAAGATGAGAACTCGTTCGAGTTGAAGCTGCGCCCGCGGTGGCTGAAAGAATTCATCGGCCAGCCGAAGGCGAAGGAGCAACTGGCGATTGCGCTGGAAGCGGCGAAGTGCCGCGGTGAGGCGCTCGATCACGTTTTGCTTTTTGGGCCGCCTGGACTCGGAAAAACAACGCTGGCTTCGATCATCGCGAATGAACTGGATGTTGGCTTTCAGCAGACCTCCGGGCCGGCGCTGCAGATTCAGGGAGACCTGACTGCGATTTTGACGAACCTGCGCGAGCGTCAGGTTTTGTTTCTGGATGAGATTCACCGCCTGCAGCCGGTGCTGGAAGAGAAGCTCTACACGGCGCTTGAAGACTACAAGCTCGACATCATTATCGGACAGGGACCGGCGGCGCGCACGCATGTGATGGACATCAAGCCCTTCACTTTTGTTGCGGCGACAACCCGGCCCGGCCTGCTCTCTTCGCCTCTGCGCTCGCGCTTCGGTATCCTGCTGCGGCTGGAGTTCTACACAGACGACGATCTGCGGTTTATTGTCGAGCGATCCGCGGAAGTGATGAATGTTCCTATCGATGAAGACGGAGCTGCCGAGATTGCCATGCGCTCACGCGGCACTCCGCGCATCGCCAATCGCCTGCTGCGCCGCGTGCGCGACTTTGCCCAGGTGCGCGGGTCGGGAAAGATTGATCGTGCTACGGCAGAACAGGCGCTGAAGCTGCTCGAAGTGGATGCGCATGGCTTTGATGAACTTGACCGGCGTTTGCTGATGACGATCATCGAAAAATATGACGGCGGACCGGTAGGGCTGAACACGCTGGCTGCAACTCTGGCCGAAGAGGAAGATGCGCTCGAGGAAGTTTATGAGCCGTTTCTGATTCAGATCGGGTTTCTCGATCGCACGCCGCGCGGTCGCGTGGCGACCCGGCTTGCGTATGAGCATTTCGGGTTGCCGTTGCCGCGTAAACAGAATCAACTCTTTTAGTTCGCGCAGGAGAATAGCGATGGCCAGAACCGAATCCGCCATGTTGGCCCTGGGAACGCCGGCGCCGGATTTTTCCCTGCCTGATGTTGTCAGCGGCGAGAGCGTCGATTTGCGATCCGTCGCCGGCCCAAAGGGCTTGCTCGTCATGTTCATCTGCCGTCGCTGCCCTTTTGTAAAACATCTGGAAAAAGATCTGGCAAAACTCGGCCACGACTACGCCGGTAAGGGGATCGGGATTGTCGCCGTCAGCAGCAACGATGCCGCCAATCACCCTGACGACGCTCCGGCGAGCCTGGCCGAGCAGGCACGGCAGTTGGGGTTTTCATTTCCTTATCTTTACGATGAAACGCAGGATGTTGCCCGAGCCTATGACGCCACCTGCACCCCGGACTTCTTTCTTTTTGACGGCGATTTGAAGCTGGCCTATCGCGGACAGTTCGACGATAGCAGGCCGGGAAACAACGCTCCCATCACGGGCAGGGATTTGCGCCTTGCGGTGAACGCCCTTCTCAGCGGCGAGCCGATTCACCCGATTCAGAAGCCGAGTCTTGGCTGCAATATCAAGTGGAAATAAGAAACCCGGCGTGAAGGCCGGGTTCCTTCAACTGCGATTGAAGCTACAGCGTGAGCGATTTCAGGTATTCGCGGAACTGCGGTCCGAGGTCCTCCCGCTTGAGCGCGAAATCGACGGTGGCTTTTAACATGCCGAATTTGTCACCGGCATCGTGACGAATTCCTTCGAAGGTATATCCGTAGACTTTTTCGGTCTCAAGAAGGCCCTTGATGCCGTCGGTAAGCTGCAGTTCACCACCTGCACCGAGAGGAGTCTTTTCTAACAGCTCAAAAATTTTCGGCGTCAAGATGTAACGGCCGATAATCGCATTCTTTGACGGCGCATCGGCGGGCTTCGGCTTTTCAACCATCCCTCGCACGTCCATCACGCGCGGATTTTTGGCGACCATACTCCCGTCGAGCACGCCATACGCAGAGATGGCAGGCCCTTCGACGATCTGCGTGGCCAGAACCGATCCCTGCAGCTGATCGTAGACATCGATCATCTGCTTGAGGCAAGGCACTGGCGCGTCGATCACGTCGTCCGGCAGGATGACGGCGAAAGGCTCGTCGCCGACGAGATCGCGCGCCATCAGCACGGCATGGCCGAGGCCGCGCGCTTCCTTCTGGCGCACGTAGGCAAGCTCCACCATATTGGAAACATTGCGGGCAACGGCGAGCAGCTCCTTCTTGCCGCGGCGCTCCAGCGTCGACTCAAGTTCGTAGCTCACATCAAAGTGGTCTTCGATGGCTGATTTACCGCGGCCGGTAACGATGATGATGTGCTCGATGCCTGCAGCGAGCGCTTCCTCGACGCCGTACTGGATGATGGGCTTGTCGACGAGCGGCAGCATTTCCTTGGGGATGGACTTTGTGGCTGGCAGGAATCGGGTCCCGAGGCCCGCTGCGGGGAATACGGCTTTGCGCACTTTCTTGTTCATGCGTGTCGTTGCTTCTTTCTAGTCGAGATGTGTGCAGCTTCGTGGAGCGTGGCGAAGGCCATCCGAAATATGATGCAGATTTATGTCTCAGAGTGTTGGGGAGTTGTCGCCCAACAATGCCTGTCGCACGATCTTAATGGGCGCTCCGCCCTGGCGCATAAAGTTGTCATGAAATCTCTGCAGAGAAAAGTTGGAGCCTTGCTGTCTTCTCAAGATCGCTGCGGAGCTTCATAATCTGGAGCTTCCCTAGAGTGTAATAGAGATAGGTGGGATCCGCGGTCCCGCGCTTCGTCTCCATCGTGCCAACCGAGTGCGACTGGTAGCCTTCCTTCACGAAGAAGTCGACCGCCTGATCGAAGGTCATCTCTCCGGTGTGCATTTTGATGCCGACGATAAACCGCGCATCGCGCAATAGCGCATCCTGCAACTGGCCGAGGCGAATCAGATGCGATTCGCGCTCGTCTTTCGCGCCAGTACCCGGCTGTCCATAACCTGCGTCAAGCATCATCTGTTCGCAGTAGTGCGCCCAGCCTTCGATGTTCGTATTGGCTCCGATCAGCTTGCGCACTTTGCTCAAGGGCGCGTAGTTGGTCCAGAGGAACTGAACATAGTGACCGGGATAGGCTTCGTGCACTGATGTGCTGATGACCGTGCCGACGTTGAAGGCGGCCATGTGTTCGGCGATATGCTCTGCCGTCCAGTCTTTTTCCGGAAGCGTGACGTTGAAGTATGCCGTGGTCGAGTGCGTCTCAAACGGGCCCGGCGGGTCCATCGAAGCCTGCGTGGTCGCGCGCATGAACGGCGGAGTTTCTTCGAGCGTTGGCCGTACATCGGATGGAATCGTAATGATGTGATTAGTGTTGATGAACGAGATGAGTCCATTGAACGTGTCGCGGAACGTCTGCAGAAGCTGATCGGGCGCGGGATGAATCGTCGCCAGCTCTGCCAGCACTTCCTGCGGCGTCTTCGACGCGTCCACCTCTTTGGCCACGCGCGCAAACTCGGCCTGGTTCTTGTGCATGTCGGCATAGGCGATTTCAAGCAGCTTTGGCAGCGGCGTATCGACCATCTCGTCATATTCGAGCTTTTTCGAGAAGGTGTCGGCGCCTAACTTGAAATCGCCATTTGGATTGCGGCAGCAGGGTCTGTTTCAACCACGATTCATAGCTCTTAAGAGCGGCGATCACCTGGGCGTTCGTCTTCTTGAATTCGGCTTTTGTTGCGGGATCGGTTGCGTCCTTGAAGGCCTCGGGCACATCGCTCTGGAAAAAGCTGATGATGCCGGGCAACTGCTCCAGCGCAATCTCCGTATAAATGCGTGGCGGATTTTTCAGGTTCTGCTTCGCCGCCGTAAAGACAGCGGGCATCTGCTTTTCGCGGGCAATCAGCGATCGCAGGCGCTCGTCGGGCGGCGCGAAGTTACGCTCCATCAGCACGAATGCGCTGTTCGTGATGCCGCTTGAGTAGTTGTCGGGATTCTTCTCCCATGGCTTGATGACCTCAAGCGTCAGCAGGCTGCTGCGAATATTGTCGAGTACCATTTCGCGATCCGCCTGCGTCGGCGTATCCATTTGAAAGGCCGGCAGATCATTGAACTTCTTCTCGAAGTCATGGAGGGTAGTGATCTGGGCATCGATCGTGGCATGGCTGTAGTTCTCGAGCTTCGAATCATACTGATGCAGGCCCGCCATGGTGCCGAAGGTCGGATTGTAGGCGAAGGTTGACTGCTCAAAGTACTGGTCGGCCAGAGCGCGAAACTGGGCGTTGGCGTCGACGCCTTGCGCCTGCGCGGAGATTGCTGCGGCCATGATGCCTCCGAAAGCTAAGCAGAGATGGGTCAGATTCTTTCTCAAGAGCGGCCTCTTTTCAATTTGTAACTATCGATGATCTCATTTTGCTACTGCCTGCTCCACGGTCAATTCGTCGAGCAGCAGGCGAATTTCCATTAAAACTTCATCCGGTTTCGTTTGCGAGAGCGGATACCGCAGACACGCCTTGCGGAGTAAACTGTGCGCCGCGCTTGGCGTTTTTGGCAACCAGCTTCATCAGGCGGCCGGGATCGATGCCGGCATGCTCGGTAAAACGGATATGCAGCTGATCGCGCTTGCGGTCGACCTGCGCCACGCCCATGCGCTCGCACTCGGCGCGGAGAAGAGCAGCTTCAAGCAGCAGCTTGACTCCGTCGGGCACCGGGCCGTAGCGGTCTTCGAGTTCCGACTGGACATCGGCAACTGCGCCTTCGGTCTGCGCTCCGGCGATGCGCTTGTAGATGCGCAGACGTTGATTCTCTTCCGTGATGTAGCTCTCGTCGATGCGCAGGCTGATGCCGAGATTCAGCTGGGTTACCGGCACTTCGACGCGCTCCTCGCCTTTGAGTTTGGCTACGGCTTCTTCGAGCATCCCTGTATACATTTCGAAGCCGACAGCTTCTATGTGTCCGCTCTGCTCGCCGCCCAGCATGTTGCCAGCGCCGCGCAGTTCAAGATCGAGTGCGGCGATTTTGAAGCCTGCACCGAGGTCGGAGAATTCTTTCAATGCCGCGAGCCTTCGCCGCGCAACATCGGTCAGTTCCTGCTCCGGCGGGATCAGCAGATAGGAGTATGCGCGGCGATTCGAGCGGCCTACGCGTCCGCGTAGCTGATAGAGTTCCGACAATCCATGGCGGTCAGCGCGATTGATGATGATCGTATTCGCAAGCGGGATGTCGAGGCCGTTTTCGATAATCGTCGTCGCGACCAGAACGTCGTGCTCGTGGTGCATGAAAGAGAGCATGACCTTTTCGAGTTCGCTCTCGCCCATCTGTCCGTGGCCAACTGTGATCCGCGCTGACGGCACCAGTTCCTGAATCTTGGCGGCAATCTCGTAGATCGTCTCCACGCGATTGTGGACAAAGTAAACCTGGCCACCGCGCTCCAGCTCGACCTCAACGGCTGAGCGGATCAGTTTTTCGTCAAACTTGGCAACAACCGTCTGGATGGCCATGCGGTCTTTAGGCGGCGTCTCGATTACGCTCATATCGCGTAACCCAACCAACGACATGTGCAGCGTGCGCGGAATCGGCGTCGCCGACATGGCGAGCACGTCGATCGATTGACGCATCTGCTTCAGGCGTTCTTTGTGACGCACGCCGAAGCGCTGCTCTTCATCGACGACCAGAAGGCCGAGATCATGGAACTTGATGTCTTTGGAGAGCAGGCGATGCGTACCGATGAGTATGTCCACCTGGCCGAGTTCGACTTTTTCGAGAATTAGCTTCTGCTCTTTGGGCGTGCGGAAGCGCGAGATCATCTCGACCGTGATGGGAAAGAGCTTGAATCGCTTTTTGAATGTTTCGAAATGCTGGAAGCTGAGAACCGTGGTCGGCGTAAGCACGGCGACCTGCTTGCCATCCTGTACCGCTTTGAAGGCCGCGCGCATGGCGACTTCCGTCTTGCCGTAACCAACGTCGCCGCAGAGCAGGCGGTCCATCGGCATGTGCGATTCCATGTCGCGCTTGATGTCGTTGATGGCAGAGAGCTGATCGTCGGTTTCGTTATAGTCGAAGGCGTCTTCAAACTCGTGCTGGAATTCGTTGTCGGGCGAGAAGGCCACTCCCTGCGCTGCCTTGCGCTGCGCGTAGAGCTTCAGCAACTCGTCGGCCATGTCCTGCATGGCCTTCTTGACGCGCGCCTTGGTCTTGGCCCATTGCTGCGAGCCTAGTTTGTTGAGTATCGGCGCGGTTCCGGCTTCGCTTGAGCGGTATTTCTGGATCAGGTCGAGTCGCGTGAGCGGTACGTACAGGCGCGCCTGCTCGGCGAATTCGAGGATCATGAACTCGATGTTGACACCGTCCTGGGCAATTTCCTTGAGGCCCATGTAGCGGGCGATACCGTGCTCGACGTGGACAACGTAGTCACCAACGGCAAGATCGCGGAAGTCGGAAACGAAAGCAGCTGTCTTCGATTTCTTTGGCGCTGGACGCGCGGCAACGTCGGCCTCGTCAGAGAAATCATTTGCGCCAAAGACGACGAGATTCGCTTCGGGCAGGCTTACGCCGTTTGCGAGCTGGCTGCGGACCAGAATCGGTGTGCGCAGATCGCCGGCCAGATAACTCGACTCGTCATAGATGGTCTCGCTGCCCGCATGCTGGATGCGGCTGCCAAGCCGGTATGGGACTTCGTACTCGCGCAGCAGGCTTGCCAGCCGCTCCACTTCGCCCTGGTTCGGAGCGGCGAGCAGCATGCGCGTTTCCTGCTGCATGAGCGTGCGCACCTGTTCGACGAATGCCGGGATCGAGCCGTGGAAGCGCAGCGTGGGACGGGAGGCGATTTCAATCTCGCCAAGCGTCTCGTCTTCTTCGAGCACATCGACCGCGCCGAGTTGATCGATATCGAGGCCGGGATGTGACGATAGCTGCGCCTGAAGCAGCTCCGGCCGCATGTAGATGTCTTGCGGTTCAATCAACGAACCGATGCCACTGCGGTCGTGGCGCTGCTCGACCTTGTTCCACCAGCGGTCGATCTGGTTCCTGATCATTGCTGGTTCTTCGACAAAAAGCGCTGTGCGCGGAAACAGGTCGAGCAGCGTTTTGTTTGCTCCGGCGACTGTTGAGAAAAATTCCCAGCCGGGAAAGACGCTCACACCACCTGCCGCGACGGCCTCGGCCACCAGATCAGGGTCATCTGTGGATTCAACGCGCGCACCGCTCAATCGCGCATGCACGGCAGCCAGCAGACGCTCGGTAATCGGCGTCTCGGTCAGCGGAAGCAGCACTGCTTCGTCGAGAGGCGTTGAAGACCGCTGCGACTCAGGATCGAACTTGCGGATGGAATCGACCTCGTCACCGAAGAATTCGACACGGACGGGTCGATCGACTTCCGGCGAGTAGACATCGAGGATGCCGCCGCGGCGCGTGAACTGCCCCGGCATCTCGACAATATCTGCTGCGCTGTATCCGACGCTGGTCAGGTGCGTGATGAGCGCATCGATGTCGATCTCTTCGCCGCGCCGCAGCGTTCGCGCGAGGTTGGCGTAATAATCCGCCGGGAAGAATTTCATCGCCGCCGCTTCGACTGGAGCGATCACGATCGACGCGCCTCCGGTGGCCATTTTCCATAGTGTTGCCGCGCGCTGCTCCTGCACTTCCGGGTGCGGCGAAAGATTTTCGAAAGGCAGCACGTCGTGTGCGGGCAACTTCAAAACGCGCTCTGGAGCAATTGCTCCGGTCAACTCGCATCCGGCGCGAAGAGAGATCTGCAGCGTGTCGGCGGCTTTGTTATCGGCGACGACAATCACGACGGGAACATTGGCCGCGCGCGCGAACAGCGGCAGATATAAAGCGCGGGCTGTCGAGGTCAGTCCAGAGACACGACGACGCCCACGGGCGAGGGCGAGGTGCCTTCGTGCCTGTTCAAAAGCTGAGGAGTGCTCCAGATCCGCCAATAACTCGCGGACAAACGGGAGGATCATGCAGTTCTTAGTCTATCAGCGGCGCAGCCTGTAACCGCCTGTCCTGCCACTGCTAAAATCAAGATATCTATGGCTACTACTGCGAGCGTATCGCCGGACGTTCTGGCGAAGTACGAACCGGTCATCGGGCTTGAAGTTCACGTACAGTTGCTGACGGCGACGAAGGCTTTCTGCGGCTGCTCGAACCAGTTCGGCGCGCCTCCCAACACGAATGTCTGCCCAGTGTGCCTCGGGCTGCCTGGTGCGCTTCCGGTCCTGAATGAACGGGCCGTTGAATTCGCGACTCTGGCAGCGCTGGCACTCAATTGCACCGTGAATGAGCGCTCGATCTTTGCGCGCAAGAACTACTTCTATCCCGACCTGCCCAAGGGGTATCAGATTTCGCAGTTTGACAAGCCGCTCGCCGAGCATGGATGGATTGAGGTGCCGACTCCAGACAGCACGAAGCGCATCGGCATCACGCGCCTGCACATGGAAGAGGATGCGGGCAAAAGCCTGCATGACGGATTTCCCGATTCGGCGACGCGCACCTATGTTGACCTGAACCGCTGCGGCACTCCGCTGATCGAGATCGTCAGCGAGCCCGATATTCGCACGCCCGACGAAGCCTATGAGTATCTAACGCGGCTCAAGGAAATTCTGCTTTACACCGCCGTCAGCGATTGCAACATGGAAGAAGGCTCGCTGCGTTGCGACGCCAACGTGAGCGTGCGTCCGCGCGGACAGGAAAAGTTCGGCACCAAGGCCGAAGTGAAGAACGTCAACAGCTTCCGCTTTATTCGCTCGGCGCTCGAATACGAGATCGAGCGTCAGATCGAAGCTCATCGAGAGCGGCGGCCGCGTAGTGCAGGAAACGCGCCTGTGGAACGCGAACGAAGGGCGCACCTATTCGATGCGCTCGAAAGAACAGGCGCACGATTACCGGTATTTCCCGGAGCCGGATCTTCCGCCGCTCATTCTTACTCCGCATGTGAAGGCAGAGGTCGCAAAGCTCATGCCAGAGCTGCCGGAAGCGCGCCGCAAGCGCATGATTGCCGAATACGAGATCAGCGAGCAGGATGCGCAGACGCTGACGGCAACGCGCGCATTTGCCGACCAGTTTGAAGCTGCGGCCAAGGCGGCGAAGAACCCGAAGCGCGTGGCGAATCTGGTACAGAGCGAGCTGACCAGCCGCCTCAAGGCTGAAAGGTCTCGAACTTGAACAGTCGCCGATCACGATGAAGGGCATTGCCCTCGCCGCCGATCTCACAGAAGAAGGCAAGCTCTCAAGCAAACAGCTCAAGCAGCTCTTCGATACTGCGTTTGAAACGGGCGAAGATTTCGGCGTCGTCTACGAGCGTGAGAAGCCACAGCAGATCACCGATCCGGCGGCGATTGAAAAGATGATTGACGAGATCATCGCGGCCAATCCAAAGCAGGTGGAGCAATATCGCGGCGGAAAGAAGACGGTCGCCGCTTTCTTCGTCGGCCAGGTGATGAAGCTGTCGAAGGGACAAGCGAATCCTGCACTGTTGAATGAACTGGTGACGAAGAAGCTGGATAGCTAGAAAACACGTTCAGCGGAGCTTTTCTTTACCGTATCGCTTCGCTGAACAAGATGTCCTGCGGCCAATCCGGCGGATAGCCTCCGATCCGCACCAGCGTTCCGATCTGCGCCCAGTGGCGAATCGCGTGCACCATCGCATGCAGGCAAAGCTTGCGCTTGGTTCCGGTAATTGGCTGTTGCATAAGTCGCGACTTGAACTCGAATGGTTCTTCAAGTGTTGCATCGGATGCATTCGCCAGAAATTGCCGCAGTTTCTTCACGCCTTCATCTTTGAGCGCGAACGCCGCAGGAATGTCGCGGACTGGCGTCGATGATCCGAGATCGACCAGTTCTTCCCCGAGCAATCTCTGCGCAAGCCGGAACGAGGCGGCATAGATATGCCACACCAGTTCGCCAATGTTCTTCGATCCGGCAATATCGGTGGGAACCAATGCCGCGTCCGGATTCGCCTCGAAATAACTCTTCCAGCGCGCAGCGGTGGCTTCGTAGTCGGCCAGCAGGTCTTCGAAGGTTACAGCAGAGTGGTCCATTTCGTTCTCCTATAAATAGAGCCGCCGGTGCAACAACGACAGCACCAGACCTTTGCACTGGTATTCCAGCTCCGGATCGTAGCGATAGCCTTCATCGCGCATGAAGGCGTGCGCGCCGTTCACCTCAAACCACTGGTAGTTTGCGCCCACTTCATCGAGCCGCGCCTTGATCTTCACGCGGCCTTCGAGCGGAACATGCGGGTCCTGCCGCCCCCAGATGTGCAGCAGCTCGCCCTTGATTTCGCCGGCGCGGACGAGCGAATCATCATTCTTTCCTTTGCCCAGCGATGCGCTGTGGAGATCAGTCGCGTAGAAGCAGGCAGCGGCGCGGATCTCGGGATTCAGGGCGGTGCGGAAAGCGAGATGGCCGCCAAGACATATCCCGATGGTCGCGAGCCTGCCGTTGCACTGGGACATGGTCGGCAATGGACGATCAGAGCCTTTGCATCGGCATCGTAGGAAGACAACTCCTTCGCATACTTGTCCTCATTGCCTTTGTCGGCTCCTGCCTGATCGTAGGCGAGAACCGTGCCCGCGACTTCGAGTTCGTGATAGACCTCTGGCACTGCGACCAAATATCCGTGTCCGGCAATAAAGGACGCAAACCGCCGGATCGGCCCGGTAAGCTGAAAAATCTCTGAGTAAAGAATGACGCCGGGTAGCGGCCCTCCGCAGCGGGATGAAAGAAGTAAGTCCGCATCGGCCCGGTCGGCGTAGAAACATCGACAACGAGATCGTCTTTGATGACCATGCTTATACCTTGTCTCAGCGCGCGATGGCCGATGTCGCGCCGGTAATACATCCCGTCAAAGTGGATTTTGCGGATGCCCTCATACGCAAGGCCAAGCGCATTTTCCAGCGAATCCGCTGCGGCGGTGACCGCAAGCACTCGGCCGCCATTCGTCAGGTAGTTGCCGTCGAGCAGCGCGGTTCCGGCATGAAATACCTCGACGCCGGCAATCTCTGCTGCTTCATCGAGGCCGGTAATACGCTGCCCCGTTGTGTAACTTCCCGGATATCCCTGCGACGCCGCCACTACGCAGGCTGACGCACCGGGCTTCCAGCGAAGCGCGGTCTCGCTCAGACGGCCTTCGACGCAGGCCTCCAACGCTTCGAGCAAGTCGCTTTCGAGACGCACCAGAATCGCCTGCGTCTCCGGATCGCCGAAACGCACGTTGTATTCCAGCACCATCGGGCCGCGCGCCGTCATCATCAGCCCGCAATAGAGCACGCCCACAAATGGGCTGTCTTCAGCCGCCATGCCGTCAATCGTCGGCTGCACGATGTGGTGCATGATCCACTCACGCATCTGCGGATCAAGCATCGTGTCCGTCGAATACACGCCCATGCCGCCGGTGTTCGGCCCGGTATCACCTTCGCCGATGCGCTTGTGGTCCTGCGCAGGAACCAGCGGAACAGCATGCTTGCCATCGCTCAGGACTAGAAACGAAACTTCTTCGCCCTCAAGAAATTCCTCGACCACGACGCTGGTTTCTATCGTCCCCAGCAGCTTGCCGCCGAAAAGTCCGGCAATAGCATCGTGAGCCTCTTTCTTCGTATTGCAGATCAGCACGCCCTTGCCGGCGGCAAGTCCATCGGCCTTTATCACAACGGGAAGATGGAAGAGATCGAGCGCATCCAGCGCCTCCTGTTGCGTCGCGCAGACCGCATAGTTCGCCGTTGGAATTTTGTGCCGCTGCATGAATCGCTTGGCGAAAGCCTTACTCGTTTCGAGCATCGCCGCAGCGCGCGTTGGACCAAAGACCGCAAGGCTGCGCCGCTGCATCTCGTCCACCAGCCCGATGGCAAGCGGTACTTCTGGACCCACGATTGTTAAATCCGGATTTTCGGCAACGACAACGCGCAGGATGTCGTTCACATCTTTCTGATTGGCGTTTACCAGCCGCGCTACCTGCGCGATGCCGCCATTCCCGGGCGCGCACACCACTTCGCGCACGCGCGGCGACTTACGAATGGCCCATGCGAGCGCATGCTCCCGGCCCCCTGAGCCGATGACGAGGACTTTCATGCCTACTGAATATCTCCCTTTTGCTTAACAAAGGCTACCGCACGGCTGAGAACTCGCCAAGTACGACCGGTCTGGCCTTCTGAAGGAAGGGATGATTCACTCCTTCGCTGCACCCACGTTCAGCGAATCAGACAATGCAGCCGGCTGGCAGGCCACTTTCGGCCGCGTAGGGGCTCGCGCAATCCCGCGCTTACCGCTTTCAACAACTGTGCGTCGCTTGAATCCTCGCCGAGTTCCCACACCATCGACGCCGCCCAGGACACGCTGCTGCGCATACTCGCTCTTGAAACGCGCTGACACGGCATCCTCATACGTCCAGAAAGTATCCCCGTCATACAGCCACGGCGCCTGCGCCGCTGGATCGCGATATACCGTCGATGAGGCGATCAGTGTCTGAATGTAGCGATAGGGGCGATCCTGGTGGACGGCCTCTCCGGGCTGAAAAAGACCATGATTCTCCGCACTAACCGCTTTCCACGAATATCCATAGAAAGGCACGCCCAGCAGCAGCTTGTCCGCAGGCACGCCGGCGTCTTCGTAGGCACGCACTGTTCTGTCGGCGCTGCCGCTGTGTTCGCTGTAGAGAGGGGCGTGGAAGCCGGTCTCCTTGCGCCATGGGCCGACGTAGTCATAGTTCATCAACCCGACCAGATCGACGACCTGCGCGACGGCGGCAAAGTCCACGCTGTAATACATGCCTGGACTCGGACCGGCAGCAATCGTCAGCTTGAGCCCGGGATGCACCGCGTTAAGCTGCTTCCTGAATTCCTGAAGCAAGGCAAGATAATTGGGCGCATCCTCCGGTTTGGATACTCCCAATCGATGTCGAAAGCCATCGAATATCCCCGACGCTTTGATACCCGGCCCAAAACGGCCGCGTACAAACATATCGATGCAGGAGGAGACAAAAGCCGCGCGGTTCTCTGGCTGGGCCGCGTCAGCAAAAGAAGCGGCGTTGCCTTCGAGCGAAATGAGAATCTTCATTGCGGATAACGCTTTTTCAGCTTCTGCAACTGGTGAAAGCTTCCCCGCAGAGGCGATGTCGGGCGATCTGCTTTGCCGTCAATGCTGTTGATTGCGGTGTAGGTCAGGTTCAGATCTGCGTTCGGATCGGCGACCGCGCAGCGCGCGTTCACGATGAATCCCTGCGCGTAGTTGAGCTGATCGAGCAGCGAAGCGGAGCCGCTCGTCACCAGATCCTTCATGTAATACGGAGGATCGTTGTAAATTCCCCACTGCGGAAAATATCCCACCAGCAGTTGCCGCCGCGGCGCCCTCCGTTGCGCCAGATATTTTCAGGAACGGAAACAGCACACAGAGAGCAAGAAGCGAAGAAACCAAAAATCGGCGCATGGTCGCGGTTGATCCTCGAGAAAGTGTGGTGCACTGGGACCGGTTTCTCTGCAGTACTTTGCCGCAAAGATGCTTTGTCTTAACAGACGCGCCCTGAAAGGCATCGGTTGCAAGAGTTGGAGGTTCCCCTTATCAAATTAGGAGTGGCGGGCAAAAGCCGCGTTAAAATAACTGCAGGACTATGAAGAATCTCGTCCCGCCCCGCCTCCAGCGCTTCCGTCGCGGCCATCCGGACCGTGGACGAATCCACCGCTTCTGATTAAGCTTTCTTGTTGACTGCCTCCGCGCGCTCCTTCGCAGCCTGCGCGGTGAGAAGACCTGCGCCACCTAGAGATGGCCTCAGCACAAAGGAAGGACTCACCACATGAGCCAAGTTACGACCCAGCCTGGAAATAGTTTCGCCAGCCAGTCAGAATTGAAGACTGAGAATCGCACCTACGAAGTTTTCCGCCTAGATGCGCTTGAGAAGAAAGGCATCAAGCTCTTGCGCCTGCCCTACAGCCTGCGGATACTGCTCGAAAACCTGCTGCGCCAGGAAGACGGCAAAAGCGTCACCGCTGACGACATTGAATTCCTCGCCAAGTGGGACCCGAAGGCAGAGCCTTCGCGCGAAATTGCCTACATGCCAGCGCGCGTCCTCATGCAGGATTTCACCGGCGTGCCCGCAATCGTGGATCTTGCCGCAATGCGCGACGCCATGAAGGAACTCGGCGGCAATCCGGAAAAGATCAACCCGCTGCAACCAGCTGAGTTGGTCATCGATCATTCGGTGCAGGTTGATGAGTATGGAACCGCCAACTCCTATTCGCTCAATGCGATGCTTGAATTCCAGCGCAATCGCGAACGCTATGCGTTCCTGAAATGGGGCCAGTCGGCCTTCCGCAACTTCTCCGCCGTGCCTCCGGGTATGGGCATCTGCCACCAGGTGAATCTTGAATACCTCGCCCGCGTGGTCTTTACAACGGACGGCGAGAACCCGCGCGCCTATCCGGACACGCTTGTCGGAACAGACTCCCACACCACCATGATTAACGGCCTCGGCGTTCTCGGCTGGGGCGTTGGCGGTATCGAGGCCGAAGCGGCGATGCTCGGCCAGCCTGTCTCGATGCTTGTGCCGCAGGTCGTCGGATTCAAGCTCACCGGCAAGCTGCGCGAAGGGGCTACCGCCACCGACTTGGTCCTGACCGTCACCGAGATGCTGCGCAAGCTCGGCGTTGTCGGTAAGTTCGTCGAGTTCTACGGTTCCGGTATCAGCGAGCTTTCACTCGCCGACCGGGCCACCATCGCCAATATGGCTCCGGAATACGGCGCAACGTGCGGGATCTTCCCCGTCGATGCGGAGACGCTGCGCTATCTGCGTCTTACTGGCCGCAGCGAGGAGCAGATCCAGCTCGTCGAAACGTATTACAAGGAGCAAGGGCTCTTCCACGCGGCGGATTCGCCGGAAGCCGAGTATTCGCAAACCATTTCGCTCGATCTCGCGACTGTGGAACCGAGTGTTGCAGGTCCGAAGCGCCCGCAGGACCGTGTGTTACTCAAGGACGCCGGAGCAACTTCAAGAAGCAGCTGCCGAACCTGCTCGGCCCGACCGCGAATAAGAACGGCGTGCGCCAGGTGGTTCGCTGGGAAGGCGAGGGCGGCCACTTTGCCGAGACGCCCGAATCGACGCACGGCGTGCACGAATCCGGCCCCATCTCGACCGTAAAAGAGCGCTTCGGCGTTGACGTCGACAAGTATCTTGATCACGGCTCGGTCGTCATCGCCGCCATCACCAGCTGCACCAATACATCGAACCCGTCCGTCATGGTCGCAGCGGGGATTCTCGCGAAGAAGGCGGTCGAAAAAGGCCTCGCCGTTCCGCCGTGGGTGAAAACCTCGCTTGCTCCCGGCTCGCGCGTCGTCACCGATTACTATGAGAAGTCCGGACTGCTGCCCTATCTCGACAAGCTGCGCTTCAATGTCGTCGGCTATGGCTGCACGACGTGTATCGGGAACTCCGGCCCGCTACCAACAGACGTTTCTAAATCCATCGAAGACCACGGCCTCGTCGCCGTCTCCGTGCTCAGTGGCAATCGCAACTTCGAAGGCCGCATTAACTCCGACGTTCGCGCGAACTACCTTATGTCGCCGCCGCTTGTCGTTGCATACGCACTTGTGGGCCGCATCGACCACGACCTCAAAAATGATCCGATCGGCAAAGGCAAAGACGGTCAGCCAGTTTACTTGAAAGACATCTGGCCGACGCAGAAAGAAGTCTCCGACGTCATCGCGTCCTCGATCGACTCCGAAATCTTCCGCAAGGAATACGCAACCGTAGCCGACGGCGACAGCAACTGGCAGGGCCTGAAGTTCCCCACCGGTGACGTTTACCAGTGGGAAACCGACTCGACTTACATCCGCAAGGCTCCGTACTTCGACGGAATGCCGGCAACGCCTGCTCCCGTGGAAGACATTCATGGCGCGCGTGTGCTCGCCGTCCTCGGCGACAGCGTGACCACGGACCATATCTCCCCGGCAGGCTCGATCAAGCTGAGTGGCCCGGCAGGCAAGTATCTGACGGAACACGGAGTTAAGCCAGCCGACTTCAACTCCTACGGCTCGCGCCGCGGGAATCACGAAGTCATGGTCCGCGGAACCTTTGCCAATGTCCGCCTGCGCAACAAGCTCGCGCCGGGAACCGAAGGTGGAGTCACACGCCTGCTGCCCGAAGGCGAGCAGATGAGCATCTTCGACGCCAGCGTGAAGTATGCCGAGCGCAAGACGCCGCTAGTCATCCTCGCCGGGAAAGAATACGGTTCCGGCTCATCACGTGACTGGGCAGCCAAGGGCCCACGTCTGCTGGGAGTGCGCGCCGTGATCGCGGAAAGCTACGAGCGCATCCACCGGTCGAATCTGGTCGGGATGGGCATCCTGCCGCTGCAATTCGCGGACGGTCAGAATGTCGAAAGCCTCGGCCTGACGGGTGAGGAGGTTTTTGACTTCCCCGGTCTCAAGTTGCTTCTTGATGCCAAGTTATTGAATGGAAATACGCTAAAGGTAAAGGCGGTCGCTTCCGACGGCAAGACAAAGGAGTTTGAAACTAAGGTCAGGATCGACACGCCGCAGGAGATCCTCTACTACGAAAACGGCGGTATCCTGCAGTACGTATTGCGGCAACTGGCAGGAAAGAACTAACCGCTTGCAATAAAAGCACGAAAGCCCCGGCTCGAACCGGGGCTTTTTGTATTCTTCAAACGATAATCTGAGTGCAGAGCAGAAACCTGATGTTTCGCCCGCTCCTCTAAATCATTGACATCAAACTAAATTCCCATACCATAGGCGTCGGATTGCATCTGGTCGCCCGCATGTGAGTAAAGATCATAGGGCGTACGGCGGTTGAATTTGTACCGCTGGCGTAGTTCGCGGCCCACATACAGGCCCAGAGCAACGACACCGACAGCTACGGAAGTCCAGCCGATTGCCTTGAGTGCAACCGTCGACTCCTGTTGTTTCCTCAGACCTGGCAGAACAATCACTTCAGCCTTCTTTCCTGACCGAAAAAGCCGACGCTTCAGAAGCGGTCCCATGCGCACATGATATCGCATATCGTTTACAACCTGTCTGTAACACATCGGTCACTCTGCGTTACCTCTTTAGATAGTTCCCTCGATATTTAGACCGTTTCGTCGATTTGGCGTAACCAACGGATTTTTTGCTCCGGTGGTAAGAAGCTGGCTTCGATCGAATTGGATGCCAACTCGCGCAGCTGCTCTTCCGTAAAGCCAAACGCATTGTGCGCCAGCAGATACTCGCCTTCCAGATCACCGCCGAACATCGTCGGATCGTCGGAATTCAGTGTCACCATCAGCCCCTCGTCGAAATACCGCCGCACGGGGTGGTCTTCCAATTTCGGGCAGCAACCAGTCCTGAGGTTTGATGTCACGCAAATTTCGAGAGGAACCTGCCGCTCGGCAAGCAGATGCACCAGTTCGCGATCGTGAACCGCGGTCAGAACATGCCCCAGGCGCTCGGCACCGATATTCAGTGCTCCCCAGATGCTCTCCGGCCCGACGGCTTCCCCGGCATGCACCGTCAGCCGCAGACCGGCATCGCGTGCTTCGCTGTAGACGTCGCGAAACACCTCCGCTGGTCCGTTACGCTCATCGCCACCGATCCCGATGCCAATGATGCTGGGGTATTCGCCCTTCATCTCCGCAGCCTTGCGAAAGACGCGCGCCGCAGCTTCGACTCCAAAATGCCGCACCGCGTCGAAGATCCAGTAGAGGGTTATGCGGAAGTCCTTCTCGGCCTTTTCCCGCGCCCGCTCCATCGCAGCGAAAATCGGCTCAAACTCGCCGCGTTCCCAGTAATAGACGAGACCCACCGCAACGTAGGCTTCGGCGTGGACGACGCCTTGCGCGGCGAGCTGCTCAAGCATCTTGTAGGTGATCAGTTCGTAGTCTTCGGCGGTGCGTAGCCGCTCGGTCACAGACTTGAAGGCCATCAGGAAGCCGTGGAAGTCCGTGTATTGGTAGAGGGCCCGCGCGTGATCGAGATTCAGCGGTTCGGAGTCATGCCGGCGGCTCAGTTCGACAAGAGTTTCGGGCGAGATCGTGCCTTCAAGATGCAGATGGAGTTCAGCCTTTGGAAGTCGGCGGATGAAATCTTTCGGTCCTGCAGTCATTCCAATGGTGTACCGCAGTCATACCAAAGGCTCAAACGCTCCCACAGTCAACGAGGAGTTTTTGCAGTGGGCGGCGACAGCCTATCGTTCATCGGAGCCGGTTGCAAACCTAGCGTGCCCGATGCGGCGGGCAAAACTCACTTCGTCTGCAGCTGTAGAAGAAGTAGATGCAAAGCCCAATCGCCAGCCAGACAAAGAAGCGCAGCCATGTCATGATCGGCAGCCCGGCCATCAGCAACACGCAGAAGAAAATGCTGAGCACCGGAAATACCGGCCCACCCGGACAGCGGAAGCTGCGATGCCGATGCGGATCTTTGTAGCGCAGAATCAGTACGCCGGCGGATACCAGCACAAAGGCAAAAAGCGTACCGATGTTGGAGAGATCGGAAAATGTCCCGATGTCGAGTAGGCCAGCAGGTAGTCCAACGACAAATCCCGCGACCCACGTCGAGACAGCAGGCGTCCGGTATTTCGGATGGACTTTTGAGAAGACTCGAGGGCAGCAGGCGGTCGCGCGACATGGCAAACCAGACGCGCGCCTGTCCGATCTGGAAGACGAGGATCGACGAGATCATCCCCAGCAAGCGCGCCGATCAGAATCACCAGCCGCACCCAGTGCAGTGTGGCTCCGCCTGTCGTCAACGACAGCTTTCGCAGCGTGTTGACCACCGGCGCGGCATCCCCCACCAGCTGATCCCATTTAATCAACCCGGTCAGCACCACGGCCACACCGATATAAAGCGTCGTGCAGATCACCAGCGTTGCTAGAATGCCGATCGGCACATCGCGCTGCGGGTTTTTGCACTCCTCGGCGGCCGTCGAGACAGAATCGAACCCAATATAAGTGAAGAAAATAATCGAGCCGCCCGTCAGCAGCCCCGACCAGCCATTCGGATAAAACGGATGCCAATTCGACGGATGGATGAAGTGCGTGCCGAAGGCGACAAAGACGAGAATCGCCGCAATCTTCAGCAGGACCATAACGTTGTTCGTCTCGGCGGACTCGCGGATGCCGCGCACCAGCACTACCGTCAACAGCATTACGATCAGGAAGGCAGGCCAGTTGAAGCCGAAGTGCCATCCGGGCGCATAGAGCGTATTGCCGGAGAAGTCCTGCAGGCCGCTGGGTAGATAGGCAGGCGAAATCCATCGAGCAGACGGATGTATACCCAGCCAATCCATCAAGTCGACGATATGCGCGGCGAACCCAACGCACACCGCCATGTTTGAGAAGGCGTATTCGAGAATCAGGTCCCAGCCGATGATCCAGGCAATCAGCTCACCCATCGTCGCATATGTGTATGTATACGCCGATCCAGCAATCGGAATCATAGAAGCCAACTCGGCGTAGCAAAGCCCGGTGAAGGCGCAGACAATCGCCACCAGCACCAGCGACAATGCCAGCGCTGGACCCGCCCCCGGACGCCCGGCTAGCGCGGTGTGGTGGATCAGGTAATCAAGAACAGGCGTATTCAGAATCGACGATGTATCGAACTGCTCGCCGGCAATCGCTGTCCCGATGACGGTAAAAATGCCCGAGCCAATGACCGCGCCAATGCCCAGTGCCGTGAGCGACCAAGGGCCGAGCGTCTTCTTGAGGCTGTGCTCGGGCGCCTCTGAGTCACGAATTAATTTGTCGATCGATTTTCGGGCGAAGACTTGTGTCGGCAGAACCAGGCTCCTGCAGTCTTGATGAGGGGAGTGTAGCCGCTCGGGGCCCGTCCCGCGAAGCAAAATCCGCAGGACAGGCTCTCAAATCGCCTTTAGCGCTTGCTTGTGCCGCGCGTCAGTTTTCTTACCTTCTTTTTGTTTGATCCTCGCGGAGTTGTCCGCTTTGCCTTCGGAGCGGCCTTCTTGCGGGCTGTCCGCTTTACCTTCTTGCGTTCTTCCGTGCTTTCAATCTTCTTGGTATTTGCCATTCTTCTCCTTCTAACTTTTGGGCCGTCATTTCGAGGAGCTTGCGACGAAGAATCTCAACGATGCGGATTCAGACGCATTACTCGTCCTTCGAAACAGTGCCATCAGATGCGTTCCAGCTGGGCAAACTTCTCCACCAGCTTTTTCACACCGAACCTTGTAAATTGTACCGTGATCTTGGCGTCTTCACCGTCCCCCTCGCGGCGGAAGACCACGCCCTCGCCGTATTTTGGGTGCTTCACTCTCTGACCGCTTTTGAATCCAACCGCGCCCTTCGGCTCCGTGACTTCGATCTTCGGCCGAGGCGAGCTGCCCCCGCGCCCACTGAAAAATTGCGCGATGTTGTCGAGCGATTCGCCGCCGGTCTTTCTCACAGCATTCCGCGGAGCACTGCTGCCATTCTGCTGCCGAAGAGGCCGCTGGTCTTCGTCCTCGTAGCTGTAGTGGCGGCTCGATTCGAAACCATCGTCGTACTCGCGCCGTTGCATCCAGGAAGGCTGCTGCGTTGTAGATGCAGCGGCATATCCGCCCCAGCTTGAGGTGCGCTGCTGTCCGCCGCTTAAATCTTCGAGCAGCGCTGGAGGCACTTCTTCCAGGAACCGCGAAGCCATCGACGCTTCCGGCATGTCGTTGCCGTAGCGACGGCGATAGCGCGCTCGTGTCAGCACCAGAGCATCCATCGCCCGCGTCATACCGACGTAAGCGAGCCGCCGCTCTTCTTCCATCTGGTCTGGCTCGTTGAGCGTTCGCGAATGCGGGAACAGCCCTTCCTCCAACCCAGCGAGCAATACCAGCGGAAACTCCAGGCCCTTTGCCGAATGCAGCGTCATCAGCGTGACGCGGGCATCTGCGTTGATTTGGTCCGTGTCGCTCACCAGCGCTGCGTGATCGAGAAATTCATCGAGCGTCTCGCCGCGCTCCTGTGCGTCCTGTGCCGCGTTGGCAAGTTCCTTCAGGTTCTCAATGCGGGAGAAAGCTTCGGGCGTGCCCTTCTTCTTCAAGCGCGCGAATATACCCGCTGCGGTCGATGATGAAACGAATCAACTCAGGAAGCGTCGCTGCGTCTCCGGGCTTGCGGAATCCCGGCACAGCGGTTTCTTCAACTCTCTCAGGCGCGACGCGCTTCTCTGCCTCGTCCGCGAACGGATTGAACTCCGAAGCATCGAAGGCAATATCATCATCGCCGAACGCAAATCCATGCTGCTCCGCATCGCCGAATTCGAAGCTGGTGTCGTCGTCTTCGGAAGCGGCGGCGGCAACATCGAACGAAGCGTCTTCTCGCGACATCTGACGTAAGCTTCTCCGCAAAACCCGGAGCCAGCATCGCCCGCGCATCTTCAATCAGCTTGCGAAAGCTATCGAGCGCAATACACGCCCGCGTGGGAAGCAGCCTCTCACTCAATGCTCGGCCAATCGCATTCCAGGTGCTTGAGCCGGTTTCAAGCGCAATCCGCTCCAAAGTCTCAAGCGTCGCCTTGCCAATCCCGCGCGCCGGAACATTGATCACCCGCTGCATGGCAATCGAATCGTGCGGATTCTGCACCAGCTTCAGATAGCTGAGCAAGTCCTTGATCTCAGACCGGTCATAGAATGAGAAGCCGCCGACCATCGTGTAGCTGATCCCGTACCGCCGCAGCGCCTCTTCAACCAGGCGCGACTGCGAGTTCGTGCGGTAGAGCACAGCCACGCGCACGTCTTCGTGCTCCTGCCCGGCCTTGCGGAAATATTTCTGGATATAGTCGGCGATGAAGAGCGCCTCGTTCTCGCCATCCGGAGCCTCGTAGTATCCAATCAGCGCGCCGCCCTCGCGCTCCGTCCACAGATGCTTTCCCTTGCGCTGCGAGTTGCGCGCCACCACCGCGCCTGCCGCCTCCAGAATCACCTGCGTCGAGCGATAATTCTGCTCGAGGCGAATCACCTTGGCGTTTGGGAAATCCTTCTCGAACTCGAGGATGTTGCGGATGTCCGCGCCTCGCCATGAGTAAATGCTCTGGTCCTCGTCGCCAACGACGCAGACATTCTTCTCCTCGCCCGCAAGCAGCTTCATCAGCTCATACTGCGGCCGGTTCGTATCCTGATACTCGTCGATCAGCAGGTAGCGGTAGCGTCGGTTGTATTTCTCGCGCACTTCGGCAGACGACTTCAGCAGGCGGACTGCTTCTAAGAGAAGATCATCGAAGTCGAGCGCATTGTTCTTGCGTAATTCTTTCCGATACGCCTCGAAGATGTGCGCGACTTTCTCGCTCATCGGATCTGACGATTGCAGGTAATACTCCTGCGGATCGATCATGTGGTTCTTGGCCCACGAAATCTTCGACAACACCACGCGCCGCGTCAACTGCTTATCGTCGAGACCCATGCGCCGCATGATTTGCTTCACCAGCGCCTGCTGGTCGTTCTCGTCATAGATGGCGAAGGTCTTCGTCAGACCTTCATTTCCGATGCGCAGCGCCTCAATATCGCGCCGCAGCATGCGCACGCAGAATGAGTGGAACGTTGCGATCAGCGGCTTCGCCAGCGTCGAGTGCCCGATCAGCTTGTCGACACGCTCGGCCATCTCCGCGGCGGCCTTGTTGGTAAAGGTCACGGCCAGAATCGCATCCGGAGCAACTCCGCGCTCGTGAATCAGATACGCGATGCGATGCGTGATGACGCGTGTCTTCCCCGATCCGGCGCCGGCCAGAATCAATACCGGGCCGTCCACGGATTCAACCCCGGCCCGCTGCTGCGGGTTCAACTTGTCCAGTAAATGCTGCAAAACAGGTGTCTCGGAAACTCTCTCGGTGGGTGTTCTTCTTCTAGTGTATCGCCGATCGATTCGGCGAAGTTTGAACAGCCCGCCATCGCATACACTTAACTCGCATGCCAAAGCAACTGCGCATCTGCGTTTTCTGTGGATCAGCCGACGGGGCCGACCCTGCCTATATCCATACCGCAAGAGAATTGGGCCGTCGCATCGCTGAAGCACGCATGGGCCTCGTTTACGGCGGAGCAACCGTTGGCCTCATGGGCGGTCTCGCCGACGCAGCCATCGCAGGCGGAGCCGAGGTTATCGGCGTGATGCCCGATGTGCTGATGGATCGCGAGATCGCCCACCCGGGCATCACGCATTTCCACGTCGTTAAGACCATGCACGAGCGCAAAGCCCTCATGTACGAGCACGCCGACGCCTTCATCGCCCTTCCCGGTGGCTACGGCACACTCGACGAGTTCATCGAGATCGTCACCTGGGCTCAGCTCAAGATCCACCAGAAACCGTGCATCCTCATCAACACCAATGGCTATTACGACAGCTTCCTGGCATTCCTCGACCACGCCATGTCGCAGGGTTTCCTCAAGCCGGAAAACCGCAAGCTCATTCGCGTTGCAAAGGACGCTGAAGACGCTCTGGCAATCGCGCAAAGGCATTGGGTGCGAACAGAGCCGCTACACGATGCGAGACTTGATGAACTAATCGGGAGGTAGTCTTCGTCGAGGCAGCTCCCGACTAGCGGGCGGAACATTCTCCACACCCGCAATGCCGCCGCAAGTAATCCCAGGAATAAATCCCGCTTTGGTGCCCGTCATTCCAGTGGAAACTGATGGCATACCGCCCAACCGGCGTCACTGATTCCGGTCGTGAAGGAGCCTGATACATCGGCAGCAGCGTCTGCGGTTTCGCCTTCGCCTCACCCGGCTTGCGTCCTGAGTGCTGCCGTTCGTCGTGGCACGTCGCGCAGGGACAGGCATTCCTGAGCCAGGCAAAACTCCATTGGCTTTTGTGCCCGTCTTTCCAGACGATCTCTATGCCGGAGCCTCCGGTCTTATCGACGCGCACCTTTGCTGGGGTCTTTGCGTCTGCGGACAGTTCGCGCTCCGAAGCCTGCGACCGGCGCGCTTCTTCCTCGGTTACGAAGCGAATTCCCTCGTGACTCATCTCTTCTAGTCTATCGCCCGGAGCGACTTGGCTTCTCTAGCTTTGTCTCCAGAAAAAGTATGCGGCCATACCCAACCCGATACAAACCACGGCCCACCGCATCAGCTGCGGATTCAGTCTGCGCGAAAAACGCGCGGCAAAGTAGCCGCCGACTGCGGCCGTGATCATCATTAACAGGCAGTGCTGCCACATCACTTTCTTCCCCACGATAAAGACCACCACGGCAACGCCGTTCGCAAGCGTCGTTGTAACCACCTTGAGCGCATTGATCTGGTTGATATTCTCAATCCCGAAAATCGCCAGCACCGAAATCACCAGAAACCCGGCGCCCGCGCCGAAGTATCCGATGTAGAAGCAGACCACCATCATGCCAAGAAACAATGGCAGATGGGATGGATGGCTGGCGGAAGCATCCTTGCCTCGGCTGCGCGTCTGCAGCCAGCGGGAGACCGGCGTGCTGGCTGCGAACAGCAGCGCCGCGATCAACAACAGCCATGGGACCATATGCAGGAAGGTGGCCTCCTGTGTATGCAGCAGCACGATGCCGCCCGCGACGCCGCCAATCGACGCGGCAGTGCACAACGGAAGAACCAGCCGCAGGTTGTGCTTCAGGTCTTCAAAATAGGCGGCAATCGAGGTGAGCTGCCCTGGCCACAGCGCGACGGTGTTCGTCGCGTTCGCCTGGATCGGCAGCACGCCTACACTCAACAGCGCGGGGAAAGAGACAAACGATCCCCCGCCAGCTACGGCGTTCAGTGCTCCGGCAATCAGCGACGCAACCAGAAGCCACGCACTGCGCCCGTCCCAGTGGAAGTGCATATTCATTCGATTGTAAGACGTGGCCGCGTGCTAAAATCCGCTCCGTCACTGCCATCACTACAGGAGTACATAGTTGACGCTCACAATTCGCAGAAGCTTGATTCTTTGCCTCGGCTTCATCGTCGCCCTGGGCACGCATCTGGCGGCAGCACAAGCCGCATCCGGAACCATCGACAGCATCACTGTACACGGCGCATCCCTTGTGGGAAATCTCATCGGCGACTCGCCCGATCGCCACGTCACCGTGTATCTGCCGCCCAGCTATCAGTCGCAGCCTAACCGGCGCTACCCGGTCGTCTATATGCTCCACGGTTTCACTGACTCGGACGCGAAGTGGTTCGGAGGCCCCGGCGGATGGATGAACCTGAAAGCCGTTGCCGACGAGTCCATGAGCAGCGGCGCATCGAAAGAGATGATTCTCGTTGTGCCGAACGCGAATAACGCATTTCACGGCTCGTTCTATTCGATCTCCGTAACGACAGGAGACTGGGAAGACTTCGTCGCGCGCGATCTCGTCCGTTACATCGACCAGCACTACCGCACCATTGCCAGGCCCGAGAGCCGCGGTCTCGCCGGTCACTCCATGGGCGGATACGGCACCGTGCGCATCGGCCTTGGGCACTCCGACGTCTTTTCCAGCATTTATGCGCTCAGCCCATGCTGTCTCGAACCGATGACCGGTATCGTCAATCCCCAGCTCAAGGCATCGGTCGACAAAGTCCGCACGCTGGATGACGTCAACAAGGCCGACTTCTTCACCTTGCTTGTCTTCTCTGTCGCAGCTGCATGGTCGCCGGACCCCAAGAATCCGCCGTTCTATCTGGACCTGCCACTTGATAACTCCGTCTCCTCTCGGCTTGTCCTTGAAAAGTGGATCGCGAACGCGCCGATGGTCCTGATCGATCAATCTATCCCTGACCTGAAGCGGCTGCACGCCATCGCCTTCGATGCCGGCGCGAACGATGAGTTCAAGGCAATTCCAGCCAGCCTTGTCATTTTGGATCGCGAGCTGAATGCCTATGGCATCGCGCACACCTATGAAACGTACAACGGCACGCACACCAGCGGCATCGCACAACGAATCGGAACCAAGGTGCTGCCCTTCTTCTCAAAGAATCTGAGCTTTGAGGAGTCGGTCGCTTCAAGCAAGCCGTAGCTCAGGAGTAGCCGCGAGCAGCGCCTGCGTGTACTCCTCGCGCGGAGCACCACAGATCACATCGCGCGTGCCAAATTCAACCAGCCGTCCGCGGCGCAGCACCGCAATGTCCGTCGAGAGATAGCGCACCAGCGGCATCGAATGCGAAATAAACAAATAGGTCAGCTGGAATTCGCGCTGCAGATCGCGCAGCAGGTTCACGATCTGTGCGCCGACGCTAACGTCGAGCGCCGACACCGGCTCGTCGAGCACCAGCAATTCAGGCCGCAGCGCGAGCGCCCGCGCAATGTTGATGCGCTGCCGCTGGCCTCCTGAAAATTCGTGCGGATACCGCGTGAGCGCTGAATCATCCAGCCCCACAGCACGCAGCAGCTCAGCGCATTTCAGCCGCAGCTCGCGTTTCGCTGCCGCATGATGAATCACTAGCGGCTCGGCTACGATCTCCGCCACGCGCATCCTTGGATTGAGCGCCGCGAACGGATCCTGAAAGACGGGCTGCACGCGCCGCCGCATCGCACGCAGCCTGCTTTGCGGCACTCCGCTAACTGGCTGACCATCGAAGCTCACGCTGCCCGACGTCGGCTCAATCAACCCAAGCACCATGCGGGCAATCGTGCTCTTGCCGGAGCCAGATTCGCCGACAAGCCCCATCGTTTCGCCACGATGAATCACAAATGAAACATCGTCGACGACCAGCGAGTGCTCCGTGCGCAAACCATCGCGACGCGGATAGCTCTTCGAAAGGTGGCTGACTTCAACGAGGGGCATACATGCATTGTGGCATTAAAGCTTGGGGTGCTGCTTCTGGAATCCAGTCGCATCCTGATATGCCTTGGCAAAGGCGCACAGCTTTGCATCATGATAATGGCCGCCGAGAAACGTGAGGCTCACCGGCGTCCCCGGGCCGCCAATCGAATCATCCTCCCCTGTATCTTCCTTCGGCGGCACCGGCGCGTCGTTTCCACGAATCCCGTTCGGCACGATCACTGCCGGGTGCCCGGTCAGATTTGTCGCCACCAGCTGTTCGCTGTTTGTCGAAGCAACAATCACGTCGACTTTTTCAAACAGCTTCGATACCTCGCGGATCGCCAACGTGCGGGCACGGTTCGCCTGAACGTATTCGACAGCCGGATAGAAGCGCGCCACGCGAAAGATATTCGGCCAGTCATCTTCGCTTTGCTCAGTCAGCAACTTGTCGCGGCCTGTCATGGTCAGTTCATCAAACGCAGCGGCAGCCTCAGCCTCCAGCAGCGGCGCCATCGCGCCATAAGGCAGCTCGGGCAGTTCTACTGGAATCAGATTCACACCCATGCCGCGCAGCTTATCGAGCGCCGCAAGATCATACTTCCGGTCGTAGTCGCGACGAGCGCGCGACGCAGCCCTCTCGCGCTGGCGCTTTTCCTGCTTCTTCTTTTCCTCATCGGTCAACGGGGCGGACTGCTTTTCTTCTTCCTGCTGGCGCTCCTTCTCAGGCTCAAATTCTTTGTGGAGATAGCCCACCCGCAGCGACTTCCAGTCGAACTCAGCGTTCCAGTTAAAGGCGGCATCGCGCGTCGCCAGGTCTTCACCATCCGGGCCATAGATCGCCTGCATCACAATGGCGCAGTCCTCAACAGCCCGGCAGATCGGCCCCAGCTTGTCCATCGTCCAGCTCAACGCCATCGCACCGGTCCGCGGAACAAAGCCGAAGGTAGGACGCAGCCCCGTCGTACCACAGCGCGTGGAAGGCGACGAGATCGACCCCAATGTTTCCGAGCCAATGGCAAAAGCCACGCATCCAGCCGCAGTCGCAGACGCGGAGCCAGCGGAGGAGCCGCTTGAACCCTGCTTCGTATTCCACGGATTGCGCGTACGGCCCCCGAACCACTTGTCGCCCATCGCCAACGCGCCCAGCGTGGTCTTGGCAACCAGCACCGCGCCCGCCGCATCGAGGCGCTTGACCACAGTCGCATCGTCCTCAAAACTCTGCTTCTCGAATCCGCCCGCGCCCCACGTCGTGGGATAGCCCTTCACCGCCAGCAAATCCTTCGCGCCCCAGGGCAGACCGTGCAGCGGCCCACGATATTTTCCCGCTGCAATTTCCGCATCCGCTTCCTTCGCCTTCGCCAGCGCACGGTCTTCAGTGATGGTCACGACGAAATGCAGCACCGGGTCGTAGCGCTTGATCCGGGCGATATACATCTCGGTCAGATTCACCGAAGAAATCTTCTTCCGCCGCACCAAATCGCCTAGTTCCACGACGGAGGCGAACGCAAGGTCATCAAGATTGGTGGGCACCGTCGCCATTGCCGGGGCTTTGCCGTATACCGGCTCATGCTTTTCCGTGCTGACCTTGGCGCCCGGAGGTAGCGGGTCAAAGATGTAGGCAGGAGGCACATTGTTCGGCAGGTGCAGCTTGCGAATCGCGTCATACGCTTCGCGCTGCTGGTTCAATCCGTCCAGCATCATCTGTTTCTGGTCAGCGCTGATGGTTACGCCGGCCAGTGCGGCTGCCGCGTCAATCATCTCCGGTGTGATTTTCGGCTTCGCATCAGCGCCAGCCTTTTCCTGTGCGGCCAGCGTGTAGAGAGCACCGGGAAATAGTGTCGACGCCAAGCCAAACCGGCTGCAGGTAGACAGAAACGCCCTACGGTCCAAAGCCATAAATGGACAGTTGCCTCCGAAAGTTTGTGAAACGGCAGTATACCGACCCTGCCACGCAGGACGCCTGATCAAATTACGTTGTAAGCCGATTGGAAGAGATGGGCCGCATTTGCCAGAGCAACGCATCGGTCACTGCATTCCCGGCATCAAGAATCGTCAACGTCGTGCGTTCCGGATCGAGATCGTAGACACGGCTCGTATGAGCAAGCCTGTCATTCACCATCAGCTCCACAACCGAGCCATCGAGGTAGAGCGAAACCCGCATCTTGCCTTGGGGCAGAGCTGTCGCGACCGTCTCTGCGTTGAAACTGACAGTCCCATGAGTCGCATCGAAGTGAAAATGAACTGCGGGCTTAGTTTCTGTGCCAATCGTCACGTGAACAGGCCCATGCAGCGGTTGCAGCCACACCTCCAATTCTGCGCTGAGTCCTCGCAGGGGCCACACAGTGCGATCCTCTCCACGCTGCGGCTGGGCGGGTTCGTCGGTACGCAATTCCTGAACGCTGGGCAGGACCCGCATCTCCAATTGTCCATCTGCGTTCACCGTCAGCACACGCGGCAATGACATCAACCCTGCCCAGCCAGCACGCGAATACTCCGCCTCGGGCCGCGTCTCCGGAATCCACCCCCACAAAATGCGATTGCCATCCTTGTCCACCATGCTCTTGGGCGCATAGTAGGCGTGCGGGCCGTAGTCAAGCTCTCCTCTTTGCTGCGGCGTAAAGTGCTGCTCCTTCGCGTCATAGTCGCCCGTTGTCCAGAAGACCTTGCGCTCGGTTGAATAAAGCAGCACGTGTTTGTTGCCCAGTTGAAAGAAGTCGGGACACTCCCACATCTCTCCGCTATCCACCGGATCGCCGCCCGTCTTGCCATTCCATTCGCCGCTGGCCAGCGGATGCAGATACTCCCATCGCCGCAGATCATGCGAGCGGTAGAGCAATACGCAACCACCCTTGTTACGAATTCCCGAACCGATCCCCATGTGCCACGCGTCACCTTCCTGCCACAGGCAGGGGTCGCGGAATCCAGTAATGGCCAGCCCCGGCGGAGGCGCGGGCAATACCGGCTGCCGCAGCTTCTGCCAGGTTCTCAACTCCGCGTCATCTGAAGTTGCCAGGCACTGCGTCTCGCGGAAGTTGTGCACCCCATCGCTCAATGTTGCCTCCGATAGGGAAGCGCTTTTTACTCCTGTATAGAGGAACGTCGGCACGCCATTGAAGACGACAGCGCTTCCGCTGAAGCAGCCTTCTTCATCCGGGCCGCCCTTCGTCGGCGCAAGCGCAACCGGCAGGTGCTGCCAGTGCACCATGTCGGAGCTCATCGAGTGCGCCCAGTGCATATCCCCCCACACGGCCGCGTGCGGGTTGTACTGGAAAAACATGTGATACTTGCCCTTCCAGAAAATGGGCCCGTTCGGATCGTTCATCCAGTTGGCCGCTGGCAGCAGATGAAACTGCGGACGGTTCGGGTCGTGCGCGAGGTCAGCCGCAATCGCAGTTCCTCGCAGCATGGACGCGACCGCCACTCCAGCGCATCCCTGAACAAATCCTCTGCGTGAAAGCTCTCTCGTCATCGGCAGAAAGTATAGTCCAATGCCACGCGCTATCCTCGATCCATGAGCGAGATCCTTATCCGCGAAGCCCGCGAGGACGATCTTTCGGAGATCCTGCGTCTCTATGCCTCAACCCAGATCACCGACAAAGCATCCTTTACCGTCGAAGAGGCGCGCCAGCACCTGCAGATCTTCAAGCGCTATCCCTCGTATCGCATTTTTGTGGCGCTGATCGATGACGCGATCGTCGGGACATATGAATTGTTAATTATGGACAACCTCGCCAAGCGCGGTAGGAAATCCGGCGTTGTGGAAGACGTTGCCGTCGACCCTTTCTACCAGGGCCGCGGCATCGGACGTGCCATGATGGACCACGCACGCGAACAATGCCGCCAGGCTGGGTGCTACAAGTTCGTTCTGTCGAGCAATATGAAGCGTGAAGACGCCCACCGCTTCTACGATGCACTGGGCTTCGAGCGCCACGGTTATAGCTTCTTAATCAGACTCTGAAGCATCACATCACCTCAGACATGCAGCGCAGGCCCTCAAAGTATTCCGTCACCTCATCCGAGAATTCATATCTATCCAGAGGTGGCACCGGCATGCCATGCGTAATCATCGATTTCGCGCACGCGACCCAGTCTCCCTGCTCGAACTCCCCTACATTGTTCACGGATGCATAACTGAGCGTGCCCATCGCATTGCCGCCGAAGCCGTGCTTCTGCTGCCAGTCTGCTCCGTGGCTCAGCAGAAACTCCGTCATCGGCGCATCGCCGCGATAGACAGCCAAATTGAGCGCGGATGCGTTCCAGTCTCCACCACGCGCAGTAACGGGCCATCCCGCCTCCACCATCGTCTTCACAGCCGCAAAATTTCCCTGCGCCGCCAGATTGGGGAGTTGGCCGAGTTGCTTCTCTGAAAGCCTTCGCACAATATCTGGAGTTTCCGAAAGCATCCTCATTACCATCTCACGATCGCCTCGCGCGCACGCCGCTACAAACGCATCTTCAGTTGAAAGCGCGTCATTCGTTTCAGCCCCACGAAGCAATGCTGCAACTTCCACCTGACCATATAGAAGAGCAAAGCGGTGTGGTGTTTGCCCGTGCGAGTTGCGAGCATCTCGATCGGCACCGGCATCGAGCAGCATCTGAACGTGCTCAATGGACCGCCCGCGTCGAATGGCATGAAAGATCGGATAATCCGACGCGCCTGGGAATCCGGCATTGCCTCCGTGAGCCAGCAGCAGTCTCAAGCCTTCGGGCCGGTCATAGTCCAGAGCATGGCCGATCGCGTTCGTGCCATCGACCTTCGCTCCCGCCTCCAGCAGCAGACGAGTGCAAGTTAGGTCCGCGCTCTCCATCGAGTGATAGAGCGATTCGTTATCGTTAGGATTCGCGCCACGCTCCAACAAGAGCCGGGTCATCCCAGCATGATGATTTTTTCCCGCTGCCCCATAAACCGCGCTCAACGGGCTATCTGGAAACTCGGGACTGGTCCATGTCTGGTCAGGATTCGCGCCATGATCAACCAGCAATCGCGCGCAGTTCACCAGCGCATCTCCAAACTCTTCTTCCCGCACCAGACCCGAATGGGTGACCGCGATTAGCGGAAGCATCTGCATCGGGCCACCCGCTTCATTGACCCATGCCGGATTACCCGCGAGCGTCTGACGCAGCAGCGCTTCATTTCCGACAGCGCACGCAAGATAAGGATCGTCACCGAGCAGACCCGGCCGTTCCCGCAGCAGACGAACCGCCTTTGCCGGCCGCGGACCGTCATAACCGCCGCCGTAGACGAGCAGCAGCCATCGCTTGAGTGCATCCTCGCGGCTCAGTTGCCGAAGAGCCACCACTTCCACGTGTGCTTTCAGCGCTGCCCAGGAAGCAAATCCGTATTCGCGGGCGATGCACGACTGCGCATCGTGCAGATGGAGTTCGAGGTCACGCAGTTGCGCCGAGCTCGCGCCCTGAACCGCGGGGAGAAATTCAATAAAACGCTGTATCGCGTCAGGATTGTTTTCCTGGTAGTTACGCAATAGCTCCTTGGCCTGCTTTTTGAGATGCGAAAGATGAGGAAATGCGGGAAGTTGTTTCATGTTGCCTCCATGCGTGTATTGCCGATGACCCGCAATCCGGCTGCATAAAGGCTCAGGACCTTTTGTGAATTGGCAAGTGGGTTCAACCCTTTCCGCGGGCCCGGAGGCATCCTGCAAACGCCAAGAAAATTGTACCCCGCTGATGGGGCGAGCCTCACCCAGATTACCGAGGAATAATTCTACGGCTAGCTATTGGCCTCCGCCGGAAGAAGCTGCAGGCTTCGCGTTTTCCGCATTCCATTGGCTGAGGGTCATGACACAGCGAAAGCCGAGATGATTCGTTCCCGTGTCGATGTCGCCCTTGCCGCGTGTGCCCACCATGTAGCGCGAACAATACTGATCGGTACAAAGAAACGAGCCTCCACGCTGGGTCTTCTTCGCGTGTCCCGGCTCAGCAGGGTCGTAGGCGGAGTCGGGCCCTTGCGGATTGCGCGCCACGCCGCCCTCCGCGACAAGTTGCTTATAGTAGTCGGGTCGGTACCAGTCACTTGTCCACTGCCATACGTTTCCAGCCATGTCATAGAGTCCATATCCATTGGCGGGGAACTTGGCAACCGGCGCGATCCCGATGTAACCGTCTGAGCCAGCGTCTTTATCGGGGAAGTGCCCCTGATGCGTATTGGCCATCCATTGTCCATGGGGACGGAATTCGTCTCCCCAGTCATATAGCTTGCGAGCGAGGCCTCCACGTGCGGCAAACTCCCACTCAGCCTCGGTTGGGAGACGCTTTCCTGCCCATTTTGCGTAGGCGACTGCGTCCTCATAGGCGACATGGACGACAGGGTAATTGTCCTTGCCGACAATGCTGCTCTTTGGCCCAAGCGGATGGCGCCAGTTTGCCCCGGGCACATACGTCCACCACTGGAAGTAGTTATCCAGCGGCACGGGATGGTCGGGAGGCGCAAAGACCACCGAGCCAGCAACCAGGTTTTCCGGCGGCGCACCCGGATAATCTTCAGCGCGCGGTTTCCGCTCAGCGACAGTTACATATCCGGTGGCTTTAACGAACTTCGCGAACTCAGCGTTGGTCACATCCGTCTTGTCCATGAAGAACCCATCGACATAGACACGATGCACAGGCCGCGAATCGATCGTCGCCTTCATACCGACATCGTCCATGCCGGGAGGATCCTGCGCGCCCATGGAAAACTCGCCGCCCGGAATCCATGCCATTCCAGCGGGCGCTTTCGCGGGAGCGGCAGACGCATTCGGAACAGTCGGCCCGAATGATGCCGCGCTGGCTGCGGGTATTGCAGGCGCTGGGGCCGCGACAGTATTTGCATGCACCGGCGCGAAATGCCCGTAGTAGACGGCGAAGGCACCTCCGACAAACAGCAGGACAAGAGCTGCAATCCACAAGAAGCTCTTCTTCTCATGACCTCGCTGTTTATCCTGAGTCGACTTTCGCTGCCGCGTATTCTGTTTCTTGTTCACCTGCGGACCCTGCCCCCCTCCGTCTGAAACTGTGAACCCTCTAGCTCCGCATCAGGCGGGACAGAAGTATGGAATAGATCGAATCCGCTAAAACCACACTGCCGCACGAATCAGTTGTGGAAATCGCTGAACTCGGGAGTACGTTTCTAAAGCGGATGCGCGGAAATATTGACCTGGGCACGAGCTTCGCCCGTTCTAATGGACAGAAGAATCTTACGCTGGACAGCGGGCTAACTTATCAGTCCAAGAAAAATATCTGTACCCTAAACTCGAACACGCAATTCACGTCGCAGAAGGAGACTTCCGACACCAACGAAACAACGGTAAAGACGGCACTCTTTCACCAATTGCGCGGGTCAGCTTGGTACGGGGGCGGCATCGCTAATTTTCTTTCCAGCTCGGAGCAGCAAATTGCTCTTCAATCGACGCTCGGAGCGGCAGTGGCAAAGCGTGTCATCTTCACCAATAAAACAAACCTGAATCTGATCGGCGGCCTGGGCTACACCATCCAAAGAAATTCCGACGGGGCGATGAGTGAAGGACGCACACATTCTTTGGATTCAGCTCTTGCCGTACAGTATTCGACGTTTCGATTTGATTCAACAACGTTCGATACCACTCTCTGGCTATATCCCAGTCTCACCTCTCCGGGCCGCCTGCGCATGACGTTGAATCAGGATGTTTACTACAAGTTTCTGGGAGATTTCTATGTCAGGATGAGTTTCTATGATAACTACGACAATCAGCCGGTGGTGGGCGCACCAGCAAACAACTTAGGAGTTTCAAGCTCCATAGGCTGGTCGTTCCACTGATAAAAGGGAATCCCCTTAGAGGAGAACAGGTTCTCGTAGTTGACTGGAGGGACCATGGACGAAGTCGGCAAGACGATTGCTCGCCCTTTTCTGCTCATGGAGGGCGGCCCACTCTTCAACATTCAGAAGCGCGTAGGACTCATTAAACACAATGCGCCCTTCTTGAAGCGAAGAGCAGTGTTGGCCGCCCTGGTCACATGGCTGCCGCTGCTGATCTTGTCCGCGATACAGGGCAGAGCCTTCGGGCATTCTGTACCGGTCCCGTTTATCCGCGATTTCAGCGTCTATACCCGCTTCCTTCTTGGTATTCCTCTGCTCCTTCTCGCCGAGAATATTCTTGGTCCTCATCTCGCAGAAGCCGCTGCTCATTTTGTTACATCTGGAGTTGTCATCGAGAAAGACTATCAGCGATTCGACCAAATCATCGACCGCGGCTTGCGGGCCCGGAATTCCATTCTTGCGGAAGTCTTCCTTGTGATTCTTGCTTATGTGGGTTCATCCCTCGCGTTCAGAGCGACCGCAATCCCCGTCTCTACCTGGTACGCCACCCATACAGAGAGCGGCGAGCCACTTACCTGGGCCGGATTGTGGCTGAAATGGTTCTGCATCCCACTATTCCAGTTCCTGATACTGCGATGGCTCTGGAGACTCTTTCTCTGGTTTCAATTTCTCGGCCGTGTTCGCAAGCTCGATATGCAGCTCTTTCCAACTCATCCGGATCAGGCCGCGGGACTAGGCTTTGTGGGTGACGCGCAGCGTTTTTTCGGAATCATTCTTTTCGCGTTCTCGCTTAGCAGCACGGGTGTCATGGCCAGGGACATCGTGTTACGACAAGCTGACCTTGTCATACTTCCTCCCGTCAATTGCCGCCTATGTGGTCTGCGCCCTCTTCATCGTGCTCGGTCCCCTTGTTCTCTTTACCGGAACGCTGACCAGGACAAAGCGCATCGGACTTCTGCAATATGGAGCGCTGGCGACAACCTATACAGGCTCCTTTCACAAAAAACGGATCCAGCGCCAGAATCCGGAGCGAGAGCAAATGCTGGGCACAAGCGATATCCAGTCACTGGCTGACCTCGGCAACAGCTACGGCTTCATTGAGAAGATGAACCCTTTGCCGCTTGATCCTCGGACGGTCATTCACCTGGTCGTAGCGAGCCTTCTTCCGCTGACACCTCTTCTGCTGACGGTCATGTCCCCCAAAGAGATTCTGAAGGTGTTGCTCAAAGTGGTGATGTAAGCGAAAAAAGCACGCTTAACTACGTCCTGCTGGGAATAAACGAACAGGGCAGCCATGAGGCTGCCCTGTTCGTATACTGCTCTCTTAGATATCCAGGTTCTTCACATCGAGCGCGTTGTCTTCGATGAACTTGCGCCGCGCCTCGACGTCTTCGCCCATCAGCGTGGTGAAGATGGTCTCCGTTTCGGCGATGTCCTCAAGCCTGACGGTAAGCAGCGTGCGATGCTCGGGGTCCATCGTCGTTTCCCAGAGCTGCGTCGCAGTCATTTCGCCCAGACCTTTATAGCGCTGCACCTGGTACTCGCGTCGTCCCTGCTCGATGACGTACTCGAAGAGGTCATGCGGCGTCTGTTTCTCAACCGGCTCATGCGATGCGCGGCCGACGCGCTTCGGAGCAGGCTTGCCCGCTTCGATCTCACCGGTTGTCTCGCCTTCGGTCTCTTCCGGATCAGGTTCCGTCGTCGTAGCCGTCGCCTTGCTTGCGTATTCGATCAGGAACGGAGGCTCCAGCGCGTCCTTGATCTGCGAATACTTCGCCAGCATCTGCCGCGTCTCCGGAGCAGCAGCGAATGTCCAGTCGATCTTCCGTTCCGCGCCCTGCGCATCGTGGAAAATCAGAGACCAGGTCTGGTGCTCTTCGTCATGAACCGGCTTATCCAGACCCTTAAACTGATACTTCTTCTCGATCTTTTTCAGCTCGTTATAGAACTCCGTCAGCTTCGCCGGAACATTCAAAGCATCGCCCTCAAAATCGGAACGCTTTGCCGGTTCCTTGCCTTCATGCGCAAAGAGTTTCGCAAACAGGCCGGTGACCTCGTCATTGCGCAGGCGCTTGTTTACCTTGTCGAAGAAGCCGAGATACTCATTCAGCTGCCCCATGAACTTGGTCAGAGCCGCGCCTTCAAGCTTCGTCGCATTCTCCCCGTGGCGAACAATCATGCCGTCAGACGCCCGCTTGACCATCACCTTCACGAACTCGCGGTCGTCCTTGATGTACTGCTCGAACTTGCCCTTCTTGATGCGATAGAGCGGCGGCTGCGCAATGTATACATTGCCGCGCTTGATCAGCTCCTGCATGTGGCGGAAGAAGAAGGTCAGCAGCAAGGTGCGAATGTGCGAACCGTCGACGTCGGCGTCCGTCATCAGGATGATCTTGCCGTAGCGCAGCTTTGCCGGGTCGAAGTCTTCCTTGCCAATGCCCGTGCCCAGCGCCGTAATCATCGCGCGGATTTCTTCATGGCCCAACATCTTGTCGTAGCGGGCCTTCTCTACGTTGAGAATCTTTCCCTTGAGCGGCAGAATCGCCTGGAAACGGCGGTCGCGGCCCTGCTTCGCGGTTCCGCCTGCCGACTCACCTTCGACCAGATACAGCTCGCAGCGCTCCGGCTGACGCTCGCTGCAATCGGCCAGCTTGCCCGGCAGTCCACCGCCGTCCAGCGCACCCTTGCGTCGCGTGAGGTCGCGGGCCTTGCGCGCAGCCTCGCGGGCACGTGCCGCGTCAATCGCTTTGTTGATGATCTTGCGCGCCACCGGAGGATTCTGCTCAAGGAACATGCCCAGCTTCTCGTTCACGAGCGCCTGCACCGTTCCCGCGATATCCGAATTCAGCTTGCCCTTGGTCTGCCCTTCAAACTGCGGCTGCGGCAGCTTCACGCTGATGACCGCGACCAGGCCTTCGCGCACGTCGTCGCCGGAGAGGTTCTCCTTCACGTCCTTGAAGAGCCCCATCTGCTGGCCGGCTGCGTTAATCGTGCGCGTCAGCGCGGTCTTGAAACCGGAGAGATGCGATCCGCCATCGACGGTGTTGATGTTGTTCGCAAACGTAAACACTGTCTCCGAATAGCCGTCGTTGTACTGGAGCGCGATCTCCATATCCACGCCATCGCGCATCGCTTCCATCAAGATCGGCTTGTCGTGCAGTATCTGCTTACCCCTGTTGATGTGCTTGATGAACTCGGCAATGCCACCCGCGTATTTGAATTCCGCGCGCTTCGCCTCGCCTGTCTTCGGGTCGGTGGTGCGCTCGTCGGTGAGCGTGATCTCGAGACCCTTGTTCAGGAAGGCGAGTTCGCGCAACCGCTGCGCCAGCGTGTCGTAGTTGTATTCGAGAACGGTGAAAATGGTCTTGTCCGGCAAGAAATGGACTTTCGTCCCGCGCTTCTTCGAGGTGCCCGTCTGCCGCAGCTTCGTGACGGGAATGCCACGTTCGTAGTCCTGCTCATAGGTATGGCTGTCGCGCCAGATTTCAACTTCGAACTCTTCGCTCAGCGCATTGACGCATGAAACACCCACACCATGCAGACCGCCGGAAACCTTGTAGGTCGAGGAATCAAACTTGCCGCCCGCATGCAGCTTCGTCAGAACTACCTGTACCGCGGGGAGGCGTTCACCGGTAGGCAACGCCATCTCGTCGACAGGGATGCCACGCCCGTCATCCACCACCGTGATCGAGTTATCAACATGGATGACGACATCGATCTTTTTCGCATACCCTGCCAGCGCCTCATCGACCGAGTTATCGACGACCTCATACACCAGATGGTGCAGCCCCATCTCACCCGTCGACCCGATATACATCGCCGGACGCAAACGAACCGCCTCAAGGCCTTCCAGCACCTTGATGTTATCGCCGGTGTAGCCGCCATCATCGTGACCGTTCATCCTCTTCTGGCCATTCTGTTTCAGGGAAGCTAATTCAAGTTCGTCGGGGGAAACTGTTGAAACGGCAAGCTCTTTGGTGGACATGCAACTCCGGCAAGGCAAAGCCTTCGATCGCCTCACAGCCAGACCGGCTGGAATTGGACTAACAGATTGAAAGCGAAGAGGTTTTTGCCTCGATTCTCTCCTCAATTATAGCACGCGGGACGGAGCTATTTTCGTGTGTCCGGAGGGTGGAAAACCGGGTTCAAACCATGGCAGAAAGCAATCATCTTTCAGGTACCAGGAATCCCATCGGGCTAACTCCTAACCCATACAATCTTAGGTGGAAAGAGGCGTTTGCAGTGACAGGAAAATGATTGTTGTTGACCTCAAATTAATGCAACAAGTTGTTGAGCTGTCTAGCCTTAAGACAAATAAATAAAGCATCGCAGGCAACACTTCCTATGGTGATATGCGTCCGAGTGGCTAAGTGTTCCCGCTGCTCCTATCCGTCAGACATTACAAGCTTTAGTAACTTTTTCCCGGTTACTACTTAGTAGAAAGTCAGTCTTGTAGCGCCTCGGCATTCAGTCTATCGTCAATTACATTGGCTGGGAGTACAGCATGGCGTTAGCTTCCATCTCGAACATGCTCACATACGCTGAACCCTTACTCTGGGCAGCAGCGCTCCTGGCATTCTTCCGCGTCAGAAAACATGCCGCCCTGTCAGCCTTTGGAGTTTTCCTGGGCGTCCGGATGGTCAGGGCCATCCTGCTAGTCGGGATGTCGCGCGCGCACATGATCTTTGGCAGTGACGGCCACACGTTGCACTCCCTGTACTTCTACACCAACTGGGCTACTTACCTGGCTGGCTGTGTCGCGCTGTTTTTCGCGCTTCAGGAACTTTTTGTCAACATGATGGCTCCCCTTCCTGGACTTAAGCGTCTGGGGCTGGCGGCCTTCCGCTGGGCAGCGGCTGCGTCCTTGGTTCTCTCGTTGTCGTCGGTCGTTACGCTCGCGTCAGCCAGTTCCGTCCATGACCATCTGGCAGCGATATTCACTCAGATTGCGATCGGCTTCAGTGTGCTGGCTCTCTGCCTGCTGGCATTTCTGGTTGTATCCGTACATGCGCTGGGGCTTTCTTACCGCAACCGGGTCTTTGGCCTTTGCCTGGGACTTGGTCTGCTGGCAGCGATGGACCTGATGGTCTACGGGCTTCGCTTTTCGGTTACCGGCACATGGCCAGCCAATGTGGCTGAAATCGTCACCGCTATCGCGCTTCTCACCTGGGTAGGCTTCCTGGCCTTCCCGGAACCGGTAAAGCAGCAGGCGCCTGCGGCAGTTTCATCCTCGGCGATGCTCTGGAACGACCTGGCCGCAGAGCTCGGGCCGAACACCCCACAGCCTGCTCCGCAGCCGAGCGGTTTCCTGCAGAACGTCGAAGGCGTGGTCGACCGCGTCCTCGCGAAAAACTCGCTCACCGGCTAGCGACAAGTTTTGGAAACGACACGAGCCTCGAGAAGTTCCGAGGCTCATTTTTTTTGCATGCGACAAAAGATGAGAGACGCAAAAAGGCCGGAGCATTTAGCTCCGGCCTTTTGATTTCTGAACGCTCTGCAAAGTTACTCAGCCGCTACAGGCTCGACCGCAACAAAGCGGCCCATGCGTCCGCGATCGACGAACTTCACTTTGCCCGTGATCTTGGCAAAGAGTGTGTCGTCGCTGCCACGGCCGACATTGAGGCCCGGCTTCAGACGCGTGCCGCGCTGCCGCACAATGATCGATCCGCCGGTGACCAATTCGCCACCGAAGGCCTTTACGCCCAATCGCTGTGCATTTGAGTCGCGACCGTTACTGGAACTTCCACCGCCTTTTTTATGTGCCATTTCTCAATTCCTCGTGCCAGCGTGGCTGGCTTATAAAATTTTGCCGTGCAGCTTACTTCTTTGCGGTGTAGGTCGCGCCGTCGACCTGAATCTCGTTGATGCGAACCTGGGTGAACGCCTGACGGTGTCCCTGCAGCTTCTTGTACTGCTTCTTCCGCTTGTAGTGGAAGACTAGGATCTTGTCGCCGCGTCCATCGCCGAGGACCGTGGCAATCACCTTGGCCGACTCGGGCTTCGCAACCGATCCCGCGTCTCCGGAAACCGCCAGCACATCGCTGAATTCGACCGTGCCGTTCTCGTCCGCCGTTGCCTTCTCAATCTTCACCACGTCGCCCGGAGCGACACGATACTGCTTACCACCAGTGCGGATGACCGCGTACATAAATCCTCCAGCGCACTTGATCCAAGGCGCGTAAACTCAATGAAGCTGGGCAGATACATGCTTGCCTCGGGCGCCGGATTGCTCAAACCGAAAGTACGGTGAGCCATGCGTGCCGGATTACTATGCGCACGGGGCAACAGGCAGGATCGCCAAACTTAATTAGTGTACTTGTTATCGGGGTTTGGGTCAATGATTTGGCCAAGTTCGCTGCGCCTTTAAGGTGAGTCAGTTTCCATACCGCCGGACTGCCGTCGAATGTCCATTTCCCGTTTTTCTTAGTTAACAGTAGGTATTGTCCTTCACTGTCATTCCCATTCGTGGCAGAGAACAACCCTACGTTAATTAGAGCCTGCGTATGCTCAGAATTGAACCCTACACGAGAGAAATATACGAGGAATGAATATTTCCAATCCTTCGGTATATCCGGATCGTTAAACAGATGGTATTTCGCGGACGCGGGGATTGAAGCATTAATGGACACGCATTTCTGATTCAATTCCTCAAAGCTCACGATCGTAGCCGTTTGTAGTTTCTGAAAATCACGCTGAACGATGGTCATGCGATCGGATGGACTCTCGCCTTGACCTCGTAATCCGTTACAACCGGCAATAGAGAGTCCATTGCATGCGGAATTATCACAGCCGAAGGTCGATGTCGTATCCGCTATAAGCGCTCGACTGGATTTTCCGAGCTTTGGAGACGAGTCCAGAATCGCAGCATAGACTGCAAGCTCGTCGCTTGAGAGCGGTTCAGAAGACGATAACGATTGGCCCTGAGCTAACGCTGGGGAAAGCACTTCTAAAGCCAAAGCAGCAAAAAGAAAAATGAACCAATTGACGGCTTTCACAATCCCAAGGATATACGCAATGAGAAACTCTTTTGGATATCATCGGCATGAGCAACGAACTCGTACTTGTCACGGGCGGATCGGGATTTATCGGGGCCCACTGCATTTTGCATCTCTTGAACGCTGGCTATCGCGTACGGACGACGGTGCGCTCGCTCAAGCGTGAATCCGATGTACGCGCCATGCTTAAGGTAGGCGGCGACGAGCCGGGCGATCGCTTGTCCTTCGCCGCTGCCGATCTCACTTCCGACGCAGGATGGCCGGAGGCCGTTGCCAATTGTGAGTTCGTGCTGCATGTCGCTTCGCCGCTTCCTCCGAGCGTACCGAAGGACGAGAACGAACTCATCATCCCCGCGCGCGAAGGCACGCTTCGAGTTCTGCGCGCCGCGCGCGATGCCGGAGTCAAGCGAGTGGTGGTGACTTCGTCCTTCGGTGCCATCGGCTACGGCCACGCGCCCAGGATAGAGCCATTCACCGAGAACGACTGGAGCAACCTCAATGCCAGCGATGTGCTCCCTTATACCAAGTCAAAGACGCTGGCCGAGCGCGCTGCCTGGGACTTCATCGCGAAAGAAGGCGGCAGCCTTGAGCTTTCCGTCGTCAATCCGGTAGGCGTCTTCGGCCGTGTCCTCGGACCCGATTATTCCGCCTCGATCCTCTTAGTCCAGCGCCTGATGGATGGCGCGTTGCCCGGCTGTCCGAAACTCTATTACGGCGTCGTCGATGTGCGCGACGTTGCCGGCCTGCATCTGCTGGCCATGACGCAACCCGCCGCTAAAGGCGAGCGTTTCCTTGCAACCGCCGACAATTTTATATCGATGCTCGATATGGCGAAGATTCTGAAGAGCCGCATGGGGACACTGGCCAAACGGGTGCCGACCCGGCAGCTACCCAACTGGCTGCTGCGCCTGGCTGCGCTGCGCGATCCGGCAGTGAAGCTGATCCTGCCTGAACTCGGCAAGGTAAAAAACGCCACCAACGAAAAGGCCAGGCGGTTGCTGGGCTGGACGCCACGATCCAACGAGGAGGCCATCATCGCCACCGCTGAAAGCCTCGTGCGCCTCGGACTGCTGAAAGACAGCTCGAAAGCCGCCTGAGCCCTCGCCCTGAGAGAACTGCGAATCCGAGGTTACTTTGGCTGTTTCACATCCAGCCTGAGAAAGCGCGCAGCGTTGTTGTACAGAATGTCGCGCTTCTGCTCGGGTGTCAGGTAGTCGGCATTCTGAATGATGCTGATCGAGTACTCCATCAGTTTGGGCCAGATCAACTGGTCGGTGCCGAACATGACGCGATCTTCAAAGCCGGCCTCCACGAGCCGCTCGATGTAGCGGTTCACTTCCTTCAGCGGATAGCTCCAGATCAGCCCCGCGACATCGACGTAGACGTGCGAATTTGCCTGCAGAAGCGTGAGCATGTTGTCGATCATCGGATAGCCCGCATGCATCACCTGGACGCGCAGCTTGGGATGGCGAGCCAGCAGTTCCTCAAGCAGCAGCGGATTGCCCATTGAGCCGCGGAACTTCGGCGAGGTGATATTCGCTCGGCCGGAGCCACCCGTGCCCATGTGGATCGCCACGGGAATGTCGAGTTCCTCCGCCAGCGCGAAATACTGGTCCACGCTGGGATCGCTCGGCGACAGGCCCTCGTACTGCAACCCGATCTCGCCCATCACTTTGAAGCCGCCGGTGGTGAAATCCTTGCGCAACTCGTCGAGCGGAACTCGTCCTCCGGACATTCCCGACTCAAAGGCTGTTCCCGGTATCACGCGGTTGGGCGCGGCGTCTTTCCATTTCTGCACGCTCTTCGGGTCGCCGAATACCACCACCGTCACATTCAGACGCTCCATCTCGGCAATTACGTCCTTCATGTATTCGCCCTTGGCTGCGGGATAGAGCTTCGGGGTGCACTCCTCCTGCACCCAGCCAACAGGAGATTCCTTCGTGCTCGGATCAGAGGCGGTGAACTTCGATGTATTCGGACACATCGGCATCGCGCCGGGGATGTCGTCCATCGCGTGCACATGGACATCGAGCACAGGAGGAACATCCGCAGGCGTGTTCTGCGAAAAGCAGACGGAACTTGCTGAGAAAACTACGGCAGAGACAAAACACAATGCGGACTTCCGGACCTGGGGCGTCACTCAATTTCCTCCGTGGTAAAACTGGCCTTTTTACGCAGCGCCACTCTACCACAGGGACCCTTACCCTGACTTCGGGCATTGACCTGCCAGCGCGCCTTCGCTCACACTTTGAGAAGAGGGTTCCGGCCCATGTGCAGAAACATCAAAAACCTCTTCAACTTCGACCCGCCTGTCACCGAGGAAGAGATTCGCGCCGCCTCGTTGCAGTTCGTGAGAAAGATCAGCGGCTTCAACAAGCCATCGAAGGCGAACGAAGAAGCTTTTCTTGGCGCCATCGACGAAGTAGCCGCCGCCGCCACCCGGCTCCTGCGCTCCCTCGAAACTACCGCGCCGCCCAAGAACCGCGAAGAGGAGGCTACGAAGGCAAAGGCCCGCTCCGCCGAGAGATTTCCGGCTATGCCGAACTGAACCAGCTGCGCCTACGCGGTCGTGGCTTCCTCAGAGCCCATTCGAGAGGCAGGGTCAGCCCCCCATAAGCGCTAAGATAAACATTGACTGATTACTGAGCTGAAGGGTAGCCTGAGGGCATGTCTGAGCTGGAAGACTGGCAGGTGTTACTGGGCCTGTTTCCCTCCGAGTGGCGGCAGTTGGGCAGGAGCAGCGGTGCGGTGAAACGGTTGCGCGGCTTTCCTTCGCTGGAAGCGTTGCTGCGCACCTTGCTGTTGCATGTGGGTTGCGGGTGGTCGTTGCGTGAAACGGCGGTGCAGGCTAAGTTAGCGGGCATTGCTGAAGTCTCCGATGTCACGTTGTTGAATCGTTTGCGGGATGCCGAGGATTGGCTGAGGCAGCTATGCCAGCAGTTGTGGAAGGACAACGGAGTCGAATTGCAGCCGGGTTTCGAGGGGAGAAGTGTGCGACTGCTGGATGCAACAGTGGTCAGAGAACCGGGCAAGACGGGAAGCCAGTGGCGGATTCATTACAGTCTGCGTCTGCCGACACTGGAGTGCGATTCTTTCGATCTCACCCCGACCAATGGTGCCGGCGCGGCGGAGAGATTTGGGAGGTTTCAGTTTCAGCCCGGGGAGTTGGTGCTGGCCGATGCGGGCTACTGCCATCCTGCTGGAATTGCGGCGGTGGTCGAAGAGCATGCGGACGTTTGCGTGCGTATGAATCCTTACGCACTGCCGTTGTGGAATGAGCGCGGAGCCTCATTCTCATTGCTCGAATCGTTAGCCGGCCTACGCAAGGCCGGAGAGTTGGCAGAGTGGCCGGTATGGATCCTGCCAGGCCAGGCCCGGTCATCATCCGGTCGGCAAAGAATCGCCGGACGGGTCTGTGCGATTCGCAAGAGCCGGGACGCCATCGAGCGGGCTAAGCGTCGGTTGAAGGATAAGGAGCAAAAGGGAAAGAGCGTAGGTCCGGCAACCCGTAAGTATGCCGAATATGTGCTGGTCTTCACCACCCTTCCCGCCTCCGAAGCCAGGACTGAGCAAGTCCTAGAGGCTTACCGGCTGCGATGGCAAGTCGAGTTGACCTTTAAGCGATTGAAGTCCATCGCCCAGCTCGGACATGTGCCGAAGCACGATGACCAGAGCAGCCGCGCCTGGTTGTACGGCAAACTGTTCGTGGCCTTGCTGAGTCAGAAGATGGCACGGGTAGGAAGCACGATTTCCCCCTGGGGCTACCTCCTTCCGGAAGCCGCGCACTCCGAGCCAATGGCGTGAATTTCAGTTCGCCTTCCATCAGGTACTCGCCGCCATTACTCCTATGCTGCCACTTCAAACGGTTCTTCAAAACTGGAACGAGGTCGCTGCGGCTCTGAGCGAACCAAACCGCAAACGAAGACCCCAGCTCCAATCCTTATCTTAGCGCTTATGGGTCAGCCCCCCCTCCCCTATCTTTTCGCTAAATTCCTCATTTAGCAGGCACTTAGGCGTATTTTGATGTTATGGTTTTGCTAAATTGGTCTATTCACAGGGGTTAGGTGTCGGTGAGTGTTTTGAGCGGGGTTTTCAATCCCTGCGACTCGATACTCTTCTAGCCCCCTCCCCCTATCTTTTTTGCTAAATTCTGCATTTAGCAGGCACTTAGGCGCAACTTCGCGCAATATTTACCTAAATTAGTCAATTTACATGAGTTACGTGTCGGAGGGTGTTGCGGCTTCGAGTCAGGGGCCGTGAATTCGTCTGCCTTATTCCATTTTAGCAAATTAGGCCATAATTCCCTGCGCTTCGGGCGGATCCTATAAATCTTTTACTATCAAACGTTTATCGCCTAGTTTGGCTCCGACTGGGACTTGACAGCAATTTGGAACCATTGGAAAATTTCCAACGAGTCTTCGCAACTTACTGTAAACCGTTTTTCGGGAAAGACGATTGGACGGCTAGGAATACTACCGATAAGCCGATCGTTACCAATTCGGGGCAAACGATGGCAAGCTACGATACCGAGGCCTATACCGGACGAGCTGCTTCTAAGGCAATTCATACATCGTCAATTTATTCGGGTTTCCTGCGGCGAAATATCGACCGTTAGGTGAGAAGGCTGACCACGACTGGCGAGCAGGTAGGTTCTTAGTGTGGACCATAGCAAGCGCGTTTCCCGTTGCCGCATCGTAGACCGTGAAGTACTCGTAGACTACAAAGTCTGGATCTCCCTCTGTATAACTGGACTGGATGGCGAAACGTCTACCGTCGGCGCTTGCGCCAGCGAAGGTTCCCCACTCGAACAAGTCGCCACCGCTGAGGATGTGTCCAGTGTTATCGACGACTTGAAAACGCTTCTGTCGCAGTTGAACGGTGTTCTTTCCTAGAACGTATGTAGGTGGATCACAGTTGGCGCCACCACACTCGAGACGTTCCCGGGTTGTCATGCGATTTGCTGGCGCTGCATTGGATGCATCTGTAACTGGCACTAAGTCTTGATTGAGAGTGCGTGGAGGATTGCTCTGCACATCGATAAAGCCTTCTTGCGTGGCGTAGATGTATGGCATTGAGCCCCATCTGCCAGAAATGGTGATCTCCTTGAGCTTCGCCCCGGTCTTTATGTCCACAGATATCAGTCGATAGGTGGAGACTGGCCACTTGTCTTTGGATGGTTGAGAGGGCTCGAAGCCGGCGTTGAAGACAGCGATGACACGATCACCTGCAAAGGCGAGCTGCCTTGTTGCGGCGTATTCTGAGCCGGTGTTCATGGACTGCCATTGCTCCTGCTGTAGCGTTGTGGACCACAGTTCTTTTGGTTGCGCTACTGTTCTGGTGCTACGAGACAAAGCGGCTATTGAAGGACCGAGGAGGAGCAGGATGGCGATAGAGTTGACGATTGTCAGGGAGCGAAAGAAGTTCAATTTGAAGAATGAGAGGACAACCGCGCTCAGCACGATGATGGTAGCGATGACGCTGATCCCCTCCATGAATGCTGAATGGTCTTGTCTCCCGAAGAAGAAGCAGATGGTCGCGAAGAGAAGGATGGAAATCGAGAGACCAAGACTAAGAGCCCTGCGCTGGGGTTTACCTACTGCTAAACCAATAGCGGACGCCGACGGCACAACCCACAACAGGATTGCAAGAAGGAAATCGAATCGGTGCGCGGTCTCGATTGTTGCACGCGGGGTGATGCCGATAGCCGTGAAAGTTGCGACTAGGGACCGATCCGGCCAAAGCATGAGGCCCATGAGGAGGATGAAGAGCATCAGGCTGGTTGCCGACAAGGTGACCGGCACGAGAACCCAGCGCGCGGCTATTTTGAGACGGGCGTCCATTGGCACGATTATAGGGCTGGGCGCAGAAACTCAAGTGCCAGAAAAGTCAGTTTTCGGTAACTTCAGCGGCTCCGCCTGTGTTCGCCAATGGTATATTTGGCACGGTTCCCTCAAAGCGCTAGGCAGCTCCAAACCACCGTATGCGCCAGCTCTTCTCCGCTGACTGGAACAAACAGACGCTCAAAATCGCGATTAAGAGCTCCAAAGGGTGCCTGAACCGCGCGTGTACAGTCACCAGATAATAGACAAGCGGCAGTAAGAGGAAAGCCCAGGCAAAGAGCACCGCGCCCGGAACCAGCCGTTTTAACAGCCAGTACGAGGCCCAGCAATCCGGCGATGCTTGTGAATTGGAAATTCAGGCTGTGTCTATACTCCGCTATAAAACCTTCATCGCCCGGATGGGGCACACTGAACCAGAAGTAGTAGACGCACTTCACTTACAGAATCAGAAAATGCTTCGGGTTCTCGCGGATTACCTTCTTCGCCATTTCGCCGCGCGAAAGCTCGCTGGCACTGAAACTCCTCCCGGTCCGGCTGCGTAACATCCTCAGCGCCTGGAGGTGCTGCGTGCTCTGGTTTTACAAATCTTTCTTTACCGTTCTCTGGATCGCCTTTCTCATCTACTGGCAGATCAAAGCCTTCGATACGAAAACCACCCGGCGTCTCGAGCCCCTCGCCCCGCGCATCCTGCGCGCCCTCATCTTCCTGATCGCGATCGTCCTGCTCTCGACAACTCGCATCCCGCTGCCCTGGCTCTATCTTCAGCTCTGGCCGGCTGGGCTTTGGTCCTTCTGGCTGGGAGCTACCGTCATGGTCGCGGGCCTTCTCTTCGCCGTCTGGGCGCGAGAGCACCTGGGCAGCAACTGGAGCCGCTCCGTCACGATTAAGCAGGGCCATGAGCTGATCACCACCGGGCCGTATGCAGTGGTCCGTCACCCCATCTACACCGGCATTCTGGCCGGGTTCCTCGGCACCGCGATCGCGCTCTCGCAGGTGCGGGGGTTTGTCGTTGTCATCCTTATCTTCATCGCGCTCTGGCTCAAGCTCCGCGTGGAGGAGCAATGGATGCGCTCCCAGTTTGGGGAAACATACGCCACCTACGCCCATCAGACCGCAGCCCTGGTGCCGTACCTCTTCTGATCGCCTGTGCTGCTAAATTCTCAAAGGTCTAGGTAGCTCGAAACCAACGTATGCGCCACGTCTTCTCCGCCGACTGGAACAAAAACACGCTCAAAATAGCAATCAATGGCTCTAAAGGGTGGCGGAAGCGCGCGTGTACGGTCACAAAATAATAGACGAGCGGCAGCAAGAGGAATGCCCAGGCAAATAGCAACGCGCCGGGGACGCGCCGCTTCAGCGCCAACGCGAGACCGAGTAATCCGGCGATACTGGTGAACTGAAAATTCAGGCTGCGTCCATACTCCGCCACAAAGCCTTCATCGCCCGGATGGGGCACGCTGAACCAGAAATAGTAGACGCGCTTCACGCACAGAATCAGAAAGTGCTTCGGGTTCTCGCGAATCACCTTCTTCGCCATCTCGCCGCGCATCTTTGCGTATTTGATCTCACCCATCTGGGTATAAAGCCGCAACTGCACCGGGTCCTGAAACGGATGGTCGTACTCCATCAGCAACCCAATCGCGCCCGGGCCGTTGCCCAGATACAGCTCCGCCCCAAGGTTCGCGCGCATGGGCACAAATTGATGGAACACAATCCAGTTCCGATAGACCCACGGCGCGATGCAGGCGAGACAAACCACCGAAGCCAGCGCGACACCTGCAATTTGTAACCGTAGCTGTGCTCTTTGGGTCTTAACGACATCCCAGAGAATCCACAATCCGCAAACTGGCAGGAACAGCAGCAGCGAAGGATTGCTCAGCGCAATCAATCCCCAGAGCAGCCCGAAGACTGCCCACTGTTTTACGCTCGCACCCTCACCAGCGTCCTGGTCGCCGATACCCCGCATGCGCAGAGCCAGCACCAGCACCCACGAGAAGAGAAACGCCGTCAGGGACATCTCCCATATCCACTTCACCGCATACTGCATCGCCGCCGGATAGAGCGCCCAGATCCACGCCGACCACTTCGCTACGCTCGTGTTGAAGCATCGAGCGGCGATCTCCCACGTCGTCCGCACCATCAGCGCATTCAGAAGGCAGTTGAGCGCGATCAGCACCCAGGCGGAAAACACGCTGAAGACTCCGAACAGCTTGAAGACCCCGGCAATGATCAGCGGATAGCCGGGCGTCACCCAGGTCGTCGGGCCGGTGTGCCCGCGAAAGGGATCGGCGTAGCCATAGCCCGTCGCAAGCGCGCGGGCAATGCGCCCCATCTCCCAGCCGAAGCCGAAATGGTCGTCGTACGGACGCACACGATAGGTATGCGCCAGCATCACATAGGCGAGGCGCACCGCCAGCGCGACCCAAAAGATAAGCCACGGCGCGGAGAATTTTCCGCGCGCGTCAAACTTCGTTTCCAGTTTCATATCCATGCACTGGAGCTTTCCAGAACTCACAAAAAAATTGTACGCGGGTGTACATTTGTAGCTTGACCCTGACGTAACGTCACGCCTGACCATCATTCTTGAGAGTGATTCGATGGACCCGAGTATCGCCTCCATGCAGATTCAGGAGTTCGCTCAACGCACCGGCGTCACCGTGCGCACGCTGCACCATTACGACCGCCTCGGCCTGCTACGGCCCGGCGGGCGCACGGCGTCCGGCTATCGCCTTTATGGCGAGCGCGAACTCATCCGTCTGCAGCAGATTGCGACGCTCAAGTTCATCGGCTGCTCTCTGAAGGAAATCAAGGCCATCCTCAGCGGCCCCGCGTCGGACCTGGGCGAAACCCTCAAGCTGCAGCATGAGGCGCTGGAGCGGAAGCGCCGCACTCTCGACCGCGCCCTGCGTGCGGTTGACCGGGCGCAGAAGCTCTTCGCCCAATCCGGACGGACTGACTGGGATGCCTTGAAACACATCATCGAGGTGATTCAGATGGAACAGGACAAATCGTGGATGATGCAGTACTTTACGCCCGAACAGCAGGCCGAGCTTGCCGCCCGCAAATCCGAGTTGCGCGCGCAGGGCGAAGAGGGATGGGCGAAGCTGATCCCGGAAATCGAAGCCGCCGCGAAGGACGCCCTCGACCCCTTCAGCGAGGAAGCACGCTCGCTGATCGAACGCCACCAGCAACTCATCGACCTGTTTACCGGAGGCGACCCCGGCATCCAGGCCGGACTCGAACGCCTCTACGCCGACAAATTCAATTGGCCCGCAACCTTCAAAAGCCCCTTCAGCGAAGCCGCGCGGGACTTCATTGAACGCGCAAAACAGGCGCACGATTTGAGCTGCGTCTAAAAAGACTGGTGCCCATCCTGTCTCTGCGCGCCCTTGGAGGAGACAGGATGGGGCTCATCCCCTTACTCACTCAACGCAGAGGCACTGGTCCAAAACTGGTAGGTGCGTTGCGTGATGCGGCCGGAGTGACTTCGGTAAATTTCCGAAAGAGCCTGATAAAGCGCGTCCGACTCCGGAGCGAGGCCGAGCAGCCGAAGAGACCGGAGCATGCGTGTCAGGCGAAGGTGATTGTGGTTGCCGGGGTTGAGCCAGTTGACTGATCGCGCAGAGAAGTTAGCTGCCTGCTGCACGACACCTTCATGGAATTCGAATCCGTAGAAGCGCAGCATGCGCAGGAAGGATTGTCTGAGCCGGTGTTGCAGATCCCGCGAGCCGCGAAATGCGTCGATTGTCGCGGCATCTAGAACGGGCGCAGAGGGATTTGCTCCGCTCCGCTCCGGCAGCGGAAAAAGCCACTGGATGAAATCGTGGACGGCCTCCAGCTCCGCATCCGGCCAGCCCAGAATCTCATCCAGCGTGCGTCCTTCATCATCCTGTCCGCCGCGATAAAAGTGAAGGATCTTCGCGCTCATATCCAGCGATGCTTACAGATGAATGAAGCCCTTCGCAATGGCAAAGAGAGATACGCTGGCGACAACGATCCAGAGCAGAACTCCCTGAACCATGGGCCGCACGCCAACTTCCTTAAGCGTCTGACGCGAGATGCCGGTGCCGATCAGAAAAAGTGTGACGGCAAGACCGAGTTTCCCTAATTGGTAGGCGTGGGTGTAGGCCGTGTGCAGTTGCGGAATGTAACTGCTCATGACCGCGGCGATACAGAAATAGAGGATGAACCAAGGCAGATGGATGCGCGTCTTGTTTTGTCTGACTGCTGCTGTGATCAGCGCCACAGGCACGATCCAGAGGGCGCGCGCCAGTTTGACAGTGGTGCCGATCGCCAGCGCGACTGCTCCATACTTGGCGGCCGCGCCAACCACGGAACTGGTGTCGTGGATCGCCAGCGCTGACCACAAGCCGAACTGCGTCTGCGACAGGTGCATCGCCGCGCCAATCGCGGGGAAGATCAACAATGCAACGGAATTGAGCACGAAGACGGTTCCCAGCGAAACCGCCATCTCCTCTTCGTTCGCTTCGGTGACCGGGCCAAGGGCGGCAATGGCGCTGCCCCCGCAGATGGCCGTACCGGCGGCGATGAGGAACGATTGTGTCTTCTGGACGTTCAGAAGGCGGCCGAGCAGCCAGCCCAGGCCCAGCGCAAATGAGATACCGATAGCCGTGTAGAGGAATCCCGAACGCCCAACGCGGATGACTTCGCCGAGGTTCATGCCGAAGCCCAGGCAGACAACCGAAGCCTGCAGCAGAAATTTCGCCAGGCGCTTGCTGTCCAGATGATACGGATGCGTCAAAAACAGGCCATACGCCAAGCCGGCACCGAGAGCCAGCGGCGGAGAGAGCAGTCCGCTTGCCGCCAGGATGATGCCAACGAAAAATAGGTTCTTTGTCATACATCCTGAGCTTGGCATTCAGGAGTATGTCGCGTCCAAGAGTGAATTGTGATGAGCGATTTGATTTACTTATCGCCTTGCGCGGATCGGCGCTCTCCGCCTCGTCCGGCGTTCTGTGCGAGAGCAAAGCGCTCGAACGCGGCGGCCACACCCTCCGGCGCAGGGCCTAGTTTGCGGATGACTGTGAGATCCCGATGAATCTCAAGATTCTCGATGCGAACGGGCACGATCACGCCTAAACGCCTCGCCTTGGTAATACCCCATTCAGAAACAAACCCCAGGCCAAGACCTCCCTCGACTCCGGAGACGATGGCCTCCGTCGAATCAAGTTCCATGCGAATTTGTATCTGGTTGAGAGGCAAACCGGCCTTCTTGATCGCCTGCTCGACGACCCGCCTGGACCCGGAGCCTTGCTCGCGCAGAAGCAGAGGCACCTTGGTTAATTCGCGCAACGGAACACTGTCCATGCCGGCCCATTCATGGCTTGCCGGAGCAATCAAAACCATGCGGTCATCGAGAAACTTCTCGATGTGAACTTCTTTGCTGCGCGGCGGCCCTTCAATCATGCCCAGCATGATGGCATCCCGCAAAAGGAGAGCGACAATTTCTTCCGTATTGCCGCTTACCACCGAAAGCGTGACCTTCGGATTGTCTCTCAGGAAGGCGCCTAGAATGCGTGGCAAAATGTATTGCGCGATGGTGGTCGAAGCGCCCAGCTTCAGGTCGCCACTGACTTCGCCGTCGAGCTTTGCCAGTGCGGCCCGTGCTTCTTCGAGAACTCGGGACGAACGCTCCGCATACTTGAGGAGCAGCCTGCCTGCCGGGGTTAGCGAGGTGTGCGTGCCACTGCGGTCAAACAGGCGCAAGCCCAGTTCTTCTTCAAGAGCATGAACGTGCTGGCTTACTGCGGGCTGGCTCAGGTGGAGTGATTCCGACGCTTTGCGGAAGCTCGCCTGTTCGGCTACAGCGCGAAAGACTTTCAGCCGAAAATTTTCCATCCTGCGTTCTCGGGAAAAAAGCGCAAAGCCCCGGAGCGCGTCCGGGGCTCTAGAACGAATCGCCGGAAAGACGACTAGACAGTAACAGCCTTGGCCGATTCCGTCTGAGCTGCCGCAACCGAATTCGGCTTGACATCCGAAGACTTCTCGTTGCCAGGCTTGCGAATGTCGATTCCGCCCTTGAAGAAGGCGCCGTCTTCAATCGAAATGCGCTGGGCCACGACGTCGCCCGAAAGCGAGCCTTCGCTGCGGATATCGACGCGATCGCTGGCGTTCACATTGCCCTTCACCTTGCCCAGAACGACAATTTCGCGCGCCGAAATATTTGCGGTTACCTGTCCATTGCGGCCGACGGTGACGCGATTGCCAGGCAGATTGATCGAACCTTCTACCTTGCCGTCGATGTAAAGCGATTCGGAGCCGGTGACTTCGCCCTTGATAATCAGGCTCTTGCCGATCGTGGCCTGGTCGGCTGTCGCCGGTTGGGCCGCTGCGGGAGCGCTGCTGCGCACCGCAGGTTCAAAGCTTGGGGTTGCGGGGGCGGCCGGTCGAACTGGCTCGCTCGGGGTTGGCGAAGAGTTTCCGGGCTGATTAGGTTTCCACATCTGCTGGTGTTTCCTTTCTTCTCCTCAATATCTTACTTTCAACAGGAACTGCGGGAATCCCTCGCCCGCTCGTGGCTGGTCCTGCCAAAGTGTTGAACCTGATCCCGTTCCAGGGGTTGTTGCACCCTCGAATCCGCGCAGTCAGGGCTGCTGTCTGCATCTTAAACACGGTTGCTTGAAAATTGCACGTCATTCCCCAATCTTTTCTGCGAAAGTATGGATTGATATGGTTCAAAGGTGAACGCTATTTCCCGCGCATCCGCTATATGACCGACCGTGAACTGATCCGCCACATCGAGCGCTCCGCCGGTCAGAGGGCTGGCTACAAACAGCTTGTACGGGAATTTGGCCTGGGAGGCGGACGCGAGCGACGTCTGCTGCTGGAGCATCTGGCGCGTCTCACGGCGCGTGGAGACCTTGTCAAACTTGATCGCGACCAGTGGGGTATTCCGCGAGCGGTTGCGGCCCGCGACAATCTTGTAGCCGGACGGCTCGATCTGCATCGCGACGGCTTCGGCTTCGTCCGCCCTTCCGACCGCGCAAAAAGCGGTGAAGACGATATTTTTATCCCTCCGAATGAACTGAGCGGCGCCATGCAGGGCGATCAGGTGCTGCGTGGAACTGGCTCCGCCGCGAGCCGATGGCCGCCGCCTGGGGCGCATCGCCCGCGTGCTGACGCGCAAGAATCCCACCGTAGTCGGCACATTCCACTACGCGCGCAGCGAACGCGCTCAGGGACACACCGTCGTTCCCTTCGACGAGCGCATGACGCAGCCGATTCTGATTCCATTTGGGCAGGAGTTGCCTTCGCCGGAGTCTGTGAAAAGCAATCCGCACCGGGTTTTAGGAGAAGAGGCAAAACGGCAGAGCTTCGACGATCTGGAAGGTCTCGTCGTCGATGTCGAGATCACCGAATGGCCTACGCCAACGCGAACCGCGCGCGGCCGGGTCATTGAGGTGCTGGGCGACGAAGACGCCTTTGGAGTCGATGTTGAAATTGTCATTCGCAAGCACCATCTGCCGCACGTCTTTCCGGATAATGTGCTCAAGGAAGCGCGAGAGATAGCCTTTCTCGATCCTGAAGTCGTCGCCGACACGGCGGGACTTTCGCGATCTGCCGATTGTTACCATCGACGGCGAAACGGCGCGCGACTTCGACGATGCTGTGCTGGTGCGCGAGCACGTCGAACGGCGGCTTCGAGTTGCAGGTGCACATCGCCGACGTAGCCCAATATGTGCAGCCGGGAACCGCGCTCGATCTCGAAGCGCGGCTGCGCGGCAACTCCGTCTATTTTCCTGACCGCGCCATTCCCATGCTGCCGCAGGAGCTGTCGACAAACATCTGCAGCCTGCGTCCGGATGAAGATCGGCTGGTGCTCTCCTGCCTGATGCAGATTGACGCTCAGGGCGATGTGCTTAGCTACGAGGTCACCGAGGGCGTCATTCGCTCGGCGCGACGCATGACGTACACGCAGGTGCACGCGATTCTGGATGGCGACGAAGCCGTTCGAAGCGAGTTCTCCGAATTGGTTCCGGAGTTCGAGCGCATGCATCGACTGGCACTGATCCTCAACAAAAAGCGCGAGCGCCGCGGCTCCATCGACTTCGACCTCCCCGAGCCAATCATCGAATTCGACGAGTTTGGCGCGATGAAGAGTGTCACGCGCTCCGAGCGCAACTGGGCGCACCGCCTCATTGAAGAGTTCATGCTCGCCGCCAATGAGTGCGTCGCCTCGTGGATTGAAAACCTCGCCATCGACTCGATCTACCGCATTCACGAAAAGCCCGAGCCGCGCCGCGTCGTCGAGTTTGAGGAGACAGCGGCGACTTTTGGCTATTCGCTGGGCATCGGCAATCTGCCCGTACGCAAGTTTGAAATGAAATCCGACCGGCGCGAGCAGCGTCGAGGAGGCCGCAACCGCGCCAGCACGAGGTGCCGGAAGACATCCCGGTGACGCCGCGCATGTATCAGCGTTTGACGGCCAAAGATCGCAGGCAAACCCGAGGAGCGCATCCTCTCCTACCTCATGCTGCGCTCGCTCAAGCAGGCGCGTTACAGCGAGAAGAATGAAGGCCACTTCGCCCTCGCCGCTCCCTGCTACACGCATTTCACTTCGCCCATTCGCCGCTATCCCGACCTCATCGTGCATCGCATCGCCAAGTCACTGCTGGCTGTGGGCGTCAGCGGCGAAGGTAAGCTGCTGCGCCGGCGAACCGCATGCGGTTGCGATCCTCGCCGTGGGACGAATCCCACGCCAGACACCGTCACGTTGAAGAATCGCCGATCCCCGAACCGGAACTCGCCGCCATCTCGCAGGAATCGAGCGAGAACGAGCGCCGAGCCGCCGAAGCCGAGCGCGAACTGGTCGAGTGGAAGAAGGCCAAGTTCATGCGCGACCGCGTCGGCGAAGACTTCGGCGCCATGATCCTGAGCGCCACGAAATACGGCCTCTTCGTCGAACTCGACGACCTCTTTGTCGAAGGCCTGGTCCCGATCCAAAGCCTCGGCCAGCTCGACGGCGACTACTACACCTATCGCGAAAACACTCGCCAGATCGTCGGCGAGCACTGGGGGCGCAAGTTCACCTTCGGCCAGCGTGTGCGTGTCGTTCTCGACCGCGTGGATGCCGTGGAACGCCGGCTGCAGTTCTCCATTCTGGAAGACGAGACACCAGAAAAGCCAGCCAAAGCGAACTCGGACGGCAAGCCAAAGAAGAGTCCCGCCGTTCGCATGGATCAAGCAAAAGCCCAGCAAGCAGAAAAAACAAAAACGTAGTATCAGCACAAACAGAAGAAGGCGAAAACGCAGCATGCAAAGCACGTAAGGGAAACCAAATGAAATTCGCAGGCAAGAAAAATGGTAGGGGACATCTATAAGGGAGTAGGATGCAGAGCTTTCTCGCCCGTGCAGTAATGCTGTCATTCGACCCTGAGGAATAATTCATGCCATCTTTTCCCGGAGTGTAGGCATTTTTCAAGCTTACATGAATTCGAACGAAATTTTCTGGAAGCACGCAGCATATTGGATTCTGCTTCGCTTCCTTCTGCGGCCTGGCATGCGTGACTCGCTAACTTGCTGACTCGCTGCTTACAATGGAAAAGAAAGGTAATTCCCACACGATGGCACATATGGTGTTTTGTTCGCGCTACAAGCAAGAGCTGGAGGGGCTTGGAAGAAGCTCCCTTCGACAGCGACTTCGGGCACAAGATTTATCACAACGTTTCCAAGAAGGCCTGGCTGGAGTGGCTGGAGCACCAGAAGATGCTGCTGAATGAATACCGCCTGCAGCCCTGGACGCCGCAGGCGCAGGAATTTCTCGTCGAGCAGATGGACCGCTACTTCTTCGGCGAAGGTTCTGAGCTGCCCAAGGAATACGTTCCGCCAGACGCGTCACTGAGCAACGCGAAGGATCTGCTTTCTACGGACGAGCACAATAATTCAGGGAAGAGCGCAAAATGAGCGATAAGAAAGCCAGTTTCGACAAAGAACGCGCCGGCGGCCATCGGGCCGTATTCGCAGGCCGTGCGCGTGGGCGATTTCCTCTATTCTTCCGGCCAGGTCGCGCTCGATCCGGCGACGGGCGTGCTGGTCGAAGGCGGCATCGAAGCGCAGACGACGCGCGTGCTCGAAAACCTGAAAGCCGTGCTCGAAGCCGCTGGAATTGACCTGATTCACGTCGTAAAAACGACCGTTTTCCTCAAAAATATGGGCGATTTTGCGGCGATGAACGCCATTTACGCGAAGTATTTTGCGCCGGAAGGCGTCGTTGCTCCGGCGCGCTCGACGGTCGAAGTAGCGCGGCTGCCCAAGGATGCCCTCGTCGAGATCGAAGTCATCGCCAAAGTGTAACGTTGCGAGCCGTTTTTCATCTAATTCAGGTGGAGCATAATATGGCTGAGACAAAGGTCGAAAAGGTCCACAAGACCGAAGAAGAATGGCGTCAGCTGCTGACGCCCGAGCAGTTCCACATCACCCGGGAAAAGGGTACCGAGCCGGCGTTTACCGGCAAGCTGTATTACAACCACGACGACGGCATCTACCGCTGCGTGGCCTGCGGAGCCGAGCTGTTTACCTCCGACAAGAAGTTCGAGTCGGGCAGCGGCTGGCCCAGTTTCTGGCTGCCGGTCAGCCCGGAAGCCGTCGAGACGCACGAAGACAACAGCTACGGCATGCGCCGCGTAGAAGTCGACTGCGCGCGCTGCGGTTCGCATCTGGGGCACGTATTCCCCGACGGGCCAAAACCGACGGGATTGCGCTATTGCATCAATTCCGCATCGTTAGACTTCGAGAAGAAGCAGTAATCCCTCATGAGGCGCAGGCGTTTCGCGATCATCGCAGCCTGCGCTTTCCTCTTCATTCTTGCGTGTGGCATTTTCATGCGGGGCACAGTTCCGTGGCGGTCCTCCGTGGACCCATCCTGTCGCTCCTCGCGAACGTTCTTCGGATTGGCGATGCCACCATTCAGGTCGATTTCGGTCCCGGATCGTTCGATCTGCCGACTGAGACGATCCTGCAGTGGGTCAGCAATGCGGCAAGCTCGGTGGCGACTTACTACGGGCGATTTCCCGTTGCACGAGATCGCGTGTTGATTGAGCCTGCGCCGGGACGCGACATCCAGCGCGGCACGAGTTGGGGCGGTGTTGGCGGTTTTCCTGCGTTTCACCGGATGGTGCTAGGAGAGCAGACGACCCAGTCCGATCTCGACGACGACTGGGAGATGACGCACGAATTCATCCATTCCGCCTTTCCTTCCGTCGATGACGATCATCACTGGATCGAGGAGGGTATTGCGGTCTACGTGGAGCCAATTGCGCGCGTGCAGCGCGGTTTTCTGCGTCCCGAGCAGATCTGGGGCGACATGATGCACGACATGCCCAAGGGCGATCCCGGAAGCTCCGACCAGGGGCTCGACCGCACGCACACCTGGGGGCGAACCTACTGGGGCGGCGCGCAGTTCTGCCTGCAGGCCGATGTCATGATCCGCGAGCAGACACACAACCAGAAGGGCCTGCAGGACGCGCTGCGGGCCATCATCAATGCTGGAGGAACCATCGATGAAGACTGGCCGATCGAGAAGGCCTTCGAGACCGGCGACCGCGCAACCGGCACGCATGTGCTCATGCAGATGTACGACTCAATGAAGGACGCGCCGAAGCCGGTCGATCTCACCGGTTTATGGCACAAACTGGGAGTCATTCGCGACGGCGATAGCATTCGTTTCGACGATCACGCTCCGGAAGCGGACATTCGCAAAGTCAATCACTCGCGTTCCCGCCAGCGGCATGATTCAGGTCCAGCCATAACATCCGGCCATAAGTCGTTCAGCAGCAATCCTCACCCTTGCGGGTCTTGTTGGCCTCGTACACGATGAACGGCACCAGCGCCAGCGCGGCTACGCTGTCGATCCACGGAATGTGGAATACGGTATTCAGCGCGATGCCCGCCAGCGCGATCCATGACATGTAAGCGCAAACGGAGCTTTGTGCAGCGTCGGCTCGCAGCGCCTTGCTGCATGTCTCCGCGGAGAGTTCCCGCTTCCTGCGCCCGAGCCACGGCATGATGATCGCGGCCGCGAGAAGAACCGCAATTCCCACGTAAGAACCTTCAGCCACGGAGATTCGCAAGAATAACGATGCTGCCGAGCTGAGTGCGATGAAGACGGCCAGCGCGCACAGCATGATTGCGGTAATACGCGTTGCCACCTGTTCCAGTTGGTCGCCGACATAGAAGCGGCTCAAAACCACGGCGGCCGAGAACAGCTCAATGGCGCTGTCGCCTCCGAAGGCTGTCAAAGCCAGGCTGTGCGCCCTGACTCCCGCGCCCACGGCGACGGCAAATTCGATTGTCATCCATGCGACGGTGATCCACTGCAGGCGGATCACGGTATGGTTCACACTGGCAGATTGCATGCGCTCCCAGAATACAAAAGCCCCGGAATTCTCCGGGGCTTCGTTCGTCGCGGAACGGGGATCCGCGAGTTAAGCTTTTTCGACCTTGCCGCTCTTGATGCAGCTGGTGCAGACGCGCAGGCGCTTGTTTCCGCCGTTGACCTTTGCCTTCACCGGGCGGAGATTGACGTTCCAGCGCCGCTTGGTGATGTTGTGCGCGTGCGAGATGTTGTTACCGAATTGCGGGCCTTTGCCGCAGACATCGCAAACCTGAGCCATGACTCACTCCAAAGAAATCCTTGAACTTTCGCGCAATCCAGAACCCGCTGTTACAGCATTCATCGCGATGTGCGAGGAGGCGGGCGAGCAGACAGACCAATACCCGTACTGGTGCCGAATCTCTAGTGTAACCCAGAGTGGGGGTGGTGGCAAGGACTCCCTGCCCGTGCGTTCCTTGCCTTGCTTTCAATAGCTTAACGGAGAATCATCCACCCGCTAAGCTATGATTCCAGGTGCTTTAGAAACGGCGGTCCTACTCTCGCACAAGTGATGGCCGCAACACGCGAAGCATGCGTCGTGCCTCGTCGAGTGACCGTGATTTTCGAGATCCTTCAACCCAGAGCGAGGCGTAGCCATGGACGCAGCACCACGCAGCCTCGAATCGCGCTGCCAACTCATCCTCCGACAGCGGCCTGGTCCAATGCTCGTTCGCATGTATCAGTGCATCGCGCAAAATTCGTTCTCCACGTTCCCGTGCAAGCCGAAGGCGAGGTGACTGCTGGTCGAGCAGTTCACTATGCCACATCACTCGAAAATGCTCCGGCCACTTCATGGCGAACTGTATGTATCCCAATCCGGACGCTTCGAGATCATCGTCTGCATTCTTTACTCTCGTCGGATCCATGGCTTCCGCCAGCCGCTCGAATCCGTCGGCAGCGAGTTCGGTCGACAAACCGGTGATATTTCCGAAGTGATGAGCTGGGGCACCGTGGGAAACACCCGCCTTCCGCGCACACGCACGAAGCGTAAGGCCCTCCAGACCGGAGGTCCGTATGATCTCCTCCGCGGATTTCAGCAGGGCGGCGCGAAGGTCTCCATGATGATATCCATCACCTTTGCGCGTCGCCGAAGATTTCTGTCGAGATGTGTGGCTCATGACTTCAAAAGGATAAAATATTTGAATCAATCTAGACAATGTCTAGATCAAATCAGCAGGAGGTTCATATGGTCACTGTCAACTGGATCATCAATGCCCACAAGATTCTCGTCGCCCCCATCGTCCTCGCCATGATGTGGTATTTCCACAACTGGAGCGCTGCGGCGTTTCTTTACCTTGGCTTGCACGGCACCTACACCCTGCTTTGGCTTATCAAGCAATCCGTGTTCGCCGACAAACGCTTTGCACAGCCGATTCCGCTATGGATCGGCGTGCTGACACCTTTCCTGCCGTTGATGGCTTATATGATCGGGCCGTATCTGCTCATTTCGGAACACACCGTACCGCCGAACTGGGTATTCGCTCTGGCGTCATTTCTTTGCATTTCCGGCGTGTTCCTTCACTATGTCAGCGATGCGCAGAAATTTTTTGTATTGGAGCTGCGCAAAGGATTGATTCAAGACGGGCTCTTCGCCAGAACACGGAATCCCAACTATCTGGGCGAACTACTGATATACGGGGGATTCGCGCTCGCCTCATGGCACTGGCAGCCCTTCGTGGTGCTTGCTGGATGGTGCGTGTTCTTCGTCCGGAACATGCGCCGGAAAGACGAGTCGATGTCTCGCCATCCTGAGTTCGCGGCTTACAAAGGTCGGACAGGGATATTCCTGCCTTCGCTGGGTATGGGCTCTACGCGGCCACGCTTCTGAGGCTGGGCAGCGCAGCTACGAGGTTTACCTGACGCATATGTTTGTCGTCTTCGGGATTTTCTCTATCTTTGTGATGGCAGGGAAACCGATGAGAGGTGCGCCGCTGATCTTCATCCCGGTCATTCTCGCCTCAGCGTCGCTGGGCGAGTTGGCGGCGGGTTTCTATTCTGAGCCGATGAACCGATGGCTGTGCGCACGCTGGGGAACTGGGGCCAAAAAGCTTGGTTCGGTGATCGAGCCGTCGGCGCCGATCGAAAACGTTGCCGTGTAGTGAAGTGTGCGATACCTTTCTTTTCCCGAAAAAAAACGCGCCTGCGGCAAGGGCTGACTCCCTTATGCGCCGCAAGCGCAAACCTTTTTGAATTACTCGACTGCGGGTCCGAAGTTGCATCCGGCAGGCGCGTTCAGCGTGGTTGCGCCGCCTACGAGGAAGACCCCGGGAGGTACCGCGCCTCCAGCGACAAGCTGCTTCTGGGCGAAGAAGGCGCTGCCGAAGGGCGTTGCCGAGCTGATCGCTGCGAGATCTCCCAGGTTGTCGAAGGCGATGCCGTTCGGAGCAGCGAGCGTGGAGTTGCCGGCGACGATCGTGGGGCTAAGCGTCACGGCGGGATTGGGGCTGCCGGATATGTTGAGCTTGGCTTTCGCGAATTCGACGACCGTGTTGGGAGCGTTCGCATTGCTGGACCAGAGATCGCCATTGGCGTCGAAGATCAGCGCCCAGGGAGCCTGAATCGAACCATTGCCGTTGTCGGACAGCGTGACGTCGGGCGTGAGCATAACGGCGGCGTTGGTTGCGGCGCCGGTGGTAACGCCGGGCAGGTGGGCTGCCTGGAATTCGAAGATGGTAGTCGATGCATTGTTCGCGACCCACAAGTCTCCCAGGGCGTCGAAAGTGATACCGAGCGGGCCGCTGAAGGCTGGAGTCGAAGTGATGCTGACGTTCGGCATTGCGTTCGTATTTGTAGCCATGAGCTGAGCGGGCGTAAAGACAAAGACCGCGTTGCTTCCGTTGTCACTTACCCAGAGGTTTCCCGTTGAGTCGAATACGGCCTGCTGCGGGAAGATGAAATTCGCGGAGTTAATGGTGATGTTCGGCATCGGATTGTTCACCTTGCTCAGATTGGCGAGCTGCTCCGGAGTGAATTCATAGAGCGCAGGCTTGACTGTCCCGCCGGCTGCGACGGTGCCCCCGTCGATGACCCAGAGGTCGCCGGCTGCGTCGAATGTGACGCCCTGCGGCGCTCCGAAAGCTCCGCTGTTGTTGACCAGGTGCGGCGCCATGGAAGCGGTGGTTGAGGAGAGCTGCGACGGAAGATATTCGAGAACGTTGGTTCCGTTCGCGACCCAAAGAGCTTTGGTGATGGTTGGAGTTACCGGAGTGGGTGTGGTCTGGGTGGTTTTCGTCGTGACCATGGTGCCAGTTCCGCAGCCCACGGCAATTGCGAGCAGGCCAGCCGAGAGTGGCAGGATCAGCCCGCCAACCATCGACTCGATCCACTTTTTACGATTGATCTTGATATTTGCGTCCTTCATTTTTCCCCTCAATATGTCTAGAATTTTGGCCGTTGTATCGGGCTGCTTGAGTGCTCCCAGCCGCGCAGTCACACCGTAGGAAATTCGTCCGGCCAATGTCCTTTAAAGAGGCTTTGGATTAGGTAAGAATTTTGTTGGAATAATGTTTGCGACGTGTCGCCGCGATCTCTTTTCTTCTATAAATGATTGAAAATAAGGCAGATTATTGTCCGCTGGCATGTCGCAATGCCGGCACTCTCTGGCCCATCTATACGCGACGGTTGGAACACGCAGGCATCCAGCAGGCTGATGGAGAGCCGGGCAGCATTGCAAAGTCACACGCCCTGATGGTCTGATTTGCTGCTTGTGCGTGGGAGGGTGTGGGACTACTATCATCGCCGGCCCGTATTCCCCCAATCCACCCCACATCTGCCGCTCTGGAAACAACGGCAAATTCCAGATCAGGAGGAACAATGTTTCTGGACTTGAGAACTGTCTGTCATGGAGAAATCCATGACCATTCTGTAAGGCGTTTTATTGGTCTCGGACTGCTGTCAATGTTCGCAGCATCCGGCATGGCCGCTACCCTCTGCGTAAATCCCGGTGGCAAGCTCGGGTGTAAGTCCACGATCTCCGCAGCGGTCGCGTCGGCCTCTGCCGGCGACACCATTCAGGTGGCGCAAGGCACCTATAAGGAGCAGGTCGTCATTACCAAGTCGCTCTCACTGGTTGCCCTCGATGGCGGAACGCCCACGATCGACGCAACCGGAATGCCGAATGGCATCTTCATCAACGGTATGTCGGCGGCTCCCAACCCAGGAGTGGCCGATGTTCTGATATCGGGCTTCAAGGTTCGCAATGCGAATTTCGAAGGCATCCTCGTGGTCAACGCCTCCGATGTCACCCTCGTCGACAACCATGTTCTCGACAACAATCTGGCGCTCGATATTGCCGGATCTTCATGTCCTGGTATACCCGCTTTTGAAACCAATGAAGGCGACGACTGCGGCGAGGGCATCCACCTCATGGCGGTTGATCATTCGTCGGTGGTTCGCAACGAAAGCGACCACAACTCGGGCGGAATTCTCATCAGCGATGAAACGGGCCCGAATCACGACAATCTCATCAGCGGCAATTCCGTCCACGACAATCCGTTCGACTGCGGAATCACCATCGCCTCGCACGGACCTGCCACATCGGTGATACCCACGGCGGGGTTGCCCTTCGGCGTCACAAAGATCACGGTTGCTCACAATGACGTCAGGCGCAATGGCTTCCAGGTTCCGGGCGCGGGCGCAGGAGTTGGAATCTTTGCTCCTTTCCCCGGCACCACAGCCGCGGGCAATGTGGTGATTGACAACGATCTGCGCGATAACGGCTTGCCGGGAGTTACGATGCACAACCATGCAGCGTTTCCCGCTCCTGCACCGCCCGTCAATATGAATGACAACGTGATCGTCAGCAACCACATCTCGGGTAACGGAGAAGATACGTTAGACGCGGCGACTTCAGGTCCTACCGGAATCAACCTCTTCAGCGTGGCGCCGGTCACCGGAACCGTCGTTTCGCAGAATGACATTGAGGATGAAGCGATCGATGTTGCATTCAATGTCCCCGCCGGCCAAATGAACCTGCACCTGAATGACTTCGACACAGGAGTTGGCGTCGACAATATCGGCACCGGCACCGTGAACGCGACGGATAACTGGTGGCATTGCTCGTCGGGTCCGAGCGGAAGCGGGAAGAGATGCGCGACCGTCGTTGGATCGGGAGTGCTCTTTACACCCTGGTTGACTTCTCCTTTTGACAATGATCGTCACTAGGATCATGCTTCCTAATCGTAGGCAGAGACAGCCGGATCGAATAGATCCGGCTGTTCCACTTTTCGGCGACCAATAGACGCGGCCGGTGCTGCGCACTTCCATTCGATCGCCTCATTGAAATGCAGGCATTACAATAGGAAATTCAGCGTTGGGAGCCATTTAGATCGCCAACGCTTGGGCCTGTAGCTCAATGGTTAGAGCAGGGGACTCATAATTTGTCTTCTTTACGGTAGACTAGGCTCTGTTGGCCTTAATTACGCTTGATTACGGTCACGTCGCAGCTCACAACAAGGGCCTATAGCTCAATCGGTTAGAGCAGAGCACTCATAATGCTTTGGTTCCAGGTTCGAGTCCTGGTGGGCCCACCAAACCAATTTCCTTCTCCCAAAGTGCACCCGCCATTGGTGCCACGGGGTCGCTCACCGCGGATCCACGTTGAACCCGACCGCGTGATCATGATTTCCACGAACAGTAACCGCTGCTTTCCGCCTTATCCACCTGATTACCTCATGCGGCTTAGGCCCATAGTCAACGAGGTCTCCAACGCACCAAAGCCGGTCGTATTGTTTCTCGGGTAAGGCCGTTAAGGCAGCAAGATTCGCGTGGATATCAGAAACAATTACGATCTTCATGAAAACCTCCAAGTGATCGCGTACAACGTATCTAACCGTTCAGCTACTCACGACGTCCCATACGGTAGTCAAGATACAAAACATGTGCTTTGATCTGGTCATCCATTCGATACCTGGGCCATTGCGCCATCTTCAGCATGTAAAGAATGCTGCCCGGATTGCCCTCGCTCCACTCAACAAGCGAACGTAAGGCATGCTCCAGGTTGGAAGCCGAGAGCCCTGTTCTCTCGGCTTCTCTTTGGGCAAACTCGAGAGCAACGGAGGCGGGCAGGTTTTTTAGCTCTACCTGCTCCGACCGATCTGCGCACATCGGCTGTAACGTGCCGATATCTTCCATGTGCCGTGTGCGCGCGGCGAAGAATACTGGCGTTCGCCCGTAGTAATTCATTTCCTTGATCATGCCGGTCACGACCCGGGAAGGACCTGCCAGATGATCGAGAACCAAAAGAAAGGGAATCTGATCGAGCGCTCGCTGAACCATCCCTTTTAGTGAGGAAGTGCTCAACGTTTTTGGATCTGCCGGGAGACGCAACTCCCGCTTGCCGGTACTGCGGAGACTCTGAACAAGGGCAAGCATCAGATCACGCGGTGAGCCCGTGTGGTTTACATAGAGAGCCAGCGACTGTGTCTTCACAAAGCGTTCGAGCAGGCGGGTCTTGCCCACACCTTCCACTCCGAAAATAAGCATCGACTTTCTTCGTCGCGCCTGGTCGTGAAGGCGGCCCATCTCTTCCACGCGTTCGACGGCAGCGAGATATTGCGTCGTGGGTTCGCGCTGGAGAGCAGGTACAGTCATAAATGGAGACCCTCACTCCCAAATGGCGCTACCAACAACCCGCGCATTGTTTGAACTGAACCGGGCATGGCTTGAAAGGATGATTTTGTGAGCGCTCTCCCGGTCTTTCCATCCCAGCACCTTCGTCCGCTTGCCCTCGAGGTCCTTGTAGATAGAGAAAAAATGCTCGACCTCCCTGAGAATATGGGGTTGCACATCGGTGTAGTTCTGAATGCTAGAGAAGCGCGGATTGCCTGTAGCGTAGGCAAGAACCTTTTCGTCGCGAACGCCCTGATCAAGCATTTCGAAGAGACCGATCGGCCGCGCAAGATAGATACAGCCCGCGAACGTCGGCGCGTCACCTAGGATCAAGATGTCGAGCGGATCACCATCTTCTGCCAGGGTGCGCGGAACGAAGCCATAGTCACCCGGATAGTGAACGGGGGAATGCAGGTTCCGGTCCAGCCGAAAAACATGAAGTTGTTTATCGTATTCGTATTTGTTGCTGCTGCCCTGCGGGATTTCGATGACAGCCGTGACTACGTCTGGCGATTGTTGACCGATCGGAAGATCCAGGTAATCTCGTCATCTCGCTCCTTTGCGGTTTACGCGCAGGAGCAAAAAAGAAAACTCCTACGCTTAGGTAGGAGTCATCAGCCTTCCGTATACGGAGGCACTTAACGGCGGATTCCTTCGCCACGACTATATTGGCACACTACGAAGTGCATCGGCAACCCGCATCAAGTCGATGCGACAACCTGGTAATCGAAATGTTTTTTCTTCATATCGAGGAAGGTGCAGTATTGGTCGTCACATCGCGGACTCCTCGGAAGATGCGCTGATATAAATCCTGGCCATAGCTTGTTGGCAATGGTTCGCCTTCGATAAGCCGATATGTCCGCTGACTGTCGGCGAGCCTTTCCGCGCGAAGGAAAAGTGCCGCGTCCATCTCTGCGAGGTAAAACCCCTGCGTCAGGTCGAACATGTGTGTCACGTAGAACACTTTGATCTTCATTTCGAGCAGAGCGCGGACAATCTGCATAGCGATCTCTGATCCTTCTCGTTCGTTAGTGGACGCTCTGGTAGGGGGAGAAACGATGATGTTGAGTTTTGTTGTTCTTCAGGAGCAATGGCAAGGTGTTTGGCAGCGTGAACCGGCATAGAGCTTCCTCCGAGTTCTAACCTCGTAGGAGTCATCTTCCTCTCGGAAAAGAGAGGCGGTTCAGAGTGAACTCCAACACTCGCTCTAATTCAAAGTATTTCCGTGCGACAGGCCGGGTGTCAATGCTGAGCAATCCTCATTGCAACAATTGAGAGCACTGCCGCATGACGGAATCCAGAATGCCTACTGTAGATGTTTCCTGACGCGTTGGGTCCCGAGGCTGATTGAGCGCGGATTTGAGCGTTTCCGTCACCATGGTGATCGATGCGCAAATATCTTTTTCAAAACGGGTCATGCTGGCTTGGACCCGTTCTACGTAGTCGTAACGAATGCGTCCCGCATTCATGTCGAGGAGAAGTGGGACATTGTGGTGCATCCGGCGAAGCACAATGGGACGGAACAGAAAGCCCGGTAGCAGCAACAGAAACGAGTCCAGCGAATAAAAGACGCGTTCGACGCGGTAGTGCAAGCGGCTTTCAACCCGCAGAGGACAGGAAATGGAGAGATGTTCCAGCGGTATCTCAAAAAGTGTTCCCGCGGATTCTTCCAGACGTTCGAGGATGCCGTTGCCTTGCCCTACAAAACGTGAGGACAGCTCATTCAGTCGCGACTGTATTTTTTCATCTTCATGGACACGCCACTTCTGAAAAACGTCTTCTACCTCCTTCATGAGGAAGTTTTCGAGAAGCGTGCCGAAAGCACGGCCAGTTCCTTTCGGGTGTTCTGCCTGGAAGATTTGCAAATGTTTCTGGACTTCGGCGACGTGATCGTTCACTTGCACTTTCAGGTCCCCTTCCACACGCGCAAGAATGTCAACGGAACAGTGGCGCAGCAAGACCTGCAACTCTAGCACCCGCATCTCCGTTTGCTCAAGAATCCGGTCTAGCGCCACCCTTTTGTCTTCGAGTTCGTTAGCGCCCAACTCTCCAGCGTGCACGCCAAGTGATGCGGCAAATTTGAGCGTGCGGGCAATCTGCAGAGCGTCAAACGCAACCGAACGCACCAGCACTTCACGTTTCTCCTTAGTCAGAAACGTCCGCTGGCGATGCTCGAAGGGTTCCAATCCGCATGAAGCCCGACCCCCGAAGGTGAGCGCGTGCGTTTCTTGTAAGGCTTGCCGGGCTGATAGAGCAAATATTTCGGGCGATTCTATTTGCAGCCGCTCCAGCTCCTTTTCGAGGAAGCCAGTAATCTTGCTGATCTCGTCCGAAGAAGCCAGGTCGGTTTTGTTCAGAATAAAGAACAGTTTTGGAATATCTGCTTTGATTCGCCGCAGGAACTGCGATTCAACTTCAGTAATGGGCGGATCCACCGAGAGAACGACGATGCCTGCGTCAATCTGTTCCAGATAGCCTTCAGTGGTCTGTGTATTGTGCGCATGCGTTGACCCGATCCCGGGCGTGTCGATCAAGACAATACCACCCTCAAGGAAAGGCGAGGGGTAGGTGATCTCGACCGAACCGACCTGTTTCTTGTTTCCGGGATTGCCAGCCTCGGTGATGTAGTCCGCCAGAGTATTCAGGGCCACGCTTTCACGCAGACCGCCCGTTGTATACACGATGGTCGCATCCGGCACGGGACCATACCTGATTTCCGTGATGATCGCGGTAACTGGCAGGACTCCGGTCGGCAGGATTTCCGCATCCAGCAGAGCGTTGATGAAGGAGCTTTTGCCACGCTTCATCTGACCAAGGACGGCGAGATGCAGCTGCCCTGCTGCGAGCTTTTTCTCAAGAGCGAGGAGCCTCTCGCGCATACCTTTGTTGCCACTCCTCGACCCTTCCACTGTGAGCAGTGCGCGCAGCGATTCCTCGATCGAATGAGGTTCGACGGTGTGGACCGTTATCGCCATAGCTTAGATCTCTTACTACCTCGCATTTGAGGACAGTTACCCTGAGCGGGTGTAGCGAATCGCTTCTATCCTTGAACTAGCGATCAGGCCACCTTCGATCATCTGGTCAAGATGAGGTATGAGCTTTTGAATCTGCTCTTCTGTGTCAATCACTGTGACCATCACGGGAGCATTCTTCGAGATCGACAGGCTGCGGGCATGGTAGATGCGAGCACTGGCTCCGAAGCCTTCGACTCCGCGAAACACGGTCGCTCCTCCAAGTCCTAGTTCCATGCACTTCGCCACAATTGCCTTGTAGAGTGGCTCGCCATGCCACTTATCGTCTTCGGTGAAATGAATCCGCAACATTTTTCCTTGAAAGTGTTCTTTCATCGCTACTCCTTGTTTTCGCCGATCTCCACTGCGCGATGACTGTACTTGATGATATCGACGTCGGAGAGGACTACCAGCCCTTCCTGCACCATCTGGTCTACGAGAGGTAGAAAAGCCTGCAATTTTTCCTCGGTATCGATGACGGAGAGCATGATGGAGCAATCATGCGACAGATGCAGCGGCTTCTCCTTGTGAACCCTGCGATGGGCACCATAGCCAAGAATGCCGCGGTAGACTGTGGCTCCGGCGAGATCATTTGCGCGCATCGCGCGGAGCAGAGCCTCGTACAGTGACTGGTCATGCCACCGATCGCTCTCGCCAATGTAGATCCGCATTAATTTCGCTTTGCCCTCGATCCTGACATGCTCTGGAGCCGGTACATTCTTAGGCTTCGAGACCCGCGCAGGTTTGGCGATTGTTGTTTCCTGAACCTCAATCATGCCGGAGCCAGCCATCTCTTCCAGCTTGCCCAACAGCTCGTCGACTTTTTCGCGTGTCTCGATGAACTCAATCTTCACGGGAAGGTGATCGGAAATCTCGACAAAATTCGCTGAATGCATGTGATGATCCGCACCAAATCCGGCCACGCCCTTTAGAACGGTTGCGCCGGAGACTCCGCGAAAAAAGAGGAAATCCAGGATGCTCGAGTATGTTGAGGCTCCATGGTGCGTGGACCCCTCACTTAAATAGATGGAAACCTTGACCGCTTTTCCAGAAGACAACATATTCCTCCTTTTTACGGATGTAGACCGCGTTGCGACACCAGGAACTCCGCTACGTGTCCCAGCAGGCCCCACTGCGCGCTATCTGCCTGATGCTCATCGCGAAGGCGGTTAAGGTCTTCGATGAGCCGATTTCGGTATCGTTCCATAATGCCTCCGATCACCGAAGCGGAGACCGGAGGCGCACCTTGTTTCAGCTTCGTCCCGTGGATCAGGCACAGTACCGCCTGGGACCGCAGCCATTGGGCGACGAGCTTGTTGTTCAGGCAGCCGATGAACTCACGGATGCGGCGGTCCTCCTCGATTTCGAGAAGCACGCAGACGTCGCAACGCGAAGGTGGTGAATCATCCGTCTGCTTTGCGACAAGATTCAGGAAGAGCTGCGCAGCGGTAGTAGCGCGTTGCGTGGCAGCGAGGCCCCACGTATGAAAGTTACACAAATGACGGATATCTTTTTCTCGGGGATCCTGGAGCAGCGCGGACTGAAAGTTTTTCATGAAGCGGCAAAATGGGCAGCCAGTCTCGTCAAGCACCTGCAGGATGGATTCGTAGTTCAGGACCTTGTTTGTTCTCATGACACAGCCCTCGCGATCACAACACCGCACCAGACACCGATCAAACCCAACAACAAGCTAAGAACGACATACAAAGCTGCGATGAGAAATGCTCCTGCTTGCAGATTGGAAAAGGTCTCCCACTCGAAGGCGGAAAAGGTGCTGTATGCTCCGACGAATCCCACGGGAATAAACAACCTCCAGGCTGGGTTCAGTTCCGCGCGCCTGCCCAGGAAGGCCAGAGAAAAGCCGATGACGACGCACGCCGTGATATTGATCACGAATGTGCCATATGGAAAGCGCGTGCCCAGCCGGCTAGCAACGGTTGATCCGACCCAGAAGCGGGCGAGAGAACCAAGCGAACCTCCGAGGGCGATGAAAAAGTATTTCTGCAAAGCCTCTCTCTCCTTAAATCATGCTTGTTGTGCCCTTAGATCGGGAGTACTGTCTACGTTCCAACGCAGCAGCAGTTCGAGATCAGATTCCATCTGGCCGAGATTGACGTCTTTGCTAGAGAGGCCGCTCATACGGTGCAGCTGTACGCGATACGCATCTCCATAAGAATTCACCAGCGCTTCCAGCTTGCGGACAGTTTGCTCGCTCCACCCCGACAAAGCCATGCCGTAATGATGGAGTTCTTGCTTAAGGTGAGGGCTGATGCTCCCTCGCAGGTTTGCACGAATCCTTGAACGAAGGACGCCTTCTCCCCAGAACTTCCAGTGACTGACGCTGATGGCGTCAGGCAGTGTGGTTAACTCGAACCGGGGCAGATCGCGAAAAAGTAATTCGAAGTCATCCTCGGAAGGAGCGTCGCTTCGGCCCATCTCCTTCGCAATCTTTTGCAGAGACCCAATTGCGCGCTGGCCTACGCTGCATAAACGGTCAATCGGCGGCTGAATGGATCGCGTGGTGACATCATGAATCCATTCGGAAAGCCGCAACGAGGAAATCTGGCTCTCAGAGGAGGTACGCGCCCATGCGACTGCTTCCTGTGCGACCGCTTCGAGCACAGCATCTGGCGTTTCGCCAAACGTGCGAAAGGCATGATCGAGCGCTGTCCGTTGCTCTCCGACTTCCCCGGTGAGGACGCGGAGAAGGCCTTCCAACTCAGACGAATCCACTTGCATCCTCGGTGTCCCTCGTTTTTCACGGTGGAGACTGCTCTCCATCGCCGCGGTAATAGCTTCCCGAAGAGACCCAATCTTTCTCGCCACCGAAGTCTCTCGCAGCGACCGCGCCTTCTCGAATCGCGGAGATAACTCGTTTTCGAAAAATTGATCGAGCAGGCCCGAGAAGTGGGGCAGTGCACTGACTGGATGAACAGTCACGTTGAGATTCAGGTCGCGCTTGATCTGTTCCTGGATGTACAAAATAGCACGATGCAGGTCTTCTTCAGCGAGCAGGTCAGCTTTGCTCAGGAGGACCAGGGCGGGAATGCCCGCTTCGTAGAGCAGCCGCAGCGTGCCAATGTCTTCTTCGTTTAACGTCGCGCCCGCATCAATCAGCAGAAGGGCGAGATCACAAGAGGGAAGATAGGCAAGCGTTTCGGCTGCGCCACGTTTCGCCAAAGATCCGAGCCCAGGCGTGTCCACCAGCACGATGCCCTCCTTGAGTCGTGGAGAAGGTACTTCAACGATGGCGCGCACAACGTTCTTGAGGTTGCCGGGATTGCCTTGTTCGGTGACCAGATGAGACAGCTCATCAATCGGGATCGCCGCGCTATGGCCATCCCCAAATGCAACCGCCGCTCTGAGAGTAGTGCCATAGCGCAGTTTTGTAGGCACGGCGGTGATAGGATTAACGCCGACCGGGAGCACATCCGTGCCGAGAAGAGCATTCAGGAGAGAGGATTTGCCGCAACTGACCCGTCCGAACAAGGCAAGCTCGAAGCTGTCATCCTCCAGTCGAGCGGCAAGCGCGTCGATTCTAGGCCGAAATTCAACCAGGCCATTTCGCGTAACGATTTGCTCCAGCAGTCGCAGCAGGTCGACATCGAAGCCAGTTGCTTCCAAATGTTGCAACCGCCTTTCAAGATCTGTGGTCAGCTCCTGCTTGAGATAACGCTCCATACCCGTAACCAACGAGCGCAGCTCGTGAACCACACCATTCAGTTCATTCACCGCGTCCTCGGGCACGGGACCGGAGCCGCGCATGTAGCTTGGCTTCAGCTCCTCGACGGCAATGTCCACGAAAGCAAGGTTAGTGAGAACGGCTCGTGTTGCCGGGATGTCGGGTGGCTCCGGCTTCATCTGCTGCCACGCGATTGTTCGCAGTAGTTGCGAACGAAAACGCCGAATATGGTCTTCCAAAACCCGAACTTGCGCGGGCGTGATATCTACGATGTAGCGGGGGAAGGGCGACGACGATGTAGCGGCATGAAGAATGTGATCGAGATCACCGAGTAGCTTATCAATGTGCTGACAGGTGATTCTCAAGCGAAACTTTTGATTCCCGTTTAGCTGGCCAGGCTCACGGATCAACTCGTTATTTTCATCTTGTTCGAACATAGTTCCTCCAAGTGCTGAAGCCGCTTCGAGGAGTCATCTGCCCTTGCGAGCGGTTCAAGGCGGACTCCAACAACTGGTACTTGCCTTACTTCACAACTTCCTGACGCTTCCATCGCGTATAACTGCTGCTGCCGGCATACTGCGCTTTCGCGCCTAATTCCTTTTCAATTTCCAGCAGCCGGTTGTACTTTGCGATGCGCTCGCCACGACTGGCCGATCCGGTCTTTATCTGCCCGACACTTGTTGCTACGGCCAGGTCTACGATACTCGTGTCGTCCGTTTCTCCAGACCGGTGTGAAATGATTGCACCATAGCCATGCTCCTTCGCGAGTGCAATACATTCGAGCGTCTCCGAAACCGTTCCGATCTGATTCAGCTTTATGAGAATTGCGTTTGCGATTCTGTCTTTGATCCCTTGGCGAAAGAGCTCCGGATTCGTCACAAAGTTGTCGTCGCCCACCAGCTGAATCTGGTCTCCCAGCTCTTTCGTCAGCTGCTGCCATCCGGCGCGATCTTCCTCTCCGATGCCATCTTCCAGCGACAATATCTCCGGATAACGTCGTAGCCAGTCCTTCCAAAGTGCCACCATTTCTGTAGGCTCTCTGCGGCTTTGATCCGACTTGCGAAAGATGTAGAAGCCATCTTCGAAGAACTCACTGGCCGCGGGGTCAAGCATAACTGCCACATCTTGCCCGGGCTTGTATCCTGCCTTCTGAACTGCTTCGAGAATGAGTTCAACGGCTTCTTCATTGGATTGCAGCTCTGGAGCGAAGCCGCCTTCATCGCCTACGGCTGTGCTGTAGCCCTTCAGTTGCAGAATGGCCTTCAATGTGTGAAAGGTCTCAACTGCGGACCGAAGTCCTTCGCGGAAGGATGTAGCTCCAACAGGTGAAATCATGAACTCCTGAAAATCTACGCTGTTGTCAGCGTGCCGCCCGCCATTGAGAACGTTGAGCATCGGTGTCGGCAAAAGATAGTCAGAACTCACGGCTAAATGAGCATACAAGGGGATGCCGCTATCGCTTGCAGCGGCGCGGGCTGCAGCAAGCGAAACTCCAAGAATCGCGTTTGCGCCAAAGCGAGACTTGTTCGGTGTTCCATCCAACATGCAAAGCTTCTTATCAAGCGCTCTTTGATCGTTTGGATCCATTCCTTTCACGCCGTGCTGTATTTCGTTCTGGACGTAAGAACACGCCTTCAGCACACCTTTGCCGCCGTAGCGTGCTTTGTCGCCGTCGCGAAGTTCGACCGCTTCGTGCTGTCCGGTGGAAGCACCGGAAGGAATCTTTGCTGTTCCCTTGATGCCATTGTTCAAAGTAACGGTAACTGCCAACGTGGGATTCCCTCGGGAATCGAGTATTTCTAGAGCTTCGAGTTTCTGGATTTCTGCCATTTTAACTTCTCCTGATTTCTGAGGTCACAAGTTAAGCGTGTGTCAGTTCTTGTCAATGGACGACCATTACTGGACAGTGCGCATAGCGAAGTACACGCTCCGAGATCGAGCCCAGCATCCAGCGTTGGAATGCCGAGATGCCGCGCCTGCCCATGATGATCAAACCCGCCTGTGTTTGTTCGGCCCGGTGCACGATATGTTCGGCCGGGTGGCCGACTTCGATCTCTGTTTCAAGTTCAAGCCCTGTTCGCTTTGCGCGCTCACGCAACTGAACAAAGCTCTGCTCGTAGTGCTCGCGAGCATCGTCAAGGATTGCATTTAATTCGGCGCGTGCAGCTGGCTCCGGAGGACGAATCACAGCAAATATGAGCAGCTTGGATTGCATGGCTTCCGCCATCGAAAATGCGAGATCTGTTGCACGTTGCGACTGTGGAGAGCCATCGTACGCCACGAGAATGATTTCAAACACTTGTTTTGCTTGACTTGCCATGGTCTCCTCCTAAACGCTTTCCGACTCTGCTGGTTGTTGCAGCGGTTGTTTCGGTGCGCTCTCTTCATGTTTTCTGGGCAGCAAGTGACGTGGCAGGAAGAACATATTCGCAATCAGAGTGGGGATCACCGCGCTTCCGATAACCGTGCCCACCACGTATGAATACTGTGCCTGGGTGATGATCTTGTGATTCAAACCAAATAACGCAGAGATCGTCCCGAAGGTCAAGCCGGTGGACATCATCAAAGTGTAATAAACACCTGCTGAACCTTCATACCGATGCACTCGGACTGCGGGGAACACAGCGACTAACTTAGTCAGCATTTTGGCAAAGAAGAGAACGAGCAGGACAACCGGGGCAGCAAGCAGAGCAGGCACGGAGACAAATGAACCTGCACGAATGAAATAGAACGGCGTGAGAAACCCGAAGGTGAGGGTTCTCAGTCTGCGAATCAGTGCATGATCCTTGCCCACCGTTCCGGCCAGCACCATTCCAATCAAATAGGCAGGCAGCACCGCCTCACTTCCGGCCCATAGCGCGAGTCCTCCTAGTCCAAAGAGAAGGAACAGAAGATACTTGGCTTCAAGTTCCGATACGCGGCCGCCATATTTGCGGAAGAACCATGGCGTGAGAAAGGGCAGAACTGCGAATACCGCGATGCAGACAACTACAAAGATTAAGGTTTTGAGCGTAAATGGCGAAAAGATGAGTCCGAGTGCAATGACGGTTCCCAGGTCATTCACGAAACATGCTGCGAGAATCGCTTTCCCATACTCCGTCGAATTGAAGCCCAGTTCAAGCATCACGGCGTAGACGACGGCCACCGAAGTAGTAGACAGCGCAACTCCGCAGAGCCAACTCGCCATAACCGACCAGTGCAGCAGAAAATGAGCGATCAATGCGCAGCCAAAAAAAGGGCCGAAGAACCCTGCCAGACCGATGATTAGAGCTTCGCGCCACTTGCTGCGAAATATCGTTGGATCGAGCTCAGCCCCAGCCAGAAATGTGAGTACGATCGCGCCTGTTCCGGCCAGGAAGGTAATCCATTCCGTGTTGCCCAGCAGTCCGCCGCGACCTAGAAGCGCTCCGATAATCAGTTGCGCCACCGTGCCGACAACGATCTCAGAAAGCGCCGTCGAGACGCGAAACCAGATCGCGAACAGCGTCGCAACCAGCGCAAGACCGACCCATAAAGCGGAAAGAACCCATGTATTCGCCATGGACTCAAGCTCCAGTTTGTGATCAGGAAATCGCGCCGAGGACATGACTCCGCAACAGGATTCCCTGTCAGGAGTCATCATCTGCCCGTCTTTTATGATGCCGGTGATGGGCAGCGGTTAAGGGTGAACTCCTTCACCGCAACAACACAACATCACACACTACGGCGCTCCAGACTGTCAAGTTCTTCCCCATGACTGGAGAGAAAACAGATTTCGCAAAGAACTGAGGTCTCTTATAGCAGGGCTTTGCTTTGCTGAATAACCCGCTAGCCGGAGAAGTGGAGAGGTTTGGTAGGTTATACCTAGATTGCGAGCGACATAAACATCTCAGGCGAACAGGGTTCGCGTTCACGGCTCACAAGAATTGAATACTGCATGACAAATGATCCGAAGCACCGGCCGCAGTCACAGAGGGCAGAAGAAAGAGAAATCGTTCATCGGACCAAACCGACGAATAGTATTGCTGGCCGCTCTGGGCAGAGCGATATTGCGATTGAGTCGATATTAGAATCGTCGAGCTCCTGGCGCGAAGTGACAACCCACGCACCCGGCCCGGCTGGTATATTGCCGCTGTCTGCAGAAATGCTGCTAACTCAGCCATCGGGAAATCTGTTCGGCCTGTCGCAGAATGCAGGTATGGGTTGGGAGCCTAGCCGACTGCTTGACCCCGAGTTTCTCATCCTTAGCACGCATGGTGGGCTGCGGTCAGAAGATGGGCGGCCAATCGCTCTCGGCCTACACACCGGACATTGGGAAGTAGGGCTACTCGTAGCCGAGGCTGCCCGCGAGTTGAAGTCGCTTCGTGCGGTACCGTTCGCGGCAACGTGCACTGATCCTTGTGATGGACGAACACAAGGTACGACGGGCATGATGGATTCCTTGCCGTTTCGCAACGATGCAGCAATAGTGCTGCGCCGGCTCATGCGGTCGTTACCGACTGGCAAAGGCGTGCTGGGTGTCGCAACCTGCGACAAGGGTCTGCCCGCCATGATGATGGCACTTGCATCAGCAGGTCCCCTTCCCGCCGTGCTCGTGCCGGGCGGAGTCACGCTTCTGCCCGATTCTGGCGAGGACGCGGGCAAAGTGCAGACAATCGGCGCACGGTTTGCGCAACGGCAGATCACATTGGAATACGCTGCGGAGGTTGGCTGCCGCGCCTGTGCCAGTCCTGGAGGCGGTTGCCAGTTTCTGGGCACGGCGGCTACTTCCCAAGTCGTCGGCGAAGCACTTGGTTTATCACTTCCGCACACAGCCCTCGCTCCCTCCGGTCAGCCGATCTGGCTTGATGCGGCGAAACGTTCCGCGCGCACACTGCGGCGGCTAGAACAGATGGGCATGGGTGCGAAGGAGGTATTGACAGACGGCGCACTACGGAATGCGATGGTGTTGTACGCAGCATTTGGTGGCTCAACGAATTTATTGATTCATCTGCCTGCCATAGCCTTTTCCGCGGGACTGAAACGGCCGACAGTGAATGAATGGGAAGCCGTGAACCGCGAGATTCCGCGCCTCGTAGATGCCCTGCCAAACGGACCGCGAGGGTTTGCCACCGTACAGGTATTTCTCGCCGGGGGAGTTCCGGAAGTAATGCTGCACTTGCGCGACGCTGGGCTCCTGGATACCGGCGTTCGGACTGTGTCCGGAGAGACGCTGGATGTATGTCTGAACTGGTGGCAGCAGAGCAAACGTAGGAACGATGTTCGCAACCGTCTACGAGAACTCAATGGCATCGATCCTGAGGACGTCATCATGGACCCTGACCGAGCACGGGCCCGCGGACTGACTTCGACGGTCTGCTTTCCCATGGGAAATCTTGCGCCGGAAGGTTCCGTCATCAAGAGCACGGCAATTGATCCGTCCCTTGTTGATGAGAACCAAGTTTACCGGCATCGCGGACCCGCTAGAGTGTTCATCACTGAAGCAGATGCGATCGAGGCAATCAAGGATGGAAAGATCGGACATGGCGATGTGATAGTTCTGATCTGCGGCGGCCCTAAAGGCGCGGGCATGCAAGAGATCTATCAAGTCACATCTGCGCTCAAGGCCCTTCCACATTGCAAGCACGTTGCAGTGTTGACTGATGCACGGTTCAGCGGAGTATCGACCGGAGCGTGCATCGGGCACATCTCACCGGAGGCGCTGGCAGGTGGCCCGATTGGTAAGGTGCGTGAAGGTGACGAGATCGAGATCATGATCGATCGGCTCAATCTAGTGGGCAAAGTTAACCTTGTCTGCGATGCCGAGGGTACGTTTCATTTGAACGAAGCTGATCGCGTCTTGGAGCAGCGCACCCCACGCCCAGATCTCAGGCCGCACCCCGACCTTCCGGTTGATACACGGTTGTGGGCTGCCTTGGTGCAGGCGAGTGGGGGCGTATGGAGTGGCTGCGTGTACGACACCGATGCGATTGTCATGAAGCTGGAACAATTGTCATAGAGATATGATCCGTTGAGGAAAGTTAAGTGCCCACGCTCAGCAATATTTGACGCGCGGTCAACTCATCGGACCCATTCCCAATCATCGAGATGAGAACGCAGGATATGGGTAATCTCTTCGACGTTTAGAAATCTGCATTATCATTGTCGCCATGCCCCAGACCCTGCCGCAAATGTTTCATCTTTACCAACGGTATCCCTCCTCGCGGCAACTCGAATTCGACACCTTGCTCCGGGAAGGACTAGAACGCAAGTCTCTTACATCGGAACTCAAACCGGGCATGCGGGTCGCGGTTGGAGTTGGAAGCCGTGGAATCGCGAACCTTTTTGAGATTGTGACCGCTGTTCTCAACCGCATTCGTGCCTCGGGAGCAGAGCCTTTCATTGTGCCGGCCATGGGAAGCCATGGCGGAGCTACGCCATCCGGTCAAGAGCATGTCCTTGCTGGGTTTGGCATTACGCCCGAATCAACTCATGCGCACTTCGAGACGAGCATGGATGTCAAAGAGATTGGACAATTTGGTGACGGCTATCCCGTTGTCTTTAGTACCGCAGCACTGAAAGCAGACGCTATCGTTCTCATCAATAGGATCAAACCGCACACCGACTTTGTTGGAAACCTCGGCAGCGGCATCCAGAAGATGCTTGTCATTGGGTTCGGCAAACATGTCGGTGCGAGCAATGCTCACCGGGCGGCAAGCCAACTAGGGCACGAGTGCGCCATTCGTGAGACTGCAAAGTTCATCCTGGGCAAGGTTCCCGTCCTCTTTGCAGTTGCCATCCTGGAAGATCAACATCATCAGACCCACGACGTGCACGTAATTCGCGGTGATGAGATTCTAAAGGAGGAGGATGCACTGTTCGCAAAATCCCGGGAGCTGCTTTCCCGATTGCCCTTTCCCACGATTGACCTTCTCATCGTCGATGAGATTGGCAAGGAGATAAGTGGGAGCGGAATGGACACGAACGTCATAGGCAGGGGAGTCTTCGGATATATTTCCTCTCTTCAGCCGCAGCACAACACGCAAACTCACATCAGCAGGATCTTCGTCCGGGACCTGACGCAGGCAACCAGCGGAAATGCTATCGGGATCGGTCTTGCAGATTTCACCACAACGCGACTCGTCAATGCCATCAATCGCGATTATATGTACACAAATGTGCTAACTTCGCTCGGTCTACCGACCGCTAAAATTCCAATGTATTTCGACACCGACCGCGAAGCGATCAGCCATGCAATAAGTTCTGTAGTTTTCGCATCTACGAGAGATCTGAAAATTGCATGGATAAGAAACACACTTAGCCTGGACCACATCTTGGTGTCGGAAGGTCTTGCTGCCGACGTAGATCCGATGCTCCCGATCGAGATTAGTAAGCATGCGCAAAGCCTCGAATTTGATGAGGACGGAAATTTATTGGCTTTCTCAGCAATTCACTCCCGGAACGACTGAATTGTTTTCCGCAAGAGCCGCGCACATCTTCGAGAAGCGGAACTCTGCTCCGCCAAACGAGAAGTTCCACGGAAGCCGCATGCAGCCGAAGTCTTTCTCCAGCAAACCTGGACAATACCGCTCTCCTCGGCAAGCGCCAGCAACTTGCCACCAAGCTCGTTGAGTGTGAATCGGAGCCTGCGCAAATCGGCACTCCGCTCAAGACCTTCGAAGGTGGTTACCGGTGCCGTACTAGCTGCGCCATCACGGGACAGCGAGCAAGCGTTGAACAACGTGGTTCAATGACAGGGGCAACGCCGAAGCGTGTGCCTCTGTCATTGCCATTCGGTCCCTTTACTTCGCCGATGGAGCCGGTGTTTCGATGCGCGGCAGCATCTCGGCCCGCGTGGCTGCATTGTAAGCAAACCATGCTTCGATCATTGCTCCCTGCATCACGTCGCCCTTCTGTACACGATCGTAGAGGTCCATGTTGGAGTGGTGAGTACGCGTGCCGTACTCAAGCGGATCCTGCATGAACCCGATGCCGTCCAGGCCGATCCACGAGAAGCTGGTAGAGTCTGTGCCTCCGGGTTGCAATGTGGGACCAGAGGTCTGGCCTATGACAGCCTCGATACCCAGATCTTTGATGGGAGCAATCCACGACTGGAAGATCGCGGCAAGCTGTGCATCCCCGAGCGCCGACACAGCGCGGAACTTGCCTGAGCCCGAGTCGTCGTTGAAGTAGACATCCAACTTGTCGTACTCCGGCGTCTTCTTCATGGTGTCCCGCGGAGAAAAGTGCTGTTGCACGTAGGCCAACGAACCGTACAATCCCTCTTCTTCACCGCCCCACAATGCTACGCGCACGGTGCGAGCCATCGGCTTATGGAGCGTAGCCAGAATGCGCACGGCTTCCATGGCAACAGCCGAGCCTGTGCCGTTGTCGGTTGCTCCCGTTCCGCCCTGCCAGCTATCGAAATGGCCGCCAACCATCACCACTTCGTCGGCCTTGGTGGTGCCGGGGATCTCCCCGATCACGTTGAACCCCATCAGGTCATCCTTCTGGTATTCGGTTTCAATTTCGAAGGTCAGCTTGGGCGTGATGCCGTGCTGGAGCAGGCGGCAAATGCGGTTGTACTGCTCCGGCGTAATGGCTGCCATTGGCGGCCCGATGGGATCCTTGGGATCCTGCGATCCACCGTAGGATGCAAAGATCGTGCCACCGTCGCCGTTGTAACCCGGTGTCAGAGCCACAGCGACACCCTCTTCTTTAAGGAAGGCGTTGACCTGGTTACGCAGAACGCGACCAGTGGGCGCTGCTGTGGAAAGCGACTGAGGCGTGTACTCACCCGGCCGAGGCGCTGGGGCTCCCGGTCGACTACCACTGCCAAAGCCGGTGTGCGAAGGGTCCGGCGTCTTGGTGCGTGCCTCAACCTCCTCGTCGGTGAGGCGATGCGCTTCCGGCTCGGTATGCAGCGTCAGCTCGCGCGGATCGAAGATCAAGACGATCTTGCCCTTAAGCTTGCCTTTGTATTGGGCAAAATCTGCCTCCGAGTGCAGTGGCGCCAGCATGGCCTCAGCCGTTACCGGTCCATTGGTACCCGGTGTCCATGCCAGAGGGAAGCCGATCAGCGAGGCGTATGCAGGTGTTTCCAGCGCACCATAGAACTTCTTAATCTGCCATCCATCGCCGAATGGCCCCCACTTCTCCAGGTGCACGTTCTGTAGCCCCCACTTCTTCATCTGCTGCATCGCCCACTCGGCAGCTGCTCGATGATTGCGGCTATTGTTGACGCGTGGTCCGTAAACCTCGGAGATGTAGAAGAGGTTCTCCATGACCTGCGAATGTTGGAAGGCTTCATTCTTGATCTGAGTCAAAGCGCCCAGATCAACCTTGTCGGCACCCTGTTCCTGCGCGGGTAGGACCGAAACTAATAGCAGAGCAATGGTGCAGGCAGCAGTAACTGGCCTGAAGCGGAGCAGATTCACGATATTCTCGCTTTCAAAACGATGCTTGGTCGGAAGAATGGACTTTAGCCCCCTCCTCCGTATAACAGATTGTCCGGCGGGCTCTTGGAATTTCGAAAGGGAAAAAGCTATTTGCATTCACAGCGCAACACAAAGTCTTTCCCGAGGGCAGGTTGTCGGTAAGGTTAATCATCAAGAAACGGCGTTTCTCGTTACCGACGAGCACGACTCGTTTGATCTTACAACTACACATCCTCTCGTCGAGCAGCTGCGTCCATCCGATCATAAGGCTAAAGCGGAGCCTGCTCACCGACGAAACTGTTTACAAGAAACCGGCTGTCGGGAGAGACATCCGGAGCCAGCAACAATGCCCTTGGCGCGAACGATACTCAGGAAGCCGCTGTCATTGTGAACGCCTTCAGCGCCCAGTACGGACGCATGGCCGGCGCCCAGGTGAACTACATCACGCGCTCAGGAACTAATCAGTTCCACGGCAATCTTGTCGAGAACTATAACGACGCCATCTTCAATGCCAATGATTACTTCAAGAATCTCACCGGCACGCCGCGTGGGCGCGCAGTCGCCAACCAATATGCGGCCTCAATTGGCGGGCCCATCTTGAAGAACAAGCTGCTTTTTTTTGCCAACTTTGAAGGGCTCCGATACGCTCTGCCATCGAGCGTCGTCGTCTCTCTGCCTTCGCCCGCGTTCCAGCAATATGCGCTCGCGCACATTCCCGCTGACTCCACTCCACTCTACGGGAAGTTGTTCGCGCTATACAACGCAGCTCCGGGCATCAGCCGCGCAGTAGCTGTCGCCAATGGCACTGGGCCGTTGCAGGACGGGAGCGGCAATCTCGGCTGCGGAAAGCAAACCTTTTCCGGCACCTATGTAAACGGAACGAGCGGCCCGCAATTTGGTAAAGATGTCTCCTGCGCCGTTGCTTTCGGAACGAATGCTTCCAGCCTTAACACAGAAAGCTATGTTTCCGGCCGCGTTGATTACAACATCAGCGACAAGCAGAAGATTTACTTCCGCCTCAGTCGCGACTGGGGCATTCAAGCCAGCGCTACCAGTCCGATCAGTCCGATTTTCAACCAGCAAAGTAACCAGCCGTGGACGATTCCGCAGGTCAACTACACATACGCCATCACGCCAAATCTTGTGAATAACTTCATCGCCAGCGGTAACTGGTACTCGGCAGTATTTGGCGTAGTGAATTTCCCGACTGCCGAAGCCGCGTTTCCCGGAAACTTTACCTTTAACGACGGGGGGCGCGAACGGCAGCGCTAATAACAGCACAGGAAGCGGATTCGCCAATGTGAATGCCCTTCTCCCGACAGGCCGTCGCGGTGAGCAGTTCCAGCTTATCGACGATCTCTCATGGACGCACGGCCATCACACGCTGCAGACCGGAGTCAATGACCGCAATAACCGCATCTCCGATTCCACTATTGCCAGCGGATCCATCATAGGCGCCTATACCTTTACCGATCTCACGGACTTCGCTATGGCAGCGTCAAAAGTACTGGCACTGGGAGTACTTTTAAACAATCATTCCCGCTGCTGCCCACAGCACACACACGCCTCAATTCTCTCGGCTTCTATGGACAGGACGAGTGGAGAGCACGGCGAAACCTGAACATCACCTACGGTGTCCGTTTTGAGTTGCAGGGCAACCCTTCATGCGAAGAGGATTGCTTCTCGCGATTCAACACTGCCTTTCTCGCACCCGATTATCAGGCAGGAGCGACTATACCCTACAACAGCACAATCCAGACTGGCCTCCACAAAACTTTCGCTGACCTTGAAGGCTTGGTCTACGAGCCCCGGCTCGGCGTTGCGTGGTCGCCACTGGGACAAGGAAAGACCGTCATACGCGGTGGTGTCGGACTTTTCGCGAATACTTTCGCCGGCAACGTTACAGCAAATGTTTTCGGCAATGCGCCGAACAAATTTACTCCAACTGTCTCTTATGGAGACGTGGCCTTAGCCAACGATGCCAACAGTTCCCAGTCCGTCGCCATTGCTTCGAATCAGGCTTTCCAGAATGGCTTTTCATCTGGGGATAATCTCATTGACCTCCAGGCAGCGCTGGAAAAGGTGAAGTTCGCCACACCCACGTTTTACAGCTATCCGAACCATTTCCAGACGATCAAGGTTATTGAGTGGAGCTTCGAAATCGAGCAGCCAATTACTCAGCGCGACGTCTTCATCCTCACTTATTCCGGCAACCATGGATACGACCAAGCCGTTATCAACGCCGATGCCAACGCTTATATCGGCACCCCGAGTCGATATCCCAACGGATTCGGCAATCTACCCACTTCCATCTCTGATCCACGGTTCTCTACCGTTAGCCAGGTACTTGCCTCTGCCTACTCCAACTACAACGGTCTCATCGCGCAAGTGCGGCACACGTTCAGCTATGGATTTCAGGCTCGGGCCTTTTACACATGGAGTCATGCCCTTCAGCTTGACCCGCCTTCCGGCACATCCACTTCGCTGTTTGTCTACAACCCTTATAACCTTCGCGCGGGATACGGAGCGACCGGCTTCGATACGCGAAATAACTTTACAGCTGATCTCCTCTGGATCACTCCTAAACAGAACAATCGCTGGCTTCAATCCGCACTGGGCAATTGGACCTTCGGGGGCAAGCTTTATCTCTACAGCGGACGTCCCTTCTCTGTGATCAACAGCCAGATTCCAGGCAGTCTCTCGGCTAGTTTCGGAGGCAACGTGCTCGCGGATCTTCTCGATCCGAGCCTTGCAAGTAAGAGCTGCTCCAACTCGGCTGTCACCACCCCTTGCTTTACCGCAGCGCAATTCGCAACACGCACCGAGCAGGATGATTTCGGCAACACACGCCCGAACAGCTTTCGCGGTCCGGGATTCTTCACAATTGCAGGCCAGCTCACAAAGAAGATTCCTGTCACCGAGGGCACAGCTTTCGAACTCGGCGCAAGTGCATACAACCTCACGAATCATCCCAACTTCGCTGTGCCAACCGGAAACGTTGCTTCAGGATCAGTTGGACTGATTACCAGCACAGTAAGTTCGCCAACCAGCATTTATGGCACTGGACAGGGCGCCATCGTCTCGGGGCGCGTCCTTGTGCTTGTCGGCAAATTCACTTTCTAAGAAAACAGCAGACCAACCTCGTTGATTCGAGGCATTTCCTGGGTTGTGCATTGAGGAATACACCATGAAAATGATCTCCGCTTTTCTGCCGGTGCTGTTGGCGGCACCCTTGTTCGGACAACAGAGGCAATTAACCCTTGAAGATCTCGTCAAAACCAATCCCGGACGGCCCGGTGTTCTATCTCCAGACGGAAAAAATTTCGCGGTGATTGAAAAAGGACAGATCACGCTGAAGCCCGTCGCTGGAGACCCGGCAGTTCTCGTCACGACAGATCCAGCACCGAAGTCCGAAGTGAGCTGGTCACCCGACAGCCGGAAACTAGCCTATGTCAGCAAAGGAGACATCTGGATCGTTTCCGCATCGGGTGGCACCCCTGTCCAACTCACGGACGGCGTTGTCGGACCTGGTGATCCACGTGGAGCTACCGACCATTTTCCCAAATGGAACCCCAATGGCAAATGGATTCTCTATGAGTCTGGCCGCACGGGATGGAATGAACTCTGGGTCGTCAGCGAGGACGCTAAGACGAAGAACGATCTGGCTCCTGCTGAGATCTATGCCCGCGATGACGTCACCAACAATCCATCTCCAGATCGGGGAGATGCCGTATCTTCCGACCGGTTTGCTCCCAATCCTGCATGGTCGCCCGACGGTACGCGTATCTCCTACACTGAGCGTTCCCGTAAATATTTTTCCGGAAAGCTCAAAGTCCTTTCCTTCGATCAGAACACAGGCAAAGTAAAAAGTTCGGCGATCGATATTTACATTGCGCGAAATGATCCCGGCGGTGCATGGGCAATCAACACTGCCGCCTGGTCGCCTGATAGGCGGACGCTTGCTGTCGTGCTTCAGGAAACCGGATGGGACAAGATATTTTTGATTCCCGCCTCAGGGGGCACGCCAAAGCAGATCACACGAGGCAACAGCGAAGATGAAACTCCTGTCTACTCTCCAGATGGCAAATCCATCGCCATCGTTTCCAACCGCGGCCTGCCGGAAGAGCGGCACATCTGGATTGTTCCACTGAATGGCTCAGCCCCGAGGCGCCTCACTCAACTTGCTGGAGTCGAGGCAGACCCACAGTGGTCACCCGATGGAGCAACCATCTACTTTCAGCGCGGGACAGTCTTCCGCTCACCCACAACCTATCTTGCAGATATACACGCAGGCGAAGCTCATCCTCTGAGTGCACCGGCCCCTTCTATTTATGAAGAGGCAGGTCTCCCCACACCTGAGGTCTTTCATTTCTACGGTAAAGATGGCCTTCCGCTCGCGGGAATTCTCTATCGGCCAAAGGGGTACAAGTCGGGCACGCGCTACCCATTAGTCATCTGGGCACATGGTGGTCAAGTGGTTCTGGGTCTCAGCCCATGGTCCTTATATCTTGCGCAGGAGGGCTGCGTCGTTTTCGAGCCGAACTTCCGAGGCAGCACCGGATACGGCGAGCATTTCCGCAACCGTAATGTCGAGGACTCAGGCGGAGGCGAGGTAGATGACATTGGAGCCTCGGTACAAGCCCTAGTGGACAAGGGCCTCGCCGATCCCAAACGCGTTGCCATTGGGGGAGGAAGCCACGGCGGCACGGTGGTGGCCAACGCCGTCATCAAGCTCCCCGACACCTTCGCCGCTGCCATCGAAATGTTCGGTGTCATCGATCGCGCTCTATTTCTCCAGTACACCAACCGCAACTCCCGCATCCGGTGGGAGACCAAGATGGGTGGCCCACCCGAAGCCAAGCCCGCCATCTATCGCAAAGCTAATATTCTTCCGGACGTGGATAAGATCAGGACGCCTATCCTCGTAAATGCACGGCGAACAAGACCCGCAGGTTCCTCCACAGGAGTCGCAGGAATTTGTCGCCGCGCTTAAGAAAGCCAGTAAAACTTATGAATACGTCACTTATCCCCACGAAGGTCACGGCTTCCAGCAGCCCGAGCACAGGCTCGATTCTTATAAACGCCAGTTGACTTTTCTCGATAAGTATCTTCATCCGACATCCGGAGAGTAGCTCGTACTCTGAAATTTCGGAGGAGGGCACCGACTCAATCAGGGACAAATGTAGACAGACTCTGAACATGAATTTCGAAAGGAAACAATAATGATTACTTTGCGCCGGAGCATAAGTTTAACGGCTCCGCTTTCGATCTTCGCTTTGTGGCTGCTTTGTGGCGTGTTATTCGCACAAAACTCAGGTTCTCAACCTGGCACGCCTGGCGGAGTTTGGTTGGGGACCGCGACATACAACGGCCAACAAGTACCCCTACGCCTGGAAATAACAGGCGATGGCGATCAGGTTCAAGGTGCGTTGATCAACGGAAAAGAAAGGTCGACCTCATCCAGCGGCAGTTATTCGAACGGCCATCTGGTGCTGCGTTTTGACTATTACGCCAACATCATCGATGCCACGCTGGTGGATGGAACATTGACAGGCGCCTTTGGCGGGCACTCGCGTAGTATCCCGATCACCGCTACGGTGAACGCGAAGCCCTTCGATCCCTCGGCCAACCCTCCGCATATTGCTGGCGCATGGGAAATTGAAGTACAGGGGCCGAAGGGGGAATCCGCATGGGAGCTGCATGTGCGGCAATCTGGCGCTGAAGTAGATGCAGTCATTCAGCGCATCGATGGCGATACGGGCAATTTGCCGTGAGCCACTTCACCGCGGCCGGTCCATCGTATACAGTGCTGCGCCCGCAGACAGATGGCACGCTCAAGGTGATCACATTTTTCCGCAGCGGTCACAGGAACTGACCGCCCGCCGACCCGAGGCGGCTCGCGCCGAAGGACTGAATAAGCCGGACGATCCTCTTCAACACACCAGACTGAAAGACCCGACTCAACCACTCGCGTTCAGCGCCAAGGATCTGAACGGGAAACTCATCACGAGTACTGATCCAGAGTTCAAAGGCAAAGTTCTTATTCTCGCTATTGATGGAAGCTGGTGCCCAAACTGCCATGACGAAGCACCGTTCCTTGAGGAACTTTACCGGAACTACCACACTCGGGGCTTGGACATAGTAGAGCTGAGCTTTGAAGAAGAAGATCAGCTTGTAAACCCACAGCGCTTGAGGGCATTCATCCAGCGATACGGAATTACATACCCAGTTCTACTTGCCGGCACACCGGATCAACTCAATGAGAAGCTGCCGCAGGTTGAAGGACTCAACTGCTGGCCCACCACGTTCTTCATTGGCCGCAATGGACGCGTGAACACCATTCACGCTGGTACTCCGGACCAGCAACGGGCAATAGCAACAGCGATCTTCGCCGGGAAGTAGTTGCACTGGTGATCAAGCCGATCGCGAGCGCTATCGAAAGCTTGATCGCTGTAACAACTGGAGGAAATGCGGCAGCTCCACTATGAAGTGCGTCCGGCAATGAATGCATCGCTCGTCTCCCTTTGGTCAGTCAGCAACTACTCGACCGGCCTGTTCCGATAAGCAAGGTAGAAACCGGCAGGAACCAGAAAGATCGTCAACAGAACAGAAAAGGTAAGGCCTCCAATGAGAGCCTGTGCCAATGGCGCATAGGACTCGCTCCCTTCGCCAAGCTTTAACGCCATCGGGAGCAAGCCGATGAGCGTGGCCAAGGAAGTCATCAGGATCGGTCGCAAACGTACGCGGCAGGACGTAGTGATCGCCTCCTTCACACACATGCCTTCCTTCAGCAGATGATGAGCAAACTCCACGATGAGAATGCTGTTAGACAATGAGATTCCGGCCAGCATAACGACTCCCATTAGCGACATCACATTGAGCGTTGTACCCCAGAGCAGCAGAGCCACGATGACGCCAGTAATCCCAGGAGGTAAAGCGAGAAGAATGATGAACGGATCGATGAACGACCTGAACTGGGCGACCAGGATGAGATACAGCAGTACAACGGACAAGGTCAGTCCAATGGCGAAGCTGTGAAACGAGGCGTTCATCGAAGAGACGCTCCCTGTGAGAGTCACATCGATTCCGTGTGGAGGCTGTGCAGTGTCGACGATGGCCTGAATACTTTTCGCGATTCGGCCGAGGTCCTCGGTTTGCGGACGAACATAAATGTCCATCACGCGACGAATCTGCGTGTGATCCATTTCAGTTGGGGCATTGAAACGCTCGATATTGGCCACCATGTCCAGGCGGGTTGGCTGAGTGACATTTTCGCCGTGCAAGGGAATCGCCCTGAGATCATCGAGAGACTTCACTTGGCCTTCCCGATACATTACGGTCAGGAAGTAGTTGTTGCCGCTGTTCGGATCGATCCAGATGCTTGGGGCAATCATCTGGTTGGAAGTAAGCGCCGTGATGAGATTCGACACGACTTCTTTCTCGGTCAGGCCGAGTTCGCTGGCCCGAGTACGATCGATAGCGATGCGCAGTGATGGATAGTCGATATCCTGCGGAATGTAGACGTCCGCCACACCACGGACAGCGCGAATCTGAGTCGCCAACTGCTGTGCAACGTTGTAGTCGGCCTTGACGTCATTACCGGCGACGCGTACATCGATCGGCGCAGGCGCTCCCATATTCAGCACGCCATCCACGAGACTGCCTGATGAATAGAATGTCTGCAGCTCCGGCATCTCGCGTGCCACTGCCTGCTTGACTTCGTCAATGTAGCGAAAGCTGCTGGCTTTGTGGTCTGGTGCAAGCGCCACCTGAGTAAAGCCCGTATGCATGGCTGAGTTCGATGAAAACAGCGCGGAGAAACCGGGATCGACACCGATGTTCGTGACGGTCATGCCCATATCGTGTTTCGAAACGATCTGGCGCACAATGCCTTCAAGCTTCGCCGCTTCGTCTTCGGTTGCATCGAGTTTTGTACCGGAAGGAGCCTTGAAGTTGATGACGAATTGACCTGCATCAGTCCGCGGAAAGAATGACAGCCCCAACAGGGGAAAAAGCAGCAGGCTGGCAAAGAAGAAGATGGCAAAGATCGCGAGCGTTGCCCGTGGAGCATCAAGCACTTTCCCTACCAGTTCATCGTAGCGATGGAGCATATAGTCGAAGCCAGCAGTGAATCTTGCGTTGAATCGTGTCCATAGGCTTGAAGTGTGCGCGGTCGACGAAGGCGCGATAGCGTGTTCTTCTTCCGCTGATTCGTGAACGACATCTCCGTGTGCGCTTTTGATAAACCGTGCACAGAAGAGCGGCACAACTGTGAGAGCCACAAAGTAGGACGCGAAAAGCGAGATAACAACGGCAAGCGCCAAAGCCGAGAAGAGAAACCTGCTGACGCCGTAGAGCATCGTGACGGGAAAGAAAACGACCACTGTAGTCAGCGTTCCCGCCAGAACAGGCAGCGCTACCTCTTTGCCGCCCTTTTCCGCAGCGACCACTGGCGACTCACCGCCTTCGAGATGACGAAAGATGTTTTCGAGCACGACGACCGAGTTATCGATGAGGCGTGAAAGAGCAAGAGCCAGACCGCCCAGCACCATGCTGTTCACTGAACTGCCCGTAAGTTTCAGCACGAAGAAAGTAGCAAACAGAGACAGCGGAATCGAAAAGAAGACGGCTATAGTTGCGCGCATGCTGCCAAGGAAGATGAGAATCATCAGGCAGGTTAGAAACAGGCCCACTCCACCCTCGTGGAGCAATGTCTCGATCGCTGTTTTTACAAAACGCGATTGGTCGAAGACCACTCTGCTCTTAAGCGTTGCTGGTACATCAAAGAGCTTTTTCAGGGTGGCCTGGACGCCGTTTACGATCGCGATAGTATTTGAGTCGCTGCCCGCCTTGAAAATAGGCAGGTACACAGCACGTTGGCCGTTCACGCGCACGATGTTGTACTGCAGCCCAAACGAATCCTGCGGAGTGGCTACGTCTCCGACGCGAACCGGCGACTGTCCCACCATCTTGAGTGGGACCTGTGCGATATCCGAGGCTCCCTTCAACATGGAGTTTGTATAGATGTCGTAGTCATAACGCCCGATCTGCACATCGCCTGCAGGTAGAATGACGTTGGCATCATTCACCGAACGCACAACATCCATCGGGCTGAGTTGATTTGCCTCGAGCTTGTAGGGATCGGCGTAGAGCATGATCTGGCGCCAACGGCCCCCGAACGGCTGAGGCACGGAAGCGCCGGGAACACTTGCAAGCTGATTGCGGACGAAGTTCTGACCAATATCTTTCAACTTGCTTTCGTTCAGTCCTGAGCCGCTCAAGGGCACCAGCGCAACGGGAATGCTGGAGGCGTCCTGTTTCAGAACGATGGGTGGATAGGTGCCCGGGGGCATATCGCGCAAGTCGCTCATCGCCAGCGAGGAAATCGTAGAAGCATCAGCGTCCGGATCCGTGCCGGCACGAAAATAAACCTTGATGAGGCTCACGCCGGGCAGCGACCGCGACTCCATGTGGTCAATTCCAGCAGCCAGGGTGAACTGGCGCTCAAGGTGATAGGTGATATTCGTCTCGATCTGCTGAGGCGGCATGCCGGAGTAGAAGGTGGCGACTGCAACCACCGGGAGGTTAATCGGCGGGAACATGTCCACCGGCATGTCCGAGACACTGACCACACCCAGAATCATGATGACCAGGCACAACACAACAATCAGATATGGATTGCGGATGGAGAATCCCGACATGCTGCTTTTTTTTCCTCGCTTATTGCGTGCTAGCTATGGCTGGCGCTCGATTCGTATGTTGCTGGCACCGCCTCAACTTTCTCGCCATCGGATAATCCGGTGTGGCGTCCGACGATAACCTTGTCTCCGCTTTCGAGACCGTCGAGAATCTCAACCCGCGTTGAAGTCTGTAGACCTGTTTTCACATTCGTGAGGCGAACCGCGCCGTCACGGACGACATAGACCTGCTGCACACTTGTCCCGAGCCCATCCACTGCGTCAATCGGAACACTCAGAACGTTCGGCCGCGCGGCCAGGTGAAGATGTACTTCTGCATACATACCGGGCACAAGCGAGCCATCGGGATTGGGTACATCTACCTCGGTGTCCATCGTGCGTGTGGCCATCTGTACTGAGTCGGCGTAGCGCGTAACGGTGCCGCGCAGCGTGCGGCCAATGCTGACGACATTCACATCTACTGGCTGTCCATCCCGAACACTGGCGACATCACTCACAGGAACCGGAAGAATCAGACGCAGAAGGTCGTTCTGTGCGAGCCGCACCACGGGCATAGCCTGCGTCTGCGAGGAGATACCTGCCTGAATCATCGAGCCAGTGTTGGCATAGCGTTTCGTGATCACACCAGTAAACGGCGCGCGAATGGTCGCATATTGCATCATGGCAAGCGCACGGGAGTATTCCGATTCCGCCTCGACCTTACTTTCCTGAGCAGCTCGCAAGGCGGAGGTTGCACTTGCAAGCTGTGCCGCTGCCTCGAGATCATGCGATTGGGCAACGTCGATCTCCTGCTTTGGCACAAGGCCGCGGTCACGCGTAGCCACATCCTGGATGCGCTTGAATGATAGCGAAGCGATGTTCGCGCCTGCATGTGCGCGTTCGACCGCTGCCTGCGCTGTAACGATGTTCGCCTCAGCGGCAGCAACTCCGGCCTTTGCCTTGGCCACGTCATCCTGAATCTCAGGAACCTCCAGCGTTGCCAGGACGGCATCGCGTCGAACATGGTCGCCAATATCGACGCCTATCTCCTTCACGTAACCGGCAACCTTGGCCATCACATCCACTTCCTGATATGGACGGAATTCTGCCGTCAGCACAAGGTCGTTTTCGAGACTGGCAGGGCCCGCGGTTGCCACGGGAACAGTGGGGACAGGGGCCGCCTGCGGGGTATTCGACCTGCACGAGGTGAGAAGACTGGTTACTGCCGCAGTCAGCAGTACCTGCATGGTAGCTTGTCTCAGGCTTGCCATCGGTAGATGCCTTTCAGTTCAAGAGTCCTGTTGCGAAGTCGAGCTGGGCCCGGCGCGTCAGATACGTATAGGTCGCGTCCGCCGCCGTAATTTCGGCGGATGTCTCATTCAACTGCGCTTCATTCAGCTCGACGATGCTCCCCAACCCGGCTTCATAACGGTCCTGAGCCAGGCGTAGCGCTTCCTTGCTTTCAGCCAGAAGACGGCCGGTTACGTCTATGCTTTTGTAGGCTTCATCTGCGCTATACCACGCATCACGGACCTGCTCACCTACTTCGAGCTTTAGCTCCTGTACGTCGTGTGTGCGCGCATCCGCTTCCCGCTCCGCTTCATTTCGACGTGCGGTAAAGAGTCCGCCATTGAAGACCGGAATACTGAGATTGAAACCCGCAGCAGCGTAGTCATCATGCAGAGTATGGTCGTGGTAAGGAATCTGCCCGGCGGACGCAAGAACATTGAGCGTGGGATAGCTCAGCCGCTTCTCTGATAGCGCGAATTTCGCTGGCCGCATGCTGCTGGGCTTGAGCCGCACGCAGATCGGCACGCTGAGATTGCGCTTCTTTCAGGAGATCGTCAGGTACGGGAGGCAGAGATTCATTTTGAGGAAGTGCCACATCGTTCAGTACGGCTGTCACAGGTTGCTGCAACCCCATCGCAGTGGCAAGCTGCGCTCTCTGTCTGGCTACGGTGCTTTGCGCACGTACGACCGCCAGCTCTGCTTCACTCTCCAGAACCCGGGCGAAATTCACGTCGAGCGTTGATTTGAGCTCGCTCTGCGCAAGAGCCGATATCTGCCGGGAGATGAGTTGCCGATTAGCCTGAGCGGCCTGTGCGGCACGCAACACGGCCTCCGTTCCCAGCACCTGATAATACGCTTCGCGCACATTCAGCCGGACCTGTGCGCGAGTCAGGGTTGCCAGATCGTTTTGCGCTTCGGCGGTGGATCGAGCGCTTCCCACCAAGGCGCCTGTGCGGCCGAAATCCGTGATGAGCTGGGTCAGGTTTCCTCCATAAGCAAAGCGATCCGAGATAGACGAAGTTGTAATGTTCCCTGCAGCCGTCGAAGTTCCGGTATCGGCAACCTGGACTCCAGTTGCGTTGAAGTTGATTGTTGGAAAAAAGCCCGATTTTGCTTCGCGAACCCTCTCAGTAGAGGCTTGACTGCGCATTTGCGCTGCCAGCATGCGTGGTTGGTTCGCCAAAGCAGTCGCTTCGGCTTGTGCCAACGTAAGGACTTGAGATGACGTGGATGAGGAAGCCGTCTGTGCCATAACATGCCCGGAGAAGAGCCAGTATGTAAATAAAGCGCATACCCAAAAGAAATAGGCCTTCATCACGAAAGGACCTTCGTTGCCGAAGAGACATTTCTGAGAATCGTTGTCGGATGAGCTTCGACCAGTCCATCAGTGACCATCGACAGCAGCTGATCGAGAATCTCATCGACTTTTTGCTGCCGTTCGATGAAATAAATGACAACTGGAAGATGAAGACCGGCTACACCGCCAGCGCCCGTAGTGTGGGACTGGCGATGTGTTCCATATCCCGCGTGCGCTTGCAACATGGTGGCGCCTTGAATGCCACTTCTGCGCAGAAAAGCGAAAATATCGTCAACGAGAAATCCTTCTTTTGCTCCGGTATCCCGATTCAGATGGATCGTAACCTTGACGGCCGGTCCATTTTCCAACATGCATATGTCTCCAGTGATGGGATTCGGCCAACTAGCGCGATGCTGTGTTCTGCTGGCCCGGCAACACCTTCGAGGAGAGCTGTGCTGTCCTTCCATATCTTTGGAGACCCGTGAGTCGACACCAAAGTCAGGGTTGAAGGTTGTGCCTGTGAACCCATCTCCGTGGCAGACATACGTCCGAATCCATATAAACCACATGCAGAAGCGGAATAGATGCCCATCGATACTTCGACGTTACTGCCGTCGCAACCGCCGCTTGCAATCAAGTGGGCGTAAACTCCACCACGCTTGTTGTACCCAACTACGTCACCATCCCTGTTCACGACTTCCGAAACCCGAGGTGTGACCTCGTCTCCGCCAATCTGTGTTGTAGTTCCTTGGGGATCGACATCGGTTGCTCCTATGAAGTGTGCCTGCTCACTGGTGATAGGATCCGCCATCGCTCGAACCGTAGTAATCAATGGCAGAGTGCTTTCACCCACCTGCACTGAGTCAAACTTAATCGTTAATGTCGATGCTTTTTGGCGTGCATAAGGAGTCTTGTCGTATGAGAAGTCGTTGGCTGCAACGACATGCCCGGTCACCTTTGCCCCGGATGGAATCACAACTCCGTTGGACAAAAGCACGACCTGGCTTGTCTTCGCTGTGACTGCATCTCCCACATGTGACTGGCCCGCAACAATAGTCTTCGTGAAAACGATCGGTAGCGTAGTCGGCGCTTCGAATTCAGCCGGGACGGTTTTATTTTGACTCTGGGCGATCATGGCAGTCGAAGACAGTAGCAAACCAATGAGTGTGGTCCGAATCAATGTAAGGCTCCTCCAGCATGAGAAATGACTGGCTAGCCTCAGTGGAGCATTTTCATCTCTTACATTGGCTTACATCTTTCTGACATTTCCGCCACCCTACTTGTCGATGAAGGCGAGGCTGCGAAATCATGAGACATGGTGTCAGCCCCTTCAAAGATCCTCCTCATTGAGGACGACAAGAAGATGTCCACAGCGCTGGTTTCCGGCCTTGAAGCTGCAGGCTACGAAGTTATCGCGGCAAGCTCCGCCGAAGAAGGATTCTTCCTTGTGCACACACTTCGGCCCGATCTTCTGCTTCTTGACTTGACTCTTCCACAACGGAACGGGCTGGACATTTTGCGACAGATCCGCAAAGAAGGTATGGATCTGCGGGTGCTCATCCTTACCTCTCACAATACTGTCGAGGACAGGGTCGAAGGACTTAGAACTGGAGCTGACGACTACCTCGGCAAACCATTTTCCTTTCCTGAATTGACAGCCCGCATCGATGCTCTGTTGCGCAGATTTCTTACGCCCCCTCCAAGTGCCGTGGTTGTGATTGGAGATCTATCCATCGACACAAAAAAACAGGACTGCATCCAGAAATGGCGGACAGTTGGAATTGACGGCACGGGAGTTCGATCTCCTGCTCTATCTGGCCGAAAATCGTGGCCACACGGTGTCACGCGAGATGTTGGCAAAGAATGTTTGGCGAGAGACCTCGCGTTTTACGCCGATTGACAACGTGATTGATGTGCAGATAGCTCGCCTGAGGAAAAAGGTAGACGATCCCTTTGAAGTGAAGCTTCTACAAACGGTACGCGGCCTCGGCTTCAGCCTGAGGGTGCCGCAAGCGTGAACTTTCCCTGGCCGACAAATCTGCGTAGCCGGCTCACGTTCTGGTATGTGAGCGTTCTGGCAGCCCTCCTGCTCATCTATGCTGCGATCGTATTCGTATTTCAATACGGCGTTCTCACCCGGCAGCTATTTCATGACGAAGTCCAGGACGTAATCACGGCGGAAGGACTTCTCTTCTTCGATAGTCAGGGAAGGCTCCAACTAAGAGAAGATTACTTTTCACGGCCGCAATCGCACTTGCTGGTAGACCGGATGATGGAGGTTCGTGATCTTCGCGGAAACGCGCTCTATCGGAGTGCAACCCTTAGGGGAATGCCGCTCGGCGGACCGAACAAACAGGGCGAGGGTGATGCAGATTTTGATCCACGCATCGTCTGGCTTCAGGACGGATCGCACGCGTTTGTCATCAGCCATATTCACTCCCTCCAGGGTAGGACACTGCTGATTCGGCTGGGTTACAGTCTCGTTCCTCTTCGCGATCGGATGCTGCAATTCCTCCTGCTCCTCTTAATAGCTATCCCGGTGGCGTTGTTGTTTGCTGCGATTGCAGGTCAGATCATTGCCAAAAGGGCTCTGCGTCCACTCCAGGAGATGGCAACACGTGCGGAAGGCATCACCGCGAGTAATCTGAATCAACGTCTTACTATCGTGAATCCGAATGATGAGCTGGGCCACATGGGGCGTGTCTTTAACCATGTACTCGATCGATTGGAGCAGGCTTTTAATCAATTACAGAGATTTACAGCGTGCGCAGCTCATGAGCTGCGCACGCCTATTGCGGCTCTTCGAACTATCGGCGAGGTAGCCCTTGAAAAAGGACAAGGCTCCGCGGAATACCAAGAAGCTTTAGGCAGCATCCTGGAAGAAACAGGACGTTTGAATGAAACGATCGAGAGCCTTCTCTTGCTCGCTAGAGCCGAGGCCACAGGTTCTGAGGGTGACAAGACTGTCTTCGTCGTTTCAGACCTTGTGAATGAAGTCTTGAGCTTGCTGGACGTCATCATGGAGGAGCGACGAATTTCAGTCGTGCAGGAAAGCGAATCGCTCGGACGAGCCTACATCAGAGCGAACCGCAGTCTTTTGCGCATCGCCATTGTCAATATTCTTCACAACGCGCTCAAGTTCTCTCCGAATGACTCAGTCTTGCGGATTTCTTATTCGCGACTGGAGAATGTTGTGCCGCAGCTACAGGTTACATTTCAAGATCAAGGACCTGGCATCGCACCAGGAGAGCATCAGCAAGTGTTCGAACGCTTCTTCACCAGCCCGGCTCACGATACGGCATCAAAGAGCGGATCTGGTCTCGGACTCTCAGTCGCGAAACTTGTGATTGATCGAATCGGTGGAGGAATTCGATTTGATCGAGAGGTACAAGTAGGAGCCAAATGCATTCTGATTCTCCCGATTTCAGAGTAAGCGTCGAAACTCATGTTTTTCAGTTTCAGGAACTGGGCCATGAAGTGATTGTGGCGAACGTCCGCGATCTGCATCTCGCATAGCGACCCCATGAGCGATTCCTTTGAGTCTGGAAGACCGATATGAGAACTTATGCCAGCCAGCAAATTGGCAACGCGCCTCTCGGTGAGTGACTTTCCAGGGCGAGTCCGTCAAACAACGAGCAGGTCTACGGCCAGCTGTTTCGCTGTATTATTGAGCGCAGTTCGGAATCTAATCAGCGCATAAGATTTTCTTCATCACCCTCTAAAATACGAATATCAGGCCAATTCTCCGACCTGTCGCTGGGACATGTAGCGTGCCGATCCTCTGCTACCACCGCGTGTGGGGCTAATTCTTGTGGCCTTCGCATTTTGCGACCGGGAGCTATGATTTTTTGTTGAGGTCGTCGTTCTTGTAGTACTTAGTACCCTGCAGGGTTATCTGGAGGGCGAGACCGTTCTTCGTAATTTGATAGACCCAGACACCCGGGGCAAACTCTTCCGCCCCGGAGAAGGCTCCGCCCTTATCGCCTGCCTTGGCCGCCGCGTCCGCTTGTCCTGAACCCGACCAGCCAGAATCGAGAAATTGGGAAAACGCCTTATCGTTTTCGAAGACGAAGATTAGCCGATAGTCCTTCACACCCACACCCAGACCGGCGCCTGCTGAAACCATCTTCATGAAGGTTTCCTGCTTGGAACTGGTGTCGACGGCGATACCTGAGCCACGCGCCGTGCTCAACAGCAGAAGGTTCGTCCCCATGTTATCGAAAACAGCATATCCGGCGGACTTTTGGATAGCTCCCTGAGCTGAGGGTTGCAGTTTGTATAGCTCCTGCAGAGTCTTGTCAGCCATCTTGCGAGTCTTGGTTCGTTTCTCGTCGTTTGAAGCGGCATTGGCCAAACCGGTAGCCAGCAGGATCACCGCCAGGGTTGAAGCGATCATTTTGAATCTCATCGACGTTCTCCTTATCATTGAAGAGCTGATTGCAGGTCCATCATGACGTCACGGCTGCCCTGTAACCCTTCCTCTCCGCTACAGTGGAACAGGACATAAGACGTTTTACGACTGTCAGAACTGCTAGTTGTTGCGAACGACGTGTGCAGCCCGCAGGCCACGGCGCGAGCGGGTTTCACTGCAGATCGGGACACCTCAAATAAAACGCATAGATTCCAAAGAGGCTCACCCATGAACCGATCCCTTTCGAAGTGGACGATGCCGACGGTTTTACTGCAGATGCAGCGTCTTCCAGCTGAAGTCATAGCGGAAGCCTAGGGCTGCGGCGTTATAACCTCCCATTCCTTGAGCGTCGGTGGTATCTCCCAGCCGTGATTCAAAATACGCGTAGCCTGATGGCGAGATGTGCCACTCGGCACCGAGAATTGCATATCTGGTTTTGAAGTTCGGGTTGATGAGGGGGCTCAGGTCGAAGGGGATGTAGTCCTCAAAGCCGCCTACAACTGCAAACTTTCCGAACTTAACTCTGGAATAGATCTCGATTCCGTTCGCGGAAAATCCGACCGCTATTTGTTCCGGTCCGCCTGTAGGGTTGGGAATGAATGCCAGGTCGCCGTTGTTCTGCCGCACATAGTCGGCACCCCATTCCAGGTTGCGCCAAGTGCCTTTGCCTCCAAAGGCCCAGTAATCCGTGCCGCCATGGAGTACCGTACTTGTAAGAAAATGGTCGAAATAGGTCTTGTTGTAGGCGCCGCCGATCTGTAATCCCGGAAGTACTTTCGCCTGCAAAGAGAAGCCAAACCCGTTAAAGGCTTGCGGAGCATCTGTGGTACGCAACTGCCCTTGCGTTCCGAAGTCGAGGATCCTGGCGAACTTGAGATGATAGAGAATCGTCTGGTCGGCGCGGCCGGTACCTGATTGACCGCCGTCGGTGCCCGCAACGTACGTGGCGGTGGAGACGCCCCCGAAAACATTGAATCGATCGGTCGTGTAGCTCGTTATGTCGTAGTGGGTCGAATTCTGCTTGCCAAATGTGAGACTTCCAAATTTGTCGGAAGCAACACCAAAAAAACCAAGGCGAGCGCCGAAGACGGGTTGAGTCGATGTCTGCAGCACGCCGAAGCCAGACGACGTGGTTGCGCCGGCGTTGAACGTGGTTTCGCTCTGAACGAGGTTCACCCCCCATTCTGTAGTGCCAATTACCCTAATGGGTCCAAACGTTGCGAAATTAATGCCGACGCGGGTGGCGTTGTCCTGTACTTCAGCAGATCCGTTGGCTGGAATGGATATGATGTTGCGAAGACTGCCATAGGGCTGGAAGACACCAGTGTAGTGTTGTGTAGGGTTCGTTCCCGTTGTGGTAGTCTCAATCGCGGATTTTTCGCCCGCTGACTCAACCAGCGCCGCTGCCGTTGCGGTTGCCGACGGTGCATCTGCTCTGTGAGTACTTCCCGTGCCGAAGTCACCCCCGCAACCTTCCGACACCCATACTCCCTGGTCGTCGTAGCCCCAGTTTCTGCCCAGGAGGCAGGGGGCATCGCCCGTTGGTCGCAGCATCACGATGCCTGCACGAGTGTCGGCCGAGCATTGTTGTCGCGCTTTGCCTTGGGAGACGCAGCTTACGATGGACGATACCGATGCCTCCACAAAGCTCTGTTGAGCATTCAGCACTGCAGCACAACCCAGAGTCGTGGCTGCAAGGACAAAGTAGCTTCTTAGTTTCATGCTCCTCCTTTCACGGGCGCGCACTGTCGTCATCTGACGGCAGCTTTCCAGAGAGGAAGCCGATCGCCTCACGTGCGTGAGCTATGTCCAGGGAGATATTGGCCCACACCACGTAAGTCCTAAAGGCCTGCCCTTTAAGAAACTACCGTTCGGAGCCCGTCGTAACGGCATGTTATTCGGAAGCCAGCTGATTGTCCCCTCGCAGAACTAACAGTGCCATCGGCCCTCACGATGATTTGTTCAGGTCATCGTCTGGTGAATACTTAGCGCTCCTGGCAGTGATATTCAAAACCACTCCCTTGCCAGTGAGCTGATAAATCCAGACGCCGCTGATAACCCCCGCCGCGCCCTGCATGGCTTCGCCCTTCTCAGCAGAGGTTTTGGCGGCTGCCGATACCTGCCCTCCGGACTCCCAGCCAGAATTTGCGGAGTCGTTGAACACTTTCTCGTTGTCGAATACAAAGACGTATCGAAACTTCCTGACTCCCGCGCCAGGACCCTCGTGGATCTCAAACATCCTCATAAAGGTTGTACCTTTCGTCTTGTTGTTGACGGCCATGCCTCTGCCATTTCCAGACGTGTTGCTGAAAACCGCATACCCATAAGCTTTTTCGATGGCTGCCTTCGCTGGAGGCTCTGCCTTGTAAAGGCGGTGGAGCGTATCTCGAGAGATCTTTTCTATGGCCGCCCGCTTGTTCTTTGTTGTTAGCGAAGGTGTCCACCGGAAGTACACAAAACAGGGATGTGACTAAGAACCGAGATCCGATGAGGAAGCGATTGACTGTCATGGGTTACTCCCTGAGTTTCATGGGCTGCTGTCACAGGTTGGCGCCCTGCCATTCGGGAATGGAGAAGATCGATCAGGGAGCGATGGCCCGTGGAGTCAACAGAATTACTGCGTAGAACTCACATTTGGAACTGTCAAAACGGACAGACTAGACATTGGCCCCAATCTGCAAGTGACCCGAGCCACATTCAGAGTCGCGAGGACTACTTCCTGCGCCGCCTCTATGACTGAGAGTTTTGACAGTAGCGAGCCAATGAGTCTATGCCGAACAATATGCGGTTGAGGTTCCCCACCCGTAAGCTTCGCGATGGAGAAACAGTGCGCCTTGGTGTAGGCAAGCTCGGGGGGAATGCAATGCCCCAGGAAAGGAAGTCGATATGCATGCCACTTCGATCGTTCACACTTTTCGTGTAACAACCCTCTTCTGCGTTGCAACTTTGTCTTTGTGTTCCGTTGGTTGCGGCAAGAAAGCGCAGCCCAATACAGAGACCCCGGCGGGTGCGCCAGCCCAACCGTCTTCTGCTGCAGTCCCACCATCTTCTACCTCAGCTCAACCAGCCGCACCCGCTGCACCGACAGGACCTGTACCTTCCTTCTCAGCCGCAAATAAAGTGGGCCTTTACGCCTATCCGGGAAAGGGCCAAAGTCATGATCAGCAGCTCATCGATGAGTCCGACTGCTATAACTCGGCTCAGCAGCAGACAGGCGTCAATGCGGATATGCCGGCTCCGCAGCCGCCGTCTTCTGCTGATGTCCAGGCAGCTCAGGCACAGGCGGCTGAATCTGCGCCGCAACAAAAGGGTGGACGAGCCAAGGGTGCAGCTCGTGGCGCAGTCGGCGGCGCAGTGATCGGTGGAATCGCCGGGGATGCAGGAACAGGTGCAGCGGTAGGCGCTGGTGTAGGTACTGTGCGGGGAGGCAGACAGCAGCGCAAATCGAATGCTGCTGCCAAAGATCAGGCTTCGGCGCAGGCTGGCGCGGATGTGCAACAGCAGTACCAAAACCAGAAAGCTGCGTATGACCAACAGATGAATACCTTCAAGCGGGCGTTCTCAGCCTGCATGGATGCGCGAGGCTATTCAGTCAAATAGGTGTCGGAACGTTGCAAGTTCGATATGTTCTGATGTGACCCTAAAATGCGAATCTCAGAGCCAATTGTCCGACGCGAGCACTTACGGAGGTGCTGCTGATAACGCCGAACGTGGGCGATGCGAAGTTGCTGTCGGGATTTGCGAACTGCGGATGGTTCAGTAAGTTAAAAAATTCAGCGCGAAATTGAAGGCTGCTGTTCTCATGAGGCCAACGAAGCGGCACACTTTTTGAGAGTGCAAGGTCCACGTTTTCCTGTCCCGGACCGTCCGCGATGCCAGTCGAGCTGTTTCCAAATGCCGTTCCGATGCCGTCCGCGCCGACGACTGGAGGACTGGTAAAACAGGATGGAATGAAATAGCTGTTCAGCTTCGACTCGACTGAACCGCTTCTGACCAGGGGGCCTCTCGAGCATGCACTGCTCAGTTGCGCGCGATCTTCGCTTATTCCAAATACATTGGTGGAATTCGTATTCGCGATGGTGAGAGCGCTGCCGGACTGAACGGTAGCTATTGCAGACAAAAACCAGTTGGAGAAGACCGATCGCGAAATGCCACGCTTCGGGCCCGGAAGCGCCCAGTTAGCGCTGAAAACAAGCCGATGCCTCCGATCGAAACTGGCCCGTCCCCAGCGCTGACGTGGAGAATTCTGATCGCCTAGAGTCAGTGCATTCCCTGACGACGTTGAATTGACGTCGGCACCATCCGTATCCAACGTTTTCGAGAAAGTGTAGGACGCGAGGAATTGAAGGCCGCGGCTTAGTCGCCTGGTCAAGCTGGCCTCGAGCCCGTTGTACCAGGAGCTACCCTCGGATTCCATTTCCTGGAGCGAGTCGGGAGGCACTCCGAGAATGGGAACGCGCAGCGGAATATTCGCAACTGTGTTCGCAGTTACCCCTCTTATCGGATTGTCGGGAGAGGCAGAGAGCGCCTGGTTTAGAGACCGCTGACGTACCAAGTGGGTGCCGCGCGTGCCCACATATCCGATTTCCAACAACCAGCCTTCATGCAGTTCAGACTCAACATTCAATGAGTACTGCTGGATGATGGCGGGCCGAAAACCGGGCGCAACAGAATATATCGTAGTTGTGCTGGTCGGAGAGTAGGGCGGAAACAGAGGAAAGGAGTCCGGCGTAGGAAACGGCTGCGCGAAAGGGGCTTGAAACGTCGCGCCCGCGTTGGCAAGGCCGGCATTCAACCGGAAGACGGAGAACGGAGCACCAAGCACGTTCTGATAAAAGGCCTGGCCGGTGGGCCGGGAATAGTAAATTCCATAGCCTCCTCTGAGCGCCACCAAACTTGAGCCGGGCAAGAATTGCCAGGCAAACCCGATTCGCGGAGCAATGGAGTTTTGTCCCGCAGCATTATTTGCAAACTCGTTCGTCGAGCGGACAACTCCGGGAGGTGGAGCTCCGGGGAAGTTAGAGGCCACGATGTACCCGGCGACGCTTCCCTCTGGCGGAGGATTGGGATCAGCCCGGCTGATGTCGAAGCTTGAGTTCCTACCTAACCTGTCTGCAAATTGCCCGAACCGCTCATAGCGCAAGCCGGCGTTCAGCGTGAGTGACCTTAGAACCCTGTAATCGTCCTGTGCGAACGCTGACCCCTCCCACGCACGGTATTCACGGGTGGTGAGGCCGAAGTCATCGAATGAGGCAAAAACATTGCTGAACGCAGTGCCATTGCCGCTGGCGCTGAGGCCGAGCAGAAAATCCGGCCAGCTTAGAAATCGCATAAACGACCCGAGTCCCACGAGGTTGACGTTGTCCTGCAGCCTGGTGAGAGACCCTCCCATGCGTACGGCATGGGCACCGCGGACGAAAGTGAGATCATCGCCAAAGACAAAGCTATTCTGTGTGATGTCTCTTGGAAAACCGGAGGCGATGCTGACGGAGCCGAGAATGTTCAGGCTGGGAAGTTCGTTATTGTTGCTCATTTCTCCTTCGGCAACTCCGACGTCCGACCATTTGAACGCAGTGCTTGCCTCTGTGTTCGTTCTCGTGCGGACATATCCAATCCGTGCTTCGTTGAGCGAGTCGTTACGAAAGGTGTATGTGTGGGCAAGCGAAAAAACCGTGAAGTCAGAATCGCTAGGGCTCGGAAAGCCGCGGATATCGCCTCCCGGATTAACGCCATTGCCGGGGAATGTAACGGTCTGGTTATCATCTGCCATGAAGAAGCGGGCGGAGATTTTGCTGTTCTGCCTCGCAAGGTAGTCAACATTCGTTGAATACTGGTTCTCAGTGAAATGGCAAGGATCGCTGAATACTGAAAAGCCCTGCTGCACAAGAGGTTTTTGCAAGTCGACAGTCTGTGGCGTTGGAATCAGAAACGTTCCATCAGGAAGCTTGAAATTCAGCAGGGTCAGAGCTACCGGATTAATGTTGGACCCGTCGGACTTAATTGATATTCCCCCTTGTGCTCCGCTCATGCCGCCGAACATTTCCCCGAGTGCCGCCGGTGTGCGGTCATCCGTAAGCGGCGGCTCGCTTAAGCTGGCGGAGCAGGCAGTCCTCGATTGACCGGCAGCGACGCCGTTCACCTGGCGTGTGCCTTGATATGAGCCAAAGAACAGAAACCTGTCTTTCTTGATCGGCCCCCCCAACGCAAAGCCAAACTGGTTCTGCTTGAGGACAGGGCGCGGCTGGCCTGTCTGGTTCAGAAAGAAATCGTTCGCATCGAGAACCTCGTTGCGGAGAAACTCGAATGCAGTTCCATGGAAGGCGTTGCCTCCTGTTTTTGTAACCAGGCTAACGCTGGCGCCGCCATAGCGCCCATAGGCTGCATCGTAAAGTCCTGTCTGGACCTTGAATTCTTCAATGGTATCGGGGTTGGGAATGGGAATTCCTCCGCTGCCCGACGCACTGCCCTGCACATCGCTCACGCTGATGCCGTCAATCAGAAAGTTATTGTCGTAAGACCGCGCGCCGTGCACGAAGATTCCGTCATTGGATGGGGCGATCTGCGACAGCGCAGTCCCACCGAGTCCAAGCTCACCTGCGTTGTAAACCCCGGTTGTGACTCCCGGAGAAAGGCTTGCAATCTGCACAAAGTTCCGCGTTACCAGCGGCAAGCCGCCAACAGCTGTAGAGTTGACGATCCTGCCAAGGCTTGAATTGTTGGTCTGGACCATCGTGGGCGCCGCAGATACCTCAACGCTACGAAACACGGTTGCGAGCCGGAGATGGAGTTCGATGTAGACAGCCTCCGTGACGCTTACGTTTATCGTCGTACTGGTGAGGGTATCGAAACCTGTTCTGTTGGCTTGTATATCGTACCTGCCGGGGGACAGCAGAAGAAAACTGAACCGCCCCTCTTTGTCGGAAGTGACCGAGGTAGTGGAGCCGGTGTCCTTATTGGTGAGGCGGACGACCACCGCTGGTAAGACCGCCCCAGTTGGGTCCAGCGTCATTCCAGTCAGAGCGCCGGTCGAGGGCGTCTGGCCATTTGTGAGCCCTGGAAATGACCCAGTTAAGGCCAGAATCGCCAGGACCCATGGCCAGCGCCAGTACCGTCGACGGTGTTGCTCATTTAAAATCAATGCATTAGCGATCCTCGCGGCCCAGGGGAACAAGCGGACTTCAAACTAATGCATTCAACGTTTCTCTGCGGCTAATTTTCTTGAGATCTTTTGCATGCCCCAGGAAATCGGACATAAATATATCCAAATTGTTGTGTCCTTGCTACCGTTACTACGTCAGCAACTTCAGTGTAGATTTGGCTCGAGATTTGGCTCGCTAAAAGGTTTGGTTAGAAATACATTTGTTCTCCGCGACTGTATTGGGCCCCTGCTGGTAAGAAGCCCCTTGGAGGCTCCCTGTGGCTGTTCCTGTGGAACACCGGATCAGATGTTACCTCTGGTGGACTTCCCGGCTCTCGTTCAGGCAACTTGACGCAAGGAGAAACGGGGGCAGGAGAAAAGGTGCCCTACTGCTGATTGCAGCGGCTTTGCTGCTACCACAGTTGACTGGCGCTGCTCCTCTACAAGAAGTTCGGCGGGTACTTATTTTCAACGTTTACAGCCCGCTTTCTTCTCCTGGAGTTGCTGTGATAGACCAGGCGATTGTTGCCGGTCTCGAGAAAGCGCCATACCAGATCGAACTCTACAATGAGGAGCTGGAGGCGGCGTTGTTTCCGGATGAAGCTTCCCGGCGCGACTTCCAGGAGTGGTTTATCCGCAGGTATCGCGATCGCAAGCTCGACGTAATCATTGCCGTCGGGCCGGACCCACTCAATTTCCTGGCGGAAACACACGAAAAGGCCTTCCCGAATACCCCGATCATTTTCTGTGGAAGCACCCAGGAGATGTTGGACGAGTGGAAGCTGGACTCTCACTTTACCGGAGTGTGGGGGGAAGCTACGCCTGACAAGACTCTGGAAGCGGCGCTCCGTTTGCAGCCGTCTACCAGGCATGTAGTCGTCGTGGGTGGTGTTTCGGAGTATGACCGGAAGCTCGAGTCAATAACCAAGGCAAGCCTCCAGAAGTACGAATCAAAGCTTGAGTTTACCTATCTTACCGACCTGGATATGCCCACGCTGCTCGACCGGCTGCGGCACCTTCCAAGTAACACGATTGTCTATCACACTTCAATCATGCAGGATGCAGCCGGTTCCCGATTCATTGATGCGAGCCAGTCCGTTCCGCTGGTTGCCAGCGCGGCGAATGCGCCTGTTTTTGTCGTGGACGATGTTGATATCGGCAAGGGCACAGTTGGCGGCAACGTGTTGAGCTTCGCCGCCCAAGGTGAAGTTGCTGCAACGATGGCCGTGAGGGTTCTTAACGGGGAGAAGCCGCGGGACATCCCTATTGTGAGGACCGCTAACGTCTACATGTTCGACTGGCGCGCCATGCGGCGCAGGGGACTGAAAGAGAGCAATCTCCCGCCCGGCAGTGTCATCCTTTACCGGCGGCCAACGATCTGGGAAGCCTATCGGAGGTACGTCGCTGGCGGCATTTCACTCATCGTCGTGGAGGCTCTGCTGATTTTGGGTCTGCTGTGGCAGCATGCGCGGCGAAGAAGGGTGGAGAATGAGTTAGCTATCAGCAACGACCGCCTTCGCCTGGCTGTTGAAGCCGGAAGGTCGGTAGCGTGGGATTGGGACCTCAAGAGCGGACAAGGCCAGCGGGTCGGTGATCTGCAAACGATATTCGGAATACCAGCCGACTCTTATTCCGGAGAGATTGAAGACTTCAGGCGCAACATACACCCAGCGGATCGAGCGATGGTATCGAGCGTAATTGAGAATGCCCGACAGAATGGGAAACCATACGCAGCAGAATTCCGGGTCGTGCGACCCGACGGAAGCGTGCGCTGGATAACAGCCAGGGGGAAATTCCACTACGCTGACCACAACGACGCTGTGCGGATGCTCGGCATGGCGGTGGACATCACTGAACGCAAAATGGCGGAAGAAGCCCTCACTAGTTTGAGTGGGCTATTGATTGGGGCGCAGGAGGAAGAACGCCGGCGCATCGCTCGTGAAATCCATGATGACTACAATCAACGGCTGGCTGTGCTTGCCATTGATCTGGAAGAACTAGCCGAAAATATTGGGAATGCCGATGCAGGGGCGGGGCGGCGTTTGCATGACCTTTGGAGTCAAGTCTGTGAACTGGGCGCCGACCTGCATGTTTTGTCCCACCGCTTACATTCCTCCACGCTCGAAAACCTGGGACTTGTTGCCGGGGCGAGAGCGTTCTGCGAGGAGTTTACAGATCAACAGGAAATAGAGGTCGACTTTACGCACGATGATGTTCCCGCTGGTATTTCAGAAGATGCGTCGCTGTGTCTTTTTCGCATTCTTCAGGAGGGGCTGCGAAACGTAAAGAAGCACAGCGGTGCCGAGCGGGCCGAGGTTCGGCTGGAACTGGCAGGCGAGAAGCTTCATCTCTCAATTTCCGATCATGGTAGGGGCTTTGACTCCAAAGTGCGCTCAAGCCAAGGCGGCATTGGTCTTCGGAGCATGGAGGAACGGTTGCGACTATTGGGCGGGAACCTCCAGATTCACGCGCGACCAATGGAAGGCACTAGAATTGACGCGTGGCTGCCGTTGACGGTCAGTCAGCCAGCAAGTTAGATCCGAAGCATGCAGGGCTTTCAGCAGGAGTTGCGATGGAGGATCCAAAACCTTTTACAAAGCGCCCACGCGTTCTCATTGCTGATGACCACAGCATTGTGGCCGAGGGGCTTCGTTCGCTGCTTGAGAAAAGCTGCGAAGTTGTAGGACTTGTTCAGGATGGCCGGCAGTTACTGGTTGAGGCGCCCAAGCTGAAGCCAGACGTGATCGTTCTGGACATCTCCATGCCCTTGCTGAACGGCCTGGATGCAGCTGAGCGACTCAAAGAATCTCTTCCTGGCACAAAGTTTGTTTTTTTGACGATGCAGGATGATGCCAACCTTGCGGCTGCGGCTCTTGACCTAGGGGCCGTTGGCTATGTGCTCAAGCATGCTGCGACCTCGGAATTGCTGAAGGCCGTTTCCGAAGTCCTTCAGGGCAGGTCCTATGTGACGCTGAAACTGCGCTCCGACGACTGGGCTACCCGACAGGCACGTGCCCGACAATTCTCAAAGGAGCTGACTCCCCGCCAACAGGAGGTGCTTCAGTTACTTGCCGAAGGTCGTCCCATGAAGGAAATAGCCGACATTCTTAAGGTCAGCGAGAAGACCGTCATGTTTCACAAGTATCACATTATGGAGTCGTTCAACTTAAAGAACAACTCGGAGTTGGTTCTATTTGCGCTCAAGCGCCATCTTATTTCCTCTTGATCAAGTGTCGAGAAGGTCTGTCAATTCTGCTAGGTGGCGGGAGCCAGCAAACCTGTTAGGATTACGCTTTCAAATCTGATTCGGAACCTCAGCGAAAACATGGGCCATGGAGTTGCATCGTTCGGGCCTCCGAGTTACGGAGAAAGAGAGGCAGGTCTTGGCGCGGCCACGGATCCTCCTTGCCGACGACCATCATCTCGTACTCAAACGTGTTGAGTCCCTTTTGCAGCCTCACTTTGAAGTGGTCGGGATTGTCCATGACGGAAGGGCCCTGGTCAGCGAAGCTCAACGGCTTCAACCAGATGTGATTGTATTGGACATCACGATGCCGCTCCTTACCGGAATTGAAGCCGCACGTGAGCTTCACAAAGTGGGATCCCAGGCCAAGCTTGTTTTCCTGACTATTCATCAGGACCCTGCATTTGTGCGCGGATGCTTCGCCGAGGGAGGTCTCGCCTACGTCACGAAATCGCGGTTGGTAACCGATCTTATCCCCGCAATACATGAAGCACTTTCCGACCATACCTTCGTCTCCCCGTCTGTGTTGCGCTGATTGAAAACTAAAGCGGACTGGCCGATTGACGAATCCGCTCCCCAGACCTTGGCGTCGCAGAAGCCGTGACCTAGGAGTTTTCCTAGTTTTCACATGAGCGCCCATTGCATAAGAATCAACGGACCAGGAGGATGATCATGCTAACTAACCGTCCTCGTATTTTAGTCGCCGACGATCACACTCTAGTGGCAGAGTTGTGCAGAAAGCTCCTCGAAACAGAATTTGAAGTAGTGGGTGTTGTGAGCAACGGACGCGCCATGGTGCGATCGGCATGCGAGTTGAAGGCCTGACGTGATTGTGGTCGATATTGCCATGCCGGTTCTGAACGGCCTGGATGCGGCCCAGCAAGTGAAAGCGGCGATGCCTGCAGTCAAGCTCCTCTTTCTCACGATGAACAACAGCATTGAAGTCGCAGCAGAGGCGTTTCGTCGGGGAGCTTCGGGCTACCTGCTGAAAACCTGCGCCACGGCGGAGATGGTGACTGCCGTTCGCGAAGTCTTGCGCGGCAAATCCTATATGTCGCAAACACTCTGCAAAGATGAGGTCAACTACCTTCGTCGGAAAGACAGGAAGCTGGAAGAAGAGGATGAGCGGTTAACTGAGAGACAGCGGGAAGTATTGCAACTGCTGGCCGAAGGCAAGGTGATGAAGGAGATTGGCGACATTCTGAACATGACAACCAGAACGGTGGCCTTTCATAAGTACCGGATTATGGACATCGCTGGGCGCCAGGAGCAATGCTGAACTTGTACGCTACGCAGTAAGGAACCATATGGTTTCTGCTTAAGTGGGTCTTGAATTTGAGGATTTGGATTATAGGAAGCTCTGGAAGCACCTCTTGGGCTACGACGGTTGGCCCGATACCTCTTTCCCTTCTTGGCAGTGTATTGCGCCTTTTCAAGGCGTGTGCCAAATCACAAAATCGGCGAGCAATGGTGATTTAACTGTTGAACTCTGTCAGTTTTGACAGACGACAGTCGCGCTGCGTGACCTTAAGCTTTTCCTGCCGCTTTAGCCGGTATTGGAGGGTGATGTATGTCAACCGCAGTAGCTGTCGAGAAAGCGAACGATGCTTTGATCCGCATATGGCCCCGCCAGATCGACGGTATCAGGTGCGCCTCTCGGGACTGAAGAATTGCGTAAGACCCACGCGTACTGGCGCGCATGCACATACCTGATGCTTGGCATGATTTACCTGCAGGACAATCCCTTACTGAAAGAGCCGCTGAAACCGGAGCACATCAAGAATCGGCTCTTAGGTCACTGGGGCTCGAGCCCAGGACTGGCTTTTGCATACATCCACCTAAACCGGCTCATCAAGAAGTATGACCTGGACATGATTTTCCTTGCAGGGCCAGGGCATGGAGCGCCTGGCGTGCTCGCGCCAGTTTATCTGGAAGGGACTTATTCCGAAATTTACACCGATAAATGCGAAGACGAAGAAGGCATGCGCGAGTTCTTCAAACAGTTCTCTTTCCCAGGGGGAATCGGAAGCCACTGCACGCCGGAAACACCTGGTTCGATCCATGAAGGAGGGCGAACTTGGCTACGTGCTCTCGCATGCGTGTGGGGCTGCGTTTGACAATCCAGACTTGATTGTTGCCGCTGTGGTGGGCGACGGCGAATCGGAAACTGGACCTTTGGCGACTTCCTGGCACATCAACAAATTCATCAATCCGATTCGCGATGGCGCGGTGCTGCCGATTTTGCATTTGAACGGCTACAAGATTAATAACCCTACGCTGCTCGCTCGTATCAGTCACGAGGAGTTGGAAGGCCTATTCCGCGGGTACGGCTGGACGCCTTACTTCGTGGAGGGTTCTGATCCCGATAGCATGCACCAGGCGATGGCGGCGACAACAGAGCACTGTGTCACCGAAATCAGAAAGCATCAGAAGGTAGCTCGTGAGACGGGAGTAGCTGAGCGTGTTCGCTGGCCAATGATTGTATTGCGGACTCCGAAGGGGTGGACTGCTCCCAAGCAAGTAGATGGTCATAGATTAGAGGGATTCTGGCGGGCACACCAAGTGCCGATGGCTGATGTGAAGAAGAATCCGCAGCGGCTTCAGGAACTTGAGAACTGGATGCGCTCATATAAGCCGGAAGAGGTCTTCGATTCCAAAGGATCGCTAATCGCTGAACTAAAAGAGCTTGCACCTACCGGTACACGTCGAATGGGGGCTAACCCCCACGCCAACGGCGGGGGGCTGAAGCGAGCTCTGCGGCTTCCAGATTTCAGAGATTATGCATTCACCTTTGAAAAGCCCGGGACGGTTGAAGCAGAGAATGCGCGGCCGCTGGGCGCGCTGCTTCGCGATGTGATGAAGCTGAATATGAAGAATTTCCGCGTCTTTGGCCCGGACGAAAATACGTCGAATAAGTTGAATGACATTTATGAAGTCAGCAAGAAGTTCTGGATCGCTGAGTATTTCCCGGAAGATGCAGATGGTGGAGAACTAGCACCTGACGGTCGTGTGATCGAGATGCTCAGTGAGCACACTGTTGAAGGCATGCTTGAAGGGTACTTACTCACGGGGCGCCACGGTTTTATCTCATCCTATGAAGCTTTTATTCATGTCATCGATTCCATGTTTAACCAGCACGCGAAGTGGCTGTCCATCTGTAACCATCTCTCGTGGCGTAAAAAGGTCGCCTCATTAAACATATTTGTCACGTCTACCGTATGGCGACAGGATCACAATGGCTTTACGCATCAGGACCCCGGCTTCCTGGACGTGGTGGTCAACAAGAGCTCCTCGGTGACGCGCATTTACATGCCGCCTGACGTCAATTCGCTATTATCGGTTGCCAACCATTGCTTGCGGAGCGAGAACTACGTCAACGTCATTGTCTGCGACAAGCAACTGCACATGCAATACATGGACATGGACGCAGCCATCACGCATTGCACCAAAGGTATCGGGATGTGGGACTGGGCATGCAACGATCAGGGGAGCGAACCGGATGTCGTGATGGCGTCGGCCGGTGACATACCCACCCAGGAAACACTGGCGGCGATTACGCTGTTGCGGCAGGAATTTCCTGATCTCAAAATTCGTTACATCAATGTAGTGGATCTGTTCAAATTGCAGCCGAGCGTCGATCATCCGCACGGTTTGACCGATCCGGACTTTGATTCGTTATTCACTATCGACAAGCCCATCATATTTAATTTTCACGGATATCCATGGCTCATCCACCGGCTGGCATACCGCCGGACGAACCATTGCAACATGCACGTCCGTGGATATAAAGAACAGGGCAATATCAATACACCGCTCGAGCTTGCGATCGAAAACGAGATCGACCGCTTCAGCCTGGCGATGGATGCCATTAAACGCGTCCCGAAGCTGCAGAAAATAGGCGCCCACGCCAAGGAAAAGTTTCAGAACGAGCAGATTGCATGTCGCAACTATGCCTTTAAGCACGGAACTGATAAGCCCGATGTTGCAGGCTGGAAGTGGCCTTACTAAACACGCTCACCTTCGGGTTGTGGCGATGCTGCGAAGGCGTCAGCAGCTATGATTCAAAGCTGCACTCCTTTGTCATTTCCGACAGACGAAGAACATAATGATCGCACATATGGTGCGATGTGCAGAGGACTGATTCGGCAGACTTAGAGCGATCCGAGAAGACTCGAACAACTGCGCATACAAGGCGGAAAGGTTAAGGCGATGAGTGCAAAAGCTGTGATGGAATCTGGGGCAAGGACAGCGCAGCCGGACGTGGCGCAACTCATCAGGCAATACGGATGCGGCCCGATTGAGTTCACTGGAAATGATGGGCTGTACGAGCGTCATCTTCATTTTGACAACGTCCTGGACGACGAGAGGATGGGCGCGAGAGAGCGTTTCGAGGCTGCCGCGCGGTCTATCCGCGATGTGCTTTCGCAGCGATGGGTTCTTGCTGAAAAGACGTACGAACGCGAGAATGCCAAACGCGTTTACTACTTATCGATGGAGTGTCCTCTGGGCCGCTCACTGTCCAACTGTTTCAAATTCAGGGAAGTTCTCGAGTGATCGAACGATCGCTGACTATGCCTCTGAAATCTGGAAGGTGGGTCCGTGTCCGATTCCGAAGTGCGCACTGAAATAAACCGCGAGATCCGGGGGAAGGAATATTGCAATTGATCGCAGCCCAACCAATAAGCGATCAGAACCTTAGCGTTCCCGGTAATGCAGATCGCGGTCGAAGCTCTCCATTGGGCGCGACGCCGGGAGAAAACGGCGTGAATTTCAGCGTGTACTCACGCGATGCCTTGGGCGTGGACTTGTTACTTTTCGATCGGGACGATGATACCCGGCCGGCGCGAGTAATTTGTCTCGACCCATTCATTAACCGCACCTACTATTACTGGCACCTCTTTGTGCCTGGGTTACGGGCTGGGCAGATCTACGGGTATCGAGTTCGCGGACCATTCGATCCACCAACGGGAATGCGCTTTGATGATTCCAAAGTCCTGCTCGATCCGTATGGTCGCGGGGTTGTTGTTCCGAGGAATTACTCTCGCGTCGAAGCACAGAGACAGGGCGATAACGCCGCAACTGCGATGAAGAGCGTGGTGGTGGACTCAAGCGTATACGACTGGGAGGGCGACACGCCGCTCACTCGTCCGCCATCGCAGACGATTATCTTTGAAATGCACGTGAAAGGCTTTACGCAGCATCCAAACTCAGGTGTCGGTGAGGAGACGCGAGGTACCTATCGCGGACTTATCGAAAAGATTCCGTATCTCCAGGACCTTGGTGTTTCGGCTGTTGAATTGCTTCCTGTGTTTCAGTTCGATGCTCAGGATTGTCCTCCGGGGCGCGTCAATTATTGGGGCTACGCGCCCGTCTCTTTCTTTGCGCCACACCAGGGATACAGCTCAGGTCGAGACTCGCTGGCTCCTGTGAATGAGTTTCGTGACATGGTCAAGGCCCTGCACCGGGCGGGCATCGAGGTCATCCTTGACGTTGTCTTCAATCACACAGCGGAAGGCGATCAATCGGGGCCGACATTCTGTTTTCGCGGATTTGATAACAACGCTTACTACGTTCTGGAAGGAGAGGGATCCCGATACGCGAACTTCAGCGGAACCGGAAACACGCTCAACGCGAATCACCCGATTGTGCGGCGGCTAATCGTCGACAGCATCCGCTACTGGGTACAAGAGATGCATGTGGATGGGTTTCGCTTCGATCTTGCATCCATTTTGGCGCGCGATTCGAGCGGCAGTGTTATGGCTAATCCACCGGTTCTTTGGGATATTGAGTCCGATCCGGCGCTCGCCGGGACAAAAATGATTGCCGAAGCCTGGGACGCGGCTGGGCTTTATCAGGTAGGCAGTTTTGTCGGTGATAGCTGGCGGGAGTGGAATGGACGCTTTCGCGATGACGTGCGTAGTTTCTTCCGCGGTGACGAAGGGACCTTGCAGCATTTCGCCGACCGCCTGCTCGGCAGCCATGAGATCTACCGCCATAAAGAGCGCGAAGCGGAACAAAGTGTGAACTTCGTAACCTGCCATGATGGATTCACACTCAATGATGTGGTTTCCTACAACCAGAAGCACAACGAGGCAAACGGCGAGAACAACAGAGATGGCGGCGACGATAATCGGAGCTGGAACTGCGGAGTCGAGGGTCCAGCGGATGACCCCGCAATCGAGAGCCTCCGAAATCGTCAGATAAAGAATTTCATGGCTGTGACGCTGCTCTCGCTTGGGATCCCTATGTTTTTGATGGGCGATGAAGTCCGGCGAACGCAGCTTGGCAACAACAATGCTTACTGCCAGGACGAGGAAGGTAACTGATTCGATTGGTCTCTGCTTAAAAAGCACGAAGATACACATCGGTTCGTGAAGTTGCTTATCGCTAGAAGGCTGCGGCGAGATGCAAGCGGCCTGCGGCAGCGGATGACGTTGACTGAGCTGATCGCCAAAGGTGCGAAAGGCTGGCATGGAGTTGAGCTAGAGCAGCCGGACTGGAGCAGCCATTCGCACAGTATTGCGTTCAGCGGTGAGCTGCCGAAGGAAAACGTCGTTGTGCACTTCATCTTCAATGCATATTGGGAGGCTCTCGACTTCGAATTACCGTACTTAGCCAATGGAAAGGAAAGCTCATGGCGACGATGGCTTGATACCTCTCTGCCCACGCCGCAGGACATTGTGCCGTGGCAGGAATCACCCTTCGTTGCTGAACAGACATACCGGGCAGGGCCTCGATCCGTGGTCGTTCTGTGGGCACGAATCCGCGATGGTTTGCCTCCGTCTATTTGAATGGATAGTAGGCGGTCCCGACTACAGGACTATCGCAATTAACAAGTCCCAAAGCCGATGAGAACACTGCTCGTACAGAATCTTGCTATCTCACGGGTGAACACGCTGATCAGTGCGAGTCGGCAGGATGCCTCTGAGGAAAACTGAATGTCTCAGCGCGCCATCTCCCGGTTTCTCCCTATCAGTGTCTGGCTGTCTGACTGCACGCCGAAAACCATACGTCCGGACGTGATTGCAGGTATCGCTCTTGCGGGATTGCTGGTCCCCGAGGGAATGGCGTATGCGGGTATTGCCGGCGTCCCACCGCAGATGGGCCTGTATGCCGCGATGGCGGGAATGTTTACTTATGCGCTCTTCGGGACATCGCGCCAACTTGCAGTTACCTCCACATCTTCGTCGGCAGCGATGCTGGCCGCTCTCGTGGCTCCGATAGCCGTTAGTGACTCATCGCGATATGTTGTGCTCGCTTCAGGCGCTGCAATTGCGGCGGGCATCATCTTCCTGGTCGGCGGTCTGCTCAAGCTAGGCGGCGTGTCGGAATTCATTTCCCAGCCAGTTCTCAAGGGCTTTGTCTTCGGACTCGCGCTCACGATTATGGTGAAGCAGGCCCACAAGCTCACCGGCATTTCTTGCGGGCAGGGAAATTTCTTCCATCTAGTGTGGCATGTCATCACCTCACTGAAAGAAGCGAATCTGTGGGCGTGTGCAGTGGGAGCAATTGCCATTGCCATCATGTTCCTTCTGGGCGCACTTGCTCCTCGAGTGCCGTCGGCTTTGGTGGTGCTGGTACTCGGCGTTCTGTCCGTCTCCCTGTTCGGCCTGAAACAGCATGAGGTTGAGGTCGTCGGTACGATTCAAGCCGGAATGCCCTCGCTGAGCCTGCCCAGGATCGGTGAAGACCAACTGGCGGATGTCTTTGTGGGTGCCATCGGAATCGTGCTCGTGCTGACCGCCGAGTCTCTCGCTGCCGGTCGAACGTTTGCCGCAAAGCATAAATATGAGATCAATGCAAACCAGGAACTCTGCGCCATGGGAGCGGCGAACATAGCATCAGGCTTGTTCGGCGGAATCATCGTAGGCGGGGGCATGTCGGGGACGGCAGCCAATGATAGCGGAGGGGCGCGTACTCAACTTTCCACCATCACTTCGTCGATTTTTGTGGGGCTCACGCTCGCTTACCTGCTGCCCCTTATTCGCAATCTCCCGGAGGCCGTTCTTGGGGCGATTGTCGTCCATGCCGTCGCACACCTGGCAGACGTTGACACGCTAAGGCATTACGCGAAGCTTCGCAGCGGCAGTCTCTGGGGAGCACTGATCGCCCTGTTGGCCGTGCTGCAGATGGGGATTCTCAAGGGGCTGATTTTCGCGGTCGCTTTAACGCTGGTGGGTGTGATGCGAAAGCTCAGCACCCCTCAGGACTCTGTGCTGGGCAGGCTGGCGGGTTCCGGAAATTTTGTCGATGTTGATCGCCATCCGGACGCTGAACAGATTCCCCACCTCCTGATCTTCCGACCAAACGGCATGCTGTTTTTCGCAAATGCGAATCGCATTCGCAACCACCTGCGCGAACTCACTAGCAGCCGGGCGGCCACTCCACGCAGTTCTGATAAACCTCGAAGCTTCTCCGGAAATCGATGTGACCAGTCTTGAAATGTTAGAGCAGGTGAGGAGTGAATTAGAGGAGTCGAATATTGTGCTCTACTTTGCGCGGGTCGCCGATCGGGTTCGCGATCTCTTCGATCGCAGTGGATTTACACAGCGCGTTGGATCGAATCGAATCCTTCCTGGGGTCGATTCAGGCGTCAACGCATTTCTTAAAGACAGCGATTACGCGGAGAAGCTTGACCTTGACCATGCCTGAACAGCCGACCAAATCCGGGAAGCGTCTCCTCGATCCAATGGAGAGGATTTCCGAAGCGCTCTTTGGGCTCATCATGGTGCTCACTATAACCTGCTCGTTCAGCATTGCTGAAGCCGGCCGCACAGGAGTGCGCCAGATGCTCATTGGCGCGCTCGGCTGCAATCTGGCTTGGGGCATCATCGACGCAGCGATGTATTTGATGGCCTGCTTCAGCGAGCACGGACACGGCATCGTGGCGCTCCGCGCGGTTCGCGCAGCAACTGATCCAGAGCAGGCACATCGTATCATTGCCGATGCGATGCCCCCATTGCTCGCATCTGTTGTGTCTCGCGCGCAATTCGAGGCGATGCGGCAAAAGTTAAACGAGATGCCGGAAGGACCGTCACGCCCGCGGCTCAGCAAAGACGATTGGCTTGCCAGTTTCGGTGTGTTACTACTGGTTCTCACCGCGACGCTTCCGGTTGTACTGCCATTCGCTCTTATTAGCGAACCGACGCGAGCTCTTCGGATATCGAATGCAATCGCAATCATCATGCTGTTTGTTGCGGGATATGCCTTCGGACGCTATTCCGGGCATCGGCCAGTAGCGATGGGGCTGTCAATGGTGATTGTAGGTAGCGCGATGGTCGGAATGACGATCGCTCTTGGAGGATGAAAACTACACGACAATTCAGGTTGGCCATTCTGGGGACTGTAGTCTTCGCTGCTGGGAGTGCCTCGGCTCAGACTGCACAGGCGAAGCCGGCCGAGGCCCCTGGCTCGCCCTCGAATGCATGGTCGTTTTCCCTCGCAGCATTTGGATATCTGGTGCCGAACGACCTGTCTTACGGGTCGCCGATCTTCGCCGCGGACCATGACTGGCTTCACCTTGAAGGACGCTACAACTACGAAAATCAGAAAACGGGATCGCTATGGGCGGGCTATAACTTCAGCGCTGGCCACAATCTCGAGCTTGAGGCTACACCGATGTTTGGGGTGGTGTTTGGGGATACAACGGGCATCGCTCCTGGCTACGAGTTATCGCTGACCTACAAGCGAATTGAACTTTCGACCGAGGGAGAATACGTATTCGACATCGGAAACAGTGCTGATAGCTTCTTCTATTCATGGAATGAATTGACGTACTCTCCCGTGGAATGGTGTCACGTTGGCCTCGTATCGCAACGGACGAGGGCCTACGAAACGAAACTCGACGTTCAGCGCGGAGTGTCTCTAGGCTTTGCTTACCACAAGATGGATTACACGACCTATATCTTTAACGCCGGTTGGACCGATCCGACCGTTGTTCTCTCATTGACTTACAAGTTCTGACGCCAGCCTTTGCACATCTGTCAAGACTGACAGTTCACATCATCTTTTCAGGCGCTTAGCATCAGCTTGAATTCGCGAAGACTGACAAGCTCAGATGGTGGAACGTCGACGTGGCGCAACGAAACTCGATAGATCGGAGATTGGATATGAAGAGGATTTCGTTTATCTGGATGGCCCTGTTACTCACCATTGCGGGCAGCGCCTTCGGTCAGGATGTTCGCTACAACTTCGACAAGGACACCGATTTTTCGACATTCAAAACGTACAAATGGGTAGTCCTCAAGGGCGCGACTCCGGTGGACGATCTCACGGACAAACAGATCAAGGAAGCAATCGATGCTCAGTTGGCAACGAAAGGTCTGACCAAGGTAGACGGGGATGACGCCAATCTGTTTATCGGCTATCAAACGGCAGTTGGCACTGAAAAGCAATTCACATCTTACGATACCGGCTGGGGATATGGACCGGGATGGTACGGCCGCGGATGGTATGGTGGCGGCGGCGGGATGACAACTGGCCAAACCTCGACCATTTATAACGGGCAGCTCGCTGTGGATATGTATAACTCGGCGGGCCATGACCTTGTCTGGCGAGGAGTGGTGAGCAAGACCCTCGATCCGAAAGCAAAGCCGGACAAGCGCCAGAAGAACCTCACAAAAGCACTTACAAAGCTCTTTAAGAACTACCCGCCAAAGGCGAAGTAGCTTCCATATAAGTGAACGATGCTTAAGCGAACTCTAGACGGCATCGCTGGATTTTGGTGAGCAATCCAGCGGGAAGTTAGTGCAGAGTTTACTGGGCCAGGAACCTCGAGTGCCGTAATTAACTTCAGGATCGTGTTCAATGCGCTCTACACTTCGCAGTTGGATATTGCCAATGGTTGTTCTTGCAATCCTCCTTGCAGCACTGCCTGGCGCGATCCACCGGCTGATTCAAACTGGCAATCCCTACTTGTTTTCGCGAGAGTTCTTCGAGGATATGGTGGCGCGCCTCTCAGGACCGGGCCGGTTCCGCTTTATCCTGCAGCCAGTCGTGGCTATTTTTCTTGGCTCGCGGGACGGCGTGAAAGATGCGCGAACAGGAGCACATCCATTCCTTTGGGGCCTGATCTTCCATCGAGAGCATCGACCACAGCTGCTGCGGAGCGCCCTTGAATCTGTTCGCAATCTGGTTGCCCTCGCGATCCTGCTGGATATCATTTCGCAATATCTTATCTTTCGCGAGATTCATCCAGGCGCTGCTTTAATCCTCGGCCCTGTGCTTATTTCCGTGCCCTACGCGACGGCCCGCGCACTTGCGAACCGTATTGCGCGCCGCCGTGGCCGTGGACCTGCGGCGAGTCCTGCAAGCTGATTCCGCAAGTGGTGTGAGCGGCATCACATAATTCCGGCCTCAAAGATTTTTAGAATGGTAACTATAGCAGACTGAAACAGACTATCGAAGGGTTCGTTTAGGATTTGAGCCCCTGGACCAGCGACCTCATTATTGATCGGAGATGGCTCATGCACCTTCCCAATGACCTGGGTGCGTGGGAATGAGTATGGTGGACCTATTCCTATATGCGATTCTGTCTTGTGCCGGCATCATTATCTCTGTTAGTCCGTTCACCGGAATAATTGTTGGCATTGATGCTTCCCTGCAAATCTTTCATTCCAGCGTTTTTGTGCTTGTGACCATCGTTGTACTTCAAGCGCTGTCAATTGCCCTTCTACTGCATCGCCGCTCTAGGAGTAAAGCCGCAGAAGCTGCATTGCACCGAAAAGAAGAACACACCGAGCAGACACTGGCGGAAAGTGAAAGGAGATTTCGTCTTATGGCGGAGTCTGCTCCCGTGCTCATCTGGTTGACAGGAACTGACCAACTCTGCACAGACGTGAATAGCGAATGGCTGAGGTTCACGGGCCGAAATATGTCGGAAGAACTCGGAGAAGGCTGGAGAGACAGTATCCACGCAGATGACCTAGAGGCGTTCAATCACGCATATGTAAATGCACTTAGTAACAGGCTAAGATTCGTATTCGAACATCGCTTGCGGCGTTCTGATGGTGTGTATCGCTGGATGCGAAATGGTGCAGCACCCCGCTTCACGGGAGATGCGGAATTTGCGGGATATGTAGGCTGCTGCATTGACATCACAGATGAAAAGGAAACAAGAGTGTCTCGGGCAGAATTCGGCAGCAAACTGATCCAAGCTCAGGAAGAGGAGCGAGCGAGGATCGCGAGAGAATTGCACGATGACATCAACCAAAGGCTAGCGCTTCTAGCGAACGGGTTAGAGAGGCTGGGCCTTAACAATGGACAGCACGTCGAGCCTGACAAGCAGGAACTGGAAGATTCTATGGCAGCTAACGAATGACATTGCGACCGACATTCAGCACATATCCCACCAGTTGCATCCTTCCAAGCTGCACTATCTCGGTTTGGCTGCTGCGGCGCGCGATCTGTGTCATGAAGTGTCGCGTCAATACAAAATAGAGATCGAATGTAATACACGGGAACTGCCGCAGGATATTAACGAAAACATCTCGCTGAACCTGTTTCGAATGATTCAGGAATCGCTGCACAATGTCGCTAAACATAGCCATGCACATCACGTCAAAGTAGAACTAACCTGTGAGTCCACTTTGTTGAGACTGCGTGTTTCCGATGATGGATCAGGCTTCGATCCCGACAACGCAAACAACACTGGCCTTGGGCTAGTGAGCATGCGTGAACGCGTGAAGTCTATAGGGGGTCAGTTTTGCATTTGGTCGCGACCAGATCTGGGTACACAAGTGGAAGTTATTGTGCCGGTGATTCGGAAGAGCGTCCAACTCGTGTAGTTAAACCCGCGGACAGGTGGTTGAGTTCTGCCCCCGTCACTTTTGACAGTAGTCGCATTGTCAATGGATCGGATAATTTCTCTTTCAGGCTGATCTGATGCCAAGCATCTCGCTAAAGGTTCCGTCGAGGTCGACGGTGCCTGATTTCCGGATTCAGGGAAGGAGCATGTGTGTCAAGAGTGCGCATTCTACTCGCCGACGACAACTCCAAGATCCTGGACCAAGTGACGAGGGTACTGGAGAAGGAGTACGATGTGGTCGCCGCGGTAAAGGACGGCCACGCAGTCGTCAGTGAGTGTCTCCGCCTGAAACCGGATGTGGCGGTGCTCGATATTTCCATGGGGGACGTGAGCGGTCTCGATCTGGCTCGACAACTTCGTGATTCCGGGTCTTCTTCCAAGGTTGTGTTTCTTACGGTGCACGAAGACTCTGACTTCGTAAACGCAGCGGTTGGAGCAGGGGCACTTGCCTACGTGGTGAAGTCACGCCTGAGCAAGGACTTAATATTGGCCGTTAAGGCTGGATTGGCTAACAAGTTCTTTGTTTCTGCCACCTTGCTTTATGAACGGCCTTAGTGTGGTATTTGCTTTCCTAGATAGTAAGGTACTGGCTACAAACGGTGGCGGCGGCGAGAGAAGCTGGTTAATGAGACGTGGAGGGGCCGCGCCGCGGATTACATTCCAGACTGTAAGTAATGACAGTTACGCAATTGCTTAGTTAACCGTACTGTCTTGACAGGAGGAGTGCCGTAGGCCTAAGTCCACTCTCTTGGTTGGCGAGGGTAAGCCACGATGCGATGGATGAGGAAGGTCGAGCGCCTGCTGCTGATCGTTGGTGTGTTGATGCTCTGCGTCTATGTGGGAGCTCGCATCCAAGGTTTCATTCTGTCGCGCGCGGAGGTTACGAGATTCAAGAGCCAGCAATTGCTGGCCCAGGAACTTCACAACGGAACCGAAGCAACTGGCAAGGCGCCTGATTTCAGTCTTTGGTCGCCGAAACGCATTCAGGGTTATCAGGAAAGTCTGGCTTCTCATTTCACGCCCGCGATGGCCCTGCTCCGCATTCCGAAGATTCATCTGGAAGTTCCGGTTCTCGAGGGCACTGATGATCTCAGCTTGAATCGGGCGGTTGGGCACATTGCAGGCACGGCCAGACCGGGAGAAACCAGCGACGGCAATATCGGAATCGCCGGGCATCGAGACGGGTTTTTTCGAGGACTGAAGGATGTTGCCACGGGAGACATGATCGAGATCATGACGCAGAAGGAAACTACCACGTATGTGATTGACCAGATCACGATAGTCAATCCAAGTGATGTCTCGGTTCTTGCTCCACGGTCGCGTTCTTCCGTAACGCTGGTGACTTGCTACCCGTTCTACTTCGTGGGCAGCGCTCCTCAGCGATATATCGTTCAGGCTTCCCTGGCGAGTTCAGTCGCGACGAGCTTGAGCGCTGATAAGAATGCGAAGTTTTGAAGGATCAATGAATGTGAAACGCAATGTGAGCAGTTGTTTTAGTAACCGGCACTACGGGCTCCGGCTCCTAGTTCCGAAAGCCAACAAGGAGAGGACACAATGAACCGAAGCAACAGATGCATACGATGGTGGCTTGTGCTCGCGGTGGGGGCCGTTTGCCTGACCTTTGCCCTGAGCGGAAGCTCACAGGTACAAACAACGACCTCTACCACAACTGGACACGCGACCAAGGAGGTACAGGTAGAGCACGCGACGGTGGTAACTGTCAGCGGGAACGACCTGGTGGTCAAGATGGCAGACGGCACGATCCGGCATATAGCAAACGTGCCGGAAAGCGCCCGTGTCACCGTGGACGGCAAACAACTGGGAATTCATGACCTGAAACCGGGCATGACCCTCCAGAGAACGATAACCACAACCACAACACCTAAGGTGATTACCACTACACAGAGCGTTACGGGTACGGTGTGGCATGTGCAGCCGCCTCTCTCAGTCATCCTGACCATGGAGGACGGAAACGAATCAGCAATTCAAGATTCCCAAGGGCCAGAAATTTGACGTAAACGGGCAAATGGTGGATGCCTGGGGATTGAAGAAAGGCATGAAGGTCTCCGCGACGAAGGTTGTCGAGGAACCGATGACAGTGGTTAACCAGCAGAGAAAGCTGACCGGCCAGATGCCGCCTCCGCCGACGCCACCGCCAGCAGACGTTCCAATCCTGGTTGCGTGGAGGAAGCGCCGCCGGCGGCGGCACCGGCGGTTGCTGAAGCCGCTCCGGCAGCCTTGCCGAAGACGGGAAGCGAGTTGCCGCTATATGGGCTGCTGGGAATTTTGAGCCTGGTGTCAGCGTTTGGTCTAAGACTGATTCGCAAAGTCGCATAATTTCTTGGCGCGATTCGGCGGCTGGGCCTGTTTCATGCCTCTGTGCAGGCAGCGGAAGCAGGCCCAGTCTTTTTTGATAAGCACAAAAACGGCGAGATTTCCCTCACGGGCGGATGTAGAAAACATATCACGCTGCGAAAAGTGTGACACTGGCAGAACTAACAGTTTGCAGAACCTTGTAAGTCTGAGACATTTCTCCGTAGCCCGGCAATTCCCTATGGAGGCGGAATGGAGTTAGCCTCAAGCGTAAGTATCGTCAATGTTTTGGTGCTCACGCGAACTCTCCCTTTGCGAGTTTGCGCACTGCTAGTGCTTCAACCTTCATTGACCAGAACTCGGAAATCACGCTTGAGAACGGAGAATGCTATGACCGAGTACAAGTTGTCTCGACTCGCGAATGTTGCTGTTCTATCCATCATCGGACTTACATTATTCAGCACAACGGTCGCTGCGCAATCCGTAAAGGTCGAAGGTCTGATCCAGGCAAGGAACGGCGACACCATGATTCTGAAGACCTCGGATTCCCCAAAACTTGTAGTCCTGTTGACCGATAGCACCGACGTAGCCCAGGTGCAGGGGCTGCTCAAGGCCCGCAAGAAGGAAATGTCAATGGCGGCTCTCATTCCCGGACTGCCCGTCAAGGTAGAAGGGACATACAACGATCAAAACCAACTGGTTGCGAAGACAGTCAGGTTCAAGGGCAATGATCTGGAGCAGGCCCAAGCCATTGAAGCCGGTATGCACGAAACCAAGGTACAAACTCAACAGAACCAAGAAGAGCTGGAAAAACAACAAGCTGCCTTACAGCAACAACAGGCCCAGTTAACTGAACAGCAGGCAAAGCTCGCCGCGAATAAGGCAGCCATCGACGCTGCTGTCGCGCGTTTCGGCCAATTGGACGACTACTACATCAGGGACGAGGTAACAGTTTACTTCGGCAACGGCAAGGTCGACGTTGATCCGCAATACAATTCACAGCTGCTGGCGCTGACTGAGAAAGCAAAGACAATCGAAGGCTACATGATCGAAGTGAAGGGCTATGCCTCCGTCACTGGTAGTGCCGCTTTGAATCAGAAACTTGAGCGAAGACCGCGCCAACAATGTGACGAACCTTCTCCTTCAGCAAGGGAAAGTTCCCCTCACCAGAATGCTCGCACCGGGTGCGATGGGAGAGAGTGAGCAAGTCGGCAACGAAAAGACGGTGGAAGGACAGGCTGAGAATCGTCGCGTAGTGGTGCGTGTTCTGCAAAATAAAGCCATCGCCGGAAATGTAGCGGCTGAATAATCGGAGTTGCCTCTTTCAAAGCTCCCTATTGGACTCTCGTTGCTCCGAACACAAAAGGCTCTTCCTGATATGGGGTCGGAAAATGCGGTCGAGCACGAGTAATTAGAGCCGCGCGAAACAGCGCCTTTGCCTGATCAGACGTTTCTCCGAACTGTCATTTCTGGCAGTATGAAGCTCAACCAGAACGCTCTAATATCTCGATTCAGATTGTGGGATGAGCCGTGCCGACCGACGCCCTTGTGACACTGGGACTGTGACAACTGATTCCGCGGTAAGCGTCAGGCCGCAGCCCCCCCGACAACCCCCGGCTGGAGTGAAGGAGAGAGCAATGACAGCTGAAAAAAAGAAACCCATCCCCCTTTTCCTATGTCGAGGTGACTGAGCAGAAACGACTGAACGACGCCCGTGAACAGAACATTCCCTGGAAGAAGTGGGGTCCCTATCTCAGCGAACGGCAGTGGGGCACTGTGCGCGAGGACTACAGCAAAGACGGCAACGCCTGGGACTATTTCACCCACGACCAGTCCCGGTCACGCGCCTACCGCTGGGGTGAAGATGGATTGGCCGGGTACTCTGACGATAAGCAACTGCTTTGCTTTGCCCTGGCTCTGTGGAATGGCCGCGACCCCATTCTAAAAGAGCGCCTCTTTGGCCTGACAAACAGCGAATCCAACCACGGCGAAGACGTCAAGGAATATTACTTCTATCTCGACAGCACGCCTACGCACTCCTACATGAAATACCTGTACAAATACCCGCAGATGGAGTTCCCTTATCGCGATCTGGTGGAAACCAGCCGGCGGCGCTCGCGGGAAGAGTTTGAGTACGAACTTCTCGACACAGGCATTTTCGACGACGACCGATATTTCGACGTCTTTGTGGAGTATGCGAAGGCCGATCCGGAAGACACGCTGGTCCGAATATCAGTTCACAATCGGGGTTCTGAAGCAGCCCAGATCCATGTGCTGCCGACGCTGTGGTTTCGCAACACCTGGACCTGGGAGGACGGCGAGCAGAAGCCCGTGCTGGGCCAGATCGATGGAAGTAACGATCCATGCGTCTCATCCCAGGCTTGGCGAGTACACGCTTGCAGTGCGAAGGCGCAGCGGAACTGCTTTTCACCGAAAACGAATCCAATGCCAGCCGCCTTTGGGGACAGCCTAATCCTTCTACCCTACGTCAAGGATGCCTTTCACCGATATGTTATCTCCGGCGCACACGATGCCGTGAACCCGGCGAAGACAGGAACCAAAGCTGCAGCTCATTATGTGCTGGAAGTCCCGCCGGAGGAAGCAAGGTTGTGCGTCTGCGATTGAGTGCTAAGCCAGCGAGTGACGCATTCGATGCATTTGATCAGATCTTCGATAGCCGCCTAGCGGACGCCAACGAGTTTTACGATCGCATCACTCCGAAGGAATTGAGCGAGGATGAACATCGCGTCCACCGTCAGGCGCTTGCCGGAATGCTCTGGTCAAAGCAGTACTACTATTTCGATCTCGATCGATGGCTGACCGAGCATAACGCTCATCCCTTGGTTGGATCCGGAAACGGAATCTCGCGCAACGCTGACTGGTTCCACATGCTGAACAGTGACATCATTTCCATGCCTGACAAGTGGGAGTATCCATGGTACGCGGCGTGGGATCTGGCTTTTCATACGCTCGCGCTTTCGCTGGTGGACTTCGACTTCGCCAAAGAACAGCTCCTGCTGATGTTGAGGAACCTGTATGCCCATCCCAATGGCCAGATTCCGGCTTATGAGTGGAACTTCGGCGACGTGAATCCTCCGGTACACGCATGGGCGACCGTGTTTCTTTACAGGATTGAATCAGAATTGGGGCGCGGCCGATCTACGCTTCCTGGAACGCTCCTTCCAGGGACTCATGCTGAATTTCAACTGGTGGGTCAATCGTAAGGATCCACAAGGACGCAATGTGTTTGCAGGCGGATTTCTCGGGCTCGACAACATCGGGGTTTTCGATCGTAGTGCGGAACTCCCTACGGGTGGCCACCTGGATCAAGCCGATGGCACCGCATGGATGGCGTTTTACTGCCTATGCATGCTTGAGATTGCGCTTATCTTGACCGAGTACGACCAGATGTATGAAGAGATAGCCTACCGATTCCTTGAGCATTTCGTCTGGATCACTTACGCGATGGATCGGATCGGAGTTCATCACGACGAAATGTGGGACACGGCGGACGGATTCTTTTACGATCTGCTGCATTTACCGAATGGTGATGCCGTGCGTCTGAAGATCCGCTCAATGGTGGGCCTGTTGCCGCTGTGCGCTGCAGCCGTATTCGAGCCGGGCACGTTCGCGCACCATCCGCGCATCGTTGAACTGATTGAATTGTTCCGCAAAGCGCCATCCCGAGGTCCTGGAAAAGATCGCCATAGCAGACGACAGCTTCAAAGGATACGGCGATCGAAGGATGACCTCCGTTTGCAACAAGGAAAAGCTGCAGCGCATTCTTGGTTACATGCTCGACGAAAACGAATTCCTCAGCCCGTATGGAATTCGCTCACTGTCGAAGTATCATCTCGATCACCCCTTCGTGCTACACCTCGCCGGACAAGAATACAAAGTTCAATATCTTCCCGCGGAGTCGAATACCGGCATGTTTGGCGGCAATTCCAACTGGCGCGGGCCGATATGGATGCCGGTAAATGGCTTGTTGATACGCGGCCTGTTGGCGATGTATCCGTTCTATGGCGATGACTTCAAGGTTGAATGTCCGACTGGTTCAGGAAATTACCTGACACTGTTTGAAGTAGCGAAAGAAATCAGCCGCCGGTTGTCGAGCATCTTTCTCCGAGATGCAAACGGTCTACGTCCGGTCTATGGAGGAACGAAAAAATTTCAGGAAGACCCCCACTGGCGGGATTACATCCTGTTCTATGAGTACTTCCATGGCGATAACGGCGCCGGGCTGGGGGCCAGCCATCAGACTGGGTGGACTGGGCTGATCGCTCGCATCATGGATCTGTCCGCGCGCCTCAAGGCCGAAGAAATACTGAAGTTAAACAAAGGCGTGCTGGCTGAGATGACTCGAGAGCAGGTTGCTGGGCAAAGGGGTCGATAATAATCGTCCAGGCCGTTTCTCCATGCCGAGCCAGGTAGACGATAAGACGGCGATCACTTGTTGGGAATCTCCGATTTCCGGCGTGGCTGGTTGCACCTGCCGCCCAAGGTCTCCGTTATTAGTCTTCCTGAACCGGCGTCCAGGATTTGTCCGGGTTAAATAGCTCCATCTTTTTGAATTCATCGAGTGTGTTGACGCCGAAGTCCTTCTCGTAGACAACGCCGTCGTTACTCACGATGAAGCTCTTTACTCCGGTCACGCGGTACTCGACTGGCGCGGCCACCAGCGCGAAGCCTCCGATCATCACGCCTTTCACTACATAGTCCATCTGTCCCAGCGGCGCGTCGGGACCCTGCCCCTTCAAGACCTTAAAAAAGTAGCCGTGGTACGGCTCCTCGCGGCTCGTGTAGCCCTGCGCAATCGCCTTGGCAATTTCTTCGCCAATTGGACCTCCCCACGTGCCATCGGAGTTTTGCCAGGCCAGACCGTCCTGTTTCCCAGGGGTGCTGATGATGCGCTGCGCGTACTGGTTCACGTCGTAGCCCTCGCGCGGTTGCATAGCGTAGTCTTCCTGCGCTTCCACATAGCCGTTGCAGATTTGAATGGCGTCGAGCTCATTAGCGCCAATGCGGCGGTACAAGAGCTCCTGCTTGCCTGCATTACTATCGAAGTACCATTTGTTAGCTGTCTTTACCATCGGTACCGGGAAGGGCCACTCTTCGTTGCCAATAACGAGGAATGCGCGGTTTCCATTCTTTGGATCCACGGAGACGCTTTTCTTTTCGTGGGCTTCAGCAGCGAAATCGGCGGCGCGCTGCCGGTCCTGTACGGGATCTCCAGTCATTACAATGTCATCGCCGCTGGGGCCGAAAATCTGGATAAGTGTCGGCGTGTCGAACTGATCGGCTGCCTCAATCAAGGTATTGGCAGCCTGCTCTGGAGTGTCAAACGTCTTTTGGGTTGTTGCGGACTTAGTCGGAGCAGCCGTCGCGGCCGGAGCTCCCTTCGCAGCAGGTTGCTGGGCAGCGAGAAGGACTGCGACGGATAAACAGGCCAAAGCCATTGCGCCCACGATATAACCGATTTTCGGAAGATTCCCATTCGCGGATGTTCTCATCTCAGTGCTCCTAACGATTTTCCTTCCTTACCTGCGCCGGCCCCCGCCTGAACGGCCACCACCACCACCACCACGAGAGCCCATGCTGGAAGCGCCACGGCTGCTGCTGGCGCGCGCACTCGATCCGTTGAATCCTTTGTTCCCGCCGCCAAACGCGTCCCGGTTTCCGCCGCCGCTGCGCGAAAGATCCCGGCTGCCTATACTGTTCGCTCCACCAGCGCCACCGCGGTTACCAACTCCTCCTGCGCCCCCAACTCCTCCAGGACTTCCAGCACCCCCAACACTGCCGCGGTTACCAACTCCTCCGGCACCGCCAACTCCCCCGCGGTTACCGACTCCTCCGGCGCCGCCAACTCCTCCGGGACCTCCAGCACCGCCGCGGTTGCTGGCCAGATTGCCACCTTGTCTTCCGATCTGTTGCCGCGCGCCAGCCTGGCGGTTGGCTAATGAGTCTCCGCGGGCCTGACCGCCAAACCGGTCTGCTGTAGCCCGGTCACGATACGGAGCGCCCCCTCGATGTTGCGGGTTGTGCTGCCACCTGTTGCCACCGGCACCGCCAACACCTCCAGCTCCACCAACTCCGCCAACACCCCCGGCACCGCCAACACCACCAGCTCCGCCGACACCACCAACGCCACCAGCTCCGCCAACACCTCCAGCTCCACCAACTCCGCCACGAGCGGGCAGTTGCGATGGACGGTTGCCGCCGTTAACACGATTACCGCCGTTAATATTGGTGTTGCGGTTGAAGTTGTTATTGTTGTTGATCGTGATGTCATTGTTGCCGCCCCAGCCGCAACCCCAGCCCCAGCCCGCCACCCCAGAAAGCTCCCATAGCGACGCCGATGCCAAAAGAAATCGCCATGCCGGCCGCGTAGTATCCCGGCGGTGGATAGTAAATAGGGGGATAGGGGTACACCGGAGGCCCATACACCACCGTGGGATTGTAGGAAGGCACATACACAACTTGCGGATTCGCCTGTTCCACGACGATCACGCTCTTGCTTTCGATGACCTTGGTTTCCACCTTCTGTTGCTCGTTCGATTTCAGATTGCCGGTGCCCTGGGCCTTTTTGCGCATACGCTGCACGGCTTCCATCACATCATTTTGCTGTGCCAGAAACGCGTTGCCGATATCGGTGGTCCATTGAATGTCGTCTGCCAGGCGTTTGACCACGTCGGGCAAGCCGGCCAGAGCCTGGACACTTGGGTCCCATGGCTGCTTGGCGACAGCATCGGCCAGCGCTTTGTCCTTCAACCCCGAGTTCTTCGAGAGCCATTGTTGGAGCTGAATGATCTCGAGAGGATAAGTCGATGCGGCAAGAACCTGGGCCAGCATCGGATCGGGATAGAGAGCAATGGGCGCCACAAGAGAATCGAGTTGGTCGGGAGGTATCTTCGCGGCCTGTGCCTGTGGCGCGGGCGCCTGCCCCTGTGCCGCTGGCGCCTGTTCCGGTCGAGGCGACGATATATTTGCCAGGGAGTCGCCTGGCACCAGAGTAACTGTGCAAATCACGACCAGCAGACGTCGCACTGCTCCACCCAATGTTCTTAGTCCCGGGTTCATGGCTACCTTCCCCTCCCCGTTCCGGATGAGGCACGCCTTCATATCGTGCCCGGTAATTCGCCGCAGAGTCATTTCGACAAAACTATGAGCGAATCGCATATCTGCCGAGAGCCGTCGTGATTCAGTGACGAATCAGAAAGGATGAGCCAAGAGCCACATGAACACTGGGTTCCCTGAGAACCCAACAGGTCATTTCGAAGCATCCCGCAAGCAGTCACCGCGGATCACCAGCGGCTCCTCAACCCTCACCACTCGGTCATGTCTTGTGATTCTAGGTCGCACCGTTTCGCGGCGCACCTGTTGAAATTGACAGACCTTAGGCCTGGAAGAAGCAGTTCGGTTACGGAGCTAGCGAGGTACTCGGCTTACGATGAGGTGGGACCTGTTTCAACTGACAGTTGGCAATTGCACTTGGCTGTTTATGATTCGGACAGAGACAACGATCTTCCTGATGTTAACAGTTGACCCGCGCAACACAGATTCATGTGCGGAGGCACAAATGTCCCGATTCAACTCAGTGACACTCGCTATTCCTTGTATGCTTCTCGTCATGCTTTATGGTTGTCAGGATCTGGTTCCACACGACGCGAAGAGCCTGCTCTTGCCTGAGTTTCGCCGGTCAGACCTCTTTGGCTTTGTCGCGGGTCTGGGGACTACCTTTGCTGCTTTGCCCGACCTGATCGCGATGCTCAGGCGCCGCTCCAGTGCTGGGATGAACCCCAGGATGGCGGCAATCATAGGCACGTTTCAGATTCTCTGGGTCTACTACGGCTTGTTGATTGTGTCTCGACCGGTAGTTTTGTGGAACGTGATCGGCGTGTTCATTAATTTCCTAAGCGTCGGCGCGTACTTTCATTTCTCACGCAAAGAAAAATCACTCGCAGCGAATCGCGCCCGGAGTTGACACCCGTCACTTCAGTCCATAGGTCCAGCTCAGCCCGGAACTGGTTCCGTAGTCACTGCCAGAAAGACCTGGCGGCGGTTGGTTATCCCAGTTTCCATAAAAAGAGATATTCCATTTCAGGTTGCTGATGATCTTGATGTAATAGCTAACATTCGTGTTCATACGAACGCGTCCCGGATCAGAGAGCGCGGGTAAAACTGAGGCGGTTGCATCGAAGTTGGTCTTGCTGAACCTGAAGAACGCCACGTCCGCGTAAATCAAGGCTGCCGCAGTGTTCTGATGATTTATGGGCACGCTGGACTGTTGATACGATGTGTCCAGCCAGGCTGCTCCACCGACCAACTGGATTCTCGCCCGGTTCGTATTCTTCAAATAGCGCCCCACGCCCCCGCCGAGCAAAGTCTGAAGTGTAATACCTTGTTCCGAACTCTGCAGCAGACCGCCAATGCCCTGGATGAACCACTTCCTCTGGGGCATCAAAAGGAGGGCAGAGGAGGTAAGCGAGTTTCGTGTGGAAGCCGTGGTGCCCGTGCTCTTAGAGAGGGTGGAGTCGAAGTTGGCCATCGCATTCCAGCGCTCCCGCACGTACGCCGTGTCCGCGCCAAGGCTGTACTGCGTTGATTGGTTGCCCTTGGAATAGATCGTCCCAAAGCTTATCTCGCCGTTGAATCGCTCCCAGACATTTTCAGATGTAGCCACCATACGGACAACCTGTGATCGCTCCATCGTGTGCACTTGCTCGGGAGACTCCAGGACCTGGATCTGCGACGGCCTGCCACCTCCCGTCTCTGGCGTTCTCAGAGCACCCGTGTACACCGAGCCATCTTCTGTTTTCACAACAAATAACTGGGTACTTTCCAGCCGGGCTACTTTCGTCCAGTCAACAGATGCCGTCCCGTCGATGTAATCAAAGCTGACGTACAGCACGCCGGAGTCGAGACCTTTGATTTCACATGTCATAGAGTCGCCATTCTTCATGACCAGGCGGTCTGTTTTGTCATGTGCAAACAGGGCGGTGGGAAGGAGAAGAAGAAAAGAAAGAATTAAGCTTTGGCATTTCATGGTGGACCTCTCGAGAGTCGCCTGATGGGCGACGAGGAGAATCCCTGCTAGTCCGTTGATCCTCCCTCTTGCCGGGTAGCGCGTCTCAAAGTTACAACAAGATTGATTCCGGCCCGATGCCTAGTAGGTGTAGAACAGATTCTGGATTTCCGCAGTAGAACGAGGTTTGAGCAGCGCCAGCATGAGTAGGATTCTGGCCTTCTGGGGATTAAGTTCATCAGATGCCACGAAGTTCATGTCATCATCGTTCACTTCAACATTCCGTCCGACGCTTCCGGTGGCCACGCGACTGCTTCGGACCACGACGACTCCTTGCCTGGCAACCCTCCCTGCAGCTTCTAACGTCACTTTGTTCATATTTCCGTTTCCGACTCCGGCGATGACAATACCCTTCGCGCCGTTGGCCACAGAGGCATTAATGAGATCGGCAGACATGTCTGCATAGGCATAAAGAATATCTACGCGAGGTAGCTTGGTGACGCTGGATATATCAAACTCGCTTTCCGCAGTATGCTTCCATTGCGGCGTGTTATAGAAGTCGTTCTTGCCGTAAGTGGAGACACCGACAAGGCCGCGCAGGGGAGACATGAAGGTCTGGACGGCGGTTGTGCTCGTCTTGGTAAGCGAGTGTGCGCCGTGGATCCAGTCATTCATCACGACGAGTACACCGCGTCCTGTTGCGCTTGGGTCAGCCGCTACAGCGACCGCATCGAACAAGTTCAAAGGGCCATCCGCGCTGACTGCGGTCGATGGCCGCATCGACCCCACCAGCACCACGGGTTTTTGACTCTTCACCACCAGATTCAGGAAGAAGGCGGTCTCTTCCATGGTGTCGGTACCATGCGTAACGACAACGCCATCGATATCGTTTTGTGCCAGCAAGACATTGATATGCTTGGCGAGGGTGAGCATGATGTCCAGCGTCATATCCTGGGAACCAACGTTCGAGATTTGCTCGCCCTTAATGTTGGCTAGATCCCGGATTCCAGGAACCGCCGCAAGCATTGCGTCGATGGTCACCGCGCCAGAGGTGTAAGCCGCCTGGGTTCCCGTAGCCCCAGTTCCGGCAATGGTTCCACCGGTAGCTAAGATGACAATATTAGGGAGCTTCTTCGCTTGATATGCATCTGCTGGGGGCAGGAAAGAGCTATCCAGGACGATGAGTATGAGAGATAACAATATGATTCTGCGGTTATGGGCCATTCTATGTCTCCTTTCATCTGCCCCATGACGATTCTTCTGCTCAGAGCAATTACCTCTAAATTCAGAACCTCTGTTCTTGGCAGCGCCATGACCTGCCCCTTTGAACCTGACTTATCCGCATGAAGCTCGCTCGCCGCGTGCGGCCGATCTCGCTGGCGGCGCGTTGGGGGCCCCCGCACGTTCGTCGCTATCCGCCGCAAACTACGGCTGGTTGACCACTACATAGGTCGTGTTCCCGCCGGAGAACTGTGGCTGATAGTAGGTGCCGCCGCACTGCTGGTATGTGACACCATTGGCGACGATGGGTTGGCAGCTGGGCGGAAGCGTATTCACCATCGATCCGATCGCAGCGGCGGTGACTGCGACTGCCGCTGTAACCGTCGCCGCAGCCGCAACGGGGTGATAGCAGCAACCGCCGCCGCCGTAGTATCCGCCGTTGTACCCACCGTTGACATTAACGTTGCGGTTTACGTTGACGTTCTGGTTGACGTTGACATTGCGGTTTACGTTAGCGTTCTGGTTAACGTTGGCGTTGCGGTTTACATTCGCGTTCTGGTTAACGTTTGTATTGCGGTTGGCATTGGTGTTGTTGTTGGCGCTGCGGTTCGAAGCAGCATTTCTTGAGGGCTGATTCACGCTGTTGTTGGAAGTCGAACGGACTGATCCGTTGTTTCTGTTGCCACCACCTCTGTTGCCGCCACCGCCGCTAGTGCGTTGGGCCACGGATGGAACTGCCAAAAGGAGCGCGAGCGAGAACGATAGGACGAGTCTAGTATTGAGTTTCATGTGTAGCTCCTAGTTGCCGCTTGTTGCGGCCGCTTTCTGTCCGGCGAAAACGATCTTGTGGGCATTCGCCGGAGGATCGAAGACGAAGGCCGCATCGTTGTAGGACGGCGCGAGGTTCCAGGTCAGTACCGAAACGTGCTGCGGACGAGCCTCGTCAGTGGTGGTCGTCAAAACCAGTTTTCTGGGCAGAGGATGATCACCCAACTGGATCCAGACCTGCCAGTCGAGGCCCGGCTGCCGGAACGCGTAACGTTCGCAGGTGGTTCCTTCAACGTCGCCAGGGCCAAAATCGCTGGCTTCGGTGATTTGGTTGGTGGAGGCCTCCGGTCCGCCCCACAGGAAGAGATCCACGAGCGGAAGCTCCATGTCGTACTTTTCGCGCACAATGTCGATCAATTCACCGATGGTTGGGGGCGCGTCCGCAGTTGCGTAGTAACCCGCACCACGGGCGAAGAGCGTGAATGTCTTCCCGTCATACAGGGCCAGACCCGACATCTGATCTCCCTGGATATCGTAGCGAAGCTTATTGGGCCGAACGGCAAGCAAGTCCGTGGTGCGAGCGAACATCAACTTCTCTCCGTCCTCCAGAACATCCTCCGACGTGGCGTTCGATGTAACCTGGAAATCCTTGAGGGTGCGAAGGTAGGTGCCCATCTGGTTCAAGGCATCCATCGCCGAGGCATCGATCAGGTCTGATTTCTCGGCACTGGGTTGCTGAGCCGGCAACGGGGCGGAAAGGCCCGTTGCGAGCGTGAGCAACGCGATTGTGTATCCAATGTTGCGTTTCATGAATTTGTTCTCCTTTTCCGAACGTTCCGCAAGCTAAATTCTGCCCATTTATGACCGCTGGTTTCCCCCCTGGAATTTCGCCAGCGTATTACTTCACATGCTCCTGCTCCCAGGCGCGCACCTGTTGTCTGGCGCGGTCGAACAGCCGCTCGTAATTTCCTTTGCGCACCTTCTCGCTCGCGTCTGCACTCAGAGACTTCCACAGCGGGTCATACTGGTAGTAGACCCTGAGATATTGCTCCTGGCTTTTGGGAGCGACTTCATCAGTGCCGAACAGAAAGCGGTCGGGATGCCGGTTGATGAGGTTCGCGGCGACCTGCGTTGCCTCGGGAGACGAGACGATGTATTTGGCGAGCTCCGACCAGGAGAGGTCGAAATAGAGATTGCTATAAGCGGGGTCACTCAGCATTGAGTCCAAAATCTTGGCGTGTGCCTTGATAGGTCGAACGACTCGTCCCACTCCGGTGTGAGCCCAGATGATGGTGGTTTTGGAGTGGCGCTTAATCAGCATCTGCATTTGCGAAAGGTAGATGGGCTGAGGGCCGGGCTCAGAAGAGGGGGTGTCAGACTCGTTTGTGGAGAAGGGCGTATCGATATCGTTGTGGATGATGACGAGAAGTCCGACCTGGGCCGCAAAATCGAGGATCCTGTCGAGGGCTGGGTTCTGCAGGCTGGGGGTGTCACCCGCGATTTTGGAGGACACGAACTCTTTGTGGATCGTGAATTCACCGATGCCAGTGAAAACGCCCGGGAAGGTTTGTAACACCCGGCGAATGTGATCCGCAGCGTACATATCCGCGGGATTAAATCCCGTGATCATCGGATCAAAGCGAGCCTGTTCTTCTTTCGAGAGGGATTTGTATGCCGTGGCGATATAGGCGTCGGTGAAGGAGTAGTAGTAGAGCGGCGCATCACTCTGCAGATAGTAGGTCGGAGCAAAATCGCCGGAGTTTTGATACGACCAGTCTTGTTGCAGGGGAATCCCAAAGAGTGCGACCCGTCCAACTTTTGTGCCCATGACCTTTAAAAAGTCATGGATATCAGTTCCCTCCTGAATGTAGTTAGTCAAGTGGAAGTGAGAATCGTTCAATTCATACTGGGCCCCTTGGGGGAGGGGGGCTTGGGTCCGGGCAAAAGGCTGATGACAGAGCAAAAACAGCGCGACGACGAGCGTAAGACAGGCCAATCTCCAGTTCAGAGACCGAGCTCGTAGCGTTTTCATAATCGGACCTCTCAGAACGCCAACTCGACATTCGTATGAAATACGGGCCCTGTCCCTCCGAGAGCAAAGGGAACCGATGTGTAACCCACCGGAGAATGCTGCAGGTAAAGAAATTCCGCGTTCCACCGCAGAACTCTGTTGTGCCACGGATACCAATTCACACCGCTCCGGAAGTCCCAGGGATTGCCATACTTTCCATACAACGTCGATCCTCCGAGATAAATCTGGAGTGCTTTAGGCAGAACCATGGCCGAGGCTTGCATCTGGAAGCCGTGAGAAAAGATTGCTGGAAGTCCGGCGGTGCCTGGGCCTTTGAAGTGGTCGAGCCAGCGCAAAAAGTATTCTCCGTCTAGTGAATAACCGTGGTACTTGAGACCGCCATCAAAGGCGGTCATCTTATAGGTCACGTCGTTGATCGAAATCCCCTGACCGAATAGGTTGGGCGTGAAGATAACACTCCCATCTTCGAGACGGATCTGAGTGTTCTCGATTGAGTTAGTGTTTGGCTGCTCCTGCGAGTCTTCGTCACTGCGGGTAAAGTGACCCGCCAGACGGGTGGCCAGCTTTTGATGATCTTCGAAGTCGCCGAATCCAATCCCGAATTCACCGGTCGTGGGCGTCCAGACTAGAGCCGTGGCAAGCGTGTCGAATTTATTGTTAAGTTGGGCTGCGCTCACGCCAAGCGTGCTCAGGTTGTTGCCGAGCATCGCCTGGTACGACAGGCGATCGACAATTTGCCCCCTGGCCCAGATCCCCGAGGTGTACGAGGGACGGAAGAACTCGTCGGCTATCAAGCGAGTATCCACTCCCAGCCAGAAGGGAAAGTTGCCTTCCACGCTCCGTGTGCCAGGCAGAGATGTGATCCCGCCGGCGAAGGTGAGATGCTTATTGAAGGTGTAGTTCACATTCCCGGCGAGTACCACCTGAGCAGGGTCGCCCTGTGAAGCATTCGAAGTCCAGGCATAGAGAAAGTACCGGAACTTCTGCGTTCCTAGCCAACCCAGAAACTTTATCTGCACCTTCTGAATCTGGACGTCCTGGCGTTGCTGTACCGTATTAACGGTACCGAATGCGTTAGTGTAGGTTGGGTCAAGTAAGCGCTGGTTCAAATAGCGGACATATGTGTAAATGCTGAGATTCAGGTCGCCGTATTCGGTGTTGGCCAACTTAAAACCCAGGTTGGGTGTATATGTGCCCCACGTCTTTTGCTCCGGCTGGCCTTCTGAAAGATTGGCGGCGGCCTGTGGTTGCACTACCGGAGGCTTGTAGTTCATTGCTGCCACTGCTGCCTCTATCTCCGCCTCATCGACTTGATTCGTTGCTCCAGCCCGCTGGGCGAGGACTCCGCGCAGAGTTTCGATCTCCGTCATCAGTGCTCGATTTTGCTCCTCCAGCAGGTGGTTTTGTTCCACAAGTTGGTCCAGTTTTAGCAGTGCGGCGCCCGTATTCTCGGTATCGATGATCGGAGCGTCGCGCTGAGGGCCTACGAGTTGGCCCTGCGCAACAGTGGAGCAGGTGATGCCAACGGACAAGACAAGTAACTTGGATCCCGCTCTCCAGGCACCCGGTCTCATGTCTCACTCCGATCGCATCGTTAAGTTCTGGCAGGAATTCGGAGACGTCTACTTCAATCCAACCGAACTCGGTGAGTAGAGGTTGTAGTTCAGCTTCTGAGCGACATAGTCGATCACTTCCTGCGCTTTTACGCTGTTTCCAGCCTCATCAAGGGGAGGAGCAAACACCGCGATGGCGCCTTTCCCCGGAGCGATGGCAACAATTCCACCGCCCACCCCGCTCTTTGCGGGCAGACCCACATGCCACGCCCAACCTCCGGAGCCATCGTAGAGACCCGCCATCGTCATGGTGCTGAGAATGTAAGGGATGTCTTCGCGCTTGATGACCTGCTCGCCGGTGGCTGGATTCACGCCGTTGTTGGCCAGCGTTGCTCCCATACGGGCGAGTTGTGAAGCATTCACACCAACCGAGCATTGTTTGGTATAGATATCGACGGACTCAAATGGATCGGCATAAATGCGATCATACTTAGCTAGAAGCATTGCCAGGGCTTTATTACCAGTATTAGTGGCCGCTTCTGACTTATAAACTTCATCGATAAGTGTCAACTTTTCGCCGGCGACCTTGCCATAGAAGGCAAGAATCTTGTTCCACTTTTCGTCAGCGTCTTTGCCCGATATGAGGCTGGTGGTTGCAATAGCTCCCGCGTTGACGAGCGGGTTCCCCGTATGAGTAGGCATATCGACAACGGCGAGCACCGAGTTGAACGCGCGGCCAGTCGGTTCGGACCCGATTTTTTGAAATACCTTGTCAGGACCTAACTCCTCCATCGCAAGGGCGAGGGTAAAGACCTTCGAGATGGATTGGATGGAAAAGGAATAGTTCACGTCTCCCAGAGTTAGCACCTGGTTGTCGGTTGTGACCACGGCGATGCCGAAGAGCTTTGAGTCGACTTGCGCGAGATAGGGAATGTAATCAGCGTTCTTTCCGTTTGTGTCGCTCCGGAACTTATCGTAGGCCTCCCGCACCACCGCTTCTACAACCTCTCGCCTGGGAGCGACCGGGCTCCGTGATCCCTGTGACCACGCCGCCATTGGAAGCAAAGACGGCGTAGAGATTGTCGCGACAAGAACTAGCCTTATAGCCCAGTTTCGAACAAACATGGATGTTTCCTTTCGGGTTTCACCTGCGATCAAAATCAAAACGACGGAGACTTGAAACTCTTCTCCCAGTCAAACTTGAATGAGAACTGGAGCCGATAATCGTTGGTATTGAACCCGTCGCTGAAGTTCAACCGCCTGCCGAACTGGAATTCGCTCCCCATTGTGACCCTCGGAATCGGGTGGTATAGCAAGTTCGCGACCGCATAGTCGCCCTGGTGATAATCCGACGGTAACTGAGCGTTCGAGTTCTGGATGTTCAGCAGTGAGTAGCCGATCGAGCTGGTGAAGCGTTCGCTCCACGTGTGGTCGAGAAACGACACGACTCCCAGCACCGGCAGAGCAACGCCTTTAATGGGCACGGCTGAGTTCGGGGGATTGTGCTCGATACCGACATCTACCGGTGCATCGTTCATGTAATTCTCAATTCCATTCCCATACGCAAATGCCAGCTTGGCGACATTCTTCTTTGACAGGTTGAGATTGGAAGTCAGATTTATGCCCCAGCCCACGACGCTGCCACCCAGGTTGGTCGTGTTACCGCTCGTGTCAACCCAGCCGATCTTCCGGACAATGGCGGCCATCTGCAGGTAGCCCCAGTCCCTGTTAATCCGCGCATTTCCCGAAAGATCTGGAAAATTGAACCGCGGCCGTATGTTGCTTAGCTCGATGCGGTCGGCATAAATGCCCTGATCACCGCTGGCGCCGGGTCTCTCCAGCGCAATTGTGACGCTGCCTTTCTCGCCTCGGATCGGCATCCAGCGCAACTGTACATTGCGGAAAAAGACCATCCCGCTCGGTCCCCAGTACTCAAGCGTGTTCGGAAAGACGCCTATGTCCATGAACGGGCTCCAGGTTTGCCCGGCTCCGAACTGCCCCAGTTCGCCATAAGCATGCCTCAGGCGGAAAGTTGTCTGGCCGGCGTCGACTCCAGTCCCAAATAGTTCGAATTCAAATATTGTGTTCAGGTCGCCGAACCGGGTAGGCGTGGATGTCTTCACCCCGAAGCGAGTCTGCCGCACGCTCGCGTATACATTTCCGCTCGGCGCATACTGGTTGTAATAGGACGGCAACTGGGTGGGACGGAGTACGTCGTACCAGTCCGGATTCACCTGCCCGAAGTCGTATCCGGAGTCGAGCATGGCGAATCCGTAAAAATTCACACTGTCCTTTGACTCTGTTATTTCACCTTCCATCGGCACGACTGAGGTCTGGGGAGCAGCAATGACTGCCTCCGACGGAACAGCGATCTCCTGTGCGGGCGCCTCTTTCGCCCTCTGTGGGGCTTGTACAACTGCCACGGCGTTGGGTGGGGGCGGTGCCGCGGCCTCCAGCGCGTTGAGCTCTGCCCTGGCCTGCTTCATCATCCCGTCCAGCTGCTCGAGCTTATCTTTCAGTTGCTGTATGTCTTGCTGCCTGCTGTCCTGGGATTGCGCTCTCGCCGGCTGAATCCAGATGGCGGAGACGACGAATAGCGACAATGCGGCGGAGCCGATTCGTCTCAAGGTGATCCGAAGATTCGATCTCATAAAAGCTCCTGCCCCCGGGAACTTCCTTCCAGATCGCTGCCGGGACTCACGTCAGCTAATACCCTCGCGAAGATGAAGCGGTGAGCACAGTCATGAAATCCTCTATGTGCGTGTAGCGACGTCACGCACACAAGGATCACCGCTGCGGCGGCGTATAAGATTTTTCCAAGCCAAGTACTTAGTTCTGTCTTATAGCGAAGTCGCCAACTTCATAGAGGAGGGTGCCAGATTAGGAAACCTTTCGTAAACTGTCAGTTCTGCCAGATATAAACTGGCAGCTATTCCCGAGTTTCGAGCAAGAATTAAGATCTATCTCTGTCCAACTCGGAGTTACACACTTCTTATTCGGATCGAATTAGGAAGTAACTCGGACGATTAATTTGCTGACCGAATCCAGAGATTCAGTCAGTGTGAAATGCGGCAAGTTCGTGTGGGCACCCTTCACCTGACTGTTGGCGGAGTTGATATCTATTCCTTCAAACACTGGTAGTTCTGCCAGTTGGACGTCTCCCACGTCTTTACTACGATGGCAAGCGCGTGATTGTCCCTGAAAGGACAAATAACGGAGGAAATATGCGGATCGAGCATGATCTTCTGGGCGATAAAGCAATTCCTGACGATGCCTACTATGGCGTGCAGACCGCGCGTGCTTTAGAGAACTTCCACATTTCCGGCGTGCCTATCTCGCAATATCCGGATCTGATTCGAGCCCTCGCTATCGTAAAGTTGGCTGCGGCGCGTGCAAACTATGAGTGCAAGCAATTCAGTGAGGAGATCCTCCACAGTCTTGAAGGCGCCTGCCAGGAGATTATTGACGGACGGCTGCATGAGCAGTTCAAGGTCGACCTGATTCAGGGGGGAGCCGGAACGTCAACAAACATGGCGGCCAACGAAGTGATCGCAAACCGTGCCCTGGAGTTCATGGGCTTCGGGAAAGGACAATATAAGCATTGCGATCCGCACAATCATGTCAACTGTTCGCAATCTACAAATGACGCTTATCCGACCGCCTTGCACATTGCCATCTTTCTTCTAAATGGAAAGCTGGTCACTCAACTGCGAAAGCTCGTCTCAGCCTTTCGTTACAAGGGTGACGAGTTTCGCGATGTATTCAAGATGGGACGTACGCAGTTACAGGATGCGGTTCCCATGACCCTAGGTCAGGAGTTCCACGCATTTGCGGAGAGCCTGGACAGTGAGATCTTCGCTCTCGAGCGCGTGGAAGCAGTTCTGTACGAGGTCAACATGGGTGGAACCGCCATCGGAACGGGGCTGAACGCTCCCGCCGGGTACGCGGAACGTTGCACCAACCACCTCGCGAAGATCACGGGCAAACCGATCAAACTAGCTGTCAATCTGGTTGAGGCCACTCAAGATACACAACCCTTTGTTCTGTTTTCTGCCGTTCTTAAGAGTCTGGCAATCAAGCTATCGAAAATCTGCAACGATTTGCGGCTCCTCTCGTCGGGGCCTCGTGCAGGCCTGAATGAGATCAATCTGCCTGCCATGCAACCGGGTTCCAGCATTATGCCTGGCAAAGTGAATCCGGTGATTCCAGAGGTGGTGAACCAGGTATGCTTCAAGGCTATTGGTAATGACCTGACAGTGACGCTTGCTGCCGAAGCCGGTCAACTGCAACTCAACGTCATGGAGCCAATCATCGCGTATTGCATTCTCGAATCGCAGACCATGTTTATGAACGCTGCCGACACGCTACGGCAGAACTGTGTGGAAGGCATAACCGCGAATACGGACGTGTGCCGCAAGTACGTGGAGCACAGCATCGGCGTGGTCACCGCGCTGAATCCATTGCTTGGGTATGACACTTCTACTGAGCTCGCAGCCGAGGCTCTAAAGACCGGCAAGGGTATCGTCCAGCTTGTGCGAGAAAAAAAGTTGCTTACCGAAGAGCAAATAAATAAATTGCTCGATCCGCGGGCCATGACAGGTACGGGCGGACGTTAGCGCGGCATCGTTATGATCTGGCTGGAACTACTGGTTGTCATCGCTTGTATTTTCGTGGGCTCTCGGCTGGGTGGGATTGGCCTCGGAACAGTAGCTGGGATCGGACTCGTAGTTCTGGTGTTTCTCTTTGGTCTTCCACCTGGAATGCCACCGCGCACCGTCCTCGGAATGATTCTTGCTGTAATTACCGCCGCATCCACCATGCAGGCAGCGGGCGGTCTGGATTATCTCGTGGTCATTGCCGATCGGGCGCTACGCCTTTGGCCGGCAGGCATTACTTTGGTAGCTCCGCTGGTCGCCTACGTATTCACATTGATAGCGGGCACAGGCCACATTATCTACGCATTATTACCGGTCATCGCTGAGGTGTCGCGCAATGCGGGTGTCCGTCCTGAACGTCCGCTGTCGATTGCGACGATTGCGTCCCAGCAGGCAATTACCGCCTCGCCGATCTCCGCCGCTACGGTCGCTCTATTAGGCCTTCTGAGTTCTTCGGGTGTTCGTTTAGAGCAAATCCTCCTGATTTGCATTCCATCGACATTGCTAGGCAGTTTGCTGGGAGCGCTTGCGGTAATGTGGAAAGGCCCGGAACTGAAGGATGATCCTGTATATAAGGACCGCCTGGCAAAAGGGCTGATTGAAGCTCCAACATCGCGCACGATGCTGGAGGGCACAGACCTGATACGCGCACGCGGCTCCGTTGTCATATTCCTGCTTGCGGCACTTCTGGTCGTACTGCTCGGGCTATTTCCGTCCATGCGGCCGAGCTACTCAGTTCCAGATGGGGGACAGGAAATTGTCGAACAAGTGGAGATGGCGCCAGCGATCATGATTCTGATGTTCGCGGCCGCGGGTCTTATCATGCTTGTGTTTCGCGCGTCTCCCGTCGTAGCCGTCAAAGGTAGCATCATGAACGCCGGTATGGTGGCTCTGATATCCATTGCCGGATTGGGATGGCTCGGATCATCATTCTTTGAAGGGAACCGCCAGTTCATCATCCACAGCATTTCTGGAGCAGTCCAGCAGCATCCATGGATTTTTGGCGTAGGACTCTTCGCCCTTTCTATCCTGCTTGCCAGCCAGGCTGCGACGGTTGTTACGCTGATGCCGGTCGGCCTCGCCCTGGGGCTGGGAGCGCCCGTCTTGATTGCAGTCTTCCCAGCGGTTAACGGGTATTTCTTCCTTCCAACTTACGCCACATTGCTTGCGGCTATCTCCTTTGATCAAACGGGCACAACTCGCATTGGCAAGTACGTCTTGAATCATAGCTTCATGCTTCCGGGACTGGTGGCCACGGTGTCGTCTGTGATCATCGGATTTTTGATTGGGAAAATGATCTTGTGAGTTGGGACGTGTTGAGAAAATTACCCAGATAGTATCTCTAGCCGGAGTGCCGCGGATGGTTGGCGATTCCTGGCAGATGCGGGCTAAAAGCTTTCCGATTTGAGTAATCAAACGGCGCTAAGCGCAATCTTCTGAAAGCTGCGCACGGATTTACGACTGAAATCTGCTGAATGGATCGTTGAAGCGCGCACCCTACCGCTTCACGCGCAGTGACTAGTAGAACTGACAGTTCCCAAACTCCATAGCGGTTTGAGATGTTCCCGGTAGTGGCGCCGAGGCCTGAAATGACGACTTCCGGCCCCTGGACAAGAGTTGCATCGACGGTGCCTGGTAGTTGTTCCTTTCACGAATCCTGGCTGCGCACGCGTCGCCAGAACTTCTCCAACCAGATGGATTCCGGCAGGAAACCATCTGAGTAGTGCGAAAGGAGCGACTCAAAAGGAGAGACGCAATGGGAGACCTACTCAAGGTAATTAATGATTCTGGAAGCGGGTGCGGAAGCTGCAATTCAACGGGATGTGGAACCTGTGCACCTGCACCAACGACAAGCGCGTCTCCGGCAACTCTTAGCCGCCGGGAATTTGGGTTTGCCGCTCTGATCGCGTCTGCCGGGACGATCCTTGCCGGGTGCTCGAAAGAACAGCCCGCGGAGCAAGCCTCCCAGCCGGTGGCGGCTTCGGCAACCCCAGCCCCTGTTCTTCCTGACCCCGAACTAGTCAGGGAATCGAAGGGCCCGATCATGACGACGCTCGAAGAGTTCTACAAGATCGGTCCCGGGCCGTCGAGTTCGCACACGATGGGTCCGATGAGAATTACGTACGACTTCTTCCAGAGAGTCTCGAAACTTCCTGAAGATCAACTCAAGCGGGCAACCGCGCTCAAGGTTCATTTGTACGGCAGTCTAAGCGCGACCGGCAAAGGTCACGGCACAGACAGAGCTTCGCTTGCCGGTTTGCTGGGCAAAGCTCCGGCGACATGCCCTCCCCAATTCCTTGATGGGCTGGCGTCCAATCCTAACGAGGTGCACAAGGTTACGATCGGCCCCACAACCCTCAACCTCACGCTGAACGACATCATCTTCGACGCCACCAAGGGCGACTTCCATCATCCGAATACGATGACGGGGGTGCTCCTTGCGGGTGATCAGCCACTCTACGAGCTCGAATACTATTCGGTGGGCGGCGGCTTCATTGAGTGGAAAGGCTACCAGCCTCCGCAAAAAGGACAACCCAAGTACATCTACCAAAATGCGCGGGATCTGAAGAAGTATCTCATCGATGACAAGATCCCCTTATCGAAACTGCTGCTTGAAAACGAGATGGCCATCTCCGGCAAAAACGAGAAGGATATCTGGGAGTTTATCGACCAGGTGTCCGAAGTCATGGTGCGTGGCGTTGACACTGGATTGATCACGGAGAGTATTCTTCCCGGCCCCATCAAGCTGCACAGCAAGGCCGCTGCCTTGCAACGCAGCTTGAAGACAACCGCCAAAGGACCAGCGGCCCGCTCGGTTACTCAGGTGGCATCTTACGGCTTTGCCATGGGGGAGGAAAACGCTCGCGGCCATATTATCGTCACCGCTCCAACCGCAGGTTCAGCGGGAATCATACCGGCGGTCCTTAAATCACTGTACGACCTCAATACTCCGCAGCAGAACATTCGCGACGGGTTTCTGGCAGCGGCAGCGATTGGCTACCTATGCAAACACAACGCAACCCTCTCCGGCGCCGAAGGCGGCTGTCAGGCGGAAGTGGGAGTGGGTTCTTCGATGGGCGCTGCGATGATCGCGCAAGCTATGGGCGCGGGCCCAAAAGTCGTTTCAAACGCAGCTGAGTCCGCTCTCGAACATCATCTTGGTATGACCTGCGACCCCGTCGCGGGCTACGTCCAGATACCGTGTATTGAGCGTTGCGCTTACGGAGCGGTAAAGGCATGGACGGGTTACTGCATTGCCAGCGGAGAAGTGCCCGAGGAACGCCGCGTCGATCTCGACACAACGATCGCCGCGATGGCCCTGACCGCGAAAGAAATGAATTCCAAATACAAAGAGACTTCCGAAGGCGGGTTAGCGGTGTCTGTCGTGCTCTGTTAGAGAGCCATAACACGCGACGTGGAACATCAGCCTCAGTCACAAGGACGCATATGTCGGAGGCAAAAGCACAATTAGAAAGTACACCGCGGACTGGGAAGAGTCTCAGAATCGCTGCCGTTGCATGGATGTTGACGGCGATCTACTACTTCTACCAGTACGCGCTCCGCTCGGCTCCCTCTGTCATGATGCCGCAATTGTCAGAGGCTTTCGGGGTGAGCGCGCTCGGCGTGGCTTCGATCGCGGGCCTTTTCTATTATGGGTATTCGCCGTTCAGTCTGGTCGCTGGTGCTGCGATGGACCAACTCGGACCGCGGAAAGTTCTGCCAATCGCCGCGGCTGTGGTTGGCGTAGGGGCGTTGTTGTTCGCTAGTGGCCGCAGCGACTTCGCGAGCGTGGGCAGAGTGCTTCAGGGAGCCGGCGGAGTCTTTGCCCTGGTTGGGGCAATCTACATCGCCACCAAAAATTTTCCAGCCTCCAAGGCCGCAACCCTGGTCGGTGCCACGCAGATGTTTGGAATGGCAGGCGGATCGGCTGGACAGTTCGTCGTTGGACCAATGATCGGTGGCGGCCTCGCGTGGGACCGTTTCTGGATCGGCATGGGCATTGCCGGCCTCGGGATGGGTGCGCTTCTTCTCTTTTTCTTACCGAAGCAGAAACACGAAGTGCGCCCCGACAATTGGTGGGGCAGCACGATCGGACCCTTCCGTATTGTGTTTAGTAATCCGCAGTCGATCCTGTGCGGATTGATCGCAGGGCTGCTTTTTATTCCGACCACGATCTTCGACATGATCTGGGGAGTGCGCTACCTCCAGGAGGCTCACGGCCTCGACTATGCGTCAGCAGTCATGCGCTCGTCTGCGGTGCCCTTTGGGTGGATCATCGGCTGTCCGCTTCTCGGTTTCATCTCCGACCGGCTCGGGCGACGAAAGCCGGTGATCATGGCAGGCGCGGCCCTGCTTCTGGCCTGCCTGGCATGGATACTCTTCGGCGATACGGGAGTTTTCCCTCCTTACATGGTCGGCCTCACGGCGGGACTGGCATCAGGCGCGGCCATGTTGCCCTACACCGTGATTAAGGAAGCTAACCCTCCGCAGTTTGGCGGGACGGCGACTGGAGTGATCAATTTTCTGAACTTTACATTCAGCGCTCTGCTCGGTCCAGTCTTTGGATGGATTCTTCAGCGCGTGTCTGGCGGAGCCGGGCGAATGGAAAAGGGACATTATCAGACAGCTTTTGCGCCGCTCCTTCTCGGGGTTGCCGTTGCAATCGCCCTGACATTTCTTCTGAAGGAAACCGGCCCCGCAGCACGAGCGTTGTCCTCAACAGCAGTGCAGGAGGTGCAAGGATGATTCACCAAGCCGGAACGGGAACCGGAAAATATGAACAGATGTTGGTGACATGCAAGAACATGAAGCCGATTCCAACCGCGGTAGCACATCCGTGCGAGGAGTCGGCACTGTCCGGTGCAATTGAGGCAGCGAAGCTGGGCATCATCGTTCCCATTCTGGTCGGGCCTCGCGACAAGATAGCAGCCACCGCCAGGTCTGCGGGACTCGACCTCAGAGGCTTTGAAATCGTGGACACTCCGCACAGCAATGCATCCGCAGCCAAGGCGGTTGAATTGGTGCGCTCGGCGCAGGCAGAACTTCTGATGAAGGGCAGCCTGCACACTGACGAACTGATGGCGGCTGTCGTTTCCCGCGAAGGAGGACTGCGGACCGGTCGCCGGATCAGTCACGTCTTTGTGATGGATGTTCCGACGTACCACAAGGTCCTGATCATCACTGACGGTGCGATCAACATTTCCCCCACATTGGAAGACAAGGCGGACATCTGCCAGAACGCTGTCGATCTCGCCATCTCGCTCGGTCTTAAAGAACCCAAAGTCGCAATTCTGGCAGCGGTCGAAACGGTGACTTCGAAGATGCCAGCGACGATCGATGCGGCGGCCCTTTGCAAGATGTCCGAGCGGAGACAGATCACCGGCGCCATGCTGGAAGGCCCACTGGCGTTTGATAACGCGATCAGCAAGGAGGCCGCCCTGACCAAGGGCATTCACTCGGAAGTCGCCGGTGATCCTGACATTCTGCTGGCGCCCGATCTCGAAGCCGGAAACATCCTTGCCAAACAACTAAGCTTCTTGACGAAAGCCGACAGTGCCGGGTTGGTGCTCGGCGCGAGAGTCCCAATCATCCTGACCAGCCGGGCCGATAGCGTGCGGTCGCGAATTGCAAGTTGTGCGGTCGCGATGCTGGCCGCGCATGCGCGTCGAAACAAACCGTAGGAGTTACCGATGGACGACTATGCACTTGTGCTTAATGCGGGCTCATCGAGCCTGAAGTTTTGTGTCTTCAACCGATCCGGCGAGAAAGACTGGCGAGTTGCAGCGCGCGGCCAGATTGAAGGCATCGGGACCTCCCCGCGACTCTCTGCGAAGGATGCTCAGGGTGTAGTCCTTGCAAACAACAGCCTGGATGTCGACCGTTTCCGATGGGCATGCAGCCATCGACGCACTCGCGTCCTGGCTCCGGTCAAAGTGGCACGGCGCACACATGCTGGGTATCGGACACCGCGTTGTTCACGGTGGGATGCGATACGGTCAGCCAGTGCTGGTGACGCGGGAGATACTTTCTCATCTGTACGAAGTCGTCCCATTGGCTCCGTTACACCAGCCATACAACCTCGCTGCCATCGATGCCGTCTTTGAGCGCCTGCCTGACGTACCGCAGGTCGCCTGCTTTGATACGGGCTTTCATTCCGGCCATTCGCAAGTAGCGGACCTGATCCCACTGCCAAGGAGCATTTGCAACTCAGGCCTGCGGCGATACGGTTTCCACGGCCTGTCCTACGAGTACATTGCTTCCGTCTTGCCGGAGGTTGCGCCTGAGATTGCCAAAGGCAGGGTCATCGTCGCGCATCTGGGGAGCGGCGCGAGTCTGTGCGCTTTGAACAATGGAAAAAGCGTTGACAACACTCTGGGCTTCACGGCGCTCGACGGACTCTGCATGGGAACGAGGCCGGGCGCGCTTGATCCGGGGGTGGTTTTATATCTATTCCAAAACCTGGGGCTCACCGCGAAAGAGGTAGAGACGATGCTTTACAAGCAATCGGGTCTGCTGGGGATCTCCGGGATCAGCAACGACATGCGCGATCTGCTCGGGAGAAGCGAGCCCGAAGCTCGTCTGGCGGTGGATTACTTCGTATATCGCGCGGCGAAGGAGATCGGCGCTTTGACCGCGGTACTGGGCGGCATTGATGCTCTCGTATTCACGGCGGGCATCGGAGAAAATTCGCCGGAAATCCGCCGTCGCATCTGCGAGGTCTCTTCCTGGCTGGGCGTGGACCTGGATGCACAGGCGAACGCCAGCGGCGCGGCGCGGATATCGACAGCACAAAGCAAGGTTTCGGTATGGGTGGTTCCGACCAACGAAGAACTCATGATCGCGCACCACACCTGGTCGCTACTTGGATTGATGCAGCCCGTTTCTTGATCGACGGGGGGCAGGAGGGACTAACAATGACAATTGCTACCTCACAGCAAATCGCACCGGACGCAGCGACTTCCCCATGGACTGGATTCAGGACGGGTCTCTGGCAAAAGGAGATCAACGTTCGTGATTTCATACAGCAGAACTATGAGCCATACGAGGGAGATGAGTCTTTCCTTGCGTCTGCGACGGAACGGACCAAGAAAATATGGGATCGGTTGAACCAGTTGTTTATTGAAGAGCGCAAGAAGGGCGTGCTCGACATCTCTCAGATTCCCAGTTCGATCACGGCGCACGGTCCGGGGTACATCGATCGCGAGAATGAACTGATTGTCGGCCTTCAGACCGAGGCGCCATTGAAGCGGGCAATCATGCCGAACGGCGGCCTTCGGATGGTTCTGACCGCGCTCAAGGCTTATGGGTACGAGCCCGATCCCCAGGTCGTCGAGACTTTTTCGAAGTACCGCAAGACGCACAATGAGGGGGTCTTCGATGCGTACACTGCGGATGTGAGGCGGTGTCGCAGCTCTCACGTTCTGACCGGTTTGCCCGACGCCTACGGGCGCGGGCGAATCATCGGCGACTACCGCCGAGTGGCTCTATACGGAGTTTCCCGGCTCATCAAGCACAAGCAGGAGGAGAAACGCAGCCTTGATTCGGCCATGTCGACCGACAGCATCATTCGCGACCGCGAAGAACTCAGTGAACAGATTCGCTCCCTCAACGAACTGAAGCAGATGGCGTCAAGTTACGGATTCGATATCTCGGAGCCGGCCCGCAATGCGCGTGAAGCCGTGCAATGGTTGTACTTCGGCTATCTCGGAGCCGTGAAAGAACAAAACGGAGCCGCGATGTCGCTCGGCCGTACATCGACATTCCTTGACATCTACTTCGAACGGGATCTCGCAGCTGGCACGATCACCGAGCAACAGGCGCAGGAGATCATCGATGACTTCGTCATCAAGCTGCGCATTGTTCGATTTCTGCGCACGCCAGAATACGACGATCTCTTCGCGGGCGATCCGACCTGGGTGACCGAGTCGATTGCCGGCATGGGAGATGATGGGCGACCGCTGGTGACCAAGACGAGCTTTCGGTTTCTTCAGACGCTGTATAACCTCGGCCCCGCGCCGGAACCGAATCTAACCATCTGGTACTCACCGCGATTGCCGGATGGGTTTCGCAGTTTCGCTTCTAAGGTCGCAATCGACACCAGCTCCATTCAATTCGAAAGTGACGAAATCATGCGCCGCTCCCTGGGAGACGACGGAGCCATCGCTTGCTGTGTGTCACCGATGCTCATGGGCAAACAGATGCAGTTCTTCGGCGCGCGCGCCAATCTCGCCAAGTGCCTGCTGTATGCCATCAACGGCGGCAGAGATGAAATTACAGGCGATCAGGTGGGACCGAAGATCGACGCCGTGAAGGGCGATTACCTTGATTTCGATGACGTCCTCGACAAGTTCGAAAAGATGATGGACTGGCTTGCCGGCGTCTACGTCAACGCCATGAACATCATCCACTACATGCATGACAAGTACGCTTACGAACGCCTTGAGATGGCCCTTCACGATTACGCCCCCTTGCGAACCATGGCCTTCGGCATGGCAGGTATGTCTGTAGTTGCCGATAGCCTGTCTGCAATACGTTACGCAAAAGTCAGGGCGATTCGCGATGAATCCGGGCTCGTGACCGACTACAAGATCGAAGGCGATTTTCCAGTCTTTGGCAATAACGACAATCGGGTGGACCAGCTTGCTTCCTGGCTCGTCAGCACGTTCATGAGCAAGCTGAGGAAGTATCCCACCTACCGCCACGCGGTTCACACTCAGTCGATTCTGACCATCACATCGAACGTGGTGTACGGCAAGAGTACCGGTAATACTCCTGATGGAAGGCGTCGTGGAGAGCCGTTCGCTCCAGGCGCCAATCCTATGCACGGGCGCGACAAGCATGGCATTCACGCTGCGGCTGCGTCGGTCGCAAAAATTCCGTTTCGCGATGCCGCCGATGGCATCTCTCTCACCGCGTCGTTACTCCCCGAAGGTCTGGGACGAATCGCCGAGGACCGAGTCACTAATTTGCGAAGTATGCTCGATGCGTTTTTCAGCGCTACGGGCTATCACATGAATGTAAACGTTTTGAATCGCGACATGCTTCTGGATGCGATGGACCATCCGGAGAAATACCCGCATCTGACGATCCGCGTCTCGGGATATGCCGTCAACTTCGTGCGGCTGACTCGTGAACAACAAATGGACGTGATCAGCCGCACATTCCATGGAAGGCAGGCGACGATATGAGTAACGCGCAACAACTGGTTCCGCTGGAGGCAAAAAGCCCTTTTGAAATGCGCGTTGATCTCGGGAAGGAAATGCCGGAGTCGGACGTGCGGAGTGCGCTGGCCACTGGAGACATGGGCTTTCTTCATTCATTCACGACGGGCTCGACCGTCGACGGGCCAGGTGTACGCATTGTGGGATGGACAACAGGCTGCCATTGGCGATGCCTGTATTGCCATAACCCTGACACGTGGACGATGAGCAATGGCATCCCCGTGACTTTAGCTCGCGCAACTGAGGAACTCCGTAAGTATCGTCATGGACTGAAAATCATGTCAGGCGGGTTCACCTTAAGTGGTGGCGAACCTCTGATGCAAGACCGATTCGTTATCAAGCTGTTTACGGCTACGAAGGCAATGGGAATCCATACGGCGTTGAACTCAAACGGCTCGCTCCATAACCGCCTCACCGATGCCGAGTTGGAACAGATCGACCTTGTAATTATGGATATCAAGACGTGGGATCCAGAACGCCATCGTCACCTCACGGGCATGGATAATGCTCCAACTCTGGATTTCGCGCGGCGGTTGGCAAGCCGCAAACGAGCACTATGGCTGCGGTTCGTTCTCATTCCCGGACTCACGGATAACGATGATGACATCGCTCAGATTGCAAGATTCGCCGCCAGCCTAGGCAACGTAGAGCGAGTTGACGTCCTGCCGTTTCATCAAATGGGTCGCTTTAAATGGAAAGCGCTCAAACTCAACTACACGCTCAACGATGTGCAGCCTCCGAGTGTTGAAGCGGTCGAGAGCGCCTGCGCTCTGTTCCGTTCAGAAGGTCTCAAGGCTTTCTGATCAAATGTAAAGAGATGTATGAATGATGAGGATGAACGCACCGCTACGTCATTCATCAAGATAGACAACGGCGTCAAGGTGAGTGCTCAGCCATCGCCATCGGCAACAACGGCCTGGTGCTGGGAGTCTCCATTAACGCGAGCTTCAGCCCCCGGGGCCGTGCTTTGGCACACTGGAACCGCGACAGACCTGAACACTCTGGTTTCTCAAGACTCCGCTCTGTGCCTCGAGTCGGCGTGCTCCATCAACGACAAAGGCGAGATCATCGGATTTGCAGCTTTGAAGAACAACCCCAGTGAATCTCATGCCTACCTGGCGAAGCCGATCGCGAATTCCGGGGACAGGGACTGAGCGACGCAGTGTCAATATAGGAAAGGATGGGTCAGCCCGGTTTTGGCGTTTCGCTCAACCAATCAGAGCAAGGCCGACTGGCCCTCGTGGGATCGCCAGAGTGCGGCCCACCTCCCACGTGACAAATCGGGCCGATGCAGGGTTGTACGATTCAGCACAGAGAAGACACCTGCGTTCAGTCCGATGCCTGGAGCTCTGGCGAGCACGGCAGTTTCATTCGAAAACCAGCTGGGACGCGTAATCAAACCTGCAAGATATCGCCTTCGCGCGCGACCATTTCGTACAGCACGGGATTGACGAAGAAGCCCAGGAAGAGCCGGGAGATCAGCCCGGCTACGATGACGATGGCAAAAGGTCTTTGCGTGTCTGAACCAATGCCGGTGGAAAGAGCTGCCGGCAAAAGCCCGAGACAGGCGACCAGGGCGGTCATCATAATGGGCCGCAGCCGCAGGAGTGAAGCTTCGCGAGTCGCCGTTCGAATGTCTTTATTCTCGAGACGCAGCTTGTTGATATAGGAGACGAGGATCACAGCTGTCTCGACCGAAACACCCATCAGCGCGAGCAGGCCCAGAGCCGATGAAACGCTAAACGGCGTATGAGTTAACTTGAGCGCGATCAGCGCGCCCACCGGCTCCGTCAACACGACGCCGAGAGCAATAGTCACGGGAAATTTGAGGTTGCCATAGAGCGCGAAGAGAATCATGAAAATGATGAGCAGGGCAAGCGGCCCGATCAGTTCCATCTGATGCTTTGCTTCGAGAAATTCGCCATACTCCCCACCCCAGGTGAGTTGGTACCCGGCTGGCAAGGATTTGGAGATGCTTTCAATCGCCCGCTGTCCATCGGCCACAGCTCCCTGCAGGTCGCGTCCTTCGATGCTGTACTGTACGCCGATGTAGCGTGAATTGTTTTCGCGATAGATGAACGATGCGCCGCTGGCTTCGTGAATATTCGAGAGTTCGCTCAGAGGAATTTGCTGGCCTGCAGGTGTGCCGACGAGCAGATTGCCGATCTGTTGCGCGTTCTCGCGAAACTCAGGCTTCATGCGCACGACGAGATCGAATAATTTCTCGCCTTGAATTACTTGCGTGGCAGCCTGGCCACCGACTGCCGCCTGCACGATCGCCTCGACATCCGCGACGTTGATACCGTAGCGGGCAATCTTATCGCGATCGACGTCAATCAACAGGCTGGGCTGGCCAAGCTCGCGCACCACGGTGAGCTCCGTGAAGCCGGGAACTTGTGAGAGGCGGCGTTTGATATCGAGCGCTTTGCTCTGTAGAACGTTCAGGTCGGGACCATAAATCTTTACCGCGAGGGCGCTCTTGAGTCCAGTCAACGCTTCGTCAACGGCGTCTTCAGCAGGCTGGGTATAGTTGAAGATGACTCCCGGAAACGCCTGCAGCTGTTTCTGAATGTCCTCAGTCAATTCGGCCTTGTTGTGGACTGCACTCGTTTTCCATGAAGTATCGCTGTAAGGCTTCAGCCCTACGTAAAACTCATCATTGAAGAACCCTGTGGGGTCGGTGCCATCATCGGGACGGCCAAGCTCGGAGCCGACGTCGGTGACCATTGGATATTTACTCAAGACTGTTCGGACCTGAGGTGAAAACTTGCTCGCTTCCTCGAACGAAACCGTATATGGCAAAGTTGCCCGCACCCACAACGCGCCTTCATCGAGATGAGGCATGAATTCTCCTCCGATGAAAGGAACGAGTAACAGCGTTGCGGCGAAGATCAAGAAGGCAGCGAGCATGGTGATCTTTGGGTGGTCTAGGCACCATATAAGCTGGCCAGTATATTTTTCTCTCACCCATTCGAAGGGTTTGTTGACGCGCTCGTGCACGCCCTTCTTAAACCAATAGGCGCACATCACGGGAACGAATGTGAGCGTCAGGATCAACGCTCCTACGAGTGCGATCGATACGGTGTCGGCCATAGGCTTGAATAGTTTTCCCGAAGGACCGCTCAACGCGTAGATGGGCAAGTAGCCGGCAATGATGACGGCGACAGAATAGAAGATCGGACGATCGACGTCTTTCGCAGCAGCCAGTATGACCTCGTGCAGGTTGTAGCTCTGGCCTTCGCGAACGCCCAACTCGCGAAAGATGTTCTCTACCATCACCAGAGTGCCGTCAATGAGAATTCCGAAATCGATGGCGCCAATCGAGAGCAGGTTCGCAGCAACGCCCCGCGCATGCAGGAAGATAAACGAAAAAAGCAAAGCCAGCGGAATAGTGAGTGCAACGATGACCGCGGCCCGAACGCTCACCAGGAAAAACATCAGAACGATGAGGACCAACGCCATGCCCAGGAGCATGTTGTGTTCAACCGTATCGATAGTCAGTTGCACCAGATCGCTGCGGTCGTAGTATGGCTGTACTTTGATATCGGGCGGCAGGATCTGTTCATTAAGCTGCCGTGTTTTCTCTTCGACACCCTTCAGCACGTTTTGCGTTTGCTCACCGCGCCGCATCATGATGACGCCCTCGACGGCGTCATCCGTTTTGTTGAACCCGAATTCGCCCAGACGCGGCGCATTCCCGATAGTCACGTCGCCAATGTCGCGAATACGTACCGGCACTCCGTTTTGCGCGCCAACGATGACGTCGCCGATGTCCGACGTATCGCGAACCAGCCCGAGGCCGCGAACGTAGTAGAACTGGCCACCTTGCGAATAGAAACCGCCTCCGGCATTCGAGTTGTTAACGGAGAGCTGCTGCAGCACAGTCGGCACCGTAATGTGGTAGCCGTAGAGTCTCGCCGGATCAAGAAGCACCTGGTACTGCATGACAGTCCCGCCGAAACCAGAATCATCCGCGACTCCTGGAACCTGCTTGTATTCGCGCTCGATGATCCAGTCTTCATAAATCTTCAGCTCCTGCGGAGTGCGGTCAGGGCTTTGAATGACATATCGATAAACGAGCCCCGAGGGACTGGCGAGTGGTGAAAGGGTGGGCGTTACGCCGGTTGGATACGTCACCTCGCTTAACCGTTGGAAAACGACCTGGCGCGCGAAGTAATCGCCAGTGCCTTCGTCAAATGTCAGGATGACGTCCGATAGTCCGTACAGAGAGATGGAGCGCATGATGGACATCTTTGGAACACCATTCATTTCTACTTCTGTCGGTACAGTAACGAGGCGCTCGATCTCCTCCGCCGCGTGTCCAGGCCACTGGGTGATAATTTCAACCATCGGTGGAGAAAGATCAGGGTAAGCATCTACAGGCATGTGCTGGAACGAGATCGCGCCTCCGACTGCGATGAACGCGACCATCAGCAGGATCAATAGCCGCTGACGAAGGGCAAACTGGACGATGTGATGAATCATTCGAAGCCGCCCTTCTCAATGTTGTAGCGAGTTGGCAAACTGAAGGAATAAGCTGCCGTCGCCCACAACCTTCTCACCGACGGAAATACCCTGAAGAATTTGCGTTCGACCATTCTGGCTTTGGCCGACTTCCACATCGCGCCGGCCGAACTGATTCGTTCCGATGACGACATACACGAACGGCTGGTTGTTGTCGTCGCGCAGAACAGAAGAGTCGGGCACGGCGATGGCATTCTGGATAGACCCTGCCGTGACAATGACGGTGCAATACATGTCCCTCTTCAATTTCTCGCCTGGATTGTCCACAACAATGCGTGCCTGCAGCGTCCTGGTGTTTGGATCGAGAGCAGGCGACACATAAGAAATTCTGCCGTGGAAGCTGTCTGGATATGCGCTCGTTTGTACTATGACGTCATCTCCGCTGCGCACGGAAGCGAGGTCCGATTGGTAGACATTCGCCAGGACCCACACCGTACTCAAATCTGAAATCGTAAAGGCCTGCGTTTGTCCCGCCTGCACTACCTGGCCGGGCGAGACGAGACGCTCTACGACTTCGCCGCCTATGGGGGCAAGCACAGGAATCTGCGCCGAGCTTGGCGCCTTCGCCAAATCAGCTGGATTCTTGATGCCGAGAATTTTCATTCCCTGATCGGCCGCATTCAAATCTGCCTGCGCCTGGTTGCGGTCCGATTCGGCCTGCTCCAGATCGCGCTCGGCAATGGCGTGGTGTTGATACAGGTCCTGTGCACGAATGTAATTTTTGTTAGCGAGCCGAAACGAATCCGCCGCCTTCAAATAAGCGTCCAGCAATTGCGAATAATCAGGACTGCTCACTTCGAGCATGGGCTGGCCTGTTTTTACATGTTGTCCGGGTACTACAAGAATCCGGCTGACAGGGCCGCCGACCTGCGTGATGACCGGCGTAGTCGCAAAAGCGTTGTATGCCACTGCTCCTGTAAGCCGGAGCGTGCGTGCCAACGTGGTGGGCTGAACGGTGACCACCTGCACATGTGACATCTGATCCTGCGGAATGGTGAAAAGCTGCGGTGTCGCCGCCTTCGATGCTTTCGCCGAAAAAGACGTCATCTCGTTCGCTTGCTTGCGGTCGCTCGAGCTGCAGCCCATAAGCGCAAACACCGAAGCGAAGGCGATCGCACTCTGAATCCTGCATTTGCGGAGCGCGTTTCTTGAGACTTTCATGGTAAGCTCCTCGTTCCTACCGCCTGGCGAAGCTGCTCGACCGCGAGCAGGTACGAGGCGAGCGCCTGACGATAAGCGAGCTGGGTACTTCGAAAGCTGCGTTCCGCGTCAAGAAAATCGAGCAGACTCGCGGCGCCGCGCTGGTAGGCGTATTCGTTTATGTCACGAGACTGCTGCGCCGCGTCGAGGTAGCCCGAGCGATAGAGGCCGACAATCTGATCGTTCGAACGCAGATTTTCAAAAGCGTCCCGCACATCCGTGAGCACCTGGCCGTTCGCAAATCTCTCCTGCTCCTGCGCTTGCGTAATGGCGTAACCGGTGCGCGCAATTTCACCCTGATTGCGATCGAAAATCGGCAGCTGGATTTGCCCGAATAGGGACACAGTGTTGTAAGTGATGTGCGTGTAGTTGATCTGCCCGGTGACATCTCGTTTGCCGATTGCCTTCTGGAGTTCGTGCTGACTGTTCGCAGCAGCCACTCCCTGCTGCGCTGCCTTCAAGTCGGGCCGGTTCTGCAATGCCTTGGCCTCAAAGTCTTCCACGGTGCCCTTCACTGGTTGATAATCGAACGAGCCTGCCACGTCGTAGTTCGCGACTATCGATTCGTAGCCGAGTAGTTGTCGCAGATCCGAGAGACCTTGAACTCTGGCAAGCTTCGCTGCCGCCACGTCAGTCTGAAACTGAAGCATCTGCAGCTTGATCTTCAGCAGGTCGTCCTCGCTTATATCGCCTGCCTTGTACCGCGCTTCGGTGATATCCAGCGTGTTCTGAAAGCTCTCAAGATCTTGCGTGGCCAGCGCCAGAGTCGATTCGGCGAGTTCAACGTTAATGAACTGAGACGCAACGCTGAAGGTAAGACTGCGCTCATTATCGGTCACCTGGGACCGGGTTACAGCTGTCACATCTCTGGCTGCCTGCAGGCGATGTTGCCGCTTCTTGCCGCGTTCGAATAGATAACTGACGCCTAGGTCAAACTGAGCCGTGTCATCGATGTAATCCGCACTGAATTGGCTCGGCTGGAAGATCGGCAGGAATTGGGCATCGCCTATCAGTACCGGATTTGGACGGAGATTTGCTGTGACTTCTTCTGCTTCGCTCTGCTGGATCGTGGTGCGCGCTGCCAACATGTTGTGGTTGTGCACGAGCGCCATCTGAATCGCATCGTCCAGCGAAATCGTCACCGCTCCCGGTTTCTGCGCCAACGTCTGTGCCTGTAGAGGTGATGACGACGGGTTTTGCGCAGGCGGCGTTTGCGCACCTGCGGCTCCAGGAAGCAGCACAGAGACCAGCAGCATTGGAAAGCACAGACGTTGTGAACGCATGGGAAATCAGCCTTCTCAAGTGAGCAATAGTAGTGAATGGTGCTGCAGGCAGCACATACGCAATGCGGCTGATTATGCGGGAGGGGCTCGCGCCGGAGTTCGCAGGATGGCCGGACGTGAATGGAAGCTAAAGTGTTGAGCTTCGAGCCGATGTCCTGTCGGAACAAGGATGAATTGACGCGTGCTTGCCACAGGCAACTCGACAGCCTGATGGCTCATATGGCAGATCGGGCACGCCTCCGGCGAGGAACTAATGTGATGATGCCAGACTTCTCCGAACGTCGTCCCGATCACCAGCGCAAGAAGCGCTATCGGCAATACCAGACGACAGATTCGCTTTTGATCGGCCATTCTCTAAGAGCGGTCAGAACTTGCTATTCCTCTAGCTAGTTCATTCCATGATCTTCCAGATCTGGATATCTGGCTCTTGATACTACACCCTTGGTCGACAATCCTCTGGTTTCAATTTACCTATGAAGCCTTTCTGACTCTACCGGCACAGATTTCACGGCCAGGTGTTCGAGTGCAAAGAGAATCAGGCCAGCGTCATGATTCCGATCTCCTTCGGAAGATGACGCACTAGACTTCCACAGTGATCGACCCCAAAAATTCAAAAATTGCGCAAGAGAAGATCTCTTGCGCTCGTCAGCACCTTCTCTCGCATCGCGGGTTCTGGCAGCATGCGAGCGATTTCAATCGCGCCAATCATCGTTGAAAAGATCGAAAAGAAAGCACGCTCTTTGTCGGCAGTTCGCAGTCCCGGCATAAACGGAATCATTCGATCCTTGTAGTTCACGAGCTCGGCAAGGATGTGTCCCCTCATCCTCTTGTCGACCCGCGCCAGTTCGGGGGCAAGCGCCGTCAGCGGGCAGCCACGCTCGGCGTGATCGCAGTATTCCAAGCTTAGATAGGACTTCACAATCGCCTTCCATTCTGCTTCGGAGTGCGACTCTTCGGCGGCGCGAACCAGTTTGTCGGAGGTATCCCGGAAGGCCTCCCGTAGCGACTCCATGAGCAACTCGTCCTTGCTCCCGAAGTGTTTGTAAAAGCCTCCGTGCGTCAGACCTGTGTCGCGCATGACCGCTGCAACCGCGGCGCCAGTCAAACCCTCGGCGCGTACGCGACGCGAGGCATCTTTCACGATCTTCTGATGGACTTCCGCTTTGTGTTCGGGTCGGTAACGCATAGTTCATCTTAGGATGCGCGAGATCATCCGACGATGCAACCGGCCACAGCCTGCCCCAAAAGTCCGAATCCAATGGATGATAGGGATCATCTTATGAGCAAAAGGAGGACTCTTAATGTCTCACCCAATCTTGGTCACAGGTGCAGCCGGGGGTCAGCAGGGCTCAACCGGACGCATCATCGCAATGCTTCTCCTCGAGCAAGGCCTTGCCGTTCGCGCATTCGTCCACAAACTCGATGCCAGGTCCGACGAGCTTCGCCAAAAAGGTGCAGAAATCATCGAAGGCGACCTCCTCAACCCGGCCTCGGTCCAGACGGCTATGAAAGATGTGAAGCGCGCTTACTTCACCTACCCAGTGGCCGATGGGCTGCTTGAGGCCACCACCATCTTCGCCACATCGGCCCGCGATACTGGGGTGGAGTTCCTTATAAACAATTCGCAGTTTCAGGGGACGCCAGATGATCCCTTATTTCGCGATCTTCAACGCGCTCCGTCATTCCGGAATTTGCAGCACCGGCTGGCTGATCGTATTTTCGACTGGGCGCAGATTGGGGCCGTTCATATTCAAGCACCCCCCTATTACGAAAACGTGCGCGCGCTTGTCAGCCGCAGCGTGGCCGAACAAAATGCCGTGTTCCTGCCTTGGGGCGATGGCGACGCTGTCATTCCGCTCGTCGGCGCCGAAGACGTAGCCCGAGTTGCCGCAACTCTTTTGGCTGCCTCCAGCGCGCCCTCCGAAAAGGTATATCCGCTGGTAAGCGAAACTCCAACTGTGCGGCAGATTGTCGAAACCCTTGGTAAAGCTATCGGGCGGCCGATTCGCTATGTGCCAATCACGGACGAGCAGTGGGCGGATGCAGTGAAGGAGCGAATCAATCCCCATGCACTCGATCATCTGACCCACCTTTGGCACTACTTCCGGAATAGTAAGGAACACCGCCAGCCTACCAATGCTATTCGTGATGTCACGGGCCGGAATCCACAGACGCTGGAAGAGTTCTTCCGAGCCAATGCCAAATCGATCGACTGCGAAGGTCACGTTGGGGCCGCGAAGAAAATCTGAACCCATGGGATGATGTAAAGCATCCCATCGAGCAGGAGGCCCAATGTCACCGCAAATACTCTTCCAATTGCATCTCGTTCTAGGTTATGTTGCGTGTCTGCTTTGCTTTGGCGTGTACGTCCTGCCCCGGCTCAAGTCAATGGACCGCTTTGATGCGCAACGCGCCATCGCAACTCTGCACAGCTTTCGCTTCTTCGGGCTCGTTTTTATCCTTCCGGGAGTGGTGGGTCCCAATCTGCCTGCCAGCTTTGCCGTGTTCGCCGCCTATTGGGACCTGGCAACCGGGGTGCTGGCGATGCTGGCACTTCTCACGGCGAGGATACGTCCCCTCTTTTGGCTGTTTGTCATCGCCTTCAACCTCGTCGGGACAGCCGACCTCATCCTCGACTATTACCATGCTGTCCGGGTAGGGCTTCCGGCGCTCGCCGGTCAGTTGGGAGCCACATATGCTATTCCCGTCATCTATGTGCCAGCACTAATGATCACGCATATCGCCGCTTTCTATTTGCTGTTGCGACCTCAGCCCAAAACGGCTCGGGCGCATGCCGGCGATGCGGCCGCAACCTAGCTCGGGCCAACCACCCCCATAACAATCGTTACCGGAGAAATGTTATGACCGATACCACCACCGAGGTGCGCGAGCACTGCAGCCCCACGGACCTCACCGGCCGGATCAAATCGGCGCTCGCGACGATCACGCCCCAAGAGGAGACCTTCACCGTCGCTCAACTCGCTCCACTCGGCCAATTCCATACGCGAGGCATCCTCGCCACTGCCGAATTAGCCAGCGCTGCTGGGCTCAAGCCGTCGACCATCATCCCCTTGGTTGGGGGTTCGAATCCCTCCGGGCCCACCAGGGATCCTTGCACCGGTTTCCACCTACTGGATTGGTTCACTCAACGCTCTCTTTTCTTGAGAGATAGTTCCCTTGCGCCTATGATTGGGCACGTTTATATATGCTTTTGCCGTAACGTCTGATCGTCCTGCCGCCCCATGTTGGCAAAAGCCTCTCCGGGAGTGCGCTTATGTACCGGCAATTCAGTGGTTCGGCGCTATTGCTGTTGCTTATTACCTCGGCCATATCCCATGTAGCGGGACCGAATCATGGAACCGTGGCTGTGCGCGCCGGCTCGGGAGGGCAAAGCTCCAGCGCGGTAGAAGCGTCCGCGGTTCAGGCTGACGAGCACAAGTGCTACATTTTCGAGGCACTACGCCGCTATGTCGGCGTTCTTGAGCGCTCGGGCAATGACAACGGCTCTGAAGAACCCGCTTCAGCCTCTCCGCTCGTTTGCAGTCCATCCAAATTTGCTTCGATCTTCCCGTCTGGCATTCCACAGGCAGATCTGAACGATAGCCAGGTACTGATCGCCACGGTTCCCGATCCGCTGCAATCGACGGAGGCTTTGCAATTCGACCGCGACATCGCCGCCCTGCAGGAAGCAGCTTCCACGGCAGGCTATGACTTTCAGAGGATGACGACACCGTGGCAGGTTTCAGACCTGGCTGAACCAAAGGATCTCAAGGATGCTCGTGAGGTGGAACGCTATCGCGAGCGCTTTGGAGACGAACCGGGCGCAATGCTTTTCCGCAAGCGCACGCGCCCTGACAAGGTACGGCTGGAGAACCCGGACAGCCTGCTTCTGCTTGTGCTGGTGCCTGAATCTCCGATCTATGGCCTGAATCTGGCGGCAGGACGGGAAGCTTTGGGCGCGATCAACGTACTCCTCAGCCATGGATTTCGGACGACACAGACGGAGGAAACAGAAGGCGTATCGCGCATACGCTGGATCGGCCCCAACTATTCCGCATCTGCTCCCAGTCTGCGCACTCTTGAGCAGGAGTCGCAGTCGCACGTGCTCTTCGACGTTCTCAGCGGGACAGTCAGCACGAATTCGGCGAACGCATTCCTGACGAGGCTGAACCAGGATGGCAAGGCGCTGCCAGCTCCGCGCGACAAAAAGGCAACACTCACGGAACTCGATCAGGACTCGCTTTGCTGGTTTCTTGGGCAGACACTGCGGCCCGGCATGCATACAGATGAGCCGGTTGTGGTTCTGCAGGAGGATGAGACTGCTTATGGCGGCAATATCTCCGATCCGACGGCCCCGACGAATCCATGCAGCCCGCTGACAAACCTTGTGCGCCGCTTCACGTTTCCGCGCGGTATTTCCCATGTGCGCCGGGTTTTCGGCAGCACACTCAAGAATGCCGCGCCGAGTCAGCAGCAGGATGAGAGTTCGACGAGCAATTCCAATATCACTCTCAGCTTTCGGGATGAACTTGAAGACCCCATCGATTCGGTACCGGAATTTGCGCCTCAATCTCCTGTCTCGAATGAAAGCGCGCTCGCGGCGATTGCGACCAGCATCAAGCATCTGCACGCGCGGGCGATCGTAATCAGGACGAGCGACCCGATGGACCAGATTTTTCTGGCCCGTTATTTTCGGCAGGAGTGTCCGGACAGCCGGCTGGTTCTATTCAATGCTGAACGATTGTTCACGCGTCTGAAGGGAGATTTCGATCTCGACGGCACGCTCGTAGTCTCTCGCTTTCCTCTTTTTCAGAATGCTTACCTGCAGACTCCGTTCCGGGGCGAATCGCGGCATTCGTTGACCTTTACCAACAGTCGTGAGGAGGCCATCTTCCTGGCGGCGCTGCTGCAGATAAAAGCCGGCCACCTTCCAATTTTTCAGACGCCCTATGCACATCAGCGTTATGCCATGGCTCCCTGGATAGGCGTAGCCTCCGGAGGTGAATTCTGGCCAGTGGCTTACTTAGGCAAAGATCTTGCAACGGAAGAGTTGAAGCCTTCGGACAATGTTCTTCTGCTTACTGACACACCGCCAGAACGCATACCTGTCTTGTGGACCTTAGTCACCCTCGCGGTTCTCGCGATTGCTATCATCCACTTTCTGCTTTTTCTTGCGGCTCTGCCCTTGCATGCCACGCTGAAGCACAGCGAGAAAGCGTGGGCCAGGAGAATTGCTCTGCATAAGATGCTTGGCTTTTACCTGATGCCTGTCTCGGCTTCCTGCGAGCAGTCAAGACTCTTTACCGGCCAGTGCTGGTGGCTCCTGAATGTGAGCACGCAGTTTGTTCTGATGCTCGCGTATTTGTTGTTTCCGGTGATTGCGTATCAGTCGAGAGTGCAGAATATTACCTCCGTCGTAGGTGCCATCCGGTACTTTCCCATACAAACGACTTTCTTTGCCGGATTCACGCTGGTTGTCCTGATGCTGCAGTTCTGTATGGCAGGAACCCTGTTCCTGTTGCTCTCCAAGCGCTGCGCCCAGCTGGGCAAGGGATTCTTCATTCGCTTCGAAGGCGTCCTGCTGCCGTGCGTATCGTTCCTGTGGGTCGCGACCGCCCTCACTCTTTTCTGCCTGCAACTTGCTGACAGGCAAACCGGGTTTGCTTTTGCGTCACGCTGCCTGCATCTGACTTCGGGTGCTTGCCCGATATTGCCGCTCCTGCTGGTTTCTCTGGGCTTTATGATCGCCGCTGTAGTGAACCTGAATGCGTTGAGCATGGCGATTACGCGCAATCCTGGTCTGCCGTTGATCCATTGGCCTTATCTCGATCTTGCTTCGTGGCAAATCAAGCTCACCGGCTTCACTGAGCTTTGGTACGGACTTCCCGGCGCTGACGGAGAGTTGCTTTTTGGGGTTGTCATACTTGCCTGTTTCCTGCTGCACCCGCAAAGGCTTTTTGCGACGTTCGATACGCCTTATATCGGCTGGCTTTACACCTTCAACTTCGTATTCAGTATCTGGACGGTGCTGTGGCTGTGGGTGCGCTTCACTCGGATCTGGGGCGTGCTGCGCAGCGGTCTGGATTGCCTGGAGGGCTCGCCGCTGCGTTTTGCATTCTCACGCCTTCCCGGGATTTTCTCCGTCGATCCCATCTGGTCCTATTCCGGATTGCGTCGGGTTGTCACCCTGCCGATGCGCTGGTTTGAGTACTTGAGAGTTGCTCCGCCGGTCGCAGACGAGAAAGAACCGATTCTGGACGAGAACCTGCATGAATTGCGCGCGATTCTGCAGGAAATGCGCGATGCCCAGTGGCTCGACAACAAGACGTATACGAACTTCAGCCATAAGCAGAATGAATACGCAATCAAGCTCTCGGAGGTAGCGGCAATCCGCGTCAGCTGGGAACGCGGGGGTCCTGATTGTTCCGTTACAGGATCGGCATGCAAGGTTGAGAAGTCAGAGGAAGGGGAAGGCAAGGAATCAGCAAGCAGTGGGTGCCCGCAATCGCGTGCTGACCTTCCTTCACCCTGCGGCACCGTTTTTGGCCAGGACAATTGCCTTGTTGAGCTTGGTAATGAGTTTATTGCGATGCGCATTGCGGCTTACGTTCGCTATGTCACGCTGCAGATGAAGAACCTGATGACGTTTATGTCGCTGGGCTTTTTGTTGACGCTGCTTGCTTCAATCAGTTATCCGTTTGACCGGCCGCAGATCATCGCGTGGTCTGCGACGTTGACTCTCGCCGCGCTGCTTTTTACCGTTGGCACAGTGCTGGCGCAGATGGACCGCGATGGCATTCTCAGCAGGATGAGCAACAGCACTCCAGGGCAGGTGCGCTATATGGCTTTCGTGAAGCACATGCTTGCTGTGGGCGGGCTGCCGATTGTTACGGTCCTGGCGACACTGTTTCCTGCTATCGGGAGTTACCTTTTCTCGTGGGCTGCTCCGATTCTCGAAAGTCTGCACTGAGGACTCCCGCGCTATGATTTTCTGGTGGGCTCACTGCTTGAACTCGATCAGCTTTCTATTGCTTTCAAGGGCCGTCCTGCAGTCGATCGGCTGAGCCTGAGGATTGCGCCGGGCGAAGTGCTCGGTCTGGTCGGCGAATCGGGTTCCGGGAAGTCGGTGACTGCGCTTGCAATCCTTCGTCTCCTTGATGCTTCGGCTCTGGTGACCGGCTCGATACGCTTCGATGGCCGGGACTTGCTCTCGCTGCCTGCCGAGTCGATGCGTCGTGTGCGGGGACGCGAGATCTCGATGATCTTTCAGGAGCCGATGACGGCGCTCAATCCGGTGATGCCGGTTGGCAAGCAGATTGCCGAAGCGATGCGGGCGCATCATCCGGAACTGAGCCGGCGTCAGGTGCGCGAGGCGGTCATCGAGGCGATGCGGGCGGTTGCGTTGCCGGAGCCTGAGCGCCGTATGGGGGACTATCCACATCAGTTCTCAGGTGGGCAGCGGCAGCGCATCCTCATCGCGATGGCGATTGTGAATCGGCCTCGGCTGTTGATCGCCGATGAGCCTACGACTGCGCTTGATGTCACTGTACAGGCCCAGATTCTCGATCTTCTGGCTGACCTGCGAGAGCGCTACTCGCTGGCGATGTTGTTTATCTCGCATGATCTTGCTGTTGTGTCGCAGGTGGCGGATCGCGTTGCTGTAATGCGGCATGGGCTGCTGTTGGAGGAAGGCTCGCGGAAGGCTATCTTTCAATCGCCGCAGCATGCTTATACGCGGAGTTTACTGGGAGCGATTCCTACGCTACGGACGGATACATCGCAGCCTTTGGCGACGCTGCCCTCTGCATTCGAGGCAGGTGCGGGCGAGTTGCGTGAGTTCGCAAGCGGGCATTGGGTGAGAAGCTGACCACTTGGAATCCTGGCGCATTGGGACTAGAGTGAGAAGTTGGTCCTGTAACGATGCGCGCTCTTGTCCTTTCCGATATTCACGCCAACCTTGAGGCTCTTGATGCGGTCATCGCCGCTGCTCCGGCGCACGACGTGGTTTGGAATCTGGGTGACGTTGTTGGTTATGGCGCCAATCCCAATGAGGTGATCGACCGCGCTCGCTCTCTCGGCAGCGTCTTTGTGCGCGGAAACCATGACCGTGTGTGCAGCGGGCTCGACGGCATGGAGGATTTCAACCCCATTGCCAGCCGCGCCGCCAAGTGGACGCAATGCGTGCTGTCAGCCGAGCACATTGCATGGCTTCGGCACATGGCGACTGGGCCCGTCATGCCGGATGGACCGCAGGTGAGCTGCACGCATGGCTCTCCGCTGGATGAGGATGAGTACATTGTCTCTCTGCGCGACGCGTGGCAGCCTTTGCGGCAGGTAACGACGGCGATCAACTTCTTCGGGCATACGCATATTCAGGGTGGTTTCGCGACAAACGGCGATGACTGGTACAAGCTCGTTCCTGATTATGCGACGCATGATGAAGCTGAGGAATACGAGATTCAGTTGCGTGAGGGTGTTCGCTATCTGATCAATCCTGGATCGGTTGGGCAACCGCGCGATGGCGACTGGCGCTCTGCCTTTGCTATCTATGATGACGTTAAGCGGACTGTGACGTTTTATCGCATTCCTTATGATGTGCGGCTGGCGCAGATGCGGATTATTCGCGCCGGATTGCCGGATCGGTTAGCCACTCGGCTTAGGGACGGGCGGTAGTTCTCGGCATTCAGGGAAAAGCAGATCCTTCCCCTTCACTACGTTCAGGGTCAGGATGACAGCATCGAGGTAGGACGTCATTCTGAGCGTAGCGAAGAATCTCAGCGATATCGATTGAGCGATCATCGCTGAGATTCTTCCTCCCGTTACCACCCCAACACGCGAACACCGCGCGTGCCGGGGGCCCCGGTGCTGGTCGTCAGAATGACGTTGCGTGTTTAGGAGAGATGATGTGAGAGGCGAAGCGCTCCATCTCTTCCATCTGCGGGCTACTTTGCAACAGAACCAGGTCAACGCCGACTGCGGCGAATTCTTCCAGGCGTTTGGAGACTTGTTCTGGTGTGCCGACTAGGCCGCTTCTTAATCCCCGGTTGGAGACGGAGTAGTCTTCGAGGGAGATTTTCTGCTCGAGGTTTGAGCCGGTGATCCATTGCTGGTAGTTGGCGTAGCCTTGGGCTGATTGCTGCACGTCGGTGATGCGGGCGACCTCTTTCTTTGCTTCGGCTTCAGTGTCGCGGATGATGGCGTATCCGGCGATGCCGTAGGTCATCGGTGGCCGTGCTGAGGCTTCGCGGCGGCGGCGCATGTCGGCGATTTTTTTGCCGACTATCTCTGGCGGGTCGCCGTGCATGAGGTAGGCGTCGCATTTGTTGGCGATGAGGTTCTTGGCTGTTTCGGACTCGCCACCTGCGTAGAGTGTTGGTCTGGGCTTGCTTACTGGCTTGGGTGAGAGGACGTTGTCGTCGACGCGGTAGTACTTGCCTTGATAGGAGAAGCCCTGCTGATTCCAGCAGCCGTTCAGCGACTTCGAGCCATTCCGAGGTGCGGGCGTAGCGGTCGTCGTGCTGGTCGAACTGGATGCCATATTTTGTTGCCTCGTCTGCCCACCAGCTTGATACGACGTTGAGTGTGAGGCGGCCGTTCGAGATGTGGTCGATGTTCGCGGCCTGTTTCGCTAGCAGGGCAGGGTTGTGGAAGGTGGGGCGGACGGCGACCATCAGTTCCAGCTTCTTCGTGACGGCGGCGAGCGCGGCGGTTGTGGACCAGGCGTCGAGGGATGGGGCTTCGACGCCTTTGATGTCGTTGAGGTTCAGCTCGGCGATGAGGGTGAGGTCGTAGCCGATCTCCTCGGCGCGCTGGGCTAGCTTGCTGACGTAGTCCCACGTTGGCTGCATGCCTTCGTCTTCGACGTTGCGCAGCCATCCGCCGAAGACGGGCAGCCAGAAGCCGTAGCGCATTTATCGGGCTCCCACGGCTTCGGTTTCGTTTACCTTTGCTGCTTCCGCTTCGAGCCAGTCGACCAGCTTTGCAAAGGGATCGAAGCCGATGACGCGGGGGCCGTCGGCGACGAAGTTCGATAGGGCGTTGATGTCGTAGTAGAGGCGCTGGCCGTCGCGGTCGTCGGTGATGTACTCGATGCCGCCGAGTTCGATTCCGGCTTCCTGCATGATGCGCTCGACGTCGGCGATCACTTCGCGCGGCGGCTCGTAGCCTTCGACGCTGATGCCGGTTTTGGGTGCGTCGACGGGGCAGGCGGCGCGGTTAAGCTCGACCCCGGTTGGCGTCCGGCAGATGTCTGCGGGGCAGAGGTCGAAGGTTTCCCCGGTGATGTGGACCTTGATGGCGTAGAGAAATTTTCCATTCAGCACTTCGCAGCGGACGATGTGGGCGTCGCGCGCGGGGATGAATTCCTGGACGAGCGCGGTCGAGTCGAGACCGAAGGCCAGCTCGCCTGCTTCGGCTGCGGCTTCGAGGGCTTCGGGCGTGTCGAATCGCTTGACGCCTGCGCCGGAGCCGCCGATGTTGGGTTTGACGACGATGGGCCAGTGGAGGCCTTCGGTTGCGGGGACGGCTTGTGAGGCACGGTGGATGACGCGGGCCTTCGGGTAAGGCAGGTTGAGCTCGTCGAGGAGTGAGAGCTGGGCTGCCTTCGACAATTCCGTCCGGAAGGCTTTGAGGCCGTTGATGATGCGGACGCCGCGTTGTTCGAGGTGGTCGAGGAAGCCGAGGGTGTAGAAGATGGCGTCGCCGTGCTCGCGGTTCCAGGCCGAGGGGCTCATGCGGTTTACGACTAGCGAGTATTGGCGCTCGGGGTGGTCTTCGATGGCGTAGGCGTGCTCGATGGCGTTGAGTTTTACGTAGTCGGTGCCGCGTTTATCGAGTTCGGCGAAGAGTGGCTTGAACCAGTGCTGCTGTTCGTAGTAGATCGCGATGGGCTTTGGCATCCGGCTACCCCCTCCCCCCGGTCTGGAGGGTTGATTCATTTGTTTTCAATACTTTAGCGGGGGATGATCCCCCGCTATCCTGATGATTCCAAAGATTTTAAGTCGTCTCTAGTGTTTTCAATCACTTAGCGAGGGGTCCAGGTTTTTATTGCTTCGGAAACCCTTCCTGCTTTTAGAAAACATGGCTCTATTTCTAGGATAACAAGTTTCGCGAAATAACAGCTCAAATTGGCGCGACTGTAACAGGCTTACTTTTAATGAGTTAGAAAGAATTTTCAGTGAGAGGGGCTTGACAAGGTTTGAGATGGGCGCAGTTCGGGACGGTGGGCCTTGCTACGCAAGGCAAAAAGCGCACGAACTTTGTTCGTGCGGGTCCTTCGACTGCGCGCTGTGTGCTCCGCTCAGGATGACATCGCCGGGGAAAGGATGATGCTTATCCCATACCGCGGAGAGTTGCTCACCGACTGGGCAAGAGCGCCAATATTGGATGGTTTCGCGGGTCTGTTGTTCCGGGTTCTGAATTCAACGGATTGTTCGCGTCTCGCTCATTGAAAGCCGTTCATAAATACCCGACCTTAGTTGTTATTATATCCCGTGGAATGAATGCCTTGCAGGCTTCGCTCAGGATGATGCTTAGGAAATAATTGGGGTATTCGTGGAGAGATAGGGCCGAGTAAGATCTACACAATACGAATCAAATCAGGAGGAAGCTGTTCGGTTCCCACCGATAGACGGCTTAGATGATAGCGAATAGATTCACGGATATCTGTGTTTGGATTTGAAAACGTTGATTCATAGTCGCGGTCAGAACAGCGCCGTACAAGATCATTCAAGGAATATACCGTTGGATAAGGCTCAAGGGCCTCATAGAGAATCTTGAGCTGGTTCTTCTTTTTTCTATTGTTACGTTGGAGTTGTGGTGGGCGTGCTGCACTCGTCAGAGCAAACCGAGGTTTCGATGCTATTAATGCCCGCGATATAGGAATTCCCATAATTCCGCCAGCCCTTGACTGACATGCCCGCTGATGATTTCAAAGAATCGCCTTGCTGCGCAAGGCAAAAGGCGCACCCTGCGGTGCGGGTCCTTCGACTGCGCGCTTCGCGCTCCGCTCAGGATGACAATCGGTGGTGGGGAACGGGCTTTCGAGATAGGCACGAGCCTCGGGTGAGCGATTGATATTCCGACAAAATGAAAAGCCCCAGTGCGCACTGGGGCCTTTTCATTTGCCCCGGACGGCCAGTCCGCCGCCGATGGCATTGTTCTTGCTTCTAAGCTGCTGCCTTACTCTGCGGCGGCTTCTTCACCCTTTACCGTCACTTTGATGTGGGCGGTGACTTCGCGGTGCAGCTTGACCGGGATCAGGAATTCGCCGAGTGACTTCAGCGGCTCATCCAGATGCACCTTGCGGCGGTCGATGTTAAAGCCCTTGGATTCGAGTCCGTGGGCGATGTCGGCTGAGGTGACCGAGCCGAAGAGGTGATCGTTCTCGCCGACCTTACGCTCGAATACGAGGGCCACGTCGTTGAGCTGGGTGACCAACTGCTCGGCTTCGCTCTTCTCTTTCGCCGAGCGGCGGACAGCCGAGGCCTTCATCTGCTCGATGACGACTTTGTTGGCTGCGGTCGCTTCCATGGCGAGCTTTTTGGGCAGGAGGTAGTTGCGGCCGTAGCCGTCCGCCACCTTCACCACGTCGCCGCGGTGGCCCAGGTTGTTTACGTCTTCTTTCAGAATGACTTCCATTGCCAATCTCCAAATGAGGGCGCTTTGCGCCTTCTTTCAAAACTTGAGTGGACCCCGTGATGCTTAGTCCTGCTTTCCCACCCTGACTTCGTCAGGATGGGGCACCCATTTTCGTGCCGCGTCTTGAGAAAAGCAGATCCTTCGCTCCGCTCAGGATGACAGCGCTGAGAACTTGTTTCTCAACGCTAAGAACTAGTAGCGAGCGGCGAAGGGCAGCAGGGCGATGTTCCGGGCCTGCTTGATCGCCCGCGTGAGACGGCGCTGGTGCGTGGTGCACACGCCCGTCAGGCGGCGGGGAACGATCTTGCCGCGCTCGGCTACGAAGCCTTGCAGCAGGCGTACGTCGCGGTACGGGATCGCGTCGATCTTCTCGGTGCAGAACTTGCAGACCTTCTTGCGGCGGAAGAACTTGCGTCCGCCAGGACCGCCCGGTCCGCCGGGACCGCCCGTGCGGGGACCGCGTGGGCCACCGGGGCCGCCAGAATGAGGTGCGCCGCCTTCGGGCGCTCTCGGTGTTGTTGTTTCGTCAGCCATTTCTTTTTCCTTCTCCGGCGGCCAGTGGCCGGCGGCGTAAATCTAATTCAAAAAATCTGTTATGCGCTTGCGGGGGTCGCTTCCGCTGGTGCTTCGGCCGCTTCTACCGGAGCAGGCACGGGCTGGGCGCTGAGCTTCTTGCGCGTGGCGCGGATCGCCTTGATCTTGTCGATGCGCTTCTGCTCTTCGTCCATGCGCACGGTGATGAACTTGATGACGGGCTCGGAGACGCGCAGACGGCGCTCGAGTTCGTGCACCAGCGCGCCATTGGCGTCGACTGTAAGCAGAATGTAGTTGCCTTCGTTGAACTTGCGGACCGTGTAAGCCAGCTTACGGCGTCCCAGCTTTTCCGTGGAACGGACGGTTCCGCCGCCGTTGGTCACGGTGGCTTCAAAGCCGGCGATCAGCTTGTCCACATCTTCGTCCTGGGTGTCGGGACGAACGATAAACATTACTTCGTAAAAACGTTGCATTCGTTTCTCTCTTCTCTCGCATCGCGGCTGCCGTTATGCAACCGTGACCGTTACGGATTCCTAGCTCTTCATTTCCTTCCGCCGGGCCGTTTTGCTCGCGGCGGTTAAACTCGTTCATCGCAGCCTTGATGTCCTGCGACACAATCATCTCTACTGCCCTGGCCGCCTTGTCGAGCACTGGATCAAGCTCGGCCAGATCTGCCTTGCGCATCGGCGTCAGCAGATAATCTTTTCCGCGCCTTCCGTTCAACTCGCCCGGCTGCGGTCCTACTCCGATCCGGATACGCGCCCATTCCTGTGTTCGCAGCGCGCCGTTGATCGAATTCGCTCCGTTATGACCTCCGGAGCTGCCGCCTGTTCTTATCCGGAGCGAGCCCAGCGGCAGGGCCAACTCGTCGTAAATCACTACCAGGTCGCGTTCCCGATCAGCCTCGAACTCCCTTACAAGAGCTTCAACGGAAATTCCGCTGAGGTTCATGTAGGTCTCGGGCTTGGCCAGAACCACCTGGCGGCCTGCCATGCGAATCGTTGCCGTAACTGCCCGGAAGCGGCGATTCACTACCTGCACGCCATAATCGTCGGCGATGCGGTCAATCGCCAGAAAACCCGCATTGTGCGGCGTGAACTGATATTCGATACCCGGATTGCCGAGACCGACGACCAGGAACACGCCGCGATTTTTTTCTTCGTCCAAAGCTTCTGTGAACCAGGGCTAAAGCCCTTTTGTTTCCTTGCCCTGATTCACCGGCCTAAAGGCCGGTGCTTCTACCGTGTTGCATGGCAACGAAGGACTGATGCCCTTCGTTGTCGACATTTTTACTTCTTGGCCGGAGCAGCGGCCTCGGCCGTCTCCTGCTTACCCTTCTTGACGACTTCCGGCTCAGCCGGAGTAGCAGCCGCAACCGCCACGGCATCCGGCGTTGCAACTACTTCTTCCTTAATGGCAACGACGTGCGCGACAGTGCTGTTCTCGTCGGTCAGGAACTTCAGCTTGCCGCCGTGCGGCAGGTCAGAGACGCGCAACACGTCGCCAAAGGCGAGGTTCGATACATCGACGTCGATGTGGCTGGGGATGTCGGTCGGCAGGCACTCGATTTCGACTTCGCGCAGCACCTGATCGAGGATGCCGCCCTGCGTCTTGACGCCAATCGCGATACCAAGCAGCTGAATCGGCACTTCGACGCGGATGGCCTTGTCGAGGGCGATGCGCTTGAGGTCGATGTGCAGGAGCGAGCCCTTGATGGGCTCATACTGCCAGTCGACGATCATGACCTTGGCTTTCGCGTCGCCGATTTCGAGATCGAAGATCGAGTTGTGGCCTGCGTCGGAGTGCAGGATGCGGAGAATCTGCTTGGGATCGACTTCGACGGCGACGGAGGGTTCCTGCGCGCCGTAGACGACGGCAGGAATTCTGCCCTTGACGCGCACGCGGCGCGCTGCGTTCTTGTTGAACTTGCCCTCGCGGGGTGTGGCTGCTACGACTTCCTGAGTAATCATTCTGTCCTTTTCCTTCGGGCACGGTTTATAAGCTATTAGCTCCTAGCTTTTAGCTATTAGCTTTTAGCTTTTTCCGCTCCCTTTTTATCCCTCTCGAAAAATCGAGAAGGCTACCAAACCTTACATCAGCACGATCGGCTAAAAGCTAGTGGCTAGAAGCTAAAAGCTGCTTTTAGCTGAACAGCGTGCTGACGCTCGTCTCCATGTGGATGCTTTCGATGGCCGCGCCTAAGAGGCCGGCGATCGAACGCACCTTGATCTTTGACAGCTTCTGCGCGTCTTCGCTCAGGGGGATGGAGTCGGTAACGATTAGCTCCTCCAGCCTGGACTTGGCGATGCGCTCTACTGCCGGGCCCGAAAGCACCGGATGCGATGCTCCCGCGTAAACCTTTGTTGCGCCCTTTTCAAGCAGCGCGTCGACTGTCTTGACCAGCGTGCCGGCGGTGTCGATGATGTCGTCGATGATGAGGCACGTGCTGCCCTTCACATCGCCAATCACGTGCATCACTTCCGTCACGTTGATGTCCGTCCGGCGCTTGTCGACAATCGCCAGCGGCACTCCCATTTTCGTTGCGAAGAAGCGCGCGCGTTCCACGCCTCCCGCATCGGGTGATACCACGACCAGATTCGGGAGGTTCAGCTCCTTGAAGTAGCTCACCATCACCGGGCTTGCGAACAAGTGGTCCACCGGGATGTTGAAGAACCCCTGAATCTGCGCCGCGTGCAAATCCATAAACAATGCGCGATTCGCACCCGCTGTCGTCAGCAAATCTGCGACCAGCTTCGATGAAATCGCTACGCGCGGACGGTCTTTTCTGTCCTGCCTCGCGTAGCCGTAGTACGGAACAACGACGGTGATCCTGCCGGCTGATGCGCGCTTCAGCGCGTCGATCATGATCAGCAACTCCACCAGGTGCTGATCGACCGGGTTGCAGGTCGGCTGCACGATGAAAACGTCGACCCCGCGAACGTTTTCAAGCAGCTGAAAGTAAATTTCGCCGTCGGCAAAGCGCTGCGTCTTGGTTTCACCGAGCGGCACGCCGATGTGCTTGCAAATCTCTTCGGCCAGCTTGCGATTTGCTGTGCCGGAGAAGATCTTGAAGCGCCGGTCCTCGGCCAATCTCTGCTGCCGTTTGCGCTCGGGCGCAACTTTCACGCGTCCGTCGGTTGCTGCTTCTGGCGTCAATACTTCCGTCATTACTTCCGTCTTCATAAGAAACCCCCAAGCTGGTTTGCGTTGGTTGTCACTCATGCTGGTCCAGACTGCAGACCAGCGGCTTCAGTTGTCGTTGCCTTGCCATCACAAGACGTTAACCATAGATGGCGCGGCGTAAAACCTGGCTGGGCGACTAGGATTCGAACCTAGACAAAGTGCTCCAAAGGCACTTGACCTACCGTTAGTCGATCGCCCAGTGATACAGCTTTTAGCTGCTAGCTCTTAGCTGTTAGCCCTAAAACAGGGTGCTAGTGGCTAAAAGCTAGCGGCTAGAAGCTTTCTTCTATCATCGTCCGCCAGTATGCTTCGCGGGGCAAGGTCTTTGTCCGCATCGAAGCAATACCATTGGCCGATAATCGCTCTTCCGCGGCTTTGGCTGCTGCTTCGGTTTCGTAGAGGCCGAAGACGGCCGATCCGGAACCTGAGAGCGCAGCATAAAGAGCCGCCTGCTCCGGGTGGTCGGAACACACTAGTATGCGCTTGATATCACCGAGTGAGGGATGCTGACGGAAAACGACCTCTTCGAAGTCGTTTGCGATCCCGGTTCGGACAAGCGCGAGAAGTGGATTCCCGGGCCGGTCTTCTCCCAAGGAGAAGACACCGGAGGAGTGCGGCTCGCAAAGACATGCAGAGAGAGCTCGACTCAACTCTTTTAGTCTATCGGAGGAATGGCCTTGGGTCAAACTTTCAGCGTGGCGGGAGTCCCAGTCGTGGAAGGCCTGCGGCGTGGATACGCCCACGTTTGGCAAGGCTAGGACGCAGTGCGTTTCGGGTAGGTTAGGCATGGGATAGACTTCTTCACCTCGGCCGAGGCCCAGAACCGCGCCGCCGATTAGGAAGAGTGGGACGTCGGAGCCTACTTCTTGCTGCAATTTTCAGGCGGCTTGCGCCGGGAAGTCGTTGATTTAGCTCGCGTTCGAGGCCAATGAGGGCTGCAGCGGCATTGGCTGAGCCTGCTCCGAGGCCGCCCTGGACGGGGAGGCGCTTCTCAATGTGAACATGAACCTCAACCGAGATTCCGCTAGCGGCAAGCCCTTTGGCGAGCATCTTCCACACTGTGTTTCGTTCGTCTGTGGGGACGCGGGCGTCGTTTGTTGTCAGGGAAATACTGCTTTTGCCGTCGCTCGGCTTGGCTTCGATGGTCAGGAGATCGTGTGCGTCGAGCGTCTGATATAGCGTCGTCAGAGCATGGAAGCCGTCGGGACGCGACGGGCCGATCGCCAGGCCGAGATTGATCTTCGAGAATGAGCGTACTCGCGTGGACATCCAGAATGGATTGTAGCGTTTTGAAAAAACCGGGTTAAACTACCGCCTACCATGACTCACCGCCGCCACTGTCTTTCTGCCGCTCTCGGTCTTTTTGTCTCTCTCAGCCTGTCGGGGCAGCAAGTCATCAATCCTTCGCTTTCCATCCAGAATGAGACTCCTGTTCGCACGAAACATGCGATGGTGGTCAGCATTCAACACCTCGCTACGGATGCCGGAGTTGAGGTCTTGAAAGAGGGTGGCAATGCGGTGGATGCGGCGGTTGCCACTGGATTCGCGCTGGCCGTGGTGCATCCGGAGGCGGGGAATATTGGCGGTGGCGGCTTCATGCTGATCCATTTTCGGGATGGGCTGCATGATGGCAAATCGACGTTCATCGACTACCGCGAGAAGGCTCCGCTGGCTGCGTCGGTGAATATGTATCTCGATGACAAGGGAAATGTCATTCCCAATGCGAGCCTGGTTGGGTATAAGGCTATCGGCGTTCCCGGATCCGTTGCGGGGATGGCGTATGCGGAGAAGAAGTATGGAAAGCTGACGCTGGGCAAAGTCATGGAGCCGGCGATTCATCTTGCTTCCGACGGTTTTGTGCTTACTGAAGAGGAAGCCAGGGAACTGCACGATTCCGATCTTGAGCGCTTCCCGGAGACGAAACTTATTTTTCAGCGCGACGGGAATTACTACCAGCCGGGAGACACCTTTAAGCAGTCGGAGCTGGCGGAAACGCTTCGGCGCATCGCCAAGGATCCCAATGATTTTTATCACGGGAAGATCGCGAAGCAACTGGCAGCGGATATGCAAGCGGGTGGCGGGTTGATCACGGAGAAAGATCTTGCCGCTTATGAAGTGAAGGAGCGGGAGCCACTTCAGGGCACGTACAAGGACTATACGATTCTTTCGGCGCCGCCACCCTCGTCGGGAGGCATCGTGCTGATCGAGGCGTTGAATATTCTCGAGGGCTATAACCTGGGCCGTCTTGGCGACCGCACGCCGCCGGAAATGCACCTGATCACGGAAGCGTATCGGCGTGCGTACATGGACCGTACCGACTACCTCGGCGATCCGGACTACGTGAAGATTCCGGTCGAGCAGTTGACGGACAAGAAGTATGCCGCGGCGTGGAGGGCGAGTATCGAAGAAGATCAGGCGACGGCGTCGGCAAGTCTGAAGCGGCCTGCGAATTTTGTGCCTCCGCCACCGACGATGGCGGATGTGCGCCGTGAATCTTCGCAAACGACACATTACTCGGTGGTCGACGCGGATGGGAACGCGGTTGCAGTCACCACAACACTGAATAACAATTTCGGCTCCGATGTGACGGCGGCTAAGCTTGGCTTCCTGCTCAACGATGAGATGGATGACTTTGCTTCGAAGATGGGCGTGCCGAATATGTATGGGCTGATTCAGGGACCGGCAAACTCCATTGCACCGGGCAAGAGGCCGCTTTCGGCTATGACGCCAACGATCGTGCTGAAAGATGGCAAGGTGGCGATGGTGTTGGGGTCACCAGGCGGCGGGCGGATTATCACAACTGTCGCCAATATTTTCCTGAGTGTCACCGATCAGGGGATGAATATCCAGGCGGCTGTGGATGCGCCGCGTTTTCATCACCAGTATCTGCCCGATGTGCTGTCGCTCGAACCCGGTTTTCCTGACTCGACGCTGGATGGATTGCGAGCGCTGGGGTATCACGTAACTGTTGCGAAAGGGCACTGGAGCGATGGCGAGTGCATCGCGGTTGATCCGGCTACGGGAGATCTGGAGGGTGGACAGGACCATCGACACAGCTTTGGGAAGGCTGCCGGATATTAATAGGTCAGAGATCCGCTTCTTGCGTTGGAAGGATGAGTGACCGAACGCAGCCCGCAACGGCAATCATCGTCAAACACGGACAAAGCAGAATGGTAAGAGGAAAGCCTAAAGGGCTCCCCCGCATGTTCTGCCGCGTCGAGAAATGAATGCACTGGACCGTGAGTAACGGACGATCCTATAAAAGCATCGATAACAAACGAAATCGAGCCGCCAACAATGGTTGCGGCAGCTAGCCCCAACCATCCAGCAGGAGTCGAAGTGGGCAATTTCGTGCTATGCCAAACGTATAACGCACAACCAGCCAGAACAAAATAACCCAAGTATCCTATTGGCAATGAAATACTCCTGCACAGAGGAAGAGCAAGAAACAGGATCAACTCCATTGCAAGTACAAAAAGGCCAGCTAAATTGGCGAGGACGGTACGCATGTGTGTGATTCATTCAAACGGTTCGATCCGTTCCACGCAAGCAGAAATCTGAGTGGCGCGAAGCGCGATTGCCTGGACGGCCAGTCCTGGGATGAGAAGATAGGGCAGGACTCGTTTTCTTATCTATGCTGAAGGTCATTTCTTCTCACGTATTTTTGCGCAGCCGTCTGCATCCTGGTCTTCTTGAGGTTTTTGCCAAGGCCGGAGCGCAGGGTGTTGAGCTTTTTGCTGCGCGCCAGCACTTTGACTACACCAGCCGCGCGCATATCCGGGAAATCGCCGAGTGGTTCAAGGCAAACCCGGTGGAGGCGTTTTCTATACATGCGCCGATGTTTCCGGACCTTGAAATGGGGCGCGGCGGAGCGCCTGCGGTGAACGTGATTCATCCGGAAAAGTCGCGGCGTATTGACGCGATGGATGAGATCAAGCGCGCGCTGGAAGTTGCGGAGCAGGTTCCGTTCCGGTTTCTCATTCTGCATCTCGGCGAGCGTGAGGATGGGTGGAGTCCGCGTTCGCTGGAGAATTCGCTGACGGCGTTGGAGCATCTGCGGGCTTTTGCGAATCCTCTGGGCGTGAAGCTGCTGGTTGAAAACATTCAGAATGAAGTAACGCAGCCGCGCAATCTGCTGGAGATTCTGAACGTCGGACACTTCAAAGATATCGGCGTGTGTCTCGATACCGGGCACGCTCATCTTGGCGACGGTGTCGCGACGACGATTTCGGAGCTGCGTCCGCTGATTCGGAGTTCGCATCTGCATGACAACAACGGCAATCGTGATGAACATCTTTGGCCCGGGGATGGGACGATTGCGTGGGATGAGGCAATTGGGGAGTTGACGTCGGCACCGCAGACGCCTGCAGGGGTGCTGGAGATTCATTATGCTCTGGAGGAAACGCCGGAGAGTGTGGCAGCGAAGGCTCAGGCTGCGTTTGAGAAGCTTGGGCTGTAAGGTGAAGCTGAGAAGAAAAGCAGATCCTTCCCCTTCACCGCCTTCAGGGTCAGGGATGGCATCCGGTTTTCTGGCAGGCTTCAATCACAGGAATAGCGGAGTCATCCAACTACAATGATGAAAGAGTCGTGTTTCACGCTTCCTGTCATTTTGAGATTCGTATGTCAGAAGAAACTGTAATTACTGCAACTGAAGCACCTGTTACTACCATCGCTAAGATCGGCGAGCATGAAGGCAAGTCCGTTACGCTGAAGGGCTGGCTTTACAACCTGCGCGAAAGCGGCAAGCTGCTCTTTCCGATCTTTCGCGACGGCTCTGGGACCATTCAGGGCATTGTGCCTAAGGCTGCTGTTCCGCCTGAGGTCTTTGAGAAGATTAAGGGGCTTACGCAGGAATCGAGTGTTGTTGTCACGGGCAAGGTTCGCGCGGATAAGCGCGCTCCGGGTGGCTATGAGCTTGATGTCGAAAACATCGAAGTAGTGCAGCGCGTACCCGAAGACGATCCATTTCCGATTTCGCTCAAAGAGCATGGTATCGACTTCCTGATGGAGCATCGGCATCTGTGGATTCGCACGCCACGGCAGTCGGCGATTTTGCGGATTCGCGCGGAGATCATCAAAGCGGCGCGCGATTTTCTGGATGACAACGGCTTCATTCTTACCGATCCGCCGATTCTGACGCCGGCAGCGTGTGAAGGTACCAGCACGCTGTTTCCAGTTGAGTATTTTGGCGACGAGGCTTATCTGACGCAGAGCGGCCAGCTCTATATTGAGAGCACTGCGCTTGCGCTGGGCAAGGTTTATAGCTTTGGGCCGACGTTTCGCGCAGAAAAGTCGAAGACGCGGCGGCATCTTACCGAGTTCTGGATGGTGGAGCCGGAATGGGCTTATGCCGGGCTCGACGACCTGATGGGGCTGGCGGAGCAGTTCATCAGCTTTATTGTGGATCGCGTGCTTACGAAGCGTGCTGCCGATTTGAAGGTCATTGGCCGTGATACGGCGAAGCTCGAAACGATCAAGGCTCCGTTTCCTCGCATCCGCTATGACGAAGCTGTGCAGATGCTGAATGACGCCCATGCCAAGGGTTTGCTGGAGCAGCCCTTTGAGTATGGCAATGACTTTGGTTCGCCGGATGAGACATATATCTCATCACAGTTTGACCGGCCTGTGATGGTGCATCGCTATCCGGCGGCGGTGAAGGCGTTTTACATGGAGCCTGATCCTGAGAATCCGAAGTATGCGCTCTGCGTGGATGTGCTGGCGCCGGAGGGGTATGGCGAGATCATTGGTGGATCGCAGCGCATTGCTTCTTACGATCTGCTGAAAAAGCGGATTGAGGAGCATAACTTGCCACTCGATGCGTTCAAGTGGTATCTCGATCTACGGCAGTATGGCTCGGTTCCGCACTCGGGTTTCGGCATGGGAGTTGAGCGGGCTGTGGCGTGGATCTGCGGGTTGGAGCATGTGCGGGAGACGATTCCGTTTGCGCGCACGCTGAACCGTATCTATCCGTAAAGTCGGGCTTGAGCGCATCGTATTTAGCATTTGTTGTTCTGCAATTGCAGAATGTGTTGGCACGGGTTTCGGCCCGCGCATTCTTGTGAATAGGATTCGGAACGTAGTATGTCGAAAATCAGCGAGTCCCTGGCTACTGAAAAAGCGTCCGTTACTGGTTCGAAGGTTGGTCCTATCAAGAGCGGCGTGCAGTCGCTACCGCCGCGCAAGATCCGCATCATTGGCGTGCCGCTCGATCTTGGCGCGGCGCGGCGCGGCGTTGATATGGGACCTTCGGCGGTACGTGTTGCCGGGCTTGAGGCGCGGCTCGAGGCTCTCGGCCATAACGTGGCTGACGGGGGCAATATCAGTGTCGCTATTGCCGAAACGAAACACGTCGGCGAGGAAGATGCGCGGTATCTGAAGGAAATTACCGAAACCTGCACAAGAGTGGCTGATCAGGTGATTGAAACTCTCGAATTAGGAATGACGCCGGTCATTCTTGGCGGCGACCACTCGGTTGCTGCGGGGAGCGTCTCGGGGGTTGCCGAATATTACCGGAGGCAGAACCAGAAGATTGGGCTGATCTGGATCGATGCTCACTCCGATCTGAATACGCCGGAGACTTCGCCTAGCGGTAATGTTCATGGGATGCCGCTGGCCGCGCTGCTTGGGCTTGGGCCGGAGTCGTTGGCGAATATTTGCGGCTTTTCGCCGAAAGTTCTGCCGGAGAACACGGTGCTGATCGGTGTGCGCGATATTGACGCGACGGAGAAGGAAAACATCAAGCGCGCGGGGCTCACCGAGGTCTATACGATGCGCGACATCGATGAGCGCGGCATGCGCACGGTGATGGAAGAGGCTCTGCGCGCTGCTGGACGCGGCACTGCTGGATACCACGTTTCGCTCGATATGGACTGGATCGATCCCGAGGATGCTCCGGGCGTCGGCACGCCTGTTCGGGGTGGGGCTACCTATCGCGAGGCGCACCTCGCGATGGAGATTATTGCCGACCATGGGCGCATGCTGAGTCTTGAAGTAGTCGAGGTCAATCCGGTGATTGATGAGCACAACCGCACGGCGGACCTGGCGGTTGAGCTTATTTCTTCTGCTTTCGGGAAGAAGATTTTGTAGGTTGAGTTCGCGGTAGCCATCTCAGTCACTAGCCTCCACAGGCTTTCTACTTACAATTAGCTTTTATGCCCAAACTTCGCGTAGGCGTTCTTTTTGGTGGCCGCAGCGGCGAGCATGAGGTTTCGCTGCTTTCGGCTGCTTCGGTTCTTAAGGCGATTGATCCCAAGAAATATGATGTGATTCCCATCGGCATCACCAAGGAGGGCCGCTGGGTTACGGCCACGGATGCTGAGCGGCTGCTTGCTGGCGAATCGCTGCATCCGCGTCAACTTCGTGCTGGTGATCCGGAAGCGACCGCTCCGGCCGCGGTGCTGGTGCGGGGCGAAGCGATCATCGTTCCGCCGATTCCTTCGAAGAATAAGACGGGGTCGCTGGTTCCGTTCGAAACACAGGGAAATCCGGGGCATCAGGCGCTGAGTGTAGATGTGATTTTTCCTGTCCTGCATGGAACATTTGGCGAAGATGGGACGATTCAGGGGCTCTTTGAGCTTGCCGGGATCGCTTATGTCGGCTCGGGGGTGCTGGGATCGGCTACCGGCATGGACAAGGACGTGATGAAGCGGCTGTTCGCGTCGGCGAAGCTGCCGATTACGAAGCATGTTACTTTTCTGCGTGGCGAGTGGGAAGCAGGGCCGAAGAGGATTGTCAGCCGTGTGGAAGCGGCGCTCAAGTATCCGGTGTTTGTGAAGCCGGCGAACCTTGGGTCTTCCGTTGGCATCAGCAAGGCTCATGACCGGAAGGAGCTTTCGCCTGCGATTGAGCTGGCAGCCAGTTACGATCGCAAAATCGTTGTGGAGCAGGGGGTTGGCGGAAAGCGCGGGAAGGCGCGGGAGTTGGAGGTCGCGGTTTTGGGCAATGACGATCCTGAGGCTTCGGTTGTCGGCGAGGTGGTTCCGATCAAGGAGTTCTACGACTACGAGGCAAAGTATCTGAGCGAAGGTTCAGACTTGATTATCCCGGCGAAGCTTACGCGACAGCAGACCAAACAGGTGCAGCAGATGGCTATTGCAGCGTTCAAGGCCTGCGACTGCTCGGGTCTTGCTCGGGTGGATTTCCTGCTCGATCCACATTCGAAAGGGGGCAAATCGGGTCGCATTTATTTGAATGAGATCAATACGCTTCCGGGATTTACGGCCATCAGCATGTACCCGAAACTTTGGGCGGCGTCTGGCGTCAAGTATTCAGAGCTTATCGACCGGCTGATTCAGCTTGCTCTGGAGCGGCGCGCCGAGAAAGATCGCACGAACTATTCGCGCCAGGATTAGGTTTGTGATGAAACTTAGCTCAGGTCTGTGGTGTCAGAATAAGAGGGAGGCTTGGCCTCAAACTGAAAGGAGTAGCATCTCCTCATGACCCTGCTCGATGCACCTACATATAATGCCGCCCGCGCGAACCGCAATCGCAATGTAATCATCGGCATCATCGCGCTGATTTTGCTTGTGGCGGTTACCGGGTTTCTGGGCTTTCTTACAGGACATGGCTGGTTCTTTAGTACGGTGCCTTCCGAGCACAGGGTGAACAAGTTTCTTGACGCGGTTGAGGCGAACGATTTTTCAAAGGCTTACGGCCTCTGGAACAATGACTCTGACTGGCAGAAGCATCCCGACCAGTACAAGCTCTACGACTTCAATCAGTTCCAGAAGGATTGGGGTCCGGCGAGCGACTATGGTGTAATTCGCAGCCACCAGATTGTTATCGTGAAAGCGGTTGGGAACGGGGTGGTGATGGGCGTTAATATCAATGGCGGCAAGACGCCTCTGTTTCTCCGCGTGGATAACAAAACCAAGCAAATTGGCTTCTCTCCGATTGAGCTTTACGTCGGGCCTTAATCTTTTCCACACCCTGCGACAAAATCCTTCCTGAGACATCTTTTTCTCAGGAGAGATTTTTCATGGAAACACGTCTGGATTATCAGAAGGCATTCCCTGAGGGCGTTCAGGGAATGTTGCATCTGGAAGCGATTATCCGCCGCAGCGGTCTCGAGCCTTCGCTCTATGAGCTTGTAAAAATACGCGCCTCGCAGCTGAACGGTTGCGCGTTCTGCATCGACATGCACACGAAGGATGCGCGCGCCAAGGGCGAAACCGAGCAGCGAATTTATGCGCTTTCCGCCTGGCATGAAGGGCCGTTTTTTACCGAGCGGGAGCGCGCCGCCCTGGCCTGGACAGAAGCGATTACGAATATCCAGAATGGCCATGCGTCAGAGGATGTTTATGCACAGGCGCGGCTGCAGTTCAGTGAAGAAGAACTGGTGAAGCTGACCTTTGCCATCACGCAGATCAATAGCTGGAATCGCATTGCGATTGCTTTCCGTCCGGAGGTTGGTGGCTATCAACCACAGGCGGTAACTGCGTCTACTGCGAAGGGCTGAGCTACTCGGCTTCGCCTTCGGTTTCGATCCAGTCAACGGATTCGGCCCAGGGGAAAGTGCGCAGAGCTTCAGCCAAAGCATTCATCAGGTTGGCATCGCGGGTCGTGGATTCGACAACGGCCTGAACGATAGAGCGCTCCCCGTCCTCCAACTGCTCCGTGTGAATTTTGCGAAGCACGAGCGATCTGCCGTCGATGGCATGGGTCACGTGGAACTCGGCTTCGGCGAGATCTGCTTTCGAGCAGGTCAGCCACAGGCGATAGAGAGTATGCACCTGGAGGGTGGCAAGCGAGCGCTGGTCGATGTGGCGGGCGAGCGGGCGGAGCAGGGAGTTGATGGCGATGAGAAGCGCCGTCACAAAGACGGCGTCGAGCATTTCTCCCGAGCCTGCGCAAGCGCCTACGGCAGCCGAGCACCAGAGAGTAGCGGCAGTGTTCAGCCCGCGGACGCTGCCGCCGTCTTTCATAATGGCCCCTGCGCCGAGAAAGCCAACGCCGGAAACCACATAGGCAATCACCTGCGTCGTGGATGGCGCAATGGTAGTGCCAAGATCTACAAATGCAGCAGCTCCCAGGCAGACCAGGGTATTGGTGCGCAGGCCGGCAGCGCGCTGGCGCCACTGGCGTTCGACACCGATGAGTGCGCCGAGGCAGGAAGCCAGCAGCAGGCGCGGGAAGGTCGCCTGATGCATGATGCCTACGGAATCCGTCCACCACTGAAGCCAGGGATTTGCCATTGCAATCGAGACGCCTTCTATTTTGCCTGATGTATGTGAATTGCCGGGACTTAGGACCTGTTAACAGGCCCTAGCAGAATCGACTGTACGCCACGCGCATCTAAGGCGTATAGTCAGAAGTTGGTTCGGGTAGCATCCCCTCACCGGGAGCTGCACTGGAGACAATGATGAGCGTGACAAATTTCTGCAGCGCAGATGCGCACAGTGCCTCGGCGGTTCGCGCCAAGGTGACCTTCCAGACACTTCAGGAAAAGAAACAGAGCGGCAGGCCGATTACTGCGCTCACGGCCTACGACTATGCCACCGCGCGTCTCGTAGACGAAACCGGGATGGACCTGATCCTCGTTGGCGATTCCCTGGCGCAGGTCGTGCTGGGGTACGACACGACGCTTCCGGTCACAGTGGAGGAGATGCTGCACCACACGCGGGCGGTGCGCCGCGCGGTGAAGCATGCGATTGTTGTGGCCGACATGCCTTACGGTTCGTATCAGGTAAGCGTGCAGGAAGGCGTGGCCAATGCGGCGCGCTTTATGAAGGAAGCCGGCGCGGAGGCTGTCAAGATTGAAGGCGGAGCGAATCGCGTGGAGCTGGTCGAGCGGTTGACCGACGCCGAGATTCCTGTCGTCGGGCATCTTGGGCTTACACCGCAGTCGGTGCATCGCATGGGCGGCTACAAGGTGCAGGGAAAATCGATGGCCGCAGCGGATACTTTGCTGAAGGATGCGCTTGCGCTGGAAGAGGCGGGCGCTGTCGCTATCGTGCTTGAGGGCATGCCGCGCGAGGTGGCGCAGCACATTACGCGCAGACTGAATATTCCGACGATCGGGATTGGCGCCGGACCTGACTGCGATGGGCAGATCCTGGTTTTTCACGACCTGGTAAACCTGAGCTTTTCAAAGCCGGCGAAGTTCGTGCGCCAGTATGGCGATGCGGCGAGACTTTTCCGGTCGGCGGTTGAAGGCTACCTTCGCGACGTTGACCAGCGGGAATTTCCCAGCGAGAGCGAAAGCTACCATCTGCCGAAAGAGACGCGCGCGGCATTCGAAGCTGCGTCGCCGATTCGCCGCAAAGCATAGCACCCATGCGTATCTTGAAGACAATTCCAGAGGCGCAGTCTGCCTGCGCGCAGTTGCGCGGCCAGGGGCGCATTCTGGGCCTTGTACCAACGATGGGCGCGCTGCATGAAGGGCATCTGTCGTTGGTGCGGGCCGCCCGGGCGACGTCTGACGTTGTGGCTGTTTCCATCTTTGTGAACCCGACGCAGTTTGGGCCGAATGAGGATTTTTCCAACTATCCGCGGACTTTTGAGATGGATTGCACGATGCTGGAGCGCGAAGGCGTAGATCTAATCTTTGCTCCAACGGTCGAGGAAATGTATCCCACGGGTGCGAGCACTTTTGTTGTCGTTGAGGGTGTGAGCGACCGTCTTGACGGGGCTTCGCGGCCGGGACATTTCCGCGGCGTTACTACTGTCGTCAGTAAGCTCTTCCATATCATCGGGCCGCATAAGGCTTTCTTCGGGCAGAAGGATGCGGCACAGGTTGCGGTGCTGCGAAAGATGGTGCGCGACCTTAATTTCCCGCTGCAGATCGTTGTTTGCCCGACTGTGCGTGAGGCGGATGGGCTGGCGCTGAGTTCGCGGAATCGGTATTTGTCGGAGAAAGAGCGCGGGCAGGCTCTGGTGCTGCATCGGGCGCTGAAAACGGTGGAAGCGGCGGCGGCTTCCGGGGAAAAATCAGCGCAGAGATTGATTGAAATTGCACGCGGGGTTTTTGCGGAAGGCCCGGGTGTTCGCGTTGACTACATTTCTGTTGTTGATCCGGACACGCTTGAAGATGTTGCGGATGTGCGCGGCGGAGCGCTCCTTGCTGTTGCTGCGTTTATTGGAACTACGCGGCTTATCGACAACATCGTGCTGTAACGCTCATTCCTACGTTGACAGCTGTGCTTCCCACCCTTTGCTGCGCAAAGGATGGGGCACGGCCCCTTTTTCGGGCTTCATTCAGAAAAACCAAAAGCTCTACTGCGGTTTTGGCATTGGCATGCCGCCGGCCGGATGCTCTTCCGGCTTGGGGACGAATTGTGCTGGCATTTGGTTGCCGCGATGGCAGGTGCCGCAGGTTACGGTCTTATCCTCCGGTTTCGCGTCCGGATCGTTGATCTGCGTCATGAATTTTGAGTTGATTTCCTGCGTCATGGCGATCATGGTGCGGGCGGTGGTCTTCTCCGGCTTCGTATCGGCGGCGAAATTCGGCTGGTGGGTCTGCTCGTTTACTTCATGGCAGAAGTTGCAATGCACCCCGAGAGCGCGCGAATAGCCGCCCATCAGCTTCATCAGGTCCTCGAGGGGCAATGTCTGCGGGGAGCACTTTGAGGTTTGTCGGTTTCGGCATCGGGCGGCGGGCCTGCGGCGCTGGAGCCTTGGTATCGGGTGGCATGTCCTGAGCGAGGAGAGGAAAGCTGGTGCAGACAAGAAAAGCTGCTGCCACTGCAAGAAAGCGCTGCGAATTTTTCATCCGTTAAAACTCCATGGAGTTTGATGACTGCTGTGCGGCAAAGCGGGTGATGCCCAGTATACGGATGAATCTGTAAAAAGGTCACCCGGTGCCTGAAACAAATTTGTTGTCATCAATGAAATAGCGCGCGGGCAAGTCCGCTGCCAGGCGAATGCCAATGCGCGGACTTACCGTAATGCTGACGGGGACGAAGTTGTCATCCTCGATCCGCAGGATTGATGCAGCGTCTGTTACGTCGATGCCATTGTGGGCGGCGCGGGTGATGTCGAGAGCCTGGCATAACCGTCCGGGGCCGGAGGTGAGGAGGCGCGGATTCGGATTCGGTGGAAGCTTGCGGAGCTTTGCCATTGTTGCCAGCCCTTCGATTGGCTCCAAGGCGCGGATGAGGACGCCACCTGCCTGCCCGTCTGGCTCGCAGGAGACGTTGAGGCAGTAGTACATGCCGTAGATGAAGTAGACGTAGGCAATACCGGGAGGTCCGAAGAGGACGGCGTTGCGTGCCGTCCGTCCAATGTAGGAATGCGCTGCGGGATCTTCTTTGCCGAAGTAGGCTTCTACCTCAACGATGCGCCCGACGAGTCGCTTGCCCTTCAGTTCGCGAACCACAAGCTTGCCCAGCAGATCGCGTGCGACGATGTCCGGAGCGCGCTCATAGAACGAACTGGGAACAACTGAGGCAACCTTGCTGGAAGAGCGCGCCGTCCGAGACATACGAGTCGAGTTCAAAGAATCGAGAAAAGGAGCCCTTAAGAAACGATGCGTCGCCACTCAGGATTCAGAAGTATTGTCACACATGCGGCTGCGGCAGTTGTGCTTGTTGCCGCTGCAGTCGCTTCGCAGGCCCAGCGCATACCGCCGGGTACAACCGTTGTGGTCACGAATACAAGCGCGCTCAGCTCGGGGACAGCCACGACCGGCCAGCGGTGGTCTGGATCCTTAGTCAATGACCTCGCGGTGAAAGGGAAAGTCGTTGCTCCCGCCGGATCTCGAGTACGCGGTGTGGTCTCGGATGCCGAATCATCCGGCCGCCTGAGTAAACCGGGGATGCTGGCGCTGGAACTGACGTCGGTCAACGGTATCCCTGTGACGACGGACATGTATGCGGTGGACGGCGAAGGCCATACCAAGAGCAATGTCGCGAAAATTGGCGGCACGGCTGCCGTAGGTGCTCTGCTGGGGGGAATTTTTGGGGGTGGCAAAGGCGCCGCTATCGGTGCTGCTGCTGGCGCGGGAGCGGGAACTGCCGGCGCGGCGGCGACCGGCAAGAAGGAAGCGAAAATCGACGCCGAATCTACGCTGACCTTTAAGGTGCAGTAAGTCCTAGAGTTGAAGGGCGGCTATGGGGCCGCCCTTTTCTATTTCTTCCAGGCCTTGATCGTCTCCAGAACCTCTTCGGCATGGCCTTCCGGCTTTACTTTCGGGAAGATTTTGAGCAGTGTCTGGTCGGGGCCGATGAGAAAGGTTGTCCGCTCGATCCCGATGACTTTCTTGCCATACATATTCTTTTCCTTCAGCACGCCAAACTGTTTGCACACTTTTTCGTCTACATCAGCAAGGAGTGGATATGGAAGGTCATACTTTGCCTTGAATTTCGCTTGGGCCTTTGGCGTGTCGCGTGAGATGCCCAGGACTACTGCTCCGGTTTTCTGAATTTTCTTGAAGACGTCGCGGAAGCCGCATGCCTCGATCGTGCAGCCCGGCGTATCGGCTCGGGGATAAAAGAAGAGCACAACCGGCGTTCCGGCGTAATCTGAAAGATGAACGGTGTTCTCCTGGTCATCCTGGAGCGTAAAATCTGCAACTTTATCGTGAACTTCCATGAATGGGTCCTTCCGCGAAGATAATGGTATGGGTCAGGTTGATTGTGCCGCAGACCCTGAGCGTATGTCACTGCCTGCCACTGCCATCGGGTTAAAAGCTACGAGATTCTTTTTCATTCTGTCGACGTTGGTCGCGTGTGCGTGCAGCGCCGCCTATGCGCAGTATCCCGGACACATCACCAAGAATACCGATACCACGCCTACATTGCGGGCAACGGGCGTCTTTGAATGGACGGGCGACCTGGCGCAGCCCAAGGCAGGCCGTCTCATTCCGCTGACGGTATGGGATGGGCAGCAGTACCAGCCGGGAGGCTTGTATCTGGCGCAGCCTGCTCCGATTACTGTGCTCACAGGAACGATTTACGAGTTGGAGCAGGCTGGCAATCCTAAAGGGCTTTTCAGCGTGAACGGCGCGCAAAACCTGGAGGGTTCGTGGATCGCGATCGGATCAGTCAAGCCTGAGGTGATCAAAGCCAAGGTAAGACCGCCGATGTCGAAGCATCCGCCACAGGTGGTGAAAGACGCGGGCAGCAACGTGTCGACGACGGATTCCGACCGGCCTACGCTGCACCGGAAAGATGGCAGCGACAGCGGTTCTGCTTCGGGTTCGAGCAACACTTCGACCGGCACGGCGAGCAGCACTCAGGCCGGTGGCGGGAGCGGATCGAGCACATCGTCCAGCGATCCGGACAAACCCACGCTGCACCGGCGGGATGCGAGCGACAGCAGCTCCGGATCTGGTTCCAGCGGCGATTCGTCCAGCACCTCGAGCGCTTCTTCTGATGACTCTGACAAGCCTACGCTGCATCGGAAGGATTCTAGCGACAGCACGGAGAATGCTCCAAGCATCGATCCGGACCGGCCTACTCTCCACAAACGCACGGAGAGTGCTGCCAACGCGGGTGGCCCTGTGAGTTACCCTACTAATCCCGATCCGGACCGTCCGAAGTTGCGTTACGGCAAACAGCAAACGGTGGAGGGAAGCGTCGAGCCATCGAAGCTCGAGGGCTTGCCGCTGGACATGAATCAGATGGCAGCCATCTCCGACGTGAAAACAAGAGAGCTTCATCCGTTCACGTATAGCTGGGCCGATCCGGAGGATGCAGCCAAGGCAAAGGCGGCGATGGAAGATCTGGCGCAGAAGGAAATCGCTGCAGGGTTTGCACCGCCGACACCTAAGCCAAATGTAACCAAGACGGCTACAAAGACAATGACGGTAAGGCACAAGACTGCGCCTCCGCCGCCACCGCCGCCACTCCAAGATGAAAAATTCAGCGCCTTCGAGCTCTCCTATAACGGTGGCGCGACGCTCGTCTTAACGGCGAAATCGACCGGCGCCAATGGCGAGGCGAAATACATTACGCTGATTGCGCAACCAGATTTTTATGGCGTGCCGCATCCGCTCTTTCAGCAGTTGACGACGGACAAGGCACTGGACGTCTCTCCGCGCATGCATCTTGTGGACGCCGCAGACACGGATGGCGATGGGCGCGCGGAATTGATCTTCGAGGAACGTGGGAAGACCGGCAGATCTTTCGGCATCTACCGCGTGGTAAGCGGGCGCGCGTATGAGGCATATAACACAGGCCCGCTGCCTTAGCCGGGCCTTGCTGCTAAAAGGAGTGTGATTTGATTTCGGTATCGTCCAAAATGAGGAAATAGAGTGCTGCGAGAGATCTCTCTCTATCTCCCATAGTAAACCTTATCACCGGCGTCGATGATGGATGAATAGTTAGTGATAACTCGCCCGATAGACTGATCCAGCGTTTGAAGGAAGTTTCTCCGTTCGCTCGCGTCCTGCTCAACCTTGATCCAATCTTTCCAGTCTTGTCCCAACATGACGATCTCTTCCTGGGTAATATTCGGGTCATGTGCAGCACGGGTGACTGCGTCCTCCGCATCCTGGGCTTCGGATATAGCTGCATTGTCACGTCTCATTTGGGCCTCGATCTGAAACGCATATTTAGTCATTCCGTCCCGCATGTTGGCGTAGATGCTTCGCCGGCGTGGCCACGGCATACCAGGCGACGGTAGCTTTCCGTCAATTTGCAACTGATAAAGTTTAAGCAATATTTCTCGAGCCCGAGTAGCTTCTGCAAATGTGAAAAGGTTATAGGATTGATTAACGCGGGTCGGCACCGGACTAAAATTGGGAAACGTCATTCTAAGCAGAGCGGCCTGAATCTGGATAACTTTTGCCAAGATGTCGTCACTTCTACGTTTATCGCCCTTATTTTTCTTGTATTCCTTAACCAGGTCATCTAAATCATCGTCAAGATCTTGCAGTTCAAGCATCCTTCCAAGATGTCCTGCGCCAGTTACTACTTGCTTGCTTTTCAAGAGAATTCTGATAGCAGTTACAACATCAGACCAATCCATATCATCTCCGACAGTGTCCAAACTGTTGTTTCATCGCACTGCGGCTCGTTCGAGGCCACGGCTATAGCGTAGAAACGCCATACCCATGGTGCTCACGCGTGCCATAGCGTTTCCTATTAAGAGAGAAATTGAACAGGGACTGGGGAGCGAAAGAATAGCAGCAGGCGAAGGCATCTCCTGTTATCCCCAAACTTATCGATAAGCTTGAATCGGGATAAGTTCAGGCTAGATGGCCTCATGGACTCTGTTGTGCGTATAGGGGCAGGAACATTGGCATGCCGGCCCCCTAATACGATTGCGTCGAGCGCTTCCACAACAGTTCGATTGGAAGTTACAGCTTGGGTAGCTGGGTCGTATCCCAACCGCCGCCGAGGGCTTTGATCAACAAGACATTCGCGGCGAACTGACGCGTCGTGATGTCGGCCTGCGTGCGCTGGTTGGTGAGCAATGTGGTCTGCGCGATGAGCACTTCCAGATAATCAACCAACCCTTCTTTGTAACGAATAGTGCTGATCTGTAGAGACCGCTGCGCGGCTGCTACTGCATCCGCCTGCGTCACCGATTCCTGATCGAGAATGCGAAGTGCCGCCAGATTGTCTTCGACCTCCTGGAAAGCGCTCAGTACGCTCTGCCTATAGTTGGCGACGGTTACTTCGTAGTTGTCTCGCGCCTGCTCCGTCACTGCGTGGCGGCGGCCTGCGTCAAAGAGCAGTTCCGAGGCAGACGCGCCCAGGGACCACAATGCGCTGGGGCCCTGAATCCATGTGCCGGGATTCGCGCTCTCAAAGCCACCTGCACCGCCGAGTGTAATGTTTGGATAATAGGCTGAGATCGCTACTCCGATCTGTGCGTTCGCCGCGTCGGCGCGACGTTCCATGCCCGCGACGTCCGGTCTGCGTTCCAGGAGTTCCGACGGGAGACCCGGAGGAACCTGCGGCAGTGGCAGGCTTAAGGGCGACTGCGCAAGACTGAACGTTGATGCGGGCTCGCCAATCAAGCTCGCGATGGCGTGCTCGTATTGCGCGCGAGCAACCCCTACATCAATGTCCTGTGCCTGGGTGCTCTTCAGTTGCGTCTCCGCTAACGCTACGTCCGAATCGGTTGCCACCCCGCCTTTGAAGCGGGTTCTGGTCAGATTCAGGTAATCGGAGTACGAAGTTACAGTGTTATCGAGAAGCTGCTTCTGCAGATCGAGACCGCGCAGCTCGAAATAATCCTGCGCCAGTTCTGAACGAATGCTCAGCTCAACGTTGGCAAGGTCGGCGGCACTGGCTTGTCCGCTGGCCCGCGAAGCTTCGACGGTGCGGCGGACCTGTCCCCACAGGTCAGGTTCCCAGCTAGCCTGCCCGGCTAGGGAGAAGTCGTTGTATTGCGAGACTGCACCTGGGACAGCAGTTGGCCGATTTTGTGATAAATGCTGGCGTGAAATCGATGACCCCAGACTCAGTGTCGGGTAGTAACTCGCGCGAGCTATCTGCACGGCGGCGCGGGCGGAGAAATATTGCTCTGTCGCCGCTTTCAAGGTCTGGTTAGAGACAGCGACTTTCTCTTCCAGTGCATTCAACTGCGGATCGTTATAGATTTCCCACCATTTGCCGCGCAGTGCCTGATCGCTGGGCTGCGCCTGTTTCCAGGAGCCATTGGGAATGCTGGGCGGCGGAGCAACCTCTTTGTAGGCAGGCGGAGCCGGCGCCGTAGGCCGCTTGTAATTGGGCCCAACTGTGCAGCCCGCAATCAGAATGCATAGAGACGCGACGCCAATTGCCGGGATACGAAGAGGGGCCATGCCTACTCGCCTCCCTTTTGCTGAGGACCCTGAGGGTTCTGCTGCTGCGGGCGCACGACGTTCACCACTTCGCCGTCGATAACGGAATCGGGTGGATTCTGGATTACTTCGTCGTCGGCCTGCAAGCCTTCCGTCACTTCGACGACTCGGCCATCGTCACGCCCGATGGTGATGGGCACAAGCTTCGCTTTACCATCGACGGCTTTGGCAACCTGAAGCCCTTGCGAACGGAAAATCAGCGCGGGAACGGGAATGATGAGAGTCGGCTCGGCGTTGTCCAATTTGAAGTGGACCTGGGCATATGCGCCGGGAACGAGCTCTCCCTTGCGATTGTCGACGTCGACTTCAACCAGCAGCGTGCGCGAAGTTGGATCGATCGCTTTCGAAGTACGCACGATCTTGCCCTGAAATTTGCGGCCGGGATATTCGACAAAGGTCAGATTAGCTACAACTCCAGGCTTGCACGCCAGCGAGTAAACCTGCGGGACGTTGACGTAAACGCGCAGCGTTTGCTCGGCGGCCATGTGGAACATTTCTTTTGTGGCGCCGGAATCGATCAGCTGGCCCACATCGATGTTGCGCGCGGTAACCACGCCGTTAAATGGCGCGTAGACTTTCTCGAAGGAGACCAACTCCTGCAGGCGCTGCACATTTGCTGACTGCCGACTTGACCTGCGTGCTCGTGGCCGAAGCCTGCGTCGTGAAGTTTTCCGTGTCCTGCTGCGACACGGCATTCGATTTCAGCAAGTCCTGATAGCGGGATGAGGTCGCCTGCGCATATTTTGCATTCGCTTCTGCGGTGAGCAGATCGGCTTTTGCCTGCGCGAGTTGCTGATCAACCTCAGGGCTCTCGATTTCCGCGAGAAGCTGACCTTGTTTCACGTGTGCGCCGATGTCGAAGTACCACTTTTTGAGGTAACCGTTTGTGCGGGCGTAGATGGGCGAATCGACGAAGGCAAATATGTTGCCGGGCAGTATGACCTCTTCGGTCGGGCTTCCCTTTTGCGGTTTCGCCACCAAGCACATCGGGCGCGGCGAGGGCATTGGTGTCACCCTGCAGCTTTGTGCGGGCACGCAGGCGAGGAATGATTCCGGTAACGACGAGGACGGCAGCAACAACCAGGACAACAATAAGAAACGTAGATAGCTCCTCCGCGGGAGATCGACGAAGTTGGCTTCTCGTTGCCGGAGCTATGGGATGCGGGTGCTTGGTTCATGATTCTTAGTGTCCCCCTATGTCGGGCAGGGTGTACTTAACACGATTTTCGCGCGCGCGGCGCTTCCGCTCCCGCCGTCCGTGTATAACGCTGAAGAAAGTTGGCACGAAAAACAGCGTCGAAACGGTCGCCAGCAGCAGGCCGCCAATCACAGCGCGTCCGAGTGGCGCGTTTTGCTCACCGCCATCACCCAGGCCTAAGGCCATCGGCATCATGCCGAGGATCATTGCCAGTGCCGTCATCAGCACCGGACGGAAGCGCGTAAATCCGGCATTGAGCGCGGCTGCCGGCGCATCGCCGACATTTTCTTCCAGCTGTTCGCGCGCGAAGCTGATGACGAGAATCGAGTTTGAAGTGGCCACGCCCATGCACATGATGGCGCCGGTGAGCGCCGGGACACTAATGCGCGTATGGGTGATAAACAGGAACCAGACGATGCCGCACAAGTGCCGCGGGCAGTGCGGAAATGACGATGAAGGGATCAAGCCAGGATTGGAAGTTGACTACGATCAACAAGTACACAAGCACGATGGAGAAGACCAGTCCGCCAATGAGGCCAACAAAGGAGGTTCGCATCGTCTGCACCTGACCGCGAACCACAATCTGCGAGCCGCGTGGCAGCTTGCTCTTTGAATCGGCGATGATCTTGTCGATTTGTTTCGCCACGCTGGCAAGATCGCTGTTGACTACGTTGCCGTAGATATCGATCACAGGAGCAATGTTGAAGTGGGAGACGGCGCCCATCTCGGCGCCGGGGACGATCGAAGCAACATTGCCCAGGATCTGAATCGGTTGGCCGCCCATGGGAGTGCCGGTCGATGCAGCCAGTGTCCCGGGACCGCTGCCGGTCGCCGTGGCGGGTGTGGTCGTTGCCGTTGCGCCGGTCGTGACGGGGATGTTTCTCAAGTCCTGAAGGGTGTCGAGATCGTATTCCGGGGACTGTACGGCAACGCTGTAGGTAACGCCAGTCTTCGGGTTGAGCCAGAAGCTGGGCGTGGTCTGGAAGCTGCCGCTTGTCGCGACGAGCAGGCTCTGGGCGACGTTAGTTTGCTGCAATCCGATCTGCTGGGCCTTGGCGCGGTCGACGTCGACCGAGAAGTTCGGATAGTCGAAGGGCTGCTGAATGCGGAGGTCGGCAATGCCGGGGACATATTTCACCCGATCCAGCAGCTTGTCAGCGAAGGCACGATTTCCTTCGAGATTCGGGCCGACCACCTGGATGTCGATGGGCGCGGGAAGGCCGAAATTGAGAATCTGCGTGACCATGTCGACCGGCAGCTCGTAGAACAGGACCCCGGGAAAGCGGTGCGCCAGCGTGGTACGAAGTTTCTGTACGTAGGCTTCAGTGGGGTGATGGTTTTCGGTCAGTGAGACCTGGATATCCGCATCGGAAGGACCGATCGTGCCGGAATTATTGTAGGTGGTATTGATGCTGCTGTAAGGCAGGCCGATGTTGTCGATGATGGTAATGAGCTCGCGTTTCGGAATGACTTCGCGGATCGTCTGATCCACTTCGTCACAAAGGCGCGCCGTTTCTTCGATGCGCGTTCCGGTGCGGGTCCGCATATGGAGCTGGAATTGTCCCGCATCGACAGAAGGGAAGAAGTCCTGGCCGAGGAACGGGTAGAGCAGCGTTGCTGATCCTATGCAGAAGACAAGGAAGAGGATCAGGAAGAGAACGGAGTGCGCGATGCACATCTCGAGCAGGCCACGATATCCGTTGCGGAATTTCTCGAAGTAGTGCTCGAAGCCAAGCTGGAAGCGCACGAATGGATTACGGCTCTGATGTCTGCGCTCCACTTCGTCGTCGTCGTGCTCCTGCAGCAGGTACTTGGCCATTGTCGGCACGACTGTTCGCGAGAGCAGGTAGGACGCAAGCATGGCGAAGACAACGGCCTCCGCCAGCGGCACAAAGAGAAACTTTGCGACGCCCGTGAGGAAGAACATCGGGACGAAGACGATACAGATGGAGAGCGTGGAGACGAATGCGGGGATAGCGATCTGCGCTGCGCCGTCGAGAATCGCCTGCTCTACCGCCTTGCCCATCTCGATATTGCGGTTGATGTTCTCGATTTCGACGGTGGCATCGTCGACCAGGATGCCGACCGCGAGCGCCAGGCCGCCGAGCGTCATGATGTTGATCGTTTCGCCCAGGGCGCTCAACACCAGCAGAGATGAAAGGATGGACAGAGGAATCGAGATCGCGATGATCAGAGTACTGCGCCAGCTGCCGAGAAAGACAAGGATCATGATGGCCGTCAGGCAGGCGGCAATGATGGCTTCGCGCACAACACCGTCAATGGATGCGCGCACGAAGATCGACTGGTCGAAAAGAGACGTGATCTTTAAGGCTGGAGGCAGCTGCGCTTTGACGCCGGGAAGCTTTGCCTGGATGCCTTTCACAATATCGAGCGTGGAAGCGTCACCCGTTTTGAGGACGCTCAATAGTGAAGCGCGCTGACCATCGACGCGCACGATGTTCGTCTGCGGAGGAAATCCGTCGCGCACGTGGGCGACATCATGGATGAAGACTGTTGCGCCATTCACGGAGCGGATGGGCAGGTCATTCAGTTGCTCTACGGAGTCGGGGGAACTATTGGTTTCAATCTGGTATTCAAACTGCGCAACTTTCGTCGTACCCGAGGGAAGGATCAGATTTTGCGCGGCAATCGCGTCTACGATATCCGAGGGGGAAAGACCTTTTGACTGCAGTGCGGGGACGTTGAGATCCACCTGGACCTGGCGCTGTTTGCCGCCATAAGGATACGGAATGCCGGCGCCATCGACGGTTACCAGCTGCGTGCGGATGAAGTTCAAGCCGTAATCGTTCAGTTGCTGCTCGGAGAGCCCTTCGCCCGAGAGTCCGAGCTGGATAATGGGAACGCTCGATGCGCTGTACTGAATGATGAGCGGTGCCGTTGTCCCCGGAGGGAGCTGGCGCAATTGCGTCTGCACAATGGCGGTGATCTGGGCGACGGCCATTGCGATGTTGACTTTGGGCTGAAAGAAAACCTTGATGATGCCGCGCCCATTGAGCGACTGCGACTCGATGTGCTCGATGTCGTTCACCGTGGTGGTGAGGGTGCGCTCGCTCTGGAAGACGATGCGGGTTGACATCTGCTCGGGCGACAATCCGGTGTAGTTCCATGCGATGGCTACGACCGGGATATCGATGTTCGGAAAAATATCCGTGGGGGTCCGCATGATCGAGATCGGACCCAGGATCAGCAGGAGCAGAGCAAATACAGCAAATGTATACGGCCTTCGCAGCGCGAGGCGGACTATCCACATAGTTCGTCAATCTCTCCTGCGGCCTGCAAACGCCTCATCGATGCCTGCAAATGGCCGGAAAGGGTGGGATTCTCTGCGGAACTAGTTCTAAACCGTTCAGCTTCCTGGCGACCCCCGTAAAGCCCAGCCCTAACGGGTTGCCTGGCAGCTGCGCCCTCGGTCGAATCAGGACAAAACGGTGTAGCCGCAACAAATAATGAAGGAACCCTCGTTTCGCAAGAGGGTTCGTCTAACGAAACACTCTACTGTTTGAGGTAATTGCTTTTTCCAATAGGTCTGCACCGGTTAGGTCAGACGCGCGAACAATTTCATTTTACGGTAGACGGCTCGGCGGGTGAAAAAGCCGAGTCTCGCAACCTGAATTGATACAACACAATGGATGTCATCGGACCAGCTTTCGATTCAGAAAGATGAGTGGTCAGTCCACTGATGTTCAGATTTATTCGCCTCGATGGCAAATCTTTTTGAATGCGCGGACGGCAGTCATTGCCAGGCACGAGATTGCCGAGGAGACTTCTTTTTTGCGATCGTACCTGGAATAAATCTTATCTCTCTCAGTTTTCCTCGATGAATATCAACGCGCATTCGAGGAGTATCCCTGAGCATGAAAAAGGTCGTTTCAGAGGTCCATATTGGAAGGAGTAATTCCTAGCCCTCATGAGTCGTCAGCATCGTCCGACGGCATTGATCGTCGCGGCTTTCTTAAATGCATGGCATGGGCCGGGACAGGGCTGATCTGGAGTTTGGCCGGAGGAGTTCCAGTCTCGCGAGCTTTTGGATCAGCGATGCATCAGCAGAAGCAGGCAGACTTCACTTTCGTCCAGATCAGCGATAGCCATATTGGCTTTAACAAGCCCGCAAACGCGGATGTTACGGGAACGCTTCAAACCGCGGTGGATAAAATTCTTGCGATCCCCGATTCGCCGGATTTCCTAATTCACACTGGCGATTTGACCCACTCCTCCAAGCCAGGCGAATTCGACACGATGGATCAGGTGCTGACAGGCGCCAAGCGACAGATTTTTATGTCCCGGGCGAGCATGATACTTCCGTCGACGATGGAAAGTTTTACCTTGAGCGATATGGCAAAGGCTCCTCCGGGAAACGGATGGTACAGCTTCGATCACAAAGGCGTGCACTTTATCGGCCTGGTGAATGTAGTTCAGCTGGAAGGCATGGGGAAACTTGGCCAGGCGCAGCTTGACTGGCTGAAGAAGGACCTGAGCCAGCACAAGAACAGCACCCCGATTGTGCTCTTTGCGCATATTCCGTTGTGGGCTGTTTATCCCGACTGGGGTTGGGGCACATCCGACAGTGAACAGGCCTTCTCTTTCCTTAAGCGATTCGGTTCCGTCACAGTGCTGAATGGGCACATTCATCAGGTAATGCAAAAGGTGGAGGGCAACGCGACGTTTCACACCGCAATGTCGACCGCTTTCCCGCAACCTGCTCCCGGCGCTGCACAATCGCCCGGCCCGATGAAAGTGCCGGCCGATAGGCTAAGCGCTGTGCTCGGAATTACCGAGGTGCACTTTGCAGCACAGCGACATCAGTTGGCAATCGTAGATGCACCATTGTCTGACCGGGAGCGAAGAATCTCCATCTTCGGGTTCTGCATGATTCCAGGTTGAACCAAGCCCCAAGCTTTGCAGCGGGGAATAGAAACTCATTTGTGCGTGAGAAGCCAGGTGGAGTGAAAAAAGTGCTGAAACAAAGATTAGTTCATGGATTAACGCCTCGTCTCAAGCAATCAGCGGATCAGTTAGCGATGCGTCCGTCTCCCGCTTTTCTAGTTGGTTTCGCTGCAGCCATTTCGATATTGGTTGCTCTGATGATCTTTCCCCGCATCGGTCGCGCGGAGATAGATGTCGATCGGGGCAAACAGCTCTTTGAAAAGCGTTGTACTGGATGCCACTCACTCGATCAAGATAAGGAAGGCCCACGGCTTCGTGGCGTCTACGGAAGGAATGCTGGTAGGGTCTCGAGCTTCAAGTATTCAGCGGCGCTAGAATCATCGCAAGTCACTTGGAATGACACGAATCTTGATATGTGGCTAACGAACCCGGATTCACTGATTGCAGACAACAACATGGCGTTCCGTGTCGTTAAGCCGGAGGAACGTGCACAGATTATCCACTTTTTGAAGGCGGTTTCGCTAAAGTAGCTCGGTGGACTTAGAAAGCGTAATGAATGGAGCCCTGAGTTTTTTGAACAACTGGCACTGCCATTGTTCGATTCACTTTATAACCTCGCTCACTGGTTGACTGGCGACCGGGTCGATGCAGAAGACCTGGTACAAGAAACCTATGCGAAGGCATTGAAGGGTTTCAGGTCTTTCCAGGAGGGCACGAACCTGCGGGCGTGGATGTTCCGTATTTTGCGCAATACGTTTCTGACTTCACGCACCGGCCTGATGGCGCGAAATACGTTGTGGCTCGAAGAAGAAGCTGACGAGGCAGAGACGCGTTCAGCACACGCTATCACTCCGGAGTCAGTGCTCTTGCGAAATGAGAATCAACAAATAGTGCTGGATGCACTGGCGGCGCTGCCGGTACATTATCGCGAAATCATCCTGCTGTGCGAAGTAGAAGAGATGTCCTACCGCGAAATCGCCGAGGTATTGTCGCTGCCCATCGGCACAGTGATGTCGCGTCTATCTCGAGCCAGAAGTTGCCTGCGTGACATGTTGGCGACAAGGCCACATGCGAGGGCCACGATATGAAGAACTGTGATTGCGATGCAGCCACACTCGCACAGTATCTGGACGGCGAGCTGCCTTCCGATCAGGCAAACCGCATGCAGGAACATATCGGCGATTGTCCGCATTGCGCTGCGGAAGTATCCGTGTTGGTGAGCATGAAGCGAAGCCTGCATGCCGCAAACCGGCATTTCACGCCAAGCGCCGAGTTCAGGCGGAAGATCCAGCAGCAGGTCGCACGCCCTCAAAATAAGTGGAACCCCCGCTTAGCGTGGGCCTTCGCCATGTTGGCCGTTATCATTGCGGCTTCCACCGTCTGGCTGGTGCGGTCTCGCAGCGTGGATCCTTTCAGTGAAGTCGCAGACCTGCACGTAAGTGCCCTCGCAAGCCCCAACCCGGTAGATGTCGTTTCTACTGACCGGCACACGGTCAAACCGTGGTTTCAGGGCCGGATTCCTTTCAGCTTTAATATTCCCGAACTGGCGGGCACAGAATTCACTCTGCTTGGGGGACGCGTAGTCTACGTGAACCAGCAGCCCGGAGCACAACTCATCTTCATAGTCCGGCGACATGCGATATCTGTACTCATCTATCAGGAACCTTCAGGGTTTTCCGGAGCCCTGACCGATGGAAACGTCGAAAGGCATAATGCTTTCAATATCGCCGCATGGAAAGCACAGAAGCTGCGCTTTATGGTCATTGGCGATGCGGATGCAGCTGAGATTCGCAAGCTGGCTCAAATGATCAGGACAGCCAACGAGTAGGTGTCTTTAAGCTGATGATTTGTAAATGCTTATAAGTGGCGGAGGGAGAGGGATTCGAACCCCCGTTACCCTTTCGGGTAAAGCGGTTTTCAAGACCGCCTGTTTCAACCGCTCACACATCCCTCCGCGTGAGTGGCAAGTGCTTGCTCTACTTCATTGTACGACGGACGACAAAGACTTATTGGTAGATTATCAACCTCGCCATAAATGCCGTTCGCTTCGTAAAACCATTCCAGCCGTCATCAACACGGGGCACCAACACAGTCTTTCTTCTTATGGACTCCTGATTCCATTCAGTTGTGACTGTGATCACAGCGATCGATGCGCTGCCGTTTTAGGCTCTTTTGTGAAAGAGATTGGCGGCAACGACATGAGACTTACCTTGAACGGACGTTTGGCTTTAGTAATGGCGCACGGAGTCGGGATGGTCGCCATAGGATTGGCGCTGTTTTATGTTCGCGCGACGATGACGAATTTTATCTTTGATATCTTTGGATCCATTTTTGCTCTTATGCTCATCGCGGCGTCGCTGCTGCTGTCTGCAATGCTCGATTGGGTATGCGCTGTGGGCATGGGGCTACACCACTTCGTCGAGCTAAGAAGGTACTTGTTCCTCAGCATAGTATCGGCCGGCGCTGGCTTGTTCTTCGTTCTTTATCCAGCTGCGTCGCTCCGGCCACTCTGCTATTTCATCGCCGGATATGCGCTGTTTCTTGGGATTGGCAAGCTTTGGCTTGCCCAACACTGGGACTGCGCAAAGCCACTGAAGATCGCCCTGAATATCCTTGGGGGTATTGCCGTGTGCTTTAGTGGCGCCCTTGTCGCTATTGCTGACAAAGAGGACAGAAGCGCGATCGCACTACTGGCGTCTTACTCCATCTTTATTGGCGGTCAGATGTTGCTGACGACGTCTTATCTGTACCGTCAGAGAACAGTTCATACCAACAGCTCGTCCGAACACAAGCAGGTTCACGCATAGCGTGTTCAAAGCTCTGCCCCTTGGTCTATTTATCGCGCGATAAAGCTCGATACTTTAGGGATCAAAGCCTATCCAGTCATCGGTACAGTATGGTTATTTGTCCCCTCAAAAGAAGAAGCAATCTGCAGCTTGCGCAGCATGGAGCGCTTCTTTTCCTGATGAGACTGCATACGTCGCAGGATATCGTCGAGCGCGCTGACAGCCTGCACGACGTAGGGGCCTTTGTTGAGCATGACGCATTCAGCACGCTCGCCCATCGCCGCATCGGTAATCTCAGAACGCGATGGAATTCCGTTCCGGGAAAGGCTCTCCAGGACTTGTGTCGCCCAGATAACAGGAACGTGAGCAGCTTCAGAAATCCACAAGATTTCTTCCTGTACTTCGGCAAGGCGCTGGTAGCCACATTCCACAGCCAGGTCGCCCCTCGCGATCATGACGCCAACGGCAGGCACGGCCATCGCAGCCAGAATCAACCCCGGAAGATTCTCGAAGGCTTGGCGGGTTTCAATCTTTAATACAATGCCGAGCGCATCTCCGTGAAATTCATGCAGATGCGCAAGCAGCTGTTGCACATCGCTTTCAGTCCGCACAAAGGAATATCCGACGAGATCAGCATGTTCGACCAGGAACTTTAAATTCTCAACATCTTCGACGGTGAGGGCAGGCATATCAATTCGAGTGTTGGGCAGGTTAATACCCTTCCCTTCTCCCAGCCTTTCTCCCTCGGAACGCGCCTGCGTGATCTCGACATGTACATTATGCGTGTTCACTGAACGAATGACGCCGCCAATTTTGCCATCGTCGAACCAGATTTGCTCGCCGGCTTTCGCGTGCTCAAGAAAGTTGGGTAAAGAGATGCCGATTTGCGCGTGCGAGACGATGTAGCCTTTCTTGTTACGTTGAGCAGGCCTTCCCGGTTCGGCGGAACGAAAGAGAATAAGTGTTTCTCCCGGTTTGAGGAGCAATCTCTGCATGCGCGGAGGGATGGGGCCGACGCGGCCCTTCCAATGCTCTGCCTCGGCGTGGTCCGCCTTCTTGCCATGAATGGCGTGTAGTTCCAAGCCCGGAATAAAGTAAACCGTCCGTCTAGTTTCTGCCAAACAGCTCTGGTCTTCGACTTTCACGACTCGTAGCGAGCGGTGAGCGTTCCGGGCATCGCGGAAGCGAATGGTGTCGCCACGGCGCAGTTTAGAAAGGAATTCGCCCTCCAGCTGGAGGGTGGCGGCTGTTCCAGCTGGAGCGATTTCACTTTTTTCAAGTGGAGTGAGCCAGATTTTTGCTGGTCTGACAACGCGGCCAAATTCGTCGCGCGCGGGACGGCAACGTATCACAGCAGGACCAGGCTCAAGAGGGCCCGTACGCAGCTTGGGGCCGGCGAGGTCCATCTCGATGGAGCAAGAGCGGCCCGTCTCTTTCCTCGCCTTCTGGAGATTGCGGATCATCCCTAGCCAGACTTCAGGATTGTCGTGCGCGCAGTTAATGCGCATGCAGTCCATGCCGCTTTGAACCAGATCGCGCACCAACGCGTAGTCTGTCGAAGCGTCCGTGGACATGGTTACCATGATCCGGACCTTGCGACCGGATGGCGTGCAGCCTAAAAGAGTCCGAGTGTTCGCGTCGAGCAATGCGGCGCCTTCGCACATCTTTACTGGAGCTTCGTCGCAGAGACTTTGGTCAGCTTCCCCGAGAAGCGAACTCACGGCGTGATACACATTCTGGATGGCACTGAGCACATGACCCTCAGTGCGGCCAAGAGAAGAGAGACCAATGCCTGCCAGACTTGCCTGAACCTCGCGAAGATCATGCCGGCGAAGAGCCAGATAGTGGGCAAGATTGCGCGCGCTTCGTCGATGGTTCTTATGCAATGGAAGAGAGCGATCCAGCAGCGAGGATTCCGATTCCAGCATGTCCTCGCTCAATGCGCGGAGTTTGGCGGCAAGTTGCAGAAGCAATTTTGTCTCAGCGGCCTTCACAGAAAACCCCTCCTGCCGGTCAGGCATAGCTCTACATTGAAACTCTGCGAAGAAATACACGCTCGACCTATCGCTAAGCAGAGCGATGTGCTCAGGTACAGAGAGGAAATCGGATCATTTCCGATGAAGCGTTAAGACTGGGCAAGGAGCCTCAGTAAACACCCGCGGCGCAGTTCCCGGAGCCAGATGACTTGCTATAACAGAAGCCGTGTGCGCCCCAATGACGATGAGATCCGCGTTACGTTCCTTCGCAACGTCGACGATCTGGTGCGCCGGGATGCTATCCGAGAGCAAGATTCGCACTGCATTGTCAGGGCTTATGCCGTCTGCCAGATTTTTCTTGAACTCATTCTCAAAGAGAGGCCAATCCTCACTCTCTCTCGATTGCTTCGGATTTTCTATATTTATCAGCACGAATTCGGCCTGAAATTGCGCCGCAAGATGGTACGCATATGCGGCAATCCAGGCTGAATTGGGGTCAAATGTAGTCGCGCAAATCAGACGCCTGGGATGCCACTTCTCATCCGTGGCAGGCGCAACCTGGGGCCCGATTACCAGCACAGGACACTGTACATGCCTCAATACCGCTTCGGTGTCTGACCCGAACAGGAAACGGTCGAATCCCTTTCTGGCATGCGTTCCCATCACAATCAGGTCAATTTTGTTCTCCTTAAGGAGGGAAAGAATTTCGCTCTGGATCGTCCCGGTGACAGAAAGAGCTTCTGCCTGGAAGCCCTCGGATCGCAGCGCAGCGCCGGCTTGTTCCAGCTGCTCTTCTAATCGTTGCTGAATTCCGCCCTCGTCAATCCATACAGCTTCCGGAGGGGTAAGAGGATTGACCGGCTGATTTACATGGACAAGGAAGAGATGTGATTGGTATTGCCGCGCGATGTTCTTCGCATATGCCAGTGTGCGCTGAGAAGCATCTGAGAAATCTATCGGGACAAGAATGCGTTCGAATGCAACATGTACCGGCGCAATAGTGCTCATAGTCATTTCTCCATTTGGCGCGGTCATCGCTTCGCCCGGCGCCACCTTTCTAACGACACTTTAGGCAATAGAGTGTGACTTCTCAGTGACGAAAATCACAGCAGAAGGTTGTGGGCTCGCCTGCGATGGAATATCCATAGATTCCCGGCTAATTGAGGACTACGCGCTCGGCAACAGTAAGGACAGGGCAATGCGCCTCTCTCACAACATCACAGAAGACTCCATGCAATCGTGTCCCATCCACCAAGTCGCCCTGCTGGACACCCGCCACGATAAAAGCTGCATTTTGTTCTTTCGCAAAAGACACCATGCACTCCGCGATGCGGCCTTTTTGTAAGAAATGCTTAACCCGCTTCGTCTGTTTTTCAACCGAGCGGACGAGATCGGTTAGTCTTTCCTGGCATTTTGCTTCCTGCTCGAAGGAATACTTAGATTCGTAAGGATCGTAGATGTGAACAAGGAGCAAGTCGGCGGAAAATTTGACGGCAAGCGAAATAGCAACTGGAAGCGCAGCAATGGAACGCGCTGAGAAGTCCGTCGGGAAGAGCACGGACTCCGCCTTCCCGGAAGAGAGCCGCTGTTCAACGTGCGGACCTACAGTGAGGGCATTGCATGGCGAGCTGCGCAGAACGGCTTCCGCGACAGAACCCAACTTACCGCTTCGATGGCTTCTTTTCCCGCTGGAGCCAAGCACTACCAAATCCGCTGAGCATTCCTGCTGGACCTCAAAGATCACGTCCCGGACATTACCAGAGCGGACCAGGATTTTGCCGGCAATTCCCTGCGCTGCGAGCAGGCTTTGGCTGATGTGCTGCAATTCGAGCTTCGCTGCCTCGATGAGGTCGCGAAAGTCGGCAGGAGAGGACTCCATCGGGTTGTCCGCCGAAGCCGGATCCAGTACGTGAAGCAGAAACAGCTTGGCTCCAAATGTGGAAACCATCCAAGCGGCATACTGCAGAGCGACCGAAGAATTGCCAGAAAGATCCGTGGCGAAGAGAACGGTATGAACTGGCGATTGAATGTTTGACATAGTTTTTCCTCTCCGTGCATTCAGCAGTCACCACCGCTGGATTCACAATCACCTTAGCCCGCTCTCGATCTGAAAGACGTGATGTGCATCACTCAGCTAAAAGAAGCGACTTGCAATCCGACACCAGACCGCGACGCTGATTCTCATGGGCGACATGTACCGGCTCGTCGTCCGGAATTCAGGCTTCACCCGCGCATAGGAAAGTCAGCCGATTACACCATCAAATGTGTGTCCACCTGAGTTGGCTGCTCGACCCGATGCGGTTCATGACAAAGCGTGAGCACGGGACACTTCGCCGCGGCAAGCACCTTATATGCCGTCGTGTCCCTGAACCGCAGGAGCGGGAACTCTTCATCAATCCCCAACACGATCCAGTCCACCTTTGTGCTGGTTGCTGTGCTCAGGATTTCGTCGACCAGATTGCCGCATTTCGAGATAGTGCGGACTGGAGGCAAGAGGCCTCCGGCATTTGGAACTATTGCCGCCAATGCATTTCTGGCCCAGGTAAGAGCGCGTCCGGGGTTGATACTCTTGCCGATATCGGAGTCGAGTACATGCAACAAAATGAGCTCGGCCTTATACGTTCGTGCCAGATCGATCGCGAAGCGAACGACCTTCTGGTAATCGCCGGCGAGGGAGACGGGATGCAGTATCTTCCGGGGCGAGCTGTGTTCTCCAAAGGCATGGGCGTGTGGGCCGATAGCAAAGATGGGGATAGCCACGGTCCCCAGCAACTCATTGACAACGGAGCCGAGCGCGACTTGCGCCAGTTTGCCGCGTCCATGTGTGCCTACGATCAGACGCGTCGCACGAATACTGTTAATTTCTTCGCGGATAACATCAGCCGCAAAGCCGTGACGAACGACAAAGGAGCACAAAACTCCGTAAGACTCTATTCGGCGGGACAATCCAAGCATTGTCAAACGCACATCGCGATCGATTTTTGACTCATCTATGTAGGGGATGGCCCCTGCCTCAATAGGCAACGAATCCGACGGAATGATGACATGAATCAGCCTCACATGGGCGCCGCTGATTTTCGCTTGCGCGATGACGTGTGGAATCAGAAAATCGGTGTCGGTCAAGTCGGTCGCAACGAGAATCGTATCGGGAACCGCAAGGGCATCTTTCCGAAAAGGCTTTTCACTGAAGTCCTGCATGGTCTTCTCCTCTGTGGCTTCCAATATGAGCTGACAGCGGAGGTTGGTCGGTGATGTAAATCACGACCGGATGTGATGCCAGTCACAAACCCATAGATTTGTGACCCCTAGGTTTCTATGTCCGGCGCCGATTAGTGCAGCTGGCGTAAATACGCGACTAATGCGTCCAAGTCGTCCTGACTGAGCTCTACTGGGGTCATGCCTCCGTCGATCATCTCGGTGTTGGGTGTATGAAGAAGCGCGATCAACTGCGCATCTGTATATTTCTGACCCACTCCCGTCAGAGGACCCGCCGCGGCACTGCCTATGCCTCCATCTCCGTGGCAGGAGTTGCACGACTGAGCCTCAAAGATAGCCTGGCCCTTCAGCACTTTTGGATCGGCAGAAGCCAGCGCGGCGGATGCGCTCCCTGCAGCCGCCTCTGGCACGAAGGGTTTCTGCATGAAGGCCTTCTCATCCTCTACCTGCTTATGCATCTGCGCAGCCACTCCGGGATCTTTATGGTCATCCCTATAGCTGGCTACGCCAAGGGAGGTATAAGCAACCAGGAAGAGTAAGAATAAGCCCACTGAAATTGGCCGTCGCCAGGGACGGCGCTCGAGTCGTCGATCCAGAAATGGAACTGCGGCAAAGATCAGCGCGAGCACTGCAGGCAGAATGATGCCGCCGATGAGCGACCAGTGGCCGCTCAGATACTTGAGCCACTGGAACGCGGGCCGATAATACCATTCCGGACGCGGCAGAAACGCGGTGTTTGCCGGGTTCGCCGCCGGACCCAGACTCATCGGGATCTTGATTGCAATGACGGCCAGGATTGCGCTCAGCACTATGGCAAAAACGGCATCCATGGCCACTTGGCGAGGATAGAACGGGACGGATGGCAATTTGGGGTTTACCGGGTCTTCCTTGATGGGGCCGGCCGCGCCTGCCTTGCGAAAGAACAAAACATGCGCTGCGATGAAGGCAATCAACAGGCCTGGCAGCACGAATACATGCAGCACATAAAAGCGGGAAACCGTTAGTGTTCCCATCTGCTGACCGCCCCGTACAAGCTCCTGTAATGGCGGCCCGATGAATGGGACTTCTGCGATTAGGTTCGTTCCCACCGCACTGGCGAAATATGACTTCTCGTCCCAGGGCAATAGATATCCCGTAAATGCCATGCCCAGCATCAGGGCCAGCAGGATGCAGCCGGAGAGCCACAGCAGTTCACGGCGCCCCTTATAGGACCCATAGAGGATTACTTGCCCGATGTGCAGCACAAGCAGGATGATGATGCCACTCGATCCGTACGCATGAACGCTGCGGACGAATGACCCCGAAGCGACCACCTTCACGATGTATGCGACAGTGGTGTGCGCATGGTCTGCCGATGGCACGTAGTACAAGGCAAGGAAAATGCCCGTAATAATCTGCGAAACAAAAAGAAAGAGCAACCCCGAGCCGAAGACATAGGCCCAATTGGCGCCTCCGTGAATTGGCTCGTCCAGCGACTCGTGCAGAATGGAGTCGATACCGGTGCGCTCGTCCAGCCAGCTGTCCAGCCGGGTTACTATGTTCGGGTCGGCGGGTTCTGGTGCGTCTTTATTCGTCATAGACTTCCTGCGCCTCAGGCCATGGCTTCTTTGTTGGAAACTATTTGGCGGAAATACTGGTAGCGCACCTTCAAAACCCCACCCTCGACTTTGGATTCAAGCGAGTCCATGGACCGAGGTGGTGGGCCTGCGATACGCTCTCCAGTTGCCGTAAACGATCCTGAATGGCAGGGGCATATGAATTTGCCCTCAGCATCGACCCAGCGGACCGAGCAGCCCAGATGCGGGCAGATAGGTGAGAGGATGGTGAATTGCCCATCCTTTGGTGGCAGCACGTAGACGGCAGTCTGGGATGAAGTAGTCTGCCACGCATCGTGCCGTTCAAGCGTGATCGTCTTTGCGACGGGCGCGCTCAGGGAGGCAAAGTCTTGCACCGGCCCCAGGTCTGACCAAGTGGTTTCTTTTGCCCTCTTGCGCAGCGGATACGTGACGAAGCGCACGAGTGGAATGGCAAACAGCGCACAAACCGCTGCTCCGCTCAATCCAAATAAAGCAAGCACGAACGAGCGTCTCCCTTCCGCTTTGGGTTTCTCATTCTTCCTGGATATGAGTTCCATCAATTTGCTCCCTGGCTTGTGGCGATATTGAGTGGGTGTCCCTGATCTACGGCTTCGTCGCAGTGAACTCCATCACTTCTTCTGCAGCGTGTGGATGTATGCCACGAGGTCTGTCATCTGCGCATCCGTAAGTTTGCCCGCAAAGCCGGGCATTTTCTCCTTGCCATTCTTAATGATGGCGGTCAGGTCGGTGTCTGACTCCTTCAGAACATCAGGCGAGCTGAACGGTCGCGCCTTTTTGGCCTTTCCGGCGGGCGTGTTGCCACTGCCATCGGGGGCGTGGCACATCTGGCACTTCGCTTTGTAGACATCAGCAGCAGAATTCTGCGCCAGGCTCAATGTGGTCCCTGCAAATAAGAGCAGACCAGCGGTTCCATAACAGACAAGCTGTTTAAGCATGAGTGGTTCTCCTCGTGTGGATAAGGGCGAATGATTGCATTTGCAGGCTAGAAAGCATAACGAACTCCGAGAGTGTAGACGTTTCCGCGGAAGCTGCGAGGTAGCGTGGGGCCGATCGGCGTTCCTTCTCCATAGCTGTAGTAGTTGTAGTCCGCCTTCCAGGTCCAGTTCGGAAAGAGATCGAAGGCGAGGTTGCCATATGGAGTTTGATATTGCGACTGCAGCGAACCTGGCACCTGGCGAATGTTGATGAAATCGGTGGTGCCATTGTTGGAGGTCATGCGATAGCCGGCGGCGGCGTGGACCTTCTTCACAGGGTTAAAGACGAACCCGATAGAACCGAATTGCGTAGGCTGGTTGTAATAGCCGTTGCTTTGCAGCGGCAGGCCCGCTTGCTGGCACACGGGGGGGCTCTGCTGGGCGCCCTCGACGGGCGGCGTGGCGATGTAACACTCATCAGTGCGAGAGAAGACACTGTCGTATGCATAGCTCAAGTCAATGCCCCACTTTTCGCTCGGATGAGCAGCCAGAGAGAAGGAGAAGTCGCGATTGTGTGCCAGGTGATTGACCGTCTGGACATTGTCGCGGTCCTCCAGGATGTTGATGGTTCCGGCAAAGTTCAGCCACGGACGCGGATTATACGCGGTCCGCAGGCGGTAGTGCTGCATCTGACGCGGGCTGATGCGAGTAAAGGAGTTGTCGGCGTACATAGCTTCGATATTGAAGTTCACACGCCATTGAGGTGTTGGCCTGAGAGCAAGACCAAAGAGTGGCCAGCTCTCATGGATAGGAATAAAGTCGCCGCCGGCATCTGTGATGATGCGACTGCGGTAGCGGTATCCAAGCGAGATTCGTGCGCGGGGTGCAGCATCCCAGGCGATGACAAACGTATTGGCCTTCGTCTTCTGATTGAGTGCCTGGTAGTCAGGTGTTGTGGTTGTTGTAGCCGCGCCGGGCGGCTGAAGCATTGATGTTCCGGCGTAGTCAGTTTCAGTAAAGACGTTGGTCGCTGGCTGACGGAAATACCAGAAGTCGAAGACCTCGTTGAAGGCTATGGTGGGAGTGACTTGCCACGTGACCCCGTAGTCTGCGTTGGCGTTGATGCGGCGCGCGCTGGCAGAGCCGGTGACCACTTCTTCACGGTTTCCGGCGCGGGAGTCGAGGCCGTTGAAATTCTCGTCGTAGTTTATGAGGTGGCTGGTTGTGCCCATATATAGGACGCGCCCATTCATGGTGAAGTGAGGGATGGATGAGCTCTGGAAGCGCAGCTGCTCGCTGGGGAAGAGCGTACGAGTGGGCGCGTAACGGCTGTACGCAAGAAAACCGCTGCACTTTGGGTTGACGCTTCCATCTGGATTAAATGGCGCGGCGCACGGAGTCTTCCAGACGGAAGAGAGATTGATTCCAAGGCTAACGGGTGTGCCATCGGAGAGTTTGTAGTTGAGCCCGGTAAGCTGCCAGTTGGTGTTGCCCTTGTAGTGCGTGATGAATTCGTCATAGCTGACGGTCGTTTGTTTCAGGGGCCTCCAGTCGATACCACCGTCCCAGACATCCGTGGAATGGCGCCAGTTTTGCGTGAGCAGTGCCTCGGCGCCGACATGCAGCGTACTGTTGGAAGGCCCCTGGTTGACGTTCTGGAAATAGCCGAAACGCGCGCTGATAACTGAGAGCGGAGCCAGAGTGAGATTCACATCTGTCATGCGGCGCACAGTGTTGTAGAGATGCGGAGAATCGAGGATTGGGACGAATGGCGTGGATGCGGGCGGAATCAGCGGATTAGCCAGCAGATCGTAGTCGAAGTACTGACGATCGCGACGGAAGCTTCCGCGGAAATCGTAAATACGGCCCTTGGAAAAGTTCAGGAAAGTGACGTTGTTCGGGTCTCCTCCATAGCCAAAGCTCGCGCTCGAAAGACGATCGAACAAGATCGCATGAGCTGGGTCCACGGCAAGCATCTCCAGGGAGTTGTCGAGAATGCGCGGCCCGGACTGAATGTTGACCAGCGTGTCATACATCGCATCGCTGCCAGAGTAATCCGCGATGTGGCCGCCCAGCTCTGTCGACTGATGGACGACGTATCCGTTCATGACCTTTCCCGCCGGCGGTGGCGGCGGAGTGTCCTGCGCAATGGCTGGACGCCCGATGGCCAGAATCATGGAAATAGCAATAGTAGTGACCACCATAAGGCCACGCCGAGCGCCGGCCCTGAAGTTCAGCAGTAGTGATAAGTACGAAAATGCGCTTATCATGCGTGGCCATCCATTACTTGAAGAAAACGCTGCTGGCATTTGAGCCATGAATCTGCACATGGCAGACAGTGCATGCCTGGTACTGATTCGCCTGGTTATGAAACGACGGTGTGCCGGGCGCTGTGAAATTTATGGAAGGCGAGTGGCACTGCAGGCACAGGCTGTTTACGTTGCTCCGTGTGAGCAGGCGAGGATTCGCCGACCCGTGCGGGAAATGGCACATCGTGCAGCCCTCGGTCTTGATGGGCGGGTGCTCGTAGACGAATGGTCCGAGGGTTTCAACGTGGCACTTGGTGCAGATGGCATCCTGAGTCGCGCTTAGCCGGAGCAGGTCCGGCTGAAAGGTGCCGTGAGGATCGTGGCAATCCGTGCACTTGATTAACCCTTCGTTGACCCGATGATGGAACGGCTGCATAAACGCAGCTTTGACGTCGGTGTGGCACTGGTAACAGAGCTTCGGCTGCTTCGTTTTGAGCATGGACGTCTGCTCTTCGAACTTGTGGACGCTGTGGCAACTGGTGCAACCGACAAGAGCTTCGCCATGGGCGGTGCGCTCGAAGTTATGGTGCTCACCGGCGTGACAGGTGAGGCATTTCTCGCTCACCTGTTTCGGTGTTGCTTTTGTGAATTGAAAGATTTTGGTCGCAACTCCGCCGCTTTCGATATGTGCCTGGGCGGGGCCATGGCAATTTTCGCAGGTCACTCCTTTGCCACGATGCTCGAGTGCCAGCCTGGTATGAGGATTGTTCTTGAAGCCTTTCACCTCATCCTCATGGCAGGTGGCGCACGATTCTGCTTCGACATCCGCGGGCGTCGTTGCGGTATTTGGGGAGGACACCGCAGCTTGCGGCTCGGCCACGGCAGCGGCGTGAGCTAATCCGATTCCACCGAATAGCGCGAGAATCGCTACCCTACAGAGCGAACGTCGCATGCGCAATCACCTCAACAGTATCGACTTGCCGCTGGTGGACGCTGCAGCCGCAATATCCTGCTAGAACGCCACTTAGAGAACATACCGTGGGTCTGGGGAAATCAACTGTGATGCACGTCACACATTCTGTGGCAAGACGTTTCAAGTTGCAAGCCATTTCGGATGTGGAACTGGAACACCGGCAAAAAAAAATGGGCATGCTGTCGCTTTCTTCGCTGTGCCTTTGTTCTTAGCAGATGGCCCCTCCGAGGCGCAGGTCCGGCGACATGCCGCAATAGATGGCAATGAGACGACGACGAGGTCTGCGACGAAATTTCGCCTCCTAGCCTCGTCTCATCGCAGATGCACGAACAGCGTTTCCTCTCCTCGATTTCCCATTCTAACCTTTTAAATCAATAACTTAACTTGGAGCCGATGCCGACCGGGTTTCTTTGGCTACTGACTTGCCACTAACCAGGCATCGGGAAAGTGAAGGTAGTTAGTGAGGATCTCTACACAAGAGAATGCAGGCCAGCTCACCCTGAAGATTGAAGGGAAGATTGTTGGAGATTGGGCGACGGAGCTGGAGCATTTCTGGGAATCTCTCGAGCCTTCACTCCCCAAAAGGAAGTTGTGCCTTGATATCTGCGGAGTCGTCTTTGTTGACAACCATGGAAAGCAGATTTTGAAAAAGATATTCAAATCAACCGGCGCCGAGATTCTTGCTGATTCACCTCTCACAAAACAATTCGCCAATGAAGCGAGGCGGAAGCCGCATGCAGTCAATGGAAAGGAAACGCGTCATGATTAGCGCTCACAGATTTGACTCAAACCAGAGGTGCCAGAGCTGCAACTTGAAAGAGAACGGCTTCCTGTGCCAACTCAACCCAACAGCGGCGAAGGAATTCGACGCAATCAAGTATTCGTCGACGTATCCTGACGCAGCCATGCTGTTTCTGGAGAATGAGCCTGCGCGTGGCGTCTTTCTGCTTTGCTCCGGCCAGGTCAAGCTCTCGGTAAGCTCTAGCGGAGGCAAGACACTGATCCTGAGGATCGCGAATCCCGGAGACATACTGGGGTTGACGGCAGCCATGTCTGATTCCACCTATGAAGCCACTGCGGAGACCCTTCATCCCTGCCAGGTCGCATTCATTCGTCGCGATGATTTCTCGCGCTTTATCGGTAGACATCCTGAGGCTTATCAGGCGGTCATCCGCCAATTGGGCAGCCAATACACCGTTGCCTGCGAGCAGTTGCGGACGATGGGGCTAGCATCTTCTGCTCATGAAAAGTTGGCGCGGCTGCTCCTGCAGTGGTCATCCGAAGGAAAGGATACAGCCGAAGGGAGACAGATCAAGGTCTCACTGACGCATGAACAGATTGCCGAATGTGTCGGATCAACGCGAGAAACGGTTACACGGACCCTGAGCGAATTCAAGCATAAGCACCTTGTCATGCTCAAAGGGGCAACTATGATTATCCCCAGTCGTGCCGCTCTTGAAGCCATCAGCGGAGCATGAGAACGGCCGATCGTTGGGAGAGGGAAAAGGCATGGCCATCCGGCCATGCCTTTTCTCTTGAGCATTCAAGAAAAACGGTTTATTCTCCATTATTTAATAATGTCGTGCAGCCGACATTTCTCATGCAGACTTCGTTGAGAGATGGGGTATGATTCAGTCCGATAGCTCCACGGATACCATCCGACCTAGGAATTTCCTCATTCCTGGCTGCCTGCCACTCTGAGGGGGCTGAAAGTGCGACCCCAATGAGCGAAACATTGTCTCAAAATGACAGATCAGCGCGGGTTCAGGCGCTTTTCGAGCAACTCTTCGAGTCATCGCCTGATGCAATCCTGGTGACGGCCGCCGACGGTCAGATCCGCGAGGCAAATTTGCAAGCCGAACGCCTCTTTGGCTATTCCCGCGGCGAACTCATTGGCACAACGATCGAAACTCTTATTCCCGAACGTTTCCGGAAACATCACGCTCAATACCATCGTGATTACCATGCGAATCCCCATGTGCGACCGATGGGCGCGGGGCTGGATCTCTTTGCGAAAAGAAGAGACGGCAGCGAATTTCCGGTAGACATCATGCTCAGCCCGGTTCAGACAGCAGACGGACAGGTCGCCCTGGCGGTTGTTCGCGACATTACAGAACGCAAACAAACTCAGGAAGCGTTGCACCGCAGTGAAGAGCGTTTTCGACTCTTGATAGATGGCGCGCGCGATTATGCCATTTTCATGCTCGATCCAGCAGGAAACGTCGCAAGCTGGAACCCGGGAGCCGAACGCATCAAAGGGTACCGCGCCGACGAGATTGTAGGACAACACTTTTCGCGCTTCTATACGCAGGAGGATGTTGAACGCGGCAAGCCCGAAGCTGAATTGCAGATTGCTCGAGCGGAGGGGAGATACGAGGAAGAAGGATGGAGGATCAGAAAGGATGGTTCGCGTTTCTGGGCCAACGTCATCATTACTTCTCTGCGGGATAAGGCTGGAGACCTCATTGGATTTTCTAAAGTTACGCGTGACTTCACCAATCGCCATAGGGCAGAAGAATCGCTTCTCCTGGAGCTCAGCCAAGCGATGCTCGCGGGGCTCGATATCACCAAGTTGCTGGGTGCGATTGCCGCCGGCATTCAGAACATAGCACCGAATGATTATGCTCTGCTTGCTCTCTACGACAGCAATGCTGAATCCTTAAGAATCCAGGAGCTAATTCCACCGAAGGATTCAAAGCAGCCTGAAGAGAAATTCCTTCCGATTGAAGGAACGCCCTCTGGTTGGGCCTTCCAGAACCAATTGCCGCTCTTTCTCAATAACTTGCGTGCAGAGCGATTCACGAAGGAAAGCCTTGTTCGCTATACAAGCGCAGGGTTGAGGTCGGGATGCTGGCTCCCTTTGACGAGCCATGACCGCGTCATAGGAACCCTGTTCATCGGGAGCCGCCACGAATCGGCATTTGATCCCAAAGATGCCGAAATGCTGCTGCAGACCGCCCGTCATATCGCGCTTGCCATCGATAACGTTCAGGCCTTTCGTCAAATCTCAAATCTCACCGAAAGGCTCCTGGAAGAAAAGCGGTATCTCGAGGAAGAACTACGCACTGAGTATAGCTTTGAGGAGATTATCGGTGAAAGTTCTGGCCTGAAACGCGTATTGAAGCAAGTGGAAACGGTCGCTCCCACGGATGCTACAGTCCTGATCTTAGGCGAAACTGGTACCGGCAAAGAACTGATTGCCAGGGCCCTTCACAATCTAAGCCCGCGCCACGAACACACATTTGTGAAATTGAATTGTTCCGCCATCCCGTTGGGACTCCTTGAGAGCGAACTGTTCGGGCACGAAAAAGGCGCCTTCACCGGGGCAATCGCTCAGCGGATCGGACGTCTGGAGTTGGCACATCGGGGCACACTTTTTCTGGACGAAATTGGCGATCTGCCGCTAGAACTCCAACCTAAACTTCTTCGCGCTCTCCAGGAGAAAGAGATCGAGCGCCTCGGCGGACGAAGGACGATTCCAGTAGACGTACGCCTGATCGCCGCGACAAATCGCGATCTAGCCAAGATGGTGAAGGAGGGTCTGTTTCGCAGCGATCTTTATTACCGGCTAAGGGTCTTTCCAATTGACATTCCGTCACTGCAACAACGCCGCGGTGACATACCCATGCTCGTGAACTATTTCGTCAGCAAACATGCACGACGCATGAACAAACACATCGATACGATACCTGCAGACGTGATGGCGGCGCTGACAAAATGGCATTGGCCCGGTAACGTACGAGAGCTGGAAAACTTCATTGAGCGGGCCGTGATCCTCACGCAAGGAACTTCTTTAAGAGCCCCTCTGGCCGAGCTGGAAATTGCCCAGGAACCAGAATCTTCCGCGCTGAGCAATCTCAGAGTCACGGAGCGTGAGCATATTCTGCGGATCCTTCGTGAGACGAAAGGTGCGATCGGCGGACCTGGGGGTGCAGCAGAGCGACTTGGCCTCAAGCGAACAACCCTAAATTCAAAACTAAAAAAGCTCGGAATCGAAAGAGAAGACTACAGCTAGTAATAGCCGCTCTCCACGCCGCGACCGATATCTGCAAGGCCTTCAGACCGGCTGCGCTGCCTTCTGGAGCGATTCAGTAGGCGAGGATTCGCTGGCACACGGAATACACAAAACGGGGCAAGAGACTCCGGAAATCACCTGCAGCACTGTACTGGTGGGTAGATCTTCTTCCGAGAGAACTCTTGACGGCGCACCGAGCACAACCAGGTCTGCATGGCATTTGTTGGCAAATTCCGCAATGATCGCGCCGGGCTCGCCTGAAACGACGAAGTGTTCTACCGGTACAGTATGAGACTCATTAAAGGGTGCGAGGAATCGCAACCGTTCCAGGCATGCTCCTCGCTCATCCTCATCCGTTGTTGGAGATGAGTGAAGGACCATCAATTGCGTATTCGCGATGCGATGCGCAGACGATAGAGCATAAAGCGAAGACTCGGAGAAGTCTGTTGCGAACACGACCGTGCGCCACTGCCCGGCCCAGGGTAAGAGCGCCTCAACATCTGGTGTGACGGTAAGAATCGGGCAAGGCGACTTTACCAGCAACTGCCGCGCGATGGTTCCCAGGGCGACTCGACCCGCCTCTGTTTTTCCTCTTGTTCCAAGTACCAACAGGCTTCCGTTATAGTCGCGTATTGTCTGCAGGACGAGGTCACAGATATCACCGGTTTCAACTACAGAATGGATGGCGATTCCCTGCCTGCGCGCATCCTGTTCGATCCGGTTCAACTCCTCGCGGGCGCTCTCATTCGCCGTGAGCGAAGAGGGTGCTCCGGCGGGAAATGCATAAGCGATGGGATCAATCACATGCACCAGCACCAGCTTGGCCCCATGCAATCGCGCTATAGCTTGAGCGTAAAGAAGGCTCGCTGAGGATTTCATAGAGAAATCCATAGCTACCACGATGGTCTCAAATGGAAATTGTCGAGATAGGGTCATGGAATTTTCCCCTTCTTGATGAACGTTATTGGAGGGCGGACGGAATTACTGTGATGAAGATCACTCATCCCGCGAGCCCCGACTTCAGCAGATTCCTGGCGATTCGGTTTTGCTTCCGCATTCAGCCGAAATGCGGCTGCATGGCCAGCACCGGGCATCGCGCTTCATGAATCACCCTTGATACGGTTGCCCATGGAGCATGATCTGCCATTGGGCCTCCTTCGCGTGCTCCCATCACGATCAGATTGGCGTTTGCCAGTTTTGCTATTCGCAACAATTCCGGGACAGGGTCGCCAGACTGAATGCTGTATTGCGTGTGCTTTCGCGACTCTCCGGCGGCAGGAACGAGTTCGCCAATTGCCGCCACTTGCTGCTGCCTTTGTCCTTTGTGAATCGACTCGTTCCCGGCGGCATCTGTCGGGACGACATGCACGATCGTTAAATGGGCATGAAATTCTTCGGCCAGTGCGCTTGCATACTGTGCTGAACGTAGTGAACCGACGGAGAGGCCTGTCGCCAACAGAATGGATTTGAAAGGATGATAACTACGCGTGCACTCTGGTCCGCATATAAGAGCGGGACAGGGAAGAAGACGCAATGCCGATTCTGCGACAGAGCCGAGTGCAAGTTTGCGGATGCCGCCGCGACCGTGTGATCCCATCACAACAAGGTCAATGCGCTTTTCTTCGACAATCTCCCGGATCAACTCCTTTATCTGGCCGCAGGTAATGATTTCTTCATGCTTGATCGAGGCAAACTCAGGCTGTCGCGCAAAATAGTGAATGAGCTTTTCCTGGGCGCGTTTGATTTCGACTTCTTGAAGAGCAGGAGCTACAACACCACCTCCGGCAGCGTAGAGCATGGGCGACATCACATGCGTCATGTAAAGTGTGCTGCCGAAGTGTTGGCTAAGCCGCGCGGCAACTCTGAACGCAGCTGACGCCATGGAAGAAAAATCGGTCCCGAATAATATGCGCTTGAGATGCAGAGGTGCAGTGCCTAAGTGAATGCCAGTATCTTTCTTCGTCTTCGATTCCAGTACACTCGTCTTGGCCGTCATAGGACACCTCCTGCTCTTTTGTGGTCTTGAGCCCAACACTCAGCAGCGGAGCTAAGCGCGCGACCCGAGGAATTTCTTATTCGCAATGACAGAGACTGTCAGCGTCTTGAGATAACTCGGCTTCGAGGTCCTCGGCAGCCGTCTCCTCCTGTCCCTCCTTCAGCGCCCGCTTTAGCGTCTGACGCATTGCTTGCAACGACGCCGCAAGAGGCTTGGGAACGCTCCCGCCTAAACCGAACTTTCCCGGACACGCTAACACTTCACCTAACGTGTTATAGATCTCTTGAAGTTGGCTCTCGGTAATAGAGGTCATGGTCAGTGCTCCCTTCTTTTCGCGATCATACGAGACCTCTGTAGGCGAAGACTGTGACGTGCCTCACAGCAGTGAGAACAGACTGCGGTTCAGATCAGGCTGTATCCAAGAAACAAAGAACCAGAAAGGAATGGTGAATGATCGGCGGTGAGCAATGTGACAACGATCACTGTCGCGATTAGGGTTTGCTCCTAATCTGATTTCAAGGGTGCCATAACATGCCTGCCACGCATCTGGAAACGTCTCTCGCCATCCACAATATCTTGTTTGCTACGGACTTTACCGAGTCTTCGCGAAAGGCATTCAAGTATGCGAAAGCACTTACCCGGCGCTTTCAGGCTTCCATTATTTCGGCCCACGTTATGCGTGCTTCCGCACTTGATTGGCCGAAGTATGGGATGGACCCTCAATACAAGAAGCTACGTCGCGACTTGAAGCGAGACTTGGATGGACTCTACCGTCAACTTCATCAGGCCGGCTTTAAGACTGAGCGTGTTCTGCTCGAAGGAGATCCGGTCGAGGGCGTTCTGAAAGCCGTCAAACATCACCAGGCGGACCTGCTCGTGCTTGGAACGCACGGATCAAGAGATTTAGAACGGCTTGTGCTCGGTTCCAGCGCCGAAGAGATTCTCCGCAAATCATCTTGCCCGGTCTTGACCGTTGGACCCCATGCGCGTGATCCATATCGCGGCGAAGTACTCTTTCGCCAAATTGTATTCGCTACGGATTTTAGTCCCGAAGCTGGTCTGGCTGCACCGTATGCGTTATCACTAGCAGCCGAACAGGCCTCTCATATCACTGTTTGCCATGTGCTTCCGGAAGGACACACCACCAACATGGACGCCACTCAGCTACAGACGAAGTTCATGCGGGCTGTTCAGAAGCTCATTCCCGCAGATCTTTGGCAGAAGTGCACCGCCGAATATGTCGTGGGAGTTGGAAACGCTGCGGACGAAATCCTGAAGCTTGCGAATGACAAACATGCGGATTTGATTGTGCTTGGCGTACGCCCCGCTTCGCAGATTGTCACCCATCTGGCGCCCGGAGTTGCTTTCAGAATCATCGCTGACGCTGCGTGTCCGGTATTAACGATATGCGGATAATAATTGTGCCGTCGGCCGGCTTCATTATCAGCCGCGAGCTTATATCGACAGGTAAAGGCTCGCCGCACCATGTCAGGAATGGTGAAATGAAAGTCGCTCCTGCTGGTGGTGGAACTCGTCGGCCTCAGTCTCAGGGGCCTTAGTCACGTCCTTCTTAGCCTGGGCAATGAGAGTGAAAACCGGGCATTTTGCAGATCGGATAACATCGAATGCAATCTCGCAATCGTGTGCTTTGCCTGCCTGGTCGGATCCATTAACTCCCGCCACGATGAAATCCGCACACTTCTCGACAGACATTTTGACGATGAGATCCGCTGGGCGTCCAATGCAGGTGATCTGTTCTGCAACAATGGACGGGTTATCCATCTCATGCATGAGCATTTGAAATTCGGCGCTATGAGATGCTCCCGCGGCTGCCCGATTCTCGTCCACATGCAGGAGTAGCAGTCTACCAGCCAGGTGCGTGGTCAGGTTTTCGGCATAGGTTAAGGCTTTGCGCGGCATCTCCGAGAAATCTGTCGGGAAAAGGATGGTCCGCGTATGAGTGCCCTCACAAGCATCTTGATGCGCCCCTCTACCCACCGTCAGTACAGGACAAGGCATGGCACGCAGGAGCATCTCGGCGACAGAACCTAAGTCTTCGTCTTCCTTGCGACCTGCGCCGCGCGTCCCAATCACGAGGAGATCGATATCGCGCTCCGCGATCAAATTCAAAATTACTTCGCGAATGCTGCCTGGTCGTACGATTGTCGCGTTGTTCACGTTGTCGAACGAAAGGGCAGAATGGATTTTCTGAAGCTCATCCTCAGCGGAATCGATTTGATCCGAGAGGATTGTTTTAACCTCTGGGCGTGAAGATGTCCGTTCTGTGTCGACAACATGGACCACCAGAACTTTTGCGGAAAAGCATCTGGCTAATTGCTTCGCATAGTTCAGAGCTCCATGCGATGCATCGGAAAAGTCTGTGGCGACCATAATCCTCTTTATGGTCAATTTGCGATGTTCATGCATAATGCACCTCCGTGCGGCATGAGAGACTAAAGACGCTCTCAGAGTGCCGGGCTCTCTTTAATGCTTCAGCATTGCTCATCTCCCGGCTTCAAGGGTTTCGAGTCGTGCGGGCGGATGGACACCTTCAATACGCCATCGAGTTGCTTACTGAAAAGCGTGTAGGCATCTGTAATCTCGTTCAAAGAGTAGCTGTGCGTGAGCAGAGGAGTCAGATCAACACGTTTGCGCAGCACCAACTCCATCAGCCGGCGCATTCGTTCTTTGCCGCCGGGGCAAAGTGTAGTCACGATTTTGAAGTCGCCAAGGCCAGCCGCAAAGGCATCCACAGGGACATTTAACTTGCCGGCATATACCCCGAGACTGGAAAGCGTCCCGCCCGGACGCAGAACGCGCAGCGCGGTTTCAAATGTCGACTGGATTCCCAGAGCCTCAATCGCAACATCTACTCCACGACCAGCTGTCAGCTTTTTGATTTCAGCCACCACATCTGTCGTCATCGGATCGAGCACAATATCCGCGCCCATCTTGAGGGAGACCTGTTTGCGTATCGGGTTCGACTCTGTCGCGATAATGAGACCAGCGCCCTTAAGCTTCGCGCCTGCTGTCGCACAAAGGCCAATCGGTCCCTGCGCCATGACAGCTACGGTGTCTCCTAACTGGAGATCTGCGCTCTCCGCAGCTGAGAATCCTGTCGAAGCGATATCGGAAAGAAGAATCACCTGCTCGTCCGTCAGTTCATCCGGGATCTTCGCCATATTGGCCTGAGCCGACGGCACCAGCAGATACTCAGCCTGCGCGCCGTTGATGGTGTTACCGAATTTCCAGCCACCAATTGGGACTCCTCCACACTGCGACCAATCCCCTCCCAGGCAGGAAGGGCATTGCCCGCATGGCGTGATCGCACCTACCAGGACGCGCTCACCTACTTTATAGCCGGAAACTCCCGCCCCTAACTCATGGATTACACCCACGGCCTCATGACCGATAATCAAACCCGGCTTGACAGGATATTCGCCTTTTAGGATATGCACATCCGTTCCACAAATGGTGGTAAGCGTCACCCGGATGACGGCTTCCCCATATCCAGGTGTCGGTACCGGGACGGACTCAAGAGCAATGTGGTTTGGCCCATGGAAGACAAGAGCTTTCATGGTTCCCGTCGCCTGAAGCGGTTCCTGTTGTTCTATCGCAGTCGCGGTTCTCATAACTGACACTCCGTTCGACAAACCACTCTAATTAACACGAACTAAGTTGCCAGTGATGCCCATCACACCTCTCCGCTCCGCTAATCGCCAGCCTATGGGACAGTGCCCGGTGCGTGGCAAGACGTCGCCGCTTTACCTGAAGCCTGTAAGCACGACGTAGAGAGGCTTTTGCGCGTACGATAGATTTGTCCAAAGGTAATCGCCGGTCGGCGGAGTACTTTCCATGAATCCAGTCGCGACACGTTTAGCGTCAAGAGTTTCGTTTGAGAAGACGCTGGCCAGTGCCAAGCGCACCATGCTTTTGAGCGAAATTGTGCGCCTGGCGATTGACAGCTTCAGGGCGAGCAAAGTGCGCTTTATGCTTACCGCGCTCGGTATGGTGATTGGTTCAGCATCTCTTATTCTTGTCGTCACCATTGGGCTCACCGGCAAGCAGTACATTCTGAATCTGCTGCAGAGTATCGGCACCAATATGGTGTACATCGAGTACTCGGGCGGCGGCACCGGCTCAATCAATAATTTCCAGAATGACCACCTGACGCGCGAAGACGAGCGGGCCGTGGATGAGCAGGTTCCTTCCGTGATGTACTCCTCGCCCATGCTGGAGATGCACGATCGCATCAGCATCAACGGTATTGAGAAACAATTGTTGGTCCTTGGCGTTAGCCCGCAATACAAGCTGGTGCGAAATCTCAAAGTGCTTTCCGGTCGCTTCTTCGACGATCAGGATGAGATCACCCATGAAAAAGTGGCGGTTGTTACCCAGATATTTGCGCAGGAAATGTTCGGCAGCCAGGATGCTGCCATCAACAAGAGTTTCAGCCTTAGCGGTATCCCCTTCACAATCATAGGAACATTCAAAGAAAGCGTTGATACGTTCGGGCAATCTGAGATCGCTGATCAGACGATTCTGATTCCTTATTCCGTTGCCCGCTATTTCACCGGGACAGATGACGTGAAGCAGATATTCTTTACCATCCGCGACCCGAAGGACGTAGAAGAAGCATCCCGCCAGATCGAGCAGGTGGTGAGCGCGCGGCACCTCAAGAATTCTGTTTACAAAACGAGCACGCTTACCGAGCTTTTGACCACGGCTGCCTCGATTGCGAACGCGCTCACGGTCGTTCTTTCGCTCGTCACTGCCGTCACGCTTGCCGTTGGCGGCGTCGGCATCATGAACATCATGCTGGCAACTGTCCGTTCGCGCATTCGCGAAATCGGCATTCGCAAAGCGCTCGGCGCGACTGCCCGGGAGATCAAACTCCAGTTCCTGATCGAAGCGATTTTCATATCGCTGGCCGGGGGAATTGTAGGCACGCTCCTGGGGCTTGCGTTGCCGATCTCCGCGCGCGTTTTTACCGACTATCGCATCCCCATCTCCGTCTGGTCGGTCATCATCGCTCTGGCTACATCGATGCTGGTGGGCGTCATTTTCGGAACTCTACCGGCGAATCGCGCTGCCCAACTTGATCCGGTCGAATCGCTCAAGTACGAGTAGACGGTCTGCTCGGGTAGACAATGCGTTACTGAACCTGCGTATTCGGCGGGATCACTGCAATTGCCATCTCCAGTTGTGTGCCATCGTCCAGATGAACATTCTTCTTTTTCGCTGTGAATATAGCGGAATTTGATTGATGAATATCGCTCTGGAGCTGGACCCCTGGAATCCCGCTTTGCTGGCTTGGCGCCTGCGACGAATCCGGCACGGCGGATGGCATACTGCTCGGCGCGGGCCGAGGAGTCGACTGCGGAGACTGCATCCCTCCGCCCGAGGCGCCCCCGCCTGATGAGGATATGGGCGCGCTTGGCATCGCGGGCTCGCCTGGGGAGGCTCCTTCCTGATTTCTCAATGCGCTTGGCGGAGCCGAAATCTGCATGATTGTGGCTTTAATGGCGAGCTGTTGACCGTTTTTCAGCTGCGCTTTGTCGAATGTCACCTGGACTGACGAATCACCTTTATTTTCAGATGGCTGCACCTGATCGATGTGGCCAAGCAACACTGTATTTCTTGGCAGATCCACAGAGCCCGGAATTTTGACGTCGTCCTGCAGCTTAGCAGTCACGGCATCACCTTGCTTCGCCTTCTTTGCATCAATGCTCTTGCTCAGCAAGGCGCGCGCACTCACCAACTGAATGTTTTTTGTCGTGGCTGATTCCGCGGCGTCCTGGGCGCGCGCTACTATTGGCAGCGCGGTGAAGGCCAGCACCGCTGTCAGAATCGATGCCTTCTGTATGCTCTTCATTTCAGCAATCCTCCTTTTATTAGTTGGGAACACACGCAAGCGCAAATGTGTTGCCTCTCAAAACCACGCATTCGCCGACCGGACAAGCGGGCGCTGGGAAGCCATAAGCAGAGAATAGGTTAAGACGCATGGGTTGCAGGCGGCAAGGCCATTGCGCGAGACCTTTTCTCCAGCCCCGCGATTTCATTGTAGTGTCGGTGGAACTACCACAATGGCAATCTGCAACTCGGTGCCGCCCGGGAGGTAAGCATTCCTGCCTCTTGTCGTGAATGTTCCTGAATCGCTCTCTTTGACGTCGCTTTTGAGTTCCACGCCGATTCCACTCTCATCTGCCTGGGCTGGCTGATTTCCCCGCGCTGCGCTACTGCCGGCAGGAGGACCTGCTGCACCAGGATTCATTGCTGCGCCTGCCCCGGTTGTAGAGGATGGCGAGAGTTGACCCGGAGTTAGCGAACCGCCCCCGGGGTTTGAATAGCTGGGTGGCGGAAGTATCCGCATAATCGTTACTTTGACGGGAACCAGCTGACCGTCTTTCAGTTGCGCCTTGTCGAAAGTAACCTGCATTACGGAATCGCCTTTGTTCTGTGATGCTTGCACACGGTCAACGTGGCCGAGCAGAACGGTGTTCTTCGGCAAGTCGCGTCCGCCGGAGACTTTTGTGTCATCGAGCAACTTTAGTGTGACCAGGTCGTCTGCCTTGGCTTTCTTGGCATCGAGGGCTTTGTTCAGCCAGACCCGTGCGCTCACCATTGCCAGGGGAGCCGGCGCGGCCTGGCTGGCAGACTCCTGCGCCGCCAGGAATAAAGAACAACCAAACGCGACAATTGCCGCCGCGAAAGCCATCACCATTCTTCCAGCTTTACCTGCTTTATTCATTCCACCCCCCTTTTGCCATCTCGCAGGATCGTAGCCGGGCCTTCGCCGTCTGCGTTGATTTTTAGGCCATTTCAAGGCTTCATTCAACCGCTGCTGGTAAACTATGTAAAGGAAAATAGTTCCTGCTGCGGCTTTATCCAGCCAGGCAGCCACCCACAAAATTACCTACACTGGTATTGAGAAGAGAAGAGGAAACCTGCGCCCATGAGCACCACTATCCGTAATATCGCCATCATCGCCCACGTCGACCATGGCAAAACCACGCTCGTGGACGCCATGTTGCGCCAGGCCGGGACCTTTCGCGCCAATGAAGCCCTGACCGATCGCGTGATGGACTCGAATGATCTGGAGCGCGAGCGCGGCATCACGATTCTCGCCAAGAACACCGCGATTTACTACAAAGACTCGAAGATCAATATTGTCGATACGCCCGGCCACGCCGATTTCGGCGGCGAAGTCGAGCGCGCGCTCAAGATGGTCGACGGCGTCATTCTGCTCGTCGATGCTTCGGAAGGCCCGCTGCCGCAGACGCGCTACGTTCTGTCGAAGGCGCTTGAGGCCCGGCTGCAGCCGATTCTTGTCATCAACAAGATTGACCGCCCCGACGCGCGTCCACAGGAAGTGCTCAACGAAGTCTACGACCTGTTTATCGACTTGGACGCGACCGAGGACCAACTCGATTTCCCCGTGCTCTACACGAATGGCAAGCTCGGCCTTGCGAGCACTGAGATCGCCACGCCGGGAACGGACCTGCAGCCGCTCTTCGAGACGATCCATACCACCATTCCAGCCGCCGGTGGCGACGCGGATGGACCGCTGCAGATTCTGGTTACGAATCTTGACTACTCCGACTACCTGGGCCGCATTGCGATTGCGCGCGTCTTTAACGGCACGCTGCACACTGGCGACGAGGTCAACATTTCGAAGCGTGATGGATCGCTGCAGAAGACACGCATCACCAAGCTTTTCAGCTTTGCCGGATTGAAGCGCGTTGACATTGAAGCTACGGAGAATGGCGATATCGTCGCCATCGCCGGCGTCGAAGGCATCACTATTGGCGAAACGATCACCGGAGTTGAGAATCCTTCTCCGCTGCCAGCCATCGTTATCGACGAGCCGACGATTGCAATCCAGTTTTCGGTCAACAACTCGCCTTTTGCCGGGCGTGAAGGCCAGTATGTCACTTCGCGCAATCTGCGCGAGCGTCTCGAGAAGGAACTGCTCACCAACGTCTCGATTCGCGTCGAAGACACCGGCAGCCCGGACAGCTTCAAGGTCCTCGGACGCGGCGAATTGCAGCTTGCCATCCTGATCGAAATGATGCGGCGCGAAGGCTACGAGCTGATGGTTGGCCGTCCCGAGATCGTTACGCGCACTATCGACGGCAAGGTCATGGAGCCGGTCGAACATCTCACCATCGACATCCCCGAGGCCTTTGTCGGCACGGTCATCGAGCGCCTTGGGCCTCGCAAGGGCGAGATGACCAAGATGCATAACCACGGTTCGGGTCGCGTGCGGCTTGAGTTCCGTGTGCCCAGCCGTGGGCTTATCGGGCTGCGCAGCGAGATGCTTACCGAGACGCGCGGCACCATTGTCATGAATTCGCTCTTTGACGGCTACATCCCCTACCAGGGCGAGATTCCGCAGCGGCTTACTGGTGCGCTCATTTCTGATCGTGCCGGCACTGTCACGGCTTACGCGCTCGACAGCCTTCAGGACCGCGGCGTGCTCTTCGTGCAGCCCGGCGTTGAGGCATATGAGGGCATGGTCGTCGGCGAGCATTCGCGCGACAACGATCTGGACGTGAACGCCGTACGTGAAAAGAAGCTGACGAACATGCGCGCCTCCAGTGCCGATGATGCGATTCGGCTTGCTCCGCCTCGCCTGCTGAATCTTGAGCAGTCGATCGAGTTCATCGCCGATGACGAGCTGGTCGAGGTTACGCCGAAATCGCTGCGCCTGCGCAAGAAGATTCTGCAGGCAAATCGCCGTCCCAAGCGTCACGCTGTGCCTGTGGCGCAGTGAGCGCGCAGAGCTTTCAAAAGCCCTTCATCCAGTGTTGGATGAAGGGCTTTTGTGCTCGCTGTGTTACTGTTTGTGAAAGAGCAGTTTGGGCCTGACCTGCCTTTTCGCTGCCTACTCGAAACGCATGTCGCATCAGCCGAACCTGTTTTCGTCCAACGCACCACACGGCTCGGCCGCACCCACCACTAAACCTGCGCCTCAATTACTGGTGAAGCAACATCGCACGCCGGTCTGGCTGCGCCGGGTTGATTTATTTCTCAGGGTCATTGTGAGGCTCTATCTAGGCCTGCTGGTGGTGGCGTTGCCATGGACGCATCTCTGGGACGAAAATCATCTCTTCAGCCTCGTTCCGCAGATCGCGTGGTTTGCCGCAAATGGTGTTGTGCGCGGCATCGTCTCCGGGCTGGGGCTGCTGAATATCTGGATCGCTGTCAGCGATGCGATCGAGTATCGTGAACCTTAAAGATGCCTGACAAAAGTCCATCACCACTGGCGAGCGCGGCGCTTGCTTATGAAAACCCGGCCTTCCTGAACAGCCCCGAAGGGCGAATCATCCGCATCCTCTCGGAATATTCGGAGCCGCTGTCGCGCTTCCGCCGGGAGCGGGTCCAGGACACGGTCGTATTTTTCGGCTCAGCCCGTTTTCGCGCCCTCGACGAAGCTTGCCAGGAACTCGAACTGCTGGAGAATACCGGCTCCCAACAGCCTGCTCCCGAAGAAGAGCAGCCAGCCAGCGAACCCGAATTGGAAGAGGGCACGAGCGAACTGAAACTACGCCGCGCCGAAGCTGCTGTTGAAATGGCCAGCTACTACGAAGACGCCCGCCGGCTTGCCTATTTGCTCACCGAGTGGAGCAAGACGCTCCGGTCGCGGCGGTATCGCTTCGTTGTGACCTCCGGAGGCGGCCCCGGCATTATGGAGGCGGCCAACCGCGGCGCCCGCGAAGCCGGAGGCAAGACGATCGGCCTGAATATCAAGCTGCCCTTCGAGCAGGCGCCCAATCCCTACATCACGCCTTCTCTTAATTTCGAATTCCACTACTTCTTCATGCGCAAGTATTGGTTCGCCTACCTGGCGAAGGCGCTGGTCGTCTTCCCAGGCGGCTTCGGCACTCTCGACGAGATGTTCGAGCTACTGACACTGGCGCAGACCCAGAAACTGGCCAAGAAAATCACCGTAGTCATTTACGGGTCGGCCTACTGGCAGAGCGTTCTCAATCTCGACGTGCTGGTGGACAAGGGCGCTATCTCACCGCGCGACCGCGACCTGTTCCAATACGCTGATACCCCGGAAGAGGCGTTTGCGATTCTGAAGGACGGTCTGACGAAGAACCATCTGACCACCGAAACACCGCCCGCCGACTCCGAAGATGACGCTACCCTGCGTCCGGAGATTGCCAAGACTCGTCGCTAGGCGAGGCCCCTCCCCTATATTTCTTGCAAATTCGTCCAAATAAAGGTATTTAGCAAATGCCTATATCTTGTTCTCGAAGGCCTTTGTTGGTTAGCTCGCATCGATCGTCAAGGCCGGCCTGACAGAAGGATCCTCTGCCGACTGAAGTCCGGCTCATGCTGCTGATGACGCTACATCGCGTCCTTGAGCATTGCTATTTCCATCGTCAGAGGACTGCCCCCCTACCACTTTTGGCAAATTCTTCCAAATAAAGCTACTTAGCCATACCTATACCTGTTCCGGGGACTCTCTTTCCCCGTCTGACCGAATCAGATCGAAAGCAAATTAGCTTCTATATCCAGAATAGCAAGTTCGGGCAATAAACATGCCAATAGTCGTGTCAACGAATATCTCGTGGATTGTATGGTTTGCGAGGAAAGACACAGAAACGGGGCTTGACAGACTTTACAGAGCGTAATCGGGTTTACGGCACACCTCTTTTGTCATTAGTCATTTTGGTTCCCTCTGGAATTTGACCTTCCTTTGTTGCGGCAGTAATGCCGCGTTCATGGTGCATCGCCGATACTTGCGGCAGGAGGCGGGAAAAGCGGAACTCCCGCTGGATGAGCATGTTGGGCCAACATGGGAGGTCGATATGAGCGAATTGCGGCGCATCTCGTATCTGTGGAAGGATCCAGAGGTTAACCGGGGTTATACGACCGGCGTTTCCCTCCACAGTCACACCAACCAGTCCAAAGAAACGCTCGACTTTCTTGCCAATCTTGGCGCGCAATACCGGCTGTTGCGGCCCGTTCTCCGCGAGGCGGAGCGTCGCTCACGCGAGTGCCACAATACTCCCGTCAACTATGCTGCCGCGTATTGGACCCCCCCGCTGACGCCGCGCCTGGCCTTCGATCTTGAAAGCAGGCAGATTCAAAACAAGCTCGGGTTGATGCCGCTGGTTTCTATTACCGATCACGACAACATCAACGCGCCGATGCTGCTGCGGACGGTCACTTCGGCTCGGCATATTCCGGTTTCGGTGGAGTGGAGCGCTCCCTATGGCGGCGATCAGGCCTTTCACCTTGGCATTCACAATCTGCCCAGCGAAAGCGGCGCGGCCTGGATGAAGGTTTTTGAGGAATACACGGCCAATCCCCACGAAAAGAAGCTGACCGAGATTCTGGCTGGCCTGCACGAGTTGCCGAACGTTCTGGTCATCTTCAACCACCCCATGTGGGACCTCTACCTGATTGGCGACGAGAAACACCAGCTGCGGGTGCAGGAATTCATGGAAACGAACCACGAGTTCATGCACGCGCTGGAGCTGAACGGGCTGCGCCACTGGGAAGAGAATCGCGCGGTGAAGAAGATGGCAAAGCAGTGGGAGAAGCTGCTCATCTCAGGCGGCGACCGGCACGGAACGGAACCGAACGCGAACGTGAACCTGTCGAACGCAGCTACATTTACAGAGTTCGTCCACGAAGTTCGCTATGAGGGCCGCAGCCACGTTCTGTTTATGCCGCAGTACGCGGAGCCCTGGAAGCATCGCATTCTGGAATCGACTCTGGACGCGATTCGCGACTACCCGGAGTTTCCGCAGGGCTCGCGCTTCTGGGATGAGCGCGTTTTTCACCCGGACCACACCGGCGCAGTTCGCCCACTGAGCGAACTGTGGCCGAATCACGAAGTTCCCTCCTACCTGAGCCTTGCAATCAAAGCGGTGCGGCTGATGGGCAGCCGGCCGGTGGCTGGCGGCCTCCGCATGGCGTGGAGCGAGTCGCGTCAGCTGCGGTTTGCCCTGGGCGAAGAGGCTGTCTAGGTGTCTAGGCAACTTTTCTATCGAATCAACTAAATGAACCAGGAAGCGCTACTTTTGTAGCGCCTCTACTGTTTGCGCAACGCGCAGGATCATGGCTTCGTCGAAGTGCTTGCCGAGGATCTGCAAGCCGATGGGCAGGCCTTCCTGCGATTTTCCGCTGGGGACGGAGAGGCCGCAGATTCCGGCCAGGCTGGCGGTGACGGTGTAGATGTCGGCGAGATACATCGAGACTGGATCGTCGACTTTTTCGCCGAGCTTGAAAGCAGGGGTCGGGGCGGTTGGCGTTAGGATCGCGTCGACTTCGGCGAAGGCTTTGAGGAAATCTTCGGTGAGAAGGCGGCGGACCTGCTGGGCTTTCTTGTAATACGCGTCGTAATACCCGGCGCTGAGCGCGTATGTCCCGAGCATGATCCGGCGTTTGACCTCGGCGCCGAAGCCGCCATCGCGCGAGCGGCGATACATGGCGGAGAGCGTGTCGGAATCCTTTGCACGGTAGCCGTAGCGCACGCCGTCGAAGCGGGCGAGGTTCGCGCTGGCTTCGGCGGTCGCGATGATGTAATACGTCGGTATCGCGTAGCGGGTGTGCGGCAGCGAGATAGGCCTGATGGTGGCTCCGGCTGCGCGCAGCTTTTCGATGCTGTTCTCAATTGCGGCGCGGACTTCCGGGTCGAGACCTTCGGCGAAATACTCGGAGGGAACGCCGAGCCTGAGTCCGGCTACACCCTTGTCGATGTCGGCGGTGTAGTCGGGTACCGGCAACGGCGATGAGGTTGCGTCCATCGGATCATGACCTGCGATGACGCCGAGAACGGTTGCTGCGTCGCGCACATTGGCCGTGAACGGGCCGATGCGGTCGAGCGATGAGGCGAAGGCAATCAGGCCGTAACGAGAGACACGTCCGTAAGTTGGCAGAATGCCGACGACTCCGCAGAATGACGCGGGTTGACGGATCGAGCCGCCGGTGTCGGTGCCCAGAGTGGCGACGGCCATGCCTGCAGCGACTGCCGCTGCAGAACCGCCGCTCGACCCGCCGGGTACGCGGTCGAGAGCGTGTGGGTTGTGCACGGGGCCGTAGGCTGAGTTCTCATTCGAGGAACCCATGGCGAACTCGTCGCAGTTGAGCTTGCCCAGGACGATTGCTCCGGCTGCTTCGAGTTTCTTGACCGCCGTGGACGTATAGGGCGCGCAATAGCCCTGAAGGATTTTGGAGCCGGCGGTGGCCTGCAGGCCTTCGATGGTGAGCACATCTTTGATGCCCACGGGCACGCCTGCGAGCGTGGGTAGCGGTTCGCCTTTGGCGGCCAGATCATCGATGCGGGCAGCCTGTTCGAGGGCGCGCTCGCGGCTGATAGAAAGATACGCGTGTATCTCTCCATCGCGGGCTTCAATCTGATGGAAACAGGCCTCAGCAACAGCGGTCGCGTTGCGCGCGCCCGACTCGATGGACTGGCGGATGTCGCCAATAGAAGGCGGCTTGGTTTCAGTTGTTTCGAGTGTCATGGACTACCGTTCAATCACTTTAGGAACTTTGAAAAATGTGCCGTCTGTCTCTGGCGCACAGGCCATGACGCGGCTGCGGTCAAGCGAGGGACGCGTTTCGTCGGGGCGCAGGACGCTTTGCGGGCCGTTGCCGATCACTTCACTGACCTGAGCCATGGGCGCAACCGCCGAGGTATCGAGTTCATTTAATTGCGACACATGCCCGAGAATGGCGTTGAGATCGCGCAGCATGCGGGTCTCTTCTTCAGCGGTCAATTCCAGATTGGCCAGCTCGGCCACTCGCCGGACATCGTCGACGGATACGGTTGCGGAATCACTCATACCTGTACGCACTTCCTGTTAGAGAGGCAATGGGAATTCTGTCCTCTCTAAAAAGTATAGCGAGAAGACAGACCTGCGGTGAAAGGGAGCGGCTTTTAAGCCTTCTGGATGATGTGAACGTTATGCTTGCTCAGGAAATTCGAGTACAGGCGGGGGCACGCTGCGGGATGTGATGCAGGCTGTGGCTGTGCACCAGAGCAATCCGAGATCCGTCCACCATGTGGCGCGCTGCATGTATTCCCAGTCAAGCTTCGCCTTCAGAGGCTTGATGGTGCGGGCGTAATAGAGGTCGAGATCCTGCTCTGGAATGCGGCTCAACAGCTCTTCTTCGCAACGAAAAGCGAGTGTGGCGGCGCCGGTAATGCCGGGGCGAAAGGGCATGTGCAGGCTTTCATGATGGGGAAGCTTCGGCCGGGGACCGATGAAGCTCATGTCCCCCCGGATAACATTCACGAATTGCGGCAATTCATCGAGCTTGAACTTACGCAGCAGTGCGCCGATGCGGGTAATTCTGCAATCGCCCTGGACGGTAATACACGGACCATTTTCAGCTTCTGCGACCATGCTTCTGAATTTGTAAATCGTAAACATGGTTCCCCAGCGGCCCAGCCTTTTCTGCCGGAAAAAAATGGGGCCTGGTGAACTTAGGGCGACCACCACAGCCACGAGCACCATGAAGGGAAAGAAAACGATAAGACCTATGATCGCGCAGACGAGATCGAAGAGACGCTTGCCGTCTGACAGGCTCCACGCTTCATCATCCAGCGGCTGATACGTAACCGCGCGGCTGTAAATCGTGCCGGAAAGTGCGTGCAACTTTGTTGCATCGCTCGAAGCGTCAGCACGCTTCTCTATGCTGCTTGCAGGGCGAGGGTGCAAAGGAACGGAGGATGGGTTCATTTGGTCGGTCCTGGTACAGCAAGCTACAGTGTATACAAGTCCTGCCCCGATTCAAGTCATTTTGAATCAATCTGTGAATAAGTTCATGCAGCTGTTACGTAACTGAACTTAGTGGCCCGCGATGAAACTGGATTTCATGGCCGGTTTGCGGAAATTATCTCGGCGCAACGTGCCGAGCCAATATCCATAAGTTACCTAATAACAATAACGATGATCGAGGCTAAGATCCTTCAAACGATTCAACACACCCTGAAACCTGTTTCGTAAGTGGCTTCGTTTTCTTAGACCAGCTTGCCTGCAAAAAGTTGCAAGTTGAAGAGTTGCCTGGGGATAACTCCTAATGGAGCAAATTTACACAATATTCAAATGACGACATCAGATTACACTGATTGCCGCCGCCCCGAGAGCAAGCTGCGAGAAGAGCTGCGACCAGTCAAGGACACCTCGGAGGACCGATGGCTTGAACGTCTTCTCCGGTACCACGATCGTATCACCTGGATTGATACGCAATGCTTCAAAGGTATTGCCCCAGAGACCATTGTTGGTTGTGCGGCTGACCACAGACCCATCGGCGCGGATGACGAAGATGTGCTTCTTGTCCGCGTTGCGATTCGGACCGCCAGCCATCTTGAGGTAGTCGCCGACCCGCCGATTTAGCTCGAACAGGAAAGCATTCTGATCGTACACAGATCCCACCACGTTCACCGTAGCCGGGGTGGAGGGCACGGTGAAAACGTCGCCGTCTTCCAGTTGCAGATCGGGCAGGCTGTCGACGCCTGTGCTGTTTGGATTGACCTGCAACACGATACGACCCGTGGCGCGCAATTGATGCAGGCGCGTGAGGAACTCGCGCGAAGTCGCAATCGCGGCGTTGGAGCTGGCGACATCCTGAGCAGTAACCGAAGAATTCGCCGACGCAATCGAGCCGCGCTGCGTGTCCAGTTCAAGGGTTTGCACGTATTCGTCAATGCGCTCCTGCTGAAAAACACGGGTCGATTCACGGGTAAATTCAGAGCCGTACAGATATGCGCCGGGCGTCATACCGCCAGCACGGACAACCAGCTGACGCAGAGTCTCTCCAGGCTGAACGCTATAAATTCCCGCGCTCGTGAACTCACCGTCGAGGCGCACAAACTTCGTCTGTTGAGCGATCGGCACGCGGATGTCGGCCTGGGAGAAGACGGTGACAATATCGCCGGGCTGCAGCACTAAATCCTGCGTTGGATCATGCTCGAGCACGAGCTTGCCGAGATTAAACGGAATGAGCGATGTCTTGAGCGTGGCCGGATCCATGCGCTCGATCACGGCATAGTTCCAGTCAATTTCAGGCGCGGACAACTTTACATCGGTCTTGACGGTGGCTGCGGCAATATTCTGCGTGATGACCTGGCCCTGCCTTCCAGCGAGACTGCTGCTGCTGGCCTGTTGCGAGGCGGTGAGGGGCGCGTTTTGCGGCTGTTGCTGCTGCGAGGAATATTGAGGCGTCGTATTCTGCACCGGATTGCCATTGGCATCGGTTGTCTGCTGCGGCACAATGACTGGCGGCTTGCCCTGCAGGTACACGTTGCCCTGTGCATAGGGATACTCATTGACTACCGGGCTCTTTTGGTCCGGCGGATTCGGTTGCCCTGACGTGTTCTGCGGAGCTACAGGAACGTACTGGCCGTTCGGCAGACGCTGCATGGCGCCCTGCAGTTGCCACTGCTCGAAGGCCTGACGGGATTGCAGATCAATCGGGTTCGTGGGCTGGTATTGCACAGGACCGGAAACGTAGGGTTGGAACTCCGGCGTGGGAAGGCCTAACTGTGCGCGTCTCCAGTAGTAGTCGCGCGTTACCAGGGAATCGCGATCGGGAATCAGGTCGCTCAGCTTCATGCCTTCATGCCAGGCAAAGTGGCCCGGATTGGCCGTGTTCCCGCGCAGGGTCACTGTCTTTTGATAGCGCGGCACGATGGAAAGCACACGCAACACATCACCGTCGCGCAGTGGGGTTGCGAGACCGGTAGGGTCGAAGGCGACCTCCATGGCTTCGCGGGACTGATGATTCTGTGTGCGCTCGATCGAGATTCGCGAGTCGGAGGCAGTGGTCGATGCACCGCCTGCATCTGCAAGGAGCTGCTGCAAGGTGGTGCTGTCATCGCGCAACTCGTAAATTGCCGGATGACGGACGCTTCCCGTCAGTGCTACCTGTGGACCAGCGGGTGGGATAAAGATGACGTCGCCCGGCAGAAGCTGCACATCCTTTGACTTGTCTCCATTGACCAGGAGGTCGTAAAGGTCAAAATCCGTGATGGTCTTGCCCTGCCGTTTGACCAGGATGTGGCGCAACGACCCCTGCGTAGAGGGCCCGCCGGAGGAGAACAACGCATTCACCAGGCTGCTCAGCGAGCTGACGGTATAAGAACCCGGCCTGCGCGCCTGACCGACTACAAATATCTGGATGGAGCGAAGTTGACCGGCGTCAACGGTGAGATCAAAGTTTCGGTAGACACGGCCAATCTCTGACCGCAGGTGTTGATCGAGCGCAGAGAAGGGCAGGCCGGCGACGTGAATTGCTCCGACCTGTGGAAGATAAACGGAGCCTGAACGATCGACGCGCACATCGGCGTTGAAATTGACCTGTCCCCAGATACGGATGCGCAGCTCATCGTCCGGGCCGATGATGTAGTCCGGTGTTACCGGAATCTGCTCGACCGGCGCAAAGGTGGACGGCACGTTGCGAAAGAGGCTCGCGCCAAAAATGGGCAGCACTTCGCCGGTCGTTCCGGCGACGAACTTCTGAAATTCAGTGAGCTGCTCGGGAGGGGCGGGAACCGTGGTCGGCTGGAGATTGCGGTTCGCATTGGTTGCGGTTGTAGCAGCGCCTAGATCGGTGTACGTCCGGGTATTGAGCGGCGCGCCTGCGGGGACGTTCCTCTCTCCCGTCTGCCCGTAATTTCCGGTCTGGCCATAGTTGCCCAACCCATACTGTCCCTGCTGGCTCAGGTCTGCACCGCAGGCCGGGGACATTGCATTCGCTGGGTCGGAGCAATCGACGCTTTGCTGCGACGTATCGCCGGAAGTGATCTGGGAGTGCGCATACGGCATGGCTGCCAGCAGAGGGAAGAAAAGTAAAAGAGCCAGTCGCTTACGCATAACGCATGCAGTCACAGCAGAGGTCGGCTATCGACTGCGTATCTACTCCTCAATCAATCAAGATTGCCAATTACCGTTTTCGGCAGAGCGCCATTTGCAGTGTAGAGCTTTCCGGCCCGTGATGGAACTATATGGCACCTACAGGGTTACGGGAAGCATGATGGTTTATCCACCATATGCATAACAAATTTCATGGTGTCGTGGCCGACGCCAGCAAGTACGAGCATTATGTTTATCTTACCTTAGCGCATTGCTTATTGGACGGTCACAGTTACCGGTACAGTCCTTTGCAGTCCGGGAATGGATGCGGAGATGTTCAAGGTGTAGACACCGGATGGCGTGGTGGGACCCGTAGGCGGGGGGGGCGTCGTCGTTGTCGCTCCGCCGGTGGCATGGGTGCCGCAGGCGATGGGAACCTGCAGGGCAAGCCCAAGCGAAACAGCGAGTAGGATGATGAGGAAGGCGCGGATCTTTCCTCTACGTTTCCTGATACCGAGAAGGGCGCACGGCAGCAGTGCCGCAAGCGCGATGCCAGTGCGTTGCCAGCCTCCAACTGGCGCACTTGTTGATGAGTTGCTCTTTGCCACTCCGGTGCTAACCGTTACTGTTGCGTACCCGGTTATGCCGCTCGCTACTGGCAATGTGGCCGGGTTTAAGGTGCAGGTTGCATTTTGAGGAACCCCTGTACATCCCATGGTCAGTGTGCCTGCTGATCCATTGACCGGAATTACCTGGACGGCAAAGGTCGTCGTCTGTCCGCTCACAATCACGGCAGAAGGTGAGCCGGTTACGAGGATCTGAAAGTCTTCTCCCGAGCCGGTGAGAGCCACGTCGAGTGGCGCCGAGAGATTTGCCGCGCCAACCGTCAGAGATCCACTGCGCTGACCTGCCTGCGAGGGTGTAAAGGTTAGGTCGATGTAGCAGTTGCTTTGCGCATTGAGCGTCTGTCCGGAGGGGCAGTTCGTGCCCGCGATTGCGTACTCGCCGGTGATTGAAAATGTAAGGCCATTGAGAGCCGAGCCGCCGCTGTTGGTGAGCACAACCCTCTGCGGGCTGCTGTTGGCATTGACTGCCTGACTTCCAAAGTTGAGCGTTGAGGGCAGTGCGGAGATGCCCGGCGGCGCAAGCCCGGTGCCGGAAAGAGCCACGTTCTGCGAGCCAAATTGCGTCGTCACGGTGAGAGTTCCGCTCTCCGGGCCGACTATGGTCGGCACGAAGGTGACCGAGATGGCGCAGCTTGCGTGCCCGATCAGGAAGGAACCGCAGTTGTTCTGGGCCGGGAAATCTCCGGTCACTGCGATTGTGATGTCTGTCAGGGAAATGTCGCCGTTATTCGTAAGCGTGATTTGCTGTGGACTGCTCTTTGTTCCCACCGTTTGCGGCTGGGAAAAATTCAGACTGGTACCGGAAAGCACGGCAGTTGCTGGCGCCTGGCCATTGCCGGAGAGTTGGGCAGTCTGTGTGCCTGCGTCATCGCTGATGGTGAAGACGCCGGCACGGCCCCCGGCGGCTGTTGGATTGAAAATGATCGAGACAGTGCAGCCGGAATTCGGCGCGAGCGATGCGCCGCAGGTGTTTGCGGTGATCGGGAAATCGCCTGTAGTTGTGGGCGTCTGCAGGTTCACGCTGACGCCGCCGGTGTTTGAAATGGTAAGGTTCTGGGCCGCTGTTGGGGTGCCGATCAACGAGCTGCCAAAGGCGAGACTGGTGGGTAACAACACCACGTTCCCCGCCGGCAGACCAGTGCCGGAGAGCGATGCGGTCACCTGCCCGGTGGGCACATTGGCGAATACAGTCAGGCTTCCCTGCAGCGCTCCTGCCGTTGAAGGCGCGAAGCTCACTTGAATCGAGCACGTACCTCCCGGAGCGAGCGGCTGCGTGCAATCGTTCTGCTGCGTGAAATTCTGGCTGACTGCGATACTGCTCATCGTCAGGGTAATCGTGCCAGTGTTTGTGACCGTGACGCTCTGCGAGTTACTAACTGTATTGACGGCTTGATTTGCGAATGTGAGGGTGGATGGGGAGAGCGTTGCTGAGGTGGGTGTGATGCCAGCCGTTACCAGAGGAATCTGCCAGAGGCCTCTTCCGTAGGTCGAGGCGCGAAGCAGGGATGCGCTACCGTAGTTGATGGCCTGCAGTTGTGTTACCGGAGCGGCCGGCAAGCCGGTGCCGTAGACGCTCCAGCACCTCTGCGAACTGTCGGTGCAGAGATTGATATTGCGGGTGACGTACACGCCGGTGTCGAGCGCCACGTAGACAGTGTTGGCGTCATTTGGATCGACGAGGATGCTGTTCATCGGGGCGTCGGGGAGGTTCGCCGCGATCTGAATCCACTGGGCTCCGCCGTCCGTGCTGCGATATACAAGGAAGCCGGTACTGGTGCCGGTGATAAAGCCCTGCATCGCGACGTAAAGCGTGTTGCCGGTGCTGTCGTGAGGATCGACATAGATACTTGAGATATCGAAGCCGTCGGCGTTGAACGCGGTCGTGGGACTGTTGAGCACCGGGGAACTCGACAAGTCGCTCCAGGTTGGGGGGACGCTGGAGGTGCTGCTTACGGATGCAGAGTAGACATGCCCGGCTACGGTTGCTCCGCCGTCGAGGCTTCCTGCCATGCCCGCGTAGATTTTTTCGGCAGTGCCGGGAGCGTCGGTGGGGCTGCCTGATGCCGCCAGAGACCTGAGCTGCGCGTTGCCATCGCAGAAGGAGTTCTGGACTGTGTCGAGCATGGGGCTGATGGCGTTGCTCGCGCTCCACGCGCCACTCGCTGCGGGGCCGCGCCATACGCGGCAGGTTCCAATGATCATGTTCGCGGTGTTCTGCGGATCGAGAATCCAGGGCGCGGTTCCGATGAGCCCGTAGCCGTCGTCGCCTACCTGCGCGTTGCCAATTACAGGCAGGCCGAAGCCGGATTTGTTGCAGGCTGTTCCCTGCGTGCAGAGGTTGATGTCAACCGGCGAGGCGGAGGTGGCGTACCAGTTTTGCGGATTTGCAGGATCGATGGCGTTGAAGTCGCCTTCTCCGTCGAGGATCTGCGCCCATGCGCTGGAGCCGACTTGCGGAGCTGCAGTTCCGAAAGCGCCCATCGCAGCCATCAGCACGTTCTGATTCTGCGGGTGCTGAGAGAAGCTTGCGACCTCAGCAAGCGAGCCGATGCCGGCGTTCAGGTTCTGGAAATGGGCTGCGTCGTCGGTAGAGCAAGTTGGCTGTTGCTGGTTCACGGCGTCGATCGTGCGCCAGAGGCCGCCGTCATTGCCGAAATACATGAGGCCTGTGGACCCGAAGTTTGCAGCGAAGGCATGCTGCGAAGGCGCGACCTGCGCGGCGGCGCAGTTGTCGACGTTAGTTGTATTGCGCCATGCGCAGCTGTTGGCCAGGCTGCAGCGAAATATGTCTTTGGTGCCGACGAAGAGCAGCGTGTCCTGCTGCGAGGGCACGGCGGCGAGCGATAGATCGTAATCGCCTTGCGGGATGTTTGTGCCGCCTCCTGTGTCAATGGCAGTGTCGGCGATTTGATTGGAAAATGTAACCGTCGCCGATGCGCATCCGTTCGTGTTCGGCGAACAGATGTCCTGCCAAAGGCCCTGATCGCTGTTCGTGTTGTCGAGGGTCAGAGCGAAAAGATCGCCGGTTACAGGCTGCGCGGTGATGGTGCCGCGAAAGATGGGGCAGGCGCTCGATCCGACGGTGTTTGTATCCGTGGGGCATTGCGCGGGAAAGAGATTTACGCCGGGCTGATTGGCGAGCCTCGTCCAGGTTATGCCGTCCGAGGATTCATAGTAGCCGTGATAGCGGACTGCGGCGTAGAAACGCTGCCGGATGGGATTCCACGCGACCGAAGTGGCGGAGTTTCCGGGGTCGCCGTTCGAGGTCGTTTGCGAGGATTGAACGATTTGCGCCGAGCTGTCTTCGATGGTCGCGAGCAGCCAGGTGGCACCCGCGTCTGTTGAATAGTAGAGCCCGGCAAAGCTGCTGACGTTGATGGAGGTTGCGACGCCCTCAATCGACTGCCCGACGGCGGCGACAACAAGCTGCGGATTCGCGGTGCTCCATGCAAAGCCGGCAAACCCCAGTCCGAGGAAAGAGAAACCACGCGTCGACGAGCCGTACAACGCGTCCATGGATTGGGTGATGAGGCACCAGGTGTTGCCCTTGTCCGTGGAGCGAAGCAGACCGGTGCCGTAGTACGAGTCGAGCGAATCAGTGGGATCGCCGGTGCCTGCAAGGATGACGCCGGTTCCGCCAGGCTGAACGGTGAGCGCTCCGATGCTGAGGGAGGCATATTGCGGCGACTGCGACGCGCTGCAGTTGCTTGAGACGGGCAGAGTGTCCGTCAGCGGCGTGAAGGCGACGGAAGTTGCCGGGCCGGCAGCGTTGGTCGATTTCCAGACCCCTCCGCCGGTGCTGCCAACGTATACCGTGTTGCCGCTCGAATCGGATGGATCGACGGCGACGCTGGTAACGTGTCCTGTGATGGGGCCGTAGCTGGTGGTTTCGACTGCGGACGGGCCAATGGATGTCCAGGGCGCGCTCAGCGAGGTTGTGCCGCTGTCATTGGGCCCGGCCTTGAGCGCTGCGCTCTGCGCTCGAGCCTTTTGCATCATTTCTGCGGGGCTGAGTTTGCTTCCGCGTATGCGGTTGAAGCCGCGTTGCGCGAGAAAATGTTCAGAGCGCTTTGTCGGTCTTGCTGAAATACGTTTTGCTGCGGGCGACAGTTCCGGCTGCTGTGCAGTCAGGAGAAGTCCGCAACCCGGTGCGACGATAGATGCCCAGAGGGCCAGCTTCCACCAGCGAATCGTAGCCATGTATCCCTAGCCTGCGCGTACAGAGAAAAGCGCTTCTGCGCCATAGACGGGACGCAGAAGCGTTCCAGTGTTGTAGCAAGGTTGCGGAAAGTGGTTTGATTATGCGCGAAGTCGCTGCGGAACGCAAAGTTACTTTGGTTCGCGCGTGATGGGATATGCGGAGGTTAATCGCCTGCCCAGTTTCCCGTTGCGACGTTCTCGATGTAGCGCTTCGAGTTGAACTTTTTCCCGGTGGATGCGCCGGACATATAACGGATGGTGCCGAAGATGGGGCGGTCGAACCATGGGCGATCGTGCACTCCGGCGATGGCCCAGGCAATGCCCTGATATCCGTTGGGATCGCGACCGTCGAGCTCGTACTTGTCGTTGAGAATGACCGCGTATTCAAAGGCGCGCGCGGGGTTCGGCGACCATTCGAGAATCTTCTTGGCCCAGTACATGCGCAGGTAGTTGTGCATCCATCCGTACTTCACCATTTGCAACTGCGCGGCGTTCCAGAGTTCGTCGTAGGTTTTGGCCTGCTCCATTTCTTCGAGTGTGTATTCGGGATCGCGCTTGTCGCGCGCGTGCTCGCGCAAAGTTTTCTGCGCCCATTCCGGAGCGCATTCGAGGGTGTCGTAGTTGGGGACATATTTTACGAAGTTGACGGAGATTTCTCGCCATCCGATCAGCTCGTTGATGTAAGAGTCGTACGCGGCTTGCGTGGCTTTGCCCTCGTCGACGGCTTTCTGCGCGGCAAGCGCAATGGTGATGGGGCTGATGTGGCCGAAGTGGAGGTAGGGAGACAAGCGGCTGGTTCCATCCCATTCAGGATGATTGCGCTTCGTTGCGTATGCGTGCAGATGATTGTTCGACGAAGTCTTTGAGGCGCTTTAGCGCGGCGTGCGTTCCGCCGGTGAAGGTGTCGACGGGTCGACGGTGCGGTCGAAGTCCTTCCAGCCTTTGGTCACGTCAGTGCAGACATCGAAGGATGCAAAATACGCAGGACGTTTCCACTCGTGTTTCGCTTTTGTCTTTGGCTGATGTACGAGATATTTCGGCAGCTCGGCGTACAGCTTTGGCTTCATGATGTGCAGCGCGTATTGGTGCTTGGGAAATAGCTTTGATGGGACCACGACATCGGCATCGACGGTGAGAAATGGCAACTGCAGACGCCGGGCGAGGACACGGCGCCAGCGCTCAGGTTCGCGGCACGGGTTTTCATCGCCGACCAACAACGCGGCGCCGACTTCCTGCAGCAGTTTTTCCAGTTGATTGTCGGGCGGTCGCCTGACTACGAAGGACACGTTGCGCTCAGCGAGGTCCTCTTCGATGTCCGGCAGGGCTTGATTGAGAAAGACGTAGTGGCGGAGATTTGCGTGGGGAAAATTTGAGATCGCGGAAAAGAATGCGATGACTGGGAGGCCGAGTGTCATTGCCAAGGGCGATGGCGAGATCGAGTGCCGGGTTGTCGACGCCTCGCTGCGCGCGCTGCATCCAGTAGACGACGCATTTGCCGTCTTTGAGCGGCTCGCCGGCGCGGCGTATGGTGATGCGCGGATCGTCAGCATAGCGCTGCAACAGTTTGGGAAGCTCTTCTGTTTGAGTCATGCTCCTGTTGATGGTAGATGCACTTTGCTGATGGTGATCGGCAGGATGAAATCGAGTTTGACGGAATCGCAAATGCAAAACGGCGGCCCTGAGGCCGCCGCTCCTGCGAAAAACAGAACCTCCATTACCAGAGTCCCCAGGCGCGGCTGATGTAGTCGGTCATGGACATGGTGATGAGGACGATGAAGGTGAAGAATCCAGCGGCGACCGTCAGCTTCGTCAGTCGCGAACTGTATTTGACGTGCATGAAGAAAAGAATGACCAGCACCGCTTTGATGCAGGCGATGGCTAGAGCGACCACGGCATTGAAGACATACATCTCCACATAGGAAGCAGCCATCGTAAGTCCAGTTAAAATCAGGAGCGACGCCAAAAATAACACCGTAGACCTTCGGGGCTGACGATGTGTGCTGCGTGATGCGTCGGTTCCGTATCGAGTACTTCTACTTCGTGCTTTGTATGTTCAGACATCTGTTTTTCAAATCCTCACTGGTGGCGGCTGATCAGATAGAGCAACGGGAACAGGAATATCCAGACAATATCGACAAAGTGCCAATACAGGCCGAAGTTTTCTATTGTCGTCATGTGGCCCGTGGTGTAAGCGCCGGCCCACGCTCGAACTACCAGAATCAACAGGATCGAGACACCGATGATCATGTGCAGTGCGTGCATGCCGGTCATGGCGAAGTAAAGCGAGAAGTAGACCTGCGTTTTCTCCGCCATGTCCAAGGGCAGCGGCGGCTCTTCTTTATATTTAGCCGAGGGGTGGGTGAAATCCTGCACGCTGAAGTTCAGCCCGGGAACGTGATGCTTCTCCCACTTTTCGTGATACTCGTCTGCCTTGATTCCGAGAAACACGCAGCCGAGAAAAATCGTGGCCAGCAGCCAGCCTACTAACTCTTTGCGCTTCCTCATTTCGGCTGCGTGGACGCCCATGGCCATGGTGAAGCTGGAGCAGATGAGCACGCCGGTGTTGAGCGTGCCGAGGAAGATGGAGAGCTGATGGCTGCCGGCGACGAAAGCCGGATAGTACCAGTTGCGGTAGATCAGGTAGGCGGTAAACATGCCGCCGAAGAACATGATTTCGGTCAGCAGGAAGAGCCACATGCCGAAGCTCGCGGTTTCGCGCTGCTGCTCCACCGTGGCAAAGTGATGGCGCAGATGCGGCGGATGCGCGTGATGTTCTTCGTGCCCGTGAACGGGCTGGGTTGCGATCGCTTGACTATCCAACGGTCTGCACCTCGTGTTCCGTCTGGTGTGCCAGCCACTCGTAGTCGTATGCCTCGTGATCCACGATTGGCGTTTCTACAAAGTTTTCCGTCAGCGGCGGGGACTGGATCTGCCACTCAAGCCCCGTAGCCTGCCACGGATTGTTCCCGGCAATCTTGCCATACTTCAGCGACCATGTCAGGTAGAGTATCGGCAGCAGGTAGCCGACACCGAGCACGCTCGCGCCCGCGGTCGAAAGCACGTTCAGCACCTGGAACTCCGGCGGATACGCGGCGTAGCGGCGCGGCATGCCCAGATAGCCGACGATGAACTGCGGGAAGAAGGTCAGGTTGAATCCGATGAACGTGGTCAGCGCGGCCAGCTTCGAAAGCCCTTCCGGATACATGCGGCCCGTCATCTTGGGCCACCAGAAGTGGATGCCCGACAGGAAGGCCATCAACATGCCGCCGACCATGACGAAGTGGAAGTGCGCGACGATGAAGTAGGTCTCGGTGAGGTGGATGTCCATGCCGAGCGAGCCGAGGAAGACCCCGGTGAGGCCGCCGATTGTGAACAATCCCATGAAGCCGAAGGCATAGAGCATCGGCGTCTCGAAGGTGATGGAGCCTTTGTAGAGGGTTGCTGCCCAGTTGAAGATCTTGATGGCCGAGGGTACGGCGACCAGCATCGTCAGCAGCGAGAAGACCAGCGCTGAGTAATTGGAGACACCCATGATGAACATGTGGTGCGCCCAGACGAAGAATCCGAAGACCGCGATGGCGACCGACGAGAAGGCGACGGCGGTGTATCCGAAGACGCGCTTGCGCGAGAAGGTGCTGATGACTTCGGAGATGACGCCCATGCCGGGCAGAATCATGATGTAGACGGCCGGGTGCGAGTAGAACCAGAACAAGTGCTGGAAGAGCAGTGGATCGCCACCCTTCGCGGGGTCGAAGACGCCGATGCCGATGGCGCGCTCGAGAATGACAAGCACGAGGGTGATGGCGAGCACCGGGGTTCCGAGAACCATCAGGATCGAAGCCGCATAGTTTGACCAGCAAAACAGCGGCAGACGGAACCAGGTCATGCCCGGCGCGCGCATGCGGTGGATGGTCACGATGAAGTTCAGTCCGGTAAAGATGGAACTGAAGCCTGCGATAAAGATGCCCAGCCCAGCCGTGATGACGTGCGTATTCAGATAGTGCGTGCTGAGAGGCGTCGTGAATGTCCAGCCTGTATCAACGCCACCAAGGATGAGTGCGGCGAGCGTAAAGCATCCAGCAAAGACGTAGAGATACCAGCTGAGCAGGTTGATCTTGGGGAAGGCGAGGTCCTTCGCGCCCACCATGATCGGGATCAGGAAGTTCCCGATCGTTGCCGGAACCGATGGCACCAGGAACAGGAAGACCATGATGATGCCGTGCATGGTGAACACCTTGTTATAGGTGTCCATCGCCATCAGGTCGGACTGCGGCGTCAGCAGTTCAAGGCGAATGAGACCGGCCATGGCGCCGCCGATGAAGAAGAAGAAGGTAATCGAGATGAGGTAGAGGATCGCGATGCGCTTGTGGTCGCCGGTAAGCAGCCAGCTCTTTAGCCCATACTCATTGTTCAGATACGACCTCTTGGGGAGACTGGCCGTCTCCTGCGGAGGAAGCTTGACGATTGTCGCTGTGCTCATTGCTTCACCACCCCCGTCCCGGCCGCTGCCGGAGCAGTGGTCTGGACCTGGCTCGTGTTCAGCGTCTGCTGGACGCGATAGTTCGAGTTTAAGTTCTTGATGTATTCGACGAGATCAATCAAACCCTCTTCACTGATCTGTCCCTGATAGGTCGGCATGATCGGCGCATACCCGGCAACCTGGTGCATCGTCGGGTTCAGAATCGTGTCGCGAAGGAAAGCGTCGTCAACGGTGACAAAGGACCCGTTGGCCATCTGCAGCTTGCTGCCATATACCTGCGCGAGGCCAGGGCCGTGCGAGTCGGCGTTTCCCGAGTGGCATGACCCGCAGCCGAGGCTGGCGAAGAGCCGCTCGCCGTTCTGCGCCAGCGATGCGCCGCTGGTCGAGCCAGCGGTCCAGCGCTCGTATTCGTCCGGCGTCATGGCGACGATTTCGCCGATCATCTGCGAATGAAGCGTGCCGCAATATTGCGTGCAGAAGAGGTGATACGAGCCGGGCTGCGTCGCGGTGAACCAGACGGTCGTGTAGCGGCCGGGAATGACCTCGCGCTTCACGCGAAAGGCGGGAATCGAAAAGCTGTGGAAGACGTCCTGCGAGATCATGGTGAGCTGCACCGGCCGGTTGATGGGAATGTGCAGCGCGTTGATCTCATGCTGGCCGCCCGGATGCTCGGCCTTCCACATCCACTGCTTGCCGACGATGTAGATGTTCATGGCGTTGGTCGGCGGATTGTAGATGCGGAAATAGAGCAGCGCGCCCCAGACGAAGGTGACCATGAAGAGGGCGAGCGGGATGATCGTCCATGTGGCTTCGAGCAGCGTGGAGCCTTCGATCTGCGTGGCCTCGGGATTCCGCTCCTTGCGGTAGAGCACCGAGAACAGCACAATCAGCAGCGCCACCAGCGCCAGGCCCACCAGCGAGATCAGCACCAGGAAGAAATACAGCGCGTCCGCATAAGGCGCAATGCTCGATGCTTCGGGCGGAAAGAGCGCGAAGTGCGTGAGCCAATTGACTAGAAACTGCCAAAGTACTGGACTGATGAAATGCATCGTTCCCTTTTATCCGATCACGTTTTTCCAGTTTGGAACCGGCATGGCCTTTTGAGCCTTTCGGTCACGCCGGAACATCACAATCATGTAGCCACCCAGGCAAATCATCGTCAGCATGCAGCCCAGCTGGACTACCCGGGCAACAACGAGGCTGTGCCTGCTCAGCGTCGGGTCATAGTGGTAGCAGTAGGTCAGAATCTCGTCGACCGGCGAGCCGATCTTGTGCTCTGACGCTTCCACCAGCCCGAGCCGTAAATCTTTCGGCGAATATTCGACGCCGAGGTAATACTGCGAAAGCCTTCCATCCGGTGTCACCAGCTCGATCGCGCTGGCGTGGGCAAACTGCGTCATTTTGCCGTCCGGACCCGGAACGCGGACATAGCCGAAGCCGGTCGCGTTGGCCAGAGCATTGATCGCGGGCTGCTGGCCTGTAAGGAAATGCCAGCCATTCGCTGTTTCCGGATGGCCGTAGCGCTTGAGGTAGAACGCCTTCTTCTTGGCGGCAAGCTCCGGCGTTTCGCTCGGATCGATGCTGACGACGATGATGTCGAAGTCTTTGCCCGGCGTAAATTTCACCATCTGAAGCGCGCCGACGAGGCCGTCCAGTTCTTCAGAGCAGAGCATCGGGCAGTTGTAATAGACGAGCGACAGGATCGCCGGGCGCTTTCCGAAGTAATCGCCCATGCGGATGGCTTTGCCGGTTTCGTCGACGAACTGGCCATCGAGCGGAATCTGCGTGTTGAGCTTCTGGACGATGGTGGCCCGCTTGAGAACGTCGGGCAGGTGGTCGCTCGCGGGATCGCCCATCTGCTTATCGCCGTAGCTCGAAACCTGCGCCGATGCCGCCGAGACGGCAAGCAAAAGCCCGGCGGCGAGCGCCAACGCGCCCTTTGCCGTCCTGCTATGCCGAATTTTGCTCGCTGTCTGCATCTGCTTCTATGCTAATCCGTTTTGCGCCGGCGTTTCTTGCCGCCGGACTGCCTATCGCTAGTTATTGTTTGCCTTGGTCGATGCCTGTTCACCGGGCTCCTTCGAGGCGCTCGCGCAGCTCCTGCTCATACGCGGTGCGGGCAAAGCCATCGGTGAGCGGCACCTGCACAGAAATTGCGCTGTCGCCGGCCATCAGCGGTTCGGCCTGCTGCGTCTGCTGCTGGACCGGCAATCCGCGCTGCGCGATCAATTCCATGGCGCGTTCAATCGGGATACGGACCGTCCCTTTCGAGCGGTCGACCCAGCTGTAGTTGTCGAGCAGCAGGTCTTCGCGGGCGTGCAGGTCGGCTGTGTCCAGGTTGCCGTCGTCGTCCTGCAGACGAGGCGTTGGGAAGTTCTCGCGTCAGTTGCTGAAGCTGCTGCTGCTCCATCGCCGGGTTGGATTGCATGTGGTATGTTTTGCCCGCCTCGGCGCTTCCCTGGTTCCACTGGTTCGCCGGCCCGTCGCGCTTTTCGAGGGCATTATTGATGACCTTGCCCATGCCGAAGCAGAAGACGAAGAAGACGCCGACCGAAATGAAGAGGCCGATCAGGAAGACCATGATTCCATGGACGCTTACGTCTGTAACTTCGTAGCCTTCCCGAACGGAAGCGGCTTTGTTATGCGACTCGTGCTCGTGAGGGTTAGGCGTGTGCATGTTCGGGCTCCAGAATCTCCGCCACGTGCGGATCGTTGGTGGCAACCAGCGGCCGTTTCGTCAGTTGCGAGAAGTAGTTCGCCATCCAGAAGGAAATCAGCGCTCCCGGCACGGCGATGTATTCAAGAATGCCGAAGCTGAAGTGCAGATTGCGCGCCGCGTCCTTGAAGTTCGGCTCGATCAGCCACCACATATCCCAGCAGCGGGCGAAGATCATGATGCAGCAGACGACGGCCAGCCGGCTCTTGATGCGCTTCAGGTCGCGCGACAGCAGCAGCGTGAAGGGCAGCAGCCAGTGGAAGATGACGTCGAATGTGGCCACCACACCCCAGCCGCCACGGATGCGGTCGAGGTACCAGGGAATCTCTTCCGGCGAGTTGCCCGACCAGATGATCAGGAAGGCGGCGAAGGCGAGGTACATATTCAGCATGGTGAAGGCGAAGCAGAGCTTGCCGAGATCATGCTGTTCGGTGACGCGAAGAATGGTCTTGATCGGCTGCGCTTTGGACAAGGCCGATCAGGGTCAGGATCACCAGCGCCAGTACGCCGTAGGCCTGTCCTACAAGGAACTGCAAGCCGTACACCGTCGAATACCAGGTCGGGTCGAGCGACATGACGCAGTAAATGGCGATGGCCGTCAGCGTGAGGGAATAAAGCACGATGCCGAAGCCGCTGAGGTTCTCGAACTTCGTCTGCCAGTAGGGAACATGCGGTGCGGAATCGGCGTCGCGCTGCAAGGACCACTTGTTCAGCAGGAAGGTGTAGAGCGCCCAGGTTGCGAAGCAGAAGAGGATGACGACCCAGAAGCTCACCACGTTGAGCATCGGGTGCTTCCAGTGAATGGCGTGAGCCTGCTCGGCATTGATCAGGTGATTCTTGAGGGCGGCTTCCGCATCCGGGTACTTCGCCCAGAGATACAGCTGCCCAAACGAAGCGCCGAAGATCCCGACCGGAAGGAAGTAGAGGAAGACGAGCGGAAGCGTGCGCGTCATGGCTTCCAACGGACGCCGCACCAGCAGGCCCCACTTGCCGCCGGAGAGATACTGCGTCATGAGCAGCGCCATGCCGCCGCAGCAGAAGCCGAAGGTGAGCATGAAGCCCATCAGCCACGCGCGCAGGAAGTGGTTCCAGCCGTCGCCTGAGAGAAAGCCGAGGATGATGCCGAGAACGGAAAACACCACGCCGATGATGAGAGCCCTGCTGCGCCAGCCGTTCACAAAGGCTGGTGCGGAAAGGTCAGCGGGCAATGTTTTCTCGTGATTACCGTGTGCCATTCGTTCTGATCCTTATTTCTTGGGCTCGGGCGAAGTCGACTCGCCTTTTTTAGCGCCAGCCGCCGTCACAGGCTCTGGTGTCAATGTCGGGGTCTTCGGGTTCTCAGCCGGAGCGCCAGCTACATCGCCCATTGTCGGCAGCGCTTGTACGTTCGTGCCTGCGGCCGTTGGCCATGGCACCGGCAAAGCTTGCCGGAAGCCCTTGCTGCTGAGCGATATCGCTCAGGTTCTTGATCTGCATGCCCTGCGGGTACGTCGGATTCCTTGGCGTTCTGGCTGAGTTGCAGCGCGCGGATGTAGGCCGCGACCGCCCAGCGGTCAGCGGGGGCAAGTTGTGCGGAGTAATCCGGCATGGCTCCATAGCCATTGGTCATGACATAGAAGTAGTGGCTCAGCGGCTGCGCGAGACGCCTGGCATCGTGGTAGTTGCCGGCCGGCTTGTAGCCGCGCTGGACGATCATGCCGTCGCCATTGCCGACGCGCGAGTGACACGGCGTGCAGTAGACGTTGTAGCGCTCCTGCCCGCGCTCAAGAACAGTCAGCGTTGCCGGGAAGGGCATCGCATCCTGCTCCTTGCCGTTCACCAGGCCGGTGTAGAAGTACTGGTCCTCGCGCAACTGTCCGCGGGCTACTGTATTCAGCACCTGCGGGCGCGCTGAGCGGCCGTCGGCAAAAAAGTCGGTGCCGCGCTGCGGAATGAATTTCGGCTGGTCGTGCATGTCCTGGCGGCAGCCGGCGAGTAGCGAGATGGCTGCCAGCGCACTCAAGGACAAAACACCCGTGCGGATTCGGTTCATTGTCTTAATACTCCACCTCCACCACGGAGACCGGCTGACAGCTTTCGAGAAAGGCTCGCGATTCAGAAATATCGAACTTCGGGTCGGTCGACTCCAGGCACAGGAAGAACTTGTCCGAGGTCGCGCCGCTGCGGAAGTTGGGCGAGTTAAAGAGCGGATGGTAAACCTGCGGGAGTCCATTGATGGCCAGCATGCCGAATGCAGCCGAGAGTCCGGAGAAGAGGATGGTCCACTCGTACGCCGGAACGACGAACGCGGGCCATGAATAGTACGGCCTGCCTGCAATGTTCAAGGGATAGGCCCAGACTGAGATCCATGTCTCGAGACTGAACATGGCCAATACACCCATCAAGCCGCCAAGCAGGCAGACAAGCGAGACGTTATCGCGATGGAAGCCGATCGCTGCCGCTGCTTCTTCAACCGGGTATGGCGTGTAGCAATCCATGCGGCGGTAGCCGGAGTCATAGGCAGCCTGCGCGGCGCGCACCAGATCGCTGGGCGTGTCGAACTCGGCGAGTAATCCGTAGGTTCCTTCAATGATCGGCATCAGTCACCCGCCTCCGGCAGCAGCTCGTCTTTCGGATGAATCTTTGCCTGCGGCAGCAAAATGCGTAGTTCAGACATGGGAATCATGGGCAGAAAACGAATGAATAGGAGAAACAAGAATGTGAACAGGCCCAGCGTTCCGGCAAAGGTCGCGTAATCCCAACGCGTCGCCTTGTAGGTTCCCCACGAGGAGGGTAGGTAGTCGCGCGTGAGGCTGGTCACGACAATCACGAAACGCTCGAACCACATGCCCGTATTCACGATGAAGGACATGATGAACATGAGGCCGACGTTGGTGCGGAACTTGCGCAGCCACATCAGCTGCGGCAGGGCGATGTTGCAGGTGATGAGAACCCCGTAGGACCAGCCCATCGGCCCGAACATGCGATTCCACATCATGAAGTATTCCCAGTGGCTGGCCGAGTACCACGACATGAAGACTTCCATCCCGTAGCCGTAGGCCACGATCAGACCCGTCACCAGCATGACCTTGCCCATGTTGTCGATGTGACGGATGGTGACGATGTCTTCGAGGTGATAGAACTTGCGGATGGGAACGGCCAGCGTGATGACCATGGCGAAGCCGGAATAGACGGCGCCAGCGACGAAGTATGGCGGGAAGATAGTGGTGTGCCAGCCAGGTACGAGCGCCACGGCGAAATCGAAGCTGATGACCGTGTGCACAGAGAGCACAAGCGGTGTCGAGAGACCTGCCAGCAGCAGCGAGGAAGTCTCATAGCGGACCCAGTGCCGCACCGAACCGCGCCAGCCGAGGGCGATCATGCCATAAAAGAACTGCCCGATCTTCGACTTCGAGCGGTCACGAAGAGTCGCCAGATCGGGGATCATGCCGATGTACCAGAAGACGATCGAAATCGTGGCATAGGTCGAGACCGCGAAAACGTCCCACAGCAGCGGCGAGCGGAACTGCGGCCAGACGTTCATCGTGAAGGGTATGGGAAAGAGCCAGTACCCAAGCCACGGACGGCCCGTATGAATCAGAGGAAACATACCGGCGCAGACCACGGCGAAGATGGTCATGGCTTCGGCGAAACGGTTGATCGAGTTGCGCCAGCTTTGCTTAAAGAGCAGCAGAATGGCCGAGATCAGCGTTCCGGCATGGCCGATACCAATCCACCAGACGAAATTGATAATCGCAAAGCCCCAGGCCACAGGCTGCGTGATGCCCCAGATACCGGTGCCGCGCAGGAAGAGCCAGGTGACAGCGACGAGCAGCATCGTGGCCCCGCCTCCAGCCAACATAAGGCCGCCAAACCAGCCGAGAGGCGTATGGCTGGTGAGCACGATGCCCGAGAGCTTTTCGGTAACCGACTTGAAGGTGTGGCCGGGCGCAATGACCCGGATCTCCCCGGTTATCGGATCCAGCATCGGATCGCTGATTGGTTCTTTGGTTGCCATTCCGTTCAACCTCTTTGTTACAGGGCCCTACGCTTCGGCCAGTTCAGGGTTCAGGTTCAATACTTCTGCGACGTACGTGGTGCGCGGGCGCGTGTTGATATCCGCCAACACGCCGTAGGTCCGCGACTGCTCCTTGAGCTTGCGTACCTTGCTCGATCGATCGTTGATGTTGCCGAAGACGATCGCGTTGGTCGGGCACGCCTGCTGGCATGCGGTCACAATTTCGCCATCGCGAATCTCGCGGTTTTCCTTGTCTGCCTGGATCTTCGCCGCGTTGATGCGCTGCACGCAGTAGCTGCACTTTTCCATCACGCCGCGGCTGCGGACAGTCACGTCAGGGTTGCGCATCAGCTTCAGGCTCTCCGTCTCGTAATCGGAGAAGAGCAGGAAGTTGAAGCGACGAACCTTGTACGGGCAGTTGTTCGAGCAGTAGCGGGTGCCCACGCAGCGGTTGTAGACCATCATGTTGAGGCCTTCCGGCGTGTGCACCGTTGCGCCGACCGGGACAAACCTGCTCGCAGGGCGCGTTTTCGCAGTGCTGGCAGGTCATCGGCTGCAGGTGTGCGCGCGGCGCAGCCAGATCGCCTTCAAAATAGGTGTCGATACGCAGCCACTGCATGTTGCGCCCGACTTTCACCTGGTGCTTGCCCACGACGGCGATGTTGTTCTCCGCGTAGCAGCTTACGATGCAGGCGTTGCAGCCGACGCAGGAGTTCATGTCGATCGACATGCCCCAGGCGTTCTTGTCGTAGCGATAGGCCGGGAACATGCTCGTGTCGGGTTCCGGCGTCTCGTGGCCCTCGCCTTCGTGCGCGAAGTTCGGATTCTGCTTGAACTCTTCGAGCGTGGCGTAGCGGATGATGCCGCGGTCCATCGCTTCATTGCCTTCGATTGAGTGCGTTCCGCTGCCATCGCCGCCGTGCGAGACCGAGCGCGTGATCGATGTAGTGGCTCTTGGTGATGGCGAATTCGTAGACATCACCGGTCTTGCGCAGGTTTGCGCCCGTCACGAACAGCGGAGCGTCGGAGCTGCGGACGGCATAGGCGTTGTAGCCGAAGCCGCTGCCGACGCGGCCAGCGCGGCTGCGACCACGTCCGACGGTCAGAGTGATCGTATTGTCCGGGTGACCGGGAACAGCGAATACTGGCGGCGAGAACTTTGAGTCCGTTCGCGCTGATTTCGACGACGTCATGTTCGGCCAGGCCGTACTTGTTCAGCGTGGCGAAGCTCATCTGCGCCGCGTTGTCCCAGGAGAGATTTGTTACCGGCTGCGGCAATTCCTGCAGCCAGCCCACGTTGGCGAAACGGCCGTCGTAGAGGTTGTAGTCGGGCCGGAAGACAATCTCCAGCGCGTCTGCTCCGCCGCTCGAACGGTTCGAGCGATTGTGGGAAGATCGCCGAACTGATTATTCGTCCCATGCGCCGATGCCTTGCTCGCTCCGCCGCTTCGGCTGTGAACGCCGTGTCGGCGATAAAACCATCATGCAGGGCTTTGCGCCAATTGAACTCGAAATCGCCCTTCGCGGAAAGCTGCTGCCTCCAGTTCTCGCGAACCGCTTCGTATCCCGAGAGGTCCGGGTTGTCGAGCATCGCCTGCACAACTTCATGCGCCGTGTGGCCGCCGTAAAGCGGATCAATCATCGGCTGCACAATGGAAACCGTGCCGTCGTAGGCACGGGCGTCCGACCAGCTTTCGAGGTAGTGCGCGCTGTTGATATGCCAGTGCGAGAGTTGCGCAGTCTCGTCCACATGCGAGCCGAGGTGAACGATGGTCTTGACCTTGCTTAGCGCTGATTCGAACTTCAGATCGGCGGGTGTCGTGTAGACCGGGTTGCTGTCGAGGATGACCAGCCACTCCACCTTGCCCGCGTTCATGTCGGCGACCAGCGACTTCAGATCGTCCGTCTGGATCGATGGCAGCGGATTGACTGTCTCCGTATAGACCACCGTCTTGCCCACGTTGCCCAGCGCTTCGTTGATCGCGATGGCCGCCGCATGCACCGGCGGCTGATTGCTGCTCGCCGGGAATGACGACGCACTTGCCGGCGCTTGCCTTCAGGTCCTTGGCGACTGCGGCCAGATACTTCTTCGCGTCATCGGAACCGCTATAGCTGGCCGATCCCGATCCGAGTGTTCCGGCAAGGGCTGCAGCGAATGGGCCTATGTCGCTTGCGCGGAGTGCGAGACGATGCTCCGCCTTGAGACCGGTCGTAGTCGTCCAGCTTTCGACGACATACAGGCGACTCATTTCGGTCGTGCCGTCGAGCCTGCGCTTGTTCGCGTAGTCCTTCGCCAGCTTATGGAAGCCAGGATGAGCTGCGCCGGAGAGAAAGTCCGCATCGAGCGAGAGAATTACATCCGCAGCGTCGAGCTTGTACTGCGCGTCAAGATAGTCGCCGAAGGCTGCTTTCGATGCCGCATGAGCCGAATCGCGGTTCACGGCGTCGTACTGAATCCACTTCGCATTCGGGAAGGTGGCTTGTGCCTTCTTCCACTGAGCAGCCAATGTTGGCGACGTGACCGTTCCGCTCAGGAAGTAAACGCCGGTTCCGCCAGCGGATTTCTTGTCAGCCAGCGTCGAGCGCCATGCCGCCTGAAAAGCCACCCAGGACCGCGTCTCGCCGCGATAAATCGGGTGCTGCGAGCGGTCGGGATCGTACAGATCAAGCAGTGTTCCCTGCGTCAGCGGATCGGAGCCGCCCTTGTTGTACGGGTGCTCCGGATTGCCGTCCACCTTGATCGGCCGGAAGGCGTCGCTCTTCACCAGCACCGGAACTGCGCCGGTCGGGAAGGGAAACGCCGTCGCAAAATACATCGGCTTGCCGAGAATCAAATCTTCGGGCGCCTTGACGTAGGGATAGATCGGCTCGTCCGGCTGCTTGGTGCAACCGGAGAGCCCGGCCAGCGCCAGCGATGCGCCGGCCAGCTTCAGGAAACCGCGGCGCGATACCGGATCGATCCATTCTGAGGCCTGCTGCGGGAACTCGCGGCTCAGCATCTCACCAAATCCCGGCTTATCCGCCAGCTCTTCGAGGCTCCGCCAGTATTTCTTGCCCGTCTTGCCGCTCAGCTTTTCCACGGACCTCTTCGAGCGTCATGCCTTCGGCTTTCTTCTTGCTGGGCCTCAAGCTTCAACCAATCCGTTCTCGCCTAATCCGTTTTTGCTCATCTCTTGATCGCGTCTCTCGCCTTCCGCGGCTGGTAAGCTGCTTGTCGCTGCATCGGTGGCAGACCTCGCAGCTCGACAGGTCATGCGGTGTGCGGATGTGGTACTGCCCTGCCAGGAACTTGCCCAGCTCTTCCTGACTGGTGAACTTTTGGTAATTCAGCACCGCCGGAACAGCCATGCCGCCCGCATCGCTGGCTGTCTGACCATGCAGTCCGACGGGCATCAATCTGCAGCGAAGCCAGCTGGCCGCCCGCGCTCGAACTTGGATCGGTCTCCGTGCAGGTCACATCCTGCGCCGTTGGACTGCCGGCTTTTGAAGATTGCTTGACCGCGCACCATTCGGGCTTGAGTTCGCTCGGGCCCGTCCATGCCATGTTGTAGATTTCGCTTGTCGGCCGCAGGTTCTTCGCGGGTTGCGATGGCAGTTCAGGCACCACTCCATCTGCAGGGTGTTCTGCTGATACATGATCGGCATCTCATCGACGCGGCCGTGACAGCTCGAACATCCGATGCCCTTATTCACGTGAATTTCATGGCTGAAGTAAACGTAATCGGGAAGATCGTGGACTTTGGTCCAGTTGATCGATTCGCCCGTCGCCCAGCTGTGCCGCACCGGTTCGAGCAGTTGGCATTGGTCCAGATCTGCGCATGGCAGTTCATACAGGTCTTGGTCGGCGGGATGCCCGCATAGCTCGACTTTTCCACCGACGTATGACAGTACTGGCATTGAATCCCCAGTCCCTGCACATGGTGTTTATGGCTGAAGGGAACCGGCTGGTCGGCGCGCTGCCCCTGCCGCGTCACCCATGGTGACCTTTGCAGCTGATCCAGCGTCACACCTAAAGCAATTACGATCAACCCCGTTAAGACCAGGCTCATCCGTGCCAGCGCGTTCGAGCTGCGGTCAAAAATCTGCGCCATGAATGCGTTCCTGCTTCCTCTGAATCCCTAAATAGTGGGAGGGTTTAGCGTTGCGGCCCGGCTTTCTATCCGCCGGACACAGTTTTTTAGTGAAAAATCAATATAGCAGGCGAATAGGGATTCCCGGCAACTCGGAGGTTTCGCGTCGCGGACATTTTTCGTACTTTTGCGAGGAATAACGCACTATTTTGGGACTTAACATCTCATTGGGTCGTATTTTGCCCGTTCTACTCGGTAGAAAACAGCCCCGGCATACGGGTTTGCGGATACTGCAGTTAAAACTAACAGGTTGCCGGCCTTCTCTATAATCGTCTCCCAGCAGATGAAGCGTTTCCTTTTTCCCATCCTAGGCTATGTGGCTGCTCCTCTACGGCTCCTTCGCGCTGGTGCGCCCGCCGCTGCTGGATGACGCGGACGCTCTGCATGCAGAAGCGGCGCGCGAAATACTGCTCACGCATGATTGGGTGACGCTTCATGTCAACGGCATTCGCTTTCTCGAAAAAGCTCCGCTGCTTTACTGGAGCATCGCTGCCAGCTTCCGCATCTTCGGCGAGCACGACTGGGCGGCACGCCTGCCGCTGGCGCTCTATGCACTGGCACTGTTCTTGTCGTCTTCGAGCTCGGTCGGCGGCTCTTCGCTTCGCCGCAGGCCGGCTTCTATGCCGCGCTCTCACTATGACCGCGAGCGGCATCTTCGGCTTTACGCGCATTCTTCTTCCCGATGTCATCCTCTGCCTCTGGCTTTCGCTTGCGATGTATTTTTTCTGGAGATCGCTGGGCGAAGTCTCTCCATCGCTGGTGACCGCTCTGGGATTCGACATCTGCTGCGCGCTCGGCGTACTGACCAAAGGCCTGGTCGGCGCGCGTCTTTCCGCTGGCGATCATTCTCGTCTATCTCTTCATTACGCGGAACCTTCGCCATCTCCTGCGCTGGCATCCGGTTACCGGCCCCCTCGGTTTCTTGTCGTCGCGGCTCCCTGGCACATCCTCGCAGCGTCTTAGAAATCCACGCCATGGGCAATCCGGTCAACGACCATCCCACGCCAGGGCAATGTGCACGGATTTCTCTGGTTCTATTTCATGAACGAGCAGTTCGGCGCTATTTCGACGCCGGAGCACCCGCACGATTTCGACTCCGTGCCGCTGTTGCTCTTCTGGTTACTGCTGTTTGCCTTTATTGCTCCATGGTGCATCTTCGCGGTAAAGCGCTTGCCCGCCTGCGCTGGCAGCAGATTTTCCGCCGGGAAGATCTCGATACAGGTCAGCGCGTGCTGCTCCTGCTCACCATCTGGGCGGTAGTGGTGATGGTCTTCTTCAGCTTCCCGTCGCGCCAGGAATATTACGTACTGCCCGCTCTGCCGCCCCTGGCGCTGCTTGCTGGATACTGGCTCGCGGAAGATGAGATCGCGCCGTCATCTGCGGGAAAACGCACTGCCTGGGTTCTGTTTGTCGCTCGGGCCTGTTCGCCGCCGATCGCTTCAGCTGCTCTTCGCCATTCACTTCAAGCCGCTGCCGATCGGAACCGATGTATCCTCAGTGCTACGCGAAGTCAACACGCACCATCGGCTGTTCTTTGGACACTTCTTCGATCTGACACGACGCGCCCTAGGAGCTTTCGTGTCCCGCTCTGCATTACCACGGCAGCTCTTCTATCGGCATCTCTGCCAATCTATGGTTCCGGCTCAAAGGAAAGCCCGCCTCGCCAACTGCTTCCTCATTGGCACGGTTACAGCTTTTCTCATCGCGGCGCATCTGGCGCTCAATACGCTTTCGCCGGTGCTCTCGTCACAGATTCTCGCCAACGCCATCAAGCCTGAGATGGACACCGATGACGTGGTCATCGTCAATGGCCGCTATGAACGTGCATCTTCGCTGGCCTTTTATCTGGAGCGGCAGGTCAAGGTGCTCAATGGCCGCAGCGGCGGTCCTCTGGTATGGTTCATTCTTCCCGGATGCGCCGCAGGTCTTTATCGACAACGACAGGCTGACGCAACTCTGGACGGGGCAAAACCGCGTCTTCCTCTGGACACCGCTCGATCAGGTGCCGCAACTGCCAGCGCAGTCGTTCGTCATCGGCCGCAGCGGCGGGAAAGAAATTCTGAGCAATAAGCCCAGCTCCCACGGCGCCGAATTCTAGGACTGCCCTCTTCGACTACGCTGAGGGCAGGCTGTCGGGCAAACGGGCCTTCGGCGTCCATCCTCATTTACCCGCCGGATTCGCAACAAACTTCGGCGTACTTGCCTCCGTGCCGAACTGCCACGCCGTCAGATACGCGAGCCTGAGAATCTTCGCCATCTTCACGTAGTCGATCTTTTCGGGCGTGTCGGTGGTGTGGTGGTAATCCGGATGGAAGCCGGTAAACCACCAGAACGCCGGAACGTTGTGCAGCACGAAAGGAAACTGGTCGCTGCGGAAGAAGATGTTGAGCGCGTTCTCGTGATCGAAGCGGTCATCGAGGACCAGTCCGACGTATTTGTTCTCCTCGACCACTGTCTCCTTGTACTGCGGGCTGTAAAACGCGCCGATCAGATTCAGGCGGTTGGTTGTATCTTTGGGGATTTCGATCAGCCCATTCGTCTGCTCGCTCGGCGTCTCATCGCGTCCGATCATGTCGAAATTGATCATGGCCCGCGTCGTGTCCAGCGGCCGCAGCGGATGCGCTGCCATGTAATATGCGCCGAGCAGTCCACGCTCCTCGGCGGCGAAGACGACGAACAGAATCGACCGCTTCGGCTTCGCCGGGTTCGCCGCAAATGCGTGCGCCAGCTCCACTACGCCGACTGTGCCCGAGCCGTTGTCGTCCGCGCCATGCCAGATATCGAGCCCGCCGGAGCATTCGGCGACGAGCCATTGTGATCATGGTGCGCGCTGATGAGGATCGTCTCCGCGCTCAGCTTCGGATCGCTCCCCGGCAACAGCCCGGCAACGTTGTATGTCGTTCCCGTGGTGCGCGAGAGATTCTGGAAATGCAGGCTGACGGCCGTATCGGGAAGCGCGCGCGATTGCGGCGACAGATCCTTGTCGATATCTCGCCTGCAATGCTGACGGCGTGGCACCAGCGGTCGCCAGCAGCTCCGCGCCGACAGCATCGGAGACAATCGCCGCGGGAATATGCAGCGCATCGTCTACCAGCGCCTGTCCCGGAATCGGATTCGCTCGCGTAGCGCTGCCGCCGATTCGCGCCACGCGCTCCTGGTTCGAAGGATGCTTGCGGTTCGGCTCGGCCACGATCAGAATCGCCACAGCGCCATGCGCCTGCGCATTCAACGCCTTCACGCGTGTGGTGGCGTAGCGGGTGTTGCCGGTTCCGTTGAAGATGGAATGCGGATCGTTTCCTGCGGCTCATGATCAAAGACGAGCACGATCTTTCCCTTTGCATCCATGCCCTTGTAATCGTCGTAGTGCAGCTCCGGCGCGGTAATCCCGTATCCTGCGAATACCACCGGCGCCGATACTTCCACATTGTCATGATAAGCCGCCCAGCACATCCGGCGATTGCCATTTCTTCTCGTTCCCGCCGCGCTTGAGCGCGACGAAGCTCGCCTTGCGATCTGGACGGTACTCGATCAGCGGAACGGGCTGTAGAAAGCTCTTCTGCCGCTCGCGTCGATCACGAGCGGCTCAAGACCGGCCTTGGCAAATTCCGACGCGATCCATTGCACGGCGGCGTCTCGCCGGGCTGAAGAGACATGCGGCCCTGCAAGGCGTCGGACGAGATAAAGGCAAGATTGGCGCGCAGATTGGTTTCGCGAATCTGGTCGAATCCCACGCGGATTTGCGCGGGCACGGCGGGCGTCTGAGCAATCGCCTGCACAAATTCGCAAATACAGAAAAGCGGCAGAACAGCAGAGCGAAATCTTGTAGGGCATGCACCAACAATAACCGGAGTTTGCCTCTCCCCACAGTTTTCCTTCAGCGAGAGCTCGACATACCTACGCTGCTAGCTTGCCGTTCTTCAGAGCGAATGTCTGGTCGCGCCACGTAACGTGTTTCCGGCATAGCTCCATGCCCATACGCCGAGCGCCACCATGTCGCGCGGCAGCAGCAGCCACAATCGCGCAACACCTGCGCTGTCACGCAACACGCCAACACCGATGGCGAGCGCCAGCGTCACACGCGCCGCACAGACAAGACTCAGCAGCGCGAGGCTCGAAAGACTTCCGCCCGCGGCGATCAGGTTGAGCACGGCCCACGGCAATCCGAAGGTAAAGATGACTCCGACGTAGCCCCGCTTGCGTGCATCGCGCATGCCGCGCGCCCAGCGCAATTGATGAGCAAGAAACTGGCGGAAGCTGTACGCCGGGACCGTCGTCTCGACAACTTCATCGCTCAGCTCCACGCGATAGCCTTTCGCCGCAATGCGCGCGCCGAGTTCGTAATCATCCGCAAGATAATCGGCCAGCGGCGCAAGTCCGCCGATCGCATCGAGCGCCTCGCGCGACATGGCCAGCGTCGAGCCCAATCCGAAACGGATGCCGCCTTCGAGTTTGCGCGCCGTCAGCACGCCGGCGGCAAAGTCGGTCGAGATGCCGAGCGCCTCCATCTTCGACCCGAGTGTGCCATGGGAGCGCCCGCGATAGAGCGCCGTCACCATGCCAACTTTCGCATCCTGCAAATGGAGCCATCACGCGTTCGAGATAGCGCGGCGAAACTTTGATGTCACTGTCATTGATCAAAATGTGCGCGAAGCGCGCCTGCGGAACCATCTGCGCCAGATTGCTCACCTTGCCGTTCGTGCCCAGCACTTCCGGGCAGAGGATCAGTCGGATCGCAAGCTCAGGAAACTCCGCTTTCAGTTGTTCGATAGCCGCGACTGCCGGATCGTCCATGCTGCTGACGCCGAAGAGCATTTCGTATTCGCCCGCGTACTGCTGGCGGCAGTGGCTGGCAAAGCTCGCATACATGTCGTGATCGAAGCCCTTCAGCGGCTTCAGAATGCTGACCGGAGGATGAAAGGGGGCCGCATCCGGGGCGCTTGCGGCGCACGAACTCACGCGCGCTCCACAGCGCAGCCAAATAAAACCCCAACCCGCACAAAGCAAGGATGGTCGTAATGCTTTCGAGGATGACAGCGAGCATGAATGCTCAGTTTACAGGGCGCAGGTCGCAGGACTCAGCGCACAGTGAAAGCAGGCATGCGGTGGCGCGCTCTTCTGAGCCCTGTGCCCTGAGCCCTATTCGTACCGCAGCGCTTCAATCGGATCGAGATTCGCGGCCTTCCACGCAGGATAGATCCCGAAGACCAGGCCGATAATGCACGAGACGGTAAAGCCGATCATCGCCCACATGGTGGACATGGTCGCCGGCAACGCGCTTAACATCAAACGTATCAACAGAGTAATGATCCCTCCAACAGCAATGCCGATGACACCTCCTAGCGCGCAAAGCGTAATGGCCTCAATGGTGAACTGCAGCAGAATATTCCGCTTCGTCGCGCCGATGGCCTTGCGCACGCCGATCTCCTTCGTGCGCTCGGTGACCGAGACCAGCATGATATTCATCACGCCCACGCCGCCGACCATCAGCCCGACGCTCGAAACCGCCACCATGAAGATGGCAAGTCCGCCAGTGAGCTGATTCCACAAGCGCGTGAGCGAATCGGGCGAGAAGACTTCGAAGTCGTCCGGCGCCTCGACGCGCACCTTGCGGCGGCGGCGCAGCAGCTCGCGCAATTCGTCCTCTACCAGACTGCGGTTTTTCGGGTCGTCGTACTTCACGCTACCCATACGCCCCCAGTGACCGCGTCCTCGGGATGAAGCTTCATGAAAGTTTTGATGGGAAAATAGCCGCATTGTCATCTGGATTACGCCCACCGCCGAAAGGCTGCTTGCGCTTGTCGAAGACCCCAATGACTGTGAAGACGTTGTTCTCGATCGTGACTTCTTTGCCCACCCCGCTATCGTTGCCGAAGAGCTGGTGCGCGGTGTCGTATCCCAGGATGACGACGTTGGCGCGCCGTATGTCCTCATCTTCGGTAAACATGCGGCCTTCAATGAGAGGTACGTCAGCGACTTCCGCCACCTGCACCGAATCGCCCTGCAGCAGCGTGCCCTGCGCCTTCTTCTGGCCGTACTTCACGCCAACGATGCCGGCCTGAAAGATCGGATTGACATGGCGCACGCCGCCATCGGCAGCCACCACATGGGGCAGCCTCCGTATCGCCGCGACATCGTCAAAGGTCAGCTTCTTGCGCGCCAGCATTTCCGGCGTCGGGCGCACGCCTATGACCGGCATATGGAAAACCCAGAGCACGTTCGTTCCCAGCGTGCTGACCCAGGCCTGTATGTTGTTGTCGAGGCCGCTGATGATCGACGAAATAGTGATAACGGTTGCCACGCCGATCACGATGCCGAGCACGGTCAGCCCGGAGCGCAACTTGTTCGCCCGCAGCGTCTCGAGCGCCATACGAACGGCTTCGCGCGAATCGGCAGCTCTCATATCGATCGTCCTTTCCAGTGCGCTTCATTATAACTCCGACCGCAGCGCCACGATGGGGTCGAGCATGGCCGCCTTACGCGCGGGATACACTCCAAAGAAAATGCCCACGCTAGCGGAGACAAACAAAGCCAGCAACACTGACCAGATCTGGATATCGGAGGGGAAGCCAATGGCCAGTGTCACCAGCTTGGCCACGCCGAGCCGCAGATCACTCCGATCGCCCCGCCAATCAGCGACATCGTTGCCGACTCAATCAGAAATTGCAGCAAAATGTCGGTATACCGCGCGCCGAGCGCCTTGCGCACACCGATCTCGCGCGTGCGTTCCGAGACGCTGACCAGCATGATGTTCATGATGACAATGCCGCCGACCACGAGCGAAATCGACGCAATCCCGATCACGACGAAGAAGAATGTCGAGCTGATGCTCGTCCACAGGCCGACGAATGTGGCGTTCGTGTCGAGCGAAAAGCTGTCTTCCGCGTTGGGAGCGTCATGGCGCCGCGAGCGCAAGAATGGCGCGCGCCTCATCGGAGGCGCGATCCAGACGCCGGCCCAACCGATCCGGCCTTGATGTAAATTACGATGCTCTTGTTGGTCCCGTACTTCCGCTGGTATGTCGTGATGGGAACGGCGACGTAGTTATCCTGGCTCTGCCCGAGCGTCTTGCCCTGGCGCTCGCCCACGCCAATGATCGTGTAAGGCTCGCCGTCGACGCGAATTTCCTTACCCAGCGGATCGATGCCCGGCATCAGGTTATCGACGATGTCATAGCCGACGATGGCGGTATGCGTCCCATACTGCTCGTCCGGAGGGAGTAAAGCTGCGCCCCAGCACCACATTCAGGTTCGACATGGCGGGCATATTCCAGCTCCAGCCGCGAATGCCCGTGTCGGTGCTCGAATGCGAGCCGTAGACCACTTTGCCCGTTGTGCTCTGCAGCGCACCCACATCGGCGCACGACTTACATCATCATGGATCGCATGGTAGTCGTCGAGGTGGATGTCCTTCCGCCTCTGGTACTTCTCGTACTCTTCGTAGCTGAAGATCACGGGCGGCGCTTGCTCAGGGTAAAGACGTCAGCGCCGTAGCTATACACCTTGGTCGCCACGTACTTGTTCACGCCGTTGGTCAGGGTGATCACGGCAATCACCGAGGCCACGCCGATGACCACTCCAATCAGCGTGAGGATAGAGCGCAGCTTGTTCGCCCAGAGCGACTGCAGCGCGATCTTGATTGCCTCGATAAATTCCATGCAGGGCTTTTTCCGTGTCTCAGGGGAGGTGTGCTTCTAAAGCATACGCCAGTCATTGGCGGGGAAGACACACTTTCGCCCTGCAGTGACAGATACGGGATGAGTTGAGGGTTTGTTCCCGTCGAAATTCCTCACTCAGCCCTGAATATCGATTGCCAAACTGGTATCAGAATTGTGCGATCGCTCCAGCACGTGATCAAGATACTGCGCTCACACGAAACGGAGTTGCGGGCGATGGGAGTTACGGGTGCCGCAGTTTTTGGTTCGGTCGCGAGAGGCGAAGCTAGAGCCGACAGCGACATTGATGTGCTGGTTGATCTTGACCAGAACAAAGGCATGGGCCTCTTTGAATATGCACGTCTGAAGTTGTATTTCAACGAGATCCTCGATGGCAGCGTCCACGTCGTAAACCGCAACTCGCTCAAGCCATTATTAAGTAAGCCTATTCTTCAAGATGCGGTCCATGCCTTCTAAGAATCCGGCGCAGCGCCTGCGCGATATTGCGGTGACGGAAAGGCTTTCAGCTCTCCGGACAGAAGCATTCTTCCGTGAACGCGCCAAAAGGGCAGACGTGTCGAAAGCGCTGGAAATTCTCCGGAAGGCCGGTAGTGTAAATCTACCCGTTTCGTGTAACGACCTACCGTAGCAGTAGCCCGATCAGTCGCCAAGGAAACGCAAATAAAGGTGCCTATTAGCGGAACAGACATCGATCATCTCTGTCACGGTACTCCACGACGCAATTTCTCCCTCGGTCGGGGCTAAAGCAACCCATTCGCGACGAAGATCGCTCATTTGAATGCGGTTAAAAACCGTGTCACCCCATGGATCGATATATTTCAACAAAGACGATGCCGCGACAGATGGCAAAAACTCGAAGTTGGGTAGCGAAAAGATCAAAGAAAATTCGACTGTTAGACGGATCTCTCGCTGTGGACATCCATCTTCATCTTCGATTTGGACTGTCCACGGCATGCAGAGGGTCTACTGCAACGGTAGCCCGACACCGTTCGGAGAGATCGGCTGCGTGGGACGCTGGGCAAATTCGCGCTCGATGCGCTCGTTGATGCCAGCCTGGACGAATTCGGCCGCGACGCGGATGCCGTTGTATATCGCCCGCTCGTTCGACGAGCCGTGGCCGATGATGCAGACGCCGCGTACGCCGAGAAGCGGCGCTCCGCCGTATTCGGAGGGATCGAGGCGCTTCTTGAATGCGTTGAAGGCCTTGCGCGAGAGCAGCGCGCCGACCTGCGCCGTCACCGTCGTATTGAGCGACTGCTTCAGCATGTCGCGGACAAGCTTCGTTAGGCCTTCAGAGGTTTTCAAAGCGACGTTGCCGACGAAGCCGTCACAGACGACCACGTCCGCGTGGCCGTTGTAGATATCGCGGCCTTCGACGTTCCCGATAAAGTTGATGGGCAGTTGCTTCAGCAGCGGCAGGGTCTCAGCCGTAAGCTCATTGCCCTTGCCTTCTTCTTCGCCAATCGAAAGCAGCCCGACACGCGGGCGCGAAATCTTAAGCACGCTGCGCGCATACATCTCGCCCATCACGGCGAACTGCTCAAGGTTCTGTGGCTTGCAATCGACATTCGCGCCAACGTCTAGCAGGATGCAGGGCGAACCGGCGCGTCGTCGGTACGACCACAGCGAGCGCTGGACGATCGACCCCGGGCAACGCACCGAGCACCATCTTGGCCGTAGCCATTCCGGCACCAGTGTTGCCAGCGGTAAAGAATCCGGCGACTCTCTTGTCGCGAACCAGGCGCAGGCCAACGCGCATGGAGCTGTCGCGCTTGGAGCGGACTGCACTTCGCAGCCTTTTCATTCATGCCAATGTGTTCGCTGGCGTGAACGATGTGATCGGCAGACGCTCGCCGTCCAGATACTCATTGAGCAGCGGGCGTATACGCTCCTGCGGGCCCACCAGATGCACCTGCACAGGCAGGGTACGGCAGGCGAGGATTGCGCCCCGAATCTCCGGCTCAGGCGCCTTGTCGGCGCCCATGGCATCGAGAGCGATGTCGGTCAGCATCGTTGCTGAACTAGCTGGCTTCCTTCACGTCGAGCACTTCGCGGCCCTTGTAGGTGCCGCACTTGGGGCAGGCACGGTGAGGCAGCTTGCGCTCATGGCAGTTCGGGCACTCGGATACACCGGTGGCAGTCAGCGCATCATGTGCGCGGCGTTTGGAGGTGCGGGCCTTGGAGTGGCGCCGCTTTGGATTCGGCATTGCAGATTCCTTTCATGCAAACAGCCCGCCGAGTCTCATTCCCGAGGCAGGCAAAGGGCTGTTCTTTAAAACTTTACGACTTCATCCGGCTACCCAGATCCGACAAGCGCAGCCCATCGCGGATCAACAGGCGCCTCATCGCAGGTACAGGCTTCGGAGTTCAGATTTTGGCCGCAGCGCGGACAAAGTCCTTTGCAGTCCTGGCGGCATAGCGTTCTTGCGGGCAGGGATAAAAGCACCTGCTCCCGCAGTACGTCTTCGAGCACAAGGCCGCTCTTTTGATAATAACCGATTTCGGTCTCATCTGTGTTAATGGAGTGCTCGGAAGCACCCTGAATCGACACCTAAAGGGCGAAAAATGAGGTCGAAATCGCCTTTCAGGGCATGTTCTACCGGATCCAGGCACCGGGCGCAGGCCACTTCCACCTTGCCCTGGTACTTTGCCCGCAGCCGGATGTCAGGAACGATCTCGCGCGGTCCGCGATGCTCCTGGATCACTTCGGCGCGCCCGGCCACTCCAAGCGGCCCCACCTGCTGGACCTCTTCACCGTAGTCGATCTCGCCGGAAGGAAGGGAAACGTCAAATACGAGCGGTTCCCGCTCAAGATCAGGAATGGTAATCAGCATGGCAAGCCTCGCAGTTGTAGGGAAGGTCTATCTCAAGGGTAAGTACGGAAGCGCTGCGGGTCAAATCGCAGATTTCGCAGACTGGTCGAATTTTTCATAGAGCAGAAGCACCACGCATCCAACTGTTCCGCGCATCATTCCCTCTAACATGAGGCAGTGACTCGCCCACGCACTGCCCTTCTCGTTTCCATTGTCGCAATTGCCATTTGTTGCCTCGGTTGGATTCTCTGGCGGATGCGGTCGCCTTCGCCGCTCCCGCGCAGGCGGCATCAACATCTGGAGCGGTCGGCGCGTCGAACGCGCAAGGACGATCTGGCACCCACCTCGCTCTACGCGCACAACATACTTCTGCGTAAAGGTCCCGATTTTCGCGTCTATATCCGCTGGATTCGCGGACAAATGCAGCGCACCCGCCAGCAGGTCACGCCCTCCTTCGACGACCCCGATTCCTTTGTTCTGCAAATTCAAAAGGGAGTGATGCGCGCCAATATTGGAGATATCGCACACTACCTCAACGCAAGCTCGCCTTCCGACGCGCCGCTCAAAAATATCTCGGTCCTGCCCGACGGCGATCAGCTCAAAGTGCATGGAACCGCACATAAAGTCATTCCTATTCCCGTTGAGATCGAAGGCCAGTTCTCGTGCACCCCGGACGGCCGCATAAAGTTCCATGTCACCAAAATCAGCGCGTTGAAAATTCCGCTGAAAGGCCTGCTCGGCGGCTTCCATGTCGAACTCTCCGATCTGGTGCACACGACCAATTTTCCAGGCATTCAGGTCGCGGGAAACGACATCTTTTTCGACACCACGAAAGTGCTTCCCCCGCCTCACATCCACGGCCAGCTCACTTCTGTGACGGTAAAGCCGCCTGATATTGAAGCCGTTTATGGAAACGCGCCCAACGATGACGCTGAGCTCGCCAAGTGGCACAACTTTCTCCGCCTTGAAGGCGGCACGCTCGACTTCGGCAAGCTGACCATGCACAACGTCGATCTCACGTTGATCGACGCCTCCCAGGACCCGTGGTTCGATCTCGATCTCGTCAACTATCAGGCCCAGATCGTCAATGGCACCACCCGCATGACCGCCCAGGCTGGACTTGAGATTTACATGCCCGACGTGGATGAGAAAGCTCCGGCAAAAGTCGCTCAGGGCATTACTCTCGAATGGTTGAAAAACCGCAACCGCTCTATTCCACCGGATATTCCCGGTCAGCAAGTAGCCCTAGGGCAATTGCAAATTGCGCCAGTCATCCGAGGCAAACAGCCGGATGGCCGCAATCCCTGCCGCTCCAGCGTCCACGCAATCGTGCGCGTTTGCGGCGGTGACGCCTCCAAGGGCGAAGACGGGCATCGGTCCGCGATACGGCAGGCGGCAGCGAGCGCATCGAGTCCCTGCCCGGGAATGATCTCCGCACCTGACCTCTTCTCAAATACCGGCGCGAAAATCGCCAGGGTCGCGCCGTGATCGCGAGCGCGGGCAATATCAGAAAGCGTGTGACAGGAGACGCTGATCAGCGGATCGGCAACGGCTTCGCTCATGACTGCCCTTACCTCTGCGATGGCTGAGCTGGGCATCTCCGCCGTCAGATGGACGCCGTCACATCCCGTTGCGGCCGCAATCTCCACCGGGCCATTCAGAAGGACGCGCGTGCCTTCTCCAGCCAACCGCACGGCGCTGACAATTCCGGCGGCCAGCGTGGTCAGATCTGCCGAAGCCAAGTCTTTCTCGCGAATCTGCACAAAGTCGACGCCACCTTTGGCCCACAAAGCAGCCTGCTCCACCAGCGCTTCGGGAGTGGCAAAGAGCGTGCGGTCGGTAATGGCGAAGAGTTGCATCTGTTCAAAGTGTAAGCGGGCTGGGGTTATAATCATCTTCCGGGTCCGGCGGGCCCAAAAGCGCACCGGATTCACCGAATCGCAAAACACATTTGCACAAACTTGCCGGTTGCAGAGTTACAGTAATGTGTTGCAGCTAAGAATCTTAAAAATATCCTGAACACCGCGGACTCCTCATGGACACATACGATTTGCTCGTCATCGGCTCTGGCCCCTCCGGACAACGCGCTGCAGTATCCGCGGTAAAGAAGGGGAAACGCGTTGGGCTGATTGAAATGCGCAGCGTAGTAGGCGGCGTCTGTATCAACACCGGCACCATCCCCAGCAAGACGATGCGCGAGGCCGTGCTGCATCTCTCGGGCTACACCTATCGCTCGATCTACGGCATGAACTACCGCGTGAAGGAGAAGATCACCATGTCCGATCTTGCCTTCCGCGTGCAGCACGTCATCAAAACCGAGATCGACGTGACTGAAGCACAGCTTTCGCGCAATGGCGTGGATGTGCTGACAGGAGTCGCCAGCTTTGTTGACCCGAATACGCTTCGCGTCGACGGCGGACGCGGCACCAATACCTTCCATGCCGAAAAGATCATCATCTGCGTCGGCACCAAGCCCGCCAACAGCCCGAAGGTTCCCATCAACGGCAAGACCATCATCAATAGCGACCAGGTCCTCGAGCTGCAGGAACTGCCCAAGACGCTGATTGTCGTCGGCGGCGGTGTCATTGGCGTGGAGTACACTTGCATGTTTGCTGCGCTTGGCGTGCGCGTCACGCTGATTGAGAAGCGCCCCAAGCTGCTTGAATTCGCCGATCAGGAGATCGTCGAAGCACTTAGCTACCACCTGCGCGACAGCCGCGTGACCATGCGCCTCGCCGAAGAAGTAGAGAGCGTGGAAGAAGGTTCGAGCGGCGGTGTGGTAGCCAACCTTGAAAGCAAGAAGCGTATCTCGGGCGACGCGCTGCTCTATGCCGTTGGCCGGCAGGGAAACATCGACGAACTCAATTTATCGGCAGCCGGCATTGAGGCCGATTCACGCGGTCGCATACCCGTCGACAAGGATTTCCGCACCAAGGTCCCGCATATCTTCGCCGTCGGTGACGTGATCGGCTTCCCCAGCCTCGCATCCGTTTCAATGGAGCAGGGCCGCATTGCCGTGGCCCGCGCCTATGGCGACGAAACCGAGCAGTCGAATCCCGGCTTTTACCCTTACGGGATCTACACGATCCCGGAAATTTCCTTCATCGGCAAGACCGAAGAACAGCTCACGGAAGAAGACGTTCCGTATGAAGTCGGCGTAGCGTATTATCGCGAAATCGCGCGCGGGCAGATTCGCGGCGATACAACCGGACGGCTGAAACTGATCTTCCATCGCGAAACGCGGGAGATTCTCGGCGTGCATATTATTGGCGAGGGCGCGGCGGAGCTGGTGCATATCGGTCAGGCTGTCATGGCTTTAGGCGGCAAGGTAGACTACTTCATCGATTCAGTATTTAACTATCCCACCCTGGCTGAGTGCTACAAGGCGGCCGCCTTTAATGGCGTCAATCGCCTGGCGAAATTTGAATAGCACGCTCCAGAGGTGAAAGAGGGCAAACATGGCAAAGACCATCGGCGTTGTGATGACAGAAGCCATCCGGTCAGGCTTCGTGGAAGATCACAAGATCACGGGCAACACACGCAGGTTCCCTGAAAACATGGACGAGTCCAGCGGACTCATTGAATTCCCTGCCGACGCTCTCAGTGAGAGCATTTGCGATGAAATCAAGGCCATCATTCCTGAAGGAACGAAGATCGACGCTATCGGCGTCGCCATGCCTGGCATCATCCGCTACGGAGTTGTCGAGGACTCGCCCAACCTGCCGCAGCTGAAAGGCGCGCGCGTGGCTGACACCGTGCAGGCCGGACTAAAAGCGCGCGGCATCGATACTCGCGTCAGTGTCTTTAACGACGCAGACGCGGCGGCCGCAGGACTGGCAGCGACGCGCGGTCAGCTCGACCGCCTCATCCGCGTCTGGACGATCGGCAACGGCATCGGCTTTGGGCGGTATCCCTACGCGGAAGGCCCATGGGAGGGCGGACACACGATTATTTCCCTCGACCCGAAAGAGAATTACTGCGGCTGCGGAGGGCGCGGCCACCTGGAAGGCATCATGGGTCATCGCGCCATGCGGCTGCGCTTCCTTGACCTGGAGCCGGATGAAGTCTTTGCCGCCGCCAAGAAAGGCGACAAGCGCTGCCAGGAATTCGTCGAACGCTATCATCGCGCGCTGGCGGCAGCCACGGCCACGCAGATTCACCTGGAGGGACCGGGCAAGTTCTACTTTACCGGCCGCGATATCCAGCGGCTCGACCTCGCCCGGCTCAAGCAATATCTCTATGAAATGGTGAAGATGAGCCCGCTGCAGAGCTACACGCTGGAACTTCTGCCGGAAGACCCGACCATCAGCATTATTGGCGCCGCGGTCGCCGCTGAACAGGCTCAAGGCCCTTGCTAGCAAGTAGCTGCGCTGGCCTAGCGGTAGCTCCTTTGATAGGTGCGGGTGATGCGGTCGTGCCAGCCCAGGTGATCTTCATCGAAGAACGCCCACAGGAAGCCTAGACCCAGCGGCATGGCTGAAAGCAGCAGCGCGCCTACGCGAAAGCGCATTGTCTTACGCGTGGGGTTGTCGTCATCGAAGGTGCAGAGCGCAATCCTGTGCGTAGCGCATGCCCGGCGTCGCATCCAGGTACGAGAAAAACAGCCACTGGTAGAGCACCGACAGCCCGAACAGGACGGTGCCTGATGCGGCCAGCGCGGTTTTTCCCATTGGGGGATGCGCCGTGCAGGCTACAAAAACCAGCACAAAGAGCAGAAAGGCCGCGACCACCAGCGAAGCATCCACGATGGCTGCCATCAGGCGATCTCCGATCGTAGCCGTCTGCAGCGGCAACTCGAAAACCGGGGCCAGCAGCGGCTGCGGTCTTCGCTCGAAGCTGCCTCCGGCGCGTAATACTCTTCCCTCGGCTTGGCATCGAGGCGGATCGAGTGCCACTCGGGCAGCACGGCATCCGATACCGGCTCCTTGGAAATCGTCTCCGGCTCAACTTCAAAAATGCGCAGCTGCGACCCGTCGGGCGCGGCGTCCGTCTCGCGCAGCGGCCCTTCGGCCAGCCGTGGACGCGCCTTGCGCGTGGCAATCAATTCGCGCGGAAATTCGATCAGCTTTGCCGGAATCGGCTGCGTGGGAATAACAGTAGCCTCTTCAAAAGGGTCGACGATCTCGGTGATCAGAGGACGACGTGCCTGAGAATGGCGCGCTTCAGGCCGTTCCCGGTCGTGCTGACTTCACTCTGCACTGGCGCGGGTGCTCGGCACCATAGCGACCGGCTCTGAAGCCTCCTCGTCCATCTCCAGACCTGCCAGGACAGCCTGAGTAGCGGCGTGCGCCTGCGCGGCAGCTTCAGCCGCAGCCTCGGCTGCACGGGCGGCGGCTGCCTGCGCGGCCAGCATTTCGCTGTAAGTCGGAGCCTTGGCATAGCGCTCGGCAACGCGCGCGGCGACGTTGGTTGCCTGGGACTCTTTCCGTCGCGTGGCATCTTCGAAGCCTGGCAGCGAGGACTGCCCGTCGGGCGTGCGCGTTCGGCGGGTGCGATGCGCGGCCAGCCGGGCGTTGACTTCGTCTTTCCATGAAGCTGGTGTGCTCGCGGCAGAATCAATTTGCAGGCTTGAGGTCGATGTGCTCAATGGAGTTCCCCGTATTTCTGTGGATGCTTGCCCGTCTTTGCGGGACCAGGCGCATCCTTTCTGCTCTTCTTCGAGGACCGGAGGCAGCGGAGACACGCACAGCTCACTTGTTGGACGATCTCCAACAGTGGCGAGCCAACGAGTTGTCATACACCAGAGCAGCGGCGCTTTCTCCTCCCTGAAGGCCTTAACCCCGGCCCAGAGGCAGCTCCCAAGACGTGTCTGAGAGCTTTGTTATGCTGAGATTGCCCCTCGTGATGAGAGCCCGCATCTTTTTATGTATCACGCTGCTCTACCTCTGTCATCCGCAGCTTTGGCCGCAGGCAGTAACGAAGCAGTTTCCTCCGGCCGCAGGGGCGCCGAATGCGTCGCGGACGAACTTCCCGACGACCCCAGCGCAGCCGCTGACATTCCTGTGGCGAAGGTCATTCCAGCGCCGCCGACCGGCGTTCCGGTTGAGATTCATGCCGACAAGCAACGCGAGCAGGACAACGTATATACGCTGAACGGCAATGTCCTCATTTTCTATAAGACCTACACGGTGCAGGCGGACACGGTCACTTATAACCGTGATACAGGCGAAGTGGTCGCGGAAGGCCATCTCATCGTCGACGGCAGCCCGGATAACGAGCACATTACGGCAACGCACGGCACGATGAATCTCGATGAGGACACGGCCCATTTCTACGACGTTGTCGGCACGCTTGGAGTGGCTACGGTCGGGCCGCATAGTCGGATGGTCTTCACCTCACCCAACCCGTTTGCCATCACTGGCCGCGAGGTCATCAAGCTCGGAACAGGCCGCTACCAGGTCATTGACGGAACGATGACTTCCTGCCGCCTGCCAAAACCGGACTGGCGGCTGCTTTCGAAGCAAATCAACCTGGCCAATGGAACCGCCAGCGCTCGTAATACATGGTTTGAGTTGCTTAGCGTCCCTTTGTTCTATCTGCCCTACGCAACCCATCCGGTAAGTGAGGAGACACGCAGCCCCGGATTCCTCCTTCCGATTGCCGGCAACAGCACGACCAAAGGTTTCATTCTCGGCGAAGAAATCTACTTCCCGTTCAACCGCAACTCCGACCTGACGGTGGGCTCGGAATATTTTTCAAAGCGCGGCTTCTCGCCCATGGCCATGTACCGCTATCGCGGCTTCGGAGAAACTTTCCTCAACGTGCGCTATCACGCGCTCTTTGACCGGTTGCCCGCGGCGGAAAACCAGGGCGGCACAGACCTGCTGGTCGATGGCCGCCGCGACTGGGGCCAGCACACGCGCGGAGTTGTTGACGCCGAATATCTCAGTTCCTACGCCTACCGCCAGGCCTTTGAAGAAAGCTACGCGATAGCCATCAATTCCGAAGTCAAATCGCAATTGTTTGGCGCGCACGCGCTGAACGGTTTTGCCGAAAGCCTGCTCTTCGATCGCTATCAGAGCTTCCAGAACAGCACGACCAACGCCGAAATCCGCATTCTGCATCTGCCTCTCTTGCTACTCGAAGGCGAAGACCAGTATCTGGGTGACTCGCCGATTAATGTGGGGGGGCATTTCCTCAGTTGCAACCTTATCTCGCTCCGAACCCGCAAATGCCCTGAACACGGCAACGTTCAAAGCCCGCGGAGTTCCGCGCGTCGATATCTATCCTCATCTTGCGCTGCCATTTTCCGTCGACGGCTGGACCTTCCGCCCGGAAGTCGCGGTGCGCGACACGTTCTATGGCAAAAGCCAGAATCCCGCGCCACTTGGCATCGTGCCCAGTGAGCGCGATGCCAGCCTGAACCGTAAGGATTTTGAAGCCGGCATCGACATTCGTCCGCCTGCTGTGGAGCGCGACTTTTCCGCACCGTGGCTCGTACATCTGCTTGGCGGAGACATCCGCCACGCCATTGAGCCGGATATTCAGTATCACTACGTTTCGGGCATCGACAATTTCGATTCCGTGCTGCGCTTCGATGACGTTGACATTGCCAGTGACACGAGCGAACTCGACTATTCGCTGACGCAGCGTGTTTTTCTGCGACACCTCCATCCGCATCCCTGCAAAGGTGATGAGGCACTCGGCCCCGACGACCTCTGCGGAGGCGGTACGGTCGACTGGCTCTCATGGCAGGTCGCGCAGAAATATTTCTTCAATAGCGACTTTTGGCGGTGCCGTCACCCCCGGCACCCGCAATGTGCTGACGACGACGCTGGATCTGACCGGAGTAGCCTTTCTCACCGGACCCCGTACTTTTTCGCCTGTCATTTCACGCCTCGACATGCGGACTTCATCGGCAACAGATGTGGAGTGGGACCTGGACTACGACCCGCGGCTGGGGCGCATCACCGCAAGCAACGTGTATGCACAATACAAGAAGGGCGACTATGCTTTCTCGGTGGGCGATTTCCATCTGAATGCGCCCGAAGCTCCGCTAGTAACCCCGACTTCGCAAGGGGCAGTCCTCAATGCCACTTCGAATTACAACCAGCTGCGGTTCTCCGCGAGCTATGGGGCTTCCACCAAGGCGGGGCTCAGCGCCGGAACCAGCATCGGGTACGATTTTGTCCAGAATCAGCTGCAATATGGCGCCGGGCAGGCAGCCTATAACTGGGATTGCTGCGGACTGAGCTTTGAGGTACGTCGCTATTCACTGGGAACAGTGCGCGATGACACGCAGTATCTCTATAGCTTTACCCTGGCCGGAGTCGGCTCCGCCGGCAGCCTGCGCCGCGCTGCGCGCATCTTCTAGACGGCCTTACCGTCTGCCAGAACCCGAACGGATGAGATAATCAAAACATAGATTTCTCCCACCGGAGAAAGGTGGTTTTCTTGTTTCGAACCCGGTTTTTCTTTGGCTGCCTGATTGCTCTTTTCGCAGCCGGATGTACGGCGCAGGACTCTCCTCTAAGCCCTAAAGTCGATCGCCGCATCGAGATTCTCGTGCGCTCGCAGCTCAACGTCCCACAGGACTGGATGGTCGATGTAGGTGCTCGCAGCAAAAGCGACATCGCTGGATTTGACACTGTGCCGATTACATTTACTTCGTCCGCCGATCCGACGAAGAAGCAGACGCTGAGCTTTCTCCTTTCGAAGGACGGCAACACGCTAGCGCGCCTCTCAAAATGGGACATCAGCAAAGACCCGGCGGACTTGATTCCGACCGACAAGCGGCCCGTGCGTGGCAATCCGCAGGCCAAGGTGACAATTATTAACTTTGACGATCTTGAATGCCCCTACTGCGCGCGCATGCACGCGCAACTGTTTCCGGACACGATCGACCGTTACAAAGACAAGATCCGGATCGTCTACAAGGACTACCCTCTCATCGAAATCCATCCGTGGGCGCTCCACGCCGCGATCAACGCCAACTGCCTTTCCGCGCAAAGCCCAACTGCCTACTGGAACTATGTCGACTATCTGCATACGCATGGTGAAGACATAAACGGACCGCAGCGTGACTCGGCCAAGTCAGCGGCCATGCTCGATAAGCTGGCGCGTGACGAAGGTCAGCGCAGCAAGCTCGATAGTGCAAAGCTCGATGCATGCCTCGCAAAGCAGGATGATTCGGGGGTCCGCGCTTCCCTGAAGGAGGGCGATACGCTCGGAGTGGATGGCACACCGACATTGTTCATCAACGGCGAGCGTCTTTCCGGAGCTCTTCCTGAATCACAGGTCTGGATGGCGATTGATCGCGCACTGAAGGCTGAGGGGATTACGCCACCCGAGCCGACTCCACCATCACAGCTCAAAGGCACAGCGAAGAGTCCCGGCGACAGGTAGCGATGACTTTTCAGCGATGAGCGCGACGATTATTCTGAATAGACTGGCGAGCGCGAGCGCCGCGCTCCCAAGGAGACACCGGTTGCAACCCTTATTGAACGGCAACACCCTGTACCAGACATTGAAATTTCCCCAGAAGATGGCTTTCCTTGGAGTGGCTGCGCTCTGCTTTGTTGGTGTCGCCGGCTGCCGCCGTACGCACGGCCCGGACGTCGTGGCAACGGTCAATGGCAAGCCCATCATGCGATCTGAAGTGGAAGATCTTTACCAGACGAATCTCGGCGAATCGCAGCAGCAGCCATCAAAGGAAGGGGCCGACATCGTGCGGCTGAATGTCCTTCGCACTCTCATTGATGAAGAGATTCTGATGGAGCGCGCAGCGAAGTTGAACCTGACCGCAACGGACGAGGAAGTCGATAACCAGGTCAACGAATATAAGGCGCCTTACACGCAGGAGGAGTTCAACAAGCGCCTGGCGGAAAAGCACCTCACGCTGGACGATATGAAGCGCCAGATTCGTCGCGCCAAGACCGAAGAAAAGCTCTTCAACAAAGAAATCAACTCGAAGATCAACATCACTGACGCGGACATCGCGGCGTATTACAACGCGCACAAATCCGAGTTCAATCTCATCGAGCCCATGTATCACCTCGCGCAGATCATGGTGACTTCAGTTCCGCTGCCGCCACAACAGCAGTCCATCAACCTGCAGAACAGCAAGGCCACGAACGACTCTGAGGCAAAGAAGAAAATCGAAACGCTGCACAATCGCCTGGAGAGCGGCGAGGACTTCGGCCTGCTGGCGCAGAACTTCTCCGAGCGGCCGGACACCGCTTCGAACGGCGGCGATATGGGCTTCGTCTCAGAAACACAATTGCATGCCAGCCCGGATGTCTACAACGCCCTCGCCAAGCTCCAGCCGGGGCAGATCACCGAGATCATGCCTGTTTATGACAATGCGCATAAACAGGTCGGCTATGCCATTTACAAACTCATCGACAAACAGGCGGCGGGTCAACGAGAGCTGAACGACCCGCGCGTACAACAGACCATCCGCGGACAGTTGCGCGATGCTCGCCAGCAGTTGCTCCGAAATGCGTACCTGGAAATGCTGCGCGACGAAGCCCGTGTCGAGAATTTCTTCGCTGAAGATATCTTCAAAAACGGCGCTCAATGAGAAATCAATAGAATCGAGATGCCCCATCCTGGCCAACCCAGGGTGGGGCGTTTTGATTTAAAGCTGAGGAAAGAGAGCACATATGATCCGTTACGGCATTCTGGGCTTCGGCCACCACGCTCGCAAACGCCTTATGCCCGCCTTTGTTGGAGCACAAGTGGCAGGAATATGGCGACGCGACCCGGCAAAGGCGCAGGCCGATGCGCGAGAATTTCATATCCCGCATGTGTTCGACTCCGCTGAGGAACTTTGCGCTTCACCCGACATTGACGCAGTCTTTATTGTTTCGCCCGACTCGCTGCACCTGCCCCACGTACTGCTCGCGGCGCAATACGGCAAGCACATTCTCTGCGAAAAGCCACTGGCGATGAATGCAGCTGAAGTTGAAAAGATGCTCTTTGCGACGCGCGCAACCGGCGTCGTCTTTGGCGTTGCACAGAACATGCGCTATAACGCCAGCGTGCAGCTTATTCGTGAATGGATCGCCGAAGGCCGCATCGGTCAGCCGCTGCTCGCACACTCACAGTTCTGCTACAACGCCGAAAAGAGTCCCCGCGCATGGATCTACGACCCAACGCTCGCGACAGGTGGTCCAATCGGCGACGTAGCCATCCATTGTCTCGATGCTTTGCGCTTCGTGCTTGCCACTGACATCACCGAGGTCAGCACGCTCGCACGCAGAGACGAGAAATCTGGCGCCGTCGAATCGCACGCCATCGTCAACATGGCATTCGGCAATGGCGCGATGGGCGCGGTCTCCGTCACCTCGCGCGGTTCCTACCGCTCGCTCGTCGAAATAACGGGCGAAACCGGTGTCATCCTTTGCGAAAACGGACTGACCGTCGATCATCCGGTCGATGTTGTCTTATATCGTCAGGACAAAGTCGCAGCGCACCAGCGCGTGTCCAACGCCGACGCCTATACGCGCATGATCGATGCCTTCTCGGCTGCGATTGAAGGACGCGGCACCTACCTCGCGACGGGCGAAGACGGCCTGCACAACCAGCGCGTACTGGATGCGGCATACAACAGCTGGCGCTCGGGTACAAAGCAAATCGTGGAATGAAATTTGGGGATCCAGATAGAAAGAGGCAGAACAAAATTCCGTCACGCCTCCATGAAAGCGTCATTCTGACGACCAACGGGAGAGCCTGTCCTGAGCGAAGCCGAAGGAAAGAATCTCAGCGATCTATCGGTAACCGATATCGTTGGGATTCTTCGCTCCGCTCAGAATGACGATTTATATCTTGCGAATATGTATTGCCCTCAGAACGAGAAGCTGATCTGTCCCGTAATGGTGCGCGGCGTCACATAGTGCGTGGCGCTAAAGGTTGAGAGAAAGTTGTAGAGCGCATACTTGTTCGTCACGTTGATGGCCGTGACACGCGCCCCCCAGCGATAGCGGTCGCCGCTGAATAAGTTATCGTCGCCGAGCGCCATGTCGAACAGGCTGCGTGGCTGGACCCGCGGCGGGTTCTTGTCGTCGTTTTCCGTGCCCGGCGAAGGAACCTTTACCAGGGTCGACGTAAGGCCAGCAGCATTGCAGGCCGTGAAACCTGACCCGCTAGTCCACGGGGCTTGCGTACCTGGAACTTGTCATCCTGAGCGCAGCGACGAATCTGCTTTCCCCTTAAGCAGCAATAAAAAGCCCGTGAGCACTGCTGCTCACGGGCTTTGGTTCTTCATGCGGTTAGAAGTGGAAACCGATCTGTGCCGTGAGCGCTCGCGGAGTTACATAATGCGTACCGCTGAACGTAGAGAGGAAGTTATACAGGGCGTACTTATTTGTGAAATTCACTGCGGTGAGCCGCAGGCTCCACTTGTACCTATCGCCACCGAAGATGTTGTCGTCACCGACGGAGGCGTCGAAGAGGCTGCGCTTGGCAATGCGTTGCGGGTTCTTATCGTTATTGCCGGTGTTGGGAGCCGGAATGCTCAGCAGCGATGAGCTGTATTCCGATGCCGGGCAGGGAGTCGGCAGGGGCGTTGTTGGGGTTGCCTTTACCCCGTCGCACATCAGCCCTGCCTGAAATTCCTGGTCGGCCGTCAGGCTGCTCAGATCGACAGCCGGTGTCCCATCAGGGAGCGTGGTGGAGAACGAATCGCATGGGGTGTTTGGATCTACGGACGCCAATCCATAGCACGGCGCAGCGCCAGCAACCAGCCCGCTATCAAACCGCCAGTTGAAACCGATCCACGGGCTCCGGCTTCCGGGTAGTTGATATTGCAAGTGCGTGGTCTGGTTGTACCGCTCGTCGTGATCGATGCGGAACGGATATCCGCTCTGCCCGACCGTTGCGCCTGCTCCAGCCACCTGCGGCGGGAAAAAGCGGGCGGCGACCGAAGACATCACCACATAGGCGGAGAAATTGTGAAAGTTGGGGACGCTGGCATTGAGCGCGAAGCCCGGAATCTTCGAGTTGTGCCAATCGATGGGAAAGGTAATGGGCGTGTTGCCGAGCACGCTGAAGTCGAAAGCATTGTGCGTGTATTTCCAGATGTACTCGCCGCCGATGACCGCGTACTTGCCGAAAGCCTGCTGGAATCCCGCATGGAACTCATTGCGAAAACCCGGTTGCAGTGTTCCCTGCACCCCTGGCGTGCACAGCAGCAGCGGCGCAACCACATCGTTCGAGCAGCCCTCGCTGGAGAGCACGAGGTTTTCATTGAACGGCGTTTCCAGAGTGCGCGCGTACGATACGCGCAGCACGGTATTCGTCCTGGTGATGTTGTAGGCAATGCCCACGCGAGGCTCAGCCTGGCGGGCGATGGCCAGGCCGTTGTAGAGGTCACCGCGTATGCCCAGATTGAACAACCAGTTTTTGGCTTTGATCTGATCCTCGACGTAGAGCGCTAATTCCTTTACATCCGTGCGGCCGAGATAATTGTAAAGACTACCGCCTCGGGTGAGGTCGTAGGGTGCAAGGACCGGGAGGTAGCTCCCGTTGGCCAGGTATCCATAGGCTGCGCACTGTCCGGGATCGCTGAAGCCCGGCAAGGGGTTCCCGTTAACGTCAGTGCAGGGCGAGTTGTATGTGTTCCCGACGACGCCCAGAGAGTCACTCTCGCGCAGGAAGGTTTGTCCATATTGGGCGCCCATCTTGATATTGTTTATCCCCTTGTTATACGAAAAATCGGCGTGAGCCGCGGTATTCATGAGGGAACGGATCTGGGAAACAGACGAGGTTTGCAGGTTTGGAGGCCCCAGATCGGCCAGAGGATTGCCGCTTGGAAAATAGTCGTACTGGTCCTTTCTGACCCAGGCGCCCAGGTTGAAGACCGAGTTGTTGCTGATGATCCGCGTGTAGGTTGGATAGATGTTGAAGGTCCCGATAAAGGAGCGCTGGTCGGTGTTGCCGACGTTGCCGAAGACAGGGCTGGCGCTGGCGCCACTGTCGGACACCACGTTCTGCACATTCAGGTTGTCGAAGGCGTTCGGCGTCTGGAACCAGGAGCGGCTGTAATTCAGGTCCAGATGCATCGAATCGACAGGCGTAAAGGTATAATCCACGCGATCATAGGCGTTTTCCTCGTTGCCCTTGTCATGGAAGACCGTAAACTCCGGCGGATCGAGAAAGCGCCCGGTGTTCAGTCCGTCAAACTCTAAGAAATTTCCCCAGTTCGTTCCCCCATAGCTGAGGTTAATACCGCCGGTTGCCGAGCCGAAGCTCCCGTAGGAGGCGTAGACGTCCCCGGTCGGCGTTGTAATGCCCTGCCCCGAACGGGTGGTCGCAACAATGACCAGGCTCGTCTTGCCGCCGTATTCGGCTGGAGGCGCTCCGGAGATGACTTCGAGCGACTGCACGGCGTTCGTTGGAAGCTGGTTGGAGAAGACCTTGCTTTGCTGATCGGTGATGGACTGGCCGTCGATCGAAAATGAGTTCGATGCGTGATCGCCGAGACCATGGAAGAGGCCGTTCGAGTCGGCGGCCACGCCCGGCGACGTCATTGTCACCAGCGAGCTCAGCCCAGACGACTGGCTCTCCAGCGGAACTTTCTGGAAGAGGCTCCTGTCAATATCTGTGTGGAAGGTGGGGTCGTTCTCGACGAGGTCTTCGCCGGTAACGACCACCGTCGTGTTCGCCGCCTCCCCAACCTTCAGGCTGACATTCGCGCTGACGGACACAACCGAGACGACATCCACATCCTGCGCAGCGTTATCGAATCCGTTCATCGTAACCGTCATGTGATACGGATTGAAGGGAACGTTCGGAAACTGGAAGTGACCGGCTTTATCGGTTGTTACCGTGCGCTCGTATTGGCTGACCGGATTGCGAATGGTGACCGTAGCGCCGGGGATTACGGCTCCGGTCGGATCTGTAACTGTTCCGGTGATGGTGCCCGAGTTGCCGGAAGATTGCGCAAAAAGCGCGATGGAGAAAAAGAAAACACCGCAAATTCCAAAGAATGCGGAAACGATGCCACGCAAGAACGTGTGCATAAAGACCTCCGAAAGACTGGTTGTGTTGCCCTGATAAAAAGCTGGCGTTTAAGCAGCGATCAGGGACACAGGCGGAGGCCTGTTGGCGAGCTTGTGTATGAATTTGTGGCGAGGACGCTCCAGCGGTTTCTCTGAAGCAATGCGCCATACAGGCTGGATCGAGACGGCTACGCTGGCAAGTGCAACCGTCTGCACCGCATGGTGCGCGGTGTTGCAAAGCGAGCAGCCTTCGTGATCTACCTGTCCGGTAGGATGCGTGTGCACGACCTGGATGAAGCCGGTCAGCAGGACAAGTGCGATACAGAGAACGCCGAGCCATCGAGACCAGGAGGCACTCATCCCGGACAATCGCTGCGATTGCTCTCTGGAGTACAGTCCACGCATCTTATTTTGACTATAGGGCATAAGTGCCCTGGGCGCAAAATGCTCGGCATGCAAACAATTCGGAAATTTGAGCCAGATGAAAATCTTTTGCGCTAAATAGCTATCGCGCAAGCTATTCATTCCGCTGCAGAAGCGCGAGCACCGCATCGTGTTTCATCTTCCTCGCCCACGCCTGCGGTGTTGCCCAGGGCTCTGCATCCGGCTCACGGACGGGGGCGCCGCGCTCGATCAGAAACTGAACCAACCCGATGCGGCCCCAGCGACAAGCCCATCCCAATGGAGTAGATCGGAGCAGATCATCCCTCAGGTCGAGCCTGGCGCCATGATCGAGCAGCATGCCGGCAAAGCGCACCCGTGCCGCATCACTTAGATTGCCCTGACGGGCCGCGGTAAAGTGCAGAACAGTCTGGCCCATGCGACTACTGACGTTTGCATCGATGCCATGCTGCAGAAGCGCAGCCATACTGCGGAAATGCCCTTCGTTCTCCGCGTCATCGCCTTCCGCACCGCGTGGCGGTTGCATCAGAACCCAATGCCATCTTGGGTCACTGGCTGGCCATTTCACATGCGGAAGCGCCAGCGTGACGATCTCCGCGCATCCGTTATCTGCCGCCGACCAGAGCAGCTCCTGCACAACATCTTCCGGCGGATTCCCGGCAAGCAGTTGTTTCGCCGCGTCGACATCGTGCATCTCGGCAACCATGTATGGCTGCACCTTCGCGCCTCTCTCCAGCAATAGAAGTTTTACGGATTGATCCTCGTGCTTCCAGGCATGCCCGAGTGGCCAGCCGGAAGCATACACATTGGCATTGGGATCAGCTCCGCGGTCCAGCAGCAACCGGGTGATCTCCAACTGCCCAGCCAGCGCCGCGTACCACAGAGGCATGCCCCAGGTGAGCGTCGGTTCTTCCACCTGATCGAGCATCTTCTTTTCATCGACATCTGCACCCAGATCAAGCAGCAGCCGAACAATCTCCAAGTGCCCATGCTTTACGGCGAGCGTCAGCAGGCCGCCGTTGTTGTCGATCCGCCGCAGCAGATCTGGCTCTGCCTGAATCAGCTCGCGAATTCGTTTAGCATCCGCAAGTGCAACCGCGGCGTAGATCGTGATCTCAGCGCCGTGTTCCAGCAGAATTCTGGCGACAACAGGGAAACGCTGTGCATTGTTACTTAGCGGATCTGCCGAGAGGGCAGCACGGTCAAGAGCAGTCAAACCACGCAGGTCGAGCTTTCGAACGTTTGCGCGCCGCGCCACTAGCCACGCCACGAGTTCAACATTGGTTTGTTGCGCTGCGATGTGCAGCGGCGTCGATCCGTCGCGATCGCAAGCCTGAATCAGAGAGCGATCCTCATCCAGCAGGCGGATCGCCGTAGCTGTGTCACCACGCAGGATTGCGCCGCTGATCTCGTCCTGAACCGGCGTGACTGTCGCGTTGGGACAGCTATTCTCTTCCCGCCGGTGCCGCTCTTCTTCTTCAATGATCGCGACGATCTCGTCGTATTCGCGTTCGCGAGCCAGCCCCAGCGCCGAAGTCGCATCGCGATGCGGCCAGATGCCTTTGCGGGCGTTGGATCCGGCTTCCATTAGCAGACGAACCATCGCCTCATCACGGCTCAGGACACCATAGTGAATGGCGCGGTGCTCATTCCCCTCGTTCAAATCCATATCGACCAGTTCCGGCCGCGCGGCGAGCATGCTTCTAACTTGAGGGAAATTCCCACCCTTGACCGCTTCGATGAACCTCTCGATATTCACCCCATCCACGAAAGCCTTCAGCCTCGGCCAGCTTTCATAGCCATACGATCGCGCGAGGATACGCTGAGCATCGTGCAGGGCGAAGGCTGCAGGATCGGGCCTGCGCTCGAAACGTTCTACTTCGGCAATGGCCGCGGGACCGCCTGCGCGATATTGGTCCAGCAGTTCTTTGGCTTGTTTTTTCAGCTGCTCCAGACTGGGCTGGTGCGGCAGACGGCGCGTGGACGCGGGCATATTTCCGGACATGACGATCTCCTTTTTATGTCACTGCCCGGCGTCCGCGTTACGGGCAAAAAGAAGACTCGTCTTCAGATTGTCGATATTATTCTCATCGGCAGGCTCAGCCCTTCCCGCGGACACGGAGGCGTCCGAATACGCCCCCTCAACTATAACGCGGTCAGCGCAGATAGTGGGGCGATTCACTCCACGATGGCCAGCACGTCACCTGCGGCAACGGTGTCGCCCGGCTCGACGCGGAGCTGCGCCACTTTGCCGGTCTTCGGCGACTTCAGCTCGTTCTGCATCTTCATCGCCTCGATAACAACAACGCCCTGATGCGCCTCGACCTTGTCGCCGACGCTGACCAGGACACGCACAACCCGGCCCGGCATCGGTGCCGTTACCGCCTTTGGACCTTCTGTGCCACCGTGCCGTCTTCGGCGTGACTTGAGGGAACGCGGATCGTCGACTCGATACAGTAGCCGCTTGCCACCCAGATGAATTGCGGAGCCTTCCGCACTTTCTTCGAGCACGCAACGGTACGCATGACCAGCGATGTGCAGCGAAAGCACGCCCGGACGAAACATCTGCGCCTCTACATCGACGGCGGGTTCGCCATCAATGCTCGCGCGATATTGGCCGCCTTCGACCTGCGTAAGCTCGATCTGCCGCAGCTCGCCGTTCATCTCGATCTGAAGCATCATGTGCGCAGGCCCTCGCGCCGCGCTGCCTGCTTCCATCCGTTGGCGTCAGCATTCGCCCCATTTGCAGAAGCACCGTTGCGGCCGTTGCCATTCGCCGGCCGCATGCTCTCAAAGAGCGCAGCGGCAATCAGTGCAGCCGTATCGCCGCTCCCGCCAGTTTCAGGTTCCAGACCGTTCGCCGCGAGCAGGCGGTCAAGATAGCCGGTGTCAATGCGCGCCGCTTTGAAATCATGATCGCTCAGAATGCGGCGAAAGAGCCCGAGGTTCGATCGGATGCCGCCAATCACATACTCATCAAGAGCGCGCAGCAAACGTGCAATCGCCGCCTCACGGGTCGGCGCGAAGGCAATCAGCTTCGAGAGCATAGGATCGTAATCGAGCGGCACCACCCATCCTTCATAAATCCCCGAGTCCTCGCGAATCCCCGGCCCTCCGGGTTGCAGCAGCCGCGTGATCTTGCCGGGCGAAGGGAAGAAGCCGTTATCCGGATCTTCAGCGTAGACGCGGCACTCGATCGCATGGCCACGCAGCCGAATGTCTTCCTGATTAAACGGTAGGGATTCGCCCTGCGCAATGCGAATCTGCAGATGAACAAGATCAAGGCCCGTGACCAATTCCGTGACCGGATGCTCAACCTGCAGGCGCGTGTTCACCTCCAGAAAATAAAAATTGCGGTCTTCGTCGACAAGAAATTCAACCGTACCGGCATTCGTGTATCCCGCTGATTTCGCCAGCCGCACGGCCGCTTCGCCCATGCGTTTGCGCAGGTCCTCGTCCACCACAGCAGACGGAGCTTCTTCGATGACCTTCTGATGACGCCGTTGCACGGAGCACTCGCGCTCACCCAGCGAGACGCAGTTGCCATGTTCATCGGCAAGTATCTGAATCTCAATGTGCCGCGGACGCTCGATCAGTTTTTCCAGATACACTTCGCCGGAGCCAAAAGCCCTTTCCGCCTCACTGGCTGCCGCTGTGAAGGCCGCGCTCAAGTCGTCTCGGGAAAAGACGGCGCGCATACCTTTGCCGCCGCCACCAGCCGCAGCCTTGAGCATCACCGGAAAGCCAATCTCCTCAGCGACGGCGTGAGCCTCTTCGATGGAAGGCAGCCCCTTCACCGATCCCGGCGTTCGCGGCATGCCCGCTGCATCCGCCGCCTGGCGTGCGCGCGTCTTCGATCCCAGAGAGCGCATGGCATCCGCAGGCGGCCCGATGAATTTGATCCCCGTACGTTCGCAGGCTTCCGCGAAGTTCGCGTTTTCAGAAAGAAACCCGTATCCCGGATGAATTGCCTGTGCGCCCGATTTCCCGGCTACGTCAAGGATCAAGTCGCCGCGCAGATACGACTCCGTGGCTGGCGCCGGTCCCAGTCGGTACGCCTCATCCGCTTCGAGCACATGCAGAGCAGCACGATCAGCGTCTGAATAAACAGCAACTGTAGAAATTCCGAGTTCGCGACAAGCACGCAGGATGCGAAGCGCGATCTCGCCGCGATTGGCGATCAGAATTTTACGGAAGGAGGCTTGACTGTTCGGCACGGCAAGAAAGGATTCTAAATGGAAAAGCCTCCGATTGACCGGAGGCTTTCCAGCTAAGCACTGACGATTACTTGGAATTGTCCATAACGACCCCGCCTGGAACCTGGGCGTTCTTCTTCTCTTCGTTCGCCTTGCGCGTACCCATGGATTTGTGACTCCAATCCACCGCCTGGTCGATGTCTTCCTTACGGGCCTGTTCGTTGCCGCATTCGATGTTCGCCTTCTGGCGATACATCAGGTTCATGTACGACATGGCGTCGTCATAGGTGGGCCGGATATCCAGCGCCTTTTGCAGGTACTGCATTCCTTCGGCTACGAGCGAAGCGTTCTGGTCGGCCAGCTTCTTGCAGGCATCCTTCGGCATCTTCGGATTGCCATCTCCAGCATCCTGCATGTTCGCACTAGTAAGTGCCTGCACCTGGTTCTTGTGCGCGATACCCCAGTCAATCACGCCGATGGTATAGGCCGCTTCGGCATCCTGCGGATCGACAGCGAGCACCTTCTCCTGCCACTCCTTAGCCTTATCGAATTCATCGATCTGGAAATAGAGGCCCGCAATCCCCTTAAGACTGCTGATGTCTTTGGGGTCCTTGTCGAGGACCTCCTGAAAGCCCTGAATTGCCAGATTTGCGTTCTTGAGATTGTCTGGCGTCTTCAGATCGGGAACAACCTGCTGCGCATAGGCCGTGGCAAGATAGAGGCGCGCCATGGGAAGGGTCGGATCGAGATTCACCGCAGTCTGGAAATGGCCAATTGCCTCTTCATATTTGGCATTCTTGTAGGCCGCCACACCTTTGTTCAATTGGTCACGGGCCTTGAGGCGGTTGCACCCGGTCACCATGGTCAGCATCGCCAGGAACGCGGCCGCCAATACCGGAAAACGTGCGATTCGATTCATTATGTCTTTGTCTCCTTTGATCGCCTGATCGCCAGCTTACGCCCGATACAGCGAAAACAGAATCACGGATCTTTCTCTATCTACTGTCTCAGAACAGGCTTCAGCAAAGCACCATCCTACACGACTCTAGACATGACACACGAAATTCTGTCCTGCTCCAATCGCGTATAGCACTGGGATGCCATCAAAAAATCTCTGCGCAGTGATTGTAATTGGTTTCTGCCGTATGGCAAGTTTCTGTTTGGCGGTCAATTATGCCGGAATAGACGAGAGGACCGCAAGCAGACGGGAAAGGCGAGCCTATTGGCCCGCCTCAATTTTTGGTGTGATCAGGCCAATGTGGTCCACGCCGACCGAGTGCGCCATATCCACCACTTCCGCCACCGATGTGAAGTTCAGGTCAGGATCTCCCTTGATGAACATCACTTTTTCGGCGCGCGCGGCATAGATCGCATCGAGGCGATTGCGTAGATCATTTTTCGCCACATCATCCTGGTTGATCTTGTATGCCGGGGTGCCGCCGGGGCTGGCCAGAATCTGCACCACGATCGTGCGGTCATTCGGCTCCTGCTGATGCGGGTCCTTCGGGGGCTGGGGAACGAGTGCATCCAGGCCCTTCGGCGTAACCGGCACAATGACCATGAAGATGATCAACAGCACCAGCAGCACGTCGATCAGAGGGGTCACGTTGATATTGGCATTCAGTCCACCCGGACCACTTCCACCTGTCATACCCATAAGTCAGTTCCTCATTTCTCCGCTGCGTTACGCTATTCTCCACCGGCGGCAGGCGGATGTTCTGTGCCCTGACGCTGTTCGGTCAGCAGGCCGACTTCCTCCACACCGGTCGTGCGCACAGCATCGATCGCATCCATCAACGTGCCATAGTGCGCGCGCGCATCGGCACGGAAATAAACCATCTTGTTCGTTTTGTTCTGCAGCATATCGCTGACTTTCGGACCCAGGTCCGCCAGGGATATCTGATCCTGCCCCAGGAAGACCTTGCCATCGCGGGTCACCGCCACTACCACTGCGTCTTCGTGATCCGCATCCGGCATCAGTGTCGGGTTGTCCGTCTGCGCCAGCTCCACGTTCACTTTGTTCTGCAACATGGGCGTGATGACCATGAAGATGATCAGCAGCACCAGCATCACGTCCACCATGGGCGTAACGTTGATGTTCGCGTTGACCTTGCTACCTTCGTCTCTCTTAACTTGTGCCATTCTTGTGCTCCCCCCGATCGGATCCTTGGATCGGATCTAAGACCGGGCTTTCTGATCGGGCTTCATCAAATGTTGCGGGCCCGGCCTGGAAAACCGCTGGAGTGGGGTATTTCATGTTCACCCCACTCCAAAGCGCAAGATTCCCGCTACTGAGTGCGCAAACGCCGGTTAGCGGCGGGCGCCCTGCTTGAGGAAGTAGTCGATCAGTTCGCTCGAGGAGTTGTCCATCTCGACGTCAAATGCTTCCACCTTATTGGTGAAATAGTTGAACGTCATAACGGCCGGGATAGCGACGAGCAGACCGAAGGCGGTGGTCACGAGAGCTTCCGAGATACCACCGGCGACTGCGCCGATACCCGAAGTCTTCTGCGTTGCGATCTGACGGAATGCGTTCAAGATACCGATAACCGTTCCGAACAGTCCGATAAATGGAGCCGTCGAGCCAATCGTAGCCAGACCGCCAAGACCGCGCTTCAGCTTCGCGTGAACGATGGCTTCCGCCCGTTCCAGTGCGCGCTTCGAGGATTCGATCTGATCTTCGGTCACTGCGCCGCCGCTGCCGTAGTTGCGAAACTCCTGCAGACCGGCCGTGACCACTTCGGCCAGATGCGACTTCTTGTTGCGATCGGCGACCTTTACCGCTTCGTCCAGCTTGCCTTCTTTCAGAGCGCCGGCAACGCGCGGAGCGAACTCACGCGACTGTTTGCGGGCAGCGCTGAAATAGAGCCAGCGGTCGATCATAACGGCCAGCGACCAGATCGACATGATGAACAGGATGATAACGACGCACTTGGCCAGCGTACCCATGTTGTTCCAGAGATCGAGAGGGCTGAAACCCACTGTCTGTTCCTGGAAAAACGCCAGCGAAGTCGGGTGAATTGCTTGTGTGAGATGAGCGAGAATCACTTGAATCTTTCCTCCTGAGGAGTTTTCTTATTCGAAAAAACCTGCGTGGCTACCTGCGGTTTACCTCTCCGGAGTGTGTTACTGCCGGAGAAGCCGGATGATGATGAAATACGGGCATCAACCGCCGAGGTTGAAGACCACGTTGACCTGCGTTTCCACCTCTACCGGATCGCCATTGAGCAGGTAGGGTTTATAACGCCAGGATCTCACCGCGTCCATGGCCGCTTGCTGCAGCATCGGCGGGCCACTGACGACGTGAAGATTTTCGATTGTGCCGGACTTGGAAATCGTTGCCTGCAGGATAACAGTCCCTTGGATGCGGGCAGCCTTGGCAATGGCTGGATACTGCGGCATCGTTTTTACCAGCAGATTGCCCTGCATGACGCCTGACGATACGGCAATCTTCTTCGGCGCCGCGGCCTTCACGACCGGGGCCGGACCGTTGCCGATACCGCCAAGCACGCCTCCAAGTACGCCACCCGAGGAGCCGCCGCCCATGCCTTCCATTCCGGCAACGCCGGCAGCGCTGGGAGCAGCCTCTTCCTTGACCATCTTGATTTCTTTAGGAATCTTCGTCGGCGCAGTCAGCTGGTTGTTCAGCATCTCGGAAACAACCTTCTGCACATGGACAGGCGCCTGTGGTGGGGGTGGTGGCGGGGGTGGTGGGGGCGGCGGGGGTGCAACCAGCAGGGTTGCCATAGCCGCTTTCGGCAGCGCTTCCGGATAAATAAGCGGAACAAGAATCATGGCCGTGAGTATCGATCCGTTCAGAACGAATCCGATGATGGTGAAGTATTTACTCTTGGTCTTGATCTTGCCGCCTGACTCCATCAAGGAATCTTCAAACATAGCCTACCTCTTCCAAGCAGAACTTGTTACCACCTATTGACACCAGAAGGGTGTTCATTTGTTCCCGGTTGCCCGGCTTTTTTAGAGCAGGTAAGAAACATTGAAAAAAGCCGAGTGAAGAAGCTATATCACACTCGGCCTGTATCTGGAAACGCTACACCCTCGCTTTTTTCGCCGCAGGCAAGACCGCCGCCTTGCCGCGGCCCTGCCGCCACTCCTGGTAAGCCACCAGCATCGGCGCCGCCACGGCAATTGAGGAGTAAGTGCCGATCAGAATGCCCACCACCAGCGCGAACGAGAAGCCATGCAACACTTCGCCGCCAAATACGTAGAGGGAAAGCACTGTCAGAAAGGTCAGACCCGAGGTCAGAACCGTCCGGCTCAGCGTCTGATTGATGCTGCGATTGACAATATCGGCAAGCCGTTCACGCCGCGTCAGACGCAGGTTTTCGCGAATTCTGTCGAAGACGACAATCGTGTCGTTCATCGAATAACCGACCAGCGTCAGAATCGCCGCGATGACCGTCAGCGAAATTTCCTGATTGGTCAGGCTGAAGGCGCCGATTGTGATAAGCGTGTCGTGGAAAACAGCAACCACAGCCGCGACGCCGTAGATCAGCTCAAAGCGGAACCAGAGATACACCAGCATTCCAGCCAGTGAATACAGGGTCGCCAGCAATGCCTGCTTCTTCAGTTGCGCGCCCACTTGCGGACCAACGATCTCTACATTGCGAATCGTAAAGCCCGAGAGATACGCATCCTGCTTCAGTTCTGCCGACACGGCCGGAGTCGTCACGCTGGCGAGGTTGTCGATCGAATCGACCAGCCCTCCATGTGCGTTGCGGTAGTTGAAAATCGCCGCAGCCTGCTGCGCGTAGTGTTGCTGCGACGCGTCGCTCGCGCCCAGGTGCTCAGGGTCCTTCTGCGCCAACCATTCAGCCAGCGATGCCTGCCCTACGTTGTCCAGATCCACCTTGCCCGGCCCCGCACCACTATGTGCGTAATTGGCTTCGAGAGTCTGCAGGATGGTCGCGCGTCCCTGATCGAGAGAAGACTCATTCGCGCTCTGCGCCAGGGAGATGATGACCTCATTACTCGTTGCCTGGCCGCCGGTGATGCTCTGGATGCGAATATCCTTGAGCCCGGCCTTATCTGCTGCCGCACGAATGTGATCCACATTCGGCTGCTGGTCAAACTTCACACGCACGACCGTGCCGCCGCGGAAATCAACGTCCTGCGGCAACCCATGCCAGAAAAGCAGCGAGAGTACGCCCGCCACACTGAAAATCAGCGAGAAGCCGAGGAAATACCACTTCTTTCCCAGCCAATCGATTTGTACGTCACGAAACAGTTCCACGGAATTCCGCCTGCTCCTAAATTTCTTTTGCCTGCCTTCGCAACCCCACCCGGGATTTGTCATCCTGAGCGGAGCGAAGGATCCGCTTCTTCTATGCCCCGGCGCAGTCGCCGGTTGTTCCTAAATCGACAGCGCCTCGCCGCGCAGCTTCTTATTCAAGTGCGAATCAAAAATCACGCGCGAGACAAATACCGCCGTAAACAGGTTCGCCAGCAAACCAAATGTCAGCGTCACGGCAAAACCACGCACCGGCCCGGTCCCGAAGATAAACAGGATCGCAGCCGACACAATCGTCGTCACGTGCGTGTCGATAATCGTTGTCCACGCATGCGCAAAACCCTGATCGACCGCCGCCGCAGGCGATTTGCCCGCACGCAGTTCTTCACGGATGCGCTCAAAGATCAGCACATTCGAATCGACGCCCATACCAATCGTCAGAATCACTCCGGCGATTCCCGGCAGCGTCAGCACCGATCCCGTATAGCCCATGAACCCGAGCAGAATCACCAGGTTCAGAAAGAGCGCCAGGTCGGCATTAATGCCCGAACCGCGATAGTAGATGAGCATGAAGATCATCACGGCCAGCATGCCGACAACCGAGGCAAGCACGCCCTGGCGAATCGAATCTGCGCCAAGCGACGGCCCGACCGTGCTCTCCTGCAGGTAATGGATCGACGCAGGCAGCGCACCGGTGCGCAGCAGCATGGAGAGGTCCTTTGCCTGCTGCTCGTTGATGCCGCCGCCCGAGATCGTCCCCGTGTCGCGAATCTGGTCGCGGATCGTCGCCACTTCCTGAATCTTGTTATCGAGCACGATGCAGAGCGACTTGCCCTTGTTCGCGGCCGTGAAGTCGGCGAAATGATTGCCGGCCGCCGTCGTCAGATAGAAGACCACTTCCGGCTCATTGGTGTTCTGGTTACGGCTCGCCTGCGCGTCGCGAATGTCCGTACCGGCAACTTCCGCCGCGCGCTTGATCTGGTAGACCTGATTGCCGCTACCCGGAGCAGACGCACCCGGAGCCGTATGTAGCAGGATGGAATCGTACGGAGCCGTCCCGCCCAGAGCCTGCAGTGCCGCCTGCTCGTCTGGCCACGGACCGCCCTGGACCTCATGAATCTCAAGACGCGCCGTCGACTGGATCACATCCTTCACGCGCGCCGGATCGTCAACGCCCGGCAATTCCACCAGAATCTGGTCGCTGCCCAGGTTGTATTCCTGGATCACCGGCTCGCTCACACCCAGCGAGTCCACGCGCTGGCGAATGACCTCGATGGAATGGTCCATCGTGCTCTTTTTCAGATCAGCAATGGCGCTCGGCTTCATCGTCAGCGTGAAAGTGTTGTTCGCGCCCGATGTAACGTCGTACTGGTTGCCGTAGTGCTGGCTCAGCACGGTGCGAATATCGCCCACGCGATCGGCAGGGGCACCCGCAATCAGAATCGTCTCCGGGTGGGCCGTGTCGGGAACCACAGAGCCGACGGTGATGCCGTTCTGCTGCAGGTCGGTCTGAATGTGCGCGGCATCGTTGGTGGTCGCGAAATTGACCGCCTCGTCCGTCATCACCTGCAGAATCAGGTGCGTGCCGCCCTTCAGGTCCAGGCCTAGGTGGATGCGGTCAAGAATCGACTGCTTCAGCGCCGTTCCGCTCACACCTTTGGGTATGCCAAAGATGCCGAAGATGAAGACGATCAGCACCGCGAATATCAGAATAGTTTTTTGAGTGAGGTTCTTACGCATGAGAATTCAAATCGGGAGCAGGCGCTACTTTGCGGCCTCTTCTGTCGTTACGGAAGCGATGGCGCTCTTTACCACTTCCAGCTTGATATTGTCCGGCGGCACGCGCAGCTGAATCGCATCATCTTTAATGGACATGATGACGCCGCGAATCCCGCCCGTCGTTGTGACCTTGTCGCCCGTCTTCAGATTGCTAAGCATCTGCTGCCACTGCTTCTGCTTGTTCTGGTTGGGGCGGATCAGCAACAGATAAAAAACCGCAATAATAACGACGAAGGGCAGAAATGAAACCAACCCCGGAGGGAGTGCGCCGACAAGCAGCAATGTTGCGTTCAACGTGCAATCCTTTTCCCTGCGCAGCTTAACGCCTCGCGCAAAGAGCAAATAATTTGTATCCGCGGAAGGGATTTGGACAGCGCCAACCACTTCTCTCGAAGACGGCTGCTGTTTCCTTCAGGAACACAGACCCCGCATCCCGCTGCCTGAGACGCCGCAACCATATTTCAGGCGCGCAAATGCAGGTCAGCCATGACAGAAGGGTCCTAGCTTCCTAGCTTTTCAGCAGGGGGTGGATTATGTCAAGGCTGGGGAGGGAGTGTCGGCGCTGTTTCGGAGCCACTAACGACCCCAAAAGAGCAACTATCAGGATTTTCAGCCGGTTCTCTCCACAATATTTATGATTGCGTCCACGCGAATCCATTCGGAGGGCTGGATGCTGAATTGGGTGACCTCGCTATTTTCCTTCCTCTTCTTCTGTATTGCCACGCTGGCCATGGCCCAGGACGCAGTGCAGAATGCCGGACAACTGCTGGTCGTCAATCTGAAGAAGCATTCGCTCTTGTTCGTCGATCCGCGGACAAGACAGGTGGTTGCGACGATACCAATCGGGGTAAGTGGCCATGAAATCACTCTCTCCCAGGATCGCCGCTTCGCCTTTATACCGATCTATAGCGATGCAGTATTGGGAGATCCCGGCAGCAATGGACAAACGATTGATGTAGTCGACCTCGCTGCCCGTAAAGTAACCACGAGTATTGACCTCGGACGCCCTCTTCGTCCACATTCCGCCGCATTTGCGCCAGATGGATTGCTCTATGTGACGGCAGAACTGGCCCATGCCGTTGAGATCATCGACCCGCGGAAGCGCGCGGTCGTCGGCGAGATTCCCACTGGCAAACCTCAGTCTCATATGCTCGTAATTTCTCCAGATGGCAGCCGAGGATATACGTCGAACGTCGATTCCGGCACTGTCAGCGTGCTCGACATCCCCTCCCGCAAGCTGGTCACGATCATTCCCGTGACAAAGAGAATTCAGCGGATTGCGATCTCCAATGATGGGAGGTGGGTTTTTACCTCAGACTGGGATGCGCCTCGTGTCGCCGTCATTGATACAAGAACAAATACAGTAAGCCAGTGGCTTGAAGTTGGAGGCATCCCGTTTGCCGCAAGGCCGACTCCTGACGGGCGATGGCTGCTGGTCGCCGAGAGCAATGCAGACAAAGGTCGAGTCGACGTCATCGATCTGAAGCAGATGAAGGCGGTTCGTTCTTACGATCTTCCCGCGCAGCCATTTGGATTCTTCATCCACGATCACCTCGCATATATGACCTGCATCGTCGGAGGCAGAATCGACGTCCTGAACCTCCAGACGTGGTCGATGGAAACTCCTATCATCCTGAGCCCGGGCATTGACGGTATGGCCTGGTGGGATGACTCGAGGTGAAGACTATTCAAAAGTAGGGCCAATTGCGGTTGAACAAAGGTCAGCTCCTCGCGCAAATCAGAACAAGGGGAAAATGGCCCCGCCTGCGTCCAATTGCTAAGTCAGACCGTCCTTATACATGAGTGAGCGAAAGCGCTCCGATTCACCGTTGGTTCTCCATTGCTGCCGAAAGGCAATCGGAGCGCCGCTCACCAATGTATCCTGTCACTAACCTGTAATCCGGCAGTTCCCATACTCAATTGATTCCAGAAACGAAAGGGTCTCACGTGCCATCCTTTCCGCGCCTGATGTGTCGCTGTCTTCTCCTCCCGGCAATCTGCCTCGTTTCCACCGCAATATCGCTCGCGCAGACCGCGCCAAGTCCCGCGCCCGCAGCGCCTGGATCCTCCAGTTACGACCCGCGCATCACCTTTGCGCCCGTGACGTTGCCCGATCCGGTCAATGCCTACCGCTCCAGCAACGGCGCACCCGGACCAAATTATTGGCAGAATGAGGCAAGTTACGACCTTCACGCCAGCCTCGACACGCAAGCGAAGCAACTGAGCACCACCGAGACCATTACCTACACCAATAACAGCCCGGACACGCTGCCGAGTCTCTGGATTCAGCTCGAACAGAACATCTACCGCAAAGACTCGCGCGGTCAAATCCTCTTCGGCAGCTTCATGCGCCGTCGCAGAAACAACGCGACTCCCAGCGCAACGCCCGAGAACACGAATACCGAAGGCTACATCTTCGAGTCCGTCGAGATCGAATCCGGCAAGCAGACCACCAAGGCCAACTACATCATCAACGACACGCGGATGCAGATTCGGCTCGACCAGCCGCTCAAGCCCCACGGCGGCCAGCTCAAAATCCACATCCAGTACCACTACCAGATTCCCGGCGTATGGGGCGGCCGCACGTCGTGGGGTATGTCCAAACAAGGCGAAATCTATGACATGGCGCAGTGGTATCCGCGCATGTGCGTCTATGACGATCTACGCGGCTGGGACACTCTGCCCTACATCGGCAGCGAGTTCTACCTCGAATACGGCAACTTCGACTACTACGTCACCGTGCCCTCAAACATGATCGTTGTCGGCTCCGGCGAGCTGGTGAACCCGAAAGATGTCCTCACCAAAACCGAGATCGACCGCCTCGATCAGGCCCGTAACAGCGACAAGACCGTCTATATCCGCACTGCTGCCGAAGTCACCGATCCCGCCAGCCGTCCGAAGCAGAGCGGCACGCTCACCTGGCACTTCCACATGGACCACACCCGCGACGTCGCCTGGAGCGCCTCGCCGGTCTTCGTCTGGGATGCGGCGCGCATCAACCTCCCCCACGGCAAAAAATCTCTCGCCATGAGCGTCTATCCGCCGGAGAGCGTCGGCCCCGACGCCTGGGATAAATCCACCGAATACGTCAAAGACACCGTCGAGCACTTTTCCAAGCAGTGGTACCCGTACCCGTGGCCCGCAGCTATCAACGTCGCCGGCTTCTCGACAGGCATGGAATACCCCGGCATCGTCTTCGACGGCATTCCCGACCACGGCGATTTCCTCTTCTGGGTCACCGCCCACGAGATCGGCCACGACTGGTTCCCCATGATCGTCGGCTCCAACGAACGCCGCCACGCCTTCATGGATGAGGGTTTCAACACCTTCATCGACATCGACGAGTCAGCCACCTACGCGAACGGCAAGTATGGACCCAAGCGCGACTCGGAATACTCTGCAGGCGGCGAGCCGCCGGACATGATCCTCAAAGTCCTCGACAACCCCGACGCGCCAACCCTCATGGCAACCGCCGATTCCTACGGCTTTGCCTTGGGTCATCCGGTCAGCTATTTCAAGGGAGCCTACGGCATGGTCCTGCTGCGCGAGCAGATCCTCGGCCCCGACCGCTTCGACTGGGCCTTCCGCAAGTACATCCGCGACTGGGCCTACAAGCACCCATCACCATCCGACTTCTTCCGCGAGATGCAGAGCGAAGGTGGCGAAGACCTCGGCTGGTTCTGGCAGGGCTGGTATCTCAACAACTGGAAATACGACGTAGCCGTCGACAAAATCGAAGGCTCGGCAGTGACCCTTAGCAATCGCGGCCAGCTCGTACTGCCCACGACCGTGGAAGTCACCTTCACCGATGGCACGAAAACGCGCACGAAGCTGCCTGTCGAGACTTGGCTCTCAAAAGGCACCTACACCTGGACACTTGAAAATAAGGCCCCGATCGCATCTGTAGTCGTCGATCCCGACCATCAGCTACCTGACGACAACCGCAGTAACAATGAGAAAAAGGGGCAATAGCAGAAGACGCAGCCAGATCTGGCGTCTAATGGAGAGCGTGCGCGCCGTCTTTCTTGGATAAACGGCTGAGGCGGATGAAGCATTGCACCACCCACACCAGCACCATTGCGATGCCAGCCAGCAAAAGCGTCATTTCTTCCGACGGCGAGCCCGGCGTCAGGTAGTCCGCGATCTCATACAAGACCAAGGTAAGAGCGAGACTGCACGCCAGGAAAATGACTATCTTCTTCATGCCCACCCCAGACGGATCTACACAACAGAACCATCCGACCCATAAGAATTGACGCAAGAATACGCCCGCAGGCTGCATATTGAGAAGTAATCCTATTAATAAGCAAAAAAAACAAGCTGTGCCTGCGTGATCGAGAGCGGCAGGCGCCCGGAGCCGCGCAGCTCCGGACAGCCTGCACCTTTCAGACTTGCAACCTCCTCCTCTCCTCAAAAAGGATGGCGCTTGCCCGAAAATCAAACGGAAACCTTACATCGGCTGGCCGTCATATGAGTTCACATAGGGCCGCAACTGGTCCGCGACGGTTTCAAGCGGCGCCGCCTCGCCCGCCTGCACCTTGAGCCGCGGATCATTCGCGATCGGCACCAGCACCACGCGCGTCTCCACGTGCCGGCCGACAAAATACATCTGGAAGGCGGGAATCCGAACCACGAATTCTTCCGGAGTGCGGCGGTATTCCGCCAGCCGCTTCACAATGTCGGCTTTGCCGAAGCTGGATGGCTCGTAGCCCTGCTCTTTATGAACAATCCGCAGCCCGGTGCGAACATTTCCGTCGACCGTGACGGGATAAATCGTCTCCGCGCTCAGGGTCAGCAGGCTGTTCGGGTCCTGGCCAGCCCGGTAGCTCTTAAGCTTCTCCAGACCCAGGTTGTAGACCTCCATGGGTTGTCCAAGCCGCGCCTGCTTCACCTCATCCAGGGAATGAAATCCAAGGCTCTTGTAGTTCTGCTCGTTGACCAGTTTCTGAAGCAGACCGATCGCGTTATCCGCTGCCTGCTGCGGTTGCTGCGCTGGCGTGGTTGACCCGCTCTTGCGCTGCGAACAGCCACTCAACAGGAAAACGCAAGTCAAAAGGGTAAGCCGCACACATGCGTCCGAGCGGCGATGAAGGATTCTTTTCCGGGAGCCGATGGGTACCATTTTTCTGTCCGCTTGGCGCGAATCGTTGCTGACCAGTAGTGGCAGCGCGAGCGGGAGCGTTTCAGCGGAAGCGGAAGCGTGGCTTCCACCGCATGAATCTCCCTTACCGCATCTGCCAGGCGCGTGAACTCGGTCATTCCGGCCATCGGCCTGAAAAATCTCGACCCGCTGTGGGCAGCCGAAGTAGACAAAATGACCAAGGCCATCACTCACATCATCTCTATCCGCTATCTCATGACGCTTCACTTCCATCCCGCCAACGCCTATCCCAAAGTAAAGGTGACGAATGGCGCCTTCTGGGATGCGTTCCCACTGAACGAACGCTGACATGAAGCCCGGGAAAAGGGCCTGCCCCAACAAGGCCGGCCCCGTTTTGTAAAACGCGGCTATTCTGGTCAGCGATGGCTTTTCTGCGATCAGTCCGGCGGCTGTGGCGGCGAAGGCGCTGGAAAAAGCGCGCCGTATTCGCCAAAGCGGAGATCGGCCTGCGGGAACGCACCGAGGCCTTTTCCGACGCGACCACGCTGACTGCCCGCACCCGCCGCGCCGCAACGCTCCTCGGCTATATATGGACGCGGCCCACCGATCGCGGCTTTGTCACATCCCTGCTGCGCTGGATCAGGCTTCTCGAACAGGACAAGCCACTGCGGGCCCGCTTCGACCTTTCCTGGCAGACCATGCTCGCCGAACTCGATTCGGTGCCGCTCCTGGCCGACGCCGGACTACCCGCGCGCTATGCGCTTCTGCCCGAAGCCTTTCGTCGCCTTTTTCAACGCCTGCTGCCCACTGCGCGCAAAGAATCCGACACAGCGCGCCTCTTCACCGCGGTTTTCTCAACGCCAAAGACCGTTGAGCGTTTCCTCTCGCTCGACGACCACACTTTCGCGCGCCTTGCCCGCATTCTCTGGCCCAAGGGTGGACTGGATGCCGTTCCGCACGTTGCCGACGACATCCGCCAGTCATTGAGCCTGCTCGCCACGCGCGTCGCCGGACGCGGCGTCACCGCAGCGGTGCGCGAGCGCGGCAGCACACACAACGTGGAGGCTTCGCCCTTTTACCTGTTCGTGTTTGCAACCCAGGCATTTCTACAGTCAACAGAACGCGGCGGCGAAAATTCCCTCGCTCTGCGATCATGGCTCGACGCCGTCCACGCCTGCCGCCGCGAGTTGATCCAGGTGCGCGAGCACATGGAAGAGGCCGGCGTCAGCACTGCCCTGGTCTTCGACCTCACCAGCATGGACGCCTCGCTCGACCGCATGCAGTTGCTCGCCTCAACGATTGCCGGAGACGTGCAGCAGTCGCTGCTCCCAGCACGCCAACTCCTCAATACGCTGGTCGCCGGACGCCTCGAAGACACGCAACTCGGCCCGCTCATCCGCCAGAATCTCACCCTGCTCGCCCGTAAGACGGTCGAACGCACCGGCCACAGCGGCGAGCACTATGTCGCCAACAACCGTCGCGAGTACTGGCAGATGTGGCTCGCCGCCCTCGGCGGCGGACTGCTCACCGTCTTCACTGGGGCCATCAAGCTGCGCATTTACGAAAGATCATTCCCAAACTTCGTTGAAGGCTTCTTCATCGGCACCGATTACGCCATCAGCTTTATTCTTCTGCAAATCTTCGGCCTCGCCCTCGCCACCAAGCAGCCATCCATGACCGGCGCCGCTCTCGCCGGCATCGTGCGCGAAAACCGTGGCGTCTCCCGCTGGAGCAAGATCGCCGACTACGCCGCGCGCATCTGCCGCACGCAGCTCGCTGCGGCCCTTGGCAATGTCATTGCCGTCTGCCTGGGCGCCATCGCCTTCAACCAGCTCTGGCACAAGATTTTTCTACAGTCCTATCTGCCCTCGGCTACGGCCAAACATGTGTATGAAACCCTTCACCCCTTTACATCGGGGACCGGCATTGACGCCGCCATCACCGGCGTCATTCTGTGGGCCGCGGGCGTTATCGGTGGATGGTGTGACAATTTCGCCGTTTACAACCGCATCCCCGCCGCCATCGCGCAGCACCCGCTGGGCCAGAAGATCGGGGTACGCCGCATGCAACGCCTCGCCAACTGGTTTGAGAACCACGTCGCCGCCTGGAGCACCAGCATCGTCCTCGGCTACATGCTCGGATTCTTCCCCGAGTTCGCCCACTTCTTCGGCCTGCCCCTTGACGTGCGCCACGTCACCCTGAACACCGGCATGTTTGCACTCGCCGCATCACGCTACGGAGTAGCTTCCTTCGGACATAACTGGTTCTATTTCGCGGTCGCAGGCATCGGGATCACCTTCGTGCTGAACCTGGGGACAAGCTTCGCCATCGCTTCCGTCACTGCGCTCGAGGCCTACAACGTCCGTCACGACGAGCGCGTCAAGATCCTGAAATACCTGCTGACACAGGTCTTTCGCTCTCCGCTCCGTTTCATCTTTCCCATAGAAAAGGACCCACCCGCCGTAATCTCCGAGCCCGCATCGGAAGTGGTGAAGAACGAGAGCTGATCCATCTTCTGAGACAGCTTCCTCTCAGACGAAAACCAGGAAGAACCTTATCTGCTGGAGCGCCGCGTAGTCATGCTCGTCGAGGAGGGGTGAGAACGACGCATCATCCCTGCTCGACAGGCTGAGCTAGCTCAATCTGCGTGATCTTTCCCAGCGCGGTCCTCAGACTGAAAGCCGCCAACGCCAGCGCGAGAATCAGATTGATCAGAGCGCGGAAGTCCAGCATGTTCTCAATCAGTCTTCCGAACGCCACAGCCACCACAACCCAGGCCAGGCACCCGGCAAAACTCACCCACGCCAGCGCGCGATCTGTCGGCCTGCCCACGCGCAGCAGATTCAGGCCAGCGAGCAGCCATCCGGCCAGCGTCGCGCATTCTGACCACAACAAAAGCTCGGGGCTGTGGCCATAGGCCTTGAGACATCCAAGGCCATGGCCGATTCCCCCCAGAAACAGCAGCCATCCGCAAATGCGGTCCACCGTCTTCATAGCTCGTCCTCCCTCGGGGTCCCCATCGACAGGTCTTCGTCGATGGGGTAGGTCGCATGCTCGTTAGCGAACTTCGCGTATTGATCGACGACCGCCACCCAGCCGCCGTTGACGCTATCCCGCATCTTCACCGCGCCTTCACCGTGACGCTCGATACTGCGATGCTCCAGCTCCACCAGCGTCGAAGCTCCCGATTGCGCGATAAAGCGCACCTCCACCTCGCTCGCTTTCGCCGGATCGGGATCGTACCCCCAGTCCGGCTGAATATGCCACGACATCACCACCTTCGCCGGCGGGTCCCAGGCGAGCACGCGTCCCCACTCGCATTCCGACCCATCGGTCATACGCTCATACCAGCGACCCCCTACCTTGCCTTCGAGAATCGCCGTCTCAAACGGCTGCTTGCCGATGTGGTGCGTCGACGGCCACCAGCCGCCAAAGAATTCCGTGAAAATCCTGAAAGCCCGCTCGCGCGGCGCATTCACCACGACACTCTTCAAAACAGGTGCCAAAGTCTCAGACTGCATGCGGTTCCTCCCATCGCTCGGCAGCCTGCTTGAATGCCGCCAGAGCGTCACTCCAAAGTTGGTCAAGCTCTCGACGAAAGCGCGCCATTCCCTCCGGGTCCACAGCATAGATACGGCGCGTGCCCACCTTCTGATCGCGCACCAGCCCGGCCTGTTTCAACACCCGCAGGTGTTGCGAAACCGCCGGGCGGCTCACCGGAAAACGCTCCGCAAGTTCACCCACAGCCTGCGGCCGGTCTACCAGCGCGGTGAAGATCGCAAACCGCGTTCTATCCCCAAGCGCCTCACATCCGGATTGAAGGTAAGCATCCACTTACCGTAAGTAGACGCTTACGGGTTGAGCATTGTCAAGAAAAATTTGGGCAGGTGGTCAGTGCCCAACGCAAATTTCTTGCTCCCATTGCGGGAGCAACGTATACTGACAATGGTGAGAGTGATAGCGCGTAGCACTCTGAATGGCTTTGTAAGAAACAGGGTTGAGCGGAGGCTTCAGAAAACGCTCAAAGCTCACCTGGATGCATGGTATGCAGAGGCGGCCAAAGCGACATGGAAGAGTTCAGCAGAACTCAAAACGCAATATAGCTCGGCGAGCATTGTTTCTGCTGAACGTGTCGTCTTCAATATCAGGGGAAACGAATATAGGTTGATAGTCGCGATCAACTATCACTATCAAGTGCTCCTCATCCTATGGCTCGGCACCCACAAAGAATATGACCAGATCGACGTGGAGAAAGTGAAATATGACAAGCGCAGGTATGCGGATCCATCCGATTCGGACTGACAAAGATCATGAGAGGGCTGTGGTGCGAATTGAAGAGCTTATGAGCGCCGCGCCGGGCACTCCTGAGGGAGACGAGTTGGAGGTGCTTGCGACACTCGTCGATGCATACGAGGCAAAGCATCATGCAATCGATGCACCTGATCCTGTCACTGCGATTCAGTTTCGTATGGAACAGGAAGGTCTGACGCGCAAGGACTTGGAACCCTTCATTGGCAGTCGAGCACGCGTTTCTGAAATCCTCAATCGTAAACGGACCCTCACACTGAATATGGTGCGAAGAGTGAAATCTGGGCTCGGTATTTCCGCGGATCTGTTAATAGGTCCTGCATCACTTAGAACGCATGTCCGCAAGGCGGCACATCCCTCTAAGACCTCACGGCCCAGGAAGATTCGATAATCTACCCCTATGCCAGAAACAATCGGATTCATAGGACTCGGAATCATGGGCACCGGAATGGTGAAGAACCTGGCCGCAAAGGGCCACACCGTCCGCATCTGGAACCGCACCGAAAGCAAAGCAGAAGAACTCGCGAAGTCCCTGAAGATCGAGCACGCAAAGACGCTCAAAGACCTCGCCGCGTCCGCATCGGTCCTGATGCTCTGCGTCACGAACACTACCGATGTCGAACAGGTCGTAAGCGAAGCCGCCGCCAGCCTGAAAAAAGGCAGCCTCGTCATCGACTGCAGCACGATCAGCCCCAAAGCCACCGAAGAGATCGCAGCCAAGCTCCGCGAAAAGGGCATCGGCTTCGTCGACGCGCCCGTCTCCGGCGGCAGTGAAGGCGCAGCGCAGGGCACCCTCGCCGTCATGGCTGGAGGAGCCGAAGACGACTTCAACCGCGCCAAGCCCATTCTCGAAGCCATCGGAACGCGCATCACCCACATGGGCCCGGCAGGCAAAGGCCAGGTGACGAAGCTGCTGAATCAGATTCTCGTCGTGGTCAACATGCTCGCCGTCAGCGAAGCGCTGATGTTCGGCCAGGCCGCGCAACTCGACCTGAAAAAAGCCGTCACCGCTGTCGAGTCCGGAGCCGCCGGCAGCTGGATGCTCTCCAAGCGCGCCCCGCAGGTCCTCGACAACTACTGGAAGCCCGGCTTCACCATCGACCTCCAGCAGAAAGACGTAGACCTCATCCTCGAATACGCAGGCGAGCTAGGCGTCCCGCTCATCGCCACCGGCATGATCCGCCAGCTCTACGCGCGCCTGCAGAAAGAAGGCAAGGGCCATCTCGGCAACCATGCCCTCATCCAGGCGCTTGAGCCGCTGATGCCAGCCGCTGGTTCACCTGACCTGCAGAAGTAAACCTCTCGTGTGCGATGAACCGGCGAGTGAGATGAAACTCATTCCTCTGAGCCGACCAGCCGCGACTCGCTAAGGTCCAGTTCGCGCTCGATTCGCCGCAGGACCGTGTCATTGATGCGGCCTTCGTTGCGCAGACGGATCGCCGTCTCACGCTCAATACGCAGCGCCTCGATCGATAGCTCAAGGTGGCGTTCGTGCTCGGTGACTTCTTCTGGGCTGGCGTCCACCCTGAGAGTCTCCAGCCGCTGGCGATAGTGATTGATCAGGTCTTCATACACTTCAATCGATTTGTCATTGTCCCGGGCTTTCGCACCTTCCAAATGCGACATAGCGGCCTGGGTTACGATGCGCCGCGCTTCCAGCTCCTCGCAATCCGGGCCCGCTCCACCCGCCAGGCCAAGCAGCCGGATGAGAGGCGGCAATGTAAGGCCTTGCAGCACCAGAGTCACAAAAATTACGCAGAACGTCAGGCAAACGATCAGGTTCCGGTGAGGAAAAAGCGAGCCGTCAACTAACATCGTGGGAAGGGCAAGAGCAGCCGCGAGAGAAACAACGCCGCGCATGCCCGTCCACCCGAGAACGAAAGTCTGGCGTACATCCGGCGGCCTCTCATTCTGATGTAAGATCCGCGCACGCAGAAAAAAAGCCAGGCGCGAGCCGGGAAAGACCCATGCAAGCCGCAACAGGATGAGCAGGACGCTGAAAATTCCACCATACAAAATAATGGTCGAGAGACCATAGCTGCGGATCGAGGCGCGAATGGCATGGAATTGAAGACCGATGAGAACGAATACAAGCCCGTTCAGAATGAAGGTCAGCGACTCCCATACAGACCACGCCCCCAGGCGAACCGCTGGCGAGAAAAGATGCGCGCTGCGCCGCGAGAGAAACAGCCCACAGCTCACAACCGCCAGCACTCCGGAAGCATGCACGGTTTGCGCGGCCAGGTACGCCGCATAAGGGACGAGAATGCTGATCGTGACCTCAATCGGGCCATTGTCGATCCGGCGCTCGAAATGGTCGACAATCCAGCCGATGATCAACCCAATCGCAACGCCGCCTGCCGTGAGCCACACCAGCGTGAGCACACCGCCGGAAAGCGTGGGTATGCGTTTCCGAACCAGAAAATCCGTGGCGAACTCAAGAGCCAGCAGCCCCGACGCGTCATTGATGAGGCTTTCGCCTTCAAGGATGTCGACAATCCTCCCGGGAAGTCCGATCCGTCGTGCAATCGACGTTGCCGCAATCGCGTCGGTGGGAGCAACAATCGCGCCGAGAACCAGACCAAGCCGCCAATCGAATCCGGGAAAAACTTTAGGCGCGGCCAGGGCAACCCCGATCACCGTGAACGCAACCAGCCCGAAGGCGAGGAACGAGATGCTGATGATGTTGTAGCGAAAGTCGCGCCATGAGGTATCCCAGGCCGAGGAGTAGAGCAGCGGCGGCAGCACAACGAGAAAAATCAGATCAGGATTGAGCGTGATATCGGGAACCGCGGGAACAAAACTGAGCAGCAATCCGCCAATGACCATGATGATCGGATACGGCGTTCCCAGCTTGCGCGCGAGTATCCCAAACACGATGATGAAGAACAGCAGCAAGAGAAAAACGAATTCAACTGCTCCGATTCCGCTCATGCAGCGATTCGAACACGACGCGCGTCATTCGTCATCCGAATGATTTGATCCTTAGGGGCGCGCAGCCGAGTTATCGATAGACAGTCCCATCTCTAGAGACGCCATGGCGAGGGTTTTCAAATCGCGGCGCTGCACCTTACCGGTAAGTCCTTTAGGAAGGACGGGGAGAAATACAATCCGCTCCGGAGTCTTGTAATCGGCGATGCGACTGCGGACTAAGTCCCGCAATTCTTCCTCGCCAGCGCTAAATCCATCTCGCAACGCAACAAAGGCGATCACCTTTTCCCCGTGGACCGGATCAGGCATGCCAATCACACCAGCCTCAAGAACAGCTGGGTGGCAATACAAGACTTCTTCAACTTCCTGGGGCGAAATGTTCGATCCGCCGCGGACAATGATCTGCTTGAGCCGCCCTGCGAACCAGAAGAAGTTGTCGTGATCACGTCTCACCAGATCGCCTGTGCGCAACCAACCGTCGTCAAACGTATCCGCCGTGGCCCGGGGATCATCCCAATATCCCACGCAGTTTGCAGGGCTTTGCACCTGCAGTTCTCCGATTTGTCCGGCGGCCAGGACGTTCCCGGCCTGATCCGCCACGCGTACTTCCACGATGTCCAGCGCAGGGCCAACGGAGCCGGTCCGAAGCGCGCCTTCGCGGATGCAGGTGACAGGCACAGTCTCAGTCATCCCGTAGAGTTCCCGAACTGACGCTCCAAAAAGACCTCGAAAGCGTTCCTGCAAAGCTACCGGCACAGTGTCGCCCCCTGCAATGCACAGACGCATAGAGCTAACGTCGCGGGGACTACGGCCTTGTTCTTCGACTACGAACTGCAACATCGCTGGCAGGATGAAGAGGTATGAGCATCGCCAGCGTTCGATCAGGTCCAGAGACTGTGCGGCGTCAAACGCTGGGAGTAGAACGACGCTCTTCCCGCAGGATATTCCCGGCAGCAGGACACAGCTGAGCGCACCAATGTGCATCAACTGCGTTACCGCCAGCAAAGAATCGGCTTGGTCCACGCCAAGCGACGACATCATTTCAGCACCACCGATGAGAGAAACGTGGGTATGCATCACTCCCTTAGGGCGCGCCGTAGTGCCCGATGTATACAGGATGGCCGCTACCCGATCAGGAGTAATATCAGGCAAAAAGAACTTGTCCGATTCCGAAGTATCCAACTGAGGAAGCTGAGTGTAGATGTCCTCTAGACCCAGGCACTGTGTGCGTACTTCCTCGCAAAGCGGAGCCAACTCGGACTGGCTGAAGCACAACTTAGCCTTGGAGTGTTTCAAGATGTAGGCGATCTCAGCCGCCTTCAGCCGGTTGTTGAGCGGTACCGCGATCAGGCCGGCCTTAAAGCACGCGAAGAAGAGAGTTACTACTTCTACGGAGTTGCACCAGTGTATGGCCACGCGATCCCCGACTTCCATGCCCTCGCGCAATAGCCAGAGTGCCAAAGCATCAGTTGAGCGGTCCAGCACCTCGTACGAGACAAGCTCGTCGCCGCAGATGACTGCGGATTTGTGCGGAGATCTGCGAGCGGAGTGACGCAGCATCCCACCCAAATTTACAGGCAGGGCGTGGAGCCAGGAGCTATCAACATAGGACATGCTTATCCTCTAGCGGTTGGTGTGAAAGCTCGAATGACTACGACGGGAAGTCACTGAGGGACACTCGCCAATACTCTGTGTTTCACTACTTCGGAGGCTTTCTGATTGAGATATCGGAACGGGCAGGCAAGAGACGACAACCGCGAGAAAAGAAATCGAGTTTGCCAGATGCTATTCCCGAAGGCCAGACGCAGTTCCAGTCAAGCTCAACGCATTCAGGGTGTATCCTCTTGAAGATCATGCGCATGCAATTTTCGACACTCCTCGCATTCGCGGCTCTGATTGCTGTCGCGGCTCCCGTTACCGCACAGCAGCAGGCCAAGCCGAAACCAGAAGACACCGAAGTATGGGAACCGGTTCCGAAAGTAGTGACGCCGGGCGCGACCTGCAATGCGCCTCCCTCGGACGCAATCGTCCTGTTCGACGGGAAAAACCTCGATGAATGGGTCTCAGCCCAGGACAAGTCCCCGGCAAAATGGATCGTCGCCGACGGCATCATGACCGTGAGCAAGGCGCCGGGTGTCGGGAACATCGAAACCAAGCGGAGCTTCAAAAACTATCAGCTCCATGTTGAGTGGAAGATTCCCGAGAACATCACAGGAAGCGGTCAGGCGCGCGGCAACAGCGGCGTCTTTCTCGCCTCTACCGGCCCCGGCGATGACGGGTATGAGTTGCAGGTTCTCGATTCCTATAACAACAAAACATACGTGAACGGCCAGGCCGCCAGCATCTACAAGCAGGGCATTCCGCTCGTAAATGCGAATCGCAAACCCGGAGAATGGCAGACCTACGACATAGTGTGGACCGCGCCAACATTCAACGACGACGGCTCGCTGAAAACTCCGGCATACGTCACCGTCTTATTCAACGGCATACTGGTGCAGAATCACTTCGAGCTAAAGGGCCAGACGCTCTATATCGGCAAGCCCTTCTACAAGAAGTACGACTCCGCGCCGATCAAGCTGCAGGCGCACGGTGACAAGAGCGAGCCTCTCAGCTACCGGAACATCTGGGTCCGAGAACTCAATTAACTCTCCTATGACTCCGTCTCAGCAAGTTATCGCAGGCTTGGGCCTCACGACAATTCTCATGCTTTCGATTTCGTGCGGCCGTGCGACTCTTGCATCCAGCATGCAGTCCACAAACCAGGCGACAAGTCCAGCCCCGCCCGCAGAAGACCGTCTCGAACGTGAAAGCAAGAGGCTGGCAGGCCCGAGCGCGATTAATTGCGGGAGAGTCCAAGTTCGCGGCGATCCGAAAACCGCAACCGACTGTGTACTCGCCGCGCAGAAAGCCGGTAAGCCCTTTCGGGTTCGTTATGATCTTCAGGGCATCGACTCGGCGGTTGCTGTGGCAATCGTGCGCACGCCGGTGGGGACCGTCGGGACTCTTTCGTACGACAGTGACCCCTCCGGTGGGGGACGCACTGGAGGCGGTGTTATCTTCCCGAAGCCGTGCCCCAAACCGATTCAACTCTGGGTCACTCGCAGCGGTCGAATCAATTGCTTTCCACTGGATACTTCCAGGCAGCGGGATGCGATGTCACCCACAGCCGAACCGTACTGAGCATCACTCGTTCCGCAGCGCTTCCATCGGCTCCACGCTCGCCGCTTTCTGCGAGGGCACCACAGCGGCGAGCAGTGCGGCCAGCGCCAGAAGCAGTGTTGCCGTGCCCAAAATCACAGGATTCCACGGCTTCACATAGAAGAGTTGGCTCGCCATCGCATGACCGGCCGCAATGGCCGCCGGAATCCCGATCGCCAATCCGATCCCTACCTGTAGAAACGCTCCGCGCATCACCATCTTCACCACAGAGAAACGGTCGGCACCCAGCGCCATGCGAATGCCGATCTCGTTCGTGCGCCGCTCGACCGTATAGGCAGTCACGCCATACAGTCCGATGGCGGCCAGTACCAGCGCCAGCCCGCCGAAGAGCGATGTCAGCTTCGCAATCAGACCATGCTGCGAAAAATCCACGCTGAGCGCCTCGTCATATCTCTTCATGTCCTGGACGACCAGATTCGGGTTTATCTCGGCCAGCGCGCGCCGCACCTCCATCTCCAGCCCGGGAGGATTCCCCGGCGCCCACAGCACAATGTTGCCCAGATAATGCGAGCGCGTTTCGCCATTGATCCCCGAGGGCGTGTCCCACTGAATGAACTGCGTTTCCGGCCTGAAGAACATCGGCGCTATCGGTTTCTCCATATTCCACGACACGTAGCGCACATCTGCCGCGACACCCACGACCTCGTAATCCCCGGCGTGCTTCATCTCGACCTCGCCGAAGTGTTTGCCCAGAGGGTTCTCGCCCTTGAAGAACTTCTTTGCGAATGCCTCATTGATGACCGCGACCTGTCGCGTAGAAGCAGTGTCCTCTTCTCTGATCGGCCGCCCCGAGATCATCTTGCTTCCGATCGTGTCGAAGAATCCGGGCATCACGCGCACATCATTCGACGAAGACTCATCGCCTTCGTGCGGCTCGGGCTTGCCTTCGATCCGGATGGAAGTGTTCCAGTTGTTGGCGCTCATAGGCGCCCACTGTGCTATGCCGGCGCTCCGCACTCCGGGAATACGCTGCAACCTCTCTTGCATGCGTTCAAAAAGGTTCTCAAGCTGGTTCACCTGGTAGCCGGCACTATCCGGCTCGATCCACGCAATATAGCGATCTTTCGTCTCAAAGCCAAAGTTCTGGTGCTCCATATTGCGCAAGCTATACGTCAGCATCGCCGCCGCGCTCACCAGCACCAGCGAGAGCGCCGCCTGCGTCACCACCAGCGCCTTCTGCGGCAGCGAGGTCGCGCCGGCGACCGAACGGTTCGCGCCTCTCAGAGCATCCAGCGGCTCGGCATGCGAGCTCACCCACGCCGGCGCGACGCCAAAGCAGATTCCAGTCACCAATGACACCCCCAGCGCAAACAACAGCACCGGCAGCGACGGCGACGCTTCAATCGGCACATAGACGATCTGGTTGGTGACGACGAGCCGCAGAATCATGCTCGTTCCCTCATACGCAATCAGCAGCCCCGCTGTCCCGCCCAGGATGCCGAGCAGTACGCTCTCCACCAGCGCCTTCTGCACCATCCGTATGCGCGACGCGCCCAGAGCCAGCCTCACAGACGTCTGCTGCCTGTTGGCCATGCCGCGCGCCAGCAGCAGATTGGCCAGGTTGGCGCAGGCAATCAGCAGCACACACCCTGCCGCAATCATCAGCAGCACCAGGCTGTCATGATATTGCTGCCGCATCGACGTCACGCCAGCGCCTCCGGGCGTAACGTGCAGCGCTTGCTTCGGCAGAAATTCCTTTTCCTGCGCGCTCATGTCTGCCAGATGGCTCGTCTGCCATTGGTGCAGTTCCAGCTTCAGCTGCGCTTCCAGCGCCTTCGGATCAGTGCCGGGGCGAACCCTGCCGATGATATCTAGCCAGTTTAGATTGGGCCCCTTGAGCAACGAGCTTGCTCCCTGAAGGTAAGGCTCGCTGGCCAGCGGCATCCAGAAATCCGGCTCACCCCAGTTTCTAAGTTCAGCGCCGAAGAACCCCGGCGGAGCAATGCCGACTACGGTGAACGGCTTGCCGCTGATCTGGAAGGTTGCGCCAACTACTGACGGATCGCCGCCGTACTTTGACTGCCATACGTGGTAGCCCATTACCGCGACCGGCGGCGCGCCCTCGTGATCGTCGCTCTCCGTCAAAACCCTGCCAGTCCAGGCGTTAATTCCAAAAGTGCGGAAATAATTCCCCGAGACAAACTGTCCAATGCGCGCTTCCGCGGGCTGCTGGCTGCCTGCGCGTCGTACGCCAACTCCCGAAGCGCCCTCCTGAAACGCAGCGAGGTCTGAAAAGGCCGGCGTGTTGTCCCGGAACTGCTTGTAAAGCTCGTAATTGAAGATCGAGAACTCTTCCCACTGCGTATACCCGCCCCACATGCAGCAGTGCACCTTATCGCCAATGCGATACAGTTCCTCCGGCTTCGTCACCGGCAGCGACTTCAGCAGAACCGCATGCACCAGCGTAAAGATCGAAGTGGTCGCGCCAATTCCCAGTGCCAGCGTCAGCACCGCCGTCAGCGTAAACCCCGGAGACTTAACCAACTGCCTCCACGCAAATTTCAAATCAGCCAGCATATCGGGCTCCGTGTGCGAACATAGATCCGCACCCGTTCATCTGCATTCTGCCAGCCAAGGCCAATGCCCCCGAGGCATTGAGAATGCAGGCGTTAGCCACGCGATCTGGCAAGCCCTGTCCATAATTGAGATTGCCGTGTTCGGAACCGAACAGCGGATGGATGGATCTGGTGTCGCAGGTCGTCTAGGCAGTCAGCTTTTCAACTTCATCAATTTCTTCCGCCTCGCGAACCGGGATCAGAATCGAGAACGTGGTTCCGCTGCGAGAGGGATTTCGATTGCTGCGGACGCGAATGCTCCAGCCGTTCTTCTGGATGATCTCCTTTGTCACCCACAGGCCCAGCCCCGTTCCCGTTTCTCCCTTGGTCGTCACAAAGGGCTCAAAGATAGTGGGCAGGATATGCGCGGGGATACCCGAGCCGCTGTCCGCAATCGTTAGGCGAACGGATTGAGACTCCGTCCTCTGGTTCCTCTCCCCGGAAATGCGCACGCGCAGACGTCCCCCTCGGCGCATCGCGTCAATGGCATTGCCGATGAGGTTCGCGATCACTTGCCGAAGTTCTCCCGGGCTGGAGAGCACCGTCGCGGAAGGAACCCTGACTTCGTCCTGCACCTCAATTCCCGCAGCCGCGAGACGGGAATGGTAGAGCGTAAGCACGGAGTGCAGCACACCCGCCAGCTCCGTTTCGGCAGGCTGGCTCGGCTCGCGGTAAAAACGCAGAGTCTGCTTCGTAATCTCCACCACGCGCGCCAACTCCTGCTCGGCGGCACCCAGGTATTGCCGCATCTTATCCGCCGGCAGATTGCCACGCAGTAAGTAGAGCAGATTGGTGACAGCCTCCAGCGGATTGTTGATCTCGTGAGCGATGCTGGCCGCTAACCGTCCCGTAACAGCCAGCTTTTCTGAACGGCGCAGCGCCTCCTGCGCGCGAGAATTCTGCTGAATCTGGTCGCGCATCTGGTATTGCCGCACGCGCCCGCGCAAGGCCATCTCCAGAGTGCTGATCAGCGTCTCCGGACGGATCGGCCGCTCCAGCACCAGCACATTCCCCAGCGGACTGCGTAACTCGCGCAGGCGTTCGCTTTTCGGTGTTACCTCACCCCCCACAGAGAGCAGGATGACCGGAAAATCGGACCACGAAGGCTGATCCGCCAACACCCGTGAAAGCTTCTCCACCGCCCCGCGTGTAAAGGCTTCTTCCGCGATGATCGCAGCGCCTGCGCCTGCGTAAATCGCGTCACACAACTCGGCGATTGAACCGGCCATGTGGCAAGGCAGACCAATCCTCTCAAGCAGACCGGAGATGAGTTGCCCATCCTTACCGGTGGGCGCAACGATGATCGTTCGATTGTCGCGTCCTTGTTCGTCATTTGATTGGGAGAACAGAAGGCTCCTCCTCACCCGGAAATTCGCCCGTGAACGTTGGCACTCCCGTCAGCACTCCCTCAAATTCCGTCAGAGGCTCCCCGACACGCACCCTCCCGTCGCCCATGATCAGCTCGCGAATCGTCCGCTCATGCGGCCCGCTGCGCTTCTTGATCACAGACAGCGCCTGGCGGATCTCGCCCGCATATTCGAAATACCGGAACAGCAGCACAGTATCCGCCAGATAGCTCACATCCACCGGCGTCTGCATCGCGCCGATAAAGCCATGCTGTGCGAGCGTAATCAGCGTGGCAATGCCCTGCTGTCCCAGGTATGAGAGCAGTTCGTGAAGCTGCATCGCCAGGAACTTCTCATTCGGCATGGCATTCAAAAACCCATTCATGCTGTCGATCACCACGACGCGCAACCGCTCTTCCTCAACAGTCCTGCGAATCCGTGAGACGAACTCGCCCGGAGCCAGCTCCGCCGGGTCGATCTGCTCAATTTCGAGCAGTCCTTTCTTCATCAGCGGCGCCGGATCCATGTCCAGCCCGCGCGCGCGTTCGAACAGCGTTGCCAGCGATTCATCGAAGGTGAAAACGATCGCCTTCTCACCACGTTGCGCCGCCGAAACAGCGTAGCGAAACGCAATGGTAGACTTGCCGCACCCCGCAGGCCCTGTCAGCAGCGTGCTCGTGCCGGAGTCGATCCCGCCGCGGAACAAATCATCCAGCTCCTTCAAACCGCTTTGCACCGGCTTCCTCTCAAAGCCAGGCTTGTGCTCCGCTGCAATTAACCGGGGATAGACAAAAAGCCCTCCCGTCTGAATCGTGTAGTCGTGGAATCCCTCGCGATACGACGACCCGCGCAGCTTATGCACTTCAACGCGCCGCCGCTTGATTCCGTAATCCCGCTCCAGACTCTGCAGCTTGATCACCCCATGAGCGATGCTCTGCAGCTGCAGGTCGCTGCTGCCCTCGGCAGTGCGGTCGTCAAGCAGCAGCACCGTACAATTACGGCCGCAAAAATGCCGCTTCAGCGCCAGAATCTGGCGCCGGTACTTGAGCGGATCGCGCGCCAGCATGCGAAGCTCGGACAGCGAATCAAAGACCAACCGCTGCGGCTGATTCTCGTCCACCTGCTTCAGAATCGCCGTGATCGTGTCGGCCAGTTCGACCTCAGAGGGATGAAAGACCGTGTACTGCGCCTCAGCATCGTCTTCCGGAGGCACCATCTCATAGATCAACAGAGATTCAGTCGACCATCCATGCGACCGCGCCACTCCCTCCAGCTCCTGCTTGGATTCGGAGAGAGTCACATACAGTCCCTTCTCGCCATTGCGTATCCCTTCAAGAAGAAACTGCAGCGCCAGCGTCGTCTTGCCGGTTCCCGGATCGCCCTCAACGAGATAGAGGTGGCCCCGTGGAAAGCCGCCGTTCAGAATATCGTCAAGACCTTCAATCCCGGTATGCAGGCGTGTCTCCCTACCGCCGCCGTTGGAATTGGCAGCGAGCCATGACTCGTTCTCGTGATAGATGCTGGTAACTTTTTCTTTCACTGGGACTTACGCTCCTGAAACTGAATCGCTCCGCCTCGACGGAGTAAAAGGCCACAGTCCGGGTTAGATTCGGGCTGGTGGAGCGCAGGTTGTTTCAATGAAGGTCTTGCGAGGGAGAAGAACTTAGCCAGGTCAATTACTTAGTTTTTAATTATTGATAGCCTGATAAGCCAGTGTAGGCCATTCGGCGCAGCATGAAATCCGGTCAGTCAGCGCCGCTTCTTGAATTCACTCTTCAATTCGTTCTGTGCAACCCGCATCTTCACAAACTTCTTCACCAGGGTTGCGGGCAACGGCTTATTCAGTGGAAAGCGGATCGTGCCTTTCGCCGTGGAATAACCCTTCAGCTCATCCTTAAACTCGTCAATGAGCCGCGCGCTTCCAGGAAAGAAGCTGCAGTGGTCGGAGAACGCGCCGTAATAAACCAGCGCTCCTTTGTAGACAAAGGCCGGCATGCCGTAACTGATCGCCTCTGTCGCCTCTTTCGGCGCCGCCGACCGGATCGTCGCACGCATCTTGTTCAGGGTTGTGCGCCCAGGCTCCGGCACGCGTTCGATGTATTCATCCACATTCTTCGGAGGAGCGATGCCGCCCATGCCGCCCGCGCGTCTCATGCCTTGGACCCCTTATCTCCGTTGATGTACTTGATCAGCAGCACCTCATTGCCTTTTTCCGTGTAGAACACCTCGTCGACCAGGTTCTTGGCCAGCAAAACGCCGTAGCCCCCCGGACGCATCCCATGCTCTTCGCGATGCTTCACATGGCGCAGCGGATCGTCCGGCGGATTGTTCGCTGCCGTGTCGAGATTCTCCTTCGGAGAAAACCCTTCGCCCGGGTCTTTGATGCGGGCCGCCACCATCTGGCGAGCGCGCAGATAGCCAATCTCGACACGCCGCTCGGGATCGAATTTCCCTCCATGCTCAATCGCATTCATCAGCATTTCCCGGAACGCGATGCCCACCTTCTCCGCCTCGTCCTCAGGCAAATCCACCACTTCATGGATGAACTGCAGCAATCGATTCGCCGTCGCCAGATCGCAGCGCACGGAAAGGCGTATCCACGAATCCGTGCCGGAGAGCATCTCGATGCCCTCATCCCACGCCGGAGTCTCCGTCGCCAGCTGCAGCATCTCCTCAAGCGCGCTCTTGGAAACCGGTTTTGTGAAATAGCTGAACGCCCGTTCCCGTATCGCGGCAATCACATCCGCCGGCGTGCTCTCATCGGTGACGATGATCAGCCGGGTATGCGGCCGCACCCGCCGGATCTTCCTCAGCAGCTCGACGTCTTCACGGCCCGAGCTGGTCTCGCCGGTAATCACCAGGTCGAAGCAGCTCTGCTCCAGCAGCGCAAGCGCGTCCTTGTTGTCCCGCACGCACACCCGTTTCCATGTCGACAGAACTTCCGACACGGCACTCGTAATTACCGAGTCTGCACACGCAATTACCAGCACCGCTTTCTGCGGTTGCTCTTCGCACTCTGGGTCTTCGGCCATAAAGAAATCGCACGACCATGATAGTCCGTGCAGGCTATTTCCTTAAGAATCGTTGCCCAGACCGCCCAACAGACCGCCCGGCGACCCGCTCTCTTTCCAAAGCTTTTCCCAATTCCAGATCCCGGACATCACCCCTTGCGGCAAGGGAAATCCGAGCTGACGCGCGAGCATCAACACCTGCCCGCGATGGTGGGCTTCGTGAGCAAGCATGTAGCAAAGCATTTCCGGGCCAACCGGCCAGGGCTGAGCCCAGCCGTCTCTGCGAAACTTCTCGACGCGGCCGCCATCATCGCCAAGCGCTTCAGCCAGCATCTCAGCGCAGCGAGCGGCGCTCTCAGCCAATCCCGTACGCGCCTGCTGCGGCGTGCAGTGCGTGCGGTTGAGCTGCAGCGGAACCTTCAAGTGTGGAGCTGTAAGCCTCACCCACTTGCAGCGGACGTTGTGCATGTGCGTGAAGATCGCGGCAATGGTGCGGACGTTGCCGGGCGGTTTGGCTCTCCAGGCAGCGGGGTCAAGATGTTCGATCAGCAGCTGGTTCATGCGCTCATTGGCGGCAAATATCCCGACTGCGGTCCGGCCGAGCTGAGCGTAAATCTTGGGTGGACGCGTGGTCACGGCTCCCTGCTCCCCTGACCTATCGTAGACCGGGACTTATGCAAATGCGGGCGGGATATTTCCTGCGGGTGCCAGGCAGACTGTCAAGACGCAGTTAGCACGAAGCGCTGCGAACGCTGTGGAAAACGGGGGAGGTTTCGCGTCTGTCAGATGTTGCGGAACAACTGCGCGCTACTCGTTTTCGCTTTCGCTGACAAGACCAGGGCCTTTGCCGCCGGTGACACCCTGGCCGGAAAGTTTTGGTTCGAACTCATTCTCATTCTCCAACTGGCTGAACGGAGACTCATTCTGCTCGTCATTTAACTGCTCATTTAGGTTGCTCATGTTTTCCCCTTGAAGAAACGCCGTTTGTTGCAGCAGCTACCGTGCCTTTTCCCTGGCCAGCAACGACTGCATATCTGGGTCAAGTTGCAAGTCTGTGAGTGATACACCGTTCTGTTGTGCTTTTCGGATGATGTTCTCCGCACTGGTCTCATCCGGAAAATGATTATAGGCCTCCACTGCGTTTACAAGCACTTGCGAATCGCCCGGAGCAAGCGAGAGCGCTGCCTCGATATGCGGAATGGCGCGTTCGCGCAGGCCCTTTTGGGCATAGACCAATCCCAGCCATGACTGGCTCTCGGCCTTGCGCGGGTTCATGGCAGCTTGCGCCTGTGCCAGCGTTTCGATCCGGTCAAGCGCCGCGTCCGCCTTCTGCTTCTCTCCCAGCCAGCGATAAGCTAATTCGGCATATCGCCATGACAGAATTTCATGATCGTCCAGAGCGATGGCCTTTTCACTGGCAGCCGCAGCTTCCGCGTAGCGCTTCTCATGGAGATACAGCAGCGCCAGATTGCTATATGCGCCGTTTGTAGCGCCCAGTGCAAGCGACTTGCGCAGTGCGCTTTCTGCCAGCGGGTACGCCGAAGGATTGCCGCTGTCGAGGTAAAAGGCTCCCAGATTGAAATACAGCATCGGATTATCCGGGCTTGAGGAAATCGCCTCTTTCCCCTGTTCGATTGCATTAGCGTATCGGCCGTGCCGGTCATAAAACAGCGCCAGCTCATTGCGATTCGACCAGTCACTCGAATTGAGGACCGCGGCGCGTTTGTATTCCGTCTCTGCCTCGTCAAGATGCCCAGCCTGCTCATACGACCACGCCATGCCGATGATCGCGTCAGGGTTGCGATTATCGAGCGCGACCGCTTTCTGAAATTCGCTGAGCGCCAGTTCATTGTTGCCGGTGAGCGTGTGCAGCGATCCCAGAGTGACATAAGCGCTCGGCAATTGCGGATTGAGCTTCAGCGCTTTTTCGCAGTTAACCAGCGCATCCTGAATCCACTTCGAGTCGTTGCTGGCTTTGTACTTGAGACGGTACGCCTCGCCCAGCTTTGCATAAGCGAGCGCAAAATCAGGATCCTGCGCGACAGCATTCTGCAGACGGTCAACGGCCAGATCCAGATTTTGCGGCTTATCGAAACGCTGCAAATAACTGAGCGCTTCAAGATAAAGATCGTAGGCCGCAGGCACGTTGCTGCTGCCCGAGCGCGCCACAGCGCCATGCGCTCCCGAGACATTGAGCATGCGTCCCAGCTGCGTAACTGCATACTGCTCGGCAGCAGCCAGATCGCCGTTTTCGTTCGATACCGTAACCGCGCCGATCTGCCGCAGCGTTTCCGCATTGATGAGGTTGATATGAATGGCCACGTGCTGGCCTGCGCGTTCCAGTCTGCCTTTGACGACGAGCGTCGCACCAAGCTGCTTATATGCGGCAACAGGATCAGTCACGTTGCCGCTGCGGACAACGCTGGCCGGTATGACCCACAAAGACTGCTGGCTCGGATCGAGATTTGAGAGCGCAGCCGTCATGCTGTCCATGAGACCAGCGGCCAAAGGACTGACCGCCGGATCGGCGCTGGCGTTATCAAACGGCAGCACCGCGATGTGTTTTTCCTTTGGCCCGAAAAGCAGCCCGCGCACATGTTCGCGCGGAACGGGAAAGATCAGGACAGCAAGCAGCAAAAAAAGGACAACGGCAGCCGGGATGATCCATCGCTTATGTGAAGTTTCCCGCGCCGTCTGACCAGAGGCGGCGGCGATGCTGCTGGCAAGCGCCTTTTTCTGCCCTGATAAGACCTTGCGAGAGTGCCTTGATGCCGTTTCAGCAACTGCAACTGCGCCATCTTCTCCAGCCGTTGAGACCTTCTCCGGGAAATCGCGCAGGTCCAGCGCCGCCAGGTCCTGAAGCAATTCATCGCAGCTCGCATAGCGGAGTCCGGGTGTCTTCGAGAGGCACTTATAAACAATCCGCTGGAGACTGAGCGGCAGTTCGCCGGAAATCTCCGGCGGATCATTGCAGATGCTGTGTGCGACCGCCGGAAGCGTGTCGCGCCGGAAAGGATGGTAGCCGCTCAGCATCTCGGCCGCGGTCACGCCGATGGCCCATATATCAACCCGCTGATCGACGGCTTCGCCGCGCAGTTGCTCCGGCGCCATATAGGCGGCAGTGCCGGAGATGGTCAGGCTCTGCGTTGCACTGTCGCTGCTGATGGCCTTCGACAGTCCAAAATCGACAATCTTAACCACGTTCTGCCGCGTGAGCAGGATATTCGACGGCTTGATGTCGCGATGGACAACATTGTGCGCGTGCGCGGCTGCAAGACCCGAAGCTACGCCGGTAAGCAGCTCGACAGCTTCGCGAACTGGAACGGGACCGTTGGCAATCTTCCCGGCCAGCGTGCCGCCATCGTAAAACGCCATCACCAAGAAGATGCGGCCATCTTCACTCTCTTCAAGCCCGTAGATGGTGCAGATATTCGGGTGGTCGAGCGCCGAAATAGCGCGTGCCTCTTTGAGCAGGCTCTGCTTATCCGCGTCGCCGCCGTAAAGGGTTGGCGGAAGGAACTTGAGCGCAACAACGCGGTTGAGTTTGAGATCGCGCGCCTGCAGGACCACGCCCATGCCGCCGGAGCCAATCTGTCCCAGGACCTCGTAATCGCGCAGAAAATCCCCAGGCGCAGGCAGACTCGCTCCTGTGCGTGGCAGACCGGTCATCGTGAGACAGACTTAGCGGACATCCGCATTCTGGGCCGAGGTAAAGGGGGAATTTGTAGTTAGCATACGCCAAAATCCGGAATCTGCAGCTCTCACATCTATTGACAACCAAGGTGAGAGGGCTTACCTCTGGATGATCAACAGAAAACTTTTTGTCAGCCTCAGTGCTTTCCTTTTGGCCGTGCTGTGCGCATCGACACCGGTGCGAACGCAGCAGCGTGCCGTCTTCGACGTGCGTGAGACGACGATTGCCGCCTCCGAGGAAGCGCTGCGCGAAAACAAGGTCACCTGCCGCCAATTAGTGACCACCTACCTGGCGCGCATCCAGGCTTACGATCAGCCGACGCGGCTGAACTCAACTGTCCCGATGGCCCTGGGCCGATCGAGTAACTCTGGATGAGCGTGGCGAAAATCAGCTCCTCTTCTTCCGTCGCGGAACATCGCCTTCATCGCCAGCTGGGGCTGCGCGATCTCGTTCTCACGCAGATCCTCTGCGTCGTCGGCAGCTCCTGGGTCGGCGTCGCCGCCGGACTCGGCCGCGCCCAGACCATAACCTGGGTCGCCGCCATGCTGGTCTTCTATCTCCCCATGGCCGCTTCTGTCATCGGCCTCAACCGCGAAATGCCCCTTGAAGGCGGTCTCTACGTCTGGGCGCACAAGGCCTTCGGCGATCTCGGCGGTTTTCTCACCGCCTGGAACATCTGGGTCTACGGCATCGCTGTTACCGCCGCTATTCTGTACGCCATCCCGACTGAGCTTTCCTATCTCATCGGTCCATCCGCCGCATGGCTTCCGGAAAATCATCTCGCGTCGAGCGCCATCGTCACAGGCACCATCGCGGCCGTCACCATCGCAGCCCTCCGCGGCCTGGCGCTGAGCAAGTGGATTCACAATATCGGCGGCATCGCCATCCTGGCTGTCTTCGCAGCGCTGATCGTCCTTCCGCTTTGGGCGCTCTCACGGCATACCCCCATTCACTGGACACCCTTCGCCATCCAGCTCCCGCCGCGCAATCTGCGCTCGCTTGCGCTCTTCGGCCAGATGATCTTTGGAGCGCTCTGCGGGCTCGAGTACGTCGCCATCCTCGCCGGCGAAAGCAAGCAGGCCGTCCGGAGTATCGGACAGTCAGTATGGATTTCCTCGCCCATCATCTGCGCCATGTTCATCCTCGGAACAAGCTCGGTAGTGACCTTTAGCCAGCCCGGGCACATCGACTTCATCGCACCCATCCCGCAGACGCTGCGCATTGCGCTGGGCAGCACCGGCATCGGCAATGTCTTCGCCATCGCCGCAATTTTTCTGCTCCAGCTCCGCCTGATCGGAGCGGCCAGCTACATATTTACCGGAGTTACCCGCCTTCCTCTGGCCGCAGGCTGGGACAATCTTGTCCCGGCATGGTTCACGCGTCTCCACCCCAGCTGGCGGACTCCGGCAAACTCCATCCTCTGCAGCTCGATTCTGGTTTTTCTCCTCGTTGTGCTGGCGAACATCGGCGTGCATGCGCAGGAAGCCTTTCAGGTTCTGTCCAATGCCAGCCTGACCCATTACGAACTGGCCTACCTGGCGATGTTTGCCATTCCTCTCGTGGGAGTCGAGTCTCTTCGCAAAGTGTTGCCGTGGTGGCTCAAATGGATCTCGCTCATCGGCTTCTGCGCCACACTCTTCAGCCTGCTGATCTCGACTTACCCCTTTGTCGACGTTGTCAACGCCCGCGCCTATGCCGCGAAGATCCTCGGCACGGTCGTTGTCAGCAATGTCATCGCGGTTCTCTTCTACAAGCTTCGACGGAAAGCTCCAGCCGCCACCGCGCACCCGCAGTCATAACTTTGCGCTCCGCGTATCCGCCGTAGTGACAAAGAAGGGGTATGATTAGGTGCTCCGCTACGCATGTATTTTGGGCCCCTCTCAGTTAGCGAACAAAGGCGAATCTCGATGCCCTTCCTGGATGGAGAGAAGAAAATGATCAGAAATTTCCTGAAACAGCTCTTGTCGGCAACGCTATCCTTCCTGCTGGTCATCTACGTCGCGCCCATTGCGGCGGAAGGCCAGGAACCGGCCCCGGCATCAAACGGATATTCGGGACAAGGCGCGCCCCTCTCTGCCGATGATCTGCAGAAACTGGTGGCGCCCATCGCACTGTACCCGGACGCGCTCGTTGCCCAGATTCTCGGAGCAGCAACCTTTCCCGACCAGGTCGCTGCCGCCGTCGGCTGGCTTCAGCAAAACAAGAGTCTGACGGGAACAGCTCTAAACCAGGCGGTTGATCAGCAGCCGTGGGATCCCAGCGTGAAGGCGCTCACGCAATTTCCTTCAGTTCTCGACAACCTGGCTGAGAATCTCAGTTGGACCTCTGCACTGGGAGAGGCATACCACACGCAGGCCGCCGATGTGATGTCAGCCGTCCAGGTGTTGCGCGCCAAAGCGTATGCTGCCGGCAACTTGAAATCAGGCTCACAGATCACGGTGGTGCAACAATCGCCGCAGGTAATCGTGATTCAGCCTGCCAATCCACAAATCGTCTACGTCCCGCAGTACAACCCCACGGTTGTCTATGGCACTCCGTATGTGACGCCGGGATACAGCACAGCAGCTGTGGTCACGACCGGCCTGCTCGCCTTCGGAGCTGGAATAGCGGTGGGCATGGCGATCAACAATTCTTGCTGTGGATGGGGCTACAGCTCCTGGAACTGCAACTGGCACGGCGGCGCCGTCTACTACGGGGGTGGTGCCTACTACGGAAACAACGCATGGCACGGCGGCTACTATGGTTCCACTGCATCCGCATACGGGCCCTACGGCAGCGCGCATGCCTCCGCCGGCTATAACCCTTCTACGGGAACATATGCGCGCGGCGCGTCAACCTCGACGGCCTATGGCTCGCAAGCCGTCGGCCAGGCGTATAACCCGAACACGGGAGCTTATGCCGCAACGCATCAAGCCTCCAACGCTTACGGGAGCTACGGAAGCTCGGTCGTCTCCAAGAACGGCAATACCGCGTACACCCAGCACCAAACCACCGCAAACGGATCTGTAGGAACAGTGCAGACTACGGCGGGTGGTAAGGGTGCTGCGGCGACGGGTGCGTACGGCAATAGTGCAGCCGCGGGCCAGACAGCCAACGGCAACAAATATGCAGCTGGCCAGACAGCCAATGGCAACAAGTATGCGGCGTCCAACGGCAATGTCTACAAGAACACCGGGAGCGGTTGGAACCAAACCCAGCCCCAGAACTCTGCTGCCGCTCACGGCTATGGATCGCAGGAAAAGACCGGGTCATCGGCCTTTGGCGGTGGCGGAGGTGGTTGGGCATCACGGCAGGACAGCGCTCGTGGTTCGTATAGTCGCGGCGGCGGCGGCGGATGGGGCGGTCGCAGGTAAGGCCACCGGCGCGGATTGAAGCGAATTCAACTAGTAGCGGTGCCAACAGCTTTACACACGAAGTTTTGGAGGAAGTGATGTCGCTCAAACCCCGCAGAATTGCGTTTAACGCCCGGTTCCTGCTTCTGGCGCTCGTCCTTCCCCTTGCCGCGTGCAACAGATCGGCAACGCCGGAAAAACCTTCGATCAGTGTCTTTGCCTCACCCGACGACGCGAGTAATGCACTGATCGCAGCGGCAAAATCAGGCGATCAAAATGCGGTGCTGGCAATTTTTGGCCCCGATTCGAAATCAGTTATCTACTCCGGCGATCCCGTCGAGGACAAGAACGTCGCCGCCGCATTCGTGGCCGGGTATGGGGTAATGCACCGCTGGCGCGCGATGCCGGATGGCGCCCAGATCCTGCTGGTCGGAGCCGACAATTATCCCTTCGCTATTCCCCTGAAAAAGAATGCCGATGGAAAGTGGTTTTTCGATACTGCTGCGGGCAAAGATGAAGTCTTGAACCGCCGCATAGGCCGGAATGAACTGGCAATTATCGATGTCTGTAACGCGGTCGCCGGCGCTCAGGCAGAATACTTTTCCCACACTCACGATGGCGAAAAAGCGAAAGAATATGCTGCAAAGTTCATCAGCGACCCGGGCAAGCAGAATGGCCTGTACTGGAAGCCGGCGGAAGGACAGCCGCCGAGCCCGCTCGGACCGTTGGCGGCCAACGCATCCGCCGAAGGATATAGCGCAAAGCCCGAGGGACACACCCCGTTCCATGGCTACTACTTCCGCATGTTGACCGGGCAAACCGATAAGGCGCCGGGCGGCGCGAAGGACTACATCGTCAATGGAAAGATGACAGGCGGCTTCGCCTTCGTCGCCTATCCGGCGGAGTACGGCAACTCGGGAATAATGACCTTTATCATCAACCAGGACGGCGTGCTGCTTCAAAAAGATCTGGGCAAGACCACGACGGAAACGGCAACTGCAATGACCAGGTTCGATCCCGACTCCAGCTGGGTCATCGTCCAGAAATGACCGCTATTCGGAGGCGAAGTCCCGTGAAACGGCGTTCTCGCAAGTTCAAGTCCCTCGACTCCTTGAGGGGCCAGACTGCTTCAGATGGGTGTTTCAAGCTGAGTGATTGATTGAGAGGAGCATCATTTTCCTCGGCGACAAGTAGTCAGAAAAGTCTGTAGGGCCTCTGGATGTCGATATCCGCGAAATACTACAGCGGCTGGAGTCAATCGACCGCCGTAAATGCAGTCAACTGCGCTGGCTGCCTCATGTCTGACAGCGCCATTCTTGAAGAGGTGATGACGATGAAAACGAGATTCGCATTGTGCGCAATGCTGGTGTTCTTCACATCCACGATTGCCTTCGGGCAAACTGTCCAAGTCAACTACAACCACAGTCAGAGTTTCGCCCAGTTCCATACTTACGCATGGCAGATCGATGACCCAAACAAAATAGCCAATTCCATCCTGGCGCAGGTCGCGATCAGCGACACCGACAGCGCGCTCGCGGGAAAAGGCTTAAGCAAGGTTGACATAAGCGCAAATCCAGACCTGATCGTAATCGCGACCGGCGGTTTGAAACAGCAGACCTCCTACAGTGCCTGGGGTATGCGCGGCATAGGTGGCGGCATGGGCGGAATCACTCCCGAGCAAAATGTTGAGGGGACATTGGTAATCAGCATCTATGACGCCAAGCAGAAGGCGCTTATCTGGCGCGGTATAGGCCAGGATACCTTGAGCAACAACGGCAACAAGAACCAGCAGGAAGTAGAAAAAGCCATCCAGAAGATGTTCAAGCAATGGCCGAAGTGAGCAGAAAGACGGCAAGGCAGGGATCGAGCAGATAAGCCAGTTCGTAGCGGATGGCGTGATGGGATATTTGTGCTCGCGTCGAATCCCGGTGGAATGCGGAAAGTGCCTCGATTCGGCGCTTGGGTCCGATGCTTCGGTTTACAATCGGAACCCATGAAACTCTTTCGCCGGCTATCGAATGTCTCGTTTGTTATCGGAACGATCGCTTTGAGTATCCCGACCATTGCAGCGCAAGCCGCAACGCCAGACGAGCAGGCGGTCCTCGCGCCGGTGAACGCCATGTTTGACGGCATGGCGAAGCGCGACGCCGCGGCGATTAAGGAGCCATTGTTGCCGGGCGGCACCATGGTGCTGATGCGAGACGGCAAACCCACGCAGATGACCTTTGAAGCATTTGCCGACCGCGTTGGAAAACCGGGGACGACACAAATCGAGGAGCGCATTCACGATCCGCTGGTGCGAATCGACAACGACCTCGCTGTAGTGTGGGCCCCATTCGAGTTTCTGGTGGACGGCAAAGTCGACCACTGTGGAACCGACTTGTTCAATCTCATTCGCCAGGACGGCAAATGGTTGATCGCCGGCGTCGCCGACACGGGGCGAAAGGACTGTGCGGGAAAATAGGTAACCATAGCAGTTACGATTGCGGCCCCGACTCTATCCGTGGAGTGCGCACTCGCCTCCCGGCGACAAGCTGTGCCAGCAACGCCACCGCAATCACGACATGCAACAGGACTGCAGGCCACAGCAAAGCGCCTCGAAGTGTTGTGGCAACGCCCACCCAAGCCAATAAAGTAGCTGTGCCGAAGTTGTAGACAAAAAGTCCCAGCAGAGCATTGCGGGACGACTCCGCAGACTTCGAGGGCAGACAGGCAATGCCTAGCGCGAGGAGAGCGACCCCGGCAAGACGCCCAAGTGGCATCGCAACCCCATCGGGCTCGGCAGCGAACAGCAAGCGGCACATCACACCAAGAGCCGTAATCGCCGTGACGCCCACGACAATTTCGAGCCACGCAGCCGTCATTACAACGACCCTCTGAAGCATCACTTCCTCCCTTTCGCATGAAGCTCAAGTTAGCTTCGACTTCGGCTTGGCTACTATACGCTCCCATGCGAGCCGCCTGCGGGCCATCGCTTTTTTGTCGAATAAAGAGGATGAATTCCTGAACAATCTATATTCGCTATATTCGATAGCAAGACTCAATGCCTATTGAACATGCGAGGTTTGATCGGTGACTCTGCGACGAAGGGATCTCTTAAAGGGCGGCGCACTTTCCATCGTCGCGGCACTCTCGCAAAGGCTGCACGCACAAACGCCCGGCTCCATCCCGATCATCGATGCCCACATTCATCTCTTCGATCCAACTCGACCCGGCGGCATTCCCTGGCCGGAAAAGTCAGACGCGATCCTCTATAAGCCAGCTTTGCCGGATCGCTTCAAGCACATCACCGAAGGCCTCGGCATTCGCGGCGCAATCGCCATCGAGTGCAGCCCACTGGAGAGCGACAACGACTGGCTTCTGAGGGTCGCCGAAAAGAACCCGATAATCGTCGGCATAATTGGCGACCTCGTGCCCGGCAGCCCGTCCTTCGGCAAGAGTCTCGATCGTCTCTCGAAGAATCAGCTCTTTCGCGGAATCCGCTACGGCAATCTCTGGAATCGCAATTTGTCGACTGATTTGGATAAGCCAGGATTTGTCGACGGACTGAAGGCCCTCGCAGCCGCGGGGCTCGTTCTGGAAAGCGCAAATCCCGACGCGGAACTGATTGCCGCTCTCGTGCGCACCCATGACCGGGTTCCCGATCTACAGATTGTCGTGGACCATCTCCCTCATGCCGTCATCCCCACCGACACTCAGGGAAAAATGGAATACCGAAAAAATCTTGAGCGACTCGCAGCGAGCCCCAAAGTCTTTATCAAGCTGTCTGAAATCCCAATGAGTGTCGATGGAAAAGTCCCTCTCGCTCTCGATGTATATCAGGCAAAGTTGGACGACCTGTGGAATCTCTTCGGCGAAGACCGCGTAATCTTCGGCAGCGATTGGCCGAACAGCGATACCTTGGCCGACTACGCAGCAACATTTCATCTCGCGCAAAGTTACATCGCCACAAAAAGCAAATCCGCCCAGGAAAAATACTTCTGGCGCAACTCGATCGTCGCCTACAACTGGCATCCAAGGTTACCGGGCCAACCAAAACACTGACTCGCCACATCCGTTTGTTATTGTTGAGATGCGGGGAATTTTCCTTACCTATGAGAATCCTGTTCGCTCTGAATCGCGGAGTCGCATTGTTGTGTGTCCTGTGCGCCGCCAGCATGGCTTTTGCCTGCGACCAGCTACCCGCTGGTCGGCCGCTCTGGATTCGCCTCGCCGCCCCCATCTCCACTTACACCGTGAAAGCCGGCGACCTCGTTTCTGCAGTCCTCACTCAGGATCTCGTTTGCGACAACGAGATCGTCCTCCCCATGGGTACGCCCATCGATGGCGTCGTTCTCAGCAAGCGCAAGGTCGGATGGGGCATTCGGCACGAAACCGCGGCCCTCGAACTCGAATTCAATCGCGCCACTGTCAGCCCTGGTGTAGACATACCGCTTACCGCCCGCGTGGAGGAAGTCGAGAACGCCCGCGAACAGGTTCGCAATGGCGTGATTCGCGGTATCCGCAGTTCCGACACCTTTCAGGGGAGCATCAACAGCCGCCTGATTCACCTGCCCACCTGGAACCCTTACTCCGATCCATTCCTCATCGCCTACAAGGCAACCTTCCCGATTTTCCCCGAACCGGAGATTTATTACCCCGCCGGCACAGATATGCGCCTGCGTACTACGACTGAGGTTTCGCCGCCGCCCGAACTAGTCAGCGTCGCGCACGATTCCTCTCCAGCCGCCAGAGCGGAGTCAGATCAACTCGATCAGTTGGTTGCGCAGCTCCCCTCGCGTGTAACCACCATGAAGAACGTTGACGCCGATCTGCTGAACATTGTCTTCGTTGGATCTCAGGACGAAGTGGAATCGGCATTTCGCGAAGCCGGATGGCACAATGCCGATCCCGCTTCCCGGCATACATGGCTGAAAAATATGTATGCGCTGCTGAATAACAGCGGCTATGCGCATCAACCCATGATGACGTTTCTTTTGAACGGCAAGCCAGAGGACATGAACTGGCAAAAAAGCCTCAACAGCTACGGCCGCCGTGACCATCTCCGCATCTGGCAGTGGACATCCAAGGAGAGCGCCGATTCCGTATCGGCGGGAAACGCCGATTCGATATGGATAAGTTCGTCGACGCACGATACCAGCGCGGTGCTAGCCGTGAAATATAAGGGCTTCGTGCATCACATCGCGCCTGATATCGACGATGAGCGCTCCACAGTCATTCGCGACCTGAACTTTGCCGGCTGCGTGAAATCTGTCAGCTACGTCTCGCGTCCTGAGATTCCCGCCGCCATGCGCAACGCGACAGGAGACCTCATGCACACCGACGGCTCAGTGGCGGTCGTCGCTTTGCAAAGCTGCCAACCCGCCGACCCGCAACTCGATTCCTACCCTGAGAGCGGCAGCTACAAGCCCGGTAATCATGCGTTCCGCTATATCCGGAAGCAAATCCTCACCTTCCGCAATGACATCTGGCGCGCCAACATCATCTACGGCATTTACGACGCCGGACGAATGGCGGTGATGGCTCTGCGCCACCAACCCGCGGCATAGCAATAACGCAGCACTCTGTTTTTCGGTAGCCGGATCTGGGTGGGGTAGCCATCGATAAGGACGAAGGCCACCCGTCGGAGGTCGAGCATTCATTCTTGTCCTGCGGGAGCAGGACGGCGGTAAAAGAGCGGGGCTTCAGCCTATAGGGGCTAGGACGAGTCGCAAGGTTGATTCTCTATGGTTTCTCACTCAGGCTGTACAGCTCTGACAGACATAGGATAATGGTCTGTCACTCGCTGTAACCTCAGGCACCTTCCGGCAAAAGATGAAAGCAAAAACAAAAGGAAGTCCGAAGATGCGTATTGCATATCTGGCAATACTGGCTGTGGCGTTGCCGTTCGCGGCGGTGGCGCAGTCGATGCCGAGTGGGCAGGCTATCGATAGCGAAGTGGCGAAAGTCATGGCCTCAACTCACGCCCAGGGCATGGGCATCGCACTGATCGACCAAGGCCAGGTCAAGTATCTGCAGGCCTACGGAGTGCGCGATGCAAAGGGCGATCCACTGCAGACAAATACGGTCATGTATGGTGCATCGCTCACGAAGGCGGTATTTGCGTACACCGTGATGCAGCTTGTCGACCAGGGCAAGCTCAAGCTCGATACGCCCATTGCCGATGACCTGGACCAGTCACTGCCCAGCTACGGAAGCGATCCCGCGATTGTGAAGAAGTATGGCCGCTACCAGGATCTGGCCGACGATCCGCGATGGAAGAAGATCACGCCGCGGATGTGCCTCACGCATTCCACCGGCTTCAACAACTTCTGGTTCATGGAGCCAGACTCCAAGCTTCACATTCACTTTGACCCCGGGACGCGGTTCAGCTACTCCGGCGAGGGCATCGTTCTGCTGCAATTTGTAATTGAGCATGGGCGCACCTCGCAGGGACTGGGCGTGGATGTGGGTGACCTGATGGATGCCAACTTCAAGCGTCTGGGCATGACGCGGACCAGCGTGGTATTTCGTCCGGACCTCGCGTCAGACCTCGCGGATGGATGGAACGACCAGGGCAAGGTGGTGGAGCATAACCGAAGCGGTAGGGTGCGTGCGGCGGGATCCATGGATACGACCATCTCGGACTTCAGCAAGTTCACGGCGGCGCTGGTGCGCGGCGACGGCCTCAGCGCCGCTGCTCGTGCGGAAATGGTCCGCCCACAGCTGCACATTACAGTGCCGCACCAGTTTCCGGTGCTGAGTGCCGAGCTGCCACCGCCGCAGCAGCGGAAGGATTTGTACGCAGGGCTCGGTGTAGTGGTGTTTCGCGGGCCTCAGGGCGCGGGCTTCTTCAAAGGCGGCCACGACGACCACACCGCCAACACCATGGTTTGCGTGGAGAAGGGCCAGCGCTGCGCAGTGATTCTCAGCAACAACGTGCGCGCCGAAGCTGGATTTGCTGAGCTGGTGAGGTTTCTGCTCGGCGAAACCGGCGTGCCTTATGACTGGGAATACGGAGACTACGCCGGAAAATCTTGAGTCACCTTCCTGAGAAACGGGTTTTGGGCAACTACAACTTGGCCGGGTGGCCCATACAAGCCTTGTTTTGGCTTGTGTGGGGCCGTCCCCGATTTCAGCCCAGCAAAAGATCGCTGCACTTAACCCCCTCATTTGTGACAATTTCGACGCGTCCGCCTAAAGATTTCACCATGATTTGTCTGATATTAAATATCTATGTCGAAGCGTGAATTTCAGACCGAAGTCAGTCAACTCTTACACCTGATCGTTCACTCCCTTTATTCGCATCCTGAGATATTCCTGCGCGAGCTCATCTCGAACTCCTCCGACGCTCTTGATAAGCTCCGCCATCTGACGCTCGTAGACGAGGCGTACAAGAGCCTCCCATTCGATCCCCGCATCGATCTCGAGCTCGACGAAGAGAACAAAACGCTCAGCATCAGTGACACCGGCATCGGCATGAACGAGGAAGATCTGGTGTCGCACCTCGGCACGATTGCGCGCTCCGGAACGAAAAACTTCCTCGCGCAACTCTCCGGCGATGCCAGAAAGGACTCCAACCTCATCGGCCAGTTCGGCGTCGGCTTCTACAGCGCGTTCATGGTCGCCGATCATGTCGAGGTCATCTCGCGCAAGGCCGGAGAGGATGAGGCATGGCGCTGGACCAGCGACGGCAACTCAGGATTCGACATCGAGTCCGCACAACGTCCCGTTGCAGGCACAACAGTGAAGCTGCACCTCAATGAAGAGGGCAAGCAATACGCCAATAGCTGGCGCCTGCAGGAGATCGTAAAGAAGTACTCAAACCACATTGCCTTCCCCATCTTTCTCACCTATGACAAAAGCGAGTGGAACGAAACCGAAAAGAAGTCCGTCAATAACCGCACAACCGAGCAGGTCAATGTTGCCAGTGCTCTCTGGCGTCGCCCGAAAAGCGAGTTGAAGGAAGAGGACTACAAGGAGCTCTACAAATCGATCACCGGCGACTGGGAAGATCCTCTCTTCTGGTTCCATACCAAGGCCGAAGGCAGCCTTGAGTACACCACGCTTTTCTATATCCCATCGAAGGCCCCGTTCGATCTGTATCAGGCCGACTATAAAACCGGCGTCAAGCTCTATGTAAAACGCGTCTTCATCATGGACGACTCAAAAGAGCTTCTGCCGCAATACCTTCGCTTCGTCCGCGGCATTATCGACAGTGAAGATCTTCCGCTGAACGTCAGCCGCGAGATTCTGCAGCAGAACCGCGTACTCACCACCATCCGCACGGCCAGCGTCAAAAAGATTCTCTCCGAGCTCAAGAATGTCGCAGAAAACCAGCCCGAGCAATACCTCAAGTTCATCGCCGAGTACAACCGCCCTCTGAAAGAAGGTCTGTACGGAGACTTCGCCAACCGTGATGCTCTGCTTGACCTCATCCGCTTCAAATCCACCAAAGTCGAAGGCCTCACCAGCCTCGCCGACGTAAAGTCGCGCATGAAGGAAGATCAGAAGAGCATCTACTACATCACCGGTGGCACGGAGTCGCTGCTGCGCACCTCGCCTCTTCTCGAAATCTACAGGAAGAAGGACATCGAAGTTCTCATCCTCGATGACGACTTCGACGAGATCGTCTTTTCCGGGATCGACAAGTACGGCGAGATTGAGCTCAAGTCCGTAAACAAGGCCTCTACCGGCGACGAGCTCAAAGACGAAACCGAGCCCGATAAGGCCGAAGCGCTCAAACCGCTGCTCGACAAGCTAAAGGCCACACTCGGCGACCGCGTAAAAGATGTGCGCGCTTCCGTGCGTCTTGCCGACAGCCCTTCCTGCATCGTCTCCGACGAAGAAGAACCGTCCATCAAGATGCAGCAGATGCTGCGCGCCATGGGCCAGAAGGATATTCCCGAGCTAAAGCCCACGCTTGAGATCAACCCGGATCACGAGATCATCAAAAAGCTGCTCCATCGCTCCGACGACTCCGTCACCGAGGATGCCGCGTGGCTGCTCTTCGATCAGGCCCTGCTCATGGAAGGCGTTCCGCTCAAGGACCCCTCCGCCTTCGTTCAGCGCGTGAACCGCGTCCTGAACCTTTCTATTTAGGGTTTTTGGCTATCGATGCGCGGGTGCCCCATTCAAGCCTTCATTTGGCTTGAGTGGGACAGCTCCCCGATTGCAGTCTTGAATAGAAACTCAGCACACCTTGGTCAAATTCGCACTTCAGACACAAATGTGCGATTAAGTGCCCGCAAATAACACAAAATCGCCACCAAATTAAGGTGCTAGTCAGCCCTGCGAGCATGCAGATATTCGGCCACCAGGTGTCGAATCCGTTCTTCAATACACAACTCTGCGTCCGGATCACAGGTTCCGGCTCTACCATGCTCGTGTCCAAGTCGGGCAGAAACCCCATGCAATCTCTCCGCAATAAGTGCTTCCAGTTTGTCGTTGCTCGTCATCGTCTTCTACTTCTACTGATCAAATCGTTTTCCGCCGCCAAAACCGGACACAGAATCGCTGCAAATACCTCAAATCCAGCTAAGCCACACATTCTAAAAAGTAATGTTAAGCAAGAATTGGGCTAATGAGCGCTGAAAGGGCACAGGAGAGCTAGATTAGCTGACCACGTGATCCGTCGACTCGCTGAGCCGCGACCGCAGCTTCTCCATCGTGTCGAGATAGTAGGCCAGGTTGTGCACTGTATTCAGCACCGCCGTCAGTGGCTCCTGCGAAGCCATCAGGTGCCGCAGATAAGCCCGGCTGTAGCGCTGGCAGACCATGCACCCGCATTCCGGATCAAGCGGGCCTTGGTCCTCGGCAAAGCGCCGGTTCTTGATGTTGAGCCGCCCCTCGGAGGTAAACAGCAGCCCATGCCGCGCCGCCCGCGTCGGCAGTACGCAGTCCATCATGTCTACGCCCATCTCGGCATACTCGACAATCTCGTCCGGATAGCCGACACCCATTACATAACGCGGCTTGTCCGTGGGCAGAAAAGGAAGCGTCTCGGCAATAATTTCGCGAGTAAGCTCACGCGGCTCGCCAACACTCAAACCGCCAATGGCATAGCCGGGAAAGTCCATCTCGACCAGACGTTCCGCCGCCTCGAGCCGCAGGTCCTTGTGCATCCCGCCCTGCACGATGCCGAACAGGTTCGGCGTCTGCCCGGCAAACGATTCGTCCCAGGGCCGCTCATGACTATGAGCATCGAAGTGCGCCTTGCTCCGCGCAGCCCAGCGCAGCGTCAGGTCGAGCGACGTGCGAGCCCGGGCATAATCCGCCGGATACTCAGTACACTCATCGAACGCCATAGCAATGTCGGAACCAAGCGCAATCTGGACATCCATCGAATGCTCAGGCGAAAAAAAGTGCGCTCCTCCATCGAGATGCGACCGGAACTGCACCCCATCCTCCGTCACCTTGCGCAACTCGTTCAGGCTGAAGACCTGAAAGCCGCCCGAGTCGGTCAGAATCGCCCGATGCCAGCTCATAAAGCGATGCAGCCCGCCAAGCCGACGAATCAGCTCATGCCCCGGCCGCAGATACAGGTGATACGTATTCCCCAAAATGATCCGCGCACCGAGCTCTTCGAGCAGATGCTGAGGAACAGCCTTGACCGACGCCACCGTCCCCACCGGCATAAAGACAGGCGTCTCAACCGCCGCATGCGGCAGCGTCATCGTGGCGCGGCGAGCGTTGCCACTCGTTGTATGGACTTGAAACGAAAGAGACACTGAGATGATTGTAACGATTGACCCTAAGCATGAAGAGCGATACTCTGCTCACGTGACCGCATCCCGCTCCATCACCGGCTCACGTCCCTCCTTCTGTTGTCGCTGATCCGCGACCAGGCACCTCTCCGCGCACATTCTCAGGCTCTCACTCATCCAGCAATTTGGAGGCTCATTCATGAGCAGCGTACTTCCTGAAGTCCTCGACGCCAACGCAAAGTACAGCGCCACTTTTGGCAACCTCGCCCAGCTTGCCCTGCCCCCGGCACGCCACTTCGCCATCCTCACCTGCATGGACGCCCGCCTCGACCCGGCAAAATATGCCGGCCTGTCGGAAGGCGACGCGCACGTCATCCGCAACGCCGGCGGCCGTGCCAGTGACGACGCGATCCGCTCCCTCGTCATCAGCCACAAGCTTCTTGGCACAAAAGAATTCTTCGTCATCCACCACACCGACTGCGGCATGTTGTTCTTCACCAACGACGTCATCCGCGGCCTGCTCGCTTCAAGCCTCGAAACAGCAGAACTGACCAGCGCGGGATTCCGCGATGTAGGCAAGGGCCCAGGCTCGCGCGCAGGCGAATTCATCGAGTCGCTTACAATTCCCAATCAAGAACAGTCCGTAGTCGACGATGTCGAGCGCATCCGCAATCATCCGCTCGTGCCGCCCAGCATTCCCATCTACGGCTATGTGTATGACGTAAAGAGTGGCCGCCTCATGAAGTCCCCGAAGCAACCGCAGCAGGACGTGCCCGCTGACTCTGCCTGAAAGGAACGAAGACAAGAATGAAAATCTCGAAGCGAGTTTCGGCTTTCCTGACGCTTGCAATCGCATTTGGCGCCGCAGCAGCGACAATCGATGCCCACTGGAAAGAAGGCCTGCAGCAATGGCGCGACCAGCGCGCTCAGAAGCTTTCCGCGCCCGATGGCTGGTTGTCGCTCGTAGGCCTCGAATGGCTGCAGCCCGGCAACAACACCTTTGGCTCCGGAGCTGACAATCGCATCCGTCTGAATGCGCAGGTCGCAGATCACCTCGGAGTGCTGAACGTGAAAGGCAACGAAGTCTATCTAGCATCACCTGCTTCGACCCTGCTCGCGAACGGCTCTCCGGCACAGGCAGCGAAGATCGACACCGATGGCCCGAATCCAACCGTGCTGAAAGCGGGAACGCTCACACTGCTGGTCATCCATCGTGGCGACCGCTACGCTCTGCGCATCAAGGACTCGCAGGCTCCAACACGCGTCAACTTCCATGGCCTGCACTGGTACGCTCCAGACCCGCGCTACCGCATCGAGGCAAAGTGGATTCCATTTTCGCCACCGCACGAGGAATCGATTCCAACCATCATCGGCACGACATTGAAGCTGCCAGTGCCCGGAGTCGCCGAGTTCGTACTCGATGGCAAGACAATCCAGCTCGAACCTGTGATCGAAGAACCAGGCGACAAACAACTTTTCTTCATCCTGCGCGATACCACCAGCAAAACCACAACCTACGGCGCCGCCCGATTCCTCTACACCGATTTCCCCGCCGCTGGCCTCGACAAGCCCGGTACTCTGGTACTCGACTTCAACCGCCTGCAAAATCCTCCTTGTGCGTATACGCCATACGCCACTTGCCCATTGCCTCCACCACAGAACAAACTGGCTGTGGCGCTGCCTGTTGGAGAACAGAGGTATTCGCATTGATGTCTGTGATGGCGCGAAGATGAAAAGCAGATCCTTCGACTCCGCTGCGCTCCGCTCAGGATGACAGTTCTTCAGGAATCATGGTTTTGCAAATCGTTTCAACAAAAAAGAGCGGGATTGTTTCTCCCGCTCCTTTTTGTTGGTAGGCCCGTCTGGCGAAGACCGCCGTCGCGCGTAGCGACCCGCCGGAGGCATTCTTACAGCGCCGTAGTCACGGCCTTCACTTCGGTGTAATTGTTCAGCACTTCCGCGCCCATCTCGCGGCCCCAGCCAGATTGCTTGTATCCGCCGAAGGGAAGCGCCGCGTCGAAGACGTTGTGGCAGTTGATCCATACTGTACCTGAGCGGATGCGCTTCGCCATCTTGTTCGCGGTCGAAATATCCCGCGTCCAGATGCTCGCAGCAAGGCCGTATGGCGTGTCGTTAGCTTCCTTCGCGATGCGATCGAGATCGGAATCGCTATACGGAATAGCACAGACCACCGGTCCGAAGATTTCCTCGCGAATGACCTTCATATCGGGGTTCGTCTTGGTGAGGACGGTCGGCTGTACAAAGTAGCCCTTGTCCGCCGCCTTCTTGCCTCCAGCTGTCGCCTTCGCACCCTCTTTCAGGCCGGAATCGATGTAGCTTGTGACTTTCTGAAATTGCTCTTCAGAGACAAGCGGCCCCATCTGCGTCTCTGGATCGAGCCCTATGCCAACGCGAATCTTCGACGCAATATCGGAAACGCCTTCGACAACTTTGTCGAAAATGCTCTCGTGCGCAAAGAGCCGCGAACCTGCGCAGCAGCACTGTCCATGATTGAAGAAGATGGCCGAAGCTGTTCCAGGGATCGCGCGTTCAAGATCCGCATCCGGGAAGATGATCGCGGGTGACTTGCCGCCAAGCTCCAGCGTGACCTTCTTCAGATTGCCCGCGGCTGCGTGGACAATCAGCCTGCCAACTTCCGTCGATCCTGTGAATGCGATCTTGTCGACCAGATCGTGCGCAGCCAGCGGAGCACCTGCGCCCTCGCCGTATCCGGTCAGCACATTCACCACACCCTCCGGGAATCCGGCTTCATGAATCAGCTCGGCCAGTCGCAGCCCGGTGAGAGGTGTCTGCTCGGCAAGTTTCAGCACTACCGTACACCCGGCAGCAAGCGCCGGTCCCAGTTTCCACGCAGCCATCAGCAGCGGGAAATTCCACGGAATAATCTGCCCCACGACGCCAATCGGCTCACGCAGCGTGTAGGTCAGATATTCGCCGGGGAAGGAAATCGGAAAAGTGTGACCCATGATCTTGGTCGACCATCCGGACATATAGCGAAAGAGGTCAACAGCCAGCGGAACATCTGCCGCGCGCGCAACGGCCAGCGGCTTGCCGTTGTCCATCGATTCAAGTTCGGCGAACTCTTCGAGGTTCTGCTCGAGCAGGTCAGCCAGCTTCGAGATCAGGCGTCCGCGCTGCGAAGGCGACATCTTCGACCACGGACCTTCGTCAAAAGCACGGCGCGCAGCCCGCACCGCGCGGTCCACGTCTTCGGATTCTGCTTCCGGCACGTGCGCCATCACTTCGCCGGTCGCCGGGTTATAGACGGGAAAAGTCTTGCCTGATGCGGCATTCACAAACTTGCCATCGACATACATACGATGGGTCTGCGCAATAAAGTCCGATGTCTTCTTATCGAGGCGAGGATCAAGGGCGATTGTTGCCATAGCGAAGCTCCTTGGCAGTCGGCCCGTATAGGAGTTATAAAAGGACCGAAACTGCACCGCAAAACACGATACACCCGCGCAGGAACGTTGCGAAAGGATGCCAGGAAGGAAGTAAGAAGCCGGTGCACGATTGCCGGAAAATAGAGGCCAGTTCGAAAGCCGTGCCCCATCCTTCGCATAGCGAAGGGTGGGAGAGCAACACCATCAACCAGACCAATCCGAAAGAAGCGCAAAGCGCCTTCCCGTAGAAGCACCGGCCTTTTAGGCCGGTGAATAGAAACCGGCTCGAAGAGCCAAGCCTGGTTGCCGCAAGGGTGCCGGGTGCCCCCATAAGCGCTAAGATAAACATTGACTGATTACTGAGCTGAAGGGTAGCCTGAGGGCATGTCTGAGCTGGAAGACTGGCAGGTGTTACTGGGCCTGTTTCCCTCCGAGTGGCGGCAGTTGGGCAGGAGCAGCGGTGCGGTGAAACGGTTGCGCGGCTTTCCTTCGCTGGAAGCGTTGCTGCGCACCTTGCTGTTGCATGTGGGTTGCGGGTGGTCGTTGCGTGAAACGGCGGTGCAGGCTAAGTTAGCGGGCATTGCTGAAGTCTCCGATGTCACGTTGTTGAATCGTTTGCGGGATGCCGAGGATTGGCTGAGGCAGCTATGCCAGCAGTTGTGGAAGGACAACGGAGTCGAATTGCAGCCGGGTTTCGAGGGGAGAAGTGTGCGACTGCTGGATGCAACAGTGGTCAGAGAACCGGGCAAGACGGGAAGCCAGTGGCGGATTCATTACAGTCTGCGTCTGCCGACACTGGAGTGCGATTCTTTCGATCTCACCCCGACCAATGGTGCCGGCGCGGCGGAGAGATTTGGGAGGTTTCAGTTTCAGCCCGGGGAGTTGGTGCTGGCCGATGCGGGCTACTGCCATCCTGCTGGAATTGCGGCGGTGGTCGAAGAGCATGCGGACGTTTGCGTGCGTATGAATCCTTACGCACTGCCGTTGTGGAATGAGCGCGGAGCCTCATTCTCATTGCTCGAATCGTTAGCCGGCCTACGCAAGGCCGGAGAGTTGGCAGAGTGGCCGGTATGGATCCTGCCAGGCCAGGCCCGGTCATCATCCGGTCGGCAAAGAATCGCCGGACGGGTCTGTGCGATTCGCAAGAGCCGGGACGCCATCGAGCGGGCTAAGCGTCGGTTGAAGGATAAGGAGCAAAAGGGAAAGAGCGTAGGTCCGGCAACCCGTAAGTATGCCGAATATGTGCTGGTCTTCACCACCCTTCCCGCCTCCGAAGCCAGGACTGAGCAAGTCCTAGAGGCTTACCGGCTGCGATGGCAAGTCGAGTTGACCTTTAAGCGATTGAAGTCCATCGCCCAGCTCGGACATGTGCCGAAGCACGATGACCAGAGCAGCCGCGCCTGGTTGTACGGCAAACTGTTCGTGGCCTTGCTGAGTCAGAAGATGGCACGGGTAGGAAGCACGATTTCCCCCTGGGGCTACCTCCTTCCGGAAGCCGCGCACTCCGAGCCAATGGCGTGAATTTCAGTTCGCCTTCCATCAGGTACTCGCCGCCATTACTCCTATGCTGCCACTTCAAACGGTTCTTCAAAACTGGAACGAGGTCGCTGCGGCTCTGAGCGAACCAAACCGCAAACGAAGACCCCAGCTCCAATCCTTATCTTAGCGCTTATGCCGGGTGCCCCATCCTTTGCATAGCGAAGGGTGGGAGAGCAACACCCTCAACCAAGCCAATCCAAAAGAGGTGCAAAGCGCCTCCCCGGTAGAAGCACCGGCCTTTAGGCCGGTGAATAGACTGGCTCGAAGAGCCACACCTCGCTGCCGCAGGCCAGAGCGAAGCCGAAGGCGCAGCGACCCCAGAATTTTGTCAACCCCCAAACCAAAAGAAATCTTCTAACCCACACAATCTAAAGAGAAGAAAGTTAGCCCGGTTTGACCTGTTATTTCGCCAAAATTGCTAAACTGGATATAGAGAGAAAAAAGCCCGCCATCACTGGCGGGCTTTCGTGTTTTCGGAGGAAACCATATCTCCTCAACGATGTCATCCTGAGCGGAGCGCAGCGGAGTCGAAGGACCCGCACCGAAGGTGCGCTTCTGCCTTGCTGCATGCAAGGCCGCTTTCCGCTGTGTGTCGCAAAGGCAAGGATCTGAAAAGCCTCCTATCCCAAGCAAGCTGACGAATTTACAAAACATACGGAGGGCGTGCAGAACCCGGTGCCCCATCCTGTTTCTGAGAAGACAGGGATAGGTCTAACTAGATCGCGCGAAGCGCGCACCATAACCAGAAGCACCGTAACCACTAGCAAAAACACGAATTTACCCAATCATAGGGGGGTCCCAGAGACATGTACCACGAATGCCGACACATCTTCACCAGCGGAAAGAAATGCCAATCACCCGCCCTCAAAGAGCAGCCCTTCTGCTACTTCCACTCCAACACCCGCAAACAGCCCCGGCCCGCCAACACCCCCTACGACCCCTACATCGACCCCAAAGAGACCACGCTCGACCTGCCGTCGCTCGAAGACGCCGACGCCATCCAGCTTGCCCTCTCCGACGTCATCCTGGCCCTGGCCGCCAACCGCATCGACCCGCGCCGCGCCCGCATCCTCATCTACGGCCTGCAGATAGCCTCGCAGAACAACCGTCACCGCGCCGCCATGGCCGCGAAGGAAGAAACCCCGGAGCAAACAGTCCGCGAAACCCACCAGCACGAAGACGGCACCCAGATTGGCCCGGAGCAGCAGAGCCCCGATCCAGAAGAGATCGAAGAGCAGAGACGCCCACCCAGCCTCGGCGAAATCCTCCTGCGCGAAGCCGAAGCCATGAAGGCCGAAAGAGAAGCCGAGGAAGAAGCCAGGAAAAAACGCCAAGCCGAAAAACCCTGGGGGGAAAAGCCGCAACCCGGCATCGTCGACCTCAACGCCTCCACCGAATCTTTGATGAAACGTTGTCATCCTGAGCGCAGCGCAGCGAAGTCGAAGGACCCGCACCGCAGGTGCGCTTCTTGCCTTGCGCAAGCAAAGCCCGCTTTCACCTTACTGATCGAGTCACTGCTTCCGCTGCCGCTCCCCGTAAAATCTCCAGAAAGACGAATTTACAAAACATACGGGAGGGGGCACAGGACTACTCGCCAAAACGAAGCCGCAATCCAAATCGCGCCACCTGAGGCGTGCCCAGAGTGAGAATCGGCGTCTTCCCCACTTCGATGGAGCGGTCCAAGAGATTTTCTCCGGCGGCAAAGAACTCTACATGCCGGCCAAACTCGCGCGACGCATACGCATCCAGCCGGAAATAACTGTGCAGCAGATAGTTGTTGGCATCGTCGTCAAACTGCCTGCCGCTGATGCGCGCCTGCACACTCAAGACTCCTATGCGGGCGTTGCTGAGGCGCACCTGCGTCGTCGCCATGTTGCGCGCTACCTGCGGAATCCAGTTGCCGACGAGCTGCGGCTGCTGTTTGTAACTGGTCACAGTGGCGTCTGCATATTGGTAGCCGCCCGTAATGGCAGCCCAGGAAAAAGGATGCGCTTCGTAGTCAATCGAAACCCCGCGGCTTTCTATTTGCCCAAGGTTTTCGCGCATCAGCAATGTAGATGTCGGCGTCGTGAGCAGCGTAAGCGCGGTGATGGGTCGATTGACGCGCGTCCAGAAGTAGCTTATCCGCAGCATCGCCTGCCAGCGGGGCATGTTCGTCTGGAAGCCGGTTTCCCATCCGGTTGCACGCTCCGAGCGCAGATTGGGATTCGGCAGCGTAGTCTGCTGGCCAACCTGGCCCGTGCGATACAGCTCGTTCTCAGTAGGCGCGCGATATGCACGGAAACCTGAGGCGTTCAGCGCGAAGTTCGTCGTAATCCGCCGCGAAACTCCGAGCCGCGGATCAAAGACCGTTTCGCTGAACGATGGAAGAGTGATGGCGGTCTTTTTCGTCCACTGCTCCGCATCGAAATTCGAGAAGTGATCGACGCGCCCGGAAGCGCTCAGCGTCCACTTGTCCGGAGTTGCCAAGGCCTCGCCGTAGACTCCCGTCTGCCGCTGCCGTGCCGCCGTGTTCAGGATTCCCCCGGCTCCAGTGAAGAGGACTTCATCGTCGGACGCGCGCACATCGTGAGTATCAGCGCCGACCAGAATCACAGCCTTCGCGCCAACCGGCTGCCGCCAATGCGCAGCCGCACCCAGCTCATCCGCCGGATCTTCCGCGTAGCGCGTCAGAGTCTCGGATGCACGGTTTGGCCCTATCGATGAGAAGGTCTGGCGGTAGTGCTCTGTGCTGCCGTAAAGGCGAAGCGTCAGCTGCGACCAGTCCACGCCGGTCGAGTATCTCCAGAGCCGTGTGCCATTTTTTTGTACTGGAGTACCGTTGTCGCGAGCCTCATTAAATCCGCTGCCATGCAAAAAGATACGGTCACTGTTACGAATTGTGCGTTCCAGGTCAACCAGCCCATTCTCAGCGTGCACATTGCTGTTCTGATCGATGGGGCCGCGCAGATTGGGAGCAACCAGCGTGTAACCATCCGTACCGAGAATGCCGCCGGAGAGCAGTCCGGCCCAGGGTCCGCGTTTGACCGAACCCAGCAGGCTATTCGCGGTAGTCTCTTCTCCGCCGTAACCGGTTGTCAGAGCAAAGAGATTCTGATCCGGCTTCACCGGCAATATATTGATGACGCCGCCAATCGCACTCGATCCATACAGATCGGACGCGCCTCCGCGCACCACTTCGACCGAGCGCACCGCCAGCTCCGGCATCTCCTCCCAGTGAATCCATCCGCCATAAGGATCGTTCAACGGGACATCGTCCGAAACGACAAGGGTCCGGCTCGCGGCGGTCGAACCAAGGCCGCGCAGCGAGATCCCCTGCGACGTCGGATTTGCCACCAGAGAACTCGAACGACGAAAGAGTTCCAGCCCAGGAACCTGGCGCAGCTTGCCATCGAGCGCGGGCGTCGCAGCTTCCTGAAGCTGCTGCTGGCTGACGATCCGCGTACTCGCAGGGCTGTCCAGCGTGTCCAATGGTGAACGATAGGCTGTCACCACGACTCTCTCCAACTGCCGCTGCAATACGACGCGCGCGTGCAGTCCCGGAGAAATTGTAACCGTTGCGGTTTCATATGCCAGAGCGCTGACTTTGACGGTAATTGCCGACTGCGATTCGTTTTCGAAGCTGAAGCTTCCGTCGTCGGCCGTAACGCCAAGAATCGCATTGCTGGCGCCGGCGATCTCAGCATGCGTGATGCCAGAACCCTGCTGGTCGACAACAGTCCCGGAAAAACGCGCAAGCCGTTGTGCCTTGCACACAGGCAGCAGGATGCTGCCGCACAGTAAGACCAAGAGCAGCAGCAAAGAGCGTCCGGCTATGTATCTGGTCGTCATCCAGTGTTCTTATTCTACGAACGTGAACGCAGAACCCGAACGCTTGCCTCACTATTTGCTCCGACATTGGGCAGAGCAGCCAGCAAGTTACGCATCGTTGAGCGAAGAACAGGGTGCTGCAACTCAGGTGCTATCTCGGCTAGCGGTTCGAGAACGAAGCGTCGCTCAGCAAGCGCGGGGTGCGGCAATGTAAGCGCTGGCGTATTCACAATCAGGCCGTCCACCAGCAGCAGATCAAGATCAAGCGTGCGCGGACCTTTCGGCGTGCTGTTTCTCCGGTCGCGTCCGAAATCGCGCTCGATTGCAAGCAGCCGTTCCAGCAGAGTTTCCGGCGAATCCTCCGTCCTCAATGCGGCGACGGCGTTTATGAATGCAGGCTGTTCCGTCATGCCCACGGGAGCCGTTTCGTACAGAGAGGACCGCGCAGTCACTTCACCTAATCGCTCAAGAGCACTATGCGCCGCCTCGATCGTGTCCGTCGGCGGCCCGGCAGGCGAACGAAGATTGGAACCGAGACCGATATAGGCAGTGTGCATTTCAGCTGGGTCCTCGTAAGAGATTGGCGCAGAAACAGTTTACGATCATCTCAAGAGCATCTGGCATGCGCATCGCTTTCTTCGGCGGTACCTTTGACCCGCCCCATCGCGGACATCTCACAATCGCCCATGCGGCGGCTGAGCGGCTTCGTCTCGACCGCGTTCTGTTCGCGCCCGTGGGCAATCAGCCGCTTAAACAGGACTCCTCTGTTGCAAGCTTCGAGGACCGTACAGCTATGGTCAAACTCGCCATTGCGGGCGACAGCCGCTTTGAGCTTTCAACCATCGACGCGCCACGCCCTGATCATCGCCCCAACTACACCATCGATACGATCCATCTGTTGAAAGAATCCCTCCAGCCCGAAGACCATCTTTTCTGCCTCGTCGGGGCGGATTCCTTTTTGAGCCTGCCGCGCTGGTGTCGCGCCGCTGAGTTGCTGTTCGCCTGCGACTTTATCGTCGCGGGACGTCCTGGTTTTGACTTCCGCAGCGCTGAAAAAAACCTGCGGAAAAGTGTGCACATCTCCGGGGAACCGCGCCACGAGCCCGGCCTTTCTACACTCATCCTGACCAACGACGCAGGCCAATCCTCGACACTCTATTTCCTGCCCGACCTTCGCGAAGAGATCTCCGCAACCGAAGTGCGGATGGCGCTTGCCGGGAATCTCGTCGACAACGGCGCGCTGCCTCAGGCAGTGGCAGAGTATATTCGCGCGCATCATCTTTACCAATGATGGGGAATTGATGCTACTGGCGCTCTCACCCGGTCCACGCTACGATGTAGCGTTGTATCTTAAGGAGAGCGTCCCCACCGAATGGCGTCCACCGAAACCCGCAAAATGGTGCTGGCTGCCGCCGCAGCCTGCGAAGACAAGAAGGCAGAAAACACGCGCGTTCTTGAACTCGACCCCGCCGACTCAGGCTTCACCGATTTCTTTCTGATTACCAGTGCCGCCAACGACCGCCAGGCCCAGGCCATCGGCGACGAAATCGACCTCCGTATGAAGCGGGAGTTCGGGACATATCCGCACTCGGTGGAAGGCCGCAAACTGGGCGAGTGGATTTTGATGGACTACGTCGACTTCGTGGTCCACATCTTTCTGGAAGAGAAGCGCGCCTTCTACGACCTGGAGAGACTGTGGAAGTCCGCTCGGTCCGTAGAACTGGAAGAGCTGAAGGCGGCGCTGAAAGAAAAGACCGTAGCAGCGAGGAAGAAGACTACGGCAAAGAAGTCGCCCGCAAAGAAATCGCCTGCAAAGAAAACAGCCGCGAAAAAGGCGATGCCTGCCGCCGCTGCGAAAAAGGCAAAGAAATCCGCGAAGTAAGTTCCGCTGTATGCAAAGACAAAAGAGGCGCCCAAGGGCGCCTCTCATTACGGGTTGAACGGCAGCTTTGGTTAGAAGTAGATCTTTGCCGCGAGTTGCGTCTGCCGGGCCGCGGCAGCCCCTGTGATCAGGCCGAAGGTGCTGCTGCCGTAAGTGCTGGACGGATTGTTGAATTGCGTATGGTTAAAGACGTTGTCGCTTTCCATGCGGAGCTGTATGCTGACGCCGCGTTCAGGCACCAGCATGAAATTCTTTGCCAGGATCATGTTGGTGTTATTGATGCCGGGACCGTGGTACGGATTGCGATGAACGTTGCCGAAGCTGCCCAGCGGTTCGGCCGCATACGTGTTCGGCTCGAACCATGTGCCGTATCCAGTCCCACTACTGCGCATCCGCGGGTTGCCAGTCACCTGTGGGCCGGTCTGAAGCGGCACATCCGGGCAGGCATAGAATTGGAGGCTCGCTGAGCACCACAGGGAACGCGATGTTCCGCCAGCGTAGGAGACGTCGTATGGGAAACCAGTCGCCAGCGACAGAATGCCTGTGATTTCCCATCCGGAAAACGCCAGGTTTCTGAGCGAGAACGGTCCGCCGCTGTGGCTATACGGAACGATGTAGATCGGCGAGAAGACGAAGCGATGGCGCACGTCAAATTGAGAATCGCCATAGTTCAGCGATTGAACGAACTGGTTGTATCCGCGAGTGCCGCTTTCGCCGAAGCCTGAGTTCTCAAAGCTTGAGCCATTGTCCAGAGCGTGCGAATAGGTGTAGCTCATCTGAAGGCTGAGGCCGTGCGTCATGGCCTTTTCCACGCTGGCCTGCAGCGAGTGGTAGCTCGAAGCAGCCAGCGAGCCCACCGTTCCCACGCTTACAAAGCCTGTGTTGCCCGTATTGGGATCGATTGAACCCGCGATCGTGTTTTGAGGGAAGAAGTAGCTCTGCAGATTGCGGTAGGACGAGGAAGAGCAAGTCGCACTGGCTAGGCAGGCGGCATGACCCGCTGCCGTTTCATAATTGCCCTCATAAGTGACCTGGTTGTGCCGCCCCAACGAGCCGACGTAACTGATGCGGGCGACGGTGCGCGCAGGGAACTCACGCTCGACGCTAAGCTGCATGTTCTCAGAATATGGCGCGCGGAAGCTCTGACCATACGTACTGATATCCAATGGTTCCAGGGTCGAGTAGTCGATCGCTTGACCTTTGGTCGGGAAGACGAATGGGAACTTGTTCGTATTCGCTGTGCCCGTGTCCAGGTCCTGCCAGGGGTTGGCGAACGTAGGGGCTGTCCCGCCGTAGTCGGCCACGCCGCCCGAACTCAGGCCAAAGGGAGGCGTCTCCAGGGTTTGCAGGGAGCTTTCTTCCTCGGTGCGGTTGTAATAAATGCCGAAGCCGCCGCGGATGGAGAATTTCCCCGAGTCGCCGGCGGAGAGCCAGCCAAGATCTGGGGCCCACGCGAAGCCTAAGCGCGGTGCCAGCTCGGAGTGGCGCGTATAGGCCTGGCCCGCATTAGTGCAGCCGTGATCGCCCGGATACACGATGCCCACCGGCGCGGTCGAGAAGATGGTGGAGGTCGCTCCGTAAATAAGGCAGGCAATACCCTCGCCACTATATTGATGGTTCTCGAGCGGCGTATCGATGGAGTACGCAAGACCGTAGCTAAGCGTAAGTGAACTCGATATCTTCCAAGTGTCCTGCGCGTATAGATAATTCAGGAAAGCGTCCGCCTGAATCGTGGCTCCCGATCCCTGGGCATAGGTGCCCGGAATACCCAGCAGGAAGTCCAGCGAAGCGTCGCCAGTTGAATAAGCACTGCCCGAGTTGTTGAAGCCGTAAGACCCGCTGTTGTTGGCAAAGAACGGGTTGGAGACGTTGAAGCGGCGGCCATCATAGCCGAACTTCAGCGTGTGTCTGCCGATCACTTTCGAGAGGTTGTCGTCCAGTTGATAGGTCTGATCGATGCGCGGCTGCGGACCATTGGTGCTGAAGCCCAGCTCGAAGAAACCGCTCACCGAGATCGTTGGAACGCTGGCCGCAGCTTTGTCCTGTGGGCTAATATTAAAGCCCAGACTGGCCGGATCGACCGTATGCTGCGGAATCACTGTAGGGAAGTTGAAGCGAGTGTAGTGCGCCGAAAAGTCGTTCACCGTCGTCGCGTTGAACGTGTGCACGAAATCGAAAGTGTACTGATAGATCGTTGGCGTGCTCTCATCGCCGAACCCCGGAAGCGAGGCGCCGGTAAAAGGCAGCGTATCTGAGGTTGTTGTCTTCTGGTAAATCCCCACGAAGTTAAGCTGATTGCTGGAGTTCGGTGCAAAGTCAATACGGCCAAGTGCCTGGTTTGCCGATGACGTCGTGACCGGGCCGAAGAGATAGCCATAAGTACCGTTATTGGCGGCTGGGATATATTTCGTTGCCAGGTTCACGGCGATCGAGTTAAACGCGCTGGTCGGGAGAATACCGCCCTTCGGAGTAAGACAATCTGCCCACGCCTCGCCCGCGGTGCATCCCGGAATGTTCACCGTACCAGGGATCGGGTTGGTGCTGAACGTAAGGCCCTGCTTGGCGCCGGTCAGGTCCTCCGAAAAGTTACCGGAAAGATTGGCAGCTGAATACACGGAGGACGCGCCTGGAGAAAAACCATTGGAGGTGCTGGCCTGCGGAACGATCTGTCGCGTGCCCTGGTAAGCGCCAAAGATGAACAGCTTGTCCTTGATAATCGGACCGCCGAGAGTGCCGCCGAAGATGTTCTGATGGTATCTGCTCACCGTGGCCTGGCCGGTAGTCACGCTGTGCTGGAAGAAGTTGGCGGTGTTGAGAAACGTGTCGCGATAGAATTCGAAGGCATCGCCATGGAAGGTATTCGTGCCAGACTTGACCGTGGCGCTTACGATGCCGCCCGAGTTGCGGTCGTATTCCGCATTCAGCGGGCCCGTGATCAGATTGAACTGGTCGATGGCATCCAGGTTAGGCGCAATCACGAGCGTGTTCAAGGCGATGTCGTTTGAGTCCGCACCATTGATCAGGAAGCTCGATTGCTGCGTCTGGGCGCCGCTGACAGAGTAGGTGCCGAATCGATCACTCGAAGCCTGCACGCCGGGCAAGGTCAACTCCAGCCCCGTGAAATTGCGGCCAATCAGCGGCAGTTCCACCATCTGCTGCGAGTCGATGACGTTGCTCAACTGCATGTCCGTAGTGTTCACCTGGACCGGTGAAGCTGAAACCTGCACGACCTCGGACGCGGCGCCAATGCTCAACTGGATCGGCTGGACGAATTCCTGGTCAATCGTGAGCACGATGCCGGTGGCGGTATAACTCTTGAAACCTGGCGCCGTGGCTGCGACCGTATACGTTCCAACTGGCAACTCGGGAAAGAGATAGCCACCATCTGTCCCTGAAGTTGTGGTGAACTTGACTCCGGTTGCATTGTTAGTGGCCGTGATCTGGGCGCCCGCAACGGCTGCACCTCCTGGGTCGGTGACAACGCCTTTAATTCGGGCGTTCACGTTGGCAGCATATGCATTGGGGGCGAGGAAAGCGAGGGAAAGAAGCGACAGTACTACGAGAAAAACCTTGGCTGACCGCATAGATCCTCCGGAACAGTAAACTTTCGAAGCGCTAATTCGAGTTCGCAGAGTGTGATTGAGGAGTATGCACGCCGATGGACACACTCATTGAAATCCCTAGGGCCCGAGCTGGATTGCCATCTTTGCGAAGGAATTGGCAATCGAAATTCCATTTACGGAGTCTGATTTTGCAGAGAATTAAGAGAGTTATTAGTCAGTAATTAGCTTTTTTTTGCCATTTGGCCGTCATCTCTAACCGGGGCCAATTGATTTTTATTCCACAGGATGAAAACGTTTTCGGAGATTACTTCAGAAGTAATGCACGATGAGTAATCTACGCACCTTTCGATCTCTACTTTTTCATAGATATTCGGTCGGTACTTCTATGACAAGTGGAAAGACCCCTCAGCCTAATCTGCTTTGTGTCGACAGTCTCGGGGACAGTAGACTCGCTAGATGACCATCTCCATTGCCATGATCAAGAAGGGTTCCGGTGAATCCGATTTCGCAATGGCCCTCAAGACATATACAAAACGAATCGGGAATTATGGCGCGGTCGATATTCCGACATATTCCTCCGAGGCCGCCTTTTTCCAAGCTCTCTCGCGACAACGCTCCCGTACTGCGCCCTATCTTGTGCTTCTCGATAGCCGGGGCAAGCCATTCACCTCCGAGCAATTCGCGCAATGGCTGGGCAAGCTGCGCGATCAGGGACAGCAGGCGATCATCTTTGCGATCGGTCCCGCGGACGGCTGGTCGGAGGATGCACGCAAACAGGCAAATCTACTGCTGTCGCTTGGCTCCATGACGCTGCCCCATGAGCTGGCGCGGGTCGTCATGAGCGAGCAACTCTACCGGGCATTTACAATCCTATCTGGGCATCCGTACCACACGGGCCACTAGGATTATGGCGGAATCGCGTAGGGGATTGATCCTGATCAACACCGGCCCGGGCAAAGGCAAAACGACTGCCGCCATGGGAACCGCCCTGCGCGCCGTAGGAAATGGCCTCAAGGTGCTGATGCTGCAGTTTCTCAAGGGCTCATGGCATTACGGGGAGCTCGACGCAGTCAAAGCTTTCAATGGCAACTTCGTTATGAAGCAGATGGGCCGGGGCTTCGTGAAGATCGGCGGCGCCGAAACCGACCCGGCGGACATCCGAATGGTCGAAGAGGCATGGGAAGAAGCGCGGCAGGCAATTCTCTCGGGTGAATGGGACATGGTTGTGCTGGATGAGATCAACTACGCCATCAGCTACGGCATGCTCGATCCCGCAAAGGTAGTTGAGACATTGCAGCAGCGACCCGAAATGGTTCATGTGATCCTGACTGGCCGGAACGCGCATCCATCGCTGATCGAGATCGCCGACACGGTCACCGAGATGCGCGAGGTAAAGCACGCCTACCAGAAGGGCATTCTCGCCCAGCGCGGCATTGAGTATTAGTGAGCAATAGAAAGGTTTGGCATGTCCTGGTTTAAGCGGCAGGAAAACAAAATCGAGAACGCCGGAGAGAAAACCGTCCGGACCGAGGGTCTCTGGATCAAGTGCGACAGCTGCGAGCAGGTGATCTTCAAGGCAGACCTCGAAGCGAACTCCTACGTCTGCCCCAAGTGCGGCCATCATTTCCGCATCGGCGCCCGCGCCCGTATCGAAATGCTGTTGGAGCCGGGATTCGAGATTGTCGATACCGAGCTGAAATCAACCGACCCGCTGAACTTCAGCGACCTCAAGTCCTACAAATCGCGCCTGAAGAAAGCACAGAAAGACACAGGCCTGAACGACGCCATCATCAACGCGCTCGGCCAGCTTGGCCCGCACTCGGTTGTTCTGTCGGTGATGGAATATGCATTCATTGGTGGCAGCATGGGAGCCGTTGTCGGCGAAACCATCGCCCGCGCAGTCGACCGCGCTTACAAAACGCGCCAACCGCTGATCATCGTCGCCGCTTCCGGCGGAGCGCGCATGATGGAAGGCATCGTCAGTCTGATGCAACTGGCGAAAATTTCAGCCGCACTCGCACGTCTCGACGAAGCAAAGATTCCCTACATTTCGGTGTTGACCGACCCGACGACCGGCGGCGTCACCGCAAGCTTCGCCATGTTGGGTGACCTCAACATAGCCGAGCCTAACGCTCTGATCGGCTTCGCCGGGCCACGCGTGATTGAACAGACGATCCGGCAAAAGCTGCCGGAGGGCTTCCAACGTTCCGAGTTTCTGCTGGAGCACGGCTTCCTCGACGCCGTCGTGAATCGAAAAGAGATGAAGGCCTATCTGATCCGGGCGTTGGACTTCATGAAGCAGTAACGCGAAGGCCTTCGGCCAACTCTTTGATTTTCACAAGGATGGAATCGTCACCCTTCAAGGTGTCGTCATAACGCTTTTGCCCTTCGGCCACCTTTGAATAGTCGCCCTGAATCAACTCAAAAACCAATCCCTCACCCTGCTCCTTGATTTCATAAATCATCGTCAGGTAATTGTCGGGAATGTCCGGAACGGCAGGGTTATTCGGGTCGATCACCGTGTATTCGAGCCGCCGCGGCTCATCCACTGCCACGACATGCCCCTTCACATAGAGCTTGCCATCGGCCGCGCCTTTCCAAAGCAGCGGCGAGCCAGGTTGCCAGTCCGTTTCCGCTACGCAGCCGAACATATATTGCGGCATGAATGCGTTGTCAGTCAGCACTTTCCAGAGCGCTTCCGCCGGCGCGTTGACTTCAATCGATTTGCGAATGAACAGTTCTGCCATGTGCAATTTTCCTCGCCTCACAATCTAAACTGGAAGCCGCAGCCATGATTGGAAAAACGCGACAGGAACCGGCATCCGAAACCGCGCAAGCCGAGATGCCCAAGTACGAAAGCGAGGAATCCTACGATCCCGCGCTCGGCGGACCCCGCGGCGTTCTGCGGCGGCCGCCGCCTCCGGCGGGAAAATTCCGCCATGCGCGCCTTTGCGCCGCGCCGGAACTTGCGGGGTGGATCGATCACTACTGGATGGTGAGCTGGGACCTGCGCGGGCTCGAGCCGCGCTTGGTCGAATCGCTGCCGCACCCGAATGTGCACGTCGTCTTCGAGAAACCGACATCCAGGATATGGGGCGTATCGACGGGAAAATTCTCGCGCATGCTCGAAGCGAAGTCACACGTCTTCGGCATCAAGTTCACTCCCGGCGGCTTCTTTCCTTTTCTCGGCAAGTCAGTTTCGTCGCTTGCAAATCATTCGATTCGTATCGAGCAGGTCTTCGGCGACGCAGTGAACGGTCTGGAACGAGCCATCCTCTCAACCGAAAACGAAGAGGAGATGAAGGCTGCTGCCGACGCATTTCTGTTGGACCGCAAACCGCAGCCCGACATAAAAGTAGACCAGGCGAGACAACTGGTCGAGCGGATCCTCCACGAACCAGACATTCTCACCGTTGACGATTTTGCCGCACGCATCGGCCTTAGTGTGCGCTCGTTGCAGAGGCTCTTCAGCCAGTATGTTGGCGTCAGCCCGAAGTGGGTAATCCGGCGCTATCGTCTGCACGAATTGCTTGAACAGATGCACTCCGGTAAGCACCTCGACTGGGCGCAGCTTGCCGTTGACCTTGGATATTTCGACCAAGCCCATCTCATCAACGATTTCAAATCCATCACCGGCTATGCTCCTACCGAATATCCCGGACTCGAACTCGCCAGCGACAGCAACCGCTCTTAACGAGTATCCTAGAAAATCGCTTTACTCTATCGGAGTGAGCCGGGCTTGAAACTGCGATATTTTCTGCCACTGATTGCGATCCTGCTATTGGCCGCCAGCAGCGTTATGGCCGAAACTGGCGAGGCCGCATGGCTGCGCTACGCTCCAATAACCGACGCGCAAGCTCTGAAGCAATATGCCTCGCTGCCGGAGATTGTTGTCTCACTCGACCACAGCGAAGTTGCAATGAGTGCCCAGAGCGAGCTGACACGCGGCGTCAGCGCCATGCTTGGAAAGACGGTGCGAATCGAGTCGAATCTCGTATTCGACAGAAACGCATTTGTACTCGCTACAGTTACAGAGCTGCGACCACGCTTTCCTGAACTGCATACCGTACAGATCAGCGGCGATGGCTTCTGGTTGGGAACGATTCGTCGTCGTGGCCACATCTGCACAGTCGTTGCCGGAGCCGATGAACGCGGCATCCTCTACGGCACATTCGCCCTGTTGAGCCGCATCGCTCAGCTTGAGAACATCTCGAGTCTTGATGACAAGGAGTCGCCGGCTGCGCCGATCCGCTGGGTCGATCAATGGGACAACCCCAACGGCAGCATTGAACGCGGCTATGCAGGCCGCTCCATCTTCTTCGATAATGGACACGTCCGCAGCGATCTCACCCGCGTCAGCGAGTACGCGCGCTTGCTGGCATCGGTCGGCATCAACGGCTGCAATGTAAACAACGTCAACGCCGCGCCGGACACGCTGAGCGACGCTTCGCTCAAGGAACTCGCCCGTATTGCAGACGCCTTTCGCCCTTGGGGCGTGCGCATGGCGCTGTCGGTCAACATCGCCAGCCCACAAACGGTCGATCACCTCGACACCTTCGATCCGCTCGATCCCCGCGTCGTGGCCTGGTGGCAGAAGAAGGCTGATCAAATCTACAAGCTCATTCCCGACTTCGCCGGATTCACCGTGAAAGCCGACTCCGAAGGCCAGCTTGGCCCCTCAAGTTACGGACGCACTCCCGCCGACGCCGCCAACACACTTGCCCGAGCACTGAAGCCTCATGGTGGAGTTGTCCTCTATCGGGCATTCGTTTACAACCATCACCTCGACTGGCGCGACCCGAAAGCCGACCGCGCCCGCGCTGCCTATGACATCTTTCATCCTCTCGACGGCAAGTTCGATGACAACGTCGTGCTGCAGATCAAGCACGGCCCTATCGACTTTCAGGCGCGCGAGCCGGTTTCACCGCTCCTCGGCGGCCTTGAGCTCACCAATGAGGCGATGGAAGTTCAGATCACGCAGGAATACACCGGGCAGCAGCGCCATCTATGCTTTCTGATCCCGATGTGGAAGCAGGTCCTCGATTTCGATCTGCACGCCAAGCCATCTGGGACGCCCGTCAAAGACCTGGTCGCAGGCAAGGTGTTTCAGCGGCCACTCGGCGGCATGGTTGGCGTCGCCAACGTGGGTCTCGACGCCAACTGGCTCGCCCACCCATTGGCTATGGCCAATCTTTACGGATTTGGGCGCCTTGCCTGGAATCCTGAGCTCACGCCGCGGAGCATCGCAGAAGAATGGACGCGGCTGAGCTTCGGCAATGATCCTGTGGTGGTCAAAACGATCACCGCGATGCAGCTTGCTTCGTGGCATATCTACGAGAGCTACACCGGTCCGCTCGGCGCTGGCACCATGACCGACATCATCGGCGTCCACTACGGCCCCGGCATCGAGTCATCGGAACGCAATGGCTGGGGCCAGTGGCACCGCGCCGATCACGACGGCATTGGCATGGATCGGACGGTTGCCACAGGCACGGGCTACGTCGGTCAGTACCATGAGCCAGTGGCTGCAATGTATGAGTCGCTCGCGACTTGTCCCGATGAGTTGCTGCTCTTCATGCATCACGTTCCTTACACATACAAGCTGCACTCCGGCAAAACCGTCATCCAGCATATTTACGACTCGCACTACGACGGCGCGGCGGCGGCGGCGAATCTCATCACGCAATGGCAAACCTTGCATGGCCGTATTGACGACGAGCGCTACAACGACGTGCTGCAGCGCCTTACTTATCAGGCCGGGCACGCCATCGTTTGGCGCGATGCTATCTCCGAGTGGTTCTTGAAGACCTCGGGTATTCCAGACGAAAAGGGCCGAGCTGGCCATCACCCGAACCGCATCGAAGCCGAATCGATGCAGCTCGATGGTTACACGCCCGTCGATGTTACGCCGTGGGAGACGGCCTCGGGCGGTAAAGCTGTCGCCTGCGAGCGTGCTTCCGGCTGTTCCGCGACGTTTTCCTTCAATGGCAACGCTGGCCGCTACGATCTCGCCACGCAGTATTTCGACACGAACAACGGCACAGCGCATTTCCGCCTGCTGCTCAACGGCAGGGTGGTGGATTCATGGCCAGCCGATGACCAACTGCCCTCAGCAAAGATGGACGGCCACACCAGCACCCGCCACACGACTTTCGCCGTCGCGTTGAATCCCGGCGATTCCATCCGGATTGAGGGCGTTCCCGATGGCGGTGACCAGGCTGGACTAGATTATGTCGAGATTGAGCCTCGTTGAGCGCCGGTTCCCCGAGGGGTGGGGGGCGCTAAATCTTTGAAAATACACGGTTTGATTTTTTAGCTTCGCAAAATATTGAAACTAAACCGGTTAGAAATAAAGTCTTTATTATCAATAGAAAAGCCCACCCGCGACATAGCTGAATGGGCTTTTCTGTTCCTAGTTCTATTTTACAGGATTCAGCGAAATAACATGCCAAAGAGCCAGCATTTTAAGTGATTGAGAATGAGTGAGTTAGAAAAAAGTTGCCCGGTGGGGGGCCTTGACACGCTTCAACCCTGGGCAGGAAGCGACCGCGATAGATTTGCGCTGCAAAGGAAAAGCAGATCCTTCGCGACGCTCAGGATGCAATCCTTATTGCGAGTGTGGGTTAGGTGCGGGCAAAGGTTAGCTGCCGCGGGAAGGCAACACGACGCGTAGAATCCACTAAAATCAAGTGCATGTCTTACGCTGCGGCCATTGATAGTTTGTTCGCGCTCGCCGGCGAGTTGCATACGCCTCCGGGGCAGCCGCGGCGTAAGTTTGAGCTTGAGCACATGCGCGTGCTTGCTGCAGCGCTGGGCGATCCGCAGACGAAGTTTCCATCGGTCCTGATCGCCGGCACCAATGGCAAGGGTTCGACTTCGGCGACGCTGGCCTCTATCCTGCAAGACGCCGGGTACCGCGTCGGTCTTTACACTTCACCGCATCTGGTTCGAGTGAACGAGCGCATCCGCATCGACGGCGCAGACATCTCTGACGACGACTTTGCCCGTCTCTACTTTCAGGTTGACGACACCGCCCGCGGGCTCGTCGATGAAGGCAAGCTGCCCGCTCCTCCCAGCTTCTTTGAATCCATGACGGCGCTCGCCTTCACCGCGTTTGCTGACGCGAAGGTCGACATCGCCGTGCTCGAAGTTGGCATGGGCGGCAGGCTGGATGCGACGAACATTGTCGAACCACTGCGTCTCCGTCATCACCGATATCTCACTCGATCACACGGAGTGGCTTGGGCTCACTATCACTGCCATTGCCCGAGAAAAGGCCGGTATTCTGCGCGAAAATGGCGTGATGGTTACGCTGCCGCAGCATCCTGAAGCGAATTACGCGCTCGGCGAAGTGGCTACAGCCCTCAACGTTCGCGGCGTGAATGCAGCCGAATATATTCCGTCGCGTACGACGCATTCTGGAGACGGCCGCAATCACTACACGCTGCAGGTGGAGGGTCAAAGCGTCGAAGTGGATTCGCCGCTCTCCGGGCAGCACCAGCAGCGCAACCTCGCGCTGGCCATCGCAACAGCGGAGAATTACGTAACAATTACGGTTACAAATTGTCTGCGGCGAATATCGAGCAGGGTATTCGCCAGACTCGCTGGCCGGGGCGTATGGAGCGCTTTACCGCCCCGAACGGCGCGACGATCCTGCTTGACGTAGGCCACAACCCCGCCGGCGCCTGGGCCTTACGTTCAGTCCTGGCGGATCTCGACGCCAACGCCCCAAAGACCCTGATCTTTGGCTGCCTGCGCGATAAAGCCATCAAGGAACTGGCGCAGATTCTTTTCCCATTGTTTGACCATGTGCTGCTCACGCCGGTCGATTCTCCGCGTTCCGCCACTCTGGATGAGTTGAGCGAAGCTGCCACATCGGTGGGTGCGGTCTTTGAGGCATGCTCCGATGCACAGGACGCGCTCAATCGAGCGCTGAGTCTTACTTCTTCAGCGGGCTTGATTGTGGGAACGGGCTCCGTGTATCTGGTGGGCGTACTGCGTGCGGAGTTGACCTCATGACGCACCGTCTGCTCGGGCCAAGGCCCGATCCACTGCCAGCCTCCAACCGCCTACTCTCGTTCTTGTTCCAGGCACCGGCTGTCTTTGCTTCAACGGCTTTTTTCGGCAGCCTTTCGCTGGCAGCTTCTGTATTTGAGAAAGACGGCAAGCTACAGCATCGCATCGCCCAGGCATGGGCTCGGACCCTGGTAGCAATCAGCGGCTGTCCGATCACCATTCTCGGACAGGAAACGCTGCTCAAACACCCTGTCGCCGTTTACGCCTGCAACCACTTGTCATATATGGACACGCCAGCCGTCTTTGCCAGCATGCCGTTTCAATTTCGCATCGTTGCCCGGCATGACCTGTGGAAGATGCCCTTCATCGGCTGGCACTTGCGCCGCTCCGGCCAGGTTCCGGTGAACGTCGATAACCCGCGCGCCTCGATCTCCAGCCTGGGTGGCGCCGTTCGGACGCTCAAGTCCGGCATGCCGCTCTTTATTTTCCCTGAAGGCGGGCGAACGGAGAGCGGCCATCCCAACACATTTCTGAACGGGCCGACATTTATGGCCATCCGGGCGCAGGTCCCTATCGTGCCAATGGCGCTGATTGGCACGCATGAACTGCTGCCGATTCACACGGCGCAGTTCTATCCTGTACCTATAACGCTCGCCGTGGGCGAACCGATCGAGACGACGGGTTATTCCATGCGGCAGGTAGACGAATTAACTGCCCGCCTTAGCGACGAGATTTGCCGCCTGTATTATGCGCATTCGTACCTGGAGGTGCCGGCGCATCCCACGCTCGAAGCGATTACCGAAATTTCAGAGAACGCCGTATGACCGACCAGCCCCCGCGCATCGCCATCCCGGAACCGACATCGACTGAGCCCGACTATAACCAGCGCAGCTGGCCCCAGTATGCACAGGCGGTCGAAGCCTGTGGCGCGGTCGCCGTTCCGGTCCCTTTGTCTGAATCCCCGGCGGCTGTCGCCAAACTAGTCGCTTCGTGTTCCGGGGTGTTGCTCCCGGGCAGCCCTGCCGATGTAAATCCCCAGAAATATGGGCAGGATGCGGTTCCCGAGTGCGCTGCGGCGGACTCTCCTCGGGAAGCCGTCGACGAACTCCTGTTGCAGGATGCCTTTAACCTGCACAAGCCGTTGCTGTGCATCTGCTATGGCACGCAGTCGCTGAATGTCTGGAAGGGCGGCACATTGGCACAGCACTTGGCTACCGGGATCGATCACAAGGCTGGCCGCCTGGTTGCCGAGGCCCATCCAGTTACTATTTCCGAGGCAACGGAGCATTTGAAGGCATTTGCTCCTTCGATGATGGTCAATAGCAGCCATCACCAGGCGATTGCAACTGCCGGAGACGGTCTCGACGTCATCGCCACCGCTCCGGACGGTACGGTTGAAGCGGTCGAGCAGCGCGGCCAACACTTTGTACTCGGTGTTCAGTGGCATCCCGAACGGACATTCTCTGGAAGTCCGGCTTCGCAGGCTATTTTTCGCGACTTTGTCGAGGCGGCGCGAGCCTGGAAACCGCGCGAGATCCGGGAGTCTGTTTCCCGATGACGGCGGCCGAGATCGGGGCGGCGGTAACAGGTGCTGGGCTTGATCCTTTGACGCCGGAAATTGCGGGCCAATTTCAGAACTATCTGGAACTGCTGCAAAAATGGAATGCCCGGCTAAACCTGACTGCCATCCGCGATCCGGAAGAGATTCTGCAGCGGCATTTTGTTGAGTGCATCTTTGCTGCTCGGCATCTACCTGCGGAGATCCGTACTCTGCTCGACTTCGGCTCGGGTGGGGGCTTTCCCGGCATTCCGATCGCTCTTTGCCGACCGGAAATACAGGTCACTTTGGGCGAATCGCAGGCCAAGAAAGCGACCTTCCTACGCGAAACCGCTCGTTCGCTGGGGATTCCGAACGCCGAAGTCTACAACGGACGGGTGGAGGCGCTGGACCGGACGTTCGACGCCGTTACTCTTCGCGCTGTCGACAAAATGAAGGAAGCGTGCCGGGATGCAATTCACCTCGTCGCGCCCGGTGGTTATCTCGTGCTTTTTCTCTCCGATGAAGCCCTAGAAGACGCCGTCTCCGAGTTCGACCAGATCCAATGGGCTGCACCGATCCTACTTCCCGCCTCCAAGCAGCGACGACTTCTGATTGGCCAAAAACCTCGCTAATGTTCCACGTGGAACAAGCACTTCCCAAAGGCAAAAGCGCCGCCCCATGTTCCACGTGGAACACTGACGTTTTCCACGGATTGCCTTTTCAGGGTCCCGACCGGCAAACGCTGGCGTGCGCCCCTATCTCACTACACAGCAAACAGTTACAGCCCATGTAATCGTGATGCAGGAAAGTCTTCCACAATTTATGTCCAGTTCTGCACAGGTCACTGCGATTGTATTTGCGCGCCGCCATCTTTAGTCTTTCCCTATTGTCATGAGTAAGGTCCTGGCCGTCGTGAATCAGAAAGGTGGGGTAGGCAAAACCACCACCGCTATCAACCTCTCCGCTGCGCTCGCTCTCGAAGGCCTGAAAACGCTCCTGATCGACTGCGACCCCCAGGCAAACTCTACGGGAGGCTATGGCTTCGCCCGCGACGATGAGCGCAGGTCTACCTATGACATCCTTTTAGGCGAGGCGACCATTGAAGATGCGCTCTTGTCTACGGAAATCGAAACACTGAAGCTCGTTCCGTCCAATAAGAACCTCATCGGAGCGAATCTCGAACTGATCCAGCAGGAAAACAGGGCACACAGGCTTAAGGAAGCGCTCGTCGAACAGCGGGGGAAGTATGACTTTGTCGTTCTCGACTGCCCTCCGGCGCTCGATCTGCTGACTCTGAATGCGCTGGTCGCCGCCGACAAGCTCCTCGTGCCCATGCAGGCGGAATATTTTGCGCTTGAAGGGATCAGCGAGTTGATGCACACCCTCGATCGCGTTCGCGCGGCCTTCAATCCCGGCCTGGAGATTGAGGGGGTGCTGCTCACCATGTACGACGACCGCACCAACCTTGCGCAGCAGGTCACCGAAAACCTGCGTGCTTATTTCAAGGACAAGCTGCTCAAGACCGCCATTCCGCGCAATGTTCGGCTCGCCGAGGCACCGAGTTACGGCAAGCCGGTGATCCTCTATGACCCCAAGTCGCGCGGGGCTGAAAGTTATATCGAGCTGGCTGACGAGCTGCTGAAACGGAACAACATCGAAAGCCCGAAGGCTAAGGAACGCAAGGAAGCTGCAGCGAAGCGCGGGAAAAAGGAAATCCGCTTCTGGCCTTACGCCTGAGCAACAGATTTACGACTTGGAAGGAATAAGTTATGACGACGGCAACCGAAGCTCCAAAGAGACGCGCTTTAGGTAAGGGTCTGGAGTCGCTGCTCCCGCGCATCCAGGCAACAATCGCTGCAGAAGCCGAAGCCGCGCCGAAGCCGCAGGCGACTGAAGGGACAGGCAAGCCGCATGAGATCCCGGTCGGAGAGATCGATCGCAATCCCTATCAGACGCGTAGCCGTGTCGATGAGCAGCAACTGGCCGAGTTGGCGAACTCAATCGCCGCCACCGGAGTCGTCCAGCCAATTGTAGTGCGCCCCTTGCCAAATGGCCGCTTCCAGTTGATTGCCGGAGAACGCCGCTGGCTCGCCTCACAAAAAGCGGGCAAGGACACCGTGCCGGCGATCATCCGCCAGGTTTCCGACGAGCAGGCGATGGAGATGACCATCGTCGAAAACCTGCAGCGGGCCGACCTGAACCCTATGGAGCAGGCTCGCGCCTTTGAACGCCTGGGCCGCGAATTCAAGTTGACGCAGGAGCAGATGGCACAGCGGACCGGAAAAGATCGAGCTTCAGTCTCAAACTTTCTGCGCCTGCTTCGCCTGCCTAGCGAAGTACAAGGCAAAGTCGAAAGCGGCGATCTGAGCTTCGGTCATGCCCGCGCTCTCCTGCCACTTGAAAACCCGGAGACGATCCTCAAGGCCGCGCAGAAGGTTTCCGCGCTCTCCATGTCGGTACGCCAGACGGAAAGCTACGTGCAGGGTCTGCTGAATCCGGAGAAGACAGCCAAGGGGGAAGATAAGGCGAAAGAGCAGCCTGTCGACCCTAACGTCCGCGAAGCCCAGGACCGCCTCCAGCGTTCTCTTGGCCTTAAGGTGCGGATCGAGGACAAGAACGGACGTGGCCGCGTCATCATTGAGTACTCGCGCCTAGAAGATTTCGACGCATTGCTGGAAGCGCTCGGGAACTGAATTCTTCGGCAGACTCGTTCGTCATTCCGGCGGTGGCGAAGGCTTGCCATAGAGATCGCAGGCACGCCAGAGATACCAGCTTGCTACTGACCGCCAGGGCTTCCATTTCTCGCTACGGCGCAGCATCTCTGCCGGTTTTGCCAGCATCGTCGCATCGAAGGGCTTCAGCTTTGGCAGCTTCTTGAAGGTCAGCGAGAATCCTTTGCGCACGCCGTAGTCAGTCAGCGGAAATACATCAGGCCGGCCCAGCCGGAAGATCAGCAGCATCTCGACGGTCCAGGGTCCGATGCCGCGCACCTGTGTCAGCCGGTCCAGAATCTCCGTGTCGGGCATGCGCCGGATCGCGATCAGAGTTGGCACCGTGCCGTCGAGCGTCTTCGCGGCGAGATCGCGCAGAGCTTTGCTCTTGCTGCCGGAGAGGCCAACCGACCGCAGCATGTCGTCGCTGGCACCCAATATGTGTTCCGGGCTCGGATGGAATTCCCCGAAGAGCGTCAGCAGGCGTTTCAGGATTGCGGCGGCAGCCTTGCCGTGAAGTTGCTGATAGATGATGGACTCCAGTAGCGCCTCAAACGGTGAGTGCTGACTCTTGAGTTTCAGCGTATAGGGGCCGGCGCGCTTGATCAGGTCGCCGAGTTTGGGATCGGCAGCTGTCAGTTCCCGGATTGCAAGGGCAGCGTCGTAGCGTACAGGGCGTCGTCCGTCGGTCATCGCAGATAGTGTACGCGATTATGCAATCATGGGGAACAAATGGCGAAGGCATGGGCGAGCCGTGGATTCCGCGCGATAGCCCGAAGTGCTCCACTTTCTTGGGAGACCGCTAAACCGGACGTTGGGTTCCTTCGAGGTCATCTCCCTCCTGGAGCTATAGTTAAATCAGACAATGGCCGCAAATCTCACAAGTATCGCCACCCCGCAGGGGCCAGGCACCGCGCTCATTTATAACGACTGGTACCCGGCCATGCGGAGCGAGTCGCTCCAGGGGCAAAAGCTGACGACCGCGATGCTGATGGGCATTCCACTGGTGCTCGGCCGTCGCGCCGACGGACACCTCTTCGCTATGCGCGACAGTTGCCCGCACCGCGGCATCCCGCTTTCCTGCGGATGGTTCGACGGCGAGCGCCTGACCTGCAAATATCATGGCTGGGCCTTCGAGCCGGTCAGCGGACAGTGCAAGGAAATCCCGTCGCTCACCAGCAGCGACACACTCGACCCGACCCGCATCTACGGCACCGCGTTCCCCTGCGAGGAACGCGACGGCTACGCCTGGGTTTATGTCCCGGAGCCTGGTTCCGGCCGCGTACGCGCCGACGAGACTACGCTGCCGCCGGTCCCGGAAGCGCCAAAATTTGGCCCGCGCTTTCGCAGCCAGCATCTCACCGCCGATCTGCCCTGCAATGTCGATCACGGCATCATCGGGCTCATGGACCCGGCGCATGGACCCTTTGTGCATCAGGCCTGGTGGTGGCGCAAGCAGGCCAGCATCCACGAGAAGGAAAAATACTTCGAACCCATCGAAGAGGGCTTCCGCATGGCCTCGCACACGCCTTCTGCGAACAGCGCGCCCTACAAGTTGCTCGGAGTCTACGGCGAGCCCATTACAACCACCATCGACTTCGTCCTGCCTAACCGTCGCTATGAAACTATTCGCGCCGGAGACAAGTGGTTTTCGAGTATTACAACTGTAACTCCAACAGTTGCAAATGCGTGCCGCATCGATGTTTATGCGGCCTGGAATATTTTTTACCGCGTTCCATTTGTAACTTCCATAGCTACGTTTTTCGGGAGACGGTTCGTCGAGCAGGATCAGGTCACGATGATCCAGCAGGCAGAAGGATTGAAGTACGACCCGACTCTTATGCTCATCGATGACGCCGACCGCCCCGCAAAGTGGTACTTCGCGCTCAAGCAGGCACGGCTTGAAGCCGCATCGACAGGCCAGCCGATACGCCATCCCATGTCCGGCCCGGTTACTCTGCGCTGGCGCAGTTAGGCTGACGACAGCCTAACTCGTTCATCAGTGTAGAGTTATAAATTGCGGCTTGTCCGTCGTTGCTGCATCTAAAATGCAGTCTTCTGCTCAGACCCTCTTCCAGTTGCCCGGGCCCAAGGAGAACCGTATGGCCAGCTATCCAATTCCGACGGACGAACTCGGTATTCTCGCCTCGCCGACGCGGTCGTCGTGCGAATTTGTTCAGGTTCTGATGAAGCTGCAGCGGGCTGCTCAGCTTATTAATTCCACGCTCGATCTTGAGGCGCTGCTGGATCGCGTGGTGAACGACCTGGCCGAAGCCCTGGGTGGCGGCGTGAAGGTGGGCATCTGGCTGCGCGAACCGGGTTCGGATGACATGGTTTTGCAGGGCGTTCGCGGATGCACGGTGTACGAGAAGGGCTCACGCCTGCAGATAGGCCGCCAAGGGCTGGTTGGCCGCGTGGCGGCGACCGGGCAGATGCACTATGCCAGCGACGTTCGAGTTGATCCGTACTACGTCGTCTGTGAGCTGTCGACGCGGTCTGAGGTTTGCATTCCGCTCAACATTGGCGGCGAAGTGATCGGTGTTTTCAACGTCGATCACCTCGAGACCGATGCATTCACTGAAGATCAGCTGCTGGTGCTTGAGGCTCTGGCTGGGCATATCGCCGTGGCGATTGAGAATGCGCGGCTGTTTCAGCGTGAGCGGCTTGAGCGCGAGCGAATGCAGCGGGAGGCCGATGAAGCGCGGGCGATGCAACAGGCGATCTTCCTCAAAGCGACTCCGCTTGTCCCCGGCTTTGCCTTCGAAACGGCGTGGCATCCTGCAGGAGCGGTTGCTGGCGACTGGTACGACTTTATCGATCTGGGGGATCAGCGCTACGGGATCGTGCTCGCTGATGTCTCTGGAAAGGGCATGTCGGCCGCTCTGCTCATGTCGGCAACGCGCGCTATTCTTCGCTCCCTGGCAAAGTTGCAGCTTCCTCCTGGCGAAACTCTGGCCCAGCTCAATCAAACGCTGCTCGAAGATTTCCCGACGGGAAAATTTGTGACGATGATCTACGGCGTGCTCGATGCAAAGACGCGCGAAGTGACCATCGCCAGCGCAGGACACCTGCGCCCGCTCCTGATCGATTGCGCAGGATCTTTCCTCGATATTGAACCGGGATTGCCGCTCGGACTGGGCCCGTCGTCCTACCCCGAGCGGACGCTTCGGCTGGAACCCGGCACTCATCTACTGCTCTACACCGACGGCATTACCGAGGCCACCAACCACCACGATGAGGAATACGGAGCGGCACGCCTGCTCGCGCACTTCGAGCAGCCTGGAGCATGCGTGAATGGACTCATCGAAGAAGTGCGCCAATTCGGTGACGGTTCCGAACATGCCGATGACGCAACCGCAGTGCTCATCCGCAGCCGCTAATCAGTGAATGGAGAGACCAGGGGGTTAGAGGACCTAGCTACTCGCGGTTGCGACTATATCTTCCGCGTGTCGATCCTCTTCATCCTCGACCACAAGTTCGTCAACGCGGATCTTCATCTGTGTACCTAGCCCAAGGAATTTGTCCATCCAGCCGTCAGGCAACTCCTGCTTATGCGCAAGCTTCAGCGTATCGTACCAGATGTTCTGCGCCTGCCAGATGTTCAATTCGAACGGTAGCTCCTTGAGTGTGCGCGCTGTCATCAATGCGTTTTCCAGAAGTGCCATATTCCTGAAGTCCGCCTGCAACCGCACCATCACACGCTTCATCTTTTGATCTGAAATGAAACTGAGGGTGCTTCTGTCGACCTCAATCTTGTCACCTGAAGCCAGTCCGCGATACGCGCGGACCTGCAATGCGTCGATAGGATCGCTTTCGAGGGCCCGCCGCAGTTTGACATTCACTGCGAAAGTCGCAGCCATGCTCAATGCCGGCGGCTTCGGCACTCCGATCTTTCCGAGGAAATGCAGCAATGACGCATGGTCTTCGTAAATGGCAATGAGACTCGACTCCACCTCCGCGATCGTTGACGCCAGTATGAGCTTCACGATTCGCCGCTGCTCATCTCTAAAGAGCGACTGGATGGTGTAGGTCTTGCTGCGGAAGAGCTGATCGAAGAGGCGAATCAGCGCAGGGAAGTCCGCGCCTATGACCGCCGACCGCGCCTTCTCCACAAAGTCTTTGTACTCTTCAACCCGTGATGGATCGAAGCGCTTCACCACCGCAGTGATGTTCTGGTCGCCGAAGTGCACGACGGCGAAAATCACCGTCTCCGGCTCCTGTGTGATCTGCGAAGCGACGCGCGCCTGCCCAAAGAGCAGGCGCCCGCGTCCCGACGTAACCACCTCGTAGCTAAGCCTGCGAATCGAATAGCAGAAAAGCTCCGCCTCATCGGGATAGCTGGTGAAGTTCGAACTGATGGCATAGTGCGCTGCCACCTGCTCCAGCCCTACCTGCATCGTTTTGATCTGGCGCTGATAGATTGCCGCGCCATCTCCGTGCTCCGGCACATTGCTCTTCGTTTTGCGCAGCAGCTCGACAAACTGCGCTTCGAGGTTTGCTCCCTCATCGCCAAAGACCTCCGCCGCAAGCTGAAGGACGCGGCCGGCATAGGCAATGATCTGCACCGTTTCAATGCCGGAAATCTCGTCGAAAAACCAGCCGCAGCTTGTGTACATCAGCAGAGCATGGCGCTGCAGCTCCATCAGCTTGAGCGCCGTGACCCGCTCCGGTGCGCTGAGTTCATGACGAGCGTGCGAGGCCAGGAATTTCGACGTTGCCTCGCCGCTGCGGTCGAGAACGACTGTGATGTAAGCATCGCGCGCCGCCCACACATCTTCAAACACCGGAGCCGCATACTTTTCCGTCAAAGGGGCTACGGTATTCCGCAGCCAATCCATCGCTTCGCGCAGCGGTCTGCGCCACTCCTGTGTCCACCCCGAGCCGGACCCCATGTTGCACCCGCAGTTTGTTCGCCAGCGCCCCACTCCATGCGCGCAGCTCCAGGAGGTGTCCTCGACAATCTGCGCCTCATGCGCCGGAGGAAACTTCTCCAGAAACTCTCCGTAGTTCGTCAGCCGCACATCAGCGTTCTTTTCGATCAGTTTCAGCGCGTAGGAAAGCGCCATTTCGCCATGCCGGTGATGATGGCCGTAGCTCTCGCCATCGGTGGCGACGTGCACCAGCTGCGGCGTCGGATCGGTAGAGAAACTGCCCGTCAATCGTGCTGCAAAGTTGTCGCCGCTGTTCAGAATGCCTTCGAAGGCGATGGCACGCGAGCGGGCCCCGTCGTAGAAAAAAACAGCGATCTCGCATCCGGTCTTCAGCCGTACTAGATACGGATGGCGCGTATCCAACGTTTCGGCATCGGTCACCGTCCACGCAGCTTCAGTCGATTGCCCAGCTGTGCTCTTCGTCAACGGACGCACGCGCGCACATTGTCCGGGAGCAAGAATCGTAAAGCGAATGCCGTGATCGGCCAGCAGCTCCAGCGTTTCTGAATCGACAGCCGTCTCAGCCAGCCACATGCCCTCGGGCTTACGCCCGAAGCGGCGTACAAAGTCGGCAATGCCCCAGCGAATCTGCGTGATGCGGTCAGGAGTGCTCGCCAGAGGCATGATGATGTGGTTGTAAACCTGCGCCATCGCCGACCCGTGGCCGGAGAAGCGCTTCTGGCTCGCGCGATCGCCCTCGAGCACCATGCGGTAGGTGCGCGGCGCGTTCGCTTCCAGCCACGAAAGCAGCGTCGGCCCAAAGTTGAAGCTGATGTGCGCATAGTTGTTCAGAATGCGGATGATCTCATTGTGCTTATTCACGATGCGCGAAGCCCCATTCGGCGCATAGCACTCCGAGGTGATGCGCTCGTTCCAGTCATGAAACGGCGCTGCCGAGTCCTGCGTCTCCACCTGTTCAAGCCAGGGATTCTCGCGTGGCGGCTGATAGAAGTGTCCGTGAATGCAGACGTAGCGTGCGGGTTTCGGCATAGAGAGATTGCCCCGCATCCATTGTAGGTGCCTCGAACGAATTCCCATAGGTCGAGACAGCCCTGTACACTACCTCTTCGAAATCATCCGGAGAAAAAGAAGCTTGATGAAACGCATTGCCGCCGCACTCCTGTTTCTGCTCTTGACCGTCTTTCTGCCCGTTCACCCCGCAGTCTTCGCCGAGGCTCACACCTTCAAAGCAGAGAACGGCCAGTTCACGCTGGACGGCAAGCCGTTTCAGGTCATCTCCGGCGAAATGCACTATGCGCGCATTCCACGCGCCTACTGGCGCGACCGAATGCGCATGGCAAAAGCCATGGGACTGAACACCATCACGACGTATGTCTTCTGGAACGTGCACGAACCTGAGCCCGGCGTTTACGATTTCAGCGGCAACAACGATGTTGCCGAGTTCATCCGCATAGCTCAGCAGGAAGGTCTCTACGTTATTCTGCGCCCTGGCCCATATGCCTGCGCGGAGTGGGAGTTCGGCGGATTCCCGGCATGGCTGCTGAAAGATCACAGCACGGTCGTGCGCTCCAGCGATCCTAAATTCATCGATCCGGCGAGGCGATGGTTCACGCGTCTGGGTAAGGAACTGTCACCGTTACAAATTGGGAATGGTGGCCCCATTATCCTCGTGCAGGTTGAAAATGAATACGGCTCCTTCGACAAAGACCACGCCTACATGGAGCAGATCCACCACATGCTGGTCGATGCCGGATTCACCAAGTCTCAGCTGTACACCGCGGACGGACCGGAGCAGGTTCCCGACGGATCGCTCCCTGAGTTGCCGGCAGCCATCAACTACGGCCCCGGCGAATCGCAGAAAGGCTTCGCGACTCTCAAGAAGCTCCGCCCCAACGGCCCGTTTATGAACAGCGAATACTGGGACGGCTGGTTCGATCACTGGGGCGCGAAACATGCCTCGACCGATGCAAAACAGCAGGCGGCTGATCTTGACTGGACGCTGCGTCAGGGCTACTCCATCAGCCTATATATGTTTCACGGAGGCACGAGCTTCGGATGGATGAACGGAGCCAACTCCGACGGCAAGAACTATGAGCCCGACGTCACCAGCTATGATTACGATTCGCCACTCGACGAAAGCGGACGCCCGACTCCGAAGTATTTCCTTTTCCGCGACACCATCGCAAAAGCTACCGGCACAAAGCCGCTGCCCTTACCCTCCATCGACGCGGCCACCACCATTCCGGCGTTCACGCTTACGCAATCCGCATCGCTCTGGGACAACCTTCCAAAGCCGACGCACAGCGAGCAGCCGCTCTCGATGGAAGACCTTGACCAGGCCTACGGCTACATCCTTTATCGGACTACTCTGAGTGGTCCAATAAGCGGCGATCTCGTCCTGGACCAGCTTCACGACTATGCCAAGATTTACGTCGACGGAAGATTGGTCGGGACTCTGGATCGCCGCCTGAATCAGAGGTCACTGCCAGTGAATATCTCCAACCGGAACGCGCGCCTCGACATCCTGGTTGAAAACACAGGCCGCGTGAACTTCACCAAAGTCATACGCGGCGAGCGAAAGGGGATCACGAAAGAAGTTACGCTGGCAGGCAAGCCCGTCACCGGATGGGACATCTACCCACTTCCGATGCTCACACCGCAACAACTCAGCTACAGCGATGCACCATGCTCGGGCCCTTGCTTCTATCGCGTCACATTCAACGTCGACAGGCCGGCCGACACCTTCCTCGACATCAGCGCCTTCACCAAGGGAGAAGTCTGGCTTAACGGGCACGCCCTCGGCCGTGTTTGGAACATCGGCCCGCAGAAGACTCTCTACGTTCCGGGGCCATGGCTCAAGTCAGGGGAGAATGAAGTTGTCGTCTTCGATCTCGAAGGCGCATCTGGCCGCAGCCTGCAAGGGCTCGACCATCCAATCCTGAATGCAGCAGTGAAATAGTTCAACCGGCTTGAAATGGAGGCAGTTTCATCCAGCGGATGCGTTTGCCGAGTTTCTGAAAAGCGGCATCGGCTGAAACCAGTGTCGCCTTGCGGTCAAGCGCCAGTCCGGCTGCGTAACTGTCGGCGTAGCCGAGCTTATAGTGATGCTTCAATATTGCAGCCCGGGTGGCTTGCTCCGCATCTGCAGGCACCATCGAAATGGCGTGTTGCAATGTTCGTATCTGCTTAACAGCGACGTCTTCGCCAACAAATTTCATGAGGATGTACAGCACTTCACCCATGTTAACGACGGACATGAGTAACCGCGCCTGGCCACCTTCGACCTGCTCGAACAATCGGCGGACCTTTTCGCCTCCTGAAGCAGTTCCCATTTGCAAATAACGAAGTATGGCATTGGCATCCAGCACGTACTCTTTCACCGTCGATCCTCGCGCAATCGCTCCGTTTCACGTTCATCGTGCAGAGCCTGTTCGAGCGAGTACATATGAAAGCTTCCCTGAAGTGCGTAGATACCAGCAAACTTGCTGGGCTCAAGCGTCAATTGCCCACCTTCGTCATGAAAAAGAATCCTCACGCCTTCCTCGAGTCCATATTTCCGGCGTAATTCTGCTGGAATCACAACCTGTCCCTTTGAACTGATTGTTGCTGTCAAACTCATAGTGTCTTACCTTTATGTAAGACATATCTTACTATGTGGTTGGACATACGTTCCAGCTAATTCGTATGAATCATTCCATCAGGAACGCTATCATTTGATGGTGATGCCCGAAACTAACCCCCACCTCGAGCAGCTGCTGACCGAAGCCCGCAATCCGGCAACCGAAAACCTCGATCAGCTCTCCACACTTGATCTGCTGAGAACCATGCACTCTGCCGACTGCGAGGTGCTCACCGCGGTTGAGCGGGAGCTGCCCAACATCGCCAAGGCAGTCGACGCGATTGTCGCTCGTCTCGACAATGGCGGCCGACTCTTCTACACCGGAGCCGGCACATCGGGCCGCCTTGGCGTGCTCGATGCCTCGGAATGTCCGCCGACTTATAACACTCCGCCCGAACTGGTGCAGGGATTGATCGCCGGCGGTGACGTTGCGTTGCGCCGCTCTGTCGAACGCGCGGAAGATGATGCATCGCAGGGCAAGCGCGACCTCGAAGCCCACGGCTTCAGCGCAAAAGACGCGCTCGTCGGCATAGCCGCCAGTGGACGCACTCCTTATGTCCTCGGCGGCATCGACTACGCTCGCAAACTCGGAGCAGCCACCGTCGGCCTCAGCTGCGTGCCCGGCTCGCTACTCGCGCAGCGCGCGGAAATCGCGATCACGCCAGCGGTAGGCCCCGAAGTCGTTACCGGATCGACGCGCATGAAGGCAGGCACAGCTACAAAGCTCGTGCTCAACATGCTGTCTACTGCGTCTTTGGTTCGACTCGGCTATGTCTATGGCAATCTGATGGTCAACGTGCAGCCGACCAACGTAAAGCTGCGCGACCGTGCAGCCAGAATCATCTCCACGCTCACCGACTTGCCTTACGAACAAGCCGCGTCGCTTCTCGACGAAGCTGGCTCGGTAAAAACAGCCATCGTCATGCAGCGGCTGAGGCTTTCGCGCAACGAAGCCGAAGCAAGACTCGCGCAAGCAAAAGGAAGACTCCGCCAGGCGCTTCAATAAAGGAGCAGCTATTCGGAGCGCAGCACCTGCATCGGATCAATCCTCGTCGCCCGCCGCGCGGGCAGGTAGCAGGCCGCCAGCGCGACCAGCATCATCAATAGAGTCACACCCACGATCGTCCACGGATCATACGCATGCACGCCATACAGCAGCGATGAGAAGCGCGCGATTACCTGCGTCAACGCAAGCGCTGCGAGGATTCCGGCAACTGCTCCAAAGACAGCCAGCCTGCCTCCACGCGTCAGCACCCAGCGAAATACATCTCTGCGATCCGCACCCAGCGCCATGCGCACACCAATCTCGCGCGCACGCTGCGCCACCAGGTAGGAGATGACCCCATACATCCCGATGCTCGCCAACAGCACCGCTGTACCCGCAAACACCGCCAGCAGGATCATCGAGAAGCGCCGCCCTGCCAGCGTATCTGCAATCACTGACTCCATCGTTTCCGGGTTATACACCACCTGCTCGTGATTCATCTGCGTGACCGCGTTGTGAATGCTCTGGAACGAAGCATCGCCGCTGTACCTGGAATGCACAACGACATCCATGCCCATCAGCACCAGACCCAACTGCTGCTCCGGCAGCTGCATCATCGCCTGATAACTCTCCGCGCGCAGCGGGTTCACAGCATCATTGTCCAGACCCCATTGGTTCACATGCCCAACGACGCCCACCACCGTGGCCGGTTCATTTTCAAACTGTTCAAGAAAGACGCGTTTCCCGATCGGGTCTTCGTTGCCGAAAAACTTCTGCGCAAACACATCGTCGATTACCACCGTTCGTGGCGCGTGTTCGTCATCGCTCGCCGCAAGGAACCGTCCCTTTAACAGCGGAATCCCCATGGCTTTCAGGTATCCGGGTTCCACAATGTAGCGGATGGCCCAGTGCATCGCATTCTGGCTCTGCGGTTTCGGCTCGCCGTCCAGCCAGAAAAGCTGCTCATCGTCGGACTGCATCGGCAACGCGGCCCAGGAAAACGAGACGGCGTCGATGCCGGGCACAGCCGCAATGCTCGCATTCGCCTCGCGCAGGTACGCGCGCGCCGCCTCGGGACTCGCTCCAATCATCGCCGAAGAAGGCTGCAGTCCAAAGGTCAACACTCCTTGCGGGCGGAAGCCTGTATTCACTTCGGAAAGATTCGCCAGGCTGCGAATCATCAAACCGGCCCCTGCGAGCAGCACCAGTGTCGTCGCCACCTGGAAAACTACCAGCCAGTTCTGCGCGCCTGCGCGAGTAGCGCCTACTCCCCGTCCGCCGTCCTTCAGCGTGTCCTGCAAATTCTGGCGGAAGACTTTGAAACACGGCATCAAGCCGAAGAGAGTGCCTGAAGCGAGAGAGATTACCAAGGTAAAGCTAAGTACGGCACCGCTCATATGCACTTCGGCTGCGCGCGGCAGTTGCTGCGGCAATAAGTGCAGCATCACCTTCGTGCCCCATGACGCGAGCAGCAGACCAAGCAGTCCACCCGTGAGCGAAAGTATCAGGCTCTCGGTCAGCAATTGACGCAGTACCCGCGTGTGACTCGCGCCCAGGGCCGACCGCACGGCAAATTCCTGCGCGCGTACATTCGACCGGACCAGCAAAAGATTAGCGATATTCACGCAGGCGATCAACAGCACAAAGCCAACGGCTCCCATAAGAATCAGCAGCAGCGGCCTCACGTCGCGCACCATCGCATACTGAAAAGGAACCAGCTTCGCACGAATCCCGTTGTCCGCCTCTGGATACATCTTCTCCAACTGCTCTGAAACTCGCAGCATGTCATCCTGCGCCTGCTGGATCGTCACCCCAGGCTTGAGTCGCGCAATGCCGTGAAGGCCCAGTCCTGCTGGACGCGCAGTGAGCGCGGGATTACGAAACTGTCCGATCGGAACGTACAGATCTGCTGCGTGAAAATTGTTGATTCTCAAGTCAAAATGCGACGGGAGCACGCCGACAATCGTGTAGTTGCGCCCGTCGAGCGTCAGCACCTTGCCCAGCACATCGGGTCGCGAACCGAACTTGCGTTCCCACAAGCCCTGGCTGATGACCACCAGCGGCTCGCGTCCAATCTCGTCTTCATGCGGTGCGAACAGGCGTCCGATCATAGGCTTCACGCCAAGAAGCGAAAAGAAGTCCGACGAAACCAGCTCCGCGCGAACCTCCTCAGCATCACCCAGGCCAGTCATGTTGTAGCCCGTGCTCCGCGCAATCGCGAGCGCAGCCAGCGTCTTGTTGTCTCGCTGCCAGTCGCGGAAATTGGGATAGGAAATCGACCCTTCGGCAAAGTTCTGCTTGCTGGCATGCACCGTCACCAACTCTTCCGGATGCGGATACGGCAGGGGATTCAGCAGCACGCCATTCACGACAGAGAAACAGCGCCGTATTCGCGCCAATGCCGAGCCCCAGCGTCAACACCGCGACAATCGTGAATCCCAGGACTCTTCGCCAGCATGCGCAGCCCGAAGCGAACGTCCTGCCATAGCGTCTCAAACCACGGCAGCCTCTGGCGTTCGCGATACGCCATCTTTGCCTGCTCCAACCCACCAAGCCGAATCATCGCCTGCCGCCGCGCCTCTTCTGCGCTCAGTCCAGCGCGCATGCCATCTTCGATGTGCATCGCGAGATGACCATCCAGTTCTGCAACAAACTCCTCGTCAGCTGCGCCGCCGAACATTCCGAGGAGCCGCATCCACAGCGCCCGCAGTTTCCGCATCACCCCTCCTCAGCTGGCGAGAGAAACCGCGCAAGAATCGCTGTTGCCTGTTCCCAGTCCCGCGCCTCGCGCTCCAGCTGCTTTCGTCCCGCGCGCGTCAGCTTATAGAACTTCGCTTTGCGATTGTTCTCCGATAGCCCCCACTCTGATGCGATGTAGCCCTCCTGCTCCAGCTTCAGCAGTGCCGGATAGAGCGTCCCGTAATTCAGCGAGAGCAGGTTGCCGCTTGTCTGCTCAATGCGCCGCGCAATGCCATATCCGTGGATCGGCCCCAGGGTTTCAAGCGTCTTCAGCACCATCAGGGCCAGCGTTCCCTGCCAAACGTCGGTTTTGTCTCCCATGTCTCTCCTATTGTCTAGCCATAGGTATCATGCTCTCCCTTCTATGGTTTGGCAATAGGTAATTTCGCGCTCGCTTAAACCATGCTGTCTGCTAGACTTGCCGCACATCTCATCTTCTGGACGCCACGACATGACAACCATCGCTCGCCGACTCTCCTTTCTTCTGCCCGTTATGCTTTTCGCCACATTCCCCCTCGCATCTCAACAACCGTCCACGCGCACTCTCATCCGCGCGGGTCACGTCATCGACGTGCACACCGGCAACGAGTCCGCCGACCAGACCATCGTCGTCACCGGCGATAGCATCACCGCATCGCGTCAACGGTCTCAACTCCGAAGCAGTCCGGGCGACAAAGAGATCGACCTGCGCGGCATGACCGTGCTGCCCGGCCTCATCGACGTGCACACGCACCTCACGATGGACACAAACTTCGACCCGTACCACGAGCTCTCGACCAGCGTTGCCAAGAGCGCTCTGATCGGCGCGCGCAATGCCAAGGTCACGCTTGAAGCCGGATTCACCACCGTCCGCAACGTAGGCGCCGATGGCTATGCTGATGTAGACCTGCGCGACGCCATCAATGAAGGTCTGGTCGAAGGCCCGCACATGCAGGTCAGCGGCCCCGCGCTTGGCATTACCGGCGGGCACTGCGACGATAATCTTCTGCCATTCGAGTTTCATCAGACCGCCGACGGAGTAGCCGACGGCGTCGAAGCCGTGCAGCACAAGGTCCGCGAGACCATCAAGTATGGTGCAGACCTCATCAAAGTCTGCGCCACCGGCGGCGTGCTCTCGAAAGGCGACGACCCCCAGGCCTCGCAGTACACGCTCGAAGAGCTGAAGGCGATCGTCGCCGACGCGCACCGCCTGGGCCGCAAAGTGGCCGCGCATGCGCATGGGGCGCAGGGCATCCTCTGGGCAACGGAAGCCGGTATCGACTCGATCGAGCACGGATCGTATATGAACGACGAGGACATCGCCGCCATGAAACAGCACGGAAACTACTTCGTGCCCACGGCGTATTTAATCGACTGGATGCAGCAATATGGAAACCTTCCGCCGTTCTACAAGCAAAAGATGATCGACGTAAGCGCTGTCGAAAAAGCGAACGCGAAGAAAGCCATCGCGGCAGGCGTGAAAGTAGCGCTCGGCACTGATGCCGCCGTCTACCCGCACGGCCTCAACGCGCACGAGCTTGACGTCTACGTGAACCAGTTCGGCATGACGCCGCTCGCCGCGCTGCAAACTGCGACCCTCAATGCCGCCGACCTCATGAACTGGACGAACCACGTAGGCTCGATCGAACCCGGAAAATGGGCCGACATCATCGCCGTCAACGGCGACCCGCTCAAAGACGTTCGCCTGCTTCAGAATGTGCAGTTCGTCATGAAGTCCGGCATCGTCTACAAGAATCAAAGTGGAGCCGCCGCGCAGTGAAGGCAACGCAATTCGAGTTTCGCTTTCGCGTCGTTATCGGCTTTTTGCTCTATGTGCTCGGCTTCTGGGCGCCGTGGGCGCGGTACCTGGGCGGATCCGGCCACGTCTCTACCACGTGGCTTGAGCTATCGGGCGCTCTCGCCAGCGCCCACTGGCTTTCACTCAACAACGCGACGATCCTCATCACGGTGCTCGCTCTCCTCTGCGCCATCAAGGGAACGATCTTCCGCGTCTGGGGAACCGCCTATCTCGGCACCGCCATCGTGCATGACAAATCCATGCACGGAACAGCGGTTGTCGCCTCCGGTCCCTATCGCTACGTCGCGCAACCCGCTCTACATGGGCACGTTCATCTTCTCGCTCGCCATTTCGATTCTGATGCCGCCCACCGGTGCCATCTTCTTTCTCGTCGCGCAAGCTGTCTTCTATTACCGGTTGATCCTGGGCGAAGAAGCACTACCTGGCCGCGCAGCAAGGCGAAGCCTATCTCGCGTACAAGCAGAAAGTGCCACGCCTCTGGCGCAGCTTCCGCGCTCGCGTGCCTGCCTCGCCGGCAAAACCGCAATGGTTCACCAGCCTGCTCGCGGAAAGCTACTATGTTGGCTTCACGGCATGCTTTGCGGTTCTCGCCTGGCGTTACAACGCCTACCTGCTGATCAAGTGCATCATCATCTGCTTCGGAACATCGTTAGTAATAAGAGCTATACTGCCGCAGGCATCGAAACATGATTGATATTCTGCACGACATCACGGCTGTTGCCGAATCCACGACTCTCGTCGTCGGTGCGCTCTTTCCCATCGTCAACCCGCTCGGAAGCGCGGCCATTTTCATCAACATGGTTGGCGGGGTCGAACCGCGCCTGCACAGCGTTCTTACCAAGAAAATTGCCGTCTACAGTTTCGTCCTGCTCATCTGCTCGCTGCTATGGGGCGTAAAGATTCTCACCTTCTTCGGCATCTCCATTTATGCCGTCCAAATCGGCGGAGGATTAGTCGTCGCCGCCACCGGCTGGACGCTGCTTGCGCAAGGAACGAGCGGGGTCAACACGCGCACGGTCAGCGAAGACAACATCCTTGAACACGCCTTCTATCCATATACGCTGCCGATCACCGTCGGTCCGGGTTCCATCTCCGTCGCGATCACGCTCGGCGCTCACCTCCCCGCCGAGCTGCACACAGAATCGATCTTTTCTCCCAAGGTCCTCATCGCCGCGTTGGTTGGGATCGCGATCGTCTGTTTTATCGTGTACCTCTGCTACCGCTACGGAAGAGCCGCCGAACGCCTGCTCGGAAGGGCCGGAACGTCGGTCGTGATGCGCCTGTCATCGTTTATTCTCATGTGCATCGGCGTGCAGATTGTCTCCACTGGCATCAAGGCCTATCTGGCCACCATCCATCACTTCTGATCAAGAATAAAAAAGGAAACGGAACAATCCGTTTCCTTTTTTTCGAGCGGCGCAATGCGCCTTGAGCTACTTCTTCGGCGGTGCGATCGTGTCCTTCGCAGCCTTGGCTACGCGGAACTTCACCACGGTCTTCGCCTTGATCTTGATCTGTTCGCCGGTCTGCGGGTTGCGGCCGATGCGCGCCTTGCGCTCCGCCTTCACCAGGCGTCCAGTCCGGGAATCACGAAGAGACCATTCTTCTTCGTTTCCTTGACCGCTGTTTCCGCGAGCAGATCAAGGAATCCAGCCGCCTGCTTGTTGGTGAGTTCGAGCTTCTCCGCCATGTGGCGGACAAGAGCTGTCTTGGTCATTCCGGTTGCCATTTTTGTTTGAATCCTCCTGGTTCTTTATTCGCTTCCCAGAACCTGTGCTGGTGATGCGTATTGCGGGTTTCTTCATTCCGCCCTCTGTGGATTTTCATGCGCGATGGCCCGAAAACCCTGTATCCATGCGGGTGTTTGAAAAAACCTACCGCCGTTTACCTTGCGTCTTTTCGCGAACTTTGTCAACGGCAAAAGCCCTGTTTCCACAGGTTTTTCCCCATTTTTCTCGGTTTTTATGCCATTTTTCTGGATTTGGACACTTTTTCAGTGTTTCAGATACGTCTCGGAAACCCTTGCCCAGCGCGGCTTGCGCGCATTTTCCGGAGCCGCAATGTTGTGAAGTCTAGTCCTCTCCGTAAGTGTGCGTCTACATCAGCTTGAAGATATATTGCTTTTTCTTTTCCACATCCTGCACGAAAGGACGGTTCAGGAAATCCACGATCGGCGCCGCCAGACGGAATCGCATCACGATCTCATTCACCAGCCCTTCGCCGAGCGCCACCTCCCCCGGTAGCCGCGCCAGCACGCCCCATTGTTGCTGCTTGATCAGGTCAATTCCCGGATGATCCGCCGAAAATCCCTTTGGCGGACGGGTCAGCGCCGCTCTGTCGATGTCCAGGTCCATCACCTTGCGCAGCTTCTTGCCATTCAAAAGACGCCGCAGCTCCGCATGCTGCTCAAGCAGCTGGATGCGGATCGCCAGCAACTGCTCGCGCTCCGGCATATAGATTCCTGCCGCGATGACTACCTCCGTCGGCGAGAAATGAAAGTAATACCCGCCGCCCGATGTCTTCTCCAACCCCGTGCGCGTCCACCACGCCGACACATGCGTCTTGTACGGCGTCTTATCGGCGGAAAAGCGCGTATCTCGATAGATGCGCATGATGCTCTTCTGCGCCGGGCGCACGTGCGCAGGCGCGAACTCCGTCATCGCATCCGTCACGCGCTCCACCACCGCCAGCATGGGCTTCTTCAGCTCGCGCTCAAAGATCGCGCGCCGCGCCTCAAACCATTCGCGATTATTGTTGCGCTTCAATCCGCGCAGATACTTCAACGCTTCCTGGCTGAAGTAGGGCTGCACGGCTTCCTTAGCAGCAGGTTTAGGGCGAGCCTTCGGCATACCCGCATTTTAAGGGCTGTATCGGCCTGGGCGTTGTGCACGATATCGAATCAACCTGTGTAACTTTTCCTCGGCCTTTCCCCTCTAATTCAATATGATTCGCCGTCTTCTCTGTACGCTCGCCGTCGCTTCCTTCCTGACTCTCGCCAATGCGCAGGAGGCGATGCGGACAACACCGATCCCCGCCGCGCAGAACGATGCGCCACTGGCCGCAAAGCACGGCAAGGCAACCGCCGTCTTCGCCGGAGGCTGCTTCTGGGGCACGCAGGCTGTCTTTGAGCGCGTCAAGGGCGTCATCGATACGACAGCGGGCTACTCCGGGGGCTCAGCCGCCACCGCGCACTACAACGACGTGACGACAGAAACCACCGGCCACGCCGAGAGCGTCCGTGTCGTCTACGACCCCTCAAAGATTACCTATGGCCAGCTGCTGCGCATCTTCTTCTCTGTAGCCCACGACCCCACGCAGCTCAACCGCCAGGGCAACGATGTCGGCCCGTCCTATCGGTCTGTGATCTTCTATGGCGATGAGGAACAGCACCGCATTGCCGACGCATACATCAAGCAGCTTGACGCCGCCCATGTATATTCGCGCCCCATCGTGACCCAGGTCGTTCCGCTGAAGGCCTTTTACGCGGGTGAAGATTATCACCAGGATTACGCGCTCAAGAATCCTGACAACCCGTACATCGAAGTCTGCGACCGCCCGAAAATCGCCGCGCTCAAGCAGCAGTTTCCGGAGTTGTTCCAGAAATACGACGGCAAGTGAATGAAGCCGTTACGCATGGCACTAGTTGGGCTGTCATCCTGAGCGTGGCGAAGGATCTGCTTTTCTCCTGGCTCCCTGCATTCACCCGCGATCACATACCGATCACATACTTCTGCTATCCTCGTCATCGTTATGCGAGCACTCATTTTCTTCGCCGCTCTCATTACGCTTGCCGCGCCCGCCGCGAAACAGACATCGTCTCCGATCGACCTGCCGCCCGGAACACACGAATTGCTGCTTGAAGCGAAGGGCGACGGCGTGCAGATCTACACCTGCGCCGACGGCAAGTGGACGCTCAAAGCACCCGACGCCAAACTCATCGACCTGCAGGGAACCGTTATCGGCACGCACTTCGCCGGACCGACATGGAAGCTGACCGACGGCAGCGAAGTGAAGGGAAAAGCCATCGCTTCGCAACCATCGCCGGAAGCAGACTCCGTGCCGTGGCTGCTGATACGAGCCGTCCCAGGAAGCGGCTCAGGACAATTCGCCGACGTCAACTACATCCGCCGCACAGACACCCACGGAGGCGCAGCGCCGAAAGAGGCCTGCACCGACGGAGAATCGCGCCAGCACTACAGCGCGACCTACAGCTTCTATAGCAAGTAGATTTCTCATTCGCCTCGGGCGCGCCGTCCAATACAATCCGAGCAAATGATGCGCCCACTCATCTTCGCGATTGTCTGCCTTGCCACCACCCTCGCAGCACAAACCAAAGCATCCGCCACGCCGCAGGAAATCAAATTCTTCTACGAATCGGGCCTGCGCCGCAACGGAATCATCGGCAGCAGCCTCATCGTCATTCGCAACGGCGAAGTCGTGCTGCACGACAACTACGGCCGTCAGAGCGAGACTGAGCCAGTCGATGACAACACAACCTATCACTGGGCCTCAGTCACCAAGACCTTCACCGGGATCGCCATCATGCAGCTGCGCGACCGCGGCCTGCTCTCGCTCGACGATCCGCTGACGAAGTACATCCCTGAGCTGTCCGCGGTTCACGACACTTATGGTCCGGTCTCCGCGATCACGATTCGCGAGGCCATGTCGCATTCGAGCGGCTTTCGTGATGCTACGTGGCCTTGGCGCGACGCCGACTGGCAGCCCTTCGAGCCGACACAGTGGTCGCAAATCGTCGCCATGCTGCCATATACCGATATCAAATTCGCGCCCGGCACCCGTTACAGCTACTCGAACCTGGCCGTTGTCTTCTTAGGCGAAATCATCGAGCGACTCTCCGGAGATCAGTTCGAGGTCTACATGGAGAAGAACATCTTCCGCCCGCTCGGTATGGACCGCAGCTACTACGACCGCAGCCCTTATCAATTACTGAAATATCGCTCGCACAGCTGGGATCTGAAAGACGGCAAGCTGCTTGAAGATCCTTTCGACTTCAACACTGGCATCACCCGCGCCAACGGCGGCCTGAACGCGCCGCTGACGGACATGCTCAAATACGTCCGCTTCCTGTTGGGCGATCCAGCACATCAGTCTGAATACGACACCATCCTCAAACGATCATCGCTCGAAGAAATGTGGAAACCGGTGCTCCCTGTCGCGCCTGACGAAGATTTCCCATCTCGCTCAGGCGCGCATGACGAAGTAGCAGAGAGCTTCTTTGTGCATACCGATGGAACGCTGAAACTGATCGGGCATCCCGGCTGGCAGAACGGCTTCCGCAGTCAGATCAACATCGACCCAGCCACGCGCAACGCCTACATCGTCGACTACAACACAGACGCAGAAGACATGAAACAAAACACGCGCAGCTTCAATATCGAGCTGCGCGATTACCTCATCGACAACTTCTTCAAAACACGTGCAGCAACAGTAGAACGATGACGATCAACAGGACCAGGCTGATTCCACCGCCACCGTAGTAGCCAATGCCGGGGCCCATACGATAACCACCAAACCCGAAGACCAGGAGCAAAATAATAAGAATAATCAGCAACATGCGCGTTCCTCTCTAACTTGTGTGATTCAGCGCAGCCAGAATTCATGCGGCACATTCGGAATCACTCGTAGGATGCACTCTTCCATCAACTGTGTTTGCGTTTTCGAAATTTCCTTGTGTTTTTGTAGAAGGCAACTCAATCGCTGCTTATAACATCATCGCTTTCATTAGTTGATCCCGGTCGAACGTGCCGCGAACTCACGCGCACGCTCCCGCAGCAGCTCTTGCTCACGCACATTGCGCGTCATCGATGCAGCGCGCTCGCACTCCGCGCGCGCCTCATCGTATCGCCCAAGCTTCGCCAGCAGATCGCCGCGCACACTCGGCAGCAGATGATATCCCTTGAGCGCAGGCTCCGCATTCAGCGCATCTACCAACTCCAAAGCAGCATCCGGTCCAGCCGCCATGCTCACCGCCACCGCCCGATTCAACTCGACGATGGGCGAAGGCATCACCTGCGCAAGTTCGTCGTAGAGCTCTACGATGCGCGCCCAGTCCGTCTCCTCGGCAGTAATCGCCCGCGCATGGCAAGACGCAATCGCCGCCTGCAAAGCATAGGGGCCCTGCGCGCCACCAAGCGCATCGGCACGCTCCAGCGCCGCCAGCCCGCGCCGAATCAGCAGACGGTCCCATCGCGCGCGGTCCTGATCGAGCAGCAGCACCGGGCGGCCTTCAGGTCCGGTACGCGCCGCCGAGCGCGATGCCTGTATCTCCATCAGCGCCACCAATCCGTGAACCTCCGCTGCCTGCGGAGCCAGCTCAGCCAGAATGCGCCCCAGCCGCAGCGCGTCTTCGCAAAGCGCAGGCCGCATCCAGTCATCGCCCGCCGTCGCCGAGTAGCCTTCGTTAAAGATTAAGTAAATCGCGCCCAGCACCGAAGACAACCGTTGCGGCAACTCCTTGCCGCGCGGAACCTCAAACGGAATATGCTCTTGCGCCAGCGTTCGCTTGGCGCGCACAATGCGCTGCGCAATCGTAGCCTCGGGAACCAGAAACGCCCGCGCAATTTCATCCGTCGTCAGGCCACCCAACAGACGCAGCGTCAATGCCACGCGCGCTTCAGACGAGAGCACAGGATGGCAGGCGATAAACATCAGCCGCAGCAGGTCATCGCCAATGTCATCATCGAGAGCTGCGTTGAAGTCCGGTACCGTCAGCTCCTGCGCTTCCAGATCGCGTCCCAGCTCTTCATGCTTGCGGTCGAGCATCTGCCTGCGCCGCAACAGATCGAGCGCGCGATGCTTCGCCGTCGCCATCAGCCACGCGCCCGGCTTTTCCGGAACGCCGGACTGCGGCCACTGCTCAAGCGCGGCCACGAGAGCCTCCTGCGCCAGGTCCTCTGCGATTCCCACATCGCGCACGATGCGCGTGAGCCCGGCAATCAGCTTCGCCGACTCGATTCTCCAGACCGCATCAATCGTATTGTGGATAGCAGCAGCCGTCACAGCTACTGATCACATCATCTTTGCGTCAGCCGTGGCAAGCGGTCCTACAGATCGCAGTCAAGCACCGGACGAATCTCAAACTCCGCTTCCGCATCGCCACTGCAGAGTGTGGGACAGCGCTTGATCCACGCAATCGCCTCTTCCTTCGACGCGGCCTCGATCATCGTGACGCCGGCAATCAATTCCTTCGACTCCGCAAAGGGCCCGTCAACCGTCGAAAACTCGCCCTTTGACAAACGAACGCGCGTCCCACGCGACGTAGGCAGCAACCGCTCCACGGCGATCAGCACGCCAGCCTTCCTCATCTCATCGTCATATTGCTGCATCGCGGTGATCAACTCAGGGCTGGCAGGAGTATCGGACTCCATCGTCGCATCGGATTTCCGAAGAATCACAAACCGCATCGTGTGTAGCCTCCATCGTTAACGTCGCAATGGAATCATTTCACACAATTGCGCATCCCGCAGACACAGCCCCGCCCACAGCAGTGTCCCCATGTAGACCGGAAACAAAGTCTCTGCGAATAGCGGATGACCCACGCGCCACTGCACTGGCAACCGCGCCGCCAAGATACCCGGTTAGCAGAACCGCTCCCAGCACAGCTGTTTGCGGCAGCGCATAAAGAATCGTGCAGATGACCAGGACAACTCCGGTAGCGGTTGTGATCTCATCAGGCCATCCAAGCTCGGCCTGCGCCTTCAAGACTGCTGCAGGTTTCATCAGTTTCATCACCGCATCCATCAGGAGAAAGAGCACAACCAGCCCGCTCAACACGCGTCCCGTCCAGAGCCTTTTCGTCGAAACCACAGCTTGCATACACTCTCCTCTAGGAAAAGAGAACCGGGTTCCATCCATCCCGGCACAGAACCCGCCGAATTCAAGCTGTTTGCGCCATGTTGGTGTTCACCCACCACGGAATGCCGAAGCGATCGGTTAGCATCCCGAAACGCGCCGACCAGAATGTTTCTGCCAGCGGCATGGTTATATTGCCGCCCTCCGCCAGCGCGTTGAAGACTTTCTCTGCCTCAGCCGCGTCTTTGACCGCGACACAAATGTCGAATCCCTGTTGTTTGCCCTGGTACTGAGGAGGAGCATCGGAGCCCATCAGCACCCTGTCTCCAACGCGCATCGAAATGTGCATAATCTTGCTGCTCCAGTCCGGCAATTGCGCCGCCATGGGCGATTCGCCATACGTCATCTTGAACTCGATCTTGCCGCCAAAGGTTTTTTCGTAGAAATTGAATGCTTCCTCGCAATTCCCGTTGAAACTCAGATGTGGATCGATCTGCATAAATTCTTCTCCTTGCTTTCGGATTTTTCATGCAATGTCATTCTTACTTCACAGCTACCTGCTGCATCTCCCTGGAACAAGGAACATCAGGATCGCCGGGCTCATATATCTGACGAATTTCCGTCTCTCCATCGCCGGCAACATTGAGGAAACGCTTCGTCAGCTCGATCGCTTCTTCTTTCGAATCCGTTTGCAGCAGCGCGAAACCGGCAACTAGCTCTTTCGCCTCGGTGAACGGCCCATCCACGACAGCGAATTTACCACTCGATAACCGCACGCGCGCGCCCTTCGCGCTGGGCAGGCATCCTTCGGTAGCCAGAAGTTTGCCGCTCTGCATCATCTCTTCGACAAACTTTCCCATCGTCTCCATGGCTTCCATCGTTGGCGGAGCGCCTTCTGTCTGCGCGGGCTTATACAAACAAAGAAATTTCATCTCAAAATCTCCTTCAATTTGGTTTCAAGGCGGGCGTGCTCGAACCCCGCTTTGTATACACATCGAATGACGTGGACTGAAATCGACATCGAAAAACCGAACGCGAACTATTTTTGTCCTGCCAGCTGCTCACGGAAACGTTCTCTCCGCTCTTTAAACTCAGGGGCCAGCGCCTCACCAAAATCCTCTGGCTCTGCGAGCGGACGAATCTCGATCTCAGACTCCACTCCCGGAAACGGGCATGGGCAGCGCTTTACCCACTCAATCGCCTCTTCTATCGACTTAACCTGCCATAGCCAGAACCCTGCGACCAGTTCCTTTGTCTCCGAGAACGGTCCATCAATTACCGTCCGCTCCGTGCCGGAAAACCGAACCCGCTTGCCTTTCGAACTCGGCTTCAGCCCATCGGCAGCCAGTAATACTCCAGCCCTGATCAGTTCATCGTTGAACTTGCCCATGTCGGCAAACAGCTTCTGAAAATCTTCCCTCTCTGGATGAATGCCCGCTTCAGAATCCTGGGTTGCCTTCACCATCACCATCACTCGCATTTCGATTTCTCCTCGTCGGAATTTCGCGTTCAGGATGATCTACCGTTGTATCCCACGCTCTACTAACACGTCGAACGTCGCGTCGCAGAATCGACACGCTGCATAACTTTTTCTGAAGAATTTTTATTCAGCATCGTCAGGAGTACATCCAGAAACGTTCCACCGCTCTGGCTCTTTTCGCCAGACAGCCTGGGCCCGACACCGACCACGATCACACACATGCCGGCGAACAATATCAACTGGATGAGTCCCACCATCGTCTTGCCCTCCTTCAAGGAAGAGCTGCGAAATATGCTCTATTCATACGTCGGATGGGGCAGTGCGAAATCGACACTCGGCCGGATAATTTTTGGAAATGTCCGACTACATTTGTCGAATTAGGATGACGTTATGCCCGCGGACTCTCCCCGCCATCTCAACCTATGGAAACAGCAGCTCAGCCATGTGCCAAAATCCGTCTGGCGGCAGACCAGCCTTGAATCCCTGGTTCTCGCCGACAACCAGCTGACTGAGATCTCCGAGCGTATCGGAGAGATGAAGGCGCTCCGCATGCTCGACCTGGGCCACAATCAAATCAGCAGCCTTCCAGATGCCATCGGCGAGCTGGAAGATCTCAGCGACTTCCTCTATCTCCATGACAATCGGCTGTCGTTGCTGCCCAATTCCATCAAGCAGCTGAAGAGACTGCGCTACCTCAATATCGGCGACAACGAGTTCACCGCACTTCCGGATGCAGTCTGCAAACTAGACAGCCTCATCGAACTGAGAGCTTCCGGCAATCAGCTCACAACGATCCCTGACTCCATCGGAAATCTAAAGCATCTGCGGGAGCTGCACTTGAGGGACAACAAGCTGCAGACGCTTCCGCTATCGACAGGCAAATTAAGTGAGCTTCGCCAGATCGACCTGCGCGGCAACCCGATCGAATCCCTGCCTGAAATCCTCGCCGGGCTGCCAAAACTGGAAAAGCTCGATCTGCGCTGGGTCGCAACCTTCGCGCGGCCTGCAGAACCTCCGACATGGCTCAGCGGCCTCAAAGATCGCGGCTGCCTTATCTACCGCTAAATGGGAAATGCGCCGCAGAGGCGCCTTTCGTATCCTGCCGTAAATTTTTCTACACCGAAACAAGGCAGGCAGAATTCCAGGCAGCGAATGTAAACACCCGTTCAATTTCAAAATTCCTGCATAACATCTTTTGAAACCCTATAAAACGCCGCTTACAAACTCTGAATAGAACTCGCTCAAAGCCCTCTCCAAAGAGTTATCTTGGACGAGTCCGAAATGTGGACGACAAATCGCATCGCTACGCGCGAACCGAGGTATATCAAGTGGGACGCAGATACGCCAACATCCTTGAAACAGTCGGCAACACCCCCGTCGTCAAAATCAACAAGCTCGCGCCTGAAGGCATCAATCTCTACGTCAAAGTCGAGGCCTTCAACCCACTCGGTTCCGTCAAGGACCGTCTGGCCCTCGGCGTGATCGAAGACGCGGAAAAGACCGGGCAGCTCAAGCCCGGCCAGACCGTCGTCGAAGCGACCAGCGGCAACACCGGCATCGGCCTCGCCATGGTGTGCGCGGCGAAAGGCTACCCGCTCGTCGTCACCATGGCTGAAACCTTCAGCGTCGAGCGCCGCAAGCTGATGCGCTTCCTCGGCGCCAAGGTCGTCATCACTCCCGCCGCGGGTCGAGGCACAGGCATGGTCGCCAAAGCCGTCGAACTCGCCGAGAAACACGGCTGGTTCCTCACCCGTCAATTCGAAAACGAGGCCAACGCCGACATGCACTCGCGCACCACTGCGCAGGAGATCCTCGCCGACTTCAAAGGCGAACGCCTCGACTACTGGGTCACAGGATTCGGCACCGGAGGTACCCTGAAGGGCGTGGCTCGCGTCCTCGCCAAAGAGCGCCCCGAAACAAAGATCGTGGTCGCCGAGCCTGACGACGCCCCGATGCTTTCAAGCGGCGTCGAACAGCAGCGCAAGCCCGACGGATCTCCCGCCGCAGGACACCCTGCATGGAATCCGCATCCCCTGCAGGGCTGGAGCCCGGACTTCATCCCGAAACTCACCGGCGACGCCGTCGCCACCAGCGCCATCCACCAGATACTGCGCATCAAGAACGCCGAAGCCATGCGCTCGAGCAAAGACCTCGCCCAGAAGGAAGGCATCTTCGTCGGCATCAGCTCTGGGGCCACCTTCTCAGCGGCTCTGCGCATCGCCGCCGAGGCACCGCAGGGATCTACGATCCTTTGCATGTTGCCCGACACGGGTGAGCGCTATCTCAGCACGCCGCTCTTCGCCGATATCCCCGTGGACATGACTGCGGAAGAAACCGAGATCGCGCGCTCCACTCCCGGCGGCTGGGTCGCACCGCCAGCCAAGTAGGAGAGCAGCCACCGGCCCATGACACCCACTCGGCTCTCACGCAGAAGCTTTCTCGGCACCGCTGGCACGCTCGCCGGCGGCGCCCTGCTGTCGAAGTCTCCGCTCGTCGCTCAATCCGAAAGCCCCGCCGACTACACCCTCACCATCGCCACCAATCCCATCGAGATCGCCTCCGACCGCATCCTTTCCGTCACCACGTATAACGGCCAGTTCCCCGGCCCGCTGCTGCGCTTCAAAGAAGGCCAGCAGGTCACCATCGACGTCCATAACAACACCGACACGCCCGAACAACTCCACTGGCACGGCCAGATGATCCCCGTCGACGTCGACGGATCCGCCGAGGAAGGCACGCCCTTCATTCCGCCGCACGGCAGCCGACGCATCGCCTTCACGCCGCGCCCAATGGGCTTCCGCTTCTATCACACGCATGTCCGCGCCGGAGCCAACCTGAGCGTCGGACAATACAGCGGCCTCGTCGGCCCGGTTTACATCGAGCCCAAAGACAACTCCGGCGCTTACGACCGCGAAGTCTTCCTCACCATGAAAGAGTTTCAGCCGACGCTCAGCCGTGGCGGCGACATGGCCCAGGACTTTCTCGCGCCCCCCACAACGGTAAAGACCCTAAAAGACCGCGGCGAAAGCGCGATGCAGGAATCGCTTGCGCACGAAAACCCGCACGGCTTTGAGGTGGGCTACGACTCGTTCACCATCAACGGAAAGATGCTCGGCCACGGCGAACCAGTCCGCGTTAAAGAGGGCCAGCGCATTCTTTTCCACATCCTCAACGGCAGCGCCACTGAGATCCGGAGCCTCGCGCTCCCCGGCCACACCTTCACCATCGTTGCCATGGACGGCAACCCTCTGCCCAAGCCTGTGAACGTGCCGTTGCTATGGCTGGGCACCGCCGAGCGCATCTCTGCCGTCGTCGAAATGAATCACCCCGGCGTCTGGATCATGGGCGACCTCTCCGACGACGACCGCCATCACGGCATGGGCATCGTCGTCGAGTACGCCAATTTCAACGGCAAGCCGCAATGGATCGCACCCGCGCCTTTCCGCTGGAACTACACCCACTTCGGCAGCTCCGGACCCATCGCACCCGATCCTGACGAAACCATCGACATGCTCTTCGAGAAAGACAATGCCGCTTTCGAAGGCTTCAATCTCTGGACAATCAATGGCAAGTCGTACCCCGTTGGCCAGATGATGGCGCCGGCCACCTGGCACCTGCATGAAGGCAAGCGTTACCGCCTGCGCATGCGCAACGCCAGCGACGACATCCACCCTGTCCACCTGCACCGGCACACCTTTGAAGTGACGCGCTACGCTGGACTGCCCACCACCGGCCTGATGAAAGACGTCGTCATGGTCGGCGGTTATCAGGAAGTCGAAATCGACTTCGTCGCCAATAACCCCGGCAATACCCTCTTCCACTGCCACCAGCAACTGCACATGGACTTCGGCTTCATGTCGCTCTTCGATTACGTTTAGGAACGCGCCTGCGTCAGCAAGAAAGGTGCTCCATGCGAAAACAATCCATCGGCCTTCTCTTACTTCGTATCTTCGTCGGCTGGGTCTTCCTATCCGAAGGCATACAGAAATTTCTGTTTCCGGCAGCATTGGGAGTGGGACGCTTCACAAAGATTGGAATCCCTGCGCCGTCCATCATGGCCCCTTTCGTCGGAACTGTCGAAATCGTCTGCGGCACGCTGGTCATCCTCGGGCTCTTTACCTCGCTGGCAACGGTACCTCTGCTCGGCGTCATTTCCGTCGCCATAGCGACAACCAAAGTGCCCATGCTTCTCAAGCAGGGTTTCTGGGCGGCCATGCATGAGGGGCGAACAGACTTTTGCATGCTCCTCGGGCTGATTGCGATTCTCTGCCTCGGAGCCGGATCGATTTCGCTGGACGCCAGGCGCCAGCCGTCAGGACAGTGACAATAGATCACATTAGTGTGAACACGCCCTAGTTTTAGATCGCGGCGAACTTATCTCTTTCCTGCTCCTGCGACCCCAACCGCAGAGGATGTGGGGCCGCCCTTGGTAAAGGACCGAATGAGCCCCTCAAGGAACGCAAAGAATACTTCGACTGCGTATCCTACGAGAAAGGCTATTGCTAAAGGCGAGGCAGAAATTGGCGCTGTAACCCCGCCGAAGAGACCTATCACTGTCCCCCCAATTGCTGCAATCAGAAAGCGCGCCGAATTTGCTCTTGATGGGATGAATGTGCGGTTGCCCATCTCGTCTTCAAAGGTCCGCAACAGATACGCACAGGTTCCCAACAGCGCATAGAGAATGGGAAGAATGCAGGAATTCACCGCTCCATAAAACGTCAGGATGTCGCTCGTAATCGTCTGGGCAAAGAAACGCACATCCTGGTAAGTGATTGTCATGTCATCTCTTGCTTTGGTCAGATTGTCAAGAGGAATAGGCAGCTCAAATTTTTCCTTCAAGTACTCGGCCTCCGCATCCTTCGATAAGCCGGGTGGCGGCTGAAGAGGCCGAGGCACTTCCACATGCGGAAACACAAACTGGTTCAGTTTTTTAGCGCGGGCATAAATGGATCGAACCGTGGAGGCATATTCCTGAAGGTCTGTCACCTGATCTACTGAACCGACACCTGCAGGCGCCGTGGGACCGAGCTCCGTGTGCAACTTCACCGTCAAAACATTCGCTCGCTCAATGTCGTTGCGAATCGCATCAGAAACATTCGAGCTGACAAAGGTGGCAATGGAAGTGGGAATAATGATTAAGGATAAAATCACGGCCCAGATCAGGTAAGTGTGCATCGTGGGCGCCGTCTCAGAGCCATAAGCCTTCAGGCTGGCAGCGCTCACCGGCCTTGCCTTTGCTGCAAGTACCGTAAGTGCGAGCAATAGCTTCGCTGCTGTCTCTTCTGTCCATCCGTCTGGAAAAACAGCTCTGGCATGGAGAACGGCGAAGCGTACTTCCGCGTCGACATCAATGCCCATTTCCGCTGCATACTTCAGCAGCCGCTCGGCATCCTTAAGAGCTTCCAGAAAATAGCTCGGGCTTTCTATTTCCTTTTGTGTTTGTCTGGATTCGGTAGTGGCCACGTGCATTCCTCGATCGCAAAAGTCTTACACCTTCTCTCTCGACGTAGCAATGGGGCTTCGCAGCTCATGCTGCAAGGAATGTCCGAAATGTATCTCTACTGAGATTCGGATTCGCGCTTACCGATAGGCCGGACGCGCTGAATTTTCAACCTACCGCACCGAATGCCGGCTCAGCTCGACTGAGGCTGAGCGGCAAACGACGGGCTTTGCGATTGAAGGTCAGCCCGCACATCGTGGCGCGGCAAGAGTGGAGCTGGCGCGGGCCGGGGTCGCACGAATGAACCTCTGGAACCGACGATTTGCGCTCTGAATTCGCTGACGTACTTCTGCTGGGTCTCGACAGCCTTCTTCAGAAAGGCCATCTTCATATCCCAATCCTGCTTCTCCTGCTGCGTTGCCTCTTCGAGACCGCTGAAGGAGGCTTTCGTGACCTCTTCACAGGTGATCTCCGGTTCGAGAGGCCAGATTGACTTGACGGCCCGATAGGCCATCTCTCTGACATGATCAGCCGACTTCCCTGGAACGTTTGCATAGTACTCGCCCATCGGGAGATGGTAGAGGTTCTCGCCGTGGTGAGCGTGCCTGGTGATTCCAGCGTTGTGAAGCACTGCATGCTGTATCTGATACAGCAGTTCGCTTTTCATCTCATGCTGTTTGATCTGGAGAATAAAAGAGTCCAATTCTTGCATCCCTCGTGAATTGATATCGCCCGCTTGTTAGTGTCTGGGCTGGTATTCAACCATCTTTATTAGGGTGGCATTCATCGCCATGTTGCTTCAATTGGAAACGCTGGTTTGGACTTAACTAGGCGGGTACACATCATCCTCGTAATTCCGTAATGGGCGCGTGGCGCGGAGTTCAATATGCGGGAACGATGGGGACGCTACCCTACCGACTCAACTGCACATGGACTTCCGCTTCGTGTCGCTCTTCGGCTACGCTTCAAGTCCTTCATCCGTACATTAACAGCTAACAAGCCTCAGAGGTGATCTCCACTCCAATGCCTAGTCTCGTTATCTGCTCAAGCAAGTCTGTAGGATGAATCGGTTTGTCGAGCAGTACGAAATCGTGGCCGGCAGCACGTGCGTCCGCGAGCAGATTCAGACTTCTCGACTGCCCTGAAAACAGCAGCACCTTACAGTCCGGGACAGAATTCTTCACTTTGATCGCCAATTCAACACCGCTCATTCCGGGCATCACAACGTCGCTGATCAGCAGTTCCGGAGGAATCACACTCACCAGATCGAATGCGCTTTCCGCGTCATAAGCAACTAACACAGAATAGTTCTGCCTGCGGAGAATAGCGGCCAGCGTGTCGGCAATCACAGCCTCATCATCTACTACAAGGATCACTGGATGGAGAGGATCGGGGGCAGCGTTCAGGCGTTCTCTATCTATTTCCACTAATGAGATTGTGTCGTACCTGGGCCCAGTTGTCATGGGAAGTACTCCTCAGCAAGACCCTAGCAGTATTTCGGCGATACTGGTTAAATCTTTTAAAATGTGCGATTTATAGGTTAACGATAAATAAGTGCTGATTCGTCTTGTAGGATTAATCTCGAATGTGTTAGTTTTTCGTCAGATTAGCGATACGAATTGCTTAAGACAAGGGTGCGCTATGACTATGAATGGAAAATCCAAATTACCGCCGATGAGATTCAAGTCCATGCTCCAGACCGATGTGCCCACAGGCCGGAATGGCAAGCACAAAGAGATCATCACGCAACTGCTGAGCGATATCGATCAACTGGAACAAGGAAAGGCGCTGAAGGTTCCTCTGTCTGAGCTGCCGGACACGAAAGAGAACATTCGTTCTGCTTTGAACCGCGCAACCCGGGCCAGGGGAATGGACGTTGCAACCTCCAGCGACGATGACTACCTTTACGTCTGGCGGCCCTGAGCTTTTTCGTACGCCGAACCAGCGAGCACTCGAAGGTTGGCAGTGAAGCGGCAGTTTTCCGTCTGCCTGGATCTAGACCTACCGAATCAACTGCAAAGCCGCGCGGAACAACTCATCAAAGCTCTCGCCGGTAGCCTTGTTCTTCGCGACCGCAGTCTCGATCGCCTTCTGCGCCGCCGGACGCTGATATCCAAGATTCACCAGCGCCGACAGCACATCCTCAGCCGCCGGGCCAGCTGACGCAACCGTTGGCGCTGTTGCCATGTCGTCCAGCTTGTCTTTCAACTCAACCACGAGCCGCTCAGCCAGCTTCTTCCCCACGCCCGGAATCCGCGTCAGTGTCGCGTGGTCCTGCGCCCGGATCGCCGCCACTGTCCGCTCCGGGTTCAACCCGCTCAGAATCGTCACCGCCAGCTTCGGACCCACACCTGAGACGGTGATCAGCCGCTCAAACAATCGCTTCTCGTCCAGTTCAAGAAACCCGAAAAGCGCCAGCACATCCTCGCGCACCTGTGTGTGGATGTGAAGCGAAACTTCAGTCCCTTCTGCCGGCAAAGCTGTGAACGTCGGAACGCTGATGGTCACGTCATATCCCACGCCGGCGGCCTCAACAATAGCCTGCCCCGGTCGTTTCGAAAAAAGCCGCCCCCGCAAATGCGCAATCATGCCGCGATTGTATCCAACCTGCCGTCAACTTGAGCGCAAGGAGCCGATTCGAAACGAGGCACGAAGAACGGGTGCCCCATCCTATCGCGCGTTTTGCGATAGGGTGGGAAGCAAGGACTTGTGTTCAGGAAGATCTTTACCCTGGAAATGGCTTCCTAGTCGCGATTACCCGCGCCGGCGGTACTTGATCTCAAATTCATACCCGGCATTCGGAGGAAAGAGCGACGAAATATGCCGCAGCCGCTCCGCCAGCGCCGGAGCAGCGAGCAGAGGATACTCGCGCTCCCGCAGATCGGTGTAATCGAAGTCGATACTCAGAGAGAGCAGGTAAATTGCAATCGCATCCGAGAAAGCCGCATCGAAAAACGTGCTCTTGGCCTTCTCATCGGCACGCCCGCGCTCCGTAGCTTTTCTGCGGTTCTCGAAAGCATCCTGGCTCGTCTCGCCACGCACATCCGCCTCGGCCTGCGACCACACCAGATCGATGAAGCTGTGCGGCACACCGACCGACTCGACAAAGTGATGCCCGACGTTGATGAAGAACTCAAAGGCCAGCGCAAAGCGGTCCTGCATCAGCCGCGTCGAAATAAAGATGCACTCGGAGTTGCCGAACTGCACATTCCGGTGGCATATCGCGCGATCGCTGAAGTCGATCGTATACTCGGGAGCAACCAGCGTCTCATCGTTCTCGCTGATCGTGAGCGGGACAAAGTAGTAAGCGCGTCGCTGCAATGCCGCCGCAATTGAATCCGGCACCGCCTGCACGATGCGCTCCAGCTCTTGCGCCGTCAAATGCGTGTCGCCATACTGCGCGTAGCACACTGTGTTCGGCGCTTGCAGCACATTCGCTTCCTGCGCCACCTTCTGCGCGGGCAACAACTCGATCTGGGCGGTACCTGCCATGAACCTGTATTCTAGCTGAGGAGCGTGTTGTTTCAGTATGGTTGCTGCAACCCAGGCAAATCAGGGCAGGTTTTTTGGAATCCAGTTCGGCGACTTCGGCCTCTTTGCCACGATCCTGCTGTCTTTCTCGTTGGGATTCATGGCTTTCTTCGCCACCTGCTTCGTCGCCATCTTCGGCATCCTGATCTACAACAGCGCCGGCCACCACAACATGAACTTCGCCGACAGCTACCGATACATCGCGCTGCCTGTCGGGCTCGCCGTGCTCGCTGTCAGCTTGATCGTCTTGCTAGGATTCTGGTTGCGCCGCAAGCTGAGCGGAAACTAAGAACTCCATGGCCGTCCTCCCCATCTCGCTCGATGCGTTGAAATCGCCCTCACCGGAACAAGAGCACGAGTGGTGCGCGCAACTCGAAGCCGGAGACATCCTCTACTTTCCGCAAACCCCCATCGAAATCCCCGAGAGCGACCTGCAGTTCCTCCTCGGCCAGCAACAGACCGACAGTTCGCTGCACAAGAACATCGCCTACAAGCCGAATATCGATAAGCTCAGCGGAGTCGACACCAAAACTGCCGACGCAGTCGCCGTCGCGCGACTGCAAGGCATCATGCGGCAATACTCGAAGTCCGTCACCGAATTCCTGACCCGCTTCCTCGCGCCCTACAAAGCCAACTGGCGGCTCGACTACGCCAGCTTCCGCCCGCAGGAAGAAGAAGGCCGCGACCTGCCGCAGCGCCGCCGCAATGACCTGCTGCACACCGACGCCTTCCCAACACGCCCCACCTACGGCGCGCGCATTCTCCGCTTCTTCAACAACATCCACCCCACGCGCACCCGCGACTGGGTCGTCAGCGACCCCTTCGCCACTATCGTGAAGCAATTCGCGCCCGCTGAAATCGCGCCGCAGGTAGACAGTACCTTCAACCGCGCCGCGAAATCCTTAGGCCGGGGCATCGGACTCGGCGCGGCCATTCCCTCCCTCAAGCGCAGCCCTTACGACGACTTCATGATGCGCTTCCACAACTTCCTCAAAGAGAACCCCGACTTCCAGGCTAACTGCCCGAAGCACGCCTTCAACTTCCCCCCCGGCACCAGCTGGATGGTCTACACCGACACCGTCCCCCACGCGGTCCTCGCCGGGCAGTATGCATTGGAGCAGACATTCCTCGTTCACCCCGAAGCGCTGGTCACGCCGGAAACCTCACCGCTTCAAGTCCTGGAGAAGATCGCAGGCGCGAGCCTGGTCTGAATGGGAAAGAATTTCTAACCGAATCCAGGCCATCCGGCGCTATACTTCTCACGCTTTGAATGACCAGGTCATCCGCGGGTTCAATTTCACGGCAACGTTGCCAGATGGGTTCACTGTGATTCCGCCGAACCCCATGATGCAGTACGCCGCGATGATCGCACAGATGCAGGGAATTCCTCAGCCCCTGAGTACGTTCATGCTGCTACCGCCCGGTTCGCACCTCAGCCAGTTCACGCCTGCGATTGTGACCGTCGAAGAAATCGACCCCATGACTTCTCAAATCGTCCTGATGGGAATGCAAAATTTGGAATCGCCGGACGTGGCATCGGGGCTTGCGCAATCCTTACAGGCGCAATATGTGTTTAATTTCGCCCCCATGCGGCAGATTCCGCTGCAGAACGGAACCGCGTTGGGCCGAGAGTTCGATGCGGTAGGCTTTCCTCCTTTTAATGTTGCAATCCACGCGCTCATTCTGTTGATCCAGGGACCAATCTCAACCGTAAAGGTAATGGTCATGGTGCAGACGCAGAGATGGAGTGAGTTTCTGGCTCCATGCCTGCAGTTTGTGGGTGGAATTAATGTCTCAGGCGGAATGTCCATGCCCGCTTCCGTCATTGCTCTGGCCGATCCCAACCATCCCGACCAGATGCAGTTGAATATTGTGAACCCCAAAACCAATCAACAAACGCCGGTGATGTCCGTTCCCGCCGGCGCTGTTTATAACGTCACCATTCGCATGGACGACCACTCAACAACGGTGAACGGGAACATTCAAGGGGCTGGTATCGCAGTGGGGGCGCATAGCCTTGCATCCTCTGCGACCCGCGCAGAATCTGGAGCATCTTTATGAGGGACAACAGCGGCACATATGTAGGCGGCAACATTACCGGCACAGGCATTGCCGTCGGTCCGGGAGCAACATCCAATGTCTCGATTGCCAATGCAGCCGATCAGCAGCAACTTCTCAAACTGATCGAGGAGTTGAAGGCGGAAATTCAGAAATCCAGCATGCCCGACGCGATGAAGAACACCATCGTCGAAAGCGTCGTTCAGCCCATGCATGAAGATGTGAAGGCTCCGGAAGCGAAAGGCAAACTCGAATCGGGCTTGGAAAAGCTGAACCTCCTCGTGAAAGCTTCGGGCGCGGCCCAGAGCGAGTTGGCGACCATCGGAACCATCGCCGGCATGATCGCCAAATTCGGAGGCATAGCTTTCCACACGGTGGCGCCTTTTCTTGCGGGCCTTCTATAAGCTCGGTGCGCTCTGTAAGACTCTGACCGGAACCAGGGACTACTGCGCCCCTTCAAACCCTGGACGATTCTCCCGAATCTTTTCTGAGAACTCGGGATCCTTATCCGCAGCCTTCGCCGCCGGATTGATGTAAGCCCGCTTCATCAACTCATCGAACGGCAATCCATCGCCTGCAAGATTGCCCTCGCGATACTGCTCAGCCGCGCCCTTGCCGTTCAGAAGAATCGTCCAGCTCCGCGGCAGAATCTGCATCGACTTCAGCGCAAAGATCTCCGTCGTGCAATTACTCGTCGCAGCGTTGTACCACTGCGGATGATCATGCAGGTTATTCGTAAAGTGGATGTAGTCGAGAAAAAGCGACCGCGCAAACCCTGGCGTAGCCGTCGTGTGAAAGAGATAAAGGTCCTCACCCACGCGATAGTTCGTGCGCAGCCGCACTACATCGCGCTCGTCGCTGACTATAGAAATCAAAGTGAACTGGCGAAAGAAACCGCGAATCGCCGAATAGCTCTGTCCCACATGCTTGCGCGCCTCAATCGAAAAGGCCACATGCTGCCCACCGCCCAGATCGAAGCTGATAATCGTGTGCGCGATCCACGGTGATCCCCAATAATCCACAAACACGTCCATGCCACGAATCTGCTTGAGGTCCACCTCGCGCGTCGGCCAGGCACAGGTGTAGTCAAACTCGGCGCGATAGTCGCAGCTGCGCGTGTTGTAGATGGTGACGTGATCGCCACTCACCTGCCCGTAAGCAAGCCGCGAAACATCCGCCTGCCAGTCGCCATAGTTCGAAGGCCTGAGCGAAAGCCACCACGCAAGCACAATCACAAAGCAGCCAACGCAGGCCAGCACGCGATACCAGAACCGCTTCGGCACCAGCACCGCCGCAACGACAGCCAGCAGATACGCAATCACGCAGGGAAGACGCAGCCACGCAATGCGCACGTCGAAACACAGCGCAGCGACGGCCCACACCGTCACCAGCAACAGCACGAACCAGACAATGCCACGCCCAATTTTTCGGAGAAGACCGATCTCAACCATGCGCCATCAAAATGATCTTCGATGGTACATGCCGTGAGCGCAGCTGCAAACGAAATACCGCCGCAGCCGATCAATGACCGCCCGCAGACCCTCCACCCGGCTTGAAGTTCTTCGTGAAGAAGACAACGGGAATCCCCGCGAGCGCAATCCATCCCAGCAGATGGAAACAGTCAGTGAAACCAAGCAGGCTCGCCTGCTGCAGCAGCTGGTTGAACATCTGCCCGCTCGCGTGGGTCACCGCATCCGCATGCGAAAACCCGAGCCGCTCAAAGCTCTTCGTCAGCGAATCACGTGTCGAATCCACCAGCGGCAGCCCATGCGCCAGCGTGTCCGCAAGGCGCGCCTGATGCAGATCCATACGCCGTTCGTGAAACGTCGTGACAAACGCCACACCGAAGCTGCCGCCCCAGTTGCGCGCCAGGTTCGTCAGGCTCGAAGCCTTGTTGTTCTTCTGCGCGGGCAGATACGAATATGCCATCACACTCACCGGCACAAACAGGAACGCATAGCCAAATCCCTGCACAACGCGGGCCATCGCATAATGAAAATAATCAGTCTGCGGGGTGAAGCTGCCGTAGTACCACATCGACGCGGCGACCACGGCATAGCTGAACATGATCAGGTGGCGAGGATTGACCTTCCCCGACTGCACCAGCCGCGCGGTAAAGGGAGCGAGAACCGTAATGACCAGCGCACCCGGCCCCAGCACCAGCCCCGCATCGGTCGCTGTATATCCGTAGAGCGTCTGCAGAATCTCCGGGATCATCGTCGTGCTGCCGAAGAGCACAAATCCGAAGAGAAAATAGAAAATCGTCGACGCGGCAAAATTACGCTCTTTGAGCAACCTCAGTTCCACCACCGGATCGGTGTGCCGCCACTCCCAGACGACGGCGATCACCAGCGTAGCAATCGCAGCAACCAACAGCGTGATAATCGTTGAGCTGCCAAACCAGTCATCAATCTGTCCGCGATCAAGAACGACTTCAAGACAGCCGAAGCCAATCGCAATCAGCCCGATCCCGAGCCCGTCAATCTTCAGCTTGCCGCTCGCGCGCAGCTTGGCAATCTCTTCCTTGAACTGCGGCGGATCATGCACCAGTCGGCTGGTCAGAATCAGCGACACGATCCCAATCGGCACATTGATGAAAAAGACCCAGCGCCATGAGAAGCTGTCCGTAATCCACCCGCCCAGCGGCGGCCCAATCGCAGGCGCGGTCACAATCGCCATACTGTAGAGCGCAAACGCGGCAGCACGTTTCTCGGCAGGAAAGGTATCCACCAGAATCGCCTGCTCCACCGGAGCAAGCCCGCCGCCGGCAATCCCCTGCATCACGCGAAAGATCAGCAGAAAGCTAAGCGCTGGTGCAATACCGCACAGAAACGAGGTCGCCGTAAACAGCCCGACGCACATCATGTAGTACTGCTTGCGCCCAAAGACGCGCGAAAGCCACGCGCTCAGCGGCAACACCACAGCATTGGCAACCAGATACGAGGTCAGCACCCACGTCGCTTCGTCGAAGCTCGACCCCAGTCCGCCGGCGATATGCGGCAGAGAAACGTTGGCAATCGACGTATCGAGCAGCTCCATGAAGGTGGCCAGCGTGACCGTGATCGCTACGGCCCAGGGATTGATGGCACGAGGAGTGGATGCGACGTCAACGGAAAGCTGCGGGCGGGCTAGTGTCGCTGTGCTCATGGAAAAGGGTACGCTGAACATAGATTCGCAATGAGACCGATCGGTCGCAAAAATCTGCTACAATAATTCTGTGAGCACGGCGCTCAGCAAAGGCGAGAAAACGCGGGACAAAATCATCCGCAAGGCTGCCGCTGTCTTCAACCAACGCGGATATTCGGGTACCAACCTGTCCGAACTCATGGAAGAGACAGGGCTTGAGAAAGGCGGCATCTACCGCCATTTCGAAAGCAAGGAAGACCTCGCCGTCGCCGCCTTCGACTACGCCTGGTCAAAGATCAAGCAACGCCGTCTCGCAATCCTCAATGAAATTCCGACGCCTCTCGGCAAGCTGCGGGGACTGATCGACAACTTCGCCACCAGGCCATCAGCAGTGCCCGGCGGCTGCGCGCTGATGAACACCGCCATCGACTCAGACGACGGAAACCCGGTGCTGCGCGCGCACGCCCGCGAAGCCCTGCGGGCATGGCTCGCCTACCTCGAAGACCTCGTCTGCCAGGGAATGAGAGCGGGGGAAATCGACGCAGGAGCTTCTCCCGCAAGCATCGCCTCCATCATCATCGCCACCCTCGAAGGAAGCCTGATGATGTCCCGCCTGACGGGCGACCGCACCCCCATGACGCATGCGCGCGAGCATGTCTCCACAAAATGCTCGACAGCGTCGCGAATCCTTTATAGCTGTCATCCTGACCCTGAACGCAGTGAAGGGGAAGGACCTGTTTCTATCTCAATAGAGCACGAAAAAAGGGTGCCCCATCCTATCGCGCTTTTTGCGATAGGGTGGGAAAGAACAACACTTCGACAACCACAAACGAATTTTGCGGCAAAGCCAGAACTATGCTCATCTATCCAATAACTAAATAACTAAATGAGCAACGACACGACTGTCCTCGACAATCCGATCTGGAACGCTCTCTCCACCGCGCATGCTCACTTCGCCCAAGGCGACGACCTTGCCAAGCGCTATCAGATCGACATCGGCCCGCTATCAGGAATGAAGGACCAGAGCCCCGAGGCCTATCGTTCGCTCGCACAGCTTCTCGGCCCCAATGACATTGCTGTGCTCTTCCTCACCGACCTGCCAACGCCGCCCAAGGAATTGCGCTTGCTACAGTGCTTCCCCATGTATCAGATGATTTGCCTCACGCCGCCTGCGATGCCGCAAACAGGCTTCCTCATCGAGAGCCTCACGCCCGCAGACGTGCCCGAGATGCGAAAACTTGCCGAAGCCACCGAGCCTGGCCCATTTCGCAGCCGCACCATAGAGCTCGGCGGGTATCGTGGAATCCACGTCGACGGCCGCCTCGCATCGATGACCGGGCAACGTTGCGGACTCGATGACTTCACCGAGGTCAGCGCCGTCTGCACCTGGCCCGAGTTCCGCGGCCGAGGATACGCGCAAGCCCTCGTGGCCACAGTAGCGAACGGCGTCTTCGAGCAAAACAAGACACCGATCCTCGGCGTTCGCGAAGACAACGCCGGAGCGATTCGCGTCTATGAGAAGGTTGGCTTCGAAATCAGGCGTACACTTCACGTCACCGTACTCAAAAGAGCAAAATAATATCTTGGAAATTCGCCATTCGACCCCACTCCTTGGACTTGTAAAATTCCAAGAGGATGAAGACCGAATTATTCAACTGGCGATTCCCGATTTATGGAGTAATCGGCTCAATAATAGTTCTCGCTCCAATGCTGATTGGAGGCTACGACATTGGCCCTCTTCTCCTTTCAATTGCAATTGGACTCATCGTTACTATTGTTCTGCTGGTCGTTTTCGCACGAACGGTTAGGAGAAAATTTCCACCCGCGATATCGATGCTAGTGGTCTTCTTCGTTGCTTCTTGGTTTCTGTTTCATATCTCTGACAGCACCCACACAAGAGGTCGATGGCTTTTGGAGTCGAAAGCTTACAAAGCCACCGTTCAATCTCAACCAAACCCATCAAATGGCGGGTTAAAACATGCCGAATGGGACAGTTGGGGATTTGCCGGAGTGGGTGACACGGTAGAGTATGTCGTTTTTGATCCAAATGATTCCCTTGGCACCGTTGCAAAAAGCCATTCTCCCGGGAAACTTAGTGATATCCCCTGTGAGGTTCAGCGAGTCCGCCGTTTAGAAAAATATTGGTACACAGTCTTGTTCTACACCGACACCGATTGGGACCATTGCAACCAATAGTCTCGTCATCTAGTGAAACTAATCTCCGCCTCGCACGTCTTCGTACTCAATCTCTGTGAAGATATCTGATATTCTTCCACTTCCCTTGATAGAACTTTGAGGAGGACCACCCGCATGTTCGATCGCTGTCGCCGGCCTGTTTCGGCGCTGCTGCTCACCGTTGCCATTCCAGCCTTTGCCGCCTTCGCCGCAGACAAAGCCAAAACCAAAGCCGAAGACACCACCCCTTCCTACGAACAGCCCCAGCCGGCAACAGAAAATCTCGATCTCACCATGTATCAGCGCATCCGCGAAGAGGGCCTGACTCATTCCAAGATCATGGAGTACGGCTCAGCGCTGGCCGACGACATCGGCCCACGCCTCACCGGATCGCCCAACATGGCCAAGGCCAATGCCTGGACACGCGATCAACTCACCGCGATGGGCTGCGTCAACGCGCATCTTGAAGACTGGGGCGAGTTTGGAATGGGCTGGCAGCAGCTCAACACATGGGTCCGCATGACCTCGCCCGACACCGCCGTCTTCATCGCGCAGGCAACGCCGTGGTCGCCATCCACCAGCGGCACCGTCAGCGGCGAAGCCACCTATGTCAACATTCAAAGTGATGCGGACTTCGACCAGTACAAGGGAAAGCTAGCCGGAAAAATAGTGCTGCTTGGCGAAATGCGTGACGTTCCGCCAGTCGACAAAGCGCTCTTTGAACGCTACACCGACAAGGAGCTCGAAGAACTCGCGCAGTATCCGGTAAGCGACCGCGGAGCAGCTGACATGCAGGCGCGCCTCCGCGCCTACCTGCAGCGCTACAAGCTGGTCGACAAGATCGCCGAGTTTCTCGCCGACGAGAAGGCCGCAGCCGTCATCCGCCCCAGCCGTGACGGCAAGAACGGTGGTGGTTCCGGCGGAACCATTTTCGACGACAACGGCGCCGCGCTCGGACGCCAGCCCTACCTCGCTGATCACAAAGTTAAGGTCCCCGTCGTCGTCATGGCGATTGAGAACTACGGCCGCGTCTACCGCCTGCTCCAGGCGCACGTGCCCGTCACGCTCGAAATGGACGTCGAAACCAAATTCACCGGTGACCACGAGCACGGCTTCGACACAGTTGCCGAAATCCCCGGCACCGACCCCAAGCTGAAAGATGAAGTCGTCATGGTCGGCGGCCACCTCGACAGCTGGATCGCAGGCACCGGCGCCACCGACAACGGCGCAGGCTCCATCGTGGCGATGGAAGTGATGCGCATCCTGAACGCGTTGCAGGTAAAACCGCGCCGCACCATCCGCATCGCGCTGTGGAGCGGCGAAGAAGAAGGCCTCTTCGGCTCGCGCGGATATGTGAAGCAGCACTTCGGCTACGCCGCGCCGCTCAACACGCCCGACCAGGCTGCGCTGCCCGAGTTCCTGCGCAAGACGGGTCCGCTTGAAATCAAGCCCGAGCAGAAACTTATCTCCGGCTACTTCAACGTCGATAACGGCTCCGGAAAAATCCGCGGCGTCTATCTGCAGGAAAACGCCGCCATCGCGCCAGTTTTCGCGCAGTGGATTGCCCCGCTCAAAGACCTCGGCGTGACCACGCTCTCGATTCGCAACACTGGCGGCACCGATCACCTGTCATTCGACGCCGTTGGCATTCCGGGCTTCCAGTTCATTCAGGACAACCTGGACTACGAAAGCCGCACTCACCACTCCAATCAGGACGTCTATGAACGCCTGCAGCCCGGCGACCTGAAGCAGATCGCGACCGTCGAAGCGATCTTCGTCTACAACGCCGCCATGCGCGACCAGATGCTGCCCCGCAAGCCGCTACCGCACCCCGAGCTACGCGACCAGCAGAACGCCCCGCTGCCGAACCTCTTCCCCGGCGCAGTCCCGCCAGCGAAGTGAAGCAGTCAACCTCAGAAAAAAAGCGGAAGCTCCGGCTTCCGCTTTTTGTTGATGAAGAACCCGTGCTCTCAAGCCGCCTGCAGTTTCTCCTGCAGCAGGTCCAGAAACGCCACCATCCCCGGCGAGAGCCACTTATCCTTGTGCCACACAATATGAGTGGCAATCTCCAGATCCGGACCCACCCAGGCAAGGCTCTTCAGCTGCTTCCGCTGCAACTCCGCCGCGACAACAATCTCCGGCAGCAGCCCAATTCCCATGCCAGCCGTAGCACATTGCTTAATCGCCTCAACGCTTGAAAACTCAGTGATATTCCCCGCCCGCACCTTGTGCGAAGCCAGCAACTCATCCAGCTTCTTGCGATAAGCGCAGCCTGCCTCCGTCAGCAGCAGCATCTCCCCCGCAAGGTCCTGAGGACCGACAGCGCGCCTCTTCGCCAACGCATGCTCCGGATGCGCAATCAGATAGACCCTTTCCGTGCGCAAGCGAACCGAAGCGCACTGCGGGTTGTCGATCTTATCGATCATCCGGATCGCCATATCCAGCCGGCCGCCTTCCAGCGCATCCCAAAGCGTCTCGTCCCAGTGCGGCCGAAAGATCAGCTCGACCTGGGGATGCCGCTTGCGAAAGCACTGCAGCACCTCAGGAAGACGATAGGTCAGGACACTCTCCGGCGCGCCGATACGTAGTGGCCCCGCCGGCTCTGATCCACGGCGGACTGCTGCCCGCCCATCCGTCATCGCCGTCAGCGCTTTTTCGGCATAGGGCAGGAACCGCTGCCCGGCGTCCGTCAACACCACGCGCTTGGCCAGCCGGTCGAAAAGCGGTGTACCCAGCTCCTCTTCCAGCGCCCGAACCTGCGTTGTCACATTCGACTGCACGGTATGGACACGTTCCGCCGTCCGGGTAAAGTTCAGTTCCTCGGCCAAGGCGCAAAAGATTTGCAGTTGCCGCACTTCCATAAAAATTCCCTTTCCGGAGGCATCTCTAATTCAGATGATGATAATCCAAGCAATCTATTGGACGGATTTTATACGCCGTATTAAAAATATTTATCGTGCGATGCGGTGACCAATCCCGACGCCCCCACTTTTCCCGGCCTCTTTCTCTGATAACGCTGGTCCTGGCCCTGTTTTTCCTCTCCGTCTTCAAAGCTCAAGCCGCAGAAAGCACCATCGTCTTCTACGCCGACAAGCCGGTAAGCGAAACCCTTTGGCAGCCGCTCTTTTCCGCCATCCAGGACGACCTGGCCAAGGAAAACTACGGCCTCGCCGACCGCAATCCGCATCTTATGCGCGGCAGCGAAGTCTATCCCGGCGAAGAGTTCTCAAGCGTCATCGAAGTCAAGCTGCTCGGCCGCTGCGACATCCCGCAGCAGGCGTACCGCCCGCTCAAGCCCGGTCCACTAGGCTGGGTGCTCCGCGTCCACGGCCAGATCCTGCCCTTCATCTATGTTGATTGCACCCGCCTGGCGCAGGTCCTCGACCCCACAACCCTCGGCATGTCCCGCGAGATGCGCACCCGCGCCATGTCCCAGGCGATCTCGCACGTCCTCGTGCATGAATGGCTTCACATTGCCACGCAGAATGCAGGACACACAGCCCACGGCATCAGCGAAGCACAGCTAACCCCCTCAACCCTTGTCGCCGAGCCGCAGCCGAACCACTCCTCGTCCGAGGTCGAGACCGCCAGCCCGGGCTCTGTTTCCGACGAAAAATAATCCCGCCGCCCCACCCGCCTCGTTATACTGGCCGCCATGACGCGCAGCCTCATCCGTCTCGCAGCCCTGGCCATCCTGCTAGGGACGCCGCGCTTCTACTACGCGCAGGAGAAACCCGTGAAAGTCGAAGAGCAGAAAGCATTCAACGTCATCGGCCTCGCCGTGCGCACCAACAATAAGGCGGAAGCCACCGGGCAGGGCGAAATCCCCAAGCTCTGGCAGCGATTCATGCAGGAGGGCACGGCGGAAAAGATCCCGAACCGCGCCGATCAGGACCTGCTCGCTGTCTACACCGACTACGAAAGCGACCAGACCGGCGAATACACCTACCTCGTCGGATCGCGCGTGACTTCGACCACGAACGTTCCCGCCGGCCTCACACTGAAAGAAATCCCCGCTGGCAAATACGCCACCCTCCAAAGCGACAAAGGAGCACTCCCCGTCGTAATGCCCAGGATATGGCAGCAAATCTGGTCCTTGTCCCCACAGGACCTGGGCGGCCAGCGCGCCTTCCAGGCCGACTACGAAGTCTACCCGCCCGGATTCGACCCGCAGAACGTACAGGTCACCCTGCACATCGGCCTGAAGTAAGATGGACAGCCAACACAACTCAATATTTCACTTGCCTCCAAAGCGCCGTCATTCTGACGACCAACACCGGGGCCCCCGGCACGCGCGGTGTTCGCGTGATGGGGTGGTAACGGGAGGAAGAATCTGAACGATGCTTCGTAAGCCGATACCGCTAAGATTCTTCGCTCATCTGGCTAACTCGCGACCCGCTCCAAGCCACAGCTGCAAATACTCCTCACCTGCTAGCATGGAATAAGACAACAAACAAAGGCATTCGCACCACTTCCACGTATGAGTTCATCCGATAAATCGATCCGTGTTCAACTGCCCGACGGCTCAGAGAAAATCCTCCCCGCAGGCTCCACCCCGCTCGACGTAGCCAACAGCATCTCGCCCCGTCTGGCCTCCGCCTCAGTAGTCGCCCGCATCAAGCCGCTCAACGCGAACGGCGCAACCGCCTCCGCGACCGCAGAGGGCGAAGCCGCGATGTATGCCTCAGAAGACGCGCAGACCGAGCGCCTCGTCGACCTGAGCACGCCGCTCGGCGAAGATGTCGCGCTGCAATTGTTGACCGAGAAAGACCCGGACGCGCTCAAAGTCGTGCGCCACTCCGCCGCACACGTCCTCGCCACCGCCGTCCTCGAACTCTTTCCCGAGACCAAGCTCGGCCACGGCCCGCCGACCGACTCCGGCTTCTTCTACGATTTCTATCGCCCGACGCCCTTTACGCCGGAAGACCTGAAGCTCATCGAAGGCCGCATGGCCGAAGTCGTCGCCCGCGACGAAAAGTTCGTCCGCGAGTGGGAGCCGCGCGAGCAGGGCCTGGAGGAATTCAAAGTCGGAAATGACTTCATGAAGGTGCATTTCGTGGAGAAGTTTACGAAACCCGGCGACGAAATCTCACTCTACCGCAACGGCAACTTCGTCGATTTTTGTCGCGGCCCCCACGTGCCCTCAACGGGCCGCGTGAAGTCCTTCAAAGTGATGAGCCTTTCCGGAGCCTACTGGCTCGGCGACGAAAAGAACCCGCAGCTGCAACGCATCTACGGCACAGCATTTTTCTCCAAGAAGGATCTCGACGAGTACCTGGAGCGAATTGAAGACGCAAAACGCCGCGATCATCGCCGCCTGGGCAAAGAGCTCGAACTCTTCACCGTCAGCGAAGACGTAGGCGCAGGTCTGCCCCTCTGGCTGCCCAAAGGCGCCACCATCCGCCGGCTGCTCGAGGAATACATCCTCGGCCTTGAGCGCGAGATGGGCTACGAGCACGTCTACACACCCAGCCTGGCCAAGGTCGATCTCTACGTCCGCTCCGGCCACTGGGCTCACTATCACGAGGACATGTTCCCACCCATGGACCTCGAGACCGAGCAGATGGTGCTGCGGCCGATGAACTGCCCGCACCACATCCTCATCTACGAGTCGAAGCTGCGCAGCTATCGCGATCTGCCCGTGCGGCTCGCCGAGTTGGGCACCATGTATCGCTACGAGCGATCGGGCGCTCTCAGCGGACTCAGCCGTGTCCGCTGCATGACGCTTAACGACGCGCACATCTTCTGCTCGCCCGACCAGATCAAGGAAGAGTTTTCTAACGTAATGAAGCTCGTCGAGCGGGCCTATCGCGATCTCGGTATTACGAAGTACAGCTATCGCCTGTCGCTGCGCGATCCGGCAAACAAGGAGAAATACGTCGATAACGACGAAATGTGGGAGCTGGGTGAGCGCGTGCTGCGCGAGGCCATGGATTCGCTCGGCCTCCCATATCGCGAGAGCAAGGGCGACGCAGCCTTCTATGGCCCGAAGCTCGACATTCAGTTGGCCGACGTCATGGGCCACGAGGAAACCTATTCAACGGTCCAGGTGGATTTTCACCTGCCCAGTCAGTTCGAGCTGAAGTACACGGGCGCAGACGGCAACCCACATCGCCCTGTGATGATCCATCGCGCCATCGTCAGCACCATGGAACGCATGGTTTCCTACCTGATCGAGTTGTATGCCGGAGCCTTCCCGCTCTGGCTCTCGCCCGTACAGATCGGACTCGTCCCCATCAGCGAGCGCCATCTCGAATACGCGAAAAAGGTACAACAGCAGTTACAAATAGCTGGCCTGCGCGTTGAGCTCGACAGCCGTAACGAAAAAATGAACGCAAAAATCCGCGACTTTACCATGCAGAAAGTCCCCTACGTATTAATCATGGGCGACAAGGAAGCCGAAGCAAGCGCAGTAAGCGTACGCACGCGCGGTAAAGGTGATCAAGGCTCTACGCCGCTCGAAGAGTTCATCGCAAAAAGCAAGAAGCTGATAGAAGAGAAGTCGGCAGAGCTATAAAGCCTTACTCGAGACCGCAGACCTTATACAGCCGTCATTCTGACGACCAACACCGGGGCCCCCGGCACGCGCGGTGTTCGCGTGATGGGGTGGTAACGGGAGGAAGAATCTGAACGATGTGGACCCAGAATAGTGATCTCTGAGATTTTTGAAATGTTGTCATCCTGAGCTGAGCGAAGGATCTGCTTTTGGGCGAGCTGCACGAGAAAAAGCCGTCCCCCATCCTTTGCAACGCAAAGGGTGGGAAAGCAAGAACTTCGAGGGAAACCAATGAACTACCCCTACACTGCCACCCCGACAGCTCCATCCCGCAAGCCACAAACCCGCTCTACGAGCACCTCCTCGACACCTACGTCAGCGAAACCAACAAAGTCGTCTCCACCTGGCGCAACTTCTCCGACGCCGACCTCGAATACAAGCCCCACCCGAAATCTACTGACGTACGCGGCATCCTCAAGCACCAGCTATTGTCCGAACGCCGCTTCTTCGGCGAATTCCTCGTTACCCCCGAGCCGCCGCCCGATGAGGTATTGCCCGCCACCCTGACCATCGAAACCGCCACCACGCGCTTCGTCGAACTCGCCCGGAAACGTCTCGATTTCTTCGCCCAGCAGGACACACCTTGGTGGATGGAAATCGTCCCCTTTTTCGACGTCCGACGGCAGCGCATCTGGGTTTTCTGGCGGCGTGTCCTGCACACTGCCCCACCACCGCACGCAGCTCACCGTCTACCTCCGCCTATTGGGAAAAGAAGTCCCCGCCGTCTACGGTCCAACCGCCGACGTTACTTGGCAGGGCGCCGACCCGACCCACTCCGTCGAAGCCGCAGGCAGAAAATAGCTGTCAAGAGGCTTTTCTGTTAAGCCCATGGTAAGCCATTGATTCTATTATTTAATCGTGGCAACGAGGACTGACACGTTTTCCCACTCAATCAGCTATTCTAGAAATAGGAGACGTTTTTCGTTTCTTCACCTGTAAGGGCAGAGAACACAAAAAGTCTTTAGTATCAGGATTTTAGATATGATCCTGGCTTAACCCAAGAAAAATGAGGAATTTACGCATTTAGGGGGACTCAGACCGAATCCCCTAAATGGAATGGGCTCGACCGACAGAACAGCGGTGGCATCGTAAACGCAAAAATTAACTCTAGTACCCTAACCACCTTTATTTGGACGAATTTACCAAAAGTGGGGGGAGGGGGTAACTACTTGGGGTAACTACCGCCCCCGCCCGTGCCCACCGCCTCCATTTTCATGCTGAGCCTCAGAATGTGGAGCCGCATGGGCCGCTTGCTGGATTGCAGCGTGAGGTTTCTCCTGCTGCCGTACCGCCTGCGGGTGCGACTGGGGATGCTCACCCTGCGGACGCTCTTCCGGTCGCTGCGCCTGCGGCCGCGGCTGCGGTTCCTGATGCGGCACCGGGTGAGCCTCCTGCTGTGGCCGCGCCTCTGGTCGTTGCTGAGGCTGAGGCTCGGGCCTTGCCTGCTCGTGCTGAACCGCCGGCTGACGCTCCGGTTGAGCAGGAGGTGCCTCAGGACGTGCCTCAGGACGAACGGTGTTCTCCGGGTGAGCCTGTGGCCGGATCAAGTTGGGATGCTGCGGCTCGGCTTGCGGCCGAACTTCCGTGACCGCCCCCGGCCTCGCTTCCGGATGCTCCTGTACGGGACGCGGCTCGTTAACTGCGGCACGTTGAGCAAATCCCGGATTGGCCACGCCACGCACTGGAGGCTGCGCAGCAGGCGCCCGGAATGGAGTTGCCAGCGGACGATCCACCGCGACCGTCTGCGGCCGTCCATGATTGACATCGAAGAACTGCGCCCGATCCTGCCCCGCCTGACGCGCGTGCATTGTCTGCGCTGTCAGCGGCGGCAAGTGACGCTCCCGTGAAGCCTGCAGTTCCGCCGGAGTGGGTCGAGCCTCGACGCCGCCATGTCCGCCGGTATAGCTGACGCGGTTGTTGTTGTAGTTGTTGATCGTCACATTGTTGATCGTGACGTTATGCACATAGACGTTCTTCACGATCGTCGTATTCACGTTCGTGATCGTGCGGTTGTAGTAGAAGTTGTTGTGGTTCCAATAGCCGCCGTAATAGCCATGTCCCACATAGCCGTGGCCATAGTTGATGCCGCCGTAATAACCAATGTGCGGACCCCAATAACCATGGTTCCAGCCGTAGTGGCCGTTCATCCAGCCCCAATACCCTGGCGTCCAAAGCGCACCAAAGTACGGCGCAATGACCCAGACACCCGGAACCCAGTAATAGCCGACAGGCTGGTATCCCCAGTATCCCGGAGTCCAGATGTAGTTCGGCCCAGGACAAGCAGGCTGCTCGTATACAGGCAACGGAGGCGGAGGCTGCGGAGCATACACCGGTTGCTCCACTGCAGCGGTATCGTAATAACCGCTCTGGTCAGAATTGACCTCGGTCGCAGGAACCGTATTGTCCGCCGGATATGAACTCGCGGTCTCGTCCGGAGGCGGAGGTGGCACATTGTCGCTTGAACTCGCGGTACTTTGTGACGAGGACTGCGCAGCCGGAGCAGGGCTCGCTGACGTGGCACTTACGTTCACCGGTGCAGCTTGATCCGCGGGCGCCATGTTCGCGCTGGCTGGATCATAGTTCGGATCCTGTTGGTCCTGCGTCTGCGCCGCATTGTCCGCTTGCTTCTTGCACCCGGCCACCCCAAAGGCGATGATCAGCACCAATATCCCGGCTGTTCCAAATTTAAACATGCGTATTATCCTTCTCGAAAAGCTTAGATGCATTTTCCCCAAAAAAGTCGTGGCACTGTAGTGATGATATAGCTTGCGATTCCAGTACAGGAGAGTGGTATGCCGTCTTCAACGGTTCCACTGGGAGTCCGTCCATGACAGGAAATATTGTCAAGCGTGGATGGATGGGGAGTCAGGAAAGAGCCATCCCAGTCCAGCAACCGTCACGGTAAACACCAAACCAAGGTGAGCAAACCTGAGTATAGGTGGTGGAAATTCCTTATGGAATGTCGCACTCTTCACACACTAGGGTACGGAGAAATGGTAGGTTCGGCTAACTGTCTAGACAGATCTAACTCTTGAAGCATCGGAATGCACCTGCGCTTTCCGATGCAGCGTGTAGAGAATTGTCATTCTGCTTATGTTCATGCGGGTAGAGCACACCGCCTTTCCGCAGACTCGTTGGTGAATATGCAGTCAAGTTAGAGTTCGAGGGGCATTCAGATCTGCTATGCACTTCATCCGCCTTTTTACTGGCGCCGGCCAGCTCTCCACTCGGTATGCTCTCAACCAACAGTGTCTGCTCGACGCTTCCCAAACTGACTGCTACGGAATTCAGCTAGACGCATTGCTTCCGTTGCTTTTGTACGGGCCTTCGTCATTTCCTTCCTGTTGGCCGCTATAGATACTTTGCGGCGGCAAGCTTATCCAGCAGAATTCCTGTTCGGCGAACGCCGTCTCGGTGGCCGCATCAGGTTCAGATCGAAAGACAAGGTCATCCGGAAGAAGCCCCGCCTTAGGATGCAAGAAAAGCCGGGTTTATAAACCGTCGGTAGTCCGCAACTCAGGCTGACGCTTACAGATGAGAAGGCATCTTTGATAGAATCAAGCGAAAACAATCCATTAGCGTGTACGACTGTTGCTCCACCAAGGAAGAATATTTATGTGATTACACGCGGCGGGCTTGCCCTGCTATACGGATTCCATGGCTTGGCTCAGGCTTATGTTCTCGGAGGTCTTCTCAAGTTGTTTGGCCAATCCTTGCCAGTTGAACGGTTTCTCGATCTGCACTTCAGAGTGCTCGTCGTATATGTTTATGTGATTGTTTCGACTTATTTCTGCCGTGCGATTACAGCCTACAGCTCTGCTACTCTAGATTGGCGTTTTTAGCGCTGGCTAGCAACATTGCAATTTACCCTAGGGAGTCAGTGGTTACCAGCAACGAAGAGGTTTCTCTTCAACCCTGATTTGTAAACCATTTACGACATTCGGATCATTAACTTGAGGTCAATGGCCGCCTTACATTGCGTTGGAGGTCGGACAGATATACGAACCAAATGACAGCCCACAAAGTTCCGGGGCATACCGCTGGACGCTCACCTGCACAGGAATTGTCAGTAGTTTCAGACATTCGGCCAAATGTCGATCCGGCAGCGAATCGTTACCCCATAATAGTTGCTGGAACAAATCGGGTTACTTTTGAGATATGGCAGAGACACGAAAAGGAAAGATTGTCATCACGGGAGCGGCTGGCCTGATCGGTCAGAATCTTATTCTGAAACTGACAGCGAAGGGTTTTACAGAGATTGTCGCGATAGACAAACATCCGACGAATATATCGATTTTGGAGAAACACCACCCGCCTGTTCGTGTGTTACATAGAGATCTTGCAGAGACGAGTAGCGGTGTTCATGAATGGGCTGGAGAGTTTGCAGATTGCGAGGCGCTTATCATTGCGCACGCGCAAATTGGCGGCATAGTGGAAGCGGACTTCGTTCGAAACAACATCGTAGCCACGGAGCGGGTGCTGGAAGCTGCAATACGACACAAGGTCCCTTATATCGTCAGCATTTCATCGTCAGTCGTGAACTCCATGGCAGTTGACAATTACACAGAAACCAAGAAAGTCCAAGAGTCCCTGGTAGCAGCCTGTGGAATTCCGCAGGTCACATTAAGGCCAACACTGATGTTTGGCTGGTTTGACAGGAAGCACCTTGGATGGCTGGCAAGGTTCATGAAACAAGTTCCGGTATTTCCTGTTCCCGGTTCTGGCAGATTTCTACGCCAACCACTGTTTGCCGCAGACTTTTGCGACATTATTGCCTCCTCCGTACTGAATAAGACGAATGGCGCCTATAACATCACTGGTCTTGAGCGGATCGACTACATCGATCTCATACGAGCAGTGAAAAGGGCGACCGGGGCACGGGCGCGAATTCAGAAGATACCTTACAGTCTCTTCAAGGCAATTTTGAAAGCGAATGCTCTGGTCGATAAGAATCCAGCGTTCACCGTAGGTCAGTTAGAGGCGCTTGTTACACCAGATATCTTTGAAGTCATCGATTGGCCCGGAATTTTCGGCGTTCGCGCCACACCTCTGCAACAAGCACTCGATTCGACCTTTCGCGATCCGATGTACTCCCAGGTGACATTAGATTTCTAGTTTCACACCAACATACTTTTAGCCGAGGTGGTTTATCGCACACATAGTTGTGATCGGGTCAGGAGCGATGGGGCTGGCAGCCGCATATCATGCCCTCAACGCAGGGCATACGGTCGAAGTACTCGAAGCAGCGCCAGAGCCAGGCGGCATGGCTGCTCATTTTAATCTGGCAGGGTTGTCCATCGAGCGCTTTTATCATTTTGTTTGCAAGGGCGACCACTCAACGATGGAGTTGATGGATGAGTTAGGCATTCGCCACTTGCTGCGATGGCGAACTACTTCCATGGGCCTCTTTACTCAAGGTCATTTATGGGATTGGGGTACCCCTTCCTCCCTGCTGAAGTTCCACGAAATTAGCCTTCTCTCGCGGCTACGCTATGGACTGCTCGCCTTTGTGTCGGTTCACCGTGATCGATGGGATGCTATCGAGACCGAATCAGCTTCTTCATGGATCACACGCTGGTGCGGGACCGAGGTCTACACTCGACTCTGGGAACCGTTATTCAAGTTGAAGTTTTACGAATACGCAGACAATATCTCCGCCGCGTGGATATGGACAAGGATTCAACGACTTGGACGCTCGCGCAAATCAATGATGCAGGAAGAGCTTGGCTACATCGAAGGTGGAAGCCAAACACTGATAGATGCACTCTGCGCAGCTATTATCAAGGCTGGTGGAAAAATTCACACACACACTCGGGTGCAAGAAATAGTCGTAAAAAATAGCGAGGTCGCAGGTGTGGCTACGCCCCAGGGAATTGTGCATGCAGACGCGGTTATAAGCACTGTGCCCACTCCACTGGTTTCAGCGATGGTGCCCGACCTCCCAAATGATTGGAAGGCTCGATACAACTCCATCGTGAATATCGGTGTGTGTTGCTTGGTTTTCATGTTAAAGCGATCCGTGAGCCCACATTTCTGGGTCAACATTAGCGAACCCGACATTGCCGTTCCTGGAATTGTCGAGTTCTCTAACCTGAGGCCAGTCGGCGCCGAAACGGTGATTTATGTGCCGTATTACATGCCTGTCGATAACCCGAAGTTTATGTGGGCTGATAACGAGCTTCTGAATGAAGCATTTGGCTATCTACAAAGAGTGAACCCTCAACTCACGTGCGCGGACATCATTGCCACCAAGGTTTCGCGCCTCTGTTACGCGCAACCTATCTGCGAACCAGGTTTCGCTGCAAAGATACCTCCGATTCAAACTCCAATCACAAATCTCCAGATCGCTGACACCTGTTTTTACTACCCTGAAGATCGAGGAATATCGGAGAGCGTCCGGCTAGGACGGCAGTTGGCAGAGCGCCTTGCTGATCTGTAAAGGACGGCTTAGGATAAGTGCCGAGGACATATGCAATGAAGGTTCGGGCGCCCTTGTCTGTAGCTGAACACTGATTCTTAGGCGAGTGTGTGTGACTACTCCAGTCGCAGTCTCCCTGCCTTTCTCAGAAATCGACCGTGCGGAAAATAGACCGCGTTATCACACGTTATCGTGACGTAACTGCTCGTGGAAGTATTTAAGATTTGAGCGCTTGAAAGACCCCTGATCAGTGCGCGGTTCAGATCGCTGCTGTCGTTCTACTACTGCAGTAATCTGATCATATTATTTCACCCCAAGCACATTGCCCTCTAGTGCCTAAAACGTGGGCGGGTCATATATATGGAGAGCGGTCGACATCTCCAGGATAGGGCCATTGGGTACAAAAATGCCATCAGCGCGTTGCCGGCTGATCACGGGATTGTCGCTGTTTGCTTCTCCAGCTGAAAAGACAGGGGGGGCGTCGTGTTCCCATCTTCGCATGCCTTCGATAAGTTCTGTCTTTCTCATTCTGAGTAAAGTATAACCCGCATGATTGCTGGCAACGTTAAAGGTAACAACCATGATGGCAATCATTCCAATCGTGATGAGGCGAATAGTGCGGCTGCGTATATATTTTGGCAACCACCCTGCAAGATAAAAGTAACTTAGAATAACCAAGAGGTTCGAATAAATACGATATCTTGAAGCAAGGCTCTGCGTCATCCCAAAACTTGATCGAATGCCCGAAACGGCTAAAGCGGTAACCAGAATGAATACAATCGAATAAAAAATCGCAGGGCTTTTCAGATAAAACTGGTTGGCTATGGCAAACACAAACACTGCGCACAAACAGATGCCTAGCACAACGGCAGGCACGTAAGACTGGTATCTCGATATCGAAGACCCCATAAATGACAAGGCATATGTTATAGACACTCTATGTAAAGAAGAAATCGTTGAGTGGTCAGGATTAGCCTGAGAATTCGAAAAATTATAGTGATAAAAATAAACGGCTAGCATACACCCAGAAACGAGCAGCCAGGGAATAAGACGCTTTGGGCGTCTGAATTGGATCAGCATTAAGCCTCCGATCGGAATAAGCAAAATGCCGTTTCCGGAAGTAGCTATTGCAAGCACCAGCGAAAGGATCGCGAAAAAGAAGGCCTTAGTATCGCCCCTGCTCAAGAGGTAAATCACAAGGAATGACAAAAAGAGGATTGGGACATTTTGTAAGCCAGCCGACGGAAAGTTCAATGTCCCGTAATATTGCAGCTGAAAGAGAATCCATGAGGTTGGGATGAAAAGAAATAATCGGTTATTAATCACCCTGCTATCTAGTGTCCACATTTTGTACAAAACTGCAAAAAGAAGCAAAACAAATGAGTTTCCCAGCACTTCTAGAATGATGAAGTTTACGTGGCCCAGCGCCCAATATTGCACAACAAAGACCGCGTTCGCGAATATAGTCTTATACTCGTTGTGCTGTGCTGTGAGAACACCTAAGAATTTCTCATGGGTACTATGCAGCTTTATCCACTGATTCAGAAAATCAAGAATGGCACCATAATCATCTAGGAATGGAAGATTAACCAACTCGCGAGAAAGCAAGGTATAAAAAGTAACGATTGGAAGGCAAATTAACCCCCAAAAGGTAAGCTTTTCTTTCGTCATATTCATCTTGTATATAGGTCTCGTCAATAATCGGAGCAGCACGGACATTCAGCTAGTCGGTGGATTTTCATCCAAACAGAGACGCGACCCGATCGACTGCCATTGCCGGTTTGCTACTTGACATGCTTCGACCCCCGAATGGTTGCAGCACTTTCAATTCTAACGCGCTTGGGTAAACGTTCTGGCGATGTCAGTTCTCCGGGGTCGTGTTGTTGGATATGACCGATCGTTTTATGAATTGCTTGGGGTTGGTTTTCACCTTCTAACACCTTTGTTTTCCGGTTCAGATGCTCCCGCTCGGGATCGTAGAACCAGCCCCATTTTGAAAAGTATTTTATTGCTGACGATATGTGATGCTTCAATAGTCTCGCATCTTGATAGGAGCCCTTTGTGTAACCATGAACTATCGACACGTGGGGATAAAAAACAGTCTGTGAGACGCGCCCAATACGTCTGCACAGATCTACGTCTTCCAGATACATGAAATAACGCTCATCGAAGAGCCCAGTTTCTCGAAGCACTGATGTTCGCATGAACATAAAGCAGCCGGAGAGGCTAGGCACCTCACGAACAACATTCATGTCAAGGGTGCGGAGTTCGTATTGGTCCCACCGGTTCCTGAAGAGCACTTTGCCCGCCCGGCCGAGAAAGCGCCGCGCAAATAGATCGATCGGCGATGGCAAAAGCTTACACAGATTCTGTTCGGTGCCGTCCTGATTGAGAATCCGTGGCATCACTAGTCCGATGCAGGGGTTTTCCTCCATGAATTGGTACAAGCATTCAATGACGCCGTTTGTAAAGATCACGTCAGGATTCACGACCAAGTGGTACTTGGACGAGTCGAGCATCCTCCTGAGCGCGATATTGTGGCCCACTCCGAAACCACGATTCTGCCCCTGCCAGATGTACGTGGCATCATATGCTTCCACCACAGCCCGCAAATTCTCTCTCGGAGAATTGTCGACTGCAGCGACGTTGACTGGCATCGAACTGGCGGAGATGCTATCGAGTAGAGCGGTCAACTCCCTAGCGTCGTTGTTATATAAAACAACTGAAGCGCAAACTTCAGCTATCCGATGCCTGCTCCGATCGGGCATAATAAGTAAATAGTACATGCGACAGGCAATGCTTGCGACAAGCGCTGATTCTGCCGGTCAATAGAATCTTGAATTTCGTGCAATCTCCCTCCAAGGAAGGTCATACCTCGGCTGCTCATGAGAATTTTGATTGACTTCACACCGATTCCGATTGATCGGACGGGTGTCGGCGTCTATGCAGAAAATCTGATTCGCGAAATTGCGCTTATCTTACATCCGGACGATCTGCTCTTCGTGTTAATCCAGGATGACGAGATGACAATTCCGCAGATTGTCAAGAATGTAGCGAACACAAGAATCATCGCCATTCCGTCGCGCCTCTTTCGCAATCGGGCAGCATTGATGATTTATGAACAATGTATCCTGCCCTGGATACTTCTAACCAAACGCATCGATGTAGTCCATTCTCTTCACTACATGCACCCCATAGTTTCGCCGGCAGCGAGGGTCGTTACAGTGCATGATCTAACCCATTCTCTTTGGCCAAATCTACATACACGCGGCCGCAGGTTGTTGATACCGCTCTTCGCAAAGCGGGCGGTGAAATTTGCGGAGGCGGTGATCTTTGATTCTGCCTCAACGCTTTCGGATGCGGAGCGGCTTTGGTCAACAGGGAACAATTTGCGGAGAGTTGTTCCCTTGGGAGTTAGATCTGAGATCTTTTCCGCTCTTCCAGAAAAGGCAATACAGGAGACACGGCAGCGTCTTAACATCCAGCAGCCTTACATACTCTCTATGGGTACCATAGAGCCACGCAAGAATTTGATACGCCTAATCAACGCTTTTGAGGAGATCGGAAACACCCACCCGGACTATCTTCTTGTAATAGCGGGCAAGCTGGGTTGGGACTATGAGTCCGTGCTGAAAGCAATCGCGTCTTCTCCATTGCGAGAGCGGATTTGTCACCTTGGATATGTTCCCGAAATAGATAAACGAGCCTTGATCGCCGGTTGCAAGGTATTAGCTTACCCTTCGCTTTATGAAGGGTTTGGCCTGCCAGTATTGGAAGGGATGGCAGCAGGTATACCTGTTGTGACCAGCAATGTCAGTTCTATACCCGAGGTGGCTGGAGACGCGGCTGTTATGGTCGATCCAAATTCTGTAGGCCAAATCGCTTCAGCTATCAACCAAGTGTTAGCAGATCCAAGCTTAGCCGCGAGGCTAGGTGCTGCTGGTTATCAACGTGCGCGGGAATTTTCCTGGAGCCGGACTGCCAGCGATACATATGAGTCGTATCATGCGGTCTTTCGAGCTGGCAAGTAGGTATAGGTGGCGACACCCTCTGGCCCGCCAAACACCCGGACCACTCTCACTTTCCATGAACCGAGTCCTAGCTCAGAGTGAACCTTACAGCCTGATAGAATTCAGCGAGGTGACGAAAACAAATGCCAAAGTCGGCGCTGATTACTGGTATCACCGGTCAGGATGGCTCTTACCTGGCCGAATTTCTTCTGTCCAAGGGGTACAACGTCTATGGTCTCGTACGGCGCAGTAGCAGCGAGAACGTAGAGCGGATTTCTCACATAGAGAAAGACATTACTCTGCTTCCGGGCGATTTGCTGGATCAAACCTCTCTCGCCAATGCAATACGGAAGAGTCAGCCGGACGAGATATATAATCTTGCCGCACAGTCATTTGTGGCAACATCATGGAACCAGCCAGAGCTGACCGGGCAGTTTACAGCTTTGGGAGTCACCCGAATTCTTGAGGCAATCAAGACGGAAAACCAGAAGATTCGTTTTTATCAGGCTTCTTCCAGCGAGATGTTCGGATCGACTCCACCACCGCAGAAGGAGAAGACCCCTTTTCATCCGAGAAGCCCTTATGCTGTCTCGAAGCTCTACGGGCACTACGCAACGATCAATTATCGCGAGAGCTACGGTATGTATGCCTGCTCTGGCATTTTATTCAATCACGAATCACCACGCCGCGGTCTGGAGTTCGTGACGCGCAAGGTCTCTAATGCCGTCGCGCAAATCAAGCTCGGTTTGCTGGACAAGATGACTATTGGCAATCTCGACGCCAAGCGCGATTGGGGGTTTGCCGGCGATTATGTGCGTGCCATGTGGATGATGTTGCAACAAGACAATCCAGAGGACTACGTGATTGCTACAGGAGTGAGCAAATCAGTCCGAGAGTTAATCGACACCGCCTTTAGGGCTGTGGGCCTCGATTACCATGATTATGTGACCGCTGATCCGTCCCTGCTTCGTCCTGCAGAGGTGGATTATCTTTGTGGGGATTCTAGCTACGCTAGGAAAAAGCTCGGATGGGCACCCAATATCAACTTTGAGCAACTCGTAGAGATGATGGTGGAACAGGACCTGCAGCGAAACCGACGCAATGTGCTTGCTCGCGAAGCAAGCCTGTGCTAACGGAGCAGTGCCAATGAGGGCATTCGTTACGGGTTTGACGGGGTTTGTCGGGCCGCACCTAGCCAGGCAGCTTGTCGGCAGGGGGTTCGACATCGTAGGTCTCGGACTTGGCAAACAAGGCCCTGATCAAGTGAAATGCCTGCCAGCTGGTGTATCCGTCGTCGATGTTGATATTCGCGACTACGCAAGCCTGCGGCAGATAATCAAGGAAGTTCAACCAGACCATATCTATCACTTGGCTGCTATCTCGAATGTAGTGACAAGCTTCAGGGATCCGCGATTGACCTACGACATCAATGTCGGAGGCACCTTGAATTTATTTGAAGTGCTTCGTGAACTTGACGCCAGACCTCGTATCGTTCACATAAGCACTGCTCATGTCTATCGATCGATTCAGACCAAGGCAATTGACGAAGCCTCGCCTGTGAGTATGCTGACACCTTATGCCGGAAGCAAGTTTATGTCCGAAGCCTTGGCAATGCAGTATGTCGAAGGCTATGCCTTTCAAGCAATGATTGTACGGCCCTTCAATCATATCGGGCCCGGGCAACCAACAGGATTTGTCTGCTCCGATTTTGCTCGACAAATTGCTGCGATCAAATTGGGGCAGGCGGAACCTATTCTGCGTGTTGGCAATCTCGCGCCTGTGCGAGACTTCATGGATGTACGGGACACGGTAGAAGCGTACTGGACGATAGCGACGAAGGGTACACCAGGCGAGATCTACAATGTAAGTTCGAGCCATCCTGTTAGCATTCAGGAGATCGTTTCTCTACTCTGCTCTTTGGCTGGAATTCAGCCTCGCATCGAAGTGGATCAAGACAAATTCCGGCCAATTGAAACTCTCCGCCTGTTCGGAGATTCATCAAAACTCCGGACACTCGGATGGAATCCGCGTTTCGAGCTTAAGCAGACTTTGAAAGATATCCTCGATTACTGGCTTGCGTCCTTGGCTGAGACTGGGAGTGAGAACGAATCTGCGAGAGCTTTATCCGCCGGAACGGCAGAAGGAACAATCTGAATGTGCCACAGGTGCACTTCACTCTAGGATTCTACCTCCGCCCTGAACGTAAAATGCGAATCAGCGACTTTGGCACAATTTGTTTAACTATATGTCGCGGCATAAAAGGTAAGGGCGGACGTTGATTGTATCTCTGTTCCCACCAACCATCTCCGAAGGGATCAAAGGCTGTCACCGCCGTCCGTCTAAAAAACGCCGTCCTTTCAACAACCCGTTCCAAGTGAAACATTTTGTCTGATTTCAGAAAACTGAACAGATTATGAATACTACGAATATGAATGTCATCGACTATGAGTAGGGCATCGACCTCTAAGTGCGGATATATATAGTAATATTCGAGATCGGGAAACGGATATCCGTGGGGACCATCTATAAGTGCAGCCTGAAGGGGTTTGTCAAACTGATAGGAGGGTAGCGTTCTCTGCGTTGGGCCTTGAATGAAGGTTACCGTGTCCTTCTGCAGTAATGGATTTTCTCGTATGTTACTGATGCTTCCATCCGCATTATCGAGGGCAAAAACCGTGTGATGCTTGCTAAAATGCGAGAACAATAACGTGCTTGCACCTGACCCCGTTTCCACAGAAAAACTTATCTTTTGCTGAACGAGGTAATTCATCAAAACGTCAAACGTCTTAGTTGGAAATGTACCGGCCATGTGCAGGCTGGGTGCAATCTGTTTTACAGCGGAAAGTATATCCATCTTGGCTTGATTTGTTCCGGAATTTCTCAAAAGGATCCCTTTCAAACTATTTTGCGTATGTGTAGTGTTAGGAGGGCATGCTCGCACCAATTATAAGTTATATAAAATAAATACTTTTCCCTTCCATCCTTCTTTATCTATAAGACCCTTATTACGAACCCGATATCGTTGGATTGACACATTGCTGCTGATCACACTGCCTCTACGATGATCCTCTCTCAAAGTTTCAAGCTGGGGAACAGGGGCTGATATCACAGAGATTCTTGAGCAGCCGCTCAAGCACTTTGCGCTGATCATAATGCTCTTTTACAAACTCTTGTGCATTGCTGACAAAGCGTTTCGCCAATGATCGATCATCGAGAAATTGGCTGATAGAGTCAGCGAAAGCATCGGCTGAATCTGCGCCCTTGTAATGCTCCCCATCAACTAGGCCACTTCCTTCAGCCCCAATTTCGGTTGATACAACCGGCAAACCACGTACGACGGCTTCTATCGTTTTGAGCTTGACTCCAGCCCCCCTCCGCATCGGATTCACAAAAACAGCACTTGCACGGTAAAGCGTCGAGAGATCTTCGACATCAAAGTAGGTCTTTATGTTTCCAAAGGGATGAATGAGGGACTTCAACCATTCGCGGCTACTCTTATCCGTACTACCCGCTATGACTAGCTCATACGTAGGACGATTACAAAGCAAAGGATGGACGCGCCGCACGTACCATTCGACGGCCTCACGATTGAGGGAAGTCCACAGATTTCCGACAAACAGCACCTGGGAGCCTTGCAAGGGAGGACGATCCAAAATGCTGAAGTCGGCAGCTGATGGGAGAAATCCGGTGCGCTGGCGCTGTGAGGAGGCGTAAAGCCGATCATTATAATGCCGGAGCTCGGCATTAGAAATGAACCAGAGCGCATTCATCTTCGGCAACAGCTGTTCGGTATGCAACTTGGTACGCAGAGCTTCCCAGAGGTAGTAAAGCTTTAACCAGAGGGATGCTTCCGACCTCGCCGTTCGAAATAGGTAGACTACTTCATCATTTTCGATTCTTATAACCCCTGTTTGATACCTCAATGTCTTGTTCTGCAGAATCTCAGACGTGAACTGGGTCTGCAAGAGGACCACGTCGTAGGTTTCGGTCAGCTGGAGTTCCCTGAGAGACTGCCGGATGACAACAGCCCCAGGCTTGAGGGCGAATAAGGCCGATTTGGTCGGTTTGCGATAGCAAATTAGCAGGCGGCGAACCATTGCTTCTACTTTTCTTCTGTTAAGAAGCGAAGGATCTGTGGCCGGAGTCGCAATGAGATCGACGGTAACGCCAAGAGAGTGAAGGGCCTGGATTCGATTCCACATATCCACCTTGCCTCCGTGAGTAGGCGGATACGGAAAATCAGTACATACGTAAAGAAGCTTGATGTCGCTTAGTTTCACAAACAGCAACTCCAAATATTAGCGGCACAGCGTAGGCATTGAGTAACGAATAGTAAGTTATCAGGGCAAAGATGGAGAACAGAACACCAACGAACAGCCAATAGCAGCGATAGCGAAGCAACTGCCTGAGGAGCCTGTACGCAAACACGAAGAAGACTATCGCGAAGGGAATTCCAAAAAATGCGAGGAAATCGAAGAAGAACGTCTTACAGTCCGCGTTTACATAAGGCGGGTCAAGATATTCCCTAACCTCCCCAAACCAGAGACCGAAAGGGAAAAGGCTTTGAATGAATTCCATCGCTTGCGGTAAGTAACGAGGAATGGAAGGTAAAAATCCGGTGAAGCCTACACCGAATGGATTATGCGCCACGGTTATCAGTGCATATACGGTCATCGATAAACGAGTGGCTATCGTTGCGGTTTGATTCGTTTCTACGAGACTGCTGAATTGAGAAAAGGAAAGAAGTGCGCCCAACCATACAACGGGTGTGACGATGCAAGCCACCAGCAGCTTGATCCAAATTGAAGATTTGGATCTGACAATGGGTAAAACAATTGCACACAAAAGCAGACAGAGCAATCCTCCTTTTGAGCTGCTCCACACCAGCAAAGCACAGGTTGCTGCAGCGCTGCACCACTTCTGCCAGGACCGGCGAAGCAAGTGCGCTGTAAGCATCCCAATCGTGACAATCTCTATCGATAGCGAACCTGGTTCCGTGGTGAAGCCCCGAAGCCTGTCGCTTAGGTCATCAACTGTTGTTGTCGCCTGCAATGCTGGGATAGCATTCGGCCCAATCAGCACGTTGACGGCGATGCCGATAATAGTGATTCCAAATGCCGTATAGACAGCTGCTCGAAACCCGCGACTTTCCTTATAGTTGACCCCAAATACCGCGAACAGGATAAGTGTCGTCGAAAACCCATACGCAACAAAAGCTTTCAGATCAAAAGCAATGCCCTCCGTTCCAGAATTGAAGAGATTTGCAACGCACACAATCGCGATGTAGGCGAAAACAATGAGTACGATGCGGCGAACGCTCAGGTGAACGAGGATGCGAGAGAGATAGAGGAACAGCAAAGCACTCAGCGGGAGCATGGCGGGAGATGCGGCTAGTAGCTTCAGCGGAGTGCTCTGCAGGGCGGTATCCTGCAATGGGGTCATGACTACAAAGAGCCAGAGCAGACATTCCGAAACAGATACGTTGACAGTCGGCTTGTAGACGGTATCAGTGAAGGCTGCTACTTCCATCATGACTGCTACTCCGATGCCGAATCATCCTGGCAAGGTCGATCTTCTGTTTTGAGTACTAATAGCAAAGCAAAAGTCCTGCTCGAAGCCCCCTAATCAACTTATCCTGGATGCGCACAAGGATAATCCATATTCAATGCCGATTTGCCGCGGCCGATCTAGGGACTTCCATCCGCCACCCCTCCATGAACGAGCGACAGCGCAACCACCAGATCCCGACCGAATCACGACGCGCGACGAGCCGCCGCGGAGCGGTAATTGCCAGGAAATGAAGGCTCCATAGAATGACTTGCCACGTCGGCAGGTGCTTGCGTAGGAAATAGATACGATTCCTCGTCATATATCGGATTGCAAATTCGGAATCATCGCCGCCAGTCAGAGCGCTGACCTTGTGATAAATAATTGCGCGGGGCTCATACCAGACCGTCAGATCCTGCTGAAAGCAACGGTAAAGGAAATCCACATCATCTGCGTAAACAAAGTAGCGGCTGTCCATCAGACCAACGCGATCGAAGACGGCGCGGTCGACCAACAGACAACACGTAGGAGCATAGGTCACACGTCGTGGCTGATCGTACTGGCCCTTATCCGGTTGGCCCATACCATAATGAAATGCCCCGAAGAATCGCTTCGGATCCAGCCATCCACCGGCACACCAAATCACATCGGAGGGGCGGAAATAAAGCATCTTAGCGGTCGTCATATCCGCCTGGAATTCTTGAAGCCCCGAGTAAAGTATCGCAAAGAGATCGCGGGGAAACTCGGTATCGTTATTTAGCAAAAGCACTGCATCACAGTGGTCTGCGAGCGCAGCACGGATCCCCTCATTGTTTCCCTCTGCGACGCCAAGATTCTGTGCATTTGGGATGACACGGATACGGGAATCGGCAAGCTCAGAGATCAACTCGAGCGATTCATCTTTTGAGCCATTGTCAACGATGTACAAAAGGAAATCGCGGAACGTCTGCCCCAAAACACTCTGCAGAAATTGAGGGAGAACCTTTGCACTGTTATAAGTGACCGTTACAACACCAATACGTCGGCTGTTATCCACCCATTAGTCCTCGCGAACGCAGCTCCTGCAATGATTCGTCATAACCATTCGAACTCGCGTCACCTTCTGCGGCCCATTCGAGAAACTTCCGCAGTCCGGATTTAAAGCTCCATTGAGGCGAGTAATGCAGAATCTTCCGTAGACGTGCGATGTCCGCGCAGCCATGCCGTATATCGCCTAAGCGGAATTCACCCGTAATCTGGAGCTCCGAGCTCCCACCGAAGAAATCCAAAATCTCCCGAGCCACTTCAATGACGCTCGTACGCCGGCCAGACCCCACGTTAATAGTATAAGGATCCGGCACATCATCCAGAACTGCACGACAGGTAGCTTCCACAACATCATCGATGTAAACAAAGTCTCGGCTCTCCAAACCATCTTCAAAAATGCGGATGGGGCGGTTGAGCCTAGCAAGGTTGGAAAAGATGGCCAGAATTCCCGTGTATGGGTTCGAGAGGGACTGTCCGGGACCGAACACATTCTGGTAGCGAAGCGCAATGGACGAGATACCAAGAGTCCCTCCAATAAGGAGGACCATCTGTTCCTGCACCTGCTTGGTCAGGCCGTAGAAAGAAGATGGAGCGAATGGAGCGGATTCGGGCGTCGGCACAGTATCAACTGGGCCACCACAGTGCGGACATGTCATCTCGTATAAGCCAGCCTGCATTCGCTCAGGCACGCGTGCACCAGGATAGACCAGACCATGCTCTACGCAGCGATATGCTCCCTCGCCATAGACTGCCCGAGAGGATGCAACAACCAGCCGTTCGACAGTCGGTGCCTTGCCATTCGCAAGCAAGTCGAGCAGAAGAGCTGTCCCCGTGACGTTGGACCGAGTGTAGCGTTCCACTCTGTACATTGATTGTCCGGTACCAGTTTCAGCAGCCAAATGGATGATGCGCTCTACCCGCTCGACAGCACAACCCAGCGTGGAAGCGTTCGCTACGTCGCCTCGAATCAACTTTATGTGGTCTTTCAGGTCGGCTGGCAGATCTTGGGCTCCTGCATGAACCTGAGGCAGAAAGTTGTCGAAAACAGTTATTTCATACCCCATATGGAGCAGCCGTCTCACGACATGGGTACCGATAAAACCGCCTCCGCCGGTTACAAGTATTCTCAACAGCTAACCTTTCAAATTATTCCCACGATGGCGCACCCTAACGTGTTCCCGGGTTGAGCTTGCCGTGTCCATGTCACTAGCTGATGCTAGGGTCTCGTACGGTTTGCGATTTTCTCACTATTTTAAGCGTATTTCATCCCTTTGGGCGGCCTGTAAAAACCCCAGACCCCTCATGCAGCCAGACTTCCAATTCAAAACACCTCATCTGCGGCATATGCGGCACGGCCGGAAGGCTCGAAATACCTGTACTAAAGCTCGACCACCTCATATAAAGGACGGATCCTCGGAAATAGAATACGCTAAGGTAGAAGGTACCAATACCCATGTGACGCACCGGTGGTCCGCGAGAGCCGTTTGCGCTTCTGACAGGTCCATGCGATCGTTCCGTTTCACAATCCTAAAGAATGCGTTAGCGAATATTATGCGAGGGGGGGCGTCCGCAGTGGTCGCTGTTGTGCTCCCGCATTTTCTGACCCATTTACTCGGTCACGACCGATTCGCCGGCTGGGCTTTGATGCTGCAACTAGCGGCATACGCCAATTATCTAGACTTTGGCCTGCAAACGGCAGTAGCACGCTACCTCGCCGGCGCGCTTGAGAAGGGTGATCAGGAACAGTGTGACCGTCTGGTGACCAATGCAGTCGCAATTCTCACCATTGCCGGTGCTATCGCCATGTGCATTCTGGGTCTGATTGCATGGCAATTGCCGCACCTCTTTACGTCTGTTCCGGCCGCCCTGACAGGCGAGATTGGGTTGGGTTTGACAATCCTTGGGATCTCGACAGCTATCAATTTGCCGCTCTCCGTCTACACAGGCGTCTTGATCGGGATGCAGCGCAATGAATATCCCGCCATTGCAATGGCCACCAGTCGGCTATTCGGTGCGGTTGCCGTCATCTTCGTAGCCCACCGCACCCAATCCCTGATATGGCTCGCGCTCTGCGTAGGAGGCTTCAACCTGATTGCCGGCCTATCACAATACGTAATCGTTCGGCAACTGCTGCCGACGCTCCGGTTTGGGCTTGACTTTCTGGAACGCGGAATGACCATGGAACTTGTTCGTTACTGCTCCACGCTCAGTATCTGGTCTATGGGCATGCTAATGGTCAGCGGTCTGGATGTGACCATCATCGGGCTCTTCAAATTCCAAGCAGTGGGGGCCTACTCAATTGCGACGACCCTCATTCTATTCTTCACCGGCTTAAACGGCGCCGCATTCTCCGCATTGATGGCACCCGTCGCTGTACTCCAAGCTCGTCAAGAATTTTCACGGATTGGTCGCTTGATGATTGTCGCAACGCGATTAAATTCATACTTCAGCATGACCGTGATTATTGTAGTATTCCTTTTCGGCAGGACGCTTATTCTTGCTTGGGTCGGAGCTTCATATTTGGCAGTGACTCTGCCAGTACTCGAGATCCTCCTTGTTGCGCAGGCTATCCGTCTAGTCGGTAACGGCTTTGGAACAGTACTAGTCGGTATGGGACAGCAACGTTATGGACTTGTCCCGGTGGTGATCGAAGGAGTATCAAACCTTCTATTGAGTGTGCTCGGAATGGCCCTGATTGGACCGACAGGGGTTGCTTGGGCCACTCTCATCGCGGCGTGCATTTCGCTAACCTTCATTCTGTTCTTTGTTTTACATCGTGTACAGGAGGTCAGCATCACCAGCCGCATCTTTGTTCGAGAGGGGATTATCATCCCGCTACTGCCCTTCCTACCTATCTCCATCTGGATTATTTGTCGCGGATGGATCGAAGACCACACCGAGATCGTCGCATCAAGCCGCTGGTACCTAGTGTTCCTTTTGTTTATAACAACGTTCTTCGCATCGCAAGGGATCAGGCGCGCCTTCAAAGACGCCCGGGCGGTCTAATTGCGACGAGTTTCATGCAGCACTTTGGGCGGGTTATGAATGCACTCGAGGAGGTGGTTGCGCGGAAATAAGCAAAGGCTATGGGGGGAAATGCGAGTCAAGTAGTGTGCCGGAGAAGATGTCGAGTCCTTGCTGACAGCCATGGGCGCCACTACCATTACTTGATAATCAGGCCTTGTCCGGTTGGCATAGTCAAGACGCTGAAACCGAGCTTTATACTCAGGCCGTCCATCGCATTCTTTTGCTCTCTATAGTGCTCAGAGTAGGCGTAATCGTCGAGAATAACAACCGACCCAGGAACCAGCTTATCCCAGAAGTATTGAAGGGCCGATACTTCCGGTTCGGCGTCGTTCATATCGAGGGATAGATAGCAGATTTTATCTGAAGTCACGCAGTGCAGAGTTTCAGGGATGAGGCCGCGCACAACTCGGACATTGGAAAAATGCGCAAAAGTCTGAACCACGTCGTCATAGCACTCTTGGTAGTCATCTTGATTAACTCCGGCCACATTCGGAGAACCGCAGAAAGTATCCAAAAGAAAGAACTTCTTCTGCAAAGTTCCGAAGTTCACGTATTCCATGACGGCGCGGGAAATGCCGCCTCGATTGACGCCGCATTCGACGAAATCGCCTTCAAGTCCCAAAGCTCGTTCAGCAGCCCAGCAAGCGTTATAAACTCGCCAGCGCAGGTCATTACCGTCCCAGGATCTGGTAGCAACGCCTTGCAGATAAGCATGAATGAACTTCCGATCTTTCAGGAAATCGGCGGTATGGCTAGTGCCCATTCCATCCTCAACATAATGGAATGTCCTGGCACTTCTTACTTTGCTGAGGAAGCTTCTCAATTTCGACCTTGGCGATGGCAGAATTATATATAAACCTTACCTAAATGGTTGAGATCGCCGGTACCACTTGGCATCTCACTAGTTCTACTAATCCCTCTCGGAGTCAAGACTACCGCACAGGCGGAAGGCGGGTCAGACGGGCCTCGCGATGACCTCCATGCAGTCCCCGGAGTGACAGATATCAGTAATGCGAGCGAACCAATGCCCAAGAAGTTTCAATGGCCAGCTATTTACGATCCAGCCCTCTTCAGACGGTTTGCCAGTGTTCCTGTTGATCCAGATCTGGAGGCTGCCAAAAATGCCGGCGAATGTGGAGTTATAGTTTACCCTCTCTACCCGAAAACCTTCTTCCTCGAGCAGGCGGCTGAGACTGGCGGGCGTGTATCCGAAAGTGTGGACAGGGGCGCCAAGATACCACCAGTACGTGCCCCAAACCTTTGACATCAAACCCGCCAGATTGGGGACGCCAAGAAAGAGTTGGCCGTTAGGACGGATAATGCGGCGAATTTCGCGCAGGACTTCGCGTGGGTTATGGATGTGCTCGAAGGAGTGGTTGCCGCGGACATAATCAAAAGTTGCGGCAGGGAAACGCGCATCAAGCAGTGTGCCAGGGAAGATGTTGAGTCCCTGTTGACAGCCACGGGCGGCCGCCTGAGAGTCGAGTTCCACGCCATGGACTTCCCAGCCCCTGTCACGCATTTCTGAAATAAAAAGGCCAGCGCCACACCCGATATCGAGCATGGAACCAGGCTCTGCAAATTTCGGGTCTCCTGTCCATCCGGAAGTGAAGCAAAGCGCTCGGCGAATCATCCTACGCATCTGCTTTTGCCGCGGACTGCGCGTCTGGCTGGCGGAGGGAGCGGTATAGGCGTAATAGTCCTGAGGATAGGCCGTGCTCAGGTAGGCGAGCGTGGGCATGGGGTTGAGGAAGTAGACATCGCATGCTTCGCAACGCATGACTGGGAAGACGCCCGGGTTCCCGTAGTGGCGATCACGGGCATCAAGAAGTTTCCGAAAGGCACTGCTATCGCAGAGGGGACAGGCGGAGAGGGTCTCCCAGAGGCGCTTATCGGTAAAATCGGTGGTCGAGATTTGAGCAAGGCTAGACATCACTAAAATCTTACCTCGTGCTTAAGTTTCCTTCTCGAAAGCAGCGCCGGCCGACTGAGGCTTTTGTTCGAGCCACGACTTAGTTTCAAAGTCGTAACGCTTCTTAATTTGGGCAGGATTTCCGGCAGCTACTGAGTAGTCAGGGATGTCGCGGGTGACTGTACTATTCGAACCGAGGACGCAGTGCTTTCCAATTCGGACATTAGGCAGGATGACGCAGCCGATGCCGATGAATGTCCCGTGCCCGATCTCGACCGGCCTCGGCGTGGGATCGATGCGTGCCCCAATCTTTAGGGGGTCATGAATGTCCTCAAATGGGTGGACAGTATCTACAATTGAACAGTTTCCGGTGATGGTCACGTTGTCACCAATACTTATACGGGACGTACAGACGATGTGAACATTCTGCTCAATATTAACGTTGCTGCCGATCTCGATACGTGGTGGACGAGCTGGATCGAGCAAGATAGCTTCTATCCTGGCCCCCTGGCGGATTAGCGTGCGATCACCAATATGCACAAATTGTGTCCCAGACAGCAGTAATGGCCTGTAAATCAGCGAGTCGCGACCAACCGCGGCGAAGATGCAGCGATAGTATCCAGCGGTTTTCAGCTGGACCCAACATCTATGAATGACATTGATCTTGTCCAGCCAGGGAGAGCGAGTCCATCTCAAAGCCTGTTGCAACAGCGACATATAATAAATTTACAGTGGTTCTAATGTTAGTGCGGTACCGGCCAATCTTTCGACTTTGCATTTCTCCGGGTCTGCTGAGACGGCCAGAGATACTATCTTACTTCCCGATGCAGAACGTAGAAAAAATCAGATTCAACACATCATCCGGAGTTGTTTCGCCAGTGAGCGCGTCCAACTGCCTGAGTGCTCCGTAAAGATCCAGCAACAACATTTCGTGCGGTATTTTGCGACTCACGGTTTGCTTCGCCGCGTCCAGACTCTCCAAAGCAGCCACGACCGTGTGGTGATGGCGCACATTTGTGAGTATGCTATCTTCTGCACCAGAGTTAGAACCATGCACGAGGTCAAGAATTGCCGATCGTAGATCGTCGATTCCTTCTCCTGTTAAAGCTGACGTTCGGATTGTGCGCGTTGTGACACCTTCCATTGACTCTTGCCAACTCAAAGGTTGATCACCAAGATCGGACTTGTTGCGCACAACGAGAGCTCGTCGCCCTGCAACGGATGCGATCAAATCAGCTTCGTCGCTCCGCATTGTCGCAGAACCGTCGAGAACGATCAAAACGAGATCGGCATCGACGAGAGCCTCCCTCGATTTCTGTATGCCGATCGACTCAGCCTCATTGGTCGCTTCCCGCAGACCGGCGGTGTCCACCAGTTCAATCGGAATACCTCCAATTGCAACCTTCTCGGTTACTAAATCGCGTGTTGTACCAGGCATCGCGGTGACAATAGCCCGCTCACGTTCCACAAGACGATTGAAGAGGGAGGATTTGCCAACATTCGGACGTCCGACGATAGCAAGCGCCAGGCCGGAATGCACGATCCGCCCTTGTTCAAATGTCCGCGCAAGTTCTACAAGAGGGCCGGCGATGCTGTCAATGCGGGCCACGATCTGTGCATCCGGCGTTACATCCACTTCGTCTTCCGCGAAATCGATACCAACCTCGAGAAGAGCAATCAACTTGACCAGACTTTGTTTGATTGGCTTGATACGGCGAGAGAGAGCACCGCCCATCTGCTGCGCCGCGACTCGAGCCTGAAACAGCGTTTGAGACTCAATCAAGTCGCGAACGGCCTCAGCTTGTGTCAGGTCGATGCGGCCGGATAGGAAGGCGCGCTCCGTAAATTCCCCGGGGGTTGCCAGTCTGGCGCCGGCAGCCAGCGATTGCCGCACGAGCAAGTCGAGAATCACCGGGGAGCCGTGCGCCGCAATCTCGACAATGTCTTCGCCTGTATAGGAATTCGGACCCGCAAAATAGGTAACGACTGCTTCGTCCAACTTTGATTGCGTTTCCGGATCGACAATCTCGGCAAATCGTGCGCGTGCAGGTTCAAGATCGCCGCGCAGTTTCAACAGCGGCAGAGCGATGTCGAGAGATCCAGGTCCAGACAAGCGCACGATGCCGATCCCACCCCGGCCTGGCGGTGTGGAAATAGCAACGATCGTTTCGTTTAGGGAGATGTTCTCAGCTTGCACGGCTATCTGCGTGGACGCGCCTTCGCCAGTTCATGGCCTTTGGGATAAGCAACAACAAACCGTCGCAGTCCTTCTCCGCTTGACGAAGTTTCCAGATCATCGTAGCCGCGGAAAGCCAGATGCAGCATGCGGCGTTCACGCGAACTCATAGGAGCGAAGCTGTATGGCTGGCCGGTGCGGCGGACTTTCTCGGCTGCGGTCTCAGCTGCGAGCTTCAACTCGCGGGCGCGCAATGCCTTGAAGTTATGGGCGTCGAACGACACCTTGTCGTGTTCCTCGGCATCAAGCCGGATGATCTTCGCAGCCACATGCTCGAGCGACCGCAGCAATTCTCCGCCTCTCTGCGTCAACAGCGATGCGTCGGGGCCGGCCAACTCGACGTAGATCTCCCGTGCCTCCAACCCGTCCGGATCGGCAGCGCCTGCGCCGGCGGTAATCCGATACTTCAATCGGAGTTCTCCAAGGGTGGTCAGGTTTTTCAGGAATGCGGCAATCTTCTGAGCTGCAGCAGAATAGTCTTCAATCGGCATCAACTTAGTATCTCATTGGCGACTGTCATCGTGACAAATGCAATCTGGGCGCGTACGCGACACAAAGACAAAAGATGCCCAATGGTCCGGGCACCTTAGTAACTGTCATTGAGAAGATTTCATCTACGTCCGGCAATTACGGGCTTCCCGAGGCGCTTTGCCGCTCTTTTCGCCGCAATCTCGCGCACTTCCCGGCCCATTTTGGTGCGATTCATCAGGATCTGTTGCACGATACCCAGAACGTTGCTACCTGCCCAGTAGAGCGCCAGGCCAGATCCGATATTCCATGTCATAAATCCGAAGACAGCGGGCATGGTGAAGGCCATCATGCGCTGCTGCGCCGGATCAACTCCGGGCGACGGTGTAAGCCACTGAACCAGGAACATGGAAACGATGAAGAAGATCGGCAGGATGTGCAGCGGATCGGGAGCTGACAGATCAGGCAGCCACAGCCAATGAGCCTGCCGCAGCTCAATGACGTTCGACAGCATGCGGTAAAAGGCGAACAGCAGCGGCCACTGAATGAGCATCGGAATGCAGCCGCCGAACATGTTTACACCTTCACGCTTCTGCAGATCGAAGATTTCCTTGTTCATCTCCTGGCGGCGCGGGTCGGTGGCCTTGAACTTCGCATACTTGGCTTTGACCGCGTCCATCTGCGGCTGGATGCGCTGCATTTTGAGCGACGACTTCATCATCTGAAAGCGCGTCGGCAGCATAGCAATGTTAAGGATGAGGGTCAGAATCAGAATGGCCCAGCCCCACTCGCCGGTTACATGGTCGTGCAGGAACTTCAGCACCACGAAGAGCGGCTTCGAGATTACGCCCCAAAGTCCGAAGCTTACGACCTTTTCAAGACTTGCTCCGCCGTTCGTGGGAATGGCTCCGAGCACATCAAGGGCCTTTGGGCCGGCAAAGAGTCGCACGCTATACGGCCCTGCGGCTCCCATTGCCGCGCCGATCACTGGGGCCTGCTCCATGTGGCCCGGGTCTGGCTTTTTAATGTTCTGAGGAATTGCGAACGTATTATGCAGGCTGACCAGGTCCAGATTCTTTGGCGAGTCGGGAAGAAAGATAGCTGTGAAGTAGAGATCGCTCACGCCAGCCCAATCGAAGGGCCCGTGCAGCGTCTCTCCCCCTACAACCTTCTTCACGGCTGCCTGATCTGCCTTGCCGTCCCTGGCCGTGTCTAGCGTGGCGCCCGTCGAGTAGTGCGGCAGTGTGTCCTGATCGCCAAAGCCGGCCGGCCACGCCAACAAGGCTGCTACCGGCGCGCCGTTCTGAGTCACCGAGACTTCGGCGTGGATCAGGTAGCTTGAATCGAACCTGAAGGCCTTGTGGACGGTCAGCCCGCCGCCTGAATATTCGAAGCTCAGCGTGCCCGGAGCAGCAATGTTCCCTGTAGCAGAAGGCACAAACATCGCCTGCTGCAGGCGGCTCGTCAGGCCCTGATCGTAGGTGAAGAGCGACAGGGGATAGCCAAATTTCGCCGCAGCTTCATGATTCACCAGGTCCAGAGGCTTGCCGTCCTCATCTTTATATTTCTTCAGAATCCATGAGGTGACCTGTGCGCCACGATTCGAAAACGTAATGCGATACAGTTCATTCTCGACAACTGTCGTTGACTCACTCGTAGCTTGCGTTGTGTTTGCTCCGGCGTCAGCGGCAACAGGAGCGGTGGAAGGCTGCGGCTGTAGCGCCGACTGGGTCGGGCTCGCAGTAGATGCCTGTTGTTGCGTTTCAGGGGCGGGTGTTGCAGGCTTCTTCGGCTTTAGAAACTGCAGGCCGAGAAACATCACAAGAAAAATGGAGGTGAACGCGAGAATAGTCTTCGAGTCCTGCCCGCCTTGCTGATTGGGATTCTTAATTTCTGCCAAGATGCTTCCTATAATCTCGAATCGTGTGAAATGTGCGCTTCTTTCATGGTAACTGGCGCATGAGAACTCTGCATGAAAGGGTGCTTCGACGGGACCGGATCAAAGCCGCCTTTGCTCGCCGGATGGCAACGCAATATGCGCTTAAGCGCCATCCATCCCCCGCGCAGCCATCCATATTCATGGATCGCAATCGCCGCGTATTCGGAGCAGGTAGGCTGAAAGCGGCATGCTCCGCCGGTCATTCCTGCGCCCGCATGCAACACGGGCGAGAGCACAAGCTTATAGACGGAGTGCATCCCATGGATCAGGGATACGCGTAATCGACTTCCCTGGTTCATGCGCCCGTCTCCTGCGTTCCTTTTTTGAGAGATGCTTCAACGCTTGCGAAGACCCGTCCAACTTCTCCTTGAAGACGGGAAAAATCCATCTCCAGGACGCTTTTCCGGGGATGAAGGATGACATCTACATCAGAGCGCAGGCCGACTAAGTTCTTGCGCACTGCTTCACGCATGCGGCGCTTGATGCGGTTGCGTTCGACGGCCTTCCCCAGCACGCGGCCTGCGGTGAGACCGACACGTGGTCCGCAGACGGCAGGTGCGGTCTCGCCGCGCAGGCTGAAGAAATAGGTCATCGATGCTGAGAAATACTTGCGGCTCTCCTGATACACGCGCTGATAGTCGGCGTGCTTGCTCAGACGCGCCCCGCGCAGTGGGAGCAGCGTCCGATCAGAAGTTGTTTCCTGCATGGCTTTTTTCGTGTGGTTTCGGAAGGCGAAGAAAGACTGAAGGGCTTAGTCGCGGTATCCGGCGCTCACAGAGACGCGCTTGCGGCCCTTGGCGCGGCGGCGCGACAGCACTGCAGCTCCGCTCTTGGTCTTCATGCGGCTGCGAAACCCGTGGGTCTTCGAGCGGCTGCGGCGATTTGGTTGAAATGTGCGCTTCGGCATGGAAGTGCGCTCCTCAAAAATTTGTTTCGATAAATATGGGTGCCGTCGACAGAGCAGAAGAACGCTCAGTGCAGCAATTTCTGAGTATACCTCATTGCAGCCGGAACCGCAAAAAACGCGGTTTAGTCTCGCTTTTTCACAACCCGTGGTGCAACTAAAAAATAGACGCACAATTTGCATCGAAAGTAAGGTTTCAACGCGTCTTAAATGTGCTACTATCGGCTCCGTTCACTAGAGATTTTTCTGCACGTCCTGCTGCACTCAAAAGATCGCACCGTGAGAGCTTAATCGCACTCATCCGAGCTCCTGGCACACCAGAGCGAACCTTGGCCCCGGGCTTTGCACAACCGGGCAAGGATGTAGTTTTTTCGCTTTGGCCCTCATCGGAGTGCTGATCGCACTGCCGCAGACGCGCGCGAAGGAAACATGATGTCTTTTGTACCCGCAACACCACCCACCTCACTCAACCCCTGGGTGAAGATCCTGGGAGCACTCGAAAAGAAACTCAACCGGCAATCGTTCGATACCTGGTTGAAGCCAACGCGATTCAGCCATATCAGCGGGAAAAAGTTGTTTGTTCGAATTCCCACGCATGAATTCCAGCATGTCGGCGACCGCTATGGCGATCTGATCCAGGAGGCAATCGACAACCTCCAGCTCGAGTTCGACGAGGTTGCGTTCATTACTCCGGAGGAAGATCCGACGCTTGTGCGTGTGCGTGAGGACGGTGGTTTCGCGCCGGCGTCCACCCACTCTCCGACGGCTCCTCCAAATGGGTCACGCGATGGCGTTCGTGGCTCATCGCGCGTGGGCGGGACCCCTCAGCAGGGTCGCTTCGACTGGTCGACGGCTGCGCAGCTCAATCCTCGGTACACCTTCGACGCTTTCGTCATCGGCGCAGGCAACCAGTTCGCGCGTGCTGCGGCAGAGGCTGTCGCGGAACGCCCATCAAAGGCCTACAACCCTCTCTTCCTGTACGGGGGCGTGGGGATGGGCAAGACCCATCTGATGCATGCTATCGGCCATGAAGTGAAGCGGCGCGAGCCGAACGCTTCTATCTGCTACGTGTCGAGCGAGAAGTTCACCAACGAGATGATCAACTCGTTGCGCTATGACAAGATGACCAGCTTCCGCGACAAGTTCCGGACCGTCGACCTGCTGCTCATCGACGACATCCAGTTTCTCGCACAGAAAGAGCGCACGCAGGAGGAGTTCTTTCATACCTTCAACGCGCTGCATGAAAACATGAAGCAGATTGTCATCGCGTCTGACCGCCCGCCCAAAGAGCTGGCCGAAATCGAGGACCGCCTGCGCTCGCGTTTCGAGTGGGGACTGATCGCCGACATTCAGCCGCCTGATCTTGAGACCAAGGTTGCGATTCTGCAGAAGAAGGCAGAGAACGACCACATGACTCTTCCAGTCGATGTAGCGCTCTTTGTCGCATCGAATGTCAGAACGAACGTGCGCGAGCTGGAAGGAGCGCTAACGCGTCTCTTCGCCTGGTGCAGCATGAGCGGCGTCGAAATCACGCTGCCAGCTGCGCAGCAGTGCCTTAAGCAGTTCATCGATACGCAGGTACGCAAGATCACGATTGAGGCCATTCAACGTGCGGTGGCTGAGCAGTTCGGCATGCGCGTGGCTGAATTGAAGCAGAAGAATAACTCCCGTGCGGTTGTCGTTCCGCGCCAGATCGCCATGTTTCTAGCGAAGACGATGACCGAGGCTTCGCTGCCCGAGATTGGCCGTCAATTCGGAGGGAAACACCACACGACGGTCATGCACTCGATCAACAAGATTGAGGAACAGCGGCGTACAGATAAAGATCTGAACCGCATGATTGGCAGGCTTCAGGAAACCCTAAATAGCTGATTACTTTAGGCTTAAGAGTGCACCTGATTATCGCTTGAAAACACTCGCTCCTTTGCGCTACCGTACGTGCGCTTTACACGCATGCAGGTTCACCGTGCTGTAAATACACCTGCGCGTTCACTGGAAAGGAGATTTTCATGTTTATTATCTGGTGGATCATCGTTGGCCTGATCGCTGGCTGGCTTACAGGCAAGATCATGAAGGGCAGCGGCTATGGCGCGTTCATGGATATTGTGATCGGCATTGTGGGCGCGATTATTGGCGGTTTCATCATGAGGGCACTCGGTGGCACAGGCCATGGCGGGATGATCTATACGATCATCATCGCAGTTCTCGGCGCCGTGATCCTGACATTCCTTCTAAGGCTGATTACTGGCAAGAATGCCTGATACCTTTAGGGAACGCATCGAAAAGTGGTCTTTTGAGTGCTTTTCGATGCGTTTAAGGGTCGTTTTTGAGCCAATTTCGGCCAGATAACTCACGCCTGCTACTTAGGCTGTTTCGCGATAATCATTCCGGCAATTTTCTGGTAAGTGGCCTGCGGAATGATTTTCCTCTGCACCAGCTGGTCCTTTCTCGTATACGGGCGTCCGGCCACAATCTTTTGGGCATAGGCATCCCCCTATCCCGGGCAGCGCCTTCAATTGATCGACGCTCGCCGAATTGATATCCAGCAGATTGCTTGCCGATGCCGCCGTCTTTGCCGCTGAACTCGAAGTCGGCGGGTTTTGCGCTGCAGCGGTTACCCTGGTTTCACTGAGACCGGCCATCATCATCAGGGTCAATGTCAGTACCACCAGCCACGAGTATTTGGGTTTCATCCGAGTCTCCTCACCTGTCAGGTTGGGCTCTCTGTGGTGCGTTTATCTGCTTGCGGCATCGTGAGGCTCGGCGCGCAAAACGTCAGGCCTTGTGCCCGACTACGCGCGCCATACTCGTTTGTTTCCGCCTTTATTGTCAAGAAAGAACGGCAATTTGATGTGAGATTGAGACTTAACGCCAACAAATCGAGCAAAAAAAACGATTTTGCTGCGTTTTTACCGCACCTGCTTGCTATGCTCTCGGGTAATGGGTTTGCGTCGCTTTCTTTTCCTTCTGGGTTTTGCTGCTCTGCTCCACTCGACTGCCTTCGCACGCCCTCAGGACACCGGCTTCCTCAATCGGACTGTAACTCTGCAGGGCACGACGCATAAGTATCAGGTCTACGTTCCAGAGGGGTGGAACGAGCATCAGCACTGGCCGGTGATCCTCTTCCTGCATGGTTCCGGCGAGCGGGGAGTAGATGGCATGGACCAGACGCAGATTGGGCTGCCAGCAGCCATCCGCTCTCATCCGGATCGCTGGCCTTTTGTTGTCGTTATGCCACAGGTTCCCTTTCACCATCACCACTGGACAGATCCGGACATGATGCAGATGGCGATGGCTGCCCTGGACGCCAGCGTGAAGGAGTTTCATGGCGATAACCAGCGGCTCTATCTGACTGGCCTTTCGATGGGCGGGTACGGTGTCTGGGAGATAGCCAAGAACTGGCCGCACAAGTTTGCCGCGATCGCTCCTGTATGCGGCGGTGTCTTCTGGTCATACGCTCCGGACCGCTGGCACGATACGGACTTACCGGAAGAATATGCGCGCGCTATTGGGCGCACGCCTGTCTGGATCTTCCATGGCGCCGAGGATCCGGTGGTGATTCCAAAACAAGCAGTTCTAATGTACGAGGCTCTAAAGACAAACGGTGGCGACGTGCGCTTCTGGGAATATGCCAGCGTGCACCACAATGCCTGGGATAAGGCCTACGCCGACCCGGAGCTGCCCCGGTGGCTGCTCTCACACAGCCTGAGCCAGATCGCTACACTTCAGCCTGCCGCCGAATACACTATGGTGCCGGTGCATCCAGTGCCTGCCAAAGTCAATCCCTCGGTTTACGACGCGTACGCCGGCCAATACGAAGATCAGGGCGTCATCCAGACCACCATCTACCGCCAGGGCGATTCACTGTATGCCAGGAGCCGGGTAGGAGAAAGCAATGAGCTTCTGCCGGAGAACGCGACGACCTTCTTCTATGCTTCGGGCAGTCCGACACGGCTCATCTTTCAGAAGGACGCCGCGGGTCAGGTCCGCGGCCTGATCTACCGCGATGACCGCCATGAGGAATTCTGGGCGCTCGTTGCACAGCGGCACACACCTTCCGCTCAGCACTAGCGCCTTGCTGATGCACACCCTTTCGTCGCCCTGTGGATTCTTCGGATAGCACGTACATGGTGGAATTCCTGGCGTGCGGGAAGCGGCTCCAGTCCTGCTCCAAAACCTGCTTTCCACTTGAGTGCAGCGGTTTTCCACAAAGGTTTTCCTGCGGCAATGTGCAGAATGCGGAGAACGCGGGTGCGTTTCGAATGTTTTGGTCAGGTCTTCCAAAGTTTTCGTCAGCGACTGTCCCAGTTTTCTAAAACTTGTACCAGCGGAAACCAGCGACAGCATGTGTCTTAGCCACTCTTTCCACTTTTCCGCAGACAACTGCTACGGCTACTAGATATCTACTCGTTACTGCTTAATGGAAGCAGTAGGCTAAACCGGAGGACTGTGCCCGAGGTGATTCACAGGGGGTCCGCCCAGATTTGTCATGTCGATAAATTCCCACTCACGGACCTCGTTTTCCGCAGGTACAACTAAGCTTTTTCTCACTAGAATGAATCCCATCGGGCTGCGCGCTTCTTTCTTTTGCGCGCAGTAGTGTAAAGTGTGGCAAATCCCTAAAGGGGGCAGAACATGCCGGGCGTAGGCGTAGAGCAGGAAAAACAGACGGCGGGGGGCGTGATGGAAATCACCGTAAGCCGACAGGAATTGCTGCGAGAACTCACAGCAACGCAGAGCGTCGTAGAACGAAAGACGACGATCCCGATTCTCTCTAACTTCTTGATCGAAGCCGCTGATGACAAGCTGACGATTACCGGCACGGACCTTGACCAGAGCATGAAGACATCCTGCCCGGCAAAGGTGAAGAAGGCCGGCGCCTGCACGATCCCAGCCCGCAAGCTTTATGACTACATCAAGTTGCTGGGGGATGGAGACATTTCGATCAAGCTGCTCGATAACCACTGGGTGCAGATTCGCGCGGGTCGCTCGAATACGAAGATGGTGGGCATGGCGCGAGCCAACTTCCCCCAGGTGCCGGAGTTCCCGGAAAGCAGCCTGACGAAGATTCCGACCGCGTCTCTGAAGAACCTGATCGCAAAGACGATTTTCGCCATTTCGAATGAAGAGTCGCGCTACACACTCAATGGAGCTTTGCTGGTTTTGAAAGCAGAAAGCATGACTATGGTTGCGACCGACGGTCATCGTCTGGCGCACATTGAGAAATCCGGCGAGAATCTATCGAACATCAGCGGAGAGAAGAAGACGCTGATTCCGCGTAAGGCCCTTGCTGAACTGCAGTCGTTGCTTTCAGCCAGCGATGAGGAGTATCTGGAGTTTGCCGACGACGAACAAACGCTCTTCTTCCGCATTGGTCATCGCACGCTGACCAGTCGTAAACTGACGGGCCAGTTCCCGAATTTTGAAGCCGTCATGCCGCGCGATAACAACAAATTCGTCGTGGTGCGCAGTGAAGATCTGAACGTTTCGATTCAGCGTGTCGCGCAGTTCGCCGATGAGCGCTCAGGAGCGATCAAGATCCGCGTCGAGCAGAACGAGTTGAAGATTTCTTCGTCGTCCACGGATTCGGGAGAGTCGGAAGACGTGATCGAGACTCCTTACAATTTCGATCCGATCGTGGTGGGGTTCAATTCTGCTTATCTATTGGACTTCCTGAAAGCAACGGGCAATTCAGGCGAGGTGCGGCTTGAGTTTAAAGATGCGCAATCGGCCGGGCAGATGCGTCCTGAAGATGGCGCGGATGATTACAAGTATCGTTACATCATCATGCCTATGCGTATTTGAAGAACGAGGGATTAGCGCGAAAGAAAAGGCCCGGAGTAATCCGGGCCTTTTCTTATTGTGGTGATTCTGGGTTAGCGATGCGGGTGCTCATCACCATGCGGCTCGCTCGGATGCGGCTGAGCCTCTGGTTTTGACTGAGGCGCAGCGTGCGTCTGCTGAGGTTGAGCGTGCTGCTCCGGCCGAGGCTGCGGCGAATAGTGCGCCTGTTGCTGTGGTTCCGGTCTCGGCTGCTGTTGCACATGCTGCTGCGGTTCAGGCCGAGACTGTGCAGTATTGTGCGCCGGCTGCGGCTCCGGTCTCGGCTGCGCGTGAGGAGCGGGCCTTGTTTCTGGCCGCGCCGTGGAGTTTTCCGGGCGCTGCGATTGCGGAGCCGGACGAGTCTCGGGCGAAGGCCGAGGTGCGTCTGTGGTATTGGTCGGCCGCGCCGTATTCTCAGGACGGCTTCCAGCGGCCGGCTTTGTTTCCGGTCTCGCTGAAACGTTGTTTGCAGGCCGATTCTCAGGAGCAGGCCGTGCCTCGGGTCGAGCTGCAACATTGTTCTCAGGCCGGTTTACAGGAGCTGCAACTGGTTTGGCTGCGATCGCATTCCGGTGGAAGTCATTTATCGAAGCAGCAGGCCTAGCGAGTGCCGCCGTTGCCGGCGTGCCATGATTGTTCTTGTAGAAGTTGGCGCGATCGTCGCGCGCAATGTTCTGCTGCGTGACCTGGGCGTTCACAGGACCCATGCGACGTTCTCTGAGTGCTGTTTCATCCTGCGCACTTGCGCGCGCATTGATGCCGCCCTGTCCACCGTTGTAGCTGACGCGGTTCACGGTGACATTGTTGATGACGGTTTTGTTGACGTAGACATTCCGGATCACGGTGGTGTTTACGTGGCTGACAGCAGTGTTGTAGTAGAAGCTGTTTCCCCGCCAGTATCCGCCTTCATAGCCTTTGCCGTAGTAGCCGAAGCCGTAGTTCACGCCGCCGTAGAAGCCGATGTGCGGGCCCCAGTATCCGGCATGCCAGAAGTATCCACCACTACCCCAGCCCCACCAGCCTGGTGTCCAGAGCAAGCCATACGCAGGGGCCATGACCCAGGTACCTGGAACCCAGTAATAGTCGTATCCATTCCACGCCCAGTAGCCGGGGGTCCAGATGTAATTTGCTCCGGGGCAGATGGGTTGTGCGTAAACGGGCAGGGCTGGGGGTGCGAGATTTACTGCCACTCCGATGCTTATCTGCGCGAAGGACGCAGTCGTGGGAATGCTCACCAGCGAAGCTGTGAGAACAAAAACCTGTAAAAGACGTCTGACTTTCATCGCTATACCTTTTGCCGTCTGTCCTTCGTTTCCCTGGCTGCCATCCGCAGGTTTCGAGGATCGATCGGCTGTTCTTTTTCTCATCTGTTTCCATGGGCTCTAACCCACAGATGTTTGTGACACTCTCAGTCGGAAGATGTTGCGTGCAGTTCAGTTGCTTGGTGTGGAGAGAACTTTGCGACCCAGCGCACAAGCGCTGTAAATACGGGGCTTAGACGATGAATTCCGTAACAAAGTTTGTGCAAAACGGTGGGAGATACTGCTGTTGTTCAGAGCGAAATACTCATTGAGGACGGGCAACCTTTATCGGGATGTTGTGTAACTTTGAGTGGCGGGAACGGATGCGGACAAGCCTGCAGCGTCGATTGTGGCCTTCACCATTGCGTCGAAGCCCATACAGGAATTCAGCATGAGGTGATAGAGGCGGTAGTCAGTCCACTCGCGGTTGTAGAAGCGCCGGACGTAAGCAGCGCGGCGCTTATCCGTTGCGACGATTTCCTGTTCTGCTTCTTTCGCGTGCTGTGGGAAGTTCTTTGTGAACCACTCAATTTTGCGTTTCATGGAGGCATGAACGAAAACGTGGAATACTCCTGGTGTAGTGAGAAGCGCGCTGGTGGCGCCGCGTCCCACGATAACGCAGTGGCCGGTCTTTACCTGTTCATGCAGATAGTCGCGGACAAACTCGACCATGCGTTCCGCGTCGAAGATGTCGGGGTCTACTGTTGCGGGCAGCCGTTCAATCGAGCCATGCCAGAAGGCTTTGCCGAAGCGGTAGTACCAGGGATCGAGGCGCTCATCGCAGCTCTCGGCAAGTTTCTTGGTGATACCGGCCTTGGCGGCGATCTCGTCGATGAGGCATTGATCGACGAGCTTCCATTGCAAGGTGTGGGCAAGATGATGGGCGAACTCAGCCCCCTGACTTCCGTACTCGCGTTCTACTGTAATGACCCGGATCATGATGTGCCCCCGCGCTGCGTGTCGTATAGTAGCACTGGTTTTTGCCGCACGTCTATTGGGATCAAGCTGCGGTAGATTTGCAGATTTCAGGAGCGGAGCTCGACGACGGTCGCGCCGGCGCCGCCTTCTGACTGGCCCGGTTCGCTGATGCCGGCCACATGAGGATGGCGATCCAGCATGGATCGCAGGGCGCGGCGCAGAATGCCCATTCCAGTACCGTGCACGATGCGAATACGCGGCAGACCCGCCAGATATGCGCGGTCGAGGAACTTCTCGACTTCGTCTGTGGCCTCGTCGACTGTCTTGCCAATAACGTTGATTTCAGACCGCATCTCGGCGTTGGAGTCGGCTACGGTGACTGATACGCCGCGTCTTCGGGCTGCCTCAACCGGGTTTGATCGCGTAGAAATGACTTCGGCGATTTCGTCGCGGGATACGCGCATCTTCATGGGACCGACTGCGATTTCGAAGGTGTTGGCGTCGATCTCGCGCTGGACCACGCCGGTGCGGCCCAAGGTGCGCAGCTTGACTGTATCGCCGGCAGAAATGTTGCGCACGAGGTGCGGCTGCGCGTGCTGGTCCTCCTTGTTGGCTCCGGTTTTGTCAGCGACTACGGCGGAGTTGAAGCTCTCCTGAAATTCGCGGCGGAGGCGCGCGATGCGTTGCTCGGCGTGCTTCGAGAGTTTCTGCTGGGCTGCGCGGTCATCGACGGCGCGGACGGTTTCGCGGGCCTGGTACTCGAAATCTTTGAGCAGGGACTGCAGCTTTTGCTCAAGCTCGCGGACCTTCGCCCGCCACTCTTTCATGCCTTCTGCAGCCAGCCGGTTGCGCTCGCGGGCTAGCTCCTGTTCGAGCTTCTGCACGCGCTGGCGTTCTTCGACAAGCTCTTCGAGTTGCGCATGCAGGCGGTCAAGGAAGCTGGCTATGTCCTGGGTTTGCGTATTGAGCTGTGAGCGGGCGGAGGCGACGATCTCCGGATTCAGGCCGAGACGCTGCGCGATGTTGATGCCTGCCGATGCGCCGGGCACGCCGAGGCGCAATTCGTAGGTGGGCGCCAGCGTGTGCTCATCGAAGCCGACGGCGGCGTTTCGTACGCCTGCGTGGTTGGCGGCGTAGACCTTAAGCGAGGTGAGATGCGTTGAGATGATCGACCAAGCTCGTGAATGGAGGAAGTGCCCGGCAATGGCGACCGCCAGGGCTGCGCCTTCTTCTGGGTCGGTGGAGGAGCCCAATTCGTCGAGCAGGACCAGTGAACCGGCGGCGGCGATCTGCGCGATTCGGTTCAGATTGACGATGTGCGCGGAGAAAGTGGACAGATTCTGCTCGATTGATTGCGAGTCGCCGATGTCGGCGAGGATGTTTTCGAAGACGGGAAAGATGGCTTCTTCCGCAGGGACGGGAATTCCGGTTTGCGCCATGATGGAGAGTAGTCCCGCGGTCTTGAGCGAGACCGTCTTGCCTCCGGTATTCGGGCCGCTGATGATCAGCTGGCGTTCTTCGTTTGATAGACCGAGGGTGAGCGGTACGATTGTCCCGACGCTGCCGCGAAGACGCTTTTCAAGCAGCGGATGACGCGCCTGCTTCAGATCGAAGAGACCCGAACTGAATTTTGGCCGGACGCAGGCGAACTCCTGCGCGAAGCGGGCTCGCACCAGTAAGGTTTCGACTTCTGCGAGGATGGCAGCGCCTTCGCCGATGACATTGGCATAGCCTGCGATCTGGCGAGTCATGGCGAGGAAGATGCGGTGAATCTCGGCTTGCTCGTCTTCGAGCAGGCGCACGAGATCGTTGTTCAACTCGATGGTTTCGAGCGGCTCAAGATAGACGGTCTGGCCGCTGGAGCTGGCGCCGTGAATGACGCCCTGCACGCGACGCTTGACTTCGCTCTTGACGGGAATGACGAAGCGCTCGCCGCGTATGGTGATCAGATCGTCCTGGGCGCTGCCGCCTTCTGAGAGACGGCGCAGCGCGGAACGCAGGCTGTCTTCAATGGCGCGCTGCTGCCGTTCCATTTCGCGGCGAATGCGACGCAACTCGGGCGAAGCGTCGTCGGTGAGAGTGCCGTCGGGAAGAATCTTCGTTCGAAGCGAATCGATCAGCGGGCGAAGGTCGCTCGTGAGCAGAGGCGCGGAGAGGGCTTTAAGCTCGGGAATCCTGTCCTGCACGCGCTCGGGTGGTAAGCGGAGCAGCGAAGCCCAGCCGGAAATGTCGTCTGCGAGATTGAGCAGATCGCGGATTTCCTCGGCTTCGAGGGCGGCTCCTTCAATGCGGGACTTGTCGAGGAGGTTTAGAGGGTCGAAGAGCGAACCCAGCCCCGGCTGCGCGCCTTCGCCAAGGAGCAAACGCATCTCCTCCACCAGAGAGTGCTGCTTTTCGAGCCAGCCGCGATCAGTGGAGGGATTCAGATTTTGAATCCAGGCCTTTCCGATGGACGACACCGAATAACCGGCCAACAGGGCGAGAAGCCTGTCCCATTCGAGAACAGTGCGGCTACAATCCTCCATCGGCGAAGGGATGGACTTCACTAAGGCCATGAATTCTATGGTAATTGCGATTCGGGGAACCGGCAGCGAGTCGTCTGCGTAGCTCTTTTCAGGAGGATTCGGACGATGTTTTGCAGCGGATGCGGCCAAGCAATGCAAGCTTTTGAACAGGTCTGCCCCAAATGCGGGCGTGCTGTGCCTCCTATGCCGCTCGCGCGTCCTCCAGCTTATTCACGTGTGCAACGCCATGTGCAGACGGTGGCCATTCTCTGGATCGTGTGGGCTGCATGGAGCATGATCGGCTGGCTGATTGCATTTCCGTTTATTGCGGGCTTTTTTGGCGGATGGGGGGCCTGGGGACATGGGCACCACGGCTTCTATGCCTTCGGACCGGGCTTTCCGTTTCCTCATATGCTGTGGTTGCCGTGGTTCATCACATTGATGGTCTGCGGAAGGGCCTTCCTGGCGGCGATTACCGGCATTGGTCTTCTGCGCCGTGCGCCGTGGGCGCGCACGCTGGCTATCGTGACTGCGTTTCTGACGATCATCAAGCCGCTGACGGGAACGGTGCTCGCGATCTACACGCTTTGGGTCCTGTTGCCTGCGCCGTCGAGCCAGGAATACGAGCAGATTGCCGTGTCCTAGAATAAAGGCATGGAATATCCGGTTACCCGGCTGCGTCGGCTGCGGTCAAGTGAGCCGATGCGCTCTCTCGTGCGCGAAACTCATCTTGAACCCTCCTCGTTTATTTATCCGTTGTTTATCTGCCCCGGCGAGGGTGTGCGGAACGAGATCGGATCGATGCCGGGAGTCTTCAATCTCTCTGTAGACGAAGCTCTGAAAGAGGCGGAAGCTGCAGCGGCACTTGGGATTGGTGGATTGTTGCTCTTCGGATTGCCGGAAAGCAAAGATGAGCAAGGGTCGGGTGCCTGGGCCGACGACGGTATCGTTCAGCGGGCGCTACAGGGGTTCAAGAAGAGCAGCGCTCTCAAGAACCTTCTGCTGATTGCAGATGTATGCCTCTGCGAATATACATCGCACGGACATTGCGGCATCGTGAAGAAGCAGGGCGAGTCGTATGAGGTGGAGAACGACTCGAGTGTTCGGCTGATCGCGCGCGCCGCACTGTCGCTGGCCAAGGCTGGGGCTGACATTGTTGCTCCGAGCGACATGATGGATGGGCGCGTCGCTGCTATCCGCGACGAACTGGACGAAGAGGGTCTGGAGCAAGTGCCGATTCTGTCGTATGCGTCCAAGTTCTCTTCGGCGTTTTACGGGCCATTTCGCGAAGCTGCCGATTCCTCACCGCAATTCGGGGATCGCCGAAGCTACCAGATGGATGGCTCAAACCTGCGCGAGGCGATGCGCGAGATTGATCTCGATCTGGCCGAGGGCGCGGATATGGTCCTGATGAAGCCGGCGATGCCGTATCTCGACGTGGTACGCGCCGCGCGTGAGCGCTTTGACGTGCCGATTGGGGCGTATCAGGTCTCCGGGGAGTATTCGATGTTGCACGCTGCCTTTGCGAAGGGCTGGCTGGAGCCGCAGCGGGCGATGATGGAGTCACTGATTTCAATCCGGCGGGCTGGGGCGGGATTCATTGTGACTTACTTTGCCAAGGACGCCGCCCGGGTGCTGGGCTGAGCGCCCTGCATCTTCCGGCCATCTGGAACATCTCTCATTAGGAAGCACTTCTGCGTACCGCGTACAATGAAATGTTTGGGTTTAGCGGCTTTTGCCCTCGACCCATCGAGCTATTCCCTTGAACGGAGCATCCCTTGGCAGAAACAACGTATGACATAGCAATTATCGGCGGCGGACCGGCTGGGTATACCTGCGCCATCCGCGCTGGACAGTTTGGGCTGAAGGTCGCCCTGATCGAAAAGGCAGAAAGGCTGGGCGGGACCTGTCTCCACGTCGGCTGCATTCCGACAAAGGCGTTGCTCTTTAATGCCGAGGTTTACGACCATCTGAAGCACGCTAAGGATTATGGGATTGAGTTGGCGGGTGAGGCAAAGCTTAACTGGAAGACCATTCTCGATCGCAAGAACCAGATCGTCACCAAGCACACCAAGGGTCTCGACTTCCTGATGCGGAAGAACAAGGTCACGGTCGTTCCTGGATTGGGACGCTTGACGGGTCCAGCAAAAGACGGCGTACACACAATCGAGGTGACGGATGGCTCGGGCAAAACGAGCCAGCTCAAGACAAAGAACATCGTGCTGGCGACCGGCTCCGACGCCAAAATGCTGCCGGGCCTCACAGCCGATGACAAGATTCTCACGAATATCGAGATCCTTTCGATCAATGCGATTCCTAAGTCGCTCATTGTGATTGGGGCCGGTGCGGTCGGCGTTGAGTTTGCGTCGATCTTCCGCAGCTTTGGCTCGGAGATCACGCTGGTTGAGTATCTGCCGCGGTTGGTACCGGTTGAGGACGAAGAAATCAGCAAAGAGCTGGCGCGCACATTCCGCAAGCGCGGCATCGATACGCACACAGGCGCGAAGGTCGAGAAAGTAGAAAAGACAAAGACCGGCGTGAAGGTGACATTCACTGCGTCCGATGGCAAGCAGGTCGTGAAGGAAGCCGAGAAGGTTCTTGTGGCGGTAGGCCGCGCGCCGCGTACGGAAGGCGTCGGTCTTGAGAAGACGAAAATTGTTCCGGAAAGGGGCTTCATCAAGACCAACGAATGGATGCAGACGGATGAGCCGGGCATCTATGCCATTGGCGATATCGTCGCCGGTTTGCCGCAGTTGGCTCATTCCGGCTCCATGGCTGGCATGGTGGTCGCGGCGAAGATCGCAGGCAAGTATGCGCGGCCGATCATCCGCCAGCGGGTTCCCGCGTGCACTTATACCGAGCCGCAGATCGGCAGCGTAGGATTGACCGAAGCCCAGGCGAAAGAAGCCGGACACACGCTCAAGGTTGGTAAGTTCCCGTTCACGGCCAACTCTAAAGCGTCGATTGTCGATTCGCATGAAGGCTTCGTGAAGGTCGTCAGCGACGCAAAGTACGGGGAGATTCTTGGCGTGCATATCATCGGCCCCCAGGCGACGGAGTTAATCGCAGAGGCAGTGACAGCTGTTGAGCTGGAAGCGACAGTCGAAGACATGCTCTACATGATTCACGCGCACCCCACGCTTGCGGAAGCCATGCTGGACGGCTTCGGCAGCGTTGAAGGTCTGGCGATCAACGTCTAACTCATTTGAAGCCCGGCTTTCCTGCCGGGCTTCAGTGCCTCTCGGATGAAATGATCCTCTCGGTTCTCTATCTCGGACGTCTCGATTACGCCACAGGACTGGCTCTCCAAAAAACACTGGTTGAATTGAGGCATCAGCAGCGGATCGGCAATACGCTGTTGCTGCTGGAGCATCCTCCGGTGCTGACGCTGGGCAGGAATTCAAGTCGCTCGAATATCCTTGCCAGCGATGAGTTGCTTGCGGCGCGTAGCGTGGAAGTTCATGAGATCAATCGTGGCGGCGATGTGACGTATCACGGCCCCGGGCAACTGGTTGGCTACCCCATCTTCGATCTGCGCAGCTTCTACCCGCGTCTGGGCGCCGTGGACTATGTCCGCAAGCTTGAAGAAGTCCTGATTCGCGCCTGTGGGGACTATGGGATTCGCGCGCAACGGATTGCCGGGAGGACCGGTGTGTGGACCTTCGCCGGCGGTTCAATCCAGGAGAGAAAGATCGCCGCCATCGGCGTGCACATTTCGCGGGGTATCACTTCGCACGGCTTCGCGTTTAATGTGACGACGGACTTGCGCGATTTCAATCTCATTGTTCCTTGCGGTATTGCTGATCGCGATGTGACCAGTCTCGAATTGGAGGTCGACGCTACGCCCGCGATGGAGAATGTGATGCACACAATCTCCCGATATTTTGGACAGGTCTTCGATCATCAAGTGCTCTGGCTTGAGTCGCTGGACGATCTCCTTCCTGATCCTGCGAAGAGTCCGGCGCGGGACACGCCGTTGTCGGTTCCGGCTGAAGTGAAGCGGCTGCGAGGTGAGAAGGAATCGCATTTCGCGTAAACTAAACCGTTTGGCCGCGTTTGAACCTCGGACCGGAATACAGATTTATAATCACAATTTGCGTATAACAAGGGTTTTGCAGCATTGCGGAAAGGGAATCCATGCCGACTGAAGTAATCATGCCCCAGATGGGCGAGTCGATTTTTGAAGGCACCATCACCAAATGGCTTAAGAAGCCGGGCGACACTGTGCAACGCGATGAGCCGCTCTTTGAGATTTCGACCGACAAAGTCGACGCTGAGATTCCCTCGCCCGCGGCTGGCGTTCTTTCCGAGATCAAGATTCCGGAGGGAACTACCGTTCAGATCAACACGGTTGTCGGGGTCATCAATGAATCTGGCTCGGCAGCAGCGGCGGCTCCTGCTCCACCGGCGGCAGCAACTAAAGCTGAGCCAGTCGCAGAAGCCCCAGCAGCTTCAGCCCCGGCTGTACCTCCTGCTGCTGGCCCTGGGACGGATGTGATCATGCCCCAGATGGGAGAGTCAATTTTCGAAGGCACGATTACGAAGTGGCTGAAACAAGTCGGCGATACAGTGCAGCGCGATGAGCCGCTCTTTGAGATTTCAACTGACAAAGTCGATGCCGAGATTCCATCGCCCGCAGCTGGTGTTCTTTCTGAGATCAAAGTTCCTGCCGGAACCACGGTGCAGATCAATACAGTAGTCGGAGTGATCGGTGGCACGGCAGGCGCAAGCGTGGCTCCGGCATCGCTGGCAGCTCCTGCGCCTGTAAAGGCGGCTGAACCAGCTCCGGCAGCAGTGCCTCAGGAGGCCGCAGCCAGCGCTGGCGAGAATGTGCGTTCGTCCCCGCTAGTCCGCAAGATCGCCAAGGACAACAATCTCGATCTGAGCCAGGTTGCCGGAAGCGGTGCAGGTGGCCGTATTACCAAGACAGACGTTCTCGGTTTCTTGGAGAAGCACGGTGCTGGAGCTGCAGCGCCTGCCGCTGCTCCTGTCTCTGCGCCAGCCAGTGCTCCTGCGCCGCAACCGGCGGCACCCAAGCCTGCTGCCCCTGCCGCACCCTCAACGCCTGCGCTTCCGGGCGAACTTGTACCGTTGTCGAGGATGCGTTCGATCATCGCTCAGCGGATGGCTGATTCCAAGCGAACGAATGCGCATGTTCATACCGTCTTCAAGATCGACTTTTCGCGTATCGTCAAAATTCGCGAAAAGGAAAAGTCGAAGTACGAACAGCGCAATGGCGTGAAGTTGACCTATATGCCATTCATCTCGCGCGCTGTGATTGCAACGCTGCGCAAGATGCCGATCGTCAACGCCTCGATGGAAGGCGATGCTATCCGCTATCACCAGAACATCAATCTGGGCATCGCGGTTGCGCTGGATTGGGGTCTGATCGTTCCGGTGATCAAGCAGGCAGAAGAGCGCAGCTTCGTTGGCATCGCGCGCGCGATCGCTGACCTGGCGGAACGCGCACGTGGCAAGAAGCTGAAGCCGGACGAGGTGGGATCTGGCACTTTCACGATTACAAATCCGGGCATCTTTGGCGAACAGTTTGGCACACCGATCATCAATCAGCCGGAAAGTGCCATCCTTGGAGTAGGCGGTCTTTTCAAAGAACCTGCGGTCATTACTGATGACTCGGGTACCGACTCGATTGCCATTCGCCACATGATCCATCTGACACTCGGCTTTGACCACCGGATCATCGACGGGGCAGACGCAGGGAAATTCATGGCAGAGGTAAAGAAGTACCTCGAAAACTGGAGCGAAGATATCGGTTAGTTCACTATGGATGGAAAGAAGGGCAGGCGAAAAGCCTGCCTTTTTATTTCAGAGCAGCTCTTTTGCCTCCAGCACTCGACTCACCGCCTCTTCCGGCGTCTCACCGATTGAGGAGAGATGTCCCATCTTCCGCCCCGCTCGGGGTAAGTGCTTTTCGTAAAGATGGAGCCGCACACCCGGTACTGCAAGAGCCCGATCAAACCTCGGTTCTTGCTCCAACCAGAGATCGCCCAAAAGGTTCACAATCGCAGCGGGCTTGACGATAGATACATCGCCGAGAGGCAGATCGCACACGGCGCGCACAATCTGCTCAAATTGGCTTGTTACGCAGGCGCGCTCACTGGCGTGGTAGCTGTTGTGTGGCCGTGGAGCCAGTTCGTTCACAAGTAGTTGACCATCTTTCGTGAGAAACATCTCGACGGCAAGCACCCCTTCGAGGTTCATCTCTTCCGCGATGCGACGCGCAATGTCTTGAGCTTTTTCTTCCAAGGCGGCGGGAATGGACGATGGTATGACGCTCCATGTCAGAATCTGGTGTTCATGATGATTGGCTGCTGATGGATAGCTCTTCAACTCGCCGTTAGGAGCCCGTGCCACCATGACTGAAATCTCTTTTTCGAGATCGAGCGCTTTCTCGGCGACCGCAGGACGCTGACCCAACAGATGCCATGCGTTGTGGGCATCGTGAAGCGGATCCACCTTCGTCACCAAATCCGATCTTCACCTGACTCCGGCCGTCATAGCCGCCGCGTGCACTTTTTACAAAGCAGCGACCTCCAAGGGCAGCGATAGCCGCTTGCAGGTCGGCCTCCGAATCGATCGTTCGAAAGTCGCCGACTGGAAACTGATGTTCGACCAGCCAGTTTTTCTGGAGGATGCGGTCCTGAATGATCCGCATCATGGCAACGCCAGGACGTACCGGAGCATATTTCTCTGCTGCCTCCAGGCTGGCAACAGCGATCTGCTCAATCTCAAGCGTGATGACATCGCAACCGCGCGCGAGATCGGCAGCCGCGCGGGCGTCATCCCATGATCCTTCAAAACATGCGTCGACGACGAATCGCGCCGGGCACGAAGGATCAGGATCCATAACCTGAATGCGATAACCGAGTGACCGCGCAGCCATGGCGGTCATTCGGCCCAGTTGTCCGCCACCTAGAATTCCAATGGTTGAGCCGGGAAGGATTGCGCTCACTTCGGCAACTCCTCGGCCAGCACTTCCGCTTTGCGAGACTCGCGCCACGCACGCAGCCTGTCACGCAATTCCTGATCTGAGGTCGCAAGAATCTGAGCCGCGAATAACGCAGCATTCGCCGCGCCCGGCTTGCCGATCGCAAGAGTACCTACCGGTACCCCTTTCGGCATCTGAACGATCGAGAGGAGTGAATCGATGCCGTTCAGCATTGTCGCCGGAACCGGTACACCAAGCACAGGAACGAGTGTCTTCGCCGCAAGCATCCCAGGCAGATGCGCGGCACCGCCTGCCCCGGCTATGATAACGCGAAGCCCGCGAGTCTCTGCCTGCTCTGCATAAGTAAAAAGCCAGTCGGGAGTGCGATGAGCGGAAACGACTCGCACTTCATAAGGGATAGAAAATTCTTTCAGCAGGTCGACGGCAGGCTTGAGCACCTCATAATCGCTCTTGCTGCCCATCACCACGCCGACAAGCGGGGCGTGCTCCATAAGTGTGATTATAGTGCCCGCGCAACTCACATTATGGAAAGCCCCGCGTTTAAACGGCTCTGTGTTCTCTCCGATTGCCTACAGCTTGATTCCGATCGATCCAGCAAACTGCACAACCGCCGGCCAAACAGTCTTGAGATCCTGAATGGTCGCCGCATCCAGAGAAAAATTCAACGGATTTGACACTACGCCATTGATATCGCCAAGTGTTTTCGCAACCGTGCCCAGCAACACGCCGAGCCCCGCAACCACACCAGGGGTGGCCTTGTTGCTTGAAACCACGGCGCCACTCACAAACTTGAGAACATCTTCAGCTGCTACCTCTACTCCGTGTTCTACGCTGAGAAGTATGTTGGCCATTTACTGTTTCTCCTTATTCGAAATTCCTGCTTATTCTTGTTCCGGCGACGTAGGCGCGAGCGCCCGGTCCAGATTCGCCGCCAGAAGATGTGTAAATCGATAGAGCCAGCCATAAAATCGGCTGTCTCCAGGTTTTGGAGGATCCATAGCGCTTACTGCAGCCGAGAACACCCAAAGCGCTCCGGCTCCCGTCCAAAAGGATTGTGCGGTCGGCAAGAAAATTGAGTGTGAGGAGCTCATCTTGTTCACCTTCATTGCAGATCAGAAAGACAATCGTTCGCCGTAGCCGTAAGGATGGCTCTGCGGCACAGTCTTAATTAAGCTGAGCGATTAAGCCGAGCGAGATTCAGAGAGGCACGTTGACGAAGACGGCGCTTGAAAACCGCGAGTAATTCGGGGGTGTCGATCCGTCATACATTCGCACGTAGTACTGCTCCATGGCAGCCTCTCGTGGAATGATGAAATTACTCACTGGGCTGCGCAGTACCAGATCAGAATCCGTCCCGGGTCCATATGACCAATCTCTTCGCCGCACCTCAAGGCCGCCTCCTGAAGGGGGTGTGGTCCCCGCGCTCACTTGAATTGCGCTGCCGCTTATGGAGGTATTCAGAGTAAGCAGGTTGGCCAGCGGTTCGACAGTCTGGGGTTGCATTGGAATCCAAATGTCGCTCGGCACCGTGGACGAGGTTTTGATTGCAAGTGCATCCGCCCAGTCGTTAGCGAAGTGGATGGTGTACTTGTTCATCTGAGGCGATGAGCAGGCAACGTCAATCTGCACGCTGCGCACAACGAGATTGGCGCTCATGTTTGCCGAGGTGGCCGTAACCGCCAGCAAATCGCCGGGCCAGATATCGCCCTGTGTTTCCATATTCCAGCCAGTGTAGGTCCCTTTCCATGCCGCGGCCCGGCTCGACGACAAGGAGAGAAGCGCCGAGGCCGCATTTTCGCAGTCTGCCGAACTGAGTGGGTGCGGACTTGTTACTGTGCCTATCCACCGTGACGTCGCCGGAAGCTGCGACGAGTTCTGCGTTGAAGCTCCGACGGCATTCGCCATACGCGCCACGGCGCGGCGCTTTGTCCTGTAAGAAACAAACACCAGTTCTCCCGCCTGCGGCACACTGGTCGCATAGAAGCGGAGCTTCCCCGAGCGTTCAATCTTGCAATCGGCTCCCTGCGCAGTAGTTCCGATCCGGCGAGTCATCATATTTCCACCGGGCGGAATACTAGTCACCCATACAGGCCCATCCTGAGTGATATCTACGCTGCGAATGCTGCAGACCATGTTTGTGCTATCCAATAGCGCATACCTGCAGGTGGATGGCGTGACCGTGAGCGAGCCGTCATATAGAACAACAGGCGTCCCGCTCACACCGTTCGTCATATCCTGCACTTCCAGCACAAGACTCAATCCACAAGGAACCGCGGTGCTACCCCAAAGCTCCGTGCCGTTGTCGCCTAAGGAGTAATAAGACTGCAGAATCCGCTGCATCTCTTTGGCATACATGCGTATCCGCAGTGTGTACAAATGGCCTGGCACCGGAGAAAATGAGCTTCCAGCCGTCAGGCCAACAATCAACGGCGAGATGACAGTGCTGCCGTTCACCTGGCTCACCTGGAAGCCGGCAATACAATCCCCGGCGTTGATATCGCCGCCATACAGACCACTCAGGATCCCCGTGCTCCCTGCGCTGAAGACAAGCCCGTTCGCTTCGATGACCAGAGAGCCGCCAAGCTCAAGATTGCCGTTAGCGCACAGGGTTGTCTGGCCGTCGATCCCATTGCCCCCCACGCAGGTAAGCCCATTCGACGTAATCGAAACATGGCCGCCGGGGTCTTGTAACTGCCACAGTAGCGGATTGACTGTCGGCGTTTGGAAAAGATCCGTAAGGGGCTTTGTTTTTGAGGATGCGGGAAAGAATGGATCTTCGGTCAAATCAAAAAGCACCGTAGTTCCGTCGCCTGCGAATGCTTCTGTGACGTAAGCACTCGGTTCATCCTCGCCACAAACTGTTATGTCATTGGCGAGCATCTTCACCATCGATGCCTGCAGCTTGCTGGTCTGCAGCGTCCCATCCGTTTCGCTTAACGAATGCGTAACGTTCCCTATGGGAGCCATTGTTAAACTTTGTGAAAGAACCCGATATAGATTGCGCGAACCTGAAGCGAGATCACCAACATTTCCGGACCAGGCTTTTGCCGGATCAGGCACAAATCGTCCGACCGTAGCCGAAGCCTGAGCTGTATTCAAGGAGAAGAGATTACTGTCTACCTGATTGGTGAGATTTTGTGCCAGCTGTCCTGCCGCGAGGCCAAAACTCGGTGCTGCTTGTGAAAGCCCCTGCATATCAAGCAAAACATCGTCACTCACAGCTGATATCGCTGCTTGATATACGGGCCCAGCCACACCTTCCCCGACCAACTCCAAAGCAGGCTCACTCGCTACATATCCTGTAAATAGAATCAATCCATTGTCGTCACTGACGACCACTCTGCCCAGGCGAAGAGGCACAGGCAGATTCAATATCTGTGGCGCAAGTGTAAAGGTACAGATAGAGGGCTCGTTCAGTTGCCGGTTAATGTGCAATGCTGGGTTCGGAACCACCCCGCCTGTATAGTTCAGTGCGCCTGAGCCATCCAGATTGTCAATAGTTAGGATCACTTGATCTCCTCAGAGCGCTAAATCAAAGTCGCGCTGCCTGGAAGGAAGCTGCGAAAGCACACTACTTGTTCACCATCATTGCTGTCGGTGACCGGCAGTGCACGGAAAGACGCGTTCAGAGATATTCGTTCCAGTGGCGTGACCAGAGTGTCGGAGCTCTCTTGTGCCCCTTGCATCGCCTGCAGCCGTGGATAGTGAAAGATCACGCGTTCCCCCTGTTCTCCAGGCATCACAAACACCGCTGACCATTCCTGAAAGAAACTGCCGCCTTCTCTATCAACGAAGCCTGAAATGGGTTGAACCTTCATGCCGCTTACCGGAGCACCTGCCAGCAGCGGCTGTGCAAGCTGTAACGCGCTTGCAGTTACCTGCGCAACTCGCGCGACATTAAAACTGACCCGGCGGATGTAGTCAGGATCGCTGTTAACTGCGGCTGCACTCCGTACGTAAGCCGCTGAGACCCCGCTTCCTACAAAACCGGTTTGTCCCGTGTAATCAACATCGACAGTAACCATGCATCCGGCTGAGAACCCCACCAAGTCTCCAGCATTCAGCGCAATGCTCGTAGAAGTGGACCCCCCCTGCACAAGAACCGCAGCAACTCCCTTTGCGCCGGATCCATTTGCCGCATTGCCGCCGGCGGGCTGGATCAGATTCATATGCTGCGATCCCGCCGCCAGCGCCATTGTCAATTTGTTCCAGACCTTAAAACGAAACGAAACGGTCGCGCCTGTCACTTCCCGGACCTGGTATTGAGCAACACTTGGCACACCACTATTGAGTAAGCCGACAGAACTCGTCGACTTGCGTACGAAACTCTCAATCCATCCGAGGTCAATCCACGGACTTGGAGGGGCATCCAGCGAAAATTGTCCCGTCTGCGACGGGTCGAAAATAGAGGGAATCTGCTGCAACCGATTCACGGGTGCGAAATATGCACGCACACGACGATTTACCGTCGGCAACACGGCATAATTTGTAACTGCGGGTGTGCTCATAGCTCGCCCTGCTCCTGAAATGCCAAAACAGCTACCTTGGCAACCCGCGCCAGACGCTCACGCTGCGTCGTCAGCGGCAGAAACTGAGGCTGGTTCCAGAAAACCTTCGTCTCCATCGGAACAGCCGGCGTCTCCGTGTAATTCAGTTTTTGCGCACAGCACGGGCTCAGGATTGAAAGCAGTTCCGCATCCATTTCTTCAAGTGCGCGCCCTCGGTCCAGACCAGCATTGGGCTGCATCCCCGCTGTTGTATAGTGAATCTCGCAGGTCATCTGAGACAGAGCCGCCGGTAGCTGAACGTCCACATCGAGTCCCGTCCATCGCAATACAAAAGCATCCGCCGGCATCTGAGGAACGACGGCTTCTACCTCCTCCATCAGAATTCCCGGTCTTTGTACGCCACGCAGAATAATCACCCGATTTGGATTAAGTGTGGCCAAGCGATTGCGCAGTGCCACATAAAAAGTATCTTTCGCGTTTTGCATAGAGCCCTCCTGGGCATTAAGGAGCAGGCTGCAGTAATCCGTGTCCTTCACGTAAGAGCAAGCGGTACAAATAAACCTGTCCCAAAGATTCAGAAACAGAGCGTGACTCAATGAGGAACTGACCGCCATTGATCTCGACGCCCGCAACAGTGTCAAACAGCGCATCCGCTGATGTGAGTTGCAATGCGCTCACCTGTTCCTGCACGGCCGAGGCTGAAATCAATAGCTCATACAGCGCTAGTTGTCCTTCCTGCATCGTGGCGCGAACCTTTCGGAAAATCGCAGGTGAAAGGGACAGTTGCTGAAAATTGGGCGCGTTAATGCCCAATTGCCCGGCATCGCTGCTATCGCCGGTAGCAGGAGCTACTAAGAGAGAAACAGCCATCCCTCCGCCTGCCCGCAGCAAGGCATCTGCCATCAACAAGGGAGCACTGTTGGGATTCCTTACGCTAAGATCTGCGCTCATATCTCACCCCAGGCGGTTTGCGACCCACGGCTTCAGTAGACTCTGCACCGTGCTGTCAATCAGCGTGTTGGAGAAGTACTCCATCTGCATCGTGTCGATCCTGCTGCTTTTCACATTCAGTCCAGGAGTAGCCTGCGCATTTTTTACGATCAGCGCACACGCGGCCATAACTTTGTCGGGAATTGTGTTCAGCCCCGCCGTATAGGTCACCTGAACCTCGTTGAAGGGCAGCCCTAGAACATTCATGGGAAAGATCAATTCCCCCGTTTCCGGAACAAAATCGACGGTCGAAGGATCTACCTGCGTCCACGCGCCGGGAAGAGAGAATGCCCAGGCAATCTCTTCCTGTAAGGGATAGATCATCTGTCCACGCCGTGGGCGCGCATACCTCGCCTGAATATTTACAAAGGGTGAAGTAGCCGGAGCGATCGGCACGAGCGGAAGATAACTCAACCGCACTGTCTGCGATCCCGCTGTCATCCGCAATCGCTCCATATACTGCGTCGGGTTTAAACTGATTCGCCTGCAATGGCTGTCGATCAAGGACGAAGCGACAGTGATCCAATCGTCCGTGGTGTCCGATGCAAGACCGAAGCTCTCATAGTTTGCCGGCTGCAAATATCCCATAGTCATCTCCGCGTCAGATTCGCTCTGCGCTTCACATTCCTGCATCAAAAAGTTGTGAACCAGCTCTCGTTGAGAAGGCAATCATCCACTGTGCCGCAAAGTCCCGCGTGAAAAAGGGGCTCTGGCCGCTTAGGCAGCTCATACTCAAACTGGTTCACATGAAAGGGCCGGATTTCTTGCAGAAATCCGGCCCTCAAACATCGCTAATCTTCGTACCTCAAAGGCCCGAGGACTAGCGATCCACTAGCACCTGGTAGTGCGCATAATTCGCGCCTTTTACGACCACGCCGCCAAACTTCACCGCAACATATTGCGAAGCCAGCGATCCAGGGACACCGAGTTGGAAGATCCGGGGGGTTGGATCACTCAACCAGTGATACTCGATCATGTCTTCAGTCACGATGTAAGCCGGAAGAACAGCCGAGCCGGAACCGGGAGTCCCGGTATAGCTCAGTGCCCAATCCGGAATCAGGGGTAGATCTCCGGCCTGCGTGGAGAGAGTCTTTACCGTGAATCCGGCATTGATCTCACGCGTGTTCAGCACGACATTGAAGTCCGTCTTCATCTCGCGGTCGATGAGATCCAGCAGTACCGGGTTGGCGTAGATGGCAGTCGGACGCACAGCAAAGCTGCTGCTCGATACCATCTGCGCAACCGTCGACTTCAGCCCATCAACGATGCTCGAAGTCGTGCCGATCGTCGTCGAGTTGCCGCCGGCCGCGATCTGCGACGCGACACCAAAATACTGGGTCGACGTCGGTGTACTCAGCGAGGAGTCATTGCCATTCCACAGCGCAATGTCGTGGGTATGCAGAACGCCTTCGACAGTGTCGACAAGATCCTTGGCCTGCAGATAAGCAAACTGCTTCTGCTGGGTGCCAAGCTCAATGTCAAACAGGTTGTAGTTCAACTGGGCTACGATCGCCTTGAGTGGCACACTGCGTTCCACCCGCGTCGGGCTCACAATCGGCGCAACGATGTTGCGAGGATCGACAAAGCCCGCGTTTCCGGGGGTCGGAATAGCCGTCTCCTCGAAAAAGCGTGACGGATGTCCTGTCGCCGGAACCTGCTTAATGCGCTGACCAAATATACCGCGCCGCTGCACGATATCTGTGATCTCAGTCTGGTAGAACGGTACTTCAATTGCGCCAGGCCCGATGTAATCCGCAGCCGCATGGATGTCGTAGAAATTTGCGCTCATTCGATTCTTTCTGCCTGCGAACAGGCTAAGGTAGTGGTTAGAAAGTGGGACACGCGCTCAACCTGCTCTTGAGTTAGGCTGAGGTGTGCCGTGTGCGCTGCAAAAAAGAAGCGGCATCAGCCGCTAGGGTCTTGCGCCCGGGAAGTTGAGCGCTATCGTTCATACCGAAGTGCCTACTGTGTCAGCATCCCTGCCCGCAGTAATTGCGCCTTCACCGCGATCCTTTGTTCCAGACTCAGTCCCGTGAGTGCGGCATCCAGAGCACCGGCCTGAATCGAATCGACAATCGAGACCCCCTGCTTTGCCAGCAACTGAGTAGTCGAAGCGGGAAGCGTCTGCCGTGCTGTAGCTGCCCGGCTGCTTTGCGCGCGAAGCTCGGCGATCTGCTGCTCGGCTGCATCCAGCTTCATGCGCAGCTCACGCTCGCGCTCAAACAGCTCGTTCTGGCCTTCGACGGCAGCCGTCATCTTCTCGACTGCTCCGCCTGCGGCCGCCTCTCGCTGCTCTAGCCACGCCACAGTCCGTTCCAGCAGACTTGCTGCGGAGCTAAGGCGTTCAATGCTGTCTCCCAACGAGGCAAAAATGTTTTCTGTCTCCATTACGCTTCCTTCCTTCTTTGTAGTTGCCCAAAAGATTGCTTCTCGAATCGCCATCCTGAGTGCGCAGCGAGCCTTGCCCCGGCACGCTCTCTTACTGGACTGCTGTTTCTACAGCGGCCAGCTGAAAGGCGAAACGACGTGTCGCGATAAGCCGCCTTTTCCCGGAGCAGAATGGCTGCTCCGGTAAATGTCGCCTGTGTCAGCGTCCATACTTCGGCACGCATATCGGCAACATGCGCATTTGCCAGCTCGTAGGACATACCCATGTTGCCAGCCTGGCTCTGTTGCAACTGCTGTACGACCTCGGGAAAGTCGCGACCGAATAAATAGCCGCGTACCCGCAGCTGACTTCCGATAACATCAGCCTCGGTGATGATGCCGCACTTAGCTCGCGCATCGTGGCCATCCCACTTAGGCGCATAATCAACAGCCATCCCCAGCAATGATGGCAGTGCTGCCCGTGCCGCATCTCGCGTAAGAATTACCCTGTGTCCGCGTGCCCCTGATGGCGGCCTTGTACTCGCCTCGTCCACCACCGTCAGCACGCCTTCAAAGGGAGTCCGATTCGGATGATCCGCGACCTCCGGCATGGTGATCGCCATAGCTTCCAGTCTCATGTCCCTCTCCATCCCTCTTGTTGATGAAATGCCGTTTGTTATTTGCTACGCGTGCTACCCCCTCTCTGCCGCAATCTCTGTTGCCTGTGCCACTTCAAGCGGCGCCAGCCCACGCATCGACCGCACTTCATTCACGGTCAAAACACCCGCAGCCAAAAGCTGCGTTTGAACCTGCAACTCCGTGAGCTCATCTGGAGCATCCAGTTCATTGAACACAAACTCGAACTCACGCCAGCCCAACCTCTTCGCGAACAAATCGCGAGTCAGATGTTCTGCCAGCAGCTTTGCTAGAGGCACAACTGCGCTTCGGAATGCCTCGTCGGCCTGCTCCGCAGCTGTGGTCCGGTTCACTTCGCGTTCGAGCCCAAGTAGCATCGGCGGCAGGGAAAATGCGTTCGCCACCATGCGAATCAGAAACTCCTGCCAGTTCAGGCGAAGATCAGCATCTGTGCCGCTGGCAAAGCGCAGCACCTCGGGCTTCTGTTCCGTGCTCAGCAACGGTACTCTGCCCGTGCCTTCAATCTCGTCCTGCCACCAGCGAATCAGCCGCTCATGCTCAACCGGAGTTGTTTCATTGAGCCACAGGGCATACTGCACCACCGCATTACTCGCCAGGTTTCCTGCAAATCGTTGCGCGGCAAGAAACATGTTCACCGTTTCGAATGCAACCTCCAGCGGGCCTAAGCCAAATGGCGTATGCGACCGTGGATTCATCCGCAAGTAGATCAGCTGGTCGTCTCTTAGAAAAACCTGCGCATTGCTGCCAGGCAACTCCGTTCTCTGCGCATATCGGACGGACTCCGCCCTACCATCCCATTTGGGATTGATCTCGATCGTCGCGCCGTCTACAGCCCACAGATCGAACGGCTTCCATGGGTCTCCGGTAAGCTCCATCTCGATAGCGCCAAAGCCGCCCACCAGGGCATCTTCCAGAACCTGCTCAACGAGCGTGCGAAACGAGTCGCTGGCATTCGGCTCTTCTAGTGCTCGCCGCAGCGCTTGCATGCGCTCCCCAACATTGGCCACATCCGACATGGGGAAGCCACGCTTCAAGCGCACCTGCCAATCCAGGCTCGCGATACGATCTTTGAGAACGTTAATCGCTCTCCGTACCAGCGGAGTCTCAGCAAAGCGGCGCAGATTCACCGGCGTAGGTTTAGGCAGCGCATTCGAAGGCGTGCGGTAAGGAGTCAGAATCGAAGGGAGTGCCAATGTCTTCCGCTTTGCCACCTGTTCCTCCGACGCTTCGATGCCGGCTTCTTTCCTCCGCCACAGTTTTTGAACTGAACTCTTGACCTTCAACGTTTCGCCCCCGTCTTTTGTTTTCTCAAAAAGAAAGGCATGGCGATAAGCCATGCCCTCCTGCTAATTACTTAAGGTAGTTGCCTACACTCGTAATTCCCTCTGCGCAGTCTCAGCCATGCGAGGCAAATCATTCGTCGTCATCACGCGAATATCCTGCGCCTCCATTGTCTCAACAGAGAAACGATATTGCTCCACGCGTTCAGCGTCTTCGCGATCGGCGCTGACCTCAGTAATCGGCTCTACAACTGCCGTAAGTTTCAGCTTTGCGTTTTCAACCCGGGCCACACCTTCGCTGATCGCCCCCACGCTGAACGCCAACACCTTCGGCCACTCCGTATCGCTGTCCAATGAGACAGCATGAAACATCCGAATCACCCCATTAGGCCGGTATCCGCAATCAATGCGTAAGGGGTCACCAGCCTTTGTATACCTCGAGACGGAAATTCTCTTGCGCATCAGATCCCACACGCCTGCGCGCTCGAACTGTGATCGCATCTTCGCGTGAATCGCCTGTCTCCCGTTCTTCCGAACCGCAGCCTGTCTCTTGCGAGGCTCGACGTATAAGCGCATCAACTCCTCGACCCCGGCAATCATCGACTCAGCCAGATATGCCTTAGGTTCAGTGAGCTGAAGAGCATTTGAAAAAGAGTCCTCCAACACCCGCATCAAAGACGGCATACCAGAATCCTGGCGCGTAAGCCTTTGCCGAAACTCGCTTTCGAGGCTTTCGAGCATCCCAACATCCACATCCGGATCGATACAGCGCACGCGTGCCCAGTCCTTTGTGAAGTTCACTATGAGTTGCTCCGACTGCAAGGCATCCCGCAGAAGAATTCCGATGTTTACAAACTCATTTCTCACCGGATCCGGCACATACCGGACGAGGTAGAAATCGCATTGTTTCCGCGCACTCAATCTCAATTACCTTATGTCACAACCACGATTACATAATCGGTCCACGGACAGTATCGGCCCAACCTGGCTCCGGAAACTGTCTTTCCATCACCGCCGTCGTCACCTTCATCCAATTTGGAAAAGGCTCGCGCGACGATTCCCGAAAGAGAGTAATCAACTCCCGAATCCGGCCGCTCCGCTCCAGCAGCCGTTCAATGAGCATCTCAATCTCTGACAAATCGCCGCCGTACCATTCCGGAGGTACGACTTCCGCAATTGACCAGATCTTCTGTGGATCAAGTTCTTCTACACGGCTCAACCATGGCTCGAAACTTTCCCAGCCCATCACGCCCCTGTACACAAGGTTTCGCGCGTACACGCCGCGCAGCGGAGCATCGATAAATTTCCATTCCCCGGCATTAAAGCAATATCCCTGATCGATAAACGTAGCGGTATAGCGTTTCTCTCTCGGTCGCTTATAAAAGACTGCCTGTCGTCCATTGGAATTGCACGTCCATTTATCGATCACCAGCATCCCGGCAAATTCGTCCAGATTCTTCACTTCAACCAGTCGGTCTTCCGGCAGGTAGTCCATCACCTGTCCCGGCATCAAGCCACCGATCAGCCTCGAACCAAACTGCAACCCTGCCCGGCATGGTTCCTGACTCTGTCCCAAATCCAGGCTGAGTTCCTTGGAGTTCTGAATGAGCCAATCCGTCACCTCAACCACTTCGCAGGCTGGAACGCTCAACCCGACGGCCTCCGCTAACCGCGTCGCCATCAACTCATTTGCCAGAACCCGTATATGTTGCGGATTATTCTGAAACTTGACGACATAAGGATGACCATCCGAAGCCAGCATAAGATGACTCTGAGCTCCGCCTCGCATCCTCCGAATCGCCTGTGTTGCCAGAACCGCCAATCTGCCTCCGCTTCAATCGGATTGTACCTGCTGCGTCTTCACCGCCGCATTTCCTCCCGTACGCAAAGCGCCATCGCCATCGCCATCACGCAGTCATCATGTGCTCCTGCGCTGGCGCCGACCTTCCCATTGCGATGCCGCACAAAACTGCGGCACTCCTGCAACAACCGCTTGCTGAAGAAGATGCCCGGAGTCTCCACCAAAGCCGCGGCCAGCGCCCCCAGCATACGCGGACGATGAATCACCGAAGTCAGCCAGCCATCCTGCCCGTCCTGGGTGTAGATGCGCGAATACTTGCTCACCCCATGCAGATAAGCAAGCACACCTGACCCGTGATTGTTGCGCTCCACCACCACCCAGGCCGCGTTGTATTCCTTTGCTAGTTTTGCCGCTTCCTCAGCAAGTTCGAGTGGAGACAGCTTCGCCTGCAACTCTGCGCACTGCAGACCCGTTTCGATCTCCAACACCTGCGCGACAGAATAATCCCCTTCGCTGCCGCCCCCAGCTGTGTCGACTGCTACTAGATACCGCCGCCCAACCACTGAAGGAAACCAAATCTGCAGCCTCCCACCCAGCCGAGTAGTGATTGGTTCTCGCAACTCCTTCACCCGCTCATCCAATGCCGCAACATCGAAGTAGCAATCCCCGCTGCTTAGAAAGCACTCTATCGCATCTTCCGGATACTCCTGCTTCGCCAGCCCGCGAAACCCCGCTTCAATCTTTCGCCGAAAGCCTATTTGCTCCAGGCTCAGTCCATGCAGCTCAATCAGCCTCAACTCATCGCTTCGTAATGATTCCTTGAGCACAGGTTCCGCTCGATACGCCTCCTCCCACCACCATGGTAAGAAATGCTGCACCATGCCGGATTGACTCGCATTGTTCCACTCCTCCCAGAAACAGCCTTCAGCTCCATTAGGAGTCGATTCCAACACCAGTTCCCCCTGTGGGGGCATCGCCGCACGCAAACCTTGCAGAGTCTCCGCCGCGTCGCCAGGCCAGCGCGCAACCTCCGAGCAGTGAAGGTTGTGGATCGTCAACCCACGCCCCGCATTGGGATCGCCGGCAGTCTCCACGCGGTATTCGCTGTCGAGAGTCGGAAACACAATTTGTCTTGAACTCGCTTTCGAAGTGCGCAGCACGCCAGTCCGGACCGATTCCGGCAACTCATCGAGAAACCTGTGAACAATGCGAAAAATCCCTTCGGCAGCCTCTTGCGTATGCGCCACCTGCAGCGTAAGCGCTCCTGGCCGCGTAATCGTCTTTAGGAAAAACCGCCCGGCAACCCACGTACTGATACCCATCTGCCGCGACTTGAGAATGATGTTCTCATTTCCCCTCCGCCGCTCGAATTCCTGCTGCGCCCTGTTTGGCCTGAATGGAACCATCTTGCCGGAACGATCGCGAATTCGCAGAAGGTGCTCGGCCAGGAAGCGCCCGGTGATCCTGCCATCCAACTTAGGAAGTGAGGTATCCAGAACCTCTCCCAGCCGGACAAGCTCATTGCGATCGCATTTGCTTTCAAAATCCTCAGTACGCGTACCAGTTCGCATCAGGTCCACACACCAGAGTTCTCTTACCAGCCGATGACATCACCAGAGAACTAGCTGTTACTCCCTGGTAATTGATTGTTTGCGAACTCGTGGTCGTAAGTGTCAAAGAGTTTGAGCTAGAGTCTGACTTGATAATCGTGAACTCCTCTCCCGTGGGAGAAGCCTTATCCGGCCAGAGCGTAAAACAACTCGGTAAGGTAATGGTTTGCGCTCCACTGGCCGCATTGGCAATTACGTTCTTGTTCGCAGCCGTCAAGCTCAGCGTCGAAGCCGTATTCAACACTGTAGAGAGAGCAATCCCCCCTTGAGAGCGAACGGTTCCCTGATACGTAACATTGAAGAACGGATTCTGTCCCGCAACATGGCCCTCGAACAGATCTGTCTGATACCCGTTATAGAGCTGTGCTGAATAGGCCTCATAGTTCGAAGTCCCTGCCTTCGGTGACACCCAAACCGTGGCGACTGCACTATTTCCCGGAGCGTTGTTGGAAGCGCCTCCACCTGTGAACCCTGTAGTTGTTTCCGGCTCAAGCCCCTGCGCATAATTTCCGCAGCCAGTCAGATGATGCACACTGGTAAACGTTGGAGGCACGCCTGAAGCAGCTGCATACGTGATCCAATTCACAGAAGGTGACATCCCCAGGCATCCAATGTCTGCGATTTCCAACCCATTCGTCACACTCGCCGAGACATAGGCCAGATTCGCCGACGGAAAACTCGTGAGATCAGGCCACTGAATATGTCCACCATGAATCGATGTTCCATTTGCCCCGATGTAAAACGCCGCAATAGCCGGACTATCTGCATATGTATCAGTCCACACGCTGCCTGCCCCACCGGTGTCATAGACCACATAATTTGTCGCGTAAGATGCGTTCGTCGCAGATGAGTTCGATGTTGTATTGCTGCAGGGCGCGGTCGTGCATGTATAGGGATACCCAAATCCGTGGATCATATATCCTGTGTTGCCGGTGCCCTCGTTATAGACACCGGCAACCTGCGCGTTACGCACCTGTACGGTATCCAGATGGCTGTCGATTGCCGTCTGGAGCATGTGAACCCCATATGCTGGCCGGCTCGCTGGAGTGAAGTTAACAGCGTTATAGCTGACAGTGATATTCCGCAGTAGAAAGCCTGACTGATGCCCGTTCGTCGTGCTCTCCTCTCCCAGCAGAACGCCTTCCCCAGTTGTATCGTTCACCGTTACACTGTCAACCAGCAATCCGCGAAACCACTCTAGTTCCAGGCCGTGTGTCGCGTTCGCGTTCGCCAGTATCGTGAAATCTTCGAATATGCACCCTTGCGCCTGTCCCGCATTTCCCAGAAAAACCACGTCCCCGCCTAGGCTAGACGGCACAGTCAGTGTTGTTGCACCCGCTGTGCTGTCTGCGGCCGTGCTTGTGCCTCCAGACCCCACAAGGTTCACGCAGGTGCCGTTGCTTGGTTCGGTAAGCGTAGCTGAAACCGAATACGTCCCTGGGCCCAGTCGCACTGTCTGGTTGTGTCCGGTGCTGGTGGCAAGACTCGACGCAGCATTCCATGCAGCATTCAATGTTGAATAGGTGCTTCCATCCACTGTAATTTCGCCGTTCACAGATGCCGCAGTGAAAGCTCCTCCCACTTTTGCCGTGCCCGTCAAAGTCAAGTTTGCTGTTGAATTACTCTGACCCGTTAGATTGAATGCAGCAACCCACTGGGTTCCGTTCCAGACGTCATATTCATATCCGGGCTGACTCGTACTCCCTGGAGATCCCCGAAAACAAACACGGTTCAATGACTGCGTGCTCCCAACCGCCGGCGTATCGAACCAACAGTAGCTGTTCGCGAACTTAGTTCCCACCATCCACTGGTTATATCCCCCAGATTGACCATACTGCTGTTCATATCGAGTAAACCAGCCGTTCGACGGTGACCATGTAAGGCCCAAACCGGGCGCGGTTGCCACGGGCTGAGCAGACCTGCCATTTGCGTATGTGGGCACCGTCAGATAGGAGCCGCCCGTCAGGCCCCAAAGTTGCAATTGAGTGGGTGTTCCAACCGTCTCAGCCGTTTCTGCCGCGCTGGCCGTGTTAGAAACACCATCAAAATTCAGGCTCGAATAACGATGAACAGCAATCTCGCCTGCATGCGGATAAGAGCCAAATGCCATATCCAAATTGCTTACTGTAAGTTTGGCAGATCCAAAACCATCGAACGCGTCGAGCGGGCCGCCAGTTGGATCAACAATTAAGCCATCCGGAACCGGTCCCGTTACAATTTCGGCACATGTCAACACACTGGTTTGATTGCAGTTGTCTGTATATCCAGTACTAGGTGGTTGGATCGCCCGTAGGTGGGTATCTTTTATATCGATGGCGCTGCCTTGCCCTGGCGGGGCTTCCTCGACAATCGACCCGGCTGGCCAATCAGCGTTGACAGTTGACCCAGAAAGATTGCGCGCCAGGATGTGCAAATTTCCGTCAGAAGTAAATCCTTGGACCTGCACCACCTCAAACTGTCCCCGCTGAATGCTCGAATTGTATTGCGACGGTGCTGTGCTTCCCGAAAGAAAGTCTTGAGGCATGATCACATAGAGCACAACCGAGTTGGTGCCCATATCGCTCCCTACCTCGAAGTACTGCGGCATCCAGGATGTATCCGAGACTCCGACGGTAAGTGCGCCAGGTGGAAGATCGCCCGTCAACTGAGTCTTCTCGAGTACACCGCCGCTAACGTATAGGCTGGCATTCAATCGCGGTTCGTTGCTATAAGGAAACCCTTCGAGATAAAAGTTCTTGATGCTCCCAAATCCGCCGATTCGGAAACCGCTCATGTATTTGAGAGGCTTGATAGATCCGCCATAGAAACTGTAGTTCACTGCCTTGGTAATTGTGATGGCGCCATGCGGATCCGGGCTTACAGGAGTGGGTCCCCCATTCGGCCCCTGATTTGGATAGGGATAAGAATGGCTGGGCAGTTGACTCCATAACAGTAATACTCTTCTCCGTAGCGCTCGGCGGTAGCTCCAGGGCCAATGATCTGTGTATTGAAGAAGTAGCTCTCATTAATGTCGCCAGACAGGATAATAGGCCAGCGAACTGAAGAAATCGATAAATTATCCGAGCGAAAACGCTCGCTGCCATTATTAAGTTGCAGTCCGCGTCCGCCGTGGTTAGCCATCGAGATATTGGTAATGTGAAACTGAATGGCCGCATCAACTTCAAGTAGAGTTCCTGTCGTAGCGTGTCCGTTGCCATACAGCTGCAGGTCAGATATCTGACCATTGCACAGCTCACTTCCGGAACAGGTAGCCCCATAAACTGTGAACAAGTTAGTCTGACTTGAAACAAGCTGAAGTACGCTGCCGCTGTCGCCCTCAATGCAAATGTTAGAGGGGATTCGTATAGTACTACTCACCTTGTAAAGCCCCGCAGGAATATAAACACAAGGTACAGCTCCGTTAGTGCCGGCCTGTGGGCTGGCGACCGCATAGGCAATTGCTGACTGGATCGCCAATGTTGAGTCGCTCGTTCCCGTAGGGTCTGCACCGCCGGCAAAATCCGGATGCCTTATGTCGACTCGTGGTAGCTTAGTCACTGAATTCGGGGTGCGCAGTGTTCCTGTCATGTTGCCGCCGGCCAGAGGCAGCGCGGAGGCCACCGCTTGGTCGGTATACTGCTTGGTTGCAGCCTGGTTGCTAGCTATCGGTGCACTCGAAAGTAACAGTGGTCCGGACATGCTGCCGCCAGTCAGGGATAGATAGTTACCAGCTAACGAAGCAATCGATGAATCGACATATTGCTTGGTGGCGTTTTGCACGGCTACAGTTGCAGGTACTAACTGAGCTCGAATAGAGGCAATCGACGCACTGGCAGCGGCTGGAACGACCCAATATTCCTTGTTCACCGTGCCATCATTGAGGTGATAGATCGCTGTGTAGTAACTGCCAGCAGGCGATGCGCCCGCGTTCGGAGCCAGGTTTACACTGACAAACCCGTCTTGCCCGATGGCTACCGTTGTGCTCCCTGCAGCGACGGCTTGACTATTCGCAGTCGAAAAGGCAGTCCAGGTAACGATCAGGGTGCCTGTCGCTGGCGTCCCATCAGCGCGGTATACCACGCCCTGTACTGTAGTGGTCGTTATCTGTGCGTGAGTAACCGACGCGGCTAATACAAGTAATAACGTCCACATCGCTTTCTTCACAAACCACTTCTTCTGGCTCACCGTCGCTCCCCTTTTCCTCAATCGAACGCCGAAATTTGGTGGGCATGTCACTTAGTCTCGCCGCCTCGCGCCTCTATCTCTTTATTCCGCTTAAGTTCCTCGGCTTCTTTCAACAGAATCTCTCCAAGGCTGGGAGGTCTGCGCCGCCTCGCAGTGGCAGAGGCCCGAACTTCCTCTTTGACCCCGCCTAAGTCGAATAGCAGCTTAGTGTGTTGCACACTGCCTCCGGCTGCCTTCGTTGCCAGGGTCTGAACAATGGCGGTATAGCTCTTTCCTATTTCTTCTTGGGCCTTTTTTCTATAATGTTTCGGTTTTACGGAGTTTCTTCCGGAATCTGGTACACCTTCACCTATCTCAGGCTGTTCAGGCGTTGTAGGTTCTTCATCGCGAGTTTTATCGGTCTGTTTAATTGCCATAGCAAAAGTAAAAGGGAGGCGTAAACCGCCTCCCTTTGTGTTTTCTTTACTCTTATTCTTAGAATAACATTTTTAGTGGAAATAGTAGCTCAACATAGCGCGACATTTATTCGCAATCAATTGAGTAACTTAGTAAGATTTCCACAAGTTAGGCCTCTTGACAGGTTTTTTTGTTAATCAATTTCTAGTAGTTCCAAGTCGAGAAATATGCGGGACAACTCATCCAATACATCGGCATACCTCCTCTTAACCTGGCTTAAGCTCCGGCCAATAAGTTCTGCTGTTTCCTCCTGTGTATACTCCTGCAGCGCGATGCGAGCAATCAATTCCCGGCCAAATGGGTCGATCTTCTTCAAGCATTTCTCAATATCGAAAAGAAAGATGACTGCATCCTCAAAGCTGTGCATGCGGTAGCTGGACGCCTTTCCGCGGAACACGCAGTTTCCAATGAGCGATGGCACACGGCCTGTTTGCAGAGAAACAAGCATGTATCTCCGCAAGAGCAGCTCGGTGCGTCGCCTGTAAAACGCTATTCCCCCTGCTGGCTCGGTTGCCGCAACGGGCTCCGAGTTTGATACCGCAGATTCTGCCCACACATAGGGAAGCATCAATGCTGCACTCATCGCGCCCCTCCCGCATGTACGTGATGTGTGGTGCTGCGTCTGAGCTTCCGCGGCCGTCCAGCTAATCGCCTTGATCTTGGAGCAGGAAAGGCTCGCAACCTCGAGCACGTAGCGCAATAAACCTCGTTCAACTCCTGGGCTCGGAACCAAAGGCCTCCGCACCCCTCACAAACTTTTAAAGTCACGCGCGTAAACGTCATTATTTCTCCAAAGGCAGTAAAAAGGGCCCACAGTTCTTGTTTTGAACACTATTTCTGCGGGCAAAGGGAGTAATTACATCCAACACGGCGTTTTCTTGCTGCCGATGCTGGTTGCATGCATTCCTGTTGTTGGTAGGAATAGGGAGAGAGACACAGATCATGGGGTATGAAGTAGCCGTTCTCTTCTGTAATGTTCTCTAGTGCCTTCTTCTGAGGTACCAGCCCAATTTTTCCGCGCCCTTCCGTGATCACAGATCACACACGGATAAGTTTGTGCCCGGATTGCTGCGAAAGCGCTCTAGGAGCTTGTTGAAATTCGCCGCAGTGGGGCGGATTCATTGGGGATTGGATCTTGTGCGGAGCTGAAATCAGTTCGAAACTCAGGCTTATTCAGTGTGTTTGTGCGGTTCCGAGAACCTCCATGGAGGCTATCTCAGGCGCTGAGAGAAGGTTTCAGGCACCCTGCTCCATGAGCCTGGGTAGGTTGTTGTTGGGCGATCAGCGTTGGCAGCCTGATCAAGTTGTGGGCCGCGCAACTGAAGACGAACAGCCAGTCCACTTTTTCCAGGCCGCGATACTTGACCTGTTGGAGAGGTCCGGTCTGCTTGAGCCATCCGAAGCACTTCTCCACTAGCCATCTCCGGCTCCGGCTGATGGCATAGCCTGGATGGCGCGTGGTCCTTCTGTCCAGGCTACTGCTGCGTCCGTTCTCGTACTTGGTGACATGCGGAGTTACGTTCAACTCCCGCACCGTGGTTACAAAATCCTTTGTATCGTAAGCCTTGTCTGCCCCCACAGTAATACGCCGGGAGCGGCCCTTCTGCTCGGCGTCCAGCATCAACAGCGCGGCGTCGCGCTCCGCATATCCATCAGCGTGCGTGACCATCGCGGCAGCAATCAGCCCGTTGCGATTCTCCACCAGCGCATGGCCCAGGTAACTCAGCTTCGACTCCTTGCCGCAACTCTTCTTGTAGAGCCGCGCATCCGGATCGGTGGTCGACTCGTGGGTGTCGTTCCTACGTTGCTGGCCGTGGAAGTTCGAGCCGTCACCATCGTCGGAACCGTCCTTCTTGCGGAAGCTCTTCTGCGACGCCCACGCCTGGATCAGTGTGCCATCCACAGTGAAGTGTTCGTCCGACATGAACTTCTTCCCCTGTCGGTTGACTTCGGCGAAGAACTGCTGCGCCACCTCGCTGGTCAGCAGCCGATCGCGGTTCTTCGAGAACACCGCGTGATTCCACACCGCGTCGTCCATACCCAGCCCCACGAACCAGCGGAAGAGCAGGTTGTAGTCGATCTGCTCGACCAGCATCCGCTCCGAGCGCACCGAGTAGAACACCTGCAGCAACAGCGCCCGCAGAATATACTCCGGCGCGATCGACGGACGGCCACTTGCTGCATACAGTTGGTCGAACTCCCCGCTGAGCGACAGCAACACCTTGTCCGTCAGCTTGCGCACTGCTCGCAATGGATGGTCCTCGGGCACTCGCTGCTCCAGCGACACATAGCTGAACATCCCATCCTGAACCCGCTCATCTCCTCGCATGCCACTTAGACGATTACCTCTCTCTCGCGGTCGCAGGAAGGAACCTATTTCAACAAGTTCCTAAGCACGGGTGGCAAAATCTCAAATGACATGCAAAAGTGAAACGACTGTATCTGTCAGAGCCAAACTGGTCAACAAATCGTCGCCTGTGAAGGCACTCCGCATCCATGTAGGAACATCCTCCCCCCACGGAATCAAGGAAAGCAGCAGAATGAGTTTTCTTTAGGCTAAGCCTGCACGTAAAGGTGTATAGCTCAAAGAAAAATTCCCACAATGAATTTCTCGCAGCTACATGAGCAACTTCGCCTTGAACTTCTGCGGCGCATCGAGCGCGGAGTGCTCAGCGGCACGTTGCTGGCCCGTCAAACTGGGTTAAAGCCTGCGCATATCTCAAATTTTCTCCGGAGTAAGCGCCGACTCAGCCTGGACGCGCTCGATAGCGTCCTTGCTGCGCAATCTATCGCCATCGAAGAGCTGCTGACGCAGGCTCCAAACCGGTCGCGTAAAGAACATACGGAATCGGCAAACCAGATCGCCCTCGTATCTCAATCCGTCGCCATGTTGGAATCGCATATACGAATGAGTTCCGTTTTGGAACTCATTCAGCTGCCTCCTGGATATCTCGATCACTTACGTGCAAGACGCTCCCCGGACAGAAGAAATTGGGAAAGGTTCATCGCGATCCGTGCCAGTTATATTCAGGCAGAAGCAATGGCCCCGGTGGTCGTCCCTCACGCAATTCTTGTGCTCGATCGGCACTACAATTCCCTCGTGCCCTACCGGCCGCCCATGCCGAGCATCTATGCAATACAGCGCGGAAGCGCCATGCTCTTCCGTTATGCGACGCTTCAGGGAAACTGCATCGTTCTGCGTCCGCACAAGATTGAGCATCCCATCGAGTTGATCGAAATAAAACCGGAAGACTCACTCGGGAGCATTATTGTGGGACGGGTGTGCGCCAGCATCTCTGAGGTGTAGCGAACTCACATCGTGCCCGAATTTTGGTAGCATCGCGTCGGAGGAGTTGTTCATGGATCAGCCAATGGCTTCGGCGAACGGTACGCGCCGGAATGAAGATATCGCTCTTGATCTACTCAAGTTTGTCGCCACTACGACCGGGGTGGGCCGCGCAGCCGCGGCGGCACCGGGATTCGTTTCCGCAAGTGCGTCAAAACCAGACGATCAGGTGTCGCATCTGCTTGAACTCTATACGCGCTGTCTTCGCGTCGTCGAGGGGAAGGGAGAAGCGCGCTAGCGCAGAGTTTGTCGGAACCAGTAATACAAAACGTTGTCATCTGCGGCGCAGGTGTATTCGGCCTGAATCACCTGCGCGTTTACCGGACGTTGCAGCAGTCGGGCTTTCCCGTCACGCTGACGGCCATCGTGGAGACAGACGCTCGTCGAAAGGCGGCGCTGCAACAGGAATGGGGTGTTCCGGTCTATGGCTCGATAGAAGAGTGTCTCCTGGATTGCCGGCACGATAAAGTCCGAATCGACGCGGCTTCCGTATGCGTTCCGACAATGGGCCACTATCAGGTAGCCTCAGCACTCTTGTCGTCCGGAATTGACGTGCTCGTCGAGAAACCGATTGCGGCATCACTGGATGAAGCCGAACGGCTCATAAATCTAGCCGAAGAGCATCGACGCATCCTGCAAGTGGGGCACCTAGAGCGCTTCAATCCTGCAGTCATCGCGGTTCGCAATCTGCTGAACGGCCCAATGTTTTTTGAGGCACACCGGCTCAGCATTTTCAGTCCACGATCGCTAGATGTGGATGTCGTCCTTGACCTGATGATTCACGATCTCGACATCGTTCTTACCATAGCTCAATCCTCGGTAAGCGAGGTGCATGCGGTAGGATTACCCATCCTTTCGCCGAAAGTTGACATTGCGAATGTCCGGGTCGAATTCGAATCCGGCTGCGTGGCCAATTTTACGGCAAGCCGGGTCAGTACAGAACGGGTTCGTAAGCTGCGGTTCTTTCAGCCGCACGAGTACGTCTCGATCGACTACGCGCGGCAGGATCTTCTGGTCATCAACGTCGCCGCAAGAACGACAGCAACTCCATCCATGGAGGCGATTACGGCAGGTCTCGGCATACGGAAGCCACAGATCACGCAAGGGGAACCATTGCGCCTTGAAATCGAGTCATTTCTGAACTGTGTCCGGGATCGAAAGCGGCCCGTAGTTTCCGGAAAAGATGGAAGGGCCGCGCTCGAGTTGGCTTTGCAGATCAATGTGGCCATAGCGGAGCATTCCAGGCGTGCCGGTCTCGATCGCTACGTCTGATGAACCCTATTGCAGGTTCTGTATCTGCGTTCCCGCCGGAATGTCGAGCTGGAATTGGTCGTCTTTCAGTGTCTGGTTGACTGTCACCTTCTGAAACGTAATGACAATCTGATATTCCTCAAGGGGACGCTTTATAGTAATGCTGCCGGGAAAGCGAAAATCTCCAAAGGACTCGTAGGGGCCATAGATGGCCTGCGTTTGAATATTCCCGTCCTTGTCGTAGATGTCTTCCCCATTGGGAAGTAGATCCACCCGGCTGACGTGAATCACTCGAACCGGAACAAGGACGTTTGAATCGCCGTTCTTCCGAAAGACGCTGAGATCATATTCAGGCTCGAGTAGCAACTGCTTCTTCTTCGGATCGAGTACGGTCTTTGTATCCGTCGTCCTCGACAGCAATTCATCCGGTCCGATGCTGTGGATCAGCAGGGAATCGAAGAAAACGTTCGGCCGCATATTTTCAAGCGGCTTTGTCGAAGGTTTGCTGACTGTATTTGAGCCAATAATAGCTTTATTTTCATGTGGGATCAGTAGTTTGAAATTTGATCCATCGCTGGCAAGATCGAATGCGCGCGTATGCAGTACGGGAAGTAGCCCAAGGACACGCAGCATCTCAGGCTTGCGCAGCAGAATAAAGCCCCGAACCGAAGTGTAGTCGGTTACCTTGCCCTTTTGCGCTCCGCCAACCGACGCCTGGAACTCCACAGTCGCGTTCAGCGACTGAATCGCATCGTATTGCTTGTTGATATTGCTGACCAGCTGCTGAACATCGGCAGACTGAACAACGCTGGGCATTTTCGGCTGGGGCAGCTTGCGGGTATGGCTCAAGCATCCGGTCAGCACCGGCAGGCACAGCGCTATCGCTCGACACCAGAACCTTCGCATCAGGCCTTCACTCTTCTGAAAGTGCGACTATAAATTACTCAACCGAGTTCTTCTCAGCGCTCACCGGCGTCGCGCTGAGCCCGCCGATAAGCCTGCACATTCTGCTCGTGTTCTTCCAGCGTCTTTGCGAAGCGCGAGTGTCCCGAGGGATCAGTGCTTGCAGCGACAAAATACAGATATTGCGTCTGAGCCGGAGCCATCGCGGCCTTTAGCGACGCAATGCCCGGATTGCAGATCGGCCCTGGTGGCAGGCCCGGGTGTTTATAAGTGTTATACGGCGAATCGCCATCAAGATCGGAGTGGTAGATCGTGCCTCTGTACCTTCCATTCAGGAGATCAGCGTAAATCACCGAGGGGTCTGTCATGAGCGGCATACCCTTAGCGATGCGGTTCGAAAACACGCTCGCGACCATTGGGCGCTCGCTGCCGATGGGCGTCTCCCGTTCTACCAGTGACGCCATAGTTACAACATTGTGGTAGTTCTGTGTCAGGTCGATGCTCGCCGCCGCCTGGCGGAACCGCTTCACCATGGTGGCAATCATCTGATCGGGGGTGGCCATTCGCTGGAACTGATAGGTGTCTGGAAAGAGATACCCTTCGACGTTTTGCGCGCCCGGATCCAGGTCGGAAATCAATGCCGCATTCTTCCTGACCGCTTCAAGAAACGTCTCTTTACTGCCCAACTGCGCGGCCTCTACTCTCTGCGCGATGTCGAACATGTTTGCGCCTTCCGGAATTGTCAGCGTTCGCGTATAGACATCGCCTTTTTCCAGCCGCGAATAGACCTCTGACATACGCGCCGGATGATCGAAACGGTATTCGCCAGCTTTCAGAGTCCCGCCCTTCACCACCCGCATGACGTCAAAGGCATAGCGGCTCCAGATTAGCCCATGAGACTTTAGAAGGGCACCAATCTGCCCGGATCTGGTTCCAGCCGGAATTTCCAGAAACATCTCGCTATGAGGGCCTGCCGGAAGATAAATCACCAATCCGGCACACAACAACACTGCAATCACTGCAAGGAGTAGTAAACGTCGCAATTCTCACTTGACCTGTAAGTTCTTTTGATTCCCATCCTTGATTGTATGATGCGACTCTTTTGCCAGCATTTCACCGCGGCTCATTGCGTAAGATGCTCTCATGGAGCAGGATTCCGTACCGCGTCTTCTCGGGCTGGACGTCGGCAACCGCCGCATCGGGGTGGCCGTTTCAGACGAGTTGGGCTTTACGGCACAGCCGGTACTGACCCTGATCCGCAAAAAGCCTCGCGATGACATTCGGTCGCTGGCCAGACTGGCCCGCAGATACGCCTGCCAGGAAATTGTGGTCGGGAATCCGCTGCATCTCTCCGGAGAGCAGAGCCGTCAGGCGGAAAAGACGCAGGCCTTCGCCCAATCGCTGGCCGATGAAACGAAACTTCCAGTGCACTTGTGGGACGAGCGGCTGACCACCACCGAAGCCCACCGCATCCTGTACGAGTCCGGCCGACCGAGACCGGAGCACCGCAAAGTGGTCGATCAGGTCGCGGCTGTGATCATCCTGCAGGGCTTTCTAGACGACCGCCGCCTTCAATCTCTGAGGTGAGGTTTCGGGCGCCGAAGGCGTCCTTCGACTCCGCTCAGGACAGGCTACGCTCGACGCGCAGTCGTCCTCCCGTATAATAAGAGCTTGGCGGGTTATCACTGGTCAGCCGTGGTTTGAACGGCTCATGCCTATGAGCCGCAACGGATTATTGCATGCCTGAACACATCAAAAAGAAATTGCTGGAAGAGATCAAGCAGCTGGAACACGAGCTTGCCCACGAGCTCCCCCTCGAAATCAAGAAGGCAGCCGCGCTAGGCGATCTGAGCGAGAATGCCGAATACCACATGGCCAAGCAGCGCCAGGTGTTCGTGAATGCGCGCCTTGGGCAGCTCAAGAAGCGCATGGGAGAGCTTGCGCTGGTCAACCTCGCAAATATCCCTCATGACCGTGTCGCCTTCGGCTCAACCATCGTCGTTTACGACACATCCAAGGATGAGGAGATCGAGTATAAGCTTGTCACGAGTGAGGAGTCGGATGTAAACAAGGGTCTGATCTCGACTACCTCGCCAATCGGGCGCGCTTTGGTGGGCAAGCAGGTCGGCGATGTGGCGACGGTTGTGACTCCGAACGGTAAGCGCGAGCTCGAAATCCTGAAACTTTCAACGATCCACGACGAAGCGGAATAACGCGTCATGAGTTCCAATAAGACCTGGACGAGCGCTTTTGGACGCGCATGCGGGGTGCTGCTGCAGGCCATTGTGAATGGCCTGGCGTTGACCCGCATCTCGCCCAATGTGCTCACCTTTGTTGGACTCATCATCAACACCGCCGCCGCCATCCTTTTCGGCTTTGCCAACGAGCACAACTACGTCCGCATGTTCCTCTACGCCGGACTGGTCATCATCGGCGCAGGCATCTTCGACATGGTGGATGGTCGCGTTGCCCGCCAGACCCAACAGGTAACGGTCTTCGGGGCGTTCTTCGATTCGGTCATCGATCGCTACTCCGATGTGGTGCTGTTCTTCGGGCTGCTCGTCTTCTACGCACGCGGCAACCGCTTTTTCTACGTCGTGCTGGCTGCGTTTGTGATGGTTACCTCGCTCATGGTGAGCTACACGCGCGCGCGCGCCGAGGCGCTGATCGGCCAATGCAAGGTTGGCTTTATGGAACGGCCGGAGCGCATCGTGCTCATCATCATTGGCGCGCTCTTTAACCGCTGGGGCGCGATGGCTCCTGTGCTCTGGATTCTGGCCGTGCTTTCCACGATTACCGTCATTCACCGCATCAGCTACACCTACCAGATGACCAAGCATCTGGCGCCCGTTCCGGACACGAAGCCGCTTGCCTACAAGAGCGAGCCGGTCGAGGCTACTCCGGCACTGCGTTCGGCCCCGACGGCTCCGCACGCCTAGCCTTTCGCAAAAGTATCCAACTGGATACCTCTCATCCACGGCGGGTTGCGTCAAAGTAAACATATGTTGCCGCGTTGCTCCCCTCGCGCTGTTCGTCTTCTTCTGCTCGCACTCTTCGGTCTTAGCCTGCATACTGCTGCGCGAGCACAGACGGACGCCGCAGCGAGCTTCTACGGGGCCTTCAGCGGCACTACGGAAGGCAATGGCACCGTTCAGAGTCCCTCGAACTCAGCGGGCTTCCTGCTCGAACTGCGGCACATTTCCAATCCACTCGTTGGCTATGAGCTGAACTACTCCTTCAACCGGGCGAACCAGAACTACAACGACTTTGAAGAGATCAAGGCCGCTGCCCACCAGGTTGGGGCGGACTGGGTTGTGTCTTTTCCAGTGCTGATGCTGAAGCCGTTCGTATTGGCTGGCGGCGGGCTCATCTTCTTCCATGCGGATTCGAACCAGCCGGATGGGACCAGTGATACCAAGCCTGTTTTTGTCTACGGCGCTGGCGTGGACTGGACGGTCGTCCCGCATATCGGGCTGCGCTTTCAGTATCGCGGGAACCTGTATCACGCGCCGGACGTGTCGCATGCCTTTTCTTCGACCGACGCGTTCACGCATACGGCGGAGCCGATGGTTGGGGCTTATCTGCGATTCTGAACTGGCGGCCCCCCCACCATTCTTGTAAATTCGTCCAAATACAGGGGCTTAGCTGCACATGCCCAGGCGTGGGCAAGTTTCAATGTTGATTTTGTTTCCTGTTTCCAGAATAGCTGATTTTGCCGGAAAAGAGGCCAATTGTTGTTACGACGAATATCATTTGGAATCAAGAACTACCAAATAAAGTTGTCGATGGGGGCTTGACAGACTTGTGGAAATCCTCGGCTTTGCTGCCACGCGAACACTCCCTGTGATAGCATCGTCAATCTCTGAAGACGCCCTGTTTTTGAGGGCGCCTGCTGGCCCTGATGGATGCCGAGGACGGCAGATTCGGTGAACGGCTGACGCCATGCTCTTTCGTCAGCGAGACGCCGCAAGCGACGCCTATACGATATCCCTGCATAGATTATGGACTGGGCCTAAAGGGCCTCCACTTTGAGGTCTCTATTCCCCGTGCTAAAGCACGGGGCTTCTACCCAAACCCAGCAAGCAAGACGTGCTCGTACCCTGTTGGCAACGCGCACATATGCCCCGCGCTCAGCTCAGGGATGATCCAATCGCGTGCTTCTCCCTGATCCGCCTCCACGACAACACGGTTTTACTGACCGGTCTTTTCGCTAGCCGGTTGTTTGGCGACCGACTTTTAGCTGGCTCAACTTCATTTTTCGCACAAACGGGGAGTTCACGATGAAAAGCTATCAGGGAAGTGAGATTCGCAACGTAGCTGTAGTGGGGCATGCGCACAGCGGGAAGACGACGCTCGTCTCCGCCCTGCTGCATGCCGCAAAGATGACGCCGAAGATGGGGCGCGTGGAAGACGGAAGCGCCACGACTGCTTATGACGAAGAAGACATCGCCCGGCGGACGACGATGCTGAACGCGCTGGCCTTTGCCGAATGGAATGGGGTGAAGGTCAATTTCATTGATACGCCCGGCTTTCATATGTTCGTGCACGAGGCTCGTGCGGCGATGCTGCCGGTGGAGGCCGCGCTCGTGGTGGTCAACGCTGCCAATGGTCCCGAGGCGATGACCGACCGCGTCTGGAAATACGCAGACGAATTCAACCTGCCGCGCGTGGTTGTTATGAACCAGATGGACCATCCGCGCGCCGATCTTGAAAAGACGCTCGAAGCGATGCGCTCGCGTTATGGAAGGCTCCTGATTCCCGTCCAGCTGCCGATCGTGGACGACAAGGGGTTTCAGGGAGTGGTGGACCTGGTAACGATGGAAGCGTTTTTCTACGCGCCAAATGGCGATGGGCGCGGCAAGATCGGCGATATTCCGGCCAACCTGGCCGAGCAAGCCAAGGCTGCGCATGAGACGCTGGTGGAGCTGGTGGCGGAGGGCAAAGACGAGCTGATGGAAGAGTTCTTTGCCGAGGGAACGATTCCGGAGCAGCACCTGATTACTGCTCTGCACGAGGCGATTCGCGAAGACCGCATCTTTCCAGTGCTCTTTTCGAGCGGCGGGACGAATGTTGCAACCGACCACCTGCTCGATTTCCTGAAGGTCTATGCGCCTGCGCCTGTGGAGCGTGCTCCAGTGGCGGCGCGCGCCGTGCTGCAGGCCGTGGCCGCGCATGGCAACGGCGAAGTGAGCGAGCGCCAGCCGGAGATCGTGATGCGCGCAGTCGACGACAAAGAGCCGCTGGCACTCTACGTTTTCAAGACAATGACCGATCCGTTCGCCGGACGGATTTCGTTCTTCAAGGTTTTCTCCGGGACGCTGAAGAACGATGCGGGCGTCTGCAACTATTCGCGCAAGGGGTCGGAGAAGTTTTCTCACCTTTCCGTCATGCAGGGACACACCGCTGTGACGGTTCCCGAGTTGCATGCGGGCGATATCGGCGCGGTAGCCAAGCTGCGCGACACCTTTACGGGCGATACGCTGGGAGATAAGGGGCATGATATCTTCTTCGAGCCGGTGGCGATGCCGGAAGCGGCCATGACCTATGCGATCGAGCCGAAGACGCGCGCGGATGAGGACAAGCTGGCTCCTGCAGTGCACAAGCTGATGGAAGAGGACTTACTTGTCCGCTTCTATCGCGATCCGCAGACGAGCGAGTTTCTGATTGCCGGAGCAGGGCAGCCGCATATCGAGTCGCTGGTTTCGAAGCTGCGCAAGCGCTATCACACCGAGGTGACGCTGAAGGCGCCGAAGGTGCCGTATCGCGAAACGATTCGCGGTCGCGCCGAGGCACAGGGGCGGCACAAGAAGCAGACCGGTGGTCACGGGCAATATGGCGACTGCAAGATCAGGATGGAGCCGCTGGCTCGGGGCGCCGGCTTCGAGTTTGAGAATGACATCTTTGGCGGGGCGATTCCGCGCCAATATGTGCCCGCAGTGGAAAAGGGCATTCAGGAGTCGGCGGCGCGCGGATTTCTGGCTGGCTATCCTGTCGTCGATTTCAAAGTGACGGTCTTTGACGGCAGTTACCACGATGTCGATTCGAACGAGCTGTCATTCAAGTTGGCGGGACGGATCGCTTTCCGCAAGTGCATGGAGCAGGCCAAGCCGGTGCTGCTGGAACCGGTGATGCGGGTGGAGATTGAGGCTCCGGAGGAATTTGCCGGGGCGTTGATGGGCGACCTGAACCAGCGGCGCGGGCGGGTGCAGGGGATGGAGAGCAACAACGCCGGCACGACCATTCGCGCCGAAGTTCCCATGGCGGAGATGCTGACCTACGGACTGAGCCTGACGGCGATGACCCAGGGGCGGGGCAGTTTCCACATGGAGATGGATCACTACGATGTTGTGCCGCAGTTGCAGGCGGAGAAGATTATTGCCGGCGCCAAGAAACCTGTGGCTGAGGATGAGGAGTAGATGTTTCTGGACCGGATGCCGGGCTGGCGCGATGGCTCGTCATTCTGAGCAAAGCGAAGAATCTCAATGATATCAATGTGATCGACTCGCCTTCATCGTTGAGATTCTTCCTCCCGTTGGTCGTCAGGATGACGACCTCGCCCAACTGGTGCGGCTGCGCATGGCAATACCGAGGCAATTTTGGCAACCTTCCGCCGATTCAGTAATCTAAAAATCTGAGCCAAAGATTGAATTCAGGAAAGTTGATCCGGTAAATGATTGTACGCAGGCTGATTGTGCCCGCACTGGTGAGCTGGATGGGTACAGTCTGCGCTTTGGCGCAGAGCAATCCGAACAATTCGGCGACCAACCCGTATTACGGGAGCGTACAAGTTGCACCTGCCACGCCGGATGTGAAGCAGCTTTCGATTGATGACGCGATCCTGCTGGGGATCCAGAATAACCTTGCGCTGACGGAGGCGAGGCAGAATCAGCAAACCGCCCAGGCACAGGCCTCGCAGACGCTGAATGTATTGCTGCCGAATATAGATATTTCGGGCGGGACTGGACTTCACCAGTACAACTTGATGGCGCAGGGTTTCCGCGGAGAGCTGCTGTCTGAGTTTGGAGTACCGCCAGCGGAGGCGGCCGAGTTTCCGTTCATTGTGAAAGTCGATCTGACAGAGGGGCACGCGAATCTGTCGCAGACGCTCTTTAACTGGGCGGGATGGGACCTGTATCGCGCAATGAAGACCGGCGCCAAGGCGGCGTATTACAACACGCAATCGACGCGCGGGCTGGTGGTGCTGAACGTTGGGACAACGTATCTCCAGGCGATTGCCGACAGCGCGCAGCTCGATTTCGCGCGGTCGCTGCTGAAGACCGATGAGACGCTGCTTTATCAGGCAGTTGAGGAGCACAAGGCGGGAACGGCGGCGAATCTGGATGAGTTGCGGGCGCGCGTGGAGTACCAGACGCAGCAGCAGGCTGTAATCAACGCGGAGAATACGCTGGAGAAGGATGAGATCACGCTGAAGCGGCAGATCGGCATAGATCCGGCGCAGAAGATTCAGCTGACGGATGCGGTGCCATTTGCCGATCTTTCGGCAATTACCCTCGAAGAGGCGAAACGAGAGGCCTACGCCAACCGGCAGGATTATCAGGCTTTACTGCAGAATCTGCGCATGGCTGAGCTGGAGCGGAAGGCGGCGACACACCAGCGCTTTCCGACGGTGAACTTCAACGGGAATTACGGGGTTCAGGGTATTACAGGCGGACCGTTTCACGGCGTATTTGCGGCGACTGGCAGCATTGAGGTTCCCATTTTCCAGGAGGCGAAGTTTCGCGGCGACCACGAAGTGGCCGAGGCGCAGCTGGACAGCTACCGCTCGCAAATGGCTGATTTGAGGAACAAGATCGATCAGCAGCTGCGAGACAGCATGCTGGATCTGAAGACAGCGTCGGATCTGGTAAGTGTGGCGCGGAGCAATGTGGACCTGTCGACAACAGCGTTGCAGCAGACGACAGACCGCTTCCAGGCTGGGGTGGATGACAACCTGCCGGTGGTGCAGGCGCAATCAACGCTGGCTCAGGCCCAGGCGCAGTATGTGAACAGCGTGCGGCAGTTTAATCAGGCGAAGCTGGGGCTGGCGCGAAATCTCGGGATTGTGGACACACAATACAAGACTTACCTGCAGGGTGGGACGCCGCCGGACGTGAAAACTGTGCCTACAAACCAGCCGCAGGGGGGCAGGTAACAATTATTTGGGTTACCTGAGGAATCTGATAGACTGGAGAGGCGTTAGAACTGAACGGGCAAGAGCAGTCCTCGCCCAGCAGCAAGAACTTGCCAGTAGTGGCTCCGATTTGTTCCAGCGCAATTCAAATTAGGAAACAGCATCACATGGAACAAGGAACAGTGAAGTGGTTTAACGACGCGAAAGGGTTCGGTTTCATCTCGCGCCAGAACGGTGAAGATGTCTTCGTGCATTACTCCGCCATTAACTCAAATGGCTTCAAGAGTCTGCAAGAAGGACAGGCCGTACAGTTCAACGTCGTTAAGGGGCCGAAGGGCTGGCAAGCTGCGGACGTTCAGCCGCTCTAAGACGCAGAAAGTACAGTTTGACCCACAAAAGGCGGGCTCGCGGGCCTGCCTTCTGTGGTTTTGGACGCTCTTTCACTGCAATTGTTAGCGGGTTGAGAGCATTTCGAGTGCATCACAGGCCGTTTTAAGGCCGTTTTCCGATGCCATTACGCGCTGCACTTCGAGGGCGCGCTCGGCGTAGCGCGGATTGCTCAACAGATCACTGATCAAGCGCGCTGCTCGCTCGGCAGTGTAGTTCTTGCGCTGCACCACTTTTGCGACTCCGAGTCGGCGCACGCGGCGCGCGTTGTCGGGCTGGTCGTGGCTGTAGGGCATGACGACCATGGGCTTGCCGGCGCGGAGAGCCTGGGCGGTGGTTCCTACTCCGCCCTGGTGGACGATGGCGGCTGCGCGGGGAAAGAGCTTGGAATACGGCGCGTATTTCGCGATGCAAATGTTGTCGGGGATGGGTGTGCGCGGGATGTTTTCCGGGTCGTTGCCGACGAGGAGGACTGCGCGCAGGTTCAGGAGTCGCGCGGCTTCGGCGCTTTGCTCGTAGAAGTCGCCTGCGTCGAGGACGGCGGCTGAACCGAGGGTGAAGACTACGGGTGGTGGCCCTGCCGCGAGAAACCGTTCCAACTCTGGGGATAGATCGCTTTTGCCGGCGTCTCCGTCGTAGAAGACGAAGCCGGTGATCAGCGTATTTTCCGGCCAGTCGGGTTGGGGTTCGCCTAACATGCGCGAAAACAGCGCGAGGACCAACTGCTCGGAGTGTTTCGCGTCGAAGATGGGGTCTTCGCCGCGGTCGAGGCCTAGCTCGCGACGGAGTTCGTAGACGGGTTCGGGCCAGCGACGGGTGACATAGCGAGCGAAGCGGGTCACGGCATGGCCGATTTTCGGGACAACAATTTGTGCTTTAGCCAGCGTCGGGTACGGTGGCAGGACTGGCGGATCGTAAGCGGAGAAAAACGAAAATGGGGCGAGGACGTAAGAAGCCCAAGGGATTCCGGTTTTTTCGGCGACGATGGGGCCCGCGTAGGCCAGCTCTCCGGTCATGAGAAGGTCGGCTCCGCCATCGGCTTCGACTGCGGCGAGCAGGTCGTCGTAGCTTTGGCGCAGCGCGGGGAAGAGGAATTCGCGCAGGCCGTATTCGGTTCCCTTCTTCTTGTCGTAGATCCGCGCCACAAGGCGCTTGTCCGTCTGATCCTGATCGGGGCGGACGGCAAAGAAGGTGATGCCCAGCGGCTCGACTTTTGCGCGAAACATCTCGGGCACGGCCAATGCAGGACGATGACCGCGCTGTTTCATTTCGAGAGCAAGCGCGATGAGGGGATTTACGTCGCCGAATGTGCCGAAGGTGGAGAAGACGATTCTCATTCAGGGTGTGGCGCCCTCGCCTAAATCAAATCACTTTCGATATTTTCGGAAGCATGATGCACCTACCTTAAAGCAAAATTCTTCGGCGTCCTCTCGGGTTCCCAGTTCACACATCGAGTTCTGGCAACTTTTTCCTGCAGCTACTGGATTCGAAAAAGCGGGCCTTGCTGCGCAAAGCAAAAAGCGCACCCTTCGGCTTCGCTCAGGGCAGGCTATTTCATTCGTGCGGGTCCTTCGACTTCGCTGCGCTTCGCTCAGGATGACATCTGGTGGGGAGCATGGCTCGTTAGAATTGTGCCTCAAAGAGATGAAACCTGTGTTCAAGCTCCCATTGCTGCTGCGCTTTTTCGCTGGAGTGAACCAGAGTTGCACATGCTCCGGTGGGCGTGTCGCGGCCTAACTGGCCGCGGCATTGCGCAACAGGTTGGTCCAGCTCCTCGGGAGTAGACGCCTGCCAGAGGCTGGCACCGGCGAGGAAGCTGTGCTCGATGCCGGCGCGCACCATCAGCTTGATGTCGTTGTAGGTTAGCGGGTACGTGAGTGCTGCGCGGACGTATTCATGTGTCAGGTCTATGCGGGAGACGCCTTCGTCGTCGGTGGAAAGAGCGACGGGCACGCCATACTTGCGATAGTGCATGAAGGGATGGCTGTCGCCCTTGATGTTGAGGATGACGTCATTGCTGGTGAGATTGACTTCTACCATGACATGCTTGTCGGCCATCTCTTTCAGCAGGTCGTAGGGCTTGTCTTCGTACATGACGTCAACGCCGTGTCCGATGCGCTCGGCGTGGCCCTCCTCTACGGCGGAGCGGATGTGGAAGGTGAGGCCCTCGGGCGGGACCATGCCCGGCTCGAGTTCGCCAGCATGCAGGGAGATGTGAACTTTCGGATAGAGCGCGTGCAGGGCATCGATCATCTGCATGTGCAGGCGGTAGTCAGCCATGCAGACGTAACAGTCTTCCGGTTGCACGAGGTTGAGGCCGACGACGCGCGGATCGGCTGAGGCCATTTCGAAGCCGAGAAGAATCTGGGCGAAAACAACCTCCTTCGGCAGGCCGCGCAAGACCTGATAGATGAAACGGACTTCGACGTTGCATGCGGGAGTGGCATCGGGCAGGCCGCAGTGTTCGCGCTGGCGGCGCGCGGCTTCAATCTGATCGAAGTAAGCGCTGATGGCGGGCACAGAATTGCGGAATCCATGCGCCATCAGCAGATCGCGATATTCAGCAAAGTTGGGGTGGAAACCGACCTCTACGGCCAGCGCGGCGGCGGGCTTGAAGTCGGGAGTCTCCATCAATTCGAGATATTGTTCGTTCTGCGCGGCTGCGCGGGTTGCGACCTCGTCGACCCATTCGCTGACATGACGTTTGTCGGTGCCGCCGAATTTGTCGAAGGTGTTGAAGAAGTGATCGTGGCCGGAGTCGCCGGTTTTAGGAACGAAGCTGCGCATGGAAAACGAGTCGATGAGCGCGTCATAGAGCTTCTGCTCTTTGGGTACACTCACGGCGGGCTCATCCCCCTCTTTGCACGTGCCACCCGACGGTTTGGTGAAGGCGAGAAGCGCAGTATCGACGCAGAGGCCGTCTTCTCCGGCTGCGCGGATGAAGGACTCGGCGTAGATGGCGCCGGAGAGATGGACATGGAGGTCTGCGCCTTTCGGCATCTGGTACATGAAAGCCCGCAAGGCTGCGGGGCCCTGCTTCCGAGCTTCTTCGAGGGCGCGCGCAGTGCGTGCTTCCGCGGTGATTTCGCGCACGGATGCTTTCGCCTGCGCATAGACGCCTTGGAGCGGCAGGGAAAATGCGCAAAATATGAGCGATGGAAAGACGAATAGCTGACGACGGTGGGCGCGAGACATTACGATAGTCCTCTTGGGTGCGAAGAGATGCAAATGCAGCGTGCGACAAGTGTATGGTATTGGGCGACCCGGGCGGCACTGATCTTTTCTGCGATTGCGGCAAGGCCAGCGGCAGCGCAGCAATGGCTTCAACCTGTTCCTAAGTTCCCTCTGGCTTCGAGCAATCTTACGATCCGGCAGCATGCGGAACCACTGAAGCCATTCACGGTGGCCGGTGAGTGCGGCACGTTTGTCGGGCAGCAGGACGGCAGTTTTGAGGCATGGATCTTTCCGATCAAGCTGCTGAGCCACTTTCACATTGACGCGGAGCTTCAGGACTACAACGTTCCTATCGACGTGAATGAGCAGGCGGCGGAGATTGAAGTCGCGCCGGACCACACGACGATTACGTATTCACATGCCGCGTTTACGGTTCGCGAGATTCTTTTTGCGACACAGTGCGATGCGAATGGCGCGGGAGTAATGGCCCTGTTCGAGATCGATGCCGTGCGGCCGCTGAAGCTTACCTTCTCATTCACGCCGGAAGTGAAACGCATGTGGCCCGCGGCGAACTACAACGCGCCATCGCCGGAGTGGGTGAAGCTGGGCAATGGCGGCTACTACATTCTGCACACCGACTCGGACGATTTAAGGGCTGCGATTGGCATGCCGGGGACGCAGCCGGGGATTCTGGCTCCTTACCAGGAACGGCCGAAGGTGTGGCCGACGCAGCTGATTCTGAACTTCGATCCGAAGCGCGATGCCGGCAAGTATTTTCCGTTGCTGATGGCGGCTGGAAACAATGCCGACAACGCGAAGCCTGCGGCGCTTGCAGCGCGGCTTGCGCGGTTGAATGAGAATGCGGCGCAGCTGTATGCGAAGACGGCTGACTATTATGAGCACTTCTTCGACAAGCGGCTCGTGGCTGATACTCCGGACCAGCGTTTCAACGAAGCGGTGCGATGGGCTGAGGTGTCGATCGATCAACTGCGCGTGCGTCATGGCGATGAGGTGGGGCTGGTTGCGGGGTTCTATTCCTCGGGAGATTCGAATCGGCCCGGTTTTGGGTGGTTCTTTGGGCGCGACACGCTGTATACGCTGTATGCGGTGAACGGATATGGGGACTTTGCGCTGACGCGGCAGGCGCTGGAGTTTCTGATCAAGAGGCAGCGTGATGACGGCAAGATCATGCACGAGTATTCGCAAACGGCGGAGCTGGTGGACTGGGGCAAGCTGCCTTATGAATATGCGGCTGCGGATTCGACACCGCTTTTCCTGATGGCGATGGAGGATTACGTTAACGCGAGCGGCGACAAGAATTTTCTGGAGCAGCATTGGGATGTGATCGAGAAGGCGTGGCAGTTTGAGCGCACGCACGATACGGACGGGGATGGCATCTACGACAATTCGCAGGGGACAGGCTGGGTGGAGAGCTGGCCCTCGGGAATGCCGCATCAGGAGATTTATCTGGCTGCGCTCGACCAGCAGGCCAGTGGCGCTTTCGAGCGGCTTGCGCGCCTGATGAACAAGGCCGATGAGGCGAATGTGGCTGAGGCGCGTGCGCAGAAGGTCGCCAACACGATCGAGCAGGAGTATGCCGGTCCGATGTATGCCTTCAGCCGCAACGCCGATGGGTCGCTGGACAAGACGGCGACGATCTATCCGTCGATTGCATGGTGGGACGGGCATTACTCCCTGAAGCAATCGGGCGAGATGTTCAAGCGCTGGGCATCGGCTGAGTTTTCGACCGATTGGGGGCTGCGCGATCTGGGTGAGCACGAGACTTTCTACGATCCGATCAGCTACCACCAGGGTTCGGTGTGGCCGCTGTTTACGGGATGGGCTTCGGTGGCAGAGTACCGTACCGGGCGTTCGCTTTCTGCCTATGCCCACCTGATGCAGAATGCGGGGCTGACATGGGCGCAGGATCTTGGCGCGGTGACGGAGTTGCTCTCCGGCGCGTACTTTTCGCCTTTTGGGCGGAGCACGACGCATCAGCTGTGGTCGTCGGCGATGGTGCTGACGCCTGCGATTCGCGGGCTGTTCGGGATTACGACCGATGCTTTGCACAACAGCATTTCTGTCGATCCGCACCTGCCCGCGGAGTGGGACGACGCTGCATTGCGGCATGTTCCTGTGGGCGGGAAAATGATCGATCTGTCGTTCAAGCGCGAGGGTGCGGTTCTGGTTGTTCGCGCGACGGGCGCGGATGTAACGCTTGTCGGCGCACATGCAGGCGAGCTTCGTCTCCAGCTGCCTGGTGTGGAGATTGGGATTCCGCACGAACTGCCGCTGCCCGGCGCCCGCACTGCGCAGTTGAAGGTTTTGAGCCAGAGCACGGAAGGACACTCCCTTACGCTGGAGCTTGAGGCGCAGGGTGGCAGTGCTTACGATTTGCCGCTCCGCGTGAACGGAGTGCGTACGGCGATTCACGCCGATGGCGCAACTGTGAATGCAGCAGGAGCAGGCGGTTCGGGTCTGGGTGGTTTGCATGTTGTCTTTCCCGTTGGCGTGGGATATCAGCGGCAAACCGTCCGCGTGACCTGGTGAGTTTTGCTATACTAGATGAGGTTGTTTGATGTCAGGTTGCTGCCCTCAAAGCCGCTCAGGCTTTGGCCTTCCTCCTTCTCAGACATCCCAAATGCTCCGCCTGCAAACGCAGGAGGGGCGTCCTTGGAACACCCAAGGCCAGATAGCTCAGTGGTAGAGCGCGGCCCTGAAAAGGCCGGCGTCGGCGGTTCGATCCCGTCTCTGGCCACCATTTAGAATCAATGATTTACGGAGAATAAAACATAAGCCTCCCGGACGGGAGGCTGTCACGTGTTTTGGTAAATACCCTGTTTTGAATAACATGACACTTTTTTGGTATGGTCGCGTATTGGTCGTGCGCTGCGTTGCTGATTAGAGGCGATCTCCAACTCTCTTGGAATGTGCCAAATGCGAATGCCGCAGAATGGGCGACGCCAGCCCTTTTTCAAGGTCGCTCTATTTGTTGGTCGGTCGTGTTCTGATACAAACTCTGCTCAAGAAGATCTCTCTCGCTTCGAACATCGAGCTTTTCACTAGTGGGCCTGTCGCAGAGACAACGTTAGTGGACAAGCGAGATGCTCGGTAGCTGTGTGCAGTGCCGCCATGGAAATGAACTTGCGAAACGCACCGTCATCAGTAACAACTTCACTGCGACCGGCCACTAGGCTCTATCGCCTATCCATTCTCCGTTGGAAATCTGGCTTCTCTGGACATGTCTCTCCGAAAAATGTGAATCGTTTAGATTGTGATCACATTCTAACGTGGTGACTGTCCCCAGGGCCAGTCAACGAGCGATTCATCGTCATAGGAGAGGCAACATGTTGAAACCATTCCTGGTAACCGGCGCCACTGGCGCGACGGGTAGCAAAACGGTCAGATTCCTGCTGCAGGGCGGAGCCCGGGTTAGGGCATTCGTTCATCGTGAAGATGAACGTTCTGCCGCCTTGGGCTCGCTGGGTGCCGAGGTGGTCACCGGAAACCTTTTGGACTTCGAAGCCGTGCGCAACGGGCTCGAAGGGGTACAAGGTGCATATTTCGTTTACCCGATCATGCCCGGTCTCTTACAGGCAACAGCCTACTTCGCCCAGGCAGCGAGAGAGGTCGAGCTCTCTGCAATCGTAAACATGTCCCAGATATCCGCGCGGCGCGAAGCCCGAAGCCATGCGGCTCAGGATCACTGGATCGCCGAGCGAATATTCGGCTGGTCCGGAATTCCCACCACTCACTTGCGGCCAACGCTATTCGCCGAGTGGGCTTTGTACTGGACAGATCAGATCAAGATGGGAACTCTTCGACTGCCATTTGGAACAGGCAGGCACGCTCCCATCACGGCTGAAGATCAGGCGCGAGTGATCACTAATATTCTTCTTGCGCCAGAACAGCATAAGGGCAAGATCTATCCGCTCTACGGCGAAAGGGAATACACCTTCGCAGAGATCGCAGGTGAGATCGGCATGGTCATCGGCAAGCCATTGGCATATGAACAGATCGATGCTTGGGAACTGAAGCAGCTTGCTGGTCGGTCTGGTGCCCGAGATATTTTTACTGACACCCTGTGGCAGCATTTTCAGGAGATAGCCAAGGACCATCAGAACGGAGTCTTCGCAGGCGAAAACGACCTTGTGCAGCGGATAGGTGGCAAGTCTCCCACCAGCCTTCAGGAATTCCTTCAAACGCACCTCAACGCCTTCCTCGCCTAGAGCAAGGCAACTACCGCGATGGGGGCAGGTCTTCCGAGACAGCATCAGCCGCATCATCGAGGAACAACACTAGAAATCGAGGACAAAGCATATTGAGTGGTTTTTCCCATCACACTTCCGCTGGATTCCCGCTTCCCATATCCTGGTTTCTGAATCAGGATCGCTAGCGGGAACTCAAGCGCGGCTTCAGCGGTCCCGACTGCGTTCTTCGCGAAGTATGAGTTTCCTGGTTTCAGCAAGAATCGTATTTGCCCAGTGGGGGCTGTCTGCTATCCGCGATAAAAGCAAACCGCCAACCATAGCAGAGACAGCGGCTGTCGCTCGTCTTCGAGCCTGTTCTGCGGGCACGTCGTTGATTTGCATGGCCACAAGAGCGATTAGCTTTTTCAACCCCTCAGCAGCGACTTTCGCATTGCGCCCTTCCAGGCGTCCCAGTTCGGTTCCTATTGCCGAGTAAGGACACGAGTGGCTGCGGTGATCCCGGTGTTCAGTTGACAGGTAGCTAGAAACCACCGCTGCGTAGGTGTCCTCTGGAGGAATTCCTTTGACTGAATCCTCCAGCCGGCCAAGGATTTCAGCCACACCATACCCGATGGCTTCCTCGAGCAATTTGTCTTTCGATTCGAAATGTTTGTAGAATCCGCCCTGCGTCTCCAGCCCTGCCGCTTTCATCAGATCGTTCAGTCCGGTCTCGGCTATGCCGTTCCCTCGAAACCGCTGAGAAGCTGCTTTGATGATTCGTTGACGGGTCTGCGCTGCTTCTTCTCTTGACTTTCTCATGTCAGTAGTCCCTGTGGATTTAGATGGTACAGGAGATCTAAAAGAATCTATATAGGACACGATTATGTGCCGGACCGTGAATCAGAATCCGTGCGGAGACCCGATGATCGTCAGTTGACGATTAATTGCCGAGTATCAAACCTACAGCTGTTCAAGCATTCTGTGACTCGATGAGCGCGTTGGTCTGTTACCGATAACTGAGAACGGTTTTCCACTAGGCTCTATCGCCTATCCATTCTCCGTTGGAAATCTGGCTTCTCTGGACATGTCTTTCCGAAAAAATGTGAATCTTTTAGATTGTGATCTACTTCTAAGATAGTGACTGTCCCCCGCCATCCTAGTTGAGGGTCGGTCATCGAGGAGGAATCATGAAGCTCGCAGGCAAGAAGGCTCTCATTACCGGAGGCAACAGCGGCATCGGCCTGGCGACTGCCCGGCTTTTCATCTCTGAAGGCGCTGAAGTCGCAATTACTGGTCGCGATCAACGGACGCTGGATGAAGCGGTTGCCGGACTCGGATCGAAAGCGCGCGGCTATCGCGCCGACGTTACGGTGGCGGAGGACCGCAAGAAGCTCTTCGCTGAACTCGCCAAAGACTTTGGCAAATTCGACATCGTTTTCGCCAATGCAGGCATCTCCGGCAGAACGCCGACTGGCGCGACCGACGAAGCCTTGTTCGAGAAGGTGGTCCACACCAACCTCAACGGTGCTTTCTTTACCGTCAATTCAGCCGCTCCTCTCATGAACGACAACGGCAGCATCATCTTCAACGGGTCAGTGCTCAATTATCTCGGTCAACCAGGCGTGGCTGCCTATGCTGCCACGAAAGGCGGACTTGTCTCAATGGCGCGGGCCATCGCCGCCGACCTTGCGCCGCGCAAGATTCGCGTAAACGTGGTGGCCCCGGGAGGGACGAAGACTCCCATCTGGAAGCGCGGGCCGCGCGCCAATGTCACCGCAGAAGAATCCGCAAAACATTCCGACTGGTTCTCGTCCACGGTTCCGCTTGCGCGTTGGGCCGAGCCGGAAGAACTGGCCAAGGCTGTGCTTTTCCTTGCCTCGGACGATTCATCGTACATCACTGCGATCGAGTTGATGGTTGACGGCGGAGTGACCGGCGCTCCTTTCGGAGCCCCCATTCTTCGCGGCTGACCCTGGAGAACATCCAACACCCGAGGGCAAGGAAGCAAAAGAAAACATTCAAGGAGGGCGTATGCCTACGATCGTTCGTTTTCATGAGATTGGTGGACCGGAGAATTTGAAACTGGAGGAGCTTCCCAGGCAAGAGCCGGGAAAAGGCGAGGTGAGGCTGCGGGTGAAGGCACTGGGACTGAACCGGGCCGAGTCGATGTTCTACCGCGGCAAGTACCCGGAGCAGGCGCAGCTTCCTTCGCGGTTGGGGTATGAGGCCGCGGGCGTAGTGGAAGCGGTGGGCGAGGGCGTGGATGCGCAGTGGATTGGGAAGCAGGTGGCTACCATTCCGGGCTTTCCAATGAGCCGCTATGGGACAGCGGGCGAAGAGGCGGTTGTGCCGGTTGAGGCGCTGGGCGAGTATCCGGCGAATTTGACAGCGGAGCAAGCGGCGGCGATCTGGATGCAATACCTGACGGCCTATGGCGCGCTGGTGCACTACGGCCAGGTGAAGGCGGGGGATTTTGTGTCGATTCCAGCGGCCTCGTCGAGCGTGGGATTGGCGGCGATCGAGATTGTGCGGGATGCGGGCGCGACGGCGATTGCGGTGACGCGGACCTCGGCCAAGCGGGCACAGTTGCTGGAGCTGGGTGCGCAGTACGTGATTGCAAGCGAAGAGGAAGATTACGTGGCCCGGGTGCAGGAGATTAGCGGTGGTAAGGGCGTGCGGTTGACGTTTGACCCGGTGGCGGGGCCGTTTGTGGAGAAGCTGGCCGCAGCGGCGGCTCCGGGTGGGGTTGTCTTCGAATATGGTGCGCTGTCGATGGCGCCGACGCCGTTTCCTCTGTTTATGGCGGCGGGGAAGGGGCTTAGCGTCCGCGGCTATAGGCAGGGGGAGGTCGCGGGAAATGCCAAGCTGCGGCAGGTTGCCGTGAAGTATGTTTTCGATCGGCTGGCCGATGGACGTTTTGTGCCGAAGATTGCCAAGACCTTTCCGTTCCGGGAGACGGTGGAGGCTTATCGGTACCTTGAGTCGAACCAGCAGGTGGGTAAGGTTGTGATTACGGTGCCATGAAAGGGCAAGGAAGAGAGAGCAGGCCGTGCCAAGGCGATGTTGCGCGGGGCGCTGGGCGCGAGCGACAAGCTGATCGAAACTGCTGTCGATGCGTCGAAGTCGGACGAATCCGTGCGCGCGATTCGCAACGCAATCATTCTCGGCAAGACGCTTGGAGCAATCAATCCGGAAGTCCTCAACTGTGTTGCCCCGGCAGCGAGTGAGACGCTCGGGTGTTACGACAAGCCGATCATCGAGCCACCCGGAATGTTTTCCCTTCTCGACCAATTCCACCACAAGGAATTGCGCAGAAGTATGGCACTCATCAACCGTTTTCTGGAAAGACTGGGCAATCAAATTAAGCTGCATGGAGGATGTTAATGAACGACGACGGAAACAACACAAATCGCTGGGGCATTGCGGTGGCGGGATTCTTTTTGCAGATGGCTCTAGGGGCAGTCTACGCGTGGAGCGTCTTCAGGATTCCGCTGGCCAGGCAGTTTCACTGGTCCAATGAGCAAGTCACGCTCACCTTCACAATCTCCTTCTTCGCGGTCGGCCTGGCGTGCTTTTTCGGCGGCTTGTGGCTGAACAGAGGAGGCCCCCGGGTTGTCGCGCTCACCGGCGGCTTCCTCTATGGCCTAGGTGTCTTTTTGGCGAGCTTCTCCGCCAACAAGCTATGGTGGCTGTACCTGAGTTATGGAGTGATCGGCGGAATAGGCGTCGGCTTCGGTTATATCGTTCCCATTGCGGTGTTAGTCAAATGGTTCCCCGACCGCAGGGGACTTATCACCGGCATCGCCGTGGGCGGCTTTGGCGCCGGGGCCCTGGTCTTTGCGCCTTTGGCGACGCGCCTCATTCAAAGTGTCGGCGTCCTGCAGACATTCGCGTGGCTGGGCATCATTTATGCGGTGATCACCATGGTCACCGGCTACTTCATGCGCAATCCGCCCGATGGCTGGAAGCCGGCGGGATGGGTTCCCAGCGCGACCCAGACAGCGCAGCGCGCACGTGTCGACTATAAACTCGGCGGTGCTCTCAAAACCTGGCAGTGGTGGGCGCTATGGTTTCTGTTGTTTCTGAATTCCTCGGCGGGCATCTCGGTGATTTCGCAAGAATCACCCATGTTCCAGGAACTGGCCAAGGTCACGCCCGTGGTGGCCGCCGGAATGGTGGGCATTGCCAGCATCGGCAATGCCGTTGGCCGGATGTTCTGGGCGTGGGTATCCGACGCAATCACCAGACGGTGGACCTTCGTGACCTTGTTCCTGCTCCAGGTAGGCCTCTTCTGGATACTGCCGAACATGGCTTCAGCAACGGTTCTTACCGTCCTGGCGTTCATTATTCTGATGTGCTACGGCGGCGGCTTCGCCACCTTGCCGGCGTTTGCCGCAGACTACTTCGGCTCAAAAAATGTGGGGCCGATTTACGGCCTCATGGTCACGGTGTCGGGCATCGCCGCCAGCGCCTTTGGGCCATTGCTTATCGCGCACATGCGGCAAAGCAGCGGATCGTACGCAACCGGGCTTCACGTGATTGCAGGGGTGATGGTGGTGTCGATGATTCTGCCCATCCTTGTCTCGCCGCCTAAAGCTTCCACGGCAGGTGCGACAGCTCCCAATAGCGCCGTCCCGGCTACATATCCCGAGTAGCGGACCTGAAAGCGGACGGAGATCCCACCAGCCGCCCGCTTTCGATTTGCAAATGGAAGACGTTTCCGTTCAGGGAGACGGGGGAGGCTTATCGGTACCTTGAGTCGAACCAGCAGGTGGGTAAGGTTGTGATTACGGTGCCATGAAAGGGCAAAAAGGATCCGCCAATAATTTTTTTAGGAATCCGGGAAGGGTCCGCGCGAATCCCCTGAGTGTGCCAGCCGCGGGACGCCCTTACAGCCGTCAGCGATATCCATATACGAAGGCCTGGAGTAAATGAATGAGAGTTGAACTCGTCCCACCCCAATCCGTCACCGAGCCGCGTCTTTGGGAGCAGCCTGAGCAGGTTCTCGGAATGGTGGTGCGGCCCGGCTCGATTGAGATCGGCGTGCGTCGAACCGAGCTGACGGAGTTTCGTTACGTTGCCGGCGAGATGATCTTGCCCCACCGTCATGAGGGAAAGTGGACTGGGCTCATGAACGCAGCGTATGTGCAGCTCAGTATTTCCGATGTGGCGCTGATGGCCGCCTCGGACCGAGAAGTAGAACTGCGCATGTATCGCAAGTTTGCCGACCTCCGCCTGCGTGGGTTAGTTACGGCCGTTCATGCGGAGATGGTGGCTGGGTTTCCGAACGGGCGGCTGTTTCTGGATTCTGTCGAACAGGCCATAGCAGTGGCGCTGATCAATGGTTATGCAGTTGGGCACCGGCCTGTGCAGATGCACCGGGGCGGACTAGGCTCCGCGCGCTTACGAAAGATTAAAGAGTTGGTCGATGCGAACATGGACGACGACTTGAGCCTCGACGAGATGGCGCAATCCGTAGAGTTGAGTACAGCTCATTTCGCACGGATGTTTCGCAAGTCCACGGGCGAGACCCCGCATCAGTTTGTCCGGCGTCAAAGGGTCGAGCGTGCCAAGGCGATTTTGCGTACCCCGGATACGCGAGTGTTGGACGTGGCCGTGGCATGTGGCTTCAAGACCCAGCAGCACTTTGCGCAGGTCTTCCGTGATGTGTGTGGTGTCAGCCCGACAGAGTATCGCCAGGACTTTCTGGGCTCCGAAGTGACTGTGAGCTCCGTCCAGAATTCTGGCTGGGCCCGCCGCATCTCATTCGAACTCCCTTCATCGTCCCAGTCAATATAAACCCGCAAATTTGGTTTTGATTTGTTGAGCGGTGAATTCAGCAAGAACCCGACCATGCGAGCAGAAACTCGCACAAGTCCGTATCCGATGCGCGGTTTACTCATCGTTGTGAATCGAACCCAGCTTTCGATTCGTACCATCCGGTCAAGCCGGATAGTAAAGGAACTCAGAAATGGTAGATACGCCATCGAACAACCGAGCGAGGTAGAAGTCGACGAGATCGTCGTCCGTCCCACTGCGCAGGACTTCTAAGGAAGATCTCTGATCGGGTTTGTGGAGCCAGAACGTATTAACAGAGCCGGCTTCGGAGCAACCGATTCCGAGGCTTTCTTTACTTCCTCTTGCCGGAACAATTCGTTATGGAGGCTAATGACATGTTCAATTCCGGGAATAGCACTGCTGTTGTGACAGGTGCATCAACTGGTATTGGCGCCGTTTACGCCGATCGGCTGGCGCCCCAAGGTTATGGCCTCATTCTGATTACGGCGCACGAATCTGAAAGGAGAATTACCGTTGATTCGGAGAATTTTTCACACGACCGGGGGCAATAGAAGGCCCGGTTTCAATCTGACAGTCGACCGGGAGAGCCTGTGCTGGGCTGTTATCTTGATAACTTTCTGGGCTGGAATCGCTGCATATGCTGGCACGATCCAACAACAAGCTGACACACCGCCTGTTCCGAACGTTTCGCGTCAAGAGCAGCTGGAGGATCGAGTCCGTTCAGCGCCGGAAAGCGTGCTCAAGCGGTTCAGCAATGAATTGAATGTGAATGTTTCCGCGCATACAGTCACGCCTGACGAACGGATCATTCTAGTGAACGCTTTTGCGCAACTGACACCTTTTCAACGTGATGTGCTGCAGAACCGCCTGCATGCAATCTACTTGATGGATGGATTGCCGGGCAACGCGTTGACGTTTCCTGATGGCGGACCGACAGCTGAGCCGATGTATAGCATCGCTGTTCGTGCTGGAGCACTACACGAAACTGTATCTGAGCTCGTGACGCGAAAGGAGCGCACCTTGTTCGACAGTGCGGGTTCTGAGTTGTCCCTGACGGTTGACGGGGGAACTCTCAATGCATTGGTTTATGTGTTTCTGCACGAGGCAACCCATATTGTGGATTTTGTGGCAGGAGCAACGCCTGACCCCGCACATCCAAGTGGGAATCATCCACTGGTAAGTGGAATCTGGCGAGATGTCATTACACCCGTAGATCAATATAGGTTGCCCATTCTCATGGGCATCTCCTACAGGCGGAATGGTCGGGTAATTCCCATCACGCATGCTGCCGATCTGTACGATGCGCTTGGTCGCACCCCGTTCATTTCTGTCTATGCAAGCTGCGACTCTCACGACGATCTCGCCGAACTCGTCGCGTGGACCGAACTAACCGGGCGTTTGCACCAGCCATATCGGATTCTCATCTCGAAAGGTGGGAACGTCATGCGTGTCATCCAGCCTGCCAAGTCAAAATTGGTCCAGGCGCGCCTGAAGTACTTGAGCCAGTTAACCGGATCGTAATCCCCATTTTTTGCGAACTAGCCCTGTGCGCAAGCGCCAGCGCGGACGGAACCACGAAGAGACCGAGACCGATGCCGGCACAGGCCCACGCGCGGCGCCCGCGTGGGAATTCGACGCGGCGCGCCAAGGCGATGGACGCAGCCAAGGCGGAGAAGACGCAGAAGAGCGCGGCCTGGTGCTGCGCAGGGACAGGGTATCCGCGCCGAACTGCGGAAACAGGTCCGTGCGCAGCGAGAGACGGCCCATAACGCAGAAAGCCGCAGCACTCCGAGGGCCGGAGACAGGCCAGTGCGCGGGCATCCGGTTCGGCGCAATCTCATGGATTCGATCAGAACACATCCGTTCGCACAGCGGAGGCGCAGCGCCTCTGCACGGTTGAGCAACGTATTCAGCAAGATTGAAACCATCCCAGCAGAAATCCGCACAAGTCCGTTTCCGATGTGCAGTGTACTCATAGTTGTGAGCTGAGCCTGCCAAAATCGGAAAACTCGAAAGTCAGGTTCAATCCGTCGGAATGAATTCAATACAGGAGAGTAACTCAATGGAAGCAATCGGATTGTTAGTCACGCTCGAAGCACGCCCAGGCAAGGAGGCCGATGCCGAGGCGTTTCTAAAGTCAGCTCAACCACTCGCGCTAGATGAGAAAGAGACCGTGAAATGGTATGCGATCAAACTTGGGTCGGGGAAGTTCGGCATCTTCGACACCTTTGCAAACGAAGCGGGCCGCAATGCGCACTTGACTGGCGAGATCGCGAAGGCATTGGGAGCGCGAGCCAACGAATTGCTGGCGGTTCCCCCGCAGATTGACAAAGTGGAGGTCCTTGCAAGCACACCCTTAAAGGGCTAAGTGCGAGATTCTAGCTAACCGGAAAGCGTTCGTTACAAGAAACCAACAATTCAGGAGCAGAAATGATCACTAAGGAGAAACAAATGAAACCCTCACAAACCTACCGAGTTGCTTCGATCGCAACTCACACCATCGATTCGACACTTCGGGAGCCCAAGTCAGCGCTCCGGGGCCGAATGCACCGTCTCGGCGTAGCGTTTCTCACGTGTGCGCTCCTCATCGGCGCCACCGGCTCTGCCAGTGCCAGTCAGGCCGGAGACGAAGCAGCCGTTCGCGCTCTCGGAGACGGCTTTGCTCAGGCTTTCGTTCAGAAGAATGCCGACCTCCGAGCATCGCTATTTGCCGAAGATGGAACCTTCGTAACGCCGCAGGGGGACTTTCTGCAAGGTCGGGTCGCAATGGCGAAAGACTTCGGTGCCGAGGCGCAAGCCGTCAATGGCAGCACGCAAGCGGCGTTCTCCAACTACCGGATCCGCTTCGCCAAACCCGATGTCGCGGTCGCCGATGCGCTCCTTACTCTGCACAATGTCAATGGTCCAGATGGGCAGATGATCCCGGCCATACCGGTCAACTTTTTCTACGTGGCCGTCCGCCACGGCGATCACTGGCTGATCGAGGATGGGCGCGCGCATTTTGCACCCGCACCGCCGAATGGCATGACCGCTCATCAGTAGCGTGGAGAATACTTGTGCCACAGTCCACGCAGCCCTGTAAGGAACGAATCGCTACAAGCGCGCCGGAGCGTCACGCCGGCGTGCTTGTAGTTCGCAGGCACCACCTGCTGGTTCGGTGCAGCCACTGGCTGAACGTGCCAATCCTTCTGGGCCTCATCCTGAGTGGCGTGTCCATTTATTGGGCGTCTCCAGTCTATCGGCACAAACCAGATCCTATGACCGGGAATTCCGATCCTCTTGCGGACGCCGGTATATGGATATGCGCGCATGTACCAGGACTGCACCAGTACAGCAGTCCGCCTGACTGGATCTACAACCACATAAGCCTCGGTCCCGGCATGCTCGCCGCGGCTCTGCGCCTTCACTGGCTTTGTGCCTATCTCTTCATGCTGAACGGACTCGTCTTCGTTATAGGGTCGGCCTTGGGAGGTGGCTGGCGCTCTCTGTTGCCACGCCCGACCGACGTCCGCGATGCAGCAAGGATGTTTTGGTACTACATAGGCGTTCCTGTCGCCAAACTAACGCGTCGCAGTTGGCCGCATCCCCGCTTCAACACAAAATACAACGCACTTCAGCGCGCCGCTTATTTTTCCGTTCCGGTCGCCGGGCTCCTATCGGCCCTCACGGGCTGGGCGATTCACAAACCCATGCAGCTCTATTGGCTGACTGCGATCTTCGGTGGTTATGACAAAGCGCGCATCTGGCACTTCTGGCTGATGTGGGTTTTCATCCTCTTTGTCGTTCCTCATGTGATTCTGGTTCTCGCTGATGGGTGGGACACGCTTCGCAGCATGATCGTAGGTTGGTCGACGAGGGCGAAGAGATCGGAGGACTTTCGACAATGAACCTTGAAGACGAACACTCTGCGCTGGAGACGGACAATACATCTTCGACTGAATCCGCGTCCCCACGAAAGCCCGCAAGCTTCTTCCAGGAACGGCCTCCGCAGCTGATGGAAGTGGCTCCCCAGCTTTTGCGTCGGTGGACTCGCCGCGATGCTCTTCTCTTCGGAATGGGCGCGATAGCCGCGGCCGCGGGTGGTGGCTCTCTCTTGCCTCAGACTACTCTCAAACGCCTGGGCATGATTCACGAAAAGAAGAACTGGCCGAAGAAGGAGTGGCTTCTAAACAGAGCCCTGAGCCTCGATGATGATGTTGCAGAGGCTCTGTACTCGAGAAATCGCTTCGTGCCAACCTACACCAAATCGCAGATTACTCCGCTCAGGAGCAATTACAACGGAGCCACCCCCGACCCCAGCTATATTCCAGAATGGCGTTTGACCCTAGACGGGCTAGCTTCCGGTTTAAGCGTCTCTTTGAACATCCGGAGCCTGCTTGCATCATTCCGGGTGCATGAGCAGATCACCCGGCTGGTGTGCGTCGAAGGGTGGAGCGCTATTGTCTCGTGGGCCGGGTTTAGATTCGATGATTTGCTGCGTGCTCATCCGCCAATGTCCCAGGCTAAATGGGTCCGATTAGAATCATCGGTCAATCTCGGTCCCTGGGGAAATCCCGACCCATACTTCGTGTCGCTCGATCTTTCGACGGCTCGTCATCCGCAAACCCTGCTCGCGACTCACCTAAACGGAAAGCCTCTCACAGTAGAGCACGGAGCTCCACTGCGACTGATCGTACCTGTGAAACTAGGCCTGAAGAACATCAAGGCGATTACGCGGATTAGCTATACGAAGGAAGAACCGCCGGACTATTGGGCAAAGCGTGGCTATTCACGCTATGACGGAATTTAAGTCCGCCGCCCTGAGAGTGCCAGATTATGAGGAACGAATAGAGCATCCGAATCAGTTGGTGCTAATTCGCCGATGCACTCAGCGACGTCGGATTGGTACCGAGATGTCGCTAGCCTTCATCGGAACCGCCTCGAGAAATAAGCCCGGGGAAGGCTCGACGATGATTCGAGGCGGTTTCAGTCGGCCAGTGTTTACAAATCCAGTCCACTTGGACGTAAAAACCGGCTATCCGGACATTGGCCTGCAATAGAGGTTCTGTCCGAGTGGTCGACCATCGGCTTGGTGAATGACTCGGGATTTATCAAAACAATTCTACTGGCGGGGAGATTTCTACGAAGGGCTCAGTCTTCGCCAATCGCAACTCTGTCTTCTGAGTCATCCGCAACCACAAAGAATCCGGATCGGAATTGAATATTGTGGCGGTGTCTGCCGGAAAAACGAACCACGCGCCCAATTGCACCTCGGTCCGCAATTGATCTTGCGTCCATCCGGCATATCCCAGGTAAACGTGAAAAACGTTACGGTCAGGCCGGGCCGAAATTATTTTTTCGAAGAGGCCTTTGTCGGAGATCAAATAAACACCACCGAAGATGTTCTCAGCTTTTTCAATCTTGGCCGAGGACTGAAAAAGTGCAAATGCAGCCGAAGGTTCCATAGGACCCCCGATATAGACCGGGTCGGAGCGGTCTTTCACGGCCTTGAGATCAAGAACTTGAGAAAGCGGCACATCGGTGCGCCGGTTGAGAAATAGTCCGACTACGCCATTTTCATCGTAGTGAACTAGCAGGATTACTGTTCCAGAGAAATGCGGGTCGCCAAGGCCGCGGCTCGCGACGAGCAACTTTCCAATACCTAAATCTTTGGGGTTCTTGAATTGAATCGGAAGAAATGACGCCGGCAGCAATTCGCCTTTCCTGCGGAATGCCTTGAGCCATCGACTAGGCTTGTTTGCCGGCCAGCGGCCGTACCAAGGCAGTGCCGCAGTGGCAGGCGCAGGAGCGCGCAACAACGTATTCGGCTTCGGCACATCAAATTCCGCCTTGTCAACGTTGACCCTTCCGGGCTCCGCCAAGGCAACGATCGCGAACAGCATTGCGAACAGCAACCCTTTGCGCAGCGACATGATCGGTATCCTTCCCAGAGGAGATTATCCGATTGTTTCTGGAGGTCCGACCCGGGATTTCTGTTCTCTCCCGCTTTCCGATCACTCCGGACCTCGAACCTTCTGGCACGTCAGGACCTCAACGCGGGGCCGTCATAGCCCTCCCCGAGCGCGTCGACAGCAATTCGCGGAAGCTTTCAATACTAATCGCTCATCGAGCACTGATACCTTCAATAGAGAGCTCATGCTTTACGATCAGCCCTGTGGCCCGTTGTCGACAAGTTGGCATCAAATAGGGCTGAATGTGTCGGCTTATTCAATGGCCGATCCAATATTTGCCGAGCGGTTTGTTTCCATGAATCGAAGAGAGAGCAGACATCAAAGCGTTGGGATCACACGACCAATACACGACCATCGTACGGTCGAAACCATCCCAAATGGTCCTAAACCATCCTAAATCGAGGAGGCCGCAACGCTAATCGTCTCAATAATATCCGCTGATTCCAGGGCACTTAGTTCGCTTGCTAGGCGCTGAAAAGGCCGGCGTCGGCGGTTCGATCCCGTCTCTGGCCACCACATTCCAAAAGACTTAGCGGCAACCCGTTGCAGATTCCAGTCCGTTCTCAGTCCGCATTCGAAAGACGTGCCAAGAGCCGTTACTGTAGCCGCGTGATGATCAAAGGCTTAGCGCCAATCACACTTTCCTTAGTCCGCTCCCAGTCCGCTTTGATCGCCGCGTGGCTAAGGCGAAGACCCGGGCGTTTAAAGCTTTCCGCTTTCCGTCGCTACAGTTTCATTTGCGATCAAAAGTAGACAGGTAAAGCCGGAACTGAGTAGAGTGACGACGAATCCCGTAGATGGACTCCAAGACAAGATGACTCGCACATGAACGATTAGAAGGGTACGCATGCCCACCCAAACTACCGAGCCTCCCGGAGCCGTTACTTCTCGATTGCTGCGCGCCCTGATGGCACTGTCGCTCGCCTGTGCTTTTGGAATTTTCGCGTTCGCTGCGGCAATGGGCTTTACGGGATCCAAGCTAGTTGCTGCTATTGTGGCCGTCGGCATTGCGGCATTCGTCGCCTGGTTCTTCTGGTGGCGCCCGATTGTTCCGCTGGATGAAGGAGGGAACTCCCGCGCCTTGAACGTCATATCCGGGCTGGCAACCCTCGCGGCGCTCTTCCAGTTGGTCCGTCTGTGCGTGTTCATCGTTAGCCCTGCGGAGGTCGGCTGCGCCGTTAGCCCTTCGCGCGGGCTTGGACTCCCGGCCAAACATTCCTGCCTGTCCGCTTATTACGTGGCTGCTAGATCAGTGGCGACTGTGCCCAATGTATATGCTTGGGAACTGTATTCCTTCCCGGACGTGAATCCAACCGCTCCGCGGAAGCCGCGACCCATCGGATCGTTCGACATCGACGTCTACGAGTATCCGCCACCGTTCCTTCTGCTTCCGCGCACGCTGGCGATTCTGACGCCGGAGTTTCTTCGCTTCCGTATGGTCTGGTTTGCGCTGAATGGCGCGGTGCTGGTCATTGGACTGCTTGTCGTTGCCCGGATGCTCGGGCCGGTGGCAGGCACACGCGCGTTGTTGTTCTCCCCGCTCGTGTTGGCCTCCGACATAACGATCGGAACCTTGCAGGTTGGCAACTTGCAGGCGATCGTGTCCTCGCTTGCCATGATTGCGATGGTGCTGCTCGCGCAGCGTCGTCATGCGGCCGGTGGCGCACTGCTGGCATACGCGACGGTGAGCAAGTTATTCCCAGGTCTGCTGCTGGTTTACCTGCTGGTACGGCGCAAGTGGCGCGCTCTTGCTTGGACGATCGGACTGTGCATTGCCCTGGTAGCGATCTCACTGGTGGACACGGGATGGGCTCCCTATAAGGCATTTCTCGATCATCTGCCCAGGCTGCTGGGAGGCGAGGCCTTCACGGCGTTTCGCAACCCCTGGGCCGCTGCGCATAACTTCTCCGTCCCCGGGATGGCATTAAAACTGCGCCTGTTTGGTGTGACCGGAGCGTCGTTCGGCGCAATGAAAATCGTAGGCTGGATTTACTCGCTGATTCTCTTGGCTGCTACAGTCTTTGTCGCGAGGCGAACGCTGACCCGCGAACAGGAACCACTGGCATGGCTGACGATCCTGATCTTGGCGTCGCTGCGCAGCCCGTTCCTCCCGCTGTATGCAGTCATCCCCGTGCTGTGGTTACTCACCCTACTGGCGGCCACGGTCACACCCACATTCAAGACGTTGTTCGGAGTACTTCTGGCCTGGGTGATGCTCAATATTACGCCACCGAAGTCCATGGATCCGAGACTTGTCGCGGCGATTATCCTTCTGCCTCAGACGGTCATCGTGATTCTCATCGTGCTTGCGTTGCGCGATCGGCCAAATCTATCGGAACATGCGTCTGCCTCACTCGGCTGATCTTGCACGACTCAGCGGCGTAAGAATGGGCACGGTCGAGTACAAGCAACTGAGCGACGACGCCAATCACCGTTTTTCTTAGTCCGCTTTGATCAGCTTTGATCGGCCGCGTGGCTGAGAATCGCAATTAACATTTCCCCCGCGGCGGCCATGCGATCCTGGCTGACAGCGTGGCTGTAAAACTGGAGCGTCAATTTGACATCGCTGTGTCGAAGCAGAGTTTGCACCGTCTTTGGATCGGTTCTGATGCGGACCAGGAATGATGCGAGACTGTGGCGAAGGTTGTGAAATCCGAACCGGCGCGGATCGTCCTCCACCAGTCGCCCACATTCATCTCGATGCGATGAAAGAATTCCAGCCTTCGCTGCGGCGGGCCGCAGATAATCTTCGACGAGCATATTCGCCACTCGCGGCTGCTTGCCTTTCAGTCGAAAGGAAGCAAAGACCCAGTCGCTGGGCTCCGAATAGGCGGTATTCTCTTTCCAGCGAAGCATGAATTCGGCCAGCAATGGATGGAGCGGCACAGGGCCCTTTGAAGCTTTGGTCTTTGGCAAACCGACTTGGCCACCCGTCCACGTGCGACGTACATGAATCATTGCGTCCGCGAAATTTACATCCTGCCATTGCAGTCCCAGGCACTCGGAGATGCGAAGACCCGTGCCCGCAGCCAAAAGCGTCAGAGTACGCTCCGGCTCTCTTAGGTTTCGGACGATTGCGTAAGCTTGTTCGGGAGTAATGATCATGGCTTCGTAGCCGCTCGTTGTCTTGCAACGGACGAAGCGCATTGGATTCGATTCCTGAGTTCGTGGAATCAAGCCATATCGTTGGCCATGGCGATAGACCAGCGACATGACACGGCGCAGTCGGTCGAGAGTTGGATTTTCAAGCTCTTCTTCCTTCTTCAGGGTCGTGAGCCACTCCTCGACTTCGAGCGGTTCTATACCCAGTGCGATTCTGTTGCCCCATTTCGGAATCAAGCGGTTTCGGAGGACGCGGTCGTAACCTTTTATTGTGGTATGCGCCTTTGGGTGGATAGATTCTGACCGCTCGACCAGTTCGTGTTCTGTGTAGTGCAGTATGAGGTCGCCAAATGTGACACCCCGTCGCGAGTCCATCGGATTGATCGGAAGATGTAGTCGCTCGACTTCAGCCCAGGCAGTGTGTTTGTCGGGAAGATCGCGGACCAAACCAATAGGGATCTTGTTCTCCACTCGCCTGCCGTCGGACTTTCGCGTAGTTCGAAAATGGAGCACCCATGTTTCACCCGCAATGCGGCTTTCCTTCTTTAGCCAACCTCGTTGTCGTCTTTGCGCCATTGTGTCTCTCCTGAAGACCGCCTTGCGTTCAGATTCTCGAATATTGAGAGGATCGCGCGGAGGCGAAATTGCACGGAGCGACTCTACAGGGAGGCATCTGGAAGCGTGAAGTCCAGTGAGTACAGACAACTGCCACCGGAATGCAAGAAGTGGTTTATCACGGGGATTTGCTAACTTCCGGGTGACCGACCTCCCGTCCAAGACTGCCAGCGTCCATCGCGCACTCATGAGGGCCGAGGCTCATTTGACGTAGGCCAACCTAGCCACGCAGAATCGGGAATTCACGAGGGAGACGGGCGTGACCTCAGTAATCCTATAGGAGGGAAGATGTCTAGGAGGGAAGATGTCGACTCGAATGGCTTTGCCGTTTGTTTTTTCGCTGGCTTTGATGTTGCAAACTTCACATGACTATCCAACGAAGCCGGTGCGCCTGATCGAGTCGTTCGGGGCGGGCGGAGGGCCCGATCTGGTGGGCCGTGCCCTCGCCCAAAAGCTCACGGAACTCTGGGGCCAACCTGTGACAGTAGAGAACGTCCCCGGTGCGGAAGCGACGGCGGGGCCCGCGCAGGTCGCCAAGTCGCCAGCCGATGGGTACACGTTGCTGGTGAACACCAGCGCTCAGGCATACAGCGCCGCGCTGTTGAAGAACCTGCCATATGATCCGTTGAAGGATTTCATTCCTGTTGCTCCGCTCACCAGTCAGCCCTACGTGCTGGTCACAGGCAAGATGACTGGCATCACTACCGTTGGCGAACTGGTTGCGGCGGCGAAGGCGAAGCCGGGTCAGCTGAAGTTCGGTTCCACTGGCATGGGCACCGGCTCACACTTGGGGATCGAGAAATTCAATCTAGCGGCGGGCATTAAGACGGTACATGTGCCCGCACGAGCGGGCGAAGCGATCGCCGACACGATCGCCAATACGGTCGCCGGGCGTACGGATTACCTGCTGGCGCCCATCCAACTCGCCCTAGTCGAGATCCGTGCAGGCAGGCTGCGCCCGCTAGGCGTAAGCACCAGGAAGCGCTCGTCCTTGCTGCCGGAAGTGCCGACCATCGCAGAAGCCGGCGTCGCCGGCTTCGACTATCCATATTTGGTATGGCGTGTGGACGCCCGCCAGCACTCCTGCGGGAGTGGTGGATAAGCTGGCGAAGGACATCGCACGCGCGCTGGCCACGCCCGATTTGCGCGAGTGGCTTGCGAAGCATGGGGCCGATCCGATGAACATGTCGCAGCCCGAGTTCGCGAGCTTCGTATTGAGCGAGAGTGAGAGCGCGGCGCGTATCATCGAAACTGCCGGGATCAAACTGCAAAAACTTTGAGCTCCCAACGAGTATTCGGTCACTCTTCGATGAGTGCCTCGGCCTGTCAACAGTGATGAGGGAGTTCCGCACAGCGGGTTATCCGGTCCACCGTCACCGTTGGAGGAGCATAAATTCGCTGAAGCAGAAGAAACCATGCGGTGTCGGACAACGGATCGGAAGGTAGAGCGAAGTCGACGCCCCGATGATGCAGGTCCGCTATAAAGATCGCCATAGTGCGATCAAGAGTCAGATTATCGGGAATCGACTCTCTGTCTCGAACCTCGGCCTTCCAGAGTACGGAAAACCGAATCGCATGGCTTGGGTAAGTGGCGCGCACCTCATCGTTCTCCAGAATGATCCAGTTGCCTTCCCCATCCGGCTGAATCTCGGCTGAGGCAGACATCTGTGGCAATTCGCCATTGCCATTTCCAATAGGGCCGATGCGGTGGTAGATCCGGTCAGTATCTGCGCAGAGAGCAACGTTGCCGAATGGCGACGGTTCACTCAACATAGGACCATCGATGCCCTCTGGCCAGTAATCGAAGTTGCCACCCGTGCCGTCGTAGAACCACGAAAGCGTGCTGGCCCGAACCACGCGCCAAGATTCGAATAGCCCTGAGCTGCCCATCACTCTTAGTAACGGCAATGGATAATCTACGCGCGTTGCGCCGTAAAAGGATGGGTTGTCCACGTGCGTGCGTCCAGCGGGCATAGGTCCATTAATGTTGACGGCAACGAATTCAGGATCGACATCTGAGGTGCCGAAGGCAGCCTGGGCGGCCTCAAGAAACCTCTGATTGTGAAGAATCAGATCGGCACCCTCGACAAGCGGTTTCCCGGCTAAGGCCCAATCTCCCCGGAACCACGGAAGAACTGACCGTCTGGCTTCCTCGCGCGTTTCATCCGGCAATCCCTCCGGTGCGTAGGATGCTAGCGCCCGATACGGCGCATGTCGCTCAAACATGGCGCGAATCTGTTCGCGGTCCGCAAATGCCGGCTCGATGCGGACAGGCTTAGGAATGCATTTCATGATTCCTCCAGTAGTGCTGTCGGGCCTGTTTCTTCAGCCGCCCCAGCAGATAGAGCTCGCTTCGGCAGGAGCAAAGCCAGGCTCGCCGATACGAGGAAAGAAATTCCGGCGCAGAACAGGCCAGCGTAAAAGGTGCCCGTCCGTTGTCGAATCAGGCCTACCGTATAAGGCCCCACGAAGCCGCCGAAGTTGGCGACAGAGGTCACCAGCGCAATGCCCGCAGCCGCTGAGAAGCCGGTCAGGAATTCGCCGGGCAACGAGAAAAAGACAGGCAAAGAGCTGTAGGCTCCAACAGCGACGGCCGAAAAAAGAACAAGAGAAAATAAGGGGGAGTGAGGCACTCCGAGCAGCAGCAAGGCAATTCCCGCGAGAGTGTCCAAAGTTGCCATGTGATATCGGCGCTCCAGCGTGCGGTCGGAATGGCGAGACACAAGGATCATCGCGATCAAGGCAACCAAATTGGGGATCATAACCGCGAAGCCAATCACAGTGTTGGATTGCCCGCCAAAGACTGACTTCATAACCTGTGGCAGCCAGAAGGTAAAGGTGTAGCTGGCAAAGCCGTGAGCAAAGCCGATACATGCGAGATGCCAGACCCTCGGATAAACGAGAGTCCGCGCCACCGAAATGGATCGTTTCTTTGCGCCCAGCTTCAGCCAGTCTTCTCGCTCCAATTGGTCGGCGATCCATGCCTTCTCTTCTGTGGTTAGAAATCCTGCCTCTGCCGGTCTACTCGGCAATAGGGCAGGCGTCAGAAATGCGAATATTGTGGCGGGCAGACCTTCCAGAATCAGTAGCCATCTCCAACTGCTGAGGCTGAACCAATGTGTATGATCCAGAATGAAACCTGAAATCGGCCCACCCAACACGCTGGCCAAGGGTATTCCGATCAAGATCCATGCAATCGCCTGTGCTTTTTCTCGTTGCCGAAACCAGTAGCCGAGGTACAGGCAGATGCCTGGGAAATACCCTGCCTCGGCGAGGCCCAGCGCAAAGCGGGCGATATAGAGTTGATGGGCCGACTGAACAAATCCCGTCAGGGTAGCGACCGCGCCCCACGTGATCAGGATGCGGGCGATCCAGACACGTGCGCCGATCCGGTGAAGCATGAGGTTGCTTGGAATTTCGAACAAGAAGTAGCCCCAGAAGAAAATTCCCGCTGCAAACCCGAACTGCTGGCTGGTGATGGCCAGTTCGCGATTCATCGTCAGCGCCGCGAATCCCAGGTTGATTCTGTCGATAAAGGCGAGCACAAAAAGCACAAACAGGAACGGCAGCAGCCTGATCCTGAGCTTGCGGATGGTCACCACCTCGATCAAATTCGCGGCCATGCTGGGATCGCTCATCATGATTTCTTTCCTGAGAGGCCCTGCCCGTCGCTTGGACGAGGGAACCGATGCTCGTCAGGCCGGACCATCGCAACACTTTGATCATGAACTGTTTGCCAGACGGACAGAGGAATGCCCGCCGCGAGTGCAAGAGCTTCCCACAGAAAATTGAAGTCTATGTTCGCCACCTGTTTACCTCAAAATGAAAGGAACGGCAGAGCGCCACGTCTTACTCCTGGCCCCTTCCGATGTCAGCTTAGCGGCGCGGTCAGGCATAACAATGGTGCGCATCTGACCAAAATGTTGACAGTCAAAATCGAAGAAAATGAGAATGTTTCGACGTCATGAACCCGCGCTTCGGACCATTTGAGGTAGATCTCGAGGGCAGGCGCCTGCTGAAAAGCGGGAAAGCCATTACGCTTCGGGAGCAGTCGTTTCAGGTGCTCACTGCTCTCATCGAACGTCCCGGCGAGATCGTCACCCGGGAAGAGCTGCGCAAGCGGCTCTGGCCGTCCGACACGTTTGTGGATTTCGAAGTCGCGCTGAACTCTGCCGTCAGCCGCTTGCGCGATGCGCTCGGCGATTGCGCCGGCTCACCCAGCGTCATCGAAACCATTCCCAAGCGCGGCTATCGTTTTGTTGCCCCGATCCCCAGACAGCCTGCTGTCGCCGTTATGCCCTTCGCGAATCAAACAGGGGATGCCAAGGATGAGTACTTCAGCGATGGGTTGACCGACGAACTGATCCGCGTGCTTTCGCGCATCGAGGGCTTGCGGGTGACTGCGCCCAGCGTGGTGTTTCGCTTTAAAGGGCAACATCACGATGCCAGACAAGTTGGCCGCGAACTGGGCGTTGAAGCGGTACTGGAAGGATCGGTCTGGAGATCCGGAGACCGCACTCGCATCACCGTCAACCTCGTCGGTGTGAAGGATGGATTCAATCTATGGGCACAGCGCTTCGACGGCAACCTCGGAGACGTGTTCGGCATTCAGGATCAGGTCTGTGCCGCGGCAGCGGAGGCGCTGAACGTGCGGCTGGCATCGCGCGTTCCAGAAAGCCGTCCGGCAAACATGACTGCCTATATGCAGTACCTGAAGGGTGCCCACCTTCTGAAGAGGAGGCGGCCGGTCGATGTGCAACGAGCTTTTGAGTACTTTCGGGAGGCGATCCAGCTGGAGCCCGGCTATGCAGAGCCTTATTACGGTGCTGCGATGTTCTATATCATCCGTGCGGCGTTTGGAGCGATGCCGCCCGTTACCGCGCTGTCGGAAGCAGAAGGCTTAGTCTCGAAGGGGCTGGCTCTGGACGAGAATTCAGTACGTCTCCACAGCACGTTGGGAATGCTGAGGATGTTCCAGTGGCGTTGGAACGAATCGGAAGCGGCGCACAGGCGAGCGGTCAACATGGAACCGACGAATGCGTTTCCCTATATGGTGTGCGCCGTTCTTCATAGTTTCTGCGGCCGCCATAACGAAGCCGTGTTGCATGCCGCCAAGTCCGTCGAGCTCGATCCGCTGGATTTGATGACGAACTACCGTCTACTCCAGGCTAATTATTATGCACGCCGCTATGATGAGGCGGTCCGAACAGGTCGTATCGCGATTGAGCTGACGCCAGACTCGCCCTATACCTGTTTTTACCTGGCTTTGTCTCTGACAGCACTCGGCTTGAGAGATGAGGCCTGGAGCACTGCGAACATGGGCGAGAAGCTGAACGATAAGCTTCCCCTCGGCGAGGGCTACTTCGGCTACCTTGCAGGAGTGCTGGGACACACAATCGAAGCCCGTGGTGTGCTCGGTGATTTGCAGGCTCGTCGCGACAAGGGCTACATCCCTGCTTTGCCGATTGCTTGGACTTATCTTGGTCTGGGAGAAACAGGGGCGTGTCTGGAGTATTTGGAAGCAGCGCTTGCTGAGCGCGAGCCGTATCTGGGATCGCTGATGGTTTTCCCTGGATATGACGCCATACGGGATCAACCAGAATTTAGGCGCTTCGCACGCGAACTTAGATTTCCGACCCAGTGAGAATTTCCGTGTGCGCTGACATTGTGGTGCCCATGCCCCTGGACAGAATCTAGTCCCGTCCGCAATTCGACCTTCGCGTATTGCCGCCGCAACACAGCGCTGCCGCTTTCGAGAGATTAGGCTGGGCCGCATTGAACCGAGAGCTCATCTGACATGGACCAACTCGCATCGCTTTGGAAATTGTTTCTTCGCTGACCCCGATGCTGCAAAGTTCACTTAGACTATCCAACGAAACCCGTGCGGCTGATCGAACCGTTCGGGGCGGGCGGAGGACCCGATTTGGTGGGCCGTGCCCTCGCCCAAAAGCTCACTGGGCAGTGGGGTCAACCTGTGACAATGGAGAACATCTCTGGTCGGGGGCGACGGCGGGTCCCGCGCAGGTCGCCAAGTCGCTAGCCGATGGCTGCACCTTGCTGGTAAACACCAGCGCTCTGGCATACAGCGCCGCCCTATTGAAGAGCCTGCCATACGACCCGCTGAAGGAAGCCGGCGAACACGACTACGGCGGCCACGACCGCTAGGCCAGTGTAGAACATGCGGTCTGCCGTTTACCTGCGACATCGGCGTGCACCACCATGGTGACCTCCACGACCGTTGAAAATAACTGCTACGACAATAAGCCAAAGCTATTCATGCCCCAGACCAATCCTCGGGTGTGAAATCGCGGATTGGTCTGGTTTATCTACGCCATTCTCTTCGGTCCCCAATCCCAACTCCTCGTTCTCTGGAGAAAGTGCGTCCCAGGGCCAGCGGCCTCGTCCACGTGATGGACCCCATGTGCATTTTGTCACCCGCGCTCGGCCCGCCATTTCTCGAAGACACCCACATCACAACGCGGCTAGTCGCGTTTGATGCCGATGCTAGTGCCATAGAATTCACCGATCCCCGGATTGTTAACCACGGTGTGGATTTCCCTGCCCTCTCTGGCCACTACCAAGCTCAGTTGTACAGAAGACCTACCGTCAGGGAAGTTGATCGTAGCTGTTCCCGTGCAATCCGGATTGATGGTATAGGTGCCGCTGCCGGGGTTCCACTCCGTCAGCGGCGGAGCGCCATTAACCACGACGTGGTCTACCTGACTCAGATGGCCTTCGCCGTCAAAGTGAGTCATCGCTACGCCACGAAGCACGCCGACTTGGCTTCCGAGGCTGGCCACGCCTTCGATGGTGAATCCGTAATGGCCGCTAAGCGTTCTGTTCGAGCACGTCTTATCTGCGGACTGCGCACAGGCCGAGGAGCCTGAGAGCAGCACACCGCAAAAGATGAGCAACGGACTTACGATGGAAATTCTCAAACTTTGCTTCTTCATCATAGGAGACCTCCTTATAGGTCTAAAGCGAACTATGACGTTTTGGGCCCGAGGCGTTCAATGGCCTGAAGAATCTTTCCTTGTAATGAATTTGTCTCTTGATATCCCGCTGAGAATCAGTAGCTTACTGAAGCCAGATCCCTGGGATAAGTTGTCTTTGATCAGCAACGAACCAATGGTATATTTCGTTCGTGGACCCCTGATATGGACGATGTTAAGCGTGTGTCACCGCCAATCCGTTTTGGGATCTTCGAGGTTGATTCTCAGTCTGGCGAGCTCCGAAGACATGGTCTCAAGGTCAAGCTGCAGGAGCAGCCTTTTCAGGCTCTGGTGATGTTGCTGGAACGTCCTGGCGAAGTTGTCACGCGGGAGCAATTCCAAGAAGGACTTTGGCCGGCGGACACATTCGTGGACTTCGACCGCGGCCTGAACAGAGCCATTAACAGGCTTCGCGAAGCATTAAGCGACGACTCCAACAACCCGCGCTTTATCGAGACACTCCCACAGCGTGGCTATCGCTTCATCGCGCCGGTTCAGACGGAAGCAGCGGGTCGCAGTGCGCGCCCATTTGAGGGCTCACACCCGCGCGCGCGTTTGATTGAATCGCTTGCGGTGTTGCCGCTTGAGAACCTCTCCAATGATTTGGCGCAGGAGTACTTCGCGGATAGGATGACCGACGAGTTGATCACGGAGGTCGCCAAGATCACGTCCCTGCGGGTGATCTCGCGCGCCTCCATCATGCAGTACAAAGGCACGCGCAAATCCCTGCCACTGATTGCAACGGAACTGGGAGTGGACGCGGTGGTAGAAGGTACAATTGTGCGCTCAGGCCAAACGGTGCGAATTACGGCCAAACTTGTCCAGGCCTGCGACGATCGGCACCTTTGGTCTGAAAAGTACGAGCGCGCTCTGGGCGATGTCTTAACATTACAAGGCGAAGTGGCGCAGGCGATTGCCGATCAGATTCAAATCAAGCTGACTTCCCAAGAACACGCGAGTCTCGTGCGTGTGCGTCCGATCAATCCCCAGGCGCATGAGGCTTATCTTAAGGGAAGCTTTTTCCGGAATAAGTGGACCGAGGAAGGCTTGGACAAAAGCATTCAATTTTTCAGCGAAGCGATTGAACTAGAACCCGCATATGCGCAGGGCTATGCAGGCCTCTCCCACTCTTACTGTGCGCTTGGAATCTTCGGAATCCGTCCCGCGCGAGAGGTTTACCCCAAGGCGAAAGCGGCTGCCATGAAGGCTCTGGAGCTGGACGAGACAGTCGCGGAAGCCCATATTTCACTAGCGGACGCCAAGAAGGGTTATGACTGGGATTGGCCGGGTGCGGAAGCGGAATACGAGCGTGGTCTCAATCTGAACCCAAGCTATGCCATCGCGCACATGTGGTACGCCGATTACCTGTCCAAGATGGGGCGGCACGCGGACGCCATTGCTGAGTCCGCGCGAGCGCGCGAGCTTGACCCAATCTCGGTTGACAGCAACGCCTTCTTTGGATTCATTCTTTACCGTGCACGTAGGTACGACGAAGCGCTGAAGGCATGTCAGAGAGCTGTCGAACTCGATCCCTATCACCCCGAAGGCCACTGGTTCTCGGCTCTCCCCCATGAGCAAAAGGGTGAGTTTCGCGAGGCCATCGTAGAACTTGAGAAGGCCGTAAGCTTTTCGAGAGGCGCCGCGCCCTACCGGGCGCTATTGGCCAACGCCTATGCGCTGGCAGGCGAGCAGGCCAAGGCCTTGAGCGTCCTCGACGAACTAAGAACGCAATCCGAGCAGGGCTACGTCTCTCCGTTGGACTTTGCCGTTGTCTACACCGGGCTTGGCGATCGAAACTCTGCCTTCGACTGGTTGGAGAAGGCCTATCACGAACGCACGATGCGCATTCAGGAACTGCCGCAACCGATCTTCGACAGCCTACATTCTGATCCACGCTACCACGATTTGATGCAACGCATCGGCCTCTCACCCTAACAGAGAAAAAAGAGCTGAATCGTTCGTTTCGTGGCGCCTCTCCGTGGCCGGTAATCGCAAGGTGACCATATTGTTTGCGGCCCTATCTGCCAAGAAGGGGGCCCGTCAGAAAACGGACAATAGAGCAATAGAGCACGCTAAGACCGCGCGGACGGTGAATTGAGCCCTCGGTGCGCAAGTAGCTTCTGGATTGCCCGTGACTCGTCAACTGTCGTCCGCACGGGGCATTGCTGCTTCCAATATCCCGCGGGGATTTCGCGTTTCGGAAGCCAACGAGTTCACTTTGCACACCAGTTCCACCGTTCCACCTCTGTTTTGACAAATCCAAGAAATCGCGGTTCCCGACGGAGCGCGCCGCATTTGGCGCAACGCCTCAAGTACATGGTGTGCATCTGCTCGTAGAACCTCTCCAGGCATGAACCGATTGGCTGTTGTGCTTAATGAGAAGAGCCGTTCAGGGTTGGTAAATTCAGGCGTTTTGTCAAACCAATGAAATGCGGGTTGTTGCGGAGGGCATCCCATTTGGAATCCACGGGAAGAAAAACCATGTGTACGTCCCTCTGCTCGTATGCCTTCTCCAGCCAACTCAGCACCTCGTCCGAATTTCCAAGCCCCTGATACAGCAGCGCAAAATTGTAAGGGGGAACGTATCGTGTCTGTGATGTCACGCGGAGCGTCTGTAAAGCCTGCTCTGCCTGTTGACGCCGTCCGGAAACGGCATACACGTAGCCAGCCAAGGAAGTCGCCTCGGTAACCTCGCCCGAAAATTCCGCAGCCTTGCGACACGCCTTGAGGGCCTGCTCGTAATGCGCTAACCGCTCATAGCTCCTGCAGAGCACAATCTGCCCGATCCAGAAGTTAGGCTCGATTTCCAAGGCCTTGTTGACTTCCTCGATCGCTTCAGAGTAGCGGTGGGCGTGGAACAGGATTTGCCCCTTGATGGTACCCACAAAGGGTGACAAGGGGTCGAGCTTGATCGCTCGGTCTACCTCCGCCAGTGCATCTTCATGCCGCCCGAGAGTGGAAAGGAGGTGCGCGTATCCCAAGTGCGCCAGCGGATAATTCGGGTTGATCTCAATAGCGCGCCGGAACTCCTTTTCCGCTCCTGTCCAGTCCCAGTCGAAGAAGTACTCGACATAACCGAGGGCGCTGTGTGCTTCGGCTAAGTTATTATCGATCTCCAGCGCCTTGAGGGCCGCCTGCTTCGCCTTTGGGAAAGACTCCTGCGACGGCACATCGCTCATAATGGGCAATGTTCGGTAGCAATCAGCAATCCCTGCATAGGCAAGTGCATATCTCGGGTCGCGCTCCAAAGCGCGCTGGAAATATTCGGCGGCTTTGGCAGTCGCTTGAGGTGTTCGCTTGTACCAGAAGAAGCGGCCCTTCAGATAGAGCTCATACGCCTCCGTATTCGGCGGTATAGCGCCTCGCCAACTGCTCTTTCTCTTCTCCCGTGAGAATCGGGACTAACTCCGCGGCAGCCCGTTCGGAGATGGAGTCTTGCACATCGAAAATATCTCCAAACCCTCGGTCGAATTGACCCGCCCAGAGTGTTCTGTTGTCGCTGACGCGGACGAGCCGCGCCGTTACCCGGATTCTGTCTCCCCACCGTTGGATAGTTCCGTCGAGCACCGCATCGACGACCAGCTCGCGCCCGGCGGCAAGGGGATCCTGCTCCACCCCACCGTAGCGGCGCACCGAGCTGATCGGGCGGACGATGATTTTTGTGCCGTTGCTGAGCTTGGTAATCAATGTGTCCGCCATTCCGAGTTCCAGGGCCTCATCGCGACTCTCCGGCACCAGCGGCTTGAATGGCAGCACCGCAACGGATTCCACAGTCGGATGAGCCGAGGCACGGTTCCGCGAACGCAGGAAGTAAACGGCGCCGGCGGTCAGCAACCCCGCGAGCAGTCCTGCGAGCAGAAAGCGCCCAAGACGGACGCTGAAGCCCCTGGTAGCTTGTTTTGGCAGCGATGAGGCTGCGGCCTCACTCGGATTCCGCTCAGGAACCGGCCCTGGCAGTCCGACGTCCTCGCGGTGCTTTCCTTCCCCGAGGCCAGCAGCCTTACGTCTGCCACGAAGCGGTAGCCGCGGCCTGGTAGGGTGACAATCCAGCGATGATCGCCGGGGCTTTCCCCCAACACGCTGCGCAGTTTGCTGATGCTTTGGCTGAGGTTGTTCTCCTCGACCACCGTATCCGGCCACACCGCCGACATCAAATCGTCCTTGCTGAGGACACTCCCCGCTGTGTTCAATCAGGTAAACCAGAGTGTCAAAAACCTTTGGCGTAAGCGATACCAGTTCGCCGCCACGAAGCAACAGTCGCTTCGGGCCGTCCAAACGGAAGTTCCCGAAGGCGTAGATGTGCGGTTCTTGTGGATCCACGGCGCTTTTCAAAAACTTTCAAATACTTTCAGAGACATTCTAAAGACTTTCATCGCTACGCGCACACAGTATCGGGCTCGGCACGCCGGATAAGGAATCCGATGTGCACATCGATTCAAGGAGAAAGGCTATGACATCACACCGGTTTGGTTCGGTAGGATTGGTGGCGCTGACACTGACAATGGTCCTGGCGGTAGCACCGAGAAAAATTGCCAATGCACAGTCGCAGCAAGCAGCAAGCGGCCGGGGACTGGAAGGAACGTGGCGAGTAGAGGTGACGCTGCGCGACTGCAATACGGGCGCGGCGTTAGGCAGTCCGTTCCGTTCCCTTCTCAGCTTCGCGCGTGGCGGAACCATGACCGAGACCACCGCACGGTTCAGTCCCGCCCTGCGCAGCCCCGGCCACGGGATTTGGCAACAGATACAGGGCAGCACTTTCAGCTCGACTTTGGAAGCTTTCTTGTACAACCCTGCGGGCGTCTGGATTGAATGGCAAAGGCTTACACAGACGATCGAGATCGGTGACGATCCCAACACATGGACGGCAAACGCTCACAACGAGATCTTCGACACCAATGACAATTTACTGGTAAGCGGCTGTTCCACTGCTGTCGGACACCGCATCGACTGAGTCCAGCGTTGACCAATAATTCGCGTTTCGGGGCCAACCACCAGACCGGACGGTTGGCCTCATTGGAGGAGGTACGAAATGAAAAAGAGAATTGCATTCCCATTGGTTCTGCTGCTCCTGGGCTTTACTGGCTCGGATACGGCAACGCAAGCGCAGGGCCGTGTCTCCACCGACGAGGGAACCATCCGATCGCTGGACGACCAGGAGCGGGCGGCCGTATTGAATCAAGACCTCTCTACGCTCGAACGGCTATGGTCCGATCAATTCACCGTCAACGCCCCTTCGAACCAAGTAGTGGTCGGCAAGCGCAACGTCCTCGCTCTGGTTCAGCGAGGCCAGATCCGTTACTCCTCGTTCGAACGAAAGATCGAATTTATCCGTGTCGACGGCGACATCGCCATCGTCATGGGCGCTGAGACCGTCCAACCAACGGGCGATGCTCCTATGGCTGGGCAGAGGGTCGAGCGCCGGTTCACTCATATTTGGAAGCAGGAAGCGACAACCTGGCGCTTGATCGCGCGTCATGCCAACGTGCTCCCATCCCGCTGACCGCGGTCGGTGGCGAGGCAAAGAAATATCGGTCGAAATACAGCAAACAGCGTCTTATCTGCTTGTCTCAATCGAGGAGACAACCCCATTTTTGCACTTACCACGTTCTGGACGTATTGTCGCTAGCCTGGAACTTGATCCAGAAATGGCGTACAAGTTTCGATGGCGTTGCCCAATTTGTAGATCAGAGGGTCAAGGACCATAACCGTCGACGTGATCGAAGGTCGCTGTTTGGTCATCCTTTCCCAGAGATTGATTGCGGGCTGTCGCGTTGCGCGTCGATGAGCATCCCGAACGCCTTACGGACCCCACCCAACGTTTCGGCCGCCGTCGGTGCTAATGCTGCCCATCCTACGTACCCGTCGGGACGCACAAACGCGACCAGGTTGGATCGGGCCTGCCATTGGCGCCATAGCGGGTCAGTCTCCTCGATCTTGCTTCTCGCGATCACTGGCAGTCTGGGGTCACTATTTAGCTGGATCATTGCCTGTTCAAGCTCTCGCAAGATCTGCGGGGAAGCACCAAAGCTGATTATGGTGGGCTCCGGCAATGGCCCACTAGGAGCGCGGCGGCCAGCCCACTTCCGTTCCCCGAATATTAGCGGAGATGTTTTGTAGTGCGTTCCAAGCATCGCGAGACCTCGGCCAGCGGCGCGTCGAATCCGACTATGCCGCAAGGCAAGCCCCCCAGCCCACAGTGCTATTGGGAGGAGACGCCGCTGCGAAGCAGTCAAAATAATCCGAGTAAGGTAGGTGGTGCCCCGCAGAACGAACGAGGCGATTGCCGGGCGCCGCTCCTGATCGTACGAATCGAGCAGATGTTCGATGTTTCCACCCTTTAAGGCAAGAGCGAGTTTCCAGGCAAGATTCTGGGCATCTTGCATGCCGCTGTTCATGCCGAGGCCACCCGCCGGGCTGCTGATATGTGCCGCGTCGCCAGCGAGCAGGACGCGTCCCTTCCGAAACGATGGAGCTATCCGTGCATGGATAGAGAAGGCGGCAACCCAGTTCTGTTCGAAAGAGCCCGGCCCGAGAAGACGCGCAACCAGGTTGGAGATGCGTTCGATACTCAGAGCTTCTTCTTCACTCTCGTCGACCGGAATGGGGCCCATTAAACGCCAGTTGAATGGTTTATATCGGATTGCCCCGACCATGCCGGAGTGCGTAATATGGAGCCTCGGAAAAGGTAGCTCGTCCCGGAGAGAGTCTGGAATCTGAACGTCATAAAGAAATATGCGCAGCGGAAATGTGGTCCCTTCAAGACCCTCCTCCCAAGCTCGTCGTACGCTGCTGTGTGCCCCATCACATCCGACGAGAAAGGAGGCAGTCATCGTCGTCTGAACGTCGCTACTGTCGGCAAACGAGACCACGACGTGATCGGATGTTTCTGTGTATGACACAAACTGGTGGCCGAAGCGCACCTCCGAGAGTCCCGTTTCGAGCACGCGATGCAGGAGAAGGTGTTCCACACGATCCTGCGGAAGGACAAGCATTCCGGGATAGGACGTCTCAGTGGCAATTTCATCAAAACTCATTCGGAGAGCAACATTGTTGCGATCGACGTCATGCAAACTAATTTGACGAAGGAAGCAACCCTCCTGCAAAAACTCGTCCGCCATGCCGTAAGAGTTTAGAAGCTCCAAAGTGCTGGCCTGTACGGCGAGGGCTCGTGAATGCTCGTCCAGTTTGGTTTTCTTCTCCAGAACAATGGAACGAACACCTTGCTTAGCCAGTCCGACGGCTAGAGTCAAACCAACCGGCCCTGCCCCCACGATTATCACTGGGAAATCTGGTGTTGGCCGACCGGAATTCTCACGCATTTGCAGACCCTTCAACAGCCGCAGGGCGAAGGTTGAGTTGCTGACTAGTCTAGTCTGTCGCGAATATCACAGCACATTGCCGCAGCTCATGCAGCTAGTTACTGTTGCCAAATTCTCACCCGCATGAACGCTGAAGTCCTGGCCGTCCTGTTGATTTCGATAGCTGAACTCCTTGTTCCCGAGTCACCGCTAGCCAAGATCGGAAGCGCCTCGCGCGAGATGCATGAGAATGGCGCGAGTTTGTATTTGAGGCGCTTTCGATTTGGGGGTGAGAAGGGAGCCGCAGGCGTTTGCCGCGGATGCGGTGAGCCTATGGAGATTCAATCAAAACGCGCCTGTAATCAGCTATTTAGCAAGAAACAACGATTGCCGATGAAGCGCACTCTGTAAGCCCATACAGTCCGAGTATGCCACAATCGAGCGTCCGCGACGCCTGCGGCTTCGTTCTCACGGGCAATCCAGAAGCTACTCATCAAAAGGGCCCTTCAGCACATTAAGCCATTGAGCAAACGGTTTGTTTTTGTGCACCGAAGGCTCAATTCACCCTCCGCGCGGTCTTAGCGTGCTCTATTGTCCGTTTTCTGACCCCCTCAGGGACAACCAGCTCATCAAACTCCTGCACACTTTCAGCCTGGAATTGGAGAACGAGTTGATATTTCATCTATCTACACTTGTTCGTTCATGTCTAGTGGTCTTCAAAACAGCGCTCAAAATATCGATCACGATATTCTTCCTCATCGAAGGGATTTCCATCTTCCTGAATCTGATTGAGATTCGCGGGATAGAGTCCAAAAGGCGGCATGTCGTCTGCGATCAAGCCCGTACGCGCAGAAACATCGCCTCCCAGTAAGTGAAAAAAGAAGTGATCGCTCTCTACCAAGATTGGCGAGAGTTGTATGCCTTCCAGGTTCAGCCGGCCATCCGGGACTAGTCCCGCGAAGAAAGCTAGCGGCGGCGTCGATTCCAGTTGCGAACCCGCAGTTGAGGTGTATAATAGCGCCCTCGGATGAGCCCATAAACAGAATAGCCGGCCAAAGGAGGCAATGTCATGTCTGGACCTCTGTTGCCCCGTCCTCTCCCTGGTCCGATTCTTCATCCTGTCCCCAGTCCCATTCCCCGGCCACTACCGATTCCGGTGAATCGTCCCCCATTTGTTGCCATTAAGCCGTATCCCGTACGGCTGCCGCCACTGGGTCCTTTGAGTCTGCTGCCGCAGGTCGATCTGCGGCCGGAGATTCAATCGTTTGGGCTCGCCGTGCGGGATCAAGGGTCGCGCGGCACGTGTTCGGTGTTTGCGTTGACATTTCTTCTCGAGTACGCCTACGATTCGCGGCTGAACGGCGGGTTCAGCGCCCTCTCGGAAGAGTACCTGAACTATGTCGCCCATCTTGTCCTAGGCACCAGCGGCGACGGCGGGTTCTTTGACCAGCTGGACAACGGTTACCAAGCCTGGGGGATGGCGACGGCCGCCGAGGAGCCCTACCAGACGACCAAGGTCAGCTCCATTCCGCAGTCGCTGCTCGACGCGGGCGCCTTTTGGACGCGCTTTGAGGCCGACTTCATCAAGCCCTGGGACAACACCAAGGGAGCGTCGCAGGACCAGCTCGACAGCGTCATCGCCTACCTTGACGCGAACTCGCCCGTGGCCTTTGGCGGCTGGTGGCCGACAAGTTCGGCGTGGAGCACGAGCACCGTGGACGGAGTCGACGTGATGAACGTGCCGGACCTCAGTAAAAAGTCCACGGAGGTGTTTGATGGGCATTCGGTAGGTCTGGTGGGTTACTGCAAGAGCACGGATTTTGCCGCCGGCGGCTACTTCGTGTTCCGTAATAGCTGGGGCTCCACGTGGGGTGACAGCGGCTACGGGTACATGCCCTTTCAATACGTGCTCGACTACGCGAACGATTTAGTCGCCTACAAAACTCAGACGATCACCGCGACGCATATCGGCACGCAGGCCGTGGTACCTCACACGGACCGCCTGGACGTTTTCATCTCCGATCCTGGTGGCCAGGTGCACGGCGCCGCATGGCAGGACAACGTGCTTTCGGGGAATTGGCGGGATTGGTGGTCGATTCTGGGGACGTCGGGAACCGACGGCGCGCCCGTCGCAGCGCTGGCGCGCGATGTGAATAAGCTCGACCTGTTTGTTGCCGGTCCCGATGGGAAAACCTACACGGCAGCCTGGGACCGCAACGTCAACGATGGGCAATGGCGTGGCTGGTGGAATATCCTCAACGCCGCGCTCCCAGCGGGCGGAACGGTCAGCGCCGTCTCGCGCAATCCTAACCAGCTCGACATCTTCCTCGTGAGCAACGACGGGGGCATTTACACGGCCGCGTGGAACGCCGGAGTCGCCAATGGCCAATGGCAAGGTTGGTGGAAGATTCTGAACGCGACCGCGGTGCCCGGCTCACCCGTAGGAGTCGTCTCGCGCAACCCAAATCAACTTGATATCTTCGTGGCCGGCAACGACGGAAAGACCTACACCGCTGCCTGGAATGCCGGTGTAGCCAACGGGCAGTGGCAGGGCTGGTGGAACATCCTCACGGGCGCCATCCCACCTGGCGGCACCATCACCGCCGTATCACGCGACCCGAATAAGCTCGATATCTTCCTCGTGAGCACCGACGGCGGTATCTACACAGCCGCCTGGGATGCCAATGTCGCGAACGGGGAATGGCGCGGCTGGTGGAGGATCACCAACGGCGTCGCGACCCCTGGCAGCGTCGTGGCGGCCGTTACGCGCAATCCGAATCAGCTTGACGTGTTCGTGATCGGCAACGACAGCGGCATCTACACGGCGGCCTGGAACGCGGGCGTCGCGAACGGCCAGTGGCAAGGCTGGTGGCGGATTCTGGACGGCGTCGCCGGGCCGAGAAGCGGCGTGGCAGCCGTAGCGCGCGACCCCAATAAGCTCGATATCTTCATGGTTGGCACCGACGGCGCCATCTGGACAGCGGCCTGGGACGCCAACGTCGCGAACGGCCAGTGGCGAGGCTGGTGGCGCATCGAGCCCTAAACCGAATTGAGCCGTCCGGGTCCTGCTCCGGACTCGGCTCACGCTTCACCCGGCCACGCTGGGTATCGCATACACTCTCCTGCTCCTCATGGCCTCTTGTGCCAGCTGGAGCCTTCTGTTGAGGCTTGGCCAATACTGACGCAAGAGGTTCCCGCAAAATCTCCAGCCCTGATCGGATGCGTAGCGGATCAGGGTGCTCCCAACTCCGCGACTGCCTTGAGGATAGTAGGTGTTGGCCATCGTTTCGCCCGCCAATGGACCCAACAGTCCGGCATAGTTAACCACTTGCTTCCCAGAATCGTTCCGGGTGAAGATTAGGCGGTGAGCGGCATACTCCGCCGACGCCGGGAAGGTGAGCTGTTTGCGCACATAGAAACGCGGGTCTTCGTGGGTGACCGACGCGATCAGGAAAGTGCCAAACAGATTGGCGGAGGCAGCGCGGGCCATATCCGCTCCAAAGCGCTTGCCATACGCCCCGATCTCCTGACCGTATCCCGCGGGGCTATTGATTGCCTGTCCATAGGATGAACCAACCAATGCCGCTCCGACGGTGAACAGAGAAAGGCTGGTATTCGCAGCCAGTTTGAATTTCTGCCAACTATCGAGCGGCCCCGTGCGGGTAGCGAGATCGGGAAAGACCAGTGATTTCTTCTGAAGCGTCAGGACCATTGCCACACTGCTCTGAAGTGGATTGGCGGCTCTGGGCTCGGTTTGCGGCTGCGGGTTGGAGGATGGCGCGCCGGGCACTGCGTCAGGTTGGCTTTGCTGGGCAACTCCAGCTGTACATACCAAGCAACAGAAAGCTGCGGTCAGAAGAGATCGATGCATTGGCTCGCGATCCATACGGAACGGCAAATTGTCCTCGTTTGTTTTGTGCGGAAGAGCTCTCGTCATGATGTGATCCTTATATAGACAAGACTCTACTTCTCAAGCCTTAAACCAGCATGAAACTCAAAATGAGGATACACGTGCACCTCTTGCGGGCCGTCTCTTTCCGCTGCAGCGCGGCGTGCCGAGCGGGGATGGGCGCATAGCCTTCGTCCCTGAACCTGATGCACTCGCGGCAGTCCTTGCGGGGTCGGTAGGGCGGAGATCAGGATGTTAGTGTCGAGGACACCGACGTTCGTTAGCGTGGGGGCACCTCAACTGTACTCGCTGTAAAAACATCGTCCGCGTGACAGGCAGCAACCGTAGATCCCCGATCAGTACACGAGGAATTGGCATCATGACAGTCGGAACATTTTAGAACCTATGGCGTATGACGATGCGCGCCCTCGTACAAGGGCAATTCAATCGTTCTCCAGCCCGGAGGAAGGCGATTGGCACTGGCAACCCGCACGGGCTGCGGCCACGCGACGATCAAGGTCTCGCCCGAAAACTGCTGCTCGAATTTTCTATCCATGGGCATTCAAGCGATTGCTGAGGGCAGGTATGTGCGGGAGCACTGGCACGCCAAACAAGGCAGCGTCGCAACAGGAGGGGACTCTTATAGCGTTCCCCTGAACCGCATTATCTTTTGAAAGGCAAAGTAGCTGCTTTGGTACTTGCCGTGCTGTTAACAGTAGCATTCGAGATTTCGTTGTGGTTTTGTAAACAACCGTGTACACGCCATCACAGAAAAGAGTACGAAAAGATACGAGGGAGGAGGTCCTATGGATCGTTCACACCAACTATTGAAAGAACCGGCGATTGCGACCAAACCAGATCGAATGCCGTTCCCTCAACTTCTGGTCAGACTTAGCCGCGTCGGTTGGCTTTCGCGATGAAAGTCCTCGAGTCTCCGACGCTCGAACATTACCGCGTCCGGTGCATGCAGTTACGTGGCGAGATCGAAAGGCTTGAAAACGCCAGAAAGGCGGCAGGGGCATCAGCAGGCAAAGATGTTTCTGTCTCAGAACTGCGGACCGAACTTAGAATCATCCAAAACAAACTCACGAGAGAGGCGCTCGGTTTGACGCCCGCGATGCCGGAGAAAGAGCCACGTCTCACCTGAAGCCCGTCGGAATCCGTATATGCACCCAGAGGGCGGCGTTTCTCAGTGAAGGTATTTCGGAAACCGTGGTGGCGCGGGCTCATATCCATCATGGCTCAGGCAATTTCGGCATGCATCTCGGTGAGCCAACAGATCGGCTAAAGCGTTGTCGACGTCATCCCTCAATTCACATGGGTCGGCGCAACTGGCAAGCTGTACCGCGCGCCGCGCGGCTGCGATGAATCGCTGAGCAATACCGTTTCCGACTTCGCAAAAGAGAAAATCCCTCCCGCTGACTATCGGATCGTTGTCGATGTCCATGGATTTCCATTTTAGGAGGAAGGAAACCCTCTAATTCACAGATGTAAGGTCACATGGACGGTCGCAGCCATACTTTCGTAACTGATTTGCGCGCACCCTCGCTGCGATCGAAAGATAGCGATCAGCCTTGCCGTGCTTGTCACCCGCAGGGTCGGAAGGTACGGGAGAGGTATATACTTGCCGCCAGGTCAAAACCCATAATTGGAACAGCATGGACGATTGGCCCGGCATCCCGTCGGGCCGATTTTCTTTTTGGATCTTGGAATTAGGCTATGAAGCCATACACTGGCCGTGAAACGGAGCAATGTACTTGTTGCAGTGGCACGCCCAGTTCCAGAGCGATGACGGAGAGATTATTTATTGCCTCGCTTGCGCGCGAGCTATTTTGGAAAAGGAAGTAACCACGACCGGTGAGACATTGATGCGATTGCTGAAACCAAAGGGAGAGGCCTGACTTTCGCTGAGTTGAGCCCAACTCTCAATGCCCTTACGGTATTGCATTTGGAGGCGGTACGGCAGTGCAGGACGCTTTCTGTAATGAGCAAATTCCCGATTCCCGCGCTCTTGCGCACGGGAATTCCCTGGTTATTCGTCCACGGGTTTGACCCCATCAGCTACGGCGGCTGGGACTTATGAGAGGGCTCTCCTTCAGAGATTCCAAGAAGATCTCGCGAAGACTTAGAACAAATTTGATCCGTTTCTGCGAACAGATTTTCGACAGTCGAATGTCCACGAATACTTGTGTCGGTAAACCGCTCGGCACAGATCGCCGACGGGCAGGAACGGCATCGCTTGCTGATGCCTATCGAGCTTGCCTTCGGTAGAGTGTTGCCGCGGGGTCCATCTGGTTCCAGATGAAGCTCGATTTTGCGGTAGTCGGCACAGTCGTTACAAAAAGTTGCGATTCCCCCGGTTGGTGAATGGATTAGGACGTTTACCGCAAAAATGTGAGCTGATTTCTCCAATGGGCGCCGATAGCCGATCTCTTGGAACGCGAAGAATAGAAGTTAGCCCCGCCATGTCCGATAGGAGCTTTCCCTGCCGAATCAACAAATCCCGACTTTGCGGTGAAGCTGTAAATTCACATAGGCATAACTTTTGAATGCATCTAGGAGCATAGCCCGATCGCACATTCGGTTCAGTTCCCGGAAACCTGCAACCAATCACCACGAATCGGGAGGTCTCATGAAACAGCATACTGTTCTCTCAGTGACGCTGCTGCTCGCAGCTTCAATCATTCCAGCCTCAGCTCAGTCTGCCCCGAAAGCAGAAAAGGGTTATTCGATCAGCGTTTTTGCCAAGGGTGTAGACGGCAAGTACACCGCGCCTGATTCGATTGCCGTCCTACGTGATCACATTTTCATTGGTTACGGCGACAACAACGATCCGACTGGCGCCGATGGCAAATCGAATCAAATTGTGGAATACACCAAAGATGGTCAGATCATCCACATGTATACGGTTGTCGGCCACAACGACGGTTTGAAAGTAGATCCCTACACCGGCAAAATCTGGGCAATGCAGAACGAAGATGCCAATCCGAATCTTGTCATCATCGATCCTGAAACCCACGAACAAAAACTCTACACTTTCGCCGCACCACCGACGGCAGGCGGCGGTTATGATGACATCACATTCCGCAACGGCGATGTCTACTTCAGCGCCTCGAATCCTGCCAACAACCCCAACACTTTCCCTGCCATCGTCAAGGGCAAGATTTCCGGCAGCACGGTTGAGGTCACTCCTGTTCTAGAGGGCAATGCCACCGCAACCGACGTTGTCACCGGCGACCCAGTAACACTGAATCTTCAGGATCCCGACTCCATGACCCTGACTCCTCGGAATGACATTCTCCTCGACAGCCAGGGGGATTCTGAACTGATTCTGGTCCATAGACCGGGCAACAACCAGAGCGTAATGCTTATTCCATTGAGCTCGCCTTTCGGCACCCCGCAGGCAGATGACACCCTCTTCATCCCATCTGACGATGGCTTTATCCTGGTGAGCGACACTCCAGCGAACATCGTCTACAAGATTCGCAAATCCGGGTTCGTTCCCGGCACGCCTTACACCGCTGCAGTAGGTGCTCCAGATTCCTCAGGAGCAAGCATCGGTTTCGTGGGGATTCTCGATCTCAATTTTGGTGAACTCGTTCCGATCGTGACAGGATTGCAAAGCCCTCACGGAATGGCGTTCGTGAAGAACCGGCGCGATGAGTGGGACGAGCATGACCACTGCAACGAATATTGATCGCGGGGAAGTGGAATAACAACTTGATGCGAGCAAACATAAAGGGGCCTGGCGGCCCCTTTATGTTGCGTTGATGAGTGCTCTAGAAAGTGAATTTGCCGGTGAACTGTATCTGGCGAGGGCTTCCGAGTGGATTTGTGATCACGCCTACGCCTTGGCTGCTGAAGGCATCCGTTGGAGCGTTTGCGCCGAGTGGGGTAATGCCTGGAGGGTTGTTGAAGTCGGAGCCGGTGAAGTTGTTTCCCGGCGTGTCGAAGCTGGGCGTGTTGCTGATGTTGAAGAAGTCGATGCTGATGCGCAGGTTGTAGCCTTCGTGAATCTGCGTTTCCTTGAAGATGGAAACGTCGGCGCGCTTCTGGAAGTCGCCGCGGAAGATATTGCGGCCGCCCGTCGCGAAAGTAGACTCATACGTGTCGCAGACGAGCGCGCCAGCGGTTGAAGGTCCGCAGGGCGGCACACCAGACTCGCCGGGCTGGAGCGTGGGATAAGTGAAGGCGCTCGGCCTGAAGGCTACCTTGTCCGGAGCCACGGTCTGCCCGTCGAAGTTAGCGAAGGCGCCGCTGTGGCCGGTGAGCGCCTGGGCTGGCCGGATGCCGGGGGCGAGTGGGAGGATGGGGTTGGTGAGGAAGTCATTCGACGCGAAGTAGATGCTGCCGATGGTTCCGCTGAAATCGTACACGTTGTAAGGCTGGCCGCTCTCGAAGACGATGATGCTTGACATGCCCCAGCCATTGGCAAGTTTGTTGGCGAAGACATTCGAGATGCCGAATTTCGGCAACTGGTAGTCGTAGCTTATGGTTGTGACGTTGGTGCGATCGTAGTCGGATGAACCGTAGCCTGACCGCAGGTTGCGCGGATCATTGCCGTTATAGAAGAGGCCGTAGCCGCTGCTCTCGTCGAGCGAGTGCGACCAGGTGTAGGAGACCATGAAGTCGAGCCCGTTGCGGAAGCTCTTTTGCGCCGAGGTCAGCAGGCCGTTGTAATGCGAGATGCCTGCCGTTGTCCACGCAACGGAGTTGGGGCTGTAGCCGATGTAGGGAGTGCGCAGGTCGGTATTGCCGCCTGTGGAGGTGTTGTAGGGCTCGGTTGCCAGGTTGTTGCCGTTGGCATCCAGGGCAGTGTAACCGTAACTGTAAATCTGCCCGTTGACCGGAGTTGTCGGCGTTGCAACCTCGGGCTGATTGAAGGGCAGAGGAATGGTCTGGCGCACGCCGTGGTTGCCGGTGTAGCCGACCATGATGGCGATATCCGGCCGCATCTGCCACTGCCAGTCGAGGCTCCAGTTTTCCGTGTAGGGGAGCTTGTTGTTGATTCCGTAGGCACCGAAGAGATACGGGTTCCCTCCGTTGATCAGTGCCGCCTGGTTTGGCAGATTGTTGATGAAGTCGGCGGGATTGGTATCGACCGTTGGGGGTGTAGTGCCGAAGGGATTTTCAAACGTGCTGGAGTCATTGGAGGTGACCTGCTGCACGAAGGGCGGCTGCAGGGTCACGCCAAACGGGCCGTTGAAGCCGAATCCGGCGCTGGGCGAGAAGTTGGTGAAGTATTCGCCGCGGTCGTAGTAGATGCCGAATCCGGCGCGCCAGACGACATTCGAGGTGGGACTGTAGGCGAGGCCAATGCGCGGAGCGATGCCCCATTGCCGCTGCTTGAGCGTGGAATCGCTGGCGCCGGGAGTGGCGTACTGCTTGTTGTTGCCGGCAATAATCAGACCGCTGTTGGTGATGGTGTCTGTGCTCAGGTCGTAAGAGTACTTGCTGGAGTCGAAGTTTACGAGATGCCCATACTTCTCATAGAGCCCGCCGTCGTAGTCGTAGCGAATGCCCGCGGTGAGGGTGAGCTTCGGAGTGAGCTGCCACTTATCCTGCGCGTAGGCGCCGACCTGGGGCGCGCGGTAGTAGCGGTTGGTTGGGCCAACGAAATAGGCGCTGGCGGACTGGCGGAGGGGCGCGCCTGAGAGGAAGTCTCCCAGCGAGTTGAAGCCGATGGAGGCGACCTGATTGGCGCGATTGAGGATGTTGAGCTGGGTGTAGTCGTAGTTCGCGCCAAAGGAAAGTGTGTGGCGGCCCAGGACCCAGTTGAGATTGGTGGTTCCTTCGAAGGTGTTCTGCGCAAATCCGGTATTGGCGAAGTTTGAGCTCGGACCGATGTCGATCGAATTGAAATTGGTGTCGAAGTTGCGCACGCTCACGGCGGGAAGGTATGGACTGCCGAATACGTTGATCCCGACAGCAGAGGGCCCGAAGGGCTGGCCGGTGAATGAGCCGACCTTCATGCGAAGGAAGCCGAACTTCTGATCCCAGGAAAGGCTAGGATTGAAGATCTTAGTATTCTCCAGCGAAAACACCTGGCTACCGGCGCTGAAAGTCTGCGGAAAACCGAGCAGAGGAGTGCTGGAGAACGGGCTTACCGTGGGATCGCGCTGGTAGTAATACTTGCCTGAGAGCGTGTCAGTTTTCGTCAGGTTGGTATCGATGTTGAGCAGCGCACGGCTGGCGAGGAATTTGGACGACGGCCCGAGAAACGTGACGTTGAAGGCGGCGTTTGGGTCGCTGGTAGTGGGCGTGGGAATCAGGTAGCTTCCGCCAGGGGCCTTAGCCTGAAGGTAGTTGAGTGCGACGGAATCGATTGTGGCGGTTGCAGGCAGGCCTGCCTGCGCAAGAACCGGAGCTAGGCCGGAGGTGCTGCGGTCATCGGTCAATGAACTGGGAACATGCACCTGGCTGAGCGAGTTCAACTGATCGACTGCTCGCGTGTATTGGTAAGCCGTGTAGAAGAAAAGCTTGTCTCTCTTTATAGGGCCGCCGATGGCTGCTCCAGCGTCATAGCGGTGCAGGTCGGGCGTAGGCTCGCTGTTCTGCTTGAAGAAGAAGGGATCGGCGTCGAGGGCCGAGTTCCCGAAAGTTCCAAAGAGAGCGCCGCGGAAGGCGTTGGTGCCTGACTTGGTGGTGACGTCGATGTGTGCGCCTGCAGTATCACCCTGGGAGACGTCAAACATCGAAGTGTTGACGCGCATTTCGGCGATCGTTTCCTGCGGCGGAGTGGGCAGCGCCTGTCCAATAGCGTCATAGATCGATGTATTTGTCCTGATGGTGCCGCCATTCTGGAACGACTCACCCGTATTGAGCACCGCGCGGTTGGCGCTGACCTGGCTGGACGAAGCGCCGTTGAAGAGGTTATTCGCCATGACGCTGTTGAAGGTGAAGGTATTGCTGGAAAGCCGCTGGCCATTGGCCCAGATGTTCTGATTGCCGAGGCCGGTATTCGTTCCCGTGTCGGAAAGAAAATCGGCATTGACGCCCGGGCTGAGCGTAGCAACTGGGTGAAGCTGCCGGTGCCCAGCGGCCGGGAAGAGATTTGATCGCTATCCAGCACATAGCCATTTGTGGTGTCCTCCGAATTAAGCAGCGGCGTTGCCGTTACCACGATGGACGTGCTGACTGTGCCGGTCTTGAGCTGCACATTCAGTGTTGCCGAGCGGTCTGCTTGTACCTGAATAGAGGGAAAATTCAGACGTATCAAAGCCATCATGCGAGAACGAAAGGGAATAGGTGCCGATTGGTAGATCCTGCACCATGTAGGCCCCGTTGTTTTGGGTCGACACCCGCCGCGTGGAGCCTGTCTGGTTATTGGTAACCGCGACCGCTGTATTCCCGACAACGGCTCCAGAGCTATCCGAGACAGTTCCATTAATGCGACCTAGTGTTTGCTGGGCGAATACGCCGACTGGCAGACTGAGTGCACTGGCAAGTAATAGAAGACCTGCAACAGCTCGTAAAAGTAGCATATGCTGCTCACTTCTCCTTGATTTAGCCTGCTGGCTTTAGCTGCGAGATCGGGGCCGACGGCCCATGGTGCTCAGAAATTCGAAGAGCAACCAGGTAACAGCGATAACGGAAATTTGTGAAGAAGAGATAAAGTCCACAGGTTGGATTTCAGTAGGGTGAAAAACCTGCAACCCTGCCTAAGCGCACTTGCGCCCGGATTATGCCGCAGTCGCCGAAGAAAACCAAACCCCAAGCGTTCTGACTGCGCGATACGTTTCCTGTTGCTTCGCTTCCAGACTCCAAGAGAAGCGAACCTCTCGTTTGTGCAAGCAGGTGCCCGAGGGCTGCAAAGCAAATGGGCACTGCAAAAAACGTCAGATGAATTTCGGGTGAAATGACCGTGAATAGCTGTCTTTCTTCAGTTTGAGTTCAGAAAAGCCACCATACGCTGAAACCACACGCACGTATCAGTGGAGCGCTACCACCGGCCCCACGAACGATCCGATCCTTGGGCTAAAGGGCCCCACGGGCGACAACTACTTCTACCCACACACGTAATTCAATTCGACGTGCAGGGCAGCTATCGCGTCTACAGGGGCTTACGGGTGGTTGCTACCGGCTTGAACCTCAGCAATGAAGTCTTTGGCTTCTATAACGGCAGCGGCATCTATCCGGTCCAGCGCGAATATTACCGTCCGACTGTCTCCTTCGGTTTGCGCTGGCAGTTGTATGGGGAACAAGAAGAAGCGCGAAGACATGACTGCAGGTGAAGCATCGTCCGCGAGCGATGCTTCACCTGCTATCCACTTATTCTTATTCAGTGACGCCCGACCACAACGATCATGAACGTGCCGCGGTTTCGGTTTAGGTCTGCCTGTAGTGGCGGGCTCGAGCTCTGCGGTGGGCAGGTAGATTAGACCGAGAAGTCTCGTCGACGCCCATTGTCCGGGCACCTTCCCGTGTTTTCACTACCTGCTCCACGTCGAACGCTCCGGCTTTCTCTCCCGCCACCGTGAGCGATCCATCGCGGCAGCTTGCAAAGGCCTTATCTTCCATGACCTTTGTGGCATCCACACCCACGCCGATCGGCAACGACGTTTCCACCTTGCCGCTATCGGAGTTCATCACGACCATCTTCTGTGGTTTGCGACAACCAATGAAGAGACGATGCGTTTTCAAATCCAGCGCCATGCCCACTGGCGCTCCTCCTGGAGCAACGGGCCATCGGGCGAGCACTTTTCGAGCATTCAGATCCACGACAGCTACGGCATCCTTATCTTCCAGATTGATGTAGACCTTACCTTTACCGTCAGCCGCAAGAAACTCCGGTGCTCCGCCCAGTTCGATAGGAGGATCGATCTTCCCGTACTTAGGATCGATGTCAGGCTTGAAGGTCATCAACGCACCGCCGTCGCCTGAGACAGCCAGCACGCGTCCAACCCCGGCGTCGTAAATGATGCCGTCGGAGTCCGGCATTGTCGGGATTCTGCCGAGAACGGCGTAGGTCTTCAGATCGAAGACGACGATACCACCGCCGCCGCCTCCATCGGTCACGAAGCCGCGTCCGACACTAGGAACGATAGCGACGCCATGCGCAGTCGTCTGTCCCGGTATGTCTCCGAGGACCTTGCCCGAATCGGCATCGATCACCATGGTGTGCGTGGACCGCGGAACAAATAGCCGGTGCGTCTGGGCATCGACTGTGAGGTAATCCCATCCACCTTCTCCGCCGATGTGAAAAGTCTTCGTTACTTCCCAATTTGTCTGCGCGACAACGGGCAGTATGCTTGTGGACAACAGGAATGCAAGGGATGCAATCGTGACTCTTATCGATTTCATCGATGTCTCCAGAAACTTTCTCTATCAAGAAACTACTGCAGTAACTGACGCGCATCTCTACGCGACTAGTCCTGCTCAGGTGCCGGAGACCCGTCGGCATGCACACGAATCTCCCGATGTTGCCCATTGCTCAGGATCTGAGCTTCATAGGCGATTTCACCGTTCGAACTCACTTGTTCTACCTTGCGAATTGAGCCGCCTCCCGCTCCCTTTCGTATAGCCGCCATGGCCGCCGCGGGAACGGCATCCAGCGACACCTGCTGCTCAATTTCGACAATCTTGCCTGATGGATCAATGGAGATATCTTTGGATTCTCCAGCAACGACCATCTCCACTTCGTACTCAACCTTTCCGTTTTCTACTTCCTTCGAATACCGCAGAACTGTGGCTCCCTTAGTTTCTCTTTGAGCAGTCTTCTGGACGGCTGCGGGCAGATCGTTATAGGTAATCTGCCTTTCGCTTGCTTTCGCAATAGCTGAGTAAAATATCAGAGTCAGAACACTACTCAATGCGGCGGAAAATATGGTTTTCATATTTCCTCCTCGCGACCAATCATGCAGCCCTTTGCCTTAAAACAGACTGAATCATCACGCTTTTAGTGGAATAGCACTGGGTTCTGTTGAAACAGACGGGTCGGTGCATTCATTGAAGGCAGAGCCCGGCGGGACGTATTATTTCAGAACTCGCTTGGTCGGGATTGGACGTGTAGCTCAAGATAAACCTCGTCCCGATCCGGTGGGAGCGGTTTCCGCCAACGCCCACGCTGCCCAAGCCGGAGCGCAGCGGAATTGCGGCGGTGAATGGAGTTCACCTTTGGTATGCGATGTTCGGGCACGGGTCCCCGCTGATTCTGTTGCACGGAGGGCTGGGAATCGGGCCTGAATGGAAATATACGGCTCTATTTTTTGCGGCAACGCGAAGCCTGGCCTTCGTCCATGTTGGGATTTTCTCGCCACGATGTTTTTCAATGGGCTACACAGTTTCTGGGGGAACTATCTGCCAAGAGTCTATCCGACGCAACTGCGAGGCACCGGCGAGAGTTTTGCGGCAAACATCGGGGGAAGGGTGATCGGTGTTTCTGCCGTTCTCATCGCAACGACACTCTCAAACGTAATGCCGGGAGGTGGTCCTGGCGCAAAACTGGCGTACTCCGCGGGAGCCGTAAGTTTATTCGGGATAGTTGCCGGGCTGGTTGGCAGTTTGTCGTTGAAAGAGCCGGAGGGAGTCCAACTCCCCGACTGAGCCCGGTGACAGCGGTGCCGGTGGTCATAGGCCGGCTGCGAGCACATGGGCTCGTGGAAGTTGGCGCGGAGGGGCGTTTGTTCATGTGGCGAGGCGGGTCTCCAGACGTGTCCCTCATGCGAACGAATTTCAAACAGCTTCGCGGAGATTTGCTTGATGCGAATTACATTACCGACCAAGAATTTGATCAGGGTTCCGCGCGCTTGGACGATCCGGAGTTCATGACGCCGTCCCCCATCATGTGGACGGCATGGGGACGCCGGCCAACAGCGCAGAACAATAGATGAGCTGAATAGCTCATCTATTGTCGTGAAGTAGAGAGGTGCTGCTTACAAAGCTACAGGCAAATATGTGATCTTCGTGCTGGCAATCAACTCTGCGGGAAGGGACATTGGCGGGCATGCGGATTCTTCGGCAGCAGAGAGGACTGGGGCCGAAACTCCCGCCACCTTTGCCTTCAAAGAAGACGGGCGAAATTCACCACCTGGTGGGCCAGGTAAAACGGCCGTTCGTTGTGTATTGAATGGCCAGTGTCTTGTATCGTTAGTCCGCCTTGAGCCGGTCCCGTTAGCCCATCAGCAAAGCTGCTCACGTTAGACAGGAAATGGACTTCAGGATAGTCGTCGTTTTCTCCGACCATCAATAGCAATGGCTTATTCAAGCTTGGTACAAGCGCGTCGAACTCGAAACCGATCATCTCTTCGCAAATACGCCAGTGCCACTGACGAAAGTTTGCATTGTACACTTCGCGGCGATCCAGACGAGATTCGGTAATGTAAGTGGGCTTCGATGCCCAGTCATCGCGATACCACATTTGAGGCTGCGGCGGGATGGTGGGGAGCGCTAAGATGGCGGCAGCTATGGCGGCGGCTCCCAGGATGACGAGAACGTTAGGAAATGCACCAGCCGTAATCAAGGCTCCGACTACGCCAAGAATATCGTAATCGGTGGGATTGAATGTGTCCTGACACCAGACAGTGTTGAAGAAATCCGATCGTGAGGCCGGTATCTCAGCGGATGCGGGCCATGGAGGGCTAGGTCCATCGGTAGCACGACCGTTCAAAGTTGAGTCGGCCAGCGTGCTCTGAGAAAAAGATATCCCCAGAAATGAGACATTGTGATCCATAACGGATGCAGGTGACCAAGCGACGACGTTTCTTACCCAGTCCTTCTGGCTTGCAGCTAGCCGCAACGCCATATGTCCACCAAGACTTCCGCCAACTATTGCAGTGATCGGGTTTCCCAGCGGAATCACAAGTGCTTCCACGAATGCGATGAGCGTGTTTTCAACGAAGTCCAAAATTGGCGTGCCGGGAGAACCCATGGGGGCGACGCTGATGTGAGGGACCATTGTGGAATACCCGCAACTGGGCTGATCGAACGCGATCACAGTGAACGAGCGACCAGCTGCCTCGCCTACTGAGAAAATGGCCGGAATGAAGTCAGCGGCTTCTTCTGCCCGCGATCCCTCGCCGTGAATGTAAAGTATGACTTCATTTCCAGGGGGAATATAGGGTTTTTCAGGCGGGGTTGTAGTGCCTGGGTTCGAAGCTATGATGCATCGAATGCTTACATTGATAGTGCTATCCGTGTTCCCTGGTGTTGGAACAGTGACAGGAATATGGTACTGGGGGTATTTCGCTATATCCACATTCACGGGATAATCGGGTGGATCGTCTTCCCCCGATACGGCAATCCAGTTCTGCTTCAGGACTTGGCGCAAGGAATTTTCGTTTATTCCCGCACCGGGATTCCGAACCGCCTGGAGCGCCGCGTTGAAGTCTGACATGATCTGTTCACTGGCTACCGCCGCTGCGGCCGAAGGCATTCCTTCCTGGATGAGATACGGCGTCAAGTCCAGCGTGGGGTTCGCCGACCACGCAGCGAAGGCATTGGAACCAGTTACAGCCAATTGTGTTGCAGCCGTGATCAAGTTCTGGGAGGTAGTGCCGGGCGAGACCTGATTTTCAGCAACCCAGCCAGCAACCCGCCTCAATATCACGTTGCCATCGCGGTCTCGCGCAGCCACCTGCAAATCCCAAACTACACGGCCTTCGGTGGTTAGCGTTTTGCAGTCCATAGGCGCCGCGTTCGGGTCCAATAGGTCGGGGGACGCCGTGAAGTAGCCCGCGCCAATGGTAGTGCGAGGCTGACCTGGTTCCGGCGGAGGCGCAATACTTATGACCTTGGGACGAAATGAGAGCATTTCGCGCAGGGAGATATCGGGCGGTGGCGGCCACTTTACTCCCTCTGCTGCAGCGATGCTGCTTGCCGAATACTTTCCACCTAGAAGTGTCGCAAGTTGTCTAAACGTGGGGTAGGCCATGGGACCCTCCCTGTTGACGAGTTCAAAGGTTCGCCATTACGCGGAATTGATCAGCAGCGTGGCGCCTTTATTGCAGAGCAATGAGGATGGGAATGAGTCCCTGGCCTGCTTTGAGAGGCCGCAGCGCCTTCCCGATCACTGATCCAAAAGCTTTGAGAGGTTCTGCCACTTTCATCGCGTGACCCGGCGTCGCTGAGGTGGTCAACAGGTCGCCGACTTCTATCGACGAATATTCCGCATCTACCTTGCAATAGACTTTCCCCACCAAGGCTACCGCAACTCTTTGTTCTGACTCGATCCGCCTGTCCAAAAGAATGGCGTGCCTATAATCGCCTGCTCCAGATACAACACCCGCGACCTTCTTGTCATATGCATCACGGCTTTCTCGTAAACCACCCCCTTCGTCGATGACAACGACCGTGCCGGGCTGTGGCGGCTCAGAACAGCTGACATCGAATTGCTCTGCACAGTCAGCACCGGTGAGAACGACATCGCCTGGGACCATAAGGTTTCCTGTACTCGTGATGCGCATTCGCTCAATGAAAGGATTGTTGGCCGCGCCTGGCTGATTGCTAAGGAAAACTATGTGATTGCCGAAGTTTCCGTCATCTAGAGCCTTGATTTCAGATGTCGGAGAGGTGATATGGTCTGGGCCGGCGCCCTCCCCGGGGTCGTGCGTATAGAAGTCTATAGCGCAGGCTGCGTTCTGTCCGCCGCCCGGGTTCGTCAAAGCAATAACAGGGCCGAGCGCACTCGCCGCCGGTACGGACACCCCCAAGACCCAGCTTGGGGCTCCCACGCCGATGCCGACCGAATAATTGAAGTTTGTAGTGCCCCTGGGATTGTTGTATTCGCCGTTTATCGTCAGGAACCCGGCGCCGGTCACTGCCACAGATCCGTTAACCTGCAGGGTAGACGTCGGGTTGGGCGTCCCGATCCCGACGTTGCCGGAATTTTGGACTACGAATCGGCCATCCGGTACCCCAGGGGCATCGATGCCGAACCCTCCATTCCCCCCAAAACTAAAGTAGTCGACCGAATCGGAAGCATTCACTCCGCCTTCAACTCTCAACACCTTCCCAGCCGCCATATGGAGGGCGCGGTTAGGGGTAGTTGTTCCGATCCCGACGTCGCCACTGCCTGTAATGACCATTAACGTCGATCTGGGACTTCCAGAAGCGGGCGTGTTCATGAATGCGAACCCCCCGGCTCCCAACCCTTGGTTATTTATGAAATCAGTCTCCCCAGTTCCTCCAGTCAAAGCATTCCAGCCGAGGTACGCTCCTTGCGTTGCGGTCGTGGGAGTCGTGGTGCCCCCGAGGTGAAGCAGACCGCTGCCCACATCCAGGCTCGCAGTCGGAGTCTCAGTGCCGATGCCAACCTTGCCGTTGCCGCTCTTAAGCACAAGCGGCTGGTTGTCAATCGTTCCAACAAAATTCGTACCTGGATTGGTGCCCGCGTTCCCAGTCAATAACCATGGGGAAGCCATATTTACTCCTCCAACTCTTGAAATGACGTTACCGGTTAACATGCCTAGGCCGAGGAGTCAGTGGTTACGAGTTGAGGAAGCCCTTTTGCCCAATTAACCATCTGACCCGTGCTAAGGCCGGATCGTTTCAAAGAACCGTGATGGGCCCAGTGATGCGCAGCATATGATTCTGAATGAGGGGAGTTGAACCGGTAGCTGCTAGAGTCGAACCTGAACTCGTTTTGACTGACCCTGCGATTCGGTGGAAGCCTGCTCACCAACAAGCGTTTGGGTAATCGGATGATCAGTCCGAAGTCGGAGTCCTCTTGTACCATGATCTCGCCCCTCCGGTAAACGGAAATTTGCAAGGGATTGAGGATTTTCACTCACGCCAGCCGAGCTACAAATGGATCAGGTGGCGAGCCTATTGCTGATCAGGATCGATGGAACAGACTGACCCTTCATACCGAAGAACCACTTCTTTCTCTTTCGTGTCCACTGCGCCCCAGACGTAGATCTTGCCACTCGCGTTCCTGAATCGCCCGGCTCCGGCGCTAATTGCGACGTCATCCGTATAGCTGGCGGCCCGTCGCATGGCTGTTTCATGGTCTTTTCTGGGCCGCATTCCTTCTGTTCTTTCAGGCAACCGGATGGGACATGATTCGCATGTTGTCGACATGCTGTGCTTTCGCGTTTGTGGCTCAATCTCGGAAAAAATACCTGGGCGGGTATCGTGGCCCATTCTGTTGCGAATAGCGGATTCCTGATCCAGATCGTGCAAGGGGCTGTCCACTTCTTCAGCAGCGATGACAATTCTGACGTTCCTGAGGAGTCTGGTTTCTATGAGACGGTCACTGATGTCAATGGGTGATCTGTGTTGATTCCTTCATCCCTTCGTTGAGTATTGCTTTGGTTCATTGCTTTGGTTGCGAGGCATGTTGTTCTCCGCCGGGTTTCTATTCGCACTTCGCGTGAGCCGTAATGGCTCTGTGCCGTTTGGGGTTCAGTAGGAGAAGTCGATGCTGCCAGTTTTCGGCCGGCCTTGCTAAGGCCCAACCCGACACGCAGTCATCGGAACACGGGGTCATCGCAACGGTTGAACATGATTTTTTCCTTAAGCGGCCTTTGCATAAAACGGAATGTATGGCTGCTGTGTGACCCAGATGCGATGCAGCAGCACGGCAAGTTTTCGCGCCACGGCGACGATGGCACGATTGCGGGATTGCTTGCCTCCGCGTGATGCCAGGCTAAGGCCCCACTGTCGCAAGGTTGAGTCCTTTCCGTGCCGCCCGAGGACGTGATTGGCACACTCCACCAGCAGGCTACGAAGGTAGACGTTGCCTGCCTTGGTGATACCGAGCTGAGGGTCTCGCTCTCCGGACTGACTCCGTTTCGGTCGCAGGCCGAGATAGCAACCCACATCGCGACTTCGTTGGAAACGCTCTTTGCGTCCCAGAGTCAGAACACAGGTCAGCGCCGTGAGCTGGCCCACTCCATAGACCTTGAGGAGCGCCTGTGTTTCGCGATATTCCGTCTCAGTCAGTTGCTTGATGGCCCGGTCGTACTGCTTGATCTTCACCGTCATATCGGCGATCTGATGGAGCACCGGTCCGAGCGCTCGGGCAAGACCTGGCGGCAGCACGGCCAGGCATCGCTTGGCGAAGCAGAGCGTGGACGAAGATGGCAGCCGATATCCGCAGGGCTTTGCTAACCCGCGCACCGCGTTCACCGCAGCGGTCCGCAGACGAACGATAAGATTGCGGGCGCGGATCAGCGTGAGGGCTTCCTGCTGGGCGACGGTGCGGTGCGCAATCGGCCTGAGGATTTTCGGATCGAGCCGCGCAAAGCGCGCCAGCTTCTCGGCATCCACCTGGTCGCTCTTGCGATCACTGTGCGAGATCGCCCGCAACTCGCGCACGTTGGCCACGATGACTTCATGGCCCAACCCCTGAAGTTGCTCACTGATCCAGATCGAGTGCGTCCCTGCTTCCATGGCAATGCGCACTCGAGGCAAGTCGGTAAACCACTTGTCGACGCTGGAAGGGTTGGTTCGGAACCTGCCCCGGTCGACCACTTCACCATCTTCGTTGAGCGTGCAGTAATGGCTCCAGACATCCCCAAGGTCGATGCCGATCGTGATCCCGACCTGCGAACTGCCCCGGGGTACTTCCGCGATGAGGTCCTGCGTATGCTTCTTCATTCGCTTAGTCTCTCTCTTCTCAGAGCGACCGTCTCATACCAGTTTTCGGTAACTACATGGCAAGCTAATCCACTTGGCTGATTACTTGTCATGTCGTATAAGTCGCTTTCCGCTGCAAAGATGAATGAGGGCGGACCAAAAGCGGACGCTTAAGCTCAACCAATTCAATTAGTCTCAGTGTAGTTGCTGTTCGGTTGGATTCATTAACAGCGTCAGGATTTAAGCCCGATGCCAAGCGGGCGTCACGACAATGCACGCCTTCATGTCTGGCAACTAGATTCACCGCTGAGGTGCAAGCCAGATATACTACGGGACTCAGAGGCATCTCGATGGGGTCGAAATACAAACACGGCCATCAGTACGATCTGTTCCTCAGTTACAGCACGCGAGATGTGGGTTGGGTGCGGCAGTTCTATGATGATCTGCTCGCCGACATCAATCGTTTTGCAGCGATCGACGTCTACCCATTTCTCGATAAGGCTCGACTGCAACCCGGACACGTTTGGAATGAGGAGATACTTGCGTCAGTTGCCGACTCCGCGATTCTGGTTCCGGTGTTTTCGCCACGCTTCTTCGAAAGCGATTACTGCCAGAAAGAAGTAGTCGAGTTTCTCGCCGCGCACAAGCTCAACTCAAATATGCTCGCGTCCGGATCAGCGAACCGCAGCCAAATTGTTCCGATCAAGCTCCTGTGCGCGCCTCCGACGGACCACGTTCTCACTAGGGTTCAGGCGCAAGCGTTCTATACCGAACGCGATGGGATACCTTATGAACATGAGGCGGGCTCTCCTGAATACCGGGACGCGTTACGTCGCACGGCTTACGCAATTGCTCAGACGATCGAAGCCCTGACGCCGAAGTTAAAGCGGCCAGCTGTCTATCTGGCCTCGGACTTCAAACCGCACTCAGATAAATTACGCGCATCGTTGGCGCACTGTTTCGATGTTCTACCTGAAAATCCGGCAGAATTGCTAGGACTATCTCAAGACGATCTAGAAAAATCTCTAACCCGGGATTTTGAGCGGTGTTTTGTTAGCGTACACGTGCTAAGCGCCGCGCCGCTGGTAAAAACTCTCATGGAGCTCCAGCTTGAGTTCGGTAAGAAGAGCTCAAAGCCACGGCTCGCATGGACTCCTGATACGGCTTCACCTGAGGACCTCGCGAACGCAGGATTTGAGTGCAATTTCTTTAATCAGGCCGACGTGGAGGACCGTATCCGTCGAATCTACGAGAAGCCGGCGCAATCCAAGCCCGGCAACGATCGGTTGGTCTATTTTATCTGCCCGGACCGCGAGAACAAGACCCTCGCCGAACGGCTGATCAACGCACTTGAGGAGGTGGGCATTGATACCTTCCCGTCGCCTGTTGACGGACCAGCTGATGAAGCCTTGCAGTCTCACGTCAAGGCGCTCGACGAGCTCGACGGCTGCCTTATCTATTACGGAGCCGTTGATCGTGACTGGTTTGATGCGACGTTCTTAAGACTTCGAAAGACGATCCGCAAACGTAATCTGCCAAGTGCCATTTATCCGGCGCCACCGCAGACGCAGCATAAAATGCAGGACCTGCGTCATTGTGGAATTCCACTGCTGGATCAGGCCACCGAAGAACAGGCGGCGAGGGCCTTTGCCACGCTCATGAGCCAAGCCTAGGAGGGCAAGCTTGAGCGAATTGGAGAGCAACCTGCCGAACAGTGCTGACGAACGGCTAGAACACGTTCGCCCCTACATCGGTCTGCGCTACTTCGAAGAAAACGACGCAAGTCTCTTTTATGGCCGCGACGAACATACGACCGAGTTGTTGGGCAGGCTGGCACGGAATCGCTTCGTTGCCGTGCTAGGCTCGTCTGGCAGTGGCAAATCGTCATTGGTTCGTGCAGGTTTATTGCCAGAACTGCGATCGGGGATGATTCCGCAGGTCGGTCCGCGCTGGATCGTCGTCGAATTCAAGCCTGGTAACTCCCCGCTTTCCGAGCTGGCCGAAGCTTTGCATTCCAGCTTAAATGTTGCTGATGCTAGGGCGTTGGTAGAGGAAGGGCCGCTTGGCATCGCAAATGCGATTGCGTCTGCTCGACTCGCAGTGAACACAAATGTTCTGGTCATTGCGGACCAGTTCGAGGAAGTCTTCCGCTTTCAGCGGGAAGAACGCGACAAGGGAAGGGAAACCGAAGCGATACAGGAGTGCCAAGCGCTGGTGCGTCGCTTGCTTGATGCGACGGCCGCGAGTGATGTAACGCTCTACGTAATGTTGGTAATGCGTTCCGACTATCTGGGCGAGTGCAGTCAGTTTCCCGAGCTGCCGGAGCGCATAAGCCAGAGCGTTTATCTGGTTCCTCGTTTGCGGCGAGACCAGGTTCAGGAAGTAATTACCGCGCCCGTAGGCAATGCAATCGAACCGGCCCTACTGCAGGAACTGTTGGGCAAAGCCGGAAGCGATCCCGACCAACTCCCCCGACTGCAGCACTTACTGAGTCGCATGTGGGACCTTGCCAGAGGCGGTCGAATGACGATGACCCATTACGAGACCGCTGGCCGTTGGGATGGAGCTTTGGGACAGCATCTTGATGCTGTGTTCCTTGGCCTTGGTGAACAGAATAATGATGCATGCGCACGCATGTTCCAAAGACTTTCAGATGTAGATGAAAGTAACCGCGTAGTACGGCGGCGTGCTTCTCTCGATGAGTTGACACAAGTGTGTGGACATGAGGCAGCAAGATTGGTTTCAGCATTTCGCAAGGAGGGCTTTCTCAAGCCAGGAGATCCGGTTGATATCACACACGAATGTGTACTCCGAAATTGGGGCCGGATCAGGGACTGGCTGCGTGAAGAGATAGAAGCACGGGATTTTTACCGGGAAATCAATGTGCGCCGCGCTCGTGGAACATTGCTCACGGGCGGCGAAATTGTGACTGCGCAGACCTATTTTTCTTCCAGGCGCTACAACACAGCATGGGCGCTACGCTACGGCAGTTCGGCCGAGTTCGAAGAGGCGTATACGTTTGTATCTGAAAGCTCGAAGGCTGAGCAAAAGAGCAAACGACGCGAACTGCGACTTCGCCAGGGTCTATTCGGGCTAGGATTCGCTGTCATGATAACCACGACTTTGGCGGCCGTCTTGTTCTGGATAACAAATCGAGAGTTGGGCGTGAAGAACAAGCAGTTAGATACTAAGTCCGCTCAAATGGACCAAGTACTCAAGTCGTTGCAAGCGTATGTCGGCACGAATGAAGCAACTCGCAGCTCACAACAAAATGTTCTAAAAACAACCGCGGCGAGCCTCCCAGCGTTTACACATAAAGTAGGGTTCACAATACCGGAAATTGCGCAGCTTTATGATTTTCCGACGGAGCTGAATGGACAAGGTCAGACAATCGGGTTGATTGAACTAGGTGGGGGTTATTCCGACTCTGATTTGAAAACCTATTTCTCGCAGCTAAACCTTCCGGTTCCCAACATAATAGATGTTCAGGTCGATGGGGGAAAGAACCAGCCGGGCGGTCAGGCTGACGGCCAGGTGACGGGTGACATCGAGATTGCAGGAGCGGTTGCGCCTGCTGCACAAATCGTGATCTACTTTGCTCCCAACACCAGCCAGGGATACGCGGATGCGATCGCTATGGCAGCTCACAGTGCTGACCGCCGGCCATCCATAATCTCGATCGGGTGGGGAGGACCGGAACCAAGCTGGACTCCGCAGGCGATCCAGGCGACGAATCAAGCCCTCAAAGTTGCCAGTTTACAGGGCATCACTGTCGTCGCCGCCGCCGGCGATAACGGGGTAACGGACGGCCTTCCAGGTCTGCGAGCAGTAGATTTCACTGCTTCGAGTCCTTGGGTATTGGCTTGCGGGGGCACCCATGTAGTAACTTCAGGCAGCCGCATCGTCTCTGAAACAGTGTGGAATGACGGTCAAAACGGAGGCGCAACGGGAGGAGGAGTGAGCACCATTTTCCCGGTTCCGGAATGGCAGGCGAGCGTGAAAATCCCTACGGCAGCGAGCGGCCACCCTGGGCGCGCCATCCCCGACGTCGCTGCCAATGCAGCTCCGCAAGTGGGCTATCGCCTATATGTGCACGACAAACAAATGGTGCTTGGGGGCACTTCCATGGTAGCTCCATTGTGGGGTGGGCTGATTGCGCTCCTGAATCAGGGGCTTGGACAGAATGTCGGTTATTTGAATCCCGTCCTTTACAAGACTCTCGGGTCAGCCGGCGTTTTTCGCAGCATTACGGAAGGCAACAACAGCTACGGAAATGTTAAGGGCTATTCGGCGGGCCCGGGATGGAATCTCTGCACGGGTTGGGGTAGCCCGGACGGCCGCAAGCTCTTAAGTGCGTTGAAGGCGTACTTTGCACAACCGCACTAGTTACGAGACACACTCTCGACAGAAGCTCAGATTCAAGGATTATGGTCCGCGCTAGCCAGCCCACAACCCAACCCACAAATCTTGATGTCTTGCACGACTTCCGTGTACTATGGCAATCTCCGAAGCCTTGTAAGTCGTTATAAAACCTAATATGGCAGACTCACACGTTGCCGCGAACATTTTTACCGCAGCCAGGTCCGATGTTCACATCCCGATGGTGTTGTCAGAAGTTGTCTATTAACAAAACGTCGCTTGACTTTCACGAAACAGAGACGCTAATCTTTAGCGCGAAAGTTCGGATACCCAGAACCTCCGCGCCACTTGAGTGAGTATTTCCCAAGTTGAGTGATGGATGAACGAGGCATGGCGTGTCAGTTCTATGCGCCGAATCCATGCCCGACACACTTCCGGGATGTAAGGGCCGACAGAAAACTTCTCCCGACCTCGATTCCGGCTCAGCACATTGGCCATCCATTTCAAGCCTTGAACTCACGTTTGCGCGTGCAGATTGGCAGATTGCATGGAACCGCTGGCACTGGTCAAGCTAAACCGTCTCATGGAACTTTCAAGTGGTAGGCCTGAGATCGTGATCGGATTGATCGACGGCCCGGTCGCGATGAGTCATCCGGACCTTGCCACCGGGAGTATCCGTGAGGTAGCCAGAAAAGCAAGCGCCTCATGCACTCTTGCCAATAGCATCGCGTGTCTTCATGGAACCTTAGTAGCGGGCATTTTGTCATCAAAGCGCGGATCGTCAGCTCCGGCCATTTGTCCGGATTGCACTCTTGTGTTGTGTCCGATCTTTTCGGAGACTTCCACAGACGATGGATCCACACCGAGTGCCACTCCGGAAGAACTCGCAGCGGCCATCGTGGAGATTGTTCGGGCGGGCGCGCGCATCGTTAACCTGAGCGCTGCGCTCATTCACCGCTCTGCGGACGGCGAGCGAAACCTGCAGCAAGCGTTGGATTTTGCTGCATCGCGTGGAGTCATTACCGTAGCCGCAGCCGGGAACCAAGGAACGGTGGGTGGGTCCGTAATCACTCGCCATCGCTGGGTTGTCCCGGTCACTGGTTGTGACCTTCGCGGCCGGCCGTTGAGCGAATCGAATTTCGGGACCTCGATCGGTAGAAGAGGTCTTAGCGCTCCCGCTGAGCATGTGTCCAGCCTCAGTGGGGATGGCAAGCTCCGCGCTTTTGGAGGCACAAGTGCAGCTGCGCCATTTGTTACCGGCACGATTGCGCTGTTGTGGTCCCTGTTTTCCTCTGCGACCGCAGGACAGGTTCGATCCGCGGTGACGCAAGTCGGTGGCAGCCGGCACACCGTCGTTCCACCGCTGCTGGATGCGTGGACGGCTCACCAGTCGATGGTTATGAACCACGCGGGAGGTTAAACAGTGAGGAAAAAGCAATATATGGAGGAAAAGGACAACGGCACACTGCATCGCGTCCGCCTTCCGGGCTTTCTTATCGAGCAGGAAATCGGCCTGGGAGATGTCATCAAGCGTGCAGCTGGCGGAGTAGGAATCAGGCCCTGCGGCGGCTGCGAGAAGCGCGCAGCCGCGCTGAATCGTTGGATGAGCTTCACCCGATAAGGTCAGCTGGAAATCCGGCTGTGAAGGAGAAACTCGATGGACCAAACTCAAACTGAAGAGCAAACAGCCAATGCGTTCGCCGGTCAGGATGATCCGCTGGCGAGAGGAGATCTGTCTACTGGACGAGCGGCCAGAGCCATTTCACCGCAATCATGCCCTACTTGCGGAACGGTGCCGTCAGCTAACGGGGGAACAGCAACTGCCCCTTCCTGGATATACGCCCTTGGCAACATTGAGGCACGATTCCCGATCATTTCGGTAGAGAAGGAGTTCGCTCAGGCCACGGGCCGGGAAAAGACTGCCGGTCTGACCGATCGACAGGCACTCCACGCCGTGCTTTCGAAGCCCGAGAACCGATACCTGGTTCGACAGCTCTGCTGGGTCCTGACGGTCGAGGGATTGGAGACCTATCTGCTTCGACCGCGCGATCCGGCAGACATCCACCTACTCGTGGAAGCCGTTCGACCCAACCCAAGCCCTCTGGATCTGGACGTTGTGATCGGAGTGAAGGGACCCATTGCACCGCCGGAGATTTGCAACGGCCTGATGGTTCCGATCGTGTTCTTCGATCAGATTTATTCTTTTGATCGCGATGCTCTTATGAAGTCGATTCCCAAACCTGAGAAGACTTCCGCCAAGGAATTCGCGCCCGCGGCCGAGGAACTCTTCGACCGGATTATGCAGATGGCCGATAACGCCGGGGCAACAGATGAACATCGTGCTCTGACCTATCTCTGTGTTCGCTATCAGGCCATCTATGCGAAAGCCGCCGAGTGCTTCGCGCAGAACGCCTCACTCACGAGTGTGGATGTTCAGAGCTCTACTCTCAGTGGCTTGCGGAAGCTCGTCGACGTGATCTTCTCATACACCAACCGCAACACGGACGTGGTGGATAAGTATTTCGTGCGCGTTGATGTAACAGACGAGTTCCCGTTCCTGGTGACAAAGATGTCGCCATACTACGATCGCTAGTTGAGGAATTTACGAGGGGTCAGCAAGAATGCAGGCATCAGAATTCACGACACAAGCATTGCTGGGTCTGTCGGCTCTTTTAGAATTACGCCTTGGAATAAGAAATTTTGCCACCAAAGGAGGTACTCGAAATGCATTTACCTGGATTCACCGCTGAAGTTTCACTCAGCCCATCGCACACAAATTACAAGTCGGAGGTTGCTCACACCGGTCGCACGGTTGAAGGGATTGTATTACCGCAGTTCTTCTTCTGCCACGGGCGCGTATGTTGCGATGAGTGGGGCAACTGCATTTACAGGGGACCCGTTCTTCAGTAATTGTCTTCGACGTTGCCGAACCGAATCCCCAGCACACATAGCCAGGTGGACGTGTGTTTCGCGCGCGTTTGCGCGACGAAGCACTCTCTGCTCTTGGTCGTCGGCTGGCGCGAGTTGCTGCGCGCCTCGCCTAGACTACAACCCGATCGAGTAGCCGCAAGATCAGCAGTTCAAATGGTGACCGAGAGAGCGAGGATGGTTCTTCTTCCGACGGAGAGGACCACAAGGGGCTAAGAAACGGCGGCATAAACTCACCCGCCGAAGATTCCGCAAAGAAATCGATACAGGTAGACTTTGAGAACAGAATTTCCAATACCTAGAGCACAAGGGCGAGTCCCATTGCTGTAGCAACTAGATACATTGTCTGATATAACATGCCCACATTTTTTAGCGTCGCTGCAAAGGCCATTCCGCGGTATTTCCATGAAAAGGCGTTGAAAACGAGAAGTTAAAATAACCAGCACCTGAGGTGCACATTCAGAAGCGGCACATTGTTGAGATCGCGCAAAAGCGAGTTGACATCGGTGTGCTGGCTAAGAAGTACGCATAACTCGTGAGTAAGTGGGTCGTAATGGTAGATACCAGAAGGAAGATTTTCGCAGTTCTGACCAAATAAGGTTCCAAGTCGTATGCGGCACCACCACTGGGTATGGCCGATCACTCGCTTCATAGTACAGGTGTCGAGAGGGATTAGGGTGAGAAGTTCACCGATGTCAATATCTCGTCTTTGTTTTTCCTTCGTGTAGCAATTTCCGGTACGAAGGAGTGAGCAGGTCGCGGACCTGGTGGATGCTCAATTCTTGGATCCGGATCCTGCTTTTGCAGATGGTTCAAATCCTCCATGACTGCATCCTGCTGACGAACTCGAGCCACGGCGGGGTGGCCGAAACCAACAGCATCACCTGCTGCACTGAAATCATGAACACGCTTCCCCATACGGTTGCAGGATTCACCCTGCGCGTCGACCACAGATCGTACACGGCAAGAGCAAGAAGAAAGACGTAGGTGTAAGCCCAGACCAAGCGAATCGCAGCGACTCCACGAAAGTGCCAATAGGGCAGGAATTCCATTCGTCCAACGGCCGCTCCTATCAGCCCGATCGTTGCCAGCAAGATCAGCCGCTTATGGATGGCAGGCTTTCTGCGAGCAAGAAACGCCGCAGCGGCAAGCACAGAAAAGATACTCAACTCTGCAACCGGCATGACCGTTGCTAGCGCAATCCACCGCTGCGCTGCTTCGCGAGCCAGGTATTCGGCTGTTGCCAGGATTCCTAGCGGAAGCATAAGGCAGGCAATCACAATACCACATATTCCCAGCTTACGATGGAGGTCCACGCGATGCACAAAAGCCAGCGCTGACTGTGTCAGCAGCAGCAAAAACCAGCAGGTAAATACCGCGCCATGAATATGGATCAAGGGAGCAGGCAGTTTTGCTAGAAACACTCCGGCCAGAAAGTAGGTCTTCGCAAACCCAACAACCATGGTCACCGTGAGAAGCACAGCCATGGCCAGGAAAAATACATGCTCATTGCGGCTGGCCTCGAATCGAATGGAAGATGCGGCAGGTGTCCCCGAGACGGTGGCCATCGTAACCTCCCTTACCGATCACTTGTCAGGAGTTGAAGGGCCTTTGCACGAAGGAAAAGAAACAGGCTGAGTATAGCGAACATTCGCTTTCTCCGAAATCAGAATCTCAGCCGGGGATCTGAAATGGGTCAACCCTGATTAATTTATCGAAGTCCGAAGACCATTCGGGCTGCAAATGCCAGGGCAGATTGCTCGGCCTGGCCGTCTCCATGAGTTTCGACATGATTTCCGAAGATGTAGGAAGGGTCCTTCTTTCCTGGCTCCGCACTCCGGAACGCTGCTAACATAGCCCGCATCGGAGGCAGTGATGCACCTCACCGCCGTGAAAGCGCTCCTAATCGCGCTTCTCGTGGGCCCTGTCACCTTTGCCATTCGCGCTCAGCAAACGCCGCCCGATCTGATCCTGTTGAATGGGAAAGTATTCACAAGCAACGCAAGCGATCCATACGTCGAGGCGCTCGCGATCCGTGGTGAACGCATCGTCGCAACCGGAACCACAAAGGAGATTGTCGCGCTCGCAGGCAAGCAGACGAGGCGAATCGATCTCGGAGGACGCACGGTCATTCCCGGCATCAATGACGCTCACGATCACATCCAGGTTGGCCCCGATGCTTATGAGCTTCCGACCAAGAGTGACAATCCATCTTGGGAGCAGGTCACTCAAGCCATCGCCGCTGGTGCAGCCAAGGTTCAGAAGGGCACTTGGATTGTCGGGGAATTTGGAGACGCCGTTCTCGACGATTCGCAAGCGACAAGAACGGTTCTCGATACCCTGGCACCGGACGATCCCATCTTGCTCGAGACCTGGACAGGACACGCAGCGCTCATGAACACCGCTGGCCTCAGAAAACTCGGCATCCGCGAAGACGAGCCCAATCCTGAGGGCGGTTTCTACGCTCGAAATCCGTCTGACGGCCGCCTGACCGGATGGGTCTTTGAATTCGCGAAATTCCGGATTGGCCGCCGCTTCAGCGAATTGGTGAGCGAACAGGAAGCAACAAAGCAATTGAACCAGTTTTTCGCGCAGGCGGCGCGATGGGGTATCACCACTGTGCAGAACATGGCTGATCCCATCACGCAGGACCGCTGTATTGCTCTCTTTGAGAAAGCGCCCCCGCCTATTCGCGTGCGAGTCATATGGTTCGGCCTCACCGGTCCGCATGGTCGATTAACGAACGAAGGCCACGCCCAGTCTGTTCCTTCGCTTCCACTCGTTACTGTCAGTGGCACAAAGTGGGTTCTTGACGGAACCCCCATCGAGCGCTCCGCAGCCATGAGGAAGCCTTACGCCGACCGTCCCGACACTTCGGGCACACTGAACTTCTTGCAGTCGGAAATGGAAGACATCCTCCGTGAATCCTTGAAGAGCGGCGACCAGCTCATGGTCCACGTGGTTGGCGACCGCACCACCGCAACCTTCCTGAACGCGATGAACGCTACGGGAGGCAAGGCCGTCTGGTCAAACCACCGCGTGCGCATCGAACACGGAGACGGCATCATGCCCGACCTCGTCACCAGTGTGCATGACCTTGGCATCATCGTCGTTGAAAATCCCACACACCTCACGTTACGCGACGTATTCATCAAGCGCTTCGGCATTGACCGGGCTGACCAGGTGCAGCCGCTCCGATCTCTGATCAACGCCGGAATTCCGCTGGCCCTCGGATCCGATGGCCCGAACAATCCCTACCTCAACATCATGTTGGCAGCAACCTAGCCCGGCAAACCCCAAGAGGCAATCACGCGCGAACAGGCCGTCGTCGCCTATACACTGACCTCCGCATACGCTGAATTCGCAGAGAAAGACAAAGGCAGTCTCGAATCGGGCAAGCTGGCTGATCTTGCCGTACTGTCCCAGGACATCTTCAAGGTCCCCGCCAACGACCTGCCTAAAACCGAATCCGTCTTGACCCTGGTGAGCGGGAAGGTTATCTACGACGCAAAAGTAATTGGAGCACCGTAGTGCTCCACTCCACGATTAGGCTGAGCTTCGATAATGATCACCCCTGGTAGCTCCAGCCAATCGGCAAACCTGTCGATCCAATGATCGGTAGGGAAGTTCTTCGCATTCCAAAGCCACGGCCACCTTTTGCATGCATGTGCAGTTCGGTTGATTTCTTAGCACTCGTCCACTTCTCATACAGAGACGACACTTGCCGGCGCGAGCCCGAGCGAATTATCTATCGTAGGAGGAGTGGCATGGAGCTATTCACGCTCGGTATCGATTTGGTGAAGACTACATTCCATCTGGTGGGGATGAACCAACGGGTAGAGGTTGTGGTGCGAAGCGCTTTTCCCGCACACAGGTGTTGTGCTTCACCGCGAATCTAAGAGTGGAACTGATTGGTATGGAAGCCTGTGGCGCGCTAATCTGCCAGTGCGTCGGACTGGTCCGCCATGAAAGCTGCACGTTCAGTGGCAGCCGACTTTTCCTATCAGGGATAAGTGTGCCGACCAGCTTATGATCACCAAAACTGTAGCCACAACAACTTGCAATCGCGCTGGGGTGCCTTTAGGAGCTTTGGCATACGCGCCGACGAGCACAAGCAGGACGCCTACGTACACAAGAACGAGTATTATCCAATTGCTCGAGGTAAGGTGCGCCACTAAAGGGGACCAGTTGTCAGAGATCTCCCATCCCCATGAGATGAGAACCAGGCAGAGCGAAGCCAAGCTCAACTTTTCTGTCCACTTCATGAGTGATTACCTCCTTGTGCCATCCGTTGCACCGAGAACGATTTTGAACGCAGTCTCTATTTTGCGTTCATGCGAAGTCGATTCATTCACCTTCGAGTGGCACGCCACTTGTTCGTTCATATCTAGTGGTCTTCAACACAGCGCTCAAAATATCGATCACGATATTCTTCCTCATCGAAGGGATTTCCATCTGCCTGAATCTGATTGAGATTCGCGGGATAGAGTCCAAAAGGCGGCGTGTCGTCCGCGATCAAGCCCGTATGCCCAGAGACATCGCCTCCCAGTAAGTGAAAAAAGAAGTGATCGCTCTCTACCAAGATTGGCGAGAGTTGTATGCCTTCCAGGTTCAGCCGGCCATCCGGGACTAGTCCCGCGAAGAAAGCTAGCTCGCCGCGGAATTGGGCATCGGTCAGGGGAGCAGCACCAGGGAGGTTTGCCTTGAGGTAACTGTAGGTGTTGGAGTTGTCCGCCGGACCACCGCCAGCCGGTGGGTTGTCGCCTCCAAGAGCCGTGAGCGCCGCTCCAAGGGTCTGTTGCAAATAAGCGAAAGTTTCGGTGCCTTTTGGTAGAGCCGGATTCGTGACGTCGATCCCCTTCCGGATATGGTTACACTCGCTCACCGCTATCTCATAGCTAGTTGGTTTGAGTGCCGCCATAAGGTCAACATCGCCGGATCGCGGCTCGCCATTGACGAGCACTAATCGTACATCTCCCTCCGTCGCATCAATTAAATTGCGATAGGGAGAATCAGGCACGTCTCTCGCAGAGTGCCGACTCGGTCTCGTAATGACAACCAAATCCGCGAATTTACCCGTCTCGATCGAGCCGACCTTTTGACTCCAGCGAAGCGTCTTCGCCGGATTGCTTGTCACCATTTCGACCAGCTGTTTATCCAACGCGATCTCTGCGAGGCGGCGTGCATCACCGGTCTTGCCTTTTATGCTGAAGTTCGGGACAATGTCGCGGTCGAGGCCAAGCAGCCGCGAATCCCGCAATGCGATGTCGGCGATTTTTAGTTCGTCCAAAAGACTACGAGACCCGCTGGGACTCCAATCGGTACCGAGCGACACCGTTACGCCTTCCTTCAGGGCGTGGTAGACGAGTGCCGTCTGTCCGTACAGCAGCAGGTTTGAAAGCGGTGACCACACTAGTTTGGCCCCCAGGCCGTCGCCCGTGCCGTCCAGTCGGATGCTCGGTGCGGCGCGCATGGCAGCAAAGTCCGCGTCTTCTAGGCCATTGCCTTGGACAATTACGGTCATGTCCGTCAGCAGCCCCTTCGAGACTAGGGACGCGAATTCCCCGCGAGAGGATGTTGTGTCACCTGGTCGCCGTTGACCGTCGCGAACTCCTTCGGCTAAATGTGTTAGCCAAGCGTCAATCTGGCCGTTCTGCATCCCGATTATCAAATTGGCGAGATCACTTCCCGTCAAAAGGTCTATCGACGGGACACGGGACACCACTGCCTGACGCCCAAAGTTCAGGCTTTGCACATTGCGGATCAGGAGGTTATCTGTTGCAGGATCGGGCAATCCGTCCTGGAACGCCGTCTCACCGCCGAGCATCGCTTTGATCTCAGAGTATTTTACGATCTCGGAAGTCAGTCCGAGTCCAAGGGTCAGAATCAACTGAGGTGTATCGACGAGCCGCCGATATTCCGGAGGTGAGGTCAGGGAGACATTATTCCATTGATATCGATTCGCATAGGGCTCGGTGCCGAGCGGCCGGCCCAAACCAGTTTGCACATCCGACGAAGGCGCTGGCCATGGATCCAGTACATCGTAGGTCGGATGATTGTGCAGATTGATGAGTCCTGGGAAAATTAGCGCCTGCGTGCCCAGCTCGATGGCAGTCGCATTGCCTACCGGTGTCCCAATCGGAGCTATCTTGCCACTCCAGATCGCAACGATCATCCCATTCCGAACAAGCACGTTGCCATCCTGAACAATCGTGCCTGCAGTATCCATGGTGACAATCGTTCCATGGAGAACCATGCCTCGTGTTGGATCGAACGTCTGTTGCGGGTAGGCAGCGCTCAGTGCAAGCAAGTTGACAAGAGCGGAAATCACGATGCACCTAGCGAAGACGTTGCCAAACATTGATCTGTAACTGTTCATGGCTTTACCTCGATCGAACGGGAGCATGTTGAATCGGACTGGGATCAACTGTCTTCAATCAGTCCTCAACAAATTCTCATGTTTTCTCAAGCGGCACTTATGAGACAGCGAATCAAGCACTTGTACGAGTTTGGATCCTATCGGATCGATCCAGGAAAACAACTTCCCTTGCGGACCGATGATGCGTTTCCGCTAGTTAGCAAGGTGTTTGACTTACTCCTGGTGCAGGTGCACAGGGTCCGGAGGTCATGTGGTCATGTCTAAAGAGGAGTTGATGAAGACCGTCTTGCCGGACAGCTTCGTGGAAGAGTCCAATCTCCGCAAAGCATCTTCCTGTTAACCGGTGATTTTGTATTCAATGAGTATCATTGCAGTATCAAGTGACTCCGGATGGTCTCTCACATCCACGGAAAAATCTGGAAGCGTAACGACGAGTCCAGAAAAGAAACGTGGTCAAGGCATCAAATCGGGAACCCTGGCGTCATCGGCGCGAAGCTGGTTCAGCGGGCACTGCCTAATTGGGTGTACTCAGTTTTGGCCTGCTTAAGAATGCGCAAGTCCGCGTCAGCGTTCTTCCATAGGCTCAGGAACTCTCGATAATGCGCGAGGCTCTTGTCAGCATCTCCAGTCATCGCGCAGGCGCGCGCGAGACCAAGATGAGCCAGCGGCCAGTAGACGTCTATTGCGACGACCCCGCGGTTGTCGAGGATCTTCTGGAATTGTGCCGTAGCTTCTTTCCCGGATTTCATTTCTAAATAGGCCAAGCCACGATAGTAGAGAGTGGTGCCACCGGCGTCGGTGCCGAGATCGTAGGGAATCGCCGGCTGGAGTTCCTTTATCGCCGCGGCGGGATTCCCGCGGTCCAACTCGATGGCTGCTCCTACACTGGGAATACCACGTTGTTCAGCGCTGTGCCCAGGTTCGGCTGTTTGATCAATTCGTTCAGCAGTTCGTCCGCACGGCGTGAGTCACCGGCCCGGGCGAGCGCGAGAGTTGCAAAGGCATTATGGCGAGGAGAGGACGGCATCGTCCGGATGGACAAGTCCGCCAATGCACGGGCCTCTGGCATATCGCCCAGTTCGGCATCAAACTGCGCCTGTCCATTGATGATAGCGACTGCCTGCTCCTGGAGTCCCTGCCGAAGGGCGATGTCACGCGCGCGTTGAAATAGTTCGCGAGAAATGCGAAGTTTGCCCAAGCTCAGAGCTGCTTTCGCGCGGAAATAGGTGTTAGCGCTTTCCTGAGGTTTGCCCTTAAACCAGTCGATCTCCCGCTCCGCGACCGCGTCATCGCCTTCAACAAACGCAATGCGATAGAGCACCTGATGGGTCCACGAGCTATCGATTTTTTCAGCAATGGCCCTTTCGCAGATTGCCTTTGCCTCCGCAAAACGTGTGGCTCGTTCATAAGCGCGGCTCAGCGACGCATAGCCAAGCGCGTGGTTAGGGTTCAGCCGCAAGGCCTGCTGGCCTGCCCCGATCGCCTTCTCCAGTTGGCCAATTTCTACGTACCCGCTGCTAAGACTGTTGAAGGCCAGAAAGTCGTGTGGGTATACCTCTGTCCATAGCTTGAAAGTTTCGTTCGCCTTGTCAGTTTCCCTGGTTGCATCTTCGTAATAGTGCGCCTGAATATAGAATTTCTCCTTCTCACTCACGCGCTCCCGCCGCTCAAAGGCTTTGTGGAGGTAATCGCTAGCAAGATCGGGTTGGCTGAGGTTGCTGTAAACCGTACCTAACCTGGCGTAGGCGATGGCGAAGTCCGGGTCCAGCTCAATTGCCATCTTGTAGAAAGAAATAATCTCTGTCTCCTGGCCCTGAGCCCGCTTCTTGTCACCTGATGTATACGCCTTGAGCGCTGAAAGGGACCTAGTAGTCGCCTGTTCGATGGGCGTATCAAACTTCTCAATGGACGGGAGGGATTCGCCCAGCTTCCGACGCAGCGACGGGATTAATTCTCCAAGCCGTCTCAGGACTTGTTCTCTGTTGGATGCTTTGATCTCTTCGTGGGCCAGTTTGGTTCCGGTGAGGCAGTTGATGGCATCCAGGTCGAGTAGGTATTTATCTCCAAGACCGAGGATCGAACCACCGACTACTACCTTCGCTCCCGCTCGCTGGCATGCGTCACGCGCAAGGGGTGGCACGAGCCGTTCATCGGGTGAACGGCCCATCAAGACCAACGTCTTCCGAGTATCACTGTCTGGCACAACGTTGAAATAGGGAGACTCCGCCAGCTTCACGGTGAGTGCCTGCTTCAACGTGTCGTCGAAAACTGGCTCTCCCGTGGTGTTTACGAAATCAGACACCAGAACCAGGTCTGCTTCGTTCAAGGCTGGATGCGGTCGCATATGAAGGAAGAAGGCCAAAGCAACCGCACCTATGGCAACGATCGCGCCTGCGCTAAGGAGCAAGTACCAGGGTCTTCTCGGCAGACTCGAAAGGAGAGAGATGAAAGAGGCACCCTTTCGCGGGTGTCGGTTTCTTCGATAGTCACTCTATGAATGGAGTGGCGCTCTACCAACACATCGTCCGTCGGCTATCCCTCACTTTCTCCGCGAAGCGATAGCCTCGGCCCGGAACCGTGACAATGACCGGTGATCCTGGGCCGTCTCCCCCAGAGCCTTGCGCAACAGGAAGATGCTTTGGCTGAGATTGGACTCTTCCACGAAGCTGTCCGGCCAAACCGTCTTCATCAGATCGTCTTTGGACACTACTTCCTGACCTTGCTGTACCAGCACCAGGAGTATGTCAAACACCTTGCCAGGTAGCGAAACGTCTCATCGCCCCGCAACAGGAGTCGTTTCCCAGGATCGACGCGGAAGACGCCGAACTCGTACAAGTGCTTGATTTGCTGTCTCATAAGTACCGCTTGAGAAAGCTTGAGAATTTATTGAGGCCCGATTGAAGACAGTTGATCACAGTCCGATTCAACATGTTCTCGTTTGATGGGAGTCGGACCCCGAAGATCGATGTGGACTGCAATCTATCACAGAGTATTCGGCAGGGTGAAGGAAGACCGCAATCCGGTGAATGACCTCCACCGGAGGCAGATCACGGTCGAAACCCACACGATGACGATCATCTGCCCGAGTCATTCACGCCGCTGGTGCCGAAAATGTGCTCGCGAGGTGGAAGTGGTACCGTCGCGGAAGCCGGTCAGTTGATCGGGATGACGCAGCTCGTACACCAGGAATGCGCTGAGACGCAGAAATGGCACGTACTGGAAGACGTGAACGGATCAATACAGGTCTGCTTGGACTCGGTGCTTCGGTCTGGCTGAGCACA
>CAWHWJ010000001.1:0-693434 GCA_963833015.1 uncultured Acidobacteriaceae bacterium | reverse complement strand
GGTCGTAGAGCCTCGACACCGGCCTCTGCGCCTCGGCTTATCATTCCCTCCATTGAGCGGAAATTCACTGGCGTATTTAGAGCCTCCAGAGCGAAGCTAATAGAACTCCCCGCAAAACGGTTTCAGGTAACTACAAATCCAAGACCGCAAAGAATTGGCAATTTACCAAAAGTTCCGTGCCCTCCTTTGGCAGGTGCATCGTGCCGGAAACTTGTGCTGTGCCAGAGGGCCGTTGCAGACTGAGGAAGGCTGGCTCGACAGCCATGATCGCAGTCCGCCTAGTGCCATTGTGCCCGTTGAAAAGTCTGATTTCGGTTGCTGCGGTCCATTGTTTGGTGGCGAGATTGCGCTCTGAAAAGAGGCCGATCTCGACCCCGCTGGAAAGCCTGTGTCATGACCGCCAACCGAGTCGAGCCTAGCCAATTTCAATGAGAAGGAGAACATGCCATGGCAAAGGTCAAGCTATCCGCCTTTGATCGGTTGCGGCTGGGGGCGAGATTGAATCGCAAAGAGCGCAGAGATGTCGAGCAGCGTTTGAGTGCCACAGATCCTCGATTGGAGATTGTGAACCGAGACGCGGCCGGCATTGATGTCGGTAACGAAAACCACTACGTAGCCGTACCGCACGGGCGGGACGCGCGACCTGTGCGCGAGTTTCGGTCTGGACCGCTGCGCTGGTACAAATGGCGCAGTGGTTGATGCGCTGTGGCATGCGCCCGGTAGTGATGCAGTCCACCGGGGTGTACTGGATCGCGGTGCATGATGTTTGCAGAAGCACGGTCTGGAAGTGAACCTCGTGGATGCGCGGGGAACAAAGAAGTACCAGGACGAAAGAGTGATGGGCAGGAATGTCAGTGGCTCATGCGGTTGCATACGTATGGTCTATTGCGATCCTGTTTTCTGCCTACTCCTGAGATCCACGGTATACGAACCATGTGGCGGTTGCGGGATCAGCACGTCAAAGACGCCGGACGATGCATCCAGCATATGCAAAAGTCCCTAATCGCCATGAACGTGCAGTTGCACAGTTTTCGTGCGCCTCGGCTGGGAGGGGCACAGGTGTATCGCGATTTCTATGTGAACCTCCTCTCGCCGGCCTGATGGCAATGCAGAGCTGAAGTTGCTCAGCAACGGCAGGCAGAGCTATCGTGAGTTCCTGGCCATGGTGGGCTCGGGGGCCCAAAGAACCCATGTCGATTTATGCCAGTTATGTGCGTTCCCGGGCATATGGAGAATTGAACGATTACAACCAGTTTTTTGGAAACCTTCCTTACCGCTCATCCGTCCGAACCAGTACGGTCCGCTCTCATCGGACGCACCAAATCGTGGCCTGTTCTGGGGCGTGATCGGGTTGCCGCACAAGCTTGACTTTCTTCCCATACTTGACGTGCACACTGGCTTCCCGTTTTCGCGGCTCGATCAAAACTGGAACTACCTTGGTCCCGAGAATCAAGCCGGGCGTTTTCGTACGTTTCTGGCGCTCGACACAAAGCTTCAATATCCCGTGGACTTCAAGTTCCACGGTCATCGATTCGATTTCGTGCCGGAGTAACGGTGTATAACGTACTCAACCATTTCAACCCGCGCGATGTCCAGCAGTACTATGCGTCTCCCAACTACGGAGCGTTCTACAACTGGGTCCCTCACCTTTTGCGCATTGATGGGGACTTCGGCTCTTAGTCCACACTTGGCAGAGCGAAACTTCCTCGATAAGCGCTTTGGCGATTTGTACTAAACCCGCTTCGCGGGTAGGTGGAAGCGTGGTAGATTTTTTGGCAGGACAAATTGCATGTTGCACACGGCAGTCACAATGTTGCTGCTCAAGTCAGCACAAAATAGGTGCGATGGATTGAATCCCCATAAGGCAATTGTCCTGCCAAAACCTCACCGGGTTTAGCACAAATCGCCGTATCCACAATGCTCGCTCCAAAATCTTCTGCAGGCCGAACTCTGCCTGCCGAGCACTGTCGATACGGCGCTCTAGATTTAGCACCAATTGACATTCTAGGCAGTCGAAACTTCCCAATTATCGACCAACCAGGATTTGCCAGCTCGCGGACCAGTGAGCCTGGATTCCCGATAAGTGGAAGAGCGCGTTTGCGGTAACTGGCCACGAGAGCCCATTATGAAGTGCGCCCCCTCTGCCACCGCTGAGGCAGGGCAACGATTCGAGATCGCCAGGTTTGTGCAGTGACCCATTCTGGGGGCTAAGAAATGATGAAGCGGATTCTGTCCGCGACGCTTACACACTTTCTGTCCCCCTACGATCTGGTCCTGGGCCTCCTCGGGGAAGCTTCGCTGTCCCTGTGGTCGCTAGTAATGGGCGTGAACGTTCAAACGATGGAAGGAGCAGGCCAGCGCATGAAGGCCGCCTACACCAGATACGGTCCGCCAGACGTGATCGAGGTCGACGACCTCGACAAGCCTGTTCCCAGGGACAACGAAGTCCTGATAAGAGTCTGCGCCGCTTCCGTCAAAGTGGTTATTGTTATCGCGGTTCGATTTCCAATTCCGAACCGTTCCGAATTTGAAGGACCACTCGTCAAGCGCACCATCTGTCTTTGCCTGGCACTTTCCACGCTGGCTGCCGTGGGACAAAAGTCGGGGCACAGTGGGTCTTCTGGGCCTGCAATCCGGCTGGCCAGCGGAACAATCGTCGGCAAGCAGCAAGGCAACATCGCCGTCTTCACCGGGATACCGTACGCCGCTCCGCCGATAGGCCCCTTGCGGTGGCGGCCTCCGCAACCTGCCGCTGCATGGTCGGGCGTCCGTGACGTAACGCAGGCCTCGCACCCATGCATGCAGAATGTGAATGGCACCGATACCTTCATGGCGCCGCAGGCCGCGGCTTATGGCGTGCCATATGTCGCTCGGCCGGTCGATCCCTCTGAGGATTGTCTCTATCTAAACGTCTGGACTGCGCAACCCGCGCCGGCCGCGCATCTTCCAGTCATGGTCTGGCTGCACGGCGGCAGCAACCGGGTCGGCAGCGGGACGGAGAGCGGTTATGACGGCAGCTCCCTCGCGTCGCGCGGCGTTGTCGTGGTCACGATCAACTATCGGCTCGGCGTAATGGGCTTCTTCGCGCATCCCGAGCTCACGGCGGAATCTCCGCACCACAGCTCCGGCAATTATGGGCTGCTGGATCAGATTGCCGCGCTCGAGTGGGTCAAGCAGAACATTGCCCTGATATGGAGTGACCGTGTCAACTCTGCGACATCTGTGGGTGTTTTTGTAGTTTCCTTTGCGTTTTCTCGAGGACAGAGCGAGCAGCAGCCGGGGCAGGTTTGAGCGACGATTGATCAGTCTGATATTCGCGGGTCGGAACCGCATAATCATGATCCGTCGGGAGCTGCCTCTGACTGTTATCGCGAGTCCGGCTGAGCCTGTCGCATAGGGCAAACGAGGATTCTCCTTCGTGCTTGCCTCGGCTGCTGCTGGCTCTATGCTCGAATTTAGCGACGATGTTCATCGATTGGGTCGTCTTTGCTTTTTCATTCTTAGGAGTTTTGCTTTTGGCTTTTCTTTTGTCAGGCCGCGATCCGCTGCTTGGCGATAGTCTCTGCTCTGGTTCCTATGGCCCAGATGAAGCCCAACAGTTCACGAGCAACTGCGGTGGTGATCTTTCTCTTGTCCTTGCCGGCTGCAGCCAGTCTCATGTAACGCTTGTGCAGCCGGTGTTGTGCCTTCCACGCAATCTCTTTAGTCTCTTCCGAAATACTCTGCTGTCGTTTGCGCAGGCCGTACCAGATGCATGGGGGACGATGATAGCTCCACGCAGCTTCGACGACGATTCGTCGCAAATGCGCGTTGCCGGTTTTGGTGATGCTCCCGCGCCGGGTCCGCTTGCCACTGGAGTCTTCGCTGGGCACCGCACCGCAATAACCCATCAGTTGCCGAGCACTGTCAAAGCGGGACACCTGGCCCAACTCGGCCGCGATGGTCACAGCCGAGATATCTGCGATACCCCGCAGTGCCTGCAGATCGTTGATGACTTGTTGTAATGCGGGTGAAGCCAGCTTGACCGCCTCGGCGATGGCTTGTTCCAGTCGCGCCACCCGCGCACGCATGTGCTCGACCTCGTGCAGATAATCCAGTCGCGTCGCCTCCTGCGCCATCTGCGTGAAGCGTAGCTGCGCAACCCAAATCAAATAGGGACGCGTCCACGGCCTCATTCCAGACGGTGGACGCTGGCCTGAGCGCAGGAGGAACTTGCTCAACCGATGTCGCGCCCGCATCTGATCCTGCTTGGCTGCTTCACGGGCACGCACCAAATCACGCAACGCCTCGGAACCTTCATCCGGAACCCATACCGCCGTTAGATCTCCGGATCGATAGCAACGTGCCAGCTTCTCCGCATCGCGCCGATCTGTCTTTACTCGATCACCGGCCTTAACCGGCACCAGTGTTGGCGCTACAACCTCGCACTGGATGCCCAACTCCGCCAACTGCCAGTACACGACGTAGCCCGTCGGTCCTGCTTCATAACAGGCTCGCAACTTCTCTGCTGAGCCAAGCTTCTTGATCAGCCTACGTATCGCCTCGACGCGGTTCGGAATCGTTCCCAGACTTCGTACTTCACCATCCGGCTCTGCAATCGCTACGGCGATCGTCTCAGCATGGACATCCAAACCCAAAAATCGTAACTTCTCCTGCATGACCGGCTCCCTTCCGCTTGTGGCTCTGAGCTGTGCGTCCTTCTGAACTCACAGCCTAACCCACGATCAGCGCATCGGTGCCGGTCACTCCATTCTGACTGTTCGGCGGCGATCCAGGAAACGTGACATTGTTCGGCGAATCTGCCGGAGCGATTGACGCTACGGTTCTCATGACATCGGCGCTTACGACAGGTTTGTTTCGCAGAGTGATCGCGGAGAGCGGTCCCGCATTCGGTCTGGCGCGAGGTTGGATGCGATTGAGCAGCGGATGGATGACGGCGAGAATTGTAGCGTTCCGCTTGTAAGCGGGTATTGTCTCTTCTCCACAGATGAAAATATTCTCGCCGATTCTGGTTCCACCGGTTTCACCAGCACGAATGCGCTCAACCGATGGCCCACCAAGACAAACAGGGAAATACCGCTGCTCGCATTGCGTTTTCTGTTTTAATCTACGTCCGCATAAGGAATGAGATTTATTTAACGATTCCGGATTCCGGAAATAGGAAGTGCGATCTAAGCTCCAACGTAGGGAGCGAGTCGGGCGCACCCGCGATGGCTATGAAACCGCGATCCGTAGAAGACGTGGTTTTCTTTGCGACCTCCGGCGACTGCGGCCTTTCCCACTCATTTGCATGGGCTGTGCAAAAACTCGGCAAGGTTTGGCTTGTTCCCGGGGATTCAGCGAATTATCGATCACTGTCAAGGAGCAAAGCAGATTGTGCGCGGCTCCCGCAAATCGATGATGTCACTCGCCCCGATCACTTCTTTATCAACCCAGATGACGGGGCCATTCATGGTCCTATCTGAGACTCAAGGCCTACAGGTACCAACGACATATTATAGAGGTTAGCCCGCAGGTTTCCCGTAGTAATGCCGTTTCCGCCGACCAGGAACGCTTACTCCGCGGGAACGATGAGGAGCGTGATCGATGCGCCCGGGAAGGTAATACCAATAGTACTGGTCGTGCTGCCTGAAGGTGGAACTGTCACCGGCTGGTCCGGCAGGGCGACAATCGACGCGAGATTCGCATTGCTGTACTGATAGACCTTCGCGTTGCCTGCCGCCTTCAGATTGGCGAGTGACAGCGTGCTGATCAGCGCCCCGTATGTCTTGTTGATGACCACGATGGTCACCGCTTGATCGGAGGAGCGCCGCGCACCGTAGACCGAGAGCTGTCCCTGCGCCGCGCTTGTCGAGGCCAATGCAGTGTCACCGAACTTTGAGCCGGCTCCGTCGTAGTTGCGATAGATCTCGAAAGCCATAAGACCAGGAACCTGCGATGCGTTCGGCGGTCCCCAGAGGGTGGCGAGATCAAGGCCGTATTGTCCGAAGATGCCAAGAATGTCGGCCTGGGCCAGCGCGCCGTTGATGTGCTCCTGTCCGCCCCAGTTGTACTCGGTGATGGCCGTCTTTGTGCCAGGATAGTCGTTGGCAACCCAGGCGTGCATCATCGGAATGACTCGTGGGGCTTGCAGTGGCGGCGAGCAACTCGAAGTATAGTTTGCATCCGTAATGTAGTTGGGCTGGGCGTAACTTGGATCAGTGTAGGTCGGGTCCCAGAGAACGCGTGTGGAATTGAGGCGTGCCTCCTGCTCGCCGGTGTTTCCCGCCGTGGTAAAGGCCACGCTCGAACCATTGTAGTCGGCCGCAAAGTAAGTGTGCAGGTCCAGGTAATCGAGCAGGCGTCCAGTTTTGTTCGCGGACGCGTATGCAGCGAACTGCTGGAGATAGTAGTCGATGAGCGCGACGCCTCCGTGCGCTTTCCTGTCGATAGGATTGCCCCAAGCCTCATAACAGGGCCCGGTGCTCCAACCGCTTTCAACATCTTCCTTCGAATAAAAGTAATCCCACCAGTAATCGATCACCGGACCGCTGACTTCAGTAGTCGGATCGGCTGTCTTGATAGCCAGCGCAGTGGCAATGTCATTGTTTACCAACTCGTCGTAGGTGAACGATAGCGGGTGCACGTCGCGGTGTCTCGAATCCCACCAGCTAGGTTCATTGTCCAGGTCGTAGATGGCTACGCCTCCATCGGCCGCAGTGCCGAACGCTTGCACCAGGTAGGCTACCCAACCACCTGCCCAGGCAGGTCCCTCCGCGATACTGGTCACCGTGGTACTCTCGCCTGTTATGTTGCAGCCAGCCGAGTTCGTACAGCCATTCACCCCATCCGGGTATACGCCATTACCGCAGCCACGAGAATTGTCCACCGACTGCTGATTGGGGTACGTCGACGCAGGAAAGCTGCATGACGTACCGTCCTTCGCTACCCAGCCCAGAACAGGCACTGTGCCCAGAGTCGTGATCCCCAGCGACGAGTCGCTTGTTACGAGATCGTTGAACTCCCCGGTTGGCCCCACGGAGGTAGCGCTGGATTGGTTTTCGAAGTGCCTGTCCGACGATGAGTTCGTCACGCCCAACTGGTAGTTGTAGCGGGAGGTGCTGTCCCCTCCCCAGCGAGCCACACTTATCCCGGCAGCTTGTGCCGCGGAGGTTTCAAGCTGGTAAGCGTTCATGCCGTAAATGTACGGATTGATGGGGTGAAGTTCGTTGCCCGCATCCACCTGCAGCGCTGGCCCGGTCGCTTGCGCGGGAGGCGGCAACGTTATCGTTGCCGTGCCGCTTATCGTCGTGTCGCTGACGGAGGTCGCCGTTACGGTCACCGAGGGCGGCGCCGGGTAAGGTGTCTCATAAAGGCCCGAGGAGTTGATGGAGCCTATGCTGCCGGTCCAGCCGGAGGGCCCCGCCACCGACCATTTCACCGCCTTGTTGTAGCTGCCACTTCCGCTCACCGAAGCGCTGAACTGCAGCGTCGCGCCGATCGTCGCCGTGGCCGGATTGGGGGTTACCGTGACGCCTGTGATCGTCGGCGTCGTCGAGATCGTATACGTAGCGGTCGCCACTGAGGACTGGGAGTAGCCCGATGCAGTGGCGATCGCCTCAAGAGTTTCGGACGACGAGACGGTGATAGGCGCCGTGTACTGCGTCGAAGAGGCCGTGGGCATCGTGCCGTTGGTGTAGTAAATTGCGGCTCCCGGTGTCGCGTCAGAGATGGTCACTATTTCTGTGCCGGTGTAAGTCCCGGCTGCCGGTGAGAACACGGGGGGCGCTGCCGCTGCGGAGTCCGGCGCGAAGTAGCCGGAGAGATCGAGGATCAGGTTGGTGCGTTTGGAGGCGTACGCATCGATGATTCCGTTGCTGGTGGGCACAATCGCCATGTTGGAGGTGATTGCTCCGTCGTGGGCGTTCAGCGTCGAGACGTTGGACTGTGGTTCTCCATCTGGCCACAAGGTCAAATAGCCCAACGTCCCACTAGGAACCACTGTGGCGTTGAATACGTACGCCTGGGCCGTCGAAGACGGCTCGCATGCGGTCGTTTCAACGTCCCATTCGAACACGCCGTCGAAGCCTCCAGCAGACGGTTGGCCACTGCGCGTATCGAGCACCCGACAGGGCACAAGAACATTGGCCGACCAGTAGAGGGATAAGCCGCCTGCGGCCGGAGGCGCAAAGTAGCCATCCAGGTCCAGAACTACATCCGCGTCGTCATGGGCAAAGATGGAGACCTCTCCGCTTGTACCCGAAGGCACGATGGCCGCATTCGCTGTTGCGGTTCCCGTCAAGGAGTTCAGCGTCGAGACGGAGGGCTGCGGCTCTCCAGTCGCCCAGATGGTCAGATAGTTCAGCCTCTTGTGAGGTACGGCAGTGACATTCAGCGAGTAGGCTTGGGCCGTAGACGGAACATTGCAGTTGCTCGACAGGATAGGGAAGGCCCGGGTTGTCCCGCCGGATAGGTAGGGACCGCCCAGCGGTCCCGTGGCGTTGCGGGTGTCGACGATACGACACGGAGTGAGCGGATAGAAGGCCAGGGCCGACACCGTTCCCGCTGGCGCGAAGTAGCCGTCGATGTCGAGAATCACCTGCGTCGCATCCGTGACGAAAATGCTCACGCCTCCGTTGGCGCCTGCAGGCACGATGGCGGCATTAGACTTGACGCGACCGTCAGAATTCAACGTGGAGACGTAGGGCTGAGTCTCGCCGGTGGGCCACAACGTGAGATAGTCGAGGGAAGCATTCGGCACTACCGTTACGTTGAGCAAATAGGCAACAGCAGTGGAAGGGACGTTGCAGGCGCTTTGCGGGATGTCAAACTCACGGCTCTCACCGGCAGTCATCTCCGGGCCACCGAAGGGCCCAGTCACATCTCGCGTGTCGCCAACCCGGCAGGGGGTTACAGGCATGAACTGAAGAGCGGTTGGCACCGGAGGACGTGAAGTGCCCCCTGCGACGCTGAAAACTGCGCCTCCAGAGGCTATAAGCGGGAGGAGCAGGCCGAAGGCAAGAGCGAATGCAAAGCTGCCGAGTCGGCGCATAGGGATCTCCGTTCGAAAATGCAGTCGACTAGGACTGCACAATGTCCGAAAAGCGTCGCATCAGGGGAAAGGAAGTGTGAAGCTTAGATGTGGCTTTGGCGTCGTGAGGATTCCCACAACATCTTAGCTTGGTTTTGGAGACCGTTGCAATCAGGACAACCATGATCAAATCCTAAACACGACTCGCCAGACGATGGAGCTTTGAAAAAATACCGGCTCAAAGGTGATGGGGTCCTTCAGTTCCATGCGCGTCATCGTAAGGCTGCCGTCACCGGAGAACTCACACGCGAATGGCGCGAGAAGCACAAGGGCCGACTGGAGTCCGGCCAAGCCCTGCTCGCCCGCATTCTCAACGCCCGCCCCGAAGCCTGGGAAAAATCCGAACTGGACAAAATGAAGGCCAACGGTCAGAAGCCCAGGGACGATCACTGGAAACAGAAATATAGAGAACCGCGCTCTCTCAATAGTAGCGACCTTCCCGAGCTGCCAGAAGGCTGGATTTGGGCTTCTCTGGAGCAAATAGGCTACGTTTCGGGAGTCATGGTCTCTACTCTCAACCACTGCGACCTCAGATTCCGGGCTGAGATAGGTGTAAGGACTTTCTCAGATAGCTTCCCGCTTGGGCAGGGCCTTGCATCCGTCTTTCGTTGATTGTTCCTCATATTGCTGGAACAAATGCTCCTTAAGTGAAGCCATTACCGGACGCGATACGTTGAGATATTCGTGCAGCTTCTCAGGATTTCCTCCCTCTCGTTCGAGGAGATAGAAAATATTCAAAAGCGCCTCAACCGCGTTTGCCAGCTTTCTGAGTGGCCGCTCGGGCTTGTTCGGATTGACAATGAAGGGCTGCATTTAAAGCCTTTTCGTGCAGAAATCAAAAACCCTTGCTGCAAAGGCCGCAAGACACGCCTCAGTAGGTGGGATGTCCGCAGAGCAAGTATTTCTGCCCAAGCTCCTAAAATGCGTGACAATAGGTATTCCCCCAATCAAAACAAGCCATGCGGCAAATGCGAGGGCCCAACATGAAGGAACGCATACTGCTGGTCGGAGAAGATCCCAACCTTTTAGCCACAAGAGCCATGTTGCTGGCCGAGTGGTCCACTGAAATATCAGACGCAAGAGGGGCGTTAGCTGCCATGCAAGCCGAACTGTTCGATGTCGTCATCATCGGGCAGCTCGTGTCGGTCGATGAGACCAGGCGACCGATTCCCGAGGCAAATAAGATGAACCCGGCGCCGAGTCCGCCCAAACCGGAGGCGGTTTCGAACGAAGCGAGTCAACTGCACCAGGAACGCGCTCGTTTGGTGGAGACGATTGCGGACGAGAAGCGGCGTGAAGCGATGCGGCGAGATAGGGTAGCGCCAGCTGTGGATGAATCGCCTGCTCAAGTGCAGGCGGCTTCCTCCAAGCCGCAGGCGACGCAAGCTCCTCAGCCTGCGAATCCGGTTGTGGCGCCGGTGCTGCAAAGTCCGTTTACGCTAGTGCGGCTGGCGACGTATGGCGAGCCGGGCTCATGGTGGCATGGCGTTCTGGCGGGAATATTATGCGGATTTCTTTATTTGAGCAGTGCGGTATGGCGGTACCTGCCCATTCAGGGTACGGCGCCGCGCGAGCCGCTGGTATTTAACCGCGATACTGGCGTGGAGGCGGCGAAATCGATGGACGGTCCTACTGATCTTGCGAGCTGGGAGAGCCAGATCAAGAAAGCTCTAGCTCTGACGGATATCGGCCGCCAGGAAGAAGGGCTCCCGTTACAGCAAGAAGCAGAGAGCGTGCGCAAAGAAGCGGCTACCGACGGGCAACAAACCAGCGCGCGCGGTCCAGAGCTGAAGGGTCAGCTGCACTACGATGAAGTGGCTGAGGCTATTCGCGAGAAGGTCAAGCGAGAGCCGGATAGCTGGATGGCGCACACCGAGCAGGCACGCGTGGCCCTTGCAGGAGGCGACTACGATATGGCCATCAAGGAGATAAAACTTGCGATGACCGTGGCGCCGGAGAAGATGAAACCTCAGCTCGGCAAGATCATCATGCAGCTCGACAAGAATATGAGCATGAAACAGCATGCTGCTTATGGGTGAAGCTGAGACACATCAAAGACGTCATTCTGGGCCGCCCGCGAAGAATCCCAGCGATATTGGGCATCCGATAGACCGCTGAGATTCTTCGTGGCGTTGCTCCTCAGAATAACGGCCTTTCGTCTAAGACTTGCTCTAGACATCGCATAGATCCACGGCTTCTCGTAGCGAGGTAAGCGGGTCGCGTGTGGGGACGAATTCGTGGGCCACGTAGCCGGGGAATGTGAGGTCGGCGATGGCGTTCATGACATCGACGTAGGTGATTTCCTGTGTGTTGTCGAGTTCGTGGCGGCCGGGAACGCCTCGGTATGGAAGTGGCCGAGATACTGGATGTTCTCGCGGAGGCGGCTTCGATCGCGCATGGTTCTCGGTGCGGTTGAGGGCGCGGGCTAAGAGTCTTTTCAAGATGCCTACTTGTAATCTCGGATACCGTGGTGGATAGAATGTCCCGTTTTACCGTGCTTCGACGCGCGCAGGCTTGATTGCCTGACGGATGGCTTCAAACATCGTGAGAGTTTGCGGTGAAATTGTTCCGTCCTGGTAGATCTCAACATCAAGCAGGGGCACGCTTCTGCGGCTCATAGCAGCCCTTATCTTTGTAATCATCACATCAGCTGAGTACTTGGTCGGCTCAATCGGATTGTCTAATTTGAAGTGCCCCAATCGCCACTCACGATCGTCGTAATCTGACCCTGCAGACCGACCTGAGGGCCGCCGGTGGGATTTTCTGCTCGCCACGGTAGAGGGTTGACCGTTGAGCTCGACGGGCGAATTGAGATCCGTACGGACCTGCCGCGCATCGTGGTCCCTGGGGTGATCGAGCTCCGGAACGATGGGCCCACACTGCCGGCTTCTTGCACGATGCGCCGTCTAATCCGCCTGAAAAGTTTGCTTTTGAATAACTACGCTTGTCAGTTGTTGACGACAGGCCGACGCTCGTTTTGAGCTTGCACCTGTTCGAGTTGATACGTGGCGATTTGGCATCAACTGACCAACACCAACACATCGCACGTTCCAATGAAATAAAGCAACACGGAGCCGTCCGACAGGTTCTTATTCCCCGGAAGTCGCGCGCTTTTTCTTTCTCAGCTTCGCTGTCTCGGCCTGCAGCACTTTAGTCGTCTCCCTAAAGAAACCCTGGATCGCTTCCAGTTCAGCGGTGGTGTAGTGGCTGGCTATCGTCGCCATCGCGTTTAGCAGAGACTGAAATATCGGGCCAACGCGCTGCTGCACCTCCTTCAGGTGCTGCGGTTGTACAATCACGCTGCGCCGGTCTGTAGGATGCGGCTCACGGCGTACGTAGCCCGCCCGCTCCAGGCGGTCGACGATGCCGGTAATCGCTCCCGTGGTGAACCCAGACAACTTCGCCAATCTGCTCGCCGACGACGATCCATGCTCGCGCAACAGCCCGAGACACTTCCACTCCGCGGCGCTCATGCCCAGGTGGTACGCCACGGCCTCGTGAAAAAAAACAATCGCGTCACTCAACTCGCGGCCCATCCGCTCTCCCTGGGGCAGTTCGGCCTGCGTCATCCCGGGGTGTGATTTCTTGTTTGCCATTTATCTTAGTCCTAAGATATATTCATGTGAGATATATTCTAGCAGCACCGGTGCTTCCCTGAAACGCATCTCTCAAAGACCGTCTGCTCCCTTTAGCCTGCTCCGAGCCGTGCTCTTCGCATGTGTTTGCCACTTCGCCGCGGTTTCCGCGCTGGCTTCCAAACCTGCTGCCGGCATTCGCGTTCAGGGACCAAGTGTGGTCCCTCGGCTGATGTTTGCCTGTTGCGACCACGGAATGAGCCAGATGCAGTCCCTGTTGACCAACGCCAACGTGATTGCGAACCTGAAGAGCCTGCACGCCGGACTCGCCGTCGCCATTCTCGACTTCACTCCGGAGCGTGCTGAACTCGTGCGTCGGCTGAATCGGGAAGGAATTCCGGTAATCGCCTCGCTCACGATGTCGCCGGAGCAGGGTTCCTACTTTAACGCGGAGGACGCGCCAGAGGCTGCGGCACGATTTGCAGCTTTCGACGCATGGAGCCGAGAGCAGGGCCTGCGATGGGACGGGGTGGGGTTAGACATCGAGCCCAACTTCGCTGAGCTGGCGTCTCTCAATGGCCACTGGTGGCGGTTGTTTACCACGTTCTTGTGGCGCGCCGTCGACGTTCAGCGCATGCACCGCGCACGGCGAGTGTATTCCGCGCTCATCGCCGACATCCGATCCCGGGGCTACTTCGTCCTAACCTATCAATTGCCGTACCTCCCTGTTGAACGCAAGACCCACTCGTCTTTACTGGACCGGATGTTGGGCACTGTCGACGTTCGCGGTGATCAGGAAGTCCTGATGCTGTACACCAGCTATGCGGGCCCTGCCGGAGCGGCGATCATCTGGAAGCTTGGCCCGGATGCGCAGTCAATCGCCATTTGCTGCACCGACGGCGATCCCGCCGCAAACCCCGCCGTGCTCGATTGGAGCAGGTTTTCCCGCGATTTGATTGTCGCGGGCCATTTCTCCCACCTCATCGGCGTGTACAACCTCGAAGGCTGTGTGCGCCAGGGCTTCCTGCCCCGTTTGAAGGCCATGGATTGGAGCCAGTCCGTCACCATACCGGCGGATGCCATACGGAAGGCCGATCACCGCGTGTTCGTGCTCGTGTCGGTCCTGTGGATGAGTGCGCATCTTCTGTATCTCGTTGTTGCTCTCCTGATGGCCATCGCCTGGATTGTGTGGCGCTGGCGCATCCGCAAAATGAAAAGAACGTTATCGACACAAGCTGCTGCTCCAACCTCTCCCCCTCAGCAGGCCGTCGCAGGGCAGTCTTCGCGCTGGCAACGCATTGGTCCAATCGTCTCGCTGTCGCTGCTGGCGCCGGTCATCTCCGAACTGCTCTATGGAGCCATGCGCTTCAGCGTGATCTTTATCCTGATCCCTGAGATCCTGATTTGGGGCTGCGGTGCAGTGCTCATCCGGGAAAGCGTCCGGAGGTGGCGCAAAGGTTGGCAAAGCATGTTGTTGTTGGGCCTTGCGCTGGCTGTCGCGGAGGAATGGGTGATTCAGCAGACTTCTATCGCCCCATTTGTCGCGGGACACGCATATGGACGGGTATGGGGTGTGAACTGGGTCTACTTCCTGTGGGCCCTCGGCTATGAAAGCGTTTGGGTCGTCCTTATTCCCGTACAACTCACCGAGCTTCTCTTTCCCGCTCAGCGCGAAGAGCGATGGTTGGGCGCGCGAGGTTTCGTCATTGCCAGTTTCGCTTTTGTTCTTGGGGCTTTCATTGCATGGTACGGATGGACGCAGAGGGCTCGCGTCAAGGTCTTGCACATGCCGCTCTATAGTCCCCCCGCGCTCTACCTCCTAACCGGAGTCGGAGTCATTCTTTTGTTCATCCTTGGCGCCTACATGCTGCCGTCACACAGGCCGCAAGACGACAATTCCTCATCCCACTCTGCTCTGTCTCCGTGGCTTGTTGGATCGATTCTCTGTGTATTGGGCACTCCCTGGGCAGCATCCGGACTGGTCGCATGGGGCAATGGATCCCTGCCCATCCCGTTTGGACTAGTTGTGGCTGCCGGACTTGTCTGGGCCAGCTTCACGTTTTTTCTGATGAGGCGATGGACATCCAGCCCCGACTGGTGCGACCAGCACCGCTACGCCCTGGTCTGCGGCAGTGTACTGGCTTGTATGCTCGGCGGATTCGTCGTTTTCAAGATTGGCGGCGCGCTCCCCATCGACTGGATCGGCAAAGCGGTGCTCAATATGGCTGCGGTTGCGGGCCTCATCATGCTCGGTCGCAGGGTTAGATTTCGCCGGTTGACATAGCCCAGCGCGCTTGCGTGGGCGGACGAGAGTGCCGGCGCAACACATATCTTGTGACGCACGCACTGGGTTCTTCATTCCAGTTATCAGGCCCTAGAGCTCATTGATCCATTCAGATCGATCTGTGTCTTCGGCAAGTTGCCGTGTAACGACTCCAGGGTCGAAGAGTCGGGCGTATCCTGATTTAAACGAAGCAAGCCAATACCTCTGCCTGATCGAGGTCCGAGATGGACGCCTTTCTTCTGAACGTCAACGGCACGGAACTTCATGTTCGCGCATCGGCAAAGGAAACCCTGCTTTCCGTCTTGCGCGATCGACTTCATCTGACAGGCACAAAGTACGGATGCGGAGAGGGGCAATGCGGCGCCTGCACCGTGCTCATCGATGGCATGGCAACGCGCTCCTGTCAGATCCCCGTCGCTTCCCTGACAGGAGCCCGAATCACGACCATCGAGGGCCAGGGGCGCAACGGCGCGCTCCCCCCTGTGCAGCAGGCATTTCTGGATGAGGAGGCATTTCAGTGCGGATACTGCACGTCGGGCATGATCCTTTCTGCCACGGCGCTGCTGGGAGAGCATCCCCATCCCACCGACCAGCAGATTATCGAGTACATGGATGGCAATATCTGCCGCTGTGGAACCTATCCGCGCATAGCGGCGGCAATAAAGCGTGCGGGGCAACTGAATGCGAAGGGAGGCAGCGATCATGCCAGCCGATGAGCCTGCTCTCGAAGTCGCGCCGCATGAAAATCCGGGGCGGTTGCACTGGTTCCAGCTTGACCGCCGCGACTTCCTGAAGCTGTGTGGCGGCGGGCTTCTGGTCTGTCTTTCGGGTACTTCTGCCACGGCGCAGGAATCTGGCCGGGGCTTCCATAAGCACGAGTTGCCGCAGGAAGTCAGCGCGTGGGTACACATTGATGAGAACGGCAAGGTGACGGTCTTCACTGGCAAAGTGGAAGTGGGGCAAAACATTCGCACGTCGCTGGCCCAGTCTGTGGCCGACGAACTCCGGGTTCCTTTTAGCGCAATCACCATGGTGATGGGCGACACCGATCTGACACCCTGGGACATGGGCACATTCGGCAGCCGTTCTACGCCGACCATGGGACCTCAACTCCGCACCATGGCGATGACCGCGCGGCAGATGCTGATTGAAGCGGCCGCCAGGCGATTGAAGGCTGATCCGGCCACGCTGGAGGCAGCAGATGGCAAGGTAACGAATCCGAAGACCAGCCAGTCGCTATCCTATGGCGAAATTACGCGTGGAGAAAAACTGACGCTAACGGTCGCTAGCGATCCGCCACTGCTGCCTGCCAGGGAATGGAAGATCGCCGGCAAGCCTGTCCCCAAAGCCGATGGCCGGGATTTTGTCACCGGCAAGCATGAGTATCCATCAGACGTCGTCCGTCCCGGCATGATGTTCGGCAAAGTTCTGCGGCCTGCAGGATTCAATGCCACGCTTACCTCGCTCGACACCAGAGATGCAGAAAAAGCTGGGGCAATTCAAGTGGTGCGCGATGGCGATTTTGTTGGCGTAGTGGCGGAGGATGCATGGACTGCGGAGCAGGCGATCTCCGCTATACAAGCGAAGTGGAATGTGTCTCCGCAAATCTCGAACAAAGAACTGTTCGACTATATCCGAAACAATCCGGACGCAGAAGGCGGGGAGCCACCGCGCACCAAAGGCTCGGTGACGAAAGCGATGGCGGCGGCTGAGATGAGGCTGGAGCAATCCTATACTCTCCAATACATCGCTCATGCACCACTCGAGCCGCGCGCTGCCGTGGCCGAGTGGAATGGAGAGAAGCTCACCGTCTGGACGGGCACGCAGCGGCCTTTTGGCGTGCGTGACGAGCTTGCCGAGGCGTTCCGTATTCCTGCCACACAGGTTCGCGTCATCATGCCCGACATGGGCAGTGGTTACGGCGGCAAGCATTCCGGCGAATGCGCCGTCGAGGCTGCGCGCCTCGCCAAAGCCGCTCGCAAATCGGTAAAGGTTGTGTGGACTCGCGAAGAAAAATTCACCTGGGCGTATTTCCGGCCTGCGGGATGGATCGAGATCCGCAGCGGCGCGCGACGCGACGGAACGATTACGGCCTGGGAGCACCATAACTACAACTCAGGTCCATCGGGAATTGACACGCCTTATAACATTGCCAATCAACTCATCCAGTTTCATCCCACTAAGTCTCCTTTACGTCAGGGGTCTTATCGCGGACTGGCGGCCACGGCGAACCACTTCGCGCGCGAGTCCCACATGGACGAACTGGCGCACGCAATCGTCATGGACCCGCTCGAATTCCGCCTGAAAAACCTGACGGATCTGCGGCTGCGCGCCGTTTTTCAGGCAGCAGCGGATCGCTTCGGCTGGGGACGATCGAAGCCTGGGCCCGGACACGGCTTCGGCATCGCGGGGGGGTCGAGAAGGGCGGGTATGTTGCCACCTGTGTCGAGACCGAAGTGGATGGGGCTGGCAGGAAGATCCGGCTTTGCCGCGTGGTCCAAGCCTGGGAGTCGGGCGCGATTGTGAATCCCGACGGCCTGCGCAACCAGACGATGGGTGCGGTAGTGCAGGCAATCGGTGGCGCGTTGTTCGAAGCCATTCAGTTCAAAGATGGTCGCATCCTGAACCCGCACTTTGCTCAGTATCGCGTCCCGCGCTTTAAGGATATGCCGGAGATCGACGTGGTGCTGATTGACAGAAAGGACCTGCCTTCAGCAGGCGCAGGTGAGACAGGCATTGTGGGTCTTGCGCCGGCTGTGAGCAATGCCATCTTCGCCGCCACGGGAACCCGTCTGCATAGCATGCCGATGGCTGCAGGAGGAGACCTGACAAGTTAGCTGCAGAAGGTAGAAGCCAAGCTTACTTTGCGGCGTGGAAACTCACAATCTTTCGTTCAGGTTTTGGTGGAGCAGGACTGAAACAATCCAGGTGTACATGGAGGATCCTGCCGGCGAAATATTTCAACTGTTTCTCTACGGTTTGCTGAACATGCAAGAGGATCTCCAGTTGCACGCAGATTCACGACCAGTTCGTGCATGTCTGCCGGCGAAGCGTCCAGGTCTCCCTCTACCGTGGGCCTTTCGCTATTGGCGCAAATCGCTGCCTTCAACCATCCCGCGGGCGAGTTGACCATCATCTTCAGGTGGGCAATTGGAATCCCAGCCGCAGTAAGCGCGCTATCCAGACGATCCATAGGGCCGATCACCAAAGCGGGGGTAATCGGAGTCTCTGGTTCAAAAGTGAGGCTCAGATTGAGCCACGCCAGAGATGCTTCAGCATGCGCATATTGTTCATAGTCAATCTCGAGAGCTTTTTTGTCCGCTTCGAAACTTCCGGACAGGACCTCATCAAGCCATTCCTGAACTCCCTGGCCCGTTTTTGCGCTGAGATAGCGAGTCTCGGTATCCGGAATTGCAGCAACATCGGCATAGACATCTGTCTTCGTCACGCAGACGAGGTCAGCCTCCTCTACGGTCGAAATCCGGCGAGATAGCGGTAAGCTGTCCTGATGAGTAAAGATCAGGCCGTCGAAATACTTTCGATTGAGGGAAAGGAAGTTCGGGTCACGCATCCCGATAAGCTCTATTTCTCAAAACAAACCAGGCTTACAAAGGTCGACATCGTCCAGTACTACCTCGCAGTCGCGCCGGGCGCTCTTGCCGGAATTCAAGATCGTCCGTTGGTTCTTAAGCGATTCGTGAATGGCGCTGATGGCGAGGCCTTTTATCAGAAACGTGCGCCGGGTGATCGGCCAACATGGTTGAGGACCGCGACTCTCTCCTTTCCATCTGGCCGCACGGCGGAAGAGATCGTGGTAGATGACGCGGCTGGACTTGCCTGGATCGTCAATCTGGGATGCATCGAGCTTCATCCTCATCCCGTCCGCTCTTCCGATCTTGACCACCCTGATGAGTTGCGGATCGATTTGGATCCCGGTCCTGGTGTGGGTTGGGCGGACGTTCGTCGCGTTGCGATGGAAGTGAAATCGGTGCTTGAGGAAGCGGGCCTTAGCGGCTGGCCCAAAACCAGCGGTTCGCGGGGAATGCATATCAATGTGCGAATTGAACCTCGCTGGACCTTTACAGAAGTGCGCCGGGCGGCACTGGCTCTATCGCGTGAGGTGGAGCACCGCTTACCAGATCTGGCAAGTTCGAAATGGTGGAAGGAAGAGCGTCATGGAGTGTTTCTTGATTACAACCAGAACGCAAAGGATAGGACGACAGCTTCCGCATATTCGGTGCGCCCGCTGCCGGACGCTCGCGTCTCTGCCCCTCTTTATTGGGATGAGGTTCCTGATTGCGATCCCGCCGAATTTACCGTTCTGACCATGCCAGAGCGCTTCACAGCAGTCGGCGATCCTTTTGCGAAGATCGAGTCCGCCAAAGGCTCATTGGAAAAGCTGCTAGAGCTTGCCGCCAGAGATGAAGCCTCGGGTCTTGGCGACGCGCCTTGGCCGCCGCACTTCCGCAAGATGGAAGGCGAGGCGAAGCGAGTCGCTCCTTCACGGGCCAGGACCGAGTTCGGCAAGTCACCTGCAAAGAAGTCTTCATCGCGAACACCGCGGTCCAAGGCGCCTCTTCTGGTCATTGCGAATTCACCGAATGAAGAAGCGGCGATGGCAGGTCTGGAGCGATGGAAAAACAGGCATGCAGAGATAGCGGAATTGTTAGCCGTGGATGACATCCTCATCGATCGCATGCGAGGCCGGTCTTCCCTTTGGACACGTATCCGGGTAAATCTGCGCCATGTCCCGGAGGCTCTGCGGCCCGCTCAAGAAACTCCTGATCCCGATGACGATCCAACTCGCGAGTGGAGAAAGCGAAGATCATCGTGAAAAGAACACTTTGAAATTGTATTTAGCGACCGCTGGCGAAAATCTCCGTCAGTTCCTGCGCCGGCACTACTTCCAATTGCGCATAAGTACAATCTTCCGGCTTTTTGTCCGTGCGCCATCTCTTTAAATGCGCCATGTGCCGGAATCGCCGCCCTTGCATGTGTTCGTAAGTGACCTCAACCACCAGTTCCGGCCGTAGCGGCTCCCACGATAAATCCTTGCCCTGACTCCAGCGGCTCTGACCGCCCGGCATGCGTTTGCCGGCATCGGTTGCACTGGCTTCATACGCCGCCCATGACTTCCACGGATGATTGTCGAGTGCACGATCGCGATAAAGTGTGAGAAAGTCCAGAAGTTCGCGTCGCTTCTCCTTTGCGAAACTGGCGCAGACACCAACATGTTGTAGAGATCCTTCTTCATCGAAGAGCCCCAGTAACAATGAACCAATAGCCACGCCTTCGCTGTCCTTGTACCAGCGAAAGCCGGCTACAACGCAGTCGCAATCGCGTTCGTGCTTGATCTTGAACATGACCCTTTTATCTGGCTCGTAAATACCCTCCATCGCTTTTGCGACAACGCCATCGAGACCGGCACCTTCAAAGCGTCGAAACCAGTCCGAAGCGATGTTCTTTTCCTGAGTCGCCGGGGTGAGATGCAGTGGCGGAACTGCGGCAGAAAGCAGAGCCTCCAACTTCGCGCGGCGTTCGTGGAAAGGCCTATTCAGGAGGTCTTCATTCCCTTCGCTTAGAAGATCAAAGAAGACTATCGAAGCTGGAGTCTGCACAGCAAGGGTTTTTACCCGTGATGCTGCCGGATGGATGCGTAGCTGAAGAGCTTCGAAGTCAAGCGCACCATTCCTCGCAATGACGATTTCACCGTCGAGTACACAGCGGTTGGGTAATTGACTTCGCATTGGGTCGATTAATTCCGGGAAATAGCGATTCAGCGATTTCTGATCACGGCTTTGAATGAAAATCTCATCCGCGTCACGGAACACAAGAGCCCGAAAGCCATCCCACTTTGGCTCGAAAATCCAGCTGTCACCTTCAGGCAGGCCGGTGACTCGTTTGGCAAGCATTGGCAGAATTGGCGGGTTGATGGAGAGATGCACGCCTCATCTTACAGCTCAACTCATTTCGTGTTTGCCTATAACCTTCTTTACAATTTCACACCCAAGACATCGCGGATCGCCGTACCTCGCGATTGGACCCTCGCTAATACCCAGATTCATTTTTACTGAATCGAACTCAAGGAATGATGAAGGTCATCTGTCGTCAGAATTTCCCATTGGCTGGCAAAAATTTCTCATCGGTTGATAAGCGCATTTGACAAAAGCCCCTTTACCGTCCGCTGCTTTGGCATTCCCGCTGCCATATACACAATTCAGGAGCCATATCTGACGCAAATTGATGGCATCAACGTAGTGACTGTACAGGCGATTCTGGCAGATATAGGGACTGACATGAGTGCATGGAAAACGGAGAAGCACTACGCGTCCTGGCTTGGTCTATGCCCGGATCATCGTATCAGCGGTGGGAAAGTGCTCCAGCGAGCAACGCGAAAAGTTACCAGTAGAGCAGCAACTGCGTTTCGGCTTGCAGCGAGCTCATTGCGGCGAAGTCAAAGTTCGCTAGGGGCCAAGTACCGGCGCTTACAGAGCCGGTTGGGAGCACCCAAGGCGATTACTGCAATGGCACATCACCTTGCAAGTTTGTTTTACCGCATGATCAAGTACGGCTAAGAATATGTCGACCATGGGGTGGCAGCATACGAGGCGAGGTTTAGAGAGCAGCAGTTGACATGGCTCTCTAGGAGAGCCGCTGAACTCCATCTTTGCTTGGCACCTCTTCCGAATTCGGCTGGCTAGTTTCTGGAGAGTGACCGGCACCGATCCACTTATCGTGGGTTAGGCTGTGAGTTCAGAAGGACGCACAGCTCAGAGCCACAAGCGGAAGGGAGCCGGTCACTCCATATCAGGGAAAAAGCTGCACGTGGTCTCAAGCTATCAAGCTGACGTTCCTTCGTCGCAGAGATCAGCCTCCGGATCAGTGGCCCTGGCCTCTTCAGAAGCGTATCCTCTGACCGTCAAATACAACAGTAACTCGACCCGATTCGAGACCCCCAACTTCTCGAACGCCCGGAAGAGATAGTTCTTTACCGTGTGTTCGCTTAGTCCTAACTCTCCTGCAATGACTTTATTGGTCTTGCCCTTGGCCGCACAGCGAACGATCTGGAGTTCGCGCACGGTCAAACTCAGCGAATTGTTGATCAAAGATGGATTGGCAGAGGGCATACATCTGAATGCCTCGAGCAGAAATTTCGTCTCCTGTGCGCCAGCCCAAAGAAACCCCTTTTGAACATGTTGGATACAGCCCAGAAAGTCGGGCACCGGATATTGTCGAGAGAATACGCCGCGGGCTCCGGAGCGAAAGGCCTCGATGACAGACGCTGGGGTCGATTGATTTACAAGCATGACAATCAAGACCGCGGGATAGGTGCAGCGCACCTGGTGCGCCAGATCGATGCCACTTATGGAGCTGTGATCGAGCTCGGCGCCGATGACCACGAGGTCAATCTGGTTCGTTGCCAATCTTCGCAGGAGTTCGGAAGATGGAACGGATGAGGCATGACAATTCCCGTCTTGCATGAGCGCAGCTGCGAGTAGATCGCTGCTCATGGAGTCGCGATCCACTATCAACACACGAAATGCCTGTCCGGCACTCTGTTCGGGTCTTATTGTGCTCCCGTCTCTGCTCGACTTCGACAGGATCAGGCGACGTCGTTGGGATTTTCGGACGGAAACACCTTGCAGTTGGGAGGACTGCAGTTCCATCAGGCCTCCTTTTCATGTCAGTGTAAATTTGCAGAAAAACTGAAAGCTGCAGCTCACATCGTGCCTGGCTGAGAGGCGGTCAATTCTTGATGACAATTACCGCGAGAGAGATTCCGATCAATCAGGACAAACAATGATTGAATGTCTTCCGCCTATTGCACGGTCTCTTTTTGCTGTGCGGAGTGTTTACGTTCTCGTACTGGCAATTTGGTTGATATCGGAGGTCTTCCGTCCTTTGGTCCTGTCCACAAATACCAAGAACGGGCGTTTCTAATTCTTAATACACTTAAGACCAGCTTGTTAATGTCTTAATTCGTTTAAGACTTAATTGTCAAGCGGAGCCTCGCCTGACAGGCGGCGGCTATCGATGGTTCAGGATATGTATCTTAGTCAGAGCCCAGCTTCGTCGTCGCGGACGAGAACTGTCCGGATGGCTCCTTCTGACGCCTATCACCGGCAAAATGAGATTCTATCTTGGAGAAGCCCACCTTAACCGAGCGAATTGTCCAACCGCCGACTTTCGGGATGAAACGCCATGGAGCATGAGGTTGTTTAGCATCCGGCTGGGTCTGTGTAGGGTTTGGCTGGGTTTGCGGTTGAGATGGGCCCAAGATCTCCTCGAGACTACCCGTGATTTTCGGCGCGGAAGAGGCGGACCGAGACTGTACGTGCGGGACATTGGCTTCTGAAACTGGCAGTTTGTGTCGGTGTAACACCCGCTTTGGCTCAGCATACGAAACTGATTGATGCCGGTGTGGAGATTCCTGGATCAAATCTGCTGTGCGTGGTGGCGCTGCAATTGTAGATGAGGTGAGAGGAGTAGATGTGGTCGGAGTAAAGGTCGCTTCGGGCACCAACTTTATCGCAAGCATGAGTGAGGTCGAGACAAGGCATGCGAATGCGGCCCTTTTGTTCGCTGAATACCGCGGTTCGGGCGAGGATACCATCGCGCGAACCCTCGTGGAAAGTAAAGAGGGCGAGGAAAGAAAATCTATCGGGCCAGCGAACCCTTCTCCGGAAATCCGCCAGCTTGCCAAGGTTGTCAGGCAGGCGGCATAGTCGAGACGACAGGCATCCGAGCGATCTACTGAGGCTTCGTCGCAAACCAATTCGCGATCCCAACGCAAGTGACGCCGAACAAGCCACGCTGCGGGATGGAAGAAAACAAGATAACAGCCTAGAGTCGCCAGTCTGTCCCAGAGATAGTCCCGCCGTCGAACATGTGTCAATTCGTGCCCAAGTATGCCCATGAGTTGTGGAGTCTCAAGTCGAAAAAGGAACTCGTCGGGCAGCAGGATTTTGGGGTGTCTCCACCCGGCGGCGGCAGGCGAGCGGAGGCGCGGAACCAACCGTAATTCGCACTGAGGGGCTTGAATACGCCTACGGAGTGATTCGAAAAGTGACGAGAGTGAATCGGATGCAGGCTGTGAAGTCCGGAAGAGGGTCCTCAATTGCAAGAATCGGGCGCAAAAACTCACCAAGAAGAGAGCGAGGACAACTACATATGTCCAACACACGCCGGACAGAATCGTCGAAAAGTGAGGTGTCAAATCAAAATTGACCGTCCACGACCGATGTGGCTCTGAAACATCTGGATAGACCGCACCAGCGGAGGCAGTTGATGCTGACCTACTAGACAGTAGGAGCAAACCTAACCATGCTGCCACCATCCCACCGAGAAAGAGTCCCCAAAGCCGAAATCGAAATTTAGGATCCCGCACGAACCTGCACAGAAGCCACAAGAGCATGTATCCAGCAGCGGACTGAAGCACATACGTGCCCAAAAGACTTGAAAGTGCGGATGCAGTCTCGCTGCTCATAAGGCTCCTCGACTCGGGTGTGAATCCTACTCCTATGTCAGGCTACGATAGCTCCTTACGTCGATTGCGGATTAATCCCTCGAGCTCGCGCAACTCTTCCCGACTGATACGCTCATCGCTCAAGAGCGCCACAAGCAGTTCTGACCGGGAACCCGTAAAGTACCTGGCCACCAAATTACGAATGGAGAGCCGGTGGAGATCGCCGCGGTTGATCAGTGGGCGGAAGATAAACGCCCGGCCCTCTTGTCTGTGATCCACCTGTCCCTTGCGCTCCATAATCCGCAGCCAGGCTTGAACAGTTTTGTAATTCGGAGGTGGATCCTCGCCAGATGCCAGCACAATGTCCTCAACTGCGCCTTCGCGAATTCGCCACAAAACCTGTAACAAGCGAAGCTCTCCCGGCGTGGGGAGTTCTGCCTTCTGACCTTGCTGTTTCTTTCCCATCGCTAGAGAGATTCTGCAACGAAACTCTAGTAAGAATCAACAGCCTTTGAAATCACCTGCAGGCGCTTACTTTTTGCGGTTGACAAACCATGTCTTAGCCAGTTTAAGAGTCCAGATGCTAAGATGCAGGATCGTTCGCCTGCATTTGGCCTCCAAATCACGTCCCGAGTTTCGGGGATTCCTCAGCAACTTTGTAAGTTTTCCGACCCACAGCAACCGCCGAGGAGACAGTCGCTTGCCGACTCTGCGGCCGGTCGCCGAACCTTCTTGGGCCGTTTGTGGCGAGGGATTGGGCCTTGGTGAGCAATGCACGTTCCGCTGTCGACTGCGCCGACACGCTTGACGAGAAGCCGACAATAAGCGCGCAGGTGGCCACAAGCAAAATATTCTGCAAACGTTACGGTTTACTTTCTCCATTGAACCCACAGCGTTCCGTCAGGGGCGAAGCGAAAACGTTGTTCCTGCCAGCCCAGCGCAAAGAGCGCCGGATTCTGGTCATAGTAATTCGGTAGATCTCCCAGCAACCCGGTCGACGGCTCGATTTGAGCCAGTACAATCCATAGCTCCAAGATAGCCGCGGCTTCTTCTCCCGAAGTCATTAGAAGTGGGATCACGGCCACAGAGAACCCGGAGGAGCGGTAGTGCTTCGAACCGGTCCTTTCTGCTGCCCTTCGGCTCCCAGCTGAAGGAAGAACTCATCGTCCGGTCATCTTTAGTGTAGCGTCCGGAAGGCGGGCTCCTTCGAGTTTTAGCCGGAAAGCAGCTTCGTCGATCTGCTTGAGATCGTTCTCGGTCAGCTCGACGTGCACCGCGCCGAGATTCTCCTCGAGCCGATGTAGCTTGGTGGTTCCTGGGATCGGCACAATCTACGACTTCTGCGCCAGCAGCCAGGCGAGTACGACTTGCGCCGGCGTCGCGCCTTTACGTTCCGCGAAGGCCTTGACCAGGTCGACCAGAACCGTATTTGCCTTGCGCGCCTCGGGCGAGAAGCGTGGCACTATGTTCCGGAAGTCGGTTGGATCGAACTTCGTGTTCTCGTCAATCTTGCCCGTGAGGAACCCGGCGCCGAGTGGGCTAAAGGCACGAACCCGATACCAAGTTCCTCCAGCGTCGGCAGAAGCTCGGCCTCCGGGCCACGCCAGAACAGTGAGTGCTTCCACACGTGTGTGTTGAAAAAGTCGGCGGCGCTTTTCCGGTGTCTTGGGGATTGAGCCCAGTAGTTGAGTCAATAGGTACTGCCCTTATGCTCTTGGACGAACTTCAACCTGCGCAGACGAGACGACGAACACCAATGTGACTCTTCAGTTGTGCAAACAGCGCCTCGATCTTCTTCCTTTGCCGCTGTGCATGCTCGAACTCCGGTGTCGTCCAGAGATCGCGCGCTCGTTGTCGAGCAGCTTCGTTCATGTGGATGGCTAAATACCGAAATGCTCCACTTGTGCACTGCGGTTTCTGTGGCCACGGACCACATTTTTTACGCGTTCCGATATAGCCGAATGTGCGATTGCCCTGGTTGCGCCGCAGTAATTTAGTTGCTGGCCTGCTGGGCAGATGTAGCTGTTGCTGGCCGGTAACCAGGTGAAGCGCTCCGGACCATAGAAGGGACTTCTCGTTCTCCCCACAGCGTCTCTGGTGGGCATGTACGGAGTAATGTCCCTGTCCATTAACCACTGCAAGAACTCACCGTTGCCATAGCTTGCATCGGCAGCGATGGACTGTGGTTTTCTCCCTTGCCGTTGAGCGAAGCGCGTGATCATCTCCTGCACGGCTCGAGACTCTTCGCTTAAGCGAGCGCCCGTGGCTTGTACTCCTACGACGATGCAGCTGTGGTTATCAACCAGGTAGTTGTTGTATACCCCATGCGTGCAGGCGTGCCACCCTTGGTCACATAGGTGGAGTCCGGATCGGTGGTGGACACCATGTCCTGATTATGTGTCGGCTCCTCCACTGGATTGTGCGTTTCAAGTTCATCCAAATACTCGCGCACGGTTCGATTGACCTGCGCGGCTTCCGCCAGTTGCTCTCGCGCGATGCGGCTCTCATTGGAAGCATTTGCTTCCACGAAAGTTCCATCGACGGACAGCTTGTCTCCGCGTACCAGTCCAACTGCCAGGCATCGAGCCACAACTTCTTCGAACAACTGCTCGAGCACCTTCGACTCGTGAAAACGTCCGTGGCGATTCTTTGAAAATGTGGAGTGGTGCGGAACTTCCTCATCGAACCAAGCCCTGTGAACCAGTGCCATGCCAGATGCACACGCAGCTCCTCGATAAACTTGCGCTCGCTGCTGACGCCGTACAAATAGTCAATCAGCAAAATCCGCAGCAAGAGCTCTGGATCGATCGACGGACGACCTGCTTCGCTATAGCTATCCTGCAGTCGCTCGCGCACGAACCTGAAGTCGATATGCTTATCAATCAACCGCAACAGATGATTCTCTGGAACCTGATCTTCCAGTCGGAAGTAGTAGAACAGCGGTTCAGAGCGGGCGTGCCGACCCATCATGAGAGTTAGTCCTCCAACTATGGCCATCCACAACAGCATGGTCAACTATGCTGCCAAACACCTCGCATGGCCATATGTATCTCATGGAAATCAGCTAATTCGTACTAACTTTTTCAACACCCGCACACCTTCGCAAATGCGAAGACAGAAGCGGAACTACTGCGCTATGAAGCTCGACACCGGTGTGATGGGTTCTTGCCCCCTCATCCGAATGGCGGTCGCAAGCGCTGAGGAGTTGCACTGCTGACGACTTGCCCTCGGGGCCATGCCGCATCTAATTCCATGCTGTCCGAAAGTGCCGCCGAATAGATACTGGCTGGCACATTATGGCTGGCACATCGTCGGAGCGGGGCATCCTAGTCTAAAGGTAGGAGGAGCCCAGTGGCCAATCGAATGGCTGTTTCCCAGCGGCGTCTTTTCCGGGGCCTGATCCACACAGTATTCAGCAGCATGGCTGTGCTCGTCATGCTTGCCATCACCGGTCCAAATGCCTCCGCGCAGTCTGACAATGCCTCTGCGCCGCCCGACAACGGGCAGGGCTCAGGCTTCCTGGGCGCGTGGTGCGCCCAGGGTGATCCCTCCAAGCACGCCTCTATCAGCAGCAACGAAGCCTACTTCAATCTCACCAACGATAACGGCAAGACCTCCATGGGCAACCTCATAAACGCAAATCAGATCAGCGCTCCTGACTGGCAATTCATTACTGGAACGCTAAGCCAGGACGGCCGCCGCATCGACTGGAGCAACGGAACCTTCTGGAAGCGCTGCTCCAATCGTGGCGGAAGTGGCGATGGCGCAGCTGGCGGCAATGGCGGAGGCCACAGTGCCGGAGGCAGCAACGGCGGAAGCGGTGGCGGTGGTGCCGCTTCCGGAGGCGGCAGAGCTGACGCTAGCGGAGGTGACGGCGAAGGCGACCACAACCGCCCCAACCTAAACGGTATCTGGTATTCGCAGGGAAACCACTCGCTTCAGTGCTCGATCCTCGAGCGCCACGGCGGGCTGGACTTGCATAATGAGCATGGGTCGAGCGGCACAGGATCCTTCGATGGAGATCGCCACATTTCTACGAAGTGGTCCCATACCCGGCTCGGCGGCACCATCAGTCAGGATGGAAACCGCATCGACTGGAGCAACGACACTTACTGGATTCGCCAAAAGGTACATTGAACGCGCGTCCGGCCCTGCTACTCGCGGGCACCGCGATTCCCTTCGCGATAGACACCTTTGGCCGGAAAGACGTGCAAAACGACTGAAGCAATTCCGTCCTGTCCGAAAGCGCCGGCTGTGTAGACAATGTCTGGCACATCTTCGTGATCACCGCTGCGCTACACTAACTATCTCACTCGTACAAAACCTCGGGCAGACCACCCGCCCACCTCTATTTGCTGCACATATGGGATGAAGAACTGAGGCGGCGGTTCCTCACGCAGATTGGTGTAGAGGGGATCACCGCAAACTGCGACGATTTGAACCTGATCTGTCGCGAGTTTATCGTGTCCGCTCTCGAAAAACCTCTTCCCGATCGCGTTTTGATTGGGGAGATATTTAGGGCTGTCTTGACAACATCAACCAGCGTTTTCCGTAGGACTCATTCACGCATATGACTCGGAGATTCTTGTATTTGGAGGAGGTGTGATGAAGCAGGCGGACTTGATCGTGCCTTATATCGAATCCTACAAACAAAGTATTCATGGAAGCCCTGGGGCCAGGCGAAACTCCGCGCTGCGGCGCTGCTCGGAGCTGTCCCTCTGTTATTACGCTGATGTTCTTTCAGGGAAGATCTCAGTCACTGCGTCATCGGTCGTGGCGGGTTCAACGGGGTATCCTCTGACCATCAAGTAAAGCAGCAACTCAACGCGGTTAGAGACACCGAGTTTCTCGAAGGCACGGAAGAGGTAGTTTTTGACGGTATGTTCGCTTAATCCCAATTCGCTTGCAATGGCCTTGTTGGTCTTGCCTTTCGCTGCACACCGTGCGACCTGGAGTTCGCGCATAGTCAGAGGTAGCGACTTGTTTGACATAGCTGGATCCTGAGCGGGTATACATCGGAACGCCTCGAGCAGAAATGCCGCCTCCCTCTCGGCAGCCCAGATAAACCCCTTTCGAACATGTTCGAGACAGTCCAGAAATTCGGCCACCGGTTGTTGTCGAGAGAATACGCCGCGCGCTCCGGAGCGAAAAGCATCAATGACAGAGGCCGGAGTCGATTCGTCTAGAAGCATGACGATCAGGACATCAGGATGGGCGCTGCTGACCTGATGCGTCAGACGGAAGCCATTTGTAGAACTCTGATTCAGATCGGCGCCGATAACCACAAGATCTACATGGTTTGGTACCAATCTGCGCAAGAGGTCGGTGCAAGCAACGGCGGACGCATGATAATTTCCGTCTCGCGTGAGCGTGGCCGCCAGAAGATCACTGCTCATGGAGTCGCGGTCCGCTATTAATACGCGGAATGCTTTTCCGGCATCGGGCTCAGATCTGGCCGCGCTCCCGTCCGTGCTCGGCTTCGAAAGGGTCATGCGACCACTTTCGAGTTTTCGGAGGGAGGTATTTTGCAAGTGAGGAGACGGTATTACTGACATCAGACCCCCGTTTCTAATTGAAACACCGGGTTAGCACACCAGTTTCTGTTTAAGTGTGGTCCGAGGCAAGAATTGTGATACTCAAATCGGAGCGGATAGCGAAGCCAGGAACTACCTACTCAGTGGGGTAGAACGCAGGAGAGGATTGATAGATAGTACCTGCTACTCTAGAGTACTCTTGAAAAACCCTTTGTAGCAAATGGAAAAAGCGTGCCTTAACATAATGATCTCCTGTCCGTCTTATTAGACTCGCCAGAAGCCGCTAAGGATGCCACACCATCTCTGTCTGGAGATCGCCGCGCTCAGTCTGGTATGACTTTCTTCCTATCCTGTGTGAGACAGTGTCTCTGGAGAAGCAGAGATAGTATCCCTAAAGAGTCGCGACAATACCTCTGAAGAAGATGAGACGGTATCTCTGGAAAGGCAGAGACACCGTACTGGCGGCGGGGGCTGTTGCACTGAGGAAAGCTGCACCTTAGGAGCCAGATCATCTCATAACATTTTCCAACGTTCGGCCCCTTGTTATATACCCAGTTCTTCATATCCTAGAGTTCTAGAGTGTCTCTTTTGCCCGCATAACCGCGACAAGATGAGAACTGTCACTCTCTGATATTTTTCTTTTCTGCCGGAATTGGAATGACGGAGCGGAAACAAACAAGGGACAGCTTCAGCAGCGATGCAGACCAGCAGATCCACCCGGCTCTTGGCAAGGTTTCAAGGAAAGCGGCATAGTTTCGGGCCGTTCATGTGACCCAAACGGCGGAGCTACGTACAGATGCACCTCAGTCCTCGTGAAAATCAGGTATTCCAAGGAATCGCGGAGAGGCTCGCTCTTCCTGATGAACTATCCTGGTATGCACTAACGACCCGTTCCCGCCAGGAAAAGCTCGCTTCGATGGCTCTGGAGAGCCTCGGGATCACGCACTTCATGCCTGTGATCGATGAGGAGCATAAATGGAGCGACCGACGAAAGGTGATTACAGTTCCGCTCTTTCCAGGATATCTGTTCGTTCAGGCTGCGATCACGAGTGAGATCCAGCTGAGCATTCGAAAGGTTCGTGGAATCGTCGACTTCGTGAGAAATCACAGCGGCCCGTTGCCGGTTCCCGATAACGAAATCGAGAGCATTCGCACATTAGTATCGCGGAGTGCTGAGTGCTCTCCTCATCCCATGCCAGCAATCGGAGAACGCGTACGGGTCGTGCGGGGATCGCTAGCTGGGGTCGAGGGTACTCTCGCCCGGTACGCGGGACGTTTCAGGTTAGTCGTTTCCGTCGAAATTATTCAGAGGGCGGTTTCGATCAATGTCGCAGTCTCTGATGTCGAGCGGATACTCCAAGTACCAGCTCTGCAAGAACCACGCTTCGGGTACGCAGTTCCCCAGTGACCGTTAACTAAAGCGCCCGCTTCCATGATGTTATTCCAACCATTTCCACGCACGAATCGATCGTCCTGAGCGAAATCAAGACGCACTGCTTCGTGGCGTTCGAGTGATCGAGCATGCAAGGCCGTTGGCCTTATGACACATTATTGCAACAATCGCGACCTTGCAATTCACGCATCGGTTATAACCCGGGTTGGTGTCGGTCATGCGCTGGTCGACGACTGCTCGTCGAAAGGAGTCTGCGCCTCAATCATCAACCACGCCCGGAAGCACGGGCCGCCTGCCTATGTTGTCACGGCAAACGCGCAGCACATTGTCCTGCTGAACAAGGATCACGAATTGCGCGAGATCTATGCAAACGCCGATCTGGTTCTCGCCGATGGTGTATCTCTCCTCATTGCGGCGCGCCTCTGCGGGCGCTGTATCCATGAGCGAATTACCGGTGTGGATATCTTCCGGTGGCTTTGCGGCCTCGCTGCTGACAACGGCCTGCGAGTGTTTCTCCTCGGTGGGCGCCCTGGCTCCGCCGAACGTGCTGTAGCGGCGTTGAAAAAAGACTTTGCAGGCTTTCATTGCCGCATATGCTGTCCGCCGCCTGGTTTCGAGCAGAGCGCAGCCGGCCTCCGCGCCGTGGCTGATGCGATCACCGCCTATGATCCGCACCTTCTCTTTGTAGCGCTCGGCGCGCCCAAGCAGGAACATTGGATCTACCATCACGGGCTACAGCTTTCTGTCCCGGTCTCCATAGGTGTTGGAGGCTCGTTTGAAATGGTGGGCGGAATCATTCCCCGCGCTCCGCTATGGATGCAAAACATCGGATGCGAATGGATCTTCCGTCTATATCGGGAACCTCGCCGCATGTGGCATCGATATACCATTGGCAACATCGAATTCGCCGAGATCGTGGCAGCTCAGTGGTTTCGGCGGGTCCTGTTGAACGCCTGTGTGCGTCTGGCATCACAAGATAGCTTCGCGGCCGAATTGCAGGAAATTGCAATGCGGCAGTCCGAACGGGTTGCAGACTTGTTGTCCGTCCTGAATCCCGGAGAAACAGAGAGCCCGCCAGGTTCTTTGGCTGTTAGCAAATCAGGGTTGTACAGTACGAATCCCACCACCCTCTTATGAAGCACTGCGCGTGGAGGTTATTCCGTGAACGAGTCATCGCAAATTATCGTTGCCGCTTCTCCCCTCGGGCCGCATTACAGCAGGTTGCCCGCCAGGAACGAAATGACCATCCGGGAGTTACTCACGATCATGTCCCGCCGCCGCCGCATAGTATATGCGACGATGCTGGTGGCACTGGCGCTCGGTGTGATGGTGTGTGCAACCAGCACGCGATTGTACAAGGCTACCGGCCAGGTGCAGGTGCAGAAGGAGCCCGATGCGCTGGGTCTGAACAATGTGGGGCGGTCTGATTCCGATCAGGATGCCCTCGAATCGAATCTCACTTTGCAAACCGAGGCGAAGGTTCTGCAATCCGATTCGCTGGCCCTCAGGGTTATTAATTCACTTCATCTTGAGAATACGCCTGATTTCCAGCCGCGATTTAATCTACTTAGCTGGGTATTGGGTCATCTCACGTTTTCCGGAACTGAGAATTCAGGAGACAAATCTCTGGAAGAGTCCAGCCGGCAAAATCGGGCCGTGAAAATCTTCCAGTCACATCTCAAGGTGAAACCAATCTCGGGCACGCGTCTGATGTCAGTCGAATATCTCAGCTCTGATCGGCGGGTTGCTGCGGCTGTCGTGAATCAACTCATCCAGAGCCTGAATGAGTTCAATTTTGAAACCAGGCGAGGGGCAACAGAACAAGCCACCAAATGGTTGTCTGGCCAGATGTCCGACCTGCGAAAAAACAGTGAAACGCTTCAGGCGAAGGTCGCTGAGCTGCAGAAGGATTCCGGTGTCTTTACGCTTGGGCAGACGGACCGCCAGGGACATGACCAGGTGTACGCGCCGGAGCTCGAGAAGCTCCAGGCGGCCACCTCTCAGTTAGCGGACGCGCAATCCGCCAGGATTATGAAGGGAGCGCTATATCAGGTTGTGAAGAGTGGCAACCCTGAACTGATTTCCAGCCTTGCCGGAAACAGTACACTCGCCGGGTCGTCATCGGGAATCGGCGGATCTCTCACTCTTCTGCAAAACCTTCGCCAGCAGGAGGCGCAGACGCAGGCCCAACTCGATGAACTTTCGGCAAAATTCGGCCCGGCCTATCCCAGGCTTGCGGAGGTGCGCGGCAGCCTGAAGGCGACTCAAAAGGCAATTTCGCAGGAAAGCGCAAGGCTCGCAGCGCGAGTCAAGAACGATTACGTCGTTTCGCAGCAAGTAGAGAACAAGGACCATGCTTTATTCCAGCGGGAGAAAAAGCAGGCAGAGTCGCTCAATGATAAGGCGGTGGAATACGAAATTGTTCAGCAGGAGGCCGCGCAGAGCCGTGATCTTTACGAGAATCTCTTGAGCCGGTTGAAGGAGGCTGATCTGCTTGCAGGCCTCCGTTCCAGCAATATTACAGTGGTGGATCCTGCCCGGATTCCTATGCGGCCAGCGAAACCAAACATTCCTCTTTATTTGGCAGCGAGTGTAGCTGTGGGCCTTCTGCTGGCTGTCTGTGCTGCTCTCTTACAAGACGCAACGGATTACAGCATCCAGGAAATCGCTCAACTTGGTTCTTTTGGCCAGCATGTGCCGGTTGGGCTTTTGCCGTATCATCCTGGCCTGACAGCAAAGGAAGAGCGGCCACTCCCGAAGAGGCATGTTACTTCCTTAAATATCTACCCAAGAGATCGGATCATTGCTGCGACGGAGCCGCGCGCTCCTTACACAGAAGCCCTGCGCGCGCTTCGCACAGCTCTTATGTACAGCAATCCAGGGGGACGTCTCCCGCATGTTGTTTTGATCACGAGCTCGACTCCCGCCGAGGGCAAGAGCATGTTGAGTATCAATCTCGCTGCTGTATACGCGCAGCACGGCAAGAAGGTGCTTCTCGTTGATGGAGATCTGCGCACGCCGGTCCTCCACACGCGTCTAGGCCTGCCGTTATCAGGCGGACTCAGCGAGTTGCTCACGCACAGGACTGTCGACTCGAATTCCCACGCGCCTGTAAGCGTGCGCATGGAGGATGGAAACGTCTTCGACGTTATTTCTGCCGGGCCTGGTTCGACATACCCGGCGGAATTGCTCGGCTCGGAAGCAATGACCGAAGCCATTGAGCACTGGAGAAAAACTTACGACCATATTTTTATCGACGGAGCTCCGCTTCTTCCGGTAACAGATTCGGCACAGCTAAGCTCACAGGCGGATTTCACTGTCGTTGTTGCGCGACACAAACTGACAGACAGGCGGTCCCTGGAGAAAACCTGCAATATCCTTCAACTCCAGGGCGTACGAAACTTCGGAGTCGTGCTGAATGCCGTGAAAGCTTCGGGCGGTGCTCAGTATCGATACTACGGATACAGACCTATGGCATATCAGGGAAACAACCATGTTGCATAAAGGAATTTTCGCATCTGCTCCCATAATTTTTTGCGTGCTCGCAATGTCACTCGGCGCGTGCGCGCAGAATGAGAGTCTTCTTATCGGGCGTGGCGACCTTCTTCAGGTGGATGTGCTCGATACCCCTGAAATGGAACAACAGGTTCGCGTCACTGACTCGGGAACCATAACGCTTGCATACATTGGCAGCCTGGAGGTGGCAGGCGATACTCCCGCGCAGGCTGCAGCGGCGGTTCAAACGCTATTAGTACAGAAAGACATCATGCTTCATCCCCAGGTGACCGTTCGCGTGCAGGAGTATGCTACTCAAGACGTATCTGTTCTGGGTCAGGTGCGAAGTCCGGGAACCTACCCTATCACGACGCCGCAGAACATTCTTAAAGTGCTGTCGCTGGCGGGCGGCTTGACCGAAGTTGCAGACCGGCACATCACCATAAAACGGAGCGGCGAGGCTAAGGAGATAACCTACTACGTGGCAAACGATGCCACCGAGGCCCTAGCAGACGTCCCAATCGTGCATCCAGGAGATACTGTGCTGGTGCCGCGTGCCCCGATGGTATATATCATGGGAGACGTGAGCCGGCCAGGAGGTTATGCGATAGCCACAAATGACTCGCATGTTACCGTGCTGCAGTCTATCGCGATGGCGGGATCGGCGAACAAAACTGCTGTTCAATCGCACATCCAGATCATCCGCTCAACCCCAGGCGGACAGATGGATCTTCCAGTGCACCTGGACGCTATCCGGAAGGGGAAACAACCGGACATCGCTCTGCAGGCGAACGACATCGTCTACGTGCCGTTCAGCTGGATGAAAAATGCCGCCATGAGTGCTTCGACTATTGCAGCCTCCACTGCAAGCGCAGCAATCTATGTGATTCACTGATGCGCCTTCTTCAACAGCAACGACTCTGTGCAGTTTTCTTTGCAGCCATCGCATTTGCGGTAGGTATTGTCCCGTCATGTGCGCAAAGCAGTGCAGGGGCGCCGGGTGAAGGGTTGTTTGTCCCCGGGTCTGTGATGGCCGGATACTGCACGACGATGGTCAGCCCAAACTATCCGCCAAGTGGTCTTAGAGCGACGAAGCCTGCCATTCTCGTACTGCGCGCCACTATCCGGAAATCGGGAACAGTCTCGCCGATCTATCTGGTTTCCGGGCCCCATGAGTTGGAAACAGCCGCGATGGACGCCGTTCGGTTATGGCGATACAGGCCCTATGTGAAAGATGGCGAACCCGTAGATGTGGTGACGGAAATCCAGGTGGGATTTGATCCAAGTCGGCTGGGCGGCATTATCACACACCCCGCAAAGTAATCGCCGCGGTGCAGTTTCATCACATGTTACTCCGTAGTCGAGCAAGAGAGGTCAGGCCAACGCTTCGTCTGAAAAGAAGGAGGGTGGCGTGGTAACACCACGATTCAGTCTCGTCGTTCCAACACTGGGACGAACCAGGGAGATCGCAACGCTGCTGAAATCGATTCATGAACAGAAGAGAGATGATGTCGAGGTGATTCTGGTTGATCAGAACGAGGACGACCGCGTCTCTTCATTTCTCGAGAGGATACCTTTTCGTCTAAACCTCCGCCATATTCGCAGTGGCGAGAAAAATGCCTCTGAAGCACGGAACCTCGGAATGGACGCAGCTTCCGGCACGATTATCGCATTCCCCGATGATGACTGCTGGTACCCGGCTGACCTTCTTAATCATGTGGATGCATGGTTTCATTCGCACCCGGAATACGCGGTCCTTGCAGTAGGGGCCCTGGACGATGAAGGAGTACCCAGCGGTAACCGCTGGATTCAGAGCGCGTGCGATATTAACTCCTGCAATGCTCTCCGCACCACATTTTGTTCGAGCCTGTTCATCGCCGACGTAGAGAGAAGCCGCCGTGTTCGATTTGATCCAAGGCTCCTGCGCGCTGAAGAGACTGATTTTGTTCTTCGCCTACTGGCTACAGGACTCCGGGGGCGCTTTGATCGTATCTTGCACATCCGCCATCCAAGGCGTGACATGTTAAGCGGCACTGTCTCCAAAGCGAGAGCCATGAGCTATGGTCACGGCATGGGACGCCTGGTACGGCGCCACTCGCTTTACATCCTCTGGGCAGCCCTTCTCGCTTACGATCTGGGGCGTGTAATCGCGGTTTCGCTGCGAGGCCGCCTTCATGAGGCGACTTTCTGCTTTGCTCACGCGCGTGGACTGTTCACCGGCTTTGTATTTGATTCAACCAATGAATAAACAGCATTCAGCAAGTGCGGATTCCAGCATAACTCGACGGTCCCTTCTCCGGGGCGCCGCCACGGCTTGCCTCAGCTCAGTCTGCGCGCCAGTCGCGCGCTCCCTGGCGCCGGCTCTCCCCGATACATCTTCACTAAAACGGGCAGAGCGGCAGAGCGGCAAGATTCTTGGCATGTACACCGTCGCGCACGACCTGTATTACGACACTTCCGCCGCAACGATCATTGCAAACACATTTTCGTTGATTGCTGACGGAAACGATCTCAAGTTCTCGGACCGGCTGCGTCCGGCGCCGGATTCTTTCGACTTTAAGCCAGGCGATGCTGTAGTTGACTGGGCCGAGCAGCATAAATTGCTCGTCCGCGGTCACTGTCTCGTCTGGTGGAATGCGCTGCCGAAATGGTTCTCATCCTATGTGACACCTGCGAATGCGAAGCAGGTGATGACGGATCACATCACCACCGCGCTCAGGCACTACGCCGGACGTCTCTACTCATGGGATGTCGTGAATGAGCCGATCTATCACGACAATCGTCCCGACGGTCTTCGCCGCAAGCCGTGGCTGGACCTGATTGGCCCCGAATACATCGATATTGCTTTTCACACTGCGCATGCCGCAGACCCGCATGCTCGCCTGGTGCTCAACGAGTGTTATATCGAACACGACACGCCAGGGGAGATTCAACGTCGTGCTGCCTTGTTGGCACTCGTAACTCGTCTGCGAAAGGCCCGTGTGCCTGTCACGCATGTTGGAGTCCAGGGTCATCTGCGCGGCGCCACGCCGCTCGATAGGCAGGGAATGGCAGACTTTGCAAAGCAAATTCAGGACCTTGGATTGGAAATCATGATTACAGAGCTGGATGTCGACGACGTCGATGTTCCGGGCGCGGCAATCGAACATGCTGTTGCTGATAAATACGCCGAGTTCCTCGATATTATGGGTCCCTACACTCATGTGATCACGCTCGAGGCGCTGCGCGACGTGCCCTCACTTCCTTATCGAAGCCTGTTCAACTCGGCATACCAGCCCACACCCGCTTATGACTCTGTAGTCAAAGCGCTGATCCACCTCTCACCCGACATCGAGAGCCGGCGGGCGGACCGCTAACCTGGAGGAGGGCCCAGGCGAATGATGATGAGCTCCGGCTACATAGGACGCGCGAACGAACAGTTCAGGCAGATGACGTGGGCGCCTGCACGTTCTCAATACCACTTTGCGGAAGAGCAGTCGCCGGCGTGGCGGCAATTGCTGACCTGGATGCTGCTCTGGCCGCTGTTGTGCCTTATTGCGCGTCAAACGCCGTATTTTGCTGGACCGGCGCGGGATGCGGCGTTCTATCGGGGAGAATCCGCGGGCTCAGGGGCCGACTACCACCTGTCTCTCTACATCAACATGGCGATGCAGGCAGCGTTCGCCGTCACCGCCTGGCGCAAGATATGGGCAACGCTCAAAGAGAATCCGCTGATCGTCGCAGGGATCGCACTCATCTTTATTTCGGCGCTTTGGTCAGAAGGGCCTGGAAACTCGGCCCGCATGGGCATTGAGGTTGGCTTGTGCACATCGTTTGCATGTTACCTCGCTGTTCGGTTCTCGACAGAGCAGTTGATGCGTCTTCTGATGTTTATGGGAGTGGTATCAGCTCTTGGCAGCATTGTCTTTGCCCTGGCGCTTCCGAGCTACGGTATCTTCGCCGGTTACGGGGGCGGGGCGTGGAATGGTATCTGTGAGCACAAGAACACGCTCGGAATAAGCATGGCCTTTCTGCTGACTCCGGTCTTCTTTACTCAGGACTATCGCCGTTTGCAAAAACTGCTGTACGCTGCTCTCCTCCTCTTCCTTATCGTGATGAGTCAGTCCAGAGGCGCGTGGGTGTATACCACAGGCATGTTGTGTTTTGTAGCGTGTATTTCCATAGTTCGACGCCTCGGCAAGCATGAGTCGCTGCTTTTTATCATCTTTACGATATGCTCCGCTTTGGCATTGGTCCTCCTGGCGCTATATTCATTCGATACAGTCGCGTCAATGCTGGGCAAGGATGTATCCATGAGCGGCAGGACTGCAATTTATCAGCAAGTCTGGCAATCGATCATGAAGGCGCCATTCCTTGGCTATGGATATGGAGCCTACTGGTTTGTGAATCCCGAGGCCGCGCGTGTTGGCATAAGCATTGCATGGACGAATATCGGATACTCTGAAAACGGCATTCTGGAACTGGCGCTGCAACTTGGTTTTGTGGGCGTCGGGGTAGTGCTCCTTATGCTTGGTAAGGCCGCGATACAGGGGATTCGCCTGCTGCGCTCTCCTTACTATTCCCCGCGAGTCGGCTGGTTCCTGACAATTCTTTTCCTTGCCGCGCTTACCAACATCGATGCGGGCTGGCTCCTGGTTTCAGACAGACTGGACTGGGTCCTGATCCTGATAGCCTGCATTGGACTCGAGAAGGAAACCCGGCGCGCAGACGAAATGCACGTGAATGCTCTAGTAGAGACAGTGCAATTACACCCGAGCTACAACATTTCCCCCTTCCCATCCTGAATGGAACCGGAGAGATGAGAGCCGAAACGGAATAGGGGTTAGTTCGCGCGCGGGAGGACTGCCGAAAGTGGGTCGCTCGGGTGCGACGAGCCAGTGTGTACCCGTTCCTTGATGAGGCGATTCCTACATTCCTTTGCAAGTAGAGGCAACCGGCCGCATAGGTGCAATCGATGAAACAACGTCTACTTTTGGTGGCGCTGGGCCAGGTAACGGGCGGGGTAGAAGTTTATCTTAAGGGCCTGGCCCATATCCTGAATTCCGCGGCCGATCTTTATTGCATCTGCATATCCCCGCAAACTGCTGCGGACCTTCGCGCAGAGGGTGTCAAGGTTACGCTTCTGCCGCAGGCGGGCAGGTGGACAAAGCTGTTGGGCTTCGTATGCACCTTGTTTGTCCTTCCTTATCTCGTACTGACTCAACGGATCGACTGCATCCAGGTGAATGGGCTCCTCGAAGCAGTTTTCCTTCTGGAAGCGAGGCTTCTTGGCCGACGAACGATTTACACGCGGCATGGACCATTCGAAGACAATCTCTACAACTGGCTCCGGCAGCCCAGGCGTTATTTTCCTCGTGTGATTGCCAGGTGTTGCGCCCGCGCGGCATCAGTGCTTATCTGCGTATCGGCTGACACGCAGGATTCTCTCGATAAATCGCTGCTGCCCCGATCCATCCTGATCCCGAACTGGATACCAACCGAGGCATCCTCCGCCCAACGCGCCCTGACTCTCAAGAGTCCTCCCCGGATTCTCTGCGTGTCGCGACTGGAACGGTACAAGGGAATCCAGCTGGTGATTGAAGCGGTTCGCTCATTACCCGAAACAGAACTGTGGATTGTCGGCGACGGCAGTTACCGCGCCGCTCTCGAAGAATACGCAGCCGGTCTCAATGTACAATTTTATGGCTTCCGGTCTGATCCATCTCCTTATTTGCGAGATGCGGATATATTCATCATGCCTTCGTTTGGCCCCGAAGGCTCTTCAATCTCAGCGCTTGAAGCGATGGCCCACGCTTTGCCGTGCATACTAAGCGATCTCCCTGTTTATAAGGAACTGTCAGACTCAGGCAAAGCGGCCCTGCATTTCCGCTGTGGTGATGTGGCGGACCTGAGACAGAAACTTAAGGGGCTGTTGGATGATCCGGAGAGGAGGATGCACTATGCCCAGTCGGGTTATGAGCGGGTGGAGCATGTTCACAATCCAGCAAATGCCAAGCGGGCCTATTGCCGGGTTCTGGGTCTGTCGCTCGAAGAGTTGGGCGCAAGCGCATGAAGAAGGTCCTTATATTCGCGGAACAGCTCTTGCCCCCCGGTCAGACCTTCATTCCAATCGTAGTGAATTCCTTTACACGATTTGAACCCCAATATATAGGATTGCGGCCAGTGACCCCGTCAGCGCCATTGCCTGCGCCGCCTCTCCTTCTTACAAAAGGAAACACTCAGCGATCGAGAATCAGAAGAGAAATCTACCGCCTTACTGGAATTGCTCCTGAGTTTCACAGGCTTGCAAAAGGCGAAAATGCGGCTCTGATACACGCTCACTTTGCGGAAGGTGCGGCAGCAGCAGTATCACTCTCTGATTCGCTTGGCATCCCGTTTGTTATGCATCTTCGCGGCGGGGCAGAGCTTTATCCTGACGCTGCATTGCGCGGAAAGGCATTCGAATGGTCCTACCTGCTATGGCGTCGCCAACAGTGGAAGCGCTGCTCACGATTTCTCTGTGTTTCACGATTTATTCGCGACCGGGCACTGGCATCAGGATTCCCCGCAGATAAGCTGATCGTCCACTATACGGGAATCGATTTCTCTCGCTTTTCCCCCTTGCCACCGAGCGCGAAGCGAGAGAGGAATCTTGTACTCTTCGTTGGCCGTCTCGTTCGTTACAAAGGCGCGGACCATTTCATTCAGGCCATGCACATCGTACGACGTCACTGTAAAGAAGCATACGCGGTGATCATAGGTGATGGTTGGTTTCGCCCAGAGGTGGAGCGTCTGGCGAACGAACTTGCTGTACCTTGCCAATTTCGTGGGGACCAGCCTCCTTCCGTTGTGCGCGAATACATGGGAAGAGCGCGTGTATTTTGCGCTCCAAGCCGAACGCTCGAAGACGGCATGAGCGAGGCCTTCGGGAATGTCTTTACCGAAGCGCAGGCTATGGGTCTTCCGGTAGTGGCCTACCGCCACGGAGGCATCGTGGAAAGTATGCTGGAAGGCGAGACGGGCCTGTTGGCAGAAGAAAACGACATCCCAGGGCTGGCGGCGGATATCGAACGATTTATCGAGGACGACGAACTCTGGGATCTCTGCAGCCGCAGGGGCGGGGAGTGGGTCAGGAAAGAGTTTGATGTACGCAGACAGACGGCGAGACTTGAAGATCTCTACGAAACTGTAATCAACGAAAGCGCAACCTGAATCGGAACGTGCCATGAAAGTTGGCTATGACGCGCAGGCGTTTCTTTCACTGAATGGCGGCCACGGAAAGGGCGCACAACTGCGTACCCTGCTCGGTCCGTTCATCGAGAGGTTCATCGGATTCGCCTCGACAGATCCCAATCATTCAGGTATGCCGCTGATACAGGAAGGCGCATCCAGTTATACCCTGTGGCAACAATTCTCTTTGCCTTCGTCCCTGCGCCGCCACCACATTGATCTGTTCCTTGCCCCTTACAACACCGCGCCTTTCTTCCTTCCACGGGGCATCGATCTGATCCTGGTATTGCACGACACCATTCTCATGAAGGGTTTTCGCAAGCCGGAATTCCTCTTCGAGCACTTATCTTTCAAAGCTTGATCTTGTGGGGTTGTTGTGCCTACAGTCGCCTATCATCTCCTGACCGAGGCCGAGCCTTTCTCTGAGTTTTACGGGGGGGCGATCTCGCGCTGGGCTGCGAATGTACTGCGGACTGCAACAACCGCAGTGGTCGTTTGTCCCTCCGCCGACAGCTCTTGGAAATTTTCTCCTGAGGCCATTCTCGTACTTCCCAGCCTGGCTCGCTATCGCCACCTTCGGCGCTATCTTCTTCGGCTTCCCTGGGCGCTGCATTGTGCGGTTCTTGAGCGAGTCTTTAATCCCCTTCTGAGACGCGTGCGACCTGGGGATGTCGTGTGGATTCACAATCGGCCTGACTTCGCTATCGCACTCACTCCACATGTTCATCGTGCTGGCGGCCGTGTTGTTCTCCATCTGCACAACGCTCACTTGGTCGAGTGGCCCTACTCATTGATGAGGCAAGTTCGTGTCGATAGGCTCATCTTCGTAAGTGAGTTCTTGCTGAAGCAGGCGCGACGCAAGTTCCCATCGCTTGGCGCCTCTTCTGTGCTTTATAACGGAGCCGACGAAACGATCTTTTATCCCGCTTCCGGTCGCCAAGAGGAGCCCGAGATACCCGTCGTTCTTTTTGCCGGGCGGCTTGTTAAAGATAAGGGCGTTCACGTTTTAGTCGAAGCCATGAAGCTTCTCGCACAACAGGGCGTTAAACTTCAATTGCGCATCGTTGGATCTTCCAACTTTGGCGATAACCTCGAAACGGATTACATCCATGAGCTTAAAGCGAATGCACCGGCGACTGTAACCTTTCTTCCATACCGCAGTGGTGCCGCGCTAGGCGATCTCTTTCGTGAGGCCGACATCTTCTGCTCGCCCTCGATATGGGATGAGCCATTTGGTCTCGTCAATGTCGAGGCGCTCGCCTCCGGCCTGCCTGTGGTCAGCACACACGGCGGAGGAACCCCAGAGATTTTTGCGAGCGGTGGTGGCATCCTTGTAGAGCGTAAATCTGCGGAGCAACTTGCCTCTGCATTACGCCAACTCGCGGAAGATGCAACGCTCCGGTCCGTTTTCGGCAAGCAGGGCTATGCCACGTTCCTCGAGCGCTTCACGTGGCCCGTCGCCCGTACGCAAGTTCAAGAGATCTATCGGTCACTCTCTCCCTATGATTCCAGCTCAGATCAAACGAATTCGCGTATTCCTGGGATGCCCGCCCTTTCGCTCGAACACTACTACACTCTTCGAGATTCCGGTCGCGAAGGATGAGGTGTTGCGCGCTTCTCTCATCGGCGCCCCAGTGGCATCGGGCAGCGCTCAGGAAGAGGATCTGATTAAATGCAACCACTCGTCAGCATACTGATTAACAATTACAACTATGAGCGTTTTGTTGGGGACGCAATCGAGAGCGCCTTGGCCCAATCGTGGGCTCGTTGCGAGGTTGTCGTCGTCGACGACGGTTCGACTGACAACTCTCGCGACGTGATCTCCGGCTTCGGCACCAGAATACAAAGGATATTTCAGCGCAATGGTGGTCAGGCGTCGGCTTTTAACACCGGCTTCAAACATTCCCGAGGTGACATCATCTGCTTCCTGGATTCAGACGATGTCTTCCTCCCGAACAAGGTTGAAGAAGTCGTCGCTGCGCTGGATGGTAAGGAGCGGCAATGGCATTTCCATCGCCTGCAATGGACCGATGCTGCGCTGCACCCCATTAGTATGCCGCCTTACGATTATGAAACCGGCGACTTCGATTTACGATCCGCAAGCCGGCAGGGTAATGCCCGCTTGTCGGCACCGTCGACCTCCGGATTGTCCTTTACAAGAAAGCTGCTTGAGCAGATTATGCCCGTGCCGGAAGCAATCAAGATCACCAGCGACAATTACATCAAATATGCCTCGCTTGCATTGGCCCCAGGGTATTGCGACAGGAATGAACTTGTTCTCCAACGGATCCATGGTGCGAATGCGTACACCCTGAAAGGGGATGACAGCCTGAGAGGCGACATATTGCTCAAAACGGCGACCGGACTGAGGACGCATTTCCCAACTCTTCGCACGACATGTAATCGAATGTGTGCCGAAGGTCTCGCACTTTATTGGCGCTCGGGGCTTAAGTACACAGAGTTGTACCGCGAAGCACGGGGCTATTTGTCGGAGGTGACACTGGCAGAACGGGTAGATATTCTCACTCGATTTGGTATTAAGACTGCGCGCCACTGTATCCGTCACTTGCGAGCGCTTCCATTGCTTTCCCAGGGGGCATCCGCGCCCGAATATTCGGAGGCAGCGCCTCCACTTATTACAAAGGAATAGTTTCAAGACCGTTAGAGGTTCGTCAGCGAGCACATCATGCTAACCACTTCTGTGCCAGCGTCGCCTGAAACTTATGTCGAGGCCGAGCTTGACCATAAACATCTCAAGCGGCGGTTCGTGCACGGCAGCCTGGCTACCTTTGTAGCCCAGATTTGGCAAAACTTCGTTCGTGAGGGCACTACTTTATGATTGATCAAATAGAACAGCTTGCCTATGAAACAAAAGTGCTTGCTTATTTCAGGTATCCGCGCCCCGAAATGCTGCCCTTTGTGCCAGTTCATTGTCGACGCGTACTGGATGTCGGCTGCGCCGACGGCGCGTTTGGGGAATCGCTCAAGAGAACGCGGGGGATTGAGGTCTGGGGGGTCGAGCCAACCAAATCCGCTGCGGCGGCGGCTAAGGGGAAGCTGGACAGGGTTGTTGAAGGGGTGTTCGATCCTCAGGCGGGGTTACCCGCGCAAAGTTTTGATTGCATTCTCTTCAACGACGTGTTGGAGCACATGCTTGCCCCCGAATTGGCGCTGCGTTACGCCAGAGATCTGTTGGCGCCCGGAGGGGTTGTTGTAGCGTCTATCCCCAACATCCGCAGCTTTCCAACTGTTTGGCAACTCATATTTCATGCTCGCTGGGAATACCAAGATGCTGGTGTGCTGGACAAAACACATCTCCGTTTCTTCACCAAATCGAGCATTGTAGATATGTTCGAACGCGAGGGTTTCGCATTGGAGACCGTTTCCGGCATCAATGCCTATGCGGGAATTCCAAATGTCCGGAGATATCTGTGGCTGTCGTACAGGTTAGCGAACGTCCTTTTCATCAGGAAGTTTGACGATATGAGGTTTCAACAGTTTGCGGTCGTTGCGAGACTCGTGGTCTAACTCCAAGCTTTGCCGAATAGAGGGAAGCCTGCAGCAGGCTTAGGGCACTCGCTGCTTGGCTAGGCACAACCTAAGAGGAGCATCTATCAAGTGGATGAGATGAATAATCCCGTCAGGCACGTTGGCGGAATGCCAGTTGCGAAACCTTCTGGCGAGAGATTGCCATTGGCGGCCAGCGTTCACATTCCGTCCCTACTGGGAGGGGCATCACTACGACCTGTCAGGAGCGTGCTACGTAAACTTAGAGTACGGATCCTAATGCGCGACTTCAAAAGACCCAGGGAGATTGTGCAGTCGATAGAAGACGCCTCGGCGAGCGAGTCCATGTCCATAGTCGTGCCGGTCCATGATGCGCCGGCGGTCACAAGGCGCTGTCTAGCTAGCCTGGAGAAATATGCTTCGAAGGCGGAGATTGTTCTTGTAGATGACGGATCCAGCCTGGTGGAGACCGAGGATATAATTCGAGATTTTATCGGCCGAAACGGATGGAAGCTCGTCCAACACGAAAAACCCTTCGGGCACAGTGTGGCTTGCGAGGCTGGGGCTAGTCTGGCCACTCGGCCATATCTCTGTCTTCTAAACTCCGACACAGTGGTCACGCCCTCGTGCTGGCGGCTGCTCAAGCAGGTGTTTGAGTACGATGACAACATCGCAGTAGCCGGGCCTTCCACCAGCCACTCTTCAAATCCCCAAGCCTTGCCTGTCGCACGGTATCTCCGGGAACATTGGAACGATAATCAGATATGCGATTTTGCCATGCGTTTGCTGGCGAAATGCCCGGATCCCGATGTTGCGGATCTGAGTTGGGCTTCGGGATTCGCCTTTTTCATAAGACTCAGCGTCTGGAGACAGCTTGGCGGATTCGATCGAAATCTCCCAGATTACGGCAATGAATTGGAACTATGCAATCGTGTCGCGGCGAAGGGTTATAGGACGGTGTGGGTTCGTAACGCGTATATCCACCATCTCGGAGGACAGAGCTATCGAGAGTCGATCGGCGAGGAAGGTATTGCTGCACGAAAAGTCTCTGCGTGGCTCTACATCAAAGAAAAGGAGCTCTTCTGATGGATGAGGCGATGGTTTGGCTTGATTGTCCTGTCCCCGACTTTAGTAAGGAGCTATCCTCAAATTTGGCTCGACAATAGTCCTGGCTCGCCTGCTGACGCCGAGAAAGCGGAGACGACTGCACGAATCGCTATTTAGGCTGTCCGTCAAAGCCTCGAATTCCCAATGAGCGCCTATTCATGAGTGCAACTGTGAAGAATTCAGCCCCACGAACTACAGCTGCCCCAGCCGAGGCATCGCGCTCGATGGTTGAGGGGGATCGTGGCGATTCGCGCCGAGAAAAGCCGTTGACGATCTCCAAAGCTAAGACGTTCCGCAACATCGTCTTTACCACGTTTACCAAGGGCATTACTCTGTTCTGCCTCCTCTTAAGTAGCATGGTTGTGGCCAGAAATCTGACTCCGAGCGACTATGGGATCGTGGGCTTTGCAGGGATTATTATTGGTTTCTTAAGCCGGTTCAGCGACATGGGCTTGGGCAGTGCTGTCGTGCGGCGTCCGGTGCTTCAAGCGCGCGGCCTGCAGACAGCTTTTACGCTGAAGATCATCCTCAGTTCAGGAGCTTATGTCGCGGCTTTGTTGCTCGCGCCTTTCGCGCGACATCTCTTCGATCATCCGGCGATTGGCAATGTAATTCGAATCCTGGCATTGACATTTTTGACCAGCACGATCGGGTTCGTTCCGCAGATCGTGTTGACGCGCGAGATGAATTACCGGGCGTTAGTAATTCCGGGAGTCGCAGGAGCAGTGGCGCAGTGCGTCTTGGCGGTTACCCTTGTTCTCCGCGGTTGGAGTTACTGGGCGGTTGTCATCGCAAACGTTGGTGCAACGCTGGCCAGCGGCATCGTGGTGCAACTTGTAAAGAGAGTTCCTGTCCGTATCGGTTTCAATTGGACGGATGCACAAGAATACCTTCGGTTCTGTTTACCTCTGTTTGGGGCCGGCGTACTGGTTTTTCTGATATTCAACCTGGATAATTTTTTGGTTGGCACATTCATGGGAAGCACCCAATTGGGCTACTATGCGCTGGCGTTTACATGGGGCAGTTTCATCAGCGTGCTTCTCAACGACACAGTGAACAGCGTGTTGATACCAACTCTTGCCGTGATACAAAGCGACCCCATCGCTATGCGGAGGTGGTATCTGAAGACCATTGACCTGATAACGCTTATCGCGGCAGCCGTCAACACAGCGCTATTCGCGAATGTGCATTATTTTTTGCTGACGTTCCTAGGCAAGGGCACCAATAAATGGATGCCGGCAGCAAGCTCTCTGCAGATTCTCTGCATTTACGGCATATTACGGGCCGTGACCGAAGTGCTCGCGCCATGCTTGATGGCGCGCGGGGAAACGAAGGTTATGTGGCGGGCTAGTTTGCTGATCGGGGTTGTTGAGGTAGCTTTGCTGACTCTTGCTTTGCGAACCGGCAAGATTGAAATGGTCGCCGCAGCCGTGCTCGTCGCCTACATTTCACAGGCCATGGTTTATCTTCCCTTCTTGCGCAAAGAGTTTTCCATCGATCTTGGGAACATCGTTGCCAGAATCTGGCCAATCGCCCCGGCCCTGGGGGCCGGGTGGTTGATGACAACCCTGCTACCCAGTTCGTTTGGAGGCACGCTCTTTACCCTTGGTGTCAGGGGGTTGTTCACCGGCTCGGTTGTGGTTTTGACGCATGGCCTCTTCAGCCGCTTTCGCTGCTTCCATGAAATGCGAGGGATGATTTTGCAAAACTTCGTTCGTGAGGGCACCACTTTATGATTGATCAAATAGAACAGCTTGCCTATGGGACAAAAGCGCCTGCTTATTTCAGATACCCGCGTTATCGCTTTATCCCGTTCGTTGCAGCTCCTACCAGCGCTCTCGCCATTAGCCGGGATTTGGCTCTGCGGCTGATTCCACTGCCGACTCGCAATGTGCGGACCTCCGCCGACGACCTTATTGTGAAGGGATCAGCTCTTATAGGCGATATCTTGGGGCTACCTGACGTCCTGGCGACTTACCGCGTCCACGGAGCCAATGCATGGTACGGAACAAAATATATAAGATCGGCGGGCGTTTATCGAGATAACACAAGGCCAAGACGTAGCTGGGATCAACCTTTGGCATTTATGCATGACCTTGAGGACTATCTCAATACAAAGCTGGTTTACGCCGGGAAAAAGCCTGTCATCGATTTTCGTCATTCCATGTTCGCGCGTGATGCGGTACCGCAGAGCTTTACGGAATTGGCGACGCTCGCATTCTCCGTCTTTGGTCATTATCAAAATGTAGTTACGCTGCGCTTCATGCTACGGACACTCATCCGTGCCAGCCGCTGCATGTTGGTTAAACCAGCTTAGGGAGACTCAACTGTCGGGCAACGCACTGATCGTAGATCGTTTCAAGCACGGCAGTCTGCGTACTTAGATCAAAACAACGCTCAATATGGATCGGCGCTGCTTGGTGAAACCCGCTCCATAGTGAATCATCCTGTAAGAGAATCGACAATGCTTCTGCGAGGGCTGCGGGATCCCGCTCAGGAACCAGCAATCCAGTTTTTCCATCGGAGACGATCTCGGGAATTCCTCCATGCAGCGTGCTGACGACGGGCACTCCCATCGCCTGGGCTTCAGCGAACACGATGCCTAGTCCCTCACTATCGCCGTTGGCTGCCGTGACGCTGGGAACGCAAAATACGCGAGTGTCCTGCAAGAGCTGCCGAATTGCATCTGGCGGTTGTACTCCGCAGAACCTGCAGCGAATCTGGAGATTTTCTGAGAGCGCCTGCAATGTGGAGCGCAAGGGGCCATCACCAACCACGAGTAATTCACAATGGCGGTCTCTTTCCTGAACGATCCGCATGGCGCGGAGGAGGTATTCAAGGCCCTTCTTCTCGACGAGCCTCCCTACAAACAGAACTTTTCTCGTGTTCATGGAGGTGGCTGACGGCTCGAATAGCTTTCGATCAATGCCGATATAGTGCATAACGAGCTTGTCTGGTGGAAATCCTGATTGAATCGCTTGATCGCGAATAAACGCCGAGACACAGATGAAGCGGGCAGCCTCGGTCGCCAGCTGTGCATAGTGAGCCGGTTGCGTTCTTACCGTGATGTCTGCACCGTGGAGCGTGACGATCAGGGGTATACCAAGACAACGCGCCAAAGGCATCGCGCTACAGCCCCCGCTCGCAAAATGGGCATGGACAAGGTCGGGCCGAAACCGTCGAGCCTGACTATGGAAGAGTGGCGCTATTCCTGTTCTGCGGTATAGTTTGGCGCGTATACGAGCAAAAGCAGCAGAATAATCAGCAAGTAAAAGAATGTCATTCATGATCGGCAGGCTTGGCCGACTTCTCTCCAAACCACATAGCAGTGCCTCATACCGTCTAAGGGCGGTCATCTGCGAGAGAACGAATGTCTCGGATGGGGGCAACAATGTCTCCTCAAAAACGAGCACACTGCTCATCTGTTCTCCTGCAATCCCGGCCTGCTTAGGCAACGGAAATCCTACGAAGCAGACTCTTTAGACATCCAACTGCTCTCTAGTCGGAGGTGTCCTGTGGCAAATGTCGCTGTCTCAGATTGTTCTCGTGAAAAATCCAAGGAGCGATGTAAGAGCTCTGACGTTCACATCTCGCGCATAGAACGACACGGCGGGAGCGCCAGACCTTCCCTGAGCCATTTCACTCTAATTATGGTATTCGATGTCATCGCGATTTTTGCGGCGGCCGCCGTGATCTTTATGTTCTGCGCAATGCTAACTGGTCGTCTAGCCGGGCTGCATGTGTCAGTTCTTGAGAACATGACCCATCCCATCAACCTTGCGATAATTCCAGAGTTTATCTGTGCCTTCATCATCGAGGCGCGAGGTTTTGGCGTGTATGATCCTGTTCTAGCGTCAGCTTATCGAAAAGAACTGAGCCTCATTCTAAATGCCGTACTAAGTGCCGGATTATTGTTGTGCGGTGTACTTTATATCGGATCATGGAATGATATTCCGCGTCCACTGATTCTGATCTTTATTGTCACTGCAGCATTCTTCATCTGCCTCGGCCGCTCATTGGTGCGTTGGAGGGCACTGCGGAGCAACAAGCAGTGCATGCACTGTCGCAATGTTATTATCGTTGGGACTGGGCATCTTAGCAGCGCCATCAGCGACCATCTCTCCATGTACTGGCAATTAGGATACAGAGTTCATGGATTTGTTGCTCCGTCACGCGCTTCGGCCGAAACTGTAGTACCGCCAGATAGAGTACTTGCGCATCTGGATGACATAAGACAATTGATCAAGCTGCGTTTTATAGATGAGATCGTCATCGCAGAAGAATGCAGGCCGCAGGAGATTGCAAACCTGATACAACTGGCGCGCGATCTCGACATTACTCTCCGAGTCCTTTTGTGTTTCCACGGCGATGTCACCGCTGAAGCCTCAGTTGAATATCTGGGTATTTATCCTGTGAAATCGCTGCACAGCAGCAGGGTTCGAGCCGTCAGTGTTGCCCTCAACGCATGGTCGATATCCTGGTGTCGTGCGCGACCCTGATGGCTGCTCCGCTCATGTGCGCGACAGCCATCGCTATTAAGCTATTCATAACTGAGCATTTTAGGGCTTGGTCAAAGTCCTGTGTGTGGCGTCCGGAATCACCACATCAAGTGTCAAAACTCCTTCCATCTCGTAATCATGACTGGACACTGCTTGTGTTCTCATCGTATCGACGACGAGTGTGGAATCACGGCACGGCGTTGACTGGAAGAACGTCTGTGTTGCAATCTATGTTGCCGGAGCGGTTGAGCGGATCACGGATGTCGGCTACGAGCCACTGACGGCAGATTATCCATGGGCTGCAAAAGCAGGAAGAGTTACATGCATTGACTGGAAGCTGAGGATTACTGGCCAGTGTTCCGCGGCCCACTCTGCCAGCGCGTTCACAAATAGATCCATAGTAGTGGATAGATGCCGCGCTTCCATTTTGCAAGTGGAATTCAGTCGCTCCAACAGCATATCCAATCAAAATCACCAATGCACGTTTCCAAATTTGACCGACCTGGATGAGCGCATTGGCCTGATAGCAACAGTTGAGTTGTCGACGCCAACTTGCAGAACCGGTGCAAACAGGGTTGAGATCCCAGTCGGTTACGAAACGAAGGGCGCTAGTCTTCTTCACCGAGAAGATTGCTCACCCGCACGATGGTATCGATCTGTTCCTGAGTGAGTCGCGACAACAGATTCCGCCGAACTGAGGCTGCGTGTATCGGGCGAGCATCCTCCAGCTTTTCTCTGCCGAGTTTGGTAATCGCAACGAGGACAGTTTTGTCGTCAGCACGACAGCGCTCAATGAGCGCACGTTCCTGCATTCGCGTCAGCTGATGAGAGAGTCGACTCTTATCCCAAGCCATTATGCGGGCCAGCGCTTGTTGCCGCATTTCACCTTTGCCAATTGCGGCGAGGCGAGACAATACACCAAACTCAGGACCTGAAAGTCCGGTCGCCTGCGTGATGTCCCGCCCAACACGACCCAATACATCTTCGTGCATGAGCCTGAAGGCATGCCAGACACGAAGCTCGTGTGGGGATAATGGCTTTATAGTCATGTCTGTTGCAAGCGTATCAATCTAAGGTTGACATGACAACCTCTAGGTAATTACGGTGGTTGATATGTCAACCACTGCCAGCGCGAGCAAAATCATTTTTGTTCCCGAGGGGCAAGCAAGATGTATACTTTCGCGCGTCTCTCTAGAAGGAGGAAAGCGATGCCGATCCTGCAGGTCAACTTCAAACTGAACGTTTCGCCCGCCGAATATCAGAAGATTTGCGAATCGGTTGCCCAGGCGATCGCCGATGTCCCTGGCCTCCTTTGGAAGGTCTGGTTGTTAAACGAACAGGAGAAGGAAGCGGGAGGCATATACCTTTTCCAGGATGAACAAGCGCTTAATAACTACCTGTCCGGCCCGATTGTTGCCCAGATAAAGAGCCATCCTGCACTACGGGATCTGAGTGCAAAGCGGTTCGATGTCATGGAAGAAGTGACCGCTGTCACTCGAGGTCCCATCCCCGCGGCGGCTGCGGCTTAGTTACGGGAATCTGTCTGCAAGGCGATGTGGTATCCCCACATCGCCGCTGGCCACAAGCGGTTAACCACGCTACTTTCTTTCGTCCCAACTCTGTCTACCTCGAACTCAAGGGCGCAATCTCCCGACGCTAAGTTTGAGCACCATTGCCGTCGCGAAACCGCCCTGCACTTTGCGGTGCCTATCCTAATTGCGTATGTGGACCAAGTCACTTCCGGGTGGGCGACGATCCTCCCGCAATCCTGTCAATGCGTGCTCTGGCCACGAGCCAATTTAGGAACGGGACTGCTATTCTCTTCTCGTCTGCGGGGGGCGGAATGGTTGGATTCGGTTCGCGGGCATCATGTGCATGCGCTTGCCTTGTCGTTGTCACGACCCTGCTGCTTCGGCTATGCCCTGCTCAGGTTCAAGGCTCCGGAGGCGCGCAGTTCACCACCATTGTGATTCCGGTTGGCGACGATCCCGATGCAATCGCCGTAGCTGACGTCAATCACGACGGTATCCCCGATATCGTCGTGGCCAATCCGGAATCTGGCACTTTAACCGCTCTCCTTGGCGATGGGAAGGGGCACTTCCAGAAAGCTCCAGGCTCGCCTTTTCCGGCGGGACATTTGCCGAGCGATATAGGAATTGGAGACTTCAACGGCGATGGCAATCCCGACCTGCTGATCGCGAATCACCAGGTGCCGTACGTGACGCTGCTCCTTGGGGATGGGCGCGGCAGGTTCCAACCTGCGCCGCATTCGCCGTTCACAGTGAATGCCAAGCCTCATCCTCACGGCGTGGCGGTTGGATATTTCTGCGGCCCGGACAAGCCGCTCGATGCCGTGATTGACAGTTGGGGCAGCGGAGAGGTCGAGTTGCTTCTAGGCGATGGCAGGGGCAATCTGCGCAATGGCCCGAAGTTTCCCGCCGGTCCGGGATCCGATATGCCACTGCGTGCTGCCGACTTCAATCAAGATGGAAGGCCCGATATCGTGATGGCAGATACGGACATCGGGCACTGGAATGCGGATACGGTCAGCGTGCTGCTCGGAGATGGCAAATGCGGGTTCCGCCCCGCGCCGGGCTCTCCGTTTCCCGCTGGCGCCGTGCCGTGGAGTGTCGCAGTTGGTGATATCAACAACGACGGCATCCCCGACCTCGTGCTGACACCTTACGGCCCGCAGGTTCACGATGCCGGAAAGATTGCCGCCACCGTTCTGCTCGGCGATGGTCACGGCGGCTTCCGTCCCACGCCGGGTTCGCCTTTCGCGCTGGCGGGATGCGCGAATCCACGACGCGTCGCCACGGGAAGCGTGTACGGAAATAAGCTTCACGATTTCGCAGTGACCTGTACGAACAGCTCAACCATCCTGCTATTCATCGGGCAGAAGGATGGCGGAGTTCATCTGGCTTCCTTCGATGTGCCTGCCGTCATATCTGGCCGTCCTGCCGAACGCGGCATCCTGATGGCTGATCTTCTGGGACGCGGCCGGGATGACATTATTGTTAGCAACGGCTCCGCAGGTACAATCACGATTCTGTTCTCCAAATAGCTATCAGTGTTTTGCCGATCCGTCACCTCGGGGATCTTCCGGGAAGTTGACCGCCCAACGGGAAGTAGCTTCAAAACCATATCACTTCCTGTTTGCCGACCATCTTGCAGGGAATCGGAAATCGCACAGATTAGATTCCAAGTGCCGCGTCGATCAAACGTCACCGTCGAAGGATCCTCGCAAGCCAGTTGGGTGAGCGGCAAACGATCACTGGGATTCTCACTCGGCCAGAATCTTAGTTCGTACCGAGTGAAACATAAATAGTACAGATTAAGATTTGAACCGGCGCGGGATTTACTTGAGGCCGGCGGCCATGGCTTTCACGATGGTGCCATTGGCGTCGTCGTCCTTGAGAGCCCAGACAAAAGCGCCGCCGAGGCCCCCAGGAACGCGTGTGCGGACGTACGCAGTTTTGAGCCACACCGTGACCGGGTCATCGTAGGACCAGAAGGTTTGCGTGTTGGGATCATAGAGCCACACGGCGATTCGGCGGTAATCGAAGTGGCGCGTATAGCCGGTCAGGCCGGTGAGCGTGAGATATGTGATCACGCCGGGCGTTTGCAGGTAATCGGCCGAAGGAAACGGAGCTGGACCGGTGGAGGTTTGATACAGGCCATCGTCGGTGCTGGGAACGCCGGTCCAACCGCGTGCATAGGTGGGAATACCGAGGACGAGCTTTTCTCCGGGGACACTAGCCTGAAGATACGAGCGAATCGTGTAGTCGATGTAAAAATTCTCGGAGGAGTCGGGATCCTGCTTGTCGTCGAAGAGGGGAGACGCGTGATTGGTGGAAGTCTCCCAGGTGCCGTGGAAGTCGTAGCCCTGCATGTTGAAAAAGTCCAGCTGGCGCGCGACTTCGGCTAGCTGGAGGTTGGAGAAATTCTGCTGGCCGGCGGGGCCGAACATGGTCAGCAGATAATGCTTTTTGTTGGCCTCTCCCAAGGCGTCCAGCTGCTTGCGAAATTCCTGGAGCAGCAGCGTTGCGTTTACCGTGTCAGCGGCGGTGGGAAATTCCCAATCAATATCAATGCCGTCGAAAACCCCCACTGCAGAAATCCCGGGCGCGAGATTGCCGTTGACGAACAGATCGATGCAGTTGGAGACCATGGCCTGACGGCCTGCAGCGGTACTCGCAGCGGCCGAAAAACCGTCGGCCCCAGCGAGCGAGATCAGAACTTTCAGATTGGGGTGCAGTTGCTTGAGCTGCTGCAGCGCGGCGAAATTGCCGTACAGGGGCCCGGTGTAGGGCGCGCCGCTGACGCTTGGAAGATACGGATCTTGATAATCGGCCCAGCTATCCGCTATGGCGCAGCCGGTTGGCGTGGCATCGCCGAAGGCGTACGTCAAATGCGTGAGCTTATCTGCAACGCCATTGGCCTGTAGATTGGCAATGTTGTAGCCGGCGAAATAAATACTCCATTCTTCGAAGTAGCCGCCGACCACTTTGGATTTGTTATGGTGGCGCGGTTCATTGGCGAGAGTGGGGCGCGCAAGAAAGAAGGGAACGAGCAGACTGACGAGGATGAAGGTGAGGGCGCGGTTCGGAAGACATACAGAAACACGAGTCGACATAGAACCACCTGGAGTAGAGGATGCGAGGCTGGCGCAGGACTATAAACCTATGTAGCTGCTTTGGCAACGACAATATTTACGGAAAAAGTTAAATTCTAGCGAGAGTTTCTACTTCTGCATTCGGGATGTCGTTAAAGATACAACTGAACTCTCGGCGCCGCCGATGCTCCCCAACTTTGTTGCGTAACCGGCTAGCCGGAAATTTCACTGGCGGCTGAGTTAACTTCCGGATTGGCGACCATACGGAAGCTCTCAAGAGCCACAGTGGCATTATTGTCAGAAGTCTAGTAATACTCGCCCGGGCCGCCGGTTTGATCTCATCGGGTCCTGTCGTTCCAACGACTCCAACTGATGACTCCCAATTCAGGCTGGGGAACCTCAGGCAGCATTGACAACAGTTCGAGCATGTTACCATCTGGGTCGCGGAAATAGAGCGATGCAGCGGGCATCCATGCAAGCACCACCGGTTCGTGGGTTGGTTTTCCTTGAAAGTCGAGCGGAACCACATCAGCCGCTTGAAGCCGGTTCGGTGCATCCAGCAGATCCTTAAGATCGGTCCGAAAAGCAAGGTGCAGACTCAGTCTTTGAGGACCGGTTCCAGTCTCCCATAAACCCAGCATCGAATTGCCGCGTCCGCCGATCCAGTAGAACGCGACCCGCCGATCCCAAAACACCTCCGCAAGTTCCAACCCCAGAGTCTTTCCAAAGAAGCTCATGGAGCGTTCCAGGTTTATGACAGTCAAGTGGCTCTCGAAGAGATCGTGAATAGGGATCATGCGGGCCTCCATCCTAGCAAGATGCGGATTGCCGCATCGACCCTCCAACTGCGGGAGAATCAGTCTTTCTTCGTTGCCGCACGGCCTTGCCGATTCTGAGCGATTGACCGGCATTCCGTCCATTACCCGTTTTTTGGGGTTGGGGAAGGGTAGGCAACAATCCGCCCGCTACGCAGTCGTTGAGCTCCTTGGGCTGTCATCGTTAGTTATCGTTTGCGGCTAGCCGCGACGCAGTCGCACGTAAGACTATATTAGCCCTCGAGAGGTGAACGATGAGCAAGCCCGATCGGAGCGGCGTAATCCGTTTTGCCGACGCGAAAGCGCGAATCCCTAGTCCTGAGAGCGACCACGCCGTGAGCCTTCTTGAGCGTGGCACCCTCAAAGTGAAACTCTCGATTCCCGTGCGGCCGACCGTACAGACTCCTCACATACAGGATGAGTTGTACCTCGTGGTGCGTGGCCGGGGTGTGCTGGTTCACGATGGCAAGAGAGACCCGTTCGAGGCAAGCGATCTGTTATTTGTCGCCGCAGGGACGGAACACCAAATCGAAGCTTTGACTGACCTCGCTTTGTGGGTTGTTTTCTACGGCGTAGAAGGCGGTGAGGTCGCTGCGTAGAGCGAGCGTTTCGAGCGGGCGAACGTACGGCACAGCTTCAATCGTTGCGAAGGTTACTCTGACAAGCATCCGACGCTCTGATTGAGATAGCTAGTTCCAAGCCTTACCCTTTAGGACAGTGCCCATCTCTGTTGATGGGTGAACCAAGCCGCTGCGCGGATCGTCAGGGGAACGACGGAGCGTTAGCTGGTCGGGATTCGCTAAGGCAGCCATGCCGACTCACTTGAACATCGCCGACGGAAATCCTAAAATCATTGCCGCGCGGTTCAATTCTTCCATTCTCAGATTAGGGGCAGTCACCATGAACTCCAACGCTAATTATGCACATCGTCCCAATGACGGCGGCACCTTCGATTCCATCTGTCTCCATTGCTTCCACACCGTTACGACAGCGACCAGTGAACCGAACTTGTATACGGTGAATCGCAACACTCGTGTCGTCCAGATTCGACGTTGCACACCAAGACAGTCGAGAAATTTCTACGTCAATTGACCTCTTCTAGGACGTGGACAGCGAATCGGTTGTTGTGGGACGCTCGCGCCTGATTACTACCTAGTAGATGGTCGGATGTGTTTCCAAGGAGTTGCAGATGAGCGTGGTTTCCGAGGTTTTCGGAACGACGTGCCCGATGTCTTTTGAAAGGCAAAGTGGCGGCTTTGGTACTTGCCGTGCTGTTAACGGTAGCATTCGAGATTTCGTTGTGGGTTTTGTAAACAATCATGTACACGCCATAACAGAAAAGAGTACGAAGAGATACGAGGGGGAGGGCCTATGGATCGTTCATACCAAGTATTGAAAGCACCGGCGATTGCGACAAAACCAGATCGAATGCCGTTCCCTCAACTTCTGGTGAGACTTAGCCGTGTCGGTTGGCTTTCGCGATGAAAGCCCTTGAGTCTCCGACGCTCGAACATTACCGAGTCCGGTGCCTGCAGTTACGTGGCGAGATCGAAAGGCTTGAAAACGCCAGAAAGGCGGCAGGAGCATCAGCAGACAAAGATGATTCTGTCTCAGAACTGCGGGCCGAACTTAGAATCATCCAAAACAAACTTATGAGAGCGGCGCTCGGTTTGACGCCCGCGATGCCGGAGCCAAAAGAGCCACAAATCACCTGAAGCCCGTGGAACTCCGGGTAGGCACCCAGGGGACACCATTTCTCAGTGAACGTATTTCGGAAACCGTGGTGGCGCCGGCTCATATCCATCATGGCTCAGGCAGTTTCGGCATGCATATCGGTGAGCCAACAGATCGGCTAAAGCGTTGTCGACGTCATCCCTCAATTCACATGGGTCGGCGCAACTGGCAAGCTGTACCGCGCGCCGCGCGGCTGCGATGAATCGGTGAGCAATACGATTTCCGACTTCGCAAAAGAGAAAATCCCTTCCGCTGACTATCGGATCGTTGTCGATGTCCATGGCTTTCCATGTTATGGGGAAGGAAAACCCTCTAATTCACCGATGTCAGGTCACATGGATGGTCGAAGCCAAACTTTCGTAACTGTCACAGATAATAAAGCATGGGCATCTACGAAGAATTGGGCGTAACGGCCTACATCAATGCTAACGAGTGGTACACCTCGACGGGTGGTTCCATGCTCGCTCCTCCTGTGATTCAGGCAATGATCGACGCGGCCGAGTGGATGACGCGGACTGATGAACTCCAGTACGCTGCAGGGCGAGCCATCGCGCAGCTCACGCACAACGAAGCCGCATGTGTCACCTCCAGTGCAACCGCCGGAATTGTGTTGGTTGTTGCGGCGTGTATGTCTGATCTGGATGCCAACAAGTTCGCGCAGCTTCCTGATTCCTGCGGTATGAAAAGGAACGTCGTCGTTTGCCGCTGCGACCCTCGATGAGGATGTCGCAATCAGGATTCCTGACGCCGGCATCGTAGAGATCGGAGATCAAAACGGCGCGAGCAACGCGGACTACGAGAACGCTCTTGGCGAGCAAACGGCTGCGGTCTTTACGACCCCACCGCGCCAGGGAATGATTCCCTGGAGACCACCGTTCGTCTGGCGCATGAGAGAGGAGTTCCGGTCATCGTCGATGCGGCCTGGCAAAGGTCTCCGGGGCCCGCAAGGCAGCGGATTGATTTTAGGTAAAGAGGCGCTCGTTCAGGCCTGCCAGAACATGGTCGCTCCACATTGCCAGATCGGTCGACCGATGAAGATTGGGAGAGAAACTATTGCGCGCGTCTATGCCGCATTGAAGCATTTTCTGAATGGCGGAGCCGAGGCGACTCAGCAAATGGCAGAACATATTGCCCGCGAGTTGGCCGGAAGCCCCAGCATATTCATCCGCGTCGACAGCAACAAATCGCACGTCTACATTCAGTTCTCTGCGCCGCGCGCGACACCCCGGCGGAACTTCGTTAAGAACCAGTTGCTTCAGCGCTTCAGCGGGAGCTCATAATCCTGGTTCGCAGTAGCGGGCCTGATGGAATTCGAGTGAATGCCGCGACGCTGCCTGAAGGACAAGAAAAGGTCGTGGCCGCGCAGGTTTCCTACCCGTGACACCTCGAAAAACAGCTTTTGGGTGGCGCTGCTGACCTTTGGCGAGGGATGGCACAATAACCACCACGCTCATCCGCAATCGGCCCGTCATGGACTGGCTTGGTACGAGCTCGATCTTAGCTGGTACGGGATTCAGGCACTACAAGATGCTTGGCCTTGCTCGGGATGTGAAGGCACAGAAGCTCAGCCCTGACGAGGACAGGAAAGCGTCAGTTCCACGAGAGCTTGCCGCTTGAAACGCCGGAGGGGAATGAATCACGTGGTTATGTGTGACTAACAATCATCGACGCTTACGTCGCAGTAACAGTTGTATGACGAAACAGGACAGAACGGGAATCAGATGACTGCGCGGAGGGCAACGTTCACGCTCTTACGTGCAGCCCTGACAGCCCCAGCGACCGTCTCGCCTGCGGCGAGGGTATGTGCGAGCGCCGATCTCTTCCCTGTTCCCGAGTGCTCGAAAGCTACGGTCTCGATTCCGCCACCGAAGATGGTATGCCTCTCCTCCATCCGATCGAGTGCTGCGTTCAACTCCGCGACGACCGCGTCGGCCTCATCCGCGACGACCATCAGTTCGACATTGATCTTTTTGTATAGCACCGAAATACCTCCAAGCTCCAATCTTATGCCTAATTCCAAGGCTGCCCAGTTCCCGAGTCACGGGCAAACAGGAAGTGATCCCGCGTAGCGCCTAAAGAGTCGCCTTTTGAGCAAGTTCGACAAGGCATCCTCGAACAAACCTAAGTTCCCCGTTTGGCGTGCACTATGACGCCGATTCAGGGTCGTCATCTGGCGAATTGCTTCCGATTACCCGACACACATCAACTAGCTATCGAGCAAACGAAGCAGCGTTCAGCAATCGACTTCAACCGCAGTCTGTTTGACTACCAGATTCATCATGTCGAGGGTGCTAGAAGCGTATACTTCATAGCCCGGAGGCCAGATCGGAATTCCCTGTGGAGTTGTAATCGGAAGGCCTCCTCTCAGGAGTGTGTCATGAAATACATGTCAGGTCTCGGGCTCTTGCTAATCGTTCTCGCCCCTCTGTCGAGCTTGGCAGACGGTATGCGGGAAAACTCTCTCGTGCGATTCAAGGGCGGCATCGGGGTGATTCCTGTCTCCAATGTTGCCGTCAGCACGACAACGCCGCCAGTTACGACCGCCACCGCGAACATCGTACGGGGTATTTCTCCAGCCGGCCAGATCTGGGTCATCGCCGGCCTCGATGCGACTGTGAGTACCGATGGACATATCCGTGTTCATGGACGCGGCCTGCTTCTGGGCGGAGGCAATGGCATCGGAACGAGCGCTGGGCTGAACGTTTTTGCCACACTCTTTTGCGGGCCTGCTGCCAGCGCCAGTGCTTCCAGTTCCACCCAGACTGGAGTAACTCTCGAGGCTAATGGAGACTTCACCATTGACGATGTTCTGTCCCCGGCACTGCCGAATCCCTGCGATACGCCTGTACTCCTTATCCGGAATGCGGCGGGAACTCACGCCTGGTTCGCTGCGGGCATCGAAGACTAGGCTCGGAGCGAACTAGACCAGGAACGACCAGACCAACTGCAGCGTGACCAGGGTTTCGACCGATCTATGATGTTGCCGTAGTGTCCTTTGGTGTCGCTTGAATGCAGTGGACAACCATCAGGCTTGTTGTTTCAGAAAACGATGGACGCCCGTCACGACACCGAAATAAAACTCACAAGGGAGAGGAGACGTATCTCCGCTTCACACGCGGAGACGAAACAAGGTTACTCGGCCTGAGGAAGACCGCACGCCCAAACAGTGGGGGCTGAATGCCGAGACAAGAATAGCGGTATTGAGCCGATGGGGAAGATTTCTCTCTTGACATTCCTTTTTATAGGACTTCCGGATAGCCAGTACCCGAAGGGAATTTCCTGATCGCGTTGTACGTGATTGGAGCAACAACTCGCAGATCAGTTGGCGACCTGACACTCAACTCCGAAATCTGACTAGTGCATTACCGCTTCCGCGTCGGCAATTTGCTGACTGGTTGCAGACATGCAAGGATGTTGGCTTGAGCAGGATGCAGCATGATTTACGGGAAGCTCTTGCAGTTTCTGGATGTCGCCAAGGATGGCTTTTACAGTTGCTTCGACCAAGATTTGTCCTTTTTCTCTAGTCGCCAGCGTCGGGTCACCCCATGCACCCGTCGGTGAGTAGACCTTATCCGTTGCATTTGGGTCTCGCGTGAGTCCTCCTGGATGGTGAGGATGCAGGTCTTTCTCCGCTTTCGACATCCTCACGGTGTCTGGAGCGATGTAGAGCATCATGGAAGTTTCGATTTCGTCGGCGTGAGTGCCCTCTGGCTCCTGTTGCACTTTCTTAACCACGTCATCGACCTCAGCGAGGTCGAAATACGTCATAGTTATGCCTTCAGAACTGAGCGTCTTGGCCGCTTCGGAAAGTGGTTTGATGGTCGAAATTCCTGTGTTGAGGATGTAGAAACGGCGCGGCCCATGCAACGCAAGCGTGTGGCAGATTTCTACGACCATATCGCGTGCCGTATGCGATTCGAGGGATATTGATCCGGGATATTCCAGGAAAGCGGGATAGAAGCTGTAATTGATAGTCGGTGCGATGACCACCGGAGCAGCAGCCAGCACTCGATTTTTCAAGTACTCCGCCATCACCCAGTCGTTGTTGAGCTGTAAATGTCTGCCGTGCTCTTTCGATTCTGCGCCCAATGCGATGACTACCACGCGATCTGGCGTCAATATGTGCTCAGCTTCGTCCCATGAGAGGTTTTCCAATAGAACGCCCCGGTTGCCATTTTCCATTTTGGATGTCGAGGGCTTTTGCGCGAAGCACTGCGTTGCAAATACCCAAACGACGAGAATGAGCACCAACCTGAATGCGGAACCAACGCGATGCTGCTGCATTTCTTGTGTCCTTTCAATGAGGCAATGCCTACCTGCGTTTTCAACAGATGGGGAAACGGCCACTTAAGCCAAAAGAAGGCGACCTCGCCTATTTGCAGGCGAATTGCGTATCCTGCGCTGCGATAATTCGCCACCTGCCATTTCTCTTGACCCACGTATCTGTCCAAGTCAGGCAAATAGGCTTCTCGGCCCCGACTTTTGTTTTTCGGATTGAACTCTCGCTGCCGTACGCCATCGCCAGGTTGTCACCGAACAGACGAACCTTTGCGTCGGTCAGCCGGCAATCCCGTGCGGTCTTTGCAGAGTCGTCTTCACGCCCCTTTACATCGGAGGCTTCAGCAGCTTTGTTGCCTCCACCGCTGCTCCGATTGCTACCGGGTGGAACGAACCAGTTCCCGGGTGGGACTTACACCCATAAGCGCTAAGATAAGGATTGGAGCTGGGGTCTTCGTTTGCGGTTTGGTTCGCTCAGAGCCGCAGCGACCTCGTTCCAGTTTTGAAGAACCGTTTGAAGTGGCAGCATAGGAGTAATGGCGGCGAGTACCTGATGGAAGGCGAACTGAAATTCACGCCATTGGCTCGGAGTGCGCGGCTTCCGGAAGGAGGTAGCCCCAGGGGGAAATCGTGCTTCCTACCCGTGCCATCTTCTGACTCAGCAAGGCCACGAACAGTTTGCCGTACAACCAGGCGCGGCTGCTCTGGTCATCGTGCTTCGGCACATGTCCGAGCTGGGCGATGGACTTCAATCGCTTAAAGGTCAACTCGACTTGCCATCGCAGCCGGTAAGCCTCTAGGACTTGCTCAGTCCTGGCTTCGGAGGCGGGAAGGGTGGTGAAGACCAGCACATATTCGGCATACTTACGGGTTGCCGGACCTACGCTCTTTCCCTTTTGCTCCTTATCCTTCAACCGACGCTTAGCCCGCTCGATGGCGTCCCGGCTCTTGCGAATCGCACAGACCCGTCCGGCGATTCTTTGCCGACCGGATGATGACCGGGCCTGGCCTGGCAGGATCCATACCGGCCACTCTGCCAACTCTCCGGCCTTGCGTAGGCCGGCTAACGATTCGAGCAATGAGAATGAGGCTCCGCGCTCATTCCACAACGGCAGTGCGTAAGGATTCATACGCACGCAAACGTCCGCATGCTCTTCGACCACCGCCGCAATTCCAGCAGGATGGCAGTAGCCCGCATCGGCCAGCACCAACTCCCCGGGCTGAAACTGAAACCTCCCAAATCTCTCCGCCGCGCCGGCACCATTGGTCGGGGTGAGATCGAAAGAATCGCACTCCAGTGTCGGCAGACGCAGACTGTAATGAATCCGCCACTGGCTTCCCGTCTTGCCCGGTTCTCTGACCACTGTTGCATCCAGCAGTCGCACACTTCTCCCCTCGAAACCCGGCTGCAATTCGACTCCGTTGTCCTTCCACAACTGCTGGCATAGCTGCCTCAGCCAATCCTCGGCATCCCGCAAACGATTCAACAACGTGACATCGGAGACTTCAGCAATGCCCGCTAACTTAGCCTGCACCGCCGTTTCACGCAACGACCACCCGCAACCCACATGCAACAGCAAGGTGCGCAGCAACGCTTCCAGCGAAGGAAAGCCGCGCAACCGTTTCACCGCACCGCTGCTCCTGCCCAACTGCCGCCACTCGGAGGGAAACAGGCCCAGTAACACCTGCCAGTCTTCCAGCTCAGACATGCCCTCAGGCTACCCTTCAGCTCAGTAATCAGTCAATGTTTATCTTAGCGCTTATGGGGCTTACACCCACTGTGGACTAAACGCCTTTCACGGCGCACGCGGACCATCTCATTAACGGGGTTATAAGTAACTTGCCCGGAGCCGAACAGCCGCTGCGTCTCAGTTGATGAAAATCGCCAATGCTTAATTCCAGCGAGCACCCGTAGAAATGTGCTAAGCCATGTTCCTCGTCAGTTGAGATCCCAGTCCCGTCAGATTCCTGAACGCTGCCCGACTCAGGATTGATCGTGACAAGCTTCCGATCAAAAGCCCTGCTATATCGGTGCGTGGCCAAGCGCTCAGGGGTTGGACTGGCGATCTTCCGAATAGTGGACGTGAACCAGGCGCCACCTCCCAGCTTCTTTGCGATAGATCTGAGTTTCGACGCCGTGGGTCGTCACGGCCGATCCGTCTTTGCGCATTGTCGCGTGAAAAACCCAGTGGAATTCCGACCACGCCGCGTTGTGATTCACGTGAATCGCCACGCTACGCGTCTCAAGATTGCGTGCCGAGAACATGCCCCCCATTACGTTCTTAAAGACATGCTCCTCGATGGCATCGAAGCCGTGCTCTTCGCCGAGTGGATAGATAAACGAGACCTCAGGTGAGTGAGACCAGATTTGCGAGAGTATGTTCAGATCAACCGTGTCGACAGCTTTAGCGTACCGGTCTATGAGGTGATGGATCGCCTCGATGTCTGGGGCAGGCCCGGTATCCGCTTGGGCGGCAACGCATGCCGGGATGAGGAAAGCAATAGCGACGAGCAGAATACTGGTGGGCATCAGTGCTTCATTCTATCCGGACAATCGCCGGGCCCGAAGGGGAACGGGCGAGGGTGCGCAGGATGAGGAGGTAAAGAGTTCCGGGATTTCGTCACGATCGACGAGCGAATTGCCCTGGAGTCACCAGTTGAGCCAAACTTCGAGTGGCCCGTGATTCGGCAAGAACTATGGTGGCATAGGCACGTCCGATCGCCAGCTATGTCGTGCGTGGTTCGTTGTTAGGTTTCGTTGCTATGTTCCAGAGTTATTGCTACTTTTCCGCGAGCGTGTCCTTCCTCCAGATACCGGAGAGCTTCAGGAACCTCACTCAAGCGGAAGCGCCGGTCGATGACCGATGTTACCTTCCCCGTTGCCAAGAGTTGGCCAACGATGGTCAGATCCTCTATGTTCGATCTCGCCAGGAAGATGACTAGCCTCTGGCTCACGAACCATGACACCACAAGCGCTCCGATCAATCGAGCCAGAATACTCATCAACGAGGCATCGCTTGGTGCTCCAACCATGATTAATATCCCCTTAGGATTGAGCGCGCGCCTGCATGCTGACAAAGGATGATTCCCTACGGCGTCGAAAAGCAGGTCGTAACGCTGCCCACTCGTGGTGAAATCCTCCTGGGTGTAGTCAATGACCCGATCTGCGCCGATGGATCGAACCATGTCCACATTCCTTGTACTGCATACGCCGGTCACATCTGTGCCGAACGACTTGGCAATCTGCACGGCGAACGTACCCACGCCTCCCGCTGCACCATTGATCAGGACCTTCTGCCCTGGCTGAATGTGTCCCTTGTCGCGAAGACCCTGCAAGGCGGTGAGTGCCGCAATCGGTACACAAGCCGCTTGCTCAAACGTCAGGTTATCCGGTTTCATGACCAACGCCGATTTCATGACCCTCGCCGACTCGCAAGTACACGCATACTCGGCAAATGCCCCACGGCATGTGCCGAACACCGCGTCGCCTGGTTTGAACTGGGTTACGTTCCTGCCTACCGCTTCAACCTCGCCAGCCACATCAACGCCGAGTTGTTTGATCTTTGGTTTGCGCAGCCCGAGCAGTAAACGAACGATGTAGGGTCCGCCTGTCATTGTTTTCCAGTCGAGTGGATTGACGGAAGCCGCGCGGACTTTTATCAGGACTTCGTTTTCCCTGGGAACAGGCTTGTCGAGGTCGTCGACCTCGACAACATCTGGCGGACCGTATCTGGTGTAGGCGGCTTTCATGCGCCGGCCTGCTCCTTCCATCGTTGAACGTTCACGCCCATCACGAGGAGCCACAAGCACACCGAAGCCTCACCGAGCATGCCCACGACCAGATTGTAGGGGGACAGAAAGTGTGTAAGCGTCGGTGACAGAAAAACCAGCCAGCCCAAACCGGCAAATGCCATTGGCGCGCCCAGAATTCGGGGCAGAAAAGTCGAGCGAAAGAGGAGGTAGCCCATCAGAAAGCAATAGAGTCCGTGAAATCCTATGCCGATCATCGCGCCCCGCGGATTGAATTGAAGAAGCTCTAATGTGAGAGCCACGAAATTGAAAGACAGCGCGAGCAAAGAGAGTCTCCTGTTCACCGCCTTGAATATGTCATAGAAGAGAAGCGTCACAGCGAGCATGCCCGAGACCTCGATGATGCCCGTTACGAGGTCCGCTGCGAAACTCAGCCTGCGGTGAACGAAGAACTGCGTGAATGCTGCGATCAACATGGCGAGCGAAAAAACGACACCGGCAATCCGGGCCTTGAGACTCGGCGACACCTCTCGAATCCGCTTCATCATTTCTTAGCCTCTAGAATGGGCCACCGTGCAAAAGTGGCGATCCCGAATCCTTGCCCTGCCTCAGCGGCGGCAGAAGGGGCGCACTTCATAATGGGCTCTCGTGGACAGTTACCGCAAACGCGCTCTTCCACTTATCTGGAATCCAGGATCACTGGTCCGCGAGCTGACAAATCCTGGTTGGTCGGTAATTCGGAAGTTTCGACTGCCTAGAATGTCAATTGGTGCACTATCGCCAACGCACTCAGCGAGCAATCTATCGCCGAGATTCCCCGGCCGAACTTTCCGGGAGCGGTCATCCTGATCGTGATCCACTTCGTAGCGACAAGGAGCCTCTAATTAACCCTCTCAGCCTGTATTGGCTTCATATTTGGTGGGGCGCCGATCGGGCGTATTTCCGCATGTGTCGCATCCTTCAGGGTCACAATGAACTCGAAGCCATCCTTAACCGTGACGTGTAGCGTATTGCCCTCCAGCTTTGCTTTGGTGATCTGTGACGGCGCGGTGTTGTCGGAGGGATCCGCCCGGCTCAGTTCTCCATTATCGTCCAGCGCAATCCTCGATGGAGTAGCAGATCCGGTGATCTCCGAGCCGTTCTGGACCAGAATCATCGTGGCGAAACTTCGTCCATGGAACATCCAGTGCCAGGTTCCCGCGAACATCTGCGCAGTGTTGGTCGATGGAGAAGCTTCCTGCAGGCTCACTGCGTGCGCGAGCACCGTGCTCGAGCCAAATAGAAAGCTTGTTGTCAAAGCCAGCCCAATCAGACCGGCGCGGGATAGCGAAGTTCTCTTCTCAGTCAGCATCATGATTCGAGTCTCCAGGTTGTCACCGTCGAAAATACCCAGCCCCATTGCGTTGCTACGAGGTACTTGCAAGCACAATGACGCAAGCCGTAAGAGTGTGCGGGCATACGCTATTCGCCTTCCAAGGTGAATAGCGGCGTAATCATCGCAGGCAAGCTCACGCGTCTGCGAAATCTTCGACATCAGGTACTGAATGCCGGGGTGCCAGGCCACAGGCAGTGCAGTCAACTGACACAAAAGGTGCACCAGAAAATCTTTCCTGCGAATGTGGCCGTATTCGTGCACAAGGATCGCCGTGAGATCCGGCTCGTCAAGAGCTGGGATCACTTTGCTGGGCAAAATGATCGCGGGATGAAACACACCAACCGTGACTGGGTCGTCGATGGCTGTCGATTTAAGAAGGACAACTCGATGCGGGGGCTCGATCATTGAGCCAGCTATCCCGATTTCGCTGGGAGAGATCAACAAAGCGTCTCTGCGCAGGCGACGAACTCGATAGATTCCGCGGCTAAAGTGGACCAACTGATAAAGAAAAAGCACCTGCCAGATAACAAGGAGTGCAGTTTTCGCGCCATGCACCACGACGATTGACTCGTGCGCATTGGAGTGCCCGTTCCAGACCCACCAGTGATGGTCACGATGTTCCGTTTCCTGCATCGGCTGCTGCTGAGATCTCTCTACGACTACACTCGGACGGGTTTGCCAGAGGGTGTTGAAGACAGGCGCAGCCAGACAGAGGGCAAATATCGCGAGATAAAAGCAATGTTGATACTTCGCTTTGGCTTTTGCGATGAACGGTGAGAGTACGGCCGCCAAAATCGCAAACAGTCCAATCTGCGCCGACGCATTGAACAGCCAGCCGAATACGAGCTCTCGAATCGTGCTCATTTCGCTTCCTCCTCGGCATCCTTGGCGGTTTCCAGTTTGGCCTGCAATTGAGCAAGTTTTTGCGCGTTGAGGTGCTTACTCCGTACCAGAGAGAGGAGGAGGTCATCCACTGACCCCTGAAACACTTTGTGCAGGACGTCCTTGATAGCGTGGGAGTCGGCTGCCTCTTGAGAGACGGTGGCACTGTACTCATAAGCGCGCCCAACGAGCTTCCTCTTCACTCTTCCTTTACGATGCAGGACATTCAATGTGGTCTGGACAGTCGTGTAGGCGAGTTGAGGCTCTCCCTTCAGCCCCTGCAGAACCTTCTGTACATTCCCCGCGCCATCATCCCAGAGCACGCGCATGATTCGTCGCTCTAGAGGAGTCAGAACTCTAGCAGATTTAGGCATCAACGACTTCTCCTATGAGCATAGGAGATTATCCCGCGAATACTGTTTTTGTCAACTATATGTATAGGAGAAAATTTTGCCCGGCGCGCTTCGCGGGAGCCAATCCTTGGGATGAATGTCGGTTCCCCGGTGAGTGTCCAGCTGGTCGGTCCCGAGCTGAAGCACACGTTCAGCAGCTGCTTAACCAACTCCTCAGACGAGTCCTGGGCAACGCCCATGTCGCCGGGAATGCTGGTGGATTCACGCATAATCGCCAAGGCGCGTTTTCAGGTACGGTGATTCTAGAAACGCGCTTTGGCCTGTGGTTGTTGAAAAAGTTGGCGTCTTTTCTAATGTTCCGCGCTGAGGGGCATATCTTTCCCGCACCTAAGCAACGGCTGGTATCGGGGGAGTCGTCGGCACACTCAGGAACCGGACCAGGCGTTTGATGTTCTGGGCTGCAGCAGTCAGGAAGAACTGCTCTCGGACGAACTTCAACCTACGCAGGCACAGGCGACGAAGACCGATCTGACCCTTGAGGTCTGCGAATAGTGCTTCGATCTTCTTCCATTGCCGCTGTGCTTGCTCGAACTCCGGTGTTGTCCAGAGATCGCGCGCTCGTTGCCGAGCTGCTTCATTCATGTGGATAGCGAGATCATCGCAACTGGAATCTTGTGACCTGACATTTCCGAGCGAATCGCCGTCGCAATCGCCGTTTCCCATTACCGATCTTCTAATCAATTCCGGATTGTCCGTGGCTCGGGAGCTGCAGTCCGATTCCGTCGATATGAAGAGCATAAGCCGATCATCTTGCCAATTCTCCTGATCTCGCCACGGAGCCGTGCATGCGCGGCATCGGTGTTCACCCTTGGATGCCAGATCATCAGGTACTTGAAACCCGTCAGCTCACCAGGTGCCTTCAAGACTTTGATTTTGCGATTTTCTGCCTCGACTCTTGCGAATCGCCGGGGTGCGGTAAGAATCAGTTTGGTTCCTGGAGTGCACCGCGTAGCGGCCCGAAATATGGCAGCGTAATCACGGTTCGACGGCGATGACCTCTGCTGCGAGACGCTTCTCCGGTATATGTTGCGAACCTTCCACTACATCAACACCAATGTGCTCAGCCGCGAGATATTGTTTGAACGTGAGTTGACGCTGGTAGGGAACATCTGCCGCAACAATGCAGACGAGCTCTTCCTCGTAAATGACCTCGGTTAGTAAAGGCGAGGGCACATGGCCTTCATCACCAATCAAGGCGAGATCAAGCCGACTGTGACTCAGATCCTCGAAGACATCTCCTCTCCAGCTTGCGAACGTGAAGCGAACCTGTCGCGCCACCGGTAGAACTTCGCGACAGAGAATGGGAGCAATGATCGAGGTCGCATTGTCTGTCGCCGCAATCCGGAACATTGACCCAGCGTGGGTTCCGCCGGTCAATTAGACCTATAAATCAGGTCTCTCGCGTTGTCACTCGCAGCCTATCCAACAAGCACAAACAACCGACCGGTAAAGCATCGAGAATGGAAGAGCGGATATGAGCTGCCACACGTCTTAAGCTGTTGTGCGCTGCCTTGCGCTGCTGTGCAACAGTGCCGGATGGTATGGTCTGCATCGGAGAGGAACGGCTCGGCGGTATAGCGACCGCAATCCGCCGTGGCAACAGAGGTTTCAAGTTCCCGGGTGTTTGTGACAAACGCAGCCTTGAAAGGCCTCTGTATCACTTTTGTATCACAGAAGGATTTTGGGATGGCCAGCTTGGTTCCAGTAACTTCTTTATTTTGAATGGTGAGCTCGCTGGGATTCGAACCCAGGACCCACGCCTTAAAAGGGCGTTGCTCTACCAGCTGAGCTACGAGCTCACGGGATAACCCGCTGCTTCAAAACTAACATAAAAATGACGGTTGGCGGTCAGGCAAATCGGGAAGTGATCAAGCTGCTGCGTCCTCAGTGGGAGGGAATACACGGAACTCGTCGCGTGGTCCGGCGAGGCAGAAAGCTGCAATCCTTCCCATGCGTCGAGCATCGGACCCGATGGCCATCAGCACACCGTCAAAGATGACCAGATTCGCGAAGAAGGCGCCGATGCGGGTGGCATTCTCTACATCGATGACCGCGCCAAAATCGTGACTCCGCCCGGAGCCCGATCCAGGCGGAGTGGTTGCGTGTGAGTACGAGATCCAGCTGCGGAATTACATGACGGAAAACTCCTGGGACTTCCAGACACCAATTCCGGTGCATCATGCGGTCTTTGAAGTTGACCTGCCAATGGGATGGAAGCAGTGTGCATTGTGGCATAACCATGATGCGGCTCAGCCTCAGGAAGTGGCTCCTGGCCATTGGCATTGGGAGCTGACCGATATTCCAGCCGTGGGCACTGAGAATGCTGAAAAAGAAAGGCGCGAATATGTGGAGCGCCGATTGAACGGAGAGCGTAGAGAACGTACAGAGTCTGGAAGAGACATTCGTCGTAAAGTACGAGATCTCCGCTGCTGAATACGCGAAGACGGCCGGGAACCTGCTCCTGGTAAGGCCGCGTGTTCTCGGCTCTGATGCTGAGGCGTTAAACGAAAAGCCGCTAAAGTACCCCATCGATCTTCGCGTGGTGGGCACGAGGCGCGACACATTCCATGTCTCCATGCCTGTGGGGTTCGTTATCGACGAACTGCCAGATCCGATGAAGATCGATGTGGGTTTTGCCACTTACAGCAGCGAAGTGAAGGCGGACCAGAATGTGCTGCGCTACTCACGTGAACTGGTGGTGAAAGAACTCGTGCTCAAGCCGGATCAATATGAAGCTCTCAAGAAGTTGGAAGCGGCGATTACGATGGACGAGAACCGCAGCGCGGTGCTGAAGAGACCTTAACCTCCACGTTTTTCCTTTTCTTTGCTCATGGGCACGACCTGAACGGTTGTGTCACGCATCTCGGCAAGAAAGCGATTGATAATGGAGCCGCGCAACAGAATATCGAAGCGCGACCGGGCCGACTGACCGAAGACCACATGCGAGATGTTTTCGCGCCTGGTGAAGGCGATGAGTGCATCGGCGACACTCTTGTCCTTGAGGACGACGACCTTTGCGCCCAGATCGCGGGACATGCGCTCGTATTCTTCGAGCCGCTGCAGGGCTTCTGGATCATTGTTGCGCAAGTCTTTGTCAGGCGTTTCTACATAGACGGCATACCAGTTTGTTGCCAGGCGTCCTGCGATGCGGGCGCCGGCGCGAATGAGTCGCTCAGTGCCGGGCCGGGGCGAAATGCACACCATTACCTTTTCCGGAATCGGTGCTTGTTCGAGGCCCTGCGTGCGGCGGTATTCGGAAGCTGCCGTGCTCACCTGTTCCGCAGTGGTGCGCAGGGCCAGTTCGCGCAACATATTGAGGTTGCCCTTACGGAAAAAATTGGCCAGCGCCTGCTCGATTTTTTCCGGCGCGTAGATTTTGCCTTCGCGCAGGCGAGTGCGGAGTTCATCAATTGTAACGTCAACGGTTACAACTTCATCCGCACGTTTCAGGAAGCTGTCAGGAATGGTTTCGCGAATCTGCGTGCTGGCTGAGCGCGAGACTGCGTCGTTCAGCGTTTCCAGATGCTGGACGTTGAAAGCGGTCATCACGTTGATGCCCGCATCAAGCAATTCCATCACATCTTCGTAGCGTTTGCGGTGGCGCGAACCGGGGACGTTCGTGTGCGCTAGTTCATCGACGACGCAGGTATGCGGATGGCGCGCGAGGATTGCGTCGATGTCCATCTCATGCAGCGTGACGGAGCGGTAGACGATCTCCTTTTGCGGAATGATTTCAAGATCGCCGATGAGGGTTGCGGTCTCGGCACGTCCATGGGTTTCAACCAGCCCGATGACGATGTCCACGCCCTGATGGCGCAGCATGTGAGCCTCCTCGAGCATGCGATACGTTTTGCCCACGCCGGGCGCCGCGCCGAGGTAAATACGCAGCCTCGCGGGTTCCGGCGCAGAGACTTGGGAATCGATGCCAAGGTCAATCTGAGCGCACATGTCAGCCGATCTCCACTTGATGGCGCGAAGGGACCGGGGTCGCCAGGGGCAACGTAAAGCTGAATGTTGTTCCCTGGCCGAGGCGGCTTTCAACTGAGATCTGGCCGCCGAGAGTTTCTACCAGCCGGCGCACCAGCGCGAGTCCGAGTCCGGTGCCCTTGCCCGAGCTGTCCGTGAAGCGTCCAAAGATGGTGGGCAGGCGCTCGGCCTCGATGCCGCGACCGCTATCCTGCACCACGAATTGAATGCCGTCCTTGAGTTCCGACGCTTCAAGGCGAATCTGGCCACCGGCTGGCGTATAACGGAGTGCGTTCGAGAGCAGATTGTCCATGATGCTGCGTAGTGCGCGACGGTCAGCGTTGATATGAGAAAGGTCCGCGAATCCGTTCACCGTGATCTCGATCTTCTTCGCGCGCGCCTGCTCGCGGAAGCGGTGATAGGCGTCGTCGAGAACATCGATAGGGCGCAGCCGCTCCAGTTTCATCTGGCGTCGGCCGGTATCGAGTTCAGCCACTTCAATCAGGTCTGCCATTAGATCGTCGAGCTTTTCGGCTTCATGCGTTGCACCTTCGAGAATCTCGGTCTGCAGAGGGCGCAGTTCACCGGCGTGTCCGCGCGTCAGCGTGTAAATCGCCAGCCGCAGACGCTGCAGCGGATCACGCAGTTTTTCCGAAGCGACGGAAAGAAAGCGCGTTTTAAAGCGGTCGATGTCCTGCATCTCGGTGACGTCTTCGAGCACCGTGACCGCACCGAGGAGCTTGCCATCACTGTCGCGCATGGGAGAAGTGCGCAGGCGATAGCTGCGCTGCGCGCTGCCGATGCGCATGGGCAGAAGCGTGGCTTCGCCCTCGCCGGTCATGGCGCGCTGCATCGAGACGGCGTTGCGCACGGCGTTGAGAATCTTTTCTCCACCGGGAGTATTGGCGAGCGCCATTCTGTCCGTTGCGGCTTTGCCAAGCAGTTCCGTCGATGCCTGATTCAGCTTCAGCACATGGCCCTTGGCGTCGGTCACGATCACTGGCTCAAAGATCGACTGCACGACCGCATCGCTGAGCTGCTGCTCCATCTGGCGGCGGCCCGACTCGGTCTCGCGCAAGTCGCGCAGGCGGATGGCCATGCGGTTGATTTCCGTAGCGATGTCACCGAGATCGTCGTGCGTGCGCCACTCGATGCGTTGATTCAGGTCGCCCTGACCGATCAGCCGGGCGGTCTTCGCTGTGCGGCGAATGGGCAGGATGACGAAGAGCATCGATACAATGCCGATCGCAACGGCAACGATGAGGCTGGTTCCCGAAGCGGCAATGAGGCGCGCACGCAGCAGAAAGCGCTGGTGATCGAGAGCCGTCATGAGAGCGGCCCGGCTGGCAAAGAGAGTCCTCAGATCGTCCGAGATGGATTGATCGATTTCATCCAGTTGCGGGCGAAGCGTCTCGGCTGCGAGGTGCTGCCATCTGTCGGGTGCGGCGGATTTGAGCTGGTTAACGAGCCGGGTGTGTTTCTCTCGTAGTTGCTGCAACGATAGTGTCGATTGATCCGCGGAGAGGGCCTGGGCGGCAGCGATCATGCGCTGATCTGTGGCATCGCCCTGAGCAAGGAGTTGTGTGTAGAGACTGTGATCGGCGGAACTTGCCATGTGCCCAGCAAGCACTTGCTCGCGGGCAATCGATGCCTGCACCTGTGAGAGCGCGCCCACGGCAGCGTCCGCCGTCTGCTGTTGCGCGTCGAGTGCAGAGAGATGCACAAACGAGTGGCGAACCAGCAGTCCCAGGCCGCCGACCAGCGCAATCAGCAGTAAAAATCCAAGGATGAGTCTCTGATACAGGCTCAGCATGAGGTACTGATACCGAGACTATTGGTAGTGCTCCCGCGATGCAAGCATGTTTACCTCAAGGCAGCTTGCAGACCGACACAGTATTGTTGCGATAAAGGCAGATTAAGTGGGTCGGCGCATCGGCGTTCAACACAACCCACGTAACTCCGGCGGGGCGCAAGCGTGCGATTCTTTCCTGGTCGCTGATGTGGTCGAGGCCCAATTCCAGATCTCGCTGGCTCTTCCAGCGAGACGCGAGTTCCGGGAAGATGGATGCTACTCCGCCGTCTTTCAGGTCGTCGACGAATACGCTGCGTTGAGCGGTTGCGCGAAATCCTTGCGTGTCTTCTGAAGCTACCTTTGTGTAGTTTGAGTCGAGCGCAAAGACTGCATTGTGAGGCGTGTTCTCGCGTATCCAGAGAAACGCCTGTTGCCATGGGTTGCTCGGGGCGGCAAAGGGCCACTCGATATGAGCCGAGGTGGTGTAGGCCTGCTTCTGGATCAAAAGCATAAGGCCGGAAATCAGCAGCAGTGCTGCGCCCATGGCGGCGCGTCTGCCGCGAAGCTGCTCGGCGAGGAATGCGCCAAGCAGCAGGATGCCAATGATGTAGATCATCTGGAAGGCGCGCAGCGGCTGGATGCGCGCAAGAAAAAAGCTGCCGCTGGTACGGACGAAGAAGGCTGCCACGAGGGATGCGGTCACTCCCGTCGCGATAGAGCACAAACACAGGTCCCTAACTGCAACGTTCCGAGTGCGGTAGGCAGCAACCAGCATCAGCAGTAGTGGTACCACAAGGCCAGAGATCTCATACCAATGCCAGAACGACAGGAAGAAATATGTCCGGGTTAATACTGCCTCCCGATATCCATCAAGGAGAGGCGTGTGCCGAGTAGCGAAATAGACAAGAGCGGCACCGGCGAACGTAGACACGCATGCTACGGCAAGCCCCCGCCAACGGCGTCCACTGACAAGTATGTAAAGCACGAGGAAAGCGGCCAGATAAGCGGCCATTAGAGGATGCAGAGCGGCCACCCCCACGAACCACAAGGCGGTGCGCTTCCAGTCTCGGTCGATGGACGCTGCGAGAGTGAATAGAGAAAGAGGCGTCGAAAAAGAACGCGCAGTCACATAAGGGTCCATGACCCAGAGCGAGGTTGCAGCCACCGGTAGCGTGAAGAGAGCGCTGGCAAGCAGAGCAGCGCCCCACTGTAGCTGGGCGTCTCGAAAGATGCGCCGCGACAGCTGAAGACATCCGAGCAGGAAAAGAAAAATGGACAGCAGATAGGCGAAAAGCAGGCCAGCGCGCAGCGGAATGTGAAACAGCTTGATAACTGCCGCAAAGAGGTGCGAGAAGATGGATAGCCGTGTGTGCGCCAGAACAAAGCTTGAATCGACGCTGAAAAGCGACGGATCCAGCAACTTGCGGATGCCGGCAACATAGATGCCCGCGTCGTCCGCAAACGGATGATAACCGTGGACCAGCAGGACAAAACCAGTGAGCGAAGCGAGGGCGGCTGCATCGCCGATCGCGCGACCTGGTCGATGCGAAATCTGCTCCTTCGGAATGAGCGTGGAGGAGTTTAGTTCCAGAACAGGGGAGCTCAAAATAACAACCTCGCCAGGGTCGGCCGGGGATACTTACAAGCAGCCAACGGTGTAGACGACGAAAACGTCCGGCGTGTCTCGGTTTTGACGATATTTCTTACTTTATAGGGCACATGAGATGCGCTGGGCTAGTGCTCCTGGTAGCAGTGAAGGACGTCATCCTGTGTGACGATGCCTTCGAGCTTGCCTTTGATGGCGCGATTCAAAATCGGAAGGACGGGCCAGCGGGGGAAATAGTGCAGAGCGCTGTCGAGAGGCATGTCGGGGAAGAGGATGGGAACACGTTCGGCTGGCAAGACGCGCTCGATGGGCGTGTCAGGTGTTGATGTGGCGCTGGCTGAAGTCAGGTCATGCACCGTCATGGAATACCATGAGCCGTCCCACAAAGACACCAGGAAGGCGGAAGCTTGCGCTGTCGAGACATCGTGTGCTGCCTCTGCGATTGTCTGATGTCCTTTGATGACCGGCACGTCAACCGGGTGTAGAGCATCTTCAAGATGCAGCTCGGACTCTTCGCGCGCCTCTTCCATCGACGGCAGTTCGAGACCATCCTGATGCGTAAAGACTTCAAAAATGGGAACAGGCTGCAGCGCGCGGGACATAAGGTAGGCGATCATATTTGCGAGAATCACGGGCAGGATGATCGAGTAGTTGCCGCTGACCTCAAGCACCATAAAGACGGATGTCAGCGGCGCTCGCAGAAAGCCGGCAAAGAGAACGCCCATGCCGACCAGCGCATAGGCTCCCACTGTGCCGGCCAGGTGCGGGAAGAACAGCTTCTCAAACGAACCGACGGACGCTCCCAGCATCGCTCCGATGAACAACGTCGGCGCGAACATTCCGCCTGGAGTGCCGCTGGAAAAAGACAGCGTAGTTGCCAGAATCTTGAACAGCGCGAGCGCAAGCAACAGCTTCCATGCAAACTGGCCGTGCATGGCCTGGTCCATCACTTCATAGCCGGGGCCCATCACCTGCGGGAAGCCAAAGAATCCAATCAGTCCGACCAGCAGACCGGCAATCCCAGATTGACAATAGTGTGTCCAGTGCGGCAAAGCGCGCAAACGCGGCCGCAGGTAGCCAAGCGATTTTGAGAAGACGAGTGCTGCGAATCCGCCGACCACGCCAAGTACGGCGTAGGCGATCAACTCACGCGGGTCGCGCAGCGTTACCGGCGGGATGCGGAAAATTGGCTCCGATCCCCAGAACCAGCGAGCAACCACAACGCTCGAGATCGCGGAAAGAACGATAGAGCCGAGGACAGCAGCGCTCCATTGGCCAATGACTTCCTCGATGACGAACAGAATCGCTGAGATAGGTGCGTTGAAAGCGGCGGCGAGGCCAGCTGCCGCGCCGATGGGCGCGAACAGCCGAAGACGCTGCCGGGAGAGATTCAGACGGCGCGCCACCATCGAGGCCACACCTGCACCAATTTGCAGCGACGGATCTTCGGGCCCGAGTGAGTGGCCGCAGCCGATCGCGAGCGCGGATGTGATGAATTTCCCAATAACGGTTTTGAATGAAATGTAACCGTTGTAGATATAAAGCGCGGCCTTCGTCTGGTTGACGCCGCTGCCGCGCGCTCCGGGAAAGAAAAGTTGCACCAGTGCCGCCACGAATAGCCCGGCAACAGCCGGAACGAGCAGCAATCGAAATTGCCCGGCATGAGGTGCCGAGCCAAGTGTCAGAATCTTGATCCACTCAATGGCGATGCGGAAGGAAACGACGAGCAGGCCTGACAACACTCCGATAAAAATCGACAGGACAAGGAAAAGTCGTTCATCGCGCGTGGGAGCAATCTTTTCGAGCTCAACCTGCGTTAATGGGCGTTGCGGCTTCATTTTTGAAATCCGCGCGACGGCTTCCTGCATTGCTTGCACGCTCATTGCTGCTCGACCGCCTCCGGCGCCTGGGCAATTTTCAGCAGCAGCGCGTCATCGCCGGTGGGAGAGCCGCACTGTTGGCTCGTCACCTGCTCGGTTTGATAGACGAGCTGCATGATTGTCTGTTCCAACTCGGGGTCTTGTTCCAACTGAAGGAGGCGCAGCCTCGCGGGTAACTGCTGCCATCGATCAGCCAGTGTTTGCAACGCTGGCGGAACGGTACTCTTGGTGCTGAGACAGGCAGCAAGCCGCTCCTGCGCAATCTTCTTGTTGCCGAGGATGCGCTCGGCGCGCGCACGAACACTCAGGTCAGGCCCGGGATACAGCAACAGGATGTGATCGGCATCGGAAAGCATAGTGCGAAACTGCGCCTGAACCTCCGCGGGCTGCTTTTCAAAATCAGCATGGTTCAATGTGCGCTCGAGATACTCCTTGGCCTCCAGAAAGTGGTTGAGTGTATAAGCCGTGCGGGCAGCCCCCTGCAATGCTGCCAGCTGCACCGGGCGGTGCTGCAGGGCTTTCTTATAAAGATGCAGAGCATTCGCCGGGTCCTTCGCACTTTCCAGCAACCCCGCTATTTGGAGTTGAATGCTGACATCGTCCGGCGCATTGCCCGCCGCAATCAGCAACTGATTTCGGGCGCGGTCATAGTGTTTGCGGGCGATCAGGTATTGCGCGAGTTCGAGCCGAACCTCGCGGCGTCGAATATAGCCGTCGCCTTCCCACGTTCCATCCAGTCCGGCCTGGTAGTGGTCGAGCGCCTCTGCTTCGTCGCCCTGTTTTGCCGCCAGCCGCGCCAGCTGCAGATTGATCATCCCGTTTCCGGGCCTGGCTTCGAGGAGGGTATTGAAGTACGCGACGGCTTCTTCCGTGCGCCCCGCTGCCGCGAGTGCCTCGGCCAGATCGATCTCCAGATTTTCATCATCGGGAGCATAGGCCAAAGCTGATCGTAATGCGTCTATGGCAACAAGGGGTTGCCCCGCGTGGAGCGCGTTCTCGCCGCGCGTGAGCCACCGCTGCGCCAGCTCCTGACGATGCACAGAAAAGGAGTGAAATAGTGCGAGCGTTACCAAAAAGAGAGCAATGACAATGGCAAACAGGCTTAACAGAGCCAGCGAATCCCGCAGAATCAGCTTTTGTCTTAGCTGGCGTTCCTCGGGGGTAAGGGCGGATCGTAACTGAAGTACAGCCATCTTCTCTTCCTAGACTATCGTGCTCGCGACGAGCTCACCAGTTAAGCATGCCCGACGCATCGAATGGAATGAACCCCATTCGTCATCGTTTAACGCAAGTAGTAGGATGACCTCGAGGAGCAAAATGATGGAACGCCGTGAATTTCTCAAGTCGGCCGCAATCACAGCGCTTGCCTCAACCCTGTCTCCGCATGCCGAGGCAGTCGACTCGGCTTCCGGCATGCCATACCGCACGCTTGGCCGAACCGGCGCCAAAGTGTCGCTTGTGGGACTCGGCGGCCATCACATCGGCAGGAGTTACGTTTCTCAGGACGAGAGTACGAAGATCATCCGCACCGGGCTCGATTCCGGCATCAATTTCCTCGACAATTGCTGGGATTACAACGACGGCCTGAGCGAAACCCGCATGGGTCTCGCATTAAAAGATGGTTACAGACAGAAGGCCTTCTTGATGACGAAGCTCGATGGCCGCACGACGCAGGCTGCGCAGCAGCAGCTTGAAGAGTCGCTGAGGCGCCTGCAGACCGACCATATCGACCTGATCCAGATTCATGAAGTCATACGCATGGACGATCCGGAGCGCGTCTTCGCCAAAGGGGGTTCGCTCGAATATCTGGAGAAGGCGAAGAAGGACGGCAAAGTCCGTTTCATCGGATTCACCGGCCACAAGAGCCCCGAGATCCATCTGCACATGATCGAAACGGCGACGAAGCACGACTACACCTTCGACACCGTGCAGATGCCGCTGAACGCTATGGACGCGCACTTTGACAGTTTTGGCGCCAAAGTCATCCCTGTCGCGAAAAAGCTGAACATGGGCGTCCTCGGCATGAAGCCGATGGGCGACGGCGTCATTCTCAAGAGCAATACTGTTACGCCGGTCGAATGCCTGCGCTACGCCATGCATCTGCCCGTCAGTGTCGTCATTACCGGATGCGATTCGATGCAGATTTTGCAGCAGGCACTTGATACGGCGAAAAACTTCCGCGGCCTCAACGATGCCGCAGGTCAGCGCTATCCTGAAGAAGACCGAGACCGTCGCGCAGAATGGTCAGTTTGAGCTGTATAAGACCAGTCACAACTTCGACGGAACATATCAGAATCCGCAATGGCTGGGCTGATGATCGAATTGGAAGAAAAACAACAGCGTCTTGAAGCTCGGCTTCGCGAGTTGGGCAGCGTTATCGTTGCATACTCTGGTGGGGTTGACTCGGCGTATCTCGCCTATGCTGCATATCAGGCCCTAGGTCAGCAGATGCTGGCGATCATCGCGGACTCTGCCAGTTTGCCGCGCAGACATTACCGCGAAGCTGTCGAATTTGCGCAGGAGCAGTCGATCCCGCTGGGAACCGTCGAAACCAACGAGCTCGAACACGAAGAGTACGCCGTCAACGAGGCGGATCGCTGCTTTCACTGCAAAGACGAGCTTTTCACCGTCCTGGAAAAAGAACGCCGGAGACTTGGCTTTTCTGCCGTCGCGTATGGACTGAACGTTGATGATAAGAAGGATTTCCGTCCAGGCCAGCGCGCTGCGTCCGAACATGCCGTAGCCGCGCCGCTTGCTGAAGTAGGACTTACCAAAACCGACATCCGCGCGCTCGCGCAAGCTGCTGGTCTGAAGGTGTGGGACAAGCCTGCGTCGGCGTGTCTGTCTTCGCGTATTGAATATGGACGTCGCGTCACGCCGGAAGCATTGCGCATGGTCGAAGAAGCCGAAGAAGCGCTGCGCGGATTAGGGCTGCGAAATTTCCGCGTGCGTCATCATGGCAACATCGCGCGCATTGAAATCGCCGAGAGCGAATTCGCATCCGCGCTATCGGCTGCGACCTTTCGACAGATGGGGAAGGCCGTGCGCGCTGTGGGCTTCCACTATGTTGCCGTTGACTGTGACGGCTACCGCTCCGGCTCGATGAACGAAATCCTGCCCGTCGACATGTTGGCAAAGGCCACTGGGAAATAAGCATGCGAATTGGTTATCTCGAATGTTTCGCCGGTATCAGTGGAGACATGCTGCTCGGCGCGCTTGTTGATGCTGGCGTTTCACGCGCATTACTTGAAGAGACCGCAAATGCGCTCAACATCGGCGCGACTCTGCGGTTTTCATCCGTCGATCGTAGCGGCATCACCGCTGCGAAAGTCGACGTGCTCGATGTAACCAGCGCAGAGACCGCCGATCAAGAAGCATAGTCATGTTCATGCGCACGAACATCACGATCATGACCATCACGGCCATTCGCACGATCAGGAACACAGGCATGTTCATGGACGCAGCTGGAAGCAGATTCGCGAGCTGATCGAACATGCGCATCGTTCCCCCGACGCTCGCGCGTCTTGCGCTGCGGGCCTTCGAGCTGCTGGCGCAGGCTGAAGCCAAAATCCACGGTGTTCCCGTCGATACTGTGCACTTTCACGAAGTGGGCGCAGTCGACACCATCACCGATATTGTCTGCGCTGCGGCTGGCCTTAGTTCGCTCGGTGTTGATGCGTGGTACGCCTCGGCTGTTAACGTTGGAGGTGGATTTGTTCAATGCGCGCATGGGATGTTTCCTGTTCCCGCCCCCGCTACGGCGGAACTGCTGAAAGGCGTGCCGACATACTCGGCTGGTATTCAGAAGGAGCTGACCACTCCTACCGGGGCGGCACTCCTGAAAGCTCTCGGCTGTATTTTTCTCGATACTCCTGTCATCGCAGCAGAGGTGATCGGCTATGGCGCGGGCACGCGCAATCCGAAAGGTTTTCCCAACGTCCTGCGTTTGAGCATTGGCGAATCTGTCACCGCGAAGAAACCATCGGGCGAGCGTGTCGCCGTTCTCGAATGCGCCATTGACGATGCAACGCCGCAGCTGGTCGCGTATGCGATGGAGCGTGTTCTGGAAGAAGGCGCGCTCGATGTGATGTGCGCGCCGGTCGTCATGAAAAAAGACCGCATGGGCAGCCTGCTGACTGTGCTTTGCCGGCCTGAGCGGCGCGGAGCTTTCGAGAGTCTATTGCTGCGCGAGACTACTACGCTTGGACTTCGCGTGCGCGAAGAGGATCGCGTCATCCTGCAGCGCCGGTTCGTCGAGGTAGAGACGGCGTACGGCAGCATTCGCGTCAAGATCGGATCGCGCAACGGTGAAGATCTGAACTGGATGCCCGAGTATGAAGACTGTGCTCGCGCGGCGCGGGAGCATGGTGTTCCGTGGAAGTTGGTTACCCAGGCAGCGCTCGCAGCCGTCGCTGAAAAGAAGGTGGAAGCGTGACGCGCGATGCAATTCTTACATTGCTGAAGCAGATCGAGAGCGGTAACGTGTCTTCTGACGAAGCGCTCGAACGGCTTTCGCATCTGCCCTTTGAAGATGCGGGTTTTGCCAAGATCGATCATCATCGTTCGCTGCGTCTCGGACTGCCGGAAGTGATTTATGCTGCGGGAAAAACTCCCGAGCAGGTTGCTGAAATCTTCGCGCGTATGGCGCTTGCCGGTGGCGATGTGATTGCTACGCGCGCCAGCGTCGCCGCCTGGGATGCGGTGAAGCAAATGGTTCCTGAAGCCGAATATCATACTGAGGCTCGCATCATTGGGCTTCGGCAAGGTGGCGCATCTTCCAATGTCGGTCCTGTTGCGGTTTTGTGTGCTGGCACCAGTGATATTCCTGTTGCCGAAGAGGCTGCCGTTACCGCCGAATATCTCGGCGTTAGAGTTGAGCGTGTTTACGATGTTGGTGTTGCCGGGATTGCATCGGTTGCTCGCGCAGAGTGAGACGTTGAAAGCGGCGCGTGCTGTTATTGTCTGCGCTGGCATGGAAGGTGCTCTTCCTAGTGTTGTCGGCGGTCTGGTTGCTGCTCCGGTGATTGCTGTCCCTACGAGTGTGGGTTATGGGGCTGCATTTGGTGGTTTGACTGCTCTGCTTGGCATGCTCAATTCCTGTGCTCCGAATGTTGCTGTGGTGAATATCGACAACGGCTTTGGCGCGGCGTATGTTGCGGCGATGATGCTGCGCTCGGTCACGGCTGCTTCGGCTAATGCGCAGTTGCAGACTTCCGACAGACACTGAAGTACGCGGTTTGGGTTTGTGCTTTCCCACCCTTCGTTACACGAAGGATGGGACACCCTTTTCCGTGCTGGTTTTGAAGAAAAAACAGGTCCTTCCGCTTCGTTCCTCAGCGTCAGGATGACATTCCTTGGGAGATTGCCATCAGGCTAAGGTTGGAAGACGATCCGGGCGTCGCGTTCCGGGTTGTTCCAGACGGACTCGACATCGCGCAGCGGAATGGTCTTCATGCTGGCCTGAAAGGGAGTCCTGGCCGCGACCTCGAAGAATTCCCGCAGAGCCTGGAAAATTTCATCCATTGATGCGCTGCCGAAGCCGCTTCCCAGCAACTCCAGCCCTGAACTGCGGAGCGTTGCCGCAGGCAGCGTGATGGTGGGTGCTGCGCTATTCCCGATCTGAATGAACCGGATGCGTGCTGAGGCGTTCTTCAGTCCCTTTTGCGCGATGGCGGCGAGCACTGCCTCTGCTGGAGCACCCCAGAGGTAATCGAGGACAACATCGACACCCTCTCCTGCAATTTCGTTGCGGAATGCGGAGACGAGCGCGTCGTGCTCCTGGGTGAGCGAGATGACTGCGTCTGCGCCCAGAGACTTCAGTCCTTCGAGCGACTGCGGGTTGCGTCCGGCGGCGATGATGCGGCGGGCGCCGAGCCGTTTTGCGATCTGGATAGAGAGTTTTCCAGCGATGCCGGTAGCGCCGAGGATCAGGACGCTTTCTCCGGTGGCGAATTTTGCGCGGGCTTTGAGCGCGGCCCAGGAGGACATGCCGGGATTTGCGATTCCGGCGGCGGTGGTTTCATCGAGTCCGTCGGGGAGGGGGATGTACATTCCCTTGGTGGCGAGGGCCTTTTCGGCGAAGGTGCCGTAGGGGGGCCGGGCTGATCCGAAGAAGATGCGGGTGCCGTCTTCGAGACGGCCGGTTCCGTCGACCCCGGGGATGAAGGGCAGGACGCCTGTGCTGCCGTAGTGGGTTCCGTTGGCGAGGGCGCGGACGATCGGGTGAAGTCCAGCGGCTGTGACGTTTACGATCAGCTGGCCTTCGGATGGCTGCGGGTCATCGAAGGTGGCGTAGCTGGGCGGAGCGGAGAAGGAAGTGACGACGGCTGCGTTCACGGGCAAAGTTCTCCTACTTTAAGATTGCGGTCGATGATTCTGACGACCCCCTCCCCCACTTTATCTAAATTCTTCTTTTTATAGGTGGTTAGGGGGCTGGGCCTACAAGGGCCTGATCAGGATTAGTGACCAAGTGTATCCGATTATAAGGACGCTCGTGTTAACGAACTCTTCGAAGAGAGATTATCCTCAGCATTATCAAGCCGAGGCTGATGACCCCTCCCCCCAGCCTTATCTAAATTCGTCTTTTTATAGGTAGTTAGGGTGTTCCTGCTGGAAATGGAAAAGGGCTCGCCTGTTGGGTGAGCCCTTTTCTCTCTCTTTTTAGTTTAGCATTTTGGAAGAAATTTTAGCTCAATCGAGACCTTGTTTTTACCCTTTGGAATGTGTGGGTTAAAGGATTTGTTGATGGTTGCCCTCTTGACAAGCTTTTAGGGTCTGGCGCTGGACTTCAGCGGCGATTTTGCGCAGATCCGGGAGGACGTCGCCGATGACGGCCGGGTCGGAATTGCGTTTTCCCAGGGCGAAATAGAGGCGCTTATAGTGCTCGAAAAGGCGGTTATAGGTGGCGTGTGCTGCCGGGTTTGGGGTGAATGTTTTGTAGCTGAGGCACATGCTGGCCTGGGCATCTTCGATGGATGGGAAGGCTTTCGCGGCAAGCAGGGCGAAGATGCCGGAGCCTAGGCTGGTGGGGATTCCGGCGGGGACTAGGACCGGCTTGCCGAGGACGTCGGCATAGACCTGGTTGAGGACCTGATTGTTCTGCGGGATGCCGCCGGCGTTGATGACGCGGTCGACGGGGACGCCGTATTCGGCCATGCGCTCGAGGATGATGCGGGTGTGGAAGGCGGTGCCTTCAATGGCGGCGTAGAGCTCGTCCTGCGCGGTGTGGATGAGGTTCCAGCCGAGGGTTACGCCGCCCAACTCGGAGTTGACGAGGACGGTGCGGTCGCCGTTGTCCCAGCTCAGGCGGAGGAGGCCGGTCTGTCCGGCGCGGTAGGTTTCGAGTCCTTTTGATAATTCGGAGACTTTGTGTCCGGCGCGGCGGGCGATGGCTTCGAAGATGTCTCCGGTGGCGGAGAGGCCGGCCTCTACGCCGGTGTACGCGGGGTGGACGCTGCCGGGGACAACTCCGCAGACGCCGGGAACGAGATTGGCCTTCTTCTGCATGGCGATGATGCAGGTGGAGGTGCCGACGACGTTGACGACGTCGCCTTCGCGGCAGCCTGCGCCGATGGCGTCCCAGTGCGCGTCGAATGCGCCGACGGGGATGGGGATGCCGGCGCGCAGGCCCATGGCTTCAGCCCACTTTGGTGAGAGGTGTCCGGCGAGATTGTTGGAGGTTTCGTAACTGCCGCCGAGTTTTTCGCGGATGCCTTCGAAGAGCGGGTCTAGTTTTGAGAGAAACGCTTGGGAAGGGAGGCCGTCCCACTTCGGGTTCCACATCCATTTGTGGCCCATGGCGCAGACGCTGCGTTTGGCCTGTTTTGCGTCGGTGATGCCGCAGAGGGTTGCGGCGACCATGTCGCAGTGTTCGAAGGCGGTGACGAAGCGGTCGCGCCTGTCGGGGTTGTGGCGGAGCCAGTGGAGGAGCTTGGCGAATCCCCACTCGTGGGAGTAGACGCCGCCGCACCACTCGATGGCTTCGAGGTGCTCGCGGTTGGCGAGTTCGGTGATTTGCTGCGCTTCTTCTTTGGCGCGGTGGTCGCACCAAAGGTAGTAGTCGTCGAGTGGCTGGAGATTTTCGCCGACGGGGATGACGCTGGAGCCGGTGGTGTCGAGCGCCATGGCTTCGATCTGGCTGCCGTCGATGCCCGCGTCTTTGATGGCCTGGCGCGTGGCTTTGACGAGGGCGTCCATCTGGTCTTGATGGGATTGCGTGGCGTAGTCGGGGTCTTCGCGTTTGCGGTGGAGAGGGTATTCGGCGACGGCGGTGGCCAGGCGGCCTTTTTCGCTGTCGAGGAGGGTGACGCGAACGCTGAGGGTTCCGAAATCTACGCCTGCTACTGTGGACATCTTGTTCGCTTCCTAGTGCTGTTTAAGAGGTCGGGGTTGTCGATATCGGCCTTAGAGAACCCGGGGCTAAAGCCCCTGGACTTTTATGGCCTGTTTCACCGGCCTAAAGGCCGGTGCTTCTACCCCAAAAAACATTTGAAACCCTGCTCTTAGTTCCTGGTTTGTATTTGTGGTCTCCCACCCTATCGCTGCGCGATAGGATGGGGCACCCGGTGTTTTTGGCTCACGTGCAAAAAGCAGATCCTTCGTCGCTTCGCTCCTCAGGATGACAGCGGTTCTTGTTAAGCGTTGGGGTTCTCGTGGTAGTGCATGTCCCAACCTAAGTAGCGTGTGGAGGCTTCATAGACGGGGCTTGCGGTTGTTGAGAAGTTGGCGGCTACGTGGTGCTCGAATCCCTTCTCGCAGATGAAGCGGAGGAGCTTCTGCATTTTTGGGATGCGGACGACGCCTGCGCCGCCGAAAGTTTCGAGTGGGTCGCTGGTGAACTCGCCTTCGCCGACATAGCCGCGGATTTTGCCGTGGAAGTCGTCGGTGGAGAAGCGGAGGTAGCTCATGGCTCCCGCTTTCACTCGGCCAACGCAGGTTCCGAAGGTGTTTTCCTTGCCTACAGTTCCGGCGATGATTTCCTGGAAGTCCATTCTGACGTCGGCGAAGAAGTGCTTGGGCAGGTTGGAGCAGTGGAAGCAGACGGCCTTGTCGGGGTCGTCGCCGTAGTTGTTGTTCCAGTCGAGGAGTGCGCTTGGAGTTTGCGATGCGAGCGCGAGGCCGTACATGCTGAGCACGCCGACGACGTCGGTTTCGCAGGCGCTGGAGAAGAGATTCTCGCTCATCATGCTCATGACGGTGCAGGGCACGACGCCGAAGTATTCTTCGAGCGAGGTCCAGCACTGGATGGCGCTGATGGTGCAGTAGGTTTCCTTCATCCAGCCATCGATGACCGCGCCTAGCTTAGCCATCTTCATGAGCGCCGCATCGGGAATGCCGCTTGTGGTGACGTAGGACTTGATGGCAGCGAGCTTCGATTGCGCCGCTTCGTCGGTGTCTTTCATGTGGTTAATGCGACCCATGATTTCGGAAAGGTCGAGGGTTTCGACGGAGATGCCGTTGAGTTCGAGAAGCTTTTCGCTGTAGCGGACGGTGTTGAAGGCTGCGGGGCGAGCGCCGATGGCGCCGATGCGGAGGTTCTTGAAGCCGTTGACGACGCGGCAGACAGCGGCGAACCAGGCGAGGTCTTTCTTGAAGGCATCGGAACTGGGCGAGACGGTATGCAGCGCCGTGAGCGAATAGGGGATGCCGTACTGCATGAGGTTGTTGCAGGCCGACATCTTGCCGCAGAAGCTGTCGCGGCGATTGGTGATCTTCATGATGTCGGCGCGGTCGGGCGTGGCCTGGACGAGCACGGGGACTTTGAGCGTGGAGAGTCGGATGGCGTCGACGATGGCGCGCTCTTCGCCGAAGTTGGGCAGGGTGACGATGATGCCGTCGATTTCTTCGCGATGCTGCTTGAAGAGTTCGGCGCAGTGGCGAGCGTCGTCGGGGGTCTGGACGGCTCCGTGCTGCGTTTGCTCGGGCGAGAGCACGATGCTCTTGTAGCCGTCAGCGTCGAGGACTTTGATCATCTCTTCGCGGCCTTCTTTCGCGAGGTGGTGCGGGAAGAATCCGCGGCTGCCGACAATGACTCCGAATGTGAGTTGCTTTTTCATCTTGTAGGTCCTTTGTTCCCCTCAGGGCTAAAACCGCATTGATTCAGTCAATCTTTAATATCCCAACTACCCCACGTTAGCTCCGCTAGCATGGGGCACCCGGCCTGTCTTTTATTTGTGGTCTCCCACCCTTTCGTCGAAAACCACGACGAAAGGATGGGGCACCCGACATCCTGCAAACTCTGTTCTCACCTTTTCACGCGCGGCCAGAAGCGGATCGTGTATGCAAGACCGGCGACGGTCATCATGCCGCCCCACCATATGGAGGCGTGCAGGTTGAATAAGACAGGCGGATGCACGGGAGGATTTGCGAGTTCCCAGAAGCCTTCCGCAGTGATAATGACGCCGTAGATGAGGAAGAGGACGCCGGCGAAAAACCAGATCGACATTTGTTCGCGCATGTAACTCTCCTACCAAAAAATTACGTTGAGGACGACGAAGAGGGCGGCGATGATTCCGGCCCAGACGATCGGTTTCTGATACCAGTGGTCGTCGTGCTCTTCGGGAATCTTCGATGCGCCGTAGACGAGGCCTTCAAGTTCGGCTTCCGGCCTGGGCTTGGTCATGAGGCTTACTACTACCGTTACGATGACGCAGACAAGCCACGACCAGAGGGCGCGGTACATATCTTCGGCCATCGCTTTGGCGTCGGTGGATAGGGCGACGTAGCGCAGGGCTGATGGGTCATTGTGGACCCAGGCCCAGAGGCCGATGGCGGTGCATGTGCCCGCGAGCAGGCCCCAGAATCCGGCGGCTTTTGTGGCGCGCTTCCAGAGCATGCCGAGAATGACGGTGCCGAAGAGCGGTGCGATGAAGAAGCTGAAGAGCGCCTGCACGTAGTCCATGATGCTGGCTGCGTGTTGGACAAGATAGGCGGTGCCGACGGAGATGAGCACTCCGATGAAAGTGCACCAGCGACCCATGGCGACGTAGTGCTGGTCGGTAGCTTTCTTGTTCAGAAATGCGCCGTAGATGTCGTAGGTCCAGACGGTGGAGAAGGCGCTGACGTTGCCCGCCATTCCGGACATGAAGCCGGCGATTAGGGCGGTGACGCCGAGGCCGAGCAGGCCGGGGCTGCAGTAGCGGACGAGCATCAGCGGAAGGACTTCGTTATAGCTGTGCTGGCCGGTGGCGGCTGCCTCCGGTGCTCCGACGAGGTGGAAGGGAAGTACGGAGAGAGCGAGCAGGCCGGGCAGGATGACGATGAACGGGACGGCCATTTTGAATCCGGCGCCGATGATGGGGGCCATGCGCGCGGCGCGCAGATTGTGTGCGGAGAGGACGCGCTGGACGACGAGGAAATCCGTTGTCCAATAACCAAAACTAATGACCATGCCGAGGCCGAAGACGATGCCGGTCCAGTGGATGCCCATGGGGTTGTCGTGGAAGTGGCCCAGGGTGCTCCACATGTGGACGTATTCAGATGATCCGAGACGCTGAAGAATTTGCCCACGGAGGTTGGTCCAGCCGCCGACTTCGATGAGGCCGAGGATGGGGACGAGCAGTGCGCCGAGCCAGATGAGGAGGAACTGCAGGACTTCATTGAAGATGGCCGAGCGCAGGCCGCCGAGCGCTACATATAAAGCGACAGTAATAGACGAGACCCAGATGCTGAAGTTGAGGTTCCAGCCGAGGACGACCTTCATGACGATGGCCATCGAATACATATTGATGCCGCTCATCAGGACGGTCATGAAGGCGAAACTGACGGCGGAGAGCGCGCGGGCTCCATCGCCGTAGCGCAGGTGCAGGTAGCCGGGGACGGAGTGCGTTTTCGAGATGTAGTAGAAGGGCATCATGACGATGCCGAGGAAGAGCATGGCGGGGATGGCGCCGATCCAATACCAGTGCGTGGCGAGGATGCCGTACTGGTATGCGGAGCCGGCCCAGCCCATCAGTTCGAGCGATCCGAGATTGGCAGAGACGAAGCTTAGGCCCGCGATCCAGGCGGTCATTTCGCGGCCGGCCATGAAGAACTCTTCGCTGGTGTTTGTTGATCCCTTCAGGTAGAAGCCGATGAAGATGACGATGGCGAAGTAGACGGCGATGACGAGGATGTCGACGGCATTGAGATGGGCCAGCGACTTGCTCTGAAAAAATGCGAGAGCCGGGGGATGGCTGAAGAGGCGCGGTACGTATTCAATGGGCATGTTCTTGATTGCCTCGGTTGTTGTGACAATGCTGGTTCATAACAAGGCTTGAATTGTGCGGCCTGCGATGCGAGAAAGTCTTCAACTTTTTTGTCCGTAGGTTGCGTGAGCACCGTGTTTGCGGAAATAGTGGCGGTCGAGCAGGGCCTGGGAGACGCCTTTGCTTTCCGGATTGAGGGTCGCGGTATAGAAGGCCATGCGCGCCACGGATTCGAGTACGACGGCGTTGTGCGCTGCGTCTGATGGAGTCTTGCCCCAGCAGAAAGGAGCGTGTCCGGCAACGAGGACGGCGGGTACGGCGTCGGGGTCGAGGTTGTGGAAGCGGCGGACGATGGCCAGGCCGGTATTGTGCACGTAGTCGCCGTTGATGTCGTCCGAGGTCAGTTCTTCGGTGACGGGAACCGGGCCGTAGAAGTAGTCGGCGTGCGTGGTGCCGTAGGCGGGGATGCTGCGTCCGGCCTGGGCCCAGGCGGTGGCGTATTCAGAGTGCGTGTGCACGACGGCGCCGATGGTCGGGAACTCGCGGTAGAGAAGCAGATGCGTGGCGAGATCGGATGAGGGGCGGAGGTCGCCTTCGACGATTTTGCCGTCGAGGTCGGTGATCACCATGTGCTCGGCTTGCATGGATTCGTAAGGAACGCCGCTGGGCTTGATGGCAACGAGGCCTGTCTGACGGTCGATGCCGCTGACGTTTCCGAAAGTATAAAGAACGAGGCCGCGGCGGACCAATTCGAGATTGGCCTCAAGGACTTGTGCGCGGAGATCGTCAAGCATGGTGTTTTGTCCTCGTGGCTGCAGGTGCCGAAAGAGTCTGACTTCGACATATTACTAAAACGATTTACGAAGTGGGCCTTTTTGATTTTTTCCAGGTAAATGCATTTTCTGGCAAACGTTTACTAGCGCTTTGACCTTATGCAATTTACACTTGCCAAGTCAAGCGGAGGGCCGCTTTTTATCATGATCAAGAGAAGACCCAGGCAGAAGAAAAGCGGCAACAAGCGGCTGGATATTCGCGATGTGGCAAAACACGCGCGCGTATCCATCGCTACTGTTTCGCGCACCATCAACCGGGTACCGACGGTTGATAAAGAGCTTAGCAAGCGTGTATGGAAGTCGATCGAAGAGCTCAACTATTTTCCCAATACGCAGGCGCGGGCGCTGGTTTCGGGACGCAGCCGGTTGTTCGGACTGCTGATTTCGGAGATCACGAATCCTTTTTTCCCGGAATTAATTCAGGGATTTGAAGACTTTGCCATCGAGAACAATTACGAGATTCTGATTGGCTCGACCAACTATGACCCGGAACGCATGGAGATCTGCATTCGCCGCATGATTGAGCGAAATGTGGAAGGCGTGGCGGTGATGACGTTTGGCATTGAAGAACCGCTGCTGGATGAGTTGGTTTCGCGCAACATTCCGATGGTTTTTGTGGACGCCGCGCCGCCGAGCGAGAATGTGAGCGCTCTTGCCGTCGACTACCATCATGGGATTCGCGAAGGCGTGCAGCATCTGGCCGCTCTCGGTCACCGCAAGCTCGCCTTTATCAGCGGGCCCATGCGTCAGAGAAGCGCTCACCTCCGCAAAGATGCCTTCCTCAGTTCATGCGCGGAGATTGGCGTACGGCCCGCGGCCGAATGGCTGGTGGAGGGAGACCATACGCTCGAAGGCGGGATGCAGGCGATGGAGCAGATCCTAAGAAACAAAGACTTACCGACTGCTGTGATGTGTTCCAACGACATGACTGCTATCGGGGCTCTTCGAGTGCTGGCCAGCAAAGGATTGCGTGTTCCCGACGACATTTCGGTCATTGGTTTTGACGATATTCACCTTGCCGAGTTTGTCTATCCTCCGCTGACCACGGTGCGGATGGCGCGGAATGACCTGGCCAGGGCGGCGTTCGGCGCGCTGCGTTCCCATGTGGAGCCGACGCACATCCATGCCAAGAAGACGTGGCACATTCAGACAAAGCTTACTGTGCGGCAATCGACTGGCTACCCACCGGGGGCAGGAGTGAAAAAGAAGACGTCGCGCAAGGCAGCAAAGACGGAATAAGGCCGAGTCTTCGTAGAATTCAGTAAGTTCCGAGAACAGCGCGGACTACTTTGCCTTGCTGGCGGTTAAGGTTCAGTCCGAAGTCGGTCTGGTCGCCATTCCAGAGGCGCGACATCTTCCAGACATCATTCTGATAGCCGCCTTCTTCGACGCGCAGAAGCTGCATATGCTGATTGCTTTGCTGGTCGGCAAGGTGGAATTGCACGCGCGCGTCGAAGCCGGTAACCAGGAACTCATTTTCGGAAATCTGTACGATCAGGGCGCGGCCGTCGTGTTCCTTGCTGCCGGTGGCTCGCGCTTCGCCGTATTGGGGAAGACCGAAGGTTACGGTGGCTTTCCATTTGCCGAAGTCGAGGGTCGTGCGCGGCTGGCCGGGTTCTTCGACGGCGGTTTTGAGTTTGCCTTCGAAGTTCCACTGAGCGATTTCGCGGTTCATCGGTTCAAGCAATGCATAGTTCTGGCTATGGAGCTTGGGGTATTCGACGGCGCTGTAGGTCCATCCGGTCTGGTCCATGCCGAAGGGGGAAAAGCCGATGGCTCCGTGGGCGAGGGCGTAGAAAAAGTAGCGTCCGTAGTCGTCACTGCTTCCGGTTTCCGGAATCCACATGGCGTTGTCGGGCCGGTGATAGGCGTCGAGGGTCTGGCGATACATTTCCGAGTCGTCGATGTAGATGTCGGGGCCGATCATGTCGATCGAATGCGCTGTTGCTTTCCAGACATCGATCATGTGGGGAACGGCGCCGCCGCTTGGGTAGTTCACTCCGGGGATTTGCGAGCGCGAGCCGAGCCAGACGTTGCAGTACATGGGAAGCGGGAACTCAGCTTTACCGGCCTGTACCAGCTGGTCGATGTAATGAGAGACGGACCATGCTGCGAAGGTTTCGTCGGCTTCCGGACCGAAGACTTCCTTCCATGTTCCGGAATTTTTGTGCAGGGCTTTTACCAACTCTGTCGGAACTGCGCCTGAGAATTGTTTTTCCGCGGAAGCTGAGAAATCGCGCACTGTTCCGAGCGAGCCAGATTCGTTTTCGACCTGTATGAGAAGGATGGTGTGCTGATCGCCGTCTATCTCGCGCAGGTGGCGCATGAGGGCGACGAAGGCGTGCTTGTCGGCTTCGAGATTTGCGGGGGCATTGGGCGAGAGCACGTCGATGGGCTCGCCGCACGCATTGATCATGCGCGGGAAGTGGGCTGTATCCGATTTGACCCATTCCGGCGCATAGTGCATCTTGCCGTTCTTCCAGGTTCCGAACCAGAGCACGACGAGATGCATGTTGTGCTGGCGCGTCTCACTGACGAGCGTATCGACGACGGAGAAATCGAACTCGCCGGGTTTGGGTTCGAGCTGCTCCCAGTAGACGGGCGCTTCGATGGTGTTGGCGTGCATCTTTTCGAGAAGCGGCCAGACCTCGGGGAGCACAGCGGGCCATGCGCTTGAATTGTTGATCTGTCCGCCGAGGATCAAATAGAGTTTGCCGTCAACCGTGAGGGCGTAGCGGCCATCCTGCTGCACCAACTTTGGCATTTCTGCCGCGTGGGCGAACGAGACACCGAAAAGAAGCAGGCAGATAAATGCTGTGCCTCTCAACGCCTTGATGGGGAATTTTTGCAGTTTCAGGTCTGGAGACTTCCGCAAGCTGATGCAAGCCATGCCCAACACTATAAATCCGACAAGGAAACACTGGACGAAGCTTCAGCGTGTTTTGGTAGTTGCCGGAGCCGGCATGGGTCGTGCGCGGCCGGTTGCGATTTCGAGAAATGCGTGGGCGGCGCGGGTGAGGGTCTTATCTTTGCGGTAGACCAGGGCCAGTTCACGGCTGAGGCGGACGCCGTCTACTTTGAGGGTTTTCAGCAGGCCGTTGCGCTCGTCGTCACGGACATTGGAGCGCGGCAGGAAGCCCATTCCCAGGCCTGCTCCAATGAGACGCTTCAGAAGTTCGCTTGAGTCGACTTCCATGGCGATACGTGGCTGGACCTCGTTGCTGCGGAAGATGTCGTCAATCTGTTCGCGCTGGCGGCCATGCTTTGGCAAAAGAAGGGGATATTGGAGGATCTCGGCGAACTTGATCTGGTCGCGCGCTGCGAGAGGGTGGGTCTTCGGGACGACGAGGACCAGGTCGTCTTTGTGGATGATGTCCACGGTAAGGCGGACGTCTTTTACGGGGAGCGAGACGATGCCGAAATCGACTTCGCGGTTGAGGACAGCTTCGAGCGAGCGGGCGCGGTCGGCGCGAACGATGTTCAGATTGACGCGTGTGTATTGCTTCTTGAACTGGGCGAAAACAGCGGGCAGCACGTAAAGGCTGGTGGCCTCGTTGGCGCTGATGGAGATTTCTCCGCGTGGCGAGCGGTGCAGCTCGCCGATGGCCACCATGATGTGGCTGTGGACCTGCAAGCAGTGCTCGGCAAAGGGCTCGAAGAGACGGCCTGCGGCGGTGAAGGTAACCTTGCCGCCATCGCGGTCGAATAGGCGAGCTCCCGCCTCGTTTTCGAGAGAGCGTATTTGCGCGGAAATGGCAGGCTGGGTGACGCCCAGCTTTTCGGCGGCGCGGGAAAAGCTTTTCAGTCGGCTTACTTCCAGGAAGGTTCTGAGCTGCTCGAAATCCATTTAAGAAAACGTCTCTCGTGGTGGTGGGTTAGATGGGGAAAACTGTTGTTTATAGTGCTTATATCTTGAAGACGGGCGAAATGCCAGCATATTCGCCGCCGCCGTTGACCGCTACCTCGACCTCACCGAAGGTAAGGCCGATTGCACTGAAGTTTGTTAACTCACACCGGTAACTCTACTTATAGAAGAATTGTTCGCGGCGGTTCTCATCGATCCTATTTACAGTGGTATTCCGCAAAGACTGTTTGTTTTGCTAGTTGCCCTCCCGGCAAGTGACATTCACAATTGCATTGAAGATTGGAAGAGAGTGCGTCCAATACTGGGCCAACAAGGAAATCCCCTCTGACTGCGCAACAAAGGCCTCTTTGGTAGTTAGGGATATCTCTCTGCTGCTGATGGTTACCAGAGAAAGTTCCGCCTAAGAACATAGGGCCGAAACGGGGACCGGAATAAGGCAGAAGAGCAATGAAACAAAGGATAACGTCAAAAGCGAAGACTCCGGTGTCGCCACACAGCGGCTGCGTTGTGCGCGCGGAACCCGATGCAAACAGATTAGCGGCCTTGAACAAGTCGCCCTTCGTGCGACCGTTCACCGATTGGTGCGACGCAGCAGCTCTCCGCGCAGCCCTCCCCTCAGGGTGCTGCGTCGCAACCAGCGGTCCGACCAAAGCGACAACGAAAGGCTCGCGAGCAAGCTCTCACAAAGAGAGAACCAGGACAGATTAGCCCCTCAACCGAGGGGCTTTTTTTTATAGAGTCGGTCTTTCTTGGGATCGATCCTACTCTGCCTGACAACTCGAAGGAGCAGACCATGAGCGTCAGGAAGGATTCACTTTCCAAACCATCCCTTATGATGTGCATTTTCGGCATCGCAGTCATCTCTTCGCTCTGCACCGGGGCAGCGGTCGGGCAGGATTTCAAGAGACCGGATGGGAGCGTCCCGCTTCCATTGGACTGGAGCAATCAGCACCTCATCTATACCGTGGGGTTCACGGGCGAGCAGGCGGAGAAAATGCAGGGCGATCCGCGGTTTTTCGCGGCGGCGCGCCTGCACGGCAAAGCGCTGGCGGACGAGAGCGCCGCCAATGGATATCCGATCTTCAGAAGGAGACGCCGGGAACCCCGACGCGAGAGGAGGAGAGAAACAAATCTGAAAAAGGACTGGAGCGTGTCACTGGGCCCCACGGCCGGGGTGGCTGCGGGCCAATCGCCTGCCAAGTTTTCCTTCGACGTCAACGCCGCGCCGAGCTGTACCAACGATTACGTGGTGTTTCCCATCAATGCTTCGACCGGGGCCACACGGGCCAGTGTTACCGGTAGATTCACCGGCGAGGCTTCCCCTACTTACCTCATAGATTTCACAGTAACTCCAGTTGTTGGACCGGCGGTTACGACGGGCGTGTACTCCAGCCTCACCATTAACAGCGGAATATTCTTCGAGGTGAACGCGAACACGACCATCGAAGCGTCCAACTTTGCGGCCGCGATCAATCGTAATCTCAGTGGTACCGCAGTGGGCCAGGTCGTGGCCGTTGCGTCGTCCAGCTCGGTCACCGTCTACTCGCTCACGCCGGGGAACCGGGTGACGCTGAGTTGGTTTACGAACCTGCCCCAACTCTCCTTTGGGGCCGTTACCGCCGGGACGAACGGCACTCAGGCCAACGTCGTCGGATTCAATAATCTTTACAGCGGGAGTGGGACACCCTTCTGCACGGGTAAGACATTTCCAACATTCATCTTTTCCTATGAATCCGGCGATGGGGGCGTTTCCACCTCGCCCGTCATCTCGCTCGACGGCACAAAGATCGCGTATATCGAGAACGACTCGAACATCGGCGCGATCCTGCACGTGCTGACGATTGGCACCGGCACCGAGTTCGGAAGCTGCACCAACAGCGGCACGGCCGCGCCGACCTGCGCAATCGGCATCACTGGTCCGGTAGTCCCCGGCAGCACCGCGGGAAGCACCGCGACAGACTTCATGATTCCCTTGTTGGCCGCCTTTGCGACTGCGACGTCCCCAACCGCGACCGCGATACCAGACACGCGCTCGTCTCCGTTCGTTAACTACAACACCGATACCCTGTATGTTGGAGACAACACAGGGAACTTGTACTCCGTCACCCCGGGGTTCCTGGGCACACCGACGCTTGCCGGTGGGAACTTTCCCGTCACGGTAAGCAGCGGCAACTTCCTCAACTCCCCGGTAGTAGATGTGAGTGGCACCGGCAACATTTTCATCGGGGACAGCCTTTCTAACGTGTACGAATACTCTTCGGCCGGAGTTTTAGAAGGAGCTTCGAAATCGATCGGCAATGGCACGAACGGTGGCATCTGGGGCGGCGCGGTCGTTGACTCGACGAACCAGAAGGTTTATTACACCACGAATTGCTCCGGCACGGGCGGGGAATCGGCGCTCGCCCAGATTCCGTTCACATCCACCGGCCTCGGAACAGTGATAACGTCGATCGATACCAACGGAGAAGGCTGCTCTGGTACCGATTCACCGCAGTACGCCGCCACGCCAGACAACCAGTACTATACCAAGGGAATCAGCTCGTCTTCGGCTGCAAATAATGGCCATATCATCGTAAGCTACCAGGGCACCGGTAGCTTACGTCTGGCGCAGTGGGGATTTACGTCAGGCAACCTCGTAACAACGCGCCAATTCGACGCTAACAACTTTCTTCTTACCAGTGTCGGTAGCTCGCCGAGCACCGAGTTCGAAGGCAAGGACGTGGTCTACACCCCGACTGCGCTGACGCAAGCCGGAAACACAGTGACAGTGACCACGGCGACCAACGCGTTCTTCACCGGAGACGTGGTTACCATCGCCGGCGTAGCTGCCGGCACCGGCGGCTGCACCGCTGCTGCTGTTGCCGCCATCAATGGGGAACAAACCGTTACGGTGTTGAGCGCCACGCAGTTTACCTTCACCAGCACGGTGTCCGCTACGATCGCCAGCGGCGCTTGCCACCTGACCGGCTCATCAGCCACCGGCCCCACACAGGATTACGTCTTCTTTGGAACTGGCCAGCCGTCGGTATGGACGTTCACCTTGCCGATGACGAGTTCTACACCGACCGCTACGGCGACAAACACCACCAGCGTGGCCGGCGGCACGAGCGGCATCATCGTGGACAACGATTCAAACGATGGGCAGGCCTCTAGCATCTACTTCGGTACGCAGGCGACGTCAACCACCCAGTGCGGAACCACCGCGGCATATTGCGCGGTCAAGCTGACGCAGTCCGGGTTACAGTAATGCTCCGCTCGAAGCCGGAAACTCTCGCTGGCGCATCATCGCCGAGTCACGCATTTACCGGCGAGGGGAGTCTGCCTGTCTGTAGAGGCGGTTACACGGAATGTAGCGTCCCGTAGTTCCCTGAAACAGCCTTTTGGCTAACTACACCGCTCATTCTTTTCTATGAGCGGGAGCTTTTCAGGGCTGCTTGCGCGGCGTGATAACCGCACATGCCGTGTACTCCTCCCACGCCGGGTGTTGAGGCGGAACAAAGAAAGATGTTCGGGTCGGATGTGGCGTAGTTTCTATGCGTCGGGCGAAGGATGGTTTGCCGCAAGGTCATGGCTCCGCCGCTGATGTCGCCGCCAAGGAGATTGGCGTCCATCGATTCAAGCGTAGCGGGCGAGGAGACGTGGCGGCCAATGACGCAGTCGCGGAAACCGGGCGCGAAGCGTTCGATCTGAGATTCGATGCGTTCTGTCATGTCGAAGGTTGAGCCGTTGGGTACGTGGCAGTAGGCCCAGGCGATGTGTTTGCCTTCGGGGGCTCGGGTCTTGTCGAAGAGCGTTGGCTGGGTGACCAGGATGTACGGTTGCTCGGGTGGTTTCCCCTCGGCGACGGCGCGTTCCGAGACTGCGATCTCTGCGAATGTGCCGCCGAGATGGACGGTTCCGGCACGAAGGCAATCGGCGGCTTTCCACGGGATGGGATCGGAGAGTGCGTAGTCAACTTTGAAGGCACCGGGGCCAGGTTGGAACTCTTGCAGGCTTTGGCGGAACCTCTCGTCCAAACGGTGGGCGGTGATTGCGAGCAGTTGGCGAGGGCTCACATCACAGAGAAAGAGCGTATCTCGGGAGAAACAGTCGAGTAAGGTGACTGGCGAATTCGTGTGTACGATGCCTCCGAGTGATTTCAGGATGGAGGCGAGTGCGTTGGTGATGGACTGCGATCCTCCGCGGGCCATAGGCCAGCCGACAGCATGCGCGGCTGTGGCGAGCATGATTCCTCCGGAGGAACTGAGCGGTGCATCGAGAGGGAGGAAGGAATGTGCGGCGATTCCGGCGAAGAGGGCGTGGGTTCTTGGGTCTTTGAATTTGCGTGCAAATGATTTTGCGGGCATGAGAGCCGGGATTCCGAAGCGCGCGAGCAGGAATGGGTGACGCGGGAGGTGGATGACGGGGCCGAGGGTTTCTTCGGCCAGGTGTTGCCAGTTATTCGCCAGAGGTTCGAAGATGCCACCCCAGCGGTTTCCGTCCGATCCGAGGGCGCGTACGGCGTCGTTCAGGTCGCGTTCCAGCATGACGGCTGTGCCGTCGTCGAGTGGATGTGCGAGCGGGGCGGGAGGATGAATCCATTCAACGCCGTGCTCTTTGAGAGGCAGCGAAGAGAAGAATGGCGAGCCTGCGGCCATGGAGTGGATGGCTGATCCGAAATCGTGAAGAAAGCCGGGGAGGGTGAGCGGCAGTGTGCGTGCGCCGCCGCCGATTGTCGATTGGGCTTCGTGTACCTCAACTCCATAACCAGCCTCTGCGAGGACGATGGCGGCGGCGAGGCCGTTCGGACCCGAGCCGATGACGACGGCGTGGCATCCATGACAGGGGTGATGCTTGTCTCGGAGCAGGAGGCTGCTGGTGCTACTCATGGGGTGGAAGGGGCTCCGGCCATTGCACGACGTCAAAACCGCCGTCAGATTTGAGGGTTAGCTCGGGGGCGTAGAGGCCCAGCAGTTGGCGCTTCCACCATAGCCCGGTTGTGCGCTTTTCTGCCATGGATGTAAACCAATACTGCCAGAGTACCGCTCGGACGTACTTTGGTGGTGATTGGGGGAATGCGTTTCCGGCAAAAAGCGCGAGCACGTCTGAGCTTCCAGTCAAGAGGCGTTCTTCAGCGAGTGGCACGATGGAGTTCTGCCGCCAGTCACCGAGCGAGGCAAACCAGAGGTTCCAGTCGAAGCGGGGTTGATATGGCGCGTAGATGCGCGGAGGCTCATTGAGTGCTTGAGGCTTGTAGCGGAAGGGATACGGCGTCCAGTTTTGACCATCGTTTGAGCCCTGGAATTCAATTTCGTAGCGGCCGCGCGTCATGACGGCGAAGAGGCCGTACTGATTTGCGATGCGGAAGGGTTCCAGCGCGGCGATGGGCGCGGAGGGTATGGGGGCTTCGCGCCAGAGCATGTGGATGAGTTCGGCAGTTGTTACGTAAAGAATCCAGGTGAGGCAGACGGCGCTGATCGCGAGGCGAATTGCGGAGGCGTGTTTCTTCCAGCCTCTTGCGTGCAGAGGGTGGCCGGTATCTGCTTCTGGCACGCTATCGGATGTTTCCAGGGCGGCGGCGGGCTGTTCTTCGGGGATACTTCGTTCAGGACTCGATTGTAAGGGGGGCATCTCGTGCTTGAATCGTTGAGGGAGAAAGCGCATGAGAAATTGATCGTCGAGCAACAGGAAGCCCAGCGATAACACCAGATAGTTCAGGAATGTGTAGTTTGCCGTAGCTATGACGACGATTTGCCAGGGCGTAACGATGAAGAAGCAGGCGATGCGAAAGGGACGCGGCAGGAAGAGCAGGAAGACGAGACCCAACTCCAGCGTAAGTGTCGCCGCGACGGTGAAGGCATGGAACCAATGCGGGAGATGCTGCATGTACCAGCCGATCCAGGTGGGGAGCGGTCCGTTCTGGTAGTACTCGTCCATGGCGGTAAAGTGGCGCCACTCCTGATCGCCGCTGAGAAGTTTTACGAGTCCCGATTCAAAGTAGATGCGAAACCATTCCCACTGCAGCAGGAAGAGGCTGGCGCGGGAGGGTGCGTGTGCAGCGCCGAGTCTTGGCCAGAGACCTTGAGGCGCGAAAAAGAGGGAGATAAAGCCTGCTTCAAGGAGCATGCCGTCTGACTGGTAGTTGGAAAAATCGCCAGCGGCGCTAACGAAGGAAAGAAAGCAGATAAGACAGACCAGGAGGGTGAATCTGGGCCAGACATTTGCAACGACGAGCAAAGAACTGATAAGTCCCGCAACTGTGATCCCAATGAGCATGTGGTTGCTTGTTGAAAGCCACAGCAGAGTCGGCGCGAACCAGAAGCGGGTGAATCCGGGGAGCGAGCGTTCGACTGCCTGTAGATATTGTTGTGCTGGCAAAATGCCGTCGGGCCCGATGAGGCCGCGAATTTGGAATAGCAGTGAGTAGAAGGCCGAGAAGTAGATGAGCCCTAGAGCGCGGAGAAAGATCCAGCGTGAGATAAGATGGCTGCGCCGAAGTGGTGAAGCGGCGGCAAGGTCCGTTTCCGGGCCAAAGAATCTTCGCAGGATGGAAGCGCCCCTCACCATAGGATGTTGGCCATGATAGCCGTTTCCGGGTGTTGCTGCCTTCCAATAGCCCTAAGACCGAGTAACAGCGATGGAAAAGAAGCAGACACGAACAAATCTTGAGCGGGAACTGAAAGCGGCGGGTGATCCAAACCGGGCTAAGCAGGTGGCCGCGTACTTTAAAACCGGGAAGGGTGAATATGGCGAAGGGGACGTCTTCTTAGGCATCCCGGTTCCAGCGATGCGCAGGATTGCGCTCAAATATCGAGCACTTTCATCAGTTGAGTTGCAGAAACTGTTGGATTCGAAAATCCATGACTATCGGGCGGCAGCGCTGGAGATTCTCGCAGCGCAATTCACGCGTGGTGATGATCGACAGCGCAAAGAAATTGTCGGGTTCTATCTGCGAAATACGAGCCGCATCAATAACTGGGATCTGGTGGATGCTTCGGCCACGCCGATTTTGGGGGAATATCTGAAGACGCATCCGCGAAAGGTACTGCGAAAACTTGCGAAATCGAAGAGTCTTTGGGAGCGGCGCATCGCTATGGTCTCGACTATGACTCTGGTGTGGGCAGGAGAACTGGAAGATGCGATGGAGATTGGCGAGATGCTGTTGGATGATGAGCACGACCTGATCCATAAGGCCGTGGGATGGGTCTTGCGTGAGGCCGGCATAGAAAATCGGGCACGCTTGATTGCGTTTCTGGAGAAGCATTATGCGCGGATACCCCGAACAACATTACGTTATGCGATAGAACATTTTCCTCCCGAGCAGCGGAAAACGATCCTGGGCGGTTCATTTGATTTTGGCTAAGAGTTCGTCTAAGTCGGCGCCGGTTACTTTCGTTTTATCGCCTGCTAAGTTCGACCTGTCCTTTGGCTGAGCCTCTTTGTATGCTTGAGCAGAATCATTCCAGAAAACAGAGAAACTAGCTTGCTCGAAAGCGCGTTAGTGAGCGTGGTCATCCCCACGCGTGGACGACCGCAGTGGGTAGTTTGCGCGGTAACAAGCGCACTAAGTCAGAGTTATATCTGGCTTGAGGTCATAGTCGTAGTCGATGGCCCAGATCCTGAGACTGTAGGCGCGCTGCGAGACATTGACGACGAACGGCTGCGATTGGTCGAGCTTGATGAGCCCGTAGGCGGTTCCGAGGCTCGGAATGTGGGTGTGTGCGCGGCCCGTGGCGAATGGGTGGCATTTCTGGACGATGACGATCAATGGGCTGTTCAAAAAGTGGAAAAACAGATGGAAGCGGCAGCTCACATCGGCGCCCCCCATCCCATTATTAGTTCGAGATTGCTGGCGACTGGCTCGGATGGAAATCGTGTCTTGCCTCGACGGCTGTACACGTCTGGCGAGAACGTGGCTAACTACTTATTTTGCCGCACTGGACTTTCATACGGTGACGGGATGTTACAGACTTCGACGCTGATGACGAAGCGGAGCTTACTGCTCGATGCTCCATTCCAGAAGGGATTGAAGCAGCATCAAGACTGGGACTGGCTGCTGAAAGTTGCGAGGCGGCCGGATGTGGAAATTGCAATGCTGCCTGAAGCATTGACGCTGATGCACGTCGCGGGACTACGCGACAGTGTGAGCCGATCGACTGACTGGCGAGCGTCACTTGCCTGGGCAAAGATGGTTCGCCCTGCGATGAGCGCCAAAGCCTACTCCTTTTTTATTGCTACAGAATGTGTGCCGCGCGCGCGGAAAAGCGGAGCGGGGCTGGGAGCGCAATTGCGGCTTTTCTGGGAACTGATCCGAGGTAGCCGGTTTGGTTTAAAGCAGCTCGCGCTCTTTCTTTGCTTTTCGTTGCTTCCGAAGGGGGCACGCAAGATGGTGGGCCGGCTAAGAATGCGAAGAGTTTCAGCAACTGAGTGGGGAGAATGCGAGCGAATATGAGCGATCATACTGTGCTGTTTCTGCAGGCAGTGCGTGAAGCCACTGCCCAACTGGAGCCAACCCGCCTGGATCAAATGGTTGAGATGCTGGCGAAAGTGCGCGACAGTGGGGGACGGCTATTTTTTCTCGGTGTAGGAGGCAGTGCCGCAAATGCGAGCCATGCCGTTAACGACTTCCGTAAGATTGCCGGGATCGAATGCTATGCGCCGAGCGACAACGTATCGGAGCTGACCGCTCGAACGAACGACAATGGATGGGACAGTTGTTATGTCGATTGGCTGCGTGTGAGCCGCTTGAATGCGCAGGATGCGGTGTTCGTATTTTCTGTGGGTGGGGGCGATCTTGTCCAGGGCATTAGCGGGAACATTGTACGGAGCCTTGAGCTCGCAACTGATGTCGGAGCACGAATTCTTGGAGTGGTGGGGCGGGATGGAGGCTACACGGCTCAAGTCGCCGATGCTTGCATAATCATTCCCACAATTTTTGAGGATATGATCACACCCCTTGTAGAAGCATTGCAGGCCGTTGTATGGCATCTCATCGTCTCTCATCCGAGGCTTAAGCTAAACAAGATGAAGTGGGAATCGACCGCGATTCCGGTATGAACCGCGCCGTCTTTCTTGACCGTGACGGAGTGTTGAACCGCAACGTCTGGAATCCGCAAACGTCCGCTTATGAATCGCCTCTGACTCCGGAGCAATTCGAACTGCTTCCGAACGTAATTCCAGCTTTGCGGCTGTTGCAGGATGCCGGATATCTTCTGTTCGTCGTTTCAAACCAGCCAAACTACGCCAACGGAAAGGCTAGTAGGAAGACGCTCGACGGAATCCACCGCAGGCTGGAGACTGCACTCGCGGGAGCCAGTATTTCTATTACTGCCTATTACTACTGTTTCCACCATCCTGCATTTACAGGGCAATGCGTCTGCAGAAAGCCATCACCGTACTTCCTTTTTAAGGCGCGGGACGATTTTGAACTGGACTTGAGCCGTTCATGGATGATTGGTGATCGTGTCACAGATATTGAATGTGGGCTTGCGGCCGACACGAAAACTGTAAGGATCAGCGAACCAACGGCGTCTTGCGCAGGCGAGAGCGTCTCAGCTATTGATTTGTGGTCCGCGGTGGAATGTATTGTGTGCGATCTAGGAAGTCAGGGTCAGGACTTCTCTCCGAGCAGGGATCTGGTAACCAGCCGAGCAGGCGTCACGATAAAACATACTGACTGTTTCGAGTGAAAATGTGTCGAGGTCTTTGCCGATGAGGTCGAGTTTGTTGAGCATTTCAGGGAGCAGAGTAATGATGTGACAGCCGGCATCTTCGGCTTGAAAGATATTCAACACCTCGCGCGGGCTTGCCCATAGAAGTTCGATATTGGGAGAAGACTCGAGCATTCTGGCTGCCTGGCGCATGACGGGGACAGGGTCAACTCCAGTATCGGCAATGCGGCCGCCAAAAATGGAGATGATCGCCGGGGCGCCGGAGTCGAGGCAGTCGACAACGCGTTCCACCTGTCCGAGTGTGAAGAGCGCCGTAATGTTGAGCACGACACCTGCGCGCGACAGGCGCTGCAACGCAGGACCTGTGAACGCTCCCCACGTATTTGTAACTGGAACTTTTACGTTTACATTCGTTCCCCATGACGAGATGGCCAGAGCTTGTTCCTCCATCGTTTCCGGGTCGTCTGCCAGTACTTCGAAGGAGACGGGGCGATCCGGAATCACCTTGATGAGCTCTCTCGCAAAGGCTTCATAATCGACAACGTGGGCTTTTCGCATCAACGTAGGATTCGTGGTAAATCCCTTGATGCGTGGGTCGGCCGACCATGTAAGCAGGCTACTGAAATCAGCTCCGTCGCAAAACAACTTAATCTTCAATTGATCGATGTCGGACATGTGTTCCCGTTTTTGTAAAGAGGCAGACTATGCCTGTGATTTGACCTCTAGGCGGTCGTGTGTCGGCGGAGTTTCAGAGGAATTTGAGCTGGATTTCCAAGTAGATCGCGGGAGAGGTAAAATGCCTTCTCTATTTGTCGATCGCCCATAGAGGAATCGCTGTTTCAATACAAGGTAAAGAAAGTGTGGATTGCCAATCAGATATCTGCGCCAGAGACGGCGCGGCTCGTGAACGAGTCGATAAAGCCATTCCAGCCCCAGCTTGTGCGTCCACCGTGGCGCGCGCTTGCGCAGCCCCGATTGGGTATCGAAGGCGGCCCCAACGGACATTGCGGCCCCGATCGGAAGTGTGGGGCAGTTCTCGTGCATCCATATTTCTTGTTTTGGCGCACCAAAAGCTACAAAGAGTAGATCGGGAGCGGCTTCTGTTATGAGCTGGCGAATGTGAGCACGTTCCATGGGATCGGACTCAAACCCGCGGGGAGGGCAATAGGCTCCAGCTACAGACAAGGCCGGATAACGCCGCTGGAATCGCCGGGAGGTGAGGACTGCGGCTTCGGGCAGTCCCCCGAGAAAGAAAACGCTCAAGCCATGCCGCGCCGCCGCACGGCAGAGGGACTCCATGAGTTCGCCTCCCGGAGCGCGCGCGGATATGTTTCCTCCAAGGATCCGGGAGGCGATCACAATAGAAATCCCGTCAGGGGTGTTGAGCGTTGAGGCATGCAGAGCCTCGAAGAAACGTGAGTCTTTTTGCGCCAGCGTGATCAATTGAGCATTGGGGCCCATGATAAGGAAGGGCGCGGAGGAGCTACGTTGGCGGAGCCTGTCTACAATCTGCGAGGAGGCTCCCTCGATCGTGAGGGAGTGCACTGGTATTCCTGCGATTGTGCAACAGGCCAGGTCGCCAAACGGCTTTGAAGGTTGCTTCGGGCCGTCTGTCATAGGAGTAAAAAACGCAGTCAGGCTCACGGCCAAAGAATTTCCTTTCTGCGATAAAAGAGGTCTGGAGGTATCCCGTTCATAATGGGCCTGAGCGGAAATACTTCATCCAGCAGTCGATGGAGAAGGTAAGTGGGGGAAGCAAGGATACTTTGGCCAAGCGCCGCAAGAGCGCTTCCGTAGCATTTTGCCGCAAGACACATATTCAAGCGGCGAAGGTGCTGTTTAGCTTCCAGCTGACTCGATGAAATAGAGGCCCTAAGAATTGGTGATATCTTAGCCAGCGGCAAAGCTTCCTGATTAGATAAGTGCGATAGGAGCAAGTATTGTATATAAAGACCCTGTAACTCCTGTTCGTGAGAGTGTCGTGAACTGACGCTGGATGGGTTCTGGCGAAAACCGATAAGAGCTTCAGGTAACAGGTGGATGTCATAGCGAAGAGCCATGCGCCACCACAGGTCTGCATCTTCCGCATGTGGCAGATTGCGGTAGCCACCGATGGCGAGTGTGTTTTCCACATTTAGAGTGACTGACGGGTGGCATATCGATAACAGGTATCCCGATTGCACGATCCGGCGCAGCTTTTGCGGCGATCCGCGACTGCAACGAAAAAACCCCAGGGTGCGTTTCGTTGGATGATACTTGGCCAGGGAGTAGAACATGCCGGCGTCAGGATATTTAGCGATACTTTCTCGAATGCGTTCGACTCGCGTTGGGTAAGAGATATCGTCAGCATCCTGTCGTATCAGCCAACCGGTGCTTGTTTCCCTCAGCATTCGGTTCAAGGTTGCAGTGAGCCCCTGATTCGGTTGGGATAACAGGCGAAGACGCTTGTCACGAATCGTCTCAAGATATCCGAGGCTTCCGTCATCTCCCCCGTCGACAATTACAAGGATGTTAAAGTTGCTGTCTGTCTGGTGAAGCAGACTCTCGATCGCCTCTGGCAAGAAAGGCATCGCATTGTAGACAGGCAGGCCAACAGTAAGCGAGCTTTGCTGCACGACCACTCCTCGATGCCTCTTCGGGCATGGATTCTCGCGGCCAATGATGGCTGAGTAAGAAAGAATCCAAGGCTAAGTAAGACAAGCAAGTAACTACAAGCGTTGTTATTGTGTTAGTTATCAACATATATCGCTACGCATAGGTAATGCGTCAAGTCGAATCAATTGTCTGCCTAAACTTAGGTAACGTTTCCATTTCAAATTCGGTCTGTTAGCCTGCTTGCAAAATCCAGGAGAGATGTCAGCTTTCACGCACAATTCCGCCGCCAGCATTTGTGGGCGACAGGATCGGGCGCCGGTGTAGTACAGAACGTATCGAAGGCGATTAATTTCAGGAATCCCTGCAGTATTGTGATCACTGCCTATGTCCAATAGCTCATCTGCCGGCACGCACAGACGGCGATATTTCTTGACTGGAGGCGCCGGTTTTATCGGCAGCCATCTTGCCGATGCTCTTCTCGCTGATCCACAAATAGAGACAGTTACCCTGTATGACAATTTTTCTTCGGGGCGCGAATGGCATTATGAGGTGCATCAAGGCGATTATCGGCTGCGCGTTCTGCGCGCCGACGTGCGCGATCTCCACGCACTGACCGGCGCGATGTGCGGCCACGACATCGTGATACATCTGGCGTCGAATCCTGACATTGCTCGTGCTATGTCGGAGCCGGAGATCGATTTCCAGCAGGGCACTTATCTAACAAACAACGTAGTTGAGGCGATGCGACGTTCTGGAGTGAAACGGTTGCTCTATGCGTCGGGAAGCGGCGTCTATGGCGATATAGGCGCGCGTGAGATTCGCGAAGACTATGGGCCGTTGATTCCGATATCAACTTATGGGGCAAGCAAGCTCGCAGGTGAGGCGCTGATTGCGAGCTATTGCGCCATGTTCGGTTTGACTGCTTGTGTGTTCCGGTTTGCAAATGTTGTGGGCGCGCGCCAGACCCATGGCGTGGGATTCGATTTTGTTCGGCGACTGATCGCTGATCCGAAGCGCCTGGCGGTTCTTGGAGATGGAAAGCAGAGCAAGTCCTATATCCATGTCTCCGACGTCGTAAGTGCTCTGCTTCACGTTGAAGAACGTTGCGAGGCAAACTTTGCTGTTTTCAATGTGGCTACGGTGGACGCGATTACGGTCACGGAGATTGCCGAGCTTGTCGTGGAATGCCTCCAACTGGATGCGATGCCGCTGTTGGAGTATAGCGGAGGGGACAGGGGTTGGAGAGGCGATGTCCCGATCGTTCGCCTCAATTCCGAGAAGATCAGAAAACTGGGTTGGGTGTGCCGCTATACGAGCCGTGAAGCGATGCGCGCCGCTTTAGTGGACATGATTGCTGATGAAAGGGTGTGTTATGCGTAGCGAGCTTCCTCCTTTGGCGATACTTGCCGGCGGACTGGCAAGGCGCATGCGACCACTTACGGAGGATGTGCCGAAGTCTCTGCTCAAAGTCGACGGAGAACCCTTCCTCGCGCATCAGTTGCGCCTGCTCGTCGAACAGGGAGTTCGGGACATTGTTATTTGTTGCGGGCATCTGGGCGAGCAGATCGAGGCTTTTGCCGGCAATGGCTCAATGTTTGGCTGCGGTGTCCGCTACTCGTATGACGGAGACGCCTTGTTAGGAACGGGAGGTGCGCTTCGGCGGGCGCTACCGCTTCTAGGTGAAAGCTTCTTCGTGATGTACGGCGATAGTTATCTACTTGCCGATCCAGTGCGCGCATGGAAGGCATTTCTGACATCCAGACAGCCGGCGTTGATGACTGTGCTGAGAAATGACGGCCTATGGGATGCGAGCAATGTTGAGATGCGGGATGGGAAGGTCGTCTGTTACGACAAGCTCAGGCGTGGGCCGGAAGTGCGCTTCATCGACTACGGTCTGAGCGTGATACGAGCGAGTGCTCTGGAGGCTTGGCCGGATGGCGAGCCATTTGATCTGGCTGCGGTCATGGCTGGTCTCGCTGCTGAGGGAAAGCTGGCTGCGCACGAAGTTCACGGGCGATTCTATGAGATCGGATCGCCAGAAGGGTTTCAAGATACGGAGCGGATGCTCCGGGCTCTTCGGAAATCGAGAGAAAGTGAATTGCTGTCGATGGCGGGGTGCGAGCTGTGATTATGACGCGCACTCCCTTGCGCATATCGCTAGGTGGCGGGGGAACCGACTTGCCGTCCTATTACCGGGAATTTGGCGGGTTTGTGCTTTCTGCGGCCATCAATAAATATGTCTACATCACGATCAACAAAAGCTTCTTGCCGGGCTATTTCCTCAGATATACGGACAACGAGCGCGTGCAGAAATTCGAAGAGGTACTGCATCCTCTTCTACGCGAGGCGCTGAAGCTGCACGAAGCTCCATCCCCTCTTGAAGTCGTAAGCATCGCAGATGTTCCGGCAGGCACTGGCCTGGGCTCGTCAAGCGCATTTCTCGTTGGCCTGGTGCACGCTCTGTACGCCTACGAGCGCAGGCGCGTGACTGCGGAGATGCTGGCGCAGGAAGCGGTTGAGATTGAAATGAATCGTCTGAATGAGCCTGTCGGGAAGCAGGATCAGTATGTCGCTGCATACGGTGGGTTGCTTTGTCAGGAATATCGTCCAGACGATTCCGTAAATGTGGCGGTACTGAAAATCAGCGAGACGGCATTGCGGGAACTTCGGGATTCTCTAATGCTCTTTTTCGTTGGGGAGACACGCAGCGCCTCGGTGCTATTGGAGGACCAAAGAAAGCGTTCAGAACGGCGCGACAAAGCCATGCTCGAAGGGCTGCATTTCGTAAAGCAACTCGGAGAGGAGATACGCCGCGTGCTGGAGGCCGGCGCAGTCCAAGAATTTGGAAGGCTCATGCATGAGCATTGGTTGCGAAAACGCAGCCGCTCCAACGGCATGACAAATGATCAGGTGGACGGGCTGTATGAGGTTGCGCGCAGTCGTGGTGGCGCAACCGGCGGCAAACTTGTTGGCGCGGGCGGTAGCGGATTCCTATTGCTGCACACGACCGACAGAAAACGACTGCGAGCGGCGATGGCGGATGCGGGAGCCAGCGAGATGGAATTCAACTTTGATTTCGACGGTTCAGCATTGATGATGCGCAACGCCTGAAGCATGAGGACGCCATGGCCGTTTCACCAGTAAGGATTGAGGGGCTCCCCGACCTTCGTGCCATGCGCGATGATGAGATGTCGCTGGGGGCATTGGCGGCAGCGCTCAAAAGGCGGCGCATGATTTTTCTCTATGTCCTTAGCGGATTCCTTGCGGCAGCCACGTTGTATTGCCTGATTGCGACCCGCCGGTACCAGGCGACAGGACAGATTCAGATACAGAAAGATAGTGCCGGGGCTTTCGGGCTGGAAAGCAGCGTGATGGGAGACGCGGCCGATTCCGCTTCAGATGCTCTCGACTACAACATCACTCTACAGACAGAAGCGAATATTCTGAGCTCAGATTCGCTGGCTTTGCGCACGATTCAGGACCTTCACCTGGAGTCGACTGAAGACTTTTATCCATCGAAGAGAGGCCATCGGGTCATGCTTCCTTCGTGGCTCTTTTTCTGGAGAAAGCCGGTTGAACCGCTGAATGTACCACTCGAACACGCGCCGAACCGCCGTTACATAGTGCTCAAAATATTCGCGAGCCATCTGAAGGTTGAGCCGGTGACAGGCACGCGATTGATCAATGTGAGCTACTCGAGTCCGGATCCGCAAATGGCTGCTGATGTGGTGAACCACCTTATCGGCGCTCTCACGGATTACACATTTCAAGCGCGATTCACGGCGACAGCCCAGGCATCGAATTGGCTTACAACGCAGCTGGACGATCTGCGGAAACAGACAGAGGGTTTGCAGGCAAAAGCGATCACGCTTCAGCGGGAAACCGGAATGTTCGGGGATGATGAGTCGCACAATGTGGTGCTCGCGCGGCTGGAGAGTCTTAACGAGGCGTTGGCGGTGGCGGAGTCCAATCGCATTTTGAAGGAAGCTGTCTATCGTGTGGCCGGCAGCGGCAACCCTGAATTGATTTCGGGGCTTAGCGGCAACTCTGGCGCAGGGGCCGTTGCATCGATGACAAATTCGCTTGGCCTGATTCAGAGCCTGCGATCCCAGGAGGCCACAGTACGAGCGGAGTTGGACGAGGACCGTGTCAGATACGGAAGCGCTTATCCGCGCATTGCGGAACTGCAGGCTGAACTTAGTGGAGTCGAGAAATCCATTCAGGATGAAGTGCATCGTATTGGCGAGCGAGCACGGACCGATTATGAGATTGCCGCACGAGCAGAGACTTCCGCACGGGCTGCGCTTGAGGAGCAGAAAAAAGTCGTCAATGATTTGAATGACAAGGCGATTGCTTATGGGCTGGCGAAGCAGGAGGCAGATGGAAGCCGCGAGGTTTACGAAGGATTGCTCGCGAAGTTAAAAGAGGCGGGAGTGCTGGAGGGCCTTCGGTCCACCAATATTACGGTTGTGAATCCGGCGCGGGTGCCTCCTCCTAACTGGCCAAAGAGCCCAAACGTTTTGCTTTACTATCTTGCAGCAACAGTAGCGGGTCTTATTGTCGGAACGACGGTGGCAGTCCTCAGAGATCTGACCGATACCAGAGTGAGATCGCTCGAAGAATTGGAACGGCTCACGGGTGCGCCACTTTTGGGATTGATCCCAGCCATCGAAAAAGGAAGGTCCGTATCGCGGAGCCGTCGCAAGGGCAGTTCTCGATTCGCAAGGACATCGAGCGCCGGGCATCACTTGCAGATTGCAACATCAACGTACGCGGGCAGTCCCTTTGCCGAGGCGCTGCGCTCGTTGCGGACCTCGCTCATGCTTTCGCGCAGCAGCAGTGCTCCGCAGGTGTTGTTGGTGACCAGTTCCAATGCGGGCGAGGGTAAGAGTACTGTTTCGCTCAATCTGGCGACTGTGCTGGCGCAACAAGGTGTGCGGGTGTTGCTGGTAGATGCCGATCTGCGGCGCCCAGTGCTGCATGAGCGAATGGGCGTGCAGGCTCAGGTTGGTCTGAGTGAAGCTCTCTCAAGTGATCACGTTGACCCACAGCCGCTACCGGTTGAAAGCATTCCGAATCTTTATGTGCTGTGTGGTGGCCCGGTTCCACCTTTCCCCGCAGAGTTGTTAGGGTCACATCGAATGCGCGCTCTGTTGACGCAATGGCGGAGTGTTTATGACTTCATTGTGATGGACGGACCGCCGACTTTGCCTGTAACTGATGCGGTGGTACTCGAGCAGGTGTGCGACGCGGTGCTGCTGGTGGCTCGACACGGAGTAACAGAAAAGAAGGTGATTCACCGGAGTTATCACGCACTCACGCGACAATTGCCGCAGCACGTCGTTCTGGGTACTGTCCTCAACGCTGTCCCAGGTCGATCTTCTGATTTCTATGAATATTACGGCTACCGAAGCCGCACCTATGGCGCTGAGGGAAGGGCCAATGAAGCGAAGGCATAGCTGGGGAATTCTTCTCTCAGTCTGTACTCTGGCCGGTCTTTTACAGGCACAGACGTCCTCCGGTCCAAGATCCGCAGATGCGGACGCGAGTCGTCCGGCTGCAAGCACAAGAGAAAGCCTGCTCATCGGTCGTGGCGATCTGTTGTACATCACTATTTTTCGTGAGCCGGACCTTGATCAAAAGGTAAGAGTGAAGGATTCAGGCGAAGTGGACTTAGAGCTTGCGGGAACTATCAAAGTGGCCGGACTTACGCCGGCAGATGCAGCTAACGCAATTGCGCAGCTTTATTCGCAGGGACACTACCTCAACCACCCCCAGGTCTCGGTTCTTATCGAGGAGTACGCTACGCAAAATATTTCAGTGCTAGGACAGGTAAACAAACCGGGAGCGTTTGCTGTGACGACTGCACGCAGCCTGCTCGATGTGCTTGCCATGGCAGGCGGATTGACGGAGACCGCGGACAGGCACATCACGATCCAGCGATTCGATAAAAGCGGAAACAGTGTCGTGTATCTGCCGAACGACGCGGCCGCCAGCACTCAGACTGGAGCGATCGTGTATCCCGGAGACACGGTGTTGGTGCCGAAGGCGGGAATCGTCTACGTGCTGGGAGATGTTGCGCGGCCGGGCGGCTATGCTATGCAGGACGACGCGAAGCTGACCGTGTTGCAGGCGGTTGCCCTGGCTGCGGGTGCAAACAGGACTGCAAAGGAAGATGCGGTACGTCTTATTCGCAAGGTGAATGGCAGCTATCAGGAGAGTACGGTCCCTTTACGTGACATAGAGCGGGGTAAGAAGCCGGACATGCAACTCGAAGCGGATGATGTGCTTTATGTCCCGTTCAGCATGGCCAAGAACGTAGTCCTGGGTACGTCCAGCATCTTGTCATCCACGAGCTCGGCGGCGATCTATGCAGCTCGATAGGAGGCTCACCTTCCACGATGCTCGCTGGTCGCCGCAAACTGGAGTTGAAGAGGTGCTATGTGTCGGCCTGCTCGCATTCTTTGCCATGCAAGGATCGATTCCGGGTATCGCTCCCAATCAGGCAAATGAAATGACGAATACGGCCGCGACGGGTTTGATGAAGGCTGTCGGCATCGGTTCGCAGGTTCTGGTAAACGGAGCGATTTGCATTCTTGCGTGCCTGCATCTGCGCCGGTTGTGGCGTTTTGCGTTTGCGCTGCAGTGGTCCGCGGCCCTTGCCATCTTCACTATCTGTTCCACTTTGTGGTCGCAGGACGCAATCACGACTGCGCGGCGGTCCGCAGCATTTGCGCTGGCTACATTGTTCGGACTGTACATGGCGTCCAGATTTCAGATTCGGCGGCAGCTGCTGCTTCTCGCATCCACGATGGTCGCTCTTGCCTTGGCAACAGCTGTTCTTGCGATCTTCGCTCCATCGATTGGGCTGGAAGCATCCACTGGGCATGTCGGAAACTGGCAAGGCGTGTTCACGCAAAAGAATGCTTGCGGCCGTGCGATGGTGTTTGCCACTGCAGCGCTCTTGTCGCTGAGAGGAGCTCTTGTCGTTCGCCTCGGATGCCTTTCGCTGTTTTTGTTCGTGCTCGTGATGAGCGGATCTCGCGGGGCTTGGATGATCGAGGGGATGGTGCTCGTTTGCTACGCGGCATTGTATGTGCTGAAGCGTTTCAGGCCTTCCAGTCGCTCGCTGTTGCTGTTTGGTTCAGTCATGGTGACGGTTGCCGCAACTGTAGCCGCGTGGATCTATTTCCCTTTGATTGCCGAGATCGTAGATAGAGACTCAACTTTGACTGGCAGAACTGCAATCTGGCAACAAGTCTGGGTCGCAGTCCTCAAGCACCCGATTCTCGGCTACGGATTTGCTGCTTTCTGGCAGGGAGTGAAAGGCGAGTCTTACAACGTAATTCTCGCACTGCGGTTTGTTGTCTTCCATGCGCATAACGGATTCCTTGAGATCTGGCTTGAACTTGGCGCTGCAGGATTACTGCTGTTTGTCCTGAGTTACCTGCGCGCATGGAGCAAGCTATGGTCAATCCTGTGTTCAGAGGAGATAGGCGACGCGTTCTGGATGGTCTTTGTGCTGATTCTTGTCGCAGTCTATGACCTGGATGAGAATACCCTGCTGCCATTCAATGGGCTCTTCTGGATTCTGTACGTTGGGGCCATTGCAAATATTGAAATCATGGCTCTTGAGCAAAGAAAAAAGGGCCAGCGATGGAACCGCGGAACGAGCGACGTTGAATGCGTGCCCACGCACGCAGTAGCGTGAGTGGGAATGGCGACTGCTGAGATTGTTCATGCAGATCAGATTGAGCGCGCGACGAAGGGAACGCAGCGCTTTTACCGGCCGGAGTTGGATGCTCTTCGATTCGGCGCATTTCTTGCAGTTTATGTTTGTCACAGTATTCCGAATGAGGTTGTTGCCGGAGCTTCGGCGCGCGGCGACATATGGATTTGCCTGTTGGCAGCAATAAAAGACGCGGGCAACTTTGGCGTCTGCCTCTTCTTCATGCTCAGTTCCTTCCTCATTACTGAATTGTTGAGGCGGGAATTCGATGCATATCGCCATATCCACATCGGAGCGTTTTATCTGCGGCGCATGTTGCGCATCTGGCCTTTGTATTTCGGGATCACAATCGCGTATGTCCTGGGTGGGCACTATTTCCCGGCGATGCGGATAGAGCCCGGCCGAGTGCTTGCCTACTTTCTGTTGGCAGGGAACTGGTACATCGCATTTCATCCCTGGATACAAACGTCGCTTCGCTCACTGTGGAGCATTTCAGTAGAAGAGCAGTTCTATCTGGTGTGGCCGCTGCTGGCTTATGTTGGCGGGATGCGCATGATCGCAAAAGCGGCATTTGCGATTTTGCCGTTTTCACTCATAGCGATCATCATCGCCTCGTCCGACAAGGCGTACGCGTATAACACCGTCTGGTTAAACAGTTTTACCCAGTTTCAATTCTTTGCATGGGGCGCATTGTTTGCGCTGACATTGAATGGAGGCATGCCAAAACTCAAGCGTGCAGTTCGAGGCGCTGTCGGTTTTGGAGGCGTCGTGCTGTGGTTGCTGTCAGCATACGCGACTGGAATCAAACGACCCGGAGCGCAAGTAGCTTCTGTGCAATTTTGTTGCGGGTATCTGCTGGTCGCTGCCGGATGCCTGCTTCTCTTGCTGGCGACGCTTGGAATTAGATGGCGAATTCCTGGATGGCTAGTGTACTTAGGAAAGATTTCGTTCGGGCTCTATGTTTTTCATGAAACAGCGTTTCTGCTTGTCGATGAGGCACAAAAGCATGCTGGCGTATTTTTCCCGGTCCTTATGTCTTGGTCATCGCAACACTCCACGATCGCTCTGACGATCAACAAAGTTGTTGCCCTGGGGGCTACGATTCTGCTGGCTGCACTGTCCTATCGCTTTTGGGAGACCCCGTTCCTGCATCTCAAACGCCGTGTTACGTGGGTTCAGTCGCGGGGCGTTTAGATGGAGACACGCAGAGGCCTCATTTATCGCAACGAACTCTTGCCGCTCTCTGAGACGTTCATTCTGTCTCAGGCAAGCGCTCTTCGCAGGTTTGAGCCTCTATTTGCGGGGTTGAGGCGGGTGAGGGATGGTTTGGACCTGGGGCGGCATTTGGTGCTCACCTTAGGCGAGTCGGAATCGTGGAGGGAAAAAGCAAAACGACGGGCCTTTCTGCGAACCGGACGAACTCGCCGCTTTATCCATGCGATTGAATTGCAGAGGCCGCAATTCGTGCATGCGCATTTCGCCATCGATGCATGCGCAGTGTTACCCGTTGCGAAGAAATTGCGAATTCCTCTCATGGTCACACTGCATGGATACGACGTGTCCTGCAGCGAAGAGACGTTGAGGTTATGGCCAACGACCAGGGCATATCTGCAACGGAGAGAAGAGCTCTGGGAGTATGCGGATGCCTTCTTTTGTGTCTCCGAATCCGTGCGGCGGCGGGCGCTTGCTCTTGGTTTTCCCGACGGGAAGCTCTGCGTTCATCGTATTGGGATCAAGCTCCGTGACCGTAGCAAAGAAGAACAGCGTCGTGACGAAAAGGTAGTTCTTTTTGTTGGCAGGCTTGTGGAGAAGAAGGGTTGCATCCATCTCATTCATGCCATGTCCAGGGTGCAAAAAGCAATTCCGGGGGCGCGGTTGGTGATTGTGGGTGATGGCCCACTGCGCAAAATTCTGGAGAACGGGGCTATATCGTGTTGTACCAATGCGGTCTTCCTCGGCTATAGATCGCCTGCAGATGTGAGGCAATGGATGCGAAGGGCGCGAGTGCTAGTGGCTCCAAGCGTTCAGGCGAGTAATGGCGACTCCGAGGGACTTCCAACGGTGCTCTGCGAAGCGCAGTCCGAAGGACTGCCTGTTATCGCATTTGCTACCGAAGGGGTTACAGAAGCGTTTCCTGCAGAGAAACGGGCCTCTTTGCCGAAGGAGGGCGACGTTGCTGCACTGGCTGATGAGATTATTCGCTTCATGAAAGATGACTATGCGTGGCAGCAGAGCGAGTGATCGCAGGAAGGCGCTATGCAGACAGATGTTTCGATCTGGATGTGCAGACGCGCCTGCTTGAGGATAAGTACGAAGAAGTGATTGCGAGGCATCGTGCCTGAATCAGACAACCTGCGGCGCAACACCTTATGGATGATCTCAGGGCATGGAGTTTCGCTCGCGTTTCAAGCGGCATACTTCGTCCTGATCGGGCGGACGCTGGGGAGCCATGAATACGGTGCGTTTGTTGGCGTTGTCGCGCTGGTCAATGTACTGAGTCAGTTCAGCAGCATGGGGATGGAAATGATTCTCGTGCGCAATATCAGTCGGGCACGCGAGTCCTTTGCGGCTACATGGGGCAATGCTTTACGGATCAGCGCGTATGGCTTTGTCATTCTGTTTGTTGTGGCAATGTTGATCGGTCATTTTTCACTCGAGCCCGGAATTGCGGCGCTTGATTCCATACATTGCATTGTCTGATGCTCTGTTCGGAAAGCTGGTGCAGCTTTCCAGTCGCGCCTTCCAGGGGGCAGGCCTGCTGGCTCAGACGGCGAGACTCACAGCACTTACGAATATCACCCGTACCGCGTCTGCTTTGGGTCTTTTTGTTTTTGCGGTATTGACGCACGTTCATGCAGATGTGTTTTTGTGGACCAGGATCTATTGGCTGTCCTCGCTGGTGACTGCCATCGTTGCGTTTGGGTCGGTTACAAGGCTGCTGGGATGGCCTGCGCTTGCACGCATCCATCTGCGTGATCTGACGGATGGGTTCAGCTTCTCGTTGTCCAGCTCTTCAATCTCTGTTTATAACGATATCGACAAGACCTTTCTGGCAAGCGCGGGACAGCTATACGCCGCCGGGATTTATTCCGCAGCATATCGCATCATTGATGTTGCCAGCGTCCCCATTTATGCCGTTTACACAGCTGCCACTCCACGACTCTTTAGGAAAGGCGAGCATGGTGTGGCTGATGCGTCGGCACTAGCGTCTGGGCTTCTGCGGCGTACGGTTCCGTTCGGGATTATGATGGCGCTGCTGATGTTCGCAGTCTCGCCGCTGCTGCCGTATATCTTTGGATCATCGTTCGGCGGCTCGGTTGAGGTGCTAAGATGGTTGTGCCTGTTACCGCTTATTCGTTGCCTGCACTATGCATGGGGGACAACGATAACGGGGTCTTCCTCGCAGTGGTATCGTACGGCAACGCAACTGGGCGCGGCAGGAGGCAATCTGCTTCTGAATGTTGCACTGATTCCACGGTGGTCCTGGAGAGGGGCCGCCGTCGCGAGTCTGTTGACCGATGCGGGGCTCGCTGCGGCCAGCTGGATGGTTGTCCGATACTTGCGTGCGCGAGAAGATGCTGCCAAAGGAGCGGTCATACAGACTGCATGACCGCCCGGGCTTCAAAATTCCTCTGATTCAGTTACAGCGATTTCCTTGTCTTTGACTTTCGGGCTGCCAAAGAGGCGGAAGTTGGATATTTTGCGGAGACGGAATGCGGGTTGATGGCTATTGTTTGGAAGCTTGAGACGGAACAAATCTGCATCTGTAACTGTATCGAGTACAAAAGCGGGACGCGCATCGGGGGACGCAGAAGCAATCTCAACGTTTGTCAGTTCAATGTTATTGACGTGGCGAATATAGAAGCCGTGTGCGGGCATCGGGCCGAACATGTGCGGGTCGGGGTAGCCAGCTTCGTTTTCGGGAGGCTGAAGCGCTGCCATTTCCGCCGTCCCGCCGCCCTGATGATGCAGGTAAACATTGCTGATCTTCAAATCGGTGATTGGATGATCGGGAATGCCACTAATCATGGCCGCATATTTCGATGCAGCGTTGTAGCTGACGATATTGCTGAGGATAATCCGACGGCAATCGCCGACCGGGACGCCGGTCGGGCCACGCATGCGGCTGCCAAGCCGGATGAAGATGGGCGCTTCAGAGATATCGCGCATGGTGATGTTGTTGAAGGCTATGTCTTCGAGCAGCGCACCGTCTTCACTTTCCAGGGCAATGCCATTGCAGCCTTCAAAGACGCAATTCGAAACGGTGATGTTCTTGAATCCGCCGTTCGATTCGGTACCGAATTTGATTCTTCCTGTGCGGGGCACGTGAAAGTCCGGCGCGAACTTCTTGAATGTGCCGTCGAGCATCGCTCCCAGTTCGTAGCTCCCACTCACATAGCAATTCGTGATCGTTAGATTCTCCGTCGCGCGGGCATAGCCCAGAGCATACGAACTCTTCGGGCAAATGGCGTCGTCCCAGGGCGAGTTGACGGCGCAATTGGAGACGCGAACATTTTTGCAGCAGTCGATATCCATGCCGTCGCGATTCGTATCAATCTTCAGGTTGTCGATGATCATGTTATCGACGCCTGTCGCGAGGACGCCGAAATGTCCGCCTTTGAGAATGGAGAAGCCGGCCAGCGTGACATTGCGGCAGTTCTTGAGCGCGATTGCCTTGTTGCCTACGCGCGGTTCCTCTGCGCGCGGTTCTTCACGGCCGCCGCGGCTGAGGCCTTTACCCCAGATGAGCCCCGGCCCAAAGATAGATACGTCGTGCAGGTTTTCTCCCCAGATCAGGCTGTTGTGCCAGTGATTGTGGCCGTAGTCCTGATAGTTCTCCCAGGGAGCATTCGATTCGGCAGGGTCGTATCCATCGCTGTGGTCGGCGGGAGTGTCCGCTGCAAGAATGGTCGCCCCCTGCATGATCTGTAGCGCGATATTGCTTTTCAGACGGATGGAGAATGAATTGTATGTGCCGGTGGGGAAGAGCACGGTGCCGCCGCCCGCACTTGCCGCAGCCTCGATGGCTCGATTGATCGCAGGCGAGTCGATACTTTTGCCATCACCCTTTGCCCCGAACGATCGCACGTCATATATGCTGCCGTGAGGCTGGCTGGAAGTAGGCTGCGCGCCGAGGCTCATGGGGGCGAGTGCTCCTGCCGCACCGATTGTGGTGTACTTCAGAAAATCCCGGCGCTGCTGCATACGAATCTTTTCTCCTAGGTGGTCTGACCTCCTAGGAACGATACATCACTAGTATGCAGTTTGTCCGCTCGATTTCCATGCTGGGCGTCCTGCCACCCGGAACGCCCGCATGCATTAGTTTTGCAGCGCGGCTGCTACGTCGGAGATGGCAACGTCTACGCTTGATGCGGTAGCGCGCGTCACGATTTCCACCTTGCCTTCCGCAGCTTTCTTGCCGACATTGATGCGGTAGGGAATTCCGATGAGGTCTGCGTCCTTGAACTTGACGCCGGCGCGTTCTTCGCGGTCATCAAGGAGAACGTCGAATCCGGCAGCCTCCAGGTCCGAGGCAATGCGCTCGCCTGCCGAAAGCAGCGCAGCATCGCTCACGTTCGTGATGGTCACCACAACCTCGAACGGAGCAATGGAGCGGGGCAGCCAGAAGCCGTTGGCGTCGTTGCTCTGCTCTATCGCAGCGGTGAGAATACGCTCGATGCCGACGCCATAACTGCCCATGATCGGCGTCACTTCTTTGCCGTTCGGGTCGAGCACGCGCGCGCCCATGCTCTCGGTGTATTTGTAGCCGAGCTTGAAGATGTGGCCCACTTCGACGGCTTTCGCCACTTTCAATGGAGACCCGCATTGCGGACAGGCTTCGCCTTCGACGACACTGCGGACATCGGCGACGATGGTCCAGGTGAAGTCGCGTCCTGGGGTTACATTGCGGTAGTGGTAGTCGATCTTGTTTGCGCCGCAGACCATGTTCTGGCGGCCTTCGAGCGCCTTGTCGAGAATGACGGAAACACCCTCCTCGCCCAGGGCCTTTGCGGGAACGAGCCCAATCGGTCCAAGGAAGCCTGCAGGTCCATGAATGTAGTGCTCCAGTTCTTCTGCCTGCATCGTGCGCAGTTCGTTGGCTTTGATCAGACCGAGCAGTTTTGTCTCGTTCACCTGATGATCGCCGCGCAGAAAGACAACTACCGGGCTCCAGACAGACTCACGTTTTGCGGTTTTTGTTTCGGCCATGTAGGCGACGCACTTGATGTCCTGCGCTTCGGAGATGTTGAAGAACTTCGCAACATCAGCCACTGCGGCAATACCCGGGGTGGAAACCAGTTCCGGCTTGCCGTCGCCCGTGGGATCAAGCTCGATGACTGGCGCTAGTCGCGAAACTGCTTTCTCGAGATTCGCCGCGTAGTCGCATTTCGGACAGCTGACGATCAGGTCCTCGCCGGCATCGGTGTAAACCATGAACTCCTGCGACTGCGTGCCGCCCATCGCGCCGGAGTCGGCTTCTACCGCGACGAAGTTCAGCCCGCAGCGCGTGAAGATGGTGCGATACACCTGGTCGTGCAGGTCGAAGCTCTTGTCCAGACCGGCAGCGTCAAGATCGAAGGAGTAAGCGTCCTTCATGATGAACTGGCGGACGCGCAGCAGTCCGCCCTTCGGACGCGGCTCATCGCGGAACTTGGTCTGAATCTGATACCAGATTTGCGGCAGCTGCTTGTAGCTGCGCAGTTCCTTGCGGGCGATGTCGGTCATGACTTCTTCGTGTGTCATGCCGAGGCAGAGCCATGCGCCTTTGCGGTCCTGCAGGCGGAACATGTTCTGCCCCATGGTTGTCCAGCGGCCGCTCTGCTCCCAGATTTCTGCTGGGTGAATGGTGGGCAGCAGAAATTCCTGCCCGATCTTGTCCATCTCCTCGCGCACGATGCCGATGATCTTGTCGATGGAGCGCTGCCCGAGAAACAGGTAGGAGTAAATTCCTGCGCCGAGCTGACGGACGTATCCGGAACGGACGAGGAATTTGTGGCTGGCGACTTCGGCATCTGCCGGAGCCTCACGGAGAGTAGGAATGAAGAGTTTCGACCAACGATGCATGCTGACTTTGTGCTTTCTCAACAATGGGATAGGGCGTAAACTTCCATTCTAATCGCTGCATCTCCGCTGAGACCGCTGTGTGGCCTTTTCGTGCGTTTGAGGTATGTCTGTCGAGTCATCGTGCAGCTTTGCAATGCCGGATATGGAAAAAGAGTCTCTTACGATAGAGTTGGCCAGCACGAAGAATCCGGATACGCGGGTGATCTGCCTGCAGGGGCCTTTGACTATTACTACCTTGTTTGATTTTCAGCGGGAACTGCGCTGCGGCGTATGGGCGGCCACGATTATCGAAATGCTGGGCGTTCCCTATATGGACTCGGCGGGAATGGGGGCGATTATCACTTTTTTCGTTTCCTGCAAGAGAAATGGACGCAAGCTGATCGTCTGCGGATTGAATTATCGGGTGATCGAGCTGTTCAAGCTTACGAATGTAGATCAGTTAATTACGATTGCCGACGATCTGGATCAGGCTGAAGCCATATTAGCGGTCGATGAATAGAAAAATCGATCCATCCCTCCAATGGTGGGTCTGCGGCACCTATTTTTTTGTCCGAATTTCCCCCACAAATGCAAGATCCGAAAGCTTATGTCTCGATATAAGGATATTTAATCGCGCGCAGAAATTTTTTCATGCGTAGCCGGAATTATATTGACGGAGCTGCCTGCCTCTTCGATAACTGAGACAACTCTATTTGTCCTGTACATCGTTCCTGAGTGTGCCGTCGTACGTGGCCGCATCAGGTAGAGTCTTTCTCTTCTGCGGCAACGATTATGTACGGACTATGCTTTACTCCGCAGCAATACGTGTGCATTTGGTTACTCTTGGAGGTCATGCTTGGTGGGCCGTCGTCTATTTGTTTGTCTTTCGATTTTGTTTAGCAGCCTGGCAATTGGTTTTGCGCTGCCTCCGAGTGTTCATCATCCTCTTGATGCACTCACTCCCGACGAGTACTGGACCGCATACAGAGTGCTGCGGGCAGCAGGCCATGTTGAGGAGTCAACGAGTTTTGCCAGCGTCCTTTTTCATGAACCACCCAAGCGGGAAGTTCTGGCGTGGAAGCCGGGCGATCCTATCTCGCGAAAGGCTGATGTCGTCCTTTTTGACAAAGGCCACTCCTACGCCGCTGTTGTCGATATCACTGGCCAGAAAGTTGAAAGTTTTACCGAACTGAAAGACGCGCAGGCGCCATTCACTGACGACGAGCGCCATGGGGTTGAAGAGGCGATTAAGCATGATCCCCGGATCGTGGAAGCGCTCAAGAAGCGTGGCATTACGGACCTGAAAGTCGTGACTTGTTACGTTGTTCCCGCAGGCTTTGTGGACTTGCCTGAACAGCGTGACGGCAAACGAATTGGCTGGGGCGGATGTATCAACGCTGAGGGCGCTACGGGTATGTGGGACCGCGAAGTGGGCGGCATTTTTTTCACCGTCGACATGAACGCGAAGAAGATTCTTCGTTTCAGCGACTACGGTGAGGTTCCCATGCCCTCTCCGTCGAACAACTATGACGCCGACGGCGGCCCGGTGCCTCCGGGCACGCAACCCATCCTGGTTTCGCAGCCGAATGGCCCCAGCTTCACGATTAAGGACGGCGAAGTAAGCTGGCAGAACTGGCGCTTCCGTTTCCGGCTCGATCCGCGTATCGGTATGGTCATCAATCTCGCGTCGATCGACGATGGAGGCAAGCTGCGTTCGGTGATGTACGAAGGCTCGCTCTCAGAGCTTTATGTTCCCTATCAGGATCCGGAAGAGACGTGGAACTCGCATGTATTCATCGACGCGGGCGAGTACTTCACTTACGACGGTATAGGCACCATTAAGCCATTGCTTGCTGGAGTCGATTGCCCGTCGTATGCGACCTTCTTCAGCGGGGTGTTTTACACCACGAGCGGCCATCCGGTTCTGCGTCCGCAAATGGCCTGCATGTTTGAACGCACTGTGGGTGACCCTGCATGGCGTCATGGGGATGAACCGGGCATTTTTGGAAGGCCTTCGCGTGAACTTGTTTTACGGACTGTAGCCGTCGTTGGCAACTATGACTATCTGCTCGACTGGCGCTTCGAGCAGACTGGCGCAATCCGTGTTGCTGTGGGCGCCACGGGCATTCTAGAAGTGAAGCCCGTCAAGGAGAAGACCATCGACGGCCCTCTTTCCGGCGATATGACAGCGAAGGATGAGAAGGGAAATCCGCTGGAGTTTGGGCAACTCGTCGCGCCCGGAGTCGATGGCGTCGATCACGATCACTTCTTCAGCTTCCGGCTTGATCTGGATGTAGATGGAACGAAAAACTCGTTCATGACGGACAAACTGGTTCAATACCAGTTGCCAAAGGACAACCCGAGCCCGCGGCGCGTGATCTGGGCGATGCAGCCGACGATGGTCAAAACGGAAGGCGAGGCGATGCAGGATATCGATCTGCATCATCCCGCGATGTGGCGATTTGTGAACCATGACGTGCACGATCCGTACGGCTATCCCACAAGCTACGAGATCATGCCCGGAGAAACCGCCGCGTCACTACTGCCCGACACTGAATGGCCGCAGAGGCGCGCTGGGTTTTCTTCTCATCAGCTCTGGGTCACACCTTATGATCCATCGGAGTTCTATGCTGCCGGGACTTACCTTGCGAACAGCAAGGACACGGATGGTCTTCAGGCATGGGTGAAGCAGAATCGCGTTATCGACAACACGGATATCGTTGCCTGGTACACGGTTGGTTTTCATCATGTACCACGGCCGGAAGACTGGCCGCAAATGCCTGTGATGTGGCACGACTTTGAGATTCGTCCATTCCATTTCTTCCCAAAGAATCCTGGAATGGACCTGCCCATGACGCCTTAGTTGCACGGCATCTGGGTGTAAATCGAACCGCGTAAAGTTCGCGGTGTTGCTCATTCCATTAGTTGTACGGCGGTCCTGGCCGCTATGCCAGGACGATCACTCTACGTGTCTCTCGAGGTGCATCATGACGAAGCTCCGTTCATATTTCACGGACGACGTGGTCGCGCGCTCTTGCCTCCTGCTGCTTCTAATGTTGTTTGTCGGAGGCATTGCAATACAGCCAGTTCATGCTCAGTCCACATTCGGCTCGATTGTGGGAACAGTGAAAGATGCGTCAGGCGCGGTAGTGAACGGAGCCTCGGTCACGTTGATCAATACAGGGACGTCCATCACGCACGACGCCACTACCAATCAGAATGGCGACTATAGTTTCACCAATCTGAACCCTGCCAAGTACGAGGTCAGTGTCGTTGCTTCAGGATTTGAGAAAGTTGAATTTCACGATCTCGATCTGCAGTCGCGTGAAATCAAGCGTGTGGATGCAGCATTGAAAATCGGAACGGCCTCTGACACGATTAGTGTCAAGGCGCATCCGCGGGAGTGATCACCACCGACGTATCGAATCTCTCTGAAACGAAAACAGGACAGGAGCTGACAGAACTGCCCGTCGCGGTGTATTCGCGGTCCACAGGATCGACAAGCCCGATCACCACGCTGACGACGGAGCCAGGAGTACAGATCGATGACAACTCAAACATGATTGTGGATGGAACGACGCCAGCGCTTATGTCCTACACAATCGACGGCATCAGCAGCGTGTCGGTTGAAAACAGCGGTCCCATCAATGAGCTTTTTCCGTCGTTCAATTCGATTTCGGAAATAAGAATCAGCGGCAGCAACAACAGTGCTGAGTTCAGCGGTGTTGCCGACGTGACCACCACGTCGAAGAGCGGGACGAACCAGTTCCACGGGGGTGTATTCGAGAACTTTGAGAACACGGTTTTGTCCGCGGGCGATCCCTTCACGCATTCGACGCCGAAGCTCATCATGAATGATTTTGGCGGGTTCCTTGGAGGCCCCATCAGCATTCCGAAACTCTACAACGGGCAGAACAAGTCCTTCTTCTTTATGAGTTATGAAGGACTGCGACTGCCGCGCGAAGTGCCTCTCATCACCAGCGTTCCCTCAGACGATATGCGGAATGGCAATCTTGTCGACTATCTAAACGGCACGCCGATCTATTATCCAGACGGCACGTCCATCGATCCCGCTAATGTGCCTGTCTCTCAGGTTTCCGCCAATATGATGAAGTACTTCATGCCACATGAAAACATTGGCGATCCATCGTCGTATCAGAAAAACTATCGTGTAAATTATCCGGCGCCGATTTCGAGCGATCAGGCCGATCTGCGCCTGGATTACGTTCTGACGCCAAAGCAGTCGATGTTTGTGCGCGTAACTTACAAGACGCGCAACGTGATTACTCCGCCCGATCCGAACTGTACCGGTTTTTGCGTGAATGCAGGTTCGCCCATAACCGGGGCATTTGCGCAGCCGGAGACCGATCAAAGAGTGACGTTTTCATATAACTATGCCATTACTTCCTCGGTCGTTAACGAGTTGCGCGCGGGATTCAACGGAACACATTTTGCCACAGTGATGCAGGAGGGAACATCTGCCGGGTATCTTGAACAGGCGGGGATTGAGGGGATCGAGCAGCCCGATCCTGTGCCACAGGTTCCAAATGCAATCATCACCGGGTTTATGTGGACCGGCGGTGGCAACCCATCCGTGCAGCACAGCAATATCGTGCAACTGCTCGACAACGTGACTTGGAACAAAGGGGAGCATACGTTCAAGTTCGGCGCAGATATCCGGCGCATGACCGATCATGACGACAACGTTTTTGGCAACTTGCAGTCCGGCTGGTATGTTTTCGATAATTCCCAGACTGCCTTTACCGATTCGCAGGGAAATCCTGTAAGCATTGGCGATCCCTTTACCGGTTTCCTGCTTGGTTATCCCGATTACACGGTACTCGCGGAGCAGGTAAACCATCCTGCGATGAATGGTCTCGGCTACGGTTACGGTTTCTTTGGGCAGGACGACTGGAAGATCACGCCGCGGCTGACCCTGAATATTGGTCTGCGCTATGAGCTGCATCCACCGCTCAAGGACACGAAGTACAACACCGCGGCCTTCCTGCCTGACTACAATGAGAACGGCGTGAGCGGCGCGGTGGCTGTGCCCAATACGCAGGCTCTCGGCTACACATCGTCGTACTTTGCTGAGTCGATTGCGCCCTCGCCAATTCTCACGGCCAGCCAGGCGGGCATTCCCGAGACGCTGCGTTACACCTATAAGAAAGATTTCGGGCCGCGCGTCGGTTTTGCGTGGCGTCCGCGCGGCGATGACAAGCTGGTGCTGCGCGGCGATGACAAGCTGGTGCTGCGCGGCGGTTGGGGGCGCTTTATTGAGCAACCGCTCGGCTTTTCACTTGTCTCCGGCTGGGCTGTGCATTCGAGTTTTGTGAACTACTCCTATCAAAGTGTGGATCAAAACGGAAATCCGACTATCGCTTTCCCCGCGCCATTTTCGTCCGCTATTACTTCGGGAGGAGCATCGTTTCAGTATGCGTTCCCAGTGCGTTACATCGATCCCTCGGTGCAGCAGTGGAATCTTACCCTCGAGCAGGATCTGGGCCACGATATAGGTATGCGCTTCTCTTATATAGGGAGCCATGGCAAAGGTCTGGAAACCTTCGTCGATCTGAACCAGGTGCCGGCAAACACAATTGGGTGGAACGCGGCGTTTCCGCTCTATGCGCCTTTTCAAAGCTGGGGATATATCCAAAGCGTCGTGAACGGAGCGGAGAGTAATTACAACAGCATGAGCGTGGCCGCTACGAAACGCTTCACCAATGGATTGCAGTTCCAGGCGAGCTATATGTGGACGCGCGACCTTTCAGATGCTGGTGGCTATGCGCCTTCAGGAGTGACAACCGAAGGCGGCAGCATTTCTTCCGACCGCTTTCATCTCGGGCGCGACTACGGCAATGTTGCATTCGACCGCCGTCATCGATTCCTAACAACACTTCTCTACGAGCTTCCCTTCGGACAAGGCAAGGCATTTCTTCACAGCAATGGAGCGCTGAACGCAGTTGCCGGAGGGTGGCAACTGGGTGGCGTGGTCGTACTGCAGAGCGGAGCGTTCCTCACGCCGTATCAAACGACGACTGACCCGGCAGGAACCAATATGCTTTCGAACGTGGGTGCCACGCGAGCCGATATCGTTCCGAGAACGCCTGCCTACGTGCATCACACTTCGACTGCTGGAGGCGATCCTGTATTTCTGAATTCTGATGCTTTCGCTGACCCGCCGAACAATAGTGGCGGCTTCGGCAATGCGGGAGTCGGGAATTTCGTCGGGCCAGGAACTGAGACTGTTTCTCTTTCACTTATCAAGAAGACGACGATCCGCGAGGGTGTTGCGCTCTATTTCGGGGCCGAGGCCGCGAACCTCTTCAATCACCGCAATTACGACATTCCGGACATGAACGTAGACGATGGCCCCGGAGCCTTCGGTGTCATCACAGCCCTGCAAACGGCAGAAGGTGCTGGGCCGCGGAACATCGAGCTGACGGCCCGCATCATTTTCTAAGTGATCGGATACGCTAGTTAGCTCTGAGCAGGGGATCCAGGAAATGATGGAGCCGGAGACCGACGTTTCGCTGGCTTGCGAGTTTCGGTAACCGCCGCATCTAATCGTTCCGCAATTGCGACAAAGGAGGAGGTCGGACCCGTCCATCGCAACTCATCGACGTTATCGAAAAGCGCGATATCGGTTCGCAGGGTAGCGAGCGTTCGAAAGAGGAGTGCACGCTCTTTCTCCCGGGAGAGCGTGGCCGCTAAGGCAGGCGCGCTTGTGGCGTTCACCTTCCACTCGCTGCTATCGATGGGGATGGATTCGAGATGAACGAATTTGGCAAGAACTGCAGCTGACGATTTTGCACCCCAGCCCTTCAGACCCGGATAGCCATCGGCCGAGTCTCCCACGAGCGCCAGGTAATCGGGGATTGACTCTGGCGAGACACCGAACTTCTGAATCACACCGGCTTCGTCGTACAAGACGCCGGTTCTGCGATTCAACTGGACAGTGCGTTTGCCGCGCACAGACTGGGCGAGATCCTTGTCGGGACTGCAGATGATTACTTGGTCGACCCGGGCGTCTTGCGCGGCTATGGCCGCTCCGGCTGCCAGTGCGTCATCCGCCTCGAACTCTACCATGGGCCAGACAACGAAGCCTGCCGCTGAAAGCACTTCTTCAAGCAGCGGGAATTGTGCCAGCAGATCAGGTTCGACGCCCTCGCCGGTTTTGTATCCTGGCCACAACTCATTGCGAAACGACTCGATGACGTGATCGGTTGCAACGGCAATATGCGTGGCTCCCCCACTCGTCATGCCTAATACCGAAGCGACAACACCTCGGACTGCAGCGATCTCGCGCCCTGCTGAATCTCGTGCGGACGGAAGGGCGTAATAGTGCCGAAACAATTCGTATGTTCCGTCGATCAGGTGGACGTTCAATGTACCGCTCCGACTCAAACCCTATCGGAAGGGTGATTCTCGATCAACTATCAAGGCAGGATGCCTGATGTAGGCCTGCCAAAGCATCGGGCGGCACGCCACTGAGAAGCACCTGCGCGCTGATTGATGCCGCGAATTGGCAAGCGCAGATTCTCCTCCGTTGACCCGTCTGCCTTGTTAGGGCTATAACGTTGCGGGGTCTGCAAGACTCCCAATTGCGCAAGCTCCGCGTTGATTTCGTCAGCATCCAGAATTCTGGATGGGAAGGTGGACGACGATGATTCCGCCGGCCTTTGAGTATCTCAGACCGAAGACGATTCCTGAGGCTATTGCTTTTCTACAGCAGTATGGAGACGAGGCAAAGATTTTGAGTGGTGGGCAGAGCCTCATTCCGATGATGAAATTCAGGCTCGCGCGGCCCGGTTACCTCATCGATATCAACCGGATCCCCGGGTTGTCCTACATCAGGGAAGAGGGTAACTACCTGAAGATCGGCGGACTTACCCGCGAAGCCGAATTGGAGCATTCTCCGCTGATTCGCTCGAAGTATCTCATCATTCTCGATACCGCCCGCGTCATTGCTGATCCGCAGGTGCGGAATATGGCAACGCTGGCGGGTAATCTGGCGCACGGTGACCCGGCGAACGATCATCCGGCTACGATGCTGGCGCTTGGGGCTCAGGTAGTGGCAGTGGGGCCGCAGGGCGAGCGAGTGCTGCCCATCGAAAGCTTCTTTATCACCCTGTTCACAACCGAACTTCAGCATGACGAGATCGTGAGCGAGATTCGCATTCCCGTGCCGCCACCACGCAGCGGAGGCGCTTATTTGAAGCTGGAGAGAAAAGTCGGCGACTTTGCCACCGCTGGAGTGGCCGCGCAGGTGACCGTCGATAGCGGAGGAATCTGCCAAAGGGCGGGCATCGGACTGACCAATGTAGGCGCGACGCCCATTAAGGCCAGCAAGGCAGAGGAATCTTTGCGCGGAAAGAAGCTGAATGAGGCAAACATCGCGCAGGCGGCACAACTGGCGGCCGGAGAAGCGGAGCCGAGTTCGGATCTGCGCGGCCCCGCTGAATATAAAAGAGGTCTGGTGAAGGAATTGACTCGGCGCGCGCTGGCTCGCGCATACGAACGTGCAGGCAAGTAGCGATTCGGAGACAGCAGAGGATTCTGACATGGCGAAGAAGCAAGTGATTCATGTAAAAGTGAACGGCCGCGATCGCGAGGCCCAGGTTGAACCAAGACTTCTGCTGGTCCACTTCATCCGCGGGATTCCCGGATTAACGGGCACTCACGTCGGTTGCGACACGAGTCATTGCGGCGCGTGCACCGTCCTGCTCAATGGGAAGACGGTCAAATCATGCACGATGTTTGCCGTGCAGGCCGATGGCTGCGAACTGCTCACCGTGGAAGGCTTGATGCAGAACGGCAAGCTTCATCCGCTGCAGGAAGGATTCAAGGAAGAGCATGGTCTGCAATGCGGCTTTTGCACGCCGGGCATGTTGATGTCATCGTATGCCCTGCTTCGCGAGAACGGGCATCCCACCGAAGAGGAGATTCGCTGGGGAATTTCCGGAAATCTGTGCCGCTGTACCGGCTACCAGAACATTGTGAAAGCCATACAGTATGCCGCCGACAAGATGGAGCAGGGAGGCAAAGATGATCTGTCGAACATCGCCTGAGATCGGTGGCATGGGTCATTCCATCAAGCGCAAAGAAGATCTGCGCTTCCTCCAGGGCAAGGGCAACTATGTGGGCGACGTGCAGTTGCCTGACATGGTCTATGGACATATGGTGCGCAGCCCTTACGCGCATGCCCGTCTTAAGAGCGTGAACACGGAGAAGGCTAAACAGCTTCCGGGCGTTCTGGCCGTCATCACCGGGGAGGACCTGGCGAAAGCAAACCTTGCCTGGATGCCCACCCTCTTCTTTGACAAGCAGATGGTGCTGGCTACAGGAAAAGTGCTCTTCCAGTCGCAGGAGGTAGCCTTCGTCGTCGCCGAGGATCCATACATTGCTGCGGACGCCGCCGAACTGGTGGAAGTCGACTATGAAGAACTGCCTGTACTGGTGGATCCGCACAAGGCGCTTGACGCCGACGCGCCCATCCTGCGCGAGGACCGCGAGGAAAAGAGCAACCATATCTTTCACTGGGAGGTGGGAGACAGAGCAGCCACGGACAAGGTGTTCGAGGACGCGGAGGTGAAGGCCAAGGTGCATGCCGTCTTTCAGCGCTGCCATCCGGCGCCGCTCGAAACCTGCGGCTGCGTCGCCGATCACAACACTGCGACCGGAAGGCTCACCATTTATCTCACCTCGCAAGCTCCCCACGCGCATCGCACGCTCTTCGCGATTGTCGGCGGCATTCCGGAAAATAACATCCGAGTGATCTCCCCCGACATCGGCGGCGGTTTCGGCAACAAGGTTCCCATTTATCCCGGATATGTGTGCGCGGTAGTCGCGTCGCTGACGCTTGGCCGGCCTGTGAAATGGATCGAGACGCGTTCGGAAAATCTCCAGTCGACCGGGTTCGCACGCGACTATCACATGACGGCGGAACTCGCCGCCCGCCAGGATGGCAAGATCCAGGCCATGCGGGTCAAAACGCTGGCCGACCATGGAGCCTTCAACGCCGCCGCTCAACCCACCAAGTTTCCCGCCGGCCTATTCAGCATCTGCACGGGAGCCTACGACTATCCCACGGCCTTCTGCGAGGTCGACGGAGTCTACACCAACAAAGCGCCCGGCGGCATCGCCTATCGCTGTTCTTTCCGGGTGACGGAGGCGGCTTATCTCGTCGAGAGAGCCGTCGACGTTCTGGCCCAGGAGTTGAAGGTCGATCCCGTCGAGTTGCGGCGGAAGAACTTTATTCCTCCGGAGAAATTTCCCTACAAATCGCCGCTCGGCTGGTCCTATGACAGTGGAGACTACGACGCCGCAATGAAAGTAGCGCTGGATACGATAGGCTACGATGCGCTGAGGAAGGAGCAGCAGGAGAAGCGCGCGCGCGGCGAGCTGATGGGCATCGGGATTTCCAGTTTCGTCGAAGTGGTCGGCGCGGGGCCCGCTCATACCTTCGACATCGCCGGCATCAAGATGTTCGACAGCTGCGAGATTCGCATCCATCCCACAGGCAAGGCCATGTGCCGCATGGGAACCAAGAGCCAGGGGCAAGGGCATGAGACCACGTATGCCCAGATTGTCGCCCAGGAGCTGGGAATCCCCGCGGCCGACGTGACTGTCGAGGAAGGCGACACCGACACCGCTCCGTATGGTTTGGGTACGTATGCCAGCCGCAGCACGCCAGTGTCCGGCGCGGCTACGGCTATGGCTGCGCGCAAAATCCGCGAGAAGGCAAGGAAGATCGCCGCTCATCTGCTCGAATGCAGTGAGGAGGATCTGGACTGGGAGCCCGGCAAATTCTTCGTCAAGGGTGCGCCCAACAAGGCTAAAACCATCCAGGACATTGCCTTCGCCGCCTACACAAATATGCCGGAGGGCATGGAAGCCGGCCTAGAAGCGGTGGACTACTACGATCCGCCCAATCTGACTTTTCCTTTCGGCACCTACATTTGCGTGGTGGATATCGACAAGGGCACAGGCGAGATCAAAGTGCGCCGTTTTGTGGCCGTTGACGACTGCGGCAATATCATCAATCCGATGATCGTCGAAGGCCAGATTCACGGCGGATTGACCGAGGGCCTTGCCATTGCCTTCATGCAGCAGATCGAATATGACGAGAATGGCAATATCCAGGGAGGAAGCTTCATGGACTACCTGTTGCCGACAGCGGTTGAAACTCCTCACTGGGAAACAGGCAAGACCTGCACGCCTTCGCCGCATCACCCGTTCGGTGCCAAGGGCGTGGGCGAATCGCCGAACGTGGGCTCTCCTGCGGCCTTTGTGAATGCTGTCGTGGATGCGCTCTCCCACCTGGGCGTGAAGCACATTGATATGCCGATTGCTCCGTGGAAGGTCTGGAACATCCTCAAGGAGAAAGGCGTGGTCAACTAAAGCCATGGCGATGCAGATCGAAAAGAGCTTTCAGGTGAAAGAGCCGATCGACCAGGTCTGGAGCCTGCTCAGCGATCCACGACGGGTCGCCACCTGCGTGCCCGGGGCGAAGATCACCGAGCAGGTGGATGAAAAGACCTACAAAGGCACGATCAGCGTGAAGGTAGGCCCGAGCGCAACCGACTATAAGGGAGAACTGGAGATCGTTCGACTCGACACTGAGAACCACGAGATCGAAATTCTCGGCAAGGGGCAGGATGTGAGAGGGCGCGGCAGCGCTTCGATGAGGATGACTGGCAAGTTGCGTTCGCTCGAAGACGGAGCAACGGAGGTTACCAGTGTTTCCGAGGTCAACGTGATTGGGATCCTGGCACAGATGGGATCGCGGATGATCAACGAAGTCTCGAACATCATGTTTGGGCAATTCATAAAGAACTTTCAGGCGCAGCTTCAGCAACCGGCGGATGCGAGCGCGGCTGAGGCTAAGCCCATCAACGCCGCGTCATTGGCGTGGGCTGCGGCAAAAGGAGCGTTTCACCGGCAGTCCTGATGTGTGCGTTGCCTACATCGGGAGCGGAACCGAACCACCATGTCAGCCTTACCAGCCGAGCCTGAGGACGAGCCTATTAGAGACCCGGATGCTCTTATCCGAAGCTTCGAGCGTCTGGGTTACATCGCAGACCGATCATTGGCCACCGCGCTCTATCTCATCGCCAAATTACAGAAGCCTCTTTTGATCGAGGGTCACGCCGGTCTGGGAAAGACGGAAGTGGCGAAGGTTCTGGCCTTGATGCTGGGAACCGAACTCATCAGACTGCAGTGCTACGAAGGGCTGGACATCAGCTCCTCCGTTTACGAGTGGAACTATCAGAAGCAATTATTGGCAATCAAGATTCAGGAGGGAACAGGGCAGACCATCGAAGAGAAGGAGAGACACATCTTCAGCCGCGAGTTTCTGTTCGAGCGGCCGCTGCTCAAATCCATCCTTTCCCCGGACACTTCGCCCGTGCTGCTGATCGACGAGATCGACCGCGCCGATGAGGGTTTCGAGGCATTCCTTCTCGAACTGCTCTCGGATTTCCAGATCAGCGTTCCCGAGATGGGCACCATCCGGGCCCGGCATATCCCTCATGTCATTCTTACCTCCAACCGCACGCGGGAACTGAGCGACGCGTTGAAACGGCGGTGTCTTTATCACTGGATTGACTATCCGAGTTTCGAAAAGGAAATGAGGATTGTGCGCGCTCGCCTACCCGGCATAGAAGAAGAGTTGGCGATGCAAGTAGTGCGGTTCGTGCAGGGAGTTCGGGTGCTTGATCTGGGAAAGCCGCCCGGGGTGGCGGAGACACTAGACTGCGCTCAGGCCGTGGTTTCTCTGGACGCCCGTCGACTGGATGCAGACGTAATCGAGCAAACGATGGGATGCGTGGCGAAATCCATGGAAGACGCTGTGAAACTCAGGGCCGCAGGAATCGACACGCTTCTGCATCAGGCCTTGCAGGGCTAGCGGGAGGACATGGCGATGTGTCAGGAACAATCGGACCGCCTCGCTGCCAGCATCGTAGAGTTCTGCCGCTTCCTCAGAGAGCGTGAAGTATCCGCCCATCCGGGCCAGACGATCACGGCGCTCGAAGCAGTCAAGACAATCAACCCCGCAGACCGCCAATCCTTCGCATCTGCATTGCAGGCGGCGCTGTGCTCCACCCGCGACGAATGGGAGTTGTTTCCGAGGCTCTTCGAAGAATTCTGGGGAGAATCGCACCCACGGCCGCGATCCGCCTCAGGCGAACACAAGGGGCCATCGAGAAAAAACAGACGAGGGCCCGAAGCTAGATCCACGGTGTTTCTCGATCAACCCGGCAACGAGGCTGCGGCTAGAGACGGCGATGGCAGAGTGGTGCATGGAGCGAGCGCACAGCAGAGACTGAAGAGGGTGGATTTTTCTGAAGTGCCATGCGATGATCTGGCCGCGCTGGAGGAGCTTTCTCTCCGCCTTTTGCGGCGCATGAGCTTCCGGCTCTCCCGGAGATTTACCGTCAACAATGTCACCGGTCGCGTCGATCTCCGAAGAAGTATCCGGCGAAGTATCGCCTATGGGGGCGAGCCAATCGCCCTTGCTTACAAAACGAGGAAGCCGCGGAAGAGCAAGCTGGTCGTTTTCCTCGATATCAGCGGATCGATGAATTTCTACAGCCTGTTCCTGCTGCGGTTTGCCTACTCCCTGCAGTCGCATTTCCAGCGCGTGAACACATTTCTCTTTAGCACCAGCCTTGTCGACATCAGCGATCTGCTGCGCACGCGGCACTTGGCAGAGGCGCTGGGGAGACTCTCGCAGCGCGCAATGGGCTGGTCTGGTGGTACAAAGATCGGGGATTCACTGCGTCAATTCAATCAACTCCACGGACGGAAGCTGCTCTCGCGCGATACGATCTTCATCATCCTGAGTGACGGGTGGGACACAGGAGAGCCGGAAATGCTGGCCACACAACTGCGAATCGCCCGGGGCTGCGCGCAAAAAATCCTATGGCTGAATCCGCTGCTGGGGTTGAAGGACTACCAGCCCATTACGCGGGGCATGGCCGCCGCCCTTCCTTATGTGGATGTCTTTGCACCGGCGCATAATCTGGAGAGCCTTCTTGCACTGGACAGACACCTGTAGGCGAAGGAGAACGACGGATGTTCGATGAATTTCTGAAAAAGGCCGATGAACTCGTCATGATCGGCGAGTCATTCGCCATAGCGACAGTCGTGCGCTTTGAGGCTCCTGTCTCCGCCAAACCTGGAGACAAGGCTATTATTTTTGCCGACGGAGAAGTCTGGGGCTGGATTGGTGGAGGGTGTGCGAAGCCCGCAGTGGTTGAGGAAGCGCTGAAAGCTCTTAAGGATGGCCGGCCACGGTTGGTCCGCATAAGCCCATCATCCTCGGAAGTCGAAGGCATCGTGGCGTACAACATGACGTGCCACAGCGGTGGCACGCTGGATGTCTATATCGAGCCCGTTCTTCCGAAGCCACATATTTTGATCATGGGCCGCTCCCCGGTCGGTCAGAGTCTGGCCAGGCTCGGCAAGGCGATCAACTATTCCGTCTCAGTGGTCGCTCCGGATGTGAACAAGGAGAGCTATCCGGAAGCGGATCGGGTGCGAGCGGATCTGAATCTTGGCGAACTGAAAGTTGGTCTCCAGACCTTCATCGTCGTTTCCACACAGGGAGAGTGCGATGAGGAGGCGCTTGAAAACGCGGTGCAGACAGACGCTTCTTATGTAGCATTCGTTGCCAGCAAGGTAAAGGCGGCCATGGTTCTTCATTATCTGGGTGAACGTGGAATCAGCGCAGAACAGTTGGCGCGGGTGAAGGCTCCAGCAGGAATGAACATCGGGGCAGCCTCGCCGGAAGAAATCGCGGTCAGCATCCTTGCGGAAATTGTTCAGATGAACAGAAGCAGAGCCGCGAGCTACTCTGATGCAACAGAACTTCCGGCGAAAAAGCGGGAAGCGAAAGACCCGGTCTGTGGAATGACAGTCAACATAGACAAATCGAAATATAAGTCGGAGCTTGACGGGAGATCGTTCTATTTCTGTTGTGCCGGCTGCAAGCAGACATTCGACAAACAGCCAGATAAGTACGTTCTCGCGAACCTTCCCCGATAAGGAGTGCGCACTCGGACAAATAGTCTCTTTGAAGAGCCGCTGGGTTCAAGCGGAAGGCATCTCAGAGGACGCCAGCACGACGGGTGCTTCGCTTGTCAGAAGGCGAAACGTAAACGACTCCTGGAGATAAAGTCGGACGACCGCGTCGGTGTGACTGAGATAGCCGATAGAAACATCCTGTCCGATGTTGAGCTCGAAATCGCCGCCGCGCGTGGTCAGCACAAACGCACCCTCGATTGCCGGAGCCCAGATCAGATTGCCATCGACAATGCGCTTGACGTGTTCCAGGACGGGATATCCGTGATCGCGGGTTTCCGCGAGTTCTGTATAAGCTTTGGCCCCGAGTAAGACGGAATAAGGGCCGTTTACACCGACGAGACGGAGCTGGCTCAACGCATGAGCAACGGCGTCAGGATAGTCTCGCACGTCGGCGGGAAGGGTCATGATCGGATTGCTGGTGCCTTCGCGGATGCCCTGAATGTTCGCTGCGGCATAGCCATTGAAAATAGCTCTGTCTTCAGCGAAGGCGATTGCTTTAGCTGCGTCCTTAGCGGGTTGCCAATCGGAGTCTTCCGAGCCTCGGTCAACATCATCGATCGCGGCTCGCGTCAGCTCGAAGGGAACACGGAGTTCCACAAGAGCCTTCACCTCACGCTGCCTCGCGATGATGTTCTCCGCGGGAGGATCGATTGACAGCAGATGGCCTGTGCCAACCGCCGGTAAGCCAACTCCGCCGGGAGGCGGTACATCGACGACGCGTCGTCCGGCGAGATAGCGCTTAAGCGTACGGGTGGTTTCCTCCTCGATCTGCGCCCACGCGGCATCAGAGATTGGTGCCAACTCCCGATGGAGGTTATTCATTTCGTTCTCCTCTCAGCGATCCTATCCCAAGTGATGTGTCGCGCACAGATGATGCAGAAGGTGGATCGGATTCGACAGATGGCGGGGCGATTGCCGCGATAGCAGGCTGTCCTTCCCCGGCGCCGTCAAGAAAGGTTGCCGAAGGCGCAAAGAACAGGCCTCCGGTGACGGGCCGGCTAAAATCCAGCAGACGGTCGTAGTTGCCCGGCGGACGCCCCACAAACATGTTCTCGAGCATCAACTCGGTTATGCGTGGGGTACGGCTGTAACCGATGAAGTAGGTGCCGAATTCGCCGCGGCCGGGCTGCCCGAAGGGCATGTTGTCCCGCAGAATCTTGACCTCTTTCCCATTCTCCTCGATTACCGTCAGCGCGCTATGTGCTGACGTCGGCTTTACCGCATCATCCAGCTCGATATCCGAGAGTTTCTTGCGGCCGATAATGAGCTCCTGCGCCTCGGTAGAGAGCGCGTTCCAAGCCTTCATGTTGTGAAGATATTTCTGGACGAGCACGTAGCTGCCGCCGGCAAAGGCAGCGTCCTCTTCGCCAACAAGCGCGGACTCAAGAGCGAGAACGCCGCGTGGATTCTCTGTGCCATCGACGAAGCCTATAAGGTCGCGATCGTCGAAATAGCGGAAGCCTTGAACCTCGTCGGCAGGTGAAACTGCGTCTCCGATGCGTTCCATAATCTGTGTTGCCAACTCGAAACAGATGTCCATTCGCCTGGCGCGGATGTGAAATAGCAGATCACCGGGAGTGGCCATGGCGTGCCTGTTGCCCGACCGGAATTCCCGAAATGGATGCAGTTCGGCCGGTCGGGGACTGCCGAAAAGTTGATCCCAGGCATCAGATCCAAAGGCTGCGATACAAGTGAGTCCGGCTTCGATGTCGCGGAACTCCACTGCACGAATCAGCCCGGCTAGATCAGCGCAGAACGAGCGCACAGTTGCATAACTTTCAGGATCAGGCTTCACGGTTACAACAAGGAAGATCGCCGCGCGTGTGAGCGGTGCGAGCACTGGTTGCGGAACAGGCACCTCGTCCGGCCCGTTGGGCGTCGTCATCCAATTTGCTCCGATCTGCTTCCGTTCTGATTCATACCATCGTTCGTAACCATTCCAATTTTCATCATGTGCCGCGTACCCACGTCAAGAAAATGCCGGCACGAACCGGACTCTTTCGTTGCCCATGGTGCGAACCGGTGATGATCGGTGCCGTTGAAATGTTTCTCTCAGAGCCTACGGTATCACTGACAGGCAGTTCTTCGGAGAAGCTGAAGAAGAAAGAGCGGGCCGCTTTCCACTGACGCCCTGAATTTCGCTATGCAGTAGAGCGGCATTTGTCCGAGATTCCAACTGCGCGGCACTTGGAATTGTTTCCCGATTGCGAGCGAGGCGCCCAGAGAACCAATCACCCTCAGCAGCCGTGCAGGTTCGGACTTGCAAACGGATTTCCCTCCGGAATGCCCCCGTGACGGAGGAAGTGCTGTCACGCGGCTTTCATTGGAGGAAGGAGCCACCGGGACTTGTCGCGTCATGAAAGCAGTATGAACCGCCTGCGTCCGAATCCATGTTTTAGCCCCAAAGCTGCACTCACTGCAGGAAGGACGACTGTGGTCTCACGATTAAGAGAAAGTCCGTGACAGCCATTTCAGCAAGCTTTTCGGCCACAATCCACGCGCACACAATGCAATAAAGCGCTCGACTGTCATCGTCGTGAAACCGAGCTTTTGCTCCGCAACATGTACATTTAGCATCGCCCGTCGCGCTTTTGATCGGCTTCAACATTGTTCATAGTTTCGGCGGAATCAAGTCGGGCAGATGTGATGTGGCGCACCGTTCATTCCATCATTTCCCGCGCGGTAGAAACAATCAGATATGCATTTCAAGTCTTTCCGGTCTGCCATCGGCGCTCCTTACTTTGCTTCTGTTGGGCCAGAACCTCAATCTCTATTCCTTTCTCGGCGTGGTCCTGCTGATCGGATCGTCAAGAGGAACGCGATCATGATTGTCGATTTCGCGTTCCAGGCGGCGAAGCACAATGGTAGAAATTGCTACCCGAACCAGAAAATCAAAAATCGTACTCCTTCTCGCACTCGCCAATTTCCAGGTTAGGAAGTCGAAGGGCATGCAACTCGTGTATCATTTGATCGTAATAGCGGACCTTGATGTGTACGGCCACAACTTTGACCCCCGTCGGCATCTTGGCAACCTCGCGGCCGAACATTTCCGGCGTCAAGTGAAGAGACGCCTTGGCGAGACTGGTCAAAGAATTGGGGAAGCACGCTTCCAGGAGGACCGCATGAAGATTAGCTGTCCGGTGCGCGACCTCCCACAGTCGGTGCGTCGGACCTGAATCGGCCCCGAAAATTACTGCGCTTTTCCCATCGCTGACCACGTAGGCAAAGGTCGGAACCACGTGGTTGACTGGAACGGCAGTAATCTGGAGGCCATCGGCCTCCACCGGCACCTCGGGTTGAATAGGACAGAGATGCAGGAAGGGCGGCATGTTCCGGGACAGAGCGACGAAGTCAGGCCACATGACGTCATTGAAAACATGCTTCTGCACGGCATCGAGCGTCTCGGGACTTCCGTAAATGCGCGCACAATTTCCGGCGGGCGTCCAGGCGTTCTCGACGAAAATCGGCAGGCTTGCAGTGTGGTCGACGTGTGAGTGGGTGAGAAAGACGTGCCGGACGGCTTCCTGCTGCCGAGGAGTGCCGTAAAATCCCAGACAACCCACATCGATCGCCACTGTTCCGTTGATCAGGTAACTGCTGACATATTGACGCCGCGCTGTATCGTGCACCGACGATCCTAGAAGTTTGATTTTCATGGGGACACCTCGGCGGGATGCAACTGACCGTGCAGAAGCCAGGCTTCGATTTCACCCTTGCCCTTTACCTGGACCACCCCGCGGCTTTCGAACTTGTAACCATCCTTCAGGCGCTCGTAAACGCTTCGCGTGACCTGAATCTGTCCCGGCACACCTGTCGATTCCATGCGACTGGCGAGATTCACGGTATCACCCCAAAGGTCGTAGATGAACTTAGTGGCGCCAATGACGCCGGCAACCACCGGACCAGAGTTGAGTCCGATGCGCAGCTGTAGGTTCAGTCCCTTCTCTTGCGCGTATTCCTGGGTTGCGTTCATCATGCGGAGCGCCATGCGAGCCACTCGGTCGGTGTGGTCGGGGCACGGCCTGGGCAGGCCGCAGACTGCCATGTAACAGTCTCCGATCGTCTTGATCTTTTCGATGCCCAGTTCGGCGGCCGCTTCGTCGAACAACCTGAACAGGCCATTCAGCATTTCCACGATTTCTGCCGGGGATGTCTTACTCGACAGAGCCGTGAAGCCGACGATATCGCCGAACAATACGGTGACGTCCGCAAAGCTGTCGGCAATCTCATGCTCACCGTTTTTCAGACGAGCTGCGATTTCACCCGGGAGAATATTGAGCAGCAGGGCTTCATTCTCGCGGTTCTTCTGCTCAATCAACTCCGTCTTCTCGCGGATACTCTTCGTCATCGCATTAAAGGTGTCGGAGAGAACTCCGAGTTCATCCTTGTATTTCCATTCAACCCGCGCAGTGAGATCTCCGGCCGCGACCCGCTCGGCGGCCGCCACCAAAGCATTTATCGGGCGCAGGATCTGGCGCGTCATGAACCATGCGGTAATCACCGTCAGCAGCAACAGCCCCGCACCCCACCAACTGAACAGCCTCTGCATTTCGCTTACCGGTTTGAGCGCTTCATCCAAGTACATGCGGGAAGCGATCGCCCAGTGGAGACCTTCAATGTGCAAGGGCATGTAGGACACCAGGGAGGCGGTCCCTTTTCCTCTGACGTTTCTCTCGATGACGGTTCCTTCTTTACCCTGGAGAGCCGCAGTTATCGAAGGAAACTTGGCCGAGGTCTGAAGGATCGTCGTGTTATAGGTGCGAATCCGGTCGAGGTTCACTTCCGGTACGCCGTTAGCTTTGAGTCTGGCAAGATACGCCGCCGGATTTTCCAGATATTGGCGCGCATTCGTTCGCAACAGGTAATCGGATCCGATGATGACAGACTCACCGGAGTGTCCCAGGCCATCCCTCTCCCATCCACGCTTGCCGGTCATGACATCGTCAATAGCAGCAGTTGAGAGTTGGAGAGCGAATACACCCAGACGCTCCTGCCCATCCCAAATAGGGCTTGCGACGTACTGGGTCGGCTCGCCCTGTGCCCCCTCATAGGGTTCAAAGTCAGAGAAGAAGACATCGTCGACATTGTTCGTAGCAAGGCATTGCTTCACAACCTTTGCCAGATTGCTGTCGCGGTATGGACCGTCCTTGAGACTAGTGCCAAAATCCCGGTCCTTGGTCACGTCGTAGACGATGCGCCCGGTGTCATAGTCAACGAGATAGAGATCGTAATAACCAAACTTCTTGATGATGCTCTGGAAGGCGTGATGATACTTTTCGTGGACGCTGCTGTAATTGCTGCCGTCTCCGGCATTTGCCAACTCGTCGCGGTGCCCTTGAGAGTTCGGGTTCTTCACGATATAGAGGTATTGAAGCTGAACAGCGGCGGGAGTAAAGGGCAAATAATCCTCGACGCGCCCCCTGGCCATCTTGAGCTTCTGCATTTCTGGATAAAAGTTCTGCTGGTAATCTTCGCGCACCGCATCCAAGGCCTCGGCCGGAATAGGAGCTGTGTCCATCTTCCGGTAGGCGGTGCGGAATTCCCTCATTGCGTCGATAAACATACGATCATCGCTTAGGGTTTCAGCATGGTTATGGATTGTTTGATAGTAGTAATCGATTTGAAATTGCTTTGCGCGCGTGGTGCCGGTGAGCTGATTCATCACGTCGTTCTTTAGCGCGTCAAGGTACTTGACGTAGGCAATCGTCCCCGTGACCGCGAACGTCGTGACGCCCAGCAACAGGAGAAGAGACAGCAGTTTATAGCGAATGCTCCAGTGCGAAAACTTCCTCACAAACGCCCTCCCGCCTTGTCACCGCCTCCAGTCGTCGATCAGCGCTGCTACCAGAGCGCTCCACCCCGTCTGGTGTGATGCGCCCAGGCCAGCTCCGTTATCGCCGTGGTAGAACTCGTAAAAGAGAATCAGATCCTTCCAGTACGGGTCCTCCTGAAACTTCTTCGTGCCGCCGTAGACTGGCCGTTTCCCATGCTCGTCGCGCGCAAAGATACGGATCATGCGATTGGCGATTTCACCTGCGATCTCGAACAGATTCCGTTCGGCGCTCGAACCGCCCGGGATGCTCAGCTTAAAGTCGTCGCCATAGCCCGCGCCGAGCGTCCGCAGCGACTCAATAATCAGAAACGTTGTCGGGAACCAGATGGGACCGCGCCAGTTTGAATTGCCGCCCTTGATCTTGTTGTCAGACTCGGCAGGATCGTAGCGCACCTCCCTGTGTCCGAAGACAAAGGGCTGCTGCCCATGATATTTCGACAGGCTGCGGATTCCGAAATCTGAGAAGAATTCTTCCGGACTGAGAAGCCGCTCGAGCAAACGCCTTAACTGGTGTTCATCTACAATCGTGAGCTCGTACTGTCTCTTTCGTTCAATGTAGTGGCAGCAGCTATCAGTGAGTTGCTTGCGGTTTTTCACAAACCACAAGAAATTCGTCTTGAATTCCTGATAGTTCTCAATATTGTCAAGCCTTAGCGTCTCCGCAGCGTAAAGCGGGATGATCCCGACCAGAGATCGAACGCGAAACTTGTTAAAACTTCCATCTGGAAAGCGAAGCACGTCGTAGAAGAATCCATCATCTTCGTCCCAGAGCGAATATTTGCGTCCGCCCATATTCTTCATGGCAGCGCCAATGTAGATGTAATGCTCAAAGAACTTCAGAGCCAGGCTCTCGTAAGCCTTGTTGTCGCCCGCCAGCTCCAGCGCAATGCGCATCAGATTAAGGCAGAACATCCCCATCCAGCCAGTAGCGTCGGATTGCTCCAGGACCGCGCCGCCGGGCAGCTTCTCGCTACGATCGATGACTGTGATGTTATCGAGTCCGAGAAAGCCGCCTTCAAAGACGTTGTTACCTGCGCTATCGACCTTATTCACCCACCACGCGAAGTTGATTAGCAGCTTATGAAAGCATTTTTCAAGGAATTCCCGGTCGCCTTTACCGGTGCGTGCCTTGTCCATGCTATACACGCGCCACACAGCCCAGGCGTGCACCGGAGGGTTGAGATCGGAGAACTCCCATTCATAAGCCGGAATCTGTCCGCTGGGATGCTGGAATTGCTCGAACAACATGAGAAATAGCTGTTCCTTCGCGAACTCCGGATCGATGATGGCAAAAGGCACAGTGTGAAACGCGAGGTCCCATGCGGCAAACCACGGATACTCCCATTTGTCGGGCATGGACAATACGCGCATGGAGTTGAGGTGCCGCCAATGCCTGTTGCGAATCAGCGTTCGTGAACCAGGCGGTGGGTACTTCGGATTGTCACCATCAAACCACGCATTCACGTCGAACAGGTACACCTGCTTCGTCCAAAGCAGTCCAGCGAATGCCTGCCGTTGAATATTCTTTTCGTCGTCCGTTGCCTTGGGCGGATGAACCGCGGCGTAGAATTCATCGGCCTCTGCACGGCGTTGCGCGATGATCGGATCGACGTCCTTCAACGGTTCTTTGAGGACCTCCGGACTGAGCCGCAACCGCACGACAACTGAGCCGCCCGCTGGCACCGTGTGTTCGTAATGCAGGCACCCCTTCGTTCCTCGACGGTCCGGATTCACCGTCTCCTGCTCGCCGTTCACAATCGTGCGGTGGAAGGCATCCTTGAAATACTTGTTTGCGCTAGGAATCCCATAAAGGCGTTGCGCATTTGTTTCGTTGTCCGTGAATAGCGGCTGCCCGCCTTCTTGCGCGTAGAGATATCGCGGGCCGAGTTGGTATTCGAAGGCAAGATTCGTGAGCCGCTCACCGGGTGTGTCATCGGCAAGTAAGCTGATGGCCCCCTCTGCCGAGGGTCCCTCGGCGATCACCGGAGTTGTGCCCCGAGAGTCTGTCCAAGCCCAGGTGTTGCGGAACCACAGTTGCGGGATGATATAGAGAGGAGCCGCGTCCGGCCCGCGGTTGAAGGCTTCAATGCGCACGCAAAGGTCCTCGGCAGATGCCTTGGCGTATTCGACAAATACATCGAAATAGCGGTCTTCGTCGAAGATACCCGTGTCCAGAAGCTCGAATTCATATCCCTTGCCGCCGCGCTTCCTGTTCTCGTCGAGCAGCCACTCATACGGGTACCTTGTCTGCGGGTACTTGTAGAGATACTTCATGTAGGAATGCGTCGGCGTGTTATCGAGATAGAAGTAGTAGTCCTTTGCGTCCTCGCCGTGATTGCCCTCGCTGGGCGTCAGCCCGAAGACCCTCTCTTTAAGAATTGAATCTTTGCCATTCCACACAGCCAGGCTGAACACCAGAAGTTGATAGCGGTCGCAGATCGCAGCCAGGCCGTCTTCGCCCCAGCGGTAAGCCTTGCTCCGCGCCGTATCATGAGAGAGGAAATCCCAAGCTGCGCCATTCGGGCTGTAGTCTTCACGAACTGTCCCCCATGAACGTTCGCTAACATAGGGTCCCCAGCGGCGCCACAAAAGCTTTCCGTGAGTGTCGAGCAGCCGGCGACCCTCCTCGGTATTTGTCGCCGTCGGCACTTTTACCGTTGCGATGGTTTCTACTGGATGTTCCTCTGTGGACGGCGATTGAGCTGTAGTTGTGGTCATCTCTCTCTTCCTCTGTCGGAACCAGCAGTATTACAACAGCTAATGCACGGGACACCGTTGCCCGTGGGCATGGGACCCCAGCGCACCCATCTTAACTCCAAAGGCAACGGCACGATCGCGATTAGTGGGGATGCTTATATTGAATGCACAGGCATTCAATACTCCTTCGCATCGGTTCAAGTCGTCGGTCAGCCCAAAAACTGGACATGGGACAAGGATGCCAATCGTCAAGGGGACACCTTTGGACGATCAGCGATGACGAGGTACGCAGCAAGCTCCGATTTGATGTTTGCCCGCGTCTGCCTGAGCAGTCGGTCCTGACGCTCCACCGTATGTGACCGGGATCATGCAATTATCGATGCTCAATCGCGGATTAAGAGCGCATACTGTATCTCTGTCAGCTTGCTAAAGCTTCAGAGGCATACCTTTAGCTTTGTCCAGCGGTGGTTCGAAGGCCATGCCGTGAGTTGGTCGAACTTGTTGTTGTGAAAGTCTTGCTGGTTGTGAGTGCCTTCCTCTGAGATAATTTGCCGTTCTCGATATTCAAGACTTGGGCGAGATCAAAAGCGTTACCGGTAGAGTCGCGTGATGAAGAGACCGATTCTCAGAGTTTGCATTGTGGTCGTCATTTGCCTCCTTCAGGAGGGCAATGCCTGGCCCGCAATGGCCCAACAGCCGTCGACTGCCCCGACGAACAACCAATCTCTCGGTGACCAGGACATTGCCGAGGAAGAAGTCACCCCAGCCGGCCAGGTACTGGTGGATGGCCGTCCGGTGCTGACGGTCTATGAGCAGATTGCCAATCTTACTCCTGAAGCTCGCGCACAAGGTATCGAAAGGCGCATTGTCGCACTCGCCAGAGAAACAAGCGCTCCAGCAGAATCCGTGCGGATTCAACCGCGTGATGCCTGGACCGAAATTTTGGCCGATAACACTGTGATTATGGCGGTCACGAACGCAGATGCCAGAGCGGCTGGCAAGAGTCGCCAACTACTCGCTTCGGAGGATGCAGAAAGCATCCGCCGGACCATCCAGACTTACCGGCAGGAACACAGCTGGAGAATGATACTGCGTGCAATCCTCAAGACCGTTTTGGTCATGCTTGTTTTGCTCGTAGCCCTGTGGCTTGTCCGGCGGTGTCGGTTGTTCTTTCGCGTTCGAATTGAGGGACTGATTCAGAAAAGCGCAAGGCTCAAAGAGAAGTCAGCGTGGCATCTCTCTGTCGCCTACATCGGCCCGATGATGCTGGCTATAGGAACCTTCCTGCGATGGTTACTCATCCTTGGTCTATTTGAGGCCGCTTTAACGATTACCCTGAGCTTCTACTCCTCGACTCGTGAAATATCACTCACAGTGACGCGGTGGATATTTGCTCAGTTGGAAATGCTGGGCGAGTCTGCGGTGAACTACCTGCCGAGCCTGTTAGTCGTTGCCGTGATTGCGATAATTACCAACTATGCCATTCGGTTGGTACAGCTGATTTTCGGCCAGATTCGTAAGGGTGATCTGAAGATTCCCGGCTTCTATCCTGATTGGGCTGACCCGACGGCGAAGCTGATACGGATGCTACTTCTTGTTCTCGCATTGATCGTGGCATTTCCGTATCTTCCCGGAGCCGAGAGTCCTGCATTCCGTGGCATCTCCATCTTTGTCGGTGTGCTGTTGTCATTGGGTTCTTCATCGGCTGTAGCCAGCGCTATCGCCGGCGTGATCCTGACTTATATGCGTTCGTTCCTAGTAGGGGATTGGGTTCAGATCGGCGACACCATGGGAGAAGTGGTCGAAAGGACTCTGCTCGTGACTCGTCTCCTCACGCCGAAAGCGGAGGTGATTACGATCCCTAACGCTACCGTTATGAACGGATCAGTGAAGAACTATAGTACTGAGGCAAAGAAAGCGGGGGTGATCTTTTACACTGCCGTCACTATCGGCTTCGACGCGCCCTGGCGGACCGTTCATCAATTACTGATAAGCGCGGCATTGGCCACCGAACACGTTTTGCGGCAACCAGCTCCGTTCGTATTGCAGCGGTCGCTCGATGATTTCTACGTGACCTACGAGCTAAACGCCTATACCGATACTCCCCGCAAAGTGCTGAACATATATTCGGATCTCCATCGAAACATTCAGGACAAGTTCAATGACGCTGGCGTTGAGATATGTTCTCCGCACTTCTCCTCGTTGCGGGATGGGAACACGATTGCGATTCCCGACCAATACATCAAGTCTGACTACAAAGCGCCTGCTTTTAGGATGAATCTGGAGGACGTAGAGAAGAACGGTGCTCACCGAGCGACTTCGGTTTCCGGCATATCGCCGGCTAACGAGTCCCAAAACCGATGAGAATCTATCTCCATAGGTGATCCTCACTGTCGTTTTTGACAGTATCCAGATTTCGATTCGCTCTATAGTCTTAATTGATTCGCGGAAATCTGCCTCCGCACTCTCGCGATTTTGCGAAAGATCAAGCGCTGCAGACCTCCCCAAAAAGGTGATCAATCCATGGCGGAAAAAGAGAACGGCAAGAACGGCGACGGGCTCAGTAACAAGCAGTACACAAAGGACCTTCGACGCCTCCAGGCGGAGCTTTGCAAGCTGCAGGAATGGGTCAAATACAAGGGCTTACGCGTGATTGTCGTCTTCGAAGGGCGGGATGCCGCAGGTAAAGGAGGAACGATCCGCGCAATGACCGAACGGGTGAGTCCCCGTGTGTTCCGAGTCGTGGCCTTGCCTGCCCCTTCTGACCGCGAAAAGACCCAGATGTTCATGCAGCGTTATATCGAGCGTTTTCCAGCTGGAGGTGAGATCGTAATCTTCGATCGCAGTTGGTACAACCGAGCTGGCGTGGAGTTCGTAATGGGCTTCTGTACGAAAGAGCAACATCGCATTTTCCTCGAGCGCTGCCCCCTGATCGAGCAGTACATCATGGATGCTGGAATTATTCTCATCAAGTACTGGCTGGAAGTGGGTGCCGATGAGCAGGAAAGGCGATTCAAAGCGAGGATTAATGATCCACTGCGGCAATGGAAGCTGAGCCCTATGGATCTTGGGTCGTTCGGTCGCTGGTATGACTATTCAATGGCGCGTGACGCCATGCTCAAAGCAACCGACAGCAAGCATGCCCCCTGGTTCGTCGTTCGTTCTGATGACAAAAAGAAGGCACGGCTCAACTGTATCTCACATTTTCTGAGCAAGATTCCTTATGGAAAGGTTCCGCGGGAAAAAGTGAAGCTGCCACCCCGAGACAACCGCAAACGATATGACGATCAAGCCCCGCTGAAGAAAGTGCATTACATTCCTGAGATTTATTGATACCGCTCTTACAGGATCTTGCTATTTCACGGGTCAATGCGCCGATCAGTGCAGCTCAGCAGGGTCCTCTGAGGAGAAATGAATGTCTCGGTGCGCCACCTCCCAGTTTCTTCCTATCAATGCCTGACTCCCTGACTGCACGCCGGAAACCATACGTGCGGACGTGATTGCAGGCATTGCTCTTGCGGGATTGCCGGTCCCGGAGGGGAATGGCGTATGCGGGTATTGCCGGCGTCCCGCCGCAGATCTACCATGCATCACTTTGATCAAAATTTGTCTTTGCATTAAAACTACAAACGTAGTAAATATACTTACTAGTGTAGTACCCATGCAGGAGTAGTAAATTACCGTGACCACTCCCAGACTGACGAAGCTTGAGTTGCACATCATGGAAACGCTCTGGTCCAAGGGCGAATCCTCGATCCGTGAGATTCAGGAGGCCTTTCCGGAAAGCAAAAGGCCTGCTTACACAACCGTACAAACCATCGTCTACCGACTTGAAGGGAAACAGGTCCTGAAGCGTGTCCGTAAAGTCGGCAATTTTCATATCTTCGCTGCTGTGGTATCGCGCGATGTCGCTCAGAAACGCTTGATAGATGATCTGCTGGCTCTCTTTGGCGGGCGCTCGCAGCCTGTGATGGCGCGCCTGATTGAGTCGGGGAAGCTGACGATCGATGACGTAAAGGAAGCGGAAAAGACGCTACGCGAGCTGGAGAGGAAGGCGAAGTCATGATCTCGAATGCATTGTCGGCAATCGGGTCAGTCCTTGGTGCAGGTCTGGCCAACCATCTCTGGCAATCCACTCTTTTCGCGCTCGCTATGGTTCTGTTGGCAACTGTCCTGCGAAAAAGCCAGGCACGTGTCCGCTTCTGGCTCTGGCTGGCAGCCTCGATAAAATTCCTGCTGCCTTTTTCGCTGCTCACCGGTCTCGGCGGCCACTTTGCGCGGCCACACAGCAGCGCTACGCAGGTGCAGCCGGCGTTTTATTACGCAATGGATGTTGCCAGTCAGCCCTTTACATTTACGCCTTCTCCTCTACCTACAGCTATGCCCGGTGCTCGCATCGCATATTCTTCGGGTTTTTCTGGGCACATGCCGGAAATCGTGACCGCAGTCTGGCTCTGTGGTCTCGCAGTCGTGCTGGCTGTCTGGTGGCTGCGCTGGCGAAGATTCGCGGCGGTGTTGAAATGCGCAACGACCGCGCGGCAGGGACGCGAACTGGAGATATTGCGCAGGCTCGAAGAGGAATCGAGACGAAAGCCTCTGCAGTTGGTTGTATCGGAGGTTGTGCTCGAACCTGGTATCTTTGGCGTCTTCCGGCCGCTATTGGTATGGCCCAAAGGGATATCCGACTGTCTTGACGACTCACAGATCGAGTCGATCCTTGCTCATGAACTCTGTCATGTTCGCCGGTGCGACAATCTGGCTGCTGCGCTTCATATGGTTGTTGAGGCCATGTTCTGGTTCCATCCACTGGTCTGGTGGCTGGAGGCGCGTCTCATTGAAGAACGCGAGCGCGCCTGCGATGAAGGAGTATTGCAGCTCTGCAAGGAGCCTCGGATTTATGCAGAAAGTATCCTGAAAGCCTGTGAGTTCAGCGTTGGGCGTCCACTGCCTTGCGTGGCAGGTGTGACCGGAGGCGGCCTCAAGAAGCGAATCGTACGCATCATGACGCAGAGCGCTGCTGAGAGAATCAGCATGGGCAAGAAGATACTGCTCGCAGTCATCAGCGCTGCAGTGATCGCTGGTCCGGTTATCTTCGGCTTTGTAAATATTCCGAAGCTCGGGGCACAACTCGCTCAGCCCGCTGCGGGCCAACCTCTGCCATCGTTTGAAGTCGCATCGGTAAAGCCGAGCCATTCGAGCGAGAACCGGATGAGGATATGGATATCCCCGGGTAAGTTCACGGTAGAGAATGTGTCGCTCGGGTCCCTCATCATGTTTGCCTACGATGCCAAGTCAGAAGCGCAGATCTCAGGAGGGCCAGGCTGGGTTAAGTCAGAGAACTTCAACATTGAAGCCAAGGAAGATGAGGCGCAAGCCGCGGAGCTGCAGAAGCTTCCCCAGGAGGAGGCTCAAAAGCAGATCAGGCTCATGGTTCAGTCTCTGCTGGCGGATCGGTTCAAGCTGAAGGTGAGTCATCAGACGAAAGAACTGCCTGTGTACGCTCTGGTCGTGGCGAAGAATGGCCCGAAACTCACCGCATCCGCGCCACTGCCGTCTCCTGATGTAGCAGATCCCTCCGCGCAGCCGAAGATGCGGCGCGGCATCATGATGAACGGAAGAGGGGAATTAACCGGGACATATGCATCGATGAGTTTTCTGGCGGATGTTCTCTCCAGGCAGCGCGAAACCGGCGGCCGTGTAGTTGTAGATAAGACCGGTCTGACCGGGAACTATGACTGGACGCTGCACTGGACGCCGGAGAGTCCAGCTCCTTTATTCAAAGGAGCTGACAACAACGCAACGCCCGACGGCGCACCTGCGCCCGACACCAGTGGGCCAACACTCTTTACGGCGCTTGAGGAGCAGCTAGGGCTGAAGCTCGAATCGCAAAAAGGCAAAGTGGAGACTCTGGTAATCGACTCGGTCGAGCAGCCTACCGAGAACTAGGCGGACCGGAATCGACCATCATGCACGGGCGCCAGATTCAAATGGGCCTACGTCTCTTTGGCATCATCGCAATGCTGCTGTTCTCGCGCATTGTTCTCGCGTCTGAGCATCACGGGGAAGTCACCTTCGGTGGTTTTCCCGTGCCCGGCGCAACCGTCACTCTGACTCGCGATAACCAGACTTTCAGCACCATTACAGATGAAAACGGGAGCTATTCTTTTCCCAATCTTGCAGACGGCACCTGGAGCATTCAAGTCAAGATGCTTTGTTTTGCTGAGATTCAGCAGCAGATCGTGGTGTCGCCCAGCGCGCCAGTAGCGAACTGGGAATTGAAGCTGCTTCCATTAAGCGAGATCAAGGCCCAGGCCCAGTCAATCGCATTGTCGCCTGTGTCAAAGATTGGTCCGGAACAAGCGGTTCCTCAGGACACGAAGAGGTCGCTTACGGGGGCCGCGGACGATAATCAAAGCGAAGGCGCTGCAGATGGCATGCTCGTCAATGGCAGCGTCAATAACGGAGCGGCATCGCCTTTCGCACAGGCCATGGCATTCGGCAACAGCCGCAGCAACTCTCGTGGACTATACAACGGCGGTGTCGGCGTCCTTTTCGACAATTCAGTGTTCGATGCCCGTCCCTATTCGCTGAGCGGTCAGTCGGTACCGAAGTCTTCGTATAACCGCGTGATTGGTCTGGCTACCTTAGGTGGTCCGCTGAATATTCCACGCCTGCTTCCACATGGACCTAATTTTTTCGCTGGCTATCAGTGGACACGGAACCAGGACGCAACGACACAGTCTGCGTTGGTGCCAACTCAGGCAGAACGCAGCGGTGACTTCTCACAGGATTCGTCTCCGATATTTGATCCCGTTACTGGCCAGCCGTTTCCAGACAACATGGTTCCGCTCAGCCAGCAGGCGCAGGCACTCCTCAACTACTATCCGCTGCCTAACGTCACAACGAATTCGAGCTACAACTTCCAGACGCCGATTCTCGACAGCACGCATCAGGATGCTTTGCAATCGCGCCTCGATAAAACACTCAACAACAAAAACCAGGTCTACGGCACTTTTGCTTTTCAGAGCACGCGGTCGAGCGACTCCAACCTTTTCGACTTCACGGATACAACACGCGCGCTGGGCCTGAATGCCAGCATCAACTGGTCGCACCGGTTCAACCGCAACCTTTCTTTCAACATGGGGTATCGCTTCAGCCGTCTCTCTACGCGCATTACACCTTATTGGCAGGACCGTGAGAATGTCTCCGGCAATGCCGGGATTACCGGCAACAATCAAGACCCGATGAACTGGGGACCTCCGACGCTCAGCTTCTCCAGCGGCGTGGCTGGCTTGTCTGACGCACAGAGCTCCTTTGACCGCAATATGACAAATGCCTGGTCGTATGCCATGCAGTGGAATCGGGGGGCGCACAATGTCACGTTTGGCGGCGACTTTCGCAGACAAGAGTTCAACTACCTCTCGCAGCAGGACCCGCGGGGGACTTTTGCCTTTACAGGAGCAGCGACGCAGGGCATGGTGAACGGCGTCGCAACGGGCGGCTCTGACCTTGCGGATTTTGTGCTTGGCGTGCCCGATACCAGTTCGATCGCCTATGGCAACGCAGACAAATACTTCCGTGAGTCAGTCTACGATGTGTATTTCACTGACGACTGGCGTCTGACTCCGCAACTCACCGTTAACGCGGGCATGCGATGGGAATATGGCGCGCCCATTACTGAGATAAAAGACCGTCTTGTCAATCTCGATATCAGGTCTGGCTTTGCCGCCGCGGCTGCTGTGCTGGCCAGCGATCCAATCGGCCCGCTCACTGGGGAGCATTATCCAACTTCGCTGATTCGTCCTTATAAAGGTGGATTCGAGCCGAGAGTCGGCATCGCGTGGCGCCCAATTCCTGCTTCATCGATCATCATTCGCGCTGGTTATGGTATTTATTACGACACTTCGGTCTATCAATCCACGGCATTGAACATGGCGCAGCAGTCGCCGCTCTCAAAGAGCCTGAGCGTAGAGAACAGCGCATCCTGTCCGCTTACGCTGGCCAATGGATTCAATACGTGCCCCGGCATCACCTCGAACACCTTTGCCACCGATCCTAATTTTCGCGGCGGCTACGCGCAGAACTGGCAGCTTACTGTTCAGCGTGATCTGCCGTTCTCTCTCCAACTCTCCGCCACCTATCTTGGTACCAAAGGAACGCATGCCGCGCAGGAGTTTCTGCCCAACACCTTTGCCCCGGGCGCTTCCGATCCCTGTCCTGCATGCCCTGCTGGCTTCACTTATCTTGCATCGAATGCGAACTCAACTCGCGAGGCCGGGCAGATTCAACTGCGCCGCAGGCTGCACAACGGATTTACCGGCACGTTGCAGTACACCTACTCCAACGCTATCGATAATGCAGCCACGCTTGGAGGCCAGGGAGCATTGCTACCCACGCAGGTTACTCCATCAAACCCATTCGCCTCTGCCGCGCCAAACCAGAGCGCGAGCACTCCTGCGATTGCGCAGAACTGGCTTGATCTCGATGCGGAACGCGGACGATCTACATTTAACCAGCGTCATCTTCTCAACCTGCAGGTGCAATACACGACGGGAATGGGCATCGGCGGCGGAACGCTGATGAGCGGATGGAAGGGCGCTCTCTTCAGGGAGTGGACTGGTCTCGCGCAGATCACGGCTGCGAGCGGTCTGCCCCAGACACCGGTCTATCCTGTGGCAGTGCCCGGCACGGGAGTAACTGGCACCATTCGACCTGACTATACCGGAGCGCCGATTTACAAGGCTCCTGAAGGATTTTTTCTCAACCCTTCAGCTTATTCTCCGCCATTGCCGGGACAATGGGGTACAGCAGCTCGCAGCTCCATCACAGGCCCTAATGAGTTTCTGCTTAACGCCTCTCTAGGTCGTACCTTCCGCATGCATGACCGGCTCAATCTTGACTTGCGCACCGATGTCACCAATCTGCTCAACCATGTCGCGTACACAAGCTGGAACACCGCAATTACCAGCCCGCAATTCGGTCTTCCGGCAGGCGCCAATCCTATGCGCAGCCTGCAAACCACGCTTCGGATGAGGTTCTGACCATGCGCGCTCTGGCTGCCATCCTGCTTCTCTCGACACTCACGGCTGCCGCACAGCAGACTGGCCAGAATACAGCACAGCAGCAGGCTGATAATGCCTACACCATTTCTGTGACTACGAAGCTGGTAATTGAAACGGTCGTCGTCAAAGACAAAAAAGGCAACCCTGTCGATGGGCTGACGGCGAATGACTTCATCGTCACTGAAAACGGTGTTCCACAGACCATCCGCTTCTTCGAGCATCAACGGCTCGCGCTGACGCCTGCAGCGTCAGCAGCGCAGCCTGGTCCCGAACGGGTGAAGATTTACGATAAGCTCTCGCACGTGCAGATTGCTCCGGAGCCGACCGGAAGCACCCGTTACAAGGACCATCGTCTGCTGTGTTTCTATTTCGACATGACTTCCATGCCGCCTCCTGACCAGCTTCGGGCACTGAAGGCGGCACAGAATTTTATCCGCACACAAATGTTGCCTGACGATCTCGTCGCCATCCTTCGCTATGCAGGCGGAGCCGTCACTGTGCTGCAGGACTTCACGGGCGATCACAATCGGCTGCTTAGCATCCTCGAAACTATGATCGTTGGCGAGGGGCAAGGTTTTGGTGAAAGCTCGTCCGACGATTCGACCTCCGATACCGGCGCAGCCTTCGGGCAGGACGACAGCGAATTCAATGTCTTCAATACGGACCGCCAGCTTTCCGCCCTGCAAACGGCGGCAGACATGCTCAGCCACCTCAGCGAGAAAAAGCTGCTCATTTATTTTGCCAGCGGCCTTTCGCTCAACGGCCTGAACAATCAGGCACAACTGCACGCTACGACCAACGCGGCTATTCGAGCGGGGGTCTCCTTCTGGCCGATCGACGCGCGCGGACTTGTCGCGCAAGCACCTTTAGGGGATGCAACGAAAGGCTCTCCAGGCGGCGTCGGCATGTACTCAGGCACGTCAGCGCTGGCTGTCACCACCAACTTTCAGCAATCGCAGGATTCTCTCTATACGCTTGCTTCGGACACTGGCGGCAAAACGCTTCTTGACGACAACGACCTTACACACGGCATTCGGCAGGCAGAGCAATCAGTCTCCAGTTACTACATCATTGGCTACTACACCAGTAATGCAGCCAGAGATGGCAAATTCCGCCGCATCAAGATCGGGCTCAACAATTATCAGGACGTCTCGCTGAATTACCGTCAGGGCTACTTCGCCCCCAAGGAGTTCAGCAAGTTCACGGCAACGGACAAGGAGCGTCAGCTGGAAGACGCGCTTATGCTTCCCGATCCCATCACCGAACTCACCATTGCGATGGAGATCAACTACTTTCAATTGAATCGCGCCGAGTACTTTGTTCCTATCGCGGTAAAGATTCCAGGCCGTGAGCTCGCCCTTGCCAAGCGCGGCGGCTCCGAGCACACGCTGATGGACTTTGTAGGCGAAGTCAAGGACAGCTACGGCACCACCATCACCAACCTGCGCGACAACATAAACATCAAGCTGAGTGACGCCACAGCAAACGAACTTGCGAAACGGCCCATCGAGTACGATGCCGGCTTTACGCTCCTGCCCGGCAAATACACCATCAAGATTCTTGCCCGCGATAACGAAACAGGACGCATTGGCACGTATCAGGCATCATTCGTAATCCCTAACCTGAACAGAGAAACGAAACGCGTGCATATCAGCTCCGTTGTTCTCGGCAGCCAACGCATCGATGTGCGGGACGCCATCTACAACGCGGCTAAGGAGAAAGACCAGAGTAAAGCTGATGCCGTGAACCCACTCGTCCAGAATGGGCAAGAATTAATCCCGAGCGTGACGCGCGTCTTCAGCAGAAGCCGTCCGATTTTCATTTATCTGCAGGCGTATGAGCAGGGTGCTGCAACTGCGCGGCCTCTCCTTGGATTTGTAAGCATCTACCGTGGCACGACCAAGGTTTTCGAAACACAACCCGTGGAATTGTCGCAGGGGATGAACAATCCTCTGCAGACCATTCCTGTGAATTTCAACATCGTTCTCGACCAGCTATCCCCTGGCGAATACAACTGCCAGGTGACTGTGCTCGACCGCGCGGAGCAGAAAAGCGCATTCTGGCGCGCTTTCGTCAAATTAGTGCCCTGAACCTTTAGCGATCCCTCTTGCCCCGATGATCGATGTTAGCCCAGGATTGAGCGGCAATTCTGATGTTGCCAGCCATGGCGCCTCGGAAACGCTAGAGAAGCGGGGTGTTTCGCCGGACTACGGGGCAGCCGCCTTTGGCGCTCCTATCCAGACTTTGGTCTTCGGCTCGATCACGGCTTGGCGCAGTGTCTCAGGTGGAGATACGCTCAGGGTGTTACAGATCTCAAGCGCAGGGCAACACAGGATCGTGCGCATGGTCATCGGCGCGAAGTCTGAGGAAGGTACAGGAATTGAAGACCCCACCGTCGGAGGGATGAATCTTTTCCGCATGGCCGCAGGATACCGTGCGCACACTCGATCAGTTACTCTAAGTTACCGATAGATGGGATGAGCAGGTTCCTCGAATCGGAGAGACTGTTTCCCATGGAAAAGACGGTGCAGGAAGTCCTGATGAGATAACTCTCCCATCTAGAGATGCTCGATCGTTTCGCTCACGCATGGCATACCACTCACTTGCTGGTAGAAGCCAGATTTTGAACGCGGACTGGATCTCCAGAATGAATGGCGTCTGATGCAGTCTTCACAACCTGATCTCCGGCACTCAGATCTCCAAACACTTCGATCTCGCCGCTGACACTCTGACCGGTTTGAACTGTCACCCATTCGGCCTTGCCATTGCGCACCCGAATCACAAAGGTGTGCTGCTGATCGCTGGTGACGGCTGTCGAGGGAACAAAGAGAGTTGGGTATCCACGCTCCAGCGGCCATGAGACGGTCGTGAAGCTCCCGGGTGCGAGCCGCCCATCGGGATTCTTGACATCCAATTCCACCGGCATCGTGCGCGATTTTTCATCGACTTCGCGAGAGATTCGTTGAATGGGGGCTTTGAAGGTCTGCCCAGGATAGGCAGGGACAGTGAAGGAGACAAGTTGGTTTGCCTTCATATCCCCAACCTGCGCCTCCGGAATCGGCACAACCAGGCGGAGACGCCTGTCGTCCACGATCTGAAGAATAGGCTGTGCTCCGCCTGCGCCGGAAGCAGGACCGATGAGTGCGCCCGGATGAAGATTGCGGGTCGTAATGACGCCGTCAAACGGGGCAGTGATCGTGAGATAGGATTCCGTCTGGCTAACACTACGCAGCCCTTCTTTCGTTGCTTCTACGTTCTGGGTTGCAGCATCGACCTGCCCTTTGTCGGCAGAGACCGTTTGTCCAGCGACAAGCACATCGTTCTCGGCGAGCACGCCGGGCGTCTTGGCGGCTTCCACCATGTGGAGATACGTGCCGTTGTCTGAGGCTAGTTTTGCCTGTGCTGTCGCCAGTTGCGATTGAGCCGCCCTGACTGCAGCCTCCGCCTGGGCACGCTGACTCACGAGTTCAGGAGCAGTGAGCTTGACCAGCAATTGTCCCCGATGCACATGGGACCCTCGATCGACGGTCACAGTTTCTACGAAGCCGGTCACCTTCGGATAGATATCGACCTGCTCATACGGTGCGAGTTGCGCGGGCAACGCAATCATGGTCTGCAACTTTTTCGATACGATTGCGACCGTGCTGACGGTGGTGGGTGCATTCGGCGCAGAAGGAGCAGGTGTTGCTCCGTTCTTATCCGAGGTGGCAGAGCTGCAGCCCAAAACCGTAATCATCAACACCGAAGAAGCTAAGAGCGGGCTCCTCATCGTCCAACCTCCGAGGATCGTTCAAACCATTTGCTATTGGGGTCTTCAGGATCCAGTGAGCGCGATGCCGTCGGTGCATTGCGCTGCGCCAGACCGAAAACCATCGGCAGAAGAAAGAGTGTTGCCACGGTCGCAAGTGCAAGACCACCGATCACAGCGCGCCCCAGAGGAGCCGTCTCTTCGCTTCCTTGACCGAAGGCGAGCGCCATTGGGATCATTCCCGCAATCATGGCAAGACTCGTCATCAACACTGGACGTAGCCGCTCTGTAGCCGCAGCGCGTGCTGCCTCTGGGGCGCTCGCGCCCTTCAAGCGATTCTGTTCTGCAAAACTGACAAGCAGAATCGCGTTCGCAACCGCAACGCCAATCGCCATGATGGTTCCCATGAAGCTCTCCAGATTCAAGGTTGTTCCAGTGAGGAACAGCATGAGCACGGAACCGGCAAGGACGGCGGGAGCCGTTGAGAGCACCACCAGCGCAAGTTTGAGGGATTGGAAGTTTGCCGTGAGCAGCAGAAGGATCACGCCGATAGCCGCCAACAGCCCAATAGCGAGTTCGCCAAAAATCTGCTGTAAGGCGCTCACCTGTCCGCGAACGGCGGTTGTCACGCCGCGCGGAGGCGCACCGACATCGATTACCGCTTTCTCGATCGCGTTGTTTGCCCTTCGCAGATCACGGCCGCCTAGGTTGGCGGAAAGCGCCAGCATCCATTGACCATTCTGGCGATCCAGTTCCCCCGGAACTGTACCCGATCTCAAGTCGGCAAGCTGGTTCAAAAGAGGCTGGGCCCCCGTTGTGCTGCCGACTGGAATGTTCCCGATGTCTGCGAGCGATGTCATCTTCGGTTGCGGGACCTGCACCTGAACCTGATAGCTGACGCCTGACCTTGGATCACGCCAGTAACTGGGCGCTACGAAGCGACTCGAAGCTGTTGCTGAAACGACCGCAGAGCCGACCGAATCCGCCGTTGCTCCCAGTTGCCCTGCCATCGTGCGATTGACCTTGATGTCGACAGTTGGATAGTGCAGTGGCTCCTCATATTCGAGGTCGCGGAGCTCGGGAACGGTAGCCAGCTTCTTACGAACTTGTTCCGCATAGCTCGCAACGTCCGAATACTGCGGACCTGCAATGGTCACTTCAGCCAAAGATGAAGAGCCGAAGCTCAGAATCTGGCTGATGAGGTCCCCGGGGTCGAACGAGAACTTTCCCTCAGGAAACTGCTGAGGCAGCTTCTTCCGCAGTTGTTCTTCGAGATCCGCGAGTTGGAGATCACTGTTTGCTTTGAGCCCGACGTTGATGATGGCCTGCTGCGGGCCGCTCGTCCAAAGAAAAACAGCGTTGATCGGATACGAAGATCCCTGGGTGCCGACGTATCCCAGGCTTAGATCCAGATTCTTGTCGCCTGCTGTCTCATGGATAGAAGCAAGAACTCGCTTCACCAACTCTTCTGTTACGGCAACACGGGTTCCATCCGGCGCGTCAATACGAAGACGGAACTGTGTCGATGCGTCAGACGGGAAGATTTCCTCGGCTATCTGAGGCGTTATGAACAGTAGTACGAGCAGAGCGAGGATACCGTAAGCACTTAGGAGAAACGCAGGAATGCTCATCGCCTTCCGGAGCGCTCGTTCGAATCGGCTGCGGAAACGATCAAAACTGCCTTCGACGCGCGGCTTCTGCCTTTCGATTTCAGACTTGGCCTTCAACATCCAATTGGCCAGGATTGGAACAAGTGAACTGGAGAGCAGATACGAGGCACCCATCGCGAAGCCGACCGCGAGCGATAGAGGCAGGAAGAGAGATTGAGCGGGACCCGTCATGAAGAAGGACGGGATGAACACCGCCATTACGCAAAGCATCACGAGCAGTCGAGGTAGCGCCACCTCGCGACTGGCAAGAAGAACGGCCTTGGCTGTGTTCTCTCCGTTGTCGAGATGAACATGGATGTTTTCGAGAAGGACGGTTCCCTCGTCTACGAGAACGCCGACCGAGAGGGCGAGCCCGCCGAGGGTCATGATGTTGATCGTCTGTCCGGACAGCTTGAGCAGTACCACTGCCGTCAAGAGCGCGAACGGAATCGTGATAACCACAATCAGAGAAGATCGCCAGTCCCGGAGGAAAAGCAGCAGCGTCAGCCCCGTGAGCAGCGCGCCGATGATGGCTTCACGCAGAACCGACATGAGGGCGCCCCGGACATACGCAGACTGATCAAACTCATAGGTGATTTTGATGTCTTCGGGAACGAGCGACTGGAAGCGCCCGAGATTCTGCCGGACCTCTTTTACAACTGTTAGTGTGGAGGCATCCGGCCTCTTTGTGACCGGAATATAGATGGTGCGCTTCCCATTCAGAAGTGCATAGCCTGCGAGGAGATCGGAAGAGTCGGAGACATTCCCGACATCGCGGATATAGACCGACGCTCCCGAGCCCAGCTTGAGGGGAATGCTGAGCAGATCGTTGATCTGCGTCACCGTGGAGTCGGTTGTCACCAGCGTATGTGTCGTCCCGATATCGGCGTTACCTGCCGGCTGAATGCTGTTGCCGTTCGTCAGCGCCTGGACGACGTTTTCTGGCGAAAGTCCGTACGCTTGCAACTTCTGCGGATCGACATTGATGACGATCGTCCTCTGGTTGCCTCCGAATGGCGGAGGGGATGAAACACCGGGCAGCGTTGCGAAAACAGGGCGGACGCGATTCAGTGCGAGATCCTGAATCTCGGCAAGCGTTCGGGATGGGCTGGAAAAGACCATGTATCCCACCGGCAGCGTCCCAGCGTCGTAACGAATGACGAAGGGCGAAACCGTTCCGGGAGGCATGAAGGCTCGGGCGCGATTCACATACGAAATTGTCTGCGCGAGCGCTTCGCTCATGTTTGTTCCGGGATGGAAGGTTAGCCGAAGGAGCGCAGTGCCCTGGATGGACTTCGCCTCGACACTCTCAATCCCATTGATATAGAGGAAGTGGTACTCATAGTAGTACGAGACGAATCCTTCCATCTGCTGCGGACTCATGCCGCCATACGGCTGTGCCACATAGATCACCGGCAGATCGAGGTTCGGAAAGATGTCCACGCGGGTCCGCATGATCGCCAGCACAGACGAGAACGCGAGAGCGACAACAAGGACGATGATGGTGATGGGACGCCGAAGGGCGAGGCGAATAAGCCACATGGATGCTACTTTCCTTTCGCCTGGCTCTGCAGCAACTGCAGAAATGGCAGGAGGTCGCCTTGGGCCGCGGCAACCCCAAGTTCGGCCCGCCAGACTCCCAGGCGAGCAATCGCATCATCCCTTTCCGCTTGCGCTAGGACTCCCTCCGCCGCCGAGACGTCCACCACGGTGGCTAAACCAGATCGATATCGGGCCTGTTGCTGCTGTTCGCTAGTCCGAGCAGCCGCAAGCTCGATGGGCGTGTTTGCTGACAGCTTGCGGGCTCCAGCGAGATTTGCCTGAGCCTGTTCAACCGCTGTCGTTACATCGCTGACCGCTTGGTCCAGGCGCGAGTGCTCGGCCTGAACGTTCGCTTCCTGAACGCGACGTTGATCGCGGATGTTGAAAAAGTCGAAGGCGGAAAAGGAAACCTGGACACCTGCCGCCCAGTTGAGCGTGTCTGGAGCAAGCCCCGCAGTGCCACCGGGAAATGGTCCGCTGGCATTCGTCCCTGCGCCCCTTCCGAAAACCACTCCGGAAGTGGTGAAGACCGGAACATAGCTGCGGTCAAGAAATCGCTTCTGAGCCCCCTGCTGAAGGTTCAGCGCATGCTCTTCAAGCACCGCGGGGTGATTTGCAGTCGTAGCAACGGACAGATCGGTCAAAGGCGGCGCAGTGAGAAGACCTGAATCGTCCACTTCAGCTTGCTCTTGTTTTGTCTGCAGATACTCAGCGAGCGCGGCGCGCCTGACTGCAACCTGAGTCTCAACCTGAATCAGTTGGTTTCGTGCGAGCGCCAATTGCGCGTCGGCTTGGGAAGCATCCGCGCCTGGACGGAGTGTGTTATCGACCAGAACATGAACTACTTTGTCGAAGGACTCGTAGCGTTGGACGTTCGCCTTTGCGACTGTCACCAGCTGCTCTGCTGCAGCAAGATCAAAGAACGCGCTTCCGGCGTTTGCGCTCACTTGCAATTGCGTAAGGAGTGCGGCCTGCCTTGCCGCCTCACTCCCTTGTCGAGCCACCTCGACCTTGGCGTTTCGCGCTCCGAAGTCGAAGGGTTGCCAGCTAACCAAAGCACCACCCGCACTGTTCCACGCGCTTCGCGTCGGATCGGCTGGGAGCACAGGCCCGGTCACGCTGGGAATGGTCGCCTGTGGCAGCAAGAGTCCGAGGATGTTGTTTGCGGTCGCTCGATCGGTCTGCCAGAGGATATCGGAGTGGGGCAAATAGGCGGTCTTGGCAACCCCAATGGCTCCCTGCGCGGCCCTTTGCTGGGCCTGTGATGCCTTGATGGCGGGGTAGCTAGCGCTTGCTGTTTCCATCACCTGTTCCAGCGTCATGGCTGTGGGTCCGCTTTTTTCGGTCGTTTGGGCAAGTGAGTTGACGGGTACTGCCGGTAACGCGCAGAAAGATAGGTATATCGCGCTGCAGAAGACCAATGAATATTTGCACATAGAAGGAACCAGCACTCGGGTCAGGACAGCGATCCCCAATCGGCCAAATCATATCATCGAAATTCGATACTATGATGTAAGTCGTCTATGGGAGTGTATCTTTGGTTGTGCGATCACATCAACGGGAACTCTTTACCGGACTCATTCGCATCCATGTGCTGGTTCATGCCACTCAGGAGCCTCTATTTGGCTTGGCCATGATGGAGGAGCTGAAGCATCACGGCTACCGGATTGGACCGGGAACTCTGTATCCACTCCTCCATGGCATGGAACGCAACGGACTTCTGGTTTCGGAATTGATGAACGTCAGCGGACGAAGACGAAGAGTTTACAAACTAACCAGAGCGGGAAAGAAAGCTTTGGAAAAAGCAAAGCTAAAGGTAGATGAATTGCACCATGAACTTCACGAAGATCGTCCGAGGATGGTCTCTCACTTGGGTGAGGGACAGCACAGTCGCTAATCTCTGCGGGACGAGCGAGCGCTGGGCGTACTCGACTTGCCAGCAGTTGAGCTTTTGCTCTATCTGTTGCTGCAGACACTGTAGCTGCCGAAGCCTTTGCCGATCGTACGATCTATTGACACTCCGCGCGGTGTTGGATATAGTCGCGTGTACGTTACCGCTTCTTTTGGATGGGAGTTTTAGTAGATGCCGTCGTCTAAGCGCCTTCCAAATTCCAGGGAATCAGTTGAGTGCCTACTCCTTCCGGAAGCTCCTGCAGATGTGATCGGTGAGGTACGGGCATGGCAAGAGCCCGTCGAGATCCTGACCTACACTCCTGAAAAGCCCGATCCAAACCCGATGTTTCTCGAGAAGCGTGTGTACCAAGGGAGTAGTGGGCGTGTTTATCCTCTGCCTTTCATTGATCGCATTGCGACTGAGCCTGCGCTAAAGAAGTGGCAGGCGATTCATCTTGAAAACGACTTCCTGCGATTGATGATTCTGCCGGAGATTGGCGGTCGCATTCACGTTGGTTACGATAAGACGACTGGATACGACTTCTTTTATCGGCAGAATGTAATTAAGCCTGCGCTCGTAGGCCTGGCCGGGCCATGGATTTCGGGAGGCGTCGAATTCAACTGGCCGCAGCACCATCGCCCAGCGACGTTTATGCCCGTAGAAACCGAGATTGAACAGCATCAGGACGGATCAATCACCATATGGTGCAGCGACCATGATCCCAATGCTGCGCATGAAGGGAATGCATGGGGTGTGCCTGCACCCCGGCCGCGCCATCATCGAAGTGAAGGTTCGTCTGTTCAACAGGACCCAATTCACGCAAACATTTCTCTGGTGGGCCAACGTTGCTACCCATGTCCACGAGAGATACCAGTCGTTCTTCCCAAGCGACGTCCGCTTCGTTGCCGACCACGCGAAGCGAGCCATGACTAGCTTTCCCCAAAGTAATGGACAGTATTATGGCATCGATTACGCCGAACGCGCTCGCTCCGGCGTGCCGCGAGAAGAACAGCCGAGGTACTTCGTTCCCGACGGTTCCTATCCGCTAAACGATCTTAGCTGGTATTCGAACATTCCTGTTCCCACGAGCTACATGATTACCAGCACGGAGGATGATTTCTTCGGCGGATACGATCACGAGGCGCAGGCCGGTGTAGTTCACGTAGCAAATCACCACATTGCTCCGGGGAAAAAGCAGTGGACCTGGGGAAATCACGAATTCGGCTACGCCTGGGACCGCAGCCTGACGGATCAGGACGGGCCATACATCGAGCTGATGGCCGGGGTCTACACGGACAATCAGCCGGACTTCTCGTTCCTGGCGCCGTGGGAAACCAAGACGTTTACGCAGAATTGGTTTCCCATTCATGCGATCGGGGTTCCACAGGCAGCAAATCTGGATGCAGCCCTAAGTCTTAGATGCTCTGATGGAATCGCTGTTGTAGGTGTCTATGTTACCCGCGCAATGGACGAAGTCGTTGTGGTGTTGAGTGCCGGTTCGGTGGAAATCGCTCGATGGAGTGAGGCAATCGATGTGGCCCATCCATTGGTCTTGTCGGCTCTAGTATTCGCGGGTGTCGATGAAAATTCGCTTTCGGTCAGTGTGACTCATCACGGCCAGCTATTGATTGAATATGATCGCGCAGCCGTCGTTCCAGCTAAAGCCCCCTCGGTTGCTCTCGAGCCGCCTCTGCCGGCCGAGATTCCGACGATCGAAGAACTGTATCTCACGGGTCTTCACCTGCACCAGTATCGGCACGCCACGCGATTGCCAGAGGCGTACTGGCAAGAGGCCCTCAGCAGGGATCCACAGGACAGCCGGGTCAACAATGCGCTGGGACTATGGCGTCTGCGGCGCGGTGAGTTCGATGCTGCAGCCGAACATTTCCAGACTGCGATCAAACGACTCACTCGGCTCAATCCCAATCCCTATGACGGCGAGCCGTATTACAACCTCGGCATCACCGAAAGGTTTCGTGGGCGAGAGCAGCAGGCTTATGACGCGCTCTACAAGGCGACCTGGAATGCTGCCTGGCGTGGACCAGCCTACTTGGCACTTGCTGAAATCGATGCCACCCAGAAGCAATGGGAGGTCGCGCTCGACCATGTAAAACGCAGCCTTCTTGCCGACGCAGATAACCTCGCTGCGCTCAATCTGAAGGCTATCGTTCTCGGAAAACTCGGATTTCTGGGCGAAGCTGATGATACCCATCGCGAGATTCGCAATCTCGATCCGCTTGAGATCATGTCTCGTTGGCACGATGGGATCGAGCCTGCGAATGGGCAGGAGCGGCTCGATTTAGCCTTCGATCTCATGCGCTTCGGGCAGAAGGAAGAGGCTGCTGCGGTGTTGCGTCTCGGGTTGTTCGATAGTGGCATCGGCACTTTTCCGATTGAGATGTTTACGCTGGCGTTGATCGAAGAGCAAATCGATCCGGCTCTGGCGGAAGAAACTCGGACTCGAGCGAAGGGTGCAAACCTGAACTATTGTCTGCCTTCGCGGCTTGAAGAAATGTGCGTGCTGAAGGCTACTGTTGCGGCTCACCCAGACATAGGTTCAGCCCACTACCTATTGGGCAATTTCCTCTATGACCGTCGACGCCATGAAGAGGCCATCCAGGAGTGGGAGGCCGCGGCGATGCTCGATCCGGACTTTCCGACCGTGTGGCGCAACCTTGGCATTGCTATCTTCAACGTCCGCGGGAATATTCCGGGCGCCAGAGAAGCCTTCGACCGCGCTCTGGCTGCCAATCCGAATGACGGGCGCGTACTCTATGAACGAGATCAGCTCTGGAAGCGTATTGGCGAAAGTCCGGAGCGCCGATTAGAGGAGTTGCAACGATTCTCCCACCTGATTTCCCAGCGAGATGATCTCTCCGTGGAACTCGCAACCCTCTACAACCAGGTGGGACGGCCTGAGAATGCGCTGGAGCTTCTACTTCAACGTCATTTTCAGCCCTGGGAGGGCGGAGAAGGTCTGGTGCTGGGACAGTACGTTCGTAGCCGCCTTCTGCTTGGACAGGCGTCACTGGATAGTGGAGACTCATCGGCCGCTCTCAATCACTTCCGCGCAGCATTACAGCCACCCCAAAATCTCAGCGAGGCCAAGCACCTGCTTGCGAATCAGAACGACGTTTACTACTGGCTGGGCGAAGCTTGCGAGGCACAGGGGGAACATGAAGAGGCTGCTTCGTGGTGGGAGCGTGCAACCCGCCAGCGTGGCGATTTCCAGCAAATGTCAGTGAAGCGCATCTCGGATATGACCTACTGGACAGCAATGGCTCATGTGCGGCTCGGCGCAGCAGATCAGGCTGCAAGTCTTTTTCGTCAGATTCTTGAGTACTCCAGAGAACTCGAGGGCACGGAACCAAAGATCGATTACTTTGCCACTTCCTTGCCGGCGATGCTCCTCTTCGAGGAGGATCTTCAACGCCGCAATCAGGTAGAGGCCGCATTTCTCCGGGCTCAGGCTCTCTCCGGTCTGGAGAACAAGGAGCAAGCCATAGCATCACTTATCGAGGTGCTGGGACTCGACTGCAACCACACTGGGGCCGCGGATCTCCTCCGCAGGTGCACCGGGGCAGTTGCGGGAGTGAGACAGTCATGCAAGTCGTAGCACTCGTAGACCGCTAATCCGCAGGTCTTTCGAGCCGTCCATCAGTTAAGATAAATTTCGCATATGGATGACAGGCGGGCGAAGTCGGCGGGAATCAAAGAGATTGCCGCGGCTCTGAAGATATCCATAGGGACCGTCGATCGAGCTCTGCACTCGAGGCCCGGCGTGAGCCCAAAGACGCGCGCGCAAGTGATGAAAATGGCCGAGAAGCTCAACTACCGGCCCAACATAGCCGCGCGGAACCTCAAGCTCAATCATCGCTTGCGAATTGCTATCTATCTTCCACAACAGATCGCGTCATTTTTTTCCCAACTTCGAGCAGGGGTGAACGCGGGGGTTGTCTCAGCGCATGGGCTCAATGTTGATCTCGAGTTCCGAAAATTTCTGAGCCTCAAAGATGGCGATACGGATTTACTGCATATCGATCTCAACCGAAAGTACGACGGCATCATCATCACGCCTGCCGATCCGGCGCGGATCGATCCTGTGGTGCGCAGGCTGAGTCAGCAGGGCACAGTCGTCATATGCGTCGCAAGTGATGCGCCGAGGACCGAACGATTGGCGGGAATTACCATCGATGCGAACGCGAGCGGCGGCATTGCCGCAGAACTTCTGGGCAAGGCCATCAAAGAAAAGGGATCCGTCGCAATCCTGACAGGGCAATTGGGAACCCAGGACCACGCCGAGAAGCTGAGAGGATTCGCCGCCACGCTGGCCGCTTTTGCCCCCCATCTTTCCCTGTTACCTGCGGTTGAGTCCCATGAGCGGCCTGAGGAGGCCTATCGGACTACGCTAAGTCTGTTGGATCGAAAACCATGTCCCCGAGGGATCTACATCAGCACTGCGAACAGTCTTCCTGTGCTGCGCGCGCTTGATGAGCGTAGACTCATCGGCCGCATCGAGATCATTGCCACTGATCTGTTCCCAGAGCTTGTACCTTTCATTGAATCCGGTGCAATACTTGCGACCATATATCAGCGTCCTTTCACGCAAGGGAAAACCGCAATGGAAAAACTGATACAGCATCTCGTAGACGGAGTTAAGCCAGAACCGATTACCCGGCTGGCTCCACATATTGTGCTGCGGAGTAATCTTTCACTCTTTATCAATCGCCTTGCGTCCGACACCGAGCGAGACGCAGACGACAGATAATTCAATCGCCCACTCATCAAAATCTAACTTTTAACGTACACGGCGTTTGGTTGGGTTACGGCGGCTGAGTCCGAGAGGCTCTACCTTTCACTAAAAAATTTCTTCGTACTCGTGCACGATAGAGTGCATTTGGTGGGGGCCTATTTGTTAACGCGAAGCAGATTTTCAGTGGGCTTGATATCCCATGGCAGGCTGATAGGGGTTGAACCGGCGATGGGAAAAGGTCGCTGGGAGCTGATCGTCGTGGTCGCACATCAACCGATATGCGCCATCGACAGTACCTCATCCATGTCGAGAGATTGGTTTTATAACATTCCTTTTATGAATAATATATGAGTCGAGATGAGGGTCGCCTTTGACAGGCATTGAGTCGCAGCAAAAAGGTGTTGCCTAAAGATTCGGCAAGCGATCTGTCCCAATAAATCCCTCAAAGTCTGTACTTCTCCGCATTTCCCGTTTGCGTGCTTTTGAGTTGGCTCGGCGTTTCCGGGTACATTCACGAAATTGTCCTTGACAGAGAACCGGCGGCGTTCTTATAGTTACGCGCTAAATAAGGATTAAGGGTTCTGGCTCGAAAACGGTATCGTACACGTTTGCGGCTAACAGGATGAAACAAGCGCCAGTCAGAGATTTTCTTTGGGGGCTAGGCATGATGAAAAGCAAATTGGGTGAAGTACTATGCGCCGGCTTGGTCAGGCGACTCTTGCTGGCTTGCACGCTAATCCTCAGCGTTTCCTACGGCATGGCCCAAGTGGATACGGGTACCGTTTTGGGTACAGTCAAAGATCCGCAGGGCGCGGTCATTCCCAACGCGAGGATCACGCTCACCAACCTGGGTACGGGTAACGATATCGTCACGATAACTCGATCGGACGGCACCTACATCGTCACGCCGCTGAAGATCGGCACTTATCGAGTTTCTGTCACGGTAGCCGGGTTCAAGAAGGTACAAAGTGCGCCATTCGACCTCAATATCCAGCAACAGGCTGTCATGGATTTCACCCTGCAGACGGGCGCTACGACCGAGACCGTTCAGGTAACTGCACAGGTACCGTTATTGCAGACCCAGAACGCCACAGTAGGCCAGGTCATCGGCGGCCATGTGGTGGAGAGCATGCCGTTGAATGGCCGCGATTGGACAATGCTGGCCACGCTGACTCCTGGAGTCACACAACCGCAGCAGGGCGCCCGCGCGGTGAACCAGTTCGCCGCGAACGGTACTCGCCCGGCGCAGAACGATTACCTCCTTGATGGCATCGATAACAACAGTAACGATGTCGACTTCCTGAGCGGCGAAGCTGACGTGGTGAAACCCCCGGTCGACGCGATCGCGGAATTCCAAATTCAGACCAATAACTTTGCCGCAGAATTCGGCCGGGCTGGCGGCGCGATCGTGAACGCGACATTGAAATCGGGCACCAATCGTGTGCATGGTGCCGCATGGGAGTTCTTCCGCAACGACGCTCTGGACGCCAACAGCTATTTCTCCGATCCCGCGACCCAGCGCAAGCCGGAGCTGCGTCAAAATCAGTTTGGCGTGGCCGTCGGCGGCCCTGTTATCAGAGACCACCTCTTCTGGTTCGGCGATTACGAGGGAACTCAGATCCACCAGGGAGTGCTGCAAAGCGGCATCTGGGTGCCCACGGCGCCGGAGGTGAGCAGCGGCTACACGAATTACGACGATCTGTACGGCGCTACTGGGAATTTTTCACGCACTGACGCGCTTGGACGCAGTTTTCAAAACGGGCAACTCTTCGATCCGGCAACGACGCGCAGTGTGACGGCGGGGCAACTGGATCCGGTGACTGGAATGATTGCCGCCAGCAGTGGATACGTGAGAGAGCCGTTTCTCAATAATCAGCTGCCCGCCAATCGCCTCGATCCGAACGCCATTAAGCTTCTCCAACTCTTTCCCGCGGCCAATCTCAGCGGAGTGCAAAACAACTTTCAAACGACGACGGTCAACACTACCAGCGAGAACACTTTCGACGTGCGTATCGATGAGCACTTCAACGATAAAAACCAGGTCTTCGGTCGTTATAGCCAAATCAATAATAACCAGCAGGTCCCGCCTCCGTTCCCGGGTGTCGCCGATGGCGGAAGCTACGGCGACGGCACACAAAAAGTGGATGTGCACGGGACCGCGATCAGCTATACCCACCTCTTTACTCAAACGCTGGTCAATGAAGTGCGTTTTGGATACGGGCAGGAACACACCACCCGGGTTCCGACGACCGCCAACACGCTGGGTATTCCGGCGAGCTTCGGGATTGGCGGCATACCGCAGTTTGCCGGCAATGGCGGCTTGCCGTATATCAGCCTTGGCAACATCCACAATCTTGGGGGCTCGGAGTGGCTGCCAGGGGATCGCTACAGCGATACAACTCAACTTACTGAAAACCTGACCAAGGTCTACAAGTCGCACACGTTCAAGGGTGGGGCAGAGTTCCAGTATCTCTACTTCCCATGGCTTGCGCCTCCCGCTTCAAAGGGCGCCTTTGACTTCGACGGCCGGTACACTTCGATTCCAAACCAGACCGACAATCTAGCCTCTCAGGCGCAGATACTTCTGACACCAATTGCTGCCACAGTCCCGAACGGAGTCGATCTTTCAGGCGGATCGGATAGTGTGCAGGCCACCAACTACGGATATCTGCACAGCAACCGAAACTACTTTGCGGTTTACTTCCAGGACGATTGGAAGATGACACCTCGCCTTACGTTCAATCTTGGCCTGCGTTGGGAGCACTTCGGCCAGGTGGGAGATAGCGAGGCGGCGCAGGCCAACTTCGTTCCCGGTACTCCCGGCGCGGGCGCGGAGTTCATTATGACCTCCGGAAACAAGACGAAGACTCCGCTCTCGCCAAGCTTCCCGCAATTGCTGGCGAAAGATGGAATCCAGTTAACATACACAGACCAATACGGCACGGGGTTGGGGATCTCCCAAAAGACCAACTTCGGCCCACGCTTTGGAGTCGCATACCAGTTGAACCCAAAGCTGGTAATCCGCGGAGGGTATGGGATATTTTATGGGGCGTTTGAAAACCGCGGTGGATATCCCAGTCTCGGTTACAACTACCCCTTCGAGTATGAGCTGTCTTATTCCGACTCTTCGAACGGTGGCGTCGGCAGCGTAACTCCGGTCATTTATCCCGACGGCTCTACCGGTACGCTGGAGAATGGTTTGAACGGCATCCAACTGAGTCCCACACAAGTCAACGCGAATCAATTGGTCCTACGCGGCGTGCAACTCCACTACCAGACGCCTTACACGCAGGGATTCAATCTCATGTTCCAGTATGAGGTGACCTCTCAGGATTCGTTCGAGTTTGGTTACGTCGGTTCAACGGCCAGACATCTTGAGGCGTTTGCGGGCACAAACCTTGTGCCGGAAATACTACCGCCCGGCACGCCCACCACGCCCTATGTCGCTTACCCAGACTTTGCCCAGGGGTCTTCATACGACATCACCGCTGGGGCCAGCAGCTACAACTCCCTACAGACGAAATACGAGCATCGTTTTTCTCGGGGCTTCCAAATGCTCACCGGCTTCACCTGGGCCAAGTCGCTGTCAGATGCTGGTGACCTATTGAGTGACGGCGGCGTGGGCGGGTACCGCGCGCCGGCTATTACAGGAATCGGATATGATCGTGGGCTTGCCAGCTTCGATATTCGCCGCTCTTTTGTAGCCAGCGGCACATATCAAATACCGGTCGGCAAAGGCAAAGCCTTTCTCGGCACTCTTCACGGGCCGGCGGATTGGCTTCTCGGCGGCTGGGTCACGAATGGCATCCTTACGCTGAACAGCGGCCCTCCGCAACTTATCGGATGCCAGATCACCACGACGGCTGGCCTCGGCTGCTACGCGGATACTCTGACCGGTGAGAGCCGGTATCGGTCGGGAGGACCCGCGCACTATTACAATCCCGCCGCATTCACGGAGCCGCCTGTTGCCACGGCCATCGGGCAGTCTAGTCTCGCTCCTCTGGGAGGCTCGAACACCCAGGTCAGCGGTCCGGGATTTAAGGATTTCGATTTCTCGATCTTCAAAGAGATAGGAGTTACCGAGAATACGCGCTTCCAGTTCCGTGCCGAGGCATTCAACCTGACCAACACACCGAGTTTCAACTTGCCGAGTAATACGGACTTCCTCGACACTGCGAATTTCGGCCAATCAACTTCTACCCGCAGCAACTCACGCGAGATCCAATTTGCGTTGAAATTCTACTGGTGACTTCCCCAATGCGCAGGCAGTCATGCCGACTGTCTGCGCTATATTCGTCGCTCTGCTGCTGAACCTTGTCCGTCTATCGCGAAGGGTACTATTCTTGGGCATGCTGCAAAAGGCCACACGTTCGTTCCGTGTTCTTGGACTTCTGTCAGCGATCATCTCCCTCGCCTTCACCAATGCAGCAATGTTGCAGTCTGGTTCCTCGCCTGATGCGGGAGTGCAGCCTCAGAACGCAGAATCGTCCCTCATTGAATTCGCGAAACACCATCCGGAGAGCTTTGCAGCGCAGCAGAGCCTCGGCGAGTTCTATCTACAGCAGGACCGCTTGGCTGATGGCATTCCGTATCTCGAAAAGGCGATGCGGATCAAATCAGACGACTACAACACCGGCTACGATCTGTCGCTGGCTTATTTGAAATCCGGCAATCTGCACAAGGCTGTCGAGCAACTGCAAGCAATGATCAAGCAACATGAGACAGCTGAGCTCGATGGTCTGCTTGCGGAGGCATTTGAAAAGTCGGGCGATTACAAGAACGCGGCCATCACGTATGATCATGCGGCCGTGCTCGATCCAAGCGAAGACAACGTCTTCGATCTGGGTTCTTTTCTTCTGCAGCATCCGCACTATGAAGGTTTTCTCGACAAAGCGCTGGCGGTGTTTCGATATGGGGTACAGCGGTACCCTCAGTCTGCGAAACTGACCGTTGGTTTGGGCGTGACACTCTACGCAGAGGGTAAATACGACGATGCCGTGCAAACCCTGTGCAGTGCAGTCGACCTTGATCCTTCTGACCCAAAGCCTTATCAGTTCCTGGGGAAGGTGAGCAAAGCCTCACCTCCGCTCATGCCTATGATTCAAGATCGGCTAGAGAGTTTTGTGCGCCGTTACCCAGAGAACGGCCCGGCGAACTATTACTACGCGATGATCTTGTGGAAGCAATCAGATGGAGGGACGGCGGAAAATAGGCAAACAATCGAAGCCCTTCTCAAGAAGGCGATCTCGGCCGATCCGCAGTTATACGATGCCCACTTTCAATTGGGGGTGCTCTATCAGGACGAGAACAAATACGCCGATGCCATCGCGGAGTTCAACCAAACGCTCAAGCTGCAACCGGACTACAACCGGGCGCACTACCGTCTTGTTCTGCTCTACAACCGCACACACCAGAAAGAACTGGCAGACGAGCAACTCACCATTCTGAAGCAGATTAAGAAGCAGGATGCGAAGTCCGAATCTAATCCGTAACCACGAAGCGAAGGCGACTGCGCAATGATCAATTTAGTAAGTGGGGAAGTCAGGGAATCATGAGCGGTCTTTATAACGGCGGCGGTTCTAGAAGCATGAAGAGCATAGGGTTGTCGCGCTTTCCAGAACAGGGCTCGTCGCGAGATATTGAAGGCGCAATTTCATGGAGCCGCCGAGATTTCTTGCGCGGGATCTCAGGCGGTGTAGCTGCCGCGGCACTGTCAGCGTTTTCTCCTTTGCGGGCCATGACTGTTGCCAAGAACCAGAAAGCAGTGGTGGTTACATTTGGCGGGGGAACACGCGACGAAGAGACCTTCATGCCCGATGGCCGGGAAAATATTCCCCATCTGCTCAAGGACTTTATTCCTCAGGGCACGATCTTCACCCAAGTGGTCAACCGGGGCATTCTTGGCCATTACGTCGCGACCGCGAGCCTGGTCACCGGCTGCTATGAAACCTTCAACAATTTCGCGGCTGTCTCGCCCGACAATCCTACGGTCTTCGAATATTTTCGCAAGCAGTTGCATCGGCCGGCGTCTGATGCCTGGGTCGTAGCTCCGAGCAATGGCTTTGGTCTCATCGGAGAGAGCAACCATTCCTCGCATGGCACCGGAACCGGCGCAGGAGTGATTCTTCCTAAGCGCCTCTTAGCCGCGGCCATGCCGGCCAATGAAACTGTCGGCTATGAGCATCTCTTACGGGATAACTATGAGAGTCCAGTTTATGCCCCGGCACTTGGCGTAAGTGATGAGCAACTGCACCAGATGGCCGAGCTCCTCAAAGTCTCGGTCACTGATTTCGCTGCCCATGCGCGCAGCCTTCGCAGTCCAGATGAACTATCCGTGTATGTTGCGAAGCAATTGATGCAGCAACTCGCGCCGAGTCTTCTATGGATCACCCTCCACGATATCGACGTGGCACATGCGGGCACCTATTCCCTGTATATCGATGCCATCCAGCGATCCGACAGGCTATGCAGCGAGATATGGCACGCGATCGAAAAAGAGCCGGAGTATGCCGGAAAAACGACCATGTTTATCCTGCCTGACTTTGGCCGCGATTCTGATACAAGCGCGGGCGGGAACGGCTTCCAGCATCACCGGACTGGAGACGCCTATTCACGGACTACCTGGATGATTGTGAAAGGTCCCGGCGTGAGAGAGAACGTGATTGTCGATCGTCCAGTCGAGTCGACCGACCTGGTACCCACGCTGGGGGCTCTCTTTGGTTTCTCGCCAGACTTCTCTCATGGCAGAGCGCTGCCGGAGGTGCTGTAGCCGTGAGCGCCTCGCCACTGAAGCAAGAGGACTTCCGAAGCTATCCACCGGAAGCGCGGGTGTTGGTCGAGCAGAATCTGGCGTTGTTCCAGCAGCTTCCGCGCGCTTTCCTCACGCTGCTGCTGCGAGAGATCATCGCGTATGACTGGAAGTTTCCCGCCGAGCGCGACGAGATCGAACGGCAGCTCCGCTATCTGGGCAGCCTGAAGCCACAGGGGCTTGCTAATGCGATGAGCCCATTCGCGAAGATCGAGCTGTCGCCTGAGCTTGAGCAGGCTGAGTGGATCAGCAATCCTTCTCGCTTTTCGGAACGGCTCTCGGCGCATCTTTGGGCCACACACCAGATCGACGGTTTCAGCGAAGCGGCAGAGAATTACATTGCCGCTTTCAACACCGCGGTGCCTGAGAAAGCGGTTCCGGCACCACGGCTCGCCATGGTGGTGATTGGGCGGGAGATCGGCGAAACGGGTTATCCGCTTTTTCGTAAGCTGCGCAGTCACGGAACGTACTTCACTGCTGTCGATCCCGGAAGCGAATACAAAGCCCTATTGGATGCTGTAGCCGATCGCGCCCAGAGATATTCTGTCCCGTATGCGCACTGGTGCATTTACGGCGCCGATGCCGTCGCACTCCAGAGCAAACAAGTCGCCACGGTTGCGTATAGCTCGCTATCTTCGGTCCGGGGTGACCTCATCCGAAAAATGCAGCAGTCGTCGGCTTCCGGTCTAGGCCCCGAAGCAATGCGCACTCGGCTTGCGGAAACAGACCCCGGCGCCGTTGGAATGAGCGGCCCGGATGTTGATGCAGTGCTCTCCCATTTCAGCGTCAGCGTGCTCACTGAGGGAGCCGGCACTCAGATTTACAGCACTACATTTGTGCAGTGGACTGCACGTGAGGCCCTTCGTAGGGCGAGGCCTTTAACGCTGCTGGCGAAGTATGCGCCGCGGCAGACCGAAGAATCTGCAGATGAAGAGCTCCAGGGTATTCAAAAGAAACCCGCTTTCGATTCACCGGGATCGTTGATCGACGCGGACATGGGCGCCTACTACACCTGGATCAATCTGCAGCGGTTGTCGGGAGCTGAAGACTCCGCGTTCCTGGCGTGGTTTGAAAGTCACAACGAAGCACTGGCAATTTCTCCATCGCTCGCAGCCGGCAAAGAGTGTCGTGACAAGGTGAGCCTGGCGGAAGTCCTGCGCCGGATGCAAAGCACAACTTGAAGGCTGTTTTGGCACTCAACATACAAAAACATTGTGGCTTTGTGCCGTGTACGACAACGTAAATCTGAGATGTAGGAAGTGAGCAAGCAGTTTTCCTAAGAAGACGAAACAGGAACGGAGAAGACTCTGCCTTATGAATCGGTTTAGCTATTATGCGTTGACTGCGGTTCTCTGCTTTACGCCAGGTATGAGAATCGCCGCCGTCGTCGGCGGCCAGACCGTCATCGTCCTCGACAGCGCTGCGACGGGAAAGGCTTATGAAGGCATTGGCGCATTGAGCGCCGGCGCTTCCTCCAGGCTGCTCTATGACTACAAAGAGCCTTATCGCAGTCAGATATTGGACTATTTGTTCAAGCCCGGATATGGCGCGGCACTGCAACATCTCAAAGTTGAGATCGGTTCGGATGTGAACTCCACCGACGGTTCGGAGCCGAGTTCGATGCGCTCCAGTGATGACCACAACTACACTCGCGGATACGAGTGGTGGCTGATGCAAGAGGCCCGGAAGCGCAATCCGAAGATCATTCTCGACACGCTGCCGTGGGGCGCTCCTGGCTGGGTAGGGAAAGAGACGCTGTACACACCGAAGATGGCGAGTTATGTCGCCGATTTCTTGCAGGGCGCCAAGAAAACTTACGGGTTCGATATTGCCTATACCGGCGTGTGGAACGAAAAGCAATTCGACGGGCCTTACGTCAAAGAACTCTTCGCTGAGCTGAGAAAGCGGAACATCGACGCAAAGATCGTCTGCTGCGACGAATACCCCGGAGAGGGCCTTGGACAGTGGAGCATCGTGAATGCAATGGGGAAGGACCAGCACCTTGCGAATGCCGTCTATGCCGTCGGTGTCCACTATTCGCTCGTGGATGGGAAATATACGACGCCGCCTGAAGCCCGAACGATCGGCAAACCGCTTTGGTCGAGTGAAGATCAGCCCAATTCCGGCGGCGGCCCGATCTTGTCGCGCGATTGGCAAATTGGTGGACGGATTCTCGCGAGACTGTACAACCAGAACTATCTTGAAGGCGGGTTTACCAAGACGGAGATATGGAGTCCGATCACCTCGTACTATGACATTCTCGCAGCGCCGAATTCCGGCCTCATGTATGCCAATACGCCATGGTCGGGCTTCTACGACGTGCAGAGCGCGATTTGGGTGACGGCGCACACTACGCAATTCGCTCAGCCAGGATGGCAATATCTTGACTCGGCCTGCGGACATCTACCCGAACAAGGTAGCTACGTGAGTCTGAAGTCGCCCGACAGCAAAGATTGGAGCGTGGTTGCGGAGACGATCGACGCGAAGCAGCCACAGCAGATTACGCTGAGCGCTGCGGGCGATCTCCACCTGAATACAGTTCACGTTTGGGAGACGAACAGTCAGCGCACCTTTCAACATATTGCCGATATCGCTCCGGTGAATGGGCAACTCAGCTACACTCTCGATCCCGATTCGCTGTACACCTTTACTACGACCACCGGTCAGGGTCGCGGTACAGCTACTCCACCGCCAAGCGCGCCCTTTCCGCTACCCTACGCAGATGACTTTGAAGAGACAGCGATTGGTCGCGCTCCTCGTTTTCTCTCTGATCAGAACGGCGCGTTCGAGGGCCAGCCCTGTGTAAACCGAAAAGGGCAGTGTCTTGAGCAGGTGATTACGGTGAAGCCGATCCCGTGGGGACCGCTGCCTGACCCATTTACTCTCGCCGGCGATGTTCAGTGGTCGGACTATCGCATCGCTGTGGACTTCCTGGTTAAGGGAGATGGACCGGTCACGTTGATGGGCCGCATCGATAGCGCGGACGTCTTCAAAGACGATAAGGCACTGTGGCCAAGCGGCTATGTGCTGAGCATCCAGCCGAATGGGAAGTGGACGCTCTCGACATCGGCATACAAAGTGCCGACCGAACAGTTAGCCTCGGGCACCATAACGATTGGCGCAGGGAAATGGCACCACGCTGAGCTTTCCTTTAAGGGGACTCAGATATCCGCTGTTTGCGATGGAAAGGCTCTCGCTGCGGTCTCCAATACAGCGCACTCGAAGGGAATGTTCGCTCTCGGGACTGCTTGGAACCATGCGCAATTCGACAACTTATCTGTTACAGGCGACTAGGTCGCCAACTCATCGCGGAGCCAGGTAAACGAATGACGACATCTCGCCGGGATTTTCTAGCTGGACTTTCGACTGTGGGGGCCGCCGCGGCTCTCCCGCTTTACGCCGCAACCAGGACCACCACGTCCTTGGGCTCTGCCTTACCCCAGGAAACGATAAGCCTTGGCGCTGGCTGGCAATTCCGGCTTGATCCAGAAGCCCGCACTGACCCTCGCCAAATCGATGCTGAGAGCTCCGGGTGGCAATCGATCGAGGTGCCGCATACGTGGCAAATTGAAAACGGGATGGAGGACTATACCGGCGTTGCCTGGTACCGGACGAAGATCTTCGTTCCCGCCGAGTGGAAAGAAAAGTTTGTCCGGATTGAGTTCGAGGTGGTCAGTCATACCGCCCGCGTATTCCTCAACGATCTTCCGGTCGGAGAGCACATTGGCAAGGCATACACGGCGTTCACTTGCGATCTGCAGTCCGCGCTGCGCTTCAATGAGGTGAACACGCTCCTGGTGCGAGTCGACAACGCCTATTCCGATGTCATGCTCCCGCGAATGAAATCCTACGACTGGACGAACGACGGAGGTATCATCCGGCCGGTCCAGCTCCTGATTACCCCTCAGACCTTCATCGAGCGTATTGAGATCGACGCGGCCCCGGATCTGGATCGAAAGCAAGCCACAGTGACGGTGCGTGCAGTCGTCCGCAATACGCTCGCTCATGAGCAGCAAGTGGAGGTGGCAGGAGAGTGTCACGCCGAAAGCGCAGAGTGGGAAAGGTATCTATTCACTCCGAAAATCGCCAAGGTTGGTGCCAATAGCAATGCGGTCGTCGAGCTGCCGCCGCTACAGATCGACTCGACCTTGCTATGGCATTTTGATAGCCCTCATTTGTATGAAGCGAATGTTGTGCTTCGCGCGAGCGATCAGCAACATACCTACTCGGATCATTTCGGAATCCGAAAATTTGAGATCCGCGGCGACCGATTTTTTCTAAATGGCGAACAGGTGCGTCTGATAGGCCTCGAGCGAATGGCGGGCGGCCATCCCGATTTTGGAATGGCAGAGACAACCGAATGGATCGACGCCAACCATCGCGATATGAAAGAGGTGAACTGTATCTTCACCAGGGTGCACTGGCCGCAGGACCGGCGGGTGCTCGACTTCTGCGATCGTCATGGGATTCTGATGCAGGAGGAGATCCCTGCGTGGGGCGCGGCGACCTTCCAGAACACCGAAAACGGAATCCAGCAGACGCTGGAAGAGAATGGCATCGAGCAGATGCGCGAGCTGATCACGCGGGACAGAAATCATCCGAGCATCGTGTGCTGGGGACTCTGCAACGAGGTCAATGGTAAGAACCCCTTGACGCGCCAGTTTGCCCATGCCGTGAGCGCCGAAGCAAAGCGCCTCGATCCAAATCGTCTGCAGACCTACGCTTCCAATTCTCTCAGCACAGATCCGGGAGCGGACATGGCTGGGGATTTCGATTTCATCTCGTGCAATGAGTACTACGGTACATGGGCTCCAGGCGGCGTTGAGCAGGTCCGGCAAAATATCGACTCCATTCGCAAGGCCTTCCCGGGTAAGCCCATTGTCATCTCCGAATACGGGTGGTGTGAGTGCAAGCCGAGTACGTCCATGGGAGACGCTCCCCGCGTCGATATTGTCGATTCTCACACGGAGGCCTTCCGCGCGTTCCCTGAGATAGCCGGTGCTATCTACTTCGACTACAACGACTACCGCACCTTAGTGGGCGACAAAGGGATCGGGGCATTCAAGCAGCGTGTTCATGGGGTCGTTGACCTCTATGCAAATCGCAAGCCCTCATTCGCTGCCTTACGTATCCAGTCGAGCCCGATCGAACAATTCCAACTCAATCGGACGGAGTCCGGTTTTACCTTGAGTGCACAGACCCGCAAGACAATCCCCAGCTATACCCTGCGCGGTTACAGTGTTCGCTGGATCGTCTATAGCTTCGACGACCTGCCCATGGAAGGCGGACTCATCCCACTACCGGAGCTGCAACCCGGGCAGCAGCATTCAATTTCTGTCCAGTGCAAGACGGAACTCCGCCGGCGAATTACGGTCGATATCGTGCGGCCTACCGGTTTCTCGGTTGCTACGGCCTCTGCCTGAGCGATTGTTGAAGCCATGTCCCGTTCAAGAAAACGATTGGGGAAGCACGAAGAAAGGTCGATCTCGATCCAGGAAACGAGAAGTAAATGCAGATTGTGAATGTGGTTGATAAATCCGCCCAATCGAACTCAGAGCTGCGCATGGGCTACCTGTGGATGATTGCTTCGGTGGCTGCTCTCGGCGGTCTTCTATTCGGATATGACTGGGTTGTCATTGGAGGCGCGAGGCCGTTCTATGAAGCATATTTTCACCTGACAACGCCCTCATCCATCGGCTGGGCCAACAGCTGCGCGCTGCTTGGCTGTTTTGTCGGCTCGCTCTCGGCGGGACGACTCAGCGATCGGCTCGGGCGTAAGAAAGCTCTGTTGATATCGGCATTTCTCTTCGCCGTCTCGTCTCTGCTCACCGGCTGGGCGCAAAGCTTTCCGTCGTTCATCCTTTGGCGAATCATCGGAGGCGTGGCCATCGGGCTTGCCTCCAACGTTTCGCCAACCTACATCGCCGAGATCAGCCCGGCGTCATGGCGTGGGCGGCTTGTCAGTCTCAATCAGTTTTCCTTGGTGATAGGCATCGTGGGGGCCCAGGTGGTGAATTGGCGCATTGCAGAGCGCGTTTCCAACGCCGGCGCGGTCACTTCGGCTTCGTGGAATGCCCAGTTTGGCTGGCGATGGATGTTTACAGCGGTCGCCGTTCCCGCTCTGCTCTTTCTGGTGCTCACTCCCTTTATTCCCGAGAGTCCTCGCTGGCTGATCAAGAAAGATGAAGAGAAGAAGGCCCTCCGCGTACTCACTTCAATTGGAGGCCTCCGCTACGGAGACATAGAGCTGACTTCAATCCGAAACAGTCTCGCTTCCGCGTTTGAATCTGGGAAGATCGGAGCCTTGTTCTCCAGCCCGCTGCGAAGTCTTCTGCTGATCGGCATTTGCCTTGCTGTGCTGCAACAGTGGTGCGGCATAAACATCATCTTCAACTACGCTGCCGAGATCTATCGCAGCGCCGGCTATGGAATCAGCGATGTAATGTTCAATATTGTGATCACCGGAGCAGTCAACCTGGTTTTTACGGTCATCGCGATGCTGCTGGTCGATAGCCTTGGGCGCCGCCGCCTTATGCTCTTTGGCTGTATCGGAGTAGGCGCGTCTCATCTGTTGGCCAGTCTGGCATACCGGGCTGGATGGCAGGGCTTCTGGGTGCTGGTGCTGACGCTCGCCGCAATCGCCTTCTACGCGGTCTCGCTTGCTCCGGTCACGTGGGTCCTGATTACGGAGCTTTTCCCCAATAGTGTGCGTGCGACTGCCGTTTCGATTTCTGTTGCGGCACTGTGGGTCTCATCCTTTGTCCTCACCTACACATTTCCCTTCTTTTCTGACGCTTTCGGAACGTCGCGCGTCTTTCTTCTCTATGGAGGCATATGCCTGCTCGGCTTGATCTTTGTTTATTTCTGCGTGCCCGAAACGAAAGGGCAATCGCTCGAGCAGATTCAGGCAACAGAACTGGGGAAGCCGTAAAGCCGTAAAGGCGATGCGAATATTGCATCTCGACTTTTACTTCGGGAACAAGGACCATAGGATTTCGCAACGGGAGGAGATTTGGAATGCGGCTCAACCGTCTTCGTTCCTAGGTGGGCCGCAAAGGCCGTTGCGATTTACTGATTACAAGAGGACCGCTTTGCGGGATGCTGGGAATATGAAACAGAGGGAACGTTTCACCAAGTCACTTGCTATCGCCCTGCTATACGGGTTACTTTCTGTCTCCGCGCCAGAGGTTGCGATCTCTTAAGCTGAGCAGCCGCAACGTCCCCACTATTTGCGCAGTAGGACAGGAAAAGTCATTGCGTTCTTGTTGTATCCTTAGCTCGAAATCATGCTATCGGCTGGTTCTCACCTATGGCTGACTCGCACCTAGTTGATCGCAACCGCGCTCCCTGGCGAGACAAATGGAACGAGGTGATCTTCGGTCACGATACAACTGCCGGCCGACTCTTTGACATTGTTCTTCTTACTCTGATTCTGCTTAGCGTTCTCACCGTGCTCCTGGAGAGCGTGCGTTCGATCCGCGAAGGTTACGGATTTTATCTCCGAGTGTCGGAGTGGACCTTCACCTCGCTGTTTACTATCGAATATGTCGCGCGTCTCATTTCGGCTCGGGATGCCAGACACTATGCCACGAGCTTTTTCGGTATCGTTGACCTGTTGGCAATAGCGCCTATTTATTTAAGTTTTCTGTTTGGAATGGCGCACTCATTCACTGTCGTGCGCTCTCTTCGCCTGCTTCGTATCTTCCGCATTTTGAAACTAACCGAATATATCGGAGAGGCCGCCGTTCTGCGTGTCGCCTTGCAAGAGAGTGTTCGTAAGATCGTCGTCTTTCTTTTTGCGGTCCTCGCCATCGTCATCATAGTTGGCGCATTGATGTATCAGATAGAGGGTGAGGCGAATGGTTTCACCAGCATTCCCACTGCTATGTATTGGGCGATCGTCACGGTGACTACAGTCGGCTATGGAGATATCTCGCCCAAAACTGTAGTCGGGCGTATCCTGGCCTCGATGCTGATGATCGTTGGCTATGGAATTATCGCAGTGCCAACCGGAATCGTTACCTTCGAGTTTGCCCGGGCCTCGTCGATCGGACCCGTCCGACTCTGTTCCACGTGTGGCCTGCAGCCCCACGACCGGGATGCGCTCTATTGCAAGCGGTGTGGCACCCGACTTTAGAGGGTTTTCTTCGAAAGAGGGATCTCTACGAGAACAAACTGTCCTATGACCGATTGTCTCGGCGCACTTAAGCAGTTGCAGCCATGGCGTCGAGAAGAGAATGGGCAGTATCGCAAACGGAAGCGCGTTGAGATAAAGTGCTCGCCATCTTTGAGAATTCGAGAGAAAGTGATTTAACGAGTTCTGTGACCGTCTATGACTCCTCCTGGAACGCACGAAGATGCTCGATTGTTTGTGGAGATCGGCGCAGCCATCATTTTGCTAGCGCTCCTTGCACGGCTTGCCAGCCGCTGGGGTTTCTCCGCTATTCCTCTTTACCTGCTGCTGGGACTCGCTTTTGGCAATGGTGGCCTGCTTCCGCTTCATCTGAGCCAGAATTTCATTGGGATGGGCGCAAAGATTGGCGTGCTGCTGCTGCTCTTCATGTTGGGGCTGGAATGCAACGGAGAGGAACTGATGAAGAATCTCCGCTTCGGACTGCCGGCAGGCGGAGCGGACTTGGTGTTGAATTTCACACCAGGACTGGTGATGGGACTTTTGTTGAGATGGACACCGCTGGCGGCAGTCCTGCTAGGCGGCATTACCTACATCTCGTCTTCCGGCGTGATTGCAAAGGTGCTGTCCGAACTGAAGCGGATCAACAATCCAGAGACGCCGATGGTGCTTGCAGTTCTTGTGCTGGAGGATCTGGCGATGGCAGTCTACCTGCCTCTTGTCGGGGTGTCGCTTCTTGGCGGGGGGCCAGCAAAGGTTGCGATCTCAGTCGCGATCGCCGTCGCGGTTGTCATGCTCGTGCTCTTCCTTGCGCTGAGGTACGGGCGCCAACTGAGCAAGTTTGTCGCTCACGAGTCTGACGAGATCATCCTGCTCACCACGTTTGGTTCTGTGCTGCTGGTGGCCGGATTGGCGGAACGCTTTCAGGTGTCGGCTGAAATTGGCGCGTTTCTTGTCGGCATCGCACTTTCCGGCCCCATCGCGGAACAATCGCATCGACTTCTCGCTCCGCTGCGTGACCTGTTCGCCGCGACCTTCTTTTTCTTTTTCGGTCTGGAGATAAATCCCGCCACCCTACCGCCCGCGCTGCCGCTCGCGCTGGCACTGGGTTTCGTCACAGCATTCACGAAAGTACTGGCCGGATACTGGGCAGCGAAGCGAGCGGGCATCGACCGGCCAGGATGCGTTCGGGCTGGGATGGCCTTGGTTGCGCGCGGCGAGTTCTCCATTGTGATTGCAGGTCTGGGCGTGGGAATTGAACCAAGGTTGGGGCCGCTAGCCGCCGCTTACGTGCTACTCTTAGCGATTCTGGGGCCATTCCTTGCTCGTCTTGCAAAGTGAGGCGGAATGGTAGGAGTCATGGCTAACATGATTGCCAACTTGGAAGTCCTACCTGCCGGCGAAGCCGTTCACGAAGGCGGCTTTCTTGTCGCTCTTCGGGACAAGTCCGGTACTGGCAAAGCCGATGTCATCGAGCGCTTCGGTGCAACAGCGCAGGACGGCGTCGGCATCCCTAAGCGAATGGCTGGAATGTAATCGACTCAGGGCACCTCGGATGGTTCGAAGCCATGAATCATCACTTATGGATGGCTCGAGTCCGAGGTTGCATGTGTCGTTGAGGAGGCGGGAGGAACGACTGGAGACGCCAATCCTACATTGATGTACCAATTCTGGGTTCCGGCGGCGCGCCTGCGAGCGATGACCTCTTCGTGCAAAGCGAACCTGCCAGGGAGTAGATTCTCCGCGGGCTCGGGCTTGTTGCGGAAATTCATGTAAGCGAGATTCTCGCTGTAAGGCTTCCATGACGGCTCCCCTTGCGCGATCGGATGGCCGGTACGGCCAAAGGCAGTGAAGTAGTTCATCATCGCCTGGGAAAACGCTTTTTCCTGTGTGTCATCAGGTGGCATAGGCCAGTTTTTCGGGAATGCGTCATTCGATCCTATATCGCCGAATTCGAATGGCAATTCACTGCCATGAAAGGCCTCCAGGTGCTCTGCAACCTCGGCCGGGTAGGAATGGTCGAAGAAGTAAAGGAAGGCCGGCACTCCGATGCGCGTTTGTGTGCGCGCCAGACGTACGGCGCTCCACCCATAAAAGGCATCGCGGGCCGCCTCCAGAGCACTCTCTTCTATGTTCGTGCCGGGATACAGTTTGAGATATTTGTCGGCCAGATCTCCATAAATTTTCTGTACCGTCGCGTTATACTCCGCCTGCGTTTTCGGAAGCGGGGGCAGAAAGATGCGCAGTGAACGAATCTCGCCCGCATTGAACCCCACAATTATCGGCACGGGCGCCTGTTGGCCGCCGTCGAAGCAATCCACAATCTGCTGCGGCAGCACCCAACCATCAATGTTGGCCTGTGGATCGAAGCCCGCGGCATAGGACTTATCCATCAACGTCTTGGCATCCATCGAGCGCAGCCCCGCCAGATCCGTTGTACCGACTTTCTTGACGATGTATTCGCCGAACTCTTCCGCCGAAGGCTGCCCGTAGCTCGGGCGCGTCAGCTCCATGTTGGAGACCATGTAGCCGCTTTGCATGATCGCATTATGAAAGAGCCCGCGCGCAAGAGGGCTCGCCATCAGTTCGATCGTGCTTAAGGCGCCCGCAGATTCTCCGAACACCGTGATGTTCTCACGGTCGCCACCAAAGCGCTCAATGTTGTCGCGCACCCAGCGCAGCGCCGCCATCTGATCCAGAAGTCCGTAGTTTCCAGAGGAATGGTGAGTGGACTCCGCCGTAAGCTGAGGCAGCGCCAGATAGCCAAAGATGCCGAGCCGATAATTCAGCGTAACTACTATCATTCCTTTGCGCGCCAGTTGGCTGCCGTTGTAGAGACCTTCCGATCCGCTCATCCCCCGCAGCGCCCCTCCATGAATCCACACCATAACGGGGACCTTCGATGAATGCGCCGGCTTCCAGACGTTCAGAAAGAGGCAGTCCTCGCTCATCTGAGACGGATTGTCCGCATAGATGCTGTTCGGCGCAGAGAGGGGCTGCATGCATGCCGGGCCAAATTCTGTTGCGGCATGTACGCCCTTCCAGTCGGAAGGCGGAACCGGCGGCTTCCAGCGCAGATCGCCGGTGGGGGCCTGGGCAAAGCGGATTCCGCGGAAGGCTGTGATGCCTTCGGGAAGGGAAGCTCCGCTCACCGCCCCGTGCGTCGTCTGAACGATTTCGGGCGCAGAGGCTGCCGCTGCAATCCGGTGCAACATTGTTGGCTCCAAAGTCATAGCAGCAACCATCAGCAACGTGCAGATTTTCCGTCTCATCGAGCGGTGTCTCCCTTTGCCATCGGATAGAGTCTCTTGCCGAAAAGGCATTCGTCAAGCTTCATTCATAAGCGAGTGAGTATATTGACCGCCATCTACAAAATCAAACATCTGGGACTGCTGGAGTCGATCAGCGCGCCGCTTTGTTTCTGCGTCGCGGAGGCTTTCGAGACGTTGCACACAGCGACGTAAACCCGGCGGCCATAAACCTCGCCATGCGTTCTTTCACTGCTTCAAGGTCTTCCGATTTGCACACCCCATCGGACAACTTGTCGATGCGTCCGGTATTTCCCAGTGCGTGCATCAACGCTCCGGTGACAAAATCGTACCCCCAGAAAATGTCCCGCTCCGGGCAGCCGGGCAGCGCTTTCTTGAGAAGGCTGATTAATTTCAACACCACTGGATCGAAGTGCAGGTCCATCATGGCAGCCCCTTCGGTGGAGTTGCTTACCTGGGCCACAAAGGCGGCGAAGTTCTTCCATCCTGCTCCGCCGTTGATATACAGATCGAAGTCGGTGTCAAGAAAAGCGCGTAGCGCGCCTTCTACCGACAGAGAGTCGCCTGCCTCGCGCTCATAACGGTCCAGCGCCTCGATGCGGCGACTGCTGGTAATGCCCGCGCGCCGTGCAAACGCAGCCTCAAACAGCTGTCGTTTGTCGACAAAATAATAGTGCATCAGAGAGGTGTGCACTCCTACCCTGCGCGCAACATCGCGAAGGGTCACGCCATTCATCCCATACTTTGAGAACAGGAACTCGGCGGCATCCAGCATCTGCTCAAGAGTCGCCGCGCGCTGCTCCGCCTTTGTGCGCGGCCTTTGCCTTTTCGTGATACGCTTCGCCATAACGGGACGCCCGTCACCAGGGCGCTACAGACGAGATGTTCATCATACATGCAGTTGGCGTCGATTCAGTTTGCCTCTGCAGCGATGTTCTCGCGAAGGAGCTTCTTATCGATCTTTCCCGTAGCAGCTAACGGCATGCGATCCACCACGATGACCCGATCGGGAATCCACCAGTCCGGGATCTTGCCGCGCAGAGCATCGAGAAGCGCATGTTCATCGATCACATGATTTCTGCAAGGCTCGACAATCAACACCGGCCGCTCGCCCCATTTGAGATCGAAACATCCGACGACGGCTGCCAGGCCCACACCGGGAAGGCTTCCGATGATTCGCTCGATCTCGACAGGATTGATCCACTCGCCGCCGGACTTAATCAGGTCTTTCGAGCGCCCGGCGATGATGAGATTGCCCATCTCATCGATAATGGCGAGATCGCCCGTATCGAGGTAGCCTTCGTCATCCAGTGCGCTCTCCTCCTGTTTGTAGTAGCGTTCGGCGACACTCGCACCCTTCACCCGCAACCGTCCGGTGACCATTCTCTGCGGCACCAGATCGGCGCCATCGACATCCACGAGCTTCAAATCCAGGCCCAGCGGAGACCGGCCGGAACCGCGCGGCCCCTCCGATGGCGGAGCGTCGGGTGGCGAGATCGTTCCCAGCGGAGACAACTCGGTCATGCCCCAGCTCGTCTGCACCTTCACGCTTAGCCGCCTCTCCATGCGGACAATCAGCGCTTCGGGACAATGCGTGCCGCCGATGATGATTCGTTGAAGAGAGGGAAGCTCACCTCCCTCTTTTTCAAAGAGTTCCACCAGCCCGAGCCACACGGTGGGGACAGCTGCGGCAACTGTGACTCTTTCAGCGAGAATTAAGTCTCTCAGGTGAGCTGGGTCGATAGAACGCCCGGGAAGAACCATCTTCGCGCCGACCGCGGGAACTGCAAAGGGCGTTCCCCAGCCATTGGCGTGAAACATTGGAACGGCGACGAGGACAGCATCCCTGGCGGTAATGGCCATGGCGTCAGCCTGTAATAAACGCAAGGTATGCAGATAATTGGAGCGGTGCGTATATAACACCCCGCGCGGGCTGCCGATGGTTCCTGAGGTATAACAAAGACCCGCCGGAGCTTCTTCGTCGAACTGGCCCCAGCGGGCAACGCGTCCAAAGCGCTGCAGGAATGCAGCCAGCATCCAGTGTTGATGGGCAGGCGAAAACGGTATTTCCTCCTGCTGGTCATCCAGAAGGATAATGCCCTCGATCGTCGGGCAGAGTGCCAGAAGTTCGCGAAGCAGCGGCTGTAGGCCAGCACCGACCGCAATCCATCGGTCGGCAGCCTCGTTCACCATCGCCGAGAGTTGCTCAAGACTCAGGCGAGGGTTGAGCGTGTGGCAAACCAGCCCCACGGCCATCGCGGCATAGTACACGGTCATGTGGTGTGCGGTGTTCCAGGCAAGCGTGGCGATGCGATCGCCTTTCTTCAACCCCTGGTCGAGCAGGCCGCCGGATAGCTGAGCGCATTGTTCCCGCAACTGCGCATAGGTAATTCTGCTCATGTGGCCCGCAGGCATAGCGGACACGACTTCAGCCTTGCTATGCCACTTTGCGGCATGGTCCAGAAATTTGTCCACCGTCAGCGCGTAATGCTGCATCGTGTGGGTCATGGGAACAGTTGTCCTGGGTATATGTCAAGTTCACTCACGCATGAATGAATGAAGTGATAGAGTAGTCGCGAGCACGCTGACGGGAGGAGTCCTTGTATGAGCAATTTGTTGGCAAATCGCGTGGCTATCGTCACCGGTGCGGGAAGAGGATTGGGCTATTCTCACGCTCTGGCGATGACGAGCGAGGGCGCCCGGGTCGTCGTGAATGACCTGGACGCCGATGCGGCCCGGCAGACCTGCGAGCAGATCGAAAGTGCGGGCGGCAATGCAATGTGGAATTGTGCCAATGTCCAGGAGATGACACAAGTGGAGGAGATGGTATCCGAGACCATCGTCCGCTGGGGGCAGGTGGATATACTCGTCAACAACGCCGGCATTCTGCGCGACCGCACCTTTGCCAAGGCTGAGTTGCCGGACTTCCGGCTGGTGCTCGATGTTCACCTCATGGGCTCGGTCAACTGCACGCGCGCGGTATGGCTGCACATGAAGGAGCGCGGATACGGGCGCGTGATTTTCACCACATCCTCTTCCGGCCTCTACGGTAATTTTGGCCAGTCGGCATATTCAGCGGCGAAGATGGGGCTTGTGGGACTTATGCAGACGCTGGCAATAGAGGGTTCCCGTTATGGGATCCACGTCAACTGCATCGCGCCGAGCGCCGCAACCCAGATGACCGATCCATTATTTAAGCCGGAGGATCTTCTTGTGCTCGACCCCAGGCGCGTCAGTCCAGCGGTGACCGCGCTGGCCAGCGAGAAGGCTCCGAACAAGTGCATTGTGCTGGCCGGCGGCGGCAGTTTCAAGCTGGCAGAGATCACCATGACTCAGGGCATCTATCTTGAGGACGATGAACTGGACGGAGCGCGGCTCCTGGAGCAGTGGGATCGCCTCGCAGATCGGTTTGGCGAGTTAGTTCCCTCTACAGGTTTTGAGCAGTATGAGTTTGAAGTAGCCTGTGCGCGGTCCCATGCCACAGCAAAGGAATAATCTATGCGCGAGTTCTTCGACGGGCGACTTTCCACTACGATTGCTTATCGCTCTCTTTTGTCCATATCCGCTCACTCCCACACTGAAATTTGTCCCGTCACTCTGCAGAAACGGAAGCCCGAATCTATGCGCTCGCTCTTGCTTTGCTTCACCCTTTTTGCGTCAACTCTCTTCGGCCAGTCATTCGTGCGACGCAACGGAACTCATCTCGTCCTCGACAACACGACCTTCCGTTTCAGCGGCCCCAATATCGAATGGCTCGGCCTTGAAGGTTACGGTCCTCACGATCCCTCTGGCCCCCGCTATCCCTCTCACTTTGAGATTGACGACGTCTTCGCAACCGCGGCCGAGATGGGCGCCAAAGTCGTGCGCTCGCAAACCATGGGCGATACTGTCGGCTGTCCTCGCTGCATTGAGCCGGAAGAAGGTCAATTCAACCAAACCGCCTTTCAGGCATCTGACTACGCCCTCGCCGTCGCCGCCAAGTACCACATGAAGATCATCATCACTCTCATTGGAGACTGCGCGACCTGCTCCGGCGGCGGCCTCGGCCAGTACCTCGCCTGGCACAGAAAAGCCAGCTTTCAGGATTTCTTCACTGATCCAGCCATCATCGCCGCCTATGAGCACCACATCGATGCCGTCCTGAATCATCGCAACGCCATCACCGGCGTTCTCTACCGTGACGACCCAACCATCCTTGCATGGGAAAACTGCAACATGTGCGGCATCTTCTCCATTTTTACCCACGGAAATCTCGCCGACGTCGCCAGCTGGTCTGAGGCAATCGGCAAGCACATCAAGTCGATTGATCACCATCACCTCTATCTGGACACTACGGGCGTATTTCGTAACTACCCCGGAGTCTTGAACAATCCCAGCGTTGATCTCTTTGCCTTCGAGGAATATCCGCACTGGGCTGCGCTCCTCGGTGCCGGCGCGCCGCCGATGACCGCTGACACCATCGCGCACGACGCCGCAACTGTCGTCAGTCATGACAAGGTATTCATCGTCAATGAATTCGGTTGGGACAAGACCAATTGGGCTACGCCTGAAGATCTCCAGCACGTCCTCGACAGTTTCCTCAACAATCCCAACATCTCGGGCGATGGATTCTGGGCGCTTCAGGCACACCTCGATAACTTCGGCTTCCAACCCATTCCCGCAGATACAACCGATCCGGCATTCGCGGAGAAGGGTGAATCCGGCGAGTGGTGGGCCCTCTATTATCCCGGGCGCAAGACGCTCGTCATGTCCGCTGAAAACATGGCCGGCCGTGCGCAGCAGCTACGCACCCACGCCTACCACATGTCGGGTCTCCCTGTTCCCAAACATGCCGTGCCGCCTTTGCCCGTGGTCAGTTCGGTCGTCATCGGCGGTCTCGTCGCCTGGCGCGGCTCGGCCGGAGCAACCCGCTACTCCATTGAGAGCTTGGCTCCGGGTTCCACTGAGTGGAAACTCGTCTGCGATCGCTGCGCTACCGACGAGCAGGACCCTTGGATCGATCCTCACCCCATGCTCGGCACACGCTATCGCGTTACCGCCTACAATTCGGACAACATGGCCAGCGCGACCTCCGAATCCAAATAACGTCGCTCCACATCACCGGCTCCAGTCACTTTGTGCCCGGATCGACGAGACGGTAATGTGCTGCCGCTACCAAATGCGCGTTTCCGAAAAAGTCTCCAATGGACAATATCAAAATGAACGGAGGCCGCCGGCCTTGGACGACTCTTCCTGGGGCTGATAGGTCAACGTCGCCGAAGGATTTGCACGCAAAAACGTTAGCCCGGCAGCGGCGAACGTTGTCAGCGCGCATGCGCAATACAGAAGAGTGCTCTTCATGTGGCATACCATCCGATCCCAAGACGTTGCGGATGATTGCCTCTCCATTGCGTTGAGACGAGAACCTTCAGCCTGCATATCTTACGATATCCGGGCTCCTGAACGGGTTCGCGCGTTCAGGAGTATTGACGGCTAGAGGTCTCTTTGTGTCTGATCGAGTCAGGACAGGCGGCATCGGCGGGGTGTTCCCTCACATAAGATAAGCAGCTATTGGAGAATCCCATGCAGAAGAATCGTTTCAAGCTCATCGCTTTGGTCTTTCTTGTTCAGCTTGGCCTGCCTGGGCCAACCCGCCCGGCACCGGCGCAGGCAGAGAAGGCTCCGTATCCGGCCATGGCTCCCGTAGATGAGTACTTGATCGCCGACGAGAATACTGAAATCGCGCTGGCCCGCAGTGCTGCTCCCGCATCCATTTCAGACGGAGCCGAGGTGATGGTCCTGGGGCGGAAGGGATTCACGACCGCAGTAAAAGGCACAAATGGCTTTCTCTGCGTAGTGGAGCGATCATGGGGCGCCGCCACCGACGCTCCGGAATTCTGGAATCCCAAAATCCGCTCACCGATTTGCTTTAATCCGCAGGCCGCACGAACGTTTGCCCGCATCTTCCTGATGAAGACCAAACTGGTGCTGGAAGGAAAATCAAAAGTGGAGATCGTGGCGGCGACCGCTTCGGCACTCGATAAGAAGGAACTGCCCGCGCTGGAGCCGGGAGCGATGTGCTACATGATGTCGAAGCAGCAGTACTTAAACGACCAGGGTGCGAGCTGGCACCCTCATCTGATGTTTTTTGTCTCGGGCGACGCGGCGAAAAGCTGGGGAGCCGATTTGCCGGGTTCGCCGATTATTGCCGCGGATGACCCTGAGGAGCGGACCACAATCCTCATGGTCTGGGTCGGCAATTGGTCCGATGGGTCGCCTGCTCCGCCGATGGAGCACTGACGCCGCGTCAATCGTTGAGGAGGGCGGTGCACATCTGGCACGCCATCGCTTGCGGGCCGGTGTCAATGAGCGCATTCCTCTGTTCTCGTCGATCCAGGATCATTCCCCGGCAGATCGGCGAACACTGGCCGACTTGCCATTGCTAATTCTGACTAGGACATGTCCCACAAGCGCAATCCTATTAATTTGATGGAACGGCTGAGCTATATTTGAAACCTGCATTCGCCATTCCGCGCTGTGCTTCTGGGTTCTTCATGAAAGTCTCCCATACGAAGGCGGTACGAGCATTTTCCGCCATGAGCATCGTGATCCCAGCGTCGATGCCCACGATGTCAGTGTCATACCATTTTTTCAGAGGATTGAAGGCATCAATGAAACCGTAATTGCTCCAGGTCTGCGGGTAACGATTCTTGATGTTTTTCAGGACACGCATCGTTGCATCCGGCAGAAATGGCAACGAGCCACCAGTGGCTGCGGGAACGACGGTTCCATCAATAGGGCCCATGGCCGGCGGGCCACCCCAGATCACGTAGCCTTTGTCGGAGTCGGAGGCAGTGATACCCCAGAGATCATCGCTGTAGTCGGGAAAAATTCTGCCAAGCTCCACACAGAAGCGACGGTGTACTTCAGTAGCAATGGCTGAGTTCTGAAAATAATCTGCGTACTTGTCGCTCTTGTGGCGGAAATCGAACCAAGCCTGAGAGTACTGATGTACAAAGAGCGGCGCAAACGAGCCGATGTAGCGCAGTCCGTCGTACTCGAAGGTTGTCCGTTTCCATGCCAGCCAAGCTTCAGGCTTGAGGGGATGAGAGGAAGAACCCATTCCGAGCAGATAGATCATCATCAGTTCGCTGTAGTAATCCCACTTGGAAGACAAAAATCCGAACTCTGGCGTCCATCCCATAGGCAGCACTGTGATGTCTTCGGAGAGCCAGGTCCAGTCCACGCGATCAAAAATTGCATGAGCAAGTTGGCTGATGTCGCGATCTCGAAAGTGCTGACGGCAGGTAAGAATACCGCAGAGCAGGATTGCCGTATCGATAGAAGAGACTTCTGAGTCCCATACTCTTTCACCTGTATTGATATTGGCAAAGTGAAAGAAGAATCCGCGATGCGTTGGCAGCTTCTTCCAAAGAAAATCGAGGGTCGTAATGACGCGGAGGCGTGCGTCCTGGTGGGAGATGAAGCCACGCTTTTCCGCAATGCAGGTTGCAGTCAATCCAAACCCAGTAGACGCAATGCTTGCCACGATACTGGTGTCTGCTGTGCGCACATTACAGCGATCCTTAATCAGCCCGGTCTGCGGATTGGCTTGCTCCCAGAAGAAGAGAAAGGTTTTGTGTTCGAGCTCGTCCAGAAATTGTTCATCTTCTTGCGAGAATGCCGCTTGTGCAGGAAGCGGGGCTGGCCGTCCAGGCCTTTTGTCAGTCTGCTGTCGCGCTGCGACCTGCGCCAATACAGGAAAGGTCTTCCATTGCGCGAGTGGCAGACCGAGGGAGACGCCGGCTATCTGGCGCAGCAGTTGGCGCCGGGAAGTGCAATTCTCGCTCTGGACGACTTCTTTGCGAACTTGGGCTCTGTTCCTTCCGACCATTTCACCTGCCCTTTTATCCATGCTTGTTCAGGCCATTCGTATTTTGCTTAGGCAACTGGTTCCGGGGAACACTTCGTATTGAATAATAGATGCACAGGTGTCCTGGTAAAAGTAGACGCTGGGCAGCATGTACTCTAAGTTGCGCGTCCAACTCTCTGTTTTCCGGTGTTGCATGACGGGAAAGAAAATTGTCTGGGTGATGATCGCAGTAGCGGCAGCCGTAGTGATTGTGCTGTTGCTGCGCGCACACTGGTTAAGATCTATCTCCGTGCATCGATCGATCACAATCGAAGGCGCAGTGATCCAGCGTGATGCTGACACGCAGAAGGAACTGCCCATAGCGGGCGTTGCGATCATAGCGTCGGATGGCGAAAAGAGTGCCACGACTCAGTCTGAAGCCTCGGGATATTTCAAGCTTGTCCTGCAAAAAGGAGTGTTGTCCGGAAAGCCTGTCATGGTCAGTTTCCGACATCCGTCCTACGAACCACTCGACTTGAATGTGCAAACTGGAAGATTGGAGAGCGAGAGCGAGCTACACATTGCCGCAATGGTACCGCTCCCTGTGAAGATCGCAGCTGGACCCAGACGCCCGGAAAAGATGGTTTCCAATATCCGAGTTAGATACACGACCAACTCCAGGACCGAGACGAATGTGGGTAGCGCAGTCAAGACCTTTCAGGTCGTCAACAAAGGAAATGTTCCCTGCAATCATCAATCTCCATGTTCTCCAGATGGGAAGTGGAAGGCTTCGGTTCAGTCAGTTTCGTTGGCCGCCGGAGCGGACAATACGTTCGAGAATGTCAGGGCCTCCTGCATTGCGGGGCCGTGCCCGTTTACGCGGATTGACTCCAGTGGATTTATTCATGGCGGCCGCAACATCCGTGTTTCAGCTTTGAACTGGTCGGACACGGCCACCTTCCTGATGGAGGCTGAGGTCTATCACACGGCAATCAACTCCAACGTCCGTGAATTGTACCCCGTTATCTTTGGCCGCACGCTCAACTTTACCCTGCCACCTACTCAGGAAGGCGTGAGCCTTGAGGCCGAGATCGATGGCTCGCCCATGGTATTCCCGCTAGGCCCGGACCTCAATTTAAGCTGGGCCATCTGTAATGTTCGGACTGGCCCGGACAAAGAGAAGACCACAGTCTACCGCTGTGAACTTAAGCCGGATTATCGGTTCTGATTACCCAAAGACATGGATTACGTAGAGCTGGTAAAGTGCGAAAGATTAGCCCCGCGAAACCCCTGATCTATAGGGCCGATGCGACTGTATTCTCAAGGGGGTCTCCTGAAGTATGAAGTAGCGCTTGGGCGCGTTGCGCGTGGGCACGTGTCGGTAAGCCGCGCTCCGATGGGATGCGGCCCGATTAATGGAGTGGTCAGGGTGATGCCGGTGCAGGAGAACCTGTGCACCGACTGCGTGCGCATATGTGAGCGGCGCGGCGACAGTCATTATTTTGGTTCCGAACCTTCTAATGGGAGCGATTTCAATCGATCGATTAGGCTTCACTCTTCGATTGAAGACGGACGAGGGGGTGAAACGTATTCCCCAACTTCCTCCACGAAATCCCTTATGCCTCAGGAGACCAGGACAGTGCTTGTCGAGATGGTCCGTCAGCCAGGCGATAGCATAGTCGCGAAGGAAGATTACGCATCCCCTGACCATAATCGTTCGAGTTCTTGAAACCTTACCGATCAAGCGTCGGATAACACCTAAGTATTCTCCGTTGGAGATCGAAAGCTGATCGTTTTCGGGTATTCTTCTCACGCATTCACAGTCCACATGCGGAGAACCTCTATGTCGATGTATCGGCGGGATCTATTGAAGTCCATTGGCGGCCTTGGCCTGCTTGGCCTTGCGACGCCTGCTGTTCGAGCGCAGGAGCAGTTGGCACAAGCCACGCGGGGCATGGCACCGCCTCGTATCAAAGACATCAATGTCATTGAGTGCGCGCCCGCCGGTGCCAGGCTTACTCTAGTGAAGATCACGACCGATCAGGACGGTCTATACGGTTATGGCTGCGCGACATTTACTCAGCGGGCCGACTTGGTGAAGCCGGCAGTGGAACGGTATCTGAAGCCGTTTCTCTTAGGCAAAACAACGGGCCGTATCGAGGACATCTGGCAGAGCTGTTATGACAGTTCGTATTGGAAAAATGGGCCGGTACTTAACAATGCATTAAGCGGGATCGACCAGGCACTGTGGGACATCAAGGGGCGTCAAGCGGGAATGCCGGTGTATCAGCTGGCAGGAGGTAAATGCCGGGAGGCGGTCGATTGTTATGCCCACGCGGATGGACCTGAGTTTGCAGATGTAGTGGCTTCGGCGAAGAAACTTATGGCTGAGGGCTTCCGCAATGTCCGGGTACAGGTTGGGCTGCCGGGGATGGCAGGCTATGGTTCGGCACACAGCAACGTTGCGCCGTTGAAGGCGCTCCATGACAAGCCTCTATTTGAACCGGCCTATCAGATGCGGCGCGCGTTGAAGTTGCTGGAAGTCTGCAGGACAGAACTCGGAGAAGAGGTGGAGCTACTGCACGACATGCATGAACGCCTGACTCCGAACGAAGCGGTGCAGTTCTGCAAAGAGGCAGAGAAGTTCAGGATGTTTTTTCTCGAAGACCCGCTTTCGCCGGAAGACAACGACTACTTCCGCCAAATCCGTTCGCAATGTGCGACGCCGATTGCAATGGGAGAACTCTTCAACAACCCTCATGAGTGGCAACCGCTGATTGAGCAGAGACTGATCGATTACATCCGCGTGCATGTGTCGCAGGTGGGCGGATTTTCGCCCGCGCGAAAGATCGCGATCCTGGCTGAGCAATATGGCGTAAAGACCGCGTGGCACGGACCAGGGGATGTTTCGCCGGTAGGCCACATGGCGAACATCACTCTGGATATCGTGAGCTATAACTTCGGCATCCAGGAGTACACGCCCTTCAATGCTGAGACGAAAGAAATCTTCAAAGGGTGTCCCGAGATGAAGGATGGCTATTTCTGGGTGAACGAGAGACCGGGCTGGGGAATCGAGATCGACGAGAAGCTGGCGGCAAAGTTTCCATTTACCGACACCGCAAACCACCTGAATGGCGGGTGGGGCGAGATCCGCAAGCGAGATGGAACAGTGATCAAACAATAAGGAAATGTTCTTGGCCATTCCAAGCCTAGGGCCGGAGGGGGTATCGTGTCCCTTGAGTGGCTGACCCGCAACATCTCGAGCTTCTCCGCCAGGGTGCGGAGATGTGGAATCGATGGAGGACAGAGAATCCAGGGGTGACACCGGACCTAAGCACGGCGTATCTCACCGAGGCGAAACTCACCGGAGCAAACCTTAGATGGGCGAACCTCAGCGGGGCAAACCTCACCGAAGCGGGCGTCGCCGAGACGGACCTCAGCGGAGCGAACCTTACGCGGGCGACCCTCCAAATGGCAAACATCAGCGGGGCAAATCTCAGCGGAGCGGACCTTAGCGGGGCGAACCTCAGTGGGGCAGACCTCAGCGGGACGAACCTCACTAGGGCTTTCCTCATCGAAGCGAAACTTGCCTCGGCGAACCTCCACAAGGCATGCCTCCGCGCGGCGTTCCTCCGCTGGGCGTGGCTCTATGCTGTGGACCTCACCCAAGCGAACCTCCGCGTTGCGGACCTCACTGGAGCGAACCTTACCCAGGCGGACCTCCGCCAAGCGAAGCTCAGCGGAGCGGACCTCAGCGAGGTGAACCTCACTCGGGCGGATGTTAGCGGAGCGGACCTCAGTGAGGTGAACCTTGCCGGGGCGGACCTCAAAGGGGCAAACCTCAGCGGGGCGGATCTCCGCTGGGCAAATTTCGCCGCAACCCGGCTTATCGAATGCAAACTCGAGGGTTCGGATCTCACCGGCAGCCGGGTCTATGGCGCTTCGGTCTGGGACGCATCGCTGGCGGGTGCCACGCAGCGGGATTTAATTATCACTCCGCCGGGACAACCCAGCATCACCGTGGACAATCTTGAGGTGGCGCAGTTCGTGTACCTGTTGCTGAATAACGCCAGGATCCGCGAGGTGATCGATACCATCACTTCAAAAGCGGTGCTAATTCTGGGGCGATTCACACCGGCACGCAAACAAACGCTCGACACGCTGCGCGACGGCCTGCGTGCCCGGAACTATCTGCCCATCGTTTTTGATTTCGAAAAACCCGCGAATCGCGACTTCACGGAGACCGTCTCAACCCTCGCCCACCTCTCACGGTTTGTCATCGCCGACCTGACCGACCCCCGAAGTATCCCGCAGGAGCTATTAGCGATCGTGCCTCGCCTGTTGTCGGTACCCGTCAGGCCACTGCTGCTCGGCAGTGAGACGGAATGGGCAATGTTCAGCGATCTGGCCCGCTTTCCCCAGGTCATCGAACCTTTTCACTATGCGAATGACGCAATGCTCCTTAGCCATCTCGAGACCAGGATCATCGAGCCCGCTGAGCGGAAGGCGCGAGAACTCGTCTCCAAGTAGGCCCAAAGGGACCATCCCCGGCGAATCGTTGGATAGCTCTCATTCAGCAAGTGCGGTCTTTCAGAATCAGACTGAATTCTGGAAAATGCAGGCAAAGACCTGATCACAGCCATCCACACACCTATGCCATCAATGGACGCGTGCCACACGCGCGCGTAAGCAAGCGCTTCCAACCCGCTTCACTGGGTTAATTACGAGTTCAATTCGCTCAGCTTCTTACCAACCGCGCCGGGTCCGAAGTTGATATGAGCGTCCTTAATCGATAGTCCGACTACTTCGATGCGCTTCAGGTCCCGTGTTCCGATCCCGGCTTCTTCCGCCAGACGCAGCGAATTGTCGCCTCGGATAAACGGGGAAGTGCCGCGCTCCGCATACGGATCGTAGCCCATTACTGCCATCCCGACAGCGTCCACGCAGACGGCGTTGCGACCGGCAATGATCACGCCCGGCGTCATTTTTTCCAGACCAGGAAGCCACGGACCTTCCCCGCCCCGCACCGTCTCGACGCCATCCACGATCGCGATATCAATTGGCCGAATACCGTTCTGATCCACCAGAATGCGCGGAACCCGATAACCCGGATCGCGCGGCGAATCAGGATGCAACTCGGCATCTACTCCCGCGGGCGCAGGCGTCGTTCCGTCGTGCAGCACCTGTCCGCGCTCTTTCGTCGGCCGCTCATTCCCGCTAGGTCCGCGGTCCCCGCCATACAGCGAGCAGGGGGTGTTGCCGAAGTTGTTCTTCATCGTCATGGTCACGCCTGCAACCCAGTGGTTCTTCAGCTTCGCCATCGAAGCGTACACGTCGCACTGATAGAACGCCGGGTTCAGGTGGTATGCCGGATAGGCGTATCCGCCCCAGGGCACCTTCATGCGCACGTATTGCTTGTAGTTGCCCAGGTTCTGCACGTTTTCCCAAACCACCGGCACGCCCATGTTGTTAATCGCGTTTACATCCAGGCCGTAGCGTGCCCACAACGAGAGATCCTGATCGGCCGGGAAGAAGCTTTCAATCATGCGAACCCGCCGCGCACCCGCCCTGGCAAACAGATGCACTGTCGCCGCCACTGATTGCGGATTCGTCCGATAAGGAAGGTCGGTCGTCAGTGGAAAGTTCTTCGGATTCCCCGTGAGATTCAGCTTGAGCGCAACGGTCTTTCCGCGCACTAATTTCTCGATCCCGCCGATCTGATCGAACGCGAGAGAGAGTTGCTGCTCATACTGAGCGTAATCGCGGCAACGCACGATCGCAACCCGGCTCGCTGGAGCGTCAGCCTTCATCAGCCTCGGCGTGCAAAGTGCCGCAAGCGTTGCAGCACCGGTGGTGGCCAGCATCTCTCGTCTGTTCATGCTTCCGCTCCTCACCGCTATGCTACTCCGGGTATGATCGATTGCGCATGCCCTATTCGATATCCAGACGATCATTTGGTAAGCTGCTCGCCGCAGCCGCGCTCTCCTCCAGAGCTTTCGCCGACGAACGCAAGATGTTTCTCTCCTTGAACAGCGTCCTGTTGCAAGGTCGTGTTCAGTGGCCTGACTTCGCGCGCCTGGCGGCAAAAATTGGCTTTCCAGGAACGGACATCATGCTGGGCCCGGCCATGCAAGCCGGCGTCAGTGCGACCAACGACCTGCTTGCCAGCCTTAGGATCAGGCCAGCCGTCATCGATTTTCCGGTCGAATTCCGGAAAGACGACGCAGCCTTCAAGGCCTCGCTCACCCAGCTCGACGCAGCCGCCCAGTTCGCTGCCGCTATCCACTGCCCGCGCATGATCACTTACATCATGCCGTCGAGCGATACGCCAAAAGACGAACTGCGCCAAACCTATAAGCAGCGGTTTACAGAAAGTGCCCGCATCTTGGCGCGTTACAACGTCCGCCTCGGCCTAGAGTTTCTAGGTCCACTCGAATTCCGCAAAGCGCACAAATACGAATTCATTTGGCGCATGAACGATATGCTCGCGTTCGCCAAGGAATGTGGCCCCAACGTCGGACTGCTGCTCGATTCCTGGCACTGGCACCACGCAGGAGCCACCACAGAGGACATCATTGCCGCGGGCCGCGATCGCATCGTGCACGTCCATTTCAATGACTCGCCGAACTTGCCTCCAGAGCAGATCCACGACAATCAGCGTCTGCTACCCGGCGAAGGTGTCATCAACCTGACCGGCTTCCTGCAAGCGCTCCAAAAGATCCACTACAACGATGCGCTCAGCGTAGAGGTCTTCGGGCGAACGAAAGACATGACCCCGGAAGCAGCCGCGAAAGCCGGCCTCGATAGCTCACTTGCTGTCTTTCGTAAGGCCGGAGTTCCCGAAGGCTGAAGGGACAAACAACGAAAGCTGAGTCATCTTCAGAGTCGATCGCTTCTTCCTGTCATCGAATACTGAACGGCCCTCTGGCGCCGGAAGGTCCTGAAGGTCTCCGCCACGATTATCATTAGAGTGATTACCAATGCCTACGAACCGGTGCCGGGTTGCTCCATTCTCCATCGGATGCTAGGATTTGGCCTTTCGAGGAAGATTTGAGGAGTGGTTTGGCAAACGTCGATGCATTGGCTCACGCGCCTGCAAATGAGCCATCGATCGAAGATTGCAAAGAGCAGGTTCGTCGGGTAGTTCAGTCCGCGACTTTCCGAAATGCTGCAACCCTGCAGCTCTTGTTTCAGTTTCTTACCGACAAGACCATTGGCGGGGCAGCTGAGAGCCTGAAGGAATACACCATCGGTGTCGAGGCACTGGGCCGCAAGCCTGACTTTGACCCCAAATTGGATCCGATTGTACGGGTGCAAAGCCACCGGCTCAGGGTCAAGCTCAAGGAGTACTACGACGTCGAAGGCCGCCAGGATCCGGTCCTAATTCAATTTCCAAAGGGCCACTACGTTCCCACCTTTGAAGCGATGTCCGCGCCTCTTCCGGCTCTGAGAGAATCTGAACCCGCGGTAGAGACTCCCACGGAACCGTCAGCCGAGAAGACAGAGGAAAGGAAAGCGCAGCCGACCCGCCCGGGATGGTGGCTCCTCGTAGGGGTGCTCGCGGCTGTCGCGTTGACCGCTCTCGGTTATTGGCTTGGTAGTTGGCGAGCCGACAAACGCATCAGTGCAACCGGAGCCGGCGTATTGACTCCCAAAGACGGAGTGGTCGAATTCTTCTGGGCGCGTTTTCTCGGCAGCGACACCTCGCCCGTGATCGCATATCCCGATGCCGTCTTTCTGCTGGACGACTCAAACGATCTCTTCCGCTTCCGGCGTGGTGCCATCGACAGCCGAGGTGCAGTGGTCGATGCACATGTGGCGCACGAGTTTGCTGCCAACCCGGAGATTGTTGCCAAAGCCGGCCAACTCTATTATGAGAACGGATACACCGGCACAGGAGAACTTGAGGCGGTCGGAATGCTGGCAGGCCTGTTGGGGCGGATGGGCGTGAAGCCGATCATGAAGTCGAGCCGCGATGTGACACCCGACGACCTGAACCAGCACAATGTGATTCTTCTGGGATCGCCCTTTCAGAACCCCGCTGTCGCGCAGTTGATGGCAACTGGCGATTTCAGTTACAGCAATCCGGACCAGCACCACGAGCAATGGCGAGCCCAGATTCTGGATTCTCATCCCGTGGATGGAGAGACATCCACCTATCGCACCGAGCGCGATCAGACGAGCAAGGTTCTGACGACAGACTACAGCCTCATCACCATTGCTCCTGGCGTCACGCCCGGTCGGTGGATTGCCATTATCGGCGGTCTCGATACGAAAGGCACCGAAGGCGCAGCAATGTTTGTCACCTCGAAGCATGGAATCGAGCGCCTGAATAGCGTCCTCGACGCCATGGGGAGCAGGAAAGAGCTCTCGCCGTTCCAAGCTTTGGTGCGCGTCCAACTCGCAAAAGGCTATCAGGTTCTGGGCGCTGACCTGATTTCCGTTCACCGGCTTCAACCCGCAAAAGCCGAGCCGGCGGAAGGTGCTTCTCAGGGGCATTAAACCCGCCTGACTTGTTGGCTCCAGAATATTCCCATTGTCAACCTGTCTGCCGATACGTCCATCCCTCCTAGGTTTAGCTAGGAGGTCAACCCTGCTGAACGCATTTCGCCCTCTTAGTGAGTATGGGCAATAAAAGCCCCCTGCCAACCCATGTAACATGCGCTGTAACAACGGTGAAACGTAATGGAATGTTGGGGAAAACGCGAGATGACGCCGTGTCGTATCCCCGGGGTAACTAGCGCACTGTCCATCTTGCTCTTTACCGTTGCGACTGTTTTTGGAAGGCCAATGCAAGACGACGAGGTAGGAGGTCAAGATGAGATTTCAAGACATATGCCGACGTAAAGCAAACGACTGGATCCGCTGGAGCATATTCGCGCTTCTTGGTGTTTTAGCTGCTGCTCCATGTCTGCTCGCGCAAGGCGTAAGCGGACGCATCGTCGGGACGGTTGCGGATTCCACCGGCGCAGCCATTGCGAACGCCACTGTCACCGTCACCAACCAGGACACCGGCCTAAGCTTCAATACGGCAAGCGACTCCCGAGGCGACTACCGGGCAGACAACCTGCCGCCGGGAAACTATCAGGTTGAGATTTCAGCTCCCGGCATGCAGACGACGATCTCCAAGGGAATCGTCGTCACCGTGGACAACACCACACCTCTACCAATCACGTTGCGGGTTGGCGCCGCCAACCAGTCCGTGACGGTGACAGCCACCAATGCCCTGATTGACACAACCAGCTCGTCGTTGGGAGAAGTGCTCAGTGGACAAGAGGTCACCACCTTACCCCTGAATGGGCGTGTCTTTTCTCAATTAGTGCAGACAGTTCCCGGGTCAGTTGCAGCCGGCTTCGGCAGTGCGCCGGAGGCAGCGGCAGGCGCTGGATCCTTCGGGTCCATCACGGCCAGCGTGAACGGAATGCCATGGGGTGGCACCACCTACACGCTGGACGGCGTAAACAACATGGAGTTGCTGAACGCCTTCATCAACGTGACGCCTCCCCTCGATTCGATTCAAGAGATGAAGATCTCCACTAATAATGCCGACATCACCGTTGGCACCTATGGCGGAGCGCAGGTGAACGCCTTCATCAAGTCCGGCACGAATGCCTTTCACGGTTCCGCCTATGAGTTCTTCCGCGATGACTTCCTGAACGCAAACAACTGGGGCGCAACCACCAAGGCTCCATATCGCGCCAATGAGTTCGGAGGATCGATCGGCGGCCCGATCATCCGCAATAAGGCATTCTTCTTTCTCGACTATCAGGGGCTGCTGCTCAGCAACGGCATCAGCTATATCCTCACGACGCCGACCGAGTTGATGACGCAGGGCACATTCCTGAAGAGTCAGTTCCCGAATCCGATCTATGATCCCCAGACGCAACAGCCGTTTCCAACCGTCAGCACACCGCAGGGAGACGCGTGGCAAATTCCTACGAGCCGCTTCGATCCCGTTTCTGCGAACATGGTCACGGGCAACACAATCTGGCCGGCAGCAACCGATCAGTCGAGCACCAGCAATAACTACAAGGCAAATACCGTCGAGCCCGACGACAACCACCAGTTCGACGTCAAGGCCGATTATCAGCTCACCGAAAAGGACCGCATCTTCGGTCGCGAATCCTATCAGCGTCGCGACCTGTCAGCGCCGTCTCCAGGTACACCGTTTATCCAAATTGGAGACGTAAACGCGAAGAGCCGCAATCACAATGCAGTCATCGGTTACAACCATACATTCTCTCCCACCATGCTCAATGAGCTGCGCTTCGGTTTCAATCGCTTCTACACGCAAGACTACGGCAATGACCTGGGCACGAACGAGAACACCGCCCTCGGCATCCCGAACGGCAACGACGCTGCCTTCGGTGCAACCGGCATGGGCAACTTCAGCATCGGCAACATTGCAGCCACGGGCTCGCAGGGCTGGACGAACTCTCATCGCATCAGCAACTCCTATGAGATCACCGATAACCTCACCAAAGTATGGGGCGCGCATACATTCACCTTCGGTGAGGATTTCCGCCGCCTGCAAGCCTCTCTGACAAATTCCGACGCGAACAAAAACGGTGACTTCACCTACATCTCCGACTACACCAGCAGCTGTACCCTGGATCCCAACTGCGTGAACCCGGTGGGCGGCAACCAGTTCGCCAGCTTCCTGCTCGGACTGCCTTCCTACATCGATCGCGGTTTTGTCGCGACCGATCCCGCGACGCGCGCGATCCTGTTGGGCATCTATGCAGGGGACCAATACCGCGTGAAACGCAATCTAACGCTCACTCTCGCGCTGCGCTGGGATCTCATCACCCCTGCCGTAGACAAGGATAATCACCAGTCAAACTTCGATCTCGCCGCAGGCGTCCTCGATTTCGCCACCAGCAGCAACCGCGCTCCCAATGTCGATAACTACTATGGCGGATGGTCGCCGAGGGTCGGCTTCGCCTACACACCCGGAAACGGCAACACCACTCTGACAGGCGCCTTCGGCGTCACGCACTTCCCCGGAAACTTCGGCGCAATGGGGGGCTTCCTCGAGCGGAACTTCCCGTTCTTTGAGGTCTTCACCAATCCTGCTCAGGAGCGCAACGTGCCGCTTACGCCGCTAAGCGTCACAGGACTGCCGCAGTACATCCCCACTCCAACCACCGCGCCGATTGCTCCACCGCCCGGCATTTCCGTGAGCTTCATGAACAAGAACATGCAGCCGGATGTTGCCTATGCCTGGAACTTCGGAGTGCAGCAGAAGATCACCGATGCCACGGCTTTCAGCTTGACCTATGTCGGAACGCGCGGCATCCATCTCTTCCGGCGTTACAACATCAACACTCCACCTCCCGGCAGTACTTCGTTCAACTCGCGCCTGCCATACCAGTACTTCGACCCTGCTGGCGATCAGTACGCGACGAACATCGGTTACGCAGGCGCCGACGGAGATTCGATCTACCACGCCCTGCAAGCCGAGATGAGAATCAACTTCACTCACAGTTTGGCCGGGCGCGTGAACTATACCTGGTCGAAGGAGATCGACGACATGAGCGTCTGGTGGCCGCTCGACGACAGCTACAATCGCGGCGAAGGAACAAACCAGGCGCCGAACGTTCCGCAGAACTTCATCGCCGCCCTCGTCTATCAGCTCCCCTTTGGACGCGGCCAGCAGTGGGGCTCGAATGCTTCGCGGCCAACACAACTGTTGCTCGGAGGATGGCAGTTCAGCACGATCGCCAAGCTGCAGTCAGGCACGCCTCTTACTTTCAATGCGGCGTATGACAATCTCGGTAGCGGCGTCACCAATCGCGCCAACGTGACCTGCCCTTCAGTCCGGACCATCGGTTCCGTAGGCGAGTGGTTCGACACCAGCTGCTTCACCACACCCGCACCCTTCCAGCTTGGCAACTCGGGCTCGGGCAAAGTGCATGGACCCGGCTACTACAACTCCGATCTCTCGCTCTCAAAGTCGGAAACGATTCATGAGTCGATGAGGGTAACGGTGCAGGTCGATGCCTTTAACCTCACCAACACGCCGCACTATTCAAATCCCGACACCAATCTCGCAGATTCCAACTTTGGGCAGATCGGTGGAACGAATGGAAACCCGAGACAGCTGCAACTCGGCTTCCACTTCACCTTCTGAAACGGATATGCGGCGTATGCTGATGAACAACATGCGCCGCGTCACTCGTGCACATCGAACGAAAATTTACTCAAAGGATCGCACGTGAACCGCAGGAACTTTGTCCTAAGCGGAGCCGCAACGGCGCTGGCGGCTTTCGCCGATGGGCTGCCCGCCCTCAAGTCTTCAGCCCGGAAGACTGGCGTGAACCTGATTCCCGAAACGCCCAGCGGTGCGCCGAATTACTGGTGCACGTGGGCCGTTCAGAACTACATGTACGGGCAACATCTTCAACAGCTTTCACCGGAGATCCTCGAAGGCGACTCCGGCAGCCAGCTTGCGCATAATGCTATGAACGAGCAGGTGCTACTCGGCAAAGATGGATGGGCTCACACATTCTTTCCCCGTGTCCGCGATGATCTCTACCTCATGCTCGATGACGGTTGGGAGTCCGGCGGCACCGCCACCTTCGAACTCGATGCGGCAAAGTTTCCGTCATTCTCTGGTTCACCGGCCGAACGCCTGGCAGCGCTGAACAAGGCCATTCAATCCGCAGACTGGCGCGGGGCCGCTCTGTGGTGCCGCAACACTCCCGGCGGCATCAAAGATGAGCATCTCGAGATGCTGAGTCAGCAAGCCGATGTCCGCTACTGGAAAATCGATATCGGCGACCCTGAGTTTCATCTCGTCGATGTGCGCAAGGCAGAGCATACGCATCTGCAGTTCGAGCATGTTCACGGCGAGCCGCCATTGAACGGAGACTGGCGGCGCGACGGAAGATTTGGCGCGCAGCTCTGGGGCTCTCGCCGTCAGCAGATTCTCGCGCATACAGACGTGTACCGCACCTATGACGTAACCTCGATCCTCTCGTTGCCCACAACGCTCGACCGTCTCGCGGAAATGCTCAAAGGGGCACAGGGTGAGAGAGAGGTGCATGCGCTGCTGAATGTCGAGGATGAAGTCTACGTTGCGGCCGCTATGGGATGCACCATGGGAATTCTTCGCCATCCTCTCGATGGATTGAGGCCCGGAGCCGATACAGACCTGTTCTTCAATGGACCGCGTCAGGCCAAGCGCCGGATGGACGAAGTGGTCCGTGCCCTGCGCTGGCAGCGCATTGCGCCTCCTTTTGCTGCAGGAAGTGGAAGTGTCGAAGTCAGCGAAGAGATATTGACGGATAGCTGGATCTTCAAGCGCGGACAGAGCTGGGAAACAGATCTAGTCGGACAGACAACGCATCAAGGAGCGCCAGCATGCATCGCGCGCAACATTCCGTTGCCCCGCGTAACATCGACTGGCGAAAGGCCGTTCGTTTTCGCGTCGAGATTTCCCAAAGGCGCGGTTGCGATCGGCATTCAGGAGCGGACGCACCCCGGTCGGGCGTGGTACCTGCCTCCAGCGAATGTCGAGCTATGCGTAGGCGATGCGCCGGGTCCATACGGCGTCTTTGGCAGTTGTGCAACGATCAGTCTCATATTCGAGAAGCCCCTCGCAGGCAAGCGCGTGCTGGCACAGGATCTGGCGAGCGATGAAGCGCTGGACGTGACCGATCGTGTTCGCATCGATGGCCAGAGGCTTCAACTCACGGAAGGAAATCTGCGAAGCTTTGGACTGCGGAGAGTGTCGAAGGGCGACCTCTCGTCGCCTGGAGTTGTTTTGACTCTGCGGTAGCAGTCACCTATTTCAGCATGAGAATGAAGAGTCGATACTTTTGACCGCAGTCTTCGTCGCTCCAAGCCATCTGGCAACAGAGCAACAACGCCAACCTGAAGTGGGTCAAGGTGTCCGACGCTGGAGAAGCCGCCTTCCGAAAGCCCGACGCAGACGCGAAAGCGAACTAAAGAACGACCACGTCGCCGCCTTCGAGCAGCCGGCTCTTTTCACATAGAACCTACGCGAGTACTTCCGCAGGATGCGCGGAGCATAGCCCCTATGTGAGGAGATATGACCGTGACCTGCGATGAAGCTAATCGGTCCGCTTGCTGCTCGCTCGCCGGGACTTCGGCTTGGTCTTCAGTTGGTTTTTGCCCTCGAGATTGAGCGCCACTGCGGCGCGGATGAGATCCTTCAACGCCGCTTCATTGATCTTTTCGCCCTCGTGGATGTCGATGGCGCGCCTGACATTCCCGTCGAGGCTGGAGTTGAACAGGCCTGCAGGGTCCTTCAACGCAGCTCCCTTGGCGAATGTCATCTTGACGACGTTCTTGTACGTCTCTCCCGTGCAGACGATGCCGCCGTGGGAGAAGACGGGAGTCCCCATCCACTTCCACTCTTCGACGATCTCAGGGTCTGCGTCGTGGATAATTTTGCGCACTTTCGCGAGTGTCTTCCCGCGCCAGTCGCCAAGTTCCTTGATCTTCTGGTCGATGAATACAGAGGCCGATTCCACCGGGATGGCTCCTTTGTATGTACAGCTTCAACTTTCGCCCCAATTTAGATGCGCTGGAGCATAACCTGCAAGCCTCGCAGTAGAACTGTCCCATTCAAGCCAAAATCAAACTCGAATGGGACACGCGCCCAAAACATACTGAAAATAGAGCGGGGCATTGCCGCAGTAAAAATGATAGCTTTATAAGCACATTACAGGTACGGTACGACCTTCTTGAAATTTCCCGACTCACAGCTAACATCGATAGGAGAGCTAATTTCCAATCTCCGACGCGACCTCGTTGGATACAACGGTCCAGCATGGTATCGAGGCCACCGAAGCGCGGCGTGGCGGTTAGAGCCAAAACTACTCCGACCTCCTGCCACCGAGTCGGAGACCCACCTCGTCAATCGATTCAAACAACATGCATCACTCCTTCTCTCCAACCGTCCTACTGGGGAATTCGACTGGCTATTCTTGATGCAACACCATGGCCTCTCAACTCGGTTGCTCGATTGGTCCGAGAATCCCCTTGTTGGCCTATATTTCGCGGTAGAGCAGGACCTAGCAGAAGACTCGATCCTCTGGGTCCTTTTACCGACAATCTTGAATGCCAAAGCTGGTATTCGTCCCGCCTACGAACATGAAATACCGTCCTTCGAGGATGAAGAGTTGGCGAATTATCTGCCTTCGACAATCGCCCGCGAGCTTCGTTCGAGGCTAAATCCCGTTGCCGCAATCGCACCACGAAACAGCGCACGTATGCAAGCTCAACAAGGTGTGTTCACCATTACGCACCGAGAAAATGTGTACATCGATGAGGTCGGCGACGCCGCAACTCGGGACCATATATGGCGTTACGTCATACCCGCAGCAGCTAAGCAAGAAATTCGCGAAGATCTCCGACGCCTTGGAATAACTAGATTTTCTGTGTTCCCAGAATTGGGTAGCATCGCAGCAATTGTCTAAAAGGAATGCTATGTCGACCATTCGAACCTATCCGCTGGCCAATAGTGCAATACTACGAGTGAACTCCGAACGGTCGTTCATCAATGTATCACCCGACTACCAACGAGACGGTGACGTGTGGACCCTGGAAAAGAAGCAATTGCTTATCGATTCGATCATCAACGACTACGACATCCCAAAGCTCTATTTCCATGCGCTATCCCCAACTCAAAAGAAAAAAGAGGGGCTGAAGTTCGATTTTGCAATCATAGACGGACGCCAACGAATTGAAACAATCTGGAAATTCATCGACGGCGAATTCGCATTGGCCGATGACTTTGACTACTTCGCCGACCCGAAGGTGAAATTAGGTGGAATGACTTACACGGAAATTGGTGAGTCCTATCCGCGTCAGAAGATTCGGTTTGATTCCTACAGCCTTCCTATTGTTTGCGTCGAGACAGAAGACACCGACCTGATAGAGGACATGTTCTCCCGATTGAACGAAGCTGTTCCACTGAATGCAGCGGAAAAGAGAAGTGCTATCGGCGGGGCAATGGCGCAGTGTATAAAGGACCTGGCGATTCACAAGTTTTTCACGAGGAATGTCCGCTTTTCAGATTCTAGATACCGACACCGCGAAGTTGCCGCCCGCCTTCTCTTCCTTGAGTACAGCCGTGACGTATACGACAGAATCCTCGATACGAAAAAGCCCTATTTGGATGACATGGTCAGAAAGGCAAAATCAGGTGAGTTTGCAAATACGAGTGTTTTGCAAGCTACCGTAACAGAGGTATTGGATGCTCTGACTGAGGTGTTTACCGAAGAAGATACTCTTCTTAAATCGCAGTCTATTGTGCCCGTGGTCTATCTTGTAGCGCAACTGGCAATTCGAAACAATCGGATGGCGCATTTCAAGAGATCGAAGATTAGATCCTTTTATGAGAGCCTTGAGACAAATCGCGTTTTGGCCGAGGAAGATATCTCGAAAGCCAACTTTGAATTACTTGAATTTGATCGAATGTCTCAACAAGGCACAAACGATGCAGCTTCGATCCGCGAACGAGCCAGAATTCTGTCAGAACATCTCAAGCTTGGTCCGATTAATATCTAATGTGTGAGGAATCGGCCCGTTTTTCCCGTAGTGATAACGCGACCCTGCGCGGCACCATTCGGTCCGCCGGCTTGCTACGCCCCGCCCCCGCACGCCGAATGAAATCAGTATCCTAAAGTTATTTTCGATGACTCCGGCGAGTGGCCATTCAATCCTGGTTTGGCTTGAGTGGGGCGGTTCCACTGCTGGACAGAACCAAACAGAATCAAAAATCAAAGAAATGCTATTACCCAAAGTCCCAATTAGACCCTTAGCGAGCCGCGAAACCCCCGAGCAGCATAGTAAGATTCCGCACCGTTGTGATACAGGAAAACGGTGTCGTAGCGGCGATCACAAAAGACGGCGCCCCCAAGTTTTCTGATAGCAGAAAGTGTTTTCACCCAGCTCGACGTTTTCATGTCGAAATTTCCATGCTTCTGCAACTCTCGGTATTGTTCTTCCGTTAAAAGCTCAATGCCCATGGCAGCTGCCATATCCATGGCATTATTTTCTGGTTTGAATTCCTTCCTTGACTCCAGCGCTTCACGGTCGTAGCAAACACTTCTGCGGCCTTTTGGACTTTCCGCTGAGCAATCATAAAAAATGAATTCGCCCGTCTTTTTGTCATAGCCAACAACATCCGGTTCGCCGCCGGTTCTTTCCATTTCATGAAGCGACCATAGTTTTTCAGCATTCGCTTCCAGCTTTGCCTGTACTTTGGCCCATTCAAGACCCTTATGGCGGTTCATGTTTTTCTCAAAACGGGCTTTCAATGCTCTGAGTACTTCATCACGTTGATTTTTTGAAAGGGTTGCGTTTGACATAGTTGTGTTTAGAAAGGGATGCGTTTGGAATAATGCTCCATGCATGACTACAGAAGCAATGAGGGGGTACCAGGGTCTGCCGAACCCATTTATCCCAGTTTAATGGCATCTCCTCACAGCTTTTGCGAGACCTTGGGCCAGTTGTCTTCGACGCCGAAGAGCTCCGCGTATTCCGCGTTGAGCCGCTGCCAGCCGACGAACTTCGCTGCCTCGGGGCCGACCATGCGTCCAAGGGGAGTGCCGTTGAGAAGGTGATCGAGCACGTCGATACAAATGTGCCATCCAGCAGCGCCCATGGAGACGAAGTGGCGAGCGATGTTGGTCCACAGCGTCAGGCGCGTGCCGCCGCCAAAGGATTCGAGTTCCCACCGGATATTGAAGCCTCCCCAGTTGTACTCAAGCAGCTCGGGTGCGTCGGCACGCGTCACGGTTGTTTCTGTAACGTGCGGCTTCGGTGCTCCCACGGTGGTGAGCTTCACCGTGGTTCCGACCGTACTCAGGTTTCCATCGGAGTCAAAGGGAGCCCACTCGCGCAGGTGCGCCGGGTCAGTGAGCGCTTGCCAGACTTTTTCCGGCGGGTGACGCAGTTCTCTGACTAGAATGAGCGTCATCCTCTCTCCGTCCCTTTCGACCCGCGCCCCGCCGGCCGGACCCGGTTCATACTGCTCGCGATAGCTCATCTTCTTTCTCCTCGTCTCCATCGGCATCCACCATGCTGCCATCCTGCTGAACGTCAGCCCTGCCACATCAGCTGCGTCACCTGAATGAGATTGCCGCAGGTGTCGTTCAGCATTGCGATCTTGGATGCCGTCACGTCCGTTGGTGGCATAGTGAACTCGGCACCGGCCGCTTTCATACGCTCGTAGTCAGCCTGCAGGTTGTCGGTGTAGAACATGAACGCGGGCTGGCCTTGTTGGAATATGGCTTGCTGGTAGGCTTTGGCCGGCGGGTTGTTGTTGAGAGCCAGTTGCAGTTCCGTGCCGTCCGGCTCCTCTGGCGAGGCTACCGTGAGCCAGCGAAACGGCCCCTGGCTGAAGTCGTTCCTTTTTACGAAGCCCAGCACCTCGGTATAAAAACGCAGGGCCTTCTCCTGGTCGTCCACGTATAGGGTGGTCACTTTGATTTTCACTTCGTTTCTCCTTTGTCACGCTCGCGGTTTGCGACGCGTCGTTTTTTCCTTGCCTTCTTTTGCTTGATCCGTTGATTGATCCATGCGGTCGAGGTAGCGTTCGAGAGCATCTATGTGATCCGACCAGAACCGGCGGAACGGAGCCAGCCAATCATCCAGTTCCTGAAATGGTTCCGGCTTCAGTCGGTAGAGACGGCGCTGTGCATCCACGGTGGATTCCACGAAACCGGCCTCGCGCAGCACCCGCAGGTGCTTCGACACAGTCGGCTGCGGCATACGAAGTCGACGCTCGATCTCTCCTACCGACTGTTGTGACGAGACCAGCAGGTTCAATATCGCGCGACGGTTCGGCTCCGCAATGATTTCGAATACAGATTCCACGCTCCTTATATACTTTAGTGAGTATATACGTGTCAAGGCATATGATGGGAAAAAGCCAAAAAATCCGTCAGGTCTCGTCCCGCAGGGGTTCGACCCTCTCCCGGCCCCACAATCCAAAACAAATTTCGGGCTTTTCTTTGGCCGTCGTTCACTTAACGTGGATAGGCACTATTGTGACGTCGTCGTCCAAGTCTTCATCCGGACCACGGGCGGCCCATCGCGACAATTCCTCAAGCAGGTGATCAGCGAAGTGATCGGCAGTAGTGCTTTGGTCGGTCGTGACGACTTGCCTGAAGCGCTCTGTGCCAAACTCGATTTCCGAGTGATTTGTGGTTTCCGGGATTCCATCGGTGTAGAGCAAACACCAATCGCCTGCCCTGAGCGGCAACTCAACCGAGGAATAAGTCGCCCACGGAAATTTCCCAAGAAACAAACCATTTTCTTCCACGTCGCGCACGCCCGCTGATGACGAACCCCAGAACAGCATTGGAGGGTGGCCAGCACCGGCATACTTCAACAACATCTTCTCCATGTCGAGGAAGAGGTATGCTGCCGTGACGTAATGATGCTGGAACTTGCCGCATAACGCCTGGTTCAATCCCGAAAGCACCTGCGCGGGATCGGGAGCGTTAGGAATCTGGGCAGCCAGTGCAATCTTCAGCATCGACGCAATCAGAGCGGCAGGCATGCCGTGCCCTGATACATCGGCCATAAGAATCCCTATGTGTTTCTCATCAACAGTGATGAAGTCGTAGAAATCACCTGCAACCGAGGTCATGGGGATATAACGCGCGGCGATATCAAGCCCTGCGATTTGCGGAATCTCCGATGGAAGAATGGACAGCTGGATTTGCCGCGCTGTTTCCAATTCTTTCTGAATCGTCTGCAGTTGCAGTGCGAGTTGCTCCCGGATGCCGCGGAGTACCAGGTGCGTTTGTACGCGCGCCATGACGACTGCAGGAGAAAAAGGCTTATGGATGTAATCCACTGCGCCAACTTCGAAGCCTCTTGTTTCGTCTTCAGTTTCGGTTTGTCCTGTAAGAAAGATGACTGGTATATCGCGCGTCTGTGAGTCCAATTTCAAGCGGGAGCATACTTCGTATCCGTCCATCTCAGGCATCATGACGTCGAGCAGAATCAGGTCCGGAGGAGGTGTAGCATTGGCCAGTTCCAACGCTTTGGCGCCATTGGTCGCGATGCGGATTTTGTAGGTGTCCTTCAATATCGCATTCGCGACTTGAATGTTGGCGGGAGCATCATCTACTAAGAGGATGGTCTTCTTTTGATCCGGCTCGTTCATTTCATTCGCTCCCATTTCGTGAACAAACTTTGGCGATCTCATCCAGCTTTACCAACGCTGCCTCAAAATCAAAATCGTTGATAGAAGTGCCCAACGCATCCAATTTCGGCTTGTCAATGACGCCTTCTACTACGTTCCGCAGGCTATGAAATGCTTCTTCTGCTGCGCCATCGCTCGCTTCGAGATAACTTCGAAGTCTCGAGATAGCATCCGATGCCGCTTCTCCGTTGACAGGCGAAGTCCGCACCTTCTCCGGTTTAGCAGGGATCTCCTCCTGCAGAGCTTGCCTGATGGCAGCTGCTTGAGTGCTCAACACAGCTGCGAACTCTTGGAGCAGGGAAGAGACCGAATCATGCCGCTCGCGGATTGCCTTCTCCAATTTCTGAGCAGTGGATTGCACTTCAGTGATTCCAATATTGCCGGCAACGCCTTTCACTGTGTGTGCAATACGTTCGGCCAGTTTGACGTCTCCGCTCGCGATTGCAGCTGAGATCTCAGCTGCGGCATTGCCTTGTTTCGCCGCAAACTGTATCAACAGGTCGCGGTAGAGCCGCCTGTTACCGGCAACGCGCTTTAAGCCATCCATCATGTGAATGCCCGCAATCTCCGGCAGAGTCACCTCATCTCCGCTTCTCACAGGCGGAGCTTGCGTCTCCACTGTTTGCTTTGGCCGGGGCTTTGCCCAGCGGAGCAAAGTGGAAAACAGGGCGTCAGGATCGATCGGCTTCGACACATGGTCGTTCATGCCCGCGTCAAGGCAGCGCTGGCGCTCTTCAACCAGGGCATGAGCCGTCATCGCAATGATTGGGAACTTCTGCAATCGGGGATCGCGCCGCAGTAATTTGGTTGCTGTGATGCCGTCCATCTCGGGCATCTGCAGGTCCATGAACACGACATCGAACGGCGGAGCCTGATCACCTTCAGTCAGGATTTTCACTGCTTCGGCGCCATGGTTAGCGACGGTGACGATCGCTCCGGCGCTCTCCAGCAGTTCCGTCGCAACCTGCTGATTCATCTCGTTGTCTTCGACCAGCAGGATCCGGATTCCCGTAGCGTCATGCACATGGGCGTCGTCTTTCTTCGCACGCGAACGGCTGTGCTCAAGTCCGGCAACGCCAAAGAGATCCACCAGAGTGTCATAGAGGAGAGAAGAATTGACAGGCTTCAACAAATAACTGTCGATCCCAATCTCCTCTGCCTTGGCCCTGACATCCTCTCGTCCGAACGCAGTCACCATCACGATCTTCGGAATGTGCTGCAGACGATCGTTGCGCTTGATGATGCGGCTCGCCTCCAGGCCATCCATTCCAGGCATGTGCCAATCCATCAACACGAGGCGATAAGGGTCGTTGGAGTCTGCAGCAGCTATCTCTCGGACAGCATCCTCTCCGGACGAAACCGACTCGGCTCTAAGCGCAAATACACGGAGCGCGTCAGTCAATATCTCGCAGGCTTGTGCGTTGTCATCGACAACCAGGGCGCGGACACCCGCCAGGTCAGGGATGAAGCGTTTCTGTTTCTCTCCTGTACCAATGCCGAACCAGGCATTGAAATGGAAAGTGCTGCCTATGCCAGGTTCGCTCTCGGCCCAGATGTTGCCCTCCATCATCTCAACCAACCGCTTGGAAATGGAGAGACCGAGCCCAGTGCCACCGTACTTCCGCGTCGTCGAAGTGTCTGCCTGCGAGAACGCCTGGAAGAGTCGGGCGCTCTGTTCCGGTGTCATGCCGATGCCGCTATCGCGGACCGAGAACCTCAGCTTAACCCGATCTGCCAACTGCTCCTCCAGCGTAACCGTCACAATTACCTCGCCGCGGTCGGTGAACTTGACGGCATTGTTCACTAGGTTAATCAGGATTTGTCCGAGACGCAGGGAATCGCCGACCAGATTCGGCGGGATGTCGTGCTGAGCCGCAATCAAAAATTCGATGTTCTTGTCGTGAGCCTTCTGACCGACAATCGTCGATAGATTGTCGAGGACATCCTCCAGCCTGAAGTCTGTCTTCTCGATATCGAGCTTGCCCGCTTCGATCTTCGAGAAGTCGAGAATGTCGTTGATGATCCCGAGCAGCGACTGAGCTGCGGATTTAACCTTAGTCAGATAATCTTCCTGCTTGGGAGACAGCTCTGTTTTCAACGCCAGATGCGTCATCCCGATGATGGCGTTCATCGGCGTACGGATTTCATGGCTCATGTTGGCCAGAAAATCAGACTTGGCTTTCGTGGCGGCTTCGGCGGCTTCTTTAGCTACGGCCAGTTCCGCCGCCTGCGCCTGAGTCTGTTCTAGCAGTTTCCTGGTCTCAAGTTTGCTCAGAAGAATCTTGGTATTGAGAGCCACAGTCGGCAACAGCGCGTCGAGCAGCGCCTGCTGGCGCATTGACACCGGAGCCGATGGCGCCAATTCGATCACCGCGAGAACAGCGTCCTGATTGATCACAGGAACAAACAGAACGCACGCAGGAGCCACCGTTCCGATACCTGCGGAAACCTGGAGTGGCTTGTCTGCTGTAGCGGAAATCTGAAGGCTACGCCGTTCAACGGCGGCTTGCCCTACAAGGGCCTCACCGAGCGCAAACTCTCGCGGCTCCATCGAGACGTCCGTTGCGAAGGCACCCACGCGAGCGAAATGCGTCTGATCTTGATCAGCGAGATAGAACGCACCATACAGTAGGTTGAATGATTCTGAAATACGTGAGAGCAGGATCGCGGCGAACTCCGCGGAGTCTTCCGCCGATTGCAACTTCTCAACAGTAGCCGCGACCTCGGCTTTGACCCACCCCTGCGTCTCTCGCTCGCGGGCAGCAGCCTGCAATGCCTGCAGCGCGCGGCTCATCTCGCCAATTTCATTGGGACGATTGAGATTCGTGATGGGCTCGTCCAGTCGCCCTTGCGCCACATCAAGAATCCGGCCCCGAAACGACAGAACAACCTTTACAACCTCAACCTGTACGATGAAGAGTGCGATCGTGAAAGATGCGATCAGGCCGAGTGTGATCACAAGCCATGTGACCAGAATAGTGCGGTGCGTCCTGACACTGAGTTCACCCGACCGTTGGTCAACGGTCGCGTGCAATTCGTCAGCCAGGTCAATCAGAGCTTGTCGACCCTTGTGCAATGCAGGATCAAAGGCCTCATGTGTCAGCTTTATGGCCTTGTCGTTGTCGTTGGCCAAGGCTGCAACTCGAACAGGGCGGGCATCGGAAACCGCTTCGTCGAAAAGGACGGTGACCGCGTTGATCTTGGGCGCCAGATCCGGGGTTTCGGCCTTCGCGTCGGTGACGGCTGAGTGGAATTCCGTGACGGTCTCGTCGAGATAAGCGTCGATCGCTCGCATTCTGTCAGCGTCGGGCTCAGCAATCTCCTGATAGAGGAGTTGGCCGAATCGGTTGTTCATTACCCGTGCGACCGTCAGGTTGTGGAGGGCCTTGGAATCTTTGGCGATCAGGTCGCTATACCGGCTGTCGATTTTATCCATCTCAATCGACGCGTACAGTGCCGCCACAATGACCATGACAACCAGCGGAAGCAGGGCAATGAGAACCTTGGTCCGGATTTTGAAATTCGCCAGGAGACCCATTTCAACAGCTCCTGCTTCAAGTGGGCGAGGGCAGCCGCACCGGAGGTGGCTCAATTGTAGCTGTCAGCGCGGATTACCGCTCTAGCGTTTTTACTCCTGAGTCGCGGCAGAAGATCGCCCTCAGTCTGAACAGCTTGCTCTTAATGCGGGCTGCACCAGATTGAAACGGACGCCGGCCCGCGATATCAATGGCTCGCGTTATCGGGGCCTATTGCCAAGCCACAGAATTGCATTCTCGAACAACTGGTTTTGGGTTGGATTCGTGAAGATCTTGTCGCCATGCCCCATGTTCATGTAAAGCATGCGGTAATGCGTATTCGTCCACACTACGGGAATGTCGCCTGCCGTAAGAGTGTCCTTCAGTCCCAGCGGATAGTTCACAGGATCGAGCGTGAGCAATACTTTGACTTCTTTGTTGAGACGTGGGCTCGGTTTCCAGCTATACCACTCATTCGCAGGCGCCGTGAATCTTGCCGGAAGTCCTTTTGCAATCGGGTGCGACGGCTCATCAACGATCAGCGCAGCCGGAAGCGGAGGCCAGTTGTTGCCATAGAAGACTCCACCGCCAAGGAAATCGACAAACCATGGCCAGTTGGTGTCCTTGTCGTTATATGCGGCTATGTGAAAACCAAGCCAGCCGCCACCGTGCGTCATATACTTCTCAAATGCCGCGCGTTGCTCCGGAGTATGAGGCAAGTCATCCAACCACAAAATGACCTGATATTGCGCCAGGGACGATGCTGTCAGGTCATCCCAGCGAGTGGTCGATTCGAAATCGAAGTGGTTCTTTTTTGCGCTCTCGGCGAAGAACTGAAGTGCTTGTTTTGCAAAATCGACATGATCTGACTCGACATTTGTTGAATAAAAAGCAAGAACTTTGAACGATGCAGCCTGCGCAAGAGCGGCGACGGGCGAAAAGCTAAGCAACGCCGTGACAACGAGGACAAATCGTCGGATCATCGGTGCGCCGCCCACAAAATGGAGTTGTGAAAAAGCGTCGTGAAGGCGCTGTTCTGGAAGAGTTCCGGATGATGTCCCATGAAAATATAGATATTTCTTGCCTTGTAATTCTCGTTCGTCCACACGACCGGATGATCGCCCATAGTGATCGATCTTGGGGGTGCGTAGGACTTCTCATCGACACTGGCCAGCACATGAACGTTCGGCCTGGGTGATTTGTCGTAGGTGTACCATTCTTCATTTTCAATCTGAAATGAAGCGCCAAGACCCTTCATGGTTGGGTGAGCAGGGTCTTCGACATGGACTGTTCCTGTAGCAAAGTCGGGAATATATGTCTTGAAACGGATGCCGCCCATGAAGGTTGAAAACCATGGCCACATCGGATAACCATCGAATTCCCCAAGAAGAGTTGCATGATGAAAGCCGATCCATCCCCCCTTCCCCTGCTCAATATATTTTTCAAAGGCCGCCATGGCTGTGGGTGTCCACGCATACGGAGGGTAGTTGAGTTGAATGAAGAGCTGGTACTGCGACAGAAATGCATCATCGATTTTTTGCGTGTCTTCGATGTAGTCAATCGAGAAGCCATCGGCAGCAGCTTCTTTTTGCAGCCAGACCTTAGCGGCGTCAACAAAGGGCTTGTGAATTCCGCCTTTTTCAGCAATGGCGATGACCCTGAATCTGGGTGATTGATTTTGGGCATTCAGAACGTATGTGCAAGCAAGCACGAGCCACATGGCAATCAGGAAGTTTCGGAAAACCAGTTGCCATAGGCGTCGCTGATGCGGCATCGAAGAATCCTCGCTCGGAATCACATTTTTGACATAATAGACTGCCAAACCCATCTGATCTTGCCATGTCCGATACTTATTTATCATTTATAACAAAGTGGTGCATTCTCTCAGCGAGACAGCGATTTCGCGGATTGCGTTCAATCTCGTGATTGCATCGGACATGCCAAGGATTCGTCCGCATTTTCAGCTCGGAGGTTTTATGCGCCTGGCATCCTTCAGATCTATGAGTCGAATCGCATTTGTTTCTGCTGCGATTCTCGTGATCCTGCCGTTCGCTTCGACACAGGTGGTGCCCCCTTCCGGAACATTGCTCAGCAGGCAGGCGATCGCCCTAAATCCGCTGAACCAGAAGGTGTATGCCGTTGATAAAGATCACGGCGCAGTATCGGTGATCAACGTCGTGAACAACCACATCGGAAGCGTAAAGGTTGGCGAAGAGCCGGTTGCTATTGCCATTAATCCTGTTTCGGATCGCGTTTACGTCGTTAACAATGCCAGCGGCACAGTGAGTGTTCTCGATGGACAGAATGATTCGGTTATTTCGACTGTGAATGTAGGCGCACGCCCTTACGTCCTTGCCGTCGACAAGGCGACCAACAAGATCTATGTCTCGAATACTTTCAGCGATGTCTTGACCATTATTGATGGGGTGTCCAACAGCATCACAAAGAAAAAAATAGGCTCTAAAGATGCCATGGTTGTCAGCCCGAAGATGAACCGGCTTTATTTACTGGGCTATGAGGACCCCAATATCAACGCTCTGGCTGGTGCAAGTGAAGCGCCCGCTAAGGTGCATATCGGTACGCACCTGTGGGGCATGGCACTCAATGAAGCATCGCAGACTCTCTACGTGACTCGGATTGGCGATGGAAGTGTCGCGGCTGTGGATGAGAAAACAGGAAACGTTACGACGATCGCTACAGGTGCGATGCCTTGTGCAGTTGCGGTGAATTCGTCGAAGAATATCGCATATGTCGCGAACTATGAAGATGACAGCGTAACCATCGTTGATGGCGCGAAGAGGGCAGTAATCGCTACTGTGCATGTCGGCAAGCACCCTGAAGCCATTGCAGTGGACGCCAAAGCTAACCTGATTTACACCGCAAACACGCACGGTAACAGCGTAAGTGTCATCGACGGGTCAACGAATAAGGTCATTGCTACGTTGAATGCAGGCAAGAATCCATATGCAGTCGCAGTCGACGCGGATTCGGGCAGGGTCTTTGTGACAAATATGGATAGTCCAGGCTTCACAATGATCGACGCCTCATCGAGAAAGCAGTAAATCTTCCCGTCTCGCGGGCGTCAGGAAGCTAATAAGGAAGCCAACTTCGGCCCACGCATTGCGCTAGAAGTCTCCCTGTTCTATCTGTCCAAAATCTGCGGAAATCGCCGGCGCGCATACAGACACGTGCCTTTTGGGATACGTCCGGTCTCTTTTCGCCTGCTGTTTGACGATGGACTATGTCATTTTGTATGAGATAACGACTGGTGTCATGACAAGACTCTGGAAGTCTCTCATTAGTGGAATTGCGGTCACGTCGTTGTCCGCCAGTTCGATGCTGGCCGCGGATGGCGCCCCCCTAGAAAAGAGACCCAAGATTGGCCTGGTTCTGAATGGGGGCGGAGCACTGGGCTTAGCCCACATCGGTGTACTGCGCTGGTTAGAAGAACACCATATCCCGGTGGATATGGTGGCTGGCACGAGTATGGGCGGGTTGGTTGGAGGAGTTTATGCCACTGGCAAATCTCCAGCAGAGGTCCGCACTCTTGTTGAGGGCATTGACTGGGATCAGATGCTGAGCGATGGTGTGCCATATCGTGATCTCTCCATTCGACGCAAGGAAGATACAGCTGAATATCCAATGTCCTTTCAGCTCGGGTGGAATAAGGGGCTGGCTTATCAGGGCGGATACAAATCCGGTCAGCAGGTGCAGCTACTGCTCGATAAAATCGCGCTCCCGTATTCCACCGTCCAGAACTTCGACGATCTGCCCATTCCGTTTGGCTGCGTAGCCACGGATCTGGTCTCAGGCAGGGCACACGTTTTCCGCTCTGGTTCTCTCGGTCTCGCCATGCGAGCCACCATGTCTCTACCGGGCGTTTTCGCTCCGATAAGAACGAACGACGCGATCTATGCCGATGGTGGGCTCATTGATAATCTGCCCGTCGATGTTGCCAAACAGATGGGTGCCGACATTACGCTGGCGGTCTATCTCCAAACTGCTCCAATAAAGGCTACCGAGCGATTCACTTCGGTTGGTGTATTAGGTCGCGGCATCAGTGTCATGATCGCCGCCAATGAGCTGCGAAGCATGCAGCAGACCGACATTCTGGTCAGCGTTCCTCTTCAGGACTTCTCAACTATGGACTACAGCAAGTCCAAAGATCTGATCCAGAAAGGCTACGACGCAGCGCAGAGCAAAGCTGCAATCCTCGAGAAGCTTTCCGTAGATGACGCCACTTGGCAACAGTATCTGGCGCAGCGTGCAAGCCGCACACGGACCCTGCCCATTCCTCAATATATTGAAGTAAACGGCGTTCCCGCTCATGATGCGGATCAGGTCAAGGAACAACTCTCTGCCGACGTGGGGAAGCCCATTGATCCTGATTTTCTTTCCCGCCAGCTTACAACGATTTCCAGTGATCAACGCGTCTCGAATCTCAATTATGGTCTGGTAACCAATACGGCGGGTGTGCCGGGCATCGGCATCAATGGTTCTCCCGACGTCTTTGGGCGCAACATTATCCGTCCTCTGATCGTTGTGGACGGGTGGGATTATAAAAATGTCACGCTGAGTGTCGGCGCGCGTCTTACGATGCTTGACCTTGGCAAGTTCGGTGCTGAGTTGCGGAACGACGTTCTCTTAGGATCCGAGTATCTGCTCAGTTCCGAGTACTTCCGCCCGCTTACAAATTCTCGTAGCTGGTTTGTCGCGCCGGCGCTCTATGGAGACAATGCGCCCTTGAATGTCTATTCGTCCGAGGGCCTCATCGCGGAATATCGCAACAGGGTTTTCGGCGGCAGAGGAGATATCGGGTATCAGACTCCTCGCTCATTCGAGTTTCGTTTTGGCTATGAAGCTGCTGATCAAAAACTCTATCCGAACATAGGAGATCCAACTCTGTACCCTCGCGTGAAAGGCCGGGAGGGTGACACTCATGCGCGCTTTATTTTCGATCACCTGGACAGCCCAATTACGCCAATGTCAGGTTTTCGCCTGCAGTCAAGGATCGAATGGTGGGATGCAAAACCGGAAGCAGGCACCACGTTTCCGCTGGCCGAGCTCTCTATGATCGGATTCCGTCCCTTTAAAGAGAAGTCCTCCCTGTATCTTGGAGCGTCGGGTGGCAGTACGCTGTGGGAAAATCCCGGCGGTCTGCCTCCATTTTCGCTCGGCGGTTCATTCCGCTTGCCCGCTTACAACACGAACGAGCTCCTTACCAATCAATATTTCCTCTTCCAGGGCGGGTATATTCGCAAGGTTGGAACACTGTCACCATTGGTCGGAGGCAAAGTCCTGTTCTTTGCGGGCGCAGACGTCAGCAAAGCCTACTATGTGAAAGACGCATCACATCTTCCATCAGACGGATCGGCTGGGCTGATTATCAATACCTTGCTAGGCCCTGTTGTTGTGGGAGGCGCAATTGGAGATGCGGGGCATTACAAGCTCTTCTTTGAAGTTGGCCGAGCCTATTTCTAAGTCAGACGCGCGATCAAGCCTGCAGAAAATACCCAGTCTTGATGAGGGCAGCGGCATCCCTTGCATCGACGCGCTGCGTGTTGACTGAGCCATTGAACTGATAGTGTCGTCCGGTCACTGGTCCGCGAACCAGCACGGCGGACGGTTGTTTGAAACGGACATTGACTGACGTACCTGTATCTTGATGAGATTGCACACTCGTCGCTTTGTTCTGAACAAGTGTCGCGCGTTGCTGACCACAGCATGCCATAAGTATTTCCCCTGATCGTCGTTCGTTTCGTAGATTCTTAAACGTTCGCAGGCGGTTCGAAGACAACACGCTCTCTGGTGAGCTTGTTTGCCAACGATGCCGCTCCGGAGAGTGCAAGCCAGACGACAAATCTGTCCAGCATTCCGTTCACAACAAAGAATGTAAACGGAATGCTGATCCAGACGCTAAGACAATAGAAACAGTCCATCAGCTTACCCCACTTGGTGGTTCCAAGCTTGCGCCGAATGCGCACAATGATGTCCCAGGGGCCATCTTCCGCAGCCAGCAGATGCGACAGCCGCCATACGGCAAGCGCTGCTATCGCAAATCGGAACCACTCATTGGTCTCCATCTTAACGGCTACGTCCCGATGTCGTTAATCACGTTGACCGCGAACAAAACCGGTCCCGTGCTGTTGTTATTGCCGCCATCTCCCACCCAGGTAGTGTCGCCAGCTACCAGCTCAAGCACGTAGGCGCACCGGCAGCCGCGGGGCAGTTGCCACGGATTCGTGGCAACGCACGGATTGTTGGGATTGGGCGGTGCGCCGCCGTCGAGGGCTGTAACGATGTCCCACGAAGCCAGCAGCGCTGCTTGCGCAAGAGTTGGCGGCGCTGCCTGCCACAGATTCGGCACGCGTACCGTTGGAGGCGTTCCTGGCGCCGCTCCGTTTGGCGTGTAGTCCGAAGCGAGGAATGGCTGCATCGGCGTCACCCCGTTCTTCTGATAACTCAGTGAATACGATCCGAAATTATCGTTGGGGAGTTGCTGCGTCGCGGTGATGTCGATGGGGTAGTCCCAGGCGATGCCGTAGACCGGCGCTGTAGTTCCGACGTAGTCTTTCAGGTGCAGGTCGCCGCAACCGACGACGTTGCCGACCTGCGTAATAGCGCCAACGGGCTCGTAGTTGTCGATCCAGACGGCGATCTGGTCTACTCCGGCCGGCGTAACTGGTGTGAGCAACGGCAGTGGGCCCTGATCCACCTCGAGGAAGATGACGTAGCGTCCGCCGGTGTTGGGAGGTCCGCTGTTCCACTTCAGGTTTGAACTGATCGCGGGCACAGTGTGAAGGACCGGGAAGGAGCACGGAGCGGTCGTCCACTCGGCCACCAGGTCGCCATTCGTGATGATATTCGTAGGGAAACCTGGGAAGCAGTTCTGGTTAAACGGGTGCGACGGAGTGTTGTCATAAATGACCGGAGTAGGAATTAAAGAATTTCCTCCAATCCCTGCTGGGTTCGGAGCCGGCGAAGGCAAGGGAATCGCTCCTACCGCCGGGCCGAATTCCGCAAGTTGGTACTGCGTCATCTGATTTCCGCAGCCAAAAGCAGAAGCGCTTCCGGTAACGCTGACACTGCCCCCCACGGACTGCTCAAATGCAGGGTTAGTGACGTTTTGTACCATCTTGATGATGGATGTGCTTCCGTTGAAGGGATCTTGCCCCACAGTATAGGCGACGGTGGCGACTGCCGTGATCTCAGCGTCAATAAGTTCCAGGTTGAAGACTGCGCTAACCTGCAGGTGCAGGCCGCCGCTTCCGTAGACGTCGAGATACACGGTGATCGTCGTGGCTAATGGCGGCAACAGGGAGACATCAAGATATCCGAGCACACCGCTGTTCACCGGCGTCGCCGACGACGGATTCACCGGCGGTCTCGTGCAGTTGGGATAGACGACGGCGGTGTTGATGATCGGTCCGCCGAAGCTGTAGCTCAGCGTGTAGGACGTGAACGCGCCGCCTGCGGCTGTTCCGTCGATCTCGATCGCGCCGAGATCGCTGCAGGCTGCCACGAGTGTGGGCGATGAGCATGCGGGAGGCGTGTCAATGATCGCAATGAGGGGCTGGAAGCAGCGGCGCAGGTTGATGAAGAAATATTCGAGGCACTGGAGAGCCTCAAGCAGAGTCTTCGACCTTCCCAGGCAGCAGCCGAACTCGAGAGCGGCGACGCAATAGCAGCAGCAATTGCGCGCGAGCGTGGGATTGTTGCCGATCTGTTCAAAGCTCTTGCCGAAGAGTGCCTTAGATGCTTCCGGCGAGCAGAGGCGTTGAAACACCGAAGTTGCGGCGTTGTTGTCGATGTTGCAGTCGATCTGGCCAGAGACGATTTCTTTGGGAATATCGATCGGATATTCAAGGTCTTTGACCTGATCTTTGATGGAAGGCGCGTAGGCAACGGCAAGAATCTTGACCAGCGTGCTGAAGTCGCGCTGCTCATCAATGGTCGGCGGCACGGATACTGGCTGTCCCAGAGCCTGCCGCACGCAGCGCCAATATTGATAGAGGTAATACGCAAATCCGCGAAATGTGCCTGGTCCGCGGCAAACCAGCCAGCCGAAGATCAGGCAACACAAAATGCGCCGATAACACCACTCCCACTGGTCTGGGTTGCCCAGGACCTCGCGGCCCTCCTGAGGCAGCACGCGCAGAGCTACATCTTTGGTGTAAAAGCGTTCAAACAAAGTGACTGCAAGTTGGATCTCGTCATCGCATGTCGGCGGATGAGCCTGGGATTCCTTGATCAGCGTAGCGGCGGATGAAGAAAGGTTCAGCTCTTTCTCGAGAAAAGGCCGATAGGCTGTTAGAAAAGAGTTGAGGACTGCTTGAAAGTCCTGATTTTGTGTAAGGGTGGGATCGTTGAGATCGGGCATGACAATTCTCCTTCGAGCAGGCGTCGTTGGAGGAGAACGTCCGACTGCATGACACTCGATAGTGGTGGCCCACTACCAGCCGTTACAGCTAAGTTATGAGGGAGCTCATAACAACCAGCCGATTGGACGACGAAGGCACATGGTTGACAGGCATCTGCGCAGTCAGGTATCTATCCGCCGAATCCACTCGTGAAACGCCGTACCGGAATACGGTATGAATAAGATTCATAAGGACGTGCAATGCAGCCAATTGTTTTGAAGACGGAAGCGTATCGATGGGACAGCGTAAGCCTGGGCGAGGTCATGCTGCGGCTCGATCCCGGTGAGAGACGCATTCATACAGCAAGGCAGTTCACTGCGTGGGAAGGCGGCGGGGAATATAACGTAGCCCGCGGCCTTCGCCGCTGCTTCGGTCTGCGAACGGCGGTTGCCACCGCATTCGCGGAGAATCCCGTCGGCCGCCTCGTCGAAGATTTCATCCTGCAGGGAGGCGTGGATACCTCACTCGTTCGCTGGGTCAAATACGACGGCGTTGGACGAACGGTGCGCAACGGATTGAACTTCACCGAGCGTGGTTATGGAGTGCGCGCCGCCGTTGGATGCTCTGATCGCGGCCACACGGCGATCTCACAAGTAAAGAGTAAAGACTTCGACTGGGAAGCGATCTTTGGCCCGCAGAACGGCGCGAGATGGTTTCATACTGGAGGCATTTTCGCTGCGCTCTCTGAGACGACGCCAGAAGTGGCCGCCGAATCGATGGATGCGGCGCGGAAATTCGGAACAGTCATCTCCTACGATCTGAACTATCGAGACTCACTCTGGAAGGCAATTGGCGGCAAGGCCAAGGCGCAGGAAGTGAATCGCGAATTGGTGCGCAAGGTTGACCTGCTTCTCGGCAACGAAGAGGATTTCTCCGCGATGTTAGGCATCGAACTCGAAGGCGTCACCGAGGATTTTGACGAACTGCCGATAGCCAGTTACGAGAAGATGCTCCGCGATGTAGTCACCGCTTATCCAAATCTGAAAATGATTGCGACCACTCTGCGAACCGCGCACACGGCGAGCCGTAATGCATGGGGAGCTATCGCGCTTTATCAGGATGAGATCGTGCACGTTCCACAGCGCGAGGTCGAGATTCTGGACCGCGTCGGAGGCGGTGACTCCTTCGCATCCGGGCTGATCTTTGGGATTCTCGCCGGTAAGCCCGTCGACTGGGCGGTACGCTGCGGCGTAGCGCACGGGGCGCTCGCCATGACGACGCCGGGTGACACCAGCATGGCTACATATGCAGAAGTGGAGCGCGTCATGAAGGGTGGCTCAGCCCGCATCGCACGATAGATAAAAAGGAGAAACATGTCGGCAGAAATCAAAGCAGAGATTGAACGCCTATGCCTTGTACCTGTTTTGCGGGCGCAATCCGAGGAAATGGGGCACGCGCTCGTAGAGGCCATGATTGCCGGAGGCATCACAGTGGTCGAGGTCACGATGACGGTGCCTGGTGCCATAGATCTATTGCGCGTCCTGAGGAAGAAGTACGGCAGCCAGTTGCTTCTCGGATCGGGAACGGTCACGACTGCGGCCCAGGCTGCAGCAACGATTGAAGCCGGCGCCGAGTTTGTCGTCAGTCCAAGCCTGCATCCTGAAGTCATTGCAAAAACGAAGGAACTCGGGAAGGTCTCCATTCCCGGCGCGCTTACTCCGACAGAAGTCATCACCGCCTGGAATGCGGGTGCCGACTACGTCAAGGTATTTCCATGCTCGGCAGTGGGCGGCGCCAGCTATCTCAAAGCTCTGCTCGCCCCGTTTCCTGAGTTGCAACTCATTCCCACAGGCGGTGTGACGCAGCAGACGGCCCCCGATTTTCTCAAGGCAGGTGCTCGCGCGCTTGGAGTAGGGGCGGATCTGGTGAATGCAAAGGCGATCACGGATGGACAGCCGGAGATCGTCACAAATGCGGCACGAGCGTATCTGGAAATTATTCGGCAGGTTCGCGGATAGTTTACTCGTACCGGATGGCGGTACAAAAGTTTCGAAAATGAGTCGGACCCGTGCTTAGAGAATTGACAACCGCTTCTCTGGTAAAAAACAATGCGTGACATTGGGGTGCGCCAAACGGAACAGCGTACCGCGATTCGAACTGTCAATTTTCCATGGGAATCCTGGACCGCTTTAGCCTCGAAGGAAAAACAGCTCTGGTCACTGGCGCAGCCAGCGGATTAGGCGCCGCTATTGCCATTGCACTTGCTGAAGCGGGAGCCGACGTAGCATGTCATGGCAACCGGCGGCCGGCAGACGCCACGGCGGATCAGATTCGAGCGACAGGGAAACGTTCGCAGAGTTTCGCCGCTGACTTGAGTCATGCCGATGGTGCCGAGAAGCTTTTCGGCACTGTTGCAACGGCCATGAGCGCGCCCGACATCCTGGTGAATAACGCTGGAATGATTCATCGGAACGCCGCGGAAGCATTCGAGGCCGATGCGTGGAATACCGTGCTGCAGGTCAATCTGACGAGCGTATTTCGTCTATCGCAACTTGCCGGAACGGAGATGTTGAAGCAGGGCCGGGGAAAAATCATCAACATCGCGTCCTTGCTCGCATTTCAGGGAGGCATTCGTGTCCCCGCCTATGCAGCCTCAAAAGGCGGAGTGGCACAGCTTACAAAAGCGCTGGCGAATGAGTGGGCAGGCCGCGGAGTGCAGGTGAACGCCATCGCGCCCGGCTATTTTCGCACCGAGAACACATCGGCGCTGCAGAAAGACGAAACCCGCAATCGCCAGATCCTGGAGCGAATACCCGCACAGCGGTGGGGGGAGCCGGAAGACCTGGCTGGAGCTGCTGTCTTTCTAGCTTCATCCGCCAGTGACTACGTGAACGGAGAAGTGCTGGTCGTCGACGGCGGCTGGATGGCGCGCTGAGGAAACCAAGAGATGAGCGAGATTGAAGTATCCCATCAGGAAGCCGTAGCACCGAGTGACCCCGAGCCGAGCCTGCGACGCCAGGTGCTGGCCTATAACGCGAATCTGATGCTAGTAAGGCACCTGATGCAAAAGGGATGGCAGGGTGCCCGTCACAGTCATCCGCACGATCAACTGGTATTCATCATCCGTGGACGGCTCCGTTTCACCGGAGGTTCAGTCACCTTCGACGTGAAAGCCGGGGACAGCTTCATAGTGCCGGGAGGTATCGAACATCAGGCCTCGGCCATCGAGGACTCGGAAGTTCTCGATGTTTTCAATCCTTACAGAGAAGACTATGCACAAGTGCAGAAGTAGGAACTGCCGGTGATGCAACACGCACAAACCCGAATCATGTTGGTGTTGACTGCGCTTTGTCTACTCTCGGTTCTTCCAATGTGTGCAAGTAACCTCCGCTCTCCGTGGGATAGCCATCCTGTAAAACTCACCAACACACAGTATTCATGCCCTGCAATCGTTCATCTCTCGCCCGACCTGACGACCAACGGCTTCTATTCAGATAGCAAGTCGTCCATCATTGATCCGGAGAAGTGGAAAGCGTACACGGCGACCGCGGGCCCATACAAAGACCTGGGGAATCGCATCGTAGACGCGGCCGACGCTTATCAAACAACGGGAAGCCGCGCCGCGGTCGATTGTGTACTGCAGCACATGAATGCGGCTGCGAAAGGCGACGTCTTTACCGGAAAGATGTCGTCAAACCAGGCTTACTATGTGCAGGGATGGGTGATTGGAGCCGTTGCCATTTCTTATCTCAAGGTGCGCGACAGCGGACTGATCAGCACAGCTCAGCGAGACGCAATCCTGCCATGGATTGAGAAGGTCGTCTCTCAAAGTCAGGATTATTTTGAAGTGCACAGAAAAAATGCGGCAGGCGATGCGCAGAATAATCATCTCTACTGGGCCGGTGTTGAAGTGGCGGCAGCGGGTATCGCAGCCAATGATCGAAAGCTCTTCGATTGGGGCATGGAGACTTACCACGCAGGCATATCGCAAATACAGCCGGATGGCTCGTTGCCGCAGGAGATGCGCCGTGGCCAGAGGGCTTTACACTACCACTTATATGCTTTGGCCCCGCTGGTGTATCTGGCGGAGTTTGGTGAGGACAACGGGCTGCATTCCTATGCAGAACGCGATTTTGCCATCAGGAAGCTGACGGATCTTTGCGTTCAGGGCCTCGAAGACAACAGCTTCTTCGTAAAGGCAACCGGCATCGCGCAGGACACACCGAACGGGCCGCCCGCCGCCGAGCAAATCAGCTGGGCAAAAATCTATCTCGCGCGATTCCCCAATCCACAACTGGCAAAGCTTCTGGCTCAGGCAACGTCCTTGAGCTACATGTATCTGGGTGGCTTGCCGCCCGGCAATCGCTCACAGGGCTGAAACAAAGGTGCCTAGAGGAAACGTCATGAGTACTGTAATGATGCCGCAACACGAAATGGAAGCCAGTAAACACGCAGACCCGTATCAGCTGCAAAGCATCGATCGTGTCGTCGCTCTTCTGGACATGTTGAGTGAGAGCGATGTTCCTCTCAGCCTCGCGGAAATCTGCACACGCATGGGTCTGCATAAGAGCACTGCGCACAGGTCGCTGATCGTCCTCGAACGCACATCGATGATTGAGCGGACTCCGGAAGGGCGCTTTCGTCTCGGGCTCAAGCTGTACGAGCTGGGCAACCGGGCCGTCGAACAGATCGACCTGCGCGATCGTGTGCAGCCTTTCTTCCGCCGGCTCGCAATGGAAGTCGGCGAGACTGTACACCTGAGCGTCCTGCAAAAAACCAAGGTCGTCTATCTCGACAAAGTCGAGCCCAATCGCAGAGTCTGCATGACGTCGAAATCGGGTACGTCCAACCCCGTCTACTGCACGTCGATGGGGAAGGCGATGCTCGCTTTCCTGCCGGACGACCTGCGTGAAGAGGTCATCAGCAAGATCAAATTTACGCGATTCACTTCAAAGACCCTGTGCTCGCGCGAAGCCCTGATGAAGTCGCTCGAGCGCGTGAAAAAGCGCGGCTTCGCCATCGACGATGAGGAGATTGAAGTAGGCGTGCGCTGCGTCGGTGTGCCCATTTTTGACGAAAATCGTTATCCGATCGCAGCCGTCAGCGTCTCGGGCCCGGCCTCGCGCATCACCGTGCAAAGCGTGCCTGGTATTGCCGAGAAACTGATTCGCTGCTGCAATGAAATCTCCCGCACGCTGGGCATTCATGACAAACGGCGGTCGAGATACAGTTCGCCGCTCTTTCATCACTACGGCAACTAGCCACTACACGTGAGGGCTGAGGAATGAGTCATTCGGTTTCACGGCGGGACATGCTGAAGGCCACAGGAGCGTCCCTCGCAGCGCTCGGTATCAACAACGCGATAGCTCATTCGGCCATCGCGCAGGAATCCGCATCCACCGAAACCATCGACAAGACTCAGGAAGCAACGCGCACACAGCGCATGCAGTGGTGGCATGCCGCAAAGTTCGGCATGTTTATTCATTTCGGCGTGTATAGCACCATTGCGCGCCATGAATGGGTGATGGAAGACGAGGCATGGCCCATCGGTCCGTACACGCAGCACGCGGTAAGTTTTAAACCGGCACTGAATTGTCCTCGCGCATGGGCAAAGTTCGCGAAGCAGGCCGGAATGAAATACATGGTGCTTACCACCAAGCATCATGAAGGCTTCTGCCACTTCGATACAAAGCTGACAAACTACTGCGCGCCCAAACAAGGCCCCGGACGCGACATTGTGCACGAATACGTGGAAGCCGCGCGCGCCGAAGGCTTGCACGTAGGCTTCTACTATTCGCTCATGGACTGGCATCATCCTGATGGCGCTACATGCGCGACCGATGAGGCGGCACGCCGCAGGTTTGTGGACTACACCCACGGGCTGATCCGCGAGATCCTCACCAACTACGGTAAGATCGATGTCTTGTGGTACGACGTTGCGTGGCCGCTCGATGCCGCTGGCTGGGAATCGGAAAAGATGAACCAGATGGTTTTCCAGTTGCAGCCCGAGATCATTGTGAACAACCGCAACAAGCTGGAAGGAGATTTTTCAACGCCCGAGCAGAGGATCGTAGCCGAGACGAACGGCCGCGCATGGGAATCCTGTATGACCCTGAACGACAGCTGGGGCTATCAGCGCGCGGACGACAACTGGAAGTCATCGCGCACAATCATCCGAAACCTGATCCAATGCGTGCGTGATGGCGGCAATTATCTGCTGAACATCGGCCCCAAGCCCGATGGCTCTATTCCCGAGGAATCGGTGCGCGTTCTAACCGAAGTCGGTCGCTGGATGGAAGTAAACGGCGACACGATCTATAAGTCTGATCTCTGCCAGGTACGCCGCTCCAACTATGCGAGCTTTACGCGCACAGGGAATACGCTCTACATGCACGTTCACTTCTGGCCGGGCGAATACGTTGCGATCAGTGGATTGAAAGTGAAGGTAAAGTCGGCCCGATTGTTGAAGACGGGCACAGACGTCAAATTCACGCAGGATGAATTTCAGACGAAGTTTACCGGCTTGCCCGAAAAGGCGCCAGACTATCCGGTGACGACGATCGCAATTGAATGCGATGCCGAACCTGTACAGGACACCGACTTTGTGCGGAAGAACAAGCCGCGGGGAAGTGTTTAGACAGACACTCGAATCGCGGCTTCTAGTCAGCGTTTGCTATTCTCGTACTTTTACAACAATCGTGCTGAACAGCGTCCCAGGCGTAATCTTCAACTGGTGAGGTGTGCCCGCAGGGATATGTACAACATCGCCCGTGGAAATCAACTGCGTACTCCCATTTTGAATTGCTGTTCCGTGTGTCTCTCCGTCGTTGCCTGACTTGGCGTTTTCGACGGTACCGCCAGTAATTAGGGTCGCCTGACCCTGCGTGACGACAAAGATGTCGTCATAATGAGCATGAATCTCCGCGCCGCCGCTGGCTGTGCGCACGGACAGCTTCAGTTGATGGCTTGTATAGTCGCCAAGCGTAGATCCGCTGCTACCGGACGATTGAGCTTTCGGTGCAAGATCCGCCAGTTGTTTCTGAATATCCTGAGCAGAGAAATATTCGGCCTTTTTAGAGGTGCTTTGTGTATACGCGAAAACGCACAGCAGCGGAAGCGCACACAGAGCTACAAATTGTCGTTTCATTGTTTCTCCTGATTACTGCAGTCCATCAATTGGAACGGGGTCCATGTCGGCATAATCTTGATTTTCTCCGCCCATGCCCCAGCAGAAGCTGTACGCCCCTGTCCCCGCGCCGGCGTGGATCGACCAGCCGGGCGAAACCGCCACTTCGTAGTTTCGCATCACCAGATGCCGCGTCTCGCCACCGGGTCCCATCAGGTGAAAGACGCGAGCCTCTGGAGCGAGGTTGAAATACATATAAATCTCCGAGCGTCGCATGTGGGTATGAGGGGGCATCGTATTCCACACGCTGCCGGAATGAAGATGCGTCACGCCCATGACTAGCTGGCAACTTCTTGCTCCATCAAGAAACACATACTTATAGATCGTCCGTTTATTGCTTGTTTCAGGAGAGCCCAGTTCCGTGGGGTTCGCCTGCTCTTTATGGATCAGAGTGGTCGGATGATTTGCATGCGCGGGATAGCTTAAGAGATAAAAAATCGCAGGTGTGTTTTCATCGAGCGAGGCAAAAGTAATGTTGGGATTTCCTCGCCCCACGTATAGGCAGTCAAGGTTCTTCAGGGTGTGCGTCTCATCCCCGACGGTGACAGCGCCCTTCCCGCCGATATTCAATATTCCCAACTCCCGGCGCTCCGTAAAGCAGCTGGCCTTCAACGCATTGTCGGAGTGCAGAGGCAGCGCTTTCGCCTGAGGCGCGGCCACACCAACCACAGCGCGGTCAAGATCGACATATACCATCTGAATCGACCCAGGTTGATAGAGAGCGCCGATCAGGAAGGCTTCTCGAAGCTCGGAGGTTGTCATGCGTAGATATCGAACCGGATCGGCAAGCAAATGCGTTTTCATAAATGTCTCTGAATTTCTCCGAACTCCTGCTAATGGCGCATCATTGTTTCCCCGGAAGCTGCTCCAGCAGCCAGCGAACGTATTCTTTACCGCCTCCGAAATTGTCGTAAGGAGGTGGTAGCTTTCTTCCGTCGGTGTATTCGTTGTAGAGCCAAGGGTCGACGAAACCGATTACCTTGCCCTTGCCGTATTGGGCTTCTGCCATCAGCACATCGCCTTTGAAGGTCCAGATTGCGGTGGCAGGCTGCGTAGGCGTCAGCGTACAAATCTCTTTCATGAAAAGAGCGTGCGGCTTGTGAAAGATCGGCCCGTCGCCGCTGACGTCAATTCTTCCCATCTCATAGTTATTGCCGTCGACTGCATTGCGCAGCACGCTGTTGAAGTGCATTCCAAAGTGTTCGGCGAGAATATTCAGATGATCGAGATCCGCGTGGCTCGTGTCGTTCTCCATGACGACCAGCATTCCACCCTGCTTCACCCATTCTGCAATCCGTGAAGCATCATCGGCATTCATATAATGCGGATTCTTGTTCCAGGTTATGTTGTCGGGGGAAACAATCAGGTAGATTTGCGCTTTGCTCAGATTCTGTGCTGTCGGCGCTCGGTAGAGAGTGTCAGTCTTCAGCCCGTATTCGCGCAGCAGATGGCCGAATAGAGAGTAGCCGCTGTTGCTGAAGTCGCTCCACTTGTAATGGTAGGAGACCGTTTGTCCCGAAGCATCCACGCGCATCTGGCTGTTGAACCACGCGTCCAGCAGGATTGTTTTGTCCCGGCCAAGCGTGGCAGTTTGCGCAGCTTCCATCTCGGTGCTGGCCATCAGGAAGGCGCCCACGCCCTTCGGATCGTTGCTGACCAGTTCCTGGCTCACATAGTAGGAATAGCTCCCGTCGTGAACCGTGTCCGTGCCAAGCCCGATCGCTTTTACAGTACCAGTGAGAGTAACTTCTCCGTCGGACTCGACTTTTATGAAGTGTTTCAGAATCCCCTGATAGGCGCGCGATGCATTTGAAGCATAGGAAGGTGCGAGATAGCCCAGGCGGACACCTTTCGCCAGCGCATAGGTGAACATACAGGCGGCAGACGATTCAACATAGTTGTCTTTCGCTTTAGGTCGGTCGACGACTTCATACCAAAGGCCACCGTCTGTGTCCTGATACTTCACCACCGCGACAGCAAGCCGCTGCAAAATCCCTAATAGCTTTTCCCGTCCCGGATCGCTTTCGCTGTAATAGGGCAGCGTATCGACGAGAGCCATCATGTACCAGCCCATACCGCGCGCCCAGAAGTTCGGTGAGATTCCCGTCGTTTTGTTCGCCCAGACCTGCTGTTTCGACTCGTCCCAACCGTGATACAAAAGGCCCGTTTTCGGATCGCGCGAATGCTCTTCCATCAATACAAACTGCTTCGTAATATCTTCGAAGTCCTGCGGCTCGTTGAACGTCGAAGCATATTGCGCGTAGAAAGGCTCAGCCATGTACAGTCCGTCGAGCCACATCTGCTGCGGATAGCGCTGCTTATGCCAGAATCCTCCATCTGAGGTGCGCGGATGCGTCTTCAACTGCTCGCGAAGCAAAGTCGCGGCTTTGTAGTACTTCGCATCCTGAGTTACTCCGTAAAGAAGAAGCAGTTCGCGTCCAAGCACCAGATCGTCCAGCGCATTGTTCTCAGGCTTATAGGTTGAGATAGAGCCATCTGCATTGATGAACGGATCGATCGATGCCTTGATGTAGCTGTAGTACGAACCATCCGCCGTGTGGTACCAGGCCGCATCCATGCCCTGCAGCAGGACCCCCAACTCATAGTTCCAGACCCAGGGCTTGTCGTCCGAAACAAATTTGCCTTCAGGCCACCGCTTGATGGTCGAGTCCGCCATCCGCTGTGACCATGGCAGATCATCGGCCTTCACCTGGTGAATTGCTGACCCAAAAATCAGCAGCCACAAGACCAGAAGTACTATCCGAACACGAGTCTTTCGTGCTGACAAGGTGTCTCCAGGGTGTAAGACATTCGACATGGATGGTTCTATTACCAGGCAGTTCGGCGGAAGCAGCAGTGTAGCCACAAGAATGATGTATCAAATGCTTATACCTCGTGTCTGCAAACCTTTACGATACTGTCCCGCTGTCGGAGACACGCGGAGCATGGATCGCGCAATTCTTGAAGAGCCGCGGACCTAATTAGCTATATTTGCCGGGATTTGCCAGAGATGAAAGCCACGCTGTTCTTGGTCAGAACTGCCTCAACACTCTTAAGGTGGCGGCGCATCGCGGCCCGCGCGCCTACTGGATCATGTGTAGCGAGAGCAGCAAAGATCGCCTTGTGCTCAGCCAGCGCCAGTTCCTGGTTTGCGATGAGTCCGGTGAGTTCGCTCATCTTGTAAAACATCGGCGAAAACATCCCCTGCCACAAATTGGAAACCAGCTCCGCGAGGACACTGTTTCCTGATACCTTCGCGATCAGTACGTGGAATTTTTGGTCAGCGGCGCGGCTGTGCTCTCCAGCTAGAACCATCCGCTCCATTTCCTGCACCGTAGCCTCTACCGCCGCCAGATCTTCGGTCGTAACGCGCATCGCCGCTTCGGCGGCAACCTCGCCTTCAATTAATAATCGTGCGTGCAACAGCTCAAACGGGCCGGGGCCAGCGTCAAGCATAGGAGGCAGAAGCTTGCCGCGCTGGCATATGTAAGTTCCAGAGCCTGTGCGGATTTCCACAAAACCTGCGATTTCAAGCGCCACCAGGGCTTCACGCACAGTGGGGCGGCTGACGCCAAGCTGCTGCGCCAGGTCCTTTTCTGCTGGTAGACGATCACCTCCGACCAGCGTCCCCGTTTCGATCTGCCGCCGGATGCGCTCTGCAACTTGCTGGTACAGGCGTTTATTGATGATTGGGTCCAGCATGGAGCCGTCCACTTTCAACTCTCCATTGTAAAAACCCACTCTGCTCTCCAATCCATAAGTCGGGTGCAGCGAATCCTGCGCTGCTTAGCTGCCTGACAGATTCATGCCAGCTTCCGACAACAGCGACAATACTCTAACGTCGCTGATGGGGGATATGGAAATTTACGGTGGCAGCTGGCAATTAGGACACTACCGATCTGCCTTACAGCTTGACAACTATTGCGTCTAGATACTACTGTTCGCCCGGCTTTAAAAAGACTTTTCCCGCTCGTCCCAAGATCAACAGGCTGGAACGCAGACAGGACCGGGAAAAACGATTGGGTTCGGCATTGAGGAGGACAGGATGCTTCACACACGCCACAATCAGCGGCGGTTCCATGTCAATTACCGCCGTCCAGCTACATCATCAGCGTCAAACTGGATACCATTTCTATTGCTTCTGGTGGCCCTGGTAAGCGGGGCCTGGCGCGAGGGCCACGCCCAGGCTGTTTCGGCAACTTTGGTCGGTACCGTTTCCGACACAACTGGCGCCGGCGTTGTGGCCGCCAGGGTCACCATTCAGGAAGTAGCCACCGGAATCAGCCGCGAAACGGTTTCGAATGAAAGCGGCAATTACACCTTCCCCAACCTGACGCCCGGCACCTATTCCGTCGTTGTCGAAGCTACTGGATTCAAAAAGGAAACCCGCTCGAGCGTCGATGTGGTCGTGAACACCACCACCCGAGTGGACCTCTCACTGCAACCGGGCAGCGCGACCGAAACGGTCACCGTCACCGGCGCACCCGCCATCTTGCAGACCGACCGCGCCGACGTGAGCACGAACCTTGAATCTCACACTCTCCAGACCATGCCGGTTTCGGTCAATCAGAACTTCCAGACGTTGCTCACCCTGGCTCCCGGCGTAGGTCCTCCGGTCTTCCAGCACTCGCAGTTCTTCAATGCGTCCAGCTCCATCCAGACCGAGGTGAATGGTCAGCCGCGCGAGGGCAATAGCTATCAAATCGAAGGCATCGACGATGATGAGCGGACCGGGCTCTTACAGATTCTGATTCCGCCAATACAAGCCATCCAGACCGTCGACGTCTCGACCAGCAACTATGAGGCCGAGCTGGGCCGTGCCATCGGTACCGTGAGCAACGTGATCATCAACTCCGGCACGAACCAGTTTCACGGCTTGGCGACCGAGTATGTGCAGAACAACATATTTGATGCTCGGGCTTACTTCAACAAGACGGTGGGACACGTCGCATACAACTACTTCGGCGGCGGAGTCGGCGGTCCCATCATCAAAGACAAGCTCTTCTTCTACGCCGACTACTTTCGCTCGCCTGACCATGAAGCCAACTCAAACATCCTCACCATTCCTCCGCCGCAGTGGTACACGCCCAACGCGGCAGGCTTTATTGACTTGAGCGGTCCGCTCCAAGCTAGCGGTAAGGGACAGATTTACGACCCGGCGACCGGCAATGCCGACGGCTCGGGACGCACGCCTTTCCCCAACAACCAGATCCCCTACAACCGCGTGAATCCCATATCCATCAACCTGATGAAGTTGTTGCCCGCGCCCAACGCCAACCTCGGGACGGTCCTAACAGCCCCGACGAATGACTTCAATATCAATCTTCCCTTCCAGAAGACGACAACCAGATACGACATCAAGGTCGACTATCAGTTCACTCAGAAGGATCACCTGAGCGGTCGCTACAATCGCCAGAACATCGATACCTTCCAGGCACCCGCCTTTGGAGCTGCTGGCGGCGGCCCTGCCAACGGCGCCTTTTCGGGTACGGGCAACCAGGGCACTTACAGCACGGGAATCAACTATGACCGCGCCTTTTCCAGCACGCTTTTAACCGAGGCGCGCGTCGGCGTGGCGCACTACGGCAACAGCGCCACTCCCACCGGCTACGGCACCGACTATGCCACACAGACCGGGATTCCGGGCGTCAATATCAGTCAGTTCACCAGCGGTCAGGTGGGCATCATTATGGGTGATTTCAACAGCAATCCGCTCATCGGATATTCCGCTTCTCTTCCCTGGATCCGCGGTGAGACCAATATCGACGTTGTAAACCACTGGACCAAGATCATCCGCAATCACACCGTCAAGTTCGGCATCGACCTCCGCCGCATCCATGACGATCTGCTCCAGGACCAGACCTTTAGCCCGCGCGGAGCGATTACTTTCGTGGAAAACAACACCTCCGAGCCCGGCGCTTCCACCAATGTCGCCAATGAAATGGCCAGTCTCCTTTTCGATGTCCCTCAAGTGTCAGGCCGGGATATTAATACCTATTTCCCCAAGTATCGGGATTGGTGGTTCTTCTCCTTCGTAGGCGACAAATGGCAGGTTACGCCTAAATTGACTGCGGACCTTGGAATTCGCTGGGAATTCTATTTCCCGGCGACTCCCGGGACGACCAACGGCTTTTCCAATTACGATCCGACGACAAACTCTCTGCTCATTGCGGGCCTGGGCTCGAATCCGAACAACCTTGGCATAACGACCCACCACAACTACTTTGCACCCCGGGTTGGATTTGCCTATCGTGCGACGGAACAGACGGTTGTTCGCGGAGGCTTTGGCATCAGCTACACGCCGTTTGAAGATAACACTTACGCGTACAACTATCCGGTGCGCGCCAACAACAGCTTCCAGCAGCTCAATTCGTACCAGCCCGCGCTTTTGACCAATGGATCTCCAGCAACCTTCCAGGCCGGCTTCCCGGCGCCCGTGCCCATTGTTATTCCAAGCAATGGCATCATCAACCCCGCGCCTCCCCAGAACTACGTAGTAATCCCAAAGAACTATCACAACCCCTACGTAGAGTCGTGGAATCTCGCCGTCCAACAATCTCTTCCCGGACAATTCTCGTTCACGGTTGCTTACGTAGGCAATCACGGTGTCCGCATCGGAGCGGCTCAAAATATCAATTTGCCGCCGGCGCTTGGCTTGGGAACCGCGGGCGAACCGGAATACATCGCCTTCAAGCGCAGCCAAACAACCTCGGTGTATTTCCTGGGCTATTCCTCCAACTATCAGTCACTGCAGCTCCAGTTGAACCGCCGCTTCACCAATGGTCTGGGCATCATCACCTCATTTACCTGGGGCAAGGGTCTGGGCTACCAAACCGACGACGATGGGGGCCTCCTCTTCTGGCTCGATCAGCGTCACAACTATGCACCCAACGATTTCGATCACCGGCTCAACTTCGAGGAGAGCCTGACCTATCAACTTCCATTTGGTAAGGGCAAGCGTTGGTTAGCTACCGGGCCTGCTTCCTACATCCTGGGCGGCTGGCAACTCGGGGCCATCATTTCCGTTTACTCAGGCCTGCCGTTCAACGTAGAGGCCAACGGCGGCACTATCAACACTCCCGGACAACAGCAGATGGCCAACCTGGTGAAGGGCTACCACGTGTTGCATGGTATCGGTGCGGGACACAACTGGTTTGATCCCACGGCCTTCGGTCAACCCGCTGGCTGCCCCAAGACAGGCGCGTGCCCGCTTGTGTATGGAACCACGATGGGCAATGTGGGTAGAAACGCTTATTACGGCCCCGGATACATTCAGGACAATGTCTCGCTCTTCAAAACCTTTCCCATCTGGGAAAGCGTCTCGTTGGAGATGCGCGCGGATGCGTTTCAGCTGAGCAATACTCCGCAGTTCAACAGCCCCTCAGCCACCACCACCAGCACAACCTTCGGACAGGTGACCAGCACCATATCTAGCGGCACCGGTACCGGCATCAACTCAATAGGAGGTGGGCGGGCGCTTCAGTTCTCCGCGACACTGCGCTTCTAACTTTTCGGCCCGGCAAGGTCCCGGCTTTTCCCCTTGTTTTTTAGGGACCTTGCAGCCCTGATGTACTGGTCACTTCCTCCCCGGCCTTCGCTGGCTCGTCTTAAACAGGGACACAGCCAGAGGGGCGCCATATCATCTATCCTGATTAGGCAAACCAATACGGAGGAGTAATGCCCGCATCACGTCGCGATTTTCTCGTGGGCCTCGCCGCAACAGGCGTGGCCGCAAAAGCGTCTGCACTAGCAAGCATGAACTGCCCATTCCGCCTCTCCGTCATCAACGATGAGTTGACGCAGGATTTTGATCGCGCATGCCAGATTGCGTCGCACGACTTCGGTCTGAACTGGATTGAACTGCGCGGCATGTGGAACAAGAACATCACCGAACTCAATGCAAAAGAGATCGCCGACGCGCAGCAGATTCTCGCGAAATACAAGCTCCACGTCACCGACATTGCCAGTCCGCTCTTCAAAGTGGATTGGCCGGGAGCGCCGCTCTCGAAACTCAGCCCGAAGCGCGACCAGTTCCACGCCGACTTCGACTTCAAGCAGCAGGACGCCTTGCTCGACCACTGTATTGAGCTGACAAAAGCATTTAAGACCGACCGCATCCGCTGCTTCGACTTCTGGCGTCTCGACGACCCGAAGCCCTACCGGGCGGCTATCAACGACAAGCTGCGCGAAGCTGCGGAGAAGTGTGCCAAGAGCAACGTGATCCTTCTGCTTGAAAACGAAATGTCGTGCAACACCGCAACCGGCGAAGAAGCCGCCGCCGTGCTCAAGGCGATTCCGAATAAGAATTTCATGCTCAACTGGGATCCGGGCAACGCTGCAACCTTCCCGGACGATACGCCATATCCAAATGGCTACAATCTGTTGCCCAAAGAGCGCATCGGCCACTGCCACAGCAAGGACGTAAAGCGTCTGCCAGGCGGGAAGTACGAATGGGCGCCAGTTGGCTCAGGGGTTGTGGACTGGGTAGGGCAGTTCCGAGCGCTGCAGCACGACGGCTATCACTATGCCGTAAGCCTGGAGACGCATTGGCGCGGCGCAGGCACGCCCGAGGCGTCCACGCGCATCAGCATGCAGGGGCTAAAGGACGCGCTGAAGAAAGCAGGTATCGACTGCTGACCGGTGTCAAGCCCCCAGCAGTCAAAAAAGTTTATAACCCCAACATTCTAAAGAGAAAAAACCCAAGCCAATTTGGCATAGAATTACCCCTTAAACTGCTAAACTGGAAGTAGAGAGAAAAAGCCCGCCAAAACCGGCGGGCTTTCGTGTTTTAGGGAACGGTAGGCGAGGGCTTCAGCCCCCGGGATTAAGCCACAAAACCAGTGGGCTTTAGAAGATGCTGAAAGAGCCGTTGTTTTGAAGGGGCACGGCTTCAGCCGTGCCGTAAGTGCCAGGAAATGAGTGCGGCTTTAGCCGCCGTGGGATGGTTTTCTCTCACAATCAGACTTTTTCCGAAGCCCTCTTTAGGCGGGTGCTTCCATCCTATCTCCTCGTGCTGTTCGAGAGGATAAAGCCTGCCCTGAGCCTGTCGAAGGGGTCGGTCTAACCAGACCGCGCGAAACCGGGTCCCCGCCGCGGGGCCTTTGCGCGACGGGGTGGGAAGCGCGCACCAACATCAAACGCAAGCAACTACCAATAAAGAGAACAATTTACAAGAAATATAGGGGGGGAGGGGTGGGCCGGCAGGGTGAATGTAGGGATGAGGCGTCCAAATGCATCCAACTACCTTTAGAAAGAGGAACTTACCCGAAATATACCAAGGGGGAGGCTAGGACCCGGCCGCAACCGCGTTCAACTCCTTGACGATGCCCGAGACAAAACTCTTGGCATCGCCAAAGAGCATGAGCGTCTTGTCCAGATAATAGAGATCGTTGTCGATTCCCGCGAATCCAGGGCTCATGCTGCGCTTGATCACCATGACCGTCTGCGCCTCAAAGGCATTCAGGATAGGCATGCCGGCGATGGGACTGTCTTTCTCAAACTTTGCCGCAGGGTTGACCACGTCGTTCGCGCCAATGACGAGTGCAACATCTGTTCGTGGGAATTCGGAATTGATGTCGTCCATCTCGACAAGGCTGTCGTAAGGAACATCGGCCTCCGCAAGCAGGACATTCATATGCCCCGGCATGCGTCCCGCAACCGGATGAATGGCGAAACTCACTTCGATGCCGCGCTTCGTGAGGATGTCGTACAGTTCGCGCAGCTTATGCTGCGCCTGGGCAACGGCCATGCCATATCCGGGAACGATGACCACCTTGCGTGCGGCATCGAGAATTTCCGCCGCTTCCTCTGCCGAGGCCGAGCGTACCGGGCGCGCCGTGGCCTGCTTCACGCTGGTCTGCACCGTGCCGAATGCGCCGAAGAGCACATTGGTGAAAGACCGGTTCATGGCGCGACACATGATGACTGACAGGATGAATCCGGAAGAGCCGTCAAGCGCGCCGGCCACAATCAGTACTTTGCTGTTCAGCACAAATCCCAACAGCGCCGCCGAAAATCCTGCATAAGAGTTCAACAGCGAGATCACGGTCGGCATATCTGCGCCACCAATCGGCGTCACCAGCATCACGCCAAACACCAGCGCCACAATCACCATGATCGGGAACAACGCCGCATGTTCCGGATGGACCACCAACGCGCCTGCCAATGCAACGGCCGCGCCAAGTACAGAAAGGCTGACAATATTTTGCCCTTTATAAACAATCGGACGCTGTGGCAGAAGTTCCTGCAACTTGCCCGCGGCGATCAAGCTGCCGGTAAACGTCAGCGAGCCGATGATCACTTCCATCCCGATCTCGCCCATCTCAAACCGGCTGATATGCGAACGCCCCACATAATATTCCGCAATGCCGATCATTGCCGCCGACAGAGCGCCAAACGCGTGACTCAAAGCTGTCCGTTGCGGAACCGCGGTAATCTTCACCATGCCAAGTGGAATGCCGATTCCCGCGCCGATAATCAGTGCGATGACAATCCACTTGTAAGCGACTAGTTCCGGGTTGTAGAGCGTCGCTACAACCGCCAGACCAGCAGCGATCTCGCCAGCCAACACGCCTCTCCGCGCACTCACCGGTGAGCTCAGCCACTTGATCGCCAGGATAAACAGCACAACCGAAATGATGTAAGCGAAATCGAGATACTGTTGAATGGCCGCCGCGTTCATGATTTCTTGGCCCTGCCGGATTTGAACATGCGGATCATGCGGTCGGTGATGAAAAATCCGCCCACCATGTTGCTGAAGGAAGCAGCCACCGCGATCGCTCCCAGCGTAGTGCTCAGAGCCGTCTCATGCCTGCCCGTGATGATAATTGCCGCTACCACCACGATCGCGTCAAGGGCGTTGGTCAGCGACATCAACGGCGTATGCAAAAGGGGGGATACCCGCTTGATGAGCTCAAACCCGACAAACCCCGCCAGGATGAATACATAAAGATTCGAAATAAAGTCCGCCGGCATTCTTCCCTTCCTAAAGTTCTGACTACTTACCCCTGACTCCTGCCGCCACCTACGCGTGAGCCGCCAAGGCCGCCAGCTCCGCAACGCGCGGATGCACCACCTTGCCCTGGTGTGTAACCAGCGACTCGCGGATGATCTCATCTTCGAGATTCACCACGATATTTCCATCGCGTAGCAGCAGCTTTACGACGGCAGCGATGTTCGTCGAAAGCATCTGGCTCGCATGATTCGGCACCATCGAGGGAAGATTCACAGGCCCGAGGATTGTCACTTCATCCTGGACCACAGTCTCGCCGGGTTTGGTAAGTTCGCAGTTGCCGCCGCGCTCCGCCGCGATGTCAACAATCACAGAACCTGCGGGCATGGCCGAAACCATTTCGGCGGTAATCAGAATGGGAGATTTACGTCCAGGCACGGCCGCCGTCGTGATCACCACATCCTGCTCGCGCAAGACTTCAGTCAGCAACTCACGTTGACGGCGGTAAAACTCCTCGTCCATTGCTTTGGCATAGCCGCCCTTGTCTTCTGACGCTTGCGCGTCCACATCAAGCATCACAAATTTGGCACCCACGCTCTCCACCTGCTCCTTCACGGCGGGACGCACATCATAGGCGTGCACGACCGCGCCCAATCGCCGCGCAGTTGCAATCGCCTGCAGCCCTGCGACTCCCGCTCCGAGCACGAAAACTTTTGCAGGTGTAAGAGTGCCCGCCGCAGTCATTAAAAGTGGAAACATCTTGGGCAGCTGAATCGCGCCAAGCAGGACGGCGCGGTAGCCAGAGATCGTCGCCATCGACGAGAGAGCGTCCATGCTCTGCGCACGTGTTATACGAGGGATTAATTCAAGAGCAAGCAGCGATACACCGGCAGCTGCCAACTGCGAGCACTCCTGTACTGCAGTGAGTGGCTCACCAAAGCCAATCAGAATATGGCCGGGGCGCAGCAGAGACAGATCAGAGCGACCCGCTTCAGGGTTGGCGCCCAGGCAGCGAACCTGAGCGATGATGTCAGCTTCGCGGAATACATCCTCGCGGCTGCCGATACGCGCGCCTCGCGCAACGTACATCTCATCGGGGAAGCCGGCTGTAACGCCCGCCGAATGTTCAATGATGACTTCAAGACCAGCTTTTCTAAGCGCCTCACATTGGCGGGGAATGAGGGCTACGCGCCGCTCTTGAGGAAAAGTCTCTCGCAGAGTTCCAAGGGTCCCAGGCAATCAAACCTCCCCGGCAGCCAAGGTATTCATTTCGACGACCGTTGGCAAGTCTTTCTTACGTTTGGACGGTATGAATGAACGGAAGTTGGAGGGAACCTCGCACCTCGTTTCCATCTGGCATCCGAGAGGTTTGCGCCAGGAGCCTATTCAGGCCAAATTAAGCTTTTTACCCTTATCCTGATCTCTAATGTGTTCTCGAACCAGAAAGATACAGGCCGTAGTGTCCTTATTTGCGGCAACGGTCGTACTCTCGGCTGCGCCGTGCCCGGCCCAACAGGCCGAAGCCGGCTCGCCAACACTTCAGGTTCCCATCATTACGCTCGATGAGGCGATTCACCGCGCGCAGGCAAACGAGCCTGCATTCGCCGCTAGCCTCGCAGAGAGCAAGGCGGCGGGTCTGGATCGCTCCATAGCGCGCGCAGCTTTACTGCCGGGTGCCGTGTATCACAACCAGGCCCTGTATACACAGCCGAACGGGGAACAAAATCAGGCTGGCCAAGGTGTTGGATCTCAGCCATCGCCCCGCTTTATAGCCAACAACGCAGTGCGCGAATACGCCAGCCAGGGAGTCATAAATGAAACCGTCGGTCTTGCCCAGATGGCGGAGGTAAAACGAGCGGATGCAGCAGCAGTGTTCGCTGAGGCTCAGCTTGAAGTCGCCCGCAGAGGATTGGTCGAAGCTGTCGTGAATCTTTATTACAGTTCACTGGCCGCTGACCAGAAACTGGCTGTTGCCAAACGCGCCATGACAGAAGCAGACACATTCGCCGATCTGACGCAAAAGAGGGAAGCGGCCCGCGAGGCGGCGCATGCCGATGTCATCAAGGCTCAACTGGAACAACAGCAGCGCCAGCGTGATTTGGCAGACACAAACATCGCTGCCGAAAAGGCGAAGCTTGAGCTTGCCGTGCTTCTTTTCCCGGATCCGCGTACTCCCTATAAACTGCAAACCAATCCAAATATCACTGACGTTCCCACACGTGCCGCGGTGGAGGCGGCCGCAACCAGCAATAATCCCGATCTAAGAAGCGCAATCGCTGCGTTGAAGCAGAACGATGCCGAAGTGCTCGCCGCGCGCGCGGCCTATTTGCCTGACCTCGGATTGAACTTCACCTACGGTATTGATGCGCCACAGTTTGCGGTCAACGGACCGGACGGAGTGCGGAATCTTGGCTATTCCGGCAGCGTCACGCTGGATATTCCTGTCTGGGACTGGCTGTCCACGCAGCACAAGGTGAAGCAAAGCGAAATCCGCCGCGATGCAGCACGCGTAGCTCTCACCGCTGCACAGAAAAGGCTCATCGCCAATCTCGAAGAGGCATACAGCGAGGCAACGACTGCGCACGAGCAGTTGGCGTCGCTCAATCAAAGCGTCGACACAGCCGCCGAGAGTCTTCGATTGACAAAGATGCGCTATACCGGCGGCGAAGCCACCGTTCTCGAAGTAGTAGACGCGCAGAATGCTCTTACCAGCGCGGAAAATGCGCGCGAGGACGGAGACGTTCGCTATCAGGCTGCTCTGGCCAATCTTCAGACGTTGACGGGAACGTTGTGAGACTCATGCCTCAATCGAGAGAGAGAAAGGAAGGAATGCCACACAGCGAGCAACGGAACTGTCTTCGCCGTTTTTTGATTTGCGCATCGATCTTATTGCTTGTAACAGTCGCCGGTTGTTCGAAGAAGGAGGCCGCGCCCGAAGTTCAGGTTGAGGTGCAGGCAGCGCATCCAACCCAGGGGCCAATCACCGCGCATATCACCGCCGACGCAGTGCTGGCTCCTCTGGCGCAAGCTGCGATTGCTCCGAAAATCAGCGCACCGGTCAGAAAATTTTATGTCCAGCGCGGCTCGCATGTGAAAGCAGGCGAGTTATTAGCAATACTTGAAAATCGCGATCTCACTGCGGCCGTTCTCGACAACCAGGGAAGCTACACGGCCGCAAAAGCGGCCTACGACGCTTCGACGCGCGCGCAGGTTCCGGAAGACTATCAGAAGGCCGAACTGGACTTCGCGCAGGCCAAAGCGAATCTCGATCTCAACCAGAGCATCGTAAACAGCCGCAAACAGCTTTTTGCTGAAGGAGCCATTCCCGGGCGCGATCTTGATACTGCGACGGCCGCGCTGGTGCAGGCACAGGCCGCATACGACACAGCGAAAAAGCATCTCGACTCGATGAAGAGTGTCAGTCACGAGGCGGCCCTCAAAGAGGCGCAAGGGCAACTCGCATCCGCTGAAGGCAAATACATGAGCGCCGAGGCCCAAGCGAGCTACGCGGAGATTCACAGCCCCATCGACGGCGTCGTCACCGACCGACCGCTCTTCGCAGGCGAAACTGCCGCGACCGGCACTCCATTAATCACGGTTATGGATACGTCGGCACTGCTGGCCAAAATTCATATCTCCCAGTTGCTGGCGCAGCGGCTGCAGTTGGGGGACGCGGCATCGATCACGGTTCCAGGGTTCGATGACGCGGTGCCCGCAAAGGTTACTCTCATCAGTCCGGCTCTTGACCCCGGCAGTACAACAGTTGAAGTGTGGCTGCGCATGGAGAACAAGAACGGCACGCTGAAAGTAGGAACGCCAGTGCATGCCGCGATTGCCGGCAAAACAATGCAGGATGCGTTGAAAGTTCCAATTGCCGCCATCCTTACTGCGCAGGACGGCAGTAAGTCGGTGATGGTTGTCGGAACGGATGGAGCCGCCCACAAAAAGGCCGTAGAAGTCGGTATCCAGGATGCTGGCGAAGTGCAGATCACGAACGGTCTGTCATCGAGCGACCTTGTCATCAACGAAGGTGCTTACGGAATGGATGAGGGGACAAAGGTCAAACAGGCAACCGCTTCCGGCGAAGACAAGCCATCCGCAGGCAAAGGCGGAGAGGACAAGTGATAACGGATACCTCGATCCCACCGCCAAAGGTCACGGAGGGCTTCTGGCTGAAGCGTTCCATCAGGACCATCTTTTTCTTTGTGGTGGTACTGACGGTCGCAGGTATTTACCTGGCATTCAAGGTACCGATCTCAGTTTTCCCGGAAACGAACTTTCCGCGCGTGGTTATTGGTGTCGACAACGGCGTAATGCCAGTCGAACAGATGCAGGTCACGATCACGAAGCCAATTGAAGACGCGATCAACAGCGTACCCGGCCTGGCGACTGTGCGTTCCACGACAAGCCGTGGCTCAGCCGAGATCAGTCTCTTCTTCGACTGGAATGTGGACATGTTCCACACCCTGCAACTCGTTGACTCCGCCCTGGCAAAGGTAGAGCAGACGCTCCCGGCGACTGCGCGCATCACCACAAATAGGCTGACCTTCGCGACCTTCCCGATCCTCGGTTACAGCCTCACATCCGACACGGTTTCTCAAACGCAATTGTGGGAGCTGGCAACGTATCAGCTGAAACCTCCCCTGAACCGCGTTGCCGGCGTGAGCACCGTCACCGTTCAGGGCGGCAAAGTTCCGGAGTATCACGTCGTTCCGGATCTCGCCCGACTGCAATCCTCAGGAGTTACAATCTCAGATCTGGTGAACGCCATTCAGGCGTCGAACATCATTGACTCCCCAGGCCTCTATGAAGAAAACCATCAGCTGATTCTCGGTCTCGTCGGCGCACAGGTGCGCGATGCTGCCGGTCTCAGCCAGCTCGTGATCAAGACGACCCCCGGCGGCGCGCCCGTGCGAGTGACCGATGTCGCTACCGTGCAGTCAGCAACCATGCCGGTCTATACCGTCGTGACGGCAAACGGAAAGCCTGCTGTGCTGCTCAACATCACTCGCCAGCCGGCGAGTAACACTGTTGCCGTCGCAAATGCGGTCGCTGATGAAGTAAAGCTCTTAGAGAAGAACTTACCCGCAGGGGTCAAGCTCGAACCCTACTATGACCAGTCGCAACTGGTCCGCGAAAGCATCTCCAGCGTTCGTGACGCTATCTTCATCGGACTCATCCTTGCGTGCATTATTCTTTTTCTCTTCCTTCGCGATTGGACATCCTCGGTCGTAGCCGGTCTTGTAATTCCCGTCACCGTGGCAGTTACAATTCTCTTTCTCTGGCTGATCGGTGAGAGTTTCAACCTGATGACGCTGGGCGGCCTGGCAGCCGCGATTGGATTGGTGATCGACGACGCCATCGTCGTCGTCGAAAACATCGTGCTCCACCGTGATTCAGGAGAAACGCGTGTTGAAGCGGTACGGAAAGCTTTGCGCGAGATCAGAGCGCCCCTGATCGGATCAACGATCACCCCTGTCGTTGTCTTCCTGCCTTTGATCTCCGTAAGCGGAGTAACCGGAAGTTTCTTCCGCGCGCTAGCTGTCACCATGACCGCCGCACTGCTCACATCGCTCTTCCTCGCCCTGACATGGACGCCGGGACTCGGCTTGGCGCTGTTGCGCGAGCGACAGGATGCGAATATTTCCTCAAAGCATGCTGAGCACGGGCGTTGGTTGAGTCGTGTTCTCCAGTGGCACAGTCGTTCCCTGAATTGGTCTCTATCCAATCCGCTGATTCTGGCATTGGGCTGCTTCGTCCTCGTGCTGGGAACGTGGTTCGCATACCAGGCTTTGGGGTCAGATCTGCTGCCTGAGATGGATGAGGGCGGATTCGTGCTCGACTACATCATGCCCGCGGGCAGTTCTTTGACAGAGACGAACCGCGTACTCGAACATGTCGAGCGGATTCTTCGCGCTACCCCCGAAGTTGAAAGCACATCGCGACGCACCGGCTTGCAAATGGGCCTCGCGGCAGTGACCGAGGCCAACACCGGTGACATTACCGTAAAGCTGAAGAGCAAACGCGACCGGGGCATCGATGAGGTCATGGCAGATATTCGCGAACAGATCAAGAAAACAGAACCGGAACTGGACGTCGAGTTTACGCAAGTGCTGCAAGACATGATCGGCGATCTTTCCAATGCGCCCGAACCAATACAGATCAAAATATTCGCGAATGATCAGGCGCTGCTCAATCAGCTGGGCCCGCGCGTCGCAGACGCTATCGGCAAGATCAGTGGAGTTGTCGACGTTCAGAACGGCATCGAGAACACGATCAGCGGTCCGGCAACAAACTTTAGAGTAAATCCCACAGTAGCAGCGCGCCTCGGATTTACTCCATCGGAAGTGGCCGCCGACGCGACAAGCATTCTCGATGGAGTCACCACCACTGAGCCTCTTATCGCCGAGGGACGCCCCTATACGATCCGTGTACGACTGGGCGACGAGACTCGCTCATCGCTGGACGCCATTCAAAATACAGTCTTCAACAGCAGCACGGGACACACCGCAACCCTGGGCTCGCTTGCTGACATAGAGCAACTGCCTCCACAAAATGAGATACGGCGCGAAAACCTGCAGCAACAAATCGTGGTAACCGGACGACTTGAAGGATCAGATCTCGGCAGCGCCATGGCGCAGGTCCGTCAAACAGTAGATGGCTTGCACCTGCCGTCGAACGTACACGCTGAATACGGCGGCACCTATGAGGAGCAGCAAAAGTCCTTTCACGACCTGATGCGCGTGCTGCTTCTCGCCTTGGCCCTTGTGTTCGGTGTTCTGCTCACGGAGTTCCGCAACTTCTCCGCGCCCATCGCCATTCTTACTTCTTCTGTTCTTTCTATCTCGGGCGTTGTCATCGCGTTGCTCATCACCGGAACAACTTTCAGCGTTGCATCGTTTATGGGAGTGATCATGGTGATCGGCATCGTAGCGAAAAACGGCATCCTCCTGCTGGATGCGGACGAGAGATTTCGCGCGGAAGGAGCGAGCCCGAAAGATGCAATGATGCACGCGGCACAGCGCCGTCTGCGGCCCATCGTGATGACCGCGATTGCAGCCGTGTGCGGGATGCTGCCGCTCGCATTCGCTCTCGGCTCTGGATCGCAGATGCTGCAGCCTTTAGCCATCGCAGTCATCGGCGGACTGTGTATCTCAATGGTGCTCAGCCTGATTGTGACGCCGGTCGTGTACTATCTGCTGACCAAAAACCGCACTCATGCTGCGTGATGAATCCGGGATTATGACGCTCCCCCCACCACCCCCGGGGGTGCCTAAGTCTTTGAAAATGCACGTTTCAGGCTGTAAAAGCCGGCAAAGTATTGATAGTATGCGTGTTGCGGGTAAAGTATCTGGAATCAATAAGAAAGGCCGCCTCGTATTTGGGCGGCCTTCTCTCTAACTACCTATTTCTATTGTAGCGGATTTGGCCGGGAAACAGGCCAATTACCAGATTGTTTTTGAGGTTTGGAATCAACGAGTTAGGAGAAAAATGCGGGCGTGGGGTCTTGACAAGGTTTGGAAGGCACCCTGTCTGTGAAAAGGTCAGCCTTCATGCACGGTGGCGATTTGTGTGGAGGCTGCCACTGAAGGCGAAGGCCTCTTTTCCGTCGCCGGCAACCGCACGCTCACGGTTGTTCCTGCACCTACAGTGCTCCTGACGGCAATTTCCCCGCCCGCAGCATCCACGATGGCCTTACAGATGGAAAGGCCGAGGCCCGTGCCGCCGGTATTGCGATTGCGCGACGGGTCGCCGCGGTAGAAGCGCTCAAAGATATGCGGCAACGCCTCGGCGGAAATGCCGTCGCCCTGATCTTCCATGCGGAGCTCGATCATCTCACTTTCCTGACTGATCGATGCGGTGATCCTTGTGCCGCGCCTGCTGTGCTGCAGAGCATTCAAAAGGAGATTCGAGAGAAGCAGGGCAGACTCTTCGGCATGAACCGAAATGTAAAAAGATTCGGGCGCGGACAGATCAACAGTCACTCCACGCAGTTCAGCCACACTATCGAATTGCTCGACTGTCTGGTGGAAGATGGCCGAGATATCGGTTGGGAAGGTGGCAGGGGCCGGTTTCGCGGCTGTGCTCTCCACGCGGGCGAGAGTGAGCATCTTCGCAACGATATCTTCCATACGTGCGCAGTCCACCTCGCACCGCTCCAAGCCTGTCTGGTACTCAGCAGCCGTTCTCGGTTTGATACCGAGCAACTGCAGTGATGACTTAACAACCGCGACACCGGTCTTCAATTCATGTGCTGCATCGCTGACAAAACGCCTCTGCTGGAAAAACGAATGCTCAAGTCTCTGCAGCGTAGCCTCAAGCGCGCCGACTAATGGCGCTAACTCCTTCGTGGCGCGTGCTTCCTCGGGTGGTTTGAAGCGCCACGCATTGACGGAAACGCCGGCTGCTTCTGCGGCCAGCGCTCGCAGAGGAGCCATGCTGCGATTCAATAGCCAAGCCATCACGAGCCCCGTGACAAGCAACAGCACGAGGCTTGCAACCGCATAAAACTCCACCGCTCCTGTGACGGCCTTCCATACCCGTCTGGTAGGAGAGCCGTAAACAATGGTCACGTGATGCGGAACGCCGCCGCCCTTGTCGCCTGGATCAACGACTCGCAAGCCGTGCAGTAACAGAGCACGATAGTGCTCTCCCCCCACCGTAAGGTTGAAATAACCATCGGCGTGGGTGGCCAAAGCGTCTTGTGAAGCTCCGTCCCAGTTCGGTGAGCGTCCCAGCAGTCGGCCCTTCTCATCCCGCACTTCATAGACATCTTCTGACGGGACATCCACGTCGCTCTTGCTGAGCATGACATTGTCTTCGGGGTCTTCCGCATCCTGGACCGATCCCAGAAGCGAGTCCGCGCGCCCGCGTAGCAGGATGTCGAATGACCGAAAATGGCTATGCCGCTCGTAGAGCCACGCCATGCCGGTGACGCATACGGCCGAAATTAACTCGACCAACAGAACAGTGGTGATGAGCCTTCGCGCGATGGAATACGACTTCATGCGAGACCTTTACGCTGAACAATCAAGCGATACCCGCGCCCGCGGAGAGTTTCGATGCTTGGCTGGTCAGAAGAAGTGTCCAGCTTCTTACGCAAATTCGATACGTGGGCTTCGATCACGTTGGAGTGATGTTCCCAGTTGTAGTCGTAAAGATGCTCAAGCAATTCACGCTTCGAGACGACGACCCGGGGTCGGTGCATCAGATATTCGAGGATCCGATATTCCATCGGAGAAAGATCGATCATCATGCCAGCGCGTCGCACCGATTGCTCCAGCGTATTCACTTCAATATCAGAGACGTTCAGGGTCGGATGCGCGGCGCCTTTACCGCGCCGAATCAGGGCTTTGACGCGGGCAATCAATTCTCCCAGATCGAACGGCTTGCTCAGATAATCGTCGGCGCCCGCGTTCAGTAGTTCAATGACAGAGCGAGTCTCTCCCTGTGCCGTCAAAATCAGAACTGGCGTGCGATCGCCTGCGGAGCGCATTTTTCTAAGCACGCTAAGGCCATCGATTTTGGGGAGCATCAAGTCAAGAATGACCAGGTCATAACAGGCGTCTTTCGCCAGATAGAGTCCAATCTGCCCATCCTCGGCGAGATCGACAGCAAACCCTGGCCCTTCACGCAGCGCAGAGGCCACATTCTCTGCCAATCGGTTTTCATCCTCAATCAGAAGTACTCGCATTAGACCCGGCTATTAGTGTCCCATCATCAAGATTAAGAGCACCTGAACCGCAAGTCGATAGATGAAAAAATGTCCAAAGATTTGCAATGCAGCGCATACAGGTCCAATCTTTATGCCTGAGTACGAAGATGTTCCGTAATAGAATGGAAGCCGGGCAGCTTCTCGCGAAGAAGTTAGCGGCGTATGCCGGTCGCAAGGATGCAATCGTCCTGGGACTGCCGCGAGGTGGCGTGCCCGTTGCCTTCGAGATCGCTCAGGAGCTTCATCTTCCCCTCGGCATTCTGCTTGTCCGCAAGTTGGGAGTGCCGGGACAAGCCGAACTGGCAATGGGCGCGATAGGTGCGGGTGGAATACAGATTCTTGATCATGCAATGATTCGACAGCTCGGCATCACCGAACATGAACTGGCGTCCGCGATCGCTGAAGAGCAACAGGAGTTGCATCGCCGCGAGCAGATATACAAAAGCCCGCACTCAAAAATTGCAGTGAACAATCTCCATGTAATCGTCGTCGATGATGGAATCGCGACCGGCTCCAGTATGCTCGCAGCCATCCAGGTGTTGCAATCACAGCACCCGGCAAAAATCATTGTGGCTGTGCCGGTAGCTCCGCCTCATGCACGTCAGGAGATTGAAGCGCTCGCGCATGAATTCGTCTGTCTGCGGGTGTCGGAGTACTTTCCCGCAGTCGGCTCGTTCTATCGCGATTTCTCCCAGGTAGACGACGAGGAGGTTTGCCGTCTTCTCGCACTGAACGCGCATTGATCCCACGTTTTCTGCGAGCATAGACTGGACGCATGCGGGTCATTCTTTTGGGCGCTTCGGGCATGGTGGGGCAGGGAGTGTTGCGGGAATGTCTGCTCGATCCCGAAATAGAAAGCGTTCTTGCCATCGGACGAAGTTCCGCCGGATGCACGCACGCAAAGCTGCGCGAGTTGCTGCTCGCCGATCTGTTCGATCTCTCAATCATTGAGGCCGAATTAAGCGGATACGACGCCTGCTTCTTCTGTCTTGGTGTCTCTTCGTTCGGCATGACAGAAGAGCAATACCGGCGCATTACCTTCGATCTCACCATGGCGGTGGCGCAAACGCTGGCGAAGCTGAACCCAGGAATGACATTTATTTATGTATCTGGAGCGGGCACAGATTCGAGCGAGAGAGGCCGCACCATGTGGGCACGGGTGAAGGGTAAAACCGAGAACGCGTTGCTAGAGTTACCTCTGCGCGCGTATATGTTTCGTCCGGGAGTGATCGTGCCGCTGCATGGAATTAGATCGCGAACAAAAGGCTATCGGTTGCTGTATACGCTGACTGGGCCGATTTTGCCGTGGCTCTATGCGCGCTTCCCCAAATATGTGACAACAACTGAGCAGTTGGGACACGCAATGATCAAAGTCGCAAGAGCAGGCGCGCCAAAGCGGATCCTCGAGAGCGCTGACATAAATCAGATCTGAAGCGCCTTCATCAAACACTCGTATAGTGCGATGACCTGTACCAGCCGTTCAAAGTGCCCGCATGCAGCCTGGCAGCGATGTACGCGGCATAAAATGGACGGGGTATTTATCCAGAAAATCGAGAATGTGCTCGATGAGCGAATCATCTCCTCGTTCTGTCAGTCGCTTTTCGGTGGAAGAGCTTCGGCCCTCGGACTGCTCAAGCAAATCATGGGAAGATGGGTGGTTTGTGGAGTTGGTATGGTTGCCTTGACTGCGATGCTTTGCGCTAAGCGGCATTTCTCCTCCTGCAGCATATCCGTTAAGAGATGAAAGGCAATGCGCCGAAAACAGTGTTTCGGTCCGAGAGAACCAGGCAAAAATCTTGCCGTAATGACAATTTCATTCAGAGCGAGAGGCTTCTGCCTCAGGAACTGATCTTCTTACCATTACGGGAAAATAGTGACGCTGGTAATGCAAACGTTACAAAGGCGCTGTAACGATGGGCGCGAGGAGTTAAGCACCGCCGTACAACTGAAAAGTCGCCCAGTAGAGTGGCTTCCGAAAGACATTTTGCGAGTGAAGCAGCATAGCGAGCTTCGCGTCACGCAATGCGACGTCAGGAGGCCGACCGGCTGCAAGTTCTGCATACATGCGGTCCATGATCTGAGGCGCGGCCGAATCGCTCACCTGCCACAACGAACCGACGACGTAGTGCGAGCCGGCACGAAGGAATGCCCAGGAGAGGCCGACCAGCCCCTCTCCGCCATAGATGCGAGATCCTGAGCCATAGCAAGCCGAGATTGTGACCAGGTCCGCATGCAGAGGGTGCTGGATCACGTCGCGAGCGTAGAGCTTAAAGGAATCGGGGTTTGCGGGATTGCGCGTCAGCACAATCGCTGAGTCGAGTGGGCTGGCGCTGCTGCTGGTGCCGTGCGCGACAAAGTGAATCAGAGAATAGTCTCCCGGTGCACTGTTGGAATAGACGGAAGGGAGTGCCTGCTTCTGAACAAAGACGCTTTCATCTGCCGGCTGGAAGTGCTTGGCGACGTTCGTAACTTCGGCGGCCGCACCGGGCAGATCAGGAAACTTCTCGTCAGGAGAAATGGGGTTCCCGATCAGCAACAGCTCTTTCGGATTTTTGGCGTGCCTCTCAGGATGAAATGCCGCAAGCAGCTTCAATGAACTGGCGTTGGTAATGGTCGCGTCTTCGATCCAGTAATGAATCCCGCCGCCCGGCGCGAGCAGTGTGTCGAAGTTCAGGGTCGCAAGACTTCCGTCTGGGATGATAAAGACCGGTGACCCCTTGGGAATGAGCGTAGCGGCGGGCTCGACCAGTGTTCTATACAGGGCCATCCCGTCGGCATACGCATCCGTGAGTGGGTCGCGTGAACCGAGAATGGCCCGCTGGTAGTTTCTAACATGCGCGTCGATCTCTTCCTGTGGCGGCAGCTTGAAGAAATGTGTCCCTGACGAATTCACCGCCCAAAGGTATGATTCCTGCGGCGCCAGGGTATAGACGAGGATCGTACCGTGGAGCCGGCGAGCAATCGCAGGCGCATCAAGCGGTTTTTTGATTGCGGCCTTGAAGTCCGGCGACGCCATGCCCAAACCCTCTTCCAGGGTCCGCGCCCGACCGAGATCAAGCCATTGCAAAGCCTCATCGGTTCTCTTGTGGTTTACCAGAAAGCGCACGTAATCGTCGTAAAGACGATCGGCGTGGGTTGCAAAGGGTAATCTTGACTCCTCCTTTTTGATGGTTTCTCTCTGCGTCTCGAATGTGGTGATGGACTGCCGGTACCATGAGTCCGCCAAAGCTGTTTTGTTGGCTTCCGCGTACAGGTTTGCCAATCCGCCTTCAACCTGCCATTGCAGGGATGGTGTGATTGCAGGGTCTTTATCCAGCCCCGTCAAAATATTGCTGGATTCGTTCGTATTCCCCTCGCGCGCGGCAATCAGGCTTTTAAGGAACAGTGCATCCATCGCATCGGCGTTTCTTCCTGCCGGACGCGCGAGCGCGAGCGCCATATCCGTATGTTGCCTGGCCAGATCCGTATTGCCCAGCTGAAGCAGAAGCTCGGCCAAGGCGACGTGAGCTTCGATTTCTCTTTCTGCATTCCGGAACGATTCCGCAAGCTGCAGAGCATTTTTGTAATAGGTCTCTGCCTCCTGTAGGTGACCCAGGCGATAGAGAGATAAACCAACATCGTTCAGCCACTCCATTCTGTCGGATACCTCACCGAGAGCCTTTGCTTCCTGCTCCGCAGTGCGAAATCCAGCGAGCGCCTCTTCAAAATTTCCCAGCTTGTAGTCGTCCCAGGCTATATTTCCCTGAGATTTTTCCAGCAGACTTCGCGCATCGATCTTCTTTGCGGCTTGAACTGCTGATTCCGATCGATCCAACGCTTCATCGAAACGCTCCCGCCGCAGAGCAACTACGCTGAGGTTCAGCAGGGTCCTTGCTATTTGGTATTGATCGTTCCTCTTATTGGCGATCTCGAGATTCCGACGGAAGATCTCGTCGGCACGAACAAGGTTAGCCTGATCAAGATAGATTGTGGCCCAGGCATTGTATATTTGGCTTTTCAGTGGAGAAGGATCGTCTTCCAGGGGCAGCTGATTGTTGCCTGATAAGAATTCCGCCTGTAGCAGCGCCTGATTGGCTTCCTTGCGGCGGCCCATCGATGTGTAGGCCCAGGCTTGAAGTACGATCCGTGCGAGAGCGATGTCGCCGCCCGCAAGGTTTGAGGGTGGTGCTGCGGAAAGCATGGATAGCACTTCGTCGTTTCTGCCCTCTCGAAGCAGAACTCTGGCATCCATGAGCCGGAACTTCCAAGCCCATTCGGGACTCACCGGAAATAGTTGCGCGCTTGCGGTTTGTGCCTTCTTATGTGCTTCCTCGAGATTGCCGTGGATAATTAGCTTTTCTACCTTGTCGTAGACAATCTCTGGGTGAGTCACAGCATCTGGCTGACACCCGGAAAGCGCGCCCAGCATTATCAGCGCCGATAGAGCTATGGGCCGTCGGGTACGCCATTGGATCTTACTGTGGCGGCGGAAATAGCGCCCCCTACCGGCGAGCCCAGCTGCGCTCGAACCATCGATACAGTGAAAGTCTTCTGGTGCAGAACAATCTCTCCGAAAAAGACCTTGCCAAAACCCGGAATATAGATACCATTCCCGCAGACGACGCCAGGGAAGTGTTCCGGTAATTCGGGCAGATGGTCGATCAGGGAGCATACGATATAGTCTCTATCATTCAGCCCCTGGGCAGAGTCAAACCAGTGAAAATGGTGTCGGATCCAGCCGGGGAGCGGCGCTCCGTTGTATTTCTTCGCATACTTCTCTTTCGCTTGCGCCTTTTGCGCGGTGACCTTCTCGAGGAATTTCTCCTGTTTGAGCCAGGACTTTTTAGGGTACCGTTTCTTGGGATCATCCTCCGACGACCCATCGTGCTCAGCAAAAAGGTCGTATCGAAGGACCGGAGTGATCTTCTGGCCACTGATACGCAGGTTATCGAACTGCGATCCGATCACAGAAATGGTCGGTTCGCCGCCATCCTGCGGATGGGCCACTGAAAGTTGTGCCACAACCTTATCAGCGGTCACTACTTCCAGAATGTTCAGTCCTTCGATCGTTGCACTGACCTGCGTTGTCCAGGGACCGCCCTCAGCCTCGTCTTTCTTGCTGCCGGAAACGTGCGTGCTCTCGTTCGCATAAGTGACAATGTTTTTCCAGGCGCGTCCCTTTCGCTGCTTTTCCAGAAAACCCCCAACGATCGGAAGTGAAATAGACGTATGCGAAGGAACGAAGCCATTGAATGGGCGATTGATGGTGCCGCCGATTGCATTGGCATCGGCATGATAAAGAAACTGCCTCTGGATCGGATCTTCGGTGGGATTCGCAGCCATGACCTTTCCCTTCGGGGTGAAATAGTTGGTTCGTGAGTTAGTGAATTTGCAGCAGAAAGCGATACTTCACAATGTCGACTGGAGCGTTATTGGTAGCGTCGGTTGGCAATCCCTGAACCAGCAATGTATTCTGACCTGCCTCCGTGCTGTCGGCGGGCACTTGGATGGGAACAGTATCAGCAGCTTGCGACGCCGGAATCCGGAGTTGCCAGACCATCTTCCCGGAGGGAGAATACAGCGAGCAGAGGTATCCTGAAAAGCGGTTATCGGCAGGTATATCTACAGATAATAGGAAAGCCTCATGGGCTTTAGCCGCGACTGTCCGGATTTCTTCACCGCGGCTCTGTCCATCCACCAGCGTGACCGATGGCAGGATCTGCGGCTGCGATACCACCGCAACTTCCTGTCTCAGCTGGGGGACGGTGACAATGTTCTGGAATCCAATAACGAGCGCCATTGCCGCCATGGCTGGCACTGCGAATGCAGGCCCCAGGAGCGACGGGAAACTGAAGAGTTTGCGCTTGGGTTCCTTAACTGCGACGATTGCGGGACGAGCAAGTTCCTTCCGGGCTTGAGCAATGAAGACGGCAGCGGCGCGTAAATCGGTTGCGCATTCCTCGCAACCGAAGTAATGCTCCTCGAACGCGACGCGTGCCTCAGGGCTCAATTCCTCGAGTAGATACTTTTCTACCGCGTACTGATTTACAGCTTCAGTGTGGTCCATGGATCTCGAGCCTCAACAGAATAGTGCAGAGAAAAGCCAAACGTATCGCCCGAAATTACTGCCTCCGCCACCGGAAGGTCCGGATGATGCCATGTGCTTCACATAAAATGACTTAAACGAGAGCTTTGCGCGGTGCAAAAGCACCCTTAAGTACTCACGATCCACACCAAATTCCGCGCAGACCTCGTCTTTATCTCGCTCTTCAAGAAAAATGCTCTTCAGCAGCTGGCGGTCCCGGTCGCTCAGCTTTTCCAGAATCTGCCGGACGGTTTTCTGCGTCTCTTTTGACTCCATGACGTCCAGAACGTCGGCGTTTTCCGACTGGATATCCATCTCTGAGGCGTCTTCCATCGCTTCGCTTTTCGAGTGCGAGCGATAGTATTCCAGCAGCACGTGGTTGCAGATGGAGTTCACCAGCGCGCCCAGCGCCGACGCATTGCGAACGCCTTCCTTACCCCGCAACAGCACAAAAATGCGGGCGAACGTCTCCTGCCGGACGTCCTCTATCGCATCTCTGGAGTTCAACCGGGAACGCAGCTTCAGGTGAATCAATTCACTGAAGTAATGAACAAAGTGCTCCTCAGTGCGGCGATCGCCCTTGCGCAGACTGTCGAGGTAAGCGTCATCGAACTTTTGGAACTGCAAGCCATAATCCTCAAAATAAAGTGCTTTTCCAGCCCAGACCGCAAACAGCCAATGGCAAAACTATACATCGCGGAGGCAAAACCGCGACAAATTAAGTCAAAATCAGGCTGTTTTGAGGATGGGTTAGAAAGCGGCCATGATGACCGCTCTCCTTGAAAGAATGGCTACTTGCTCACAACAATCACGACGAAGCTTCCCGGCAAGACCGGTGGCCGAGGGCGTGGATTCTCAGGCGTTGCCGCCGGTCGCGGCCCGAACTCAGCAGCCACCAGGTAAATCTTTCCCGTTTTAGGGTCAAGTGCCATCGTCCTGGCACTTTTCTGGGTAGCCAAAGTTTGTGCAACCGAATAGGAGTCGGGCGAATCCTGGTGCACAACCGTTAGAGTGCCTTCCCCATTCGAACTAAAGGCGTTATGAGTCGTGGGATCGAAGGCGGCCGCATCCGGCCCCTCGCCAATCTCCGGCGATGCCACAACCTTTCCAGTTTTCGCGTCGACAACTGCCATTTTCTTCCCGTCGCAGACGGCAAAAAGACGGCTGTTAGCGATGTCAATGGCGTGGCCCGAAGGGGACTCGCAGCTGATCGGCCACTCCGCAAGCACAGTGTGCGATTTTGCATCCAGGTGCGCGATCTCGTTCTTGTCTTCAATATTTACAAAGACAGAGCCCTTACCATCCGCGACAGGAAACTCCGGCTTTCCTGCAAGCGGCACGGTCGCGATGACCTGTTTCGTCTTCGCGTCGATGACCGTGGCATTCTTGCTGCGTCCGTTAAATGCCCAGACCGTTTTGGTGGAAGGCTCAAACAAAATTCCATCAGGGTTTGTCCCGGCCGGAATCGTCTGGGTAATCTTGTTGCTCGCGCGGTCGACCACAGCCACGTCATTGCTGCCGCCGTCGCTGATGTATCCGGTCTTGCCATCGGTATCAAAGGCGACACCGTGCGTGCCTTTGAGCCCTGTAATATCGGCGACTGCTTTACCCGAGGTCGTATCGACAACCATCACATGATTGCCGCGCGTGATATAGAGAAGCCCCGACTGTGGATCGACAGCCAGGTAATCCCACCCGCCATCGCCGCCTAGCTTCCACTTGTCCTGAACGTGATACGGCCCCTGTGCGAGCAGTGCTGAACAGCTTGTTAACGCCAAAGCCGCGCCAAAGGCGATACCAGCCACTCTACGCAACGCATTCATCGGCATTCGAATTTCTTTCATTTGTCTCCTGGCTAACCCTCGCACCAGATACTAGACCGAATTGCTGAAAATTGTCTGAAGACGCACTACATAATTGATCCCCCAGCATGCGATATCATCACGTCCATACACTGACTTGAGGTGACAATCCATGGCGACACAGGAGACACCAACGGCATCCATCATCGGCACAGCAGTGCCTCGCGTCGACGGGCGCCTCAAGACCAGCGGTGCGGCCATGTATTCGTCGGACTACAACTTCCCCGGCATGGTCTATCTGGTCCCTGTGTGTGCTTCCATTGCGAAGGGAAAGATCACGAAACTCGACGCTTCTGAAGCCGAAAAAATGCCCGGCGTGCTTCGCGTCATGTACCACGGCAACGCTCCAAAGTTGTACCGGCCTGTTCCTGGTGACGAAAATGCAATCGTCGATGAAAGCCGCCCACCATTCGACGACGAAGTCGTCTACTACAACGGACAATATGTGGCCGCCGTCGTCGCCGAAACTTTTGAACAAGCCAAAGCCGCAGCCGATGCGGTCCATGTCGAGTACGCCGCCGAAACGCCAAACGTTGCCTTAGATCTCGCGGACGGCTGGAAAAGCCTGAACGTGGAGAGCCATCGAGGCGATGCCGAAAAAGCCTTCGCCGCTGCTTCTGTGCAGGTGGATGAAACCTACGTCACTCCAGCCGAGACGCACAATCCAATTGAACTGCACGCGTCCGTAGCCGTATGGGACGGCAAGAAGTTCACTCTCTATGAAACGACGCAATCGCTGTTGAACCATCAAGCAGTGATGGCGCAGTTCCTCGGTGTCCCTAACGAGAACGTCCAGATCGTGATGAAGTATCTCGGCTCCGGCTTCGGTGGAAAACTATGGCCCTGGACGCACGCACCTCTCGCCGCCGCCGCCGCACGCGAGCTGAATCGCCCTGTAAAAGCCGTCATCTCCCGCAAGATGATGTTCTCGAATGTCGGCCATCGCCCGCGTACGCAGCAGCGCATTCGATTGGGTGCGACTCCAGACGGCAAGCTGCTCTCCGTGCATCACGACTACGTTAACGACACCTCGCTGATCAGCGACTACAGCGAAGGTTGCGGCGAAGCGACACCTTATCTCTACAGCACAGCAAATCTGCTCCTTCGCGGAGCTAAGGTCCAGCGCAATATCGGTCCACCCACAGCCATGCGCGGTCCCGGCGCTGTTCCCGGCCTTTATGCGCTCGAATCTGCGATGGATGAGTTGGCCATCAAGCTGAAGATTGATCCGGTCGAGTTGCGCCTTCGCAACGAGCCGGAAAAGGACGAAAGCAACAACAAGCCGTTTTCCTCGCGCCACCTCAAAGAATGTCTGACCACTGGAGCCGAGAGGTTCGGATGGTCGAAGCGCAATCCAGCGGTAGGCTCCATGCGCCACGGCGATCTGGTCCTTGGTTGGGGCATGGCCTGCGCATCCTGGGGAGCGTTTCGCATGTCTGCTCAAGTCTCCGTTTCGCTCAACGACGACGGAACCGCGCGCGTAAGCTGCGCCACGCAGGACATCGGTACCGGCACCTATACCATCTTCGCTCAGGTCGTCAGCGACAAAACGGGCATTCCCGTCGACAAGGTGCAGGTAGTCCTCGGCGATACGTCGCTGCCCGCAGGCCCTCTTTCCGGCGGCTCCTGGGTCACAGCTTCCGTGGTGCCCGCCATCGCCGCCGCCTCAAACGCAGCCGTAAAATCCGTGCTCGGCATCGCGACTAGCACCTCCGAATCGCCGTTTCACGGCAAGAAGGCTGAAGACCTCGCACTTACATCTGCCCGCATCCATTCGAAAGACCAGCAGCCGGGTCAGGGCATCGCTTTTGAAGAGATTCTCAAACAGGCCAATATCCGCAGCGCGAATGGTAGCGGGAAATCTCCCAGCTCATTTGAAGACCCCACCGCCCAGAAATACTCGCAGCATTCCTATGGCGCTCAGTTCGTCGAGGTGACCTGGGATCCCGGTATTGCTCGCCTCCAGGTGAGCCGCGTCGTCTCCGTGATCGACGTGGGTCGCATCATGAACCTTGGCCCGGCGCGCAATCAGGTGCAGGGAGCAATCGTGATGGGAGTAGGCATGGGCATCTTTGAAGAGACGCATTATGACCCGCGGAACGGCAATCCCATCAACAGCAACTTCGCCGACTACGTTGTCTCGACCTGTGCTGATGCGCCTGAGATCGATGTCACCTTTCTGAACTTTCCCGACCTCACCCTGAACGAGTACGGCGCGCGCGGGGTGGGCGAGATCGGGCTTGCCGGAATCGCGCCGGCGATTACCGCGGCGGTTTACCACGCAACCGGAATCCGGGTTCGTGAACTGCCGGTGAGGATTGAGACCCTCTTGCAGGCCTGATAGCCCCGTTTTGCGGGGAAAACCAGCGTTCACTGACCTGAAAAGTCACGTCTGCTCAACCATTTGGTGGCATCGATACCACCCATCTGTTAGCAATATTGGAACGGATAGTCGCACCGCCAAAATTTGTCCTTGACAGTCCCCATATGGAATCCCTATAGTTTGCGATTGTTGGAAACGATACCATGCACAAAGATGGTATCGTTTCCAGATCCAAGAGCCTAATAGGCTGGGCTAACATCGAAACCGCTGCCCGGTCTGAATCTGCGGTTGTACGGATTTTTTTTCAGGAGGAGTTGTGATGCGACCATTTAGAGAATGGGGCAGGCGTTTATTTACCGCGCATGCCGCACTCGCCGTCTTTTTGTTGTCTCTCGCGTTTTTGTCATCAGAAAATCTTTTTGCCCAGGCTAACGCTGGTATTACCGGTACAGTGTCCGACTCGAGCGGCGCTGTGATTGCGGGCGCCACTGTAACGATCACAGATCAGGCCACCGGGCTGGCAACCCATGCCACCACCAGCAGCTCCGGTACATATGCCGTCTCTGGTCTTAAGCCCGGTGTCTATTCCGTCACTGTAGAGGCAACCGGGTTCAAAAAGGGTGTCCAGGACTCGGTAAACGTCGAAGTCAGTTCCACCCCAACCATCAATATCACTCTCTCTACCGGCTCAACCGCGGAGACAGTGGAAGTAACAGCCAGTGCGATTGCGCTAAACACGACGCAGCCGCAGCTTGGCAGTACCGTCGAGCCGATCGTTGTGAAAGCGCTTCCGAACGAGGTCGCGGGCCGCGGACGGCAAATCGACGCATTGCAGTTTCTTGCTCCCGGAACCACGGGCAACACCTTCTCGCATCGCATCAGCGGCGGCGTCGACTTCGAACAGGAGATCGTCTACAACGGTATCCCCGCTCCGCAGCCGGAAACCGAGGGCTACACGACGAATTTCAACCCTCCGTATGAACTGGTAAACGAATTCCGCGTAGAGCGTTCCACTTTCTCAGCTCAGTTCGGCCTGGGCCAGGGCGCGCTGACATATCAGATGGCTTCCGGCACGAACAGGTATCATGGCAGTCTCTTTGAAATTAACCGTAATAGCTGGTTTGACTCCGTAGGCTTCTTTAACGGTCCAGCCTGGGGTGGCTCGAACACGCCTCCAACAGACCGTGAAAACAACTACGGCTTCACCGTCGGCGGCCCGCTCTCGATTCCTAAAGTCTACGACGCCCGTAACCGCACCTTCGGCTACTACAGCCAGGAGTGGTACAAGCAGAACAACGAAAATACGAACCTTTCCACGGTCCCGACAGCGCAGGAACAAGGTAAGGCACCAGGTGACCCCAATTATGACTTCAGCGACTATGGGCTCCCAATCTTTGTCCCGCCGGGATACACATGCGCCGGCCACCCGGAACTGATACCTGGACAGCAATTCCCTGGAAATGCGATTCCGGCGAGCTGTGTTAGCCCGAACTCAGCCAGTCTGTTGCAGTATCTCCCGACTCCTAATGTTGGCGGTCTTGATAGCAACAGAAGCTTCGCCCCCTTTGTGAATCCGCATATTCAGCACGTCTGGGGCTTCACGATTGACCAGGTGCTGAACGCAAAACAAAGCCTTCACTTCGCTATGTGGCGGAACAGTTACAGCAACTATAGCTTCGACTACAATCCGCTGGTGACTGCGCCGAATCCGCTCAACAGCATGAAGTATGAGCCCGCCAAGGGCACTCCAATTCTGCTCACCTACAACAACACGATTACGCCAAATCTCGTCATGACTGCCGGCTTTGGCTGGATCGGCGAAATCAATGACCAGTACAACATCACGAAGTACAGCTTCCCAGCCGTAGCGGAAGGCGTTATTCCCACCAACATCACCTTTGACGGTACCCACGCGCCCACCAGCTGGGGTACGAGCGGCGCCTGGCTGCAGTCGATCAACCGCAAGCTTGGCGTTGCCATTGTGAATAACTGGTTGTGGACGAGGGGCCGCCATACTTTCAACATGGGCGGCGAGTGGCGCCGTTCCTACCAGGATGACAACGAAGAGCAGACGGCTGGTGGTCACTTCGCCTTCAGCCAGAGGACAACCGCCGATCCAGCCAACCTGGGCACTACTGGCAGCGCGTTCGCCAGTTACCTGTTGGGTCTTCCTGACTCTGCAAACCGCAGCAACTCGCAGGAGCTGAGGTTGCGCAACTGGGATCTGTCACCCTACATTCAGGACGACATCAAGCTATCTCCCAAACTCACCGTTAACCTCGGACTCCGCTGGGATATCATGGTGCCGTTTACGGAAAACAACAATCTCATCGTCTTCTTCGATCCGAACAATCCAGGGACAAATCCCGCAGCCGGGAACATTCCTGGTGCGGCCACCAAGTTCGGCAGCTGCACAGGATGCGCAGGCTACGATCGCGCGGCGGTTCACTTTGGTCACTTCGGACCGCGCCTTGGGGCTGCTTATCAATTGAACAGCAAGACCGTTCTGCAGGCCGGATTCAGCATTGCCATCCTGAACGGCGGCGCCTATGAGTACGGAACCAATAAGGTTGCAGTCAATTACGGAAACCTGCTGGTCGGATCCTTTACCCGCAATAACACCGGTACAAATCAGTCGGCTTACGGCAGCTGGGATAGCAACATCATGCCCAACCCCCAGTCAACTCCCTTTAACCCGGGTCTGGGTGTGGGCACGCAGATCAATGCCTTCAGCAATAACTTCGGATACGCTCCCTATAGCCAGCAGTGGAACTTCAATGTCCAGCACGAGCTACCGTGGAACATGTTTGTCACGGCAGCCTACGTTGGTAACCGCGTGATTCATCTTCCCAGCCAGAACAACAAAATTGGCCAGCTTAATCCTCAGTATCTTAACCAGTATGGAAACGTGCTGAGTACATGTCCTGGGAACGCAGGCAACTCTGTGCTCTCTGACACATTCTCCAGCGGTTGCGCGCAGGCGGACGGCTTTACTCCTCCGTACGCAAATTTCGCAAACGACTTCGGCGGGTCATCGACTGTAGCTCAGGCGCTTGGTCCGTACCCACAGTATTCCTACATCTTCAATAACTTTGAAGCTAAGGGAACCACCTACTACCAGGGCATGCAGCTACAAGTAGAGAAGCGCTTCACCAACGGCCTTGCTTTCCTGGCCGGCTACACGCTCTCCCGCCTCATGGATAACACCAGCAGCGGTTTTGGCAGCTTTACCTCTGGCGGTATCAACAAGTACAACCAGAAACCCGAGTGGGCAGTCTCTGGCTCGGACGAGCCGAATACCTTCAAGGCGAGCGGCACTTACGAGCTGCCAATTGGCCCCGGAAAGGCGCACTTCAATAACCGCGGCGTCACAGGACAGCTGCTGGGTGGTTGGCAGGTTGGCTGGATACTTGACTACGAGGCTGGAACTGCAACCGGCGCCGGCGAGAATGGCACGCCATTCCCGAACGGCTTCAACCGCCCGAATCGCAACACCTCGGCCGGGCTAAGCACAGCATCCTATAACGTTGCCAGGGATGCCTTTACAGGCAAAACCAGTGTTGGACAAATATGGCCCACGAATAGCTTTACTTTGACACCATCGCAGTATGTGCTGGGCAATGCACAGCGGAATTATTCTGGGATGAGAAACCCGGCTCTCTACAACGAAAACGCGAATGTGAGGAAGAAATTCTTCATGGGTGAGCGTTTCACCGGCATTCTGCAGGTCGATTACTTCAACCTGTTCAACCGCACGCAATTTAATGGCCCCGACACGAATTTCAGCGACAGCACTTTTGGTCAGATCACCAATAAGGGCGATGCAGGGAATAAGACCGCGAATCGTCAAGGACAAGTCATGTTCCGAATAGAATTCTAGGCGGAACTCAACGAGCCTGCTGGCAGCAGCCGGCGGGCTCCAGATCTTGAATCAATGAACAAATGCCTCCCAGCCGGATCGTCAACTGCGGTCCGGCTTTTTCTTCATTTGCTATGTTGTATCCAGTCCGAAATAATGATTTTGTCGTGAATGCAGGTATGCCGATCTTTCCTCCGCATAGAAACAGACTTCTCTTCATCCTTGTGTTGCTGTACATCGTCGTTACCGCCGGAGCCGTAGCACAATCTGCCGACGATGAAGTTACTCCGCAGGTGCAGGAACTCTACGCACAGGCAAAGGCAGCGCAACAGCGCGGAGACAACGCCACAGCCATTCAGAAGTACCGGGCGATGCTGAAGCTGGCCCCGCATCTCGCTCCCGCCTACAACAATCTCGGCATGCTTTATTTCAGCCAGCGCGACTACTCTCAAGCCGCGCAGGTATTGGAACAGGGATTGAAAGTGAACCCGGACATGCCAACCGCATCTGCCATGCTTGGTCTTAGTTATGCCCAGATGGGTGAAAACGAGAAGGCGGAGCCACTGCTCGAAGCCGCAGTGCGAGCCAATCCTAACGACGACAATACGCAGATGGCACTGGCGCGCACTCTCATCAGCTTGGAAAAATACGACGAAGCCACGCCCTATCTGAGGAGCTTTCTCGAGCGCAATCCCAAAGACCAGCAGGCGTGGTATCTGCTTGGCAAGACATATCTTCGACTATCCGAAGATGCATTGGGCAAAATCAACCAGATCGACCCCAACTCAGCCACTGCGCATATCGTTGCCGGAGAAATTGACGAGAGCATGCACAACTACGATGGGGCGCTCGTTGAATACAAAAAGGCCATTGACATCGCCCCACAGCAACCCGGCACACATGCTCGCATGGGAAATGTATTTTGGCTCACCAGCAAGTGGGAATCGGCTGAGACTGAATTCAAAGCTGAGTTGGCAAATGATCCGACTAACTGCACCGCACGCTGGAAGCTGGCAAATGCCATGCTCGAGGCCAATGCTCCCGCTCAGGATGCGCTCACGGAACTGAACCGGGCCATCGAGCAGTGCCCAACACTGATGCAGGCTCGCGTGGACCGCGCCCGCGCACTGGTAAAACTGGACAAGCACAACGAAGCGTTGCCTGATCTGCTTCTGGCGGAAAAGGACAGCCCGAACGAGCCGTCGATTCATTTCCTGCTATCGAGTGTTTACAAGGCTCAGGGCAAGACCGCCGATGCACAGCAGGAAATGCGAACTTATGGACGGTTGCAGCGGGAAGCAAGCGAAGCAGTTGCAGGGCAAGCGAGTGATGCTATCAACATCAAGAGCACATCTCATTAGAACCTTCGTCAGCTTGATATTTCGGCTCCCGGCTTTCTCCGTTGCTCCCGTGCTTCTTGCCCTTTTAATGCCGGCGTCGGCGATATCGCAGGAACAGATGTCATCGCAACAAGGCGGGGTCAGCACCGGAGGCGTCCATACTCCAGTGCATGATGCCGAGCATCGCCCCATCACCGCTGGCGGGTTCGTCGATCAGGGCCCCGTTGTCTTCAAAGATGTCTCCGAAGCCGCCGGCCTAACCACCTGGCGTTACGCCGGAGGAACTCCCGCCAAAGCCTACATCGTCGAATCGCTGGGAAGTGGCGTGGCCCTGCTCGACTACGACAATGACGGCTGGCTGGATATCTATCTCGTTAACGGCATGACCTATGAGGCGATGAACGGCAAAGCTTCCGCTCCGCGTGCCGCGCTTTTTCACAACAATCACGACGGAACCTTTACCAACGTCGCTGAAAAGGCCGGCGTGACGAACGAGCGCTGGGGCGTAGGCGTAGCGGTCGGCGACTACGACAACGACGGATGGCCTGATCTCTACGTAACCAACGTGGGCAAGAACCGTCTTTATCACAATAACCATGACGGCACCTTCACCGATGTAGCGGAAAAAGCCGGTGTGGCCCTCGGTACGTGGTCTACCGGAGCAACCTTCGGCGACTACGACGGAGACGGCAGGCTTGATCTATTCGTCCCCGGCTACACGCAATATGACTTTAACGATCCCCCGGCAGTCGGTTCAAAATCAGTCGTCTCCAATACCTGTCTGTATCGCGGCGTCAGCGTCTTCTGCGGTCCTCGTGGACTAAGAGGCGAACACGATCATCTCTTCCACAACAATGGTGACGGCACCTTCACCGACGTCAGCGTCAAGGCGGGAGTCTCCGATCCGCCCGGCTACTACGGACTCGTCTCCTTATTCGTCGATCTCAACGATGACGGCAAACCCGATTTGCTGGTCGCCAACGATTCAACGCCGAACTATCTCTACCGCAACAAGGGCGACGGTACTTTCGAAGACCTGAGCTTCGAATCAGGTTATGCCGTCAATCACGACGGCCGCGAGACCGCCAGCATGGGCATAGCCGTCGGTGACTACCAGAACAATGGCCGTCTCGACATTCTCAACACGACATTTTCCGATGACTACAAGGTGCTCTATCGCAACAACGGAGATCTGGACTTCGCTGACGTAAGCTATGACGCAGGCATCGCCACTGCAACCATCCCATTTCTAAGCTGGGGCGACGGCTTCATCGACTACGATAACGACGGCTGGAAAGACATCTTCATCGCCAGCGGCCACGTTTATCCTCAGGTAGACAAGAATGACTGGGGCACAAGCATGGCCGAGCGGCCGTTGCTTTTCAGAAACATTCGAGGGCAGAAATTCGAGCCCGTGCCGCCAGTGAAGGGAAGCGGCCTTGCTGATGTGGTCTCCGCTCGTGGGGCGGCCTTCGGCGATCTGTTCAATGACGGAAAGATCGATGTTGTCATGAATAACATCGACGGATTACCCACCCTACTGCGGAACGTAAACAGCGACCAGCACCACTGGATCGAATTCAAGTTGATCGGGGGCACGAAGAGTCCACGCGACGCCGTTGGCTCCTCCATATTTGTCAGCACCGGAAGCATGAAGCAGCGCGGGGACGTGCTCAGCGGCGGCAGCTTCGCTTCATCCAACGATCCGCGTGTACACTTCGGCCTCGGAGATGCCACAGCCATTAATGCCGTAGAGGTTCACTGGCCGAGCGGCTTTGTAGAGAAACTCAAAGTCCCCGCCGTAGATCGCATCTACACCGTCGAAGAGAGCAAGGGAATTATCGCCTCACTTTGTGCAACCTGCAACGCCGGAAAAGGGACGGAAGCAAAGTGATGCGAACCATATTCAGGCCTGTGATTTTGCTCGCCACATTGATCGTCTTCCATCTCTCCATAGCAAGGGCTCAGCAGTCTGCCACTGCCTTGCCAGTCCGGAACACCGATGCGGTCTGCGCCGGTTGCCACCGCGAAATCTTTGAGAAATACCTGAGCACACCAATGGCAAACGCCAGCGGCGCGGCATTGGCAAAATTCCAACCAGGCACGCTGAACCACAAAGCATCAGGAGTTACATACCAGCTATACATCCGCGATCAGCAGGCCACGCTCAGCATTCAAAGTGTGCGCAATCCTCACGCGAACCAGGAGCACCAGCTCGATTACTTTTTCGGCTCCGGCCACTTAGGCATCACCTATCTCTACTCCCTTCACGGCTATCTCTTCGAGTCGCCCGTTGCATATTACGCGGCATCGCGCTCCTACGATATGAAACCGGGGCTCGAATCCATTACAGAAATGCCGCCCGCGTTGCCCATGCAGGCAAGCTGCCTGCGCTGCCATATGAGTGCGGTACAGCAGAGCGACACAGGCACCATCAACCACTACTCCGGACTGCCGTTTCTGCACGCGGGCATTACCTGCGAAGCGTGTCACGGCGACACAGAGCGGCACGTCGCGACCGACGGCAAAGCCGCCGTCATCAATCCGGCAAAACTCGACGCAGACCGGCGAGATTCGATCTGCATCAGTTGCCATCTCGAAGGCGATATTTCCGTCGAGCGTCCCAATCGCTCAGCCATCGATTACAAACCGGGCGACTCCATCTCCGATTACCTCTCATTTTTTGTCTACGAGGGAAAAGAAGCAACCAGGCGCGGCGTGAGCGAAGTTGAGCAGCTCAGCATGAGCAAGTGTAAGCGCACAAGCGGCGACAAAATGTCCTGCACAAGCTGCCACAATCCGCACTACACGCCGGCCCCGCAGGAGCGCGCCGCATTCTATCGAAGCAAGTGCCTTACCTGCCATAGCGACGCAGCCTTCGCCGCATCGCATCATCCTGAAAATCCCGACTGCACCAGCTGTCATATGCCTCGCAGCGGTGCGGAGAACATTCCTCACGTTGCATGGACCGATCATCGCATCCGAAAAATCCCTGACGCCGGTGATTCGATCAAGGGCTCGGGCGAAGGAGAAACGCTCACCGCGATATTCTCTCCGCGCGTAACGAAACGAGACCTCGCGCTTGCCTACTATAACGCGGTTCTGGAAGGGAACTTTGCTCTGGAGCAAAAGGCATACCAATCCCTCGAAGAAATCAGGTTTGACATCGCAGGAGACAAGGATGCGCTGAATGCCCTCGGCATCATGAGCGAGAAGCGCGGTGATTTCAAACAAGCTACTGAGCTATTCGAACAGGTCCTGAAACTCGATGCGCAAAATCTGACAGCATTATCGAACCTGGGCACGCTGCGGGCAAAATCCGGCGACCTGCAAGGCGCTGTCGCCCTCTGGAAGCCCGCATTTGAGCGCAACGAAGATGTTGTGGGTCTGGCAAAGAACCTGGCGCAGGTGCAATGCATGGCAGGCGATCCAACCTCCGCCCGGACCACGCTCGAAAAAACGCTTCAATACAGTCCCGGTCTTCAGGACGTCCGCCAGATGCTGGCTCAACTTCCATCCTGCGCCGTCTCGAAACAATAGAATGAACTCACGCCGCGACATGGTGAAGCGCTTTCATTGCGACAAGTTTCTGCAGTGCATTCGTCTACTCGCTGTCTGCGCCGGCTGCTGTTTCTTTCTAGTCTCTCCACTTCACGCGCAGCAGTCTGCATCTTCAGACACATCTGATCCGCTCCACTCGGTGCACGACCTTCTTGACGCCGCGCATTATGCCCAGGCGGAGAAGGCACTGCGCACCTATCTCGAAAAGAATCCATCATCCGCCCAAGGACACTTTCTCCTCGGCTACACTCTCTTCCGCGAGCAGCGCCCCAAAGAGTCACTCGCGGAATTCACCGAAGGGGCAAAGTACGAGCGCCCACAGGCCTCAGATCTGAAGGTCGTCGCAGCCGACTACGTAGTGCTTGGCGATTTCCTAGACGCAGACAAGTGGCTGACCATGGTCGCGAATGAAACCCCAAAGGATGCGGAGGCGTGGTACTTGCTGGGACGAACCAAGTACAACGAGAACCGTTTCGAAGAGGCCATCCAGGCTTTTCAGCGAACCCTCACTCTGCGCCCCGGCGACGTTAAAGCGGAAAACAATCTGGGCTTGTCTTATCAGGGCCTCAACCGTCCCGACGATGCAAGAAAGGCTTTCGAAAACGCCATTTCATGGCAGAAAGATTGGCCGGTAAAAGACGCGCAGCCCTATTTGAATATGGGAATCCTGCTCGCCGATCAGGATCAGGCGACTCAGGCACTGCCGTGGCTGCAAAAAGCCGTTGCGTTGGCTCCGCACAATCCGAAAGCGCATGAAGAACTCGCCCGTGCGTACGACTTGCTTAAGATGCCGGACAAGGCGCAGCACGAACTGGAGCAGGCCATCGCGCTTGCGCCTGATGTCGCCAGCCTTCACTACAAACTGGGGCAGGTCTACCGGCGCCAGGGCAAGCAGCAGCTTGCGCAGGAGCAATTTGATATTTGCACGAAGCTCAACAGCACTCACTCGTCGGCCGAGACGCCAAACCCGGCTGAACCAAACTAACCCAGGTCTTTCTGAAACAATTTCGGACATACATTCGTCACCGAGGCACACACCACTTCCTATCTCCACTACTTCCAGGAGGAAAGAACATTGAACAGGCTTCCGCGAAAGCTTGCGACGCTGTCAGTTGCGACATTGTTATTTGGCACACAAATCATCGCCCTCGCACAGGAAAAGAAACCGGACGAGGCGGCAAAGGGCGAGACAAAGCAGCACGACACCGATAAAGATCAGCAGCCCATTCCGCCGGAGAAGAGCTCTGTCACGCACCATGACATGACACTCGACGGCAAGACCATCCACTACACCGCCACTGCCGGCACGCTCCTGATCCGCGATGAAGAAGAGAAGCCATACGGCAGCATCTTCTATATCGCCTACACGCAGGACGGCGCCGATCCTAAAACGCGCCCGGTGACTTTCCTCTACAATGGTGGCCCCGGTTCGGCGACACTGTGGCTGCACATGGGCTCGGTAGGTCCGGTACGCGTCACCACATCCAGCCCTGCGGCTACAGGTTCGGCGCCTTACCAGATAGTTCCCAACCAATACAGCCTCCTCGATAAGACCGATCTCGTCTTTATCGACGCGCCGCTCACCGGCTATTCCCGCGCCGTCGGCAAGGCCACACCAAAAGACTTCGCCGGAGTTGACCAGGACCTCAAAGCCTTCGAGAAATTCATCGCGCGCTACATTACGGTGAGTCAGCGCTGGAACTCGCCCAAGGTACTCTTCGGCGAATCGTATGGCACCACGCGCTCGGCAGGCCTCTCGGCCGTCCTTCAGGAAAACGGCATCGCCCTCAACGGCATTGTTCTTCTTTCTTCGATCCTGAACTATGGCGAACTCGCACCTGGCACGGACACGCAGTACATTGTCAACCTGCCCAGCTATGCCGCCATTGCCTGGTACCACAACAAGCTCCAAAACAAGCCCGCTGACATGAAAGCGTTTCTCGACGAAGTCCGTGCCTTCGCGCGCGGCGATTATGCAGCCGCCCTCGCGGAAGGCGATCAACTTTCTCCGGCAAAACTTGATGCCGTAGCCGTGAAGGTCAGCCAGTACACCGGCCTCAGCGTTCAGTTCGTCAAAGAGGCGAAGCTACGCGTCTCGCCCACACGCTTCCGCAAGGAACTGCTACGTGACGAAGGAGACATCCTCGGCCGCTACGACGCGCGCTTTGAAGGCACAGACGTGGACAACGCGGGCGAAAACCCCGGCTACGATCCATCGGACACGGGCATCGCCGGAGCCTTCGTTGCCGCTGAGCACGACTATCTATCCCGCGAGTTGAAATACGATACGACCGACGAATACCGCCCCAGCGCCAACACAATCGGCGAATGGGACTGGAAGCATCGCGGGGCAGGCGCAGGGCGTAGCTTCGGCGGCCAGCAAGCCATGCCATACGTCGCGGGAGATCTCGCCGACACCATCCGAAAAAACCCGAAGCTGAAAGTGATGTCAGCGAATGGTTACTTCGATCTGGCAACCCCATTCTTCGCCACGGAGTACGATCTTTCGCACATGATGCTCACGCCAGACCTGGCAAAAAATGTGGAGTTCACCTATTACCCGTCAGGCCACATGGTCTATCTGAACGTCGATGCTCTAAAAGACTTCAAGCGCGACCTTGATAACTTCTACTCTGGCCTCGCAAAATAACATCTGGGAGGAGCCAAAACATCGGCTCCTTCTAGCATCTGCGTCGTTCGCAATCAGCCCGTGATCAATGCGATGATAGTTCTTTAGGCTTTAGCCTCAAGGACCAGAAACATGGCAGATGTTGTAACTAGCGAAACAGCGCAGTTCATCCAGAAAATCGAAAACCGTTCCACCCGCGTCGGCATTATTGGAATGGGCTATGTCGGCTTGCCGCTTTCACTTCTCTTCAGCGAAGAGCGTTTCGCCGTCACCGGCTTCGACATCGACACCAAGAAAGTCTCCACGCTGAATGCAGGCGGCTCATACATCGTCCGCATTCCCGGCACAGAGATCCAGGCCGCGCAGCAGCACGGCTTTCGCGCCACATCCGACTATTCAGAAATAGCAAACGTCGACGTCGTCATCATCTGCGTGCCCACTCCGCTCGATGAGCACCACGAACCGGACCTGAGCTACATCCGCGATACTGCAAAGGCGATCGCTCCGCATCTACGTCAGGGGCAGCTCATCATTCTCGAAAGCACCACCTATCCCGGCACAACGGAAGAAGTCCTCATCCCCATCCTCGAAGAAGGGAACAGTAAAGGACTCAGCATCAGTCGCGATGCCTCGACGAGTGGTTTTTATGTGGCCTTTTCGCCCGAGCGCGAAGACCCCGGCAACGACACTGTCGCCCGTCGCGACATCCCCAAGGTCGTCGGTGGCGTTGGCCCTGTTGCTCTCGAGCTCGCGTCCGCCGTCTACGGAAGCATCTTCAACCGGACCGTCTCCGTCTCAACGCCCGCAGCAGCGGAAATGACCAAGCTGCTCGAAAACATCTACCGGTGCGTAAACATCGCGCTGGTCAATGAGCTCAAGCAACTCTGCGATCGCATGGGCATTGACATCTTCGAAGTCATCGACGCGGCAAAGACGAAGCCCTTCGGCTTTCAGGCGTTCTATCCAGGTCCTGGACTCGGCGGCCACTGCATCCCCATCGATCCCTTCTATCTTTCATGGAAGGCAAAGCAATACGACTTCCGCACGCGCTTCATCGAACTGGCAGGCGAAGTCAACGTGGCCATGCCGTATTACGTGGTCGACAAGACAATCGAAGCTCTCAACGAGCAATCGAAAGCGCTCAAGAATGCCAGGGTGCTCGTACTCGGCCTGGCCTATAAGAGAGACGTGGATGATCTGCGCGAGTCGCCCTCACTCACCATCATTGAATTACTCAAACACCGTGGCGCAATTGTCTCCTACAACGATCCGTTTTTCCCATATGTAGGCCGCGGCCGCCACTATGATCTCGACATGCATGGAGTCTCACTCGGCAACCTCGCGCAGTACGACTGCGTGCTCATCGTGACCGACCATTCTGATTACGACTATGCGCGCATCGTGCAAGAGTCACAGCTGGTTGTCGACACGAGGAACGCGACCAAGGGTATCTCATCACCGAAAATTGTGCGCTCCTGACAGGAGCGCGAGTCTTACTCGTGCTGTCCGCTGTGCTCCGGAGTTCGTCCTTGCTCAGGAAAATCAGTATCGTTGTCTTCGTCCAGATCTTTGAAGCGGTGCGGAAGCTGATCAGCAAGATTGCTGCGCAGGTCCGACCGCCTCGGCGGATCGGAAGGCGATTGGCTTTCTACCGCACCCTTGAGGGAATCGCTATCGTGACGCCTTGTCATAAGTCCTCTTCGATGGCTGTTGTGCGGAGCTAAGTTGCCAACGCGTTCTTGCGAACGGTCGAGTTACTGCGGCTGATATGCCGAAGGCGAAGGTTTGGGTGACGTGATTCTCACGCCCATGCCATTCAACCGGCTGCGCGCCTGCGCCGCCTCCGGGGTTTGCGGATAGCGCTGAATCAGATTGCGCAGATCGCGAATGCCGGCGTCACGCTGGTTCGTCGCCAGCTCAGCTTCGCCCTTGCGCAACTGCGCCGCCGGAACCTTGGGATTACCCGGGAACTGCTCCAGCACCGCGTCGTAGTTCTTAATAGCCGCCTTATAGTCTCCCTGCCGGTAGGCGATCTCTCCCAGATAAAACTGCGCATTCCCGGCAAGGTTGTCCTGGGGATAATACTTTAGTACATCACTAAACTCGCCTGCTGCCACATCATATTTTGCGCCGTTGTAATCCCGCAGCCCGCCCTGGTAAAGCTGGTCGACCGGGGGAGCAGCTGGCTGCGCTGGCGCCGCACCTGCATCCGTGCCGCCTGGTAGCTGCGGTCCGGGCGCTCCATTCTGTCCCCCGCCAACCCCAGGCTGAGTATTCACATTCTGCAGCTGCGCCTGAATCGCCTTTAGCGTCGAGTCCAGACGGCCAAGGCGCGACTTCACCTCATCGACGGAATCATTCAGGCCCTGCATCTGGCCCGAGAGCTGATCCACTTTGTTACCGTTGCCTTCATTCTGCGTCTGGACAGCCTGCTGCAGAGTATTCATAGTCTGCGACATGCGGTTCACGCTGTCGGCAGTCTGCTCGATCAGGTGTTGCATCACCGCCAGCTTGGATTCGTTCGACTGTTGCAGGCTCTGCAGCATATCCTGCAGCGTCTGCACCTGTTGCTGCAGCTGGATCATTTCCTTGGACGCGGCATGCGCTCTGGGCGCAGGGCAGAGAAGCGCAAGCGTAGCAACGGCTGTAATTAGAGTCAGATTTTTTCGCATAGAAATCCCCGGCGGTGTGCAAGACCTTTACATTGAGTGTAGTCCAAAAGCAAACGGCAGCACTGCATTCTGCAATGCTGCCGTCATCGTCAAAGGACTAGCGGTCGATGCTGAACTGGGCACGGCGGTTCTGCTGCCAGCACTCTTCAGTGTGATCCGTGCAGAACTGCTTTTCCTTGCCGTAGCTCACCGTGCGCAACCGGTCCGGGCTCACGCCAGCATTTACCAGTGCCTGCTTGGCCGCGTTAGCGCGATTTTCGCCGAGGCTCAGGTTATATTCTGTCGATCCGCGCTCGTCGCAATAGCCGCCGATCACGACCTTGACGCCCGTATGCTGATTCAGAAACGCCGCATCTTTGGAAATGATGGGCTGCGCATCCGGGCGAATCTCATACGCGTCATAGTCGTAGAAAATATCCTGCACATTCTGGTGGAAGAGCGTGTCATTCATCTCGCTCTCGTTGATATTGCTGGCCGGTGCCGGAGCATTCACCGTCAGCCGGGCCGTTGCATCCGTCGATCCGCCCGCGCCGCGCGCCACCAGGTGGTAGTTGGTCGATTCGGTCGGTTTCACATTCATCGTGCCGGCTGTCGCAACCTGTCCAACGCCTTCAATCGACACATCCGTCGCGTTCGTCGTCTTCCAGTTCAGCACAGCGCTATCGCCTGGATTGATCGCTTGCGGAGTGACACTGATCTCAGCAGTGGGAGCAGGAGCAGAGACGGTCGGCGGCGGTGGTGGTGGCGGTGGTGGCTGTTTCTTATGGCATCCGGAAATCGCTACCACTGCTGCCAGGCTAAGTAGACAAGCAAAGTACTTACGATGAAGGTGTTGCACGGTCTCCTCCTTTGGGAGCGGTTTGTTAATGCTCTCGAACGAGCGTTAGTGCCAGCCAAGACAGGGCAGACAGTCTAGCCCGTCCGCCAGGGAAAAACTACAGATTACTTCCAACTCCAGTTCGGCATCGTATTAGCGCTGCCATGGGTCAGTGTGTGTTGCTCAGAACCATCAGCCAGCATAGTCCACAACTGCGTAGCGCCGCCGTCTTCCCTCTGAAAAACGAGGTGACGTCCATCCGGCGACCACGAAGGAAAATCGTTATGTCCGGAATCATGTGTCAACTGCGTCCAGCGCTTGCTGGCAATGTCCATGATGTAGATGTCCTGCCCGCCCGGCGCGCCCGGCCCGTATTTGCGGTTCCACGCAAAGGCCAGAAACTGTCCGTTCGGAGACCACGAAGGCGAAGTAGCGTAACCGCCATCGGTCATCCGCTGCACGTTCGCGCCATCAGAATCCATGATGTAGATCTGCGGCAAGCCCGTCCGCCCGCTTACCCATGCAATCTGCGCATTGGTTTTCGGATTCCACACTGGCGAAACGTCAGGCCCATGGAACGCGGTCACGCGATGCAGTCCGTTGCCATTCGCGTCCGTCGTGTAAATTTCCGAATCGCCATCAGCCGACGATGAGAATGCCAGCTTCGACCCGTCACTCGACCACGCCGGAGAAATGGTCGTGCCGCCCGGAGAGTTGAAATTCACCATCCGGTTCAGCAGCAGCGAGTACATGCGAATCGACCAGCCATTCTTCCCCAGGCTGGAAAACGCAACCCGCGAATTGTCCGGGGAGACACGCGGTGACAGTGAAATCGACCCCAGATGCGTGACCTGGTGCTCATTCTCTCCGTCGTAATCCATCACCCAGATTTCCTTATTGCCCGTCCTGAAGGAGACGAAATAAATCTTCGTCTCGCAAATGCCGGCAATGCCGCCGAGCCGCGTAATGATCTCATCCGCGAAGCGGTGCGCTATCGCGCGCGCATTGTCCACGCTGGCATTATCCGAATATTGCTTGCCAAGAATCTGCGGTGTCTGCTGGTTCTTCGCGTCGAATAAGTAACCGTAAACGGTCACTTTTCCATCGGCCACGCCGATTGCGCCAAACACCACCATGTCCGCATTCGAGGGAGCGGCCGCCCAATCCGGCAGGTTGATCTCCTGCGGCGAACCCGGCATCAGCGGCGGAGCCATGCTCTTCGAAACCATATCGAAGATGCCGGCATTCGAAAGATCGTTGAACAGCGTCGTATCGAATGCGCTCTTCAGCATTCCCGCTTGCGGATCATTCGATGTTGGTTTGAAGTTTGCAGCTGCGAGGCGAATCTTCGTGGCGCCAAGATTCGTGCCTGTGCGCACCCAGTCCTGGGCCTGCGCAATCTGAAGGCTGCTTAAGATAAAAACCGCTGCAAAAAAGAGGAAACAACGCTGGGCCAAAACTTCTTGCTTCTTACGAATAATCATTCTTCCGTCCCGCAGAAAAGTTTGCGAAAACTGAATTAACATCATCGCCCGGGCTCTTCACAATAGTACGACACAGAGAGCGAGTTGCCGTTGTATCCGCCGGGCAGTGGACCATAGGTATCAACTCTTTGCACTGCTCTTAGACACGAGGTATCCAGACTCGGTGAGCCGCTCGATTGCGCAATTCGTATCTGGCTGGGCGAGCCATCCCTCGCAATAACAAAAGACAAGTACACCCTCGCTCCCGCCGGAGTGCTGGGTGAGACCTCTTGAGTCAGCCAGTTTTGTGCTGTTCTTCTGCGAATCAACTCCACGTACCAGGGGAAGCGCGAACCAAAGTCTCCCCCATTGACTGCGACGGGATTATTGCCGTTTGGGTTGCTTGTCATCGATCGAGGAATATTCGATTGTGCCGCCTCGCCGTAATTTGCTCGGTTCTGCTGGTTCGGAACCGGCTGCGCATGCTTCGTCGAAGTCGGCGTGACCGTCTTCTTGGGCTCAGGTTTTACCGGAGCCTCCGCCTTCTGCGGAGCCTGCTTCGCCTTGGTCGGCTTCTGCTTTTCGGGAATTGGAATCGCGTCCGGCGGAGGCGTTTCCACCGCCTTCTGCGGTGCCGGAGGAGCCGGGGCCTGACTCGGCGTCTGCGTCGCCAGCACATTGTCGGTCGGCTTGTTTTCGCTGGGTAAGGGAATCGTGGGAGCCGAACTCACCAGCGTCGCCTGAATCGCGCCCGGCGCGGACTCAGCGTTCCCCCAGATCCCGCCATGAAACCGCCCGATGAGAAAAACATACAGCGCAACTGCCGCAACTACTCCAACGTGGAGCATGAGCGAACCAACAGCCGGGCCACCAAAAGGATCCCGCTCAAGTTCGATTCTTGCGCTCGTCCTCATCCTTTTCCGTGCCCTGCTGTCAGATCACCACAAAGATTTGTCATCCTGAGCGAAGCGTAGCGGAGTCGAAGGATCTGCTTTTTCCGCCGAGCCGCACGAAAAGGGATGCCCCATCCTGTCGCGCAGTTTGCGACAGGGTGGGAAGGCAACACACTTTCCAGGCACATCATCCGAGCAAACCTACTTCGCAGAGCCGTTATTCAACGGCTGCGTCACAATGCTGATATTGGTAATCCCTGCCTGCTTTACTGCATCCATGACCGAAGCAAACGCCCCAAACGGCACGCGCTCGTCGGCCCGCAGATAAATAATCCGGTGCGCCGCATCGGTATTACCCGATTGCTGGAGCCGCGAAGGCAAATCCGCCAGGTTAATCGGCTGATCCCCCAGAAAGACGCGCTGATCCTTGTCAATCGTCAGCACCGTACGCTGCTCGGTGATTTCCTTCACCGTCTTCGTCTTGGGCACGGCCACATCAATGCCTGACTGCAGCACAGGAGCCGTTAACATGAAGATCACTAGCAGCACCAGCACCACATCCACAAGCGGAGTAATGTTGATTTCCGCCAGCGCCGTCTGCGTGTGCCCGCTTCTACTTGTGAAGGCCACGCGCGGCCTGCCTTTCCAGCGGATCTTCATTCGCGCCGACCGTGAACTCTTCCATGCTGTTCAGCAGTTCGCGGGAAAAGTCGTCCATTCGCGCACCGAATTCGCGGCATCGTGCCGTGAACTGGTTGTAAGCAACAACCGCCGGCACCGCGACTATAAGGCCAGCCGCAGTCGTAATCAATGCCTCAGAAACACCCGGAGCAACCGCCCGCAGCGTCGCCGCTCCGGCAGTTCCCAGCCCATGAAAGGCATCCACAATGCCCATAATCGTGCCAAACAGGCCAATAAACGGCGAAATGGCGCCAATTGTCGCGAGCCACGTCAACCGCTGCTCCAGAACTGTCAGGGCTTCGCTCGAGGCCGTCTGCGCCGCGCGTTCCAGCGCGGTAATGTTTTTCGGCGGCCCATATCCGCCCGTCTGCCGCTGATAGGTCTCGTAGACCTCATCAAACACATTCACCAGCGGACTGGGCTTGAACTGTTCGCTGACTGCGGCTATCTCCTGCAAGCGGTTGGCCTTGCGAAAAGCGCGCAAAAAGCGGTTGCTCTGAGTGCGTGCGCGCCTAAAGGATCCCCACTTGCCCAGAATGATCGCCCAGGAATACAGGCTCGAAACCAGCAGCAATCCCAGAACAGCCATCGCCACAGACCCGCTGTTCTGCAGCATTTCCACAATGGCGCTGCCGCTGGGAGGCACAGGCGCCGCCGCATCCGGCGCCGCCTGAAACAAAACAAAAGCAATTGCAAAACAAAGGTGTGTCATCGCCTGGTATTAACGTTAGCAGACGCGAAAGAACGCAACCAAGTTGCCAGAGCGGGGGAATTGAAATGATTACGGGAGACTTGTAGATACTACAAGTGACCGCTGTCTCCGGATTTGCAGCACCCGCCATATAAGAAAAACGAATGAAATCAATGGCGGCCCCAACAATAATGCGATGCTCGCCCCATCAAACCATGTCCAGCGATATTTAGAGTAAACCTCATAGATAGGTTTAAGTTCCGGGTTGATGCCAAGTTGCCTCGCCGCGCTTCGAAGAGCCATGTCGGTAGAGAAAACTGTGCGTGTTCCAGCTTGAGTATCCAGCAAGGTATACGAATCAATCTGATTTGTTTCCTGGCCAAAATGCTCAAAGATTTTGCTATCTGCTTCCAGCAAAATGTAGCGCCCTGCAATTTGCATCAGACGCACACCTGAAACTGCGTCTGCTTTATCTGAAACAGAGTCGGGAGAAAGTTGTGTTTTTGGGTTATAGACGGTTCCGTAGTCTGTGACGTCGATGAACAGAATTGCATACCCATTGGGTAGCGGACATTTCCATGAATCTCCTAAGCCCGGATCGCGATGGAAGACAGATTCATTCACAATCCACTGAATGGCGAAGACCGTTCCAGCCCACCCTAGACAGCAAAATGGAAAGAGTCCCGCAGCGATAATGACTCCTTTATGGTTGTGATTGGCACCCTTAGTGAGGGCAGAAGTAAAACCGATAGCGATCGCCGAGCCTATGCCCGCGAGGATCGTTCCGGCAACAGCCCAAAAAAACAGGACAAACAAGATACCCATCTTGTAGTCAGCTTAAATCGGTTCTACCCATATTGACTTTCGTTTTTTGAGCATGGAAATCCTCCTCTGTGGTGAAGTGATGCCTAGCGTCCTTGGTAAAGTTTTTAAGCAACGCCCTATCGGGAATCCACGTCCGAATGTGGAGGAGTATCATGGCTGTCACAGGAAAGGAGCCGTCTATGATCGCACTGCATCCCGGCCAATGTGGACTTTGTACCCACTTCGGCGAGCCGCATCCCGCCACGCCACTACTGACGCAGATTCATACCAGCAAGCAGGCGCCGGAAACTTTCTTGGACGATTGCGGCCATCCCAAACACGCCCCGCTCCACCTGAAGGTAAGCGCCATGAGCGGCTGCGACGGCTTCGAAGCAACCGCCTCCGCATAGACAGAACGTTGGGTGCCTGGGATACGTACCCGCCGGACGCGCAGTCCTGATATGCTGCGCGCAGGATGCTGCTTGAACTGCGCGCGGAAAACTACGCTGTCATTGATCACGCCATCGCCGTCTTCGGCCCCGGCCTCAACCTGCTCACCGGCGAAACCGGAGCAGGCAAATCCATCCTCGTCGATGCTCTGGCCCTGCTGATGGGCGATAAAGCTTCTTCCGACGTCGTCCGCCACGGAGCAGACAAAGCCGTCGTCGCCTGCGTCTTCGAAGCCACACCCGGAGCCGAGGCCATCCTCGAATCCAACGGTATCGACAGCGAAGGTCACGAGATCATCCTGCGCCGCGAAATCCTTTCCAACGGCAAGGGCCGCGTATTCATCAACAACCAGCCTGCCACCGTAACCGCTCTCCGCCAACTCGCGCCAGAACTGGCCCTCGTCCACGCACAGAGCGAAACCCTCGGAGCCTTCGATCAGTCACAGCAACGCAGCCTCCTCGACCGCTTCGGCAACACCTCAGAAGAATCCGTCGCCGGAGCTTACGAGCAATGGCGAGCCATCCAGCAGAAACTCGACGAACTCGAGCGCGACGAGCAGGATCGACTCCGTATGGTCGACCTCTGGAGCTTCCAGCGCAAGGAAATCGAGGGAGTGAGGCCGGTCGAAGCCGAAGATGAAGCTCTCGAAACTGAGCGCCGGGTCCTATCCAACGCCGAAAAGCTCTACGCCGCAGCCATGAGTGCGCATGAACTTCTTTACGAAGGAGCCAGTTCCGCCGAGACAACGCTGCGCGCAGCCGAAAAGCATCTCGAAGAACTCGCGCACTACGATCCGCAATTCAAAGAGGCCGCCCAGCAACTCGCCTCCGCTCGCGCATCCGTCGAAGACGTGAGCGCAACCGTTCGCGACTACGCAGAAAACATCCAGGCATCCCCCGAGCGCCTAGCGGAAATTGAAGACCGCCTCGCAGCCCTCGACCGCCTGAAGCGCAAGTACGGCCAGACACTGGGCGAAGTCATCGCCTACGGCGAAGAAGTATCCGCGAAACTAAACGAAGTAGAAAACCGCGAGGAGATCGTAAAGACGTTACGCGGCGACCTGAAGCAAGCCGCCGAAATCTACCGCAAAGCCGCGCAGACATTGACAGCCGAACGCGAAGCCGCCGCGAAAAAGCTCGAAAAACTAGCCGAAGCTCAGATCAACGACCTCGCCATGAAGGTCCGCTTCGCCGTGACCGTTACTCCAAACGAAGACCCCGCAGACTGGACCGCCCACGGCTGGGACACGGTCGAATACCGCATCGCCACCAACGCAGGCGAGCCGCTCAAGCCGCTTGATGAAATTGCCTCCGGTGGAGAAATGTCCCGCGTGCTCCTCGCACTGAAAGTCAGCGTGGAAGAAGGCGCGAGCAAATCGCAAAGTAAAAAGAAAACACAGGTCCCGCGCACGCTCGTCTTCGACGAAATCGATATCGGCATCGGAGGCCGCGCCGCCGAAGCCGTAGGCCAAAAGCTCAAAGCCCTTTCCCGCGCCCAGCAGGTGTTGTGCGTCACGCACCTGCCGCAGATCGCCGCCTTCGCCGACCAGCACTTTCTGATCGAAAAGAGAGAGCACAGCGGCCGTACCAAAACCTCAGTCCGCCTCCTCGAATCCGCGAATCGCACCGAAGAAATAGCCCGCATGCTGAGCGGCGCAACCGTGACCGATACATCGCTCAAGCACGCCGAACAAATGATCAAAACCAGCAAGTAATTGGTGTCATCAGAATTTGTCGGCCCCTAACGAAGGCCACGAGCCTGTCCAGACCCTTGCCATATCACCGACTTATGTGGCTTATATATTTTGTAAGTCTTGTGCGGAGGATAATCCTCTGACGAATCCACTCAGGCGGTCGCTCAGGTCGTTTCATTCAGTGGTTGCCATTGCGGTTGCCTGCCCCATTCTCGTCCTGGCCGGCTGTGGAGGCGCTGGATATACTCCTGCGGCCATCACCCTTAGCGTTTCGCTAAGCAACAAGGTCATTACCCTGCAAGCGAATGGGATGTCGCTAAACATCCCCGTTACGATCGTCGCCCCGACCGAAACGGCAACATTTACCATCCAGGGCCTGCCGGCTGGAGTTTCTGAAAGCTACAAGGAATCCGAGTCGAACCCGTCAGGCCTGCTCACGCTCACAGCAAGCCCATCCACGACGCCGGGCACATACACCCCGACTATCATTGTGGGTTCCTCCGGCCAGTCCGCATCGTTGAATTTCACGCTGATCGTGACGGCGAGTCATTAACTCTCACCCACCGCTTTTCGCGTTGCTCTCCAGCCATTTCCTTAAACGATCGGTCTATGCTTTCTCGGCCTGCGAATTGTGAAAGAATCCTTTCCGGAGATTGATCCCATACTCCAGATAAGCCTTCAGGCAGCAACTCATCTGCATCCACCCGTAGCAATTCCCGTACGAACTATCCAGCTCCTTCTGGTTCTCTTTCCAGTTTCCTTCTGAAATGCTCACCAGAGTCTCTTCAGCCCCAAGCGGTTCAAAACGTATCTCGACATGCGTGTTGTAGCCGCCCTCCATTGTCTCCCATTCAAATTCGATCAACTCATTGGGAACGACTTTCTTAACAGAGAGAGGAACATCACCCGGATAATCCGCGAACCGCCAAGTCACTTTCGTGCCTTCCACCAGCGGCGCACTCGCCGATTCCGTCGCGAAGTATTGAGTGATCTTCGTCGGGTTGTAAACCGCGTCAAAGACCTCCGCAACCGGCTTCTGGATCTTCGTCTGAATCTTGAACTTTAGCTCCATAGTTTCCTCCTCGGGTTCCTCCCCGTCATATTTCTGAGAACGATCAAAATATATGTTGTATTTTTATAACATATCAACAGCAAAGAAAGAGCGCGAACGGCAGGAGTCGGTCTTCAAAGCATTAGCCGATTACCGCCGCCGCGCAATGCTCGACCTGCTGCGAGACAAACCTCAAACCACAGGAGACATCTGCAAACATTTCAGGGATCTCGACCGCTGCACGGTTATGCAGCATCTCGGCGTGCTCGAAAAAGCAGGACTCATCATCGTCAAGCGCGAAGGCCGTAATCGCTGGAACTACATCAACCCGCTGCCAATAAAAGAAATCTACGACCGCTGGATCAGCCGTTACGCTACCCACGCCATCGACATCCTTGGCCGCATGAAACACGACCTGGAGAGCAACTAAAGTTGTCTTCCTGACCCTGAGCATTGCGAAAGGGAAGGAGCTGCTTTTTCTTAGCACCTCTACGAACAAGGGTGCCCCATCCTTTGTGAAACAAAGGGTGGGAGGGCAGAATCTTGACCACAAGCCTCCACCAAAAGCATGAGGACTCCTCACAAACCCACCTGTTACACTGCGACGCAATGCGCATCCGTAAGCCTTATCTGCTCTTCCTTGCCACGATCCTCTTTGCCGCAACCGCCCTCGCTCAGCAACCCCAGCATCTCTTCTTCCGCGTAACACTGGGGCCAGAGATCAGCGCGCCGGCCTCAGGCCGGTTGCTGGTCTTTCTCGAGCCCGGAACCAACGCGAAAGAAGTGGACATGAACCAATTCCGGCCAAGCGCAGTCTATGTTGCCGCAAAAGAAATCTCGTACCTTAGGCCGGGTGAAGCAATAGACATCGACACTGACGACCTCGCCTTCCCCGCCGCATTTTCCACCGTCAAGCCCGGCGACTATCAGGCGCAGGCCGTGCTCGACGTGAACCACACCTACACCTATGGAGGTCGCGGCGAAGGCGATCTCGTCAGCGACGTCGTCACCCTCAAAACATGGACACCAGGGGAGGGAAGCGAGCCGTCGTTCGTGCTGTCGAGTAAAGTCCCCGCTCCGCGACCCCCGAAGTTGCCGCTTACGACCGAAGCGCAAAAAGCAGCCGACGAGCACACGCAGCCAGCCGACTTCACCAGCCCACTGCTGACAAAATTCTCCGGCCGCGTAACCCACATCCGCGGATGGGTCATCCTGCCGCCTTCCTATACGGACCATCCAAAGGACAAGTATCCGACCGTCTACTGGACGCACGGCTTCGGCGGCAATCTCATGTATGCAAAAGCGCAGGGCCAGATGATCTATGCCCGCATGGCGCAAGGCAAAATGCCGCCGATGATCTGGGTCATGCTCGACGAATCGCTCGCCACTGGCACCCACGAATTCGCCGATTCGGTCAACAACGGGCCCTGGGGCACCGCGCTCACCATCGAATTCATCCCCTGGATCGAATCGAAATACCGCATGGACGCAAAAACAAGCGGGCGCTTTCTCCAAGGCCATTCTTCCGGCGGATGGGCCACGCTCCAGCTGCAGGTGAACTATCCGAAGATTTTCGGCGGCACATGGTCCACCTCGCCCGACCCGAGCGACTTCCACAGCTTCAGCCAGATCGATCTCTACGCGCCGCATGCAAACCTTTATCGCCGGACCGATGGCAGCGCCTATCCCATTGTGCGCGACCACGAAAAGGTCCTGGGCACCATGGAGGAGTTCGCAAAGCAGGAGCGCGTCCTTGGCAACTACGGCGGCCAGCTGGCGTCCTTCGAATGGGTCTTCTCGCCCCGCGGCCCCGACGGACGTCCGCTCAAAATGTTCAATCGTGACACCGGCGACGTCGATCCGAACGTCGTCGCTTACTGGCACGACCACTACGACCTCGCCAATATCGTCTCCACCGACTGGGCCGCACGCAGCAAAGACCTGAAAGGCAAAATCCACTTGATCGTGGGAACCGCAGATACCTTCTACCTCGACGGAGCCGCCCACAAGTTCGAAGCCGTTCTCAGGGGCCTCAATGCCGACCCGCACTTCACCTACATCGATAACCGCACCCACTTCGACCTCTACAAAGAAGGCGACGACCGCATGGCCCTCTTCGACAAAATCGCAGCAGAAATGTACGCAGTTGCCAGACCGGGAAAGAAGTAGGTGCAATCGGTGCTATCATTGATTGCATGGCCAGCTTAACCGTACGCAGAATCGACGAAAAGGTCAAAGCAAAGCTCCGCGTACGTGCAGCTATGAAGGGTCACTCCATGGAAGAAGAAGTGCGGGAAATTCTGACCACGGTAGTGAATGAAGAAGAGAAGCTTGGTCAACCGGAGAATCTGTACGCGGCGATACGCCGTCGTCTTGCGGAAGCCGGAATTGATGGTGTGGATCTTCCCGAGTTTGATCGCGGTCCTTGGCGCGAGGGTCCTGACTTCGGCAAATGATCATTCTGGATACGAATGTCATTTCAGAAATCATGCGTCCTGTGCCTGACCCTCACGTGATCAGATGGCTGCAGGAGCAGCCGGTCAAGCAGGTTTTTACAACGGTGATTGCTGAAGCAGAGCTTCTCAAGGGCATTGAGTTAATGCCCTCTGGAAAGCGACGAGATGCCCTGTTACAAGCTGTTGAGCAGTACTTAATGCTCGACATGGGCAATCGCGTATTGCCTTTTGATCGTGCCGCTGCACGTTGGTTTGCAATCATCTTCACGCAGCGTAAGGCAAAAGGCCGTCTAATCACGCCACTTGATACGCAAATTGCCGCCATTGTCCGTTCGCACGATGCAACCCTGGCCACTCGAAACACGCGTGACTTTGAAGGCTGCGGCATTCATCTCATGAATCCCTGGGACACGGCGTAACCCTTCCTGATACTCCTATCCGACTTTGCACATGCCCTACCCCTGCCACCCCCGACACGGTATACTGGTTGATGTGACAGCGACCACAATTGACCCCCTTACCGTTGAGCCGATTGACGGTTCCGCATCCTCGACCAAGCGCGTACTCCTCCTCAAGCCACGCGGCTTTTGTGCAGGCGTCGTCCGTGCCATCGACATCGTCAAGATCGCCCTGGAAACCTTCGGCGCGCCAATTTATGTCCGCAAGGAAATCGTCCACAACCGTTTTGTTGTGAATGATTTGGCCGAAAAGGGAGCTATCTTTGTCGATGAAATCGATCAGGTCCCCGAGGGCATGCGTGTCATCTACAGTGCACACGGAGTATCGCCGGCTGTGCGTCAGCGCAGCAAGGACCTTAAGCTCAAGGTCATCGACGCCACCTGCCCGCTCGTCACCAAGGTCCACGTTGAAGCCGTCAAGTTCGCCAAGCAGGGCTATTCGCTCGTGCTCGTCGGCCACCGCGATCACGATGAAATCGAGGGTACCTTCGGCGAAGCGCCCGACGTGACCCAGATCGTATCCAGCGCTGCTGAAGTAGGAACTCTCGAGGTCCCCGATCCGAACCGCGTTGCCTACCTCACGCAGACCACGTTGTCGCTCGACGAAGCTCGCGACATCATCCACGCGCTCAAGGAAAAGTTCCCCAACATCATCGGTCCGCATTCGCAGGACATCTGCTATGCGACCGAGAACCGCCAGACCGCGGTCAAGAACGTCGCGCACAACGCCGACCTGGTCCTCGTCGTCGGCTCCAACAACAGCTCCAACTCGAACCGTCTGGTCGAAGTCTCGCGCAACCTGGGAACCAACGGCTATCTCATCGACGACTCCGACGCCATCGATCCATCATGGCTCGAAAATGTCTCGACAGTCGCCATCACGGCCGGCGCGTCAGCTCCCGAAATTCTCGTCGAAGATGTTGTAAATTATTTGCGTCAAAAAGGTTTTGGAAGCGTCGAAGAAGTAGAAGTGATGCCAGAAAATGTAAGATTCGGTCTACCGCCGGAGATAGTTCAGGCAATCGCATCCGCTCCGGCACCAGCACCTGCATCTGTTTAGAGTAGGGTTTCGGTCGTCGAGAATACCGGCGAGTTGGGATTTTGGTAGGCGAGGGCTTTAACACTCGCAAAATCGGTAGCCATGCCATGGGGCTTTAGCCCCATGAGGTTCCGGTTTAGAGAAGCACGATAGCTTTCGCAGCGACGAAAGTTTGCTGCAAGAATGCACAGAGTTTTAGCAAAAGCATGAGTACAACTGGAACAGCACAACGCGGCACACCCAAGTTCGGCAGAATCGATGCCGCCCTTGAATCCGTCGAAGCCGCCATCAAGCGTTCCCGGGACTACATTTTCTCCATCCAGGATTCAGACGGCTTCTGGTGCGGTGAACTCGAAGCAGATTCGATGCTCGAAGCCGACTACATCTTCGTGCACCGCTTCCTCGGCACCGGTGACGAAGCCAAATTGCAGCGCGCCCTCACCGAAATGCTCCGCTTCCAGAACGACGACGGCAGCTGGAGCATCTATCCCGGTGGCCCTGGCAACATCAGCCTTACCGTAAAGTGCTACTTCGCCTGTAAACTCATGGGCTGGAGTGCTGACGAGTCTATCCTCGTCAAAGCGCGGGAATGGATTCTCGCCCACGGCGGCGTTGTCGAGTGCAACACCTTCACCAAGATTTACCTCTGCGCCCTTGGCCAGTACGAATACGATGCCGTCCCGGCTGTTCCGCCGGAGATTGTGCTTTTTCCCAATTGGTTCTACTTCAACATTTACGAAATCTCATCGTGGTCGCGCGCCATTCTCGTGCCGCTATCAATCGCCTACGCGAAGAAACCGTTCAAGAAGATTCCGCCCGAGCAGGGAATTGACGAGCTTTTCGTCGGCGGACGCGAGAACGCGAATCTGCACCTGAAGTGGGACAGCAAGAACAAAATCAGCTGGCGCAACTTCTTCCTCATGTGGGACCGCGTCGCCCACTGGGCTGAGCGCATCCACATTCGTCCGCTGCGCAAGGTCGCTCTGAAAAAAGCAGAGAAATGGCTGCTAGAGCGCTTCGAAATGTCCGACGGCCTCGGCGCCATCTATCCGGCCATGCTCAACGCCATCGTCGCGCTGCGCTGCTTGGGCTACTCGCTCGACGACCCGCAGGTCATCCGAGCCATCGACGAATTTGAAAAGCTAGGCATCGACGAGCCCAACGGCTCCGCTGCTTGCCCTGAGCCGACCTTCCGCATGCAGCCCTGCATGTCTCCGGTATGGGACACGGCACAGGCCGTCTACGCCCTTGGCGAAGCCGGAGTAGACCGCAACGACCCGCGCATGCTCAAGGCCGCCGACTGGATGCTCTCAAAAGAAGTCCGCCACAAAGGCGACTGGGCCACGAAGGTCCGCAACGCCGAACCAGGCGGCTGGTACTTCGAGTTCAACAACGAGTTCTATCCCGACGTCGATGACACAGCCCAGGTTCTGCTCGCGCTGAACAAGGTCGACAACCCACGCGAACGCTATCAGCACGATGTCTGCCTCCGAGCCATCGAGTGGGTCTTCGCCATGCAGTGCAAAAACGGCGGCTGGGCCAGCTTCGACAAAGACAACACGAAGATGATCTTCCAGTACATCCCCTTCGCCGACCATAACGCGATGCTCGACCCGCCGACCGTCGACATCACCGGTCGCATATTGGAGATGCTGGCCATCTACGGCTACACGCGCAAGGACAAGCGCGTCGAAAAAGCCATCAAGTTTATCTACGACGAGCAGGAGCCCGACGGCAGTTGGTTCGGACGCTGGGGTGTCAATTACCTCTACGGAACCTTCCTCGTCCTGCGCGGCCTCGAAGCCATCGGTGTATGGAACCACGAGCCGCAGATCCAGCAGGCTGCCGAGTGGATTCGCATGGTGCAGAACTCCGACGGCGGATGGGGCGAAAGCTGCGGCAGCTATGATGACCCGACCACGCGCGGTGTCGGCGTCAGCACGCCATCGCAGACGGCATGGGCGATCCTCGGCCTCTTAGCCGCCGGCGACACACGCAGCGACAGCGTAGCCAAAGGCGTCCGCTGGCTGCTCGAACATCAGCTCAAAGACGGCAATTGGGACGAGAGCATAGGCAAGGGCGTGGCCCGTCAGGCGATTTACACCGGTACAGGTTTTCCGCGAGTCTTTTACCTCGCCTACCACGAGTACCGGAATTACTTCCCGCTGCTGGCGCTCACCAATTACAAACGAGCCATGGAACGCAGCGCATAGTTTTGAGAGCAGTACACAACGCATGATGTCATCCTGACCCTGACTCTGAGTGCAACAAAGAGGAAGGGGAAGGATCTGCTTTTAGTTTTCAAAGACCGGCGCGAAAGCGCCGCACAGTTCAAGGTAGAAGCCCCAGGCTTTAGCCCGGGGAAAGAAGAATTGAAAAGAAGGGCCTTCAGGCCCGGGCTTTTGCCAAGCCCCTCAAGGAGGAAAATGGCTGTACCAGTTTCCCAGGCATGGACGGTAGCCACATACGTCCTCAAGCAAAAGATCAAGGGCCGCAAGCGCTTCCCGCTCGTCACCATGCTCGAGCCGCTCTTCCGCTGCAATCTGGCCTGTGCCGGATGCGGCAAGATCCAGTACCCGGCGCACATCCTCAAGCAGGAGCTGTCGCCCGAAGAGTGCTTCCGCGCCGTCGAAGAATCCGGCACGCCCATGGTTTCGATCCCGGGCGGCGAACCCCTCCTGCACCCGCAGATCGACAAGATCGTCGAAGGCCTCGTCGCGCGCAAGAAATACGTCTACATGTGCACCAACGCGCTGCTGCTCAAGGAAAAGCTCCACCTCTTCAAGCCAAGCAAGTATCTGTCGTTCTCCGTCCACCTCGACGGCCAGCGCGAGCACCACGACTTCTCCGTCTGCCGTGAAGGCGGATACGACATCGCCCTCGACGGCATCAAGGCAGCCATCGCTGCAGGCTTCCGCGTCACCACCAACACCACGCTCTTTGACGGAGCCGACCCGAACTCGGTCCGCGCATTCTTCGACGAACTGATGGAAGTCGGTGTTGAAGGCATGATGGTGGCTCCGGGCTATACGTACGAGAAGGCCCCCGACCAGAAGCACTTTCTCGGACGCGCCCGTTCGCGCCGTCTCTTCCGGTCGATCCTCTCCAATCGCAAAAAGACCTGGAAGTTCAACGCCTCGCCCATGTACATGGAATTCCTCATGGGCAAGCGCGAATTCGCCTGCACCCCGTGGGGCATGCCCGCGTACAGCGTCTTTGGCTGGCAGAAGCCCTGCTACCTGCTGCAGGACGGCTACGCCGACACCTTCCAGGAACTGATCGACACCACCGACTGGTCGAACTACGGCACGGAGAGCGGCAACCCCAAGTGCGCCAACTGCATGGTTCACTCCGGCTACGAAGCCTCCGGCGTCTACTACACCTTCGGTTCGCTGCGCGGATTGCTTGATACCGCCATGGCCGTCTTCTTCGACAAGTATGAAGATCGCGGCGCGCTCGACCTGCTCAACGAGCCGGTCAAGCCTGTACACAGCTTCAACCCGCTCATCCAGATCGAAACCGAGGTCAACGTCGTCGAGCAGCAGAGAACAACAGCATGAGCCAGCCAGCCCACATCAACCCTGACGAACTCGAAGTAGCCGAGGGCCGCGAGCGAGAACAGCTCGAAGGCTGGGTTCCATCTCTCGCCACCGACGAAGAAATTCACCAGGCTTTCGAGAAAGCCTTCGACTATCGCGGTGACGTGACCCTCACCCTCAAAGACGGCCGCCAGATCAACGGCTACGTCTTCGACCGCCGCAGCGGCAAAACCCTCGCCGACTCAGCCGTCCGCATCATCCCCTCCACCGAGCGCACCAAGCTGACCATCCCCTACTGCGACATCGCCGCTCTGGCTTTCACCGGACGCGACACCGCCGCCGGCAAAAGCTTCGACGCCTGGGTCAAGAAGTACTGGGAAAAGAAAGCTGCCGGCGAAAAAGACATCGCCATAGAGCCAGAAAAGCTGGACTGATCGCGCTTCCCCGATAGTTTGTCATCCTGAGCGAAGGCTGCATAGCAGCCGTAGTCGAAGGATCTGCTTTTTCTTTGCCGCAGCACGAAAAACGGGTGGGCACATTCAAGGTCGAAGTGCAACAAATGATAGAGCCCACAAGTAGCAGATTTAAGAGGCATAAGAACAGGCGAGAGGATGCTGGGAGTCGTCGCAAAGGGCTGTTGAAAAGGTGGAAAGCAAAGAACGCTTCCCACTTTCCAACAGCCCCGGCGGCGATAAGAATATCAATTCCAGATAGTTTGTCCTCTTCGTATCATTTGTTGCACTTGGAACTTGATTCCGCCGTGCCCCATCCTTTGCAAAGCAAAGGGTGGGAAGCACAGTCCCCGATTCACCTCTACTCTACAGGAAATCTTTCCTATTGCCTCCCCATAGAGAAACGTGCCACCATTCCTATGGCTATACAAGAGGAGGGCGGAAAATGCGAAAGCTGAGAGCACTATGGATACGGTTGCGCGGGCTCGGAAGCAGCCGCAAAGCAGAAGACTTCAACGCCGAGCTAGAAAGCCACCTCCAGCTTCACATAGAAGACAATCTCCGCCGAGGCATGAGTTCGGAACAAGCCCGCCGCGAAGCCCTGATCAAACTAGGAGGCATAGAGCAAACAAGACAGGCCTACCGCGAGCGTCAGCGCCTCCCATGGATCGAAATGCTCTGGCAGGACATCCGTTTCGGCCTGCGCATGCTCGCAAAGAATCCCGGCTTTACGATCACGGCCCTCCTAACGCTCGCCCTCGGCATAGGCGCTAACACCGCTATCTTTTCCGTAGTAAAAGCTGTGCTGATGGCCCCGCTGCCCTACAAAGACCCGAGTCACATCGTCGCCGTCTGGACTGCAAGCCCAGCACGCGGCAACCAGCCTCTGCCCAGTTCTCCCGGCGACTTCGCCATATGGAAAAAGAGCGGCATCTTCGAAGACCTGGCGCCCTCCTACGACGATGAAAAAACTCTAACCGGCCAGGGATCGCCTCAATTCCTCATCGGGTACGCAGTATCGGCAAATTATCTCCGCATACTCGGCGTCCAGCCGCAACTGGGTCGCCTCTACACCGACGAGGAAGACAAGCCCGACGGTCCCAAAGTAGTGCTGCTCAGCAATCACCTTTGGCGCGCTACGTTCAACTCCGACCCCAACATCGTCGGCAAAGCCATCACGCTCGAAGGCAAGCCATACACCGTTCTCGGTGTCATGCCGCCCACCTTCGACTACCCATCTACAGTCGATCTCTGGAACCCAGCCGCGATGGCTCCGTCTGACTTTGACGACTTCAACCGCACCTACGTGCGCATCATCGGACGTCTCCGCCCTGGCATTACCCTCGAAGCCGCACAAAAAGAAATCAACGCGCTCGAAGCGCAGACCGCAGCCGTGCATCCATCCACAGACACAGACAACCGCGTAGTCTTAGTCCCCATCCGCCAACAACTCGACGGCGACATTCGCAAGCCGCTGCTGATCCTCCTCGGCGCAGTCGGCCTGGTTCTGCTGATCGCCTGCGCCAACACGGCAGGCCTCGCCTTGGCCCGCAACGCCGAACGCCAGAAGGAAATCTCCGTGCGCCTGGCACTCGGCGCAACTCGTCTGCGCCTCCTGCGGCAGTTCGTAACCGAAAGCCTGCTGCTCGCGATCATGGGCGGAGCCGCAGGCATGCTCCTCGCGCTCGCAGGATCACGTCTCCTCCTCACGCTCTTTCCCAACGACGTCGCTAACCTGCAAATTCCAAAAGTGACAGAAATCCCCATCGACCGCGGCGTCTTCCTCTTCGCGCTAGTCATTACATTGCTCTCTGCGTTCCTCTTCGGAGTCTTGCCGGTGCTCAAGGCCACGCGCGTCGACGCGGGTGACGCGATGAAAGAGTCAGCGCGCAGCGCCACGGCAAGCCGTCGTTCCAACCGCTTGCGTAGCGCCATCGTTGTCGCTGAAGTAGCTCTGTCTCTAATGCTGCTCACGGCAGCGGGACTCGTCGTAGCCAGCTTCCAGCGAGTCATGAACGCTGACCTCGGTTTTCAGCCAGACCATGTTCTCGCGTTGCAGATCTTTCTTCCCGTCAACAAATACCCTTTCAAAGACCACGAGAAAACCAGCGCATTCGTCGATCAGGCCATCCAGAAAATGAGCGCAGTGCCGGGAGTGAAATCCGCCGGAGCAACCAACTTCCTGCCGCTCATCGGCTTCTGGGGTACAACCAATTTCATGCTCAGCGGACAAGTTCCGCCAAAAGACGGCCAGCTTCCCGAAGTCGATAACCGCGTCATGACCCCGGGCTACATGCGGACCATGGGCATTCCGCTGATTCGCGGACGAGCCTTCACCGACGCCGATAAGGCTGGCAGCGCGCATGTGGCAATGATCAACCAGACCTTCGCCAAACGATACTTCAAAGATAAAGACCCCATCGGCGAAGAATTGAATCTGGGCACAGTCGATAAGCCCGACTGGTGGCGCATTGTCGGCATCAGCGGCGACGTCAAGTCCTTCGGCCAGGACCAGCCAACACACGCGGACATCTACCGCCCCTTCGAGCAGGACCCATTCCCGCTCGTCGCCTTCGTCCTTCGCACCGACACCGATCCCGCAGCCATGATCAAGGCCGCCGAACAAGCGCTGTGGAGCGTCGACCCTGATCTCCCCGTCTTCAAGGCAATCCCAATGGATTCGCTGGCAAATCAATCGCTCGCACTCCGCCGCGCAAGCTCGGTTCTCATCTCAAGCTTCGCAGGGCTGGCACTCATCCTCGCCTGCATCGGCATTTACGGAGTCATGGCCTATGCCGTCACCCAGCGCACGCAGGAGATCGGCGTCCGCATGGCCCTCGGAGCCGGCCGCGCCGACGTGCTGCGCATGATCATGACCCTCGGCTTCCGCCTGACAGCCGTCGGCGTCATCATTGGACTCGCCGGAGCACTCGCATCAACGCGCCTCCTGACCAGCCTGCTCTTCGAAACAGCAGCAATGAACCCGCTGATCTTTTCAATGGCGGCAAGCGTGCTGGTGGCAGTCGCCGTCCTCGCTTCCTACCTCCCGGCAAGACGCGCCGCCTCCATCGATCCGATGAACGCCCTGCGGACAGAATGAGATGTGAATGTGTGGGGAAGCGTCATTCTGAGCGAAGCGAAGAATCTCAGCGATGACAGCTGACGCGGAACTGCGGAAGTACTTGTAAAGATCAGTGTGTAACTGTTCTAACTCTCAGTCGTTTTAAGAACTGGCGCTCCACGAAACCACTTCAGAGCAAGGTACAGTAGCGCTCCCAGGCAAAACACGACCACTGCATCTCCCAAATAAGCCACAGTCGAAACCGAAACGCCAACCCCAGTCAGCAGCGCAATATAAGCAGCAATGCACATGGGACACTTCGGCATCAGCACCAGCAGCGCTCCAGATAAAGCGCCTCCTGAAGCATGTTTCCAGAAACTGCGTGGCGGCGCTGCGGCCTTGCGACCGCAGCAAATATGCGCATTCATGAGTCACTCTCTGCGCAACCGCAGGGTGAGACTTTCTTAGCTGCAACATAGCGTCCGTGCTCATTCACCGAGCCGCCGTCATCGTAGCGATCATGGTGCCGAACCCAGTCCGTCAGGTTATAACGAGGCCCATTCTCGTTGCGTCCCTTCGGTGTGATGTCGAGGTACATATAAGTCGAGACAAACTGCTCGTCCCCGCGCCCATGCGTCGAATAGGTATGGAAGATATCGCCCCTCGAATCCTGATAGAAAACGCTGTCTCCTGAAAGATCTTCAATCGAAGCATCGATCATCGCGTAGTTATAAAAAACCTTGCCGCTCGCAATCTCTTCCGGCGTAAACGAAACATGGAAGTCATAGTTGAAGTCGCTGCCATACGACGATACCCACTTGAACTTCCATCCCATACGCTTCTTGAACGCTTCAATTTCCTCCAGCGGCGCCCGCGAAACCGAGATGAACGAGACATCGTGGTTTTCAAGATGCGCCAGCGTGCCGTCGATATGGTCTGACTTGAACGAACATCCCACGCAGCCCTCCTTCCATCCCGGCCCAAACATGAAGTGCTGAACGATCAACTGGCTGTGCCCGTCGAACAAATCCGCCAGCGTCTCCTTGCCATTGGGCCCATCGAAGACGTATTCCTTCTCAACTCGAACCCACGGCAACTCACGCCGCTGCTGGTTCAACACATCGCGTAGTCGGGTCAATTCCTTTTCCCGAGCCAGCAGAGCCTTGCGCGCTGCCAGCCACTCCGCCTGCGATACGATCTTGTGACTTACACTCATTGTGCTCATTTGCCGATTCTCCTATTCGAGTGCCAACTGTCCCTAGCTGTGGCAGCAAGACTCATGCTGTGCGCTATCGTAGCTGTCGTGAAACCGAACCCACTTCATCCCATCAGGCAAGAGGTCTTCTTCGTCGCGGCCTTTGGGTACCAGGTCAAGAAAGTGATACGGAACCAGCATCCCTTCTGCCGCGCGCGCGTAGGAAGAGTAGGTATGAAATACATCGCCATCGGAATCCTTGCAGAAGACGCTGGTCCCGGTCGCTTCCTCGCTCGGAAATCCGTTCGGTCCGTAGTTGTAATCAAAATTCCCTCGCGCCATCTCTTCCGGAGTGAACGACACGCGATAGTCATAGTTGAAATCGCTGCCATACGATGAGACCCAGTGAAAGCCCCATCCCATGCGCTTCTTGAATGCATCGATCTCGGGAAAAGGGGCCCGCGAAACCGCAATCAGCGTCACATCGCGCTGCGCCAGATGAATCACGCTGGGATTGAAATGATCCGCTCCCATCGAGCACCGCGTGCACCCCACGCCCCAATCGGGCCCGAACATAAAGTGGTACACGACGAGTTGACTCCGCCCGTCAAACAGGTCTGCCAGCGTCTGCTTGCCGATAGGGCCGTCGAAAACGTAATTCTTCTCGACGCGAACCCACGGTAGCTCACGACGCTTGCGGCTCAACTCATCCCGCAGCCGGGTAAGCTTCTTTTCGTCCGCCAGAAGTTCCTTGCGTGCTTCAAGCCATTCTTCCTGCGATACAACTGGATGATTCTCAGCAACTGCGCTCATAAACAATTTCTCCATAAGAAATACGTAACAGTTACAGTTCCATAAAAAGCGGCGCATAGCGGCTCACCGCATCGGAAGCATATGTAACCACCCACCTGGAATCTGCGACAGCCATCGAGCGCCGCAATCGATCACCTCTCACCGGTCTTCGCCTGTTTGAAAGAACGTCACATCATCACGGAACGCGCTCTTTTACTGCCGATCCGCGATCCACCGGAATGACTGTGACAGCGAACGGCGTTCCTTCATCATCGGAAATACTCGGCAGTTCGTCGTCCGTATTGCCTCCAAGCATCGCGTTCGTGTAGTAAGGCGTGTACACCATCATGTGCGGATGCCACGCGCCCGCCGGTCCGAGCTTCTGGTCTGCCGAAAACATGTACCCGAACCCAACCGCCTCCATCTTCGGCAATGCGCCTTTCGCATACGCCGCCTGAATAACTTCGGCAATCTCTGCAGGCGATTTGCCCTCCATCCCCAGCCTTGTTCTCATCTCCTGGTAGGGGAGCACCGTGCGCACCGCCACCGGATTGAAACAGATCGGAGCTCGTGTCTTCGAGTCGTAAACCAGGTTGCGATTCGCCGCAGGCGTGTAGGTCGGGGCGGCCCATCCCCGCATCACCATGCACACAAATCCGTTATCGCCCTTCGTAGTGACCTTGTACCCAGCCTCTGTGAGCACCATGATCGTCGCGTGATCCGACACTGTATCCGGAGCAGCGCTTCGCGCCAGCGCAATCTCCGCTTCGGGCTGCATCATGTACTCACTCAGCGGAGGATACTTAGGACTCTGTGCTTCCAAGAAGGCGGCCGTAAGTATGGCAAGTACAACAGCAAGTATTCCGGTTCTGAACTCAGTGCGCATCATCGCGTCTCCTTACATCACTTTTGAACAGTCACCCAGACTTCGATATCTCCCATTCCGGTGCCAAGTATTGAAGCCCGGTCCATACCTCTCCAGCAATCCCGGCATCGTGCTGGTCTTATAGCCGGAGGTAGGGGGCCAGTCGTTCCAGATCTCGCTAATCATGTCTTTCAACTTTGAGACATGTCCGCCGTGAGCAAACACCGCATAACGATGCGCCGGAATCGAAAGACTCACAAATCCATCAGTAATCACATCAGCCCGCGAAACCTCAACGCCTGCCATGTAGTCGAAGCCGCCGTCAGCGCTCGACATCTTTGAGACAAATCCATAAGCCACATGCCCCACCTGTCCGGGAATCTTGCCGAGATATGGCGCCAGCCGTCTCCATAGCGAAGGAATATCGCCCGCCGTTGCTTGTGTGTATCGCTCACTCAGGCCAGCGATCAACATCGGCCTGCCATCTTCAAAGCGTGCTGGTTCGATACGCGCCATCGCGCCTCTCTTATTTCGCCCCGCTGCGGCTCTCAGCCATCTTGCGCACGCGTTGCATAAACTCGCACCGGCCCACGTTCACGCGATCGGCTTCCTCGATCACCCCAATCACGCGGTAATTGAACTTCAGCACCGTCAATCCGTCGCGTTCGCTCAGCAGGTACTGAAAATGAGCCACCGCCGGATACTGCATGAAGTGCGGCCCCCAGATTTCCAGTCGCCGCGGCGGTTCGATCACCTGCACATGCCCCCAGCACCATCCGGCATTGCCACCCAGGTCGCGATACAAACGTCCGCCCGGCCACCCCTCAAGAGTCATCAAAAGCGCCTCGCCATCAGGCGTCTCGCTCAAAGGGCCAAGCTGCTCCAGCAGCGACTCGTACACAATGTCAATCGAAGCCGCAATCTCAATCTCTTTTGCGACCTCAAGTATCTGAACGTCCTGCTGTGTCTTCGTTGTCATCGCTTTCTCCTGAATGGGCGCTCCAGCGATTACTTAGCCTTTCAACCGCTCATCCACGCCATCGCGAACATTTACAAAAAAGTTGTCCCAGCCCTTGTTCACATCCTTGCCATCCATCAGGTGATGCGGAATCAGCCCCATCGCGCAATGCGAGAACTCGATTTTCGTCAGCCCCTTGTCTTCTTTCAGCCGAAAGATCACGTGATTCACCGCAGGTGCCGACATGAACATCGGCCCATGCAGCTCCAGCAGAACCGGCGGCTTGATCGATTGCACCGCACCCCACCAGTGCCCGGTGTTATTGCCAAAGTCGCGATACCAGCGCCCACCCGGCCAAGGCTCCAGCACCAGGTTGTGCAGCTGCTTATCTGGGGATTCATTGAGCGGCCCCATATTCTCAAGCAGCGTCTCCCACACGATATCGATCGTCGCCGCAATCTCGATCTCGCGAGTCACTTCAAGAACTTCCACTGCCTGCTCCGACACCTTCGAAGTCATTTCTCCTCCCTGTTCCTGTCGATTTGATTTTCGCGGGCCATCCGCTCCGCCATCTTCTGCTCGGCGCGCATCTTGATGCGGTCCAGCTGATGCGTCCAGAAGCGCTCATACACCTTCACCCAGTCATGCACAGGCTTCAGCTCCTTTGCGTTCAGGCGGTAGAGACGCATCTGCCCGCGCCTGCTCACCGCCACCACGCCCACCTTGCGTAACACGCCAAGATGCTTCGACACCGCCGGCTGCGCCATCCGCAACCGCAGCACCACGTCACCTACCGCATGTTCTCCGCCATCGGAAAGCATGCCGATAATCTCTCGCCGCCGCGGCTCAGCAATCGCGTTGAAGACATCCGCGGTGGTAGCCGCTCTTGCCATGAGGAGAACTGTATATTCCTATATAGGAATATGTCAAGTGTCTGCAGATATTTTTTGAAGATCTTCACCTCGGCGATTTTTTGTGGATGATCAGGCCGGCAGCGTCCGTTTGTGAACACTGGGTGTGCGTCTGCGAACAGCGATGCGCCGCCAACGCACTCTGCGTATCGGCTAAATGCTGCGGATTGAGTGGGATAGCGATGGAATCGATGGCGCTTCAATTGCTCTCTTCTACTGTTACTGAGAGTTTTTCCTGGAGGGCTGGCATGGGGAGTGTGCTGAAAGATCTGCGGCAGGCGATTCGGCAGATGAGGAAATCGGTTGGGTTTACGGCGGTCGTGGTGATCACGCTGGCGCTGGGAATCGGCGCCAATACCACCGTTTTCAGCGTAGTGGATGCGGTGCTGCTGCGCCCGCTGCCATACATGCAGCCGGAGCGGCTGGTCGAGGCCGAGTCGTTCAACGACCACAACGCCTCGCCGAGCGATCTTTCTTATCCTGACTTTCTGGACTGGCGTGCGCAGAACCACAGCTTCGAGCACCTGGTCTCATATCACGACAACAGCTACACACTGACGGGCGTGGCGCGGGCAACGCATGTGGCTGCACAGGTTGTCTCGTGGGATCTGCTGCCGATGCTGGGCGTGAATCCCGAGATTGGGCGCGGGTTTACGAAGGAAGAGGAGAAGCGCGGCACGCGGGTGGTACTGATCAGCCACTCGCTGTGGGAGTCGCAGTTCGGAGCGGATAAGGGTGTGCTAGGGCGCACGATTCAGCTGAGCGGCGAGACGTTCACTGTGATCGGCGTGATGCCCGCAGGCTTCCGCTTCCCGATTACCGCGCCGAAGACGGGCGTGTGGACGACGATGGCCGTGGATGACACACCGACTGGCGATGGGATCATCAATCGCGGCATGCACTGGCTGAGCGCGACGGGGCGGTTGAAACCCGGAGTGACGGTGGCGCAGGCTGACCAGGAGATGAAGGCGATTGCAGCGCGCCTGACGAAGCAGTATCCGGATACGAACACGAAGCATAACTCGGCGCGCGTGCAGAGCGAGCTTGACTCTGTGCTGGGAGACACAAAGACGCTGATTGAGGTGATTCTGTGCGCGGTGGCGCTGGTACTGCTGATTGCCTGCGGCAACATCGCCAACCTGTTGCTGGCGCGGGTCCGTGACCGGCAACGCGAGATCGCAATGCGCACAGCGCTGGGGGCAACCCGAACCAGGATTGTCAGACAACTGCTGATCGAGAGCGTGGCGCTGAGCGCGGTGGGCGGCCTGGCCGGATGCATGCTGGCATTCCTATGCACGCCCGTCGTGCTGTGGCTGATTGGCGACAGTGTGCCGAGAGCCGCCGATGCGGGAGTGAACGTAGAAGTGCTGGCGTTTGGCTTCGCGGCAGCAGCGGTTTCGGGTCTGGTCTTTGGGCTCGTGCCGGCGGTTTCAGCTTCGAAAACGGACCTGGTCACAACGCTGAAGACGGGCGGCGCTTCGGATATGTCCGGCCATGACCGTCTGCGCTCCGCGGTGATTGTGGGCCAGGTAGCGCTGGGCATTGTGCTGACAGCGGGCGCGGGACTGTTGATCTCAAGCTTCGTGAAGCTGATGCACGAAAATATCGGATTCCAGCCCGATCATCTACTCACTTTCCGCTTCGAGACCCCGGACAGGCGTTATGAGAAGACGCGGCTGCACTTCAATCGCGACTACTTTGAGCGGCTGCGGGCGCTCCCTGGGGTGCAGTCGGCAGCGGGAACGATGTTTCTCCCAATGACCGACGACAACGCAGATGTCAGCTTCGAGAATCCGGAGCATCCGCTGCCTGAGGGGCAATTGCCATCGGCGGATATTTCCCTGATCACTCCTGATTACTTCCGCACGATGCAGACGCCGATCCTGAAAGGACGCGATTTCAGCAACGCGGACACGCTGGATGCGTCGCAGGTGATGATCATCAACCAGGCGTTCGCGGAGAAGTATTTTCCGAACGAAGACCCCATCGGCAAGAAACTGAAGCCGGGTGCGGGAGATTCGCGCCCGGGCGGCCCGCCGATGCGCGAGATCGTGGGTGTGGTGGGCAACATGAAGCATTCGATGACGCAGCGGCATGAGCGGCCCGGTTACTACATCCCCTCGGATCAGCTCTCGGGTTGGTGCTGCCTGTCTTCTGTCGTGCGAACGTCGGTCGATCCCGCAAGCCTGGAACCGGCGGTCCGGCAACTGGTGACGTCGATGGACAGGGACATTCCGGTGACCGATGTACACACGATGCCGGAGCTGATGAGCCTGCAGCTTTCGCAGCCACGTTTTGCCATGGTACTGCTGGGCACCTTTGCCGGACTGGCGCTGTTGCTGACCGTGGTTGGGCTCTATGGCGTGATGATGTACTCTGTCTCGCGGCGAACGCGCGAGATTGGCGTGCGGCTGGCTCTGGGCGCGCAGCGGGCAATGGTGCTGCGAATGGTGCTGCGCGATGCCTCGCTGCTGCTGGCGTCAGGGATTGCGATCGGGCTCGCAGCTACGCTGAGTTTCGCCTCCGTGCTGAAGACAATGCTGTACGGAACCGCGTCGCGCGATCCGCTGGTGCTTGCGGCAGTGTGCGCTGTGGTGGCAATCACGGGGCTGGTGGCGGCCTATCTACCGGCGCTGCGGGCAGCGGCGATTGAGCCCATGCAGGCGCTGCGCGTGGATTAGGCAGGATATGCCGGAAAGAGCCGGGGCTTTGAGCCCCGGCTCACCTAATCCGCCACCATCAACTCACCCGGAAGAATCGGCCGTGTACGCGGCAACAATCCAAACACAGCCGCGAGTCCCACCGCTGCAAACACAAAAACATAAACCGCCAGCTTGATCAGATCTGTAGTGTGATTCTTTGGCAGAGTCTTCCAAAGAACCAGCAGCACCGTCTGCGCCAGAGTCACCGCCCAGACCGATCCATAAAAATAACGCCGCTCTGTCCACTCACCCTTAGTAGACCGCCGGACACGTGGCAACACGCCGAACAATCCCAGCAGCAGAATCACAGCGCAAAGAGGGAAGTACTCGTACCGGTAAATCTGCATCATGTGCCAGCGCCGATTTACCACCGCATCCACCAGTCCGGCCAGATTCAGCAGCGCAAAGCTGAGCACCGCATTCCACGCAAAGGTGTAGCAAACCTTGCGATACAGCGGATTTGGCCTGTCCTCATCGAAGCGCAGAATGTAAGGCGCAGGCTCAGCCCCCGGCAGCTTGCCGCAGTACGCAGCAATCCCGGTGCCCACAAGCACAGCGCCCAGCCAGAGCAGATTTCGCACGCTCCCACCCGCGGCAAACAGATCGAACGTAAGCCATCCGGGAGCCAGAAAGAAAACCCAGATCCAGATCGGCCAGTGTGCCAGCCGATACAGCCGCGTATTGCGCTCGCGCATCCTGCGATGCGCCGCATATTCCACTTTGATCGAATAAGCCATGATTCAGTGGCAGCAGTCTTTCAACAGCGCGCATCGCAGTCAAGTTTTTACGAGTCAAGCCCCCGGTCCCTTCGCCGCGATCACATCGATCTTGCTCACCGAGGGGTCCTTCGCCAGCAACGCCTTCGTCTGCTCGCTGAAGAGTGCCTTCGCAATCTCGCCATTCAGGTGTGCATCGCGGCCAGCCTCGTCGGCAAAGGTGTCAAAGATGCCGAAGCTCGACGGCCCAAGCTTTACTACATACCACGTCAGCGTGCCTTCTTCCTGCTCCGCCAAAGGCTGCGCCGACTTTAGAAAAGCCTCAACCTCAGCCTCTTTACCCGGTTTCGCATGCACTTCCGCCCAAATCGAATACTTGACCATGTGCTATTTCTCCTGCCCGTTAGATGCTCGCCTTTGTGACGATTTGTAAAAAATCTTGTCATCCATCGCGCTTCGGCAGTGCACCTGCCAGCAACAAGGCTCCGCCCGCCAGTCCCATGTCTTTCAGATAGTTCCCACCGGCAACATCCTCCGGATGCATCGCCAGCCAAGGCACCCACACAATCAGCCCAAAGAGCAGGATCAAAATCCCCAGCAGCGTCGCCGCCAGCCGAACCTTGCTATTCAGAAAAATCGCCGTCGCCGCTGCCAGAAACGCAATGCCGGTGAAGTAGGACCACATCGGCTGCCCCGGCAACGGAAACTTCACCGCCATCGACATCGGCTGCACCCCCGGCGCAAATGCCGGATAGACAAAGTGCAGCACACCTAGCGCTGCAACCGCGATCGCAAACAGCACGCGCCCCGCAGTGAAGACCTTGTCCCTGCCCGAATCCTTCCACGTTTCCGACTGCGTCCCCGCAAACAGAAACGCCGCGCCGCTCAGCCCCAGATCCTTGCAAGCATTGTGCAGCCGCCCAGGATAAGCTCCAAAGATCGGATTCATCGCAAACAGATCGCCCGGCCATCGCGCCAGCAGCCGCGAATGGATCAGCAGCACAAACGCCAGAATCATCGCCCCCAACAAGAAACCAGCAAGCCACGCCTCGCGCTTCACCATGATCGCCACGCCCGCAGCAATCAGCGCAATACCAACAAAGTAAGCCCAGAAAAAATGCCACGGAATCCACGGCGGCACAATCATCACCACAAAATTGGCGAACAGAAAGTGCTGCACTCCGAAAATCACCATGGGCACGGCCAGCAGGAAACGGCCCGATTTCAGCAACGCGTCGACTGCGCGATTGTCTTCTATAGTAGCTGTCCAGCTCATAGCACCACCTCGCAGCCATCGAACATCGCCGAGCGCTATGCTGTCCAAACCTTTGCGACTGATTGGTTAGGAATGTCGATCAGTAGAGCGAAGAGGCGGAGATTTCGCAGCAGCAACAAAACCGTCGCGTATCACGGAAACCGTTCTCACCGCCGAGGGAAAACAGATTCAGATCACCACAACAAATTCCAACTATGAGCCAGTGACGTAGTAATGCGAATTACGATCTAATGAATTAGGGAATCCGCATGCTCGCGCTGGTAAAGAATCTACGTATCGCCCTCCGTCAGCTGCGTAAAGCACCCGGCTTTACCCTGACGGTCGTCCTCACTCTCGCCCTCGGTATCGGCGCCACGACCGCTATTTTCTCGCTCGTCGAAGGCATTCTCCTCCGTCCGCTCCCATTCAACGATGCAGACCGTCTCGTCTTTCTCGGCGATCATCTCGGAAATCGCCTCACCACTCCCGGCGTCACCGCCCGCGAAATCGAAACTTACGCGACCGCTTCGCACGCTTTTTCATCGATAGGAGCCTACGCAGGAGCAGGTTACGAAATCTCCGGCGGTGCAACTCCAGAGCAGGTTCCCGCCGCCCGCCTCAACGCAAGCCTGTTCACCACGCTCGGCGTCCAACCCATCCTCGGCCGCGTCTTCACACAACAGGAAGAGGACGCGCATCAGCCATTCGTCGTGCTTAGCTACGCGCTCTGGCTCAACCGCTATCATCGCGCCCCCCACATTCTCGGCAGCTCCATCGTCCTCGACCGCCGGCCGTACACCATCATCGGAGTCATGCCGCGCAGCTTCGACTTCCCGCTGCAGACCGGCCATCTCGACCAGTCGCAGCTCTGGGTGCCGCTGAGCCTCACGCCCGACGAACTCTCCGATCAGAACAACGGCTTATGGGGTTATCACATCGTCGCCCGCCTGAAAGACGGCGTCACCATCCCGCAAGCCGCGCAAGACGCCGATCGTGTGGCCCACCAAGTCATGCGCAACTTCCCCGCCAGCATGTCGGAGATTCACATTCGAGGCGATGTGGAGCTGATTCGTGAATTTCTCGTTGCCGATGTCCGTCCGCTGTTGCGCACCCTCTTCTTCGCCGTCTCCATCGTCCTGCTCATCGCCTGCGCCGACGTCGCCGGATTGCTGCTCGTCCGCGCCATTCGCCGCCGCCGCGAATACGCCGTCCGCCTCGCGCTCGGCGCGCGTTCCGCCATCATCCTCCGCGAGTCGATCCTGGAAGGCGTGCTGCTCAGCCTCGCCGGAGGCCTGCTCGGCCTGGCCTTCGCCGCCGCCATCATCCGCACAACGCTGCATCTGCTGCCCGAGTCCATGCCGCGCGTCGACTCCATCTCCCTCGATGCAGGCGTCATCCTTTTCGCCCTCGCCGTCGCACTCGCAACCGGAGTCCTCTGCAGCCTCGCGCCCGCCTTCGCCGCCCTGCGCACCAACCTGACCGAAAGCCTCAAAGACGGAGTCCGAACCGGCAGTGGAGCTTCAAACCATTCCTGGCTGCGCTCAGCGCTCGTCGTCTCGGAAATCGCTATCGCTCTTGTGCTGCTCACGGTTGCAGGCGCATTCCTGCGCAGCTTCCAGAAAATGCGCGCCGTCGATCCCGGCTTCCGTCCCGATCATGTCCTCGTCGCCGGCTACACGCTGCCGCTCAACCACTACCCAACAGAAACCTCAGTCGCCAACTTCCGCCGCAACGTGATCGATCGTCTTTCCGCCAAGCCCGGAGTGACCGCCGCCGGCATCACGGATCAGCTCCCCGCATCTGGTGGTGGACGCGCCGCAGGCTTCACCATCGAAGGCATCCCCATCAGCCGCTGGAAGCTGCAATTCGCCCCTCTCACAGATGTCGATGGCGATTATTTCCGCGCCATGAGCATCCCACTCCTTGAAGGCCGTTATTTCACCAACAATGACAACGCCGGCGCCCCTCCCGTCGCCATCGTCGCCCAGACGATGGCCAAACATTTCTGGCCCGGACAATCAGCCCTCGGCAAGCGCCTCCACGTCGGCAATCCCAAGCGAACTTATCCCTGGGCCACCATCGTCGGTGTCGTCGCCGATACCAAAGTCGGCGCACGCGACGAACCCAACTCCGACCAATGGTACGTTCCCTCGCAGCAGCCCGCGATACTTAATGGGCCCGAGGACACTGACACGCTTACCAGCCCCGCTTACGGATACATCGCCCTGCGCTCCGCGCTACCCCCCGAGCAGATGACGCAAACCCTGCGCTCCGCCGTAGCTGAAATCGATCCGCTGCTCGCCTTGCAGCAAGTGCAGCCGATGAACGATGTCATCTCGAACATCGAAGCGCCGCGCCGCTTCAACACAACGCTCATCACCGCCTTCGCCATCGGAGCGCTCTTGCTCTCTATTACCGGAATCTACGCAGTCGTGGCTTTCTCCGTTTCGCTGCGCACCCAGGAAATCGCCATCCGCATGGCCCTCGGAGCACAACGCACAGGCATCGCACGCCTCATCCTGATTTCAGCTGCAAAGACAGCGCTCATCGGCTGCGCCCTGGGAGTGCTGGGCTCACTGGCAATCTCGAAGATGATCGCCTCATTCCTCTTCAACGTCAGCGCGACCGATCCGCTCGTCTACATCGCGGCAGTCATCACCATGATGCTAATGGCGCTCCTCGCGTCCGCTCTGCCCGCAAAGCGAGCCGCCTCCGCCGACCCCATCAAAGCCCTACGCGCAATCTAAAACGCGTACCCGTTTCGGCTAAAAACTCAATGTGATTTACTCAAGTGCGAAGGTGGATGTAGATGCGCAAGGATTCGACTCGAAGACGGTCTCCTCATATTGGTAGCTACTCCGGTATGCACGTCGACTATAACGGAGTGGGAGATTGGTCCGTTGAGGGTATTCGGAAAAGATATAAAGCTTACGCGGATAAAATCGGTGTCGACACGGTCCAGCTTGTTCCCAGAACGCATGCAGAAGGAGGACGGACATGGGTCTATCCCCTGATGGAGCAAGTCATCGAGCGGATTGAGGTTGGTGATCAAGCGGCTATTGAGATCGGCATCGAGTTTATTGAGGAGAACGAGTTTTTTGTATTCGGCAGGATATTGAAATCCGATACTGCTCGCGCACTACGCCGTGCGCCCCTGACTGAGGAGCAGAAAAAGCGAATCCGAGAGCGACTAGTGGAGATGATGTTGTCAGGCAATGTGCCTCATGAGTTTCGCGAGTATAAAAGGCTGCTGAAAAGGGTTGGGCTCGGCTCTCTTTGGTCGAAGTTAGACAATGGCGTAGATCGCGCGAAAACAAGTATGTGATGAAGTATTACGATTACCTTGATCGGTTTGCGAGACCTACTGATATCTGAAAAAGGGTTGCCCCAGGTCTCGATCTGAGACCTGGGATTCCACTTTACTTAGCACCCACCCGCAGCTGAGCCTTCCCCGCAACATCCGAGATCACAACATGCAGCGCATGTTGCGAATCGTCATATTTTGTGTCCAAACTACCGGCAGCGTTCGAAAGACTTGCAGCCGCACTAGCAGAAGGCCAGTCATAAATCACGACCTCCATCTTCTTCCACCACGGAGCATAGCTGCCTTCGCGCTTGCCAAACTCCACAGTCACCGCATTGCCGTCAGTCCGGCATGTAAACGACTGCCGCAGAAACGTGCCCTTCTTATAGTCGAACGTGTTTCCATCATCCAGATAGATAGACCCGTTGCAGTCCTTTCCCGGATACACCCGCAACTCAAGCGGCCCCTGCGGCGTCTCATCCGTGCTCTGCACCACCGGCTGCAGCGGGATGATGCTGCCGCCGCGCACATACACCGGCAGCGTGTCGAGCTTCGGGTGAATCTTGTGCGGCTCCGGCCACTTCGTATCAGCGCCGCTCGCAATCGCGTCCGCAATTTGCACAATGTTCGGTCCCACAGGCTGCGGAGGCATCTTCTGTCCCGTCCAGAAATCGAACCAGTCGCCCGGCGGGTAATCGACCGCATAATCATCCTGCATTTCTCCGAATGACGGCGGAGCCACCAGCAGATCCGGCCCCAGCAGAAACTCCGTGTCCAGACTGCCGAAGCCTGGATAGGTCGGAGCCATCACCTCCGGAAACTCGAGAAACACAGGCCGCATCAGCGGCATTCCGTCGCGTGAAGCCTCTTCCGCCAGCGTGTAGATGTAGGGAAGCATCCGATAACGCATGTCAATGTACCGCCTCCGAATATCTTCCTGCTCCGGCCCGTGCACCCACACTTCCTGCCGCAGCGATCCAAAGGTCGTGTGATCGCGGTACATCGGATTGAACGCGCCCATCTCAATCCACTTTGTCAGCAGATCCTGTGGTGGCGAACCATTGAATCCGCCAATATCATCGCCAACAAACGAAATCCCGCTCAGCCCCAGGTTCAACAAGTTTTGCGTTGCCAGCCGCAGATGGTTCCATGTCGAAGAATTATCTCCCGTCCACGTGAACCCGAAGCGCTGCCCGCCCGCGTAAGTCGCCCGCGTCAGCACAAATGGCCGTTCATTCGGACGCAGTTTCAGCAGCCCGTCAAACGTGCCGCGCTCATTCTCCATGCCAACAATGTTGTGGATCTCCGCATGTGTAGCCGTGCGAGTTACAAATCCCGGCTCATCAATGCGATGAATATTATCGAGCGGCATCGTCTTCGCGGGCCCGTCAAAGACTGACGGTTCATTCATATCGTTCCAGAACCCGTCTACCCCATCCTTCACAAACTGCGCATACAGCCCGCCCCACCAGTCACGTGTCACTGCGCGCGTAAAGTCAGGAAAGACTGCCTCGCCCGGCCAGACAATCCCGGTAAACTCGGTGCCGTCCGCCTTCTTCACAAAGTGATCGCCCGCATGCCCCGTGTCGTATGGCATGTAGCCCTGATTCACCACATGAGCAATATGCAGATCGGTAATCAGCACCAGGTGAAAGTGCTGCTTATGCAGATCGGCAACAAAATCAGGGAAATCCAGGAAACTTCGTCGGGTCCACGGTGAACGGACGGTTCCTGTACTGGTAATCGATATCCATGTACAGCACATCCGACGGAATCCTGTCCGCGCGCAGCCGGTCCGCAACCTCTCGCACCTGCGACTCCGGCACATAGCTGTAGCGCGACTGCTGGAACCCCAGCGACCACAGCGGAGGCAGCGGCGGCGTCCCCGTCAGGTAGATATACCCCGACAGCACCTGCTTCGGAGTCGGCCCATAAATCACGTAATAATCGAGCGGCCCACCTTCCGCGCCAAACGAATACGCATCGCGCGCCGACTTGCCAAAGTCGAACCACGTCCGCCATGTGTTATCCAGAAACAGCCCATAACTCCGCCCACCGCTGATGCTGATGAAGAAAGGAATGCTCTTGTAAATCGGATCGGTCGCCTCCTGCGGCCCGATATCTGTATTCCAAAGCGTGTAAGCCTGATCCCGCCGATCAAACGTACCTATTTTGTCCCCAAGCCCGAAGAAGTGCTCGTCAGCGGGCATCTCTTTCGACACAGTAAAGCCGCCGCGATTGAATTCCGCAGGCCGCCCCAGCGCATCCGCGCAAATCACATTGCCCGCAAGATCGCGCACCACCATCCGCAGAGGATTCCGCTCCACCCGCACGTCCAGCGCCGCCGTCTTGAACCCGACGTAAGCTGAATCCTGCGTAGCCTGCACATGCACCGACTTCGTCCGCGGCCCCGGCAGCACCGCCCACGAAGCATCTTCCGGCAGCGTCGCACCCGGCGAGACGCGCACGCGCAGCAGGTCATCCCGCAGCGCCGTGATGCGAATCTGTCCCGCGCCAGCCTGCACCTGCAGCCCGTCATCCAGCGCCTTCGCATCCGAAACCGCAGTCAGCGCAACCGGTGCCGCCGCAGTCGAACCTGTTTGCGCGGAAGCAGACCAGACCAGCGCAGACGCTGACAATACAATCCACATCGACAAACGAGATTGAAATGAATGACTCATAAGTGACCTTTTTTGAACGCTCGTGCATGATACCACCGCAAGCTCGCCGTCATTGGATCGCTCTCATTAAGTCAGGCCGCTGCGATTGCACTTCTCCCTTGACAAACCTCTTCGCAAAAACCTACGCTCCCTGTGGCTTTAGTATGTCTAGCCGCAAGGAGCCTAAGATATGGCCGCGAAAGTCACAGTCGAAGGTAAAATAGACGATAAGTCACTACCGCCGGCGATAGCCTCAAAGGTTGAGGGCGCTCTCAAAAGTGCTCTGGAAAGCGAACTCAAAGTCCCAGGCCTTGTTCCAACCCACCACTTCAGCATCACTCACTACAGCGTTGTTTACACGCAGGCCTAGTTGAACGGGCCCACCCTGGTTGCTTTCTGAAGTTATTCATCTTACGAGGAGCGGGATTAGTTTGCAGTAGGGAACTTATTGCCATGCGGGAGCCTTAGCATGAGCAAACAATCTAAGTATGTCAACCAGGCGATCCTCAAGGTCGCCTCGCGCTGTAACCTCAACTGTTCCTACTGCTACGTCTACAACATGGCCGACTCTACCTGGAAGATGCGGCCTGCGCTCATGTCCGATCAGGTCTTCGACGACGGCGCTCGCCCGCATCTCCCAGCACTGCCGCGCCACAGGTCAGGACCAGCTTCCGCATCATCTTCCACGGCGGCGAACCCTGCCTCATCGGCGCGGAAACCTTCGATGCCTGGTGCACCCGCGCCCGCGCCGTCCTCTCAGGCATGCAGCTCAGCCTCATCATGCAAACCAACGGAACGCTGATCGATGGGCAATGGATCGACACATTCCTCAAGCACAGCGTGAGCCTCGGCATCAGCATCGACGGCCCAAAGGAAATCCACGACGCCATGCGCATCGACCATCGCGAACAAGGTTCTTACGACCGCGTCGTGCATGGCATAAAACTCCTGCAGGAAGCGAAAGTGCCCTATGGCGTCGGCTGCGTCATCCCGCTCGGAGCCGATCCGCTCACCGTGCACCACCACTTTCTCGATCTCGGCTGCAACCAGATTACCTATCTCATGCCGCACTTTACGCACGACACCATAGCGCCCATCCATCAGCGCTACGGCCCCACTCCATGCGCCGACTTCCTCATCCCCATCTTCGACGACTGGTGGTACGAGAGCACGATGGAAATACTCATCGACGATCTGAAAAATGTGGCGCGAGTCATCATGGGCGGCCGAAGCACCAGCGAAGCCATCGGCAACGATCCGCCCTGCTACGTCTTCATCGAACCGGACGGCGAAATGGAGGGCCTCGACAATCTCCGCGCCTGCAGCGACGGACTCTCGCGCATCAAGCTGAACATTCGCGATTCAAGTTTCTTCGACCTCCTGCGCACTGAGACGATGCACGCGCAGGCTATCTTCGCCGGCATGCCGCTCTCTGAAGCCTGCCGCAACTGCCCTGAAGGAAAAACCTGCGCCGGCGGATATCTCCCGCACCGCTACTCCAGCGCCCGCGGCTTCGATAACCCAAGCGTGTGGTGCGCCGACCTGCTCAAACTCTTCGCCCACGTCCGCAAGAGAATGGAAGTAAGCATCGAAGAAACAAACGAGCGCAGAAGGATTCTCGAAGAGCAACAAGCCCCCGACCTCGAAGCCGCAGCCACGCACGTCTTCTAAAGGCCCGCAGATGTCCGCCGAAACACGAAAAGAGAGGATCCGCAGAATCCTGCGCGAAACCCTCGACGCCGAACTGCCGCGCGACGCAAACGGCGTCCGTCCGCGCCTGCGAGGCCCCTGGGCCACGTTCTTCGAAGAAGGCAACGTCTGGGACGAGAGCCCATGCCTCAACCGTGACCTCTACCTCGAACTCACCAGCCAGTTCGACAACAACAACATCCGAGAAATCCTGCTCGCCGCCGCCAACATCAAAATCTCCCGCACCACCTTAAGCCGAGAAAAGATCGCTGCTCTCCAGGGAGCCGCCGACCGTCACGGATTCCAAATCGCCATCAGCAACCACGCATGGATCCTCCGCCCCGACGACGGAAAAGGCGGCTGGGCCAATCAAGTCGAGAGAGCAGCCGAACCAGATGAACCCGGCGCAGTCAGCAACGTGTACATAGCCGCTGACGCAACCCTCGCCGAAACAGGCCAGATGCTCGACGAGGCAGGCGAAGACGATTTATTCGGCGCGCTGCTGGGCATCCCATCGTGTTGCCGCGAAGCCTTCGACAAAAATAAATCCTCCGCAACAAACCATCAGCTCGATTTCATCCCCTCTGTCCTCGACAACACCCACAGCACCCCACCCTACGACTGGCGCCTGAACTATCTGGCCCAATATTTCGGATACTCCCTGCTCAGCTTCTTCCCCTGTTCCTTCCTTTGTCCCGCCGCCGCCAAGGTCGCCGTCAGAACCCTCAGCATGCTGACGCAATGTGATGCCGCCTGGTCCAACCGATTCGTAGACCTCCAGCAAACCAACATCCTCTATACAGAAACGAATGGCCTGCACCTCTTCCGCGCGCCGTTGTGCAATGGCTCCATCGTCTACAACCCTCACGACCTCATATCCACCGAATCAACCAGTGTCGCCGACCTCCTTCAACAGGGAAACCGCTTGGAAGTCTCCAGCCCCCACGCCGTGCACATCTATCGAGGCTCAATGAAAATAGCCACCGTCGCAGGTGAAGACACCTGCATGTGCGTTTTTTTTGTAAACGCAAAAAAATTTCGCCCCCCGAACGCCTCATTCCGTCACTAAGACCAGAAACTTGCAGTGCGATTTGCTCTGCGCAGCAGTTATATTGGTTCTGCCAAAGTGGTATCCCGGCAAGTGTCGTCAGGTACAGCTTCTGGTTCCCAGGGAAGAGCCTTTCCAGGAGGAGTGCATGTCAGGCAAGCGAGCAGGACGAGTGCGTCCCTTATTGCTTCTGTTGGTTTTCGTGTTGATTCTGGATCTGCCATTGCTGGCAGCACCAGCCGCAGACGAGTTCCATGTTCCCGTCGAATACTACAAGCTGCCCAACGGCCTGCGCGTCGTGCTCTCGCCCGACCACACCGCTCCCACCGTTTGCGTCGGCGTATACTACCGCATCGGCTTCCGCATCGAGCCGCGCGACCGCACCGGCTTCGCGCACCTCTTCGAGCACATGATGTTCCAGGGCTCCCAGAACCTCGGCAAGATGGAATTCATCAAGCTCATCCAGTCGAATGGCGGCATCCTCAACGGTTCCACGCGCTTCGACTTCACTAACTACTTCGAAGTCGTTCCATCCAACAAGCTCGAAACCGTTCTCTGGGCTGAGGCTGACCGCATGAGCGGCCTCGACGTCACCGAGGCCAATCTCAAAAACCAGCAGGGCGTCGTTGGCAACGAAGTCAAGGTCAACGTTCTCAACCGTCCCTATGGCGGCTTTCCCTGGATCGACACGCCGATGGCCGCAAACACAAACTGGTACAACGCCCACAACTTCTACGGCGACCTCAGCGACATCGAATCCGCCAAGCTCGATGAAGTAAAGAAATTCTTCGACACCTACTACGCGCCCAACAATGCAGCCCTCGCCATCGTGGGTGACTTCGAACCGGCCGACGCCAAGAAGTTCGTCGAAAAATATTTCGCGTCCATCAAACCTTCGCAACTGCCTCCGCAACCCGACCTCACCGAGCCGCGTCAGGAAAAAGAGAAGGTCGTCACCAAAACCGACCCCCTCGCGCCGCGGCCTGCTCTGGCCATCGCCTACCACATGCCCGACCGCAATACACCCGAGTACTACGCCATGGGCCTCATCGGGCAGATGCTCATCGAAGGCAGTGACAGCCTGCTCTACAAAGAACTCGTCCAGAAACGCGGCCTCACCGACAGCGTCGAAGGCGGCATCAACCTGCTCGGCAACATGTTCGACTACGCCGGCCCTATGCTCCTCGTCGCCGATGTGCGCTACGATCCCACCACTACTTCCGACACTATGCTCGCAGCCATCGACGCCGCCATCAACCCATTGCTCACCAAGCCAGTCGACAAGCAGCTCCTCGACCGCGCGCGCGTCAAAGCGCGTTCAAGCCTGTACGACACCATGACGCAGTTCGGCGGCTTCGGCCTCATGGACCTGCTCGCCAGCTTCGCCCTGTTTGACGATGATCCATCGCACGTCAATTCCATCGTGCCTGAGTTCGACAAAGTCACGCCTGAGCTGATCCAGAAAACAGCGCAGGAATATCTGCGTTCCACCAACCGCACTGTCGTCATCGTGCAACCCGCGCCTAAGAACACAGCCGCCGCGCCGGCGAAGAACTAGGAAAGGAGAACCCAGATGAACAGGAAAACCATCGCAACTCTGATCCTTGCAGTCTCCGCAACCGCGCTCGCGCAAAAACAGACGCCGCCTGAAGGCGCGCCGCCCAAGGCCTTCAATGTTCCCGCGCACGAGAGCTACACCCTCCCCAATGGATTGAAAGTTACGCTCGTGCCCTACGGCATCATCCCTAAAGTCACCGTCAGTCTTGCCGTCAACGCGGGCAGTATCAACGAAGGCAGCAATCACGGCGGCGTAGCCAGCATCACTGGCGATCTGCTCAAGGAAGGAACCGCGACCCTCACCCCCGACCAGCTCGCAGACGAAGCCGCCCGCATGGGGAGCACGCTCGACATCAACGTCTCTGACGACCAGACCACCGCAGGTCTCGACGTGCTCTCCGAATTCGGCCCCAACGCCGTCCGCCTGCTCTCAGACGTGCTCCAGCACCCGCGTTTCCCCGAATCCGAACTGCCGCGCCTCAAAACCGACGAGCTGCGCCAGATTGCTCTCGGATCATCCCGTCCGCAAACCATCGCGCTCATGCGCTTCCGCAAAATTCTCTATGGCGACCACCCCTACTCCGTCGTCCTCCCAACAGACACCGAAGTAAAGGCCATCACGCTCAACGATGTGAAGACATACGTAACCGCGAATTTCAGCCCGGAAAGATCGCACCTCTACGTCGCCGGAAAATTCGACTCCGTCGCCGTAAAGAAAGCCATCGCCGACAGCTTCAGCAAATGGCCGAAAAGCGGAACAACCTGGAAGCCGGACATCCCCACACCAAAGTCGAGCCGCGTTCTCGACGTAACCGACCGCCCCGGCGCACCGCAGTCGACGCTCATCATAGGCCTGCCCGTGCCACCGCCCACCAGTCCCGACGCCATCCCGCTCCTCGTCACCAACGCCCTGCTCGGCGGCTCCTTCAATTCGCGCATCACCGCCAACATCCGCGAACAAAAGGGCTATACCTACTCTCCCTTTAGCACCATTTCGCGCCGTTATCACGACGCCTACTGGGCAGAAAGCGCTGACGTAACCACTCAATTTACCGGCCCCTCCATCAAGGAAATCTTCGGCGAAATCGACCGCCTCAAAAACGGTCCGCCCGCAGGCCCCGAGCTGAAGGGAATCCAGAACTACCTCTCCGGCCTCTTCATCATCCAGAACTCAAGCCGCGGCGCGCTGATCAGCCAGCTGCAATTCGTCGATTTCCAGGGCCTCGGCGAGGACTACCTCAAGACCTACGTCGCCAAAGTCAACGCCATCACCCCCACCGACGTACAAAAGATGACCAGCGACTATTTGAAGCCCGACCAGATGACCATCGTCGTAGTAGGCGACAAATCCAAAATCACCGATCAGCTAACTCCCTGGTCAACAAAATAGACCGAGCCAACGAACCTGGGTGCCCCTGAGACTGCCTGAGCGAAGCCGAAGGGTCTCGATTTTGACACCTGGGTTTCATGCGACAACAAGGCCTGGACCGACCGGACAGGACTTCGCGACCTCGTGCAGTAGCACGGCCGATACTGCAGCGAAAATCCATCGGCAATCTTTAGCGCGCGGTCGATACGTCTGAAGTGGCTGCCGAAGGTGACAGCTGTGCAACCAAGGTTGCATGATGTTGAGAGGAATACGCGGAGGTAGGTTGTCCAATGGGCAGAAGGCCAGCGGGAATGGCTGAGATGACACGCAGAGGATTTCTTCAGCTGAGTTCACTGATGGCTGCGACGGTTGCAGGCGGCAGCTTGTGGGACCGTTTGGCGTGGTGTGCGGATACAGGTGGGGCGACGACGCTGGCGGAGTTTGATTATGGCGACGTGTTCATCGCCAGCGATTTGCCGGAATCACAGCTGATGAATACCGTTGCCGTGCTCATGGCTCTGAGCGATGATAGCCTGCTGAAGCCGTTGCGGCAGATGTCCGGGATGCCTGCACCGGGCGAGGATCTGGGCGGGTGGTACCACTACGATCCGGACTACGACTATCGCAAAAACTTTGACTACGGGTTCGCCCCCGCGTGCACTTTTGGACAATGGGTGTCGGCGCTGGCCCGCGCCTATGCCATCACCGGAGACCAGGCTACGCGCGAAAGGGTATTGGGACTCAACCGGCTCTACGCACAGACCATCACGGCCGACTTCTACGTGAAGAATCGGTTTCCGGCCTACACCTATGACAAGTTGCTGCTGGGGCTGCTCGATTCGCACACTTACGTGAAAGACCCGCAGGCACTGGCAATTCTGGAGCAGACAACGAACACAGCGCTGCCGCATCTGCCGGGACATGCGGTGGAACATGATGTCCGCTGGCGAATGGATAAAGATAAGGATGACCTTTCGTGGACATGGGACGAGTCCTACACCATTTCAGAGAATTTGTTCCTGGCTTCCCGGCGTGGCGCAGGCCAGCGCTACTACGATCTTGGATTGCAATACCTCGATGACAAGACGTGGTTCGATCCTCTGTCGCGAAACGAAAATGTGCTGAACGGCAGGCACGCGTACAGTTATGTGAACTCGTTGTGCTCGGCGATGATGGCATACATGGTCGCAGGGAGCGAAATGCATTTGCGAGCAGCCCGCAATGCCTTTGCCATGCTGCAGGAACAGAGCTATGCAACGGGCGGTTGGGGTCCGGATGAGACACTGCGCGCGCCGGGCAGCGATGATGTCTACGCCAGTCTGACAAATACCCACCACAGCTTTGAAACCCCATGCGGTTCTTACGCGCATTTCAAGCTGACGCGATATCTACTACGCGTAACCAAAGATGCTCGTTACGGGGACAGCATGGAGCGAGTGATGTACAACACCGTCCTTGGTGCGAAGCCGCTGCAGGAGAATGGCGAGACCTTCTACTACGCGGACTACAATTTCGACGGGAAGCGTGTGTACAAGCAGTTTCGCTGGCCATGCTGCTCTGGCACGCTGCCGCAGGTGGCAACTGACTACCGCATCAACATGTACTTTCGCGGGCCCCAGGCAGTCTATGTGAACCTTTACATGCCTTCTACGCTGCGATGGACCGAGAATGGAGTGACCCTCTCGCTGACGCAGGAAGGAGACTATCCTTACGAAGATCATGTCACCTTCACTGTGACATCTTCCCAGCCTGCGGAGTTGACGCTCCACTTCCGCATTCCGGCTTGGGCAGAAGGAGCGTCGGTTTCTGTGAACGGAACGCGGCTGAAGGGGCTGGCGGTCCCAGGACAGTTTGCGACGATACGGCGCGAGTGGAAAACGGGTGATCGCGTGGAGCTCGAGCTTCCGCTGAAGATGAGGCTGGAGGCTATCGATGCACGGCACACGGACACGGTAGCGCTGCTCCGTGGACCGTTGGTGCTGATGGCGGTAAAACAGCAACAGCAGAGTCCGGTTCCGAGAGTGACACGGGAACAACTACTGGCGGCGCAGCGCGTGAGCGAACGACAGTGGCAGGTGAGCTCGACAAATGGGCCGGTAACGATGCTGCCGTTTACGGTGCTCGGGGAGCTGCCCTATACGACATACGTGAAGGCGATCTGAAGCGGCTGCCGCTGACTAGAGGGTTTGCCTCTCCACTGAGCGCAGCCGTTAATCCATTAACGGTTCAATAAGCGAGAGCGCCTCTCAGGTGACTCTCGCTTGTCAGGTGCATATTTATCGTTCTCAGCGTCTAGGCAGGCAGAATGATCGCAGACGAATCCCGCCAGTATGTCTCTCAGGCAAAGATCGAAGAACTGCTCGCCGCGCTCGAGACACTCCCCGGCGACCCAGGCCTCGGCTTCTTCGGTCCGGACTCGATGACCTGGCGAATCAACCGGGAGTCGGCGATCTTTCTCGGGGCCGGACGCGCCGCGCTCCTGCAGTTAGCGCATCCCTGGGTTGCAGCCTCACTCCTTCATCACTCAAACCTCATGAACGATGCCATCGGCCGCTTCCACTCGACCTTCCGCGTGATCTACACCATGCTCTTCGGCACCCGTGCCCAGGCGGTCGCCGCCGCGCGGCAGCTCCACCGCCTTCATTCCACGATCAGCGGCGAGCTTCCCCAGGCTGTCGGCGCCCGCCCGCGCGGCGAGCATTACGAGGCCAATGAAATTCAGGCTCTCTGCTGGGTTTTCGCCACTCTGGTAGAAAGCGCCATTCTGGCCTATGAATTCATCTTGCCGCCACTCACACCGTCCGAACGCGAGCAGTACTACGCCGAAAGTAAGCGAGTGGCCGCGCTCTTTGGCTTGCCACCGGGCACTCTTCCCGCCGACTGGTCAGCATTTATCCAGTACGCCGCCGCGATGTTCGAGTCGCCACAGCTAGGTGTCGATCAGAACGCCCGCTCGCTGGGCCAAAGCGTCCTCACCGGCGCCGGGACGTGGGTCCGTCCTCCGCGCTGGTATAAGGCACTAACAGCCTTCTGGATGCCTCCACGCTTCCGCCAGGCCTTTGAGCTCCAATTCGGCCCATCGGAAGAACAGTCCCTACGACGCGCCGTCCGACTTTTGCCTCGGCTTTATCCCAGAATCCCGCAGCTTCTCCGCTTCGTCGGCCCATATCAGGAAGCTGGCGCCCGCCTGCGCGGACGCGCTCCCGGTCCGCTCACGCGCACAAACAATCAGTTCTGGATGGGCCAGCCACGACTCCTCTTCCCGCAGCTCTCGGACTGAGGGAGTGAGCCCAGCAAAGCCACAAAAAGCATCCTAAACCGGCGCTTTATGGCAGCTTTTCGCTGCTTAAACCGCCGTCAATTCCCCTTTTCTGAAGCTTTCTGTATTGATCCCCTTTGAGGGGGTAGATGCTTATCCTCTCTGATGGAGGTCGATCCGGCTTATCCTTGTCCTGCGAAGCAGGAGACGGTAGAAGAGCGGGGCTTTTAGCCCCGCGTCCTGCCCCAAGCTGAGAAGGGGCTTCAGCCCCGGGGTCTTTTTCGCCGTCTCGGCTGTCAAGAGAGCAATCGCAAATAATTTTGCTAATATCTTCATAACAAACCACTTATTCGGCGTGATATTTGGCGTCCTTTTCTTCTCGATCAGTTATTCTGGATATAGAGGGGTTTTTCGCCGGGAGGAATCTTGGGAAACGCCCACTCACATAGGTGAATCCTTAGAATGTTATTTTTACCGCGCAACTGCACATTCTAAAGCGCTTGCGTCAAATGGGTGTTTCTAAGTAGCTGAAAACAAACGATCTCCGCAAGAAGCAGGGGAGGGTACCCCCCAACCAGAGATCGAAGTCAGAATGAAAGTCTTCGTTACAGGTTCCACCGGATTCGTCGGCAGTCACGTAGCCAAATTCCTTGCCAGCCAGGGAGCAGACCTTCGTCTCCTCGTTCGCAAGTCCAGCAACCTCTCAAATCTCGCCGGAATGGCCGCTCCGGCGTCGATGACCACCATCACCGGCGACTTGCTCGACCCCGAATCGCTCCGCCCCGGCATCCGCGGCTGCGACTACGTCTTCCACGTCGCCGCCGACTACCGCCTTTGGGTCCGAGACCCGAAGCAAATGTATGCCATCAACGTAGATGGCACCCGCGAACTGCTGCGCATCGCCCGCGAAGAAAGGGTCCGCCGCGTCATCTACACCTCTAGCGTGGCCACGATGGGTTTCAAAACCGACGGCACCATCGTCGATGAGAACACGCCCGTCTCCCTCGCCGACATGGTCGGTCACTACAAGCGCTCCAAATTCCTTGCCGAACAGGAAGCCCTCAAAGCCGCCTACGACGGCCAGGAAGTCATGGTCCTCAACCCCACCACCCCCATCGGCGCCGGCGACATCAAACCCACCCCCACTGGGCGAATAGTAGTTGACTTCCTCAATAAAAAATTCCCGGCCTACGTCGACACCGGCCTCAATCTCGTTGATGTAGAAGAAGTTGCACGCACTCATGTAGCAGCAATCGAGAAGGGGACTCCCGGCGAACGCTACATCCTCGGCGGCGAAAACCTCACCCTGAAACAGATCCTCGACAAAATGTCCGCCATCACCGGCCTTCCCTCGCCGACAACTAAAGTCCCGCACGCAGTAGCGATGATCTTCGCCTTCTTCGACGAAACCATCACCGGCCGCATCCTCGGCAAAGAGCCGCGAGCAACCGTGGAAGCCGTCCGCATGGGCCGGAAAGAAGATGTTCGCGTCCTCTGCCAAAGCCGTCCGCGAGCTGGATTTCCGCCAGGTTCCCGTCTACCCAGCGCTGCGCGCGGCAATCGACTGGTTTCGCGCCAATGGATACGCCCCATGAAGCGCATCGGCATCATCGCCGCCATCCCCGGCGAACTGAAACCGCTGGTGAGAGGTTGGCAGCAAAGCGGCAACACCTACAAAGGCCAGATCGGCGAAACCGAATGCATCGCCATAGCGGGTGGAATGGGCGCTGCAGCCGCCACGCAAGCCAGTGAGCATGCTCTCGCCGAAGGCCAAGCTCGACGCGATCGTCTCCTGCGGCTGGTGTGGAGCGCTCTCCTGCGGTCTGAAACCACCCGCAGCCTGCGTCATCACGGAAGTCATTGACAGCACAACTGGCGAGCACTACACGACTGCATCGAAAGAAGGCCAGCGCCTGTTAACCCTCGACCACGTAGCCCGCCCCGACGAAAAGCGCGGATCTAGCCCAGAAGTATCAGGCCCCGCTCGTCGACATGGAAGCAGCCGCAGTCGCACGCTTTGCGCAAAATAAAGGAATCGCCTTCTACTGCTTCAAAGGCATCTCCGACGGCTACAACGACAAGCTGCCTGACTTCAACCCCTTCCTCGGCAAAGACGGCCAGTTGCGCATGCCTGCCTTCATCGCCTATGCTTTGCTCCACCCGAAATACTGGGCTGCGCTCAAACAGCTAGGCAAACAGAGCCAGGCCGCAGCCGCGAATCTCGCAAGCTTAGTCACTGAATCTCTAGGTAAGACGCTGTAATCTAGTAGTAACAACCATGGCGACAATTACCCGTAATGCGCCTGCCTCCGCGAGCGAAACTATTCCCGCGACAATGCAGGCCGCCGTCTACCGCGCCGTCAACGATGTGCGCGTAGAGACCATCCCCGTCCCTGAAATCGGCCCCGGCGAAGTCCTCATCCGCGTCCACTCATGCGGCATCTGCGGAACCGACCTCAAGAAGATCCACACCGGCTCGCACTCCGCCCCGCGTATCTTCGGCCACGAGACATCCGGCACTATCGTCAAGACCGGCGACGGAGTCGAAGACTTTGCCGTAGGCGACCGCGTCATGGTCTTCCACCACATCCCCTGCGGCAAGTGCTACTACTGCCGCAAGAAAACCTTCGCCCAGTGCGCCACCTACAAGAAAGTAGGCTGCACCGCAGGTTTCGAACCCTCCGGGGGAGGCTTCGCCGAATACGTTCGCGTCATGGACTGGATCGTCTCGATGGGCGGCCTGGTCAAGATCCCAGACGGCGTCCCCTTCGAGCAAGCCGCCTTCGTCGAGCCGGTCAACACCTGCCTCAAAGCAATCAAGAACCTGAACCTCGCCCCCGACGAAACCGTGCTGGTCATAGGCCAGGGCCCCATCGGAATCATGCTGGCCGCACTTGCCGCCCGCACCGGAGCGAAAGTCCTCACCTCCGACCTCTATGCCGAACGCCACGCCATCGCCGCCGCCTACGGCCTCAAGCACCCCATCGACGCCGGCAAGGAAAACGTAGTCGAAGTAGCCAAACGTGAATCCGAAGGCCGTGGAGCCGACGCCGTCATCCTCGCCGTCGGTGGCAACAGCCTTATCCGCGTCGCCATGGACGCCGCCCGCCCCGGCGGCCGCATATTACTTTTCGCCCAAACTCAGCACGGTGACGCTATCATTGATCCAGCCGCCGTCTGCATGGACGAAAAAACGCTCCTCGGCTCATACAGCGCTTCAGTTGAAATTCAGGATGAAGGCGCAAGCTTAGTCTTCGACGGCTACAGCAACGGATTCGATCTGACCCAGCTCATCTCGCACCGGTTCCCGTTGGAGGAGGCGGTCGAAGCAATTGAAGTAGCATCCAATCCAACAGCTGCATCGATGAAAGTCTTTATTCAGCCGAATCTGAGAAAATAGAAAGATATGGCTAATCAAATGACGGCCGCTGTGCTTTATGGGAAAGAAGACCTGCGTATCGAGCAGGTTCCCGTACCATCAGCCGGCACGGGCGAGATCGTGGTAAGCGTCGCCGCAGCGCTCGACCTGCGGCACCGACCTCAAGGTCTACCGCCGCGGCTATCACGCCAAAATGCTCAAGCCGCCCATCCCCTTCGGACACGAACTGGCAGGCATCGTTGTCGAGGCAGGCAAAGGCGTAACAGATTTCCGCGTAGGTGACCGCGTCGTCGCGCTCTGAACTCCGCGCCCTGCGACGTTTGCTATTACTGCAAGCACAATCAGCAGAACCTCTGCGACGACCTCCTTTTCAACAACGGCGCCTACGCCGAATACATCCGCATCCCGGCGCGCATCGTTGAGAAGAACACGCTGCGCGTCCCCGATGACGTCCCCTTCGAGCACGCCGCCCTGACTGAACCGCTGGCATGCGTCGTCCGCGGCCTTGAAGAAACCAACGCGCTGCCCGGCGACACAGTCGTCGTCATCGGAGCAGGCCCGATCGGACTCATGTTCATCCACACCGCGCAGCTCGCTGGCATGCATGTCATCGCCGTGGTGAAGCGCGATGAACAGGTCGAAGCGGCGAAGGTTTTCGGCGCAGAACACGTCGTGCAAACCACGACAACAAAAGACGTAGTCGCCGCCGTGCGCAAACTTACTCCCCATCACCGCGGCGTGGATGTCGCCATCGAAGCTGTCGCTATCCCGGCAACATGGCAGCAGGCCGTAGAAATGGTCCGCAAAGGCGGCGTGGTCAACTTCTTCGGCGGATGCGCCGCCGGCACCAAAGTCGAACTCGACACGAATCGGCTGCATTACAACGACATCACGCTGAAGGCCAGCTTCCATCACACGCCGGCGACCGCGCGCAGCGCCTTCGAACTCATCACCAGCGGACAATTCAACTGTCGCGAATACATCACCGGTCGCGCGCCACTCGCCAGTCTCGATGAGGTCTTCCGCAAGCTGATGGACCGCTCCAACGACATCAAGACCGCCATCATCCCTTAAACTAAGATGAAGCTATTCGCAGCGTATCTATCCTCAGCGAAGCCGTCATTCTGACGACCAACGGGAGGAAGAATCTCCGCGATGCAAGTTGGACAAGAAGCTAAGATTTGACCTCGGCTTAAATGGAAATTGCTAGAACCATGACTGCAAATACAGCACAAAGTGAGTTGATAGAAAAAGGCTGGGCCGCGCTCCCGGCGGAATATCGCATCCCCGAAAAAGCCCCGACGCTCGAAGAAGCGCGCGCCTACTGCCAGCGCCTCGCCGAATCACACTACGAAAATTTCCACGTGGCCTCGTGGTTTCTGCCCAAGCGCCTGCGCCCGCACTTTCACAGCATCTACGCCTACTGCCGCATCTCCGACGATCTCGGCGACGAAGTGGGGAACCGCGAGCAGGCGCTGGCTCTGCTCAATCTCTGGGGAGAGGAACTCGACGCCTGCTATCGCGGCGAAGCCCGGCATCCGGTATTTGTAGCTCTCGCTGAAACAATTCGCATCTGCGACATTCCCAAAGATCCGTTCGCCGATCTGCTCGTAGCCTTCCGCCAGGACCAGACGGTCACGCGCTTCGAAACCATGGACGAGGTTCTCCACTACTGTCATTATTCGGCGAATCCTGTCGGCCATCTCGTGCTCTACGCCTGCGGCTATCGCGACGCCGAGCGCTTTGCCCTTTCCGACCACACCTGCTCCGCACTGCAGCTCGCCAACTTCTGGCAGGATGTGACCGTCGACTACGAAAAAGACCGCATCTACTTTCCGCTCGCACGACATGCGCCGTTTCGGCGTCGACGAAGCGACCATCGCCAGCCGCAATTTCACACGGCAATTCCGCGAGCTGATGCGCTACGAAGTCGAATACGCGCGCCAGATGTTCGCGCAGGGCATGCCCCTGATACAGATGGTCGACCGCGAACTCGCCGTCGATCTCGATCTCTTCAGCCGCGGCGGCCTCGAAATCCTCAACGCCATCGAGCAGCAGGATTACAACGTCCTCCGCGCCCGCCCCGCAATCTCCAAGGGGAAAAAGGTCGCGCTGCTTCTCCGTGCATTGAGTGGCAAGTTTTTCGGGCGGAGCGCTGCGTGAGCGTAAGCATCGAACAGGCGTACGCGGTCTGCCGACAGATCGCACGCCGCGAGGCCAAAAACTTTTACTACGCCTTCGTGGCACTTCCCAAAGCGAAGCGCAACGCCATCTGCGCCGTCTACGCCTTCATGCGTCACGCCGACGATCTCTCCGACGATGAAACCAAATCGCGCGAAGAACGCCGCGTCGATCTCGACAGATGGCTCGGAGCCTGGCATCAGGCAGCACAGGGTGGAAGCACAGAAGATCCCGTTTTCATTGCTTTGCGCGATGCGCAATCGCGTTTCCACATCACCACTGACTTGCTGGATCAACTCGTGCAGGGAACCGCGATGGACCTGCATTCGCACGCCAACCATGACGCGCCCGGCAGCAACTCTGTTCACCCGTTACGCTTCGATACCTACAAGACCTTTGACGATCTCTACCGCTACTGCTATTACGTGGCTTCCGTCGTAGGCCTCGTCTGCATCCGCATCTTTGAATACAGTGATCCGCGCGCGGAAAAGCTGGCCGAAGAAACCGGCATCGCCTTCCAACTCACCAACATTCTCCGCGACGTACAGCGAAGATGCTGAGCGCGACCGCATTTATCTCCCGCTCGAAGACCTGGAGCGCTTCGGTGTTTCCGATCAGCGAAATCCAGCAGCTGAAGAATGGCCGCCATCTCACGCTGAACCAGCGCGAGTTGTCTGGAATTCGAAGCCAATCGTGCCGAACACTATTACAAATCCGGCGAAGCGTTACTGCCGCTGATCGCAGCCGATTCCCGCCCGGCGCTATGGGTCCTCATCACCATTTATCACTCGCCTGCTCCAGTCGCATTGAGGCTAACAATTTCGATGTATTTCACTGAACGAGTTTCCGTCCCGACGATCACCAAGCTAGCCATCCTTGCGCGTGGACGTGCTCCGCACATTTGCCAATCGTCTGCGAGGCAGACAGCTAGCGATGCCCGAAGCAGCTCGCCGTATCGAGTCCGTAGCAGTCATCGGGGGAGGTGTCGCCGGACTCGCCGCCGCGCAGGCACTCGCCGACTCCGGCTACAAAGTGCGCCTCATTGAGCGCCGCCCCTACGTCGGCGGACGCGCATCTTCCTACGAGCACCCGGGCACCGGCGAAATCATCGACAACTGCCAGCATCTCCTCTTCGGCTGCTGCACCAATCTCATCGACCTTTACCGCCGCATCGGCGCGCTCGACAAACTCCGCTGGTTCGACGAACATCACCATGATCGAGCCCGGCGGCCGCAGAAGCGTATTGAGTCCATCGCCGCTGCCAGCGCCGCTGCACAACAGCCTGGGTTTTCTGAAAGCGCACGCTTTTTCACTCGCCGACAAGATCGCCATAGCACGCGGCCTCAACTCCTTTATCACCGGAATCCCCGAAGACACAGAAGAAAACTTCGCCCACTGGCTCGCCCGCCACAAGCAAACACCGGGAGCCATCAAGCGTTTCTGGGAGCCGGTACTCTTCGCTGCCCTGAACGAAGAGCTGGACAAGACCTCCGTCCACTACGCCGCAAAGGTCTGCCGCGAACTCTTCCTGCGCTCGCCCGAAGCAGGCCGCATGGCCATCCCCTCTGTTCCTCTGAGCGACCTTTACGGCCACGCCCTGCAAGCCCTTAAAGCACGCGGAGCAGAAATCAACCTGCGCACCAGCGTTACGCGAGTCACACATGGACGACCAGACTCAACAGTGGGTCCATCGAAGCCGAAACAGGACCGCTTCCTAAGCGACGCCGTCATCTTCGCCGTCCCCTTCGAAGCCATGGCAAAGCTCCTTCCCACACTACCCGAAGCCCCAGGGAAAGAAGCCCTAGCCGCACAAGTAAGCCAGTTCAGCCACGCGCCCATCGCCGCCATCCATCTCTGGTTCGACCGCGAAATCACCGACCTCGAACACGCTTCCATGCTCGACACCACCATCCAGTGGCTCTTCAACAAATCGAAACTGCAACCGCAGCGCCACGCAGAGCAGGGCCACTACATCGAAGTAGTCATCAGCGTCCTCCGCTCCGTCATTCCCATGCAGCGCCAGGAACTGATTGACCTCGCTCTCAAAGAGCTGGCCTTATTTTTCCCCGCCGTCCGCGAAGCCAAACTACTCAAAGGCGCAGTAACGAAAGAAGTCCGCGCGACTTTCTCCATTCGCCCGCAGCTCGATAAGATCCGCCCCACATCACAAAGTCCATGGCCCAACATCTTCCTCGCCGGCGACTGGACCGCCTCCGGCTGGCCCGCTACCATGGAAGGCGCGGCCCGCAGCGGCTACCTGGCCGCAGAAGCCCTTACAGCAAACCTCTGGCGAACGCGGAGAACTTCCTCCAGCCCGACCTGCCGCCCACCGGGCTCATGCGCCTCTTCAAATGATTTCGCATCTAGCCATAAACCTTTAGCCCCGCGAAACATCTAAGCCATGTGACATCTGAGGGGAACATGGCAGGGCAGCCGATTGAAAACTACGGCGTCATCGGGAACATGCGTTCCACAGCGCTCGTCAGCATGGAAGGCTCGATCGACTTCTTCTGCTTCCCGAATTTCGACAGCCCCACCGTCTTCGCAGCGCTACTCGACAACGAGCGAGGCGGCTCCTTCTGCATCTGGGCCGAGCTCGAAAATCAGCGCACCAAGCAGCTCTATCTCCCCGACACCAACATCCTGCTCACGCGCTTCCTCTCCGACTCCGGCGTAGCCGAGATCACCGACTTCATGCCCATCCTCGCCGGAAAGAAAGGCGAAATCTACGCCCACCAGATCATCCGCATGGTGCGCGTCATCAAAGGCGAAATCCAGTTCCGCATGCGCTGCGCGCCGCGCTTCAACTACGCGCGCAACGAGCACACCGCCCGCGCCGAGCAGGACTGCGTTCACTTCGAGCCCGATTGCGCCTCGTGCCCGCGAATGAGCCTGCACGCCAGCGTGCCCGTCGCGCTCGATGGCGCCGATGCCATTGCCAGCTTCACGCTCAAAGCAGGCGAGACCGCCACCTTCACCTTCGGCGAAAGCTCTCGCCGCGTAAAAATCCTCAATCCAGAGGCTATCGAAAATCACTTCAACCAGACCGCGCATTACTGGCGCGACTGGATCGCGCGTTCCAACTACTCCGGACGCTGGCGCGAAATGGTGAACCGCTCGGCATTGTCCTTGAAGCTCCTCTGCAGCCAGGAATACGGCTCCCTCATCGCCGCCGCCACATTCGGACTGCCCGAGCGAATCGGCGGCGAGCGCAACTGGGATTACCGCTACACCTGGCTGCGCGATTCCGCCTTCAGCCTCTACGCCTTCATGCGTCTCGGCTTCACCGAAGAGGCGCATGCGTTTACCAACTGGCTGCGCGACCGCCTGCACGATGACGCAGAGCACGGCCCGCTGCAGGTCATGTACCGCATCGACGGCGACCAGGAACTGGACGAAGCTCATTCTCGAAAATTTCAAGGGATATGAGAACTCGCGCCCCGTCCGCATCGGCAACGGCGCTTCCAATCAGCTCCAGCTCGACATCTACGGCGAGCTGATGGACGCGATCTACCTCTCCAACAAATACGGCGACGGCATCTCTCACGACGACTGGCAGCGGCGTTCACCGCATCCTCGCATGGCTCAGCAAGAACTGGAACCGTCCCGATGAGGGCATATGGGAAGTGCGCGGCGGCCGCCGAAATTTCCTGCACTCGCGTCTCATGTGCTGGGTCGCCTTCGACCGCGCCATTCGCCTTGGACGCAAACGCTCGCTGGCCGGACCCTATGCGGAATGGCTCACAACACGCGATGCCATCTCCGACGACATCTTCACTAATTTCTGGGACGAGTCGCAAAAATCCTTCGTGCAATATCAAGGCTCCAACTGCCTCGACGCTTCTTCGCTGCTCATGCCGCTCATGCGCTTCATCAGCCCCGTCGACCCGCGCTGGCTCTCCACCATGGACGCCATCGAAAAGACGCTGACTGAAGACAGCCTCGTCTACCGCTACGACACAAAAGGCAATCCCATCGACGGACTACACGGCCGCGAAGGCAGCTTCACGGCATGTTCCTTCTGGTTCATCGAATGCCTCGCCCGCTCGCATCAGCTGGAAAAAGCGCGCCTGCTCTTCGACAAGATGCTCGGTTACGCAAACCATCTTGGCCTTTACTCCGAGCAGCTAGGAAGCAGCGGACAACATCTCGGAAACTTCCCGCAAGCCTTCACCCATCTGGCATTGATCAGCGCCGCAACCTATCTCGACCGCGCTTTGAACGGCAAGAACAACGCAATGTGGCATTGACGTGAGGTGTACCATCCTTAGATGAAGGCAAAGGGTGGGAGAAAAATCTAACGCGCCAATAACACCACGCCAACACAAACACACAGCGCTGCCAGCCATCGCCGATTGTCAACATTCTCTTTCAGAAAAAGCTTTTCCCGCGATCGTATTCGTCACCACAGTCAGCGACGCAGAAGCCGGTGCCACCAGGCTAAGATCGGCGTGGCTCAAAGCAAAGAGCAGGGAAAAGAAGCTCACCGCCATCGCCGCCACACCACATGAAGAAGCGAGTATTCGTGACCACCGCCTTGATCGCGCCCATCAGTCCAGACTCCGCCTTGATCTCATCGAGATCGCCGATCTGCCGCATCGCCGATGCAATCAGCACGTCGCCGACAGTCGCAGCAATCACAATGCTCGCGATCATTGCGGCATTCGCCAGTGCGGAATGATGCAGTGCAATCATCACTGGCACACCTTCTCGATATCCAGAGCAGGCACGGGGCTTTCATGCTCCGTATACGATGGCCCACGCGTGACGAAGCCTACAGCCGCCGTGATCAGAAAAATCCCAACCCATCGCGAAAGCGAAATTTGTTCATGCCGCCAGAAGCGCGCCAGCAGAGCAACGATCACATTTCCGAAAGAAGTAGCAGGAAGAACAAACGTAAGATCAGCCCAGGACAACGCCGTAAGATACGACGCGAAGAATCCGATCAGCAGCACAATCCCGCCTGCGACCCACGGCGTGCTCACCGCATGAAAGAGCGTAGTGATGTGAGCCAGTGAAACCGGCCCGATATTCTTCATCCCCACGTCGAGAAACGTATCGCCAAGCGGCGCAGAGACAGAGACAAACGCCAGCACCAGGTATCGCCGGAATGTCATGGTGCTTCGCGTCATAAGAGAGAAAAGCGGCCAGCACGCGGCTGGCCGGATCAGTTCGTTAACGTTGAGCTTCCTTGCAAGTTGCAGTTAGACTTCGGCGCCTACAGGCTTCGCTTCGCTCGCCTTCTCCTGCTTCTTCTGCTTCACAATCTTGTTGCGCTGTGACCGCAGCTTCAGGAACGACTTCGCCTCTTGATACAGGCGCGGCACATCGCGGTTCACAATCGCCTTGCTCACCACGCGCCATGCAGCCTTTGGGCGGAAGTAGTATTCGTCGTAGAAGCGGTGCACCATCTCAAGAACGTATTCGGTCGGCAGCCCAGGATACTCAATGTGCGCCAACTGGTGGCCCTCATCGTCAACCATCGCGCCGTTATTGATGATGAAGCCATTCTCTCTGGCGAACTCGTAAAACTCCGTGCCCGGATACGCGTGCGCAATCGAAACCTGAATCGTCTCGACATCCAGGCCCTTGGCAAAGTTGATCGTGTTGCGAATCGATTCCTTGGTCTCGCCCGGCAGCCCGAGAATAAAGTCGCCGTGAATCGTCAGTCCCAGATCGTGGCAGTCTCGCGTAAAGTCGCGCGCACGATCAACCGTGGCGCCCTTCTTGATGTTCTTCAGAATCTGCGGATCGCCCGACTCATAGCCAACGATCAGCAAACGGCAACCGGCCTCGCGCATGGCCTTCAGCGTTTCGCGGTCTGTCGTGACGCGCGAAGTGCACGACCATGTCAGTCCCAGCGGTTTCAGCTTCGCGCAAAGCTCAATCGTGCGCGCTTTCTGAATGTTGAAGGTGTCGTCGTCGAAGAAAAATTCCTTCACATGCGGAAAAAGCTCCTTCGCATGCGCCATCTCAGCGGCAACGTCATCAGTCGAACGCTTGCGCCACGCGTGACCCGAGAGCGTCTGCGGCCACAGGCAGAAGGTGCACTGCGCCGGGCAGCCGCGCGTCGAGTAGAGCGAAACATAAGGATGCAGCAGGAATGGCACGTTGTACTTGGTCACGTCCATATCGCGCGCGTAGATATCCGTCACCCACGGCAGCGCATCCAGGTTGTCGACCTGTGGGCGGTCGGGATTGTGCACGACCTTGCCATCCTTGCGATAGCTGATGCCCAGAATCTCGTCGAGTGGCTTGCCATTGGCGTACTCCACCGTCGAGAAATCGAACTCGCGGCGGCATACAAAATCAATCACGTCGCACTCATTCAGAGCGCGATCAGGCGAAGTCGTGACCGGAGGTCCGACGAAGGCAATGCGGATCGAAGGATTGGCGCGCTTGATCGCTTCCGCCAGCTTCTGGTCGCCTGTCCAGCCTGGAGTGCTGGTGAACAGGACAAGAAACTCATAGCCCTTCGCAATTTCGATCGTCTCCGTCGCCGATACGTGGTGCGGAGGCGCATCCAGCAGCCGCGACCCCTCCAGCATGCCGGCTGGATAGGCCAGCCACACCGGGTACCAGTACGACTCAATCTCACGCGTGGCTGGCCAGCGTGAGCTGGCGCCACCATCAAAATTCTCAAAGGAAGGCGGGTTCAGAAACAGTGTTTTTAAAGGCATTGGCGTATACCTAAGTGTAACATCCGGAGCGGGTTTACTGCTGTTTGCGAGTGCTCTCGCGGATACCCGCAAAACCGCATTACGGATATCGCTAGAAGCCTCAGCCACTTACAGGAATCGCGGCAAAAACCGGAAGCCCAAATTATTTTGGACCCGATTTCGCCCAGTCCTCAATGCTCCCTGTCGACCGCAGCAGATTCAATTCCGCGCGCAGCACCGAATAGTTCGCATCCAGCACGTCCTCATATCGCTGCCGCTCCTGGATGCGCGCCTGCTGCTCGTCCTTCGGCGAAAGCAGTGGGCCGTTCGGCGATCCGCTGCCGCTGTTCAGTTGCGTGGCAATTGCATCCAGTTGCTCCTGCGCCAATTCCGCCTGCAGCTGCGCAATCCGCTGCTGAGCAGTCAGTTCGCTCATGCTCCTTTGCAGCTGGGAAATCTGCTCGTCCGCGACGTCGCGTGCCTGGTCGGCTTGAGCAAAGGCGCGCGCCGCATCCGCCGCGGACGTGCGTTCCCTCGCCTTGACGGCCGCATCGAAGAGCGGCACCTTGATCTGAATTCCGATGCCGAAGTTGTTGTACTGGAAAGCCCGGAAGTACTGATCGTAGTTATTGAATTTGGCGAAAAGGCTGTAGTCGCCTGCCACCGCGAGTTGCGGACGGAAAATCTGACGCGAATCCCCGAAAGCCATATACATCTTCGATTTCGCGGTGGCCTGGGCAGCCTGCACGCTCGGCGCATTCAACCTTGTTGCCTTCTGGTTGTCGTCATTGCCCGGTGAAAGCTGCGGTGCCGAAGGAACGCTTTGCGAATTCGTGACAAAACTCGCTGACGGGAGACCGGTAAGATGCGCAAGCTGCTGCCGCAGCAGATCGGCGTCATTCTGCAAATGAATGCGCTTAAGGCTGATGCGCGCCGCAGTCAGCTTCGCTTTCGTAAGCTCCATCCGGCTTCTCAACTCCGGCGAGTACGCGGTCTTCTTCGATGCTCACGAGTTTGTTGGCGTACTGTTCTTCCTGGTCGAGCGCCGCCAGCATCTGCTGCGCTTTGTCCAGTTGGATATAGTCCAGCGAAGCATCCAGAATGACCTGCTCCCGACTGTCCTTCAGATTGAACTCCGCAGCCCGAAGCGCCGCGCGCGCGGATCGAATGTAGTCGGCCTGGGAAAAAGTAAAGAGTAGCGAAGACGACGTGACGTTGAAGACAGAAGGCTCGCCGAGCGGGAACCCGTAGGAATAACCCAGGGTCGATCCCAGCACGAGATTCGGAATGTATGCGTCTTTCGACTCTGTCAGGCTGGCCGTGGCGCGCATCACGTCCGCTGCCGCCATGCGTACCGGCGCGCTGTTTCGTAGAGCAAGATCGACGACAGTGTAGAGAGAAACCTGCGCCCTTGCGCTCGAAAAAGAGAGCACAGCAACCGCGCTCAGCGTCGCCCATCTGCAAAGTCGTCTCAACCCGTAACCACCTCGAAGCAAAAACCGCAAATCCTGATTCTATGCGTTCCCAGAATGATTTCAGCTTCAGGGCTATCTGCCACTGTTTGTCGCTGCCTGCGTACCAGCCTGGTAATCCTTTGCCAATTCCACCGCTGCCACAAACTGCTGCTGTGCCCCCGGAGCATCTCCCATGCTGTTCAACAGCTTTCCCAGCTGAACGCGCGTCTGGAATGCTGGCGCATCCTCCGACTTGTTCGACGAAGCCAGATACTGCTCCAGCAATTGCCGCGCAAACGGCAGATCGCGATTGGCGCGAATCAGTACCGATGCTCCATCCGACGAAGCCACTCCATGCTGCTTATCCAGCGCCGCTCCTTTATGCACCGCCTGAATCATGTCCCCGTAGCGCTGACGCCGACGATAAAAAGACGCCAGGTCCATCCACGGATCAGCAGGATCTTTCGCAGCGGAGATAGCAGCCTTGTATTCCTCTTCGGCGCGCGCATAGTCTTTCTGGTTTTCCGCAATGCGTGCGCGTATGTAGTGCGCACGATCCGGAGCAAACGCTTCCAGTTGCTGCGCAACCTTCTCGGCCTTGTCCACTCCACCGCCAACCATACCCGGCGCGTCCACATAAAACTCGCCTAGGTCAGAGAGCGCGTTCGCGTTATGCGGATCAAGCTTCGCCGCCGTCTCAAATTCCACGTGGATCTGCTTCGCCATCTTGAAAGCCGTAATAAACGACACGCGATCCGCCTTCTCGCCCAGCGCTCGCGCCAGCCACAAGTGATAGTTGCTGTTGTCCGGCATCAGCTTCACCGCCGCCTGGCAAGACCGGATGGCGTCACTCCACCGCTGCTCCTGCAGGTAGATACGGCAGCGAAGATTGTGCGCTTCCGCGTTTTGTGGGTCCTGCGCGAGCAACTGACCCACCGCCTGCAATCCATGGTCAGCGCGTCCCTGCGTCAGATCGCCGCGCACCGCCTCCAGAAGCTCGGCAGAAGGCACGTCAGCGAATGCGATCCCTGTCGCACCCAGCAGAAGTCCAAACAATGCTATTCGTAAAACCACGCGCATTACCGCACAATCTCTACTGCGGCGCCCTGGCTGACCGGCTGCCCATTAGTCGTGCCCAGCGCCACCGTCTCGCCTTCTTGAAGGCCGGATGTGATCTCTACCTGCGTCAGGTTCAGCGCATCCACCGTCACCGGTGTCCGTCGCAATCTTCCATTTACCACGCGGTACACATACGATTTCCCCTGTTCGGTATGCAGCGCGTCGCGCGGAACGTTGAGCACATTTTCCCTGTCTGATTTCGTTACCGTGACCGTTACATTTGTGTTGGGCAAGAGGTTGCTGTCTGCATCGTCAATCGAAATCAATACCTGCCCCACGTTGCGCGTTCCATAGGAAGTGACCGTTGAAGGCACACGCTCCACATGCCCGTGCCATTCTTTGTCCGGCGTCGCGTCCCAGCGAATCGTAATCGGCATCCCCTCGCGGATCTTGGCAATCTCCGGCTCGTCAAAATACGCACGCACCCGCATCTTTGTCAGGTCCGCCATCTGCAACAGCTTGTCTCCCGTCTGCACGAATTCCGATTTCGACACCGGAATCGAATAGACCGTCCCCGCAAACGGAGCCTTCACATTCGCCTGGTTCACCACTTCTTGCGCTGCCGCGTACCCAGCCTGCGCGTCATCCAGCGTAGCCTTGGCATGGGCAATGTCCGTTGCGTCATAACGCCCCGACTTCTTCTTTTCGAGCAGTGCCAGCGAATCATTAGCCGCCTCCAGGCGGCCCTTTGCCGCGGCAACCTCAGCCGCTGAAGCCGCGCCCTGCGCCTGCAATTTTTCCAGCGCAGCCACATCGCGCTGCGCCTGATCGCGGTCCATCTGCGTCTTTGTCAGGTCGCCATTCAAGGACAAGCGTTCTTCCTGCGTACCACCCTTCATCATCGCGTCATAGCTGGCTTGCGCCCCTCGCAAGGCAGCTATCGCGGTCGCGAGCTTCGAACGCGCATCCGTATCGTCGAGCTGCAGCAGAAGCTTGCCCTCCGTGACCTTATCCCCTTCATGCGCGTAGATCGCCTTCACCACGGCAGGGTACGGAGCATGAGCCTCGAAAAACGACACCGGCTCAACCTTGCCGTTCGTTGAAGTCGTGCTCTTCAGGCTGCTCCGCTCCACCTGCGCCGCGCGAATCGGCAGTGTCGTGCGCGTAGCCAGATGCACAAGGTAGAAGACCAGCACGACAGCTACTGCCGCGCCGCTCCAAATCCACACACTGCGATTCTTCGTTGTTCGTGCTGTCGTCATCAGGAACCGTGAGTCAGTATATAAGACTCAATGAGATCCATATTCGCATCAGGAAATATGCTCAGGTTGTGAAAGCGGCACTTGAGCCATTTTCGCGCGTCACAATGCACCTGAACAAACCCCACGCCTCTGCCCTACAATAAACACATGGTACTTTCTGAACGATACACAGACGAGCACGCAAAAGCCGGGCTCGACTTTTCCTTCCCATCCATCGAAACATGGAAAAACCAGTTTCCCGGCTATGAAATCCTGATCGACGATCCCGAGTTCACCTCCGTCTGCCCCAAGACCGGCCTGCCCGACTTCGGTATCATCACGCTGCGCTACATGCCCCGCGACCTCTGCCTCGAACTCAAGTCCTACAAGGAATATCTCTTCGCTTACCGCAACCTCGGAATCTTTCAGGAAAACGTCACCAACCAGATTCTCGAAGACGTAGTGAAATCCTGCAACCCGATCTGGGCCGTGGTCAAAGGCGACTTCCGCCCACGCGGCGGCATCTCCACCACAGTCGAAGCCCGCTGGCCCCGCCCGCAAACCGAATAAAGATCCCGTGCTGCTGTCATCCTGAGCGAAGCACCGAAGCTACGCAGTCGAAGAGCCCGTCCTGAGCTTGTCGAAGGAACCCGCACGAATGAAATTCGTGCGCCTCTTACCTTGCGAAGCAAGGCTTGGCCTTTCTCTCAGCATCAGCAAGAAAAAGGGGTAGCCCCATCCTATGCGAAACCGGGGCCCCCGGCGCGCGCGCCGTTCGCGTGCCGGGGTGGAAAGCATAGGGTGGGAAAGCAGGATATAGGTTCAGGAAATCGGTACCGCCAGTAAGAGAACCCTAGCTGATATCATGCGACAACCGCATGACAGCGCATCTCCAGCGATCAAAACCCTCGGCAGCGCAGACCGCAGGCATTGCTCTCTTCCTCCTCACCTGCCTCAATCTCTTCAACTTCATTGACCGCTACGTTCTCCCCGGCGTCCAGCCGCTTGTGCAAAAAGAATTCCACGCGAACGATGCCCAGATGGGCCTGCTTACCAGCGCCTTTTTCTTCACCTACATGATCGCTGCCCCGCTCACCGGATGGCTCGGCGACCGCTTCCCGCGCCGTCCGCTCATCGTCGCCGGAACGCTCCTCTGGAGCATCGCCACGCTCTTCACAGCAACCGTCCACAGCTATGACACGCTGCTCTTCCGCCACGCCATTGTCGGCATCGGAGAAGCCACCTTTAGCATCTACGCGCCCGCTCTGCTCGCCGACTTCTACCCCGAAATCGACCGCAACCGCGTCCTCAGCATTTTCTACATCACCATCCCCGTAGGAGCCGCGCTCGGTTATCTGATGGGAGGCGTACTCGGCCAGCATTACGGCTGGCGTGTGCCATTCTTCATCGCCGCGCTGCCCGGAGTCCTCATCGCCGCCGGCTTCTGGTTCTTCGTCAAAGAGCCGGAGCGCGGAGCCGCCGATGAGCTCAAGCCTACATTGACCCGCACAACCATCGTCGGCTTCGCGCACAACCCGGCATTCTGGACAGCCACTCTCGGCATGGCCATGTGGACCTTTGCCGTCGGCGGCATTTCCACCTTCCTGCCAACATTCTTCGTGCGTTTCGGTGGATACTCCGTCGCCGCTGCCGGCATCGTTACCGGCGCCATCACCGCAATCGACGGCCTCTTCGGCACCGTCGCCGGCGGATGGCTCGGCCACCGCTGGCTGCGCAAGAACCACCGAGCCCTCTATCTCATCTCTGCGTGGAGCATGCTCATCGCCATCCCTGCCGCCGCCGCGGCAATCTTCGGGCCGCGCTCATTGCTCATTCCCGCAGTCTTTCTCGCCGAGTTCCTGATCTTCCTCAACAACGGTCCGCTCAACGCCTGCATCGTCAATTCGGTGGCCGCCCCTATTCGCGCAACCGCCCTCGCCATCAATCTCTTCATGATCCACGGCCTCGGCGACGCCTTCTCCCCGCGCCTCATCGGCCACATCTCCGATAGAACGGGATCACTACGCATCGGCCTCGGCGCCACACTCCTCTCCCTGGCCATCGCCAGCATCATCCTCTTCACCGGCTCGCGCTTCGCCCCGCTCCTGCCCGAAAGCGAAGATACCCACCAGCTTTCACCCACCGCGATTCACTAACCCCCCTGAATTGCCATCCTGAGCGCAGCGAAGCGAAGTCGAAGGACCCGCAAGAACAACGTTCTTGCGAAGCCTTGCAGAGCAAGGCCCGCTTCTTCTCGGCAGCGGCGCGAAAAACGGGTGCCCCATCCTTCGCAAAGCGAAGGGTGGGAGGGCAGACTCTAAACGACCCGATGAAAGATTCACCTCTCTTCATAGATACTGAAAACGAATGCGAACCGCGGCCATCATTCTCAACTGGCTCATCGCCCTTCTCTGGAGTTGGCGTACCACCATCGCCATTCGCAACCTTAGAAAAATGCCGGATCTCCTGAAAGAAGACGCCACCATAGAAGAAACCACAGGCCCAAGAATCACAGTAATCGTCCCGGCTCGCAACGAAGAACAGGCGATCGAAGAAACCCTGCGCTCCCTGCTCGCGCAGGAATGGATCACCATCGAGATCCTCGCCGTCAACGACCGCTCCACTGACCAAACTGGCGAGATCATGGACCGCATCTCCGCCGAAGGCCGCGCAGCAGGAAAGAGCATCAGCGTGATCCACATCAAAGAACTGCCCGAGGGCTGGATGGGCAAAACGCACGCCATGGCCCTCGCTGCCCGACAGGCGGCAGCCCCGTGGCTGCTCTTCACAGACGGCGATATCCTCTTCCGCGAAGACTGCCTGCGCCGCGCCATCAGCTATGCCGAGCGTGAAGCCGACCACCTCGTCATCTTTCCCACGCTCGTCTTCAAAAGCGTAGGCGAGCGCATGATGATCTCCTCCTTTCAGGTGTTGTCGTTTCTTTCCCAGCGCCCCTGGAAGGTCGCCGACCCCAAAAACCGCGAGTCGATAGGCATTGGCGCATTCAATCTCATCCGCAGCGAGGTTTACCGCAGCATCGGAGGCTACGAAGGCCACGGCATGGAAGTCCTCGAAGACATCAAGCTCGGTTACCAGGTCAAGAGCAACGGATTCCGCCAGCGCATCGTCTTCGGCCGTGACCTCATCCGCGTCCACTGGGCCGCAGGCGCCCTGGGTATCGTCCGCAACGTGACGAAAAACGTCTTTGCCGTCTTCCGCTTTCGCTCGCTGCTATTGCTCGCCGCCTGTGTCATGATCGCTGTCTTCTGCCTCACGCCCTTCGTTGGCCTCTTCGGCCCCTGGCAAATGCTTACGGCGAGTATTCTCGCCCTGGGATCGGCCCTCGAAATGTATCGCTACTGCGAACGTCGCATTAACGGTGTCCCCACCGCGTACGTGTTTCTGCTCCCTGTAGCCGCCTGCATCATCGTCTACATGCTCCTGCGCTCGATGGTCGTCACGCTCGCGCGCGGCGGTGTCGAGTGGCGAGGCACCTTCTACCCGCTAGCCGACCTCCGAAAAAACGCCGGCCCAATACACTAATTTCAATTTCCAAAGGATGTCATCCTGAGCGAAGCGAAGCGAAGTCGAAGGACCCGCACGAACAAAGTTCGTGCGCCCTTTGCCTTGCGAAGCAAGGCCCGCCTTTAATTAAGCAGGCACGAAAACGGGTGGCCCATCCTGACGCAGTCAGGGTGGGAAGGCAAGAGCTAAACCAAGCCAACGCCGTCATTCTGAGGAGCAACGCGACGAAGAATCCAGAAGATGAACGCAGGAAGATAGAGCATCGAGTTTCGAGCGAGAAATCGTTGCTCGAAATCCGATGCAACTGCAGTACATGGATCTGTTCAGTGGGCCGTCTGAAACACACTCCGATGCCGTCCACTCTTAAGACTGGGATCGTTAATCGCCGGCCGTCCATCCTCCGCTGAAAATCCATGCAGCAGCGCCGGATTCGGCCGGAACTTCTCTGCCCCTCCATGAAACTGCCGAGCATCGCTCAGCAGAATCTCCGCCCGCTCGCCAAAAGGCCGCACCACCCCGCGAATCCGAATATCCTGCGTCCGGTACTGGCTCAGATCACCAACAGTCTTCCGGTCCCCATTCGCGCTCATCACCGTAAACCGGCACTGCTCGTCCAGTGTCTCAGGACTGCAAAGATCCAGAAACCGCGTCCCATCGGCTAATTCCACCACGTCATAGACATGGGCCGTCACGCAAACATCCTTGTTCTGGTGTGCAAGAGCCTCGTCCGGCGAATAGCAGGTCTTAGCGGCAACCAACGGAAGCGAACTCAAAGACAGCAGACAGAAAGCAACAACGCGCATGGCACTCCCCGGAAATGACCTGAGACGGCGCTCTAAGACTAGGCAAGTAGCAGGCAGCCGAAAAGATTACCAATGGCACAAAACAAGAAAGAGTCGCGTGCAGAACGAAATTCGCTGTGTTTGAGTGAACGAAATTCCTGCCAAACGGATCCCGGTAACGCAAGTCCTGCGAAGCAGGACCCGGTAGAAGTGCGGGGCTTCAGCCCCGTGTCAGAGGATCGGACGAAAGGGGGCTTTAGCTCTGGGCTTCTCCCCCCATTTTGTAGGCTTGTCAAGAGGCAAATCTGCAATATTTCCTGTAAGCATAATATTATCAATAAGATAAAGTCGCAGCGATTTGAGCTGTTTCCTGCACAATCCAGCTAAAATAGAGATACGGGAGGTTTTCAGAGAGACCAAAGCCGCAGAAACGGTAACCCCAATGAAAAGAATAATTTAGCCAAAAATAAGGAAAAATTGCGCTAAGTGCTTTAAAAAGAGGAATTTATGGAATACTGGGGGAGGGGTCACGAAGGGGCAGATCCGAGCACTGCATAGCCTCAAAGGCCATAAATCAAGCTAAATCCAATCAAAAGAGGAATTTAGCCGGAAATAATCTCCAAATACTCCTAACCCCTGTCGATAGACAAATTTAGCTGAATGGCGGGGAGAGTGTTAGCTGACAACCACCAGCTCTTCCTTTTGTGAGCCAGTCCCGTACCGAGTCTTCACATACTCATCCAGAATCTTCTGGAAGTCCTGAACAATCGTGTCGCCGCGCAGCGTAGTCATCAGCCGCCCGTCCACGTACACCGGAGCCTTGGGCTCCTCAAACGTCCCCGGCAGCGAGATGCCGATGTTGGCATGCTTCGATTCGCCCGGCCCGTTCACCACGCAACCCATAACCGCCAGCTTCAGTTCCTCAACTCCCGGATAGCGCTCGCGCCACGACGGCATCGAATCGCGCAGGTAGTTCTGGATCTGCTGTGCCAACTCCTGGAAGAAGGTGCTCGTTGTCCGCCCGCAACCAGGGCAAGCCGTCACCTGCGGCGTAAAGCTGCGAATGCCGAGCGACTGCAGAATCTGCTGCCCGGTCAGCACTTCCTCCGTCCGGTCGCCGCCCGGCTTTGGAGTCAGTGAAACACGAATCGTATCGCCAATGCCTTTCAACAGAAGAGGAGAAAGCCCGGCAGTCGAAGCAACGATGCCCTTCATCCCCATCCCGGCCTCGGTGAGGCCAAGATGAAGCGGGTAATCGCAGCGGCTGGCGAGCATCTCGTAAACATCAATCAAATCGCGCACACCGCTGACCTTGCCGCTGATGATGATCTTGTCGTGCCCAAGGCCATAGCTCTCGGCGGCGGCCGCCGAATCAAGCGCGCTGCGGCACATCGCCTCCATCATCACGTCGCGGGCGTCGAGCGGTTCGGGCAGCTTGGAATTTTCATCCATCATGCGCGTAAGCAGCGCCTGATCGAGCGAGCCCCAGTTCACGCCAATGCGGACAGGCTTGCTGTTCTCAGTCGCACACTCAATCATCGTGCGGAAGTTGTCGTCGTTCTTGCGCCCGATCGAAACATTGCCCGGATTGATGCGGTACTTGGCCAGCGCCTTGGCGCAGTCCGGATACTTCTTCAGCAGCAGGTGCCCGTTGTAATGGAAATCGCCAATGATCGGAACATGAATGCCGAGCTTCGCCAGCCCCTCCACGATGTAGGGAACAGTCTTGGCCGCCTCGTCATTGTTGACCGTCACCCGCACCAGCTCCGACCCGGCCGCAGCCAGCGCCGCCACCTGCTGGATCGTCCCCTGAACATCGGCGGTATCGGTATTGGTCATCGACTGGACGACAACTGGCACGTCAGACCCGACCCGAACCTGGCCGACCCTGACCGTAACGGTCTTCCTGCGCTGTATTTCCGGCATAGATTTCCTCATAGCTATTCTACTAGAGAGACTTGTCATCCTGAGCGGAGCGAAGGACCTGCTTTTTGCTGGCAGCAGTACGAAAAAGGGTGCCCCATCCTGTCGCGTCGTTTGCGACAGGGTGGGAAGCTAGGAACAAAGCACAACCGCAGCCCCATCAATCGAATCGTGATACACCGCAGCCAGCGCCTCATTCACCTGGTCTAAGTTGAACAAGGTAGTCCGAGGCCGAATCCCGATCTCAGTAGCCAGCTTCACAAAGTCCCAAGCATCCTGCCGCGTCATATTCGCGACGCTGCGCAACTGCCGCTCACCCCAGAGCAAAGAGTCGTAGTCAAACTCAGGTATCCGGTCTAAATGGATAGCGTTAATTGCCACAATCCCACCCTTCCTCAGGGAAGCGAGCGCCGCCAGAACCACATCACCGCTGGGAGCAAACGTAACCGCCCGGTCAAGCTGCACCGGAGGCCGCTCCGTAGCCTCGCCAACCCAGACAGCACCCAGCTCACGCGCCAGCTTCTGGTGCGAAGCACCGCGCGTAGCCACGTAAACATCGCATCCCCAATGCTTCAGAACATCGATAGCCAGATGCGCCGAAGCCCCAAACCCAAACAGCCCAACCCGATCACCGGGCTCAACCTCAGCCACCCGCAAGCTGCGAAACCCGATAATCCCCGCGCAAAGCAGCGGAGCCACATCCTTCGCCGCAGCCTCCTCCGGCAGCGGGACACAAAAATCAGCCCGCGCAATCGCATACTCGGCATAGCCGCCATTCACCGAATAGCCAGTAAACGTGGGATGATCGCAAAGATTCTCCATCCCTTTGCGGCACAGCAGGCAAGCACCATCTGTCCCGCCAAGCCACGAAACACCAAGCCGCTCGCCGATTCTTACCCCAGATACGCCAGCACCAAGCTTCTCGACGCGCCCCACAATCTGGTGCCCCGGAGTGACCGCGGCAAGCAGCGGCTTCAATTCTCCAGTAGTGATGTGCAGATCAGTCCGGCAAACCCCGCAAGCCTCCACGCGAAGCAGAACCTCGCCTAGCCCCGGCTCGGGAACAGGCAAATCTTCAAGATGCAATGGATTCTGCTCAATCGGCGCAGGTCGATGAAGAACAGCAGCTCGCATGCGTTTGATTCTAATGCTCTGGGGTCAAGTCAATGACACCTAAAGCTGTCATCCTGACCCTGAGTATCTTGAAGGGGAAGGATCTGCTTTTGCTCTTAGCGCCCGATCAGCAACCGAACGGCCTGCATAAAATTCCGTCCAGACGTGAGCCGCACCCCATGCTGCATCTCAATTTCATACGTGCCGCCGGCCAATGGATGCACCGCAAGAATCCGGCTCGTGTTCACAATATGCCGCCGATGAATCCGCAAGAACTTCCGCCGATCAAGCCGCTGCTCGATGCCGCTCATCGTCTCGTTCAGCAGATGTGTCTTGCCCCCGCAATGCAGCTCAATATAGTTATCAGCCGATTCAATCCAGTCCACAGAATCCGCCGAAACAAACTCATAGTGATTCGTCTTGCGAACCACGAACCGCTCCTGTCCCGCCGGACGATAGCCCGCAACGAGCTTCTCCAACTGTGCAATCACCTGTTGCTGCCCGTCTGACGACAGGCGGTCCCGCGCACGATCAAGCGCGCGCTACAAGCGGTCTTCCTCAAACGGCTTCAGCAGATAATCCAGTGCATTCAGATCGAAGGCCTCAATCGCATGCTCGTCATACGCAGTCACAAAAACGACGAACGGCATCCGCTCCGGACCCACGGACCGCACCACATCCAGCCCGCTGGCATCCGGAAGATGAATATCCAACAGCACTACGTCCGTCTGATTGAGCTTTATCATGCTGACGGCTTCGGCAGCGTCCTGGCATTCGCCCGAAACCTGTACGTCATCCATCGCCGACAGCAACTTGCGAATCCCGGCGCGGATCGCAGGCTCGTCATCGACAATCAAAACCCGCAGAGGTTTCATGCGGTTTTTGTGCGGAAGGGAAGACTGATATGAACCAGCGTGCCGCCATCATCAGCACGTTTCACGGAAAGCTGGTGATCGCGCGGATACATCCGCAAGAGCCGTTCCTGGACCGAGCCAAGACCAACGCCAAGCGGCAGATCCTCCAGCGCCTGAGCCGGGCCGCTGCCGTTATCCTTCACCGTCAAAACCAGCGATCCGGAATCTCGCGAGCTGCGCACCTCAATCCTGCCGGCAACAGAAACATCGCGTAGCCCATGCACAATCGCGTTTTCAACCAACGGCTGCAACAACAGGCTAGGCACCAACGCGGCCTCAGTTTCCGGATCGATATCGACATCCACCTTCAACCGTTCACCAAAGCGAACGCGCTCCACCTCAATGTACGCATTCATCAGCGCAATCTCAGAACTAAGACTGATCTCCGCCTGAAAGTCGCGCCGAAAGGCCGCACGCAGCAGTTCTCCAAGCCGCGACAGCATCTTCCGGGCAAGCTTGGGATTGTCCTCCGCTAAAGCCGAAATATTTTCGAGCGTATTGAAAAGAAAATGCGGCTTCAGCCGCAGTCGCAGCGCCTCCAGTTCGGCATTTTTCAGGCAAGTTTCGAGCTTCGCATTCTCAAGCGCCAGTTCCACCGTAATTCTCTTCTGGCGCTCCAGCACGATAATAGTGCGGATAATGGCGCCCGCGATTACAACATTCCAGCAGAGGAAAAAAGCAAGAAAGAACTCTGAGGTTGGGACATCGAAGATCAGCGTCCGCCAAGTGATACGCGGATCCAAAGGCATATTCAGAAGAATGCTGAGCTTGACAGCGACAAAAGCCAGTAAGAATCCAAACAAACTCAGCATCGGCACGCTCGTCATCCACTTCGCGCGATTCAGTGGATAGCGATGCTCAAGACGAAAGACCAGCGGCCCAAGCAGTATCCACGGATAGAAGCAGGTAAGCCATCCCGCAAATTCGAGAAGTGCGTTGCGGGTGGCCGGAGCAGATGTGGGATCGAGCCGGTGCCGAATGTAGCCAAACGCACCCACCAGCGTCCAGACGATGAAGAGCGCAAGCCAGCCGGGATATCGCAGCCCGGTCCTGTTGCGCGGCGATGATTCTTCCCGGTGCATCCACTTATTCTCGGTTGCTTGAATGCTACTCCCGAATCTTTTTTGGGCAAAACGACAATCCGGCTGGGTGAACAGCACGGAACGTGTGCCAGGCAGATAAAAATTGCTGCGATGAAGACATACAATGAGGGCTAAAGACCATAGGAGCAATCGTTGCCGGGCAGTCCGATAGCCAATCCAAACCCCAGGCCTGCATCTTTCCGACCAATGACCGTTGCCGGCGTTATGAGCGGTACTTCCGCGGATGGCATCGATGTGGCGCTCGTAGACATCTGGCCAGATCAAGGCAGGTTAAAGCTGAAGCTGGTGGCCCACCAGGCCTTCCCGTTCACACCCGCTTTGCGCCGAGCGGTTCTGTCTGCGATGGATGCCAAATCCACCTCTACGGCAGAATTAGCAAGGCTCAACTGGCGGCTGGGTCAGGCCTACGCCGAAGCCGTTCGAGCAACAGTCAAACGCCATCCCGTCAACCTCCAACTCATCGGGTGCCACGGACAAACGATCTATCATCAGGCCGCTCCAGCCATATACGCAGGCCGCAAAGTCGCCTGCACCTGGCAGATCGGCGAACCAGCCCTCATCGCGGCAGAATTAGACGTACCAGTAGTCAGCAACTTCCGCCCCGCCGACATGGTCGCAGAGGGACAAGGCGCGCCGCTGGTGCCGCTGCTCGACTACGTCCAGTTCGCCGACAAAAAGCGCGCGCGAGTCCTGCAAAATATCGGAGGCATTGGCAACCTGACTATGATCCCTCCCGCCTCCGGAGCCGACACGCTGCTCGCCTTCGATACCGGCCCGGGAAACATGGTGATCGACACACTCATGCAGCAGCTGTTTCACAAGCCCTACGACCGCGCAGGCAAGGCAGGATCTCAAGGGCACATTGCCGAAAACGTTCTGGCCTCTGCACTGCAGCATCCATTCTTCGCCGCAAGCCCACCGAAGTCAGCAGGACGCGAAGAGTTCGGCAACGCATTTGCCGAAAAATTCCTCCGCCTCTGCCAAAAATCCAAAGCTTCCAACGAAGACGCAATCGCAACCGCAACCGCACTCACCGCAGAAAGCATCGCCAGCGCCTTTAAAAAATTTGTGCAGCCCGCGCTCAAGCGCGGCACTCCCGTCGATTACATCGTCTCCGGCGGAGGCGCGAAAAACAAAACCCTCATGGCCATGCTGCGGCAAAAGCTCGAACCGCTGTGCTGTAACCTCATGCAAAGCACCGACGCCGGTATTCCCGTCGACGCTAAAGAAGCGGTAGCCTTCGCGCTGCTCGCGTATTATACCTGGCATAGGCATCCGGCGAACGTTCCCTCCGCAACCGGCGCAAAGCATCCGGCGATTCTGGGCCAGATCACCTATGTCTAAGAATCTGGCGCTCGTAATTTTGCTGATAGCCGCAACCACCCTGCAAGTGGGCTGCCAGCACCAACAATCGCCTGCAAGCACCGTCACAGTCCTGATCGAAAGCAGCCCCACCAACCTCGATCCGCGCATTGGCATCGACGCGCAATCCGAGCGCATTGACTCGCTGATCTTCGACTCATTAGTCCGCAAAGACGAGCACTTCAACCTCCAGCCCTGGCTCGCAGCGAGCTGGGAAAACCCCGACCCGCTGACCTACATCTTTCACCTTCGCAGTGACGTGCATTTTCACAACGGCCAGTTCCTCACGTCTGCCGATGTAAAGTACACCCTCGACACGATCCTGCAAGGCAAGGTCATCAGCGTCAAAGCGAACGCCTATCAAACCATCGAACACGTCGATGCACCCGACGCCCAAACCCTCGTCATCCACCTCAAGAAGCCCGATCCCGCGTTGCTCTGGAACCTCAGCGACGGCGGCTTCGGCGTCGTTCCCGTGGGCAGCGGACGCGACTTCAGGCAGCACCCCATCGGCAGCGGCCCCTTTGAATTTGTGAGCCAGGAACAGGACAAGGACGTGATCCTCGAACGCGCCGTGCACTCCTGGCAGCCGCTCCCGGCAATTCAGAGTCTTCGTTTCGCCGTAGTCCCCGATGCCACCACCCGCGCCCTCGAATTGCAGAAGGGCTCCGCCGATGCGTTGATCAACGCCTTGCCGGCGGACACGGTCTACGCCCTGCGCCGCAACGCGAATCTGCAAATCGATTCCGGCCCCGGCACCACGCTCGTCTATCTCACCTTCAACACCCGCGACCCGGTCCTGCGCGACGCCCGCGTGCGCAACGCCATCGCGCTGGCCATCAACCGCCCGCTGATCATCCATTCCCTTTACCGCGATCAGGCAAGGCTTGCCGAGAGCACCCTGCCGCCCGAACACTGGGCATGGAACGGAAATGTCACGCGCCACAACTATGACCCCGCAGCAGCCAACGCATTGCTCGATCGAGCCGGATACGCACGCAAAGCCGATGGCTACCGCTTCCACCTCGGCATGAAAACCTCAACCGACGAAAGCAGCCGCCTGCTGGCCATGGTCGTGCAGCAGCAACTCGCAAACGTCGGCATCGCGCTCGACGTGCGCAGCTTCGAATTCGCGACCTTTTACTCCGACATCAGCCGCGGCGTCTTCCAGGTCGCCCCCTCGCGCTGGATCGGCGGCAACGAAGCGCCAGACATCTTCCGCTACTCCTTCGCGACCGCCAGCTTCCCACCGCACGGCGCAAATCGCGGCTTCTACGCAAATCCTCAGATCGATCAGTTGCTCACCGAAGCGGCTGCCACCGCCGACCGCACCCAGCAGAAGACTCTCTACGGCGAAGTGCAGAAGATCCTCGCCGACGACATGCCAGCCATCAATCTCTGGTATCTGGATACGGTTCTCGTTCACAGCCGCCGCCTCCAGAACCTGCATCTCTCGCCCTCCGGCAATTATGATTTTTTGCGCGATGCAACGCTGAAGGAATAAAACGGATAGGTACAAAGGAGACCCATGAAGGCACTCTTGCTCGCCGAATACAACAAGTTCGAACTCGCGGATCTGCCGCGCCCGATACCGAGCTCCGAGGAAGTCCTGGTGCAGGTCACTGCGTGCGGCATCTGCGGAAGCGATGTCCACGGTTACGACGGAACCTCCGGCCGCCGCATTCCGCCCATCGTCATGGGCCACGAAGCCGCCGGTATCGTTGCCGAGACAGGCTCCGGCGTCAGCGAGTTCAAGAAGGGCGACCGCGTCACCTTCGACTCCACCGTCTATTGCGGTAACTGCGATTACTGCCGCAGCGGCCAGATGAATCTCTGCGATTCCCGCCAGGTCGTCGGCGTCTCCTGCGGAGACTATCGCCGCGCCGGGGCCTTCGCCGAATACGTCGTAGTTCCGCAGCGCATCCTCTACCGCCTTCCCGACACGCTCTCGTTCCCTGAAGCCGCCATGCTCGAAGCCGTCTCCGTGGCATTGCACGCCGTCCGTCTTTCCGAAATGCATGGCGGCGAAACAGCGCTCGTCATCGGAGCAGGCATGATCGGCCTGCTCACATTGCAGGCAGCGCGTGCCGCCGGAGCGTCGCGCGTGCTGATCACAGACCTCGACGCAACCCGCCTCAAGCTCGCCAAAGAAATGGGTGCCGACGAAACCCTCCATCTTTCCGGCGCAGAATTGATCGCCGAAGTGATGCGCCTCACCGCAGGCAAAGGAGTCGACGTTGTCCTCGAAGCCGTAGGACGGAACGAAACCATCTCCGCCGCCATCGACTGCGTCCGCAAAGGCGGAACCGTTCTGCTGATCGGCAACATCAAGCCGGAAGTAACGCTGCCGCTGCAAAAAGTAGTGTCGCGCCAAATTCGCCTGCAAGGCACCGCGGCCTCATCCGGCGAATATCCGCAGGCCATCGAGTTAATGACCTCCGGAAAAATCCGGGTAAAGCCGCTCATCACCGCCGTTGCGCCTCTAGAAGAAGGCCCGCGCTGGTTCGATCGTCTTCACGCCGGCGAGCCCAATCTGATGAAAGTCGTTCTCGCCCCGCAGGAATCAAAGGTCATCCAATGAGCGGTACACTCTTCGATCTCACCGGCCAGGTTGCGCTCGTTACCGGCACCAGCCGCGGCCTTGGCCAATACTTCGCGCGAGCCCTCGCCAACGCCGGAGCAGATCTGATTCTCACCAGCCGCAAGCGCGAAACGCTCGCGGCGTTCGAAGCTGAAATCAAAGCGCTCGGCCGCCGCGTCGTCTCGCTCGAACTCGACGTGCGCGATGAGGCCAGCATCAAAAACATGGCCGCAGAAGCCGAAGCAGCCTTTGGCCAGATCCACATCCTCGTCAACAACGCCGGCTGCAACGTCCGCAAGCCCGCAGTCGACGTCACATGGGACGACTGGAACCTGATACTCGACACAAACCTGCGCGGCAGCTTCTTCGTCGCGCAAGCCATCGCGCGCGGCATGATCCAGCACGGCTACGGCCGCATCATCAATATCGGATCCGTCACCAGCGTCGCCGGCTACGCTGGCCTCGGCCCCTACACCGCCAGCCGCGGAGGCATCAGGCAACTCACCATGAGCCTCGCCGACGACTGGGGCAAGCACGGCATCACCGTCAACTGCCTCGCCCCCGGCTGGTTCAAAACCGCGCAGAACAAAGTCATGTACGAAGACGAGGGATGGGTCGAATATCTTGTCGAGCGCATCCCGTTAAAGCGCCCCGGCCAGCCCAACGATCTCGACGGAGCCATCGTCTTCCTCGCCTCCGAATCAAGCCGCTACGTCACCGGCCAGACGCTCCTCGTCGACGGCGGCATCTCGACCGGAGCCATGCGCGCGACGGTCTCCAAAAAGGAAAAATAATGAGCAAAGCGAAAAACTGGATGTTATTGTGCGCACTGCTGCCTTGCGTCTGCGCAGTAGCCATCGCGCAAAACAAAGGCAATCTGCGGATTTATTTCGTCGATGTCGAGGGCGGACAATCCACGCTCTTCGTCTCCCCGGCGGGCGAATCACTGCTCATCGACACAGGCTGGCCCGGCAACAATGGACGCGACGCCGACCGCATCGTCGCTGCCGCAAAGAAAGCCGGCATCAGCAAAATTGACTACGTACTCATCACCCACTTCCACACCGATCATGTGGGAGGCGTTCCACAACTCGTAGCCCGCATTCCCGTTGGCGCTTTCATTGATCACGGCCCCAACCGCGAAACCACAGACGCCGACACCGAGCAAGGCTACGAGGCATATCAAAAGCTCCTCGCGACTGGAAAATATAAGCACATCACCGTCAAGCCCGGCGACTCGCTCCCCCTCAAAGGCTTCAAAGCCATCGTCATCAGCGCGGACGGCAACCTCATCGACCACCCTATCCCCGGCGGCGGAGAACCCAACACCTACTGCAAAACGTCAGAAACGCGCCCGCCTGACCAGACAGAAAACGCCCGCTCGCTCGGCGTTCTCATCACCTCCGGCAAACTGCGCATCCTCGATCTCGGCGATCTCACCTGGGACAAAGAGATGCAGCTGATGTGCCCCACCAATAAGCTCGGCCACGTTAACGTTCTCATCGTGTCGCACCACGGCTGGTATCAAAGCTCAAGCCCCGCGCTGGTCGACGCGATTCACCCGCAAGTTGCCATCATGGATAACGGAGCAAAGAAGGGCGGCTCAAAAGCAACGCTCGAGACCTTCAAAAACGTCCCCGGCCTCGAAGCACTCTGGCAGCTTCACTACTCTGAAGAAGGCGGCCAATCCCTCAACACGCAGGACGCGTTCATCGCGAATCCACAAGGCCCCGACAACGGAAATGACCTTGAGCTGACAGCGAATCGAGGATGGCAGTTTTTCTGTTCTCAATCCGCGCACAGGTGCGAGCAAATCCTACAGCTGCAAAGTGAGCTTCTCCCGGAATGCGTTCAATATCTCCAAGCAGAAAGACATAGCCAGCGATTCCAATCGCCAGATAAATTGCAGCCACGCCAAAAGCCAGCGCAAATGAATGTCGCGCCGAGACAAGATAGCCAGTCAGAATCGGCGCGGCTATTCCTGAAATCTGATTCGAAAAATTGAGAATCCCGCCTAAGCGTGCCAACGCTTCCTCGCGGCGCAATCAACGATGGAAGCGACCATCCCACCGGGGCCGCCGCAGACAACCCTCCGATCGATAGGCTGATCCACAACAGCGCCTGCACTGCAGTATGCGCATGAGCCGCCCCAAGAATGCCGAGCCCAAGCGTAGTGCCTCCAATCAAAACCACGCGACGCACCAGATTCGCATTCCACCCCCGCTGCACCAGCGCATCCACCAGCCATCCACCGACAATCAAATCTGTAAAAGTAGCAAAGAGCCACGGCACTCCCGTGTACAGAAACGAATGAAGCAAATCGATGTTCAATGAGCGCGAAAGATAGCTAGGCAGCCAGGTAAGCAGCAAATAGAAAACATAGTTATAGGAGCCAAATCCCAGAGCCAGCCCAATCACTTTAGGCCGCCGCAGCAAATAGCCAAGCGAAGCCTGCTCGACGGTAAAGTCCTCAACGTCTCTTAGCGTATCCTCCGATCGGATATAGCTCAGTTCTTCGGCGCTCAATTCGGAATCATCGACCGGATCGCGATAGATCCAGTAAAACAGCAGGAAATACAGGAAGCTGATGACACCGGTAGCCGCAAAGCTAAGTCGCCAGCCCACATGCAGCAGCAGAATCCCGATCAGCGGCACGCCAATCGCAGAAGCAAACTTGGCAGCAGAGTCAAAAATACTCGTAGCCAGACTGCGTTCCTTCGGAGGAAACCAATAGCCAATCGCCTTTGCATTTGCCGGAAATGTCGGTGCTTCTCCAACCCCCAGAAGAAGACGCGCAGCAAAGAATCCGCCAACACTCGGCGTCAGCGCGGCGGCAAACGAAGCCATGCTCCACACAAGAGTGCTGATGCGCCCAACGATGCGCACGCCGAATCGATCGAGCAACACACCAATCGGAAGCTGGCAAAGCGCATAGCTCCAGTTATAAGCAGCCAGCAAATAGCCGAATGTAATGTCCGAAATGCCAAACGTCGCGTAAAGATCGTTGTGCGAAACAGATAAGTTAACGCGGTCAAAGTAGTTGACCAGCACGCCCAGCCCCAGCAGCAGAGCAATCCTCCAGCGGCGGCGCGGAACGCGATTTACAGACAACGTCGTTTCAGCAGACACTCGACTACCATATCAACAGCATTCATCCCATGCAGCAGGATTCCCTACAATCGCTCATCGCGGCTGAAGCCATCAAGGCGGGCTTCTCCACCGCAGGCATCGCCGCCGTGCCAGAACCCGGCTCGCCCGAGGACCACGACGAGCGCCAGAACTTTGCTCAATGGATCGAGCAGGGCAGCGCCGGAGAAATGGAATACCTGAAGCGCCGCAACGAAGCAGGCGAACTCGTGCGCTCGTCGCTGCGCGTGGCCGTCCCTTGGGTCAAATCTGTCATCGTCTGCGTTACAAATTACAACACGCCGCAGCCGCTCTCCATCGACCCCGCCGCAGAAGACGCAGGATGGTTCGCGCGCTACGCCTGGACAGGGCAGAAAGGCGCTGACGGCAGCCTCGCACCAAGCGACTACCATAAGGTCCTATCTGAAACGCCTTGAATGCCTTGATGCTGCGCTCAAAGAAACGTTGGGCCAGTTCGAATCGAAATGCTACGTCGATACCGGCCCCATCGTAGAGCGAGCCTACGCGCGTTACGCTGGAGTGGGTTGGACCGGCAAAAACACCTGCATCCTCAACCAGAAGCTAGGCTCATGGCTCTTTCTCGGCGTAATCCTCACCTCGCTTGAAGTAGCCCACGACCAGCGCGCCCAACTTGCCGCCGACCGCTGCGGAAGTTGCACGCGTTGTATCGATGCCTGCCCCACCGGAGCTCTCACCACACCACGCCAGATGGACGCAACCCGCTGCATCTCCTACCTCACCATCGAAAAACGCGGCCCCATCCCGCTCGACTTGCGAGAGGGAATCGGCCGCCAGGTCTTCGGCTGCGACATCTGCCAGGACGTCTGCCCATGGAACCGCAAAGCCCCCATCTCCTCCGATCCCGAACTCCAAGCGCGCTCCGAACTCGTAAATCCCGCACTCGACTGGCTGGCCGAGTTGAACCAGGAAAGCTTCGGCCGCCTCTTCTACGGATCGCCCATCAAGCGCGCAAAGTTTGAAGGACTGCGCCGCAACATCGCCATCGCCATGGGAAACAGCCGGCTGGAAAAATTCCTGCCCACGCTGAAGCAATGGAAGCACGACGACGATGCAATCCTTGCTGACGCTGCGTCATGGGCGATCAAACAGATTGAAAACCATCGCCCTTAGCAAAAGAAATCGTGCCGCCTAAACTTCAAGACCAATCGAACGCATCAGCTTCAACGCATTCGTCGTCTGCACCGTGCCGGGGGCCAGCTTGTAATCAAAGCGCAGCTGTCCATCCTCAAGCTGATCAGAGAAGTGATAGTTCGCGGCCCGGTCCGCCATTTCCTCTGCGATTTTCGCTAGCGCCAGATCGTGCGTGGTTATCAGCCCGATCGCTCCCCGCGCCAGCAGATGCCGCACAAATGATTCCGTACCGACTCTCCTGTCATGCGAGTTGGTTCCCGAAAAAAGTTCGTCGAGCAAAAAGAGTACCCGCACGCTGCCGCTGCTCATGTCGTCAATGGTCTTCAGCCGCAGTATCTCGGCATAAAAGCGCGACAGCCCGCCCTGCAGCGAATCGAGAACGCAGATCGACGCAGCCACGGCAAGCTGCGACAACTTTAGCTGCCGCGCGCATACAGGCCCACCCGCCTGCGCCAGAACAACATTGATCCCCACGCAGCGAATAAAGGTGCTCTTGCCTGCCATGTTCGGACCGCTTACCACGATCAGTTGCAGATTGCGGTCGAGCTGCAGATCATTCGGAACCGCATGGCTGCGAGGCAACAACGGATGTGCCATTGCCTCGGCGTGAAGAAGCGGCCCATCCGGCACAAACTCCGGAAAAACATCTTCCGGATGTTCATATGCATAGCCGCCGATCGCCGCAAGCGCTTCCACTTCGCCCGTGACTTCAATCCACCGGCGTACCGCAGCCCCATGCCTTGCGCGCCATGTCTCAATCGCAATCACCCACTGCGGCGTCCAGAAGGTGAAAAGATCCAGCACCTTCACCATCCAGTGCTCGTGAGAGTCGAGCCACGAAACCCGCCCGTCCAACCGGCGAATCGCCGTCGACGGAGGAGAGCCTTGCGAGCGAAGGCCCTCCCGCAAGCCCATCAATTTTCGCGAAGCAAATCGCTCCCCCTCAATTTTTTTCAGAACAGAAGCGAGAATATCCAGGTCATGAGAGGCATCATCGATCTTGCCAACGGACGCCTGCACGCGCGGCTGCAGCCTATATCGAATCGCCAGGTTCAGCACGCTCATCAATAGCGCCGCAAGTCCCCAATCCCAAACAAACCAGGCAACAATGCTGAAGACCCAGCACGTCGCGAGCAACGGCAACACAGCCCGCAAAACTCGATGAGGGCCCAGCCGCGTCGTCGATTCACTCCACGCGATCAAGGAATCAGGCTTGCACTCCGATGCGAACGTCCTCACCGGCAAGCGCCAGGCATTCGCGAAAATCAAGCCGGGGAGCAAGCTCCCGAATCGCCTCACCGCGCTGCTCGATCTCTTCCAGATCAGCACGATTCAACAGCCACGCGGCAAGCGTGCTCTCACCGGCGCGGGTACGCGCCGTGCAAAGCAATTCAAAAAGACTGCCTTTGCCAAACAGATCGAGATCACGCGCATAGGGATGCGCCAGATCGAGAAACTGCTCGCCAGTTTGTCCCGTGCCTGCCCACCGGTCTTCAATGCGCGCCATTCCCTGTTCGCAGAACCGCCGCAGTCGCTCGCACCGTCGGCGGGCTCGAATCATACGCTCGTGCCAGACAAACAGCGCAATCAGCAACACGATAGGAATGAAAACATAGGCAATGTGTGTGGCGTGGTATTTGGCGAGCCAGACCGTGGCAACGATGGTCGTCAGGCCGACTGCAATCTTGGCTGTTGCAAAGAAATTATCCCGCTGCTTATGCCGCGCGATCGCGCGGTCATGAGCATTGATTCGCGAAGCGTATTCGTCTCTGGGACGACTCGGGGGCATTCCTCCATTATCGCAAGGCGCGGCCAGGCCATTTAACAGTTGTTTTTAGCACTTGACAGTTTTTTATATCGCGCTAGCATATGTTGCTATAACACATATGCCTAAACAAGTCGTTGACCGCGAACTCAAAAAGGGAAGTGCCGAGCTCCTGATCCTCTCCCTCATCGAACACAAGGCAAGGCACGGATACGAAATCAGCAAGCTCATCGAAGAGCGCTCAGGCGGCGTGCTCAAGTTCAACGTCGCTTCCTTCTATCCCTTGCTGTATCGCTTGGAAGATCGCGGACTGATTGCAGGACGCTGGGTGGAAAAAGCGGGCCAGCGCCGCCGGCGGTTCTACCGCCTCACGGCGCAGGGAAAAGACGTGCTGAAAACACAGCGTGCAACCTGGCTCGATTTCGTCAACGCGATCCACCGCATCACGGAGGCGGAAAATGCCTGATTGGCCAAAAGAAGTACGTGCGACCATCGCCGCTTTGAACCTCGAACCAACCCGCGAAGAAGATGTTGTCGAAGAGCTGAGCCAACACCTGCGCGACCGCTACGAGGAAATGCTGGCAAGCGGCATCGAAACGAATCAGGTCTATCAGACGCTGCGCGCCGAACTCGAAGACGGACGTCTGCTCAAGGGCCTGGAACGCACCGTCGCCAAAGCCCGCGAGCCACTGGCCGCTGGCAGCAGCTGGAAAACGAGATTTTTCGGCGGTTTTGGCAGAGATCTGCGTTACGCGATGCGCCAGCTCTGGCAGAGCCCCGGTTTTGCTGTTGTCGCGATACTTTCGCTCGCTCTCGGCATCGGAGCGAACACGGCCATCTTTCAGCTTTTGGACGCAGTGCGCATGCGCCTTCTCCCCGTAAAGTCTCCCGAACAGCTGGCGATGATTCACATCACGAATGCACCCAACGGCCGGACGGGCAACTTCATGTCAGACCGATCGGATCTCACCAGCAACGTCTGGAATCTGCTGCGCGCCCAGCAGCAAGGCTTTTCAAGCGTCGCCGCGTGGTCGCCGCAGCAACGTAATCTCGGCCAGGGCGGCGAAGCGCGAAATGCAAATACGCTGATGGTCAGCGGTGATTTCTTTCCGATGCTGGGTCTTCAGCCGGTCATCGGGAGGCTGCTATCGCCCGCCGATGACTTTCGCGGGTGCGGTGCGCAGGGAGCTGTACTCAGCTACTCGTTCTGGCAGAAGGAGTATGGCGGGCGTGACGCGGCGCTGGGCTCTAAGATCACGCTCGACCGGCAGGTATTCCAGGTGATCGGCGTGACGCCGCCGTCATTTCACGGGGTCGACGTTGGCAGGGACTTCGACATTGCCGTGGCGTTGTGCACGGAACAGATCTTCAATGGAAAAGACTCCTGGACTGACAATCCCAGTACGTGGTGGCTGGCCGCGCTTGGCCGTCTCAAGCCGGGTTGGACGATCGAGCGCGCATCGGCGCAGCTGGCTGCAATCTCGCCTGGAATTTTCGCAGCGACGCTGCCAGAGAAGTTTGACGCTGAGAATAAGAAGGATTATCTGCGTTTCCAGCTTGCAGCCTTGAGGGCGGACAAAGGTGTTTCGGCTCTGCGCCGCGAAGGCGACCAGCTGAATCTTCTGCTGGGATTGTCGGGCCTGGTGCTGCTGCTTGCCTGCGCGAATCTTGCCAATCTGCTGCTGGCGCGTGCCAGCTCGCGGCAACGCGAAATGGCGCTGCGGCTCACGCTCGGGGCGTCCCGCATGCGCCTTATGCGGCAGGTACTGGCAGAGAGCCTGTTGCTGGCGGTCTTTGGCACGGTGGCGGGCGTTGCTCTAGCGCAACTCTTGAGCCGAGGCCTGATCTCACTGCTGACTTCCAGCCAGAACAGCATTTTTCTCGACATGACGCCTGACTGGCGCGTGATCGGGTTTGCTGCCGGACTCGCGCTGTTCACCTGCATCCTCTTCGGGCTGACTCCAGCGCTGCAGGCCTCGCATACCGATCCCGGCGCAGCCATGAAAGCCAACGGTCGCGGCGTTACGTCAGGCCGGAACCATTTTGCTCTGCGCCGGATTCTAGTAGTCACCCAGGTGGCTTTGTCGCTCGTCCTGCTCACAGGATCACTGCTCTTCGCCAGGAGCTTCCGCAATCTGCTCACTCTCGATATCGGCTTCGAACAGGACCATCTCCTGGTCTCAAGCTTCGACTACTCCCCATTGCAGATTCCAATGGAAAGACGTGCCGCCTTCAAGCGTGAACTCGCAGAACGCATGCGTGCCATTCCCGGCGTGCAATCCGTAGCCGGAGTCTTCATCGTGCCCATCAGCCACAGTGGATGGGACAACAACGTCGACGTTCCCGGCGGACCGCAGCGTAAGGACACGCAGTTCAATTCAATTTCGTCCGGCTTCTTCCAAACCATGCGCGTGCCCATGCTCGCAGGCCGCGACTTTAACGACACCGACACGCCCACCTCGCCGCGCGCGGCGATCGTGAACGAGACCTTCGCACAGAAGTTTTTCCAGGGTGCGAACCCTGTCGGCAAAGTCGTCAATGATACGGGAGAGCCCAACAAGACCTACCAGATCATCGGCCTCGTCAAGGACACGAAGTACCACAGCCTGCGTGAAGACTTTCAGCCCACGCTCTTCGTCGACACCTCGCAGGAAAAAGAACCAGGCGAGGGGCAGACTTTCATGATCCGTTCCAACGAGTCACCCGAATCCCTGATCTCCTCTGTCAAGCGCGTCGCTCAGGAGATGAATCCGGCGATGGTCCTGAACTTCTCCACATTCAAAATTCAGGTACGCGACGACCTCGTAGGAGAGCGCCTCATGGCCACGTTGACAGGCTTCTTCGGCGTGCTGGCCATCATTCTCGCCATGATCGGAATCTACGGCGTCATTTCCTACATGGTCATCCGCCGCAGCAACGAAATTGGCGTGCGCATGGCGCTGGGAGCCGCTCGCAGCAAAATTCTGTTCATGGTTTTGCGGGAATCGATTCTTCTGCTGGCAATCGGAGCTGTTATTGGAACTGGACTTGCGCTGGCCGCCGGTACCGCCGCTGCTTCCATGCTTTATGGGTTGAAGCCACACGATCCGTTGACGCTGGGGGCGTCGATCCTGTGTCTGGCAGCCATCGTAATTGTCGCCAGCTTCTTGCCCGCCCGTAAGGCGGCGACCGTCGACCCGATGGTAGTCCTGCGCGAAGAGTAGCAAACGGTCTCCCTGATTCTGGCGCAGGGAGCCGTTTGCAGAAGAAGTTGTGTATGAGTCTTAGGCGTTGCGTGTTACGTTGGCCGCGTTCAGCCCTTTAGGACCCTGCTGGCACTCAAACTGCACTGCCTCACCCTCGTTTAACGTCTTATATCCATTGTCCAGAATCGCAGAGAAGTGAACAAAAACATCTTCTCCAGTCGAACGCTGGATAAACCCATAGCCCTTTGCTCCGTTGAACCACTTCACAACACCGTGCTCTTTCACATCTACTCCTTTCCGCTATTGCTCCTTGGAAATTCCTCTATAGACACCGAGAGCCGCCGTTACCGCATCGGCAGCTCACGCATCGACAAAGTTCCAGAGAGTGAACTACAAACAAAATGGCCTTCCAACAATGTCCGATTTCGCCCCAAAAGGTGAATCGGTCACTCTGTTATGGCAGGAAAAACTCGTGGAATCAAGTAAAAAGTGTGTTGTAAATGCAGGAGTTGTAGGATGTTACGAGAGGACACTGTACTCCAGTAACTATTAAAGCGGTTTAATAAAGACTGCGCTGCTGCCTTCTGCTGTGAGACGCAGTTCAGTGAGCCTTTGGTAGCATCTCGCTTAAGAAAGATATGCAGTCAGCCCCCCAAACCAAACCCACAGAGCGGGACATTCCGCCGCATAAAATGGCGCAGCTGCTTTCCGGGTCTCTCATCTGGCAGCAAATCACTTCGCTGGCGAAATACCTGACCCAGACGGAAGTGCATACCTATGCCTTCAGCGTGGCGGCGAATGCGATTCTATCGTTGTTTCCGTTCATCGTCATGATGTTCACCATTGCCCGACGTGTCTTTCATTCCCAGGCCATGGTCGACGTGATCGGTGACATGCTGCGCTATTTCCTGCCCACCAATCAGGATTTCGTCGTGCGCAACATGAGCCTGCTGGTCAATCCACGGGGAGATGTGCAGGTTGCCTCGGTCATCATGCTGCTGATTTCCTCCACCGGTGTTTTTTTGCCGCTGGAAGTGGCTCTGAACCGTGTCTGGGGAGTAGCAGAGAACCGATCCTACTTGATGAATCAGCTGGTTTCCATCGGCCTCGCATTGGCTGTAGGGCTCCTGGCTGTTACTTCCATCGCTTTTACGGCAACGCAGAACAAGATCCTCGGAATTCTCTTCTTCGGAAAGACAAATAACGTCTTTTATTCTTTCTTTGAGCATGCATTTCTTCAGATTTCGGCGGCATTTCTGAGCATTGCCATCTTTTTTGTCATTTACTGGGTGCTGCCAAACCGCAAGCTGCCCTTGAGCGCGGTGCTGCCTGCGGGCATCATCACCGGACTGATCTGGGAAGGAGCTAAAGTGATTTATGTGAAGGTACTTCCGTGGCTTGATCTGCGTTCCGTATACGGGCCTTTTTCGGTATCGGTCAGCCTCATGATGTGGGCATTTCTCACTGGCCTGTTGCTGCTCGCCGGGGCGCAATCTTCAGCGACTCGATATACCCGCCGTTTAGCGCATCAGGCTGACGTTGAGGCCGCGCAAAAGACAGAAAACTGAAGCATTTTTCCGGATTTCTTACACTCGCGCTACACTCAAGAGCAACACGTCAGGGCGAAGCAAGAGCGAACAAAAATGGGACAGGTGAAAAATTTTGAGGCTCGCATTTTTCGCGCACTCCGCCGCGAGCCGCCACAAAGCAAGGTGCATCGCCTTGCCTTCTGGCTATTAATCATCTATCTCGCCCTCATGCCGTTTCGCCTGCTGCACGGCATGGCAGGTGCGATTTTCAGTGCCTTCAGTACTTTCACTCTCATCTTGCTGCTGGGTTTTTGTGTCCCGCTGCTTTGGAGATGGATAGGCGGTCGCTTCCTCTGGAAACTGCGCAACCGGCTCATCATGACGTATTTGTTGATGGCCTTGACGCCGGTGGTGCTTTTTATCATGCTGGCGCTGATCGCGCTTTATGGATTCAGCGGCCAGTTTGCCATTTTCGCGGCAACCTCTGCCATTGAAGCTCAGATGGAGCACTACGGGGCGGAAAACCGCGCCTTCAGCGTGCATGTATCCCACTTTCTGGCTACGCACCCGGAAAGCAAGAGCGTCTCCCCTCCTCCTGAAATGGAAGACACTGCGCCAGGCAGCCCGGACACCAGTCTGCGCATTGCTGCATTTCAGGATGGCAAGCTTCTCCCCATCACTCCCCGCGAGTCTGCAAGCCACGGAGATAACCCAGATTCCGTCCTGGGCCAAAGACGAGTTCCGCGGGGCAGTCCTCGACAATGGCAAGCTCTATCTCCGCGCCATCGACATGCAGACCATCGGTAGCCACACCACGACCCTGATCACCAGCGTCGCCCGTGGACAAGGCAAGGCTCGACCAGGTGGCGCACGGCATCGGCCGGATTGAAGTCGTGCCGAATTTCCCTGTCGGCGATGAGACCTCCGTCGGAGGTGAGCAGTCCAGTGCGGTCACCTTCAACAAGCCGTCGCAGTCGGGCATGCAAAAGCAGAAATCAATCATCGCAAGTTGAGCGCGCGAGGAGTTACGCAAGGATTCGGTTATCGGCGGCATTTTGCCGCCCCCGCAGCACTTTTACGACATCCCGATCACTTTCTACGCGCCGCTCAGAACGACCGATTGGGCCACTGGCCAAATCCCATAGCACGCTAACCAACGTGACCTCGCGCCCCTCACTCCTCTACCAGCGGCTGTTCATCACGTCGTTGGAGATCGCGACTTTCCTTCAAAACATCTTGATTGGCGTCGCCTGTTTCTTCGGGTTGCTCGAACTGATTGCGTTCATCATGGCAATTCGCCTGAACCGCACCATCACCCGGTCAGTGAACGATCTTTATGACGCAACGGTAGAAATCGACCAGGGCAACCTGACGCATCGCATCAAGGTCACGCGCAACGATCAGCTGGCCGCTCTCAGTCGCTCCTTCAATCGCATGTCCTATTCGCTCGAGCGCCTGCTCGCCGAGCAGCGCGAGAAAGAGCGCCTGCAGGGCGAACTCGCCATCGCCCAGGAAGTGCAGGCAAACCTCTTCCCGCACGGCTCCGTATCGCTGCCCATGCTGGAACTGCACGGCGCCTGCTATCCCGCGCGCACCGTCAGCGGCGATTACTATGACTTCCTCACCTTCGGCGATTCCGGTCTCGGGCTTGCGCTGGGAGACATCAGCGGCAAGGGAATCTCCGCCGCGTTGCTGATGGCCACTCTCCACTCCGCCGTGCGCGCCTATCGCTATGCCGGCGAAGAGATGGTGTCAGTGGGAGTAAATCAATTCAGCGCCACACCTGCTGAAAACATCGGTGCCATCAACGGTTCAAACGGCCACCATAATGGCAGCGATCCGTTTCTCAAACCGGCAAAGATTCTCGCGCAGCTCAACCGCCATCTCTATCGCAGCACGCAACCGGAAAAGTACGCCACGCTCTTTCTCGCCCACTATGACGGGCACACCAGCCAGCTCACATATTCCTGCGGCGGCCAGCTTGCCTCCGCTGATTCTGCGCCACGACGACAGCGTGACTCAGCTCGGCTGCGGCGGCACGGTCGTAGGTCTGCTCGAAAATCCGACCTATGAGCAGGGTGTGGAGCAGATGATGAGCGGCGATATCCTCATTGCCTACAGCGACGGCGTCACGGAACCGGAAAACGACTTCGGAGAATTCGGCGAAGAGCGCCTGATCGACGTTGTGCGCCGCCATCGCCACCTGCCGCTCGACGCCATCTCCGAACAGGTCATGCAGTCGCTGCGCAACTGGATCGGCGGACAGGAGCAGCCCGACGACATTACGCTCGTGCTCGCCCGCCAGCGCTGAAGCCGCGGTCAGAAATCGATGAGAAAAGCAGAGAAGGGAAAAGTCTATCTGGTTGGCGCGGGACCCGGCGATCCCGATCTGCTGACCGTTCGCGCCGCAACTCTGTTACAAACTGCCGACTGCATCTTCTATGACGGATTGGTCGCCCGTGAAATTCTGAAGCTTGCAAATCCTGCAGCAACAGTCCAGAGCGTAGGCAAGCGCGCCGGCAGCAAATCCATCACGCAGCACGACATCAACGAACTGCTCATTCATCACGCGCGACTGGGTCACAGTGTAGTACGCCTCAAAGTCGGCGATCCCATGCTCTTTGGCCGCGCCGGCGAAGAGATCGATGCCCTGAACACCGCATCCGTGCCCTTCGAAGTAGTTGCCGGAATCACCGCCGCATTCGCCGCCGCCGCCAGCATTCGTGCTCCTCTCACCGATCGGCGACTCGCGTCCAAAGTAATCTTCCTCACCGGCCATCGCGCAAGCGAAGATGAGCCCTGCTGGGGTCCGTTGCCAGCCGACGCAACGCTCGTCATCTATATGCCCGGGTCAGACTACGCAAGGCTCAGCGCGCAGATCGCCGAATCCGGCTTCGGCCCGCAAACGCCCTGCATCGTCGTTTCGAATGTCGCGACAGCGAAGGAGCAGATCCCTGCGCACCAGCGTAGGCCAACTGGCCAATATAACTGCGCTCCCCGCGCCCTGCGTCATCCTGGTTGGCGATGCACTAAGTACCAGAAGCTAGCGCAGAGAAGAATCTGCTGTTTTCAACAGAGCACGAAAAAGGGTGCCCCATCCTTTCGCGCATTTTGCGAAAGGGTGGGAAAGCACAAACTCTTTCCAGCCCTGAAGCTACCTGACGCGAAACGCCTTCACCACAATCGCGTTCGGCTGCTTGCCCGCCGGCAGCATCGTGAACAGCGTCCCAACGTGGGTAACTCCGCCCGGCGTCCGGCTCATCACGCGCACTACGGAAATATCATTCGATCGCGCATCCGCAGCCAGCAGCAAGTGCCCTTCAGCCGAGAACGCCAGCGCATCGGGCCCATCGCCCACATGCACGGTATTGATAGTTTTCCCATCATCGATCGAATAAACCTCAATCGAGCCCGTATTGAACTTGCTGATCCACAACGTGGAGTTGTCGGCGCTCACAATCGCGCTCGCCGGATGCGCCCCCACCAGGTAAGCCCCGCCAACTTCATTCGCCTGCGTCGCAATCTCCGAGATCGTGTCGCTGCCGAAATTCGAGACAAAGATCTCGCCTCCATCTGGCTTCAGCGCCAGATGCACCGGCGTCTGCCCCACATCGAGAAACGTCAGGAGGCGGTCAACATGCTCGCTCGCGATTGTGCTGTCAGGCCGCGCCAGTCCAATCACCATCACCTGGTGCCCGTCCGAGCAGGCCACAAACGCCTTCGAGGAATCAGGCAGGATCACCACATGCGTTGCCGCCGGACACCCGGTGAAAACACCGCGCACCTTACGCGATTGCGGATCGATGACCGTAACGCTGCCGCTGGCGCGATTGCTCACCACCAGGCTCTTGTCCATCCGGAGAGATGCGCGCCATCCCCGGCCCTTCGCCCGTGCCGATCGCAGCAATCTCCCGCCGCGCTGCCAGATCGATCACCGAAACATTATTCGATCCGGAATTAGCGACATAAGCGCGCTCGCCCTTCGCGTCCACGTCGATGAAGTAAGGCTTGCTGTGAACAGGGATCGTCGCGACGACAGCATTCTTCTCCGCGTCAATCACGCTCACCGAATTGCTGTTCGTGTTAACCGCGTAGATTTCGTTCTTTGTGGGATTCGCAGCAATCCCGGTCGGGTTATCTCCCACGCGAATCACGCGGTCCTGCCGCAGATTTACCAGATCAAGAACGGTAACGGTATTGCTGCCGCCGTTGGTGACGTAGGCATATTCGCGGTAATCCGCCGAGTACTGCGGAAAGTCATGCCGCCTGCAAGCCGCCAGCGGAGCAAGCAACAAAAGCAAAGCGCCCGCGCTCCGTGCCAGCCGGGGAACGGAACGCCTGCCTGTATGGTCGGTAGAAGAAGCTGGGTCTGACTGGCCGGATGGCATGCGTCTAGCGAGAAGCCATGCCTTCCGTGATCTCGATGCCGTGCGGCACATTGCGCCCCAGCACCGCCGCGATCTGCGTAGCCTCAGCCATCAACTGCACATACTGCTCAGGGTAGAGCGACTGCATTCCATCCGAGAGCGCCTTGTCCGGCTGATTGTGGACTTCGACGATCAGCCCATCGCAGCCCACCGCAACAGCAGCGCGGCCCAGCGGAATGACCTTATTCCGCTTGCCCGTTCCATGGCTCGGATCTACCACGATAGGCAAATGGCTCAGCCGTTGCACAGCAGGCACAATGCTCAGATCGAGGGTGTTGCGGGTATGGTCGGCAAAAGTACGAATCCCGCGCTCGCACAGAATGACTTGATAATTGCCCTCGCTCATGATGTACTCAGCCGCCATCAGAAACTCTTCCAGCGTCGCCGCAATTCCGCGTTTCAGCAGAACTGGCTTCCGTCTGCGTCCCGCGGCCTTCAGCAGCGAATAGTTCTGCATATTGCGCGCGCCAATCTGGATCACGTCGGCATACTTGTCGACCAGCTCCAGCGCCTCGTTGTCGATGGCCTCAGTCACGATCCGCAACCCGAACTTGTCGCGAATCTCGGCCATGATCTTCAGCGCTTCTTCACCCAGCCCCTGAAAGGCATACGGAGAAGTGCGCGGCTTGTATGCCCCGCCGCGAAAGAACAGCGCCCCCGCCAGGGCAACCTGCTCGGCAACCGCAAAAGCCTGCTCCCGCGTTTCAATCGAGCACGGCCCCGCAATCATCGCCAGATCGCGCCCACCAATGGTGGCATTCGTGCCGGGGAAGCGGATAACCGTGTCCTCTTCCTTCACATCGCGGCTCACCAGCTTGTAGGGCTTTGAGACGCGAATGACCTCGGCAACTCCCGAAAGCTCTTCTATATTTCCGCGGTCGATTTCCCCCTGATTGCCGGTAATGCCAATAGCGGTGCGCTGCGCGCCGGGCAGCGGATGGGGGCGAAAGCCCAACTGTTCAATATGCTCGCAGACTGCCTGGATTTCCTCCGGCGTCGCCTGCGCTTTCATCACTACAAGCATCGGTACAGGCCTTTCCGTAACCTCCAAGTGTATCGGCTTCTTTGTCGGGTAAGCAACGAAAGTCACCTGTAGATATGGTTCCGGCCCGTTTCAAGTTACCGAAAGAGAGGAAAACTGCCCTTCCTAAACAAATTTTTCAGTCTCGCGAAACTTTTTCCCCAGAAAGTTGTCTTCGCTATGAGAGAGCGAACACTCCAAAGTGCTCAGCTTCTTCAAATAGCAGTAAACCCTCCTCGGACAACGAGGCTATCGAAAGATAGTCTCGTTGCTTTTTTTTAGCGCTCCAACTCAGATTACTCTCGCTATGAGAGAGGCAACACTCCCAAAAGTGCTCAGCTTCTTCAAATAGCAGTAAACCCTCCTCGGACAACGGGGTTATCGAGAGATAGCCTCGTTGCTTTTTCCTTTTGGGCACAGACTTGCGTGAGCGGCAGACTTCAAATGACTCGTCCCCTGGCCAGAGGCTAATCGATGCGGGTCGCCGTCAGTTCCACCTGCAACTTGCCTTTGTCCTGCAGATTATCCGAAGAAAAGATCACAGTGGGTTTCGTTATCGGAACCAGAACATTGGCTGACCATTTGTTCGCTCGAATGAGCGGTAGAGCGGGCGGTACGTTTCCTTTTGCAGTGTTGCTGATGTCCGCAGTGATCTGCACAGAAAGCTTACCATCCACCTCCTGAGCGCGCGTGCTGTCGATACTCACCCCAACGTCTATATATTGCACCTCGCCCTTATTGTCGGTTACCATCGGAACCTTATCCCCGGTCCTGATCTGAGCAAGTTGGCCGGGGCCAGTTGCAATGGAAGTTGCGTAGGTACGGCTATTAGTAACCTTTCCTGTCTCTCCGACTTCCTGGATGGAATAGGAGAGCCGGTAGTAATGTGTAGCGATCTCGGTTGGTTTTCCATCCTGCTGTGCGAGCGTGCAGATGGGGGCGGCGAAGAAAATAACTGCAAAGCAAAAGACAATAATTCGGCGCATGGTGGCTCCTGTCGTTAAGGTTGAGTATTCGAATCAAGGTAGGGAATGCCCAGTTCCGCAATATGCAAAGGCTTATCGGGCTCTGTTTGTGCCTTCGCGACTAGCTGTTGCGTCTTCGGTGGCGCATACGTAACAAACCGGACGAGCACCTGCTCTTGCTCTGTCAGAGCCGTCGGCGCAGGGAATTGATCGAGCTTAGGCAGTTGACGAGGTGTGCTGCGGGCAACTCGATTCCGGGCTGTTTCCACATGAACTTTAGCGGTCACAGCTGTTTTCGGAAGGGCGCCCACTGACTGGGTAGTAGGTGGACCGGACGCTATCTCTATCTTTCGATGCTGAGGCTCGGGGCGCCGCAAATACAGCAAAGCCGCCACGAGCAGGCATACAAGCGCAGGGATGGCTATGGAAAAGGCAAACCACCAGCGCCGCTTCCGGCGTCGCAACTCGACTGCGGCCATAACCCGCGCCGCCAGCACCTGCGGATATCCGCAATCACCGGGATCGGTATACGCCGCCAACGCCCGCTCGAATTCAGTTTCGAAATCAGATTCGTTTCGCGGCATGGTCTCTTCCTTCCAGTGCTGCCAGCTTTTCCCGCAATAGCTGTCGCGCCCGCAGCACGCGTGTTCGGACAGTACCTTCAGGAATCCCCAGAACTTCTGCAACTTCACCGGAAGTCAGCTCCTGAATCGTCGAGAGCGCAAGCGGTTGGCGAAGCTCCTCCGGGAGTCCGTCGATCAGCCGATGGACTTTCTGTTGCAGATCGGCCTCGAGCGCAGCCTGCTCGGGGTCGGGATGGACCGATGCGATCTCGGCCTCATCCTCTGCCGCCTGATGCTGCTTCGGCAGATGATCGACGGCCGCTCGCCACGCCGAGCGTGCCAGATACGCCTTTTCGTCCCGCATGCCACCCCAGGCGCTGCCGCGATAAAGCTTCAAGAACACCTCCTGCACCACGTCCTCGGCGTCATGGGAGTTGCGCAGGACGGCGTATGCCACGCGAAAGACAAGGCGGGAGTGGCGCCGTACAAATTCCGTAAAATCCGCATCATCCCACCGTGCCAAGCTGGCTCAACTCTCCCATTCACACGCAAAGACGGCGTCGGCAATGCGGCTGTTCAGATATTTTTTTACGAAGAGACGCAGGAACAGACCTCGGGGAGATGTATAAGAGAGCAGCGATGCGCCATTCAAGCCATTTTTTGGCTTGAGTGGGGTAGTTCGCAAAATCTTGTCAAGCCCCCGAACCAAAAGAAATCCTCTAACCCACACATTCCAAAACGATAAATAGTGAGGATAAATTGGCCTACTATTACCCCTCAATTTGCTAAACTAGATATAGAAAGAAAAAAGCCCGCCGAGACCCGGCGGGCTTTCGTGTTTTAGGGATGAAGTTCGCAGATAAGCAGCCGTCGTGTAGATAAAGCTCATGGAAGAAGGGCGTCATTCTGACGACCAACGGGAAGAATCTGAACGATGCGCGCTAAACAACATTGTTTGCATCCTAACTCCTGATCTCTGACGAATTTAACGAAACATGCTGGGGGGGCCACCCATGCACAACGACGACGAATACGGGTGCCCCATCCTATCTACTCGTACATTTCGAGGAGGTAGAGCCTGCCCTGAGCCTGTCGAAGGGGTGGGTCTAGCAAGACCGCGCGGAGCGCGCACTATTTGGGCTCCTAACCACCAATAAAAAGAGGAATTTACGAAAACATACCGGGGAGGGGCGCCACCCAATACACAATAAGGGCCAATACATCTTCATAGCCGGATGCCAGGTGCTCTATCCTCTCTCCGCGCACCCCCCAGGAGGAAGAGCGCCTAGCCCAGTTCCCGCGAAGCGCCCGTTTGGAAATCCGTAACCACGAGTAGAAAGAATAATTTACAAGAAACATACCGGGGGGGAGCGACTGGGGCTTTTCAACCCCGGGACTTACCCGCCCGCCACTTCAACGACAACATAGGCAAGATACCCAAGCTGGATAACCCAGGTGACGGCATAGGCCAACACAAGATGGCGATGAAACATCGGATTCATGGTGTCACTTCCAGCGCCCGCAGCGCTTCCTGTTGCTCTTTCATTTCGTCGCGCAAGGCAACGCCATAGCGGAAGGCGACGATCATGATCCCCCACGCCAGCCACGCCGCCAGATTCCACCACACCGCGGGCAGCATGCTTCGGATCGAGCCCCGCATTCGGCCCACCAAAAAAAACCGGAGCCGGGTGCTGTGTGCGCCACCAACGAGTCGACATATAGACGATAGGCACATCGGCGTAGCCGAAAATGGCCATCACCGCAGCCAGCGTCTGCATCTGCGGCCCGGCGGCAAAGCGCCGCAGCAACAGGTAAGCGACATAAATGAGGTAAAGCACCAGCGTCGAAGTCAGCCGCTCATCCCAGGTCCACCAGATGCCCCACACCGGCCGCGCCCAGAGCGAGCCGGTAATGAGCCCGACCGAGCAGAAAACAACCCCCATCTCAGCCGTGGAGACAGCCAGCGCATCCGCTTTCATGGCGCGATTCCGATCCCGGTTACGGTAGACAAGATAGACGATCGACGCGATCAGATTTACAGCGAAAAAGACGCTCATCCCACACCAGGCGGAGATGTGGTAGTAGAAAATCCGCTGGATTTCGCCCTGGTTACTGTCCGGAGGAACGACAAACATGGCTACGCGAAAACCCTGCGCAAGCAGGCCAAGCGTGACAACAACCCATAGCCAGCGAAACAGCTTCATTCCTGGTCCTTGTAGAGGATGAGTACCCATCAGTGTATCGCGTAAGTCCTTCTGTCTGAACAGGTCAATCTACGCTCTTCCCAATCGTTATGGGAAGGGAGTAAATTGTTTCGCCATGGCAGTAATTACTCTTATTATCGGCGTTGTTCTTCTCGGAATGGGGCTTCTCGGTCACACCTTTTTTACCCGGCAAAAGCGCGCACTGCACCCCGATGAGCACAGAGCCCGCAGATGGGTCATGACCATCGGCTCAGTAGTCGCAGGCCTCTGGTTGGTGGCGTTTTCCGCCGCAGAACTCCTGCGCTACTACAAAGGCCACTAGGCCATTTGGTTCACGTTGTCATCCTGAGCGGAGCGAAGGATCTGTTTTTCGCGACTAGTGGCACTCAGCCGGATTAGCGAAGAGGTCCTCTTGTTTGGATCGGCGCTCTAGCTTTTCAAGGCTCATCGCTGAAGTCGACGGGTAATGCCTGTCCCTGGCTGCTGCTTTCGCGCGCAAGCTCAATCAGCCGCGTCGTCCGCCACGCCTGCTCCGGTGTAACGGCAAGTCTTTGCACGCCCAACAGTGCATCGCGAACATTCGCATAAAGGCCGCGATAATCGCCGACCTCTGTCTCCACGCTCCGGGGTGCAGCGCCTTCGAGATACAGCTTTCCCCAGGCCTCTTCCGGCTCGTGGCCAAAACCCGGCGAATCAAAATGAGCGCCGGACTTCAGTTGTTCTTCCTGCGGATCGAGTCCGAACTTCACAAAGCTGCCTTCGGTGCCGTGCAGAGTAAACCGGGCTCCGGGGGCCTTGGCGAGAGTCGAAGCACGCAGATAAACCGTAAGCCGGGAATAAAACAAAGTAAGGTCGAACGCATCGTCGACAGCGCCGTTCTCGCGATCGATGCGAACCGAGGCAAAGAGACTCTCCGGCTTTCCGAAAAGCGTAAGCGCCTGATCGATTAAGTGCGATCCAAGATCGAAAAGAGTTCCGCCGCCCGGTCCGCCGTTCTCACGCCAGCCTCTGAGCCGGGGTTCCGGACGAAACCGGTCGAAATGCGATTCGAACGTGACCAGCCGCCCAAGCTCTCCGCTGACAAGAATCTTCTCGACCGTTTTAAAATCGCCATCCCAGCGCCGGTTTTGATACGCGGTCAGCAGCCGCCCGCGCTCCCGCGCCAGCCGAATCAACTGTGCTGCCTCGTCAGACGTAAGAGCAAAAGGCTTGTCGATGATGACATCGCGATCAGCGGACAGGCATTGCTTCGCGACCTCGAAGTGCGAAAAGCTCGGCGTCCCGACAGCAATCAGCCGAATGCTAGAGTCTGCCAGCAGCTCTTCAATTGACCGGTAGATCTGGACGTTGGGATAAGCCTTAGCCGCCTCATCCCCCGACCGCTGCACGATAGCTGCAAGCTCGAGTCCAGGAGTCGCCGAAATAACCGCCGCGTGAAAAATGCGGCCCGCAAGACCAAAACCAATGACGCCGCCTCGAATTGTATCTGTCACAGTTGCAAATCCTTCCGAGTGGCTAACGCACCCATTCTCTCTGGAAGTCCGTCACTCCGCAAGTTCCGCCTGTTCCGCAACTGCCGGCTTCTGCCGCTCTCGCTCCATCAGCAGGATCAGCGACCGCCCTTCCAGCCGAACCCGCCGACGCGCCGTTGATTTCTTAAACGGAGTTGCCGTATTGTTGGTATTCAGAATCGTCTGCCAGATCCCGTCTTGCGGCGGTTGCGGCAACTGGAAAGTCACGGGCTCATGATGAGCGTTCACAAGCAGCAGAAACGAATTATCAGAGATCGTGTTACCCAACTGGTCCGTTGCATCCAGTGTCGCGCCGTTCAACATCATGCCCAGCGTGCGAATCCAGCCCGCATTCCACGCCCCCTCGCTTAACTCTTTGCCGTTGGTGCCAAACCACGCAATATCACGCGCCGCGGAGTTGTGAATCACGCGGTCCTGAAAAAACTTCCGCCGCCGCAGATTTGGATGAACTTTGCGCAACGCAATCAGCCTGCAGGTAAAGTCGATCAGCAGTTCCTTCTCTTCACTCGGAGTCCAGTCATACCAGCTGATCTCGTTGTCCTGACAATACGCATTATTGTTGCCTTTTTGCGTGCGCCCCATCTCATCGCCGCCAGAGATCATGGGAACGCCCTGCGACAGCAGCAATGTCGCCAGAAAATTCCGCATCTGCCGCTCACGCGCATGGATGATATTCAGATCATCCGTAAGCCCCTCGGCTCCCATGTTCCAGGCATTGTTATCGTTCGCTCCGTCCTGGTTATTTTCTCCGTTCGCCTCATTATGCTTGTCGTTGTAGCTCACCAAATCGCGCAGAGTGAAGCCGTCGTGCGCGGTAACAAAATTGATGCTCGCATAGGGGCGCCGTCCATCATGTTTATAAAGATCGCTCGATCCCGTTAATCGGTAACCAACATCTGAGAGCTGCCCATCGTCACCCTTCCAGTAGCAGCGCATCGTGTCTCGATACTTGCCATTCCACTCTGCCCACTGCACAGGAAAGTTTCCCACCTGGTAGCCGCCTTCACCCACATCCCAGGGCTCCGCGATGAGTTTTACATCGGCCAGGGTCGGGTCCTGATGGATGATGTCGAAAAAGCCGCTCAACCTGTCGACGTCGTGCAGTTCCCGCGCCAGCGTGGCCGCAAGGTCAAAGCGGAAGCCGTCTACGTGCATTTCCAGTACCCAGTAACGCAGAGAATCCATAATGAGCTTCAACACCTGCGGGTTGCGGACGTTCAAACTGTTGCCCGTTCCGGTGTAGTCCATGTAGTAGCGCGGATTATCCGCCATAGTCCGGTAGTACGTCAGGTTATCGATACCCTTGAGTGAAAGCATCGGCCCAAGATGATTTCCTTCCGCCGTGTGGTTGTACACCACATCCAGAATCACTTCGATGCCTTCGCGATGGAGCGTCTTCACCATCGCTTTGAACTCTGCCACCTGGTTGCCTGTGTCACCTGTTGAGCAGTACCGTCCATGCGGAGCAAGATACGTCAGCGTGTTATAGCCCCAGTAGTTGCTCAGCCCGCTCTTCACCAGGTGGCTGTCGTTGATGAAGTGATGAACCGGCATAAGCTCAACTGTAGTTACACCAAGCCGCTTCAAGTGCCGCAGGCTTGCCGGAGATGCCAGTCCCGCATAAGTGCCGCGTAAAGGCTCCGGTATATCCGGGTTCTGGATACTGAAGCCACGCACATGCGCTTCGTAGATGATCGAATCGGAAAGAGGCGTACGCAGCGGACGATCCTGATCCCAGTCAAAATAAGGATTCACAACCAGGCTCTTCGGAACTCCCGGCGCGCTGTCGCGCTCATCACGCTGCAGGTCAGGATCGTCACCGCCAAACACGTACGGGAAAATGGCCTGCGACCAATCTACGCGCCCAGTCACTGCCTGCGCATAGGGATCGACAAGCAGCTTTGCCGGATTGAACCGCAGTCCCTTCTTCGGTTCCCACGGCCCATGCACGCGGTATCCATAGCGCTGACCCGGCTGAATGCCCGGAAGGTAGCCATGCCACACAAAAGCCGTTATCTCCGTCAGCGGGATCTTTTCGCATTCCACGCCCTCTTGGTTGAAAAGACAAAGGTCTACTCTTTGCGCCTGCTCAGAATAAAGAGCGAAGTTCACACCTGTGCCGTCCCACTTTGCGCCCAGGGGATAAGGCTTTCCAGGAAGAAGCGTCGTCGGCATATCCCAAAATCTCTTTCCGCTGATTGTTATTGGCAGAGTTTCCCCATATCAGAGGCAAAAGTTGCGGGAAACGTTGCTCAGAAGAGCGTTATCTCTTTCTGCGCGCGAATTTTAGCCCCGACCACTGCTCATTCACCGCGCAGACTTTGTAATCGACAAAGCCGCGGGCAAGTCCCAGCTCACGCACATCATTCTGATTGAAATCGCTGCGCAGTTTCGCAGTCGTTTTCGGATGAATGATCCAGAAAGAAGCGCTATCCGGCAGATGCACGCGCGCATGGTCCACCGCCCCATCGAGTTCGCGCAGAGAGTGCACAACATACAAGATGAGCTGCGTTCCGGAAACAATGCGTTGACTAATAGATGCCCCTTCCGGCAGCTCGCCAATGATTTCTTCCATCCCGTCTTCGGCGCCGCCAACAAGAGCAAACTTCATGTTTGCGGAAATGCCAAGCTTGCGGGTCAGGGCTGTATCGTGCCAGCGCTGCATGTGCGGAGTAAGTCGCAACGGCGCAGCAGGAGGCGAGGAGATGGCCTTCTTCAATGCTCTCGCAATTTTCTCCCACGACGTGAAGACTGCATCTGGAAGCTCCGCACGCAGCCGCGCGGCCTTTTCCTCTACGCCGCCAGCAAACACAATGGGAATATGGCGAGTAGTTTTGCTGCCGCGCAGAACAATCGCAACTTCGCGTCCATGCGACGGCAGGCGATCCAGATCAATCGCAACAATTGCTGGATTCAAATTGCGGAAATGCGTGATAAACGCGCTCGATCCATGCAGCGAAGAAGCTTCTACCTGATAACCAAGCTTAGCAATTTCTTTTGCACGTTGCTGCGCAAGCTCCTCATTCCAGCAAATCAACCGGACCAGTTGAGAGGCGCGCGTCATCCGACCTAATCCAGCCGGTACTTCGTCTCGGCAAGCTTATAAAGCGGCCGCCAAACCAGCCGATTAATCGTCACCACCATAAGCGCCATGATGATCGTCGCCAGCAGCAGCACCGGGAAGTTGCCCGCATCGCTGGCCGCGCTGATCTGTGCGCCAAGCCCCAGCGTATGAAGCGTCTGATCTTTCAGGTGAAAGTACTCAGCGATAATCGAAGCGTTCCAGGCTCCTCCGGAAGCGGTGACAAGCCCGGTAATGAGGAAGGGAAAAATGCCCGGCAGAATCACCGTTGTCCAGCGCTGCACGGTAGTGAAATGAAAGAGACGCGCAACCTCGCGCATCTCCGAAGGAATCGCCATCGCGCCTGCGATCACGTTGAACAGAATGTACCATTGCGTACCCAGCATCATCAGCGCAATTGAACCGATGCCGAGCCCTGCTCCAAGCTTCATTAGTCCCAGCAGAATGACTGGAAAAAGCGCCGTCGCTGGAAACGAAGCTGCGATTTGCGCTAACGGCTGCGCAATCCGCGCCAGCTTCGGATTGAAGCCAATTGCCACGCCCGTCGGAATCGTCCACGCAGCCGCCAGCAATAATGAAATATTCACCCGTAGGAACGTAGTGCCCGCACCTTCGAGCAGAGTTGCAAAATCAGATCTGGGAACCTGTCGCAGCAGGAGGATTGCCTTGAACGCCGCAAAACAGATCAGGCCTGCGAGCAAGATCACGAGGACAATTGTTGCCGCAGCACTGCCTTTTTTCCCGCCGTCAGATCGAACTCTGTCTTGGCGCCGCTTGTGGCGCAACGCAATCGAGCGATAGAGATGTTCGCTCAGTGGAGTGAGGGTCCGCTGCTGAATCGCTCCCAACACATTCGATTGCCGCAAGGCTGCCAGCACCGGCGACTTCGACCGGTCCGCAGCTTCCACATTCTCAAACTTGAATTTGTCCGACCAGTCGATCACCGGTCGCCAGATCAGCTGATCGGTTAGGACAATGATCGCTACCATTGTGATCAGACCATAGGTCATGGCCAGCGAGTTGCCCGTAGAAGCGGCCGTCTGAAGATACGAGCCAAGCCCCGGCAGCCGGAAATTGCGAGTGCCCACCGGAAACATCTCGCAGACCATCAGAAAAAACCAGCCGCCGGCCACGGAAACCATCGAGTTCCACACCAGCCCGATCGTGGCGTAAGGAAGCTCCAATTGCCAGAGTCTCTGCCAGCGCGAGAAGCGATTGATCGTGCAGGCCTCGTTCAATTCTCGCGGAATGCTCTTCAGCGACGTATAGAAGCTGAAGGCCATATTCCACACCTGCCCGGTAAAAATCAGCAGGATCGCCCCAAACTCAATCCCCAGCTGCCGGCTCGGAATCAGCGACATCATTGCCAGCATCACTCCCGGCAAAAAACTCAGCACCGGGATCGACTGCAGAATATCGAGCGTCGCAATCATGAGCGCTTCGACGCGCTTGTTGTATGCAGCCACGTAGCCATAGCCCACGGCAAACAACAGGCTCAGCAAATAAGCCACGCCGATGCGCACACACGAATAAAACGCATAGAGCGGCAGCATTGTGGGCGATTGCGATATCTCCACCTCTGGCACCGCGCCGCTCAGCCAGTAGCGAGCGATCTGCAGCACGGCGTAGAAGCCAGCCAGCAGCCCCATTGCGACCGTCAGATCAAGAAATACTGGCCAGGAGCGCTCGATCACCAGCGAGCGAGAGAGAGTGTAGCGCATCTTCACGGCTCTTCGGTCTCCTGCACGGCTGCCGCAGCTTCTTCCTCCGCCTCCGGCAGAATGAAGCGCCTCTTCGCTGCGTCAAAGTCAAACAGCTCTGCATAGCGACCCCAGTTGATCGCCGTCTCCAGTTGGCGCAGAGTCTCCTCTTCACTGAACTGCTCATCGAGCATGTCGAGGAAGAATTCTTCCGGCACAGTATGGTCTGTTTTGTTGCTAAGAGCGCGTGTAATCTGCCGTAGCAACAACACATGCTCGATGGCGGCGGCGCGGAACAGTTCCTTCTGCTTCAGAATCTCCGATTCAGCATATTCACGCCCCGCAGCCGTAATGGCAACATCGCCCTCTTCGAGTGTCAGAAAGCCAAGCAACTGTGCCGCATCCACGATCGGCAACAGGTCGTCGATCTCAAAGGCCAGTTCATCCGCCAGCCGATACACATCGATATGCCCGCCAAAATCAATAATGAACTCAAGCAGGCCGGCAATGCCGCCCGGACGCGCATGCGGCAGCATCTCATAGCGCATCTGGCGCTGATCGCGCACGCGCCGCCCATCGGTATGCAGGCGCGGCACATCCGGCGTCACGTCAGGCCGCGTCAGCACGGTGTAGATGTAGTCCACCAGCTTGGTGAACGTCGCATTCTTTTTGTTGCGCGGATGAGGGATCCCCACCTTGAAGTCCGTGCGAACATGCCCGGGATTGCGCCCCAGCACAATAATGCGGTCCGCAAGCAGGACCGCTTCTTCAATGTTGTGCGTGACGATAAAGATGGCCTGTGTCGGAATCGTCTTCTTCTGCCACAATTCCAGCAGCTCACTGCGCAGGTTTTCTGCCGTCAGCACGTCGAGTGCCGAGAACGGCTCATCCATGAAAAGCACTTCCGGTTCGACGACAAGGGCACGCGCAAACCCCACGCGCTGTCGCATGCCGCCGGAAAGTTCCTTTGGATAGGCTGCCTGAAAACCATCGAGACCGACCGTATCCAGAATCTTGAGGCTGCGCTCCTTACGTGCCTCGGGCTCTACCCCGATCGCTTTCAGTGGTGCTTCGACATTTTCCAGAACTGTAAGCCAGGGAAAAAGCGCAAAGCTCTGGAAGACAATCGAGACGTTAATCTGTACCGTCTCAATCGGTTTCTCGTGCCAGAAGACCTGCCCGCCTGAAGGCTTTGATAACCCGGAGAGCATTCGTAACAGCGTGGATTTTCCCGAACCGGATGGTCCCAGCAGGGCGACAATCTCACCTGGAAGAATGGAGAGATCGGTAGGGGCAATGACCTGAATGCGGTTTTCGCTCGGCTGAGCGTAAAACTTTTCCACTTGCTGCGCTCGAATAATCGCTTCCGTCATCAACCGGCTCCGTCTACATGTGCCTGAAACCTCTGAACGGGCAAACTGCCACCTGGCAGTGATAGGTCCGGACTGCCAGCGGCCTCCGGAATGACGCTCCCGTCCGTGCGTCTAATCTAAGTGGATAGGATTGCAGGAAGATGAAGCATCCTCCTGCAGACAGCGTATCATCCAAGTAGTAGTTCTCGGAGAGCGATCCACACCTGCCCATATTTTTGGCAGCAACTTTTTCGCTGCTGCACGCGCACCGCAAGCGTTTACCCTACCGGAGTAGAGAGAGTCGAAGAAAAAATGCAAGACAACAATCAGGCGAAGCCTAAAGTTCTGGTCGCCGATGACGAGCGCGTTATCGCCGATACCCTTGCCATCATTCTCAACCAAAGCGGATTTGACGCAACCGCCGTGTACAGTGGCGAAAAAGCCGTGGAAATGGCCGGATCGCTGCGGCCCGACATGCTGATCAGCGACGTCATTATGACGGATCTGAACGGCATCGACGCAGCCATCAAAATCCGCAGCCTGCTGCCCGCCTGCAAGATCCTTCTCTTCTCAGGACAGGCCGCTACCGCCGACCTGCTCGACCGCGCCCGCACACAGGGCCACGAGTTCGAAATCCTGGCCAAGCCCGTTCATCCGCAGGACCTCCTCGCCAAATTACGCGGCTGAGTCGAAGGTCACTGGGCCCAGGTCTCAGTTAAACCCGCGAGGGGAAGATGACATTCCTTTCTGAGTGGACTGAAAAGCTGCTCAGTATCTTGCAGGTGAGAGTCCTGCCGCAGGAGTCGGTTCGTTGCCTGCGTAGCTATGGCGTACGTATGGAGGGCAACCGAAATGCGGGAACAACGCCGGATAAACGTGACCCCCGACCTAGCCAGTGGGTGCGCGCAAGCATGCAGCCCGTAACGCAAGTGAACCTCTGCTAAGCCTCGTAAATGTCAGCCGTGCGGTCATGCTGGGAGAGCACGGTGTAGGGTGGTTCCGCCGAGTCTCTAGAACGGGGACGAAGGCCGTGCCCTCTGGTGGATGAACGAACCATTCGAAGCCAGGGTAGGAACTCGGGGTATAGAGGATGGGATGTTTGCACAGAACTGAGCGGAACAGTCGAGACCTCTGCTCGCCGTGGCCCAACCCGCCACGTAATCGAGGGTATAAGGCGTCCACCGAAAGCCTGAGAAACGCGGGATAGAGGAGTCGGAGGAGGTCACAGTACCGATGATGGTAAGGACAACAGAACCTTGCCGGAGGGAAGGACCTCTGCTTCTGTCATGTTTTTCGATGAAGGAGGCACTGCGTGATTGCGAAAGCTGAAAACACGCCGTTAGACAAGGTGCGATTACTCCAGCGAAAGCTATATCTGGCAGCCAAGGCGAATCCGAAGCGTAAATTCGGGGTGTTGTACGACAAGGTGTGCAGGGAAGATGTGCTGCGCGCGGCCTACGCTCAGGTTCGAGCCAACAAAGGTGCTCCGGGCATCGACCGGCAATCCTTCGAAATCATCGAAGGGGAAGTTGGTGTTGGGACCTTCCTGAGTAACCTCCGCGCTCAGCTCATTGCTAAGCGGTACAAGCCTCTGCCTGTCCGGCGGGTCTACATCCCGAAGGCAGACGGAACGCAGAGACCGCTGGGCATCCCTGTCATAACCGATCGTGTAGTGCAGGCGGCAGTGAAGATCGTCATCGAATCACTGTTCGAGGCGAACTTCAAAGACTTCTCGTATGGCTTCCGGCCTCGGAAGAGCGCACATCAGGCGTTGCGAGAAGTCTACAAGTGGCTGAACTTCAAATGCCACTGGGTTGTCGATGCGGATCTCAAGTCATATTTCGACACGATTCCGCACGACAAGCTGCTGCTGTCAGTCCGATCCAAAGTCATTGACCGCTCGGTTGTGAAACTGATCGCGATGTGGCTCAAAGCTGGCGTGATAGAAGAGATGTGTGTCCGGACGGAAACGACTGGCACGCCGCAGGGTGGGGTCATTACGCATAAGCGCTAAGATAAACATTGACTGATTACTGAGCTGAAGGGTAGCCTGAGGGCATGTCTGAGCTGGAAGACTGGCAGGTGTTACTGGGCCTGTTTCCCTCCGAGTGGCGGCAGTTGGGCAGGAGCAGCGGTGCGGTGAAACGGTTGCGCGGCTTTCCTTCGCTGGAAGCGTTGCTGCGCACCTTGCTGTTGCATGTGGGTTGCGGGTGGTCGTTGCGTGAAACGGCGGTGCAGGCTAAGTTAGCGGGCATTGCTGAAGTCTCCGATGTCACGTTGTTGAATCGTTTGCGGGATGCCGAGGATTGGCTGAGGCAGTTATGCCAGCAGTTGTGGAAGGACAACGGAGTCGAATTGCAGCCGGGTTTCGAGGGGAGAAGTGTGCGACTGCTTGATGCAACAGTGGTCAGAGAACCGGGCCAGACGGGAAGCCAGTGGCGGATTCATTACAGTCTGCGTTTGCCGACACTTGGAGTGCGATTCTTTCGATCTCACCCCGACCAATGGTGCCAGGCAGCGGCGGAGAGATTCGGGAGGTTTCAGCTTTCAGCCCGGCGAGTTGGTGCTGGCCGATGCGGGTTACTGCCATCCTGCTGGAATTGCGGCTGTGGTCGAAGAACAGGCGGATGTTTGCGTGCGTATGAATCCTTATGCACTTCCGTTGTGGGATGAGTCGCGGAATCTCATTTTCATTGCTCGAAACCCTTAGCCGAAATTGCGCATCGCCAGGAGCAGTTGGCAGAATGGCCAGTATGGATCCTGCCAGGCCAGGCCCGGTCATCATCCGGTCGGCAAAGAATCGCCGGACGGGTCTGTGCGATTCGCAAGAGCCGGGACGCCATCGAGCGGGCTAAGCGTCGGTTGAAGGATAAGGCAGCAAAAGGGAAAGAGCGTAGGTCCGGCAACCCGTAAGTATGCCGAATATGTGCTGGTCTTCACCACCCTTCCTGCCTCCGATGCCAGGACTGAGCAAGTCCTAGAGGCTTACCGGCTGCGATGGCAAGTCGAGTTGACCTTTAAGCGATTGAAGTCCATCGCCCAGCTCGGACATGTGCCGAAGCACGATGACCAGAGCAGCCGCGCCTGGTTGTACGGCAAACTGTTCGTGGCCTTGCTGAGTCAGAAGATGGCACGGGTAGGAAGAACGATTTCCCCCTGGGGCTACCTCCTTCCGGAAGCCGCGCACTCCGAGCCAATGGCGTGAATTTCAGTTCGCCTTCCATCAGGTACTCGCCGCCATTACTCCTATGCTGCCACTTCAAACGGTTCTTCAAAACTGGAACGAGGTCGCTGCGGCTCTGAGCGAACCAAACCGCAAACGAAGACCCCAGCTCCAATCCTTATCTTAGCGCTTATGGGGTCATTACGCCCCTTACACAAAAGGTAATTTCCAGTTCGAACGGACAGTGACGGGATGGCGAACAAGATACCCGGTTCTTGATCTTCGTCTTAAGAGGTAATATGTTTATGGCATATGACGCGTTCGACCAAGGTGGAAAAGGCTCGGCACTTGAACGCCGCTTTCGCCCTACTCCAGCGTCAGGTTGCATGGCCCGAGGCAGTGCAGCGCTTGTCGCGCAAGTTCGAACTCTCAGAGCGTCAAGCATATCGGTACCTGCAGGAAGCCTCCCATCTCGTTCGTCCGGTGGAAGTTACCGAGGCCACGGTGCCGGTCACGTTGAAACTTCCGCCGCGCACGGTAGAACAGTTACGGAAGCACGCAAGAAGCAGCGGCTTGACCATCGGAGCGATCGTGACAGGCGCGTTGAACGCGTTTCTAGGTGCTCTGAAGAAACATGGCTGAGCCGCGCACCAAGAGCGGACCATTTCAAATCCACGTTTCCTATTCGTTTGATCGCCTGCTCGAGTCGAAGCTTGCGCAGGCCTACGATATTTTGGTGCCCTGTCGCGAACGCCCGGTCGGTAGGCGCGTAAAGGAGTGCGATGATGAGGATGACGGCGATCTACGCACGGGTCTCGTCCGAGCAGCAGCGCGAGGAGAACACGATTGCAAGCCAGACGGCTTCGCTGATCGAGTTCGCCAACAGCCACGATCTGGAAGTACCCAGAGAGTGGGTCTTCGAAGATGAAGGCTATAGCGGGGCCATGCTGGAGCGTCCAGGCTTGGAGCAGGTGCGAGACCTCGCCGCTGAAGGGCAGATTCAGGTTGTGCTCGCCTATGCGCCAGATCGCTTGAGCCGGAAGTATGCGTATCAGATTCTGCTGATCGAGGAATTCGCCCGCCACGGAGTCGAGACACTGTTTGTGAGGTCGCCTCAAGGCGACAGCGCGGAAGATCAACTGCTGGTGCAGTTCCAGGGCATGATCGCTGAATATGAGCGGGCACAGATCCTGGAGCGCTCGCGCCGCGGCAAGCGACACCGCGCGCACTCGGGCGAGATTAGTGTGATGAGCGGCGCTCCGTACGGTTACCGGTATATCCGTAAAACCGACGAAGCTCCCGCTGCTTATATCGTGCATGAAGCCGAGGCGCGCATCGTTCGGCGCATCTACGAGATGTATACGGTGGAGGGGCTCAGCATCGGCGAGATAACGCGCCGACTTAATGCCGAGGGTATCCCCACGCGCAAGGCAAGTGCTCGCTGGGAACGCTCGGTAGTCTGGGCCGTGCTGCGGAATCCCACCTATCGTGGCACCGCCTGCTTCGGCAAAACCAGCGCCGCGACACGGACGCGCGTTATGCGTCCGCAGCGCCGGCGTGGGGTGACTACGCCCTGCATGACAGCCGGTCACGAACGCCCGCGCGAAGAGTGGATCGAAATTCCCGTGCCAGCTCTGGTAAGCGAAGAGAGCTTCGCCCGGGCCCAGGAGCTTCTCCAAGAGAACAAAATACGATCGCGCCGCCGTACCATTGCGCCCAGTGTTGTACAGGGACTGGTCAGCTGTGCCAAGTGTGGTTACGCCTTCTCGCGATCTTCGACCTATACCAGCGCACGTAAGATTCACTACTACAAGTGCATTGGTTCCGATAGCTGGCGAAAACTAGGCGGCCCTGTTTGCGACAACCGCCGCCTTGTCAGGCAAGATCTCCTCGATCAGATTGTTTGGGCCGAGGTGATCCGCCTACTGGAAGAGCCGGCTCTGATACAACAAGAACTTGATCGTCGCCTGGCAGCAGCTCGCTCTGCCAATCCAACCCAAAAACGTGAGCAGAGTCTGCAGCGGGAGTTGACGCATGTGGGCAAAGGCATCGAACGACTACTCAACGCCTACCAGGAAGGACTCTTGTCGATTGAACAGTTGCGCGATCGAATGCCCTTGCTGCGTCAGCGCCAGCAGTCGCTTCGTGCTGAGCTGCAGGCGATCGCTGACCAGAGCACCGATCAGATTGCATTCCTGCGCCTGGCCGAGACCCTCACAGCATTTCTCGCCCGCCTGCGCAGCGCCGCTGAAACGCTTAATGTCATTGAGCGCCAGCGCATCGTGCGGCTCGTGGTTAAAGAAGTTCTGGTGGGGGACGACACTATCACCATTCGCCACAGCATCCCCATCCCTTCAGCGCCCCAGCAAAATGATGGCACGCACTCACGCGGAAACCCAGATTACCTTTTGTGTAAGGGGTGTAATTTCGCCCCTGCTTGCTAATCTCTACCTGCGCTGGCTGGATCAGACGTGGGAGAAGAAAGGCTTCGGTAGTCGCAATCACGATGCCCACATCGTGAGATATGCCGATGACTTCGTCATTCTGTGCCGAGAGCGTCCAGAGTTTTATCTGGAACAGGCCACGCGGGTCCTTGACCGGCTAGGTCTTACACTCAACGCCAGGAAGACACGGGTACTGAACGTCAACACTGAATCGTTCGACTTCCTGGGGCACCGGTTTACAGTGCAACCCTCCAAGCGAACAGGGAAGCGGCAGACGTACTATTACCCAACTCCCAAGGCGATGAAATCCGTGAAGGAGAAGATTCGAGAGGTTGTCCGCACAGGGCAGCACTGGAATCTCCCTGATCTCGTGAAGGAACGGATCAATCCAATTCTTCGCGGTTGGGGCAATTACTTCAAGGTAGGGAACTCAAGAAAACACTTCCTGACTATCGCCAAATACACGACGTATGTGCTCACGATCATGCTGCGGAAGAAGCACAAGAAGCGGTCGAAAGGATGGAGGGACCATCCGCCGTCATGGTTCTACGACTACCAAGGTCTCTTCAAGCTATACAGCCTGAAGAATGGTATGCAGAACTGTACGGTCTGACCGCTTTGTGACGTCATAAAGCTGCAGGCCGAAGACAGTCGGAAAGCCGTGTGCGGGAAAACTGCACGCACGGTTTGACGAGGGGCTGCTGAGGAGATCACTTCAAATCAGTGGCCTACTCTACGATGACGTCGCTTGACGAGAGATACATGGAAAATCAACTTTATCTGAGCCCTGAGCTACATCTCCCGCCGCCCCTCCAGCGCTCGCGACATCGTCACCTCATCGGCATACTCAATATCGCTGCCTGCCGGAACCCCGGTGGCAATGCGCGTTACCCGAACCTGGGCTGGCCGAAGCATCTCCGCCAGATATCCGGCCGTGGCCTCGCCCTCGACAGTAGGCGAAGTCGCCAGAATCACCTCGTCCACATCGCCGCGCGAAACCCGCGCCATCAAATTGCCTGTGCGTAAATGCTCCGGCCCAACCCCGTGCAGAGGCGAAAGCGTCCCATGCAGCACATGAAAGACGCCGTTGTAGCTGCGTGTCTTCTCGATCGTGGCGATATTCGTCGGCTCTTCAATGACGCACACCAGTCTCTGATTCCGCGTAGGACTCGCGCAGTATACACACGGATCAACATCCGTAATGTTGTTGCAAGTGGAGCAGAGCTGCAGCTTGGCCTTCAGGTTCCGAATCGCATCCGCCAGCGCTTCCGCATCCTCGCCGTTTGAGCGCAGGATATGAAACGCCAGCCGCTGCGCGTTCTTCGATCCAATGCCAGGAAGTTTGCGCAGCTCCTCAATGAGCCGCGCCATGGGTTCTGCGAATCGTGACAATACCTAAAGCCTCTCCGCTGTTTTAACAGGCGGCAACAATCCAATCAACACGTCACAGCGTGCTGTAAACCAGCTCGACAAACTGCTCCGGCTTGAGCATGCCCTTGCCCCACACAGCGTCAAAGTCCGCTGTAGGCTTGGCCGCAATTACCTGATCAAGCGATTGCCCACTGCTTTTGAGCTTCTCTACACTCGTCGCGATGGTCGCCATCATGTCCCGGTATTTTTGCAATGCGTCCTTGTCGCCGAGCGGACCGTGCCCGGGGACAATCTTCGTCTTGTCATCAGCCACAGCAAGGCAGGCATCTGCGCCGTGGATCATGCCGTTGATCGTCCCGCCTGTGCTCGCGTCGATGAACGGATAGAACCCGTTGAAGAAAATATCGCCCGCGTGAATCACATTCCCGCCGACAAAGTGAATGTAGATGTCAGTGTCTGTGTGCGCGTCCGGCATGTAGACGAGATCCAGCTCATCGTTGTTATAAAAGAGTTTCTCTTTGTCGATGAATGTCTGTTGCGGCAATGCGCTTGTGGGTGAAGGAGGAAGCTTCAGATGAAAGAACGCGATCTCCTGCGCAGTTGCAAGCCGATTGCGTGTATTTTCCTGCGCAATAATGAACGCGCCCGAGTCGTCATGCAACGCCGCGTTGCCGTCCGTGTGATCGAAATGCCAGTGCGTATTGATCAGCATTTTCATCGGATGCGGGCCTAACTTACCCAGAGTTTCTCTCAGGCGGGTAGCCGCAGTCGCCGCGCTCGAATCAATCAACAGCTTTCCATCCGGACCCGTTTGCGCCACCATATTGCCGCCCACGCCCTGAAGCAGAAACAGCGTATCCCGCAGTTTCGTCACATGAATCGGAGTCGTAGCCCCGGCGGTCCGAAATTGCTGCAACCGATCGCCTGCTGGCGCTGCAGCCGGAGTCCCCTGAGTATTCTGTCCCCGCGCAGGAAGCGAAAATGCACCTGGAACTGCGGCCAACCCCAATCCTGCTCCGGCCCAGCCGGCCTGCTTCAGAAAGCTTCTCCGCGTTACTCGATCGGGGTGCATGAAATTTCTCCGTGTTCCTCCGTGCTCTCTGTGTTGAAGAGTTTTCCCCTACGGGCGTTCGCGTAAGCTGGAGTTCAAAAAAGCCCCGGAGGCAGATTCAGCCCGCCGAGCATCGCTGAGGCGCTCGACTTGATGGCTTCATCCGCGCGCCGTCCCGCCTCATTGAAGGCTGCGGCGATCAGATCCTCCAGCATCTCTACGTCCGCGGCATTTCCGGCGAGACCAGCAACAGCGCTGGGATCAATCGTCACCTTCAGCACCTGCTTCTGCCCATTCATCTTCACGGTCACCGCACCGCCGCCAGACGAAGCTTCGACGATCGTCTGCCCAAGCTTTTCCTGCATTTGTTCCTGCATTTGCTTGGCCTGCGCCAGCATTTCCTGCATCTTTAACGGATTGAACATTCAAACCTCATCTAGAACCTTGTCATCCTGACCCTGACTCTGAGCGCAACGAAGAGGAAGGGGAAGGATCTGCTTTTTCGCTTCGACGGCAACCATCACTTCTTATCCCGCAAATCCAGAACGCTGCGCACCTCAGCCCCAAACAAATCCATAGCCTGCTTCACCAGGGGATTCTCCAACGCTGCCGCCTGCACCGACCCGCTCACCAACTCTCGGCTTGGAATCAGGGCTCGCCGCGCCATTCTCCCCGGGGACAACAACCAACTTCTGAGATGCGCCCATCGCCCGCAGCGCGTTCTTGGCGATCTTCTCTGCCTCGATATTCATCGTCAGCTCCAGCATCGTCTTCTTGATGCCGACTTCAACCCGGATCGTGTCGCCTTCCATGGACCATTTGCCGCCGTTCAGTAGTACCGCCGCAGTATTATGGCTGGCATTATCCAGCGCCCCAACAACTGCCTCACGAATCTGCGTCCAGATCAACTGAGGGGTTATCAGCTGGGTCAGACTTCGCTTCAGCCACAATCTCGGGGGCGAGCGCCAACGCACCGTTAGTCGCTTCTACCGGAGCGTCAACCGTAACCGACCCCGGAGCCTTGGCCGACGCCGTCTCCACTGCCCGCGCCGTCGCTTCCAGCGGAGTCAGTGCCCTGCAGGGAATTGGAGCAGCAACTCGGCTCAACGGCAATTTCCATCAGCGGCGCGACTGCAGACTCACCCGTAATCTTACGGTTCCGGTCAGCTTCAAACGGAGAAAACGCCGGCTTTGCCGGTTCAGGGGCTCGAACCGGCGCGGCCGACCGGACCGGACTTGCCGACTGAGGCGCTGAGCGAAGCAGCAGAAGGCCGAGGCAAAGCGCCGCCGGTGGGCTGCTTTCCTCCCGATGGCAATTGGCTCAGGAACTCTTCCACGGGTAGTAGCCGCTGCAAATGCACCAGCTTCACCAACCCAAGCTCCAGGTGGAAGCGCTGCTCCTGTCGATAGTTCAGTTCGTCAAAGGTCCGCAGCATCACCTGTAAAAAGCGCGTCAAGTCTTCTTCAGAAAAGAGCACCGCCGATCGAGCCGCCCGCGCCCGCTCGTCCGCCGAAACCTGCAACAGCTCAGAGCCCTCGCCCGCAATCCGCACCATCAGCACGTTGCGCAAAAAACGAACAAATTGCCGCGCCAGTGCCGCCGGACTATTTCCGGCATTGAGCAGCGTATTCATCTCCTCAATCACCGCCGCCGTCTGGTTCTCGCTCACCGCCTCCAGCAGCCGCTCAAAGACAGTATTCGGCACTGTCCCCATCAGTTCGCGAATCTGTTCCCCATCGAGCTTCGCCTTGCCATCCACCAGCGGAGCCGACGCAATTGCCTGGTCCATGATTGAGAGCGCATCGCGCATCGACCCGTCGCCAGCCTCGGCCAGCAGCGCCAGAGCCGCATCGTCAGCAGTAATGTCTTCATGCGCGGCAATCGTCCGCAATTGCGCCAGAATGTCGTCAAACTTCACCGCATGGAAGCTGAAGTGCTGGCACCGCGACCGGATCGTCTGCGGAAAATCCTCCGGCTGCGTCGTCGCCATCATAAAGATGACGTGGTCCGGCGGCTCTTCCAGCGTCTTGAGCAGGGCATTGAAAGCGGCATCCGTAATCTGGTGCGCCTCGTCCAGGATGTAGATCTTGTACTTGTCCCGGGCCGGCCGGTAGCGTGCGGCATCGCGCAGCTCGCGAATCTCGTCGATGCCGCGGTTGGTCGCAGCGTCAATTTCGATTACATCCACTGCATTTCCCGCGCGAATCTCCGTGCACGAGTCGCAGACGCCGCAAGGCTCCGGGGTAAGCCGTTCAGCCGTTCCGATAGCCGTCCGGCAGTTCAGCGCCATCGCCAGAATGCGCGCAATCGTCGTCTTCCCAATGCCGCGATGCCCGCTGAAGATGTAGCCATGCGCAATCCGCCCCTGTTCCAGAGCGTTTAAGAGCGTGCGCGTTACATGCTCCTGCCCAACCACGTCGCCAAACCGCTGCGGACGGTACTTCCTTGCTAAAACCTGATACGCCATGAGTAATCCGAAAGATTGATTGTACTGCCTGTCGCCGACTCCGAAATTCTGTTGATAACTGCAATCATCTATTCACAATTCACAGCTATGCTGTGCACTTTACCCCCAGAGGGAGAGAAGATGGCGGACGACAACCAGGAACTGGACCAATTGCAAGTCGCTTGCAAATCTGCGGTTGAAGCATGGATCACAGCAATACGCGAAGAGGAAACACTGGCATCGGGCGACCACTCGGTAGCTGAGATCGACAAATGGGAAGCTGCGCACTTCCGCGAAGAAGACGCCCGGGACAAAGCCAAAGAGGCCAAAAGCGCCTATGAAGACGCTCTGCGGGAAAAATTCTTCGGGTTTTGATTTATTGGCTGTTCATTCCTACAACTTCGATTAGCGCTTGACGTTTCCGTTCGCAGCAGACTCGGCCTGCTGGCGCAGGGCATGGACGACGACCCGCAGCATCTCTTCTTCCGGAGCGGGTTTGCCGGTCCAGATTTCGAACTGACGGGCGCCCTGGTGGACGAACATCTCGACGCCGGTAACGACGGGAATGTTCTTCTCCCGCGCCATACGGAGAAGTGGTGTGTCGATTGGGTTGTAGACCATATCGAAGACAAGCCGCGCGTTGATTTCCTGAGGCTCAAGGATATGGTTGGGCTTGACGCCATGCATGCCTACGGGAGTGGCATTCAGGATGACGTCAAACTGCGTTTTAGCAAGCTGTTCGCGTTTGAATGTCTTGGCTTTAGCCTGGCGAGCTAGTTTCTGACCGTCTTCGGCCGTGCGGTTCAGAATGAAGACCTCCGCCCCCTTTTCCTTGAGTCCGAACGCCGCAGCCCGCGCCGCGCCGCCAGCCCCCAACACAAGAACTTTCGCGCCTTTCAATTGCAGGCGGCGTTCCAGAGGGCGGACGACGGCTGCCACATCGGTATTGAAGCCATAAAGCTTGCCATCCTGGGCGCGAACGACCGTATTACAGGCGCCGATTTTCTCAGAGATGGGATCGGTTTTTTCCAGATGCTCCAGAATGTCTTCTTTGAGCGGCATGGTGACAGCGAGTCCGTGGATGGGAACTTCGCGGACCAGCGTCAACAGGTCGTTCATTTTGGTGTGTCTGCAATCCGAGGAAGACGGCGTTCACTGTTTCACGGCGGAAGGCGGTATTCATCATCAACGGCGACAGCGAGTAGCGGACCGGGTTCCCAGCCACTCCGTAGACGCGGGTCGAGACGTCGATCTGGTCGATGCGGTAGGTTTCGTGCAATGTCCGCGCCGCAATCTGTCCCGGTCCGGTTTCTTCGCCCGGAGTAGCAGCCGCAAACGTGAAGACGCTGCCGGCGCGTATACCGAGGACGCGGCTGATGATTCCCTGATCGCCCATACAGATACCGACAAGGTTGGCCATGTCGCGGGTGCGTTCAAGGAAGTGCATCATGGCAACGTTGTCGGCCAGGCTCTTCGCCGTTGAGACGATTTTGACGAATTCGGGCTCGTAGGGCCGGATGCGCTCGAAGATACCGTCGAGATCCTTCGTGGCGGTAAAGTCGTGGTAAGAGATGATCAGCGCTGCGCCGCGCGCGCGGAGTTTTTCCAGTTCTGAAGCCTTGATCGCTTCCGCAGTCTGGAGTTCAACATCCACCATGTGGAAACCCGAGGACGCGGCCTTCTGCAGAATCTCCAGCTCATCGGCAATCTTGCCCTTGAATTTGCCGCCAGCGGCAACCCGGCGGCAGGTGGCCACGGCGGTCACTTCGCTGCGTTCGCCCAGAAAAGTCTTCAACTTAGGGAGAGCGGCAAGCGGCTTGTCCAGGTAGTCAAGACGAAATTCGAGAAAGGGGTTCTCGCGAACTGCAGTTTCAGCCTTTTCAACCATTTCCGCTGGCGTAGACCCAATGATGGCCACGCAGACCTTTCCGATACGCGATCGGAGGTACTGAGGCGAGAGTGCTGCGGCAACATGATTCATGAGAGCAATTGCGGCATATTACCGAGTGTTCCGACAGTATGCAATAGCCGCCAGATGAATTTGTGAGACAACGCGTTACAGACTATCACTTTGATCAAAATCAGCTACTCTAAATCTGACGTTTCGAGGTGAATTAGTGGCTCAATCGACATTGGCAGCAGAAGCGCAGGTGAACCATCCAGTAGGTCATCCCTGGAACCCGGCGGGGCAGGGAACCGTGGATGAAGCCAGTCTGGAGAAATGGGTGGCAGCGGCGCTTGAGCGCCATCAGAAGGCCATCGATGGACTTCTGACCTTAAAAGGCCAGCGGAACATCGAGAATACCCTGCGTGCCTATGACAACGCCATCGCCGAACTGGGCGCCGCTGGATCGCAGACCGGGCTGCTCGACAGCGTGCATCCCGATAAGAAGATTCGCGATAAGGCGCAGGCCCTGACGCAAAAGATAGCCGAAGCTGGCACGTTGCTGGCCCTCAACCAGGGAGTCTACAGCGCCTTGAATGCCATGGATTTGACTGGTGCCGACGACGCCACTCGCCACTATGTAGAACGGACGCTGCTGCAATACCGCCTCGCCGGTGTCGATAAAGATGAGGAGACACGAGAGAAAATCAAGGAGTTGCACGATAAGGCGACCCTGCTTTCGCTCACCTTCGGCCGCAACGTCCAGGAAAATGTGAATCGGGTCCAGGTTGGCGACAAGGCCGAATTGGAGGGCCTGCCGGAAGACTTCATCAAGGCGCACCCACCGGACGAACACGGGCTGATCACGTTGACGACGGACTATCCCGACTACATGCCGGTGATGACCTTCGCGAAAAATGCCCAGCTGCGCCTGCGGATGTTTCTTGCGTACAATACGCGGGCATACCCGGCGAATGAGGGGATTTTGGTCGATTTGCTAAAGACCCGCCGCAAGATCGCCAGCATTCTCGGCTTTGAAACCTGGGCCGATCTCGCGACCGCCGACCAGATGATGGCGTCCGCCTCAAACATGAAGGCGTTTCTGGCCGATCTGGACAAAGCCACCAAGTCCGGCGCTGAACGCGAGTATGCGACCGTCCTTGAATTTGCCCGGCGGGAAAAGCCCACCATGGTTTCGATTGACGCCGACAGCCGCGCGTACTGGTATGAACAATACCGGCGTTCGGCCTATGCCTTCGATTCGCAGTCGGTGCGGCCGTATTTCCCCTACGGGCCGGTGGAAAAAGGCGTTCTTGGCAACAGCAGAAAAGCTCTTCCAGATCACTTTTCGGCCCGCAAAAGACGCCGATGTGTGGCATAAATCGGTCAGCGCATGGGATGTTTATGACGGCTTAAATGCCGTTTCAGGTGAAAAAATCGGCCATTTTTACCTGGATATGCACCCGCGCGAGGGCAAAGACAAGTGGTTTAGCGCACACCCGCTGATTCCCGGCATCGCCGGAAAACAGGTGCCGGAAGCGGCCCTGGTCTGCAATTTCCCGGAACCTAAAGAAGACAATCCCGGTCTGATGCAGTATTCCGATGTGGTGACGTTCTTCCACGAATTCGGTCACCTGATGCATGCGATTCTAGGCGGCCAGCAGAAGTGGGCTGGGGTAAGCGGGATCGCCACCGAGGGCGATTTCGTTGAGGTTCCGTCGCAGATGCTGGAGGAGTTCTTCCGCGACGCAAAGCTGCTGGCGAGCTTTGCCAGGCATTACCAGACGGACGAGCCAATCCCTGCGGAACTGGTCGAGAAGATGAACCGCGCCGGGGCCTTTGGACGAGCGGACTGGGTGCGGACGCAGCTCTTCTACACCAGCTACTCGCTCGATACTCACTATGAGGATCCGAAAACCCTCGATCTGAACGTGCTGCTGCAGGCCGACTACACGACATTCCTGCCGTATACCTGGATCGATGGCAACCGCATGTATGCCAGCTTCACCCACCTGACCGGATATTCCTCGAACTACTACACTTACCTCTATGACAAAGTGATTGCACTCGATTTCTTCAACCAGTTCAATCGAGCGAACCTGCTTGAAGACCCGATTGCGCTGAAATACCGCAAAACGGTGCTTGAACCGGGCGGAACAGTTCCCGGAAAGACCATCGTGCAGCAGTTCCTCGGGCGCGAACAGAGTATCGAGGCCTTCAGCCGCTGGATCGGCGAAGAATTCGAGCAAACCGCCACGGCAACGGCCTAACTAAAGAGGAATTCATGCCCCCATCCATTCAGGTATCGAAGGTTCTAAGGCAATCTGTTCAGGGCAAATGGGCACTCGTTACGGGCGCCAGCGCCGGGATCGGAGTGGCGTTGGCAGAGCAACTGGCGGCGTCTGGTGCAAACGTTGTTTTGACGGCCCGCCGAGCTGACCGCCTCGAGGCTCTCGCCGCAAGGCTCCGGATCGAATACGGCATCGAAGCGCGCACCATCGCTGCCGACCTTGCCGATCCGGCGACGCCCCAACAGCTATTAGCAGCGACGGAAGAATCCGGCATGGCCATCGACATCCTCATCAACAATGCCGGCTTTGGTTATACCGGCGAATTTGCGAAGGGTGACGCGGCATGGCAGCGGGAGATGGTGGACCTGAACTGCGCTGCCGTCGTCCATCTCACGCGGCTTTTCCTGCCGAAAATGATCGAGCGGCGGCGCGGCTACGTCATGATCGTTGCCTCTACAGCGTCGTATCAGCCGGTGCCTTACCTGTCGACGTACGCGGCGACTAAGGCTTTCGATCGCTTTTTGGCTGAGGCACTGGCGCACGAGGTTGCTGAATACGGCGTAAAAGTGAGCGCCCTGTGTCCCGGGCCCACCGTGTCCGAATTCAATGAGGTTGCCGGACTACGCCAGATGAGCGTACGTAGAAGTCAATCAGCCGAAGAAGTGGCGCGGATTGGATTGGAAGGATTGGTGGCGGGCAAGCACTGGGTGATTCCCTACTTTGCCGGCAAGGCGATGGTATTTATGCAGCGTCTCGCGCCGCGTCAGCTCGTATCCGGAGCAGCGGCGAAGATGTTCCGGCGCGTGTCTAAATAAGCTGGTTTCGTGCAGTTCTACGACTCAACCGGCTCGACGTAGAACATTTCATTCGTTTGACGGAAGCCATTGCTTTCATAGAGCGCCCGGCCCTCATCGGTTGAGTGGAGAGAAACAACTCTGATTTTGCGGCGGCGCGCTTCTGCCAATGCGTATTCAATGAGGTGGCTTGCCAGCTTGCGGCGGCGGTACTCCGGTTCAACGTAGACATTGAGCAGGTATCCACGCTGCTTTGAACGCGGATCGAGAGGATGCGGCGGCCAATCGAGCAGCAACAGGCCTGCCCCAGCGACGACCTTGCCGTCGTCTTCTGTGAGCCAGCCAAGATACTTGCCTTCGTTGATCATCCGCACAACCCAGGGCTCAAAATGCTGGGACATCACATGAAGCACTGGATTATCACGCCGTCCGGCATCGACGAACATGCGGTGGCGATGGTGGGTGATCGTGGCGGCGTCGGCAGCAGTGGCGGGGCGGGTCTCAAGCATACGTGAGCAAGTATAAGACGATAGGATGATTCTCGGAGCATGCCGTCATCGAAACAAAATTCGCTGCCGATTGTGACAGATTCATTCCATCCCGGAATGCGGCTGGGAGTGGCGGTTTCGGGCGGAGCGGATTCCGTGGCTCTGCTGCTGCGATTAGAGGGACTATGGCAGGAACTGGGGCTCGTACTGACTGTTCTGCATGTGCACCATGGAATTCGCGGCGTTGAGGCTGACGGCGATGCTGTTTTTGTAGAACAGCTGGCAGACCGGCTCGGACTGCGATTTCTACGGCACAATGTCGATACGCTGGCTCGTGCTGACAAAGAGCAAGAAACTGTAGAAGAAGCCGCCAGAAAGCTACGTTACGCCTGGTTTGAGAATTTGCTGGCGCAGAACCAACTGGATGCGGTGGCTACTGCCCATACTCTGGACGATCAGGCTGAGACTGTCCTGCTTAAGCTGCTTCGCGGGGCGTGGACAGAGGGGCTGGCAGGAATTTTCCCGGTAGTAGAGAGCGCCGGAGGGTTGATTCTCAGGCCATTTCTCCGCACGCGTAGGGCTGAGATCGAAGGATGGCTTAAGGAGCTTGGACAGCCATGGTGCGAAGACTCGACCAATACCGATGATGCCTACACGCGCAACCGTATTCGCCACAACCTGCTGCCAATTTTGACCGAATATAACCCTCAAGTTGCTTCACAACTCGGCAATATCGCCATGATCGCGAGAGACGAAGAGCAGTATTGGAGAAGAGAACTGGAACGCCTCCTGCCTTCCTTGCTCTTGCCCGGCAAAGCAGTGCGCGGAGGCGGCCGCGCCAGCTCAACCCATCCCGACGAGGCCTCGGTTGCCATCGAGGTAGAAAAGCTTCGAGCCCTGATGCCCGCGCTGCGGCGGCGCGTACTGCGCGCGGCTGCAGAAAAAGTCGGATGTGACCTGAATTTTGATCAGACAGAACTCCTGATGGCGATGGTCGCCGGTAAAGCTGGCCTGCGAGAAACGTTAGCTGAGCAGGTCCGGGCAGAGCGGACTCCTCGGGAACTGCGACTGGTCCAGCTGCAGCCAGAAGGGAATACAGCAGAGCTTCCGGAATATGAGCTGCCAATTCCGGGCGAGGTCACAGCTGAAGCTTTCGGTTTTCGACTAATAGCCCAGGTAAAGGAAAATCCTGTGCTCACCTCTGCAGCGAAGTTGAGAACGCACAAAGCAGGAGACCGTGTCCGTTTGCGCTACAGCAGCGGTCCCAAACGCATTAAAGATGTGCTGGAACGCTTGAAAGTGCCTCCGGATCAGCGGGAAAGATGGCCCGTTTTGGAATGGCAGGGCGAAATCGTCTGGATTCGGAACACTGCAATTGAAAGCAGCGTGGGTGCAGCCGCTGGCCTGGAAGTACATATCGAGGAACTACCTTAGTGTCCGGGCCGTAGTTACTTATTGTGCATGATGAAAGATCACGCGAAATTTCTTCCACGCGGGTTACTAGGAGTAGAATGAAAAATGCGTAACTAGACGCAAAACCGAGAACATTTTCTTCGGCACCTTCCATTGGGAAAGTGCGTCTAATGCAGCAAAGCGGATGAGATGGCTTATCCAGGTGGGTGAGTCAGGCAAGCGTCATTTTCCTCATCGTAATGCTGGGCGCTTGAGAGAAACGAGGTTCTAATTCGTGAATTCTACGGTTAAGACGATCATCTTCTGGGTATTTGTATTCGCATGCCTGGTATTGCTCTGGCAGGTCTTTGAAAAGAGCACAGGCAGCGGCAAGGAGCAGGAGATCGCCTTCTCGCAGTTTTTGCAGGACGCCCAACAGGGACAGATCAGTGATGTGACCATCCTGAATACCGGCGAAGTGCATGGCCACTTCAAGAACGACAAGAGCCAGTTCCATGTCACGGTTCCGGCAAATTATCCGCACCTTTACGACATTCTTTCCGACAACAAAGTATCGGTGACGGTAAAGGACCAGAGCGGCAACTCGTGGCTGCCCATCCTGATTAACTTCTCTCCTGTCATCATCATTGGCGCGCTATGGTTCTTCATGCTGCGCCAGATGCAGAGCGGCGGGAACAAGGCACTCTCGTTTGGCAAGAGCCGCGCACGCCTGCTCTCGATGCAGCAGAAAAAGGTCACCTTTAAGGACGTGGCCGGCGTTGACGAGGCCAAGGAAGAGCTGAAGGAAATCATCGAGTTCCTGCGCGAGGCGCAGAAGTTCCAGAAGCTGGGCGGCCGCATTCCCAAGGGAGTGCTGCTCGTGGGACCTCCGGGAACCGGCAAGACCCTGCTGGCTCGCGCCGTTGCGGGTGAAGCAAATGTCCCGTTCTTCTCGATCTCCGGTTCGGACTTCGTTGAGATGTTCGTCGGCGTGGGCGCAAGCCGCGTGCGCGATCTTTTCGAGCAGGGCAAGAAGAATGCTCCCTGCATCATCTTCATCGACGAAATTGACGCCGTAGGCCGTCACCGCGGCGCCGGGCTCGGCGGCGGACACGACGAGCGTGAGCAGACGCTGAACCAGTTGCTCGTCGAAATGGACGGCTTCGAATCGAACGACGGCGTCATTCTCGTTGCCGCGACGAACCGGCCTGACGTGCTCGACCCGGCTCTGCTTCGCCCCGGCCGCTTTGATCGCCGCGTCGTAGTAGGCCGTCCGGATGTGCGCGGGCGCGAAGAAGTTCTTCGCGTACACGCCAAGAAAGTGCCTCTTTCGGAGGATGTAGATCTTCGCGTGCTGGCTCGCGGCACACCGGGATTCAGCGGTGCCGACCTGGCCAATATGGTCAACGAAGCGGCATTGAACGCGGCCCGAGCGAACCGCAAAGCCGTCATGATGCTTGACTTCGAGCAGGCCAAGGACAAGGTCCTGATGGGCGCTGAGCGCAAGTCCATGCTGCTGACGGATGAAGAGAAGCGGGTGACGGCATATCACGAAGCAGGACATGCTCTTGTGGCCGCGATGCGCGCCCACGCCGATCCTCTGCACAAGGTCACGATCATTCCGCGCGGCATGGCGCTGGGCGTGACGATGCAGCTTCCGGAAGATGACAAGCACACCGTTACGAAGGATTATCTTCAGACGCAGCTGGCCATCCTGATGGGCGGCCGCATCGCCGAAGAGATTTTCCTGAAGCAGATGACGACCGGCGCAGGCAACGATATCGAGCGCGCTTCGGATCTGGCGCGCAAGATGGTTTGCGAATTCGGCATGAGCCGCCTCGGCCCGCTGACCTTCGGCAAGAAGGAAGAGCAGATATTCCTGGGGCGCGAGATTGCTCAGCACCGCGACTTCTCGGAAGAGACGGCGCGGCAGATCGACGCTGAGGTCCGTAACTTTGTCGACGAAGCGTACAAGGCCGCGTACGACCTCCTCAACAACAACCATGACATCATGCACCGCATGGCGAGTGCCTTGCTTGAGCGGGAGACAATCGATGCGAATGATATTCGCGCCATCATCGAAGGAAAGGAACTGCCTCCGCTGAAGACAAATGGCGGTGGCGGAACTCCGGCAACCGGCGATGTGCAACAGGTGCTGAAGCCGGAACCAAACCGAGGCGGTGGATTGCCGGAAGGCAGCCCGTCACCCGCGTAAATCTCACTTCAAGCAAACAAGAAGGGCAGCCGATGAGGCTGCCCTTTTGCTATCTATGAAGAAGACTCATTTTCTCTTCCAGCGAACGCCCTCTTTCGAGTCCTCAAGCAGGACGCCTTTTTCCAGCAGCTCTTTGCGGATAGCATCTGCGCGCGCGAAATTGCGGGTGCGGCGCGCTTGATTTCGTTCTTCAATCAACGCTTCAATCTGCGCATCGCTTAATGACAACTGAGCCAGCACTTCAGGCGACGCTTCGTGCAGACGCCCTTCGCGTTCAGCCCACTCAAGGGCAAAGCGCGTCCACTGCGCGTCGTTATTTTCGAGCACAGCAAATATCTTGTCGAAGTCCGAGAGGACGTCGAGAATTGCGGGAATATCCTTCGTTCCCAGGCGTGCCTGCATCCGCAGCGGCGTTGACCGTACGGACCAGATCGAAAATCGCCGCGCGTGCCTCGGCTGTGTTCAGATCGTTGGCGAGCGCTGCGCGAAACTTCTCCTTTGCCGCACTCGCGGCCTGTTGAATCTCTGCATTCATTCCAGCTTCTGCACTCTCCGGCCACTGTGTAGTTTTCAAACGCTGATAGAAAGTGCGCAGCCGTTCCACAGCGCCGGTTTCCGCCGCCAGCCCTTCAAATGTGAAATTAAGCTGCTGGCGATAGGGAACCGACGTGAGAAGAAACCGGATCGCAGACGCCTTGTAGCCTTTGAGCAGCAGGTCGCGGAGCGTGTAGAAGTTGCCCTCAGACTTCGACATCTTGCGTCCTTCAACCAGCAGAAAGCGCACATGAAACCAGTGGCGGGCAAAGGTCTTGTGCGTGGCCGATTCGGACTGCGCAATCTCGTTTTCATGATGCGGAAACATCAGATCTTCGCCGCCCGCATGCAGATCGAATGATTCGCCGAGATACTCCATCGCCATCGCCGAACACTCGATATGCCAGCCCGGACGTCCCGGCCCCAACTCCGTCTCCCATCGATATTCACCCGGTTTGGGGGCCTTCCACAAAGCGAAGTCGCGGGCAGAATCTTTGTCGTACTCGTCTACATCGACACGCGCTCCGTCCGTGATGCCGGAGAAGTCTTTCTTCGAGAGCTTGCCGTATTCAGGGAATCTGGCGATGCGGAAATACCATGAACCATCCTCGGCTTTGTAGGCGATGTCTTGTTCTGCAAGCCGCCGAATCAACGTAACCATTTCATCGATATGCTCTGTCGCGCGAGCAACAATCTCCGGGTGCTCCACAGACAACGCATCGAGGTCCTCGAAGAATGCCTTTTCGAAGCGAGGCGTGTATTCGCCGATGGGAGCATGGGCTGCCGCTGCATTGCGGATGATCTTGTCGTCCACATCGGTGATGTTCATGACGTGCCGGACCTTCGTGCCAAACAATTCCAGGACACGCCGCAGGACATCGACGTGAAGAAACGTGCGGAAATTTCCGATGTGGCCGTAGTCGTACACTGTGGGCCCGCAGGCATAAATACGCAGCGCCTCACCGTCCGAGGGCTGAAGTTCTTCGACAGCGTTTGTAAGGGTGTTGTAGAGGCGAATCGTCATTCGTGCGGTTAGCAGCTGCTTCGAGTTCCTCTTGCGATTCTATCAGTTAGGAGTCAACGTCCTAGCGCGAGCGACGGCTCAGCCGAGAGGTCACCAGGCGCGTATTCGCAATCGAGCAGCTTCGGCCACGCCGCCGTTGCCACCATTGCCGCATTGTCAGTAGAAAGCGCCAGAGACGGGAAAGCGATTGGCACATTGCGTTCTGCTGCTTCGGCGGTAAATCGTAGACGCAACTCGCGATTGGCTGCGACTCCACCGGAAACAAGAATGCTTGCCGCATCAAAAGCTTCCGCTGCCTGAAAGGTCTTCCGGCGCAGATCATCGACGACCGCCCGTTGAAACGAGGCAATCAGATTCAGCGTTTCTTCATCGCAGAGCGCGAGCGCATCGGATGGACGGGCATCCGAAATCTCACTCAATCTCATGCGCCGCGCATCAATCGATGCGAAGAGGTCATGCGTCTGCACGTAGCGCAAAACAGCCGTTTTGATGCCGCTGAAAGAGAAGCGAAATTGGCGACCCCAGTCTTCGTTGTAGACTTCTTTGCGATGAGCCTTGGGCTTGATCTGCGCGAATGAAAATGGGACTGCGCCGGGGTTGCCGTGGGGGGCCAAAGCGTCGATCCAAGGGCCACCCGGATAGCCGAAACCAAGCAGTTTCGCCACCTTGTCGAAAGCTTCGCCGGCGGCGTCGTCGACGGTGTGGCCTACGTTGCGGTACCGCCAGACCTCGCCATCGCGCCGGGCGAGATAGAGATGGGTATGGCCACCTGAGACGACGAGCGCCAACGCGGGCAAAGGGAGCGGGTCTCGGGCCATTTGCGCCTGCTCCAGCAATACGGCGTGGATGTGGCCTTCGAGGTGATTCACGGCGATCAGGGGCTTGCCGAGCGCGAAGGCTAGCGATTTGGCATAGGTGATACCTACCAGCAGTGCTCCGGCTAAGCCAGGGCCTTCCGTGACAGCAATAGCGTCGAGATCCTGGAGCGTGATGCCGGCTTCAGCGACGGCAACGCGGACCACGGGGACGATGTTGCGCAGATGCTCACGGGAGGCGAGTTCAGGGACGACTCCGCCATAGGGAGCGTGCGTGGCGATCTGTGAGGCGACTACGTTGGACAGGGTCTCGGTTCCGCGACGGACAACGGCTGCCGCGGTTTCGTCGCAGGAGCTTTCAATGCCCAATATGAGACCTGTGCTCATCTGTCTATGATATTGGCAGCGTGGGATAGAAGACAGAGCAATGACGAAGACTACTGCACAACTCGCTGCGGAGGCCATCGTGGAGCGGCTGCGTGCGGACGGGTATGACGCATACTTCGCGGGCGGCTGTGTACGCGACATGCTGTTGGGGCGCGAGCCGCAGGACTTCGACGTGGCTACGAATGCGCGTCCGGAGGTGGTGCTCGATCTCTTTCCGAGGACGTTTGCCGTCGGGGCGCATTTCGGGGTCGTGCTGGTCGCGGACGAGTTCGACGGCGAAGAGATTGTCACCGAAGTCGCTACCTTTCGCTCGGATGGCGCTTATTCCGACGGCCGCCGTCCGGATGAAGTTCGGTTCTCAGATAGTCCGCAGGAAGATGTCGTGCGGCGGGACTTCACCATCAATGGCATGCTGCTGGATCCGCAGGTGCTGACTGAGACCGGCGATCTCGAACAGGCTGTGCTCGACTTCGTTGGCGGACGCGCTGATCTTGCAACTGGCGTTGTTCGGGCGATCGGAGATCCTGATAAGAGATTCGCCGAAGACCGGTTGCGGATGCTGCGCGCGGTTCGCTTTGCGGCGCGGTTTGATTTTGATATTGAATCGGAGACAGAAAAAGCGATTCGAGGCCATTCTGAAGCCATCTCTCAGGTCAGCTGCGAACGGATTCGCGACGAGCTGACTCGCATGCTCACCGAGGGCCGGGCGCGCCGGGCGTTTGAGTTGCTCGACGCGACAGGGCTGCTGCGGCAGGTTTTGCCGGAAGTCAGCCTGATGCATGGGGTCGAGCAGCCGCCTGAGTATCATCCGGAGGGCGATGTTTGGGTGCATACGCTGCTGCTGCTCGAGAAGCTGCCTGCGGGCGTTTCGCCGACGCTGGCCTGGGGTGCCCTGCTGCATGATGTGGGCAAGCCGGCGACCTTCGAGCGTGCTCCGGACCGCATCCGGTTTAGCGGGCACGTCGAGGTGGGTGTGCGGATTGCCGAGAATATCTGCCGCAGGCTGCGCTTTTCAAGCGAAGATACGGCACAAATCGCGGCTTTAGTTGAGAATCACATGCGTTTTGGCGATGTGATGCGCATGAAAGAGTCGACGCTGAAGCGGTTCTTCCGGCTGCCGCGCTTTCCTGAGCACCTCGAACTGCACCGGGTCGACTGCCTGTCGAGCCATCGGGACCTGTCGCTTTACGACTATGCGAAGCGGCGCTACGAGGCGCTTCCGGCAGAGGCGGTGAAGCCGCCGCTTCTGGTGACGGGCGAGGACCTGATCGCTGCCGGATATCGTCCGGGACCGCGTTTCAAGGAGATGTTGGCGGCCGCAGAGGATGCCCAGCTTGAAGGGCATATCGCGTCCAAAGATGAGGGGCTGGCATTGGTGCGGGTGGCCTTCCCGTTGGATCCCCCCTCCCCCTTGGGTGGGTAGGCTGTTTCTTTTATTTTCAATGAGATAGCGGGGGATCATCCCCCGCTATCTCATTGATTTTTCAATTGTTTAGGTTGCTTCCAGTGTTTTCAATAACTTGCGCGGTAATCGGTTTTCACTATTATCTGCTTCGCTGGAAAATCAAGCCCCTATATTCAGGATAGCAATTTTGGCGAAATAGCAGGCCAATTTTCCTTGGTTTTTATTTCCTTTAGAATGTGTCAGTTGTGGAATTTTAGGGTGGTTTGGGGGCTTGACAAGTTTTTGGGGGCGCGAAATGAGGTGGCGCGTCGAGAGTGATCCGCTGCGGTCTTCGACCTGCGCGGCTATGCCTGCGGCAGCAAGGTACGCCGACTCTGTCGGCGGTTCTTATTTCAGAGGGCTTAAGCCCTCTCTGCTTCTACCCTAAGAGTTGCTTTGCACCTCCTTACCGTTTTCAGGAGTCGGATGTCTCGATCGGGTTCCGGCTGGTCCGATGGAACGAAGAGGATGGCGAGCTTAACTGGGCTCTTCTGACGCTGGGCGAGAGCGAGGTGATGCTCAGCTGTGGCGGGAAGCCGAGTTCGGCATTCCGGCTAGAATTTGATCTCTATATCCATACCGACGAGATAGAGCAGGTGTATGAGCGGCTGAAAGACCGGGTGGAGATGGTCGAGGACATGCACGACACGTTCTACGGCATGAAGGAGTTCATTTTTCGGGACTGCGACCGGTTCTGGATCACGTTTGGGCAGCCGATGGCCTAACTTGTCTTCCTCGGCGTGCGGATTCGGGGCTATTCTTATGGGCTGAAAGGAGGACGAGTATGTCCGACGAGCACAAGAAAATTGCGCGGAAGTTCCTCGAAGACGGCTGGAACAAGGGGAAGGAGAAGGCTATCGATGAGTTGATGTCGCCCAAATGCCGCTTCCACGATCCGGTCTTCCCATCGCTCACTTCCGGAATGGAGAACTACAAGGAACACATCCGCAACTTTCCCGATCTGAAATTCACCATTGAGGACAGCATCGCCGAACGCAATGAGGTGGTGCATCACTGGAAGGCGCTGGCACGCATCGCGGGGCGTTTCTGGGCATGCCTGCGACGAACAAAAGCGCGACCGTTTCCGGCACGACGATCTACCGCATGGAACGAGGAAAGGTTGCGGAGATTTGGGTGGACTGGAATCTGCTGAGCCTGCTGGAACAGCTTGGATTAGCCATGCCGCAAATGCAGCCGCAATCGACAGAGCAACCGGCTGGAGTGCAACGGTAGCTTCTTTTATTCAGCGTGGATCGACCCAACCTGTTTCTTTGGGCGATTTTAGGAGATAGGTTGGGTTTTTGTTCACAATTAGGTTCGCCGTCTCTTGAGGGCGATTTGATCAGGGGCTTTAGTACACGGCTTCTACGTGGAGGTGCTTTTTGCACCTACTTTTTCTCGGACTGCAGGCTAAGATTAGTGGTCTCCCACCCTTTCGCAAACTTCGGGAAAGGATGGGGCACCCGGCACCCGGCTGCTGCGGCCTGTTTTATCTCACTGAAACCAGGTACGAAGTAGGTAAGCGGAGGCCAACAGGAAGACAACTCCCAAGACTCTGGAGACCAGCATCAAGGTCTTCGTTGCAGCTTGAGTAATTTCAGCGTCACTCATATGACGAAGTTTCGGTATGCATATACGCCGGGTGCCCCATCCTTTGCGAAGCAAAGGGTGGGAGAGCACAATTCTAATCTCGGGAAGGATCGTTATATATAGGGATTACTTCGTCCAGAATCTGTACTTCGTCTTGTTTTCTGGAACTGTAGAACCCTGCGCTGCTCCATTTCCAATCTTCTGCTGATAGAACTAAGCCGCGTTTTACTGGATTCTCGTGCATGTAGCGGAGTTTTTCTGTTTGCTTCTCTTCTGTGGAGACATTGAAGTCGTAGAAACGTCGCTGCCACATCTGGCCTTTGATTACATCATTTACTTTTCGAGTGGTGCGCTGTTTTACGACTTGTAGGACTGTAGAGAGGGTTCCAACTTTCGGTTCGCTTACGAGTAGATGAACGTGCTTCGGCATGACTACATAGCCTGCTACTCGGAACTCGTATTTCAGGCGGGTTTCTTCCAGAGTTTCTAAGAACATGTCGCGTGACGCGGCTGTGTTTAGAAATGGTCTTCGTTGATAACAGCTGAAGGTGATGAAGTGGAGGTCGTGTCCGCCGTAATAGCGGGTTAGTCCGCGTGGCATGTTTGTTGGATTTTACTGTGCTTGTGCGGAGGTTCGTGCTTTCCCACCCTTTGCTTTGCAAAGGATGGGGCACCCGAAAGTAATGGCCTATTCCGACGTGAGCTACCAAAGCATTTGTGGTCTCCCACCCATTTTTCTTGCTTTGGTGAAGAAGGCCTTGCACTCGTTAGTGCACTGCTGCTACAGCTTCGCCCTCGGGGGCTTCGATGAGTTCTCCGATGCGGGTGCGGCCGATCAGAAGGACGAGCAGTGCAACGAAGGAAGTGCTCGATAGCAGCGACACAATCGCGGTTGCTCCGAGGACGCCGATTCCCATGGAGATAGCCGAGCCTACTCCGGCTTGCAGGAAGCCGAGGAGTGCCGACGCGCTGCCTGCATCCTTTGAGAAGGGCACCATGCCGATGGCGGCGGCGTTGGGGTAGGTCAATCCAATCGCCAGCAGAAAAAAGAAGAAGAGAACCAGCGTCGCGGGCAGGTCGAGGATGTGGGCGTGTGCGCTGGCGAAGAAGATGAGTCCTACGAAGACCTGAAAGGCGAGCGCATAGAAGAAGATCTGCCGGCTCGTGAATCGGCGCAGCAGGAAGACGTTGATCTGGTTGCCTCCGATGAAGCCCATAACGAGCACGGCAAAGATGAGGCCGAAGGTGCGGGCGCTGAGGTGGTAGCCCTCCATGAAGATGATGGGCGAGCCGGCGACGAAGGCGAAGAGGCCGGCGAAGGAGAAGGCTCCGGCGAGCGCGTAGGTGGTGAACTGCGGCTGGCGGAGGATCGTCCAGAAGCCTTGCAGGATGGGCTGCGGGCGGAGCGAGATGGAGCGGTCGGGCGTGTGGCCTTCAGGCAGCAGAGTGAAGGTGAGCGTGAGGATCACGAGCGCGTTGGCGGCGAGGGCCAGGAATATCCAACGCCAACTGAGGCTTGAGACGAGCAGACTGCCCATGGTGGGCGCGAGCAGTGGCGAGGTTCCGATGATGAGGAAGAGCAGGGAGAAGACGCGGGCGCTTTCGCGGGCGTGGAAGAAGTCGCGCACCATGGCGATGGCGGCGACTTGTGCGGCGCAGCCTCCGAGAGCCTGGATGAAGCGGAGTGCTATGAAGGCGTGGATGCTGTGCGCCTGTGCCAATCCGACGGACGCGACGATGTAGACGATGAGGCCGAAGTAGAGCGGGCGCTTGCGTCCGAAGCGGTCAAGGAGCGGGCCATAGAGGATTTGTCCCAGGGCGAAGCCGATGAAGTAGGTGGAGAGCGAGAGGTCGATGGATGCGGTGGTGGTGCGGAAATCGGCGGCGAGGTGGGAAAAGGCCGGGAGATACATGTCGATGGCGAAGGGCGTAACGACACTGAGGAGGCCCAGCAGGACGATGATCCCGGCATGTTTGTAACGTAACGATGTCATTTATTCGATGGCGGTGCGTGTGGCGAGTGTGTGATGCGTTGGTTGGGCCGGATCTTTCGTCCGGCTTTCTTAAAGATTCAGATTGGGCGGGTGAAGATTCAGTTGACCGCGAGATCGATGACTTTCGGATAGCGAATATGTTTCCGCGGCGAAGGTGAAGGTGCCTTTTTCTTTGATTTCGCGGGAGGCGTGGATGAAGGCGGTCAGCGCGGCGCGGCTGAGGGCTGATCCAAGGCTGATGCGGCGTACTCCCAGGGCTGCGAGTTCGGCGACGCTGAGATGCGGCGCTCCTTTCAACGCTGCCAGCACATTCACTGGTTTGCTGACGGCGGCGCAGACGGCCTGGATGTCTTCGGGGCGGGTGAGGCCGGGGGCGTAGAGGACTTCGGCTCCGGCTTGCTCGAAGGCCTGCAGGCGGCGGATGGTGTCGTCGAGGTCGGGACGGCCGTGGAGATAGTTTTCGGCGCGGGCTACGAACATGAATGTCCAGGGCAGGGCGTGGGCTGCTTCGGCGGCGGCTGCGACGCGCTCGACGGCGTGGTCGAAGTCGTAGATGGGGTTTGCGGGGTCGCCGCTGGCGTCTTCGATGGAGCCTCCGACCAGGCCGGCTGCGGCCGCGAGGCGGATGGTTTCGGCGGCGGCTTCGGGTGAGTGGCCGTATCCGTTTTCGAGATCGGCGGCGACGGGGAGGTGGGTGGCTTCGGCGATGGCTTTGGCGTTGGCGAGGGCTTCGTCGCGGGTGATGCTGGCGGTTCCGTCGCGGCGGCCGAGGGTGATGGCGAGGCCTCCGCTGGTGGTGGAGAGGGCTTCGAAGCCGAGCGCGGTGAGGATGCGCGCGGTGCCCGCGTCCCATGGATTGGCGACGATGAGGGGTTCTTTGCGGTGGTGGAGTTGGTGGAAGGTCGCGGCTTTTTCGGCTTGGGTGGGCATGTTGGGAGTTTACTTGGGCAGATGGCCTCGGGTGGCGGTTTGCGGTGAGTTGACTGGCCCGTATGGTGGCTCGTTGAGTGCCTCACCTTCCCACCCTTTCGCATACTTCGCGAAAGGCTGGGCACCCGTTTTTCGTGTTGCTGCTCGGGAAAGCGGGCCTTGCTTTGCAAGGCTTCTCACGCACGTCGTTTGTGCGGGTCCTTCGACTCAGCGCCTTCGGCGCTTCGCTCAGGATGACATCGTTTGGAACTACTGCATGAAGTTGGGTGGGCGCTCGTTTGTTGGCTGGCCTCGCTGCTTGTTGGGTTCGGGGCTGAGTTTGAATTCCAGTTTTGACGTGCCTTGGCCCAAGTCTGAGAGCGGCAGCCAGGACGTTGTGTTTTCTTTGCCGTTGATCAGGACTTGCTGGACGTAGGGGCCGGTTCCGGCGGCGTGGATCGAGAGGGTGCGGCCGTCTCCGAAATGGACTATGGCTGACGGGAACATGGGCGTGCCGATGAGCAGGCCGCCGACTCCGGGGATGCCGGGGTAGAGGCCGAGGGCGTTCCAGACGTAGACGCCGGAGGTGGCGCCGAGGTCGTCGTTGCCGGGGATGCCGTCGGATTTGGTGTTGAAGGTCTGCTGCTCGATGCGAGTGACGACCTGCTGCGTCTTCCAGGGCTGGCCGGCGAAGACATAGGTGTAGGGCGTGACGAAGTCGGGCTCGTTGGCCATGTTGAAGCAGGGTTCGCCCCAGCAGATGAGCTTGGAGAAGAACTTGTCGAGGCGCGGAGTGGTGGCGTTGTCGCCGCCGATGCGCTTGATGAGTTCCGGGTAATCGAAGGGGATCATGAAGGTGTACTGGTAGGTGTTGCCCTCTTCGAAGCCGTTCTGGTCAGTGGAGACGGGCGCGTTGGGGCGCTTGGGCAGAGGACTTTCAGGCGTCGAAGCCCTGGAGCCATTCGCCGCGGAGTTCTGCGAGGACGAATCCAGCGGGTCTCGGGATCGAAGAGGTTCTTCCAGTTCTCGGATTGTTTGAGGAGCTTCTCGTAGTCGGTCGTGTCGCCGAGGCTGCGGGCGAGCTGCGCGATGGCGAAGTCGTCGCTGGCGTATTCGAGGGTGCGGGAGGCGGCGCTGCCGTCCTTTTCGATGGGGACATAGCCCAGCTTGAGGTAGTCCGTGAGGTAGGGGCGCTCTTCGTTGTCGTGCGGGCCTTTGCCGGGCTGGGTGGCGGCTTTGACCATGTATTGGAGCGCGGTCTTCGTGTCGAAGTTGCGCGCGCCGAAGGCGTAGGCGCTGGAGAGCAGGATGGCGGGCGAGTCGCCGTTCATGACGTAGGTGACGTCGTTGGCGGCGGCCCAGCGCGGGAGCCAGCCGCTCTGCTCGGCGTCGTTGACGAGGGACTGCATCATGTCGCCGACGCGGCGTGGGGACGAGCAGCGATTGCAGCTGGATGGTGTTGCGGTAGATGTCCCAGTCGGAGAAATTGGCGTACTGCGCGTTTGTGTGGTTGAGGTAAGTGAGCGTACTTTCCAGTCGAAGCCGGTGTAGTCGCCGTTGTCGTCGCTGAAGAGGTTGGGCGCGAGCAGCATGTGGTAGAGGCCGGTGTAGAAGATCTTTCGCTGGTCGGGTGTGCCGCCTTCGACGGAGACCTTGTCGAGAAGCTTCGTCCATGTGCCGCGTGCGTTGGCGCGGACTTCGTCGAAATTCCAGCCGGGGATTTCTTTGTTGAGATTCGCGAGAGCGTTGGCTTCGCTGACGTAGGAGATGCCGATTTTGAGCTGAATCTGGCTGTGATTGCCGAAGTCGAGCCATGCGCCGGTGTGTTTGCCGGAGGCTTCGCGCTGGTTTTTCTGGATCGCGTCGCCGTTCCAGGTGGAGAAGTTTGGAAGGGCTGCTCGAATTTTGCGGCGAAGTAGAGCGTGTAGCGGGTGGGCGAGCCGCAGAATCCGCCGGCGGTGGTTGAGCCGGAGACGGCGTTGTCGCCGGTGACTTTGATCTGGTTGCCGTCGTGCTCGCGGCCAACGGGCGGGAGTGTCTCGACATGGACATCGGAATTGGCGCTGCCTCCGGAGTTGACGAGCAGCCGCGCGGACTGCCCTTGCGGAAAGCGGATGCGGGCGATGCCTGCGCGGTCGGTGACGGTGAGCGCGACTTCGATTCCGTTGGCGAGGCTCACGGAGTAGTAGCCGGGGTGTGCTTCTTCATGCGCATGATCGAAAGACTGCGCGTAGTCGCCGAGTGCGGTTGCGGGCGAGGCGGTCAATTCGCCCGTGAGTGGCAGGATGGGGACATCGCCGTAGAGCGGGCATCCGGCACCGCTGAGATGCGTCATCCCGAAGCCGTAAATCTTGTTCTTGTTGTAGAAGTACCAGCCGTTATCGCCGGTGTCGGGGCTCCATTGCACCATGCCGAAGGGAAGCGATGCGCCGGGGAATGTGTTGCCGTCCCCGGAGGTTCCGATGATGGGATCGACCGCGTCGTAAGCGGATTGTGGGTAGGCGGCAGACGCGAGGGTGAGGAACAGTAAGGCAGCAAAGAGGTGCAACCGGGACATGTCATCTCCTGAGCAAAGTCCCGATCACTGTACCAGAGAGGAGAGACGATGTGGAAACGCAACCATTGCCCGAAAACGCTGGAAATGGGTGCGATGGCGTCTCTTATTGTTGGGCCGACTGCGGCGGTTGTTGTTGCTGTTATTCGCTGCGGCGGTTGTAGTTGCTGCTGGTCTTGTGGCGGTGGTGCCTGCCCGTGCGGTGGTGCTGGCGGTTTTGGACGGTTGGTTAGCTTGAAGCCGTCGCGGATGACATAGAAATTTTGCTGTGGCAGATCGGCTTCGAGAAGATGGCCGTCGGGCGAGTAGAAGAGCTCGAGGGTGACGGCATTCTGGCTGCTGATGGCGGCGCTGACATACTTCACCGGGATCGGCTGGCCGTTGAGGTGGCCCTGCTGGTCGGGCTGCGGAGTAAATGTGACGGGAACGAGGAAGCCGTTCTCCTTGGGTATAAGCGCCCAGGAGTGAGCCGGGTTACGCATCGCGATCTTTGTGAGCAGCAGGTAGCCGGCCGGGTCGAGATCGGTTAACAGGGCGGTATTCTGGTTGCGGTCGACGGCGTTCGACTGCTGCGTTCCGTTGGCGGAGATATCAAGCTTGAACTGGCGGCCCGTGGGGTCCGAGGTGGCGTTGAAGCTGACGGCTTTGCCGCTGACGACTCCGTTGAGCTGATCGGTGATGAGGTTGAGGGATGTGTCGATCTTCTGTGTGTTCGAGAAGGCGTAGCTGAACTTGTCCTCGGTGATTTTGCCGTTTGAGGTGATGAGGTATTTGTTGGGCGCGTTTTCGATGGTGTAGCTGGCTGCGCCTAGTTTCTTGCCGTTCTGTTCGATGGTGTAGCTGACAGTGCCGGGGGTGAGGGTGGTCTGCGCGAAGGTTGTGGATGCAATGAAGGCAGTAGCGCAGAGAAAGAGTTTCAATCGGTTCATCTCTGGAGTGTTTTCCTCCCTGTCTTCTTTAACACGGATTTTTGAGGGAAAGTGGCGGGAGGTGCGCGCTTTTCGCGGACTGAGACGCAGTTTCGCCGCGGGTCCTTCGACTTCGTCTTTGCTATGCAAAGACTTCGCTCAGGATGACAATCTTTAACTATGCTACGGAACCGGAAAGAAAATACCCCAGGTTACCCTTCGCTATGCTCAGGGGAACCTGGGGCACACCCGTTTATTGACTTATTTGGGACCTATTTCTGGGCCTGGTCGAAGCGCTTGTTGATTTCGTCCCAGTTGACGGTATTCCACCAGGCGGCGAGATAGTCGGGGCGCTTGTTCTGATATTTCAGGTAGTAGGCGTGCTCCCAGACATCGTTGCCGAGGATGGGATAGTGGCCTTGCGAGAGCGGCGAGTCCTGGTTGGCGGTGGTGGTGATTTTGAGCTTGCCGCCGTCCCAGATGAGCCAGCCCCATCCGGAGCCGAATTGCTTCGCCGTGGTTTCGTTGAACTGCTTTTTGAAGGCTTCGAAGTCGCCGAAGTCCTTGCGGATCTGCTCGGCGATACGGCCTGTGGGTTCTCCGCCGCCGCCGGGCTTCATGATGTTCCAGAACATGGTGTGGTTGACCTGGCCGCCGCCGTTGTTGCGTACCGCGGTGCGGACGTCTTCGGGAACACTGTTCAGGTTGCGGAGCAGGTCTTCTGCTGAGTGCTTGGCGAGGTCAGGGTGTTTGTCGATGGCCGCGTTGAGATTGGTGACGTAGGCCAGATGGTGCTTGTCGTGGTGAAAATGCATCGTGGCTTCGTCGATGTAGGGTTCGAGAGCGGCATAGTCATACGGTAGGGGTGGGACTTCGTGTGCCAAAGCGTTCCTCCTGGTCGTGTGGTCGGTTTGACCGTGAATGTCTTGGGTGTCAGATCACCCTTTGTTCTGCGTCCTCAATCATAAGGGATGCTGGGGAGTCGTGTTTGGGTGCTGAGGGTGAGTTAGAGAGATTTAATTTTAGGCGGGGTAGATTCGTGCTCTCCCACCCTTTGCTTCGCAAAGGATGGGGCACGGCGTTTTCGTGCTGTTGAAGGCAAGAAGCAGGTCCTTCGCTGCGCTCAGGATGACAACTCTGAAAGATACGCTCGGGGTGACAAATCGAAAGGTTAAAGCTCGCGGTACATGACGAAGGCGTCGACGTAGCCTTGGTTTGGGTGGTGGAAGGCTTTGGGCAGTCGGCCGACAATTTCGAAGCCGAATTTCTGCCAGAGGCGGATGGCGACTTCATTCGTGCTGATGACGATGTTGAATTGCATGGCGAGGAAGCCCTGTTCGCGGGCGCGGTCGAGGGAATGGGCGCACATGGCGCTGGCGATGCCTCGGCCTGAGGCCTCGGGCGCGGTCATATAGCCGCAGTTGGCAACGTGGCTGCCGCCGCCCTGTTGGTTGGTGCGCAGGTAATAGCTGCCGAGGATTGCTCCGTCTTCTTCCGCAACAAATGTTTCGTGATGGGGTGCGTACCAGTATGCGAGGGCCTGCTCGCGGGTGAAATCGCGCGGGATGGTGTAGGTTTCTCCGGCGCGGATGGTGGGTTCGAGGATTTTCCACACCGCTTCGGCGTCGGCGATGGTGGAAGTACGAATGGTGATCACTTTGACAGGATAGACATACGGGCAACGCGGAGACGCATCCTTTCTGTCTTGTATACACTGCGAATTGGGACGTTGTTAGATTTGTGGTCTCCCACCCTTTCGCAAAGTGCGCGAAAGGATGGGGCACCCAATGTTCGCAGGCGAGGCACGGAGGATGCGGGAAAAATTCTGTGCCTGCTGAAGCTTCTTGCCATCAGAAATTGCTAGAGACCTTCTGCATTTGGGCCGTTCACGTATAACCCGTCGCCAACTTTTGCGCACCGCCGGGGCTTCCGGAATGCTGGTGCTGGGTGCGCCTGCAGTCAGTGCGGCGGAAGGATTCCAGAACCAGCAGCAGCCTCCGCCGGTAAAGCCGAACCAGGAGCCGAAGACCGAGGCGCAGAACGCGGAGCAGTACCAGCGCGGCACCGGCGTCTTCATCAACCGTCCGCTGACGCAGGTTTCCAAGCAGGCCGATGCGCTGCTCGATGATCTGGAGGGACGCGGCTGCGATTTCTTTTACAACGAGGCGAGCCCGAAGACAGGGCTGGTGCGGGATCGCGCTCCGGCTGCGGGACGCTCGCTGAGCCGCGTGGCCAGCATCGCCGCGACCGGTTTTGGGCTGACGGCGATGTGTATCGCTGCGAAGCGGAACTATCTGCCGAAGCTGCAGTGCGAGCAGCGCGTTGAGAAAACGCTGGCGTTTCTGCTGGAAGATTGCCCGCATGAACATGGGTTTCTGTATCACTTCATCGACATTGAGAGCGGGCAGCGGATGTTTGGCTCGGAGCTCTCGTCGATTGATACGGCACTGTTGCTGTGCGGCATTCTGACGTGCCGGCAGTATTTTTCCGGGAACACGCGCATCGAGGCGTTGGCGACGACGTTTTACCGGCGCATTGACTGGGAGTGGATGCTCAATGGCGGCACGACCCTTTCCATGGGATGGCTGCCGGACCAGGGATTCCTGAAGACATCGCTGGGACATTTATGCAGAGCTGATGACGATGTACCTGCTGGCGATTGGATCGCCGACGCATCCGATTACGGCTGAGACGTGGAATGCGCTGCAGCGGCCTCTGGTGCAGTTTGGCGGCATTGATTACATCAGCGGACTGGCTCCGCTCTTCATTCACCAGTATGCACATGCATGGTGCGACTATCGCGACCAGCGCGACCTGCATACGAACTACTTCACCAATTCCATTGCCGCGACGCGTGTGCATCAGTTGTGGTGCATGACGCTGGGAGCGAAGTTTCCCTGGATCGATCAGGACTTGTGGGGCATCACGGCATCGGATTCACGCGAAGGATATCGCGTGTGGGGCGGACCTCCGGCGATGGGGCCGCTGGATGGCACGGTGGTGCCGTCGGCGTGCGCAGGGTCGCTGCCTTTTCTTCCGGCGGAGTGTTCGCATGTGCTGCTGGCGATGCGGCAGAAATTCGACGACAAGGTCTGGACGCGGTATGGGTTTGTCGATGCGTTCAATCCCAAAGCGAACTGGTATGCGCAGGATGTTCTTGGGATCGATCAGGGGATCAGCGTGCTGATGGCCGAGAATCTGCGCTCCGGATTTGTGTGGGAGCAGTTTATGAAGAACCATGAGATCGGGCACGCGATGCGCGAGGTTCAGTTCCATCCTGATCCGGATGCGAATTCGCAGGTGCTCTAGATAGAGCACAGTGCTCAGATCACACGAGCCCAGTACTAGAAACATGGCTATAATGGCCATGAGGTGGGAATGATGAAGACCGTGAATATTGCCGAGCTGAAGAACCGGTTGAGTACTTATGTGAGGTTTGCTCGCAATGGCGAGGAGATCGTGATCCGGGATCGCAACATGCCTGTCGCGAAGATCGTTCCATTCGTGCCTGGAAACGCAAGCGAAGAAGAACTTACAGCTCGTAGCTGAAGGAAAGATGCGGTTGCCAGAGCGGCCTCTGTCAGATCTGGATGAAATCTGGAAAATTCCTCCCACTAGGAAGTTGAAAGGAAGAAAGGCAATCGAAGCGCTGCTTGCTGATCGGGACGAGGGGCTGTGACGGACCCTGCATTTTGCGACGCCAGTGCTTTGGTTCCCTTCTGTCTCCATGAAGCGACCAGTCAACGAGTGCGCGCCTATTTGCGGCGGCATACGCCCGTTGTCTGGTGGGCGAGCCGGGTAGAGATATGCGGCGCTGTTGCCCGACTGCTTCGATTCGGGGACATTGATCCAAAGGAAGCGGATCGAGCACTTAGTTATCTCGAAACGGTGAGCCGTGTCTGGAGCGAAATTCATCCTGATGATTTACTTCGCGACCTGGCCTGCGAACTCGTTGCAAAGTATCCGTTGCGCGCTGCAGACAGCATGCAATTAGCTGCGGCACTCGTCTGGTGTCGGCAGAGTCCTCATGGGCAGAACCTTCATCTGCGGCGATCAGCGATTGGGCGACGCCGCCAAAGCGGCCGGTTTTTCAGTGATTCAGCTCTAAAGTGGTTGATACCAAATTTCCACGTTTTTGATCAAAGTGGAGTAAAGTGCTTATTCCGGCTGTTCAGAGGAGAAGATCGACGCTATGACGGTGCTGGCGCCGCAGTATAAGTGGATCGATGGGGAGGGTGTGGCGTTTGGCGCGCCCGGGCTTGGGCCGCGCTGGACTTCGAGCGCGAAGGATGCTGTTGGGACGGCGTATTCGGCGTCGAGCCGCGCGTGGTACACGGTTTCGCACGGCATTCTGAACGAGGTCTACTACCCCACGATTGACCGGCCGCAGATTCGCGACATGCAGCTGCTCGATCACCGATGGCGAGACGTTCTTCCACGAAGAACGGCGCGATCTGAATCACGAGTTTGAATATGTCGATTCGGATTCGCTGGCCGTCAAGGTTCGCAACAGCGACCCCAATGGGCGCTACACGATCACCAAGATCATCATCAACGATCCGCATTACCCCGTGGTTCTGACGCACGTCTGGATGGAAGGGGAGCAGGAGCTGCTGGATCGGCTGAAGGTTTATGTGCTGCTCTCTCCGCATATCGAAGGCGGCGGCATGGGAAATAATGGCCGCCTGATCGAAATTGCGGGGCAGCGTGCAGCAGTGGCATGGAAGAACCATACATCGCTGGTTCTGGCGGCGGACTGCGGGTTCGATCGCGCGAGCTGCGGCTATGTGGGAGCGAGCGATGGCTGGCAGGACCTCAAGAACAATTTCCAGATGGACTGGGAGTTCGGCTCAGCGCTTGAGGGCAATATTGCCATCATGGGTGAGATCAAGGTGCACCGGGTGCGCGATTTCACCGTGGCGCTGGGGTTTGGCGAAGGGCATCATGCGGCGCTTTCTGCCTCGATGGGGGCATTGACCAAGCCTTTTGAGCTGCATCTGAAGCGGTTTATTGAGCAGTGGCACCGGGCGGCCAGTCCACGAGAGCTGGCAGCCAGCTCAATGGACAACGGGCGGCTGATGCAGATCAGCCACAACGTTGTGCTGGCGCATGAAGACAAGACTTACTCCGGCGCGTTTATTGCTTCTGCTTCGATTCCCTGGGGCTATGCCAAGGGCGATGATGATCTGGGCGGCTACCATCTGGTCTGGACGCGCGACATGGTGCAGAGCGCGACGGCTCTGCTGGCATGCGGCCGCGTGGATACAGCGCTGCGCGCACTTGTTTATCTGGCTTGCACGCAGCGGCCGGATGGCAGCTTTGCGCAGAATTTCTGGATTGATGGAACGCCGTACTGGACAGGGCTCCAGCTGGATGAGGTTGCGTTTCCCATCATGCTGGCGTGGCGGCTGTGGAAGCTCAATGGTCTGGGCAATTTCGATGTCTTTCCGTTCGTAGAGCGGGCGGCAGGTTTCCTGGTGCGCTACGCTCCTGTGACCCAGCAGGAGCGCTGGGAAGAGTGCGCGGGGTACTCACCTTCGACGCTGGCGGCTGTGATTTCGGGGCTGATCTGCGCGGCGGATATCGCTCGGGCGCACAGTGCTCCGGAACTGGGGCAGTTTCTGGAAGAGCAGGCGGACTGGATCCAGAGCCATCTGGAAGACTGGACGGTTACGAATGACGGCGTCCTCGATCCGGAGATCAAGCGGCACTACATGCGGATTCGTCCACCGGAATGCGGGGCACCGTTTGCTCATCCGGAGGGATGCGGCGACGAGACGATCCGGATTGCGAACCGCGCGCCGGGCGAGAAATCTGAGTTTGAGGCGCGCGAGGTCATCGACGGGGGTTTTCTCGAACTGGTGCGGTATGGGGTGCGGCCGGCGGATGATCCGGTCATTGTGGATTCGCTGAAAGTGGTAGACAAGGTATTAAAGAGGGATACGCCGAAGGGACCATGCTGGCGACGGTATAACCACGACGGATATGGGCAGCGGCATGACGGCGGTCCTTTCCTGGGCTGTGGGCAAGGACGCGTCTGGCCGCTGCTGACGGGGGAGCGCGCACACTATGAACTGGCTGCGGGGAGTGACGTGAAGCCGCTGATCGAGACGATCGAGCAGTTCGCATCGGTAGGAGGCATGCTTCCGGAGCAGATATGGGACGAGCCGGACAAGAGCGGGCTGGTCTTCGGAGGCCCGGCAGGCGCGGCGATGCCGCTGGTGTGGGCGCATGCGGAGTATCTGAAGCTGCTGCGGTCCGTGACCGATGGAAAGGTGTTTGACCGTATCCCGATCGTCGCAGATCGGTATGCGAATGGCTGGCGCGACAGCCAAATTGAAGTTTTCAAGCTGCGGCGGACGATCACGAGCATTCCGGCGGGGAAAACTTTGCGCATTACGGCGCACGACCGGATCAAGATTGTCTGGTCGACCGACGGCTGGCAGACGAGCCAGACGAAAGAAAGCTCGACGGTAGGGTATGCGGGTTCTTTTGTGGATATCCCGACCACCCCGGAGCAGACTGGCGCGGTTTCGTTTACTCTTTACTGGATAGCTGAGAATCGGTGGGAGGGGCGCAATTTCGATGTGCAAATCGAAGGCGTTTCCTGAGCCGTATTCGCTTTGGCGGACATCTTAAGGGCGTAGCTTTTAGACAGTATCAGCGATTAACGTCATCTTTCCGGGTGCGCGCAGACTTCGAAATCGCACCTCAATACGGGCCGAAAATTTCTTGGAGCGTGAATAGTTATGAGCGATATCGACCAGCTTTCGATTAATGCACTTCGTTTTCTTGCAGTAGACGCCGTGGATAAGGCCAAGAGCGGCCATCCGGGCGCGCCTCTCGGCGATTCCCCGATTGCGTACCTGCTCTTCCACAAGTACATGCGGCACAATCCGGCGAACTCGCACTGGTCGAACCGCGACCGCTTTGTGCTCTCGAATGGGCATGCGTCGGCGTTGCAGTATGCCGTGCTGCACCTTTCCGGTTACAACGTGACCATCGAGGACCTGCAGCAGTTCCGCCAGTTCGGGTCAAAGACACCGGGACACCCGGAGCGCGGCGATACGGATGGGGTCGAAGTCACGACCGGACCGCTGGGGCAGGGCCTGGCGATGTCCGTGGGGCTGGCCATCGCGGAGAAACATCTGGCAGCGGTTTACAACCAGCCCGGCTTCGACATTGTCGATCACTACACGTACGGCATCTGCGGCGATGGCGACTTGATGGAAGGCGTCTCGCATGAGGCGGCATCTCTCGCCGGCACGCTGAAACTGGGCAAGCTGATCTTCCTCTACGACGACAATCTGATCTCGCTCGACGGACCGACGGAATTGTCGTTCACCGAAGACGTTTACAAGCGGTTTGAAGCGTATCACTGGCACGTGCAGAGAGTCGCCGACGGCAACGACCTCGACGCTATCTCGAAGGCAATCGAAGCCGCCCAGGCGGTGAAAGACAAGCCTTCGATCATTGCCGTGCGGACCGTGATTGGCTACGGCAGCCCGATTGCCGGCACGAACAAGGTGCACGGCGAAGCGTTGAAGCCGGAAGAGGCGATCGAGACGAAGAAGAACCTGGGCTGGCCTTCGGATAAATTCTTCTACGTGCCGGAAGAGGCGCAGAAGAACTGGGACACTATCAAAGGCCGTGGCGCGAAGTACGAAGCTGAGTGGAATGCGCTCTTCGCCGAGTACAAAACAAAGTTTCCGGAGTTGGCTGCTGAGTTTGAGCGCACGCAGGCGGGCAAGCTGAAGGACGGATGGGAGAAGTCGATACCCACCTTCCCGACAGAAAAACCGATGGCCACGCGCAATGCCGGCAACGCGATCATGAACGCGTTCGCGAACGAAGTGCCCGAACTCATTGGCGGCGCGGCAGACCTGACGGCCTCGACGAAGACGATTCTGAAGACGGGCGGGAATTTTCACGTCGATCCGAAGGGCAGGAATATCTGGTTCGGCGTGCGCGAGTTCGGGATGTGCGCGGCGGTCAATGGGATGTGGGCACATGGCGGCCTCATTCCGTATGGTTCGACGTTCTTCACCTTTACCGATTACTGCAAATCGGCGATCCGCATGGCGGCGATTATGCACGCCCATTCGCTCTTCATCTTTACGCACGATTCGATTGCTCTGGGTGAGGACGGGCCGACGCACCAGCCAATCGAGCACCTGATGATGCTGCGTGCTGTTCCGTTCCTGACGGATTTTCGTCCAGCGGATGCGAACGAAACAGCAGCAGCGTGGCGGCTGGCGCTTGAGCGCAAGAGCCCTTCGTTCATGGCGCTGTCGCGGCAGGACCTGCCAGTCCTCGATCCCGCAAAGCACGATATTTACGAAGGCGTAAAGCACGGCGCTTACATTGTGGAGCAGGGAAGCGATTCACCCGACCTGCTGATTGTCGCGACTGGCGCGGAAGTATGGCTATCGCTGGATGTGGCGGCTGCGCTGAAGAAGGAAGGCTTGACGGCGCGCGTGGTCTCGATGCCGAGCTTTGAAATCTTCGAAGAGCAGAGCGACGAGTACAAGGCTTCAATCTTCCCGGATCATCTGCCGAAGCTGGCGGTGGAAGCGGGCAGCGGCCTCGGGTGGTGGAAGTATGTTGGCCGTCACGGCGATGTGATCGGGCTGGATCGTTTTGGCGCATCGGCTCCGGGCAAAATAGCCCTCGAAAAGCTGGGCTACAGCGTGGCGAACATCGTCAGTCGTGCGAAGTCGCTGGTGCAAAGCGCAGCGCTGGCGGAGAAGTAAATCTATGAAGCTGGTGATCGCAGCGGACCATGCGGGTTTTCCGTTGAAGGAGGAGGTCCGCGGATATCTGGAGCGCCTGGGGCATGAGGTCGTCGACCTGGGCGCTTACAACACCGAGCCTTCTGACTACGCAGATTTTGCGGAGGCGGTGGGTAAGGCGCTGGCTGCGGGACGAGCGGAGCGGGGCATCCTGATTTGCGGAAGCGGCGTTGGTGTAAATATTGCGGCGAACAAGATGCCCGGCGTTCGCGCCAGCATGTGCCATGATACGTATTCCGCGCATCAGGGCGTGGAGCACGATGACATGAACGTGCTCGTGCTGGGCGCAAGGATTATCGGCAGCGCACTGGCCTTCGATCTGGTGTCGTCGTACCTGAATGCGCGATTTCAGAAGCAGGAAGAGCGCTTTGTACGCAGGCTGAATAAGGTAAAGGCAATCGAAGCTCGCAACATGCCGGAAGCGGCGAAGCTGGAGAGTCACACCGTCAGGTAAACCAACGAGATCAACGAAGCACTGCAGGCGCACGAAACGGCGCAGGAGCGGCAATGGCAACCATCACTACCATTTTGTGGGACGTTGGCGGGGTCTTGCTGACGAATGGCTGGGACCGTAAAGGACGCGCTGCGGTCCTTTTGCAATTTGGATTGGACCGCGATACGTTCGAGGAGCGGCACGAGATGTCGAACGATGCGTGGGAAAAAGGGCTGATCACCGTTGAGGAGTATCTCAGGAAGACAGTCTTTTACGAGCCGCGTGACTTCTCCCCGAGCGATTTCCTCGCCGCGATGAAGGCGCAGTCAGAAATCCTTCAAGACAGCGCGCTTGGGATCCTTGCAAATCTTGCCGCATCGGATTCGTTGTTTCTTGGCATGGTGAACAACGAATCGCGCGAACTGAATGACTACCGCTTCGACAAATTTAATCTGCGTAAGTATTTCAAGGTTTTCGTTAGTTCCTGTTATGTTGGGTTGCGCAAGCCGCACCCGGAAATATTCAAGATGACGCTCGACGTTATACAGAGGGATGCGGACTCCGTTGTGTTTGTGGATGACCGCTCAGGCAACGTGGACGCGGCGAACTCGGTAGGCATACATGGGATTCGCTATCTGGGCTCGGAGCATTTGAAGGCGGAGTTTGAGAAGTTGGGGATTTCGCTGGAGGCTGCAGCGATATCAAAATAATGTCGCTGATTCGGCGCATTGCGCTCGGCGGTTATCAAATGAAGGAAGACTAGCGGGGGACATTATGGCAACGACAGAAGTAAGAATTGCTCCAGAGGCCGTAGGGGCGGCATCGCCGCGCAGCGAACGGATTCCCGATCCCGGAGTCGTGGTGATCTTTGGTGCGTCTGGCGATTTGACCAAACGCAAGTTGCTGCCCGCGCTCTTTCACTTGGAACAGCAGGGGCTGCTGCCCGCTGAGTTTGCCATTGTCGGTGTGGCGCGGCGCGATCTGAAGAGCGAATTTGCCGCCGACATGAAAGACGGCATCCTGAAATTTGGCGGGGTGAAGCAAGACGACAGCCGGATCGACGACTTCATCGAAAAAGTGGACTACCACGCTATGAACTTTGACGATGACGCCGGTTACTCGGAGCTGAAAGCCCTGCTCGAAAAGATCGACAAAGAGCGGGGAACAGAAGGCAACAGGCTCTTTTATCTCGCCGTCGCGCCTGAGTATTTTTCCGACATCATCAACAGACTCGGCGAGCATGGCATGGCGCATCCGGAAAAAGGCTATGCGCGGGTGATCATCGAAAAGCCGTTCGGGCATGATCTGGAGTCAGCCAGAGAGCTGAATGATGAAGTGAACAAGGTTTTTGATGAGGAACAAATCTTCCGCATCGATCATTACCTTGGCAAGGAGACGGTACAGAACATCCTGGTCTTCCGCTTCGCGAACGGCATCTTTGAGCCGATCTGGAATCGCAATTTCATCGATCATGTGCAGATCACGGCGTCGGAAAGCATCGGCATTGAAGGCCGTGGGCCGTTCTATGAAAAAGCCGGAACCTTGCGCGATGTAGTCCAGAACCACGTGATGGAACTGCTCTCGTTTGTCGCCATGGAGCCGCCGGTCTCATTCGAGGCCAGCTCCGTGCGTGGCGAGAAGGTAAAAGTGTGGCGCGCGATCAAGCCCATCTCCATGGATAACACCGTGCGCGGCCAGTATGCGCTGGGAACCGTCGACGGTCAGCAGGTGCAGGGTTATCGCGAAGAAGATCGCGTCGATCCAAATTCAGTCACGGAAACTTTCGCAGCGCTGAAGCTCGAGATGGAAAACTGGCGCTGGGCCGGAGTTCCGTTCTATCTGCGCGCGGGCAAGCGGATGGCAAAGCGCCTCACGGAAATCACGATCCAGTTTAAGCAACCGCCACTGTTACTTTTTGACCGCCCGGGCACAGGTGCCTGCAATGAGATTCAGCCGAACCTGCTGAAGATGCGGATTCAGCCGGATGAAGGCATCTCGCTGCGCTTTGGCGCGAAGGTGCCCGGACCGGAGACGAATGTCTGCCCGGTGGTGATGGACTTCCAATATGCAACGGCATTCGGCGTGAATTCCGCCAACGGCTATGAACGTCTGCTGCTGGATGCGATGCTGGGCGACCAGACGCTCTTTGCGCATCGCGACGGCGTGGAGGCGACGTGGTCGCTGTACACGCCAGTGCTGCAGGCGTGGGCGAAGTCCAAGCCCAAGGATTTCCCCAATTACACCAGCGGCAGCTGGGGGCCGAAGGCTGCCGACGGGTTGCTTGGACGCGATGGACGGCGTTGGCACAATAGCTGATTTCAGGAACTCACAAACGCATGGCGAAAACGATAGCAGTCGAATATCGCGTATACGACGGGCCGGATGCTCTGGCCTACGCAGCCGCAGAGCATTTTCTGGAAGAGGCACAAAAAACAGTTGCCGCTAAAGGCAAAGCGCGCATCGCCGTCTCTGGCGGCAGCACGCCGAAGCGGACCTTCGCATTGCTGGCCGATCCACGGCACAAATTTCTGTCGGCAATGCCGTGGGCGCAACTGGAGCTTTACTTTGTCGATGAGCGCACGGTACCTCCCACCGACAAAGACAGCAACTATCGCATGACGCGCGAGGCGATGCTGGACAAGGTTCCGCTGAAACCGGAACAGGTCTTTCGCATCGAGGGCGAATTGCCACCGGACGAAGCTGCGGCGCGCTACGAGTCGACGCTTCGCAACCAGTTCAAGCTCGAAGGCGCAGAAGTTCCCCGCTTTGACTCGCTGAGTCTAGGGATGGGCGACGATGGGCATACGGCGTCGATCTTTCCGCACACGGCCGGGATTCACGAATTGGCGCGTCTCGTCTATGCGAATCAGGTCCCGCAGAAAGATACATGGCGCGTTACGCTGACGTGGCCGGTCATCATTGAGGCTGGCGATGTCTTCTTTCTGATTGGCGGCAAGGACAAAGCCGACCCGTTGCATCGTGTGTTGCAAGGGCCGTATGATCCGGAGACGCTGCCATCGCAGCTGATTCAGCCGAAGAACGGGAAACTGCTCTTCCTGCTGGACCAGGATGCGGCGGCGCTGCTTCCCCCGCCGGATGCAAGCGGAGTAGGAAGACTGGAGATTACGAGATGATTCTCGCCGGGGATGTGGGCGGCACGAAAGTCCACTTGGCGCTTTATGGGTTCGAAAATGGCGAACTATCGCACGTTCGCGATGAGCGATTTCCGGCGCAGGAATACACGGGGCTGGAAGTAGTCACGAAGAAATTTCTTGCCGAGAGCGGCAATCCAGAAGTCACGGCTGCCTGCTTCGGTGTGCCCGGCCCTGTGCGGCACGGACGGCTCAAGCTGACTAATCTTCCGTGGGTTCTGGACTGTGAGGAGTTGTCGTCCGGTCTCGGGATCCAGCACCTGTTTCTCATCAATGATCTTGAGGCGAATGGCTATGGCATCGCGGAACTGCATTCGGACCAGATTCTTGTATTGAGCGAAGGCGACGCGAGTGCTGTCGGAAATCGCGGACTGGTTTCCGCTGGTACCGGCCTCGGCGAAGCCATTCTTGTGTGGGTTGGCAAGATGCATATCCCGATGGCGTCAGAAGGCGGCCATTGCGATTTTGCTCCGCGCAATGAGCTTGAGATTGACCTCCTGCGTTATCTGCAACGTGAGCTTAACGGTCGAGTAAGCTTTGAGCGGGTTGTTTCCGGCATTGGGCTAAAGAACATTTATTCCTTCCTGCGTGACGAAAAGGGCATGGACGAGCCTTCATGGCTGAAAGATCGGATGCAGACTGAAGATCCGAATGCCGTGATCGGCGAAGTCGGCGAAGATGGATCGAATGAACTGTGCGCAAAAACGCTCGATATGTTCGTTTCCGCCTATGGAGCCGAGGCCGGCAACCTTGCGCTGAAGGTGTTGTCTGTCGGCGGATTGTACCTTGGTGGCGGTATCGCGCCGAAGATTTTGCAGACGATGAAAAACGGAAGTTTTATGAAGGCGTTTACTGACAAGGGGCGCCTGAGTGATCTGCTCATTCACACGCCGGTACGCATTATTCTGGAAAGTCGCGCGGCACTGATGGGAGCCGCTGCATACGCGGAAGCGCGAGCGGCGCAGATCAGCGGCCAATCGGTGCGGGCTGCGTCGGTGCAGTTTTCCTGAATCGTCGCGGCGACTCCGCGCGTCTTGTGCATGTGAGGGATATGAAAGCGATTCGTTATTTTCCGAGACATTTACTCCTGGCAGCAATCATTTCCGCAATCGTACTTATGCCAAAGTTGGCGCTGGCGCATGCAGTCCTGCTGGCGTCGACTCCAGCGGCCCACGCGACAGTAAAAGGGCCGACGATTGCAGTCCACCTGAAGTTCAACTCGCGGATTGATGGCGCTCACTCGCGGTTGTACCTCGTGGATTCGAGCGGAAAGGTGGAGCCTTTGACGCTCGTCCCACAGGATTCTCCTGATACGCTAGCTGCGCAAAGCGTGAATGTGAGTGCCGGCGCGTATACGATCCGCTGGCAGGCGTTGGCGAGTGATGGACACATCACGCGCGGCGAGATTCCTTTTGTGGTTCAATAATCGGCCTTGATCTGGCTGCTTAAAGACTTCGATCTGCTCTCGGCTCTGCTGCGTGCGGCAGTCCTTGCGCTGGAAGCGCTGACGGTCGGCGGCGTGGTTTTTCTTCTGCTCGCGGCATTGCCTGCTCACGTTTCCCTGGAAAGCACGCGCAGGCTGCGTCGAGTAACCGCATGGGCGGCGCTGGCGTTGGCAATCACGCAGATTCTCTCCATTGCTACCAGTTGCACCATCCTCATCGGCGGTTCGGCGTTCAGCTTCAGCGACGTTGCTACAGCCGACTTCTTCTTCCTGGGGCTTCTGCTTTCCGTGAGCGCGCTGGGGCTCTTTTTGCTGATGCGCGCATCGTCACGGAGAGCTTTGCTCGCGTGCGCGCCATTTGCGCTTGTCGTGCTGACAGCGTCTGCAGGCATGAGCCACGCCGCGGCACGGCTCGATCATCGGTGGATTCTGCTGGGGTTGACAGCCTTGCATCACATCGGTACCGCTGCGTGGATTGGTGCGATGCCGTTTCTCCTGATTGCCTTGCGCCGCGAGGAAGACCGGCAGACTGCCGCTCGGTTTACTCGCCGCTTCTCGGTGCTGGCCATTGCGTCGGTTTCAGTTCTGGTGCTTGGCGGCATGGGGATGGCGTTCTTCTACATCGGCTCGTGGCAGGGCGTGTACGGAACGACCTACGGCTTCATGATGCTGGCGAAGATCTATTTGCTAGCGCTGATGCTCGCGATGGGCGCTGGGAATTTTTTTCTGGTGCAGCAGATTGAACGCGCGCCTGCTCCTCTGTTGGTGCGGCTGCGGCGTTTCAGCGAAGCTGAGATCGGCCTCGGTTTTACTGCGATTCTCGCAGCAGCGTCGCTAACATCGCAGCCACCTGCGGTTGATCTGTCGCAAGACCGTTTGACGACACACGAGATTGTGGAGCGCATGCGCTGGGTGCAGCCGCGCATGACGAGCCCGCCTCTCAATGCGCTGGCTCCGCCTACTACCATTCAGGTGGCGGTTCAGGATTCGCTGTTCAGCGCAGGAACTGCGAACGATGCCAACGACCGTGCGTGGAGCGAATACAACCATCACTGGGCCGGTTTGATTGTCCTGATCGCCGGATTGCTTGCTCTGCTGGCGCGTTCGCAAAAATTCAACTGGGCGCGCCATTGGCCGCTTTTATTTATTGGACTGGCCGTGTTTATCCTTCTGCGCGCCGATCCCGAGAACTGGCCGCTCGGACCGCGTCCGTTCTGGGCAAGCTTTTCGTCGCCTGACGTATTACAGCACCGCATGTATGCTCTGCTGATTACCGCCTTCGCGATTTTCGAGTGGGCGGTGGAGACGGGCCGCGTTACCTCGCGCATAGCCACATATGTGTTTCCGTTGATGTGCGCGGCAGGCGGCGCACTGCTGCTGACGCATTCGCATGCACTGGGCAACATCAAGGAGGAAATGCTCGCCGAGATGAGTCACACTCCTATCGCGTTGCTGGGCGCGACCGCCGGCTGGAGCCGCTGGCTCGAATTGCGTTGACCGCAAAAGCGCGATTCCAGGATCGCGTCGTATATCTGGCCCATATGCCTCGTGCTGGTGGGGATCGTTCTTCTGGACTACCGGGAGACCTAGATCAGGGCGCACTGGACAACTCTGTTGCGCGTTTGCGATGGTAAATACAGCGCTTTGAAGGTTATGCCTACCGGGAAGCGCACCTTTTTCTCGTAAAGGAAGTCTATGTCGCAACGTCGTCGTATTTCAGGATTCGTGTGTTCTGCCGCAGCATGTATCGCTTTTGGATCAATCTTCGTTCAGAACGTGGCAGCGCAGCGCCTGCCGGACACGGTCCGCCCAGAGCACTATAGCCTGATTCTTACTCCAGACCTCAAGAGCGCAACTTTCACGGGCAGCGAGAAGATCGATGTCCAGGTTCAGAAGCCGATCGATTCAATCACTCTGAACGCCATCGAGATCAAGTTCCAGAGCGTAAAAACAAAACTGAATGGCAAGACACTTGACGCCACCGTCGCCGAGGACCCCGAGAAAGCAGCAGGCTACTTTCAACTTTCACCAGCAACTGCCTGCAGGAAAGTTGACGCTGGAAATTGAGTACACCGGCATTTTGAATGGGAAGCTGCGCGGCTTTTATCTATCGAAGACAGAAAAGCGCAACTATGCCGTGACTCAATTTGAGTCGACTGATGCGCGCCGGGCTTTTCCGTCATTTGACGAGCCCGCCTTCAAGGCGACCTACGATGTGACGCTAGTTGTGGACAAGGGCGATACGGCCATTTCGAATACCAACATTATTTCGGACACAGGCTGGACCCGCGGCTGACAAGCATACGATCAAATTTGCCACGATGCCGAAGATGTCGACCTATCTGGTGGCATTTCTTGTCGGAGATTTTCAATGCACCAGCGGTGAGAGCGACGGCGTGCCGATCCGTGCCTGCGCTACTCCTGACAAAGTTGAGTTGGGCAAGTATGCGGTAAAGGCGGCTGAGTTCGTGCTGCACTACTACGATACGTATTTCGGCATAAAGTACCCGATGCCCAAGCTCGATATGATCGCGATACCTGACTTTGAAGCCGGGCGCAATGGAAAACTTTGGCGCGATCACCTATCGCGAGACCGACCTGCTCATTGATGAGAAGACTGCTTCAGTCGGCGCGAAGAAGAATGTTGCCGAAGTGGTTGCGCATGAAATGGCGCACCAGTGGTTCGGCGACATGGTGACCATGCAGTGGTGGGACAACATCTGGCTGAACGAAGGGTTCGCTACGTGGATGGAAAACAAGCCGGTGGCCGCGTGGCATCCAGAGTGGAACATCCCGCAGGATGTAGCTGCGGGCCTGGATAACACGCTGAATTACGACGCACAGCGCGTCGACACGCACAATTCGCGCGAAGGCTGATACGCCCGACGAGATTAACGAGATGTTCGACGGCATTTCGTATGGCAAGGCAGGCGCAGTTCTTCTCATGGTTGAGAACTACCTGGGCGAGGAAACCTTCCGTAGAGGCGTGCACAACTACCTGGCCGCGCACATGTATGGTAATGCGACTGCCGAAGACTTCTGGAACGCGCAGACCGCGGAAAGCCACAAGCCGGTCAACAAGATTATGGAAAGCTTCGTGGCGCAGCCCGGTGTGCCGATTCTTAACTTCAATGCGCCGCAGGCGCAGTGTCGCTGTCAGCCAGCAGCGTTTCTTCCTGAGCCCGAGTGCAAAGGCAGAAACGCCGCAGACCTGGACCGTCCCTGTTTGCATGAAGGCGAATGACGGCAAGGAAAATTGTGAAGTGTTGTCGGCGGCGCAGCAATCACTCAAGACACCGCCGGCTCCATTCTTCTTTGCGAATGCCGAAGGCAAGGGCTACTACCGCAGCACATATCCGGCGGATGTGTACGCGAAGCTCGTAGATAACGTTGAGACTGGCCTGACGCCCGAAGAACGGATCAGCTTGCTGGGTGACACATGGGCGCAGGTGCGGGCCGACAAGATTTCCGTAGGGGACTATCTCACTCTGGCCGCCGCGGTGAAAGATGACACAAGTGGAGCGGTGATCAGAACAGCTCTAAGTGCAGTCGGTACGATTGACACTCGTATTGCAAATACAGATGAAGAACATGAGGCGCTGGCCGCATGGGTGCGTAAGAACTTCAAGCCGGCATACGAAAAACTGGGCCCGCCTTCTGACGGCGATACTCCCGAGAAGAAGGAACTGCGGGCGACATTGTTTGCCTATCTGGGCACGATTGGGAAAGATGCCGACGTGATCGCCGCAGGCCAAGCAGATTGCTGAGAAGTATCTGGCGGACCCCTCGTCGGTAGAAGGCACATTTGCGCAGACTGCGACGGGGATCGCTGCTGTCAATGGCGATGCCGCGTTCTTCGATCAGTTGCAGAAGACCTTTGAGACTTCTGCGAATCCTCAATTGCAGGAAACGGCGCTGCGTCTCCTGGCCCAGTTTAAAGACCAGTCGCTCGAACGTCGCTCTCTGGACTACACCGTCTCCGGCAAGGTGAGAAACCAGGACGCCGCGATCCAACTGCTGATCATGCTGCAGGGTCGCGAGACACGCGATCAGGCATGGCAGTACGTGCAGCAGAACTGGGACAAAGTGCAGGCTCAGCTTACCACTGCGATGGGCGGGTACCTTGTCGGCGCCACCGGAAGCTTTTGCAGTGCCGAAGCGCGCGATCAGGTTGAGAGCTTCTTCAGACGCACAAAGTGCCCGCCTCTGAGCGCGCACTCAGCACGTGCGAAGAACCAGATCAATGACTGCATTGAGCTGCGGGCCGCTCAGGAACCAAAGCTGAAGGAGTGGATGGCAACCCAGAAATAGATTGGGTTGTTTCTTCTCGAGGTGGCCGGAGCTAGTCTCCGGCCATTTTCCTTTTATGCGAGATTACTGCTGTAAACACGCGAGATGGCGCGCAGGATTTGTCTGTGAGCAAGAGAGTCTGCGCCGTCCGAGAAAAACACTTCGCCGACACGCTGCGCCTGTGTGCGATAAAACCATCGGCTGAAGAGACAGAGATGATCGGAGATTGTCTGACTGGATGGTTTTGATTTCGCTGCGGGTGAAGTAAGCTCTGACAGAGTTTGTTGCAGACGCTCTTCGAGAACATTGCGCGAAACGGTTTGTACTGCCGTAACTGTGCCTTCCCCAGCCAGCGGGACCGCTTCGACTGATGTGGGGTGAACGTAGAGCGAAGTCGATCCGGATTGCTCGTTATGCAGGCGCATGCCTTGCACAGAATAAAGAACCGGGCCGAGGATGACTCCATGGGTCAGCAAAAAACAGGCAACGGTTTCCGGCTCAGCCGACGGTTGCAATATGAGCGCGACCAGCTTGGATAGTTGATGGACCGCTGGCAGGCATGAGAGCGACGACTCCCTGGACTTTCTGAAGTTTCGCGTGAGCTTGTGCGGCCTTTTCAAACTCAAGTCCGGCGGATGCCGCATCGCGCTCCGCGCTGATTTTTTCGATCATGCTGGCGCCACGCGTTTCGAGGAAATGCATGGACGTCAGCTGCTTCCTTCGCATAGCGCTCGTCTGTACAGCCTTTGAAGCAGGGCGCGAGACACATCTTCATCTCAGAGTAGATGCAGCCGGGAAATGCCGGGTCGGGATTCAGGTCTTCGTGGCAGCGGCGCAGCTCGAAGAGATTGAGCATCTCATCGCTGAACTTCTCTGCCGATGCGCGCGAAGGGAACGGGCCGAAGAGATCATCGAACGCCGATTTTGTGACCTTATTGGTTACATATATCCGTGGATAGGCATTCTCGGTCGTCATTCGCAGAAAATATGGCGGGCGCAGATGCATCCGCTTTGCGCGTTGCATCGCCGAAAACCTGCATCGAGGCCGCATAGAGGCAGAGCACAGATTCGAAATCGGAGCCGGTGAGCGTGTACTCGATGCGCGCAATTTTTTCTGTGAGGCGCAGACGCTTCGATTGCGAGGGACGTGCGTCGAGGAAGCGGGTGAGCCGTCGCTTCAGATTTGGCGTGCGGCTTAAGTACGGTTCGGCGCGGTCATCAGCAGCAAAGAGTGCAAAGACGCCGGGCTGCGCGGGTATCTGCGTGAGCGCCGAGGCGGGGTTCGTTGGATCGAAAGCGATGGAGTGGACGAGCATGCGACTCGTCCTTATTATTCGCCAGCGATGGTCATGCCGTCGATGCGCAGCGTAGGTGAGGCCACGGAGCCCCGAAAGACGAGGTCGTTGCCGATGGCCGTGATGTTGCGGAACATCTCCTTGAGATTGCCGGCGACGGTTATCTCCTGCACAGGATAGGTCAGTTCGCCGTTCTCGATCCAGAGGCCGGAGGCTCCGCGCGAGTAATCGCCTGTGACCATGTTGACGCCCTGGCCCAGCAGTTCGGTGACGTAGAAGCCGCGTCTTGATTTCACGCAGAATTTCTTCGGGAGAGAGCTTGCCAGCTTCAAGATAAAGGTTGCCGTTGCCAATGCCTGGATTGCCCGCGAGGCCGCGAACAGCGTTGCCGGTGCTCTGCATGTTGAGCTTGCGCGCAGTATAGGTGTTCAGCAGATAGGTTTTGAGGACGCCGTTTTCGACGATCACTTTGCGCCGTGTAGGCAGTCCTTCGCCATCGAAGGGTGATGAGCCATGGCCTCCGACGATCGTTCCGTCGTCGATGACGTTGATCGACTCGGCTGCTACCTGCTCGCCCAGCTTGCCGGTGAAGAAAGACGCACCGCGATAGATGCTGTCGCCGTTTGCGGCGTCGAAGATGGCTCCGATGAGCGAGCGCGCGATTTCAGGCGCGAAGACGATGGGCACGCGTTGCGTCGGTACGCGGCGACCGTCGAGCCTTCTCAAAGTACGGCGCGCGGCCTCAGCTCCTACGGATTCAGGCGAGTCGAGTTTCGCGAGCGTGCGCGCGGCGGAGTACCAGTAGTCGCGCTGCATCTCCCCGTTCTTGCACATGGCGATGGGGCTGGTCGAAACAGAGCAGTAGGAGGATCGGTACTCGCCGACAAATCCGCGCGAGTTGGCGAAGACTTTACGGCCGGTGGCGGCGTCGAAGCTGCCGCCGTCGCTGTTCTGAATGCGCGTATCGGCAGACATGGCCGCGGCTTCGCAGCGGCGGGCGAAGTCGATGCGCTCGGCAGTAGGCAGCGAGTAGACGTCTTCGTGGTACAAGTCGAGATCGTGATCGAGCTGGCCGAATTCGCTGGCGTCAGCGAGTCCGGCGAACGGATCTTCCGAGGTAACGCGGGCAAGCGCAAGCGCTCCTGAGATGAGGTGTTCAATGCCTTCCGGCGTAAAGTCACTCGATGAGGTGCTGGCGACTCTCTGGCCGACGAAGACGCGCAGGCCGATGCCGCGCGAGCCCGATTCCTTAAGCGTCTCTACTTCGCCCAGGCGAACGGTGGTCGAGAATTCATCGCCTTCGCGGATGACCACCTCAGCGTCAGTAGCACCGGCTTTGGACGCTTTTGTAACGATGTCGGTTGCTAATTGCTGGAGGTCGGTAGTGAGTTCAATCGCTTGTGCCATTTCAAGATGAAAACCTGGAGGCTTGAAGCCTCTCCTGATCTATTGAAATGTGGGCCGAAGCCGGCGCATTCATTGTCAAGTATTGGATTAATTCCCTGTGCCGCCTACGGTCATGCGGTCGAGCTTTACCGTCGGCATGCCTACTCCGACGGGAACGCTCTGTCCATCTTTGCCGCAGGTGCCTACGCCTTCGTCGAGTTCAAGATCGTGACCGACCATCGAGACGTATTTCAGTGCCTCGGGGCCGTTGCCGATGAGCGTCGCATCGCGAACGGGCGCAGTGATCTTGCCATCTTCAATCAGGTACGCTTCCGATGCGCTGAAGACGAACTTACCGCTGGTGATGTCGACCGAGCCTCCGCCGAAATTGACGGCATAGAGACCGCGCTTAACGCTGCGCAAAATATCTTCGGGAGCATCGTCGCCGGAGAGCATGTAGGTATTTGTCATTCGCGGCATGGGAATCTGCTGATAGCTCTCGCGGCGGCCGTTGCCGGTATGTGGCATGTTCATAAGGCGTGCCGAGAGCTTGTCGCTCAAATAGCCTTTGAGGATGCCGTTTTCGATGAGCACCGTTTCCTGCGTCGGGCGAGCCTTCGTCGTCGATGTTGAGAGACCCGCGCCGCGAAGGCATCGTGCCGTTGTCAACGACGGTGACTTTGGAACTGGCAACCTGACGCCCGATGAGTCCGGCGAATGCCGAAGTCTTTTTGCGGTTGAAGTCGGCTTCGAGGCCGTGGCCCACGGCTTCATGCAGCAGCACGCCGGGCCAACCGGGACCGAGGACAACTTCCATCTCGCCTGCGGGCGCGGCTACCGCGCCGAGTTGCAGGATGGCCGTGCGTGCGGCTTCGTTGGCGAAGTGCTCCGGTGTTTTCTCGGTGAGGAAGTAGCTGATATCGACGCGTCCGCCGCCACCGGCAGTACCGCGCGTCGTCTGCTGGCCGTCATTGGCGAGAACAAAGACGTTGAGACGCGCAAGCGGCTGCGTATCGCTGGCATAGGTGCCATCGGATGCTGCAATGAGTATGCGCTTCAGTTCGTCGGAGTAGCTGGCGCGAACCTGCTTGATGCGCGCATCGTAGGCGCGAGCAGCGCGGTCGGCGCGCATCACCAGATCAAGCTTGGTGCTGAGGTCGGAATCGAGATCGGCTGCAGGAATCGGGTAGAGGTTCGGCGACTGCGTCTCGGTGAATCCCGCGACGGGCTGCCTTGCCGGGCCGCTGGCGATGAGCGCGGCAGTGCGCGCGGCGTGCAGCAGGCGCTCGGCAGAAAGATTGTCAGTGTAGGCGTAGCCAGTGCGCTCGCCGGAGACGACGCGGATGCCGCATCCGGCGCTGACGCCCTGGCTGGCGGACTTGACCAGCGATTCGTCGATGCCGATGGAGGTGGCGGAGACCGATTCGAAGTACAGGTCGGCGTAATCGCCGCCGGCAGAGAGAGCTTCGCCCAGGCAGCGCTCCAGCAGGCGCTCGGAAAGTCCAAATTTTTCAAAGAAATAGCGTTTGTGGCTGGCAGCAGATGTTGTCATGAATAACCTGAGTGTTAGATGAGACAGCGCGTTCTTCCGATTCTACGCTGCTTTTGACGTGCTTTGTGGTTTTTCCGGTCTGCACGCGCGGGGCTAACGACGATGGTTCCTCTTGCGATTTCAACAGGCGCAAGGCGATTTCTTCTTGCTACGATCGCGGCATGAAGACCCTGATTGTCCTGTCCTTGGTGCTGCTGTTCTCATCTTCTGCATTTGCGCAACGGCATCATCATCACCACCATCATCACCACTACCGGGCACAGTAACGCGCGCGGGCCACTGCGCCCGCCGCCGTTTTTCTGCGATACTTTTGCCTATGAGTTCCGTGACGAGTGAAGATCTGCGTTATCCCGTTGGAAAATTTCCCAGCCCTATAGAACAGACTCCTGAGCAGCGCCGTGCCTCTATCGCCGTGATCGCTGCATTGCCCGAAAACCTGCGTTCAGCCGTGAATGGGCTTACCGAACCGCAGATAGACACGCCCTACCGCGAGGGCGGATGGACCGTGCGCCAGGTGGTGCATCATGTTGCCGACAGCCACATCAATGCGTATGTGCGCTCACGCCGCGCTCTTACGGAAGACTGGCCGACAGTGAATGCGTATGACGAGAAGCTGTGGGCTCAACTCCACGATGCGCACACGATGCCGATTTCGGTCTCGCTCGAATCTGCTGGAAGCGCTGCATCGCCGCTGGGTCGCGCTGTTCGAGTCGCTGACCGATGAGCAGTGGCAGCGCGGCTACGTGCATTCCGAGAACGGCACGCCAGAAGCTGGCCGAAGTGCTGCAGATGTATGCGTGGCATTGCCGCCATCACGTGGCGCACGTTACCGAATTGCGGAAACGCATGGGCTGGTAGCGTGAAAATGCTTGCCCGCACGCGAGCGGGTGAGCATAGTTTTCTTAATGCCCTCGCTCAAAACTGAAACCTCTGCGGCGGAACTGGCCTGCGCGCTCGAAGCATTTCTGGCTGAGCATCCGCGCGCTGCGGTGCTCGAAGATGGCCGCGTGCTCTTCGAGATGCAGACGGCACGCTATGCTCTTTCCGCCGAGCATGGACGCTGCGTGCTGCATCTCTGGTCTGAGGAGCGCAACCTGGTTCGCACCGTGACTGGCATCGACGCGCGCAAGAAATATGCTGCGCATCGAGACGCGGCGCTTTGGCCAGAGCAAGCCGCAAACGCTGCAACTGGTACCGGATCGCGACACCCGCACGCCGACGACGCGCGAAGCGCGGCGCGAAGAAATATCTGCGCTTGCTAGAGCGTGTGATGATCCGCGCCTTTCCTGATTTCACTCTCGACAGCCTGGGCAACGCGATGGACCTTGAACACAGCTTTGGTCCAGCCTATGCGCGCGGAGCGCTGGTGCGGGGACCAAAGGCGTGGGCAGTGATCGCTGTCAATGCCGAGGAGACGCAGGCGACGATCGACGGGGCGTTGACACTGGGAATTCTCTGGCTGGCTTATTGCCGCGAGCACAGTGGCGGCAGGCGCGTCTTTGAAGGCTTGAAAGTCATCGTTCCGGCAGGCATGGCCGCCGTTACGCGAGGCCGCATGGCCTGGCTCAATCCGGCGCTCGCGAAGTGGGAGTTGTATGAACTCGACGAACGTTGCGAAACGTTCGAGTCAGCGCAAATTGGCGATGAGGGAAATCTCGACATACGGCTGGTGCACAACTTCAACCATGAACGCACGTTGGAGCGATCGCAAGCCGCCGTTGACCAGCTGATGGGATTGCTGCCGGACGGAATGAAATCGCGAACCGAGATTCGTCCGCTCAGCTCAACCGAGATCAGTTTCCGGCTCTACGGGCTTGAGTTCGCACGCATCCGGCATAGTGTCGCGGCTGGTTCGTTCTGCCCGGCAGGACACGATCACCTTCGGCGCGGGCGCGAATGAAACTCCGCTCACCGATGAAACAGAAGACTTGTTTCGCGAACTGATGCAGCGTGTCTATGACGGACGCTTCGCCGGTGGCAGCATTCGCAATCCGCTGTACAGGCTGCAACCCGAGCGCTGGCTTGAGTCGGAGCTGCGAGCACGGATTGGCGGAACTGGAACCGGCAATTCGCGAAGAGTTCGTCTACGTGCAGGTGCCCGCCTTTGCAGGCGGTGATCGCGGCATGATCGACCTGCTGAGCGTAACCCGCTCCGGACGATTACTGGTACTGGAACTGAAAGCGAACGAAGACCTGCATCTGCCATTGCAGGGACTGGACTACTGGCTGCGCGTGCGGCAAGTCCACGCCGCAGGCGAGTTGCAGAAGCATGGCTATTTCCCCGGCGTGGAGCTTTCCGATGCGCCACCGTTATTGATGCTGGTTGCGCCGGCTTTGCGCATTCATCCGGCGAATGAGACCGTGCTGCGTTATCTGAAACCCGATGTGGACTGGACGCTGGTAGCTCTCGATGAGCACTGGCGTCAACGTCAGGCGGGTTATTTTTCGGAAGAGAAGCGAGAGGGTGATAGTTCACCTAGCTCAGGCGCACTGCGTGACAGGTTCTTGTGTCGATCATGAAACTGAGAATCTGCGGCTCAAAGAACCTCTCCACTGCGCCAAGAACCGTCTCTCCAGTCTTCGATTCGTAAATCGACTTGCGCAGCGCAGCGCCGCCCGGCACTCCGTGCGTGAACCAGGAAGCGAACTGCTTCATCTTTCCCTGCGCCTCCGGATTGCCTTCGTCGAGCAGCATCTGGAAGTAGGTACGGATCATGCGGTAGCGGTCGAGATCAGTTGGCTCGTCGTAGCGGCCGGTCGCCGTGTACTGCGCGATCTGGCGGAAGATCCACGGATTCGCTGGCGCCGCGCGGCCAATCATCACTGCATCGCAGTTTGTTTTTGCGACGAGGGCGCAGGCGTCTTCGGGCGTACGGACGTCGCCGTTGCCGATAACAGGAATGCTGACCGCATCCTTCACTTCAGCAATGTGGTGCCAGCGAGCCTGCCCCGAGTAGCCCTGCTCACGCGTGCGTGCATGCAGCGCGACCGCCTGCAGGCCGCTTTCCTCTGCCAGCCTTCGCAAGTGGGACGCAGATGATGTGGTTGTCATTCCAGCCGAGCCGAAACTTGACGGTGAAGGGAATCGTTACAGCCGCGCGGACGGTCTCGAAGATCTTCGCAATCAGCGGCAGATCGCGGAGTAGCCCACTGCCGCCGTTGCAAGCGACAACGCGCTTCGCCGGGCAGCCGAGGTTCAGGTCGACCATGTCGAAGCCGGTCTGCTTCGACGATGCGCGCAGCATCGGCCAGTGTCTCCGGATTTGAGCCGAACAACTGCGCCGAGATCGGATGCTCGTCCTCATAGAAGGTCAGGTAGCGCTTGCGCTTCGATTCGCGCATGCGCGAGAGACCGTCCGCCGAGGTGAACTCGGTCATGATGAGCCCGCACCCCGACTGCTGGTTGCTGATCGTCGCATCAACCGACGACCCAGCCTCTGCGCCCGAAGAAAACACGCTGGCATTGCGAATGAACCGACGGAAAACCGTATCCGTGACTCCAGCCATCGGCGCAAGCACCGTCGCCGGAGCAACCGTCACATTGCCGATCTGGACAGACGCAGGAACGCGCACGCCCTCGCGGCATGGCATGCTCCTGCGGATTGTCCCAGTGCTTCTTCATCGTCAACTGCAACACAGCAAAGCCTCCGGCAAGCGGAGGCTTTTGCTTCAGGAACCGACTAGCTCCGTTACTTGGCAGCCGTCTCCGCTTTCGCGTACTTGCGGCGGAAGCGCTCGACGCGGCCTGCCGTATCGACCAGCTTCTGCTTGCCCGTAAAGAACGGGTGGCAAGCGGAGCAGATTTCTACGTGGATATCGCCCTTATGGGTCGAACGGGTCGCAAAGTTGTTGCCGCACGCGCACACAACCCGTATTTCGTTATAGTTTGGATGAATACCCTGCTTTGGCATGACTCTATAAAACCTTTCCCTGCAATCCTTTTATTTTAAGCGGATTTGGCCTGTCTGGCAATGTTAGTCGCCAGTAAATAGATGCTTTTACCGCCCCTAAAGATCCTCGGGTTTCAGATCAGTGTGTTTAGCGATGCGGGCCAGCATCTTCGGCCCAATTTCGTCGCCGTCATGGAAAGCCCAGATGTAATTCGCGTAACCCGGACGCACGAGTTTGAGGTGAGAGCCAACCTGGCCCGCTTCAGTCCAACCGATCCTCTTTAAGGCCTTCAGGACAAGTTTCGCGCGTGTACTGGGCCAGACGCTCAAGCGCAGGCAAACTCAACGCTTGATTTCAGGGATTCCCGTTCGTTCTCGAGCTTTTCAGCAAGGGCCCGCAGCGCAATAGCCTCGACTGCCGCAAGAGCTTGCTCTCGCGTGGTTCCGTAAGCCATAGCGCCCGGAAGATTTACGATTTCGGCAATCCAGCGGCCATCTTCCTCGCGATCAAATTCAACCTGAAATTGCATTCTGGCCTCAGTGAGCAAGTCTTGCTGAATTAAGTGTATATGTCACACTGATCGGATTGCGAGGTTATTGTCGGCTCGACAGAGTTGATGCTCTGTGATGTATTGACGTGCATGAAAAATTTCTGGCTTACCTGCACTCTATTTGCACCGCTTCTCGTTGTGTCCGCCACAGCGCAAACCACCGCAGCCAATGCACCGCAGTCAAATGCCAGCTATATAGACGAGCAGGGAACAGCCCACGTCTCCCGCATCGTGCCGGTACCGAAAACAGTTAGCCCTGAAGCCCAGAAGAAGCTCGCACAACCTGCCTCCGACGCGCCGGTAGCCGAATCTCTGGCTGAGCGTCGTACGAAGACCGACACCTGGCAGGCGAAAGCCGGCGAAGCATACAAGGAAGCTTACCCTGCAACCGTCACCTCCGACACGATCGCCGGAGTTCCGGTGCGGATCATCACTCCTCCCGTCATCGGAAACGGGAAAAACGCCCGCGTGCTGATTAATGTGCACGGCGGCGGCTTTAATTCCGATTCCGGCTCGCTTACCGAAACCATCCCCATCGCCAACCTGACTCAAACGAAGGTCATCGCTGTCCTCTATCGGCTGGCGCCCGAGCACCCGTTTCCAGCATCGGTCGAAGACACTGTAGCCGTCTACAAAGAGCTGCTCAAAACCTACAAGCCCAACAACATCGCCCTCTACGGAACCTCAGCAGGCGCAATCCTCACAGCGGAGACAGCGGTAAAGCTGAAGCAACTGGGCCTGCCCCTGCCCGGTGCGCTGGGCATCTTTTCCGGCATGGGTGACTTCAGCCAGCCCGGCGACTCCCGCTCCATCTATGCCCTGAACGGTTTCTCGGGCTATCTCCCGGCGCCTGTTCTTGGCGTGCAGGACCTGGAATACGTCGGCAAGACCGACCCCAAAGATCCAGTCCTCTCCCCCCTCTACGCCGACCTGCGCGGGATGCCCCCAACCCTCTTCATTACCAGCGGGCGCGATATTCTCCTCAGCGGCACAACGATCCTTCACCGCGCGTATTTAAAGGCCGGAGCAGACGCGCACCTCGTCGTCTTCGAAGCCCTCCCGCACGCCTTCTGGAACGACGTTGACCTACCCGAATCGCACGAGGCCGACGAAATCATGGCGCACTTTTTCGACACGCATCTGGGGAAGTAATCGCATGAAACTGTGGTAAGCTCCCATTCCAACAGGAGCTTTTCCATGCGTCGCTGGCCGCTTGCTTTCGGGTTTTGCACCTTCGCACTGCTGCTTGCAACCGCAGGCATGGCCTCCGCAGCCAGCGGCCCGGACACCAAAGCTGCCGCGGCAACCACAGCAGGCTGGGACCAGGCCGCTGCCGCAAAATACCTCGACAGCCGGGAAGTCTGGTGGCAGGCATGGCCACCCGCCCAAAAGGACCACGAAACCGTCTGCGTCTCCTGCCACACCAACGTCCCCTACGCCCTCGCCCGCCCAGCGCTGCGCGCGCAACTCGGCGAGCAGAAGCCATCCGATCCCGAGCGCATCATGCTCGACAGCATCATCAAGCGCGTGAATCTTGGCTCCGAGGCCGAACCCTTTTACAACGACGCCAAGCACGGACCCGGTAAGACCCGCGAGGCGCGCGATGCCGAAAGCGTCAACAACGCGCTCATCCTTGCTCGTTATGACGCGGAGCAAGGCCACATGCAGGACGTCACCCGCAAGGCCTTCGCCGCCATGTGGGCCTTGCAGGAGCAGACAGGCCCTAAATCCGGCGCGTGGCTCTGGCAGAACTTTCACTTCTCCCCGTGGGAAGCCGACGAGTCGGAATACTACGGCGCCTGCATGGCAGCCATCGCAGCAGGCATTGCACCGGACCACTATCGCGACGACCCGAAAATTCAGGCAAATCTGACCCTGCTGCGCGGCTATCTGCAGCGCGAAGCTCCGAAGCAGCCGCTGGTGAACCGCATCGCCTTGTTGTGGGCCTCCACCACGCTCCCCGGCCTCATGACCGATGCCGAGCGCTCTGGCCTAAGAGCAGAAATCTACAGCAAGCAACAGTCCGACGGTGGTTGGAGCCTGACCACGCTGGGTACCTGGAAGCGCCACGACACTTCTCCATTTGATTCCCGCAGCGATGGCTACGCCACTGGCCTCACCGTACTCGCACTGGAAGAAAGCGGCCTCGGAAAGAACACCCTGGAACTAAAGCGCGGCGTCGACTGGCTATTCGCCAACCAGAACAAAACCGATGGCATGTGGCCCGCATATTCACTCAACCTACAGCGCGACCCCGCTTCAGGGATCGGGCGATTCATGAGCGACGCCGCCACTGCCTTCTCCGTGATGGCATTGGAAAACAACCAGCAAACGCAGTGATCTTGTCCCGCCAGATATGCACACCGGATATTTGCGATACTAGGCAAAAGCCATGAATGAAGTTTGTTCAAAATGTGATGGCATGGGGATGCGTGTCATCCGGCGCGCCGACGGAACCCAGGCGGCCGAAGTCTGCGATTGCCAGCATGAGCAGCGTGTCGCCCGGTTGATGGCCAGAGCCGGAATTCCACGTCGTTACGAGCACTGTTCGCTGGATAGCTACGAATCAAACTTCCCCGGCGCAGACCGTTCTCTCAGCGCGGCGGCATTAATGGCTCGCCGCTTCGTCGATCGCTACCCGGCAGACACAGACGGACGCGGTTTGCTCATGACCGGCTCCATCGGGGTAGGGAAGACGCACCTGGCAGTAGGAATTCTGCAGGCCCTCATTCTGGAGAAGGGCGTACATGGCCTTTTCTGCGACTACCGCGAGCTGCTCAAGGAGATTCAGAACTCCTACAACCCACAGGTGGCCACAACTGAGCTGGAGATTCTGCGCCCGGTCTTCAATGCCGAGGTGCTGGTGATCGATGAGCTGGGTGCCGCCAAGCCAACAGATTGGGTCTGGGACACCGTCGCGCACATCCTGAACACGCGTTACAACGACAAGCGCACGACCATCATCACCACAAATTACGCCGACCAGCCCCCCGGAGGCACAGGTCCAGCAAGCCGCGCCATGCGCGAGGAGACGCTTGGGGACCGCATCGGAGAGCGCATGCGCTCTCGATTAGCGGAAATGTGTGTCGTGGTTGAGATGAGTGGAAATGACTTTCGTCGCGGCGTGCGTCGGGCCAGGTTTGCCTAGCGATTCGTGCCGATGCTTAAACCGCGGCAGTCAATAGCAATAGCAGCGCAGCTGCTACGGTTGCCGCCTGATAAACATAATCCGCGGCCTTCCTGCGCTGCGCTGTAACGGTTCCGGCATCTACCGGGGAAGGGGGGCCATTTGGGGTCTGCTCCATATTCAGCCTTCAGAATTCGACGTTGCCTACATGGTGCCTTCAGCCTTACTTACGTTTCGGCGAATCCATATGGATCTTCACCTGACATTAAATTTAGACACATTTTGATGCAATTTGATGCGCTTTTTATAAATTCTTTTACGGTTCGAGTGTCGTTTCGGTAACGGACTCCTTTCCATTTCGGCATTCTGGCTGTAAGCTGCGCACGATGTAGAATCCACCTGATGGCTGCCGATCAACAGAACGCACCCGATTTTCTCAAAGGACAAGCTTCAGACAAGGAGTCTCGCTCCTATCTTCCCTGGATGATCGCGGGCGTGGTCGTCGTTTTAGGTCTCGTGCTGCTGGTATTGTTTGGCGGTAAAAAAGCTCCTCCGGTCAGCCCTGGTGGAGCTGGGCTTGCAGCCGCCGATCCATACGCGGCGAGCCTGCCCATCACAAACTTGAAGATGAGCGAGGCAAGTAACTTTGCCGGCGGCAAGGTGACATATGTGGACGGCCACATCGCCAACAACGGCGGCAGGACGATCTCAGACATTACCGTGCAGCTAGGCTTTCGCGATTTCGGAAATCAATTGGTGCAGAAAGAAACCATGCCCCTCACATTGATTCGCATGCGCGAACCCTATGTCGATACCGAGTCCATTTCTGCCGACCCCATCAAGCCAGGCGATCAACGTGATTTCCGCTTGGTTCTCGACCACGTAGCCCAGGACTGGAACAGCCAATATCCGGAAGTCCGAGTGATCCAAGTAGCAGGCAAGTAAGTTTTTACCTCTTCTTCCTTACCGCGCAATTTTTTCCAGGTTCCGAGCGAAAAACTGACCTTCTGCAGTCCGTCACTGAGCCGCAAAATCTCGGCAGCGTGTCTCATTTGGCCGCCCCGTCAGTGCATAAGTTATTGATAACAAAAATACTGTCGCTTTTCCTCGGCTCGTTGGCAGAGTTTGGCATGCCAACTGCACATTGTCAGGATGTAACGGGACGCTGCGCAGCATCCGGAGTGTGTTCTAGCTGTAAGTAGTGAAGGAATACAAGACGATGATGAAAAAAATGATTACGAAAAATCCCGATCTTCGAATGGTTGCAACACTTGTTTTGGCAGCCAGCCTCGGAATTCCAGCGTTCGCGCAGTCCAATACATCAAATCAGTCCTCCCCCTCCCCCAACGCACAGGTACAAACCGGAGCTTCCGCCAGCGGCACATCGAGCGGCATGAACCCGACCGACAACGGAACGTATGCCACCGGCCAGCCTCTCTCGACCCAGTCGAATGAAGGTTTCTGGGGCCACATGAATCCCTTTGCTCGGAAGAAGTGGGTAAAGAGGCAGCTGGATCCAGTCAAAGACCGCCTCAACGAACTTGATCAACTGACCGCCAAGAATGCGAACGACATCAAGGATGTCGATGCGCGTGCCCAAGCCGGCATTCATCAGGCGCAGAGCACCGCAGACCAGGCAAGCCAGACCGCTCAGAGCGCCAACAGCACGGCAAATCAGGCGCAGTCATTGGCGCAAAACGCCAGCACTGAAACCGGTAAGCTGAACACGACCGTTGCCGGACTCGATCAGTATCAAAAAGTCAGCGACACAGAGATCCGCTTTCGTTCCGGCCAGACCGCCCTCAACGCCAAGGCAAAGGACGCCCTCGATCAGATTGCTACCCAGCTACAGGGACAGAAGGGCTACATCGTAGAAGTCGAAGGCTATTCCCGGGTACGCGGGCAGGCAGGCATTCAAAGCTCGCAGCATATGGCTGACGCCGTTGTCCGTTACCTCGTCACTGAGCATCAGATTCCGGTCTATCGCATCCATCAGGTCGCGATGGGCAACGCCAAGATCGAAACAGCAGACGGCACATCCAGCACCGGCAGTGTGGTGCGGGTGTCCACAATGCAAAACAGTTTAGCGGCCTTGAACTCGACATCTTCGAATGCGGGTTCACCGATTGGTGCGACGCAGCAGTCTTCCGCGCAGCCCTCCCCTCAGGGTGCTGCGTCGCAACCAGCGGGACCACAACAATAACAAAAAAGGTCCGCAACCAAGCTCTCACACAACGAGAGAACCAAGGCAGATTGGCCCCTCCCCCGAGGGGCCCTTTTTTTGCTCTGTAAAGCCCGCAGACAGTCCCGCTTAAATCATTGACTCCGTCTATCTTCCGAGATATATTCAGGCGCTTGAAGTAGATAGGTTAAATTTTCAGTCGCCAGTGCCCGTCGGCGAAACTCCGCTGTTCCGGTAAGTCATATTCAAAGCCTTCCATACTGCCTGCTAAAAAAGGTTGAGGATGAAATATCTTCTTGTATTCGCCCTGCTGTTGGGTCATCTGAGCGCTCAAACTTACGAGCCGAATTGGGACTCCCTGGACAAGCGGCCCACGCCACAGTGGTACACCGAAGCCAAATTCGGCATCTTCATTCATTGGGGCGTGTACTCCGTTCCCGCCTACGCTCCTGTAATTCCCGGCAAACTGGCCTATTCCGAGTGGTACTGGCATCAGATGACCGAGGGCCGCGACAACCCCAAGGCCAACGCCGTAGAAACCGGCACCTGGGCTTTCCATCAGAAGACTTACGGCGCCAGCTTTCCCTATCAGAGCTTCGCGCCTCAGTTCAAAGCCGAGCTTTTTGATCCACAGCATTGGGCGGATGTTCTGGCAGGCTCGGGCGCCAAGTACGTAGTACTCACCTCGAAGCATCACGATGGCTTCGCTCTGTGGCCCAGCAAGGAAGCCTCCGCGGACTGGGGACAGCCATGGAACGCCGCCGAGATCGGCCCCAAACGCGATCTGATGAGCGACCTGAGCCAGGCAGTGCGTGCGAGGGGCGTGCACATGGGCTACTACTATTCCCTCTACGAGTGGTACAACCCGCTATGGCTCAGAGACAAGGCTCTCTATACCCGCGAACACATGTTCCCTCAATTCAAGGACATGGTCACCCACTACAAGCCGGACATTATCTTCAGCGATGGCGAGTGGGAACAAACCTCCGCCGAGTGGCATAGCCCCGAACTGCTGGCCTGGCTCTTCAACGATTCCCCGGTAAAAGATGTCGTAGTCGTCAACGATCGCTGGGGCTCCGAGACCCGCCATAAGCACGGAGGCTACTGGACGACCGAATACACCTCCGGGATGAGTGATATGTCCCATCCGTGGGAGGAAAATCGAGGCATCGGCTTCAGCTTCGGCTACAACCGCGCCGAGCAGCTCAAGGACTACCATACCGGCCGCGAACTGATCATCATGCTCGTCGATACCGTTAGCCGAGGCGGCAATCTACTCCTCGACATCGGACCTGCCGCCGACGGAAGCATCCCCGTCATTATGGAGGAGCGCCTTCACGAGATTGGCAGCTGGCTCAAAATCAACGGCGATGCCATCTACGGAACCAAGCCCTGGAAATCAACCCGCCAGTGGAGCGCCGGAGAGGTCCCAAAAGCGAACTACAGCGGCGAGTTCAACAGTGACTACGACGTAGCTAAACTAGCCTCCAAACCCGAACCCGGTAAAGCAGGCATCGAGGCCTTCTACACCACCAAGGGCAACGATCTCTTTGCCATCCTGCCAAGATGGCCCAATGGAACCTTGACGCTCAAGGACGTTGAAGGCGCCAAGTCGGTCACCCTCCTCGGAAGCGCCACTGCCCTGAAATTCAAGAACGTCGGCAACGCTCTCACAATCCAACTCCCCGACTTGCCCGAAGACTTACGCCAACAGTCCGCGTGGGTTCTGAAAATAAGCAGATAAGCGGTTCACGGCCTGAGCCTCTCTTTAACGAGTGCCATTACAGACGAATCGAAGGAAAGGTCTACCCGCGCCCCAGTGACGATCAAGCGCTACTATCGCCCTGAACTCGACGCACTCCGATTCTTTGCCTTCATGATCGTCTTCATCGTCCATCGCATGGACTTTGTTCCCATCGATCCGGCGCAGCATTATTGGCTCTATAACATCTGTCTTCTCGGCGATCTCGGCGTGCCCGTCTTCTTCCTGCTCAGCGCCTTTCTCATTACAGAGCTGCTCTTTCGGGAAAGCGACGAAACCGGCACCATCCGTCTCAAGGCCTTCTACATGCGCCGCATCCTGCGCATCTGGCCCTTGTATTTTCTGGTCTTCTACGGCCTGGTCCTGCTGGAGCAATTTATCCCCTACGCTGGTGCCAAGGATCCCGCTTCATGGCTCGCCTTCACTTTCTTCGCCGGCAACTGGTGGATATGTCTCCACGGTTGGGTTCAGGCCTTTCCCGTCAATCCCCTCTGGAGCATCTCCGTCGAAGAGCAGTTCTATATTGCCATTCCCATCATTGCCCTTTACGGTCGCCGTCTTGGCGTGAAGACAATCTCGCTGGTCCTCATCGCTGTCTCGTATGTCACAGTCGTGCTCTACGCAATGCATCCCACTAACGGCTTCAGCAGCCAATGGACGAACAGCTTCGTCCAGTTCCAGTTTTTCTCTGCCGGAACACTGCTCTCGATCTATCTCAAAGGCCGTGTCCCGCAATGGAACCCCATTCTACGTTTCCTCGCTGCTCTGGCCGGAATCGGTTGCTGGCTCATCGCGTCCATAAACTTTGGGGTCCAGGCAGACACTCCGCACTCAACTGTCCTGCAAGCTCCGATAGGCTGGGCGCTAGTCCTCGCAGGAACCCTGCTGCTCTTCCTCAGCCTGCTCGGCTTTCCTTCCAAATATTTGCCCGCGCCGATCGTCTACCTCGGACGCATCTCATACGGCCTCTATCTTTTTCACGAACTCGTCTATTTTTCTGATCTTCTCTCCCGGCAAAGCGTGGCTCACCCGTCTCAGCCAGCTGCTGCATCTCGCCGACTGGCGCAACGGCGTCGGAACAGTCCTGGCCGTCTGCCTGACGATTCTCGTAGCACACACGTCGTATCAGCTATACGAAAAGCCATTCCTGCGCCTCAAGAGCCGCTTCACAATCATCCCCTCACGAGACGAAAGGTAGTCAGCCATCAAGCGGCTGCAACACCAAAGCTGTCCAGGTTGGCTAGAGCTTCGTCTGGGATCTCTAGTGTTGCCGCCGTGAGGTTTTCGCGTAGATGCTGGACCGACGATGTACCGGGAATCAGAAGGATGGCCGGTTCGGCACATTCAACCGCAAGCGTAGAGGCGATTTTTAAGGTAACGATGGCAGGTGGGAGCCGAAGACTTCTCGAGTACGCATCGCTGGAAAGCGACTATGAAAAGCTGCGCGATGAACTGGCATTTCTCGTGTGTGCTCACCTCAGCTCCCCCTGAAGTGCCCGCCGCCGAACGGCAAGAAATCGTTGTCAATCCCCCGAAAGTCATCTCAACTTTCCATGTCATTCATTCAAAGCAGGTTATCGGTCTGGGCAAATTGGCCGAAATCCTCTTCCAATTCTATAAAATAGGAGGAGAGAGATATTTTCCCTGCACTGTTTATAAATCGTGCGCGGGTTTAGAGTAAGCCGAGTCCACCTAAATCATTGAAACTAAACGGATTCCGTATACGCATTCTGCTCTAAGTTATAGATAATAAAGGATCTCCATACGAAGCCGGGGAGGGGTAGTCTCTTCGGCGCATAGATCGATGGGCCAATGCCCATTGGATCACTTGCATACCCCTAACTACCTTTTCTTCCACGAATTTACGAAAAAGATAGGGGGAGGGGGTCCATCGCAGATGAAGGGCTTGGAGCTACTGCTGGGGTGGCGCAGTACCCGCAGGCTGAGAAACGGAAGGCGGCGTCGTTGCAGGCTTCGGCTTTCTCTTCTTTGTGGTGGGGGCTGGAGTGGCAGGACCGTCGTTGACGATCGTCGTTTTCGGCGGAGCCGCGGCTTGAACAGCGGCAGCCTGCTGAATAGACGCCCGCAGCCTCACTACCTCCGCTTCATTGCTCTTTGAGTTATTGAGGATAGAGTTCCCCAAATCGCTGCGCGCCGATTCCAGCTTGCTGAGAGCATCGTTGACGCTGTTGGCTTCGTTCTCTGGAGCGGCCAGCATTGCTGTCTGCGAGACGCGGAGCAGCACATCGTACAACGCATCAATATTGCGATAGACCGGGAATACCGCGAAGACCGATCCTGGAGTGGCGTCTGCTGTCGCGAGCAGGCCGGGAAGTGTGCCATTCAGGTCGCGCTGAATCGAGTCTACGTTCTGCTGTGTGGCGCCGCGCACTTCACCGGGAGCCTTCCAGCGGGAAATATTGAGAGAGACCATTGTCTGGCTGACCTGGCTAAGCGCGGGATGCAAAATGTCAGACGGCTTTGGCGCAACCTGTGCGGGAGCAGGCTGGTTCTGTTGAGGGGGAGTGGTGACTCCTACCTGAGAAAAACATTTCGGCGCTGCAAGGCTAAGCGCAATGGAGATGGTGCTGAGCAAACACCTCGGGAAACCCGGCTTCGTAAAAGGCATATAGAAAGTCCCGATGCAGAATAATATCGAAATGGTTGCTGAAGTTCCCGAATAAAACCATTTTGCACACGCTGTACCCCTGTTTTCCGCTGGCGATGGTTTGACGAAAAGGCAACCATCACAGAAAATAAGAAGAGTGCCTTCCACAATGTGGGCCTGTGGCGCAGCTGGGAGCGCGCTTCCATGGCATGGAAGAGGTCGTCGGTTCGATCCCGACCAGGTCCACCAAATCCTTCAACAATTTAGACGGGGCGAACGTTCGCGGGCAGGGAATTTGTGTCACGGTTTGTGTCATAACCAGTCATTCTAGTGCTTGTGGCAAGGGTTTCCATCGCTGTGCGCTTAGCCTCCATGCGGACGTGGCTGTACCGCTCCAGCATCTTCCGGCTGACGTGTCCGGCAATCGACATGATGGTTGAGTCTGCCGCACCGCTCTCGGCAAGCGATGTGATCGCGCAATGCCTCAGGTCGTGGAACCGGAAGCCCGGAAGCCCTGCTTTCTTCGTCAGGGTCCGCCAAGCCGACCGCCAGCTATTGACATGCTTTGTTGGGTCAAAGCCCGTGACGTTGTAATCCACCACCGTCTTCCCGATGAAAGTGAATTTCGGAACGAATGCGGCAAAGACGTAATGCGCCGGTTCCACAGGTCCAAAAGATTCAGCCCGCGTCCGCAGCCTTGCCAGGGCAGAGCAAGCAACGCCGGTCAGAGGGACTGTACGCTCGCCCGCTTCCGTCTTGCTCTTGCGGATTGTCAGGGTCCTGGAGAACAGGTCCACATCCGCCCATTGCAGCCCCTTCAACTCGCAGCCCCTTGCGGTCGTGTTGAGGCAGAGGACGGCCGCAAGGTAAGCCGTCTCCCACTCCGGCCGCATTACAGCCGTTTTGAGCAGACGTTGCTTGTCATCCTCAGTCAATGCCCGCCCGATGCTGCTCGGCTCTTTCAAGGGGCGTACATCGTCAGCAACACGCGCCCAGAGCTTCGCCCGCTTGAGGATGCGCCGCAAGATGCCCAACTCCGCATTCAGGGTTGCCGGACCAGCGCACTGCATGACCCGCAAAGTTCCGTCCCGTTTCTTTTCGACGGTCTGACTTGCCCGCCATGCCCGATACTCTGTGATCCGCTTCGCAGTGATTGCTTTCAGCGGTTCCTGTTTGAAGTACGCCCGCAACTGCACTAACAATTGTTTCTCCTTGGCTTGGCTGGCCGGTGCGAGTTCTAGCTTGCGGGCCGTCACGTAGTCGTCTGCCGCCAGTCCAAACGGCTGACGGGCGAGAGATGTTGAGGTCTGGTGCAACTTGCCCTCTGACGCTTGCGCTATCAGTTCTTTTTCTTTGGATTGCGCCTCTCTCCAGTCCGTAGTGTTGAGGGACTGCCGGAATCGTTGCCCATTGACAACGAAATGGCAGTGCCAGGTCTTACCGCGTTTTTTGAGTGCCATGACTCTCTCCGTCCTTTCCTCGCTGCTTCCTCCGTGCGCGTTCTTTGACTTTCTTTCTTTCTCGCGACCTCCGAACGGCTACGAGATGTGCGCACTCCTGAGTGCAATAGATTTTCTGGCGTGCTTCCACACGGAACGGGGCATTCTTGCAGTCATGGCGCGCGCACTCTCGGAACGATGCACCTTGCAACTTGTCTATCTGAATGGTGGCAATCATCAACGTCAGAGCGTTCTGACCGACAATCCGGACCGCCGGAACTTCGCCATCCCACTCAAATATGATGGGCAGCGGAAATCTCAGAAAAATGGCCTTTTGCGCGTTGAAGGTATGCTTTAGGGTTTTCCAGTCTCTGGCCTGACAAACAAGAGCGGCTTTCAACAGACGCTGCCACTCTGCAAAATCACCCTTACTGAAAACATTGGACAACGCGCCCACATCCCACTTCCCCGATATTTCAAAGAAATGCTGCCAGTCTTCGAGTGGCCACGAGAGGAAACGGTCCCGCAACTGCCAGGGGTTGATCGGTGTTGCTCTTCGTTCACCTTCCTCTTCCGTGAAACGAAATTTCGCCGTCGCCGGATTCTTTTGGTACGACCGCAAAGATCTGGGTACAACACGGACCTGAACCAGCTCGTGCTTTGTGGGGTCAAAGCTCGGCTCGAGATCATCAACAAAAAACGGAATCGTGACACGATGTTGTGACATATTGTGTGCCTTGTGAATGTCTCTGGATTGGAATACTGTCACAGACACAGGGCGTAGTCAAGTGCAACCGTATGCAATTCGGTGCAGGAAGTAAAAAATGAGGTTTTAAAAATGTCTATCAGCTTTTCAGTCAAAACAGCAGCGGAACAGTCTGGCCTTTCAGAGAGAACTATTCATACAGCAATCAAGAAGGGATATCTGAAGGTGTTACGCGTCGGGCGCCGCGTGCTTATTACACCTGCGGCCTTGAACGATTACCTCACCAACCAAACCACTAGCAGCAACGCAGGTGTCAGATGACCGAAACGCGACTGATGACACTTGATGAAGTGGCGGAAGCTCTCAGACTGAGCCCGCACACAATTCGTTCTTTCGTCAGAAAGGGCAAACTTCGCCCTGTGCGAATCTGCCGGCGGTTGCTTTTTGCTCATGCCGATGTGGAGCGCCTTCTGGTCGGAGGAGGTGTTGTGGAGAGGAGTCGTGATGAGTGCCAGCAAGTCAGTTAACGACCTGCCCACTCCCATCGAGATGGCATTCGTGCAGGTGCTCGTTCGCCAGAAGGACCGCAACGTACGCGAAGTTGCACACTCTCTTGGACTCCCTGAAGACGAAGGTGAGCGCATGTTCAAGAAAGATAGGGTGCAGGCGTACATCGAGCAATATTCTGACGAATACACCAAGCGGCTGGCCGAGAAGGAAGTGCAGCGGATGCTCGATGTAGGCATCATTCAAGGGCCCTCGGCTGCATCTTCCAGCGAGTGGCCTCTCCTGCCGGAAGCTGCTTTGTACGGTTTTATCGGCGACGTTGTTAAAACCATCGAGCCATATTCTGAGGCTGACCCCGCAGCGATTCTGATCCAGACTTTGGTGGCAGTCGGAAACATTATTGGGTCGGGACTCCATTGTTCAGTTGAAGCAACGCGTCACGCCCTCAATCTATACGCAGTACTCGTCGGAGAATCGAGTAAAGCTCGCAAAGGCACAGCCTGGGCCCATATTGAGCGGCTAGTTTCACGAGTAGATAAGGAGTGGGTGCACGATCGCGTGACAGGAGGACTGAGTAGCGCAGAGGGTCTTATTTCTGAAGTGCGAGACGGTGAAAATCCTCGTGACCGACGCCTGCTGATAGTGCAGACTGAATTCGCCGGAGTTCTTCGAGTCATGGCGCGAGATGGGAATACGCTGTCCCCCCTTCTGCGCAGTGCATGGGATAGCGGAAATCTGCGGACCCTGGTAAAGCATGATCCTCTCAAAGCAACAGGAGCTCACATTAGTGTTCTTGGGCATATCACGCGCACCGAGCTGTCGAGAGATCTGTCGGATACCGAGCAGCACAATGGATTCGCAAATAGATTTTTATGGTGCTGCATCAGGCGAAGCAAGTATTTGCCTGAGGGCGGACAAGTACCGGAGACCGAAATAATAACGCTGGCTGACCGCCTTTCCTCGATAGTGAAGTGGACGCAACAGACCGGCGAAGCCGAGATACGGCGTGACGATGCAGCGCGCAAGCTGTGGGCGGCCATCTACCCAAAGCTGAGCGACGGCATGCCGGGGCTTTTAGGAGCCGCAACGAGTCGCGCAGAAGCCCAGGTACTCAGGCTGTCCGCTATTTATGCCGTGCTCGATCGCAGCCTCACTGTACGCGTGGAGCATCTACGAGCTGCGCTCGCGGTCTGGGATTACTGCTTCGCCTCGGCACGATACATTTTCGGCGATGCGACCGGTGACCCGACAGCGGACAGTATCCGCAAGGCATTACGCCGCGCAGGAGGTGGGTTAACGCGTACAGAAATCAGTGCGCAATTGGGCCGGCACGCATCTGCAGATCGCATTGAGAAGGCGCTCACGACGCTTGCGTCGCTGGGCCTCGCGGTGCAACAGACGGTAAACACAGCCGGGCGATCAGTCGAAGTATGGTCCGCAACTTCGCATTTTTCGCTTATTTCGCACTCTAGAGAGGAGGGGGCGTGAGTACCTTCAGTCGAATGGTAGATCAGTGGATACTGGAAAATCTTGAAGTGCAACAATCCACTCCAGCAGTAGTTGAATTATCCCCTGATGATCCGTCTGATTGGGCTGAGGACTTTCATCGCTGGGTACTTAGTCGTTGTATTTACCGTGCTCGCTGCTTTGGTGAAACTGGAGCACTGTACATCGACTTCTGCGAATGGGCTGTCTTGGTTGACTCTTTGCCCTGTATGCGCGCTACGTTTGAGGCGCTCTTACGAGAGGCTGGTCTTCTCTTCGCAGATGGGATGGTAAGCGGCTTGATACTAAAAGCCAACTTAAAGAGGCCATTCCCCGATGTGAGCAGCGGGGTGCGAAAAAAGCGAAATATGCGAAATAAGGACGGCGAATTCCAGCCTAGTAAAAACGGAGGTCGATCTTGAAGGCGAAGCGCGAAGCGCAGAATGCTGAAAAAATTGCCTACCCCGGCTTTGATTTTTCCGGCTTCGACTATGGCCAGGCCGCGTTATTGCTACGACAAGCGTCTCCGCACAAGGAGTCACTTGCGAAGATCGAGCAGGCGCTTCGCAAAGCCAGCTATGAACGGGGAGAGAAGCTAGGCATCCCAAAAGACAAAGCAGCATGGTGGATTCTGGGGCGTACGTTACGCTACTTCGAGCTCAAGGCCGAAGCGCGAAAAGCAGACGTGAAGCGAGCCGTTGATTTTATCTCAGGCAGTCACTACGAAGATGAACAGACCGGGGATCGAAGCTCCGGAAACAATCATGCCATGAGCGCTGTGAGCACCTTAGTGAGCACCTTCGAAAAAGACGCAAGGGTTGTTACCGAGGCAAATCCGGGAAGGAGTTGTGACGGAAAAAATTGCCGACCTGACTTTAAAAATGTTGACCATCGCATGATCCAACCCATCGTCAAGAGCCAATCTCTCGTAGGTAAATCTCTCGTAGGTTTCGGCCGCAATCGACGGAAGGTCCAATGAAACGCGAAAGCTGTAAGGGAAGTTCCAAGATGCTGGATCGGTTTGAGGCCCTTATTAATGCACGCTTACGGCGGAGCCGTCCAAGCCAGTATCAGCAACTCATGGAGAGCTGGAATCTCAGCAAGCATCTGAGGCAGCAATCGACGCTGGCTGTGAACCTGATGGGTCCGAGCATCGACGCCGGCGCGGACGAATCGGCTGCTCTGGAATTTGCATGGACACTGCTCTATCCAGAGCCAGAGAAAAGTCCTCTCGATCAACACAGCCTTTCAGGCTTGATTAGTTTCGAGTACGACCAGGCTGCGGCTCTACTGCTCATAGCGTCGCGCCAGAGAGGCTCTCTTTTCAAGATCGAGCATGCGCTCCACATCTACGATCGGAGCGAACAACTTCGACGCGTCCTCGAGATTCTTGATTTTGTGATGCCCGTGCTCGATGAGCCATCCTCAGACGTGAGGTGGTTCGGCTTTCATCAGTTGTAAGAAAAGCTTATAGAAGCGTGATGTGTCGAGATCCTCTTGCACGTGCACTATCGGCAACGGGCGCTCGGGCTTATCATCCTTGGTCCAGGTGAGTGTGTCGCCGTAGTTGGGACCACGGTTCAGGTCTACATCCACGTACAGTTCGCGCTCCTTCGTAATGATCCGCGGGTCTAACAGCGCGGCCGCGGCCAGTTCGTCCCACAGGTAATAGAATTCGGCAGTGTATTTCGCGAGGTACTGCGCGGACGGTGAGGGCGACTGCGCGATGTCGGCAAGCATCTCACGCGTGAAACGCGCTTTTACACTGATGTCTACAGTGGTCAAATCGATCCGCGGCCAATCCGCTCGTAGGACGATGTGCGCAGCTTCCGGGTCGAACCAGAAATTAAATTCATGTCGCGGATGGGTGGCGAACTCCGGATCGTCGGTGACCGGAGATAAAGATCCGCCCATGATGACAATGCCTTTAGTAAGCTGGGCGAAATCGGGGTCAATGGATAGCGCGAGGGCAATGTTAGTCAAGGGGCCAGCAGCGTATATGGTTACCTGGTGCGGATGCGCGCGCACCTGGCGAATGAGGAAGTGCGCCGCATCTTCGTCCAGCGGCTTTGTTGTTGGGTTGCCCTCGGGTAGCCGCGGCACCACGAACGGCGCATGGTATGACTGTGCGCTGGTTTGCTTCGCCAGGTCACCCTACGCGCCATACCAGGGAAGACTGCCATCGCGCACGCGGTCTTCCGTTGCCTCAGCTTCCGTGCGAAGCAACGGAAACACCGCTCCAGCCGCGACGGGGACATCGGCGCGATGAATGAGTTCCAGCATGCGCAACGTGTGCGCGACTTCCTCAGGTTCCCATGCGTTGCCGCTGACGATGGTGATGCCCAGCACCTTCACTGCGGGCGACTGTAGCAGCTCAATCATCGCCATCTGGTTGGAGCCTCCGGGCCCGGAGCCATCCTGATCTATGAGCACAAGACGCTGCGCAGGTGCGGCTATACAGACCGACAGCAATGAAAAGAAAACGCGGAGTGGGGTCAACATACCAGCAGAGTACCCCATGCGACCATTCTGGGGGCCTCGTGTTCGAGGTGATCCGTCCGAACCGGCCAACTGGATGCCGACCTCCTTCAGCGAATCGGCGAATGAACGGAAACAGCCGCTTGCGAAACCTCCGGCTGAAGAGTCGTCGTTTCTTTACGGGCCGATCGGTTGGCTATTGGTTGTTTTAGGTCCGGTGTTGCTTTACATGCTGCTCAAGACTTTATTCAGTTAGTTCAACGAAGTGTCCGGCATAGTCGGACAACCAGCATCATCGCTTGAACGGCCGCACAGAAAGGGAGCAGAATAAGGACGAAAAACGGATGCAAGATGACTCATGCCGCGCGCAGCGAATATCTTTTACAACCTCGTCACGGATGAAAATTCGACCACTGAGTTGCTCTGCAACTTGATGCGGTTTTCGGCTTTTCGCACGCCGTTTCTCAGGCGATTTCTGCCCGAAGCCGCAGCATTGGAAGTGACCTGGGAGGATTTTGATACGCAGGTGGGGATTGCGGGTTCAGGTCGGCCGGATATTCAGATCTGGACCAAGGAAGTCGTTGCCCTGATTGAAGTGAAAGTGACGCCAGATCTGGAACTCACGACGAACCAGCCGGAAGGGTATGTTGACTTTCTCCGCAAGCAGGAAGCTCCCGAATGCTGGCTGGTTTTTCTCGTTCCGAAGCGATGGGTTCATCTTGACGATCTGAATCGAAGATTGGCGGCGACGACCGGGTCTGATTCCGGAAAGAAGATTTACGTGCGGGTTATCCATTGGGAGGATGTCGTCGAAATCATCGAGAGGAACGATCTTGCCGCGCTGAATCCGTTTCTGAACGATTTCTATGAGTTGCTTATGGCGCGGATCGGGCCCAATCTGTGGCCTTCACGCCCAAGGAGATTGTCATGCTGTTCTCGAATGAAATTCCAACGACGTTGTCGCGCCTTCAGCAATTGGTCGATGGAGTGCAGGATCGCAGCACGATTTATAAGGTCAAGCCTTCGGGGTCGAGATCGCTTTACCCGGCGGAAAACGGCATGTACTTTCTCGACGCGCAGGGCAAGCCCGTTTTTTGGTTCGGCGTATGGATGGAGTTCTGGAAGGAAGCTGGAGCCCCGCTATGCTTTGGGCTGGCGGAAAACAGCGATCAAGCGGTGCGGGAAGCGTTCCTGAGCCATTACAAGGGTCAGACAAAGCGTTTCGGGAAGCATATTCTCGGCTGGTTTGGACAGGAGACTTTGGCGGCGGAGAATCCGGTCGATCAGGTTTGCGCTCAGCTTTTTCCGATCGTGGAAGCGACCGTCGCCGCGAGTTCCTAGAGCCAGGGACTGGATTTTGCGGCCGGACTGCCAGGCGTTGATCGGCAACGGGGTGGAGCTTCGTCGAGGCGACTGTTTGGGCTAGAGCGACGGTGGTTTGCCTGCCAGGGACATTATCGCAGCAACTTGCGTCTATGGGTGACGGCGCTTGCCGCAGCCGCACCGGTTCCCCCGCGCCGTGTTAGCGTATTGGGGGAGCAGCGTGATGAAGCTGAAGAAGCTACTTCAGACCATTTCCATTATCGGTCTAAGCGCCGCGCTTGGCGCCAATCCCGCTCTGGCGCGGGATTGGGTGCTGCTCGATACGGCGAAAGCCCCACAGAACTGGCAGATCACCAGCCAGGAACTCGGCTTGAAAATCGACAAGCCTTTCTCTGTAAGTCTGCGCATTTTGCATGGCGGGCGCCAGGAAGGTGTCACCATCATCGATGTCGATACCGGCGCCATGAAGATTTCGGTCGTCCCTACGCGCGGCATGAACGTCCTTGAAGCCGTATCTGGAAATGTACGCTTGGGCTGGGATTCGCCGGTGAGCGAGGTGGTGAATCCGGCCTTCATCGATCTGAACGGACGCGGGGGCCTGGGCTGGCTCGAAGGCTTCAATGAACTGGTCGTACGCTGCGGTTACGAATGGGTCGGCCATCCCGGTTTGGATCAGGGTGTCATGCTCTCCTTGCATGGGCTGGCGGCCAATACACCGGCTTCAAAAGTCGTGCTGAGCATCGACGAGCGGCCACCCTATGCCATTCGCCTCAAGGGCGAGTTGAAGGAGCAGGCGTTCAAACAAGTAAACTTCCTCATCGCCACCGAACTGAGCACCGAAGCCGGAGCTCAATCCTTCAGCCTGCACGACACCTTGACCAACAAAGGCGACTACCCCAAGGAATACCAAGCGCTCTATCATAGCAACTTCGGTCCGCCGCTCCTGGAGGCGGGCGCGCGCTACAGTGCGCCCGTGCAGCAGGTCTCACCCTTCAATGAAAAAGCTGCGGCAGACTTGGGCGATTGGCAGACCTACCAGGCGCCTACGCGGGATTACGACGAAACCGTCTACAACGTGGTGCCTTACGGAGACGAACACGGCAATACCCTGGCCGTGCTGCTTAACTCAGGCGGTACCCTGGGCGTTAGCCTTGGCTTTAATATCCAGCAATTGCCGGTGTTCTCTTTGTGGAAAAACACCGATACCCAAGGCCAGGGGTATGTCACCGGCCTGGAGCCGGGCACCAGCTTCGCCTACAATCGTAGCTATCAGCGCGCGTTGCATCTCGTGCCGACCATTGGTCCCAAAGAGGAACGCCACTTCGATATCACCTACACCTTATTGGTCGGCAAAGTCGCCGTCGATAAAGCCCTGCAACAGGTCCAAAGCATCCAGCACGGCCGTCCGACTGAGATACGCAGAGTCCCCTTAGTCGACCTGCCGAAAGAGTAAAGTATCCCCGGCAAAGCCGGGGCGCTATGGTTCCGACTAGGCGACCATAGCGCTCGCTTTAGACCAAGCTTTGTCTTTCAAGGCACAGCCGGCACCGAACCAAGAGCTATCCAGCCTCTCTCCGTCGGTTCCTGACCGTATATGGTCGGCATAGTAGGTCACGGCGTTCACGGCTCCCCACAGCGTTTCCTTCGCGGTGCCCAACTGTTGTCCCGGTGCGGAATTGAAAAGCGCCATGATGGTCCTTTGCTCGCGCTCAGCTCTGCTTGAAAGCGGCTTGGTATCCGTCTTACCCAACGACAGATCGAAATAGCCCGAAGCTGTCTCTGGCTTCATAGGGTACTCTGCCATTTTGCGTACCTTTGCGATGAATCCAGACCATGCTTGATTGAGAAGGCCCAACTCTCTCCTTACGCGGTCCGCGTCGAAACGAAGGTTGTGAGGCACTTTCACATGCGGTCGCTTGCCCGTCTTGATGTCCTCTACTGCGAAGAAGAGCGTGTTCTGGCACACGACTCGGACGCTCGTAAATGCAGCCGTTGTGGCGAGTGTCTTGTCGCAGGAGGTGGCCAACAATACGTATGCGGCGAGCGCATCTTCTCCGTGACCATCGACAGCGTCGCGGGTCTTGGTTTTCGCGAGCGCCCATACTTTACGGCCACCGTCCAATGCCCCGGCTGTTTCGAGCGTGTAGCCATAGAGATTCACCAAATCCCGGTAGAATTCGAGAACCTCCTTCGGCTGGACAATTTGATAGTCGCCGGAAACGACCGAGAGTGCCGCCTCAGTGTCGCTGCGCACGAGTACAAAGCGGTCATCCACCGTTCGCAGCCTTCCGTCCACTAGATACTGTACCGGCAGCCTCTTCAACTCCCATTCAAGCCGCGCAGCCTTGAGCCACGCCTCAATCGGTTGGCCCTCTTCCAGTCTTTCGCCAAATCCATGCCAGGGTGTCTTGCCAACATAGGCGATTGCTGGGGTACCTGTGGAGAAATCGATCTTGTGAGCCACGGGATCCTCCTTCGCGCTTCGCTTTGAAAGTGAGTATCTAATAACGTCTGCTTTGAACAACAAGCGAAACTCTTCGATGGCGAGACGCGACCCGATGCTGGGCGAATCGGACACAAGTCTACATCAATGTGACTCATCGGGTGTGTACTCATCGTCTAAGCGCCGGGATGATTGCAGTCGATGCCCGTCAATATCCGGATTCGGTTTGGCCGTGCGATTCGCCGCATACGCGAAGCGCAGGGGATCAATCAGGAAGAGGCGGCCGACCGTTGCGGGCTGCACCGGACCTACTACAGTGGCATTGAGCGGGGAGTGCGAAATGTTTCATTGGTAAACATAGAAAAAGTATCGAAGGGGCTGAAAACAACCCTGCCTGACCTGTTCAGCCGTCTTTAAAGGATCCATGCAAACATAAGAAAACATAACGGGCGGGAGTTTCGGCTTCCCCTAGGCCTCATTCGGCATTTGCATGGCACCGATAATACACATGGTGCCGGGTTGCCTGCCCCGGTAAGGTCAGAACCGTGAGACAATTCGAAATGCTAGAGTGGATGTCGTCTGCGGTACACTTTGAAGGCTGCTGTACCTCATCCCTTTCCAGTCTTCCGTCATCCCACAGAATGCAATGGCTCTGAACGTTAAGACGCTCATCCCGGCAGTCATCTCTTATGTCACTGGAATGGGAGGGAGCGTGTCCAAGACGAAGCTGTTGAAGCTGCATATCTCTTCGACATCGAATATTACCGTCACCACCGCAAACTGTTCACTGGCTTCGACTGGAAGTTTTTTCATTTGGGACCATGGACGCGAGAGTTAGACACAGAATTGAACGATCTCTTGCAGCGCGGGATATTATCAGAGCGGCCATACGAAACCGCCGAATTCGAGGCCATGCTGTTGCGCACTGAGGAGCCGATAGAGATTCGAGACGCGTTGTCTGACGCTTCGGACGCGTCTCTCCTCCAGCGTGTCCTGAATGACTGGGGTCAGAAGTCCACGGGCGAGATTCTGGATCATGTCTATTTCCGGACTGAACCGATGGAGTAAATCGCCCGGACGACGGAGGAAACTCCCGAGGCTCTCTTCGCATTGTTTCGGGACTGGCAGAGAACACAAACTCAATCTTCTGCGATGGCTCTTACCAGCCTGAGGCAGCAAATGGATGTCCGGTTCTGCAAGAGAGCAGGAACCAACCGCCGAGAGGCAAACGTGTGCGGGGCGATAGATCCCGATCAGGCCAACAGCGCGCTCTCCGGAGCGCGCCCAGATACTTCGTGCTTTTCCCTTGACAAATGACTTACATGGATGGCGATTTGGCACACATCGAGAAGGGGCCTTTGCTTTTCTGAACATCGGGCCGGATTTGCGGAGAGGAACAGGTCCGCTAAGATTCTCTCTCCCTTGTCTAGGCTTTCTTTTCTCTTTAGGGGCGTCCAGAGGGGATATTTCTCTTTCCAGAGGGTTCTCTAGCGGTAATTTGGCTTGAATTGACGTCCGATCAGGCCAACTTCCAGATTGCCGACCATTTCTCCAGAAAATGTTTCGAACCGCCAGAAGCAAGTTTCGGGTTTCCAATAGCCCCTGGTTCTACTTTTCGTAACTTCGGGGCCATGGTTCGTATACCCGTCGTATGTTCGATTATGAGCTGACTTCGAGGGCGTCCATGGAAAGCGAAACGCAACGAATCGCGCTTGGGTTGCGCCAGGGAGATGTCGTCGTCCTTGAGGCTCTGGTCGAGCAATACCAATACCGGCTTGTTCGTTATCTCGTCTCCCTGTTGGGCAGACGCGATGGAGTTGACGATTTCGTGCAGGAGACGTGGCTCCGAGTCTTGGAGCGGGGTGGGTCGTACGATGGGCAGTCCCGCTTTGAACCCTGGCTCTTCAGGGTGGCACGCAATATTGCTCTCGATGCCATGCGTAAGCGACCGATGTTCAGTCTGGACTCAAATGAGGGGGATGGTGTTCGCTCATCGCCTGCTTCCGGTGAGCCTTCGCCATACACGCTTGCGGCGCGGACACAAGATGCCGAGCGGCTTGCCCACTCGCTGCAAACTCTGGAGCCCGTCTATCGCGAAGCCCTCGTACTGCGCTTTCAAGAAGATTTATCTCTACAGGAGATATCTGTGATTGTGGGAGTGCCGGTCTCTACCGTAGCTTCCAGAATTTATCGAGGACTGGCAACGCTGCGGCCGCAGTTTGAGGGAGACACAGCATGAATATTGACCACCACGACACTTTCCAACGCATGATCGACGAGAGTCTGGCGGGCGTCCTCTCAGCGGAGAAGGAACAATCTCTTCGCGAGCATCTCTCCACTTGCGCTACCTGCAGGGAGTATCTCAGCGCCAGCAACCGGGTTATCGCGGGCCTCAGCGGTTTTTCCTTCGAGGTAAATCCAACCCTCAATGCCAGGGTTCTGGCAGCCCTCAGGCTGCAGGCGGAAGAGGGCCGTGGGATTCTTGCGCGTGACACCGGGACAATGCGACAGCACAGCGTGCCATTCAAGAACTGGGCTGCATTTGCTGTAGCACTCTCGATGTCATTTGTCGGATCGGGACTCGTGTACCAGATGGCCGAGCGCCTGGCGGTCCCAATGCATTTTGTCACTGCTCAAGTCCAGGCAGGCGTGCTCGTCTTTTGGCTGCTGCCATCTCTTTGCGCGGCCTTATGTCTGCTCGCCGCGCCTAGTGAGAATAGAGGTATTGCATGACACAGCAATCGGCGGTGCTTTTGATAGCGTTTTTGGCCGGAATTGTAGTTGCGGCTGTCTTATTGGGAACGGCAACGCGGAAGATTCTACCCCGATCTGCAATGGGCATCGCGGCACTGGCGATCCCGATTTGGGTGCTCTATTTTGCTTCCGGCCAGGGCCGTTTCCTACTTGCCACCAAAGGATCTCTCAGTGCGATGCCGGAAGCGCTTTGGTTTGGCTTAACGTTTGGCGTCTTCACCGCGGCTTTTTTCCTTGCCCTCGGATATATCTACGGGGACGCAAAAAGGCGTCAAAAGCCTGCCTGGGCCTGGGTGATTGCCGCTTTCCTCATACCCAATTTCATTGGATTCATCCTTTATTTTCTGTTCCGAGGGCCTCTCCTTGGGCCTTGCAGCTCCTGTGGCAAGCCTATTCGCGGGGGAGAAGCATTCTGCAGCCACTGCGGATACTCGCAGGGTTCTTAGTATCGAACGCATCACAGCTGACGATCACACAAAACGGAGGACGGTATGAAACGTGAACGCGCCTTACAGGTAGTGTTGGTGTTGGTGGGCTTGCTTTATTGCTTTTGGGGCTATCTCCTGTTCGACAATCTGTGGCACGCTAAGTGGCTTAGCGGGCATAGTGACGTCATGCCGATGTTCCTGAGCCTTAACACGGCGCTTGGGGTCTGTCTGTTGTTGGCCGTTAAGCAGCCGGCCAAGCATCGTTTGATGATCGCCTATGGGGCGTGGTCAAGCCTTGCCCATGCGCTCACGATGACAATCATGTCGGCGCAGGCCGTAGCGCACGGGATGCACAGGCAGGATAGTCCCCAGGACATTGTGATGTTTGTCGTGATTGGAGGTACGCTGCTTGCACTCCTCCCGGCAAAACAAGCATCGCCGGCCGGCGCGCCTATCAGTGAGCCGCGCTTTGCCGAACGCTAGGCATCTCGAATTTCAACTGTCGATAGCAGGCCAAAGCACGTTTCCAGAACTAAGACCATTTGGAAACGCGCTTTGGCGATTTGCACTAACCCGCTAGCGCGGGTAGATGAAAGCGTGGTAGATTTTTTGGCAGGACAAATTGCATGTTGCCCACGGCAGTCACAACGCTTCCGCTCAAGTCAGCACAAAATAGGGGCGATGGATTGAATCCCCGTAAAGCAATTGTCCTGCCAAAACCTCACAGGGTTTAGCACAAATCGCCGTATCCACACTGCTCGCTCCAAAATCTTCTGCAGGCCGAACTCTGCCTGCAGAGCACTGTCGATACGGCACTAGAGATTTTGCACTCTTCGAGAGAGTTGTAACGAGTCAATTGGCAGCGATCACATGTCCTGATAGCCGGTTTTTCGTCTATGTGGACTGGATTTGTAAAACAGATGCCGACATTTCGTTACTTATCGGATTAGATCCCCACAGATCGGCAGCGACGCCGGCCAGCTCGCTGTTCCGAAAGGGATCTGGCGGAATATCGATGCCCTAGCCCTTAAGGAACATCGAAAGCCTTGAAAATCGTTCGCAAATCGTCCCGAGCATCGCAGCAGCGAATCGTATGCCACTGAAAACACGAGTCATGACAAAGACCGCGCGAGTGTTTCAAAAGGGGTCCCTTCTGATACAGCTTGCCCAAATATCAGCGGCTCGACAGAGACACTCATAGCGATGTCGAGGAACCGAGCAAAACGGCTGCGTCACTAGAAGTTGAGTCAGAACCTAATATTCGACTCCTCGCTTGGGATAGGTACGGTAATCAAAGTCCCAACTGGTTGCTGATGTCACCTTGCAGCGCTTTTTGGTACTGCCTACGGCTGGGACTCGAGCGGCTCCATATCAACGGCCACCTTAAGTGTATGAGCTCCGCCGCCTAGAATCAGGCCGCGAAGCGGACTTACGTCGCCATAGTCACGCCCCCATGCAAGGGTCACGTGGCCGTTCGATGGAACGAGATTGTTCGTGGGATCCATGTCGAGCCAGCCCACTCCGGGACAATAAACAGACACCCAGGCGTGAGATGCATCAGCTCCCACCAATCTCGGTTTTCCTGGAGGTGGATATGTTCGAAGATACCCACTTACATATCTTGCCGGTAGATTCAGTGAGCGAAGGCAGGCTATTTGCAGATGCGAGAAATCCTGGCACACGCCGCGCCGCTTCCGAAACACCTCCTCGATGGACGTGCGCACAGTGGTCACCTTTGAATCGAAGCGAAAGTCCCTATGAATGCGCGCAGTCAGATCCAGCAGTCCCTCCGCCAGGGGCCGTCCGGGAGTAAACGACTCCAGTGCATAAGCAGCGAATGCCGGCCGAACACGGATTCGCGGAGACTCAAAACCGAATTGGTAGGCATCGAGAGCCGCGGGACTGAGGTCGTTGGGAACGGATCGGGCCGCTTCTTCCCAAGGCAGCGACTCGGACGGCCAGCGCGTAGCAGCCTCTTCGATAATCACTTCGCTACGTGCCTCCACCACTAATTCCTTGTGCGGCTCCTGAATGGTGAAAAAACAGAGCAGATTTCCGAAGTAGTCCATCCGCTCAGTGCACGTGGCCGGGGTTGGCTGGATGCTTAGCTCGCTGTGCGTGACCTGGTGGTGCGGCAAAGACCGCGGCTTGAGGCAGGCCACGTGGTTTCCTACCGACACCGGATACTTGTACTTGTAGGTAGTTCGGTGACTGATCCTATAAATCATTGGCCTATCGTGATGGGGAAGGTGCGAGCGTGGCTGAAATATCTGTTGGATAAGTTATTCGACCATGAGGGCAGTAGTTGCTCCAGTTCTTTTAGGAATCGCTCAAGCCGTGGCAATCCATCCGAACCATTCGCGGCTGTCGAGGCACCTGGTAACGGATACTTCAGCTCGCGCAAATCAAAACTCCGCAACAATGCCAGCGCGTCTCGCATTGCCAGCAAGTCCTCGGGCAGGTGCCGGGGAAGCTTTTCATAGAGCTCCCCGAGGTGGGTGAGTTGAAAATCTAAAGACCGGGGATTCGTCTCATCCGCCATGAGCACGTCGAGCACAGCTAACGGCTGCAGGGTTGTGTAGTATCGCGTCCGGTAGGTCATCGAGCTGTCCGCGACCTCGAGCAAGCATTCCAAGAGCGGCCAGTCCTGCTCCGCGAGTGGCGTGGTAATCTCGCGCAGTTGCCTCGTCAGATAGATCGCCCGCTCCAGGCGTCGTCCGATGCTCATGAATAGCCAGCCCGATCCGCGGTTGATGTTTTCGCGCTCCATTCCGGAAAACGCGGAAAGCAGTTCCAGGCAGGCAGTCAGCATCGCAGGATACTCAGGAAACTCTGGAGCATTTTCGACCTGAATTGAGTCTCGTAGCTGGCCGATGAGGGAAATCATATCGGCCGACAGTCGCTCACGGACATTACCGCCAACCCGGGATACTTCGATGAGCGTCGAAGCCAGGCTGCCCGGCCGCTTGGCATCCGTCGACAGAGAGGTCATTTCCTGTTCGAGCTCAAGCGAAGTCGGGCGCCTGTCTTTAGCCTTTGGCAACTTACTATGCCGCGACTCCAGGCAACCATGCAGGCGGAACAGGCATGCCAGATCTGCCTCCTCGGCGCGCCGCACCCGAGGAATCATCGAGCGTAAAATCCGCGCGATGTTTTCCGCCCGCTCTACATATCGGCCCAAGCCAGAAAACATTGTCGGCCACTCTGCTGGGTACAACTCGCGGGATACGGCGCAACTCCACGGGCTCGTTGCGCGGGCGCAGCATGCTGAAGGTATCAATGGGGCCATCCCACAGGACCCACGCATCCTTGCTGTGGCCGCCTCTCTGCATCGAAACCACCGACCCTTCCGCCTCGGCCACGCGTACCAAACCTCCCGGAATCGCCATCCATCCATTGCCGGTATTGAGCACGTAAGTGCGCAGCACCACACTGCGCGAATTCAGCCCTCCGTTGTGCCACACCGGCGCCGTGGATAAAGCGACTTGCTCCTGCGCCACATATTCATGCGGGCGGGCTCGCAATTGATCAACGAACTTACCCTTTGCTGCCTGCCCGAGCTCAGCGCCAAAGACCGGTTCCATACCGCGTGATGGAAACGCCGGTTTCACCACAACGGAGTCGAGATGGTCGAGCACCCAATCGAGCGCGTATGACTGCCCGCACCACCAGGTCGCGACGGACGGAAGTTTGAGCTTCTCGCCAAGCAGCTGCCTGGAGAGGCCGGGAAGAAAGGGCATGATCGCGGCTGTCTCAATCAGGCCGCTTCCCAGCGCATTGGCGACTTTCACATTGCCGGCGACGATTGCGTCGACGAGCCCGGGCACACCCAGAAGAGAGTCGCTACGCAGTTCGAGAGGATCACAAAAGCTATCGTCCACGCGACGCAAAATGACATCGACCTGCTCAAGGCCGTCCACTGTCTTCAGATAAACCCGTCGATCGCGAACCGTAAGGTCTGCTCCTTCGACCAGAGTGAATCCCAGGTATCGCGATATATAGGAGTGTTCGAAATAGGTTTCGTTGTACGGTCCCGGAGTGAGCAGCACGATCCGCGGATTGTCGCACTGGGCAAGATTGGTAAGTGCTTCGCGTTGTGCACGGAAGAACGGCGCGAGGCGTAAAACGTTCGAGGCGCGGAAGAGATCCGGAAGAACATCAGAGACTATGGTGCGGTTCTCCAGTGCATAGCCACTTCCCGACGGCGCCTGTGTGCGATCGGCAAGCACCCACCATTGGCCGTCCGGCGAACGGGCAAGATCGATGGCCAGCATGTGCAGATAACTGTGCGCGGGAACACGCACCCCCACCAGCGGCCGAAGAAACGCGGGATTGGCATAGAGAAGCGCCGCAGGAAAATGTCCACGTGCCACAAGATCCTGCGAACCGTATAAATCCTCAAGAAGCAGGCCAAGCAACTGGGCGCGCTGAATGATACCCGCCTCGATGTAGCGCCATTCATCCGCCGGGATCAGCAGAGGAATGATATCGATCTGCCAGGCGCGATTTGCTCCGAGGGGGTCGCTATAGATGTTGTAAGTGATCCCGTTCTCGCGAATGCGGCGCTCAGCGCGGCTCCAGCGCCGTTCCAATTCTGCGTGCCCAATATCGAGGAGCGACTCCATCAGATGCGCCCAGTGCGGCCGGGGAGTTACGCCGTCCGCCGACAATTCGTCATAAGCAGCTTCATAGCGGAGCGGGGTTTGATATAAATCCACGGTCATGGGACACGACCCTGCTTCTCAGTTTGCGGCATATTTGCGGGCAGCGGCAACCGCAGATCCAGGGTCATGGGGAAGCTCGGATTATTCTCCTCTGGCGGCGCCATCATGATGCCGGAAGGAAGGTCAGTCCCCTGAAAGCGCTGCCGACGGCCGTCTTCAGCTTCCTTTGCGCTCACTGGCCTGGCTGTGTATACACGGCCGTCGGGTGGACCGGCATAATAGGTACATCGGCCAATGGAACGCTCGTGCCAGCGGTCGATGACGTCAAAGACGAGAGGCGTGTGCACAGGAATTGTGGGGTGTAACGATACCGATAATTGCCGCGCGCGATATCGGACACCTCCCACGGCCTCTCCCGGCTCACCTGTGGGATTGAGCGGTACCCGGCGTCCATTGCATGCAACAACGTACCGCGATTCCGTCGTGAACCCGGAGACCTTCACCTGGATCCGCTCAAGCGATGAGTCCACGCTGCGCACGGTTCGGCCGGAAGTAGTCTCTTCCGCGAGCACATTCCAGGGTTCGAGCGCTTGACGCAGCTCCAGTTCGACCCCCTCGGCAGCGATTGACCCGATCTTCGGAAAGCGAAACTCGAAGTGCGAAGCAAACCACTTCTCCTCGAAGTCGTAACCCGACCGGCGCAACTGGGTGATCACATCGGAAAAGTCGCGTCCGACGAAATGCGGAAGCATAAAACGGTCATGGAGCGCGGTGCCCCAACGGATCAGGCTGCCGGTAAACGGGCGCTTCCAGAACATACAGACCAGGGCGCGGATCAATAGCAGCTCGACAAGCCCCATTCTGACATGCGGAGTCATTTCGAAGGCACGCAATTCGAGGAGGCCGAGGCGCAATCCAAGACCTTCGGGAGCATATAGCTTGTCGATGCAGAACTCGGCGCGATGCGAGTTTCCTGTGACATCCACCAGCAGATTGCGGAACAGTCCATCCACAATAAACGGCGGGCAGTTCTTCAGAGGCAGGTGACGAAACGCAAGTTCCAGCTCGTACAATGCATCCATCCGCGCCTCGTCGATCCGCGGATACTGGCTTGTAGGACCGACGTACATGCCGGAAAACAGGTACGACAACGATGGATGATTCTGCCAGAACGCCACCATGCTGCACAGCAGATCGGGACGGCGCAGGAAGGGGCTGTCCATGACAGTGGCCCCGCCGATCACGATATGGCTGCCGCCGCCTGTAGCCATATGGCTGCCGTCGTAGGCGAATTTTTCAGCGGTCAGCCGATTTTTGCGCGCTTCCTCAAAGAGCACTGTGTGGATTCGTTCGAGGTCGTCCCAATTGCCCGCGGGCGGAAGGTTTATCTCCAGAACTCCTGGGTCGGGAGTAACGCTGAACGACCGCAACCTCGGATCGGACGGTGGAGCGTAGCCCTCCAGCCACACCGGTCTGTTCAGGTACTGGCAGGTATCCTCGACGGCTGCAAGCAGGTCAAGATAATCCGCAAGCTTCGGCGCATACGGCAGAAATACGTGCAGGCGGCCCTCGCGAGCCTCCACGCAGAGTGCTGGTCGTATCAGCTCCGGCGCCGTGTCTGCTTTGCTCGATAGAGCGGGCAACGGATCTGCGACCGGATCTCTCTCGAAGAGGTCCATGCGGCGCGGTGGACGTGCCGGAAGCTTGACTAGTTCAGCGTACGGCGCAGCATCGAATTCGTAGTCGATCTCGTCAGGGGCTACCCATGTGATGGACTCTGTTGGTATGCGATAGCCGATCGGCGAATCCCCGGGCAGCAGTTGCAGACGTTCCGGATGAGGAAACCACAACTGGCTTGACCAGGATATGCGGCCGGACGGTTGCCGGCGACGGATCGGCAGAATGTACCCTGCTGGGTCCATTGAATCAGCCGCGTTATAGCCGGGGAGCAGGTTTTCGGAACTCACCTGCAGTCGGCGCGTGAGCGCTTCCACGAACGCGAGAGCATCGGCCACGCTGAAGCTGTAGTCCTGATCTTCGCGTGCGGTGAGGTCGATATTCTCCCAGACTGCGACGCCGTCAGCCCGCCAGAAGCAACTCAGTGCCCAGCGAGGCAACGGCTCGCCCGGATACCATTTGCCCTGTCCGTAGTGAAGCATCCCTCCCGGCGCCACCCGTTCACGCAGAGATTGGATGAGGCCCAGGCCAAGGGTGCGTTTCATCGCTCCCAGTGCATCGATATTCCATTGCGGGCTCTCGGGCTCGTCGATACCGACGAAGGTGGGCTCCCCGCCCATCGTCAGACGCACATCCTGCGCCTCCAGATCCGCGTCGACGCTATGGGCGACGTGTTCCACCTGCGCCCAGTCTTCTTCGGTGAAGGGCTTCGACGTTCGTGGCGCCTCATTCAGGCGCCGAATGGACATGGAGTAGCTGAAGTCCACGTTGGCGCGCTCGGTTGTGCCCTCAATGGGCGCGGCCCGAGAAGCATCTGGACTGCTGACCAGTGGGATGTGGCCGTCACCCGCGAATAGGCCCGAGGTTGCGTCCATCCCGATCCATCCCGCGCCTGGCAGAAATGCTTCCGCCCAGGCGTGCAAATCTGCCGAGTCGGATTTCTGCGCGCCGGTGCCGTTGGCTCCATTATCCTCCGGCGCTAGTTGAATGAGGTATCCGGACACGAAGCGTGCGGCGAATCCTAAATGCCTGAGAATCTGCACGAGGAGCCACGCGGAATCGCGGCATGAACCCATGCGTCTTTCGAGAGTCTCTTCGCATGGTTGAACGCCCGGATTCATCCGGGTTTCATATCCAACGTGGTCCCGCACCCTTCGATTTAAATCCACCAGGAAGCCGATCGTTCCGCTCTTTTCGTCGGAAATGGTCTCAAGAAAAGCCTGGAGTGACGGGCCGGCCCGATCGACCGAGCGGTACGGTTCGAGATCTTTAGCTAGAGCCGGCTCGTATTCGAAAGGATAATCCTGGACTCCCGGTTCCAACAGGAAAGCGAATGGATTGAAGGAAGAAAGTTCTGCGACGAGGTCCACCTCAACGACAAACTCGTTCGTCTTGTTTGAAAAGAGAACACGCGCCAGATGATTGTGGTGCGGATCAAGCTGCCAGTTGAGCAGGTGTTGGGCCGGAGTGATCTTAAGCGAGTAGCTGAGGATCGGTGTTCGACAATGCGGAGCAGGACGCAACTGTATGACTTGCGGACCGAGGGAAACGGCCTTGTCATATCGGTACTGCGTCCGGTGATTGAGAGCAACCTGCAGGCGCATCCACCCCTCATGCGGCCCAGACCTGGAGTGCTCGTTCGAACTTGCTGGCGCTCCGAACTAAGCCTCTGCTAGAAGCTTCTGCTGTAAAGCTACCTTAAGGAAGGAGCAAATGCTGCAATTTCTCATCATTGCCGCGAAGCTTCCTGCACGAGAGACGAAGCGCGTCAGCCTGATGATCTTCTATCCCTCGTCAAGACGGACATTTCAACTAGCGACGCTCGCCCCAGCTATGATATCGGCGCAGCGATTGAGAGCGAAACTCGCAACGCCTGACATCAGGTCGTCTGATCCATTGGCGGATTGTCGCGAACGAGAATTGCCCAGACGAGAGCCCAGCTAAACCGAGGCGGGCCTGTTACCGCTGATATTTGGGCAAGCTGTATCAGAAGGGACACCTCTTGAAACGGCCGGATTCTCCTGATTGGAGCGTTGATTCGACGGAGTTTAGGAAGGCGGTTTTCGGGTGCCTTTTGAAACGGGCAAGATCTCGCCTGGCCAGACTCTGGAGCGCGGAGCTCGCGGAATGCTCGGAGAGTTCCCCAAACTGCTCGGTGGCAGTGGATTACTCCCCATTTACAGGATAGGTCCTCGGAAACGCCCCAGCCTTCCGCGACGCCGCGTCCGAATCACTGGAGCTTGGCCGACTTCGCATTACCTATCTGCCTCGACGGACAATCGCAAAACTACCGAACGGCCACATCCACACAGAATTGCCTTGAACAGTTTGGAAACCGGCACGCCCGGTTTTATGCGAAGTGCGCGAGTCGTCCAATGACCGCAGCGTGCGCTTCCACGGCAACCAAGCAATACTCCTGGGCGGCGACCCTATTTGTAACCGATCACCCGGCACATAGGGTACAGTCGGTAAACACAATCGAAGGCGAATCATTTTTTTCTTCGGAGGTGGGTGCAGTTCCTGGAACGATCCAAAGCAGGAGAAGCTGAATGCGTTCGGGATTGAAGAATCCGGCTGACGGCGGCCCAACCATCCCGTTTACTCCGCTTTCACGCATATTGGGTCTCGGCTTCGGGCTCTCCGTGATCTTTGGAGGCACGGTTGGCGTGGGCATCCTGCGCTTGCCTGGGGCCATCGCCGGCCAGTTGGGCAGCTTCTGGCTGATCATGTTGGTGTGGGTTGCGGGTGGCTGTTATGCACTGCTGGGCGCTATCTCGGTCGCCGAGCTTGGCGCGGCGATGCCGCAGGCGGGAGGCTTCTACGTTTACTCGAAGCGCGCCTTCGGGGCTCCCGCCGGATTTTTGACAGGATGGGCGGACTGGTTGAACAACTGCGCGGTGGTCGCATATGCGGCGGTCACTGCGGGCGAATACGTTGTCGCGCTTGTTCCCGGGATTGCGTCGCGGCAGACTTTGATCGCGCTTGCGCTCTTGTTTCTGTTTTGTGCCCTGCACTGGATCGGTTTGAGGCTAAGCAGCTTAATACAAAAGCTGACCAGCTCTATCACAGCTATTACCTTCTTATTCCTGGCGGGTGCCTGTCTCCTGCACTCCACCCAAGCGAACGCTCCAGTGGTGTGGACCGGATTGGCGCATGATGGCGGACTCGTGCAGATGCTTGCGCCCATGGTCGCGGCGCTGAGGGCAATCGTGGTCACGTACGACGGATGGTATGAAGCGATCTACTTCACAGAGGAAGACACAGATGCAGCGAAGCATCTTCCCCGCGCGATGATCGGAGGAGTTGTGATCGTGTTGGTGCTGTATCTTCTGATGAATTTGGCATTCCTCCATGTGCTGTCGATCCCGGCGCTGGCCGCGTCCAAGCTCCCTGCCGCCGATGCCGCCAGCATCGTCTTTCCAGCCGGGAGTGGGCGCTTTGTCACCGTGCTTTCGCTGCTTACTTTGTTGAGTCTGATCAATGCGGTTTTGCTCGGAGCGCCACGCATTCTGTTTGCCATCGGCCGCGACGGATTGTTCACCGAACGTGCCGCGCGAGTGAGTGCGGGCGGCACGCCCCGAGCGGCATTGCTTCTCTCTGCTGCAACCGCTGCCATATTGATTGCAACCGGCAGATTCGAAGACATCATCGCTGTCGCGGCCATCCTGGTTGCGGCGATGTATTGCGCAAATTACATCGCAGTGATTGTCCTGCGACTGCGTGAGCCGGAAATGGCACGGCCCTTTCGCGCCTGGGGATACCCCGTGACAACTACCCTTGTGCTGGCAGGTTCGCTCGCCTTCCTGGTGGCCGCGGTGCACGACGATCCGGCAAGTGCCATGCGGGCCACTGCGCTATTGGCGGTCGCGGTGCCGGTATACGCATGGATGCGGTGGAGGCAGCGAACACCACGCCAAGGATGAAAATCAGACACGGAACAACCCTGGTTCCCACATTTGTGAAAGCAGCATCATGGAGGATTCACCGCTTGTTTAAGAATGCCATTGTTCGCATCCCTGGAAGCAATTTTGCAGAAGGTCTCACCAGCGTCGACCTGGGGTTTCCAAACTATGACCGAGTGCTCCAGCAGCACTCTTGTTATTGCGAAGCGCTGCGCGAATGTGGCCTCGAGATCACTACATTGCACGCCGATCTTAATCACCCGGACTCGACGTTTGTGGAGGATACAGCGGTGTTGACCCAGCGCGCCGCGATTCTGACACGTCCCGGCGCGCCCAGCCGCGAGGGCGAAGTCACCGCCATGCGACAGACGATCAGCAGCTTCTTTCCGGCTACGCTGGAGATTGAGGCTCCCGGAACGCTGGACGGGGGCGACATCTGCGAGGCTGAAAATCACTTCTTCATCGGCCTCTCGCACCGCACCAATGAAGAGGGTGCCCGCCAGCTGGCCGTCCATCTGGCTAGTCAGGGATACACTTCTTCCGTGATAGACGTGCGGGGCATGACTAGCATCCTTCACTTGAAGAGCGGGATCTCCTATATCGGCGACAACACGCTCGTGGTGATGGAAGAGATGGCGGAGAATGATCTCTTCCGTAGTTACAAACTTATTCGAGTACCCGTGGAAGAGAGCTATGCCGCCAACTGCGTCCGCGTCAATGAACGGGTGCTCGTAGCGATGGGGTATCCGCGCCTCATGGCGAAACTCGTCGCCAGCGGATTCAATCCACTAGCGCTCGAGATGTCGGAATTTCAAAAGATGGACGGCGGTCTGAGTTGTCTCTCGTTGCGGTTCTGAGAGTCATTTGCAGCTCGACCCTTTGCGGTCTTCCGCAATTTATCCGATCAAACGACTCATGGCTGGCGCCCCAGGAGTGAATCTTGCCGCCCGGCCTAAATGAGTGGATGTGCCCTGTTGGACCAACTGACTCTCGGCGTGGATTCAGGAACGAACGGATCGGTAAACGCTGGCCGACTTCGTCGGGAGCGATACGAAGAAATTGTGGGCCTCGAAGGCGTTCAACATGATGCGTGCACCAGCCAACTCGGAGCCAGCGATTGCGCCATCTCTACATGGCGCTATAGGTCTAAACGAGTATCATTTCGACCAATGATTGATCTAGAGCAGGCCTTTGGGAAAAAGCGTCGTGGAAACAGCGTCATTGTCTACAACAACGATGAGCTCGACTTCAGACCATTCGCATTTGTGCTCAACGTAAAGGAACTGGTCAAAACAGACTCCGTCGCAATCGCCCCGTGTTGCACCCTAAGAAAGGCACGCAAGACAGAAATCGAGTACATCAAGGAGTTCCTAAAAGAGAATGGAACACATTATGGCACAGGGACTTGGGAGGATAAACCAATCGCATCCGGAAAGGTTTCCAAGCTCCCGAAGAAGCTCTGGCGTTATTTCGTTATCGAGTTCGAAAACGACGATCCAAATCTCGATCTACTTGAAGCCGCACTTGCGGTGGCCCCAAGCAGTCTGGATATTGGATTCGCCAAGATCAAGGTGAATGTCGGGGGCGTCATTAGGCCCGCGTGCCTATACCATGCTCCAAGTCTCTATCAATCGCTCTCTGCGTTGTATTTGGCCAATACGGGGCGCGACAAGTTACTGCTATCGGTTGGGAACGCGGAAGGCAGCCAGATCAACGATGTCTTCCGTCTTATGGCCGAACACGACCACGGAATCCTTGACCTCACCAGAGTCGGAGAACTGCTCATCGACCTAAAGGATCTTCCTCACTTTTCGCCGTTACAGATTCTCGGTTATTTCGCCATTTTGGAGTCGGTCTTAACTCATCAGCCTAGGCCAGATGACCGCTATGAGTCCCTCACCCGCCAAATCACTAACAAATTGGCCCTGCTAAATAAACGGTGGAATCCGTCGTTCGACTACAGCCCTCTAGGCGGAGCAACGCACGAAAAAATTTGGCCTCAGATGTATGCCTACAGGAGCGCTATTGCACACGGAAATAAACTCGATTTCAAAACGAAGCTGGCACTTCTCAAGAATGCTGATGTCGCTAATGCATTGATAACAGATGCAGTAAAAAAGACCATCCGCCAAGCCTATGTAGAACCCCGTCTAGTGAAAGATCTTCATGACGTCTAAGTAGTCCGAGGTTTTACTCTTGTCACCACGCACCAACCGCGAATCGAATGATAGGTACTCATAAACGCCGATGGCGTCGCCAATCGCTCAGCCTCAAACCAGAATTGGTTTACGGAAGCCTAGCCGACTTCAGAGGACCTATCCGACTTCGGTGAGCGCTTTGGCGATTTGGCACCAACTGAGAGAACCCGAGTGTGGAAGCATGGCAAAACCGGTCGCAGTGCTGATTGCTGCATCTCGGAAGCGCGGCGCTCCCGATTCCTTGCGGCGTCATCGCGCACAAACCGAATTGGCGTTTATACTGGCAGGGCTCTGAAAGCCGCACAGAAGTCTGGGTGCCAGTCAATATGTGGCTCACGTTTGTTGAAGCTAGCAGGTTTTGTTGTGAGGGCAAATGAAAACGGTATCACGTCGCGATGTGTTGAAGACCGGTCTCCTGGTGCCCGCTGCGGCTGCGGTCCACGGGATAGGACCGCTTAGCGGAGCGGTCGCTGCTGCCGCCGAGGTTTCGGGACCACCTCCTGCCGTGGCCGTGAGCGAATCTTCAAGTCAAAATGTCGGCGCTGGCGCTGGACGCGAACGCCTCCTGCTGGATTTCGGCTGGCGCTTCCACTTCGGAAACGCAGACGACCCCACCAAGGACTTTGGCTTCGGGAGTGGAAGGACAGGCAACTTTCAGAAGACCGGAAACTTCCTTCCTGCAGGAGCGATTGCATTCGACGATAGCGACTGGCGAAGCGTGGATCTGCCCCACGACTGGGCTATTGAGCTACCTTTCCAAAACGATCCTGCGCTATCCAGTAAGGGATTCTACCCGCTAGGGCGGACCTATCCGGCCACCAGCGTCGGTTGGTATCGGCGCGTCTTTGAACTTCCTGCGGCGGACGTGGACAAACGGATCACGATCGAGTTCGACGGCTCGTATCGGGAAACGATGGTGGTTTTCAACGGCTTTTACATCGGCGTCCATGGCGGCGGCTATGATCCGTTCAGTTTCGACGTGACCGACTTTGTCACGCCGGGCGGCAGAAATGTGCTGCTCGTTCGGGTGGATGCGACCTTGAGCGATGGCTGGTTCTATGAGGGCGCTGGAATCTACAGGCATGTCTGGCTGGTCAAGACGCATCCTGTCCACGTTAAACGATGGGGCACCTTCGTGCGGGCCCGGGTCCAGCCAGGCGAAGCCTTTCTTTCTATCAGCACGGAAGTGGCCAACCAAGGCAAGTCAGCGCAGGGCACTCGCGTTACCTCGACGGTGCTCGATCCATCCGGCAACCCCGTTGGGAAAGCGGCCACTGCCCCTGCCCCCATTCCGGAAGGAGGAGAGAAAACCTACGAACAGGAAATAACGGTGAGCCATCCTCTCCTGTGGTCCCTCGAAGAACGAAATCTCTACAAGTTGGTGACGGAGGTGGAAGCGGGCGGTGAGGTTGTCGATCGCTACGAAACACCGTTTGGCATTCGCACCGTGAAGTTCGACCCGGAGAAGGGCTTCTTTCTGAACGGCAGCTCCGTAAAGCTGAAGGGGACCTGCAACCACCAGGACCACGCCGGAATTGGCGCGGCCCTGCCAGATGCCGTGCAGTACTACCGCATCCGGAAACTTCAGGAGATGGGTTGCAACTCCATCCGCACGTCGCATAATCCTCCCACTCCCGAGCTGCTCGATGCCTGTGATGAGTTGGGAGTATTGGTGTTCGATGAGACGCGTATGATGTCTTCCAATCCAGAAGGCCTGAGCCAGTTCGGCGATCTCGTGCGTCGAGACCGCAATCATCCAAGCGTCTTCATGTGGTCCATGGGGAATGAAGAAGGCCAGGCGAACACAGAAACAGGACTGCACATCCTGACTGCAATGAAAGCAGTCGCCACCGGATACGACGGTTCGCGGCCGGTATCGATCGCTCCTATCCGCGCCATAGGAGTCGGCGGCCTGGTCGTGTGCGACGTGATGGGCTACAACTACATGGACCCGCAGGCCGAGGAATACCACAAGGCACATCCCGAACACCCAATCATTGGCACTGAGACGGTGAGCGCCGTCGGCACACGCGGCGTCTACGTTACCGATCCAGCCAAAGGCTATGTGGGCTCGTACGATCCGTACACCACGACGGGCCGCGCCTCGGCGGAGGGCTGGTGGAGCTTCTGCAATTCTCGGCCATGGGTCTCGGGAGGCTTCGTGTGGACAGGGTTCGACTATCGCGGCGAGCCTTCGCCGTATGAGTGGCCTAATATCTGCTCGCAGTATGGGTTTATCGATACCTGCGGCTTTCCCAAAGATACTTTCTTCTATTACCAGTCGTGGTGGACCACGAAGCCGGTTTTGCATCTTTTCCCACACTGGAATTGGCAGGGGATGGAAGGGAAGGAAATTGCCGTCTGGGTGTATTCGAACCTGGATAAGGTGGAGTTGTTCTTCAACGGCAAGAGCCTGGGCGCGAAGGATATGAAAAAGGATTCGCATCTGGCTTGGGTAGTCAAATATGCTCCCGGAGCCATCGAGGCGCGCGGGTACAAAGACGGCAAGGTCGTGATGACGGCCAGGGGGGAAACCACGGGTTCCGCGGCCAAATTGGTAATGAACGCCGACCGTCAGGAGGTTTCCTCCGATGGCGTGGATGTGGCCATGTTAGCCGTCGAGGTTCAGGATGCGCAGGGGCGCGTGGTCCCAATCACAGATAACGAAGTGACATTCCGGATTTCCGGACCGGGAAAACTGATCGGCGTGGGCAATGGCGATCCCACCGATCACGCATCCGACAAAGGGACATCACGAAAGGCCTTCTCGGGTCTCTGCATGGCTATTGTGCAGTCAACGAAGACTGCCGGGAACATCACGGTTGAGGCGATGTCTCCGGGATTGGCGCCAGCCAGTGTCACAGTTACAGCGAAAGAGATCACGCTTCGTCCGCAAGTGGCAGTCTGGGAGCGTGAGATTCCGGTAGGCTCGGGCATCACGGGTCTATGGCGGCCTGTGCCCTCAGCTGCTGGTGACTCCGGCATCCTCGCGCTTTTAATGGGGGCGGGCAGCAGTGTGTTTTCTCTGAAGCAGGATGGGAGCAATCTGACGGGCACGGTTGAGGGCGCCGGTGGCGGGTTCTTTGGCGGAAACGATGTGCCGATCCCGATCGCGGAAGGCAAAGTAGATGGCAATGATATCTCATTCAAAGCCGGAAACAGCACTTATGCTGGGACACTGAAGGGCGAACAGATAGAGTTGAAGCGAACGACCGATTTTGGTTTTCGGATGCCCACTACTCCAAAGGAAGAAGCGGGACGCCCGGCAGTCGGGCCGCCGCCCGATGGATCCGATCCGTCGATCAATGCCTCTTGGCGACGCCAGCCGAATGCGGCGATTGTGCTGCATCGGGTTCAACGGTGAAGTACGATGAAAATCGCGTCAACTTCGGCTGGGATGAGTGTAAGTCCCCTTGGCAACATTTGAACGGGACAGGAACCTGTCCGATAAGCCCGACTAGCACACTGATATTCGGACGATCCAGTGCGGTCTCTCGCCATATAAGCACACAGAGCATCAGAGAGTCGTCTTCAGGAAGCTGGCGCATGTGGCGAATTCACACCTGTGCCTGAGAGTAGGGGTTAAGAGCCTTTCTTCCTCGGTTTCTTCGCGCCTTCGGCGTGCTTTTTGGCGTTCCCCGAAGGCTTAGGGTGAAAGAGATTCTCTACAGACCCCTGGGCACTCATATTCTTGGCGTTCTTGGGCTCTTTCTTGGACATGCTTATCTCCTGTGTGTCGGAGCATAGACCTCCCTGCATAGATTGAACAGCCTGGATTTGAAATCAGAGATGTTTTAGCAGGGATGCGCAAACTTCAACGAGATGCTACCCGACAACAATCGCGATTTGCCGAGTCTTTCAATGGCTGCTTAAATTGAGTCGCAGCCCAATGACACCAGTGACCAACTCAGAAATTACCGCCTACCCGTCACCGATCTTGGTCTACGATGGCTCCTGCGGTTTTTGTAGCCATTCGGTTCAATTCATATTGCGTCATGAACGACGGCATGACTTGTCGTTTGTGACGCGCAACTCAGAACTGGGCAAGGGACTGCGTCGCACACATGGGCTGGAATTGGTCGAGTCGATGCTGTGGATCGAAGGCGGCCAAGTGTTTGCCGAATCTGGCGCGGTGATGAAAGCGGCAGGCTACCTCGGCGGCTGGTGGCGCCGATTAGCAGTCGTCGGTTCCTTCTGCCCTTCGTTCATCCTGAACGGAGTTTATAAGTTCATTGCGAAAAACCGTCGCCGGTTCTCTTCCAAAGCGGCCGTCTGCCTAATTCCCACTTCTGAACAGCGCAATCGCTTCTTAGCCTGACAGAGTACGAACGCATTCGAAAGCGCGGGAGCGTGCACATGCACTGCGGACCGCGCCGGCAAATTCCGTACTATCGCGGCGCATAAATGGCTCCAGACGTCCCCAAGGTCGATAGCGATCGTCGTCCCGACCCTGGAACCTCTGCGTGGACTTTTTTGAGATGAGGTACTGCGGATGCCTTTTCATGCGCATAGTCTCTCTCGTTTCCGAGGTGACCTTCTCATCTCACTTTTCAGTAACTACGTCTTGCCTGACCGCATTGCAGCCAGCTCTCGGATTGAGCCCGAGTCACCGGCCAACAGGAAGTAAGGTTGAAAGAGGAGCATGATCGGCCTATGGAGCGGAGGCCAAAGGTCGATGAAGCAGAAGTCGCATTCCCCAAAACAGCGTAAGCACCCCAAAACCCGTCTACGTTTGCCGGATCTTGAGTTTTCAAAGGCGGCTGTGCTGAACAGCTTGACGAGTATCGACGGCCAACGCGGATATGGCCACGCGATCGACGAGTTCGTCGATTGGTACTGCTCGGAACCGCGACTCGCCTTGAACAGAACGGTGGTTCTCCGCTATCGCAGCTACCTTGAGGCCCGCCTGCTAGCCCCGGGAACCGTCAATTTGCGCCTGGGCGCCGTTCGGCGCCTCGCCTATGAGGCGGCCGACTCCGGTCTGCTGAGCTCCGATCTCGCCGCTGGGATTCGCCGGGTCAAGGGGGGTGAGGAATCTGGGCGTGCGCTTGGGCAACTGGCTGACTGTTGAGCAGAGCCTCGCGCTCTGGCGAGCCCCGGACGGCGAAAAGCTCAAGGGCAAGCGAGATCGCGCTCTTCTTGCGCTGTTGCTTGCCTGCGGTCTGCGGCGCCACGAAGCCGTTGGCCTCAGAATCGAACATCTGGAACAACGGGAGGAACACTGGGCCATTGTCGATCTGAAGGGCAAGGCGGGACATGTTCGCACAGTTCCTGTCCCCGGCTGGGTAATGGAAGAGTTGCGAGCCTGGTTGAATGCTGCGGGTATCGACCGAGGCAAGATCTTCCGACGAGTGACGAAGATGGGGAGGGTCCTGGGTGAAGGCATGACCGAGAAAGCCGTCTGGCACATCGTGAAGGATTCGGCAAAACGAATCGGATTGGAGAAATTGGCTCCGCATGACCTTCGTCGGACCTGTGCCCGGCTCTGCCACGCCGCGGGAGGAGAGTTGGAACAGATCCAGTTCCTTCTGGGGCATGTTTCCATTCAGACGACCGAACGATACCTGGGCTGCAAGCAGCGGATTCGGTCGGCAGTCAATGATCGGATTGGAATTGAGCCTCGTCCCTGAGTGGCGAGCGCCCGTGGGTGGCGACCGGGAGCCGGGAGTAACATGGCGCTGAAGCCGAGGCAAACGGAATGGAATACGACCAAGACAAGATAGATGAATTACCCTGGCGCTTCTGTGGCTGACCAGTTTCAAAGATCCGGGTGGTGTCCGAGCATGGAAGGGGCAAGACTGGGATACGATGGAACGACTTCACACAAAGGGCTTCATCTCTGATCCCAAGAGCAAAGCCAAATCGGTTGTCTTGAGCGAAGAGGGCGAAAAGCGGTCAAAGGAGCTGTTTGCCAAGCACTTCGCACTCAAACGCTAGATCGCACGAGCAACCAAGGACCTGTCGCAACCCACCAGAATTTGGTTATGGAAGAGTAGCCGACGACTCGCCCAGAATCTAGTCTCTGCTCGTGTTGAATTCAAGGCTGACTCAGCATCCGCGCGGCCGTCAGTTGTGCGTGTGGGCTTGCGGTGCGGTGGGCGCATCTGCTATCCATGTGCGGTGTATGGAAAAACTCACGGAAGATGCCGTCCAAGAGATCGAACAGATCCATTCAAGCTGGATCGAGTTCGAAGTCGCTGGAGAAGATCAAAGCTTGCTGGCGTTGTGCGCTGATGACATCGAGTTGTGGCCGCCTGACGCGCAGCCTGTGCTCGGACGCGTGGCGGTTTCGGCGCAGTTGGCGGACGGGATTACGAGAATTCACGGCGTTGAGATTTCCGATCGTCGGATTCGAGGTTCAAACGAGATTGCTTACCTAACCGCAAGCTACAGAACTACGTTTTCCTCGGCGGAAGACTCCACCCCCAGGCGAGCCCTCGGAAGCCACCTGTGGATATTACAAAAGCGCGACGGTGCGTGGCTTGTTACTCTCGTGAGCTGGTCATTGTGGGGCAGTGCCGCCATTTCCGGGACTCGTTAGCCTCCTCCTTTTCCCCGCGCCGAGACCACATCCTAAAAACGGGCCACTCGGACCTAGATCCGATTAGGGAAGAGTGGGCCACTAGTGGTCGAGGTTGGTTTCAGTCCCCTGAATCCAGCCACTCCTTCACAACAAGATCCCCTCTACGAACACGTTTGGCGTGGAGGAATTCGTTGAGGATCTTAAAGGTCTCGAAAGCGTCTACCCCCCGTATTTCTTTCCTGCCTTGCCAATCGACGGTCCTGCCTTGGCGAGGTCTTGAGGGTTCATCACAGGCCGTAAGGAGACCTTCGCGTTGAACGCGAGAAACCAAGGCTCGGCGACAGACGGAATTTGCGATGCGTCCTTCATGTCGAAAACGATAGAGCCCGATCGTTGGCCGTTGTCGTCTGCAAAGAAGTAGGCAGCTTCCGGTTTGAGATCGGCCAATATACCTTCGATTGTAGTGCCGAGGGTTCCTTCTTTGGCGGCGGCATTGCCAGCTTCCACGGGTATCGACACTCTAAGCAACATGCGCATACATTTTCTCCTTTTGGGGGGAGCCAAAGATGTATAGGACGCCAGATATTGGTGTCAAGGTTCGATACCTCGGCGCAGGCAGGATCATTAGGGAAAGTGAACTGGGAAACGTCTCCGCAATTGATTTCCCGAGAAAGCAATGATGTGCCGAATTGACCCCCACTTGGGAAGTTTCACACCGGTGACGAAGATTCGGCTGAGGCACGGCAGATTAGGCCAAAGCCTGCGCAGCTTTTTTCGCCTCCGCAGAATCGTAACTTTCGCCGTAAATCGCCGGCACTTTGCCCCCCATGGGGCGCAAGTAAGTGGATAACTGGCCTCGATGGTGAACGGCGTGTAGCAGGCCGGCCTGGAGAAAAGTGTAGGCAGGACGCTGGAATAGTCCGCGGAAATCCACGATCTTGATCAACTGTTCCCTTGACAATCGGCTGACAGCGTCGAAATTCTTCGCGTACTCTTTTCCGTACCACTCCGCAATCTCTTCCGGCGTCCTCACATCTTCCGGAATCTTCACGCTGCCCGGCACGAACACCCCGTCCACCACCGATTTCAGAAAGAAGTTGTCTGCACTGGCGATGTGCCGAAGGAGTTCGTTGGCTGTTTTTGCACATGGGTCAGGGCGGTAATCGAGGCTGACATTGGGAACAGCGGCGAGAATCGACCTAGTGGTGCGGCTTTCGTTCTTGAGAATGCCCAGGACCACGTTGTGGACAAACAGGTGCGATTGTTCTGCGGTCATTTCGCTCACAGCAGTTCTCCTTTTGATTTTGATGGATTCGAGCCGCGTCTCCGGCTCCCGCTGCAGGTTTGATGCGTTCCGGAAGCATTGGTCGTGCAATTTGCGGCGGCCAATTCCCGTTCTGAGGAATTGACCGGCATTGCGGAAGTAACCCCAAAAACAGTAGGGGAAGGATTGCCCACTATACGTCCTGAACTCGGATCCGGGTACTCACGCGTGAGAAGGTGTGGTACACGCTTATGAGTTTCGAACGTCTCTTTCCGTTTGGTTCTCTTCTGCACCTCTTCTCTGGATGACTCCGAGCCGCTTCGATTTCCGGTAAACGTTCGCAACAGCCAACGTCCAAAGTGGGACCAAATCCACACCGGGCACGAGCTTGGCAAGGAACGATGGCAGGAATTCCCAATGCCAGCCGAGAAGGTAACTCAGGACCCCCGCCATACAGAGATCGAGAATGTCATCAGCGGGCGAAGCGGCGCCTTCGAAGAATAAGGGGGAGAAAACAATCTGGAAGGTATCCACAATGATCGCCAGCAAGAGAGCGGTACGCATTCGCGGTCCCGGTGAGATCGTGATGGTGTCGGGTTCACATCAATTCAACGTACAGCAGAATGCTTTCCTATCCAAATTATCGTGTGCCTGGCGGGCTCGGACGTCCGTGAAAGGCGAGAGAGAGCTCCATCCCTCCCGGTAAGCTCCTGTTTGGCGACAATGCAGCCACAAACTGCTCAGTCGGCGTCAGGCAACTCGTAAGACCGTCGCAGCAATTGCTGGGCTTCATCGAGTGCGCCCCGCGTGTTGTCGTTGGTCTTGATTGCGCATTGATACTCGATCAGGGCCCGTTCCCGCTGATCTGTGACGTCAAAAATCTTACCGAGTCCGATGTAACTCCAGACCATGGTCCAGCTTGGATCCCCATCGCCATGCAGCGCGAGCCGGAATGCATTCGCACTGGCTTGGTATTGATGCTGCATAAAGAGCGATTCGGCAAGGCGATACTTCGCCAGCGAACTCCGCGGAATGGACTCCGTGTACTTCGAGTTCATCGAGATGGGCTCGTTACAGCCTAAAGGCAGTTTTTGCGGAGGTGTTTGAGCCACGGATGGCGACGCCGTGACGACGCTCATCGTCAGTATGGCCCCGGTCACGAACAGGAGATGGAATCCAGATCGCAGGTGGGAATTCGGCGGAAGCATAGCAGTCAACCTCCAATGCGCAGTCGAATCCATGATACCGCACGGGGTGCGGCAGGAGTTGCTTCGATAGGGCCCCTTCTAGTGAGCCAACCGCCGAAACCAGCGGGAGTGGCGTTGTGAATGGATCACCGGCAACCCGGACAGAACGCGAAATTCGGGGTTCCGTACGGTTGAGCCACCACTGACTGGGAACTCGAAAGTCGCTCCTCGTAGCTTGCCCGGGAGGGGGCAGGTGATGAACCGTCGTTAGGGTTTACTCTCCTGCACCAAATCCCGACCATGTCACCGTTTTGTATACCGCCGACCTATACTAATCAACATCCAATCGAAGAGGAGAGACACAATGTCGGAAACAGTTGTGGGCCGGGCCGGCGAACAGATAGCCGAAACAGCGCGTACGGCATCGCGCCTGACGTCTGCGATGGCGGATGCAGTTGAAGAGGGTTTGGGAGCAGCGCGGCGCGTTGCGAAACAGACCGGTGATGCGGCGGAAGAGTTCTTTGACGATACAACCAAGCGCCTGGCGCGGCATCCGGTGGAAATGGTCGTCGGGTCCGTCGCGGTGGGCATCGCCATCGGAGTTGTGATCGGGTGGTTAATCTCGCGCAAGTAAGCCCAGCAATCGACAGGGAGTTCGTCAGCACGTTCGTCGATCATGCGCCCTTTCGCGCTTCAGATCGGTTGGGTTGGATTGAAACTGTCTGGCGGAGAGGGTGCCAGGATCCCAAACTTCGACATCCAGACACAAAAGGCGAAGTTCCTTCAATGACGGTTGCCGGGGCCCGCTCAGCATGACAGCGAAACGTTTAACGCGTGAGGATGACCGCCAACCCGGAGATAACCACATGAGTAACTCCAGGCAACCGCTGTTAACCACTACGTAATTGAAGGTTAGGCTACCACTCGCCCAGAACACGCACATGGAACCTTGGTGGTTCGGATTCTGCTTCGCGACGGAATACTGTAGCTCGACGGGAATATATGAAGATGTTTGACGCCGCTGGCTTTCACCTCGATCAGGCCGCTATTGGTCGTGCAGCAGGTTCTGGTTCACCTTGTAGTTGCCCGGTCCGCCCGTTACCGCGATAGGGACAACAGCGCCCGCATGCTTCTTCTTGAAGAACGGCGACAACGGCTTCATCAGAACTGACTTGAACCCGGTAGTGACGTGCGAGATGTCGGACTCCATCTTCAGATCGCCCAGCATGTGCACGTTGCCGTTCCGCAGATCGTACGTACCCTTCAAATCCGCCGAGGCTCCCGGCAAGGTAAACGTCAACCGCTCCGTCGAGACCACTCCGTCGCGAACCTTAACCTGTCCTTCCAGGCTGGATAGGACCGCCGCTCCGGGATCTGCCTGCGCAGGGTCAGGACCATCCTTTGGCGGCTTCAAGCCGTGCGCCCGCTCGCTGAAATTCGTAAGCGTATTTTCCTTCCTGGGATCGGTTACCCGCTCCCTGGGCAGAACAAAGCTGCCATCCATCGTCAGTCTCTTAAGGAACGCCGTTCCGTCCTGTTGTGCCGCAAGATGCGCATGAGCTTTTAACGCCACGGGTCCCGCAACCGGCGGCTCATCATGAAGGAAAGGGCGCAGCAGATCCTGAACCCGCGCTTTCGTGGCATTCAAATCAAGATCCGTTGTCTTCGGCGTGTTCGTCGCCCCTGTGACCGTGCCTGCCGCATCTACAGTGCTCTCCCCGGTTTTGACCTCGATCCGGTGGAGCACCACATTGCCGGTGAGACCGTTCACCGTGCACTGTACCGATCCGTTGACTAGCGTCGGCTGGCCGTCCTCAACCGCCAGATCATGCGTTAACGCCGAGGCAAACAACTCAATCGCGGCCAGTGCGCCCGAAAAATAGCCGTCCGATGTCAGCGTTCCGTGTATCTCCCCGATCTGATCCAGAGGGACGCCCGTGAACGTGAACCTGCCCCTTAGCTGCGTCCCTCCCAGGTTCTTCGGAGTTACCGGACCGAAGCTGCCGATCGCATGGATCTGCCCCGCAGGCCACGCATTCTGCATGTCCACAACGTAGGAAGCGGCTTGCCCCTGCCGCACATTGTGCATGATCAGCTGACGAATCACATAGGTGTAGCGGCCGCCGTTCTTGCGCGTCAGGTCGAGCACCCCGTCATGAATCACCAGCTTCTCCACCGCCGTTTCCGGACCCGTAAAGTCTCCGCTGCTTCCAGGCGGAAAATCCTCCTCCATCGCCCGGCTGCCCACCGGCGGAATGACCACGTGCAGACCCTTGATATCTACAAGCCGCACCTGCTTCCGGAACAGAAGCAGGTCCAGCCAGCTCCCCTGAACGATCAGGTCTTCGGTCGACCCCACCGGTGGAAGACCGGGTGCCGTGTTCCGCCGTAATGTAAGCGCCTTGGCTACAAATCCAGGATGCGGGAAATAGGTGCGGTGATACGCACTGACTGTGATCCGGCTCGCCAGTAACTGCTCAAGCAGCGGTCTCACATTGCGATAGCGATATGGCCAATGCTGATCAATGATGTAAATGCCGGCTACCAGAGCCACAACCACCGGCACACCCACAGCCAGCACCCACACCATCCATCTGCGATGTCTCCCCACGAACAAGGGAGCCTGGAAGGTCGTCCCGGTTTCTTTCACGAAGCTGCCCGCCTTTGCCCACGCGATGTTCCTTGGGATGCAGCCGGGCTGGCTGTCAGTTGCGGCTCGCTTATTCAGCAGCAATCTCGTTAAGCGCAAGCCTCGTCGCATGCGCTGCTGACTGCGATGACGATCCCTGTCCGGATTCTCATCGTTTCGCCACCCGGGGATCATGGTTTTGTAGTCACTTGCCATAAGATCCTCGAGGTGGAGGCGCTGATCGATCTGAGTCTTCGGCAAGTTGCTGTAAAACGTCTTCTCGTACAAGTGAAATTTGGCCAAACTGATGTCTGTACCCGAACGTGTACTCGAAATCGTTGCGCTTACCCCGGTCCAGTACTGCAATTGCAGTATGAATCTACTGCAATGAGGCGGCAATTCCCTTCCCTGTTCAGGACGCATGCGCGAGTCCAGTTCGATTTCGGCGGGCCCATCGCGCGACACTAATTAAGCGGAAGGTATCGGTGTGCACGGCACCAGTCGCGCACACGACAACTCGTGCGATCAGCTCTCGTGCGATCAGCTATTGATGAGAACGGAGACCTCGAACATGAAGCCTAATGAACCCAGCCGCACAGCCCTGGTAATCGCCCGACAACGAGCTGCTCATCAGGTGCTCGATCATGGCTCAATCCTCTATGACCCATTTGCCATGAAGATTCTGCGTGAAGACGAAAAGGAAGTACTTCAATTTGCGAACGGACACCCCTTGGCCAGCATCGGACGTCTGTGCACCACCGCGCGCAGCCGGATTGCGGAAGATGCCTTGTCAAGAGCTGTCGAAAGAGGGGTTCGGCAGATCGTCATCCTTGGCGCCGGACTCGACACTTTCGCTCTCCGGAATCCCCATGGCGCACGACAGATCCGTATCTATGAGGTGGACCACCCCGCGACGCAGGCATGGAAACGCCAGCGCTTGGCTCAAGCTCAAATCGCACTTCCGCCATGGCTTATTCTCGTGCCAGTCGATTTCGAGCGGGAAGATGTGGGAGAGAAGCTCGTCGCCGCAGGCTTTCAGCAGAACTCGGCCGCGCCGTTCAAGGGCTCGCGCCCGGACAGGCTGGCGTTCATGTTGTCCACGCCAAGCACTAGCCAAGCTGGCTCGATCGTAATTGCGGCTTTGAACGGATGGTCGCCCGACCGGAAGTTAGATTTTAATAAACCGGCAATCGACTCTTGTAGGTTCTCGATGAGTGGTAAATCTCTAGTGCCGTATCGACAGCGCCGGGCTTCGCTGCCAGGAGGCGCTCGACCTGAAGGTCATGGACACCTCCTTCGGTGTCCAAAACTCTACCCAATTGCCACAGAAGCATAACCTCCCGCGCTAGCGGGTTAGTGCAAATCGCCAACTCACTCACCGAGGTCGCTCAGGGCTCTGACGATTGCGCTGATTTCATGGTTGCGGTTGGATCACCGCCTACCCGGAAGCAATCCTGCGTAGCGCCTGAAAAGTCGGGTTTCTATGAGACGGTCGCCGATTGTCAATAACTGTCTCCGTTTTCTTTGTTGGGTAAGGTCTTTGTTCTTTGCTTCGGTTGCAACGCATGTTGTTCTCCACCGTGTTTCTATTCGCACTTTGTGTAAGCCGTCCTGGCTCGGTGCCGGTTGAGGTCCAGTTGGAGAAGTCGATGCTGCCAGTTTTCGGTCGGCCTCGTTGAGGGCCCAAGCCGACACGCAGTCATCGGAACACGGGGTCGTCGCAACAAGTAAACATGATCACCTATCAAGCGGCTGCGGCGTAAAAGGGAACGTATGCTTCCTGGGTCACCCAGATGCGGTGCAGCAGCACGGCCAGCTTTCGAGCTACGACAACGATGGCCCGGTTTCGGGACTGCTTGCCCCCACGCGAAGCCAGATGCAGACCCCAGTCTCGCAGGCTGGAGTCCTTTCCGTGTCGTCCGAGGACATGATTGGCGCACTCGACGAGCAGGGATCGGAGATAGACGTTGCCCGCCTTGGTGATGCCGAGCTGAGGATCTCGCTCACCGGACTGGCTGCGCCGCGGTCGGAGTCCGAGATAGCAGCCAACGTCCCGACTTCGCTGGAAACGCTCTTTGCTGCCCAGCGTCAGGACATACGTCAGCGCCGTGAGTTGGCCCACTCCATAGACCTTGGTCAGAGCCATAGTCTCCGGGTACTCGGTTTCAGTCAGCTTCTTGATCGCCCGGTCATATGCCTTGATCTTCAAGGTCATGTCGGCGATCTGCTCGAGCACCGGGCCAAGCGCCTGAACCAAACCTGGTGGTAGCACGGCCATGCATCGCTTCGCGAAACAGAGCGTAGAAGAAGCTGGAAGGCGATATCCGCAGGGCTTCGCCAGACCACGCACTGCGTTCACCGCAGCGGTCCGCAAGCGAACGATCAGGTTACGTGCACGGATCAGGGTAAGGGCCTCCTGCTGAGCGACTGTGCGGTGCGCAATCGGCCTGAGTATCTTGGGATCGAGCCGCGCGAAACGAGCCAGCTTTTCCGCATCCACCTGATCGCTCTTCCGATCGCTGTGCGAGATCGCCCGCAACTCGCGTACGTTGGCCACGATTACTTCATGGCCCAACTCCTGAAGCTGCTCGCTGATCCATATCGAGTGTGTCCCTGCCTCCATGGCGATCCGCACTCGAGGCAGGTCGGTAAACCACTTATCGACGCTGGATGGGTTCGTGCGGAACCTGCCCCGGTCGACCACTTCGCCATCTTCGTTGAGCGTGCAGTAATGGCTCCAGACATCCCCAAGGTCAATGCCGATCGTGATCCCAATTTGAGAGCAGCCCCGGGGTACTTCCGCGATGAGGTCCTGCGTATGCCTTTTCATCCGCTTAGTCTCTCTCTTCTCAGAGCGACCGTCTCATTCCAGTTTTCGGTAGGTTCAATTTTCAACTGGCGGCAACAGGCAAAGCACTCGTTGAAGTACTATTCATGCTCCGGATCCTCCGGCGAGAGCCGAATACATCGTGCCACCAAACAGCGAGGGCCGTGTTGCCAGTTTCTGCACTCGCCCCACTCCTGCCTCGCTAAAAAGTTGGCGGAGTCTGTCGAAGCCGACCGGATATGGTCCCCATATATTCGGCTTGGATCGTTCATACTCGACAACCAGAAAGCGATCTGTCACTGATAGAAGCCTTCGCAGCAACGCCTGCTGCTCCCGAATGAAGTGCAGAGTGTTTGCCATGAGAATTCCATCGACCGATGGAAGGCGGAGGCTGGGGCTCCCGATATCTCCCACTATCTTACGAACTTCGACTCCGTCGTCTCGCTCCGGAATCCTCTCCAAAGCTCTTTGGTCCAAATCAACGGCATGAATTGTGCTGCCGGGAGCTAGCAAATCCGCAAGCGCTGTTGTGAACGTACCGCTACCGCAACCAAGATCACACCAGGATTGCGGTAGTGCCCATTCAATGAGGGGTGTACGAATGAGCTCCGTGGCCTGACTGACCTTCATCTCTTTCACTGTACTTCAGCGCTGGTGTAACAGGGCGTATGCCAGGTTGTCTCTCCATGTTTAATGAGTGACTCGGCGATTATGCGCGAACTGAGAACTATTAGCCGGAATCGCGATCCACGGTCGCCATCTCGATTGTTTCGGTTCCAGATCGGGCGCACGGATACGCAATGATTTCTTAGCCCAGACGAATCCCGTGATTGGTTTCCCGGACTTATTAGCGCACCGTTGCGTTGAGGGAATAGAGTTCCTCATTGCCAACATCACGCAAGATCAAGGGATCATTATCTGGCGTGAGACCTGTCCAGACCGCGTTGCGAAATCCCGTTTGCCTGACGCCGGCCAGTCTCGCTACGATTTCCGTCTTTCCGTCCGATACGCGGATTCTTTCGATCGCCGGTTCGTTACCTCTTTTGAGAACGTAGACAAATCTGCTGTCTGAAGACCAGTTGGCGTACCCGAAGCTTTCGCCGCGAGCGAGTTCATGCCAGGTCTGCTTACGAACGTCGAAAAGAAACAGCGAAAGGGAGTCGGCGGATCTGCCCAGGATGAAGCCCCCATCGGGCGCCCATCTTGGCATCCAAAGCCCGTCAGATCCCGGGAGCTTGGCTAAGCGATGTGTCACGAGATCGAACGAATACATGCCCAGATCCGCCTGACGATCAAAAACGGGGAAGTGGCTGAAGACGAGCGTATGTCCATCGGGGGACCAGTTGGGATCAATCTCGTTCCACGGCTCATCAACCACTGCCATGGGCGAGCCGCCGTTTACTGGCACAAGAAAAAGCTTGAACGGCTTCCCGGATGAGGCATCGAAAAACGCAATCCGTGTCGAATCCGGAGACCATCGCGGCGCCGTCGGCTGCATTGCCGGTCCGGTCAGTTGGAGACAATGGTCGCCTTGAACGTTGCAGCGCCAGAGCAGATGGTCCGGAAAACTGACGTAGGCTATCCACTTCCCGTCCCGTGAGAAGTCAAGAAATTCGGCGGATACGCCATTGAGGTACGGAACGAACTGTTTCAACCTGGCGTCGTACTTATTCAACTCTCCGCGGAGCTGCTGACCGATCATGTATAGCTTGTGTCCATCTTGACTCATTTCCGGCGCGAGAGAATTGATCTGCCCTGCGGTCAGCTGAATGGGCTGTCCCGGCTTGCGGTTGATCAGTCCTGAACACTCGGGAAGCGCCCATATATCTGTCTTGCCATCGCGAGTAGATTGGAAAACGTACCAGCGGCCATCGGGACTCCATCTCCCACAGCACTCAGCCGGAGCCGGCTTCCATCCGCCTAGGATTTCGTGCAGAGATGCCCCATCTCTGAGCAGCTCCCAAAGAGATGACCGCAGGGTCTTCGGGTCCATGATGGACAATCGCAACCGCTTTCCATCAGGCGACCATCGAATGGACGATGCAGTTCCGGGCAATGCGGCAATCTCTTTTGGGTTGGCGCCATCGCTGTCAACCACGTACAGAGCGTGGTTCCAGCCGATGGCGATCTTCTGACCGTCTGGAGCGAACGCAGCGGCATCTGCGAAGAGACCGCCAATTCGCCGGACATTTCCGGAAGGCAACGAAATGCTCCACAGAGCCGATTCGTTCAGCCCGGCTTTCTCGCCCATGGAAGCGCCCGAATCAGGTCCGAACGATGCGGCCAGCAGTTCGCTTCCGTTCGATGAAATATCCATCAGTCGGGGAGACTGGAGTGCGCTAACGAGAGTTGAAGCCTCTCCACCGTTGACCGATATCTGAGAGATGCTTCGATGATTCATGCTCCCGGAGACGAAATAGATGCGAACGCCGTCCGAGAGCAGCGGCCCTTGTTTCGGCAGACCGTCATGCGTGATTGCCATGTAATTGGAGACTCGCAGGACCTTCCCGGAATGACGGATGCTCCAAACGACAAGGCCGGCGCATAACAGGGCCGCTATACCGCCGAGCAGGGTCCATTGGATCGTCCTCGAGCGGATGGTCTTCGAGGTTGATGCGGGCGCCTGAGGTGGTACGGCTGGCCGTGCGGGCTCAGCCAGGAATCGGTACCCTCGTTTGCTGATCGTCTGGACAAAGCGGGGGCTCGACGAGTCATCGCCAAGAACTTGTCGTATCTTTCGGACGGCGGTATTGATTGCGTTGTCGGTATCAACGTTGATCTCGTCCCCCCAAAGCTCTTGGATGATCTCCTCTCTCCTGACCAGTTCGTCAGGCCGGCTGGCCAGCAGAATCAGGAGCTCCATCGGGATCCGCTCGAGCTTCAGCTCCGTGCCCGACCGCCGCAACCGATGGTTACGGACGTCGAGTTCAAATTCTCCGAACTGTAGAACGCTGGAATTCAGGTGACGATCCATCGTCCCTCCCGGTGAGCCAGCAATGTCCTGGACTCGAAAGTACCCCAACCACTGCTAAAGGAAAACTACAGATTTCTACAGATCCTCTCCATTGCCAACAAAATCAGGCACATAGCAAGATGTGCGAGCTTGACCCTTGATCGACGTTGCCCAGGTGTCCTCGGAGGCCAGTCATGAAAAAGTTGATTTTGAAGCCCCAGTTTGTGTTGGTGCTGATCATCATCGTAGGCGGGTTCTGGCGGTTCGTGCAGGCTTCAGGTCAGCAAAAACACTCGACGTTCGCACCCACGGTTCCGCGGGTATGGGATGACGAAGCGATCTCGACTCTTGAACTACCGCTCGCAGACCCGGTCGGATCGCCAAAGCACATTTCCTCCGATTACTACTACCGCATTCCCGTTCGCCCCATTTACAAGAGCTACCCGGTCTACGCTCCGGGGCACGAGCCACCCGGTTACCTTGAGTGGCTCAAGCAACAGGCTCCCGAGGTCCTGTGGGACGAATCAGCTCACAAGCCCGATCTCAGTTCTAAGGAAGACTGGATCGCGGCCGGACGAATCATCTTCAATACGCCGATCTACTACAAAACGCACCGGATCGCCAGCATCGACGACGTACGGAATCCCAAGTGGTATCAGAGCGCCGGCGTTCCTGTTGCCAAGGATGGGACCGTACCTTATGTCCGATATGTCATTCGTAATAAGGGCGAGGTAGAACTCGGCGATTTTGCCTGCGGCTTCTGCCACACGCGAGTGATGCCGAATGGAAGTGTTCTGGAGGGTGCGCAGGGGAACTTCCCGTTCGAGAAAAGCAAAGCGTGGCTCTTCCGGAGCAGGTTGGCCAGGTCCGAGGATCCACACAAGGTGGATGCAGACCTTCGACACCTCGACCATTCGTTATTCGCAGCCCCATGGCAGAAGCCCGATCCATCGGCGCCAATCGACAACATGACGACGGACCAGTTGATTGCTGCGCACGAGGCAATGCCGGCGGAGGTCACAGCCCGGCATCGGAGCAGCCTGTTCTATCCCCTACAGATCCCGGACCTTATTGGCGTTAAGGATCGCCGTTACCTGGACCACACAGGACTGCAAAAGCACCGTTCCATCGCGGATCTGATGCGCTACGCGGCATTGAACCAGGGTGCGGACGATCTTGCTTCCTACGACGGATTTGTGCCCGCCGATTTTCACTACTCGACGAAACGCCCTGAACCCGACGATCCGATCGCTGTCGGCGGTCGATACAGTGACGAACAGCTCTATGCATTGGCGATGTACCTGTACGCTCTCGAACCACCTCCCAATCCGAACAAGTTCGATGCACTCGCCAACCGCGGCAAGAAGATCTTTGAGAGCGAAGGGTGTGGAACCTGTCACACGCCTCCTCTTTACACCAACAACAAGCTCACGCCGGCTGAAGGCTTCTGTGTGCCTCCTGAGGCGCGAAAACAGTTCGATATCGCACCGTTCTCGGTTGGGACTGATCCAGATATGACCTTGAAGACGAGACGAGGCACCGGTTATTACAAAGTGCCGTCACTGAAGGGCGTTTGGTACCGCAGCATGTTTGGCCACAGCGGTTGGTGTGCGTCTCTCGAAGATTGGTTCGATCCCAAACGCCTGGAAGACGACTATGAGCCGACAGGATTCAAGCCTTATGGCGCCCGGAGCTATGCGGTCAAAGGTCATCCCTTTGGATTGGATTTGTCAGAGGAAGATCGCCGAGCGCTCATCGCATTCTTGAAAACTCTTTGAGCTTCCGAGAGCAATGAAGCCGGTCATGGGCACCGTACGGCAACGCGGAGGTCAACTGTCGCTAACAGGCCAATGCACGTTTCCAGCCGAATTCGACTCGATTTGATACTCGGCGATCGCTCATCGAGACAACAGCTACGAGTCAAGTGCAGCCACCTGTCCGATATGCCGGTTTACTCCAGTACTAATTTTCGCAATTTTAGATCATTCCAGAATTTAGAAGGCAATCACGGACACGCCTGTTCATGTCGTAAGCCGGTTGATTGAGATAGGTGCGAGCTGCCACATTGACAGACTGGATAGTTCGGTCTTCTTATTACCGACCTTGATATGCAATCGGGGAGCCGATGATCCCGGATAATAGAAGCGTTTTGTAAAAGCAGTCCGTTTGTTGATGAAAACTTCAATCACCGAGCCATCGACGTAGAAATGAAGTTCAAGCTCACCAGCCGTACCCGGCTGAAGCGGGACAGTCTTTTCATCCAGTCGTATTTGATGGGGTTGCGCAGCGTCGTACTGCACATTTAGCCATGGCACTTTGTTTGCCTCGCCGTCCCCAAAAAGCGAGAGACCAAATAATCCGGACGTCGGCCTGGCCGTGCACAGAATTTCGCCACAACAATTTTCGATGTGCATGCGAGCAATCTGATCTTGATTTTGTTCTTCACTGTCGGATATCTGCAGAATCTGGGGGCTCTGGCGAAGCTTCTGCACGGCCGGAGCCACTTTCATGCAAAGATTCGCACTTTCATCCAGGGTCAATATGCGTGGCAAAGACATCATGCCAGCCCAGCCCGACGCGCGGTACTCTTCGAGCGGACGCGTTTCAGGAATCCAGCCCCATAGGATCCGGTTCTGATGCTCATCCAACTGAGTTTTCGGCGCATAGAACGAACCGTAATCTAGTATGCCGCTTTGTTCAGAATGAAAGACAAACTGTTCGGGATCGAGAACTCCAGATTGCCAAAACGCCTTTCCCTCTGCGGAATGGATCAGCACATGTTTGTCGCCGATCGAGAAGAAGTCCGGGCATTCCCACATATCTCCAGAATCGACTGGGTTGGCAGCGTCTTTGCCGTTCCCAGCCCCTTGTGCAAGTAAATGCAGATACTCCCAATGGCGCAAATCCTTCGAGCGATAGAGCAGAACGGCGCCTCCTCTGCCGCGAACGCCCGATCCGACAACCATGTACCACCAATCGGCATGCCTCCACGGCGTCGGATCCCGAAAACCGCTAACGTCCATTCCCGCCGGAGGCGCCGCAATGACGGGTTGAGGATCTTTCGTCCACTTGTTCAAGTCCTTGTCGGAACTGAATGCCAGGCATTGCGATTCTTTGAGGCTATTTGCTCCGTCGCGGATGGTCGCGTCTGTTTCCGACGCCGAAACAACACCGGTGTAGAGAACGGCCACCCGAGTTCCATCGACCACCGACGTCCCGGAGAAGCATCCGGCGGAATCTGGGCCACCAGGCGTTGGGGCAATCGCGACAGGAAGGTGCCGCCAGTGGACCATATCTGGACTGACGGCGTGTCCCCAGTGCATGTCTCCCCAAACCGCACCCTTTGGATTGTATTGGTAGAACATGTGGTATGTGCCATTCCAGAAAATGGGGCCGTTTGGATCGTTCATCCAATTCGCAGCAGGCAGCAGGTGGAACTGCGGACGTCGAGGATCAGCAGCCAGAACTGCGGGCGACACTGAAGCCAGGAGCGGATGGTGGAACTTGAATTGAGCCAAGGCTGTGACGCTGGTCACTCCAATCAACCCGGTCAGAAAATCACGACGATTCAGAGTCATTGGGTTGGTGCTCCGGGGAATGATTTGTGCGATTGTGGTGAGGCATGAAGGACAGGGATTTGCGCCCCCTTTTCTCAAACCGATCGAGCTGTCTCTGCGTGGCGAGAGTGGCTCACCACGCAGAGTTTTAACAGAGTTTCATTTCCTTTCCAGAACGATCTAGAAAGTGACTCGCAGAGCAAACTGAATTGTGCGGGGCAGATTCGACTGTTGTCCTACACGACCAAAACCGGGAGACGACAGATTGCTATTCGGGATCGCGAACTGTGCGTGGTTGAAAAGGTCGAATATTTCTGTACTGAACTTGAGCTTCACTTTCTCTGTGATGTCGAAAAACTTGTTGATCGAGAAGTCGAAGTTTTCTCCTCCCTCCGACCTCATAATCGGATCAACTCTGTTTTCGTCACCAAAGGCATACACGTCGGGCTGCGAGAAGCAAGATGTGTTGAACCATTCCGCGGCCCTGGCGCTGCTGTGCGGATCTCCGGAAAGTTTTCTTTGGCAGCCTGGAATGTAATTTGGTCGAATGGGACCAGCACCGAACTGGCTCAGTCCGTTCCCGGCTGCTTGAAGAGCAATCGGGATACCGCTCCGGAAGATCGTAATACCATTTACGCGCCAGCCGCCCACGACAGCATTCGTGGCACGATTGACGTTTGAGAGGTACTCTTCTCCGCGTCCGAAGGGAAGATCGATCCCGTAATTGATTACCAAATTGCTCGGTAGATCCTGAAGGCTAAGTGAATACTCCGCACCCAGATTGTTATTGTCCTGAACAACTCCGTAGCCGCCCTGTCCGTCCTGGAAGGAACTCGTGTTGTCAGTGTTGCTCAGCAGCTTGGAAAAGGTGTATGCCACCTGCAGAAGTCCACTGTGGCTGAGGTGAAGGTTATATGTGGCCTGAAGTGAGGTGTATGAAGAGTAGCCATATCGGGGGACCACCTGGCTCACGCTCTGATATTGCGGGTGAGGCGATAGCAGATAGCCTTCCGCGATTGTAGGGGCTCCAAATGTTGTACCGGAAGGAAGCACTCCGTAAAAGGGATTAGCAACCTGCGTGAGAAGTGCTGAGCCCAGCGAATGGTAGCTATCCGGTAACTGATTTATGTTTAGCCCCGTGCCTGTGAAACCGTTAGAAAGTACCAAGTGCGTTCCCTTCGCGCCAGCGTACGAAACCATAACGGTGTTTTTGCTACCGAGTGCCCGCTCGACAGCAAGATTCCATTGTTGAGCGTAACCATAGGACTGGCTGGGTATGCGACCAGCGATGCCTTGCCCGAGTGCAGCATCCAAGCCTGCCTGTGTTCGACCCGTAGGCAGATGGATCCCGTTCGGTAAAGGATTAGCAACAGTCGTCAATAGGGGCTGTCCGACCGTGTTGTCGATACCCGTAAAGGCGGAATTGATCGGGCTGGCACTCGGTGAATCAGCAGTTAATTCCGCTGGCAGGAACGACAATCCATACCCAGCGCGGATGACTGTCTGCGGACCAGCGCGATAGGCAAAGCCGATACGCGGCGAGAAAAGCGCCCAGTGGAGTTCCTCTTCCCTGCGGGAAGGATATTCGGGGCTGTTGACAAAGGCCAGGCGTGCCGTCAGTGGCACTGACACACCTGTGACCGGGTTTGTGATAGCGCTGACGCCACCAATCGTAACCGAAGCATCGGGCTGTAGAATTGAGTCCAAATCGTTCTCTTCGGAATACGCTCCAGGCTGCTCCCAGCGCAGACCAGCGGTCACAGTGAGATCCTTTGTTGCCTGAAAGGTATCGGTAACGTAAAAGCCATAATTGTGTAGAAACGCGTGCCACGTTCCCACTGAACTAATGCCCACGCTCGAAGGAATTCCAAGGAGGAATGAAGCGAGAGCGTTACCATCCACCGAATCGGTTGCGCTGGCTGCCGTATAGAAGGGAGAGGCATTCAGACCAAGACCCTGGCTATTGCCATAGTTCTCCCAGAGCACCTGCCGCCATTGCCCACCTGTCTTGATCGTATGTCTGCCCAGGATCTTTGTGATGCTGCCGCTGATGGCCCAGACGTTATTGTTCCAATAAAGCTGTGAGAGTTCTGCCCCAATGCCATAGCCCTGGATGCCGAGCCCTGGAAGCAGACCCTGCTGGTTCTGGCTTTGTGACTGAATCGTGCCATAGGCCGGACTGATCGTAGACATGTCGTAACCATTGCTGAGCGGGTACTGGAAGTTATAGTTCTCAAGATAGGAAAGGCGTAGCTCACCAATGGTGGTTCCATTGAAGGTGTGGTTCTCTGCGAAAGCACCTATTTGCGTATAGTTACCAGTGGGGCCTGCGCCAGTCTTAGTCCCGAATGGATCGCTGTCCCCGTTATGCGGGTTCCAGAAGGTGTACCGGAAAAACATTGAGTCCTTCGCGGTAGGGTTCCAATCGACGCGAGCGTTGTACTGATCCTGGTAGCCTTCAATCGGTGCAGAAGCAAAAAAGTTAGTCGTGAAGGGGGTCTGTATGACTCTCGATTGATCCGGAGTTTCAAGCTGGACAATCTTTAGAGCCGTGGGATCAATTCTGTATGCGGGAATGATGTTGCCGGGGAATGGGGCATGTGTGAGGGGGTCATAGATAATTTGGGGATCGCCGGAAAAATCCCCATTCGTTTCAGCCGTGATCGGCACGGTCGCGTTGATGGGACTTGCTGAGATAAGCGATTCATGCTCCCAGGAGAAGAAGAAGAACGCTTTATTTTTCCATATCGGTCCACCCAGATTGGCTCCAAACTGATTTTGATGGAGGGGAGATTTGCCCAGGCCCGTATGGTTGCTGAACCAGTCATTCGCATCTAGCGCGGTATTGCGAAAATATTCGTAAGCATTTCCATGAAATTCGTTTGATCCGCTTTTGGTGGAGATTTGGACGACGCCCCCAGCGAACCCCCCGAACTCGGCGCTCACGTTATTCGTCTGGACACGGAACTCCTGCACCGCATCCTGGGTGGGAACCAGAGTGTTCACGTTATTTTCAGCGATGTTCGTTCCCACGCCGTCAACGAAAAATAGACTCTGCCCACTGAATCCGCCACCGATCTGGTAGTTGCCGTATGCAATCGCCTGGGTTTGTCCGCCAGCCTGGAAATTACCGCTTCCTCCATTGGCCATCGTGCTGCCCTGGGTGCCGCCACCCGGAACTACGCCTGGAACAAAATCAAGCAAGTTGTTTACGTTACGACCGTTCAGCGGCGACTCAACGACCTGCCGCCCTTCGACCACTCCTCCCAGGGAGGCGCTATCAGTCTGAAGCTGTGCCTGGGAAGCCGTTACAGTAACGGTTTCGCCGACGTTCCCCACCGTGAGTGTGACGTTCACGCGCGCCGCTCCACCGACCTGAACATCGATTGCATTTTGCGTGAAAGATTCGAAATTTGCTTTCGAGACGGTAACACTATAGGTGCCCGGGTTTAGGTTAACGAAGCTGTACGTGCCACTGGGACTAGTGACCGTAGTTTGAGTTGCATTTGTTCCGGTGTTCGTCAGGGATACCTGTGCATCAGGCACCACTGCTCCAGTTGGATCGGTAACGCTGCCAATGATAGATCCATAGCTGGTTTGCGCTTGTATGCTTGTGGTCCATGTAGCTCCGGTCAGCAGCGTGATTAGAAGTAACGCCGTCTGCAGGGAGGGCCCGAAATGCCCTACTCTCGAACGGGCGATGTGACTGTAAAACCTGAAAAATGATCCTGCTGTCTTTCCTGATTCGAAAAGCTTCGATTGACTCGCCATGTTAGACCTCCTGTTGAAGCAGTTCCTGTGGAGGTGTAGACATATGGGAATTCTCCCGGGGAACCTTGACAGGTAAGTAAAACCTGTAAAGGTGTCGAAGGGGGGAGTTCCTGTCACACCTGTCTTCTCGATCCTGGCGGATTGATCTGTGTTTGCCTGTGCCTGCGGCTCTGTCCATGTTGTCTTCATCAGGTACATTGTTGAGATTTGCAACATTGCACGAGCAGCACGGATCACGTTCCTGTGCTTTCGATCGCTTATCCGACACTGTCGGGATTACCAGGATCCGTTCTTCTGGTGGACTTCCAGAATACGCTGGAGGGTAGACAGGATCTGTAACAGTTGTCAATGATTTTCTTACATATTTTAACAACCTAATCTAATAGGATGGAGGTGATTTTTTGCATTATTGCCTAAATCCTGTATTGACAGGCAGTTTTGCCCGCTCTAGACTTGGTTCGATATTGCGGAGCCTTCTGATCCGGAATAGCAGTGAAATGGCTCTGAAGGCATGACGAGATAAGTCGTGAATTTTCTCTGATAACAGTTGAACCGGGCACGTAGCGCCAAAACCATCGGTTTGGACGGTCGAATGATTCGCAAAGCAAACGGGGACGGCTCGCAGGAAGGACCAAAATACCGCCGAATCTATCTCGAACTGCGCCAGACGCTAGCCGAGGGCGCTTATGACAACGGCGGAAAACTTCCCAGCGAGGGCGATTTGGTGCGGAGGTTTGGCGCAAGCCGACCCACAGTCCGCCGGGCCCTCGCACAATTGGAGTCCGAGGGATTCATCCAAAAGCGGATGGGTTCTGGAACGATTGTGACCAACCGCAACACCCGCAAACACTTCGTCTTCGGCTTACTCATTCCTGAGTTGGGAATGACCGAGATATTCGAACCCATCTGCCAGGGCATCTCCCAGGGTCATGTGGTTGGTCAGCATGAACTTCTCTGGGGACCTACGCTGGTCCCGGGTGGTTCCAAGGAAGCTCAGGCCGAGAATCTCTGCCGGTACTATATCGAGCGAAAGGTTTCCGGGGTCTTTTTTGCGCCCATAGAACTCTTTGAAGGAGGGGACGAGATCAACCTCTCCGTTGTTCGCGCTCTCGACGAAGCAAATGTACCTATCGTGCTCCTGGATCGAGATCTCTTCTCTTATCCGCAACGAAGCAAGTACGACCTGGTGGGGATCGACAATCGCCGTGCCGGGTACGTGGTTACTGAACATCTTTTGCTTTGCGGCTCTCGTCGCGTTGCCTTCTTTGCCAGGCCGCTCTCGGCACGCACCGTGGACGCTCGCATGGAAGGATACCGAGGTGCGCTTCGCACTCACTTCGGCTTTTCAGCTCCTGATTTGGCGCAATGGATCGATCCGTGTGACGAACTCGCGGTTCGTGAATTCCTGGACCGCAACCGGCCTGACGCCATCGTCTGTGCAAATGACTTTACTGCAGCGCAGTTGTTTATTACTTTAAATACCCTAGGCGTACACGTGCCTTCACAAATCAAGGTTGCTGGTATAGACGACGTAAAGTACGCTCAGCTCCTGCAGTCGCCCCTCACCACCATTCATCAGCCGTGCGTTGAGATTGGCTCAACGGCCCTGATGGCGATGTTCGATCGAATCGCCCATCCACACGCGCCATCCAGGGAATTTCTTCTGGACTTCCGTCTTGTTGTCAGGAAGTCGACAGCGCCCAACGAACCTGTTCGACCGAGATCGCGAAAATCTTCTGATGCGACCGTAACCGACGAAGATATTTTGAATAATGGAAATGGGCACACGGAACCACATTCCCCCACTTTGGACGAGCCATCTTCCGCGGATGAAGTGTAGTGATCATTTCGGGAGTTCGGCTTCGAACCTCTAGTGTCCTGTCCTCAAGAGGCCACCTATGAAGATCGGCGTCAGCGCATTTGCCTGGACAACTGAGTTTGGAGCTTCACATCTCCATCTCCTACCAAAGGTGCGGGAGCGCGGTTTAGATGGCTTCGAGATTCCGATGTTTGATCCTGCGAATCTTGCTGCCACCTCGATTCGCCGGGCATTCGAGTCTGCAGACCTCGACTGCACTGTTTGTTCCATACTTCCCGCCGGCATCAATCCGATTAGCCCCGACGGGTCGGTGAGAGCAAAGTCTCTGGCCCACCTGATTCAGTGCGTTGAAACTTCGGCAGAGCTTGGAGCATGCTTAATTGGAGGTCCGCTCTTTGCGCCTATCGGCTATCTACCTGGCCGACGCCGCACTATTGAGGAGTGGAACTGGGCTACTGAGTGCTTTCAGAAGCTTGGCGAAGTTCTTGATGCAAACGAAATCACTCTCTCCATTGAACCGGTAAATCGATCCGAAACCTTTTTTCTCATGACCGCTGCGGACGCGAAGGCCTTTTGTGATGGAATAGGCCATCCTCGAGTGGGCGTTACGATCGACACATTTCACGCCAACATCGAGGAAAAGAACATTGCGAATGCTATCAGCTCACTGGGAAGTTGCCTCAAGCACGTGCACGTCAGCGAGAACGACCGTGGGTTGCTCGGTTCCGGGCATGTAGATTTCCCCGCAATCATCAATGCCCTCCAGGAAGTTGCATACGATGGCTACCTCATGATCGAAGGGTTCGGTTATGCACCTGACGAAGCGGCCTCGCTTGGTGCTGTCTGGGGAGATTTGACTGTATCGCCTGAAGACATTGCATTTCGAGGGGAAAGCTACCTGAAGACTTTACTTCGATAAGCATCTAATGGCGCTATTTGGCCGACCGAATTCTCAAACATCTTGCCGTTGCCAGATAGAGTTCCAACGTGTTGCAAGCCAAGCGGCAAGTAATCTCAATTACAAGCAGTAATCTTGCGTGAGTCGCAGTGTCGATTTTATTGCGAGCACATAGATCGGGACCGCGGTCGAGCTCCAAAGGCTCAGTTGACGCGAAGTCGCATTTGCCAAAAGCACGAGAGCGTGCCACTTGGCTGATAAGTTGGCCATCCGGAAATTAGCACCTGGATGAGAAGTCCGCATATCGGCAACTTGGATTATTTCCCGGTTGTCCGTGATCCGGGATCAACGCGGCTGCGCAGGGTAGAACTGCGGGTCAATTCCGCTATGCCAACTTGTGGATGCGAGGTGAGAAATCTTCAACTTCACTCTGCGCTACGACGGGAGCGTTCGCTGCGATTCCGCGGAATGCCGCCGCTTGCTTGACCTAATAAAATCGCGTATGAGTTGGGCCGATAATTCAAGGTGGAGATTGTTTTCATCACCGCAACTCTCGTCTGAGGCGACACGCTGCCGGAACTGTTCATAACGCGCGACACTGTTGCCGTGGAAACACCCGCAAACTTGGCTATATCTTTAATCGTGATGTGAGCACCGACTTCAACGGTCGAGTCTGGTGATTTAGACATAGGATCTGTGGCTCCTCTATCTTCTCTCAGATTCGTTTAAGAACCAGGCAAGCGGACAACAATGCGCGCGAGCGTCGGCTCCTTGGCAATTTCATGTCCGTCACAAAGAATATGCAGGCCCGCCCCACGTTTGTATTTCATTCCGGTCGAATCATAAAAAACTGTGAGCAGGTGACCGTGATACGGAATGCCGTCCAGAGCAAAGTAGTTCCATTTGCCGGCAGGCATCAGTGGATGGACGGTAAGCGTGTTGCCGGCTGCAGGCCGTATACCCAGAAGCCCAGTAATAATCAGGTCCGCAAAACCAGAGTGGTTATAGTACCGCCCGCGATTCGGTGGCGACTGTTTCTTTGCTTCAAGAATGCTCCGAGCGATCCACTGCCCTGTATCCGCATCCAGGTCTTCATCGATCCACGGAATCGAACTGCCGTCAGGAAGCTTGATGTATTGCGAGTGGGCATACGTCGACAACAGCGCGAAGTATTGCTCCTTGCCAATCACGCTTTGACTCGGACCATTAAGTAGATTCGCCAGCGCCACCAGCGTTTGTGTGGTGGCAAAGGGCCAGGAAGGACCATTCCATAAACACTCATGATCGACCGCGAAGCGAAAGCGCGGGCTTCGGCGTTCGGCCGTCGTCGGTCCATACTTTCCTGCAAATCCTTCCGGATTGTTGAACTGTTTCCAAGCGATGGCTCGATCAGGATGCGGAAGGTCAAAGTACCACGGCACGTACCCAATCAGTTCCCGCACGTTCACCCACGATGCGGAAGGCTTGCGCGGAACTGTTTCGTAGAACTCTGCCTGCGGGTTCCACAAACGCGTCTCTACAAGGTGACGAATTTGCTTGGCTTTCTCTGCGTATTTTTGAGACAGCACAGGATCCCCGGCCATCGCCGCAATTTTCGAGATCGCAATCGCATCTCCGTACATGTAGCTGTTTATAGTGGGCCGATAACCGCTCCCTCCAATGCTGTCTTCCATGCCGTCGCGATCGTCGATCTGCCAGAACAAGCCGTTGGGATCGCGATGCGTCGTCCCCCATTCGTCGTAGTTGCGGACCAGATCCGGAAGCAGCGCTATAGGCAATGCCTTATCGCCATTTGCAAGAAAAACTGAATAAACAGCGTCGGCCGCCGGAAAGCTGTAGCGGCGAGGTTCGCCGTCCGGAGAAAACCAGAACCGCGAATACTGATCAGCGTAGACAGGATCGCGCAGCCAACGTACTTCGCGGAGATGGTGTAGCGCAGCGGCGTTGATCGTGTTGTATTTGCCTGCCCACGGCACATCGTCGAGAAATTCATCAATAACGAGTCCGTCCGGCGTTTGTCGAATGTGCTTTTGGAACGAATACCAGCGAAAGTAGTAAATCTCTTCCAGGCTTTTATCAGGAACATCAAGCCAGGGAATATTGCGCTCAAACCATTCCCACTTGAGCGAAGGCGCATCCTTGAGAAATGCGTGTTCCTGCGCGGCAAATCGAGTGAAGCATGAATGAAACGACTCAGGATTGAGCAACGCATTCGCAGGCAAAGGGGATGAAACATGCGCCTCCATGACTGTCCCGGCCCAGCACATTTGAGCAAGCAGAACCACTGAAAGGACCACGCGCAGGCGCAAAGACATTGAGCACTAACTCCCGAAGCCGAGATTGCGGGGATCGTGTGTCGCCAATCCAATCTGCTCCAGATGCTCATTGCGCCCGTTGTACCAAAGCATCCACTTTCCATCGGACAAAACAGCGTAAGGCTTGTAACAAGCATCGGCGTCGAAGCCGGTCCCGGTTGCGCGAATGATCGGATTAGCGGGACAGCGCTCCCAATTTGTGAGCCCATCCTTCGACCGTGCAAGTCCTATCTGTGCATGATCGATGTCCCGATACCCGATGTAGAAGATATAGAACCATCCATCATGCTGGAGGATCTGCGCACCGGCAACACGCTGCTGCTCCCACGCATGGCTGGGATCGGGGCGAAATACGGGGTTCGACGGGTCTTTCGTCCAGTGCAATCCATCGTTGCTGGTAGCGTGGCCAATGGCGTTTGGTTCATATTGCTCCCCGCCCGAATACCACATGCGCCAATGTTTCTGTTTTGCGTCCCAGAGGACATGAGGACACATAACCGCGACATCTTCCCACGGCAACTCCGGCCAAAGGACTTTTGTTCGTCCTGTCCAGTGGATGCCATCATCACTGGTGACATATCCGATTGCCGAGTGGCCATTCTCGTAACCATTTTTCGTGGGCTCATGGGTCGAAATCTGGCCGGTGTACCACATGTGATATTTACCGTCGCGTTCAACGACAACGGGACGGTTAATGTCATCCTCCCATCCCGACGATGGATTAGGCTCAAGCACAATTTGCGGGGCCGACCAGTGGATACCGTCTGCACTGTCTGAAATGGCAATGGATTGCTTCGGACGCCACGAGAGCCACATGCGAAATTTGTCTTGCAGGCGCAGCACGCAGATATCGAAGCAGGTGCCGTATTGGCCGCCAAGCACCGGATTTCCCGCATACTTGTGCCAGCCGCCGGAAGTATCTTCGCTGCCTGACGAGGCGCGAAGGGGGAGGGATGATTCAATACCAGCGATGGCGATCAACGTAACGAACTCTCTTCTATTCATAGGCTCCCGTATGTTTAGGTCTGCATTTCAGAATTGTTTGTTTCAGTCTCAATTCGCCGGAAGAAATCCGGCGTAGTCCCACTCGCCCTGGCGCACGACTCCCACAATACCTTCACTTTTTTCCTGGTCGTGGTATTTGCGGAATAAAGCCATCTCCTTATTTGCTTCCTCCTTCTCACCTTGCGACCTCAGCAGCGATGCGAGATGGTAGTGGGCAACAGCAGAGGTGGGATCAAGCGCGATCGCCCTCTCGAAAGATTTTCTGGCTGCAGCGTAGTCATGCTGTTCGCTTTGCACCTCGCCCAGTGCTGTCAGTGGACGAGCATCCTGCTGCGCATCCAGCACTGCTTTTTCCAGTTGCTGCTGAGCCGTCGTAAGCTCGCCGCGGCGCCGCTCAATTTCCGCCAGATAGTAGTGCGCCGCTCCGCATTGCGGATCAGCCGCCAGCACACGATGAAACTCAGGCTCGGCGCTGTCTTGACGGCTTGTGCTCATCAAAACGGCGCCGAGTGCCACGCGCGACCACTCATCGTTCGGGTCAAGATGAAGGGCTGTTCGAAAATCTTTTTCCGCGGCATCGGCTTCGCCGATTCGGTATTGCGCGAGACCCAGCTGATACCATGCTTCGCGATTCTCAGGACTGGCGGCAACAACCTGCTGCAGTGCGTCTCGCGCATCCACGTACATGTGCCGCCGCATGCAGATTTGGCTGAAGTGCAGGAGTGATGAGACATCCCGTGAAGATAGAGCCTTCGCCGCGTAGAGATGAGAGAGAGAGTCCTGTTTGTTCCCAAGCTGCAAATCCAACTCCGACAATTCGACAAGAGCATCAACATTGTCAGGATTGGACTTGAGCACACGCTTATACAGAGCCGATGCCTCTTCATTGCGGCCTTGTTCGGCATACATTCCGGCCAGCATGTAAAGGATGTCAGGGTTCGCGGACGTATCGCTTCTGCGAACATAGGCCTCCAGCCAGCCCTGCGCCTCATTCCGCAACTGGGCCTGCCGAAAGATCTGACCGGCGAGCATCGCGTCCTGATCTTCCACAGAAGTGTGAGAAAGTTCTGCGTCGAGGCGTGATGCCGCCGATGTATTGCCCGTCTTCTGCAGCGCAACACGATAAGCTTCGGTCACGAGCGGATCGTCCTTAGCCTGGGCTCTCATCGGAGCGAGGATCTCCACTCCCGTGGAGAACTGTCCTTGATTCACCGCCGCGACTCCTGCAACGAGTCTGCCGTTGTAATTCTTTGGATCAAGGACAAGAAGACGGCGCGACTCGTTCTCCGCAGCTGCATCGTTTCCTTCAAGAAGCAGAAGGAGGGCCAGGTTTTCATGTGCATCTACGAGCGAGGGATCAATCTGAATCGCCTGTTGGAACGAAGCCTTAGCCTGCTGAAATCTCTTCGCCAGAATGCTGGCCACTCCATCCTTATCGAGGGCAATGGCCTTCGATTCGTCGCTTCGCGCCGGAATGCCTTGCGCAGCGAATCCTGCCTCAGTTCCAAAGGAGCCGAGGCAGATAAACGATAGGAGCACTCTCGCCAATTTCGAGTTCATGAGCAGTTACCTGATTCGCACTCAGAATTGGTAATGCAACGACATTTGCAAAACCCGGCCGTATGCGGGTGCCAGGTAGCCAGGATGAAGTGTTGAATTGATCTGTCCGAAAGTGCCGTCAGTCACGTTCGTATCGGGATCAGCAAGAACCGGATGATTGAGAAAGTTCTGGGCGGTCAGGTTATAGGTAATCGCGCCCAGTTTTTCGGAGATCGGAAAGGCCTTGGTAAGCGTCATGTCGCCAAAAAACTTCCCGGGACCGCGTAGCTGTCCTCGCGTCGACGTACCCAGGTCGAGATGGGTTACTCCCGCATCCACGTCCTGGTTGGTGCAACCGGCACCAGTAAAGTTGGCCGGACAGAACGCCGCTTTATTAATCCAGCTGCTCGCAGCCGTCTTCCGGTTGGAATGAGATCCGTAAACAGAACCTCCGACGTAATTTGCCCAGACACCGTTGGTTGAACCAGCGTTGAAGCTAGCCGGACTGCCGATCGTCAAAGCGTCGCCGGAAGCAGCGCTGAATCTGCCGCCGAATGTCCATCCATGCAGAAGTTCACGCTCGAGAAACGATGAATTGGCGAAGAAAGGAAGATCCCACGTATAGATCAGATTGAATATCTGCGGCTGGTCATAACCGCTCAGCCCGTAGTCAATCTTTCTATCGTATGGATTACGATTTGCGCCGGCAGAAAAATAAGCGCCCGTGCTGTCGCCATCGTCAGTACTCCGGCTGAGAGTATAGTTCGCAATCACCGCAAGGCCATGGGTGAATCGCTTGTTTGCCACCAGTTGCATGGAGTTGTACCAGGAATTCGACGCGGCCGCAGTGAGGCTGATCTGCTGAAACGCGCCATAGGGTCGGCGCGATTGCTGATTTGCATTCGTGCTCAGCGGGTTTCCCTGTGAATCCGTCCCGGCAATGAATATCGGCGCGTTGTGGTCCCACGCGGTGTTAAGGTGCGTGCCGCGAGTTCCGACATATCCGGCCCGCACGACCCAGCTATGGAATGGTTCCCATTCAAAAGTCCCGTTGATCTGATAAGTTCTGCCCGCATTGAAATTCGATTCATAGCCCAGGATGATCGGATTGCCGAGAAAGACATAGTCCTTGGCCTGCTGCGATCCAGCCGTCGGTTTCACATACGGAAACGGCGCCGGCTGTCCCATATATGGATCGGTGACGCTGACTGGGACACCTGCAGGAGCATACGTATAGCCGTAGGGTGCAACCGTTCCCAGATTGCCCGCCTGTGAGAGGTTGTAGTAGTCGTACACGATGCCCAGACCACCGCGGACGACCATTTTCCCCGTTCCAGTCAGATCGTAGGAGAAGCCAATCTTCGGCGCGAGGTTCGCCCACTTAGTTGGAAACGATGCGTCATTAATGCCGGAGTCGCCAGCGACCACAAGACCTTGCGGCGCATGCGGAAACACCTGCGATTGCTGGCCCGGCCGGAATGCCGTGATCGCTCCCAGTTGCTCCTCATAACCGAAGAAGGGCGCCCATCGCACGCCCAGCGTGGCATTTAGCTTCCGGCTGATTTTGATCTGATCCTGCACATAGGCTTCGCGCGCGGGGTAATTCCACTTCAGGTCTTCAACCGAGCTCTCACTGAAGGATGCGCCGTCGCCCAGCATGAAATCGGCGAATGGATTACCGGTACTGCCGACGTTTCCAGAAGAGAAGGTGTAGCACCCGGCAGAACAAAAGTCCTGGAAGGTGTGTTCATGGAAGATGCGCTGGTAATATCCCGCCTTGACCGTGTGGCGGCCCTTGAGCCAGGTAAAGTTCTCCGAGATGGAAATCTCGTGATTCGGGTTAGGGTTGTTGTAGTTCCCCCATATCGACATTCCGTCGCTGCCCCAACCGTTGACGAAAATTCCTACCTCGGTGAGCGGAACACCGGTATCCGGAACAATGTTCGACCCCAGAGTGGTGTAGCTCAGTTTCTCATTTACCATCTGCCGAAGCGGCCCGCCGTTCTGGTGCGTAATGCCAACAATCAGGTTGTTCAGCATGTGATCGTTGATCGTGTAGGTATCGTTGAATGCGTAAGTCGACACGGTGTTCTGATACGCGCTTGTGCCTTCTCCGGGCGGCGTGGGTGCACCGAACTGAATCCCGAGCAGAGGATCGCGGATTTGATTATCGGTTCGGCGGAACATTGAGAAGAAAACGCGATGCTTCTGGCTGAATTGCTGATCCAGCTTGACGACCGTAGCCTTTACCTCGTCGCTCTGCGACCCTAACCATGCGTAGTGACCATCCGGATCGCTTGTCGTGGGCAGGAGTGTCTGGTCCGCCAGCAGCGCCTTTGCCATCGGTGAAAATTGACTCGGGTCTAGCTGCGGAGTCGGTTGACCGTTGATGACCGGAACGCCAAAGCTCGAATTTGAGAAGTCCCCAACTCGTTCCGCATTCGTAGGAATAATGAGCTGCTGTAGAAATTGCTGGCTCGGGTTGGTGTATTCATACGAAAAGAACCAGAAAGTCTTGTTGCGGCCGTTGTAGAGTTTAGGAATCCAGACCGGGCCCCCTAGATTTCCGCCGTACCACCGCTGCGTGCCGCTGGGCCTCTCTGTGCCGAATAAGTTGCCTTCCCACGAGTTTGCGTTCCAGGCTGAATTTTGAAAATACGTCCAGAACATTCCGTGGAGATCGTTCGTCCCGGACTTAATGATCGCGCTGAGCTGGCTCCCGGCCGCGGTGCCGTATTCCGCCCCCGCATTGCTCGTGATATTTGAGTATTCCTGCAGGTTCTCAACTGCAGGCAGCGGCGCGGCATTTCCCGTCAAATACTGCACGGCATCGGTACCATCCACCTGATAGCCGTTGGTGGCTCCGCGCGAACCGTTGACGCGGACGCGCGTTCCATTATTACCATTTTCAGCTTGAACGGCTCCAGGCTGCGTCAACTCGACATTGACGCGAGCATCGCGCCCGATCACCGGCAGGCTTTCCAGCTGGTGCTGCCCCAGTGTGTCCTGAATAGTGGGTGTAGCCGTGTCCACCTGCGTAGCAGAGTCGCTGACCTCGACCCTCTGCGTCTCTGAGCCAGGCTGTAGCGTAACCGTCAGGGTCGAGGTTTTTTCGGCGACGATCGGGTTATTGGATGAATCGTATTCGCGAAAACCGGCGGCATCCACCGTGATCTGGTAGGTCCCGATGTGGAGCGATTCGAAGGCATACGTCCCGTCCGAGGCCGATGTAACGACCGTCACAATGCCGGTGTCGCTATTCCGCGCCGTCACTCTGGCGCCGACAATGACCGCCCCTGAGCTGTCCTGAACCCGCCCAACCAGCCTGCCAGAGATGTCTTGAGCAGGGGCGGCCAATGGCAGAAAAATGATAAGAGCCCCTAGGAGCCAGCCTGCCATATGCCTGCGAAGGTGGTTTAGGTTAGAGCCGGGGAACGAGATCAGCCGCATCTTCGGCCATTGAGTTCTTTCTTGTCGATTCATGTAGGCCTCTCACTTCGGAGCCGGGCCGGACCCGGGCTCATAATGCCCCTGAGGCTGCTCCTCAAAAAGAACGGGTGACCAGTACGTCTAAGTTAAGAGCAGGTACTCTCCGGTCGCGATCCTGATCGCTCGATTTCGCTCGGAAATCGCCGTCTTTGCAGCCCTCTCTGTCACGTTACAACCGGGTCGCGACGTTAAAGTAACCGACCGCTCGGACGTTGCAAGCGTTCATTCGCGGGTGTATATCTTTGAGATTGAATGATTACCGCGGGCCAAGGATATCCCGTGCTGGTTGGTGATCCAACCGCTGAATTGGCAGAGTATGAGGCCGTACTCTCATCGGCGCATTTCGCCGGGGAGACGAACTCAAAGCGTTTTCTGAAGTTTGTCTGCGATAAGTACTTCGCCGGAATCCATCACATCTCTGAATACGAGATTGCCATTGAGGCACTCGGCCGCCGCTCCGACTTCGATCCGTCGCAGGACTCCATCGTTCGCGTGGAAGCGCATCGCGTCCGCAAGCGGCTGCGAGAATATTACGAACACAAGGGATCGAAACACACTCTGCATCTGGTTATTCCGCAGGGCAGCTATCTGCCGCAATTCGTGCCGGCGAGCCACGTCGAGGCGGAACCCGTGGCCCATTCAGTTCCTCCGGAAATACAAGCGCCCGAATCTCCTCCGGCGCTCTCGACTGCGCCCAGGAGTTTCCCCCGGGGTTTAGCTGTTCTGCTGATTCTGCTCGTGATCACCATTCTTACGACTGGGGTGGTGGTGTATGTTCGCAGCCACACTAAGACCCAAACTCATCGATTGGCGACTACGGCAACTCCGCTATCCCAGCTCTCCTCGTCGGAGGTGCTGATTCTGGCGGGTTCCTCCGCCAAAAATTACACTGATCGGCTCGGCCACGTATGGTCAGCGGATCGCTTCTTCGATGGCGGCGAACCCTGGCAGGTCCGTTACAGGCGCATTCTTCGCACAGATGATCCGCAGCTCTTCCTGACCGCCCGGCAAGGCGGCGAGTTCGGGTACGACATTCCTCTCGATCCCGGCCTCTACGAACTGCGTCTCTACTTTGCGGAAACCTTCTATGGCAATGACAACTCGGAAGGTGGCGGCGAATCCAGCCGCATGTTTGACGTAACCGCAAATGGAGTGCCGCTTTTGACCGATTTCGATCCCCTCTCGGATGCCGGTGGCAGCAATACCGCTGATGTTCGAGTCTTTTCCGGAATCTCACCCGCAGCCGACGGCAAGCTCCATCTAAAGTTCAGGAATCATTGGCAGCTCAAGGGTGTCGCTTTCGTCAACGGAATCCAGCTCACACGCACAGAAGACAAAACAATGTTGCCCATCCGTTGGGTGGCTGCCAGTTCTGCGGTCGAAGATCAGGCGGGGAGGCTCTGGTTGCCAGACCAGTATGTGCAGGGCGGCCGAAGACGGGAGCTCGGCGAGGTTGTGAATGGCACCGACGACCCCGAACTCTACAAGTCAGAGCGCTATGGGAATTTCAGCTATGCCATCCCGGTTTCTGCCGGCGCCACCTATACCCTGACTCTTTACTTTTCCGAACATTGGTTCGGCGTGCCAAATTTTGGCGGCTCGGGCACCTCGTTCGTAGGGAGACGCGTCTTCGATATTTACTGCAATGGGGTTGTCCTGCTTCAGGACTTCGATATCTACAAGGAAGCAGGAGGCAGCCTGAAGGCCGTGACGAGAACTTTTCACGGACTTAAGCCGAATCATCAGGGCAAGCTACTAATCTCGTTTGTGCCAAACCAAAACTATGCTTCGATCACCGCACTGCAAGTTGTGCCAGAAAATAAGAGATAGTCTCGTCGGAACACTTTACTCCATTCACAGCTTGAATCTGTTCTCGAATGCACATATGCCAGTGGAACGCACACATGAAAAAATGCACTTTCTTTGTAGTTAAGGGGTCTGTGCGAGTGTAGGAAGCTGCTAGCGCTTACCAAGGGAGTTTTTGCTATTAAACCTCTAGAGAGCAGCTCACATGCCGATCAACATTCAGGATTACTACTGATAAATCGCGCTAGGATCTACTGATCCGTGGCGTAGAGCGCCACTTTGCCGAATGATCCTGCCGCTAATCGGACACTTGACAGCTCAGCGAGCAATGTTGGAAGCACTTCTCCGCATAGTCGGCATCTCGGACAATGACTGTATCGTCAACTGTTGCTAACAGGGCAATGCGCGTTTCCAGCACCAGAACATCCGGAAACGGCACTAGAGATTTCGCGTCTACCGAGATGGGAAAAGTGCGGCCGTCGGGCCAGGCCCCCTACGCCGACGATCTCGCCTCTGTGCACACTCAGAAATTCAGAGAGCCCTGATGGTTCACTACGCAGCAGCGCCAATTCCGTGTCGGCCCTTTAGGCTCGGTACCACACGAGGCTTCGATACGACCGAAAAGAGGTTCTTCCCGGTTGCGGCCGAGGCGCCGATGACTCCGCCATACAGCGCGCCCACTACGCCAAGACTGGCCGCATCCTGCCCTGTGAGATAGAGGCCGCGAATCGGCGTTCTGGCTCCTAGTTTGCGCATCAGGAAACGCTCCGGCGTGGAGGCAATGCCATAGATTTCTCCCTGCCCGTAGTTCATAAAATGCCGTGTTGTGACCGGCGTGGACAACTCGCTGTAGGCGATGTTTCCGGCCACGGAGGGCGCTTGCCGCTCCAGTTCGCCGAGCAGCCGCGCTCGAAGCCGCTCTTTCAGCGCCTCGTACTCGTCTCCGCGCCGCTTCCAGCGCGTGTCTCCCCAGCGGTCAAATGGCGCAAAAGGAAGCATCGTGATGGCCTCGACCGTGCTCTTGCCCGGGTGACGGCGTTGAAAATCCGGGTCCTTGGCCGAAGGAAAGGATAGATAGACACCCGGTAATGGCGCATCGATGTTGCGGGCGAACTGCTCCACATTCGCATCGTGATCGAAAGACGGATACACCCAAAGGTTCGTGCCTTGTAGCCCAAGCGCGGCATCGCTCTGCGATAGCCCAACATAAAGGCTGACATGCGCCGTGGAGGGCTGAAGCAAGCGCAAGTGGCTGCGCAGCGAATTCAGAGCAGACAGATTCGGCGGTAGGAGGTGCTCAAATGTGTTGGCCGCACCCGCATCGCTCAGCACCACGCCGGAGCGGAATTCCCGCCCGTCGCTCATCCGTACGCCCGCCGCTCTCGCGCCGTCGAGCAGGATGGCTGTCACATCGGCGCTCGTCACTACTATGCCGCCGCCGCTCTCGATCTGCGGGACCATGGCCGCCGCGATAGCGTTCGCTCCTCCGACCGGGTAGCTCGCCCCGTCAAAATAATGTTCAGCGATAGTGGCATGGACAGCAAAGCTGCTTTTCCCAGGCGGCAATCCGTAGTCGCCCCATTGCCCGGTGAGAACCCCGATCAGTTCTCGATTGCCGGTAAAACTCTCGAGCACCTCGCGTGTCGTGTGTCTTGCCCAGCGCATGTAGGGCACCCGCATCAGGCTGCCGGCCAGCGCCGCCACAGGCGCGGGAACCGCCTTTTCCGCATAGTAAAGGCCGCTCGCCCGGTTGCACGCCTGAACCGCCGCGATGTACCGGTCAATGGCCCTGACTTCGGCCGGAAACGATTTCCGGAGGCCTTCCCGGAAGCGCTCCAGCCCGGCGGCATAGTCGAAAGTCCGGCCTTCAATGATGAAGCGGTCGTATATCTCCGGCATGGGCTGCCATTGCACTCTCCCCGCCGTGATGTGGTCGAATGCGCGCCGCACCGTGGAACGCTCATCTTGCATCTGGCCGATGTAATGCAGACCCACGTCCCATTCGTAACCCGGACGATGAAACGTGTGCGTGAACCCGCCAGCCTCGTAGTGCCTCTCGAGGACCAAGACGCGTTTGCCGGCATGCGCCCCCAGCAGGACCGCTGCTGTGAGGCCTCCGATGCCGGAGCCGATCACGATCGCATCCCATGTTTCTGCCAGCTTTGCGTGCTTGTAAGGAATTCCGCTCGCCATCACTTCATCCTCCGTGTGTCGCCGGCCTGTCTTCCTTAATGTTGACAACGACAACATAAGACTAGATCGATAAGTTGCTACTGTCAACATCTATCTGTTAAAAAAAAATATGACTCGGTCCGAGCCTTACCATCACGCCAACCTTCGCCAGACTCTGCTGGACGCCGCGGTGACCCTGATCGGTGAGGTCGGCCCCCGCGCATTTACGCTGCGCGAGGTGGCGCGACGCGCTGGCGTATCGCACAATGCACCCTATCGCCACTTTGTGAGCAAGGATGTACTGCTGGCGGAGGTGGCTGCGGAGGGGTTTGACCGTCTCACCGCATCAATGCAGAAGCGGATGGCGCGAGGCCGGTCACCCTTGGAGAGGCTAGAACTTTGCGGTTGCGGTTACGTGGCTTTTGCCTTGCGCTGGCCGCACCATTTCCTGGTAATGTTCGATCTGCCTAAGGCCCCACATGGGCAGGAAGAGTACCAGGCCGCCGGGCAAAATGCCTTTGCCGTTCTACAAGAGTGCATCGCCGCCGCGCAGCGGTCCGGGGATCTCCCGGCTGGCGATCTGTTGCCTCTGGCTTGGATGGCGTGGTCGTTTGTTCATGGCGTCGCCAAGCTCGCCATCAGCGGAAATCTTCCTCTCAACGCCCACTCTACCATCGAATTTACCCGCAGCGCCTCCCGGACAATCTTCGGCGGAATGAAGGCCGTACCATCCGGCTCTCTTATTCGCTGAAGAGAACCCTGTGCGCCCCAATGGCGATTGTAGGTCAGCGTGGTCGAATGACGGGAAAACGAAAGTGGAGAAATCGCCGATATTGACTACAGGCCAAAGCACGTTTCCAGGCTGGTTTATCACTCATTGAGGTCACTTCCGAGAAAGTGCGTTACCGATCCGGAGAAGTCTGATTCTTTTATACACGCTAGATAGCTGCCACTCGGCCAAGATGGGCAAGGTCTACCTCGGCACGCTCCCGCCGAAGAAACGAGCAACGACTCTGTCAGTGAAATCATCTGACAAGACAGTGCTCGGGTGCATGTGGCAACGATAGTAGCGACCCGAACCGGAAACTTATCGGGTGGTCGACCTACTTCTGTTTTCGGTCCCGTCAGCAATGCTTATAGGGCATTGGACCGACGCATGACCGACAATAGCTGCGCACCAAACATAAGTACAAAGTACAAGGACGGGAAAATCAACAGTTCTCCGAAGATGTCCTGTACTCATAGTTTGGCTTTGGTCCGACCCGGTTGCGGATCAATCTTTCCAACCGTCGAACAAAGAGGTCCTCTGTCACCTCGTCGTAATTTTTGTTTCATTAGCTCTCGAATCGAGCCACGCGGTGTACCACTGTGCAGTATGGCTTTACATTGCCCCTCTACAAGAGGTAATGTGATCGGACTATGAGTGAGGTCAGACCGCAAGTGCGGTTGAGCAGGCGGGCAATCTTGCTGCAAAGCCGCATGCAGTTCCGGTAACAGTCTCGTCGCATTTCGGATTTAGATGAAATCCAGAGGGGGCCTGGGGCTATGCAAAGGTCAAATGGGGAAGCGCCCGATACCTATCGAACAATGCATGTGGTCAACCACATCCGCTCCCTGATGGAAAACGGTACCCTTCAGCCCGGCGATAAAATCCCTCCCGAGCGTGAATTTGCGCGCACTCTCAAAATCAGCCGCGCCAGCCTACGTACAGGCATTGGCTACCTGGCGGCCATGGGAGTCATGAAAGTGCGGCATGGAGTCGGGACTTTTGTTGCTGACGGGCCGCCGGAATTCTCCAAAGCATCGCTGAGCCTCCTGGGCGTGCTGCACGGCTTTCAATCCTGGCAAATGTTTGAGGCACGGTTGATTCTTGAGAGGAGTCTTACGGAATTAGCCGCGGAACGCGGGAGGGAAGAACACAACACCGCGCTGGCGGAAGAAGTCGCCGAGATGTTCTCAACGATGGAGAGTCCGGCGGAGTATCTAATACACGATGTGCTGTTTCATCGCATTATTTCGCAAGCCTCGGGTAATCCAATCCTAGCGGCGTTGATGGAGACTGTCACTTCCGGGATGTACGACGAGCGACGCAAGACCGTCGAGCACTCCCGCAACCTGCGCGAATCCGCAGAAATGCATCGTGAAATCTACCGGGCCATTCGCGCACGGAAACCGCTCGAAGCGCGAAAACTCATGGAAGAGCATCTTCGTCAGGCTCAAACTGCGCAGGAAACGGAACCATCCACCGGCCAGCAAAATAATCGAGTCAAGGTGAAGCGGAAGAGAGTCACGGCGGAGTCGGCGTGGCGCGCGTCCTGATAAAACTGTCCCGGGGAGGGCGATTTGTGTGGTTGGACCTCCGCGAGAGAACCTATCGAGCTAATCCCACGAACTCGACGAAGCGGATGCCAAAATCCAGGGGGAACGTGTTTGCTCTTGCACTCGCGCTCTGCATACGAATTTCTGATTGCCGGATCGCAACGATTATTGATCTGCTTTAAACTAAAATAATTGAGCCACTTACCATACTTTTGTTGCCCCGACCTTTCTGGCTGGGGCTCCCCGACGACGCCGAGAAACGTGGCTATCCACAGAAAACCTTGTCAACGCTCAAGAATATCCTCATTACTGCTTGACAACTGTGGTCTGACCTCAGTATAGGTGATGGCCGACTTGAGAACTCTGGTTTCGATACGTTCGAAATTTCAGAATATCGAGCTCAACAAAAAAGGATCGCCAGGCCGGGAACGGGCAATCCCTCCCGCGATCGAACAACCTTCGGCATCCTGGGGGCGTGAATGCGGTGTATTCAATTCAAACAACCGACGGGCGTCAAGCCCTGGACATGCATCTGCTGCTGCGTGGCGCTCCTGGCCTTGTGTATGCAGGCGAGTTCCCAGGTCGCGGGGACCGGCAATATTCAGGGCACAATTCAGGACCCAAGCGGGGCTGTCATTCCGAACGCATTGGTCACCCTCACTGATGCGTCCACCGCAGTGCACCGCTCTGTCAGGAGCGACGGAAGCGGCCTCTACAACTTCCCCAATATCGACATCGGTACTTATACGATCGACGTCACCGCTACGGGTTTTGAGAGCTACCGAAAGACGGGCGTCGTCCTGGAAGTGGGCAGTAACATCGCTGTCAATGTAAGCATGACCGTCGGCAGCGCCGCACAGATGGTCGAGGTCAAGTCCGATGCCCTCGCTCTACAGACCGCGGACGTCTCGTTCAAGCAGACCATCGACCAGGACGCGGTCACGCAAATGCCGATCAATGGCCGGCAGCTGACTAGCCTGATCACCCTTTCGGGAGGCGCCACGGCCGCGCCCGCCGGTGATTTTACCGGCAGCAAATATTCGTATCAAACCATCTCGGTTTCGATCGCTGGCGGCGGTGGCAACACGACTATGTGGCAGCTGGATGGGGGCGACAATAACGACTACATGGCCAACGGCAACCTTCCATTCCCATTCCCCGATGCGGTCAGCCAATTCAGCGTTGAGTCCACGGCCCTAGGCGCGCAGAATGGACAGCACTCAGGCGGCCTGGTCAATGTCGTTACCCGCTCGGGAACCAACACCTACCACGGCTCGTTTTTTGAGTTCATTCGCAACAATTTCATCGACGCCACCAACTTCTTTGCCACCGCAAAGGACACGTTGCACCAGAACCAGTTTGGCGGCACCTTCGGCGGCCCGATTCTCAGGGACAAGCTCTTTGCCTTCGCTGCGTACCAGCGCCTCGAAGCCGACCAGTCCACTGCCACAACCCAGGCCCATGTTCCAACCGCCGCCAACCTGGCGGGCGATTTTTCCGTCACAGATGGACCGGGCTGCACCTCGAATGGCAAGTTCATTCAACTGGTCGACCCACTGACGGGTGCAACATTGGTGGGCGACAAATATCCGAATCAACCCACCTACAATGCGCAGGCGCTGGCGCTGGAGAAATACCTGCCCGCAATCAATCCATCTGTAGATACGCAAGGATGCGGGCTGGTCTCTTATTCCATTCCGTCCAAGCAGTCTGATAACCAATTCGTCACTCGCGTCGACTACACCATCAATGCGAAGAACAATCTCTACGGCCGGTACTTCATCGACGGCTATCAGTCCCCTGCGTTCTTTTCTCCAACGAACATACTCATAACCACGCAGTCTGGAAACATACAGCGGGTACAGTCTTTCACTCTTGGCGAGGCGTTCACGATCAGTTCGAAGACCGTCAATACGGCCCATGTCACGCTGCTGCGGCGTCGTAACGACCGCGGGTACGCCCCCGACGACATCAACGCCGCTACTCTCGGCGTCGATCTGTATCAGGCCGAGCCCAACGGTCTGCAACTGACGACGAGCAACAAATTCACCATAGGCGGTGGTACGAACTCGGTCTCACATTTCAACGACAACACTCTCTCCATCAGCGACGATGTGACCATGTTGCGCGGCAAGCACCAGATCGTTTTTGGAGGAGCGTGGATCCAGAACCAGCTCAATATTTCCAATGCCTACGAGGCCAATGGCATCTTCAATTTCAGCGGCATCTACAGCGCGAGCGGGCCGAACGGGGGAACGGCGGTCGGCGACCCCAACCTCGACTTCCTCATGGGAGCCCAGAACAGCTTCCAGCAGAGCAAAGAGCAACAGAACGCGAATCGTGCGCCAATTCCAAGTCTGTACGTCCAGGACACCTACCGCGCCAATAACCAGCTGACATTAGTCGCCGGTGTGCGCTGGTGTCCACAATTCATGCCCATTGATTACTTCAATCGCGGAACCATCTTCAACATGGCCGCATTCCTGGCCAACCAGGTCAGCACCGTCTATCCGAATGCCCCTGCCGGAACCTTGTACTATGGCGACGCCGGCGTTCCCCGGCAGTTCACAAAGAATTCTCCCTGGCAGTTCTCTCCGAATGTCGGTCTTACGCTGGATCCCTTCGGCACAGGCAAAATGGTGGTGCGAGCGGGTACGGAATTGATTTATGACCAGGTCAATTTCTTCACCGGCCAGCGCGTCAACCAGAACCCTCCTTTTGCCACCGCCGTCAGCCAGACACAAACAACGACCTCTGGTCCTATAAGCTTTAGCGCCCCGTGGTCCGCCGGCGGAATAACTACCAGTCCATTTCCCCAACCGAGCGTTCCCACTCCAGCTGAGGCGCTGTTCTTCCCTCAATCCCAATACATTGTGCTGCCCCACCAGTTCCACCCGTCTTATACCATTCAATGGACAGCGAGCGTGCAGCAGGAGTTTGGCCGCGCCTGGCAATTCCAGCTCGACTACATCGGAAACAGAACCAACCATGGCCCCATCGGTTTGCCGCTGAGCCCGGCCGCATTTATTCCCGGAGTCTGGGGTGCGGGAGGCACGGGCTGTGCCGGCGTTGTTCTGACCGGTCCAGCCGCGAAGCCACCCGGCAAAGCTGGAACTCCATGTTCTACGACCGCCAACCAGTCTCAACGTTTTTCTCTCACCATCGCGAATCCCGCTCAGGGCAACCAGTACCTGGGCGGCGGTGGCGGCTCGGTGCTTGTTAGCGACTCCGCCTTCGCCAACTATAACGGCCTGGTAGCCACGCTGCAGCACCGCCTCTCGTCCACCTTCAGCTTGCTGGCCAACTACACCTGGTCGAAATGTCTCAACATCGAAGATGCGCAGGGCGACCTCGCCGGCACCACAGTGGAGAATCCCAGCAATCCAAGACTCGACTACGGACCGTGCGGTTCCGACTACCGGAACGTCGCAAACGTGGTCATTGTTGCCACGAGTAAATTTGACCTTCCGCGCGTCGAGTCGCTCCTTCTCAACAACTGGCAGTTCGCGCCGCTCGTGCATATAGTCAGCGGGGCGCCATTCACTGTGACAGCGGGGCAAGACAACTCTTTCACTGACGTTGGTAATGATCGTCCGAATCTAAACAGCAGCGTTCCGGTCTATCTCCACATAGCCCGTCGGTCCGCAACCGGCGCTGCGAACCGGGCATACCTGAACCCGGCCGCCTTCTCTCAGGTCACCGCAGGATGTCCAACGCCGATTTCTGCAACGTGTCCTACGTACGGGACTTACGGCAATATCGGCAGAAACTCCTTCCGCGGCTACGCGAACTATCAGTTTGACGCTCAGGTCTCCCGTATATTTCCGCTTTACGAAAGACTGGCCATGACCCTTCGGCTGGAAGCCTTCAATGTTTTGAACCATCCGAACTTCAATATCCCCACCGGCGGAACAACTGGAACACTTGGCGGAACAACCGGAGGAGCCGCAGTCTTGACCTCAGCGACCTTTGGCCAGATATCATCAACCACTAATACCGCCAGGGTTTTCCAGGGATCGGTGAAATTTACCTTCTAGCAACCAGAGCGTGGGGTTTAACCGAATAAAAAGCATCCCGAAACACTGTGGATGCCACTGTAATCTTCCTCTTCACAACTGAGGCAATGACATCATTCGATACAGGAGAGAGTCACGGCAATGCAGAGCAATGACCGGAGGGAGTTCTTAAAGATGGGTGGGGCGGCGCTGACGGCAAGTGTAGTTTCGTGGAATGCAGCCAGCTATGCCAGCATCGTGGGTGCGAATGACCGCGTCAAGGTTGGGGTCATCGGTTGTGGCGATCGCATGAAGGGAGCATTGATTCCCGCGTTCCAACAGCATGCCAAGGACATGAACTTCGAGTTCGTCGCCGTCTCGGATATCTGGAGCCTTCGGCGCGAGGAAGGTGCCGCGTATATCCAGAAGCTCAGTGGCAGTTCGGTTGTTCCGGTGCGAAACAACGACGAACTGTACTCGCGCAAAGACGTTGATGCGGTTCTCATTGCGACAGCTGACTTTCAGCATGCACGCCACGGAGCGGAGGCCGTAAATGCAGGGCGGGATGCCTATGTGGAGAAGCCGACCGCGCATACTATGGAGGACGCGCGATTGTTTCGGGCAGCGGTCCAGAAGACCGGCAAGATCGTGCAGGTCGGCACACAACGCCGCAGCACGCCGAGTTATCAGAAGGCGGCGGAATATATCAAGTCGGGTAAGTTCGGCGACATTGTGATGGTCGAGATGACGTGGAATGTGAATCAACCCGGGCGGTGGCGGCGTCCCGACGTCGTGCCTCTGCTGCAAGAGCAGGACACGGACTGGAGACGCTATCTGATGAACCGGCCTTATGAGCCATTCGACGCTCGCAAGTATCTTGAGTTCCGTCTGTTTTGGCCGTATTCCTCGGGAATTCCCGACCAGTGGCTGGTCCATCAGATCGATACGGTCCATTGGTTCAGCGGCCTTCCGCATCCACGCAGCGTGGTCGCGAATGGCGGCATTTATTTCTGGAAAGACGGCCGCAAAAACTGGGACACCATGACCGCGGTATTCGATTACGGCCCGTTGGACGATCCCACCAAGGGATTCCAGGTACAGTATTCGTCGCGGTTCACCAACTCCGCGGGCGGCGTGAAGGAGCTCTACTACTCCAACGGGGGAATGATCGACATGGACAAGCGGCGGGTCACTCCGGACGGCGGCCTGAAGGCAAAAGACGCCGCGGAGATGAAGATGCAGCCCGACCAGCTGGCGCCCTTCTCTCTGACCGAGGCTCGCAAGCGGATCGGCACCTGCTGCGAATACGGGCGGAGATCCTCAGACATCCGCAAACATGCGTAACTGGATGGAGTGCGTGCGCTCGCGGAAAACACCAAACGCCAGCATCGAAGCCGGCTACAGCCACTCCATTGCGCTGTGCATGAATATCGCCGCGATCCAGACCGGCCAGAAGGTAACCTTCGACGACAAGACCCAACAGGTAATGGTGGGGGGCAAAGTGTATGCCTAGATTATTTCTCGGTTGCCTCGCGGTGGCTCTGGTACTTCCGGTGAGTTCTCAAACAGGGCCTTCCGGCAGCGGTGTTCAGGTTGTTCCCGATGTTGAACGACGGCGAGTCGACATTACCATCGACGGAAAGCCCTTTACATCCTATATCTGGCCGACATCGCTGAAGAAGCCCGTCCTGTATCCGTTGATCGCGCGGGAGGGACCAGGTGAGCCGTGGCTTTCCTCTTGACCCACGGCCAGGAGAGCGCGTGGACCACCCTCATCATGCTGGAATGTGGTTCAACTATGGAAACGTCAACGGTTTTGATTTCTGGAACAATTCCGATGCGATCAAGCCGGAGGACCGCGGCAAGATGGGCACGATCAATCAGAAGAGGATCGTGTCGACGAAGAGCGGTCCTGACCGGGGAGAGCTGGTCGTCGAATCTGTGTGGGTGACCGGCACGAACCAGGAGATCCTGCGCGAGACGACGCGCTACGTCTTTACCCGCCGTCAGGACGCCAGGATCATCGACCAGATCACCACTCTGCAGGCTCTCGGTCAGGTGGTCTTTCATGACGACAAAGAGGGCTTGCTCGGTATTCGTGTCGCTCGTTGGCTCGAATCGCCCGACGAGAAGGGCGGAACCTTTACCGACGCCAGCGGCCGACAGACCACAGTCCCGAATGTCGCGATGCCGGGCGCGACTGGCGTCTATCTGACCAGCGAAGGCAAGCAAGGGGACCAGGCGTGGGGAACGCGCGGCCGCTGGTGCACGCTCACCGGCAGCAACGGGAACGACACCGTCACGATAGCCATTCTTGACCACCCAGGGAATCCAAACTATCCGACCTACTGGCATGCGCGCGGCTACGGGCTTTTTGCGGCCAATCCATTAGGCCAGCACATCTTCGATCCCAAGACTTCGGTGCTTGACTACACGCTCGAAAAGGGCCAGACCGCAACCTTTCGTTATCGCGTTCTTCTTATCGCCGGGAAACCCACCACGGGCGACATGGACAAGGAAGCGGATAACTTCGCGATGGAATATGCGTCGAGTGATCCGGTGGCTTCAGCGACTCCGGTCTCAACCTCGGCGGACATCTTCGACAACTGGCCTGCGGGGATTTCGCCGGGAGAGGTGGGAAAACGGGTCGCCGAGCACTTCGTGACTAGTCCCCATCAATACGGCGCAACGATCCACTACTCGGAAGCCGCGACCTGGTATGGAGCGCTGACGTTCGCTCAATTGACTCACGATGATGCTCTGAAAGCCGAGCTGATCAGGAAGTTCGAGCCGTTGATGCCCGGTGGGGCGGAGGCGAGCCGCATACCGATCAGGCATCATGTGGACGATTCCATCTTCGGCATCGTTCCTATCGAGATCGGTCTTCAGACCAAAGATGAGCGATTTCTGGCCGACGGAAAGGCATGGGCCGACCGGCAGTGGGAGAATCCGCTCCCCGACGGGCTCTCGGCGGAGACACGTTACTGGATCGACGATATGTATATGCTAACGATTCTCCAGTTGGAGGCATACCGAGCCACCCATGACAAGAAATACCTGGACCGAGACGCGCAAGAGATGGTGTCGTACCTGGGCAAGCTGCAGCAACCGAATGGACTCTTCTATCACGCGCCTGATGTGCCGTTCTTCTGGGGACGCGGCGATGGCTGGGTGGCGGCCGGCATGGCGGAGATGCTCCGCGATCTACCGCCGGACCATCGCCAACGGCCGATCATCCTGAAGTCCTATCAGGCGATGATGGCTGCCCTGCTGAAATATCAGGGGAAGGATGGCATGTGGCGTCAACTCATCGACCACGATGAAGCATGGCCGGAGAGCTCGAGTTCGGCCATGTTCACCTTTGCCATGATTACGGGGGTAAAGAATGGGTGGCTCGATGCAAATACTTACGGCCCCGCCGCCCGGAGGGGATGGATCGCAGTAGCCGGATACATAGACCAGAACAGCGACGTGACCGCCGTGTGTGAAGGCACGGGGAAGAAGAACGACCTGCAATACTATCTCGATCGCAAACGGCGGACCGGTGACTTTCACGGCCAGGCCCCGATTCTTTGGGCAGCATCGGCGTTGCTTCGCTGAGCGGAGCCGCGATACATCAGACCGATCTAGCTGCAGCCGACGTAATGCTCGTGAGCCGTAACGGAGGATACTTTGAGAACTTTTCTGCTCTTGATTGTGCCTTCGATAGTGCTCGCCTCAGCGATGGCACAAACGAAAGTCTGCGACGTGCGCGCCTACGGAGCCAAGGGCGACGGGAGCACAAAGGATACGAAAGCAATTCAGGCTGCGATCGATGATTGTGCCGCCGCTGGCGGCGGAACGGTCCGGTTGAGTGGCGGCCGTTTCGTCATCGCTCCCATCGAGTTGAAAAGCAACCTGGAATTCGACGTAGAAAAGGATGCGGTATTGCTAGGATCCGCCGACCGCGCCGATTACCCGCAAGCGGTGAGGATGCGGCAGCAGACGGTGGAACCGCTCATCGAGCTAGCGAATGCGACCAATGTGACCATCAAGGGCGGCGGCGTGATCGACGGACAGGGAAAGGTCTGGTGGGACTATGTAAAAGGAGTCAAGGACACGGGCATCCTGGGGACCGACCATCCGAGGCCGATGCTGCTGCTCATCGACCACTCGAAGCACGTGGTCGTAGAAGACATCACGATCCAGAACTCGGGATTCTGGCAAGTGGTTCCGTATTACTCGGACGATTTGGTGTTTCGCAATTTGAGAATACTGGCGCCGCAACGCGGTGCTCCAAATACTGATGCGATCGACCCCTTCAGCTCAAGCCACGTCACGATAGACCACGTCTTCGCGAGTACCGGTGACGATAATGTGGCGATCAAGAGCGGAGCGATCAATTCCCCCGGCCCCGATTCACCGAGTCACGATATCACCATCACAGACTGCGAGTTCGAGGCCGGCCACGGGTTGTCGATTGGAAGCGAGGTCGCGGGTGGAGTGCAAAACGTGCGGGCCGAGCGAATTCGCTTCAAGGGAACCGACCAGGGCATTCGGGTGAAGGCCAATCGCGACCGCGGCAATGATGTAAGCAATCTGAGCTTCAAGGACATCACAATGGAGAACGTCCGCACAGCTATCTTGATCAGCGAATACTATCCAAGAGTAATGCCCGAGGGCGACGTTGGCGAGGCGCCGATCGGGCGCCTGACGCCCTTCTTTCACGACATCCACATCGAGAACGTTACCGCCACCGGAAGCGATTGGGCAGGAGTAGTGATAGGCCTCCCCGAATCGCCGGTCAAAGAATTGACAATGAAGAATGTTTCCATATCGGCGACCAAGGGGCTCAACATCGCGTTCGCCCAGGTGACCCTCGACCATGTTACGGTGACCGCAACCCAGGGTGACCCGATCAACGTTGCCAAAACAGCGCAGGTCTTAACAGTGAAATAGCATCGCAGGATCAGCGACCTTGATAGTGGCGGACCAGTCCAAATGCGCTCCCCTTTTGCCCAATAGGCTGAGCCCTCGATCGGGAGCAGCCAAACCAGTTTCCACGTGTTGCCATGTGCTGCTGATCCCCCTGCTCTTGATTTCCGTCGCTCACTCGCAGGATGTCCATGTTCGAGTCTCGCCGGATGTCAAAACCGGAATCGAAGGCACGACCGAATTCCCCACAATTCAAATGGCCCTGGATCATCACCCCCTCCCAAAAACCAGCCCAGATGGAAAGCTTGGCCGGGTGCTCATTGAAATTGAACCTGGCGTCTATCACGAACGAGTTAACGTAACCCAGAACCATCCCAACATCACGCTGATCGGCAAGGGCAAGTCGCCTGCGGACGTTGTTATCACGAACAGCCTCAACGCAAAGCAGGCGGGTGGCACGTTCTTCACCGAAACCGTCGAGGTCAATGGTCCGGGCTTCGAGGCAGACAATCTCACCTTCGAAAATGCCGCGGGCAATACCGGTCAGGCGGTCGCAATCGTTGTGCGGGCGGACCGGTCCGTTTTCAAACACTGCCGCTTCCTCGGCCATCAAGACACGCTCTTCGCCGACTATGGGCGGCAATACTACGTTGACTCCTACATCGAGGGTGGTACGGACTTCATCTTTGGTAACGCCACCGCCGTGTTTGACCACTCAGAGATTCATGCGAATGCTCCCGGCTACCTTACCGCACAATCCCGCACCTCCGCGGACCAAACAACCGGCTTCGTCATCCTTGACAGCAACGTGACCAGCGGCATCGCTTCGGAGTTGGACACAACCGGACAGCCGAAGGAGATGATTAGCCTGGGTCGACCCTGGCGTCCTTACTCGCGTGTCGTCTACATCGATACATGGCTGCCCGCCGATGTCCTACCTCAGGGCTGGAGCCTGTGGGGCAGAAACGCCGAAGCGCCAAAAGCCTACTATGCCGAGTTCAACAGCACGGGTCCCGGAGCAAGGCCGTCGGATCGCGTCGCATGGTCCCATCAGCTCAATGCTCCGACGGCCACGCAATTTCATACTGAAGTCTTCCTGGCCGGTTCAGATCACTGGGATGCAAGATCAGAAGCGCGAGGGCTTCCCTAGGGCCTGCTAACACTAGCGGGGCGGCGCAGCAGATTGCCAAGAGGAGCGTACCTGCGCAACGATCTGCGATTTGCCCACACCGCACGCGCCCCAGATATGCAAAGGCACACGTTCGGTAATGAGCGCATGGAGCGCTTCAAAGAGTTCAGATGGTTTCATCGGTTTTCCTTTGGCAGGTTTGCTGGGTCACTGCGCTTTGAGCCGCAGAAAATAGCCCTTTTGCCTTGCTTCGAGCAGAGTCAAACAGTATGGCCTTTCGGATCAAAGTCTGAAACCCTGCAATCCAAATGGTTCCCGGGAAGCCGGCCCGTGTCCGCTGATCGGATTGCACATGATTCTCGATTGACGGTAACAGGGCAAAGCACATTTTCAGGGTCGGCTGCCCTGGAAATGCGCTTTGGCGATAATGCACGCATTGAAAGCCAGCTGAATTATGAGGAATCGATCGGCCGACATTGCGCACTTAAGTGTCGCCAAAGTGCACAAATAGACCGTAAGCAGAGCAAATTGTGAAGCCGGGGCCGAACTGGGATTGTGTGATGCGGTTTTATAACTGCACCAGACAATCATTCTTGACCTTATTGGATGTTCCCCTGAATGGGAATAGTCCGATTAATTCCATTAACCAAGTTCGTGGTGCCGTGCGAGTCGGCAAACTTGAGGATGGTTTCTATTCAGGACACGCGTCATGCGCCGGCTGGGAAAATTCGTGTCCACGTCGAATGCGCGACACTCCGGGGTGCCGAATCCCTAGCCTGTCCATCAAACTGCGAAGTGTGTTGGGATGGACGTTGAGGACAGCTCCGGCGCCGTTGGGACCACTGATTACCCAGCCGGTTCTCTCCAGCACTCGCAGAATATGTTTGCGTTGTATATCCTCGAGTGAATCCGTGGACTCCTGCTCGGGCATGGCTCCCCGTTCTATTTTCCTCCTGGATTCCTCAAGGTAGGAGATCCGCCCCGAGTTTGAGGACAGAACCCCAAGAAGCCTGTGATGTCGAAAGGGAGTTCGGAAGTATTCCGTTGTCCGATCGGATCGGATTTCTAAGCCTGCGCCCCGCTCTCTTCGCGTCTGGAGGCGGCCAGATCCTGTTCAGGAACTTGAAATATCGTGCAAAGTAAGGGCGATGAAACAGGTCTGCGATATCAGCTCAAAGTCATCCATTGAGCGGGTTAGAACGGAGGTCTTGGCGAGTCGCCGGCTATTGTTTAGCCGTCATCAAGCCGCGCTGATCTCAACAACTTTCTCATCTCTCAGCCTCTTGATGTCGCGCAATGGCGGCTGGCCAAAGAATCGGCTGTATTCTCGATTGAATTGACTGACGCTTTCGTACCCCACCTCGAACGCCACAGTTGAAGCGTCTAAGCCATCCACAAGCATTCGCCCTCGCGCTGACTGCAACCGTAACTGCTTTTGATATTGAAGAGGGCTCATATGGGTCAGCATCCGAAAATGATGATGCAGAGTCGATATGCCCATGCCTGCGATCTGGGCGAGATCGTCCACGCGTACAGGTTTCGAATAGTTGTCCCTGATCCAAGAGATCGCTCTCGCGGTGCGATTGCTCTGATCTCCTGCGGTCGCTATGGCTCGAAGGCGCGCCCCCTCTGGTCCGGAGAGTATCCGGTAAATGATTTCGCGCTGGATCAGACCACCTAGAAAATGAATATCTTGCGGAGTCGCCAGTAGGTCTACCAAACGGCAACACGCGCTGAGCAATTCTGCCGTCACCGCGCCGGTAATCATAGCGGGCGTATCGGCTGAACCCTCGCGCATGTGGACTTCATCGCGGCTGAGAAGGTCGCGGATCACTGGCATTTCCAGCTTGAGCGCCACAGCGAGAAGAGGCTTGGTTTCGCTCGCTTCCACCACCTGGCTGACAATGGGCAAGTCTATCGAGGTCAACAGGAATCGCGACCGGTCATAGGTAAAGCTCGTCCGGCCTAGGTCGACGCGCTTACTGCCCTGGGCGACCACAATCACGCTGGGCGTGTAGGTTCCAGAGCAAGGGCCAGTGGGTGCAGTCCGGCGCACAAGCATTAAGCCTGGCACCTCAGTGATCCGTCTCTCTGAAGTGCCGACGAACCAGGCAATTTTCTCCGCCAGCTCGGCTCTCAAATCTTGTATCGACGAGGTCGCCGGAGGAGCAATAGAAGGCCAGCCATTTATGTTCATTCCGTTTACCTGTTCCATTACCAGAATAGCCGCTGACCCTCCAACGGCGCCAAGCCAAAAACTGGCGATCAAGAGAAATAGGCAAAAGATCGGCAGAATCAGGATAACGGTTCGCGCTCGCTTCTCCATAAACTTCAAGCAGTGAGGAAAAGATGCAAAAGCGCATACTAGGAAACTCCGGGTTGGAAGTGTCAGCCCTTGGCTTTGGCTGCATGGGACTGAGCTTCGGCTTAGGTCCCGCGACCGAGAAGAATGAGGCAATCAAGGTAATCCGCTCTGTTTATGACGGCGGCGTCACCTTCTTCGATACCGCCGAAGCTTACGGTCCGTTCACGAACGAAGAACTCGTTGGCGAAGCGTTGGCGCCGGTCCGTGACAAAGTCGTCATTGCGACCAAGTTCGGCTTCAAGAACGGAATTCCGCCCCAGGGGACCGACAGCAATCCGGAGCGAATCCGGGCAGTCGCGGAAGCTTCGCTGAGGCGGCTGAACACCGACGCGATCGACCTGTTCTACCAGCATCGCGTCGACGCGAATGTGCCGATTGAGGAGGTCGCAGGTACGGTCAAGGACCTCATCGCTGAGGGCAAGGTCAAACATTTCGGGATGTCGGAGGCCGGTGCTGCGACCATTCGTCGCGCTCATGCGGTGCAGCCGGTCGCGGCGCTCCAGAGTGAATATTCGCTGTGGTGGCGCGAGCCGGAGAAAGAGATTCTTCCAACACTGGAGGAACTCGGTATTGGGTTCGTCCCGTTTAGCCCGCTCGGCAAGGGATTTTTGACCGGAGCCATCTCTGCCAAGACCGAGTTCGCGCAGAATGACTTCCGCAACATCGTTCCGCGCTTCTCCGCAGAAGCCAGAAAAGCGAACCAGGCGCTGGTCGATGCTTTGGGGCAGATTGCGGAAGAGAAGAAAGCGACCAAGGCGCAGATCGCGCTGGCGTGGCTGCTCGCGCAGAAGCCGTGGATCGTGCCAATTCCGGGAACGACAAAGCTGCATCGGCTTGAAGAGAATCTTGGCGGCGCAGGTGTGGCGCTTACGGCGGACGATCTGAAGGCGATCCACGATGCTGTCTCGGCGATCGATGTGCAGGGGGATCGATATCCTGCCAGCTATCAGACCCTGGTCAATCGCTAATCGGAGAAATAAAGCATGAGAACAAAACTTAAAATCGTCGCATTCGCGGCGAGTCTTCTATTCATCTTCCAGGCGCACGCACAGACCGGAGACGCAATTTTCCCAAAAGGTGAATTGTCCACCACTAAAAATCACACTGGAGATATCTGGCTCAAAGAGTTGAACATAGGAGACAGTACGTTCGATTCCAGTATTGCCGTAGCAACCTATGGTCCCGGCGCAAAGCTGGACTGGCACATTCATCCAGGTGGTCAGGTCCTGCTTATCTCCGAAGGCACTGGCTATTATCAGGAGCGGGGAAAGCCAGTGCAAATCGTTCACAAAGGAGATGTAATCAAAATGCGCTCCTGGCGTGGAGCATTGGCATGGTGCAACGCCGACAAGCAGCTTCGCCTATATAGCGGTCACACCGACTCAAAAGGGAAAGACAATCTGGCTGGAGGCTGTTAGCGATAAAGACTATAACAGCGCGAAATAAATATCTGCCGTCTGACGCCGAGCGCCACCACTGGTAAATGAAGAAGCATAGTGAAATGAGAGTTCGCTGCATCGGCCTGGTAATCTCGATGGCCCTGCTGGCGGCTGCGTGCGGGGCAGAGCAGCCTGCCGCGGAAGCTCCGCTCCAGATTCCGAATCCGCACTACGTTGTTGTCACTGAGTCCATTGTTGTCGATGCTCCCGTCGACAAAGTGTGGGCACGGGTTGGCGGGTTCTGCGACATCACGGAGTGGATGAACTCCCCCGAATGGGAGGACTGCAAGTACCTGCACGGAGACGGCGGCCCCGCGAGTGTTCGATCGATCGTGAGTGAGGTGCTGGTCGGCCAGACGCAGTACAGCTACACCTATGCTCAGGCTCCACGCAGAGACACGCCATACCCGCTGCCGCACGGCACCTTGGCGGCAGAAGCTCTAAGCCCAGCCACGACACGCCTGAGTTACACCATGGTCCGGGACGATTCGATGCTTGCCGACGACGCAGCCCGGCAGAAAGACATCGCTGAGCGGCACGCGCGGTTAACAGAGTGGCTGAAGAATATGAAAGTGCTCGCCGAGGGCGGCAAGCTGCCTCCGAAGCGGGCTGGAAGCCTGAGGCCGCCTGTCGCGACGCCGTTTCTCAATCCCGATCCGCATTATGTCAGTCTTCCGATGTCAATTGTCGTCAACGCGCCGGTCGATAAGGTATGGGTCCGTGTCGGCAAATATTGCGACATAGGAGAATGGGCCTTTCAGAGTTGCGATCTTATTTCCGGCAAAGAGGGCGAGCTTGGCGCAATTCGCACCATCGGCCATTCCGTCATCGTCGGGCAGACGAGGTATAGCTACACCTACACCCAGCCGTTGCGTGCCACAGGTCTATACCCGATGTACCACGGAACGTTGGAGGCGCGCCCGCTCGGAACCGGCCGCACTACTCTCTACTACACCCTGGTGTGGGATAGCTCCACTCAGCCAGACGAGGCCTCGCGGCAGAAACAGGTGGAGAACTACCGTCTGCTGTTTGAAAAGATGCTGCGCAATATGAAGAAGCTCGCCGAAGGTGGCACTCTCACACCGGAGGATAAGCAAGCCCCGGTGGGCTTCTAGGTCTGTTCAATGAACTTCACCACCGAAGGAGAACCGTGAATTGCATAAGTCAGGAAGAATCCTTTGCGCGGCGTTCTGCGCTTTTATTGCTGTCACAGCTACTCGCATTTATGCTGGAAGCTGTTTCGATCGAGGCTGGCCAGTTGCGGGGATCAAGCGAAGGCGGCATCACTTCATTCCGTATGCAGCGCCTCCGGTTGGAGACCAGCGTTGGGAGCCGCCTCAGCCAGCTGCTGACATCTCCACGGAAATATGCCGACAAGGCGAAGAATGCATCGTTCAAGAAAGCAGTGACGACGGCGACGAACTGCATGGCCGATTCCTGACGTCCCTCCGCGTCTGCTGACCAAGGGCTTACTTTTCAAGATTCTGGTCAAAATTGAGCAGACATGCCACTGCAACGAGACTAGAAAGATGACAATGAAGAACGATCCGTCGCTAAAGTTTCGTTGTCCAGTTTGCGGGGCTCGGCCAAAAGAACGCTGCGAAGAGGTATCTGCGCGCCGTTCTGAAAAGAGTTGTCACTGATCAGCAAAACAGTGTCGTCTCGGTTGATGAATTGGATCGCCACGACCAATTCATCAAAATCATGCCCCTGTCCCCTATCAGACTAAAATGTGTCACACAAATGTAAGCCATGATGACGAATTCGTCTCAACGAATTCATGGTTCGCGCGTGGAAAAATAAAGAGCTGCTGTCGCATCTTTAGAGTTCCCTGCACAATTATTGTTCTTCTTCTTAGAGGCTTTCCCCAATCCTCAACGCGTTGACTGCCCGGGAGAAGACGTAATCATGGCCCTTGCAGAGGAGCGACTGCCACCGGAGCATCCGGCGTGTTTGCACGTCGCTTCTCGCTCGGAATGTTCTGCCGAATTTACCGGATGCATTCTAGAACTGCAAAAGGATGGAAATCCAAAATAGCATCAAACCCCAAGATTCTCGGTATCGAGGCCCGGATTGGACTGAAATAGCCTCGGCTGTGAGCGAGGAGGGCCCTGCTTCGGTTGCGTTACAACGACTGCGCGAACGTATCGCGGGCCGCTCGTCCATCTCGACGACTTCCTCGACCGACTCTGCTTGGCGCAGTTCTCGAATCTGTTCTCTAAAAATAGCGGGGTGTCCTCTATCTCGAGTTTTTCACGGTAGCTCAGCTCCACGATCCGATCAGCAGCGCGATACGGGAATGGATGCAGAACGATATGTTCAAGCAGACTGGAATACCGATACGGTGGCAGAGATGCCGAGAGATAGGGAGAGAATCGCGACAAGCGAAGTCGCGGGGCGCCTCATTAAGTGCCGGATTGCAATCCTCAGCTGGGTAAAAAGGGTAGGCACGTGTCGGCTCAGCGGGTGGGAAATGTACCTGCCGATGCGTCAAGACGGGAGCTACGCGGGCTATGAAGCTTGTGGTGCAAACCGCGCCTCCGCCAGATGCCCTGGCGGCAGATATTCGAACGGCGCTTATGGTCAATCGATCAATCTATCGACGCCGATTGTGCTACTCCGGCACTCTCGCAGGACACATACTCGGCACTCGCCATCCACCGGTATTTGCCGAAGGCGAGCGGCCTGACACCGTGGAAGAAGGGCGCCGCCGGGTCGAAGATCATGCATGTGTTGGTCATCTTCGTCGGCTCAAAAATCACTTGCTTGAATTCGTTATCTCCGAGGATCGCCGTGCCGCCGGAGTTCTCTCCGCCTTTTCCGGAGATGTAGAAGATGAAATGCACCCAGCTCGCGGCGTTTTGCGGTGAGTCCTTGTGCGGCGCCACCAGAGTGCCCGGGTAACTCCAGGTAAGTTGGAAGCGGTTGAACTGTAACAGCGCCGGGCAGCCGGTAAAGTTAATCACCCGGTCGATGAACGCGCGCGACCGCAGATAGTCGAAAAGTACCCGGACATGGGGATGCCGTTCCATGTACGCGGGATAATTGCCGCCCATTCCATCTTTGGCGATCAGGGATCCCCAGCGATTTTTCGTGTCGGGGTCGCGCTCGACCCATCGGAAGCCCTTGTCATAGGCTTTGTGGACGTCGAACGGGGCGGTGAAGTATCGCCGCCGCGGCCAATGTGCAGTCAGGAAGGCATGAAAATCCGGGTTGAAGATGTTCTCCACGAAAGCCCATCGATGACGCCGGAAATGCTCCGCTGACTGTTCGAGTGAACTGGTGATTTCGCAATGCGGGACCAGGGCGCTGTCGAGTCCGGGCCCAGGCAATATTCTGCGCTCGGACTTCCGGAGGGCTTCTACAACGGGAAAGAGCCGGTTCACGACTCGCACATACCACAGCCGAGGAGAGCGATATTGATCGGCGACATATGCTTCGGAATAGTCGATTGCCATAGGCTTCCACGCAAGCGGGCGGGGAGCCAGTATAGCTCACCCAAATCGTCTATGCTGGGTCATCGTGTTTCTTCTCAGGCAAGAGACGCACCGCATGCTGATCCGGCACGACCCCGACGTCGGCCACATCTTCGTGCCGAACATGCGGGCCCGCCTCCCGAACGAAAACGGCGGTTATCTCCTGGTAACCAATGCGACGGGGTTCCGCTCGGATTTCGAGTTTCGGAAGGAACGCAACGGCTCTCCCCGCGTCCTGATGTTCGGCGATTCTTACACCGCCGGCGACGCCATCCCTAACCATGATCGCTTCTCAGATCGGCTGCAGAGGATGCTCGGAGTAGAGGTGCAGAATTATGGAGTTTCAGGTAGCGCCACCGATCAGCACCTTCTCATCTACCGCAAGTTCGCTCGCGAAGTGCAAGCTGATTTAGCCATTGTTTGCGTGCAGATCGATAGCCTGCACCGGATACAGGTCTCGCATCGCCCCATACTGGATCGCATCGTGACCGGAAGGCGCATGTTGGTTCCCAAACCGTATTTCGTACTGGTCGATGGCGAGCTGCAGTTGCGGCAGGTTCCGGTTCCATCCGAGCGGCTGCCTGAGGACGCGCAGATTGAGACGGGGACGGGCCGGAAGGAAGACCGCTGGCTGGAAGCCGTCCACCAGTTGTACCGGCACGCGTCCTGGCTGAAAGCGCTCCGCCACTCAGAGCGTTTCGAGGACCTGGGCCATCGACTGAAATCCGAGTTCGTACGGCTGCGCGGCACCCATCCATATCCCGACCTTCGCGATTATGGCACTCCCGGGTGGCAACTGATGGAAGCTATCCTGCGCCAGTTCATCAAGGAACTAAAACCCCTCCCCGTGCTCATCGTGCCCATTCCCACGAAGGAGTTCTACTGGTGGGGAGTCAGGCCGATTTATCAGGAGCGGTTCGAACAGTTTGATGACCCGGGCGGCGGTGTACACGTCTGCGACGTCAGTTCACCGCTGGTCAAGTTGCCGTGGCGCACGCGATGCAAACTTCGCGATCAAATCGGTGGGCATTTCTCCGCGTTGGCCGGATCGCTGGTGGCGGAGAGGCTGGCGGATTTTGTGCGAACGCGAAAACTGTTGCCAGAAAGGTCCGGCGTGGCAATCACAGGCTTGCAGCCGTCGCGGCTAGCGCCCGCCCCGCGCGGTGGAGCGCAGTACGTTCTGGGAATCTCCTGCTTCTATCACAACTCGGCCGCCGCCCTGCTTCGGGATGGCCAGATCCTGGCTGCCGCGGAGGAAGAGCGCTTCACGCGTGTCAAGAATGACCGGAGGTTCCCGCACAACGCGATCAATTACTGCCTGGAGGAAGGCGGCGTCTCACAGGGCGACCTCGCGGCCATCGCCACCTATGACAACACTGCGTTGACCTTCGAGCGGATTTGCCACAGCCTCATGGCAGTGGATAAGAAGGCCGCCTGCAAATTGTGGCTCACCGTTATGCCGTCGTGGGTGCGCATGAAGCTTCATCTGCCCTCGCTACTTCGCGAGTTCATGAAATACGATGGCCTGATTCTGCAAGGCGTTCATCACCGCTCGCACGCCGGCAGTTGTTTCTATCCCTCTCCGTTTGATCGCGCCGCCATACTCACCGTGGACGGGGTCGGGGAATGGGCGACGGCGAGCATCGGCATCGGCGAGTCAAACCATGTAAGGCTCCTAAGGGAAATGCGTTTCCCGAATTCACTTGGGCTGCTCTACTCCGCTTTCACACAGTTCACGGGGTTCAAGGTGAACTCCGGGGAGTACAAGATGATGGGGCTGGCTCCCTACGGAGAACCCCGATACGTGCAACGTATTCTGGACAACCTGGTGGACATGCATCCTGATGGAAGTTTGCAGTTGAACCTGAAATATTTCGGGTTTCTTCGCGACATCGAGATGTGCAACGCGGCGTTTGCCAACCTTTTCGATGGCCCCGCCAGACGGCCGGAGAACCGCATTACCCGCCGAGAAATGGACCTGGCGCGCTCCATACAACAGGTGCTTGAGGAAGCCATGCTGCGTATGTCCCGAACGGCACACCGCCTGACTGGCGAGAGTCGTCTATGCATGGGCGGCGGGGTCGCGCTCAACTGCGTGGCTAACGGCAAAGTGCTGCGCGAGGGACCATTCGCCGACTTGTGGATCCAGCCGGCGGCGGGCGATGCAGGCGCAGCGTTGGGCGTCGCTCTCGATGTGTGGCACAACTATTTCGGGGCGGAGCGTAAGCTTCGCGAGGACTCGCTCTCGTCCCAGGGAGGCTCGTATCTAGGCCCCAGCTTTTCAACGGAAGAAATTCGCAGTTATCTCGAGACCATGGCATACCCCTATCGGAAGATGGAGGGAGAAGAACGCAACCGCTATCTTGCCGGGCGTCTCTCTGAGGGACGCGTGGTAGGGCACTTTTCCGGACGGCTTGAGTACGGTCCGCGGGCGCTGGGTGCGCGCTCCATCCTGGCTGACGCCAGGAGTGCCACGATGCAGACCGAACTCAATTTGCGGATCAAATATCGTGAGTCGTTTCGGCCGTTCGCCCCGGCGGTCCTTCTGGAGCGGGTGAGCGAATATTTTGATCTCGACCGCGAAACACCTTACATGTTGATCGTCGCTGCCGTGAAGCGGAATCGCCGAACGCCGCTGTCTCCATCAGCAGAAGACGATGACATGTTGCCAATAATCCAGCAGCAGCGCAGCGACATTCCGGCGGTCACCCATGTTGACTACTCCGCACGTATTCAGACGGTCCGCCGTGAATACCACCGGGAGTTCTACGACCTGATCGAACGGTTTCGCTGTGAGACCGGCTACAGCCTGCTGGTGAATACGTCCTTTAACGTGCGCGGCGAGCCGATCGTCTGCACGCCTCAGGATGCCTACCGTTGCTTCATGCGAACCGAAATGGACACCCTCGCGCTTGGCAGCTTCATTCTGCTGAAGGAGGAACAGCCAACCTGGCCAGAAGACCGGGGCAGGAGTCTGGAGAACGAGGATGCGCCTCAGGAGTTGAGCTTCAGCCACCCGCCGCGGCTGGTTGCGAAGCTGAAGCGGCTCTTTGAATCAGATTTCTGGCCGCAGGCAGTGAAACTGCGCCGCGATAACGCGGTGCTGGTCACTGAAAATCCCAGCACTGCCACTAGTACATGGGTGGATGCGACCGAGCCCGCCGACTTGCGCTCGGTGTTTGAATCAGGCACGCCGCTGCGTTCCGCCAGCGAATTGACGAGGGTATGGCACGGCCGCGAAGCAGCCAAGGGGCTGGAATCTGTACTCGACAAACTGATCAACCTGGGACTTCGCTACCGCGTCAAGCAGGAGTTGCCCGAGCAGGTATCTGAGTCCATCTACGTCATGTTCTGACGGCTCGCGCCGCATTACAATGGCGTCGATGCCAAAAGCGGGGGCGCGCGACCCGCGCCAATTAACGATCGTGGTGATCAGCGATCCGGAGTTCCTTCCGAGACTTGAAACCCTGCTCGGCTCAGTTGCGCGTCACGTGCCGGACGCGAGGGTACACGCCTGCCTGGTCAATGTGACGAATGCAGGCGATGTCACACGTTTAAGGGCTATCCATCCACGCATTACGATCGCTCACTACTACGAATTGTTAAACGATACGGAGGTCCAGATCGGACTCGATGGCATCACTAGATTCACTGAGAAGGCCGGGTACTGCGTCAATCTGCGGGCCCGCGCGATCCAGAACCTGCTCATGGATGGTTATGATTATGTACTCTTCATGGACGCGGATTGCATCGTCCGGGGGGAGTTGTCGGGGCTGCTGGACCTTATGGATAGCTCTGACATCGTGATTCACAAGCGCGACAGCGCGCTGGATTTCATGCGCGTGTGTGCCTCGCTGATCGGCCTGCGTCGGACCGCTGCGTCCATGGATTTCGTCGGACGCCTGGTTCGTCGCATCGACGAAATCGGGAACCGTCTTTTCTTTTCAGACCAGCTCGCATTTCATCAAGTCGCATCTTCGGGAGACACTGCAGCAGTCATTACTCACCTGCCATCCAGTTATATCGACTGGGAGTTCCGGCCGGATTCGCACATCTGGACCGGCAAAGGCCAGCGCAAGTTCGAGAACATGGTGTACCGGGAAGAAGAAGCCCGCTATCGCTCGCAGTTCAAGGAGTCAAATCAATGCCACATGTGATCACGTGGGAACAGTTGAGAAACAGCACGCAAGTTCCGCTGAATGGTATCGATAGCATTGAGGTCGTGGAAACTCCGATCGATCCGGAAGCTCTCGAATTGCAGTTCGAGATCGGTCCTGCAGTGACCGTTTGGAAGCATGTCACCCTGATGTCGGGTGAGATTGTAGACTTTGTCTCGGACTTCTGGGCCGCCCGGCTGGAATTGAAGGACCATTGGCGTGGCCCAACTCAGATCCGCGTGCCGGCGGTGGCTCCAGGCGAAGGCGCCATTATGCTGGGCCGTTCCAAGCTACCCGGAGAAAAGCACCTGTACTTCATCCCGGATTTTCCTCGCGCCGGCGTGAAGATTGCATTAAAGTGGCTGTGATTCTTAACGGCTTCTTTTCGTACCTCAATCAGCAGGAAGTAGCCTGGTAAGCTAGGGCCTGCCAGCAGACTGGGCTTAGTGATTTTTCATCGTTTTAAGTCACTGTAAGTCGTCAGAATTACTGTCTAAGTTCTTTCTCCTCGATCTCGCCAGTACATTGATGAGTCAGCATCAGAGTTTTCCGGAATTTAACCAGCAAAGAGTAGGTTATTCACGAAGCAGATTATTCCGGCAATGAAGCAGGTTATTCCGGCAATTTTGATGTTAGCGTCTGCAAGTTGGTCAAAAAGAGGATTTCCGGATGCGTGGTCGGGTGCTGCTGATAGCCAGAGTTACAAGCGGGCAACAACCGCAGCCGTGCCCAGATAACACACCACCGGACGTGATTTTCGAGATCCGCGCGGACTTGCTTGGCGACCTCCCGGCCGCGCCGTTCCGTGACCGTCCAGATCGCCGACTCGTTTACACATTGCGGAGCGTCGCGGAGGGCGGCAGCTTTGCGGGAACCACCACTGAGCGCCGCACACGCCTGTCTCGTGCCTCGGAAAGCTACGATCTCATCGATCTTGAAGGCGAACGAGACCTCTACGCAGGACTCCTCCAGACCATAGAGCCTTCCCGACGCCTGATTTCCTGGACCGGACAAGTCGCTGGCGTGGACTGGCTCCAAGCACTCTGGCGCCGTTTCTCCAGAGTGCAGGCTAAGCTCTACCGGTTTGTCTGCGAAGGGGCTGGGCCGCGTGAAGAAATCGATCCGCTGCTGCTGTTGAAATCGCTTGGGCGGGATGACGTGGTTGCGTTTTCCAGCGGGCGTGGCGGTCTTTGGACCCGGCTCGTGGCGGCGCAACTCGGGGCTCCGGTGGTGTGCGCTACCTTCGAGGAAGACGCGCCTGACGGTGAGCCCTCCATCTTCGGCCTGGCGCGGGACTTTGGCCTGCCGGACCTGTCGCCGTTTGATGAGTTGCACGGGATTGTCGGCTCCAACGCCTTCCGGTCACTGTCCCCTCAGCTTCATAATGCGGCCCACCGATACCTGAGGCGGCGCGCCCTTTTCGTCCCCTTTGATGTGGAGTCGATCGTTGATTTCTGGCGCGCTACAGTTACCTCGGGGAAGCTCGAATCCATCGGTCTTAGGATCAACGGGCTGACGATAACTTCTCCGTTCAAAGAGGCAGCGATTCCGTTGGCGGGGGAACGCAGCTTTATGGTGCAACGCGCCGGTTCCACCAATATCGTTACGCGGGTCAACGGCCAGTGGAGGGCCGATACTACCGACCCCGAGGGCGTCCTGTCCAACCTTACCGAGCAGCGCATTCCTGTACGCAAAAGAGCGGTGGCGGTGGTAGGTTGCGGCGCCTCGGGGCGAGCGGTTGCGGGGGCTCTGAAGGACGCCGGGGCGGACGTAACTCTGGTGAATCGTGGACTCGAACGTGGTCGTTTGGCCGTCGAGTTGCTGGACCTGCCGTTCATTCCTCTCTCGCTGTTCTCGGCGGGGGGATTCTCGTTGGTGGTCAATGCCACACCCGTGGGCCGCGACGACGACGAGCTTCCGTTCTGTCTCGACGATCTGGTTCCGGATGCTGTCATAGTGGATCATGTTTACCGGGCCGGCAGCACGCCGCTCATCGCAGCCACGCGAGCCTCCGGACGGGTTGGGATCGAGGGCCGCGAGGTGCTCCGCCAACAAGTCATGCGGCAATACCGCCTGATGAACGGCGTCGACATGCCGGCGGAGTCGATGGAGGCGCTTCTGGGCCTGGGTGATCGGCCCATCGTTGCCGCAGCCGGAGCGTCATGGACCTGAATCTCAATCCGGCGCAGCAGGCGGTAATCGACCAGGTCGCGAAACTGGCGCGCGAACGCTTCGCCCCGCGCGCCGCGCACTATGACGAGAGTGCCAGCTTCCCAGCCGAGGATTTCGACGACCTCTTTCGTGCCGGCTTGCACGCGCCCGCAATCTCCAAGGAGCGCGGCGGGCTCGGACTCGGACCGTACAAGGAAGACATCTTCACACTGTGGATGATGACCAAAGAGATCGCTAAAGCAGATCTCTCGATGGCCCGCTGCTGGGAAGGACATGTCAATTCGCTGGTCCTGCTGGATAACCTCGCCACCGAGGCGCAGAAGGACCGCTGGTTTGAGGGGGTCACGCGTCGCGGCGAGAAGTGGGTGGCCTGGAGCGGCGAGCCTCAAGCAGTGGCTCAAGGGCAAACGACGCGCTTCGGCACCTACGTACAGAAGGTCGACGGCGGCTACGTGGTGAATGGCGCCAAGGCGTTCTGCACAAGCGCCGGAGGTGCGCAGTGGGCAGTGCTGCTGATCAATACGGCTGGGCCAGGAGGCGCGCGGCACTCCGAGGGGTCTGCGGGAAAGCTCCTGCTGGCTGCTTGCGATCTCTCCGACCCCACAGTCTGCTTCGATCCATCATGGTGGAACCCGATCGGCATGCGGTCTACGGTAAGCCTTGTGACGCGTTTCGATCACACCTTCATACCCGATGCCAACCTGATCGGGTATCCAGGTCAATACTTGGAGGAGGGGTGGCAGACTTGCTTCATCCCCCACTACGCCGCCAGCTTCCTGGGAGCTGCTGAAGCCGCACTGGATTATGCGTTGACTTACGTGCAATCGCAAAATAAAACTGGCGATCCCTACATCCAGCAGCACCTCGCCCAAGCGTCTATCGACGTGGAGACCTGCTATCTCTGGCTGCTCCACGTCGCTTCCCTGTGGGAAAGAGGCCAGTACGAGCAGGCCAAAACGGCGGGGAGCCGGGCGCGGTTTCTGGTTGAAAACCTCGCGGAAAACGCAGTGAAGTGTTGCATCCGCGCTTGCGGCGCTCGCTCGCTCAACCGCCCCAGCCCGCTCGAGCGTATCTATCGCGATCTCTCATTTTATGTTTGCCACGACAACGCCGATCATATTCTTGCGACGGTCGGCCGGGCGCTGCTAGGGCTGGAGCACGATCCTTCATTCTTCAAACCATGATGACCGTTCCCCTAAACTAGAAGCGCGACACAACTACGAGAACCTTCGGACGGGATCGTTGTTACAGCTAGTCGTCGTTAGAAAGCGATAGCTCGCAGGCGCCCCAGTGGCCCGTGTGACGGTTGTCACATAACACTCGCAGCGAAAAGAATACTCATCCAAAACGATGTACTTTTTGAGGTGCAAAATGAAGGCTTTAACAGCTTGAGCGCTAATGAGGGCAAACAAATGACCTTCGAGCAAGAACCTGAACGACTAGGAACAGACGTCGTGGACCGCGCGACCGCACCTGTGTAATTAGCGATGATACCGCTCGACATTTTCGTTCTTCTACTCTTCCTTTACAGCCTGGCCTCGCGGCGACTGGAGCGGACGATTGTCACTGCGCCCATCGTTTTCACGCTCGGGGGAATGTTGACGTTTCCTGGCCTGCAAGGGATATTGAGGGCCGGGTTCACAGGGAACATCGCACTCCGTGTTGCCGAAGTCGGCCTGGTAATGCTGCTCTTCACCGATGCCAGCCGCACCGATCTGAATGTTTTGCGCAACATTCGAAACCTGCCGGTACGGTTGCTAAGTGCAGGCATGTTACTGACGATCTTTCTGGGCGCAGTCGCCGCGCGGCTGGTGTTTCCGCATCTCTCCATCTGGGAAGCGGGAATCCTGAGCGCCATTCTCGCGCCGACTGACGCCGGTCTGGGACAGATCATTGTGAACAGCTCGCATGTGCCGATGCGTATCCGCCAGGCGCTTAACGTGGAAGCCGGGCTCAATGATGGACTTTCCGTGCCGTTCCTCCTGTTCTTCATCGCCATCGCCGCCGCCAAAATTGAAGGTGGACCGGCAAGCCTGATGCAGTTCATCGTGGAACAGCTTGGCTTTGGAGCGCTCATCGGCGTGACAATCGGCCTCGCCGGCGGATGGTTGCTGCGCCTCGCTCGCCGCAAGGAGTGGATCGCGGAATCCTTTCAACCAATCGGCGTTGTCGCGCTGCCGTTGCTCTGTCTGGTGGCGTCCGAAATGGTTGACGCCAGCATGTTCATCGCGGCCTTCGTCGCCGGCCTGGCGGTGCAAGTCGGATTCAAAGACGCCGGCAAGCACAGTGTCGAGTTCGCGGAGGAATGGGGACAGATGCTGAACCTCGGGGTGTTCTTCCTGTTTGGCATGGCGGCGGTGCGGGATTGGCCGCGGTTCGGCATGGCGTCGTGGTTATATGCGCTTCTAAGTCTAACGCTGGTGCGGATGCTGCCGGTTGCAATCGCGCTCACGGGTACACGCCTCAGCCTGGCCAGCGTAATCTTCATGGGCTGGTTCGGCCCTCGCGGCCTGGCTTCCATTGTTCTCGGCCTGGTCTATCTAGAGCAGGAAATGCATTTCCCAGGTGAGCCAACGATCCGTTTCGCATTGATGGCAACCGTACTGCTTAGCGTCTTTGCACACGGACTGACCGCGATGCCCGGCATCAGTCTCTATGCGCGCAAGATTGAGTCGCTCGGCACTGACGCGCCGGAGCACCAGGATTAGTCTAGGTGTGCAGTGCGCCACGTTCCCGGGTCATTGCCGAATCAGCGTGCCAATGGACTCTCCCGCCAAAGCACGGGTGAGATTTCCGGGCGTCAGACCGTTGACCAGACGGATGCCATGAACGAGTTTGGCTCGCATCAAGAGATCAAGAACCGAACCTTCGATCGGAAGAGCAGAGAATTTCCTGTCGATCAATTCCTGCGCGCGAATCTCCGGAATGAAATGCGCTGCGGGATCGGTCTTGGGGTCGGCGGAATAGAGGCCATCCACATCTTTGAGGAAGATCACGCTCCGCGCACCAAAGACCTCACCCACCAGATACGAGCCGGCATCGCTTCCATGCAGCGGAAGTTTTCCAATGAGCGGCGGATGCTCCCACAAGGAATAGGGAGGAATGCCGTTGAAGACCGCGCCGCGGGCCGCCGCCAGCATGGCTGGAAGGAGTTGCACCACGAACGGAGCCTCCAGGTATACGAAGCCGTGTCTGGCTAGCAGGCAGGAGACCATATAGGCGTTTTGTGCGGAGTCCTTGGCGCTCAAGGCGGCCAACGCGCCGGTGGGCAGCCCCAGATCCAGACCCACCGAGAAAATATGACGTGAGCGGATTCCCGCGCCCACGCCGATGATCATCCGATGCTGAGGTTGATTGGCGACAATCTCATCAAGCAGCGGCAGCAAGGCCGAGCGTCCGCGGTCCATGATGGAGCGTCCGCCGATTTGAATAACATTGACGTCGGGAAGAATGGCAGTGACTTGTCCGTCAGTCCTCGCGATTACATTCCTGTCGACCAGCGATTCGCGCATCAGGTTCGATTGCAAATGCTGTGCGCCGGAATCATGAAAAGTCATCCTGTCTCTCCACTCTTGTAAATAACCGTCCCGACCGGCTCTCCGTTCAACGCGGCGGTCAGCTGACCGGATTTCAAACCATTGACGAACTGAATCTCATGGACGTTGCGCGCCCTGACCAGGAATTCGAGCACGGCGCGTTCCACGATAAGGTCTTCCAGATCTAGATCAAGTAACTCTTGCACGCTAATTCGCGAAATGTATTTGGATGATGGATCCTTCTTAGGATCGGCGGTATACAGGCCATCTTCATCCTTGACGTAAATCATCTTGCGCGCTCCGAAAACCTCGGCGACCAGGAAGCACCCGGTGTCGGTGCGTTGCGGGGGAATGCGGCCGACAGCTGGGTTTGGTTCCCAGAGCTTGTAAGGTGGCATGCCCTGACAGACTACGGCGCCGCGCTCCATCAAATAGTGAGGCAGGGTGCTGAACCCCTCCGGCTCGACGAACGGAATTCCGTACTGGGCCAGCAAGTAGTGCAGCATCTGCGCGTTCTGCCATGCCACGGCTGTCCCCAGCACGGTGAGCACACCAGTGGGCAAACCAAGATCAATGGCCAGGCTGTAGATGTGACGAGCGCGTGTACCCGCTCCGGTCCCAAGGATCATTTTGTGCCGGCCAAGGTTGGCGACAATCTCTTCGACGAGCGGATACACGGCGCTGCGCCCGCGATCCATAATGCTCTGGCCGCCAATCTTAACCACGTTCACCCAAGGCAAGATGGCGAAGTTAGACGTGTCTTCAGTAGCCTGCTGTACGGCGACATCTGTCAGAGAGCTGGAGAGCAGTTGCCTACCCAACGCGGTAAGCCGGCCGTTCTTATCCTCAATCATGTTTGTCACTCTATGGCTTTCAGGAATCTCGACCTGCTCCCTTTACGAACGAAAAGATATCCAACTCAAAACTGCGTTGTTCTTGAAATTCGGCGTCCAGGGAGCCGAAAGTCGTCTCTGCCCAGGCGGACAATTGTTCAAGAGCCTGCTCTTGCACGGCAACCGGCAGCGCGGCAAACCTGGCGCCTGTACGGTGGCGAATCAGAAAGTCCTGCGGCGTTGTCTTGACACTCCAGGAAGCTGCTTGGCACTGCACATGGCGCGCTGCCGAGGACTGCAGCCAGGCCAGCGCCTGTCTCCGTGATTCCTGTGGCCGATGCCGAGCAGTCTGCATCCGTTCGAGAATAGCTTTCAGCTGTCGCTTGAGCCGCGCGTCAATCCCAAATTCTGGGCTCACGGTCTGGCCTACAGCTGCGCTTCCCCCCGGAGCCAGGACTCGCCGAGTTTCGTTCAGAATTCCCTGCCAATCCTCCGCACCACTCAGGAGATGCAATAGCAACACCAGGTCGAAGGTGTCATCACCAAACGGCAATTGTCCCCCATCGGCCTGCACGAGAAAGGAACTTTTCGAGGTCACGGGAAACTCCCGCAGCATCGCGAGAGATGTGTCCACGCCGGTATAGAAGTCGCCCTCTACCATGAAAGCCTTCCCGATACGTCCCGTTCCCGCGCCAATCTCAAGCACCCGCACCGGGCTTGCAAGGCCCAGCGCGTCCCATATGGCTGCCCGAATCGCTTCCGGCACACCATTGGGCAGAGAACGGTAGCTCTCAAACCTGGATGCTGCTGTATCAAAAGTGGACTTCACGGCTTCAGCTCAACCCCAGTTTCATCTGGTTTCGAAACAGCCTGGCGTAGTCGGGTTCGGCCATGCGAGCCATTAAAAACGACGTGCGATCAATAAAAGACATAACCCTCCAACCAGTTTTGGCAAATGTCTGAACGCGTCAGGAATGATGATCCGCAGAACGGAAAGCGAGCCCGGTCGCTCTCCCTTGGTTTAGCAGTAATCCAAAGTTCGAAAATAGCCTGCATTATGTGAGATCACGCTTGCGAAGAATGTCCCGCACGGGATTGAAGTTGATCGTGATGAAGCTTGCCGCCGGCGACGGATTGATATTGGGTCTGCTCGCGGTATTGCTATTAACTAAAGTCACTAATCTTAGCCGATTTTGGGCAATCGCTTCCCTTAGTTGTTTTATGTACAGGGGGAGGTGATGCAAGGGAGACATTACCAGCAGGGCGACTATGATCAGGAATGCTGCGGTGAGCTGCGTGTCGCCAGGGCGCGGCGCGCGCGCCCACCACACAAGAAGGTAGCTGGCAACGATGCCCGAGAGCAAGCTCGAGCAGGAAAACAAGGGCATGCAAAAGGTATTTTCGCGCCGGTCAAGATATATGAATGAAAGGAAAACTCCAAGGGCGGCATAAAAGAAACCGATGGCCCAGCCGACTTGCGCGAAGGAATTGCTGAAGAGATGAGCAAATCCGAACCGGAGTTGATCTGCAACGTCGCCTCGGCCAATCATAGCCAGCGTAACCGGGACCAGTACCAAAACAGGCATGGCTACAGCCTGCTCTTCGACAAAATAATCGAAGGCGACTTCTCTGGGCCCGGTTTTCGCTATCTGTGTCATACAGGGGAGGCGCAGTGAGTAACCTGTGAGATAGCCAGCCAGATTCAGCAGTGCCGCGAGACTTAGCTGGTAGCTATGGACATCGCAAAACGAGATGGTCAGCGCCAACAGACTTAATATCAGGCCAGCCCAGGAAAACCACCGTACCCGGCGGTGGAAAATATGGTCAATAACAGGAGAAATGGTCAACACACCGCCGCGCATCAGCACCAGGGCCAGAATGATGGACACTCCGCTGAAACTATAAGCCAGCGTAGTGGTGATGATGATAGCGGCAAACCCGATCCCGGAAATGGTCGTCTGCCGTCTGGGGAAAGGAACATTCAGGCTGAATACCCGGCGCTTCCGCCCATACCGCCACCATCCCATCACTGTGATGAAAAGCAGGATCGACACAGCCGTGGAGATTGTGGCGGAGGCGAGCACCTCCGCCGCAGGGATGGGATGCCCTCCTGTTAGAAGACCTGCAGTGACGCCTTTACTCAATCCGCTGTAAGGGATGTAAGAAAGAAAATACCCCAGAGTAAGTGCCCAGATTCCTAAGCCATGTTGGCGCTTTGTGATTGCCACAGCCATCGCAGCCTCGAATATCCATGGAAGTACGGAAACGATGAATCTATAGCACTCTGCTGCGTGGCTCGAATCAGGCAGTCACGCGGCGCGTGACTGCCCAGGCATGTTTAGTGATGTTCAGGAACGTGGTCTTGACACTTATTGGGATAATCCGCAGCCGGAACTACGCGCACCAGTTCCATCATCCCTCGATCTTCGTGAGCCAGGATATGGCAGTGAAGCACGTAGGTCCCGGTGAAATCCACGTAGGTTTGTCGGATCGTAATCTTGCCAGGCCAGATCTGCTTGCCGTCGCTGCTAAACACCCCAAGTGGAAGAGCGATCACGTCCTGCCAAATGTAGTTGTCTGTTGGCTTGTAGACGCTGTACTGGATATTGTCGTCGCTGGGGGGTTTTGTACTGTCCTTCAGCGACGGAGTGTCAATCTCCACCACTTGAAATGGATTGATGTGGATGTGGAACGGGTGAGCTACGTTCGTAAAGTTCTCGAGTACCCAGTCCTGTAGTCCATTTAGAGGCATACACTGGTCGATTTTGGGGGGATTCCCGAATTGATGGTCATTGATCATAAAGTGCGGCGGGTAACTAGGTGAGGTTTTCGGCTGGCGGCCAATCCCGGTCCTCCCCGCTTCCCACTGGAATTTCACGGGCGTATCAGGATTCTTCTTATCGTCTGGGCCCGGTGGAGGCAGATCGTCTAAGAACTTCGGCAACTCAGCCCATGCTGTGGGGAAGGGGCCGTTCGGCAGATTCACGGCCGGACCCGTTGTCACTTGTACGAAAAGCAAAGTCGGCCCCGGGCTAGCGGCTCCCGGTTTAGTATTCACGAAAGCATACACGCCAGCGGTCGTGGGCGCCTGGACGAGCAGGTCGGCACGGTTTCCACCCGCCAGTACGAGTCCGTTCTGCGTAAGTCCGGCCGCGGGCACCTTGCCGCTGAGAAAAGGCTGGCTCTGGTAGTTGGCAGGGCTGAACTGTACGCCATCCTGGGCTGTCTGCTTGAAATTGAAACCTTGTGTCTGGAACATAGTCGGGAAGATAACGCCCGCATTGTTGCCCTCAGTCGCATCCACCAAACGCCAGAGCTGGACTTCGCCCGGTTGCATTGTGATGGTTGGCATCAGCTTGCCGTTGATGAGGACTTGTTTGATGCCCTTGCCACCGGGACCTCCCCGTTCTAGGTTCTGAGTGGTGTCATACTGCTGAAAGACGATGATCTTCTCGTGGTCTCCGTAGGTGTCTCCCCAGCCATAAAATTTGCGTATGACCTGGTCGTAGCCACTCTGCTGGTTCGATTCGATCACGATCGCCCCAGCCAGACCATTGAGGATGTGAAGAGAGGTTGAGCCGTGCTTGTGCGCATGGTACCAGTGCGTGCCTGGCGCCTGCCCGGCCTTGAACTTCCCGGAACTGTAGTCCGGAACTTCAAAGAAGTTTGGAAAAGCGCCCATGAGATACTGCGGCCATTGCGGTGGGTTCGCGTCAATCATCTTCTTGTCTGCATCCCACAACGACTCAGGAGGAGGCAACTTATTCCTCTTAGCCTGTTCAGCGGCGTACTGGTCGTGCCTCTTAATCATCTTCTCCTGATACATGCGATAGTCATCGGGCATGTCGGCCCACTTCTGGGGGATCTTACCCGAGTCGTAAATCTTGTTGAAGACCTTGGTCCAGTCTGGCTGGTTCAACTGGGGGAGTATCTGCACGAGGACGTTGTCACCCAGCCCGTCAGGACTGGTATGGGTTCCGTGGAAGTGGATATTGGCGGTGCTGGAGCCGTGAAAGCAGTTGGGGAAAATGTCATTTCCCGGATAGGGAAGAACAATGTTCGTCCCCGGATAGATGGTGCCGCTGATATCGCATCCGAAGCTGGAAACCCCCGGAGGACTGTTCGTGTCAAACGTGTAAGCGAACTTACTGTCGTCGATTTTGTTGAGAAATGAAATCTCCACCAGATCGCCGAGGCGGACGCGCAAGGTCGGGCCGGGGGCGACGGCAGTGTCCTTACTGAAATCAGGCGTACCCTGGGCCGGATCCCATCCGCGAAATTGCCGCAACGTCTCCGTACCAACGTTTGGTATCAGGTACTGGCCGCTCCTTAGTTCCATGACCCCGCGCAGTCTATGTTCAGTGGGGCGGTAACGGATCTCGCTCGGATTAGCGAACGGAGGACTGCCTAGATTCTGTGCATTCTGTGCCTCTGCCAACGGAATAGCCAGGAACGAGAGCCCAATGATTGCTGCGACCGCCGTACCGATCGGTCTGCCGTTGGCCAAGTGCAGCGAGGCTCGCGATGCGATGCGTACATAGGCGGGGTCGTCGGCGCCCTTCAGGTTAAGGCTGCGGCTGGTTTTTTTACAGCTCCCCGTTCTTCGACTTGCCTTTTTCACAGACATTTCCTCCCGCGTCGAGATGACCTATCAGGCCACTACCATCGAGTACTGAACTCCCTGGAGGTTTGCTCCCTTAGCGTCGTTTACGGTGAAGGTGAAGGAATAGGTTCCACTCACGGTGGGCGTACCGGTCACAGCGATCCCGGTACTGTTGGTCGAGGCTGCCAACTGCAGTCCCGGGCCGATGCTGTTCGAGCCCTGTTGAATGATGTTGCCGCTAGCGTCGGTGACCTGGAAAACCTGGCCACTGATTGAGTAGGGAGACTCTCCTCCGGTCACGGCTGGCACTGGGGTGGCGATAGGAGTGCCCTTAGTGAAATTGCCTAGGTTCGTCTTTGATACCGCCGCAAGCGGATTGTAAACATAAATTGTTCCGGCTTCGTTCTGATGAAGCTTGCAGCCATACGTAAACGTATAGGGAGAGGTTGGGAGGGGATTGGGTACAGGGACAGGGCATTGGCTCGAGTTAGGAGACTGGTATGGACCTAATTGATTCGTAGCGATCGACGGCCAATGGGGGTCTATCGGATCCATGTTCGTGAAAAACACGTTTTCAGTAGTGTCAATCGAAACGGTTTCAAACGTCACGATGCCGTTGCTGCGCGTTATATGTATCTGCTTCATCGGCTTTTCTTTCGTTCAACCCACCGCATGGAGGGTGGGCACCTAAGTTGAGGAAATCTAATTTCGCAAGGACCCGGCGACGCCTCGGGAAAATCACTCGCTATGCAGGCTGGAGAGAGAAGCAGAAGGCAACAAAAATTTAGGCTAGTTTCGAATGCACTATTCTGGTATCGCGACGCAATGTATATTCGGCCCTGGAGAAAGTCAAGCGTCGTCGAAAATTGTGCAATATATGATAAAAATTAGCGTTATTTCTAAATAATTCGAGTCGATTATTTTAGGCGGTCGCGGTCTGTAGATTTTGACAGCAGCTAATCTACTTCAAAAGCGGCGATCATGTTCGGGCCATTTCCGCGGAGATCTAGTCGGCGGCAGGGAGGCGCTGGCGGGACAAACGCTTCACCAATGCTGGCCGACGCTGCAGATACCGCGGACAGCGTTCGCACCAACAGGGATTCTCAACAGTCGCCAAATCCCTCCTCGAGAAATCGATTAGTACTGATATGTCGGCATGTCGCCAGCGATCGGCATGACTCTCGAACTTCGACTGTTGCCAACAGGGTAAAGCGCGTTTCCAGACTGGTCAGCTGCTGGAATTGATACTCGGCGATTTTGCGGAAGTCGAGGAGCTCAATTCCGGCCAACGAACGGCCTACCTTCGGGTATCAAGGACTACTCGCGCTCCAGGCGATGTGAGGAACTGCGTCTAGGCTTCGGCAAAGCGCGCCGCGGACCGTATTCCTCGAGGAGGAGACGCAGTCCCGCCTGGAAGCGGTCTTTCCCTATCTCAATCCGGCCGCCGCTGAAGACCTCCGCGGTCCGGGGGAAGTTGCCTGTAGCCATTTGTGCTGCTGCAAACTCCATGTCGACTTCCTTCTTGCTGGCCGCTTCGCGGAGCGCATGACCAAAGACGAAGTCGTCGACCATGGCCAACAGCGTCAGTTTCTGTTTCGCCGTCATCGAGGTCTCCGCGAGGGCCTCCAGGCATTGCTCCATGTGGTGCATGGCATTGAGCCCCGGCGGAGCCGACTGCATCGAGACGAGCGCCCAGGGATGACGAAGAAACATTGAGTGCGTCCGCGTGGCAATCTCCGTGATCGCGAGTTTCCAATTTCCAGGCATCGCCGGTAGGAGCGCTTCGCCCATCAGCACGTCGTCCATCGCCGCGATCAGATCATCCTTGGTCTTGACGTAGTAGTACAGACTCATGGTTCCCACATTGAGGTCCTGCCCGACGCGGCGCATCGAAACCGCCTGAAATCCTTCGGCATCGGCGATGGCGAGGGCGGCGGCGGCTATGGTTTCCCGGTTCAGGAGTACTTTTGTCCTTGACATTCGTACGCTGTACTACTATACCTTTTCGTACCATGTACGAAAGAGGCCTTCCGCGCGAAACGGCGATATTGATCGTTGGAGCTGGACCGACCGGGTTGACGCTGGCGATCGACCTCTTGCGCCGGGGAATCACCTGCCGTTTGATCGAAGCCGCGGAGACACCCTTCTCAGGATCGCGCGGCAAAGGCATCCAGCCGCGAACGCTGGAAATCTTCGAAGATCTCGGAATCATTGAACCGATCCTCAGCGATGGCGGCCTCTATCCGAAACTGCGCATTCACCTTGGCCCCCTTTCGATCCGCGCAGGTTCACTAGGCTCCTCCAAGCCGTCGAGCGAGAGCACGCCGTATCCAAATCTCTGGATGGTGCCGCAATCCCGCACGGAGGCAATCCTGCACGATCGGGTGCAAGCTCTCGGCGGCCGAGTGGAGTTCAATCGGGCGATTGTCGCGGTCCAGCAGGATCAGGACGGTGTTGATGCCACGCTTTCGAACGGCGAAACCGTGCGAACGGACTACGTGGTTGGGTGTGACGGCGGCCGCAGCACCGTCAGAAAGCTACTTGGCCTCAAGCTGGAAGGTGAAAGGCTTGATGAAGAGTCCATGCTCGTCGCGGACCTGGAAATCGAGGGACTCGATCGCAGCGACTGGCATATTTGGCCCCTGGCCAAGGGTGGCGCTCTCGGGCTTTGTCCATTGCCGAACACAATGCTTTTCCAGCTGACCGCGAAGGCGGAGACGATTGGAACGGACCTCGAAGGAGTGATTCATCAAATCACCAAGCTTCAGGTCAGTCGGGTTGCCTGGCGGTCGATGTATCAACCCGCAGTCCGGATGGTGAATCGCTACCGCGTCGGACGCGTCTTACTGGCAGGAGATGCGGCGCATGTACATCCGCCGACTGGAGGACAGGGACTGAATACCGGCGTGCAGGATGCCTACAATCTGGGATGGAAACTGGCGCACGTTCTCCGGGGCGGACCTGACTCGCTGCTCGATAGCTACGAAGCCGAGCGCCTGCCGGTCGCGGCCGCTGTCCTGGGTCTAAGCACTCACCTGTATCGGACACGATCGATCAAGCGCGGCGACGCGACCAATCAACTCACCTTGCATTATCGGTCCAGCCCTCTGTCTTCGGGGAATGCACTCGGAGGCTTGCAGCCCGGAGATCGCATGCCAGATATCCGGCTTGCCGACGGAAGCAGGCTCTTCGAACACATGTGTGGACCCCGCGCAACCGAGATTGCCACGACCGAAGGGCCACGGATTCTGATTCGTCCCGACGGCTACATTGCGCACATCAGCGAGAAGCAGTTCAGAGAGTACGCTGGTGAGCCCACACAAGTGATTGAGGGCTCAGTCTCTGTGACAAGCCGCTAATAGCTTTTCCTAGAGAGGAGACCTATCCCGAGCCACCATGTGGAGATCGGTAACGGCAACGGCTTACCGATCTTCCTGGGCACAACGTCAACTGACGCTACTAACAGTCAGTATGGAGTGAACGGCGCGATGCGCTGATCGTGGGTTAGGCTGTGTGTTCAAGAGGACGCACAGTGCAGAGCCACAAGCGGAAGGGAGCCGGTCATGCAGGAGAAGGTACGATTTTTAGGTTTGGATGTCCATGCAGAGACGATAGCCGTAGCAGTTGCCGAGCCGGATGGCGAAGTCCGGAGTTTGGGAACGATTCCGAACCGTGCTGAGTCGATCCGCAAGATGATCAAGAGGCTTAGCCCAGTGGAGAAGTTAAGCGCCTGTTATGAGGCAGGACCGACGGGCTACGTCGTGTACTGGCAACTGGCGGAACTGGGTGTTCAGTGCACGGTGGTGGCGCCCACATTGGTACCAACCAAGGCCGGTGATCGTGTAAAGACGGATCGGCGTGACGCGGAAAAGCTTGCTCGTTGCCATCGATCCGGAGATCTAACAGCAGTATGGGTTCCCGACGAGGGTTCCGAGGCGTTGCGCGATTTGGTACGCGCTTCAAAGAACTTCTGGAACGCCATGGTCACAAGTTTCTACCTGTCGGTGAGTGAGAAGAATGTGGAAGTCGCGGTTCTGGGAATCGGCCGGCCATTCGGCAGGAGTCAATGTAGCCGTTCTAGCGATGCAAGCATGTCCTTGGCGCCTTGATCCAGCGAGCCGCCGATGGGAGGAATGTATCTCAATACCGCGATTTCTTGATCTCGAAGCGAAGTGCATCCAGCGAAGAGAACCAAGAGGCCCATCGCGTGCACATACGGCTATGCGTCCGTCTTGGTGAAGGGTGCTGTGATGGAATCATCGATCTTGCAGTGCGTCAGGTGAGCCGGCGGTCATCGCCTTATTTCGACGCCTTCTTCTGAACCGCCCACCGCGCCTTCTGGGCAGCCGCGATCCTCGAGCAAGCTTCAGGAGAAAGGCGACGCTTCTTGGGAGTAGAAGATGCGACTCGTTTGGCCGCTCCGCGGTTGCTGAAGGCGTCGTATTTCTGCGTCAATTGCTTGCGAGTATCTTGTCAGTTTCGGCTTGAGTACACTTGGCTGCTATTGCCTAACCTAAGTTGTGATCTCTTTCACTACTTTGCGAGGGTCCTTGTCATCGCGCAGCGCCACGAATTTCGCATGGCGCAAGTGATTGGCGCCTGTCCATTCCAGAAAATCTATGCGCACGACGGTTTCCGGCCTGACCTGACCCACTATGTCGAATGCCGAACTATGCCGCATGCATTTGTGACTCGAACAGTCCGTTTGCAATTTTGTGGGTATGGTCCTGATTCTCATACGGCATAATCCGACGTGTATGAGCGCATTGGCCTGTTCACGTCAACGCAGAACGAAGATCCACCAGGCGGAGCTTGGTTTGTGACCGGTGGAATCCGGTTATCCTTCTTGCCAACCAGGTGGAGCGCCACGCATACCCCGAATCCGTCCAATTGTGTCGAGTCCGAGCTGCGGCTTACAGTTCGCGAATCGCAGTCACAGGGTTCCGGCGAATTGCTCGATGTGCGGGAAGGTAGCATGCTAGCAATGACATTGCTCCCAGGAGCATGACGACGGAAACGACGGAGACCGGATCGTTGCCGCTGATTCCGTACAACAGCCGGGCGATAAGACGTGTGAGTCCCAACGCAAACGCCAGTCCCAGCGCCAGGCCAGTGCCTGCGAGCCATAATCCCTGCACCAGCACGAGCCGCAGCACGTCGACACGGGAAGCACCTAAAGCCATTCGTATTCCGAACTCGTGGGTCCGCAATTGGGTTCGATAGGCCACGACTCCGTAGATCCCCGTTACTGCAAGAACCAGCCCGATCAGCGCGAACATTCCTGCCAGGGTGCTCTGTATAACCGCGAAACTGCTCGCCATCTGGGTACACTCCCGCATGGAACGCACATCGAAAACCGGCAGTCGCGAATCGATCCCATGAATGGCCTGCTCCACCGCCGGCGCCAGGTCGAGGGGATTTCCCTCGGTCTTCACCTGCACGATAGTCTCGTACCCCTCCTGGAAAAAGCTCATATAGACCATAGGCTCCGGTGACTCATTCACGAAAATATGTGTTGAATTCCTGGCAACGCCTACAACCGTGAAAAGTCTGCCCCACACCCTGAGCCTCTTTCCCAGCGGATCCTGCCCTGGCCAGTAGCGCCTCGCCGCGGTCTGATCCACGATGAGTACCCTCGGGGCCTTTTCATCGTCATCCAGTGTAAACTCGCGTCCTTCCAAAATGGGTATATTAAGGGATTCGAAATACCGCGGGGACACCTCGGCATGGTACACCTGCAAAGATTCATGGGGGTGCGGCACATACCCTTCCGGATACGCATCTTCGCCCTTGTGGCTCAGGGTCATCGGAATCCAGTCCGTCAGAGACGCAACCTTCACGCCGGGCAATGCCGACACGCGGTCAAGTATCTTGTGACGGATCAACTGTGTCTCATCGTTGCTGTAGCCGGCAATATTCAGCCCCACGGACGCAGTGAGAATGTGGTCCTGCTCAAATCCGGGATTCGCGCCGGCGAGATTCCGCAGTGTTCGCAGAAGTAGCCCGGAGCACAACAGCAGAGGAAGTGAAAGCGCGATTTGCGCCACCACCAGCCCGCTGAGCAATTTCCGGTTGCGTGAGCCGCCGGAGATACTTGCAGACTCTGCCTTCAGTACCTCAATGGCCCGCGCGTGAGACGAACGCCAGGCGGGGAGCGCGCCGCATAGCATACCGGCCAATAGAGAGAACACTGCAATCCCAATCACCACCTTATGGTCCATGTTCCCGTTCAGTACGAGGGGAATTGCATTCGCTGGAAAGAACCATGCGAATGTCTTCGATGTCCACGATGTCAATCCAAGGGCCACGACTCCTGCGACGATGGAAAGCACAGCGCCCTCCAGCATCATCTGCCGCACCAGTTGTATGCGATTGGCCCCGAGCGACTGCCGGATCGCAAGTTCACGCCGCCGGGATACAAACCGCACCAGCGTGAGCGTAGCCACGTTCGCGCTGGTCAGCAACAGCACCAAACCGGCGAAGGCCAGTAGAATGGGCAGTGTCGCCGCCATATATCCGTTAGCGCCGAATGGCGAACGCCACATGGGATCGAGCGTGATCCGGTTATCGCCGAGATGCTGGTCCGGATACGCCGCCACAATATGATGCATCAGGGTATCGAGATCCTGGGCTGCCGTGCCAAGGCTCACGCCGGGCCGCAGTCTTCCTATTACGTTCAGCCAGACCGCACCACCACTGCGATGCGTCATCCGCCACTCATCCGTCCCGAGGGGGTCGAGCGTTACCCACAGATCTTCACGGATCCCGGGCATTGCTCCGACAACCCCCTCCGGCGCCACACCGATCACCGTCACAGGATGCCGGGCGATCTCGATCGACTTGCCCACAATTGCCGGGTCTTCGGCATAACGCGTCTTCCAGAGCGAGTAACCCAGGACCACGTTGGGAACTGCACGTGACTCCTCTTCAGGCAGAAAGAAACGCCCCAGCAACGGCTTGATGCCGAGCACATCGAAATAGTTCGCCGATACGTTTGCAATATAGACACGCTCCGGCTGTGCATTGCCGGTCAGAGCGATCCAATCGTGATGGTAGGCAAGTATTCCGGCGAAGGTGTGGTTCTGCTCGCGCAGATCGCGATAGTCGAGATACGAGAAGGGCGGAGTCGGGGAGAAGTTCCGTTCCCCCCTCTGCAGGCTAACAAGATCGCCCGTGTCCCGCGCGCCAGGAATCGGACGCAGCATTGTGCCGTCGATCCAACTGAATACGGTGCTGTTGGCGCAGATAGCTACTGCCAGCATCGCCGTCGCGGTGATCGTAAAGCCGGGGCTCTTGCGCAGTTGCCGTAACGCGTAACGGACATCCCGGCCTAGTTGTTCAAGCCAGGCTTGGCCCCACATGTCGCGCGTCACATCTTGCACTAGGAACTTGTTGAAATAGGTACCTGATCTGCGGCGAGTGGACATGAGCATGGTCGTCTAATGAGTATGCGCGGAGACGAGCGGATTCAGGACGGGATGTTCAGCTATGTGTCGTTGGAGCAGCGAGTACCGGCGGATCATCCGTTGCGTGGGGTACGCAAGCTCACGGATGGGGTGCTGCGTTCACTGAGCCCGGAGTTTGATGAGCTGTACGCCGACTCGGGTCGGCCGTCGATCGCGCCGGAGTACATTCTTCGAGCGCTTCTGCTGCAGGTATTCTTCTCCATCCGTTCGGAGCGGCTGCTGGTGGAGCAGATCGATTACAACCTGCTGTTTCGCTGGTTTGTGGGGCTGGGCATGGAGGATGCGGTGTGGAATCACGCGGTGTTTTCCAAGAACCGCGATCGGCTGCTGAACTCCGAGGTAGCGCAGCGATTCTTCGCCGAGGTGAACCGGCAAGCGAAGCAAGTTCATGTCCGACGAGCACTTCACCGTGGACGGGACGCTGATTCAGGCCTGGGCTTCGCAGAAGAGTTTTCGTCCCAAGGATGGTTCCGGTGGCGGGCGATGGGAGCGAACTTCCATGGCCAGAAGCGGTCCAACCAGACGCATGAGTCCACGACCGATCCCGATGCCCGGCTATACAAGAAGAGCTACGGCAAGGAGTCGAAGCTGAGCTATCTGGGCCATGCGCTGGTGGAGAACCGCAACGGGCTGATCGCCGCCGCGATGGTGACGCAGGCCGATGGATACGCGGAGCGCGATGCGGCGCTGTTGATGCTTGAGCAGAAGCAGCAGGGCCGTGCGCGCCGCATCACCGTCGGCGCCGACAAGGCCTACGACACGGAGGATTTTGTGCGCACCGTCGCGGGAGTTGAACGTGACTCCGCATGTGACGAAGAACGATAAGAGCCGCTCCAGCAACCTGGACCGCAGAACCACGCGGCAGCCGCGGCTATGCCGTCAGCCTGAGTCGCCGCTGGCTGATCGAAAAGAGCTTCGGGTGGCTCAAGCAGACCGGACCACTGCGACAGGTCAAGCTGCGCGGACTGGCGAAAGTGGACTGGCTGTTCGTCTTCAGTTGCGCCGCGCACAACCTGCTCCGTCTGCCCAGACTGATGGCCCAACCGACACCGGCAAGATTCGGGGAGCAGTGTGCCTGAATGACAGGGAGGTCCTCGGGGCCGCTTTCTCAGGCCCGCAGACCCCTGTGAACACTGACCAGACCCACATTTCAAACAGATCTCAAACGCTCAAAATAGCAAGACACAAGCATATCCGCCATCATGCGGCCAATTTCAACAAGTTCCTAGAGGAATATTTCCAAATTCCCGCGCCGCCGCTTGTCGCGCCGTCTCTGCCGTCTCGCCTCGCGCCACTCGATCTGCAATCGCCATCTGCAGGTGCGCATCAATCTCTTCCTGCAATTCGCGCTTGCGCCGCTGAAAACCGAAGCTCGGGAACCACTTCATGACTCACTCTCCTCCGGCTTGACGTACATCACCGACCCAATCGCTTCGACAATCCGCCCCCATCGGCCCAGATCCGAGGCCAACTGCTTTTTCCCCTTGGCCGTGATTCGGTAATATCGGGCTTTTTGCTTGCTCTCTGACTGCTTCCACTCAGACTGCACCCAGCTCTGACGCTCCAATCGATGGAGAGCCGGATACAGTGATCCGGTCTCCACCTGAAGCACGTCTCCGGATCGCAAACGTAAAGCCTGGACAATTCCGTATCCGTGCTGCGGTCCCCATTGCAGGGTCTGAAGAATAAGCATGTCGAGTGTTCCCTGCAACAGCTCAATCCGGTTCTTATACTGGTCTTTTTCGCTCATAGATGTAGACACTCTACTCCCAATGGAGGTAGATTGTCTACTTGGCCTTCGTAGTGACGCTCAAATTCGAAACCAAGCTACAGCGGATCCTCAGACGAGATCGCATCCGGTCTGACAGTGCTTAACCGAACGTCCGGAACTCGAAGGTGTTATGCGATGGCTCAGTGGCCGAACTTTGACATCTGCCGACGAGTGATTTATCGCCAACTCACTCATTGAGCTTCGTTACAAGCCCGACACTTCCGCGTTGCACCCGAGTCACAGGCCAACCGAAAGTTGAGCACAACATTCCGGCCCGGCGCAGTCAAATGACGCGTACGCACATCTCACCGATATTCACGCCGTGATGGACGCCAGAGATCGATCCGCTGATAGCTGATTTGTCCTTACCAGTGGAATAGCAATCGGTGTTCCTCTGCAGGAAAACTCAGACTGATTATGCCGAACAAAGTAGTGTTCAATGCAGTGATGGCAACTCCGGCGGCAACCATGCGGCATAGTACCCAGATGCAATCCTTCATCTTCTCTGCTGTGAGGCCTTGGCCCCATCGTCCTGGCTCAGCCTCCGGTAGGTTCACGAAAGGGCATTTCGCAATTTTCAAGCGTCCGATCGTCTCGAACACCTCGCGTCTGGTCCTGGGAACGAAACCGGCGCGGACGCGGGCCGCATAGACAAGATCTTTGCCGCGATAGAAGCCCACAACCACTGAATCAACTCCGGGCTGGCCAGGTATATAGCCGCCGACCACGAACTCCTGTCCAATGTTGATGCGATATTTCATCCACAGGCCCGTTCGCCTTCCGGGCTGGTAGACGCTGTCGGCGCGCTTGGCTATTAGGCCTTCGACTCCGTGTGTCCTCGCAAACTTCAGCATCTCCGCTGCGCTGCTATCGGACACAGCTGACAATGCGACATGCTGGTTCGGTTTTACGAGCTCGCCGAGAATTCTGCGGCGCTCGGAAAGCGGCAGGCGGATCAGGTCTCGATTTTCATGAACAAGAATGTCAAAAACGTAGTAGATAATCTGTGATTCCGCAGACCGAAACCTCTGCAGAAGATAGAAGTCAGCGTGCCCGTTTGGCCCAAGGGCGACGATTTCCCCGTCGACGACAGTGCCTGCGGGCAAATGCTCCAAAGCCTTGGCGATGTAGCTGAAACGTCCATTCAGCACCTTCCGCCGGCGGGAATAGAGCGTAACCACTTTTTCGCCCCGGACTGCCTCAAGCCGGTACCCATCGAGCTTTAGCTCGTACGTCCATTCCGGACCCTCGGGAAGCTTGAGACAGGTAGACAATCCATCGTTTCGATGAAGCCCACGCCACTTTTTTGAACCATGACCTGAAATCCATTCGAACCGAAGAATTCAAAGCAATCCCAACTGCCCGCTCTCATCTGTTTTCGGTTTGCGTGCGGGCTTTTCCGCGCGCGCTGGCTTCTCGGGAGGGGCATCTTCCTTAATGGGCTCGCAGAGTGAAGGCTCATTATTCTTCACGTTGTTAACGCGACGGTCGACGCGCCATGCCTTCATTTTGTCTGAATCAAATGGACGGATGAGATCAATGGGCGGCTGTTGTTCGCTGCCGGGCTCAAGCCACCGCTGATAATCCTGCCGTCTGATGATGACGGGCATGCGGTCGTGTCCGGTCTTTTCGACGACCAGTTCATTCGGTTCCGTAGTGATGATTGCGAACGTATCCATTTCCGATTTTCCATCAGGAGAGCGCCAGTGCCGGTAAACGCCCGCGAGAGCGAAAGGTTCGTCATCTTTCATCCCGAATAGCCAGGGCAGCCTGGTCTTGGGATCTACGCGGCGCCATTCGACGAACGAATCAATTGGAACAAGGCAGCGGCTATGCAGGAAGGCATAGCGCCATACGTTGCTGTCGAGCATTGTTTCGCCCTTGGCGTTGATGGTATCGAGTCGGAATTTCTTCGGATCGGTGACGTAGGGCGGCAGAAAGCGCCAGAACATCATTTGCAAAAGGCGCGTGCCTCCCGCCTGATCCCAGACGATGACCGGCTGCATGGATTGCGGCGCGGCGTTGTAATCGGGAGCGAACTCAACCGCCAGGCCATCCACATTGCCGAGGTGAAAGGCTTCGGCAATCTTCTGCTTGTCGCTTTGCCTTTGGTATCGGCCGCACATAGAACAATTATCAACGCGGAACCTTGAGCTTTTGGTATTGCTCCTCGGTCAGAAGCAGCCAGATACCTCCTCGTCCATCCTTGATCCCATGGTCCAATGCCTGCCGCCCTTCGAGGTTCATGTTGTAGCCACCACGCTCTGCAGTCTCGATAACCTTTTGCGAACTGCTGAGATTTAGCTTTTTCGGGAGCGGCGTCTTGAGGTCTGCCTCAAGAAACTGGCAATGCCAGCTATCGCGCAGCATGAAATACATGTAGACGCGCCGGCAACCGATCCGCGACTGGCAGCGGGCGCAATACTTTTCGCCTGGACTATGCGGAGGCGGTAGTGAAGACTTACAACTGCAGCAGATTTTGCCCGCCAAGCGCATGCGGGTTGTCGAGGACCGTTCGCTGCTCATGGGAAGAGTATAGGCGAAGATTAGGCGAATATGGTTTGTGAATTTCTCAATCCGCAATTGTGCAAGCTATAGTACCGTCTTGCCGCTCCTCGTCCAAGGCGGCCTCGTTTGCTAGGGACCTTCCAAAGCCATTTTTTGTTTTTCCGCAACGTCCATTGCTGCTCTCCTTGCGCATGATCTTCTCCGCGCTGCGGCTGAAGACCCTGATGAAAATGTCGTAGGCCAGATCGACCGACTCATCGATGGCATGGATCGTGGGCACCACGCGCACATTGAGCTGCTTCTCGCGCGCGAGTCGTATCCCGGCGATGAGGCAGGCAGGCCCGGAGATTCGTCGCGTTGTTGAGGACGATGAATGCAGCCATATCTCAGATCCCGCGCGCTCTCTCTCTCCGCGCCGGTCTCTGGCGCTCTGCTTATTCGTTTTCGGGTTGGGAAAGATATTTGCCCGGCTTGTCTTTACGTTCTTTCAGATCGCCCCGCAGTTTTTCAACGACGCCCTGCAGGTCCTCAATGGAAGGAATTTCGTCGCGCAACGGCTCGGGCAATTGGCGGGTGACGCGGTAAGTTGACACGCCAATGGGTTTGCCCACGTCGCGCAGGGCATATTCGACGATAGATTTGCCCCGGCTTTCGCAGAGGAGGAGCCCGAGGGTCGGCGCATCGGAGGCTGTTCGCAGCAGAGCATCCGCGGCGGAGAGGTAAAAGTTCAATTTGCCGGCATACTCGGGTTTGAACGGTCCAACCTTGAGTTCGATCACAAAATAGCAGTGCAGCCGAACATGATAGAAGAGCAGATCGAGATAAAAGGTCTGCCCATCCACTTCGAGCGAGACCTGGCTGCCAACAAAAGCGAAGCCTCGACCAAGCTCGAGGAGAAGGTCGCGGAGATGAATGAGCAGACCGCGTTCCAACTCGCGTTCTTTATAGCTGGAGTCGAGAGTCAGGAAGTCAAATTGATAAGGGTCCTTGAGAATCTGTTCCGCCAGATCTGAGCCTTCGGGCGGAAGCGCTCTGGAGAAATTCGAGAGGGCTTTGCCTTGACGCTCATGCAGTCGCCTCGAAATCTGATGAACGAGGACATTGCGGCTCCAGCCATGTTCAACGGCCGATTGCAGATACCATTCCCGCGTGGTGCGATTCTTGATCCGGTCGAGGAGGACCATATGGTGCCCCCAAGGCAATTGTGCAGCAACCTGCTGCACAATTGATTCGTCCGGCCACTCTCCGGAGAAGGTACGCATGTACTTGAAGCTTCGTGGGCTGAACCCCTCAACGCCGGGAAACTCGGCGCCGAGATCCTTAGCAAGCCGTTCGATTACTTTTGTCCCCCAGCCTTCGGCCTGTTGCCGGACCAGGATGTCCCGGCCAATCGACCAGTACAGCAGAATAAGCTCCCGATTGACGGCAAGCGCGGCGCGCATCTGGGCGGTGCGAACGCGCTCCTTGATGTCTTTGAGGAGGGCAGCATAGCCCGGTGGTGACTGGAGTGCTTTGGTCATCGTCCCCTCTCAAGGGTATGACACCTGCGAACTCCGGTGTCCGGGACTCCATGGTCTTCGATTGTCGCGACAGTGCCGCGATAATTGCTACGCAGTTTTCTGCGCGAGAGTTACCCGAGGCATTTATGCAGCAGCCTGCTGCACAATTGCTGGGGACGTAATGAACGAGTTCGGGCCGATCCCACACGGATCAGCCCACTGGCCACTCGTTGTAATGTTGCCCGCATTTTGCCCGCAAATAGCGCCGATTGTGCCGGTTTTGCCGACTGTGCCGACTCGTAAGTATTGTGCCGTCTATTATTTGCGGTCTGAACTCTTCCATGGCATGGAAGAGGTCGTCGGTTCGATCCCGACCAGGTCCACCAAAATCAACAACTTTCGACTTCGCATCCCGCTTCTGCTGGGAGACCGCACGAGTGTAACGTGACTGTGATGGATATACTCCACTTGATTTGGTCGCGGTTGGACTAGTTCCACGCCATCTGCCATGCCGAACAGTGCCGAATCGATGACAAAGCGCGTGCCGTAGACACCGACCGTTTTACTGAACGCGCCGAAGGTTCCTTGACCAGCGGTTCGAATATATCGAACAACGGCAGCGGCGAGATGGCGAGAGTTCCCGCACGCAGTAGTGGGGGGGTGACTGCCATTTCTGGAGGGAAACCGCCCCTTGACACCTTATGGTCTTACTATTACTATCGCTTTCCATCGATTCCTTTCGTATAACCCTGACTTCAGTCGCTCCACTAGTCTTCATTTGAAAGGTCGAACCGCCATGGCTCGATTTATCAGGCTAGGTTTCCTCTTGGCCGCGCTTCTGGGAACAGCTACCACGTGGGCCGCCATTACCGGCTCGATCTCTGGAGTTGTCACCGATCCGACCGGCGCAGTCATGCCGGGACTCACCATCATCGCAACGAACGAGTCGACAAATGTGGCCATGACAGCCGTCACCGACTCCAAGGGGTTTTACAGCTTTCCGACCCTCAATGTCGGCATCTATGACGTCAGCGTTAAACAGGCCGGATTTCGTGATTATTTGCAGACGGGTGTGAAGATCGATGCTAACTCCACAGTTCGCATTGATCTTCAGATGGAGATCGGAGCTGTGACCAACACTGTAAGCGTCAAGAGCGACGCATTGCAGGTGGAAACACAGAGCACCCAGAATGGCGTAGTCATCGACGGCCAAAAGATTACTTCTGTGCCGTTGAACGGACGTTCCTACATCGACCTGTTGAAGTTGCAACCAGGCGTGTCGCCTTATTCCCATAGCCAGGACAGCAGCACATCGGGAGTCGGAGCGACGCAGGTCTCTGGTGACCTGGACAACGGCCAACAATCCGTCAACGGGGGCCGCACCGGGTCCAACGCGTTCATGGTGAATGGGGCAAATGCGGAAGAAGGCGTCCACAACGGCGCCGCGATGATCCCCAATCTCGACTCCATCGCGCAGTTTCGTATCATCACCAACAACTTCGATGCAGAGTATGGAAACTACAGTGGTGGCCAGGTCAATGTAGTCACCAAGTCGGGAACCAATCAGTATCACGGCACGGTCTTCGACTTCCTGCGCAACACTGATCTGGATGCCAGAAACTACTACTCTCCGACGCGCGGCGTTTTCATTCAGAATCAATTCGGCGGAACGGTCGGGGGGCCTATCCGCAAGAACAAGATTTTCTGGTTCGGCGACTATCAGGGAACACGGCAGACTTTGGGACAGACCCAGAGCTATCCCGTGCCTTCAGATGCCGACCGCACCGGTGACCTGACGGACCAGGCGAGCGCGCTCACCGGCACAGTCGTCGGTGCCGGCTGGGCTAACACTCTCTCCCAGACATTGGGATATCCCGTAGCTCAGGGGGAAAATTATTACACTCCGGGCTGCGCGGACCCCGGAACTTGCGTCTTTCCCAATGCTGTCATTCCCCAGAACGCGTGGTCGCCGGTTGCGGTGAACTCGCTGAAGTTCCTCCCTGCGGCCAATGGAGTTGTCAACAATACGCCTAACTTCTCCACCTCTGCCTATAACGGGACGTTGAGCGACGATAAGGGGAGTGGCCGGATAGACATTCCTACACGAATCGGCGCTGTGTTTGGCTATTACTTCATTGACCGATTCCAGACCGTGAATCCATATAGCCAGGTAAACGTCCCGGGCTTTGCCGCAACCAATCACGGTCAAACACAAATGGTCAATTTGGGGTTGACGACCACGTTTAACTCATCGACCGTTAACGATGTTCGTCTCGTATATCTCCGCGATGTAAACCTGCTCGGCCAGCCCACCTCAGGTCAGGGTTTGGGTGTCACCCTTGCCTCGCAGGGTTTTGTTACTCCGTGGGGCCCCGCGGGCGGTATCTCCCCCATCAACCCTGCGTACGAAGGTGTTTCAAACTTTATGTTCAACAACTTCAGCCTTGGTGTCCCGCCTGACGCATTGAGGCAATACAACAACACCTTTCAGATCATCGATAACGTCACCAAGATCGTTGGAACACACACGGTGCAGTTTGGCACCAACCTCCACTACAACCAGATCAACGAGCGTAACTATGACTGCTACAACGGGTGTTTTGGTTTTAATGGTTCAGAGACCGGCTTGGACTTCGCCGATTTCCTGATCGGAGCGCCGGACAGCTTCGTGCAGGCCAGCCAGCAGCTTCTTGATTCGCGGAGCAAGTACTACGGATTTTACGGTCAGGATAGCTGGCGTGTAACTCGCAATTTCACCCTCAACTACGGCCTGCGCTGGGAAGTCGCTACTCCCTGGTACGACACCCAGAACAAGCTGGAAACGGTCGTTCCCGGGGAGCAGTCGCTAGCATTTCCCGGTGCTCCCCTCGGTCTGGTTGTTCCCCTGGATCCAGGCATTCCTCGCACGCTCGGGCCCACCAAGTACACCAACTTTGGTCCCAGAATTGGTTTTGCCTATGCGCCAGACGTAAGCGACGGTTTTCTTGGCAAAGTACTGGGTGGTCCTGGAAAAATGAGCATACGTGCCGGTTATGGCATTTTCTATAGCTCTATCGAGGACGCTACTGGCTTTGTCGAGGTGGGGGACGCTCCTTACGGCAATTACTACTCTGTGTCATCGACTGAGCTGGCCACTCCGTTTGTCGATCGGCCGTCGGGAACTCCGGCGGGACAGAAGTTCCCCTTCGTTTTCCCCCCAACCAACGTATCTCCTAAGAATCCCGATACAACGTTCAACTGGGCAGCTGCCACACCCATCGGCGGATCCGACTATTACTACTATAAAAACAAGATGCCCTATGTTCAGGAATGGGAACTCTCTCTCCAGCGTCAATTGGGAACTGCAACCGTGCTCAGCGTCAACTACGTCGGCACGGTGGGAAGGCAGCTGCTGACGTTTGAGGAATCGAATCCCGGGGACCAGGCGCTCTGCCTCCAATTGAGTAACCCAGCCAATGTGGCGCCCGGTACGACAACTTGCGGCCCGTACGGCGAAGACACGGTTTACACGACGGCAAGCGGCCAGACAGTGGAGGGAACGAGGCCTGCCTTCGGGATTAACTTCAACAGCAATCCCTACATGAAGACGGCGGTTGGCTCCAGCTTCAACTCGCTGCAGGTGAGTCTGGAGCACAACGAAAAATACGTGAACTTCCTCATTGGATATACCTTTGAGAAGTCGCTGGATAACGGTTCGGACTCCTTTGATGCGACCAATCCGTTGAATCCTGCCCAAACCTACGCATTATCGAGCTTTAACGTTCCTCATAACCTGGTCGCCAGCTACACCGTACAGTTGCCCTTCGATCACTTTATCGGCGGAGGGGATATTGCGAAGCGGTTCACCGCAGGCTGGGAGCTTTCCGGTGTAACTACGTTTGCCAAGGGAGAGCCGGTCACTCTCAATGAGAACGACGATAATTCACTGCTTGGTGCCTTTAATGCAAACGTAGATGTGCCAAGCTACGCGAACAACGGCAGCTCTCTTTATATAAATCGGAACCCGCGAAAAGGGCTGCCATATTTCAACCCTGACTACTTCGTCCCGGAAACAATCGGGCAGGTAGGCAACGCAATGCGGCGATCCTTCTCCGGTCCCGGCATCAACAATTTTGATATGGCTCTGCTAAAGAGTACTGACATTACCGAGGGGACTAAGCTGCAGTTTCGTGCAGAAGCATTCAATGTCTTCAACCATGCGCAATTTACGAATCCGAATGGGCTCGTCAACAACACCGGCCAGGGTGGTTTCGGTTATGTAACTGGTGCCAACGATCCTCGTATCATGCAGGTTGCCTTGAAGTTCCTGTTCTAGGAAAATTTGTGTCTGCGCGCACAACAACCAGCGGGCCCTAGGGGCAGCTGCAGCAGGAAAGGAACATTATGCTGCCCGAGCGTGAGCTCAAAAATAGTCTGAATGATCGGCGATCTTTCCTAAAATTGCTGGCCGCTGCTCCTCTCTTCGCCACCATTGCCTCGCGAAGTTTTGCGAGCACCGTAGCGGCTACTACCGGAAGATCTTCCTCTGCCGATGTTTATACCCGCCTTGGGGTCCGGCCATTGATCAATGCGCGGGGGACGTGGACGTATCTGAGCGGGTCACTGGAACTGCCGGGGGTGCGGGAGGCGGTCGAGGCTGCATCGCGACAATTTGTTGACTTGTTTGAACTGCAGCGCGCAGCAGGCAAAAGGCTTGCGGAACTTTCCGGTGCAGAATCCGGAATGGTCACGTCTGGCTCGGCTGGCGCGATGGCTCTGGCGACTGCGGGCTGCATCGCCGGGACCGATCCAAAAAATGTGTGGCAACTGCCCGACACAACCGGTTTGAAACATGAAGTTGTGATGCTGGGAGGGCGGACCGCATTCGACAGTGCGATACGCCTCGCCGGAGGCCAATTGGTGCTTGCTCATGGAGTGGACAATCTGCAGTCGGCCATTACTCCGCAAACCGCCATGGTCTATACAACCTGGCGGGATGACCGCTTACCGAATACGCTGAAGATCACGCGCGCCGCCGGCGTCCCCTTGCTGCTGGACGATGCGGCAGGTATTCCCCCGTTTGAGAATTTCAGACGCTACGCAAAGATCGGCGTCGATCTTTATTGCTTTAGCGGCGGAAAGGGTTTGGGTGGCCCGCAATGTTCTGGGGTGCTGCTAGGCCGGAAGGACCTGATCGATGCGGCAATGGCAAATAACAATCCATGGGAGGGCGCCGTATGTCGGCCCATGAAGGTCGGCAAAGAAGAGATTATAGGGATTCTTGCAGCAGTCGAATATTGGTCCCAAGCGGATCTCACGGCCCTAACTAAAGAGTGGCAGGGCCGGGTTGAACGCATCCAGAAGCTGGTTCAAACCGTACCAGGAGTCACTACATCCATCATGACCCCTCAAGACGAGAACAGCTATCCGACCCTGACGGTAAAGTGGGACGAGCAGCGGTTCGGTTTGACGGTGGACCAATGCGCTCGACAGCTACGGGAGGGCGAACCCCGTATTGAGGTGCTCACGAACAATAATCCCAGTGGAGTAACCGCAGTCCGCGAAGGCGATGACCCCAAGGCAAAAGAGGAGGCGCCTCCGAATGAGTTGCAAATTGTCTCAATGACCCTGCAGCAGGGGGAAGATCTGACGGTTGGGAATCGCCTACGTCAGATTCTTGACAAAGCCCGCAAACAATCGGCCTAAATGCTTTCTTCAGCCTATAAAAACGTAGCCGCAAAACACGTGGTTTACCGGATTCAGTTAGGTCGAATGCAGTGAACAGATACCTAGACCCCGAGAGACTTTCTTTGATCGCAATATGCCATGGGGCAGACAGCCGACGCCATGCCGTCAGGCTCGTCGCTCTGCTCATAGGAATTTTCTGCGCACCTCTGCTCCACGCGAACGAGCGCAAGATCGATCCCACCTTTCTTTATCGTGACACTTCTGCGGTCGGGGAGAAGAAGTCAGATATTACGACGAAGACGTGCCACTACCGGGCGTTGTTCGGCCAGGGAAACTCGGATACCTCTGTTGTCGTCGGAGTAGCACGTTATGGAGAAGCGGTGATTGATCCGAATGGCGTCTGTGGTTTGGTTCAATATCCAGACGAAGACCAGGTGTACGTGGTGCTCGAAGGCACGGGCTCCGTGAAGTACGGAGATGCAATCGTCTCGCTTAAGAAAGAAGACTACTTATATATTCCATCAACGATTGCGCATGCTCTGAGCAATCAGTCTGACATGCCACTAACCGTGATCATTATGGGTTTTCGTACTAAAGGCTTTGAGAAAACTCAGCCACCGCCGCAGCCTCTAAAGGCCAATATCGAGGATGTGCCGACAACTACGGTGAGCGGCCACCCTGATTCGACTCGTTACCGTCTGCTGATGGGGGATGTCGACAGTAAGCGCGACCGCATTGCAGCAGGCCGCGTTTTGACCAGCCTCTTCCTGATGGAAATCGCACCAGGTGGTACTAACTTTCCTCATCACCACGAGCGCGAAGAGGAGATTTACCTGGTCTTGAGCGGCCACGGCGTGATGGTAGCAGGGAGCGGAATGGACGGAATCGCAGGGCGGCATCCCGCCAAAGCGGGGGATGCCTATTTCTTCCGGCTCAACTGCACTGTCGGATATTACAGTGCCGCCAACGTCAAGTCGCGTATTCTCGCCGTGCGCTCGTGGTATCCGGGTATGGTGCAAATAGGCGCAGAACACTAAGGCCCAGGGTGCAAGCTTGGTGCTGGCCCAGTGGGTATCGAACGCTGAAAGAGGTCTTTGGCGAATGATGAGTTGGTGGCACACGATCTCCATCCCATGTTTGCTGCTTGGATTGGTATCGATCACGAATCTGCGCGCACAACAACCGGCAAGCACTACTACTGCAGCGGATGTTCAAGGGTCGATGCTCTTCGCCTCCAACTGCGGGGGCTGTCACGGATCCGATGGCCGCGGGGGCGAACACGGGCCGGACATCGCAACTGCTCCTGACGTGCAGCGACTCGCCGACTCAGACCTGATTGCGATCGCGAAAAATGGAGTCTCCGGGACTGGTATGCCTGCCTTTGACTGGCTCGGCCAGGAGAAATTGACCGCTATTGTTCAATATTTACGAACTCTGCAAGGGCGGCGAATCGACATCAAGCTTCCCGGAAACCCGAAGGGCGGAGAAGCTCTTTTCTTTGGCGGAGCGCGATGCTCAGAATGCCATATGGTCAATGGGAAAGGCGGCTTTATTGGCAGTGATCTTTCGCTTTACGGAGCGGACGAAAGCGCCGGCCAGATCCGAAGCGTGATTTTGGATCCTGAAAGGAATTTGCCTCCCCAGAAGAAGGCTACAACCGTCGTGACGCACGCAGGACAGAAGTTCACTGGAATGCTCAAGGTGGACGATAATTTTTCCGTTTCGATCCAGACAATGGATGGAGACTTTCATTTTTTTCAGAAGTCACAACTCACACGCATAGATCTTGGGTCTCACTCGCTGATGCCGGTCAACTACGGATCGATGTTGAATGACAAACAGATCAATGACCTGGTCAGTTATCTCCTTCATGTGGGAAGTGAAAATTCCAAGCTCTCCCCAACACAATCTTCAAAGTCTGACGATGATGACGAATAATCACTTATCTTTTCGCTCCAAGGACTCGTGGTTCAACATCGGCATCCGCAAGGTTGCGATAGCCGCTTTGACCTTGCTGCTGATTGCCGGATCGGCCCACCGCCTAGGTCATGGAGAAACGAACAAGGGTGCGTTCGAACTTCAGGCCCTTACACCCGAGTTTTGGACTCTCTTTGATCGAAAAGCACAGCTGACCAAGCTGGCTTCGGGCTTCGGTTTTACCGAGGGGCCTGTTTGGGATAGCTCCGGTTATCTCTGGGTGAGCGACGAAACTCTCAACAAAATTTTCAAGGTAAACACTTCCACTGGTCAAAAACAGGAAATCATCTCTCTGGGCGACCCCGATGGCAATACCTATGATTCACAACATCGTCTTTTAGATTGTGCCAGCGTTCTGCGGGCAATCATCCGTCTGTCGCCCGATGGCAAAAGCTACAAAATAGTCGTGGATCATTACCAGGGCAAGCGTTTGAACAGTCCCAACGACGTGGTGCTCGGTCCGGATGGCGCTATTTACTTTACTGATCCAACCTCTGACTTGCCTCGCGGGCAAAAGCAGGAACTCCCCTTTAAAGGCGTCTATCGCATCGCTCTGGACGGTCAACTTCAATTGCTGACAAAGGACCTGGAAGATCCGAATGGGCTCGCGTTTTCTCCAGACGGCACCAAGTTCTATGTTGATGATTCCACCCAGCGAAATATCCACGTATACGACTTCCACGCGGACGGTAGATTGAGCAACGGACGGATCTTCGGTACAGAGCCAGGTGGTCCAAAGGACGGTGTACCAGACGGCATGAAGGTTGATCGAAATGGCAATCTGTATGTGGTAGGTCCAAGGGGTATATGGGTATGGTCCCCGCAAGGCGTTCATCTGGGGACCATCGTAGTTCCCGAGCAGCCGGCAAATCTCGCATGGGGAGACCCCGACTACTCAACCCTGTACATAACAGCAACGACATCCGTGTACAAAATCGGAACCCGAGCACACGGATTCGTCCCCTACCTACAGGCGCACTAATCTCCCGGAGGAGAAATGATCGATCGGTTCAAGCGCAGCCTTCCATCCTTTGCCTGCCTTTTTTTCTGCGCGTTCGGGCTCAACCTCGTTGCCCAGGACTCCGGATTCAAAGTCATTCAACCGCAGGGCTATGCAGTTGCCGATTCGTTCTATAGTCCCGGCATTCTGACCGGGGGCACGCTCTACATATCCGGTCAAGGAAGCCGTAAGCCCGACGGCACACGTCCACCAGGGTTCGTCGAACAAGTCGCGCAAGCCCTAAGCAACGTCCAGGCTGTGCTGAAGGGCGCAGGCATGAATTTTGGGAATGTTGTTTGGATGAACATCTATCTCACGGATGAGCAGGACATGGCAGGCATGAATGAGGTTTATTGGCAGACGATCGGCCAAAGCCCTCCAGCGCGGACTGTTCTCACGGTTGCCGCTCTTCCGGATGGGGAAAAGGTGGAAATCAACTGCATTGCCGTGGCAGACACGATTCACAGAGAAGCGATTTGGCCAGCAGGCTGGGCGCGAGGCCCGCACGTGGATCCGCCTGCAATTCGGGCAGGTGAGATCATGTACCTGTCGGCGCAGGGAGGTCGGGATCCGCTCACCGGGAGACAGGCGTCTGACTTTTCCGGAGAAGTCAGGCAAGCTCTCGATAATGTAAGTACCGTGCTCAAGGCTGCCCGGCTAAGCATGAAGAATGTTCTATGGGTGAATCCCTACATGAGCGTCGGTGGGCAATACGACGTTATGGGCAAGATTTACGCGAGTTATTTTGAATTCGGCAATACACCGGGCCGCGGGACCATCCAAGTCGTCGGTCTCCCTAATGGGGATCACATCGTATTTAGTTGCATCGCGGGAGCAGACCTCAGCAAGCGCAAAGCGATCCGGCCAAGAAATATGCCCCCCAGCCCCACTGCCAGTCCCGGCATTCTCTATGGCGACACTCTGTATCTCTCCGCTAAAGATGGCTTCATTCCCGATCAAGGAATAGTCACGCCCGACCTTGAGCTGCAGCTGCGGCAGTCCATGCGCAATCTTTTGGATGGATTGCAGGAAGCTGACATGGATTTCTCCGATGTTGTTTTCAGTACCGTCTATTTGCGCCAGATACAGGACGCCGATCGAGTGAACGCGATATACGGCAAGTTTTTTGAGGGCCGTTATCCTGCCAGATCGGTGCTGCAGCAGAACTTCGAAGTGCACGATGAGGCTGCCGAGCAAATCTCCTTCATCGCGGTAAAACACTCACCCACCGGCCATGCGGCGAAAGGCATTCGCACAAGACCGGGCAACTAGATCTCTGCCATTCACAAGAAAATATTCTGTTGAACGAGGGCGCACGTAGATGAAATTAACTGCCGTCAGCTGCTTCCTTGCCTTTGCTCTAGTGGTCTGCTCGGCGAGTGCTCAGCAGTCCACACCGACTCCATCGTCTTCATGTCAAATTCATGCAGTAGTCTTCGAGGGTTGGCAAGCCCAGGAGGTAGCGAACGAATGGGTGAAGTTGACCTTTGTTCCTCAGTTGGGCGGCCGGCTGATGCAGGTCAGTTTCAATGGACACCCCTATTTATTTGTCAATCAGGTTTACAAAGGCAAGTACATTTCCCCGGCCGAGGCTGCGGGCCGTTGGATCAACTATGGTGGCGACAAGATTTGGCCCTTACCCGAAGGCAATGATGACGAGCAGCACTGGACAGGAGCTTCCACTCCTCTTGACGACGGCGCATATGCCTTCTCGATTCTGTCACAAAACAATCGCTGCACGGTGCGGTTGGAGGGCCCCCCGGACCCGCCTACGGGCCTTCAATACACGCGTGAGATAAGTATCGGCAGCGACTCCCCTGAAATCTTCTTTCATGCGATTACCAGGAACATCACGGGCCACTCGATCGCCTGGTCTGTGCAGTCCGTCTCTCAGTATGACCTGTCCGACGCCAGCGATCCCAACCAGTACAATCATGACTTTTGGGCCTTTGCGCCGCTCAATCCCCGCTCCTCATATTTGAACGGCTATCATGTCCGCGATGGGCTGGCGAATGATCCCTCTTTTAGCGTAAAGGATGGACTATTTCGGCTAAATTGGAGATACCTCGAAAACGAGGTGTGGCTCGACTCAACCGCCGGTTGGATTGCGTTAGTCGATGGCGCAACTCACTATGCGATGGTCGAAAAGACCAGGTACATCGAAGGTGCAGATTATCCTGACAAGGCTTCGGTTATCTTCTACAAGAACGGACCCACTGTGCAACTGAATGCGCAGGGTATGCCCTACCTGACCTCAAAAGATCTTAAAGAGACTCCCTACTACATGGAGGCAGAACTTAACAGCCCGATGGCGGTCTTGACACCCGGCGAAACATACGCAATGGATAGCTACTGGTTTCCGTCACGTATGAGTCCCGACTTGAAAACCGTTACCGACGCAGGCCTGGTGGGTCGACCTCTCGTCGCAAAGAACAGTGCCGGGAAGCTCGAACTTTCGGGCAGTTTTGGCGTCTTCTTCCCCGGCTCGCTGAAGGCCTATCTTTATGATGAAGGTGGCGCAGAAACGGAGGAGGTTTCCCTCCAATCGGTTCAACCGCAAGACCCCGTTCAGCTCTCACAAACAATAACCACGACTAAGAGCGTGGCGCGAGTCTCGATTCACTTGATCGATAGCAGCGGGCTCGATCGCGGAGCTCTCGGGGAGGTATTTGTAACCGGAAGGGATGAAGGACGCTGACCGCATGAGGCTACAGAGGAGATGGCTGATCGCCGTATGCGCGTATATGTTGTCTATTCCCTTGAGCGGGCAGGATAGTGATCCATCCCTCGCACATGCTCCGGGCGTACAAGCCTCACAGCTGCTCTCTCGAACGATTAAAGACGACTGGCCTTCTTACAACGGCGATTACACAGGAAGGCGCTTTAGCAGCCTTAGGCAAATCACGCCTCAAAATGTCAGACATCTTCAGGCGCAATGGGTCTTCCACAGCAGAAGTGCCGGCATTCTTGAAGTTACCCCTGTGGTTGTCAATGGGATCATGTACGTCACGGCTTCCAATGATGCATTTGCCCTCAATGCGCAAACCGGACAGATCCTGTGGCACTATTCTCGGCCGGTTTCCCCGGGCTTGATCGATGACGCCTCCGGGCATATCAACCGCGGTGTTGCTCTCCTGGGCTCGCGACTTTACATGGAAACTGACAACGCTCACCTCTTGTGCCTGGACGCACGATCGGGAAACCTGATCTGGGACGTGGCATACGCAGGCTGGAACAAGAACTACGGAGCTACGAGTGCCCCGCTGATCGTAAAAGACAAAGTACTGGTAGGAACCTCAGGCGGCGACGACGGAGTTCGCGGCTTTCTAGCGGCCTACGACTCTATATCTGGCAAGCTGGCATGGCGTCTGTGGACGATTCCCGGCCCGGGAGAATTCGGTTCTTCAAGCTGGCCTGGAGATAGTTATCTGCACGGTGGTGGGACAACTTGGATGCCGGGAACATATGATCCAGAGCTGAATACCCTATACTGGGGCACCAGCAACGCAGCTCCAGATTACGATGGCAGCGTCCGGCCCGGCGATGACCTTTACACCGCGTGTCTACTGGCGATCGATCCAGATACCGGAAAATTGAAATGGTACTTCCAGTTCACACCGCATGATCTATATGACTACGATGGCGTGGAGACGCCCGTCCTGGTAGACATGCAATACGAGGGAAAACCGAGAAAGCTTCTGATCGAGGCAAACCGCAATGGGTTTATCTATCTCTTTGATCGAACCAATGGAAAATTCCTATCGGCTACACCATTTGCAAAGAAGATCAATTGGGCGACAGGAGTGGACGCTAGTGGTCGTCCTATAGTTACGGATTTAAAGCCGACCCCGGATGGGACCCTAATTTGTCCCGGCGTTGTAGGTGCTACCAACTGGTTCTCGCCTTCTTATAGCGAAGCGACACACTTGTTCTACTTTTTGGCTTTTGAGGGTTGCTCGGTGTATTTTGTAAAACCAGCCCCATTTGAAGAGGGCAAAGAGTATTACTCAACCGGAACCAAGCACGATCCAAACGACAAAACGGAACGGATCCTTCTTTCCTTCGATCCCCAAACGAAGACTATCGCATGGCGCTACCCGCAAGCAGGGGATTCTCATTCCTGGGGCGGCGTTATGACAACCGCGACCGGTCTTGTCTTTTTTGCCGATGATGCAGATTTTTTTGAAGCGGCGGATGCCAGGACCGGCAAGTCGCTGTGGCACTTTAACACCGGGCAAACTCTTCACGCATCCCCGATGAGCTATGCGGTACGGGGCAAACAGTACGTCGCCATCGCGTCAGGCTCCGATCTATTCAGTTTTGCATTGCCGGAGTAAGTCGGCCAGCTCTAATCAAGTTGCGCAGACACTCGGCGGAGCCGCCAAAGAGTGATCGCTAACGCAGCTAGCCCTGCGCCCCATACCGCGAATGCCAGGTGCACGATCTTCGCAGGTGCCACGCCTGCTCGCTTCAAAAGGAAGGGCAGAAAATTCCATGTTGTGATGTGGACATAATCCCATGGATCCTCAGTCATGGCGTGATTACTCAGGCCCCAGGCATCCATTTTCCCGAACGCGAAGGCAACGATGTTCCGCATGCGCAGGACAATCACGAATGTTGGATGACCGAATGTCTCCATCTGGTAAATTTCGAGAGGCAACCAGAAGGCTAGCGATGCGATCTGTACCACAGTGCTGATGGCTATGAGCGCTATTCCTGTTGTCCAAACCAGGCGTCCCATCTCGCTGCGATAACGTAGCAACAACGGAACTGCAAGTAAGGCCACAAGTTCAACGGTCGTTGAAACGTAGCGATCGCCCCATGCGAAGTCACCGCTCCACACCGTATATCGGGCGTAGAAGCTGATGTACGCAAATAGCAGGACGCAAACCGTGATTTCGTATGCCTTAACGACTGGACTGAACCGCTTCCAAGCCACGACAGCGAGCAAAATCATGAGAATCAGTAGAGGGTCGAAGAGAAAAATCGACTTCTCTGGTGCGAATAGAGCCCCGAGAAAGCCGATGTGGAAGGGTGTTTCGAACGGATAGCTGGCAGGCAGAGATGGATTTCGTTGCCGGGCTTCGCGAGCGACGACACTGATGTATGTGTTGAAGAACGACCCAAAACGATAGTACTGATGCAAGCGGTCGATAAATCCAAAAAACGCATAAACCGGAAGAGCGATTGCGACGAAGGTTCGACATCGACTCCAGAGAGCTCGTCTCCGAGCCCCTTCGAACCACAGGACAAGCAACAAGAAGAGGGCGCTAGCCAGCAGGTCCATACCTGTGGTGAGCCGGGTCAGCAGATTGAGCCCGAAAGCACCCGAGCCAAACAGGAGAGCACGCCGACTATCGTTGCATAACCATTCGTATTGATAAGAGAAGCCGGTCAGCGTCAACAGAAAGATGTAATTGTTCTCCATCATGTTCTGCGTGTAATGCAGGTGCGTCGTCGACAGCAGCAGAGCGAGAACACCCGCAACGGCATGCTTCTCCTTAAAGCCCAATTGTCGTAGGAACCGGAAGCAAACCAGCGAGGTCAACACGCTGACAAGAATGTTGGTGCTGTAGCTGACGATGATGTTGCGCACGCTGGGATCGTTCCCGTTGTAGTCAGCGAAAACAGGAAGACGCTCTACGATCGTACCAACCACGTCAGCGGGCAGCATCAGCAGCGACTGCCCGATACCATACCAACTCTGCAAGCGGCCTCCACGGCCATGCACTCCGAATTCGGGAAACTCCTGCGGAAATACCGGCGGCTCCGCAGTCCAAAACGAATGAGCGGATTGGAGCCGATGTTGTGTGTCGGCGGAGCCCAACTCTCCCGATTGCACAGAGAAGGCGATGAGACCTCCTGCGAGGGCCAACAGGAAAAGCGGAGCGCGGAACCACTGGCGAAGAGGCTGGATCATGCGTATGTGTGAGTTTAAAGGAGAAAGCCGTTCTTTAATTTTGGGCAAAAGATTGTGATTTAGGAAAACTCGAAAGATCAGAATCAATGATCGCTCACAGAAGTGCTCAGGCAATCGCTACTCGGAAATGAATCGGATTAGTGACGAATTGCGGACAATTCGGAAATTCACAGACGAGAAGAGCGTTTGTCGACACTGAAGCATCGCCTACTTCGATGCTACTTTGGTGAGCTAATGTTCACAGTATTCCCGAGCGCGCCCCCAGGAAATCCGCGCTCTTCTTCCCTGGACAAAGACTTACCTGGAAGTCGGCCATTCGGAAAGGGTGCTCGTCCTTAAGGCTATCTTTGACGCGTGTTCAGCTTATCGATTGTGCGCTTCAGCTCTTCAAGCTTCTGTCCTGCTTCGCCAAGTTTGCCTTCCGCGGTGAGGCGCTGGTAGTCAGCAAGGTCCTTAGCGGCTTCCGCGATGAGTGCATTGAGATCCGCTGCGGGCTGCGGCACGCCGGAGGCCGCTGGTGCGGCTCGCACCGGCTCAGATGAAGTAAGGGACGATGCGCTTCCGCCAAAAAGAGCCGCCAGCGCCGCCTCGAAGGTTGGTCCATATGCAAGCCGGTCTTGAAGCGCAAGCACGACCAGACGTAACTCCGGCATCGGGCTCCGCTCTGCTTGCAGGTAAATCGGCTCTGCATACAACAGCGCGCGTCCTGTCGGAATCACCAGCAGTGCTCCGCGTCGCACGTGCGAGCCCTGCTGATTCCACAATGTCAATTGTCCTGAAAGCTGCGCGTTCTGATCGATGCGCGCCTCGATCTGCAGCGGGCCGTCAACCAGTTTTGTTTTAGGAAAGTTGTAAACCACCGATGTGCCGTAGTGCGGGCCGTCGCTGCGGCCGGCAATCCAGCCAATCAAATTATTCCGGTTGGCTGGCGTGAATGGCAGTATCTCTACAAACTCAATGCCGGTTTCGTCCGGCAGTTTCATCAGCACGAAGTTCGGCTGCATCGGCTGTGTTGTCTGCTCACCACCCTCGCCCATGCCAACCTCGGTAGCGACTGTCCACAGATCCTCGCGATTGTAGAACACCTCCGGGTCCGTCATGTGATACAGCCCATACACCTCCGCCTGCAATTTGAGCAATAACTCGGGGTAGCGCATGTGTTTGCGAAGCCCGGAGGGCATCGCAGCCGCGTCCTTGAACAGGCTCGGAAAGATGCGGCGATAGGCTGCGAGGATCGGATCCTCAGTGTCAAACACGTAAAACGTTGTCGTCCCATCGTACGCGTCGATGACCACCTTAACGCTGTTCCGCATGTAGTTAATGACGGTGTCGTTGAGAGGGTAATGGCTCGCGTACGGATAGCTGTCCGATGTCGTGAATGCATCCATGACCCAGGACAGCCTGCCATCATCGCCGATCACGATGTATGGATCGGGATCGTAGGTGAGGAACGGGGCAAGAGTCCGATACGCGATCTCGCACGTTGCGTCGCATCAGGAGCCGGCTCTCCGGATTCACATCATCACTGAACGGTAACTTTCCCAGATCGCCGCGGTCGAATGCGAGGATGCAACGACGCAGGAAGCCGCCGAGGACAATGCCGCCGTTGCCTTCGTACGAGGTGAGATTGTTGTTCTGGCCTTGCGGGTAGTTGAATTCCTTCTGCCGCGTTTTAACGTACACGTCGGTGTCGGTCAGCTCACCAAAATAGATTTCCGGTCGCGTCACGGTGATACTGGGCACCGTGCTCTGGACCGGCATATTGCTCAGTATCAGCGTCGGCAGTCCTTCCGGCGTGAACCCGTTTACCGGATTCATCGTAATGCCGTAGCCATGAGTGTAGATCAGCTTTTCGTTGATCCAGTTCCGGCTGCTCTCCGGGAGCTTGTCGACGTTCAGTTCGCGCGCCGCGAGCATCACCTGGCGCATCATGCCGTTGATTTCATAGCGATCAATGTCGATATCGGGAAAGTCATAGTAGGTGCGGATTTCCTGAATCTGACGCAGCGTGTCCTGGAGCGCATGCCAATCCCATAGCCGGATGTTCTGAAGCGTAGCTTGATTGTTGGCCGGATCAGCCGCATCGACAGTCGTCTCAGCAGGAAACTCGCGCAGGGAGAACCGGTCCAATCCGTAGGCCTGCCGTGTCAGCTCAATGTTGTGGGCGATATAGGGTTTCTCGCGAACCAGCTCGTTCGGTTTGACGATAAAGCTGCTGACGTACCAGGCGGTTAACTGAACGGCGATATAACAAGCGGCGGCCGGAAGGATCGCTACGATAAGCCGGCGGCCGCGTTGCGCCGATACGGCATTGACCGCAGCGATCACCGCTCCGAGAACCAGCGCCACGCACACCAAGAGCAGGCCGGTAAGCGTGACGTGCGCGTCCGTGTAGGTCACACCGCCAAAGACCGTGTGAGCATCGAACAATCGCTCGAACCTATCGAGATACACGCGTATCGCGAGAATCAGCAGCAGAAAGGCAAACGCGATGGAAAGCCCGCGCCATTGCAATCGGAAGTAGGTGCGACGGTCCTTGGCTAGTGCACCCGCTCCACCTGTGATGAGAATGAAGAAAACGGCAAGTAGACAGGTAATCCCAGCGAGAGTAAGCAGCCAGCCGATGACGACCTGCCACGCGGGCAGGGTGAACAGAAAGAAGTTCAGCGGCCTGCCGAAGATTGGATCGGCGACACCGCCAGTAGCACGCGGCGCGTACCAAAAGAGCGCGAGCGTTGGCCACTCCACCATCATAGAGGCGGCGGTCGCGATGGCAATGGCAAACAAAACGACCAAAGAGACAAGACGCAGAACAGGCTCGATTGGCAGGTTCACCGACCGTCCGCCGATGAAGATCGTATGACTGCTCGGCAAATCGGGGAGATGGGCTCTCTTAAGAGCTGAAAACGAGGCGTAGAGAATGAGAAACGTCGCAACTCCAAAGACCGTGAAGATAGTCCATTGAAGGTTCAGAGTTTTCCAGAACACGCCCCCGTAGCCAAGTGATCGGAACCAGAGCAGGTCTACGTAATACGACAATGCCGTCCGACTACCAAAGACGACGCCCGCAAGAACAGCGGCAATAAAAAGGAAACGGCGGCGATTCCGCTTTGGACGTGTATACGGCCAGTCAATGGATTCGGGCAATGCTTCACCTCGTTTACCAGTATCACTGACAGATTGTCAGGCAAAGATATTCTTCAATGCTCATTAGCGTCACCGCTTGGGCTGACCGTAACTTGGCCAGCTACCTGTGTGTGATCTCGTCCTTCACCACTGCGCCGCCCTTTATTACGACCTGGACATGTTCCAACACCTCAACATGCTGCAACGGATCATCGCTGACTGCGATCAGGTCCGCGTAGTGGCCGGCCGTTAGGGAGCCGACGTCGCTGGAGCGGCCGATGAGGTCGGCGGCGTTCCATGTGGCTGCCTGGATTGCCTGGGCGGGTGTCATCCCGTACATCACCATGTAGTGAAACTGCTTGGCGTTGTCGCCGTGCGGGTACACTCCGGCGTCGGTGCCGAAGGCCATCTTGACGCCAGCCTGGAAGGCCTTGCGGAAGTTCTCGCGCTGCAGCTTTCCGAGGGCGCGCTCTTTGTCGAGGAACTCCTGAGGGATGCCGAAGTCTTTGGCCTTGCCGAGAATATAGTCATCGTCGTAGATGTCCATGACGAAGTAAGTTCCGCGGGCTCTCGCCATCTGGATACCCTCGTCGTCGACGAGCGAGGCGTGTTCGATCGAGTCGATGCCCGCCTGAATGGCCCACTTGATGCTTTGCGTGCCGTGGGCGTGGGCGGCAATCTTACGGCCGGCTTGATGGGCGGTGTCGGCGGCCATCTTGAGTTCTTCGTAGGTATATTGTGGCGCACCGGGCTGATCGCCTTTGCTGAGAACTCCGCCAGAGGCGAGGATTTTAATCACATCTACACCGTACTTCACCTGAGCGCGGACAGTCTCGCGCACCTGTTCCGGGCCGTCGGCGATCTGAAAGTCGCGCTGCTCGGGAAACATCATTACCCGGGTCTGAGGCGAGTAGTTGTTGAGGTCGCCATGTCCGCCAGTGATGGAAATCCCCGGCCCGGAGGCAACAATGCGCGGCCCTGGGATGAAGCCCGCATTGATGTTATTGCGCAGGTCGACAGCCAGAAATGGCAGTGAACCGACATCTCGAACAGAGGTGAATCCGGCGTCCAGCGTCTTCTTCGCGTTGACCACGCCGGCGATGGCGGAATCGAACGGAGTGTCTTTGAAGTCGTAGATCGGGTCATAGCGGTCAGCGCGCGCCCCCAGATGGGTGTGACAGTCGATCAGGCCGGGGAAGACGTAGGCATGGGAGAGGTCCAGGACCTCCGCGCCCGCAGGGATCGCGAAACCTCCAGCCTCGACCGACTTGATGCGTTCGCCCTCGATCACTAACACTATGTTCGAGCGATAGGCGCCGCTCTGACTGTCGAAAAGGTTGCCCACTTTGATATAGGTGGTCTTCACCGTCTGGCCAAAGGCGGGGAACGCCATCAAGAACAAGAGACATATTTGAAACAAGAAGGACTTTCGCATAGTGGTGTTCACTCGGTTTGAAACGGCAATTGAGTCCAGCCGCTGATGCCACAAAATATCACGGCCACAGAGATTCCGATCCAAAAGCGGGTGATACCAGTTTGCGAACAATCCGGGCATCGAAGGCATCGCCGACAAGGCTAACGCCGCTGTCGCCGAGCAGATCTCGTGGTGTGCGTCCGCGTCTGCGCACCCCGGGGCCGACCTAAAGCAGGGAGAAATCGCTGGTGCCCCCGCCGAACTCGCCGATGAGGATCAGTTCGCCATGATCGAGCGTGGATTCATAGGCGTAAGCCGCGGCGACCGGCTCCCTTTCGAAATCAACGTTCTCAAAGCCGGCGCCCTTAAAGGCCTGACGCAGCCGCGTCACAGCATAGGCATCATCCTCTTCCGTCTCTGCGCCAACGAAGCGCACCGGACGTCCCACCATGGCACAGCGCGTGGGAATGCCGAATTCCTGTTCGGCGTGTTCGCGTTGATCGGAGACCATCTTTGAGACCAGCTCTTCAAGCGTGTATCGGCGGCCAAAGACTTCTGTGCCGGTGAGTGTGCGGCTTGAGAGATGCGACTTGAGAGACTGAATGAGCCGGCCTTTCTCATCTGCCTCAAGATAGCGCTCGATGGCGGCTGGTCCTGTCCACGACTGCATTCGCTGAGCCCACCCGTCTTCTTCCTCCGTTCGATGTAAAGAACGGAGCGGAACGACGAAGTCTCCGCACCGCGAACAGGAAACGAGGCGAGTTGTACCTGCGAATTTCCCGTTGCCAGCGCCACAGAACTGTTGGTCGTGCCAAAATCGATGCCTAAAGCGGAGACTTGACAGTGCATGTTCTGCATTCACACCATTATTTCTCAGCACCCTCGAGCCCATCGAAGGATGCACCACCTAGCTTCTACCGATACCATGGTTCGAAAGGTGAAGAAGACGATGTCCTCAAGCGAAACTACTGCGCCCCGCCAGCACGCATCCAGCGGCCCAGCATCGCCGCAACCCCCGGAACCGAGTCACGCTGAGCGAATCCGCACTCTCATCTCGCTGACTTCGATTGGCACCCTCTCGACGATTTCCCGCAAGCATCCGGGATTTCCTTTTGGATCTCTCATGCCCTTCGCGCTCGACCCTGCCGGCCGGCCGCTCTTTCTGATTAGCAATATGGCCATGCATACCCAGAATTTGAAGGCGGAACCGCGATGCAGCCTCTTCATTGGACAAGCGAATGCCGATGGCGATCCACTTGGATCTGCTCGGTCTACGCTGATCGGCCTTGCAGAATCCGTTCCCGCAAGCGAGCTTGATTCGGTTCGAGAGGCTTACCTGGCTCGTCATGAGAATAGCCGTTACTGGGTCGACTTCGCCGACTTCAGTTTCTTCCGGCTCCAACCCGTCGATCTTTACTATGTCGGCGGTTTTGGCGTGATGGGATGGGTCGATGCGAGAGATTACCAGGATGCAGTCCCTGATCCGCTGGCAGATGCCGCACCCGGCATCCTCGCGCACATGAACGCCGACCACGTAGATTCGATGATCCTCTTGGCACGCTTCCATGCTGGAGTAGAAGCAACGGAAGCGACCATAACTTCAGTCGACCGACTGGGCTTTACTCTCCGATTGAAAACGAATGAGGGGATGAAAGGCGTTCGCATCAACTTCCCCCACGAGATAGCCACCCCGATGGATACCCGAATGGTACTGGTCGAGATGGTCCGCCAAGCCAGGCAATAAACGCAATCTGGTCAGACAAATCTCCGTTCAAAGTATTGGAGGCCGCCCATGCATCAACTCATAGCCAGCCTCGCCATCTGCCTGACGGCGATCACATCATCCTTGTTCGCTCAGGCTCCAATTCCAGGTTGGTGCCGCGCCCTCCCTCGACCGGAATACAAATCCCTAGATCGCGTCGCAATTAGCGATCCATGGTTCGAAGTCTATAAACCTGTGTCGAATGTCTTCGCCATCTACGAACCGCATCAGTCCGAGGAGGTGATCAGTTACCTAATCGTCGGTACGAAACGAGCCCTGCTCTTCGACACTGGCATGGGAATCAGCGACATCAAGAAAGTAACCGCCGAACTCACAAATTTGACCATTATTGTGCTGAATTCCCACACACATGACGACCACGTCGGCGGCAATTGGGAATTCGCCACGATCTACGGCATGGATACAGCTTTTACCCGGAAGAATGCACTTGGCTCAAGCGAGGACGCGCAGGCCGAGATCACCCCTGACCAAATTTGCGGTACCTTGCCCTCTGGATTCGACGCGAAGGCCTACGCCACACGTCCGTGGAGGATTACAGCATACACTCACGACGGCGATCGCTTCGACCTTGGCGGTCGAACTATAGAAGTGATCGCAACCCCTGGCCACACGCCAGACGCCATCTCCTTGATCGATCGTGCGAACGGACTTCTCTTTACCGGTGACACTTACTATCCCGCGCCCATCTGGCTCTTCCGCCCCGAAACTGATCTCGACGCGTATGCCTCGTCCATTCGACGACTAGCGGCTCTTGCACCACGAGTGAAGCTTGTTCTGGGGGCGCACAATATCCCCGTCGCGGCGCCCACCATGCTCCCGCGACTTGTGTCAGCATTCGATATTGTGCGCGCTGGGAAGGTCTCTCCTATTTCGGAGGCCCCGGGCAAGGTCCTCTACAAGGTAGATGACATTTCCTTCCTGATGCGCGCACCCGATACTCGCTGATCTATATCTTCTCCGGAACCAGCCCTAGATAACGAGTTGCCAAGACAACAGACCTGTCATCCGATGTAGGGATTTCACCCGTGACCATTGACGTTTGTGTGTGGCCTAACCGGGCTCTCAATCGCCCCCATGTCTGAACCGGATGTGTGTGGGACATTGATGAAAATTGGCCGATCTTAACTGAAGGTTTGGGTGGGAACCGTGCCTGGCAGTGCTGTCGTGCGCGAGCACGGCAAAGTGGTCTCCGCCCAGTTGTATTTGAGTGGGAAGGAGATAATGCGGTAACTAAGCAGATTGTACGAACCGCTTTGCGACAGCCCTGAATCCGAATGAGATAATCGAAGGTAGGTAATGTGGCGACGCTAAGTCAATGCAGATAATCGCTATTTCTGACACTGACAAGTAACAGCCCGAGATTCATCAGGTGACTCCTACCCTTCGTGTTGAGGGGAAAACCGATGACCCGGGTGATGCCGTTAGCGATGCTTAAAGGCAATCAAAGAGATATGACGAAAACCCACCAGCATCCTCTTCAAAAGGTCCTCGAGAATCGAATCGCCATCATTGATGGAGCGATGGGCACGACCATCCGCACCTACGGCATGACCGAAGCTGACATCCGTGGCACACGCTTTATCGATTCGAAGAAGGACCTGTTGAACAATGGTGACATCTTCACTCTGACTCAGCCGGCGATGATCGGAGACATCCATCGCCGTTTTCTGGAGGCTGGGGCGGACATCATCGAGACAAACACCTTCGGTGCGACCAGCATAGCCCAAAGCGAGTTCTTCGTGGACGACCCGCGAGAGCATGGGGGCCGGAAAGATCCGGCGTTCTATCAGAAGATCATTGACGATCCATTTCTCAACAATCTGGCTTGGGAAATCAACGAGCAATCGGCGCGGCAGTGCCGTGAATGGGCCGATCGTGTCGGGAGCGCAACCTCGCGTCAACGATTCGTGGCAGGGGCTATCGGGCCGCTGACCGTGTCTCTCTCAAACTCGCCCGACGCTGATGATCCAGGCTTCCGTGTCGTCACCTTCGATCAGGTCAAAGCGGCCTACACCCAGCAGGTGCGCGCCCTTATCGCCGGCGGCTCAGACCTGCTTTTGGTCGAAACGATCTTCGACTCGCTAAACGCGAAGGCCGCGCTAGTCGCCATCCGTGAGGTGTTCGACGAAGACAGCAAGGAACTTCCGGTGATGATCTCGGCGGCCGTCGGGCGTGGCGGAGAGACGATGATCTCTGCGCAGACCGTCGAGGCGTTCTGGAACGCAGTTCAACATGCGAAACCCCTGTCCGTGGGGCTCAACTGTTCTCTAGGCCCAGATCTGATGTACCCCTTTCTGGACGAACTCTCGGAGAAGGCGGACGTTGCGATCTCGTGCTATCCGAATGCCGGTTTGCCGAATCCGCTCTCGCCGACGGGCTTCGATCTGGAGCCGCCAGACATGGCCCGTTATCTGGGCGACTTTGCCCGGGCAGGATTGATTAATATCGCCGGCGGATGCTGCGGCAACACACCGGAGCACATCGCAGCCATCGCGAAAGCGCTGGAAGGGCGGCCTCCGAGAAGGCTGCCCGTGTCTGCTCTATCCAGCTTTCACGGGAGCGAAATCACAGCATGAGTGTGCTCGAAAGCGTGAGTGTGGCCGCAGCCTTGGAAACGAAGCCGCTCCGCCTGTCTGGATCGCAGCCTTTTACCCAGCAGTCGAGCGTCTACATCATGATCGGCGAGCGGACCAATGTGGCCGGTTCGCCGAAGTTCGCGAAGCTTGTCAAGGAAGGCAAATACGAGGAAGCGGTAAGCATAGCCCGGCAGCAAGTTGAGAACGGGGCCAACGTCATCGACATCTGCATGGATGAAGGCATGATTGACGGCGTTGCGGCGATGTCGCGCTTCCTGCAGTTGCTGGCGAGCGAGCCTGAAGTCGCCAAGGTACCCTTCATGATTGACTCCTCCAAGTGGGAGGTGATCGAAGCCGGACTCAAGTGCCTGCAGGGCAAGGGCATTGTGAACTCGATTTCGCTGAAAGAAGGCGAAGAGAAGTTTCGGCGGAACGCAGCGACTGTGCTCAAGTATGGCGCGGCGGTTGTCGTGATGGCCTTCGACGAACGAGGCCAGGCCGCGACGTACGAGGAGAAGATCCGGATCTGCGAACGCGCCTACCGGATTCTGGTCGATGAAGTCGGCTTCCCGCCCGAAGACATCATCTTCGATCCGAACATCCTCACCGTCGCCACCGGCATGGAGGAGCACAACAACTACGCCGTCGATTTCATCAACGCGACGCGTTGGATCAAGGCCAACCTGCCGCACGCGAAGGTCAGCGGTGGCGTCTCGAACATTTCGTTTAGCTTTCGCGGCAACAACAAGGTCCGCGAGGCCATGCACTCCGCGTTTCTTTATCACGCGATCGGGGCCGGCATGGACATGGGCATCGTGAATGCCGGACAACTCGAGATCTACGAGGAGATTGAGCCGGAACTGAAGGTGCTGGTCGAGGACGTGCTGCTCAATCGCCGACCTGATGCAACAGAGCGGTTGGTGGAATACGGAGAAATGCTGAAGACCGCCGGCGCTGGCGCGGCGGTAAGCGAAAAGAAAACCGAAGAATGGCGTAATGGCACGGTCGAAGAGCGTCTTTCTCACGCACTGGTCAAGGGCATCGACACGTACATCGACATTGACACTGAGGAAGCCCGCGCCAAGCTCGGTCGTCCTCTATTAGTGATCGAGGGCCCGCTGATGGACGGTATGAGCGTGGTAGGGGATCTCTTTGGAGCGGGCAAGATGTTCCTGCCTCAAGTGGTCAAATCGGCCCGCGTGATGAAGAAGGCTGTGGCGTACCTGACCCCGTACATGGAGGCAGAGAAGGCGGCAATGGCTGCGGCTGGCGAAGTGGTCCGGACACAGGGAAAGATCGTTCTCGCGACGGTGAAAGGCGACGTTCACGACATCGGAAAGAACATTGTCGGCGTTGTTCTCGCGTGCAATAACTACGAGGTCATCGACATGGGCGTGATGGTGCCCGCGGAAAAGATCCTTGAGCGAGCCAAGACGGAGAAGGCTGACGTGATCGGCCTCAGTGGTTTGATCACACCGTCACTCGATGAGATGGTGCATGTGGCTCGTGAGATGGAGCGCCAGGGTTTCAAGCTGCCGCTGCTCATAGGCGGGGCAACCACCAGCCGCGCGCATACGGCCATCAAGATTGCGCCACATTACAGCGAACCTGTGGTCCATGTACTCGATGCAAGCCGCGCGGTGCCGGTAACGACCAGCCTTTTGAGTGAAGAAGGCAAACCAGCCTTCGTGGAACAACATTTCGCCGAATACGCAGCGGTCCGCAAATCTCACGCTGCGCCACGTCAGAAGGTTGTTCCCATCGAGACTGCTCGCGCCCGACGAACTCCAATCGAGTGGCGTGCGGACGACATCCCTCAGCCTGCGTTTTCCGGGGTGCGAGTGTTAGATAACTTTCCTCTGGCGACGCTACGCGAATTTATTGACTGGTCGCCCTTCTTCCACACCTGGGAGCTGAAGGGTGTTTATCCCCGCATTCTCGACGATGAGAAACAGGGAGAGCAGGCGCGCCAGATCTTCAAAGACGCCAATGCTTTACTGGATGTCATCATTGAGAAACAACTGCTCATCGCGCGAGGCGTCTATGGTTTCTTTCCCGCCAATGCGGTAGGCGATGACGTCGAACTCTACGCAGATGGCACGCGTGAAAAAGTATTAGAACGCTTCCACTTCCTCCGCCAGCAGGCAAACAGAGAAGGCAGCGAGCCGTGCCGATCGCTCGCCGACTTCATCGCGCCAAGGGAAACAGGGCTGCCCGATTTCATCGGTGCTTTCGCGGTAACCTCCGGCATTGGCCTGAAAGAGTTGTGCGATCGCTTCAGGGCAGAGCATGACGACTACAACGCAATCATGGCGGAGGCCGTTGCCGATCGCCTGGCTGAAGCCTTTGCCGAATGCCTGCACAAGCGGGTGCGGGATGAGTGGGGCTACGGTTGCCAGGAAAATTTGAGCAACGCCGAGATTATCCAGGAGAAATATCGGGGTATCAGGCCGGCTGCGGGCTACCCGGCGTGCCCGGACCACACGGAGAAAGGCACGCTCTGGCGGCTGCTCGATGTGCAGGCAAAGACCGGAATGCTGATTACAGAGTCGTTTGCCATGTGGCCGGGCTCGAGCGTAAGCGGGCTCTACTTCGCCCATCCGGAATCGCGCTATTTCAGCCTCGGCAAGATCGACCGCGATCAGGTCGCCGACTATCACGAACGAAAAGGCATGAGCATGGCTGAGGTCGAGCGATGGCTCGGGCCTAACCTGAACTACGAAGCTAAGGAATAGTTCGACGCGAGCGCTTGAGAGCGGTTGCCCAAAGGGGCGCTCTTAAAGAGAGTGTTGTTCTAACGTTCCGGCTAGGGCACCTACCAATTTGCTTATGCTGCGTGCGACGTTGAATGACTCCGCGACCAAGGATGGATTGAGCAATCCAACGCCGCAGGTTGCTATGATCATCGCGCGTTAGGCGAATTCTTGCGGGTCGCCAGCCCGAGATGCAGCTTCCAGCCATCGAATGAAAATGCTCGCTGAGTTTATGGCGTTCAGGTGTGGCCATGTGGGAACCACCTCATATGCGATGACTCCGCCCTGGTGCACGCAGTCGATTGCATGCGAATTGGCAAAAAAGAGGTCAAGTCCCTCGTGGGTATCGAAAGACAGGATATCCGGCTTCGTGCGAAACATCCGCTCGAAACGACGCGCTGCACAGCAATGCAATCCCTGTAAGCTCCGGGGACTCGTGCGCTTTCCAGTATGACTGCCAGTGCACGGAGCCTCTGCTCTTCTGAGACAGAACTAACGGAGGGTGCTACCAGACACAAGGCTGGCTCATCGACAATTCGAGAGGATCGGCTTCGTATTCCACTGACTTCATGCCGGAACTCACGATAGCAACGCTGCGAGCAGAATTGCCCGATGCAGGAGTCCCAAATACTGATATGCTTCGCAACACTCACCAAACGATCGAGTCGACTTTCGCAGGCTCGATCGTCCATACTCGGGATTCACGAGCAACACGGTGGGTTTGATCTCCTAAACCGGAACCGGATCGGATTCGAGGGGAATTGATCAAGCCGTTTTTGCGCCTTCCCCGAATTGTTCCTTGCGTTCCGGGCGGAGGACCGAAACACCGCAAGTTGGCTGTTCCTCCCGCGCAGCAGACAAGGAGCCCATGGCGAGACCGGAACATCTGGCCATCCTCGACAAGGGCGTCGAGGCGTGGAACACGTGGCGAGAGTCAAGCGAGGGCGCTGTGCCCGATCTTCGCGGCGCGGATCTGCGACAGCTTGACTGCAAGGGCGCCAACTTCAGCGGGGCCAAGCTCAGCAGCGCTGATTTTAGCGGGGCGGATCTCACGGGCGCCGACCTCAGCCAGTCCTTCCTCGATGGGACCAGCTTCATCGGAGCCGTGCTTCGCGAGGTCAATTTCAGTGGAGCCTACCTGCCTGGCGCCGAATTCAAAGGCGCGAACCTCAGCGGCGTCGACTTCTCCAGTGCCTACTTCAACCGGAAGCAGCTCAGCGACGCCAACTTCACGGACGAACTCATGTTCCTGGGTAGCGCCGAACTCCTGGCGATCCTGCGTCAGGGTGCCCCTGTATGGAATGCCTGGCGACAGCAGCAGGAAGAGGACTTGGAGCCTCCTCGCGCCCTGAACCTGCGCGGCGCCAACCTCGCGGGGGAAGATCTCCAAGCCGCCGATCTCAGCGGGGTTGATCTCTGTTTCGCCGCTTTGGGAGGGGCCAATCTTGCGCATTCGCGTTTCAACGGGGCCGCTTTGGGAGGGGCCAATCTTGACGGAGCCATGATGAGCGAGGCCAGCCTCTTTTGGTGCGACCTGAGGGGGCCAGCCTCGTTGGCGCCAACCTTAGTGGTGCGGACCTGTCCAAGGCCCGCTGCCATACGGCAGACTTCAGGCGGGCCAACCTCGACCGCGCCACCCTGACCGACACCGACTTGGCAATGGCTTACTTCTTCGAGGGAAACAGCGAGCATCAGGCGACCTTCGACCAGGGCGTTGAGGCCTGGAACACATGGCGACGGAAGAACAAAGACGTCAGGCCCGATTTGTCCGGCGCCAATTTCAGCGGGAGAATCCTTGACGACGTCAACCTCTCCGGTGCCGATCTCCGAGGCATTCAACTCATCGACACCTACCTCACAAACGCGGACCTGAGCGGCGCCGACCTCAGCCGGGCCAACCTGAGCGGGGCCAGACTGCAAGATGCAGACTTGAGTCACGCGTGCTTATTGCAGGCACGCCTCATCGGCGCAAAACTCTTAGACACAAACTTCACCGGGGCCAACTTGTCCCAAAGCGACTTCAGCAAAGCTTCTGCGCGCCAGGCGAACTTCACTGGGGCTTTCATGATCTATGCCAATCTGACCGAGGCCTGGCTTTGGGAAGCCAATCTGACCGATGCCGACCTCGGCGGGGCTATCCTTCATGACGCTAATCTGCCGAGTGCCTGCCTGCTCCGGGCAAATCTGCACGAAGCGAAGATGGACAAGGCCATCCTGTTCATGGCCGTTCTCGAAGGGGCCAATCTGCAGAAGGCCACGCTTCCCAAGGCTGATTTGACTCAGGCAAACCTCACCGGCGCAAACCTCACCGGCGCCGACCTCACCCACGCCGACTTGTCAGAAGCGATTCTGACCGACTGCGACCTCTCTGACGCGATCCTCGAACAGGCGATGATGGTGGCAACGGTCCTCGATGGCGCATCCCTGTCGGGCTGCAGGGTCTACGGCGTCGCAGCGTGGGGCCTCGATCTGACCAAGGTCAAGCAGCAATCGAACCTGGTAATCACACCACATGGCGAAGCCACAATCACCGTGGACAATCTCGAAGTCGCACAATTCATCTACCTGATGCTGCACAACAAGAAGATCCGCGATGTGATCGATACGGTCACCGGCAAGGGCGTCCTGATACTCGGACGGTTCACTGGTGAGCGCAAAGCGGTGCTGGATGGAATTAGGGACAGGCTGCGCGACCACAACTTCGTGCCGATGGTCTTCGATTGGGACAAACCCTCGGCGCGGGACTTGACCGAGACGATTCAGCTGCTGGCGAACATGTCCCGGTTCGTGGTGGCGGATATAACCGACGCAAAGAGTATCCCTCAGGAGTTGATGAGCATCGTGCCACACATGCCGTCTGTGCCGATTCGCCCAATCGTCTTGTCGGGTCAGCGCGAGTACGCCATGTTCGAACACTTCAAGCCCTATCCCTGGATGTTGCCTGTGTTCGCGTACAACGACAGAGACCAACTGCTGGACAACATTGTCGAGGCCATCATCTCACCCGTCATGGCGTGGGAAGCGAACTCCAGCCAGAAGAACGATCTGGAGACACAGCTTCAAGCGGAGAAGGAAGAGAACGCCAGGCTGCGGGCGGCCTTGCAGGCCAGGACATCGCAGGGCTGAGTCCGGCAATCCGGAAAATGACGCCCTGGCTGTCAGCAGAACGCTGTGATTGTGACATCTTCGAGCGTATGCTGCTTTCAGTTTTTTTAGATCGGTGGTTGGGTTTCCAGATGGTTCGCTGGACGCTTTGTACGGTTTTCTTTGCCTGGGTTTTCGTCTCCTGCCCGATATGGGCGCAGGAAGAATCTCCACGACTGGTTCGGCTAGCGCCTGGATTATTCAGCCTTCGCGGTTCGGACCCCGGCTCCGGTACGGAATATGTCCGCCTTCTTCTGTTGGCTGATGCCGAGGCGAATGCGCCGACTGAGTCGACACCTCAAGGGTCGCCCACTTTTACGATCGAATGCACGCAGCTGCATAATCGGCGCGAGCTTCATTTCTATGTGAACTTCGGTGGTGTCGAGGACGTTGCCTTTACGCCGCCTTTCAAGCCCACATCGACCGACCTTTTTCCACCTGTGTACCCTACCGTTGTCTTCAAGATGACATTCGAGGGATACATTCACTCGAAGCCCTTCAAGCGAGCCTGGGAAGAACTGCCGAATGGCAATTACAAGTATCGCAATCCCGGCGGTGCCAGCTTCAATCTCGATGGGCCACGCTATTTCCTGACGTATTTGAATTCGCTGCCGGGGTTTCGTCTGGCACACCCGAAACCTGAGACTGGCAAGCCTGCTGAGGTCTTCTTTCAAACCAGACCGCTCCTTGAACTGGTCTTACGAGATTCGCTTTGTCAGCCTTGATCAGCTGTCTCACGCTGGCGGGAGGCTTCATAGAGCAGAATGCTGGCGGCAATGGCGGCGTTGAGGGATTCGACCGGGCCGGGAGTGGGGATGGTGACTCGGCCATCGCATTGGGATGTGAGTTCCGGTGGCAGGCCGCTGCCTTCGTTGCCGATGAAGAGTGCTATTGGTTGGGTGAGATCGAGTTGTTGCGCTGGCGTGCCTCTGTCTACGGTGGTGGCGAGGGTGCGGATTTGATGGGAGCGGAGGGAAGGAAAGAGATCTTTGACAGTTGCGGATACAACGGGAAGCCGGAAGGCCGATCCAGACGAGGCGCGGAGGGCTTTCGCGTTCCAGATGCTTACCGTGCCGGGGAGGGTTACGATTCCGGTTGCGCCGAAGGCTTCTGATGAGCGGACAATGGTGCCGAGGTTGCCGGGGTCCTGCAGGCCTGCTGAGACGATGATCAGCGAACGCGGCTTTGCGAGGATTTGTTCGAGGGTGAAGGCTGGTGCTTCGGCTAGCGCAGCGATGGGTTGTGGGGATTCGGTTGTAACGGCGCTCGAGAATATCTCGGGTGGCAATTCGAGGACTTCGGTGTGAGGCTGCAACTCGAGGTTGTCGACAAGGCTGATACTGCCGCTGCGGAGGAAGATGGTTGGGATTCGCAGGCCGCTGCGGAGGGCTTCTTGGACGAGGTGCTGGCCTTCGAGGGCAATCAGTCCGGACTCGGTCCTTTCGCCTTTCCGGAGGGCGGCGCGCAATTCTTTTACCCGAGCATTCTGCCGGCTTTGTACAATGCGAACATGCGCGTGATTTGAAGCCGCTTGCATGGGTGCGATTTTACGGCAAAACCAGGGCTAGAGTGCCCTGTCGAGTCTTGAGCAAGGTCGCCGCTTCCTAATGGTCGCGTCGACTTGAGTATGGCAGCTTCGGGATATCGACCCTGGTTTTGCTATATCGTGTCCGTGCTGGCTTTCGTCTGCCGTTTACGCGCTGGAATTCCTGAAGGAGTCGCCTTGTCTGCGGAGATTTTGCGCATACATCCGGATGAACCAGAACCGGAGCGTGTTGAGTATGTTGTCTCGTGTTTGCGCAGTGGCAAAGTTGTCGGGATGCCGACGGACACCTTTTATGGGCTGGCAGTCGATCCGGTGAACCTGCGCGCGGTGGAGCGCATTTACGAGATCAAGAGCCGGCTGAAACATAAGCCGCTGTCGCTGTTGATCGGCAATGTGTCGCAGGCCTATGAACTGGCGCGTGATCTTGGTGTGAGCTTTGATCGCCTTGTGGAGAAGTTCTGGCCCGGCCCGCTGACGCTGATTGTGAAGGCAAGTTCTCGCCTGCCGCTGCGAGTGACGGCGAATACCGGCAACGTGGCGTTGCGCATCCCGGACGCGGTGATTCCGCGCGCGGTTGCAGACGCGTTTGGCTTGCCGATTACCGGCACTTCTGCCAACCTGCAAGGCGCGCCAGAGTGTACCTATGCCGCATGCGTGCGCGACCAGATCGGCGACCGAATTCCTTTGATTGTGGATGGCGGGCCTACGGGCCGTAGTCTACCAACTACAATTGTCGATCTTTCAGGCGGCGAAGACCGATGGCAGATTCTGCGCGAAGGCGCGATTGCGACGCATGAAATTGCTCTAACTTTGCATCCTTGAGGTCAAACTGGGGTGAAATCTGGCCTGGATAAATCGGGGCTGAAGTCGCCTTCAATTTTGCCTTGGTTCACCGGGCTAAAGCCCGGTGCTTCCACCCGAAAACCATTTTCCCGAACCGCGTTCCAGGCTTTGCTTTGGCAATCTCATGATTGTTCCTGATACAAATCTGCGGCGAGGCGGCGCAGCCAGCAGGCTGCTGGGGAGCGTCATTCTGATTGTCCTGGCTGGAGGGTTGGCATGGATCGGCTGGGTCTATGGGCAGATTCGCTATTTTGCGGACCGCGACGAGGCGCGGGCGGCGGATGCAATCGCTGTTTTCGGGGCGGCGGAGTACGACGGGCGGCCGTCGCCTGTGCTGCGGGCGCGCCTTGACCATGCGCTCGATCTCTATGGCCGCAAGCTGGCTCCGATGGTCATTACCCTGGGCGGCGGTGATGAAGGCGATCAGCACTCAGAGGGTGGCGTGGGGCATGACTACTTGCTTGCCCATGGGGTTCCCGAGACGGCGATTATCGCCGAGACGCAGAGCGACAACACGGAGGAATCGACGGCCCGGCTCGCGGTGATTGCCAGAACGAACCATCTGAATCGGATTATCGTGGTGAGCGATGGGACGCATCTGTTTCGTATCCATGCGCTGTGCGAACGTCTAGGTCTGCAGGTCTATACTTCGCCGCGGCCGGTAGGAAGAAGCATCGGTTGGCAGGAGTCCTTTTCACGCATGGCGCATGAGATTATCAGCTACACGGCTTGGCGATTACATCTGCACTGATCCGTTGGTTTGTGATTAGACGCGATCCGGAAAGGGGCCTTGCTTTCCCACCCTTTCGCAAAGGTCGCGAAAGGATGGGGCACCTGTTTTCGTACTGATGCGCGAGGAAAAGCAGATCCTACCCCTTCACTCCGTTCAGGGTCAGGATGACATCCACATTTTCTTAGCGCGATATGAGCCATCCGGCGCCGAGCGCAGCCACAAGCGTTGACAGAAAGTTGACGGCATCGTTATTCAGCCAGCCGCGGCGCTCGAAGAGGGCTCCGAGAAGGCTGTCTGCGAAGAGGCCGAGGATGGCACAGGAAAAGATCCCGGCTGATGCTCGCAGGCTGAGAGGAAATGTCATCGCAGAGACGGCGGTGACGATGGCGGCGCCGATGCATCCGATGGCTGTTCCCGCCAGTGTGATGCCGCCATCGGTTCCCACTGGGACAGGCTTGAGAGTGGTTATGAGCAGTGGCTGACCGCCGAAGACCTGGCCGAGTTCAGAAGACAGAGTGTCGGCAGCAGCTTCAGCCAAAGCTGCGGCAATGGCCGCTAACGACGCGGCCTCGGTTCGCGCTGATGGGGAAAAGAGCTGGCTTGCGGTCAGCGGAAGGGCGGCGAGCGCGGCTACCCCCAGGTTGGCAACGACCTGTGATGCTTTTCGCCCATGCCTGGCCTCGGCGGTGCCGAGACGTTCTTTGTGTGCTCGACCGATGCGTGTGGCCGCGAGCGTGAGGACGAGCATGACGATGAGGGGAAAGAGGGCAGTTCGCCAGCCGGGCGTGCGCAGGTAGAGACAGGCCGTGATGATGGCCCCGGTGACTGCGGCGTACGCTGTGGCTGCGCGCAGTGTCCAGACGAGCAATCCAAAGGTGATGCTGATTGCGGTCATCTGCAGAAGAACGGGATCGTGGAAGGTCCAGGCATTCGTGGCTTGCAGGAATATCCAGAGGCACGAGGCAGGCACTACAATCAGTAGAAGCAATTGCGATTGCCAATGCAGCGTCGCGCCTGAGCGGTTTTTCTGGAGCATCGGGGTTTTCCTGGCGTGTGAGGCAAATCGAAATGCGTGAGTGATTTACAATCTAATTTTCAAGGCATTTCGTCCCGATTGTTACAGGCTTTGACGTTGTTTGCCAGTTGACCTTTTGCTTGGAGGCGAGGTCAGTGGAAGTACGGCCTGAGCTTGAGCTGATTGGGAAGTGCCGGTGCAGGATTCGTTGCTGAATGAGGTGTCTGAGAGTGCGAAGTGTCACCGGGTCTAAGGGCCCATGGTTTGCCGCCGGCGTTCTGGCTTTGGCGGGTGTATCTGGATGCGGCAACCAGTATCGTCCAGTTGTAACGCCTATTGCTCCTACCGGGCCGGCACCCCAGCCGACAGCGTATGTGGTTGCATTTTCCCAGCCTGGACTGTCGCAGCAGACGGGCACTTCTACTCCCTGCCCGGGAACACCTTATGGTCAGCCGGGAGTTGTGACTCTGCTGGATGTTTCCGGCGACGCCGTGATGGCGCAGGCTCTTGTCGGCACCGGGCCGTTGACGTTTGCGCTGGATTCTACGGGTTCCACTGCATACAGCACAAATTGCGATGGCACGGTCAGCTCGGTTCCATTGAGCACGTCTTTGCAGTCGAAAAATGTTCTGACCACAACCCTTCCGCAAAACCCAGGCGCTGTGAATACACTGCCGACCAATCTGCTGGCGACCAGCTCAAGTCAATATGTAGTTGAGCAGAACCGGACGGCGATTGGGGCGCTAACCGGAAGCCCGACATCTCTCAAGCAGGAGATCCCGGTTGCTCCGAGCGTGATGAATGTCATCGGTAACGCGGGTGGACAATACGTATACGCGATCAGCCAGGGGAACGGCACGGATGGAAGTGGCGTGACCTGGGGGCAATGCGATCCGAACTCCGGTACTACTGTGACGACGAATGGCGAGGCCGACGGAATTCAGGTGTCCACGACCACGGTGAACAGCCGGCTCCCAGTTGGCATTTGCCCTGTTTATGGATTGATGACCGCCGATGCGCGCCGGGCGTTCATCCTGAATCGCGGCAGCGGAACGCTTACTGTCATTGACAGTTCCAAGAACCAGCTCGATACCGATTCGCAGAGCCAGTACATGACCAATGCCACGATCAACGTGGGCAAAGGTCCCGTATATGCCGACATCTATACACCGGCGGCGCTGCTGGTGACGGCGAACTACGATGACGATTCGATCAGCATCATCAATGTGAGCATCAACGGGCCGGTGGAAGGCTTTACGGACACGACAAACTTCGGTCAGGTGCTGGCCACGGTGAAGCTGAAGCCCGGAAGCCATCCCGCAGCGGTGACGGTGCTGCAGGATGGAAGCCGCGCCTATGTCGCCGATGAAGGAGACGGAACGGTCACGGTCGTGAACCTTTCGAGCTTCACGGTGGAATCGGTATTGCCTGTGAATGGGCATCCGCGCTCCATCGCTTCTACTTACAACGCGCCAATTGGCAAGGTTTATACCATTGCGCAGGACAGCCCTTATCTGACGGTGATTCGGACGGACACGGACATTGTGACGTCGTCCATTCTGCTGCAGGGGAATGGTGTGGATGTGCATACCACGACGCAATATGCAGGGAGCAGTTCGACCACACAGTCGGCCAACGCCATTACGCAGAGCCGGTCAGTTGGCTCGGGTGCTCCATAGTGCGCGAGAAAAGGCGATTTGTTTCAAGAAGGCGCTCGAGGATCGAGCGCCTTCTTAATTTGGTGGGGCGTGAAGGCCGCCGCTTTGCGTTTGAACTTGTAATCGGTATGCTCTTGTCTTAAGTCTTTGCTTCAAAAGGTCAACTCTTTTTCACGGAAAATCTGACAAGGTGATCCAGACATTCTTTCGTTCTTTTGCTCTCGGTGCGGCCGTTGCTGGTACGGCCTTTGCTGCTGGCGCCTATGCGCAGCGGCCCGCGTTGATTCCTGAGCCACGTGAATTCCAAAGCCGCGAGGACATTTCGCTGGCTCGTGGCGTTGCGCTTTCAGTCCCAACAAAAGATCCAGATGATTCTTTTGCCGGTGATGACCTGCTCGCCTTCCTGAAGGAGCAGGGCATTGCGCGCACTGGCAAAGGTGCGCGTGTTTATTTGTTGCGGGATACCTCCGCGGCAGCAAAGCGCATGTTAGCGAGCGAGAAGCTTGTCTTCGATCCGCAAATGATGGACGACGGCTACGTCCTATTTACTTCGAAGGGCAGCGTCTATGTCATTGCGCATACTGCGACGGGAGTCTTCTATGGTGCGCAGACGGCGAAGCAGCTGGTCTCGGGCACGGGCGATCGCGCGGTTTTTCAAGGGTGCGTGATACGCGACTGGCCGGCGATGAAATATCGTGGTGTGCATGATGACCTTTCGCGCGGGCCTGTGCCGACGCTGGAATTCCAGAAGAAGCAGATTCGCACCTTTGCGGCTTACAAGCTGAATGTGTATTCACCTTACTTCGAGAACACGATGCAGTATGCTTCGAATCCCCTGCCGGCACTGCCTGGCGGTTCGATATCGAAGGCGGATGCGGCGGCGCTGGTCGAATATGCGAAGCAATATCACGTGACGATAGTGCCGGAGCAGGAGGCCTTTGGACATTTGCATCATGTTTTGACCTGGCAGCAATACGAGCATCTTGCGGAGGTTCCCAGCGGTGCTGTGCTGGCTCCGGGCGAGGCTGGTTCGCTGCAGGTGATCAAGGAGTGGTTCACGGAGCTCGCAGCGATTTATCCCGGGCCTTTTTTGCATATCGGTGCGGATGAAACATCTGAACTGGGTCAGGGAAAGACCGCCGATGAGGTGAAGCAGCGCGGCCTTGGCGCTGTCTACATCGACTTTCTTACGAAGATTCATTCGGAGCTTGCGCCGCTGAATCGGAGGCTACTTTTCTGGGGCGACATGGCGATGAACGATCCGGCACTCGTACCAAAGCTGCCGAAGGACATGATCGCGGTGGCTTGGCACTACGAGCCGGAAGAAAGCTTCAGCAAATGGCTCGATCCCTACACGAATGCAGGAATGGAAACGTGGGTCGCGCCGGGTGTGAATAACTGGAATCGCGTCTATCCGAATAACAATCTGGCCCTCAAGAACATGCGGGGATTTGTCGCTGCTGGGCAGAAGGCCGGAAGCACTGGCGTGCTGAATACGATCTGGGACGACGATGGCGAAGGGTTGTTTGCTGAAGACTGGTACGGCGTTCTATTTGGTGCTGCCGCGGGCTGGCAGCAGGGCGCGAGCGATATCCCGGAGTTTCAGAAAGACTATGGGAAGGTCTTTCACGGCGATGCGACCGGCGATCTGGATCAGGCGCAGCTGGCATTGATGCAGGCTCATTTAGCACTGGAAAAAGCCGGACTAGAAGATGCAAAAGATGCGCTCTTCTGGCTGGATCCGTGGAGCCCTGAGGGACGAGAGACCGCAGCGAAGATAGAGCCGGCACTGACTGAATTGAGGGCGAATGCCGAGCGTGCGCTTACACTGATTGCGCAGGCGCGGCAGACTGGAGATCTGCGAGAGCCAGAGGCTGTAGACGCGATGGAACTGGGCGCGCGGAGAATGGATTTTATCGCTTTCAAGTTTCAGACGGCGGGAGATATCGCTGAGGGTTATCAAAAGCTGTACCAATCGCAGAATGATCCCGAAGTACGGAAGCATATGTCGCGTGACTTGTGGAATTTTTCAGGTGTAAGTGGCCGCTGTCAGGATCTGCGGGACGGTTATGGATACATCCGTGATCTGTTCAAAGAGGCATGGCTCAAGGAGAATCGGCCATACTGGCTGGATAACGTGATGGCTGAATACGACACGGCCATGCAGCTTTGGATTGTTCGCGCGGAGAAGCTCCGGGGAGCCCGTCAGCAATGGATTGCGACCCATACGCTGCCTTCGCCGGAGTCACTCGGCATTGCGGTCTCCGGGTCTGCTAAATAATGTAACGGTCACTGATGCATATACCTCTTCGCACCGTTGATCTGGTTCTCGTCGTTCTCTATCTGATAGGGATCACGTGGTTTGGGCTGAGTTTTCGCAAGCAGGGCGAGCGGTCGATCAAGAGCTACTTTCTTGCCGACCGCAATATTCCGTGGTGGGCAATTTCACTTTCGATTGTTGCGGCGGAGACGAGCACGCTGACGATTATCAGCGTGCCCGGTATCGCGTTTACTGGCGACTTCGGGTTTCTGCAGATTGCGATTGGATATCTGCTGGGGCGGATCGTGATTTGCATTCTTTTTCTGCCGCGGTATTTTCGCGGAGAGCTGATGACCGCTTATCAATTGATCGGCGAGCGTTTCGGGACGCGCCTTCATCGGCTCACTGCGCTGCTGTTTCTCGCGATGCGCGCTGCGGCAGAGGGCGTTCGCGTTTTTGCTGTTGCGATCGTGGTTGGTGTCGCGCTAGGCACGGGTGATATTGCGTCGATCGTTATCTTGTCGCTGCTAACGCTGCTGTATACGTTCGAGGGCGGCATGAAGGCTGTCATCTGGACCGATGTGTTGCAGATGTTTCTCTACGTGCTGGGGACCATCGTCAGCTTGTGGTCTGTGTGTCGGCATATTCCCGGCGGCGCACATACGCTGCTGTCCGTCGCGTCGTCGGCAGGGAAGCTGACGGTCTTTCACTTTTCGCTTTCTATTTCGCAAACTTACACATTCTGGGCCGGCGTCATTGGAGGTTGCTTCCTGACGATGGCGAGCCATGGGACCGATCAGCTGATGGTGCAGCGGTTGCTGGCGGCGAAGAACCTGCGTGAATCGCGGTTGGCTCTGCTCTCGAGCGGCGTCGTGATTTTTATCCAGTTCACGCTCTTTCTCTTGATTGGCGCGGGGTTGTATGTCTATTACCAACAGGCAGGGTTGACGCCGCATGTTGCAAGCGCGGACCGCCTTTTTCCGCAGTTTATTGTGCGGGAGATGCCGGTGGGAATCTCCGGGCTGATGATTGCGGCAATTCTCGCGGCTGCGATGTCGAATCTGAGCGCAGCGTTAAACTCCCTCGCGTCGACTTCAATGGTTGATTTTTATTTGTTGCGGCGACCGGATGCGAGCGAATCGCATAAGACGCGGCTCTCACGGCTGATGACGCTGGGATGGGCTGTTGTTCTGCTGGCTCTGGCTATTGTTTCGCGCGGAAGTGGGCACGTACTGGAAATCGGGCTTTCGATCGCATCTGTACTGTGGGGTGGGATGCTGGGTGTTTTCCTGCTGGGCACTCTGACAGAACGCGCGAATGAAGGTGGCACGATGATTGGCTTGCTGGTTGGGTGCGTAGTGAATTTGCTGTTGTGGCGGCAAAGCTCGGAGATTCATGCGACAGTGTTGGGGCACAACATAGTTTTTCCGAAGATTGCCTGGACGTGGTATGTGGCAATTGGCGCAATTGTGACGTTTGGAATTGGGTACTTGTCGAGCCTTGTGGGAAAACGTAACAGCGTGAGGAGCGAATCGTAGATGATGCGGCGTCGATGGGTAGTGCTGCTGGCTGTTGTCGGTCTGGGTGGTTATGCTTTCGCGCAAAGGCCGGACTTCTCTTCCATTGATACGCTTGTCGGACAAGCTGTAGAGCAGGGGCAAATTCCTGGGGCAGTCCTCGAGATTGGTCACGATGGTCGCGTGGTATTTCGCAAAGCTTATGGGGAGCGCTCGCTGGAACCGGTGCGCGAAGCGATGACTGTGGATACTGTCTTCGACATGGCTTCGCTGACGAAGCCGTTGATGACCGCGACGGCTGTGATGCTGCTCGCCGAGCAAGGGAAACTGAGTTTCAATGATCCCGTGGCGAAGTATCTGCCTGACTTTGGGGCGAACGGCAAGCAAGATATTACGATTCGCCAGTTGCTGACGCACTATTCTGGATTGCCGCCGGATCTTTCGCTGGAGCAGCCGTGGGAGGGAAAGGCGGAGGCGTTTCGGCAGGCATTTGCGATTCAGCCCGCAACGCCAGCCGGTGTTCGCTTTGTCTACAGTGACATTAATTACATCGTGCTGGGCGCGCTGGTGGAGAAGCTTTCCGGCATGCCCGAGGATGAGTATGTTCGGCAGAATATAACCGCGCCGCTGGGGTTGCGGCATACGGGCTATCTGCCTCCGGTTGGGTGGCGCGATCGCATTGCGCCGACTCAGTATGAACATGGGGTGATGCTGCGCGGAGTGGTGCATGACCCGACGGCGCGGCGGATGGGCGGCGTGGCGGGGCATGCAGGACTCTTCAGCACTGCGGACGATGTTGCGGTTTATGCGCAGAATCTGCTGGACCGGCTTGCGGGAAGGCCGAGCCAGTTTCCGCTTTCGCGCGCGATCCTGCAAAAAATGGTGACGCCGGGGCAGCCGGCGACAGGCACTGCATTGCGCGGATTTGGGTGGGACATCGAGTCGCCGTATTCGAGCAATCGCGGGGAGATTTTTCCGGTTGGATCGTTCGGGCATACCGGATTTACGGGAACGTCGCTGTGGATTGATCCTGTCTCAGATACTTATCTGATTGTGTTGACAAATGCTGTACACCCCAATGGAGGAAAGAGCACAGTCGCGCTGCGGAGAGAGATTGCGGACGCGGCAGCCTCGGCGCTTGGCATTGTTCCCGATGGCGGGAAGCTCTCGGCACGACTCACTGGATATAACGAATCGCTCAGCGGCATGCGGCGATGGACTGCCCGCAATGGAGATGTGAAAACCGGCATCGATGTTCTGGAGGCGGATAATTTTGCCGAACTGCGGGCGCTGGCAAAGAAACATGACGGGCATTTGCGAATCGGGTTGCTGACGAACCAGACTGGCGTGGATGCGGCGGGGCGCAGGACGATTGATGTTCTGGCGCATACCGACGGGATTGAGTTGAAGATGCTTTTCAGCCCTGAGCATGGGATTCGCGGAGTGCAGGATTCCGAAGAGATTGGCAACGCAACCGATTCGCAGACAGGATTGCCAATTATCAGTTTGTATGGAGCGACTGACGCGCAACGACGGCCGCCGCTTGACGCGATGCGCTCGGTCGATGCGGTGGTGATCGATCTTCAGGATGCTGGCGTGCGCTTCTACACCTATGAGACGGTGTTGGGATATTTTCTGGAAGCAGCCGCAAAGACCGGGACTGACATTGTCGTGCTGGATCGGCCGAATCCGATCAATGGCGCATTTGTGCAGGGGCCGCTGTCGGATGCAGGAGCCGAAAGCTACGTTCATTACATGCCGCTTCCGGTGCGTCATGGCATGACGATGGGCGAACTCGCGCAATACTTCGACATTGAACGCAATCTGCATGCTCGGTTGACCGTGGTGAAGATGCAGGGATGGCAACGCGGCGATTGGTATGACTCGACGGGGCTTATGTGGGTGAATCCTTCGCCGAATCTCCGCGATATGGAAGAGGCGATGCTGTACCCGGCTCTGGGATTGGTGGAGACGACGAATATTTCAGTGGGGCGGGGGACTGACACTCCGTTTGAGATTTTGGGCGCGCCATGGATCGATGGACGTAAGCTTGCACGCTATTTGAATAGTCGATTCATGCCGGGAGTGCGGTTTGTGCCGGTGGATTTTATGCCGCAAAAGCCTTATCCCTATGCCGGCGAGATTTGCCATGGAGTGCGGGTGTTGGTTCTAGACCGGAATGTGCTCGATTCGCCTGAACTGGGAATTGAAATTGCGTCGGCTTTACATAGGTTGTATCCGCAGGATTTTAAGCTGGAGCGGATCGATACGCTGCTGGCGAGCCGTAGTGTTCTGGAGTCGCTAGTGAGTGGCGTTGACCCGTCGCGAATTGCTGAGGATTGGAGGGCTGCACTGGAGCATTTTGAAGCCAGGCGGAAGGCGGCTCTGATTTATTGAGTACGAGGGCCAGGAAAATTCAAAGCAGATCCTTCGCTTCGCTCAGGATGACAACGTTTGCTTGATTTTCTATAGCTGCTTGAGATAAGCCTTTGCCTGTTCCAACTCTGGGAATAATTTCTCGTCAGCTTGAAATTCTCGCGGGTGCACGCAGCGGCGTCCCTTCCACACTTTAACCGGATGCCTGAGATGTAGCATCTCGTGGTACATCAGATATTCGATAGCATAGCGCGGCGTGTTTCTGCGGTCGAAGACGCGGCTGACCATGATGGTATTGTGGGCGGCGTCGTAGTGGCCGAGCAAGCGGCGCGCCTTGTGCTCGCTCCATGTGAGTAGGGGACGGCCAAGCAGGCCATGAAAGAAGCGGCGGTTCAAGGTTTCGAAGACTTCGTCCAGATCGTAGTAGTCGCCTTTGGCCGTGGAGATTTTCTTGCGTCCACGCGTCTGGCGGATGCGCTCTGTTTGCCGCAGCACTCCTTCGCTCGACGCGAATCGGCGATAGCGCGCGTTGTGAGACGGATCGAGCGGTTTGCGATAAAGCTTGGCGAGCAGGATATGCGCGATGGCACGCAGCACCGTATCAGGCGCGCCTTCGAGAAGATCGGAAAGGTGGACTTTGATCTGTCCTTCGCGCAGACGAATGGTGGTGTTCAGGCTGGTGAAGCGATAGAAACGAACGTGAATGGGTGGAATAGGAGCGCGTGGACGGATTGCGCGATACTCTTCTTCAAATAAACGCGAAAGCTCGGGGTTCACTCAACCTGAGCGTAGCACAGGTGCGACGGATTTTGGGCTGGTGCAACTAAGACGGGCCAGTTCCATTCTTGCCAGCCTGATCCTTGTGTTCAGCGAAGTATTTTTCCTGGTCTTTCTGGAGCGTTTTTGCCTGATCGCTGATGCTCTGTGCCGCCTCGATCGCAGTCTTTCGGGCAAATTCATAATTGGGGTCAGGAGGAGGTTCGCGGATTGTCAACTCCCACTTGTCGCTTTGTGGAACCAGGTCTTTCAACGCCTTCCGGACGTCTGCGTGCTGTGCATCATAGGTGTCCAGGTTGTCTTGTAGTTCGTCGACGAGGCGAGTGAACTCCTCGATCTTGGCGCGCAGTTGCGCGGCGCGGTTTTGCGCGTTCTTATCCGTCGATAGTTGTTTGATGGCCGTAATGCGCTGCTCGATAAATTTCGCGAAGAGCTTGATTCTTTGATTTGGCTGGTCGCCAAGCTCGCGCACCTGATCAATCTCTTCGTCGTTCAGCGGATCTTTCTGCGTTTGCGCCCAGGCTTGCTGCGCGATTGGAGACAGGAACATGACGACACTCAGGAAGAGGAGGAAACGACGCATAGAGCACTCCCTTAGCTGCCAAGTTTAGATGCATCTTTCCGTATTTGCACGCAGGTAGAATAGCGGAGATGAAGTCTTTCGCTATCCGTAGATTCCTGACTGCCTCTCTGCTCCTTGTTCTTGCAATCGCTGCCGGGGCGGTGGGCGCGCGTGCGGAGGCGGTAAAAGATCTTCCAAAGCCAACGAACTATGTCAGCGACTTTGCCAATGTCATGTCGCCGGAAACAAAGCAGGAGATTAACCAGCTGTGCGCTCAGGTGGATCATCAGGCGCACGCGCAGATCGCGGTTGTGACAATCAAGACGCTGGATGATGTGCCCATTCAGGACTTTTCAGTACAACTTTGGGATTCGTGGAAGATTGGCCAGAAGGATCGCGGCGTTCTGATTCTGCTGGCAGTGCAGGATCACAAGCGATGGATTACGACTGGCTACGGGCTTGAGTCAATACTGCCGGATTCAAGAGTCGGTGATATCGGGCGGCAGATGGTGCCGTATCTAAGAGCGGGTGATTACGACGACGCTGTCTCCGTGGCGGTCGGTCAGATATCGCAGATTATTGCGCGCGACGCCGGAGTTACACTGCAGCCCCTGTCGAGGCGCGGTCCACCGCAACGGCAGGCTGTTCGGCTGAGTCTTGGACAGCTGATTGTTTTTGCTCTCATCATCTTTCTCGTCATCTTGTTTCTGGCGCGCGCCGGGGGCTCAGGATTGCTGGGCTTTCTGCTGGGGATGTTCCTGGGCGGCGGCGGACGCGGCGGTTGGGGAGGCGGGGGCGGATTTGGTGGCGGTGGTGGTGGCGATGGTGGATTTGGCGGATTCGGTGGCGGCAGTACGGGTGGCGGCGGCGCTGGTGGAGATTGGTAGTAGGCCTCCGTCTTCGCTTGTTGGCTAGAGTCGTGTAGTCTCTGGATGAACCATAGTGGTTGTATGTGAGGAGAATTGCCCGTGATGAGACGTGGGTTGTGGATTGCTATTGCAGTCGTTGTTGTGATTTTTCTGGCCGTGCTGCTGGTATTTGGCAGCTATGTGAGCGCCAAGAACCAGATGGTGGCGAAGCAGGAAGCCGTGCATGCACAGTGGTCGCAGGTGGACGTGGTATTGCAACGACGCGCAGATCTCATTCCGAACCTGGTCGAAACGGTAAAGGGCTACGCCAAGCATGAGGAAACGGTGTTTTCCGACGTCGCGAATGCGCGCTCTGCGTTGCTGAATGCGCGCGATCCACAGAGCAAGATTGCAGCAAATGGACAGTTGGATTCTGCGATCGGGCGCCTGCTTGTGCTTTCTGAGAATTATCCGAATTTGAAAGCAGACCAGAACTTTCTGCAGTTACAGGATCAGCTCGAGGGCTCGGAAAACCGCATCGCCGTGGAGCGCCGCCGCTACAACCAGACCTTGCAGGACTACAACACGTTCATCCGCCAGTTCCCGAACAGCATTTGGGCTGGGATCGCAGGTTTTCAGCCGGATAATGCGTACTTCCAGGCGAGCGAGGCTTCCAAGCAGGCGCCAAGCGTCAAGTTTTGACGGGGGACGAGTTTCGAAACTGCTTGCCATGGGCAAGAACTATGCGGGTGACGCGACAGCCAATTCCGTGCGCATCCGCTTCGGTTATTGAGAAGCTACCCCAAAGATCTTCTTGTTTCGATCGGGATTCGCATTCGACGTATCGTCCACCGAGTCCGCGGTTCGGCCTGTGTCATCCTCACGTGTGATTTCTTGCTTGTCATGTCTCTTAGGCCTAAGATATATTTAAGTGAGATATATTCTAGCAGCATCGGTGCTCCCTGAAACATACCTCTCAAAGACCGCCTGCTCACTTTAGCCTGCTCCGAACCGTCCTCTTCGTATGCGTTTGCCACTTCACCATGGTTTCCGCGCTGGCTTCCAAACCTGCTGCCGGCATTCGCGTTCAGGGGCCGGGCGTGGCCCCGCAGCTAATGTTTGCCTGTTGCGATCACGGTCTGGGTGAGATGCAGTCTTTGTTCGCCGACCCGGGCGTCATCGCGAACCTGAAGGACCTGCACGCCGGGCTCGCCGTCGCCACTCCCGACTTCACTCCGGAGCGTGCTGAACTCGTGCGTCGGCTGAATCGGGACGGAATTCCGGTAATCGCTGGGCTCGGGATGCCGCCGGAGCAGGGTTTCTACTTTAATGCGGAGAACGCGCCAGAGGCTGTGGCACGATTTGCAGCATTCGATGCATGGAGCCACGAGCAGGGCCTGCGGTTTGACGCAGTGGGGTTAGACATCGAGCCCAACTTCGCTGAGCTGGCGTCTCTCAATGGCCACTGGTGGCGGTTGTTTACCACGTTCTTGTGGCGAGCCGTCGACATTCAGCGCATGCACCGTGCACAGCGAGTGTATTCCGCGCTCATCGCCAACATCCAATCTCGGGGCTACTTCGTCCTAACCTATCAATTGCCATACCTCCCTGTCGAACGCAAGACCCACTCGTCTTTACTGGACCGGATGTTGGACACAGTCGACGTTCGGGGTGATCAGGAAGTCCTGATGCTGTACACCAGCTATGCGGGCCCTGCCGGAGCGGCGATCATCTGGAAGCTTGGCCCGGATGCGCAGTCAATCGCCATTTGCTGCACCGACGGCGATCCCGCCGCAAACCCCGCCGTGCTCGATTGGAGCAGGTTTTCCCGCGATTTGATTGTCGCGGGCCATTTCTCCCACATCATCGGCGTGTACAACCTCGAAGGCTGTGTGCGCCAAGGCTTCCTGCCTCGTTTGAAGACCATGAATTGGAACCAGTCCGTCACTATCCCGGCGGTTGCAATACGGGCGGCCAATCACCGCCTGCGCATGCTCAGGTTGGTCCTGTGGATCAGTTCGCATCTTCTGTATCTCGTTGTTGCTCTCCTGCTGGCCATCGCTTGGATTGCGCGTAGCTGGCGCATCCGCAAAATGAAAAGGAATTTATCGACGCAAACTGCTGCTCCAACCTTTCACCCTCAGCAGGCCATAGCAGAGCGGTCTTCGCGCTGGCAACGCATTGGTCCCACCGTCACGCTGCTACTGCTGGCTCCTGTCATCTCCGAACTGCTCTATGGAGCCATGCGTTTCAGTGTGATCTTTATCCTGATCCCTGAGATCCTGATTTGGGGCTGCGGCGCAGTGCTTATCCGGGAAAGCGTCCGGAGGTGGCGCAAAGGTTGGCAAAGCATGTTGTTGTTGGGCCTTGCGCTGGCTGTCGCGGAGGAATGGGTGATTCAGCAGACTTCTATTGCCCCGTTTGTCGCGGGACACGCATATGGACGGGTATGGGGCGTGAACTGGGTCTACTTCCTGTGGGCCCTCGGCTATGAAAGTGTTTGGGTGGTCCTTATTCCCGTACAACTCACCGAGCTTCTCTTTCCCGCTCAGCGCGAAGAGCGATGGTTGCGCGCGCGAGGTTTCGTCGTTGCCAGCTTCGCTTTTGTTCTTGGGGCTTTCATTGCATGGTATGGATGGACGCAGAGGGCTCGCGTCAAGGTCTTCCACATGCCACCCTACAGTCCCCCTCCGCTCTACCTGCTAACCGGAGCCGGAGTCATTCTACTGTTGATCCTCGGCGCCTGCATGCTGCCGTCACGCGGGCCGCGAGTCGATCATTCGACACACCACTCTGCGCCGTCTCCGTGGCTCGTTGGGTTGATTCTCTGTGCGTTGGGCACTCCCTGGGCAGCATGCGGAATCGTCGCATGGGGCAATGGATCCCTTCCCGTGCCGTTTGGACTAGTTGTGGCTGCCGGACTTGTCTGGGCCAGCTTCACTTTTTTTCTGATGAGGCGATGGACGTCCAGCCCTGACTGGTGCGACATGCACCGCTACGCCCTGGTCTGCGGCGGTGTGCTGGCTTGCATGCTCGGCGGATTCGTCGTCTTCAAGGTGGGCGGCGCGCTGCCCATGGACTGGATCGGCAAAGCAGTTGTCGATACGGCTGCGGCTGCAGGCCTCATCTTGTTCGGTCGCAGGGTTAGACTTCGCCGATTGACATAGCCCAGCGCACTTGTGTGGGCGAACGACAGGGCCGGTGCAAGACAGGTTTTGTGACGAGCACAGTGCGTTTCCAGACGCGAATCTCGCTCGAAACGCGCCTCGACGATTTAGCGTAAATCCAGAAGCAGTCCCGGCCACATGGGCGTTTATGAGGATCAATCCTCAAAATGCAGCCCAATTCAGGGTCGTAGCTGAGCGCTTTGCCCTGTCTCACCAGCTGAGACTCTGGCGTCGGAGTGAATCGCTGCATTTTGCATCTACGGTCATTCTGGCTGGGTCGCCGCATATCGCTCGATCAGCTCAGCAACTTCGGCCGGCTGGTCCTCAACAATGTAGTGCACCGCACCGGGGATCAAACCGGTGTCCACATGACGACATCCATTGACTCGGAGCCCCTCCGCAAAGATCGGAACCATTTTGGCAAAAGGCGAATTCTCTCCGGCTCCAAAAAAGAACTGAAGGGAGATGCCCCCGGTTTCTGAGGCATTGAAACGAGCGACGGCCGGAAGAGCGCGGTACATCTCGAACGCAGCGTGAAGCTGTGCGGCTGACGAATATGCCGACACGTAGTGTTCCTTTTCGCGTATGGTGAGATGAACGAATTGGAAGAAATAGTCCAGGAAATCGGCAGACCTGCCCGTTACCAGCTTCTCGGCAAGCCCCGGAGCCTGCATGAATCGGATATGCCAGACATTTGGATCACCCTCGATCTGATCCCAGCCCTGAATCCCTGGCAGCGGCACATCGAGGATCATCACCCCACGGGTTTCTTCCGGGAAGAGACGCGTAAAGGCGTACGCCACCATTCCGCCAATATCATGCCCGACGATGGAGGGGCGCTTGAGCCCGAGCTTCTGGATCAGCCCGTGCAGGTCCTTGGCTATATCCGCCGCGGCGTAGCCATTTTGCGATTCCGCAGAGAGCCCGATGCCCGGTAAGTCGATTGCAACCACCGTGAACCGCTTCGCAAGATCCGGCATGATCGAATGGAATTCATACCAGTCCTGAGGAAAACCGTGGATGAGGACCACCGCGGGGCCATCGCCTCCGCGAACGTAGTACATCTTCACTCCGCTTACGGTGGCGGTCCCGGACGCAAAATTCCCACCGAGTTCCGCTACGAGCGGCTCTGGACGACGTTGAGCCAGGGCGATCGAAGAAATGGCTCCGAACAAGCAGAGCAGTAACCAAAGAAATGAGCAACGCAGACCTGGATTATGTGGCGGCATCATTTTTCCTCTACGCGTGCTGGCCTGAGATACGCAGAAGATTCCCTGATTGAAAGACATGCGTACTCAGGCCTTGTGCCTTCGCGCAGCCCTTAGCTGGAAGGCATGCTGCGGAAGCTCCAAAAACGCCTTTATCGGGCGAAGTGGCCGTGTCCGGATCTCTGCAAAGACCGCTTGCCAGCATTCGCTGGCAAGCTCGGCCAAATATGCCTTTAGTGACAGGCGGCGCCGCCGCGATTGAGCCGCAAAAGCCTGTTGCTGGCACTCGCAGGCGAATTGGATATCGGGCGCGTAGGCCAGTCATCTGCAACCGTCCTGCCTATGCTTTCGCGTACGGGGGTCGCCACAAAGGCGTGCATGTCGCCCTTATCCGGCCCGCTAAGTACGATTCCCATGCCTCCGATTTCTCCGCGCTCGTTGATCTTGGCGGGGAAGGTCACGAACAGGTTGGAACTGGCCGGAATCATCGCGTTGAGGTCGGTCATTACGCCGTCCTTATAGAGGAAGCCATGGGCCCAGAAGAAGGTGGAGTCCCACTCGGCTCCCACGACGACCTTGCTGTTGCTGTCGAAGGCTATGCCCCCAAGATCTCCCGGCAGGACGCGGAGGACTGCTGTGAGTTTGCCATTCTGCCATATCGCGCCAGTTTGGGTTTGCCCGTCAGCACTGCCGACTGTTCCAACAATTTGGCCCTGTTCGCTGATGCCCCAGGCCTGGCCGTTATTTCCGAGGTCAGGAAGCGGGGAGGCAATGCCGTTTTCCCACGATATGGCGTGAAGCGCTGTGGTGCAGGTTCCCGAGTAGCCTGCGGCCTGGCCACGATCGTTGATCCAAAATGCGAACCCGTCTGGATCACCATCCACCGTAGGAAGAGCCTCGGCCTTGCCGTGTTCCCACAAAACCGGCAGCTGAATCCGATTATTCGTTCTGTCAGGCGGGCATGTGGAGTCCACGGCGCCGTTTTCTGCCATTCCTACAATTTGTCCACGGTTATTGATCGCGCTCGCCTCTCCGTTATTTCCGCCGAGCGTGGGGAGAGCGATCATGTGATTGAATTGCCACAGAAACGGGAGACACGTGAGATGGGTGCCGAAGCCGCAAATGTCTTCGCCGTTCGGGTCTGGGACGGCCGTTTCGGAAAAGCCTACTACCTGCCCAAATTCGTTGATCTCGCCCCAGTTATCCCAGCTGTTCGGTCCTCCGAGCGTTTTGAGGTCGAGACTGAATCCGTCGACGTTTTGAATCAGTACGCGTCCGTTTAGAAGTTGTGCAGGCACGAAATCGATCTGCCCCGGTGCCTCGTTCCCAGCCATGACCTCCGTCCAGCCTTGATTATTGATGGACATGACCATCGAAAAATTGTCATTCTTCGGAGCACCCAAATCGACAATTTTGTACCTGATTTGTGCGCCTGCATCGCTGAAGCAGGCCAGAACAATCATCGTCACCCACAGTATCCAGAAATTCCGCTTATTCATGTCTACTCCTAACCTCCGTTGAAGTCGCTCCGCCGAGATGGTCCCGATCAGCCCTCTGATGAATCGAGGACTCTCCGCGCAAACACGACGACTGAATAGCATTCAGATGACCATCGGCTTTATCGGTTTGATGACCGAACAACGAGCATGGGGAAATTGGGAATGAACGGACAACCGCAGTCAACGGAAAGACGTGATCAGGGAATTGGTGCAAAGGTCTCTCGTGGCTCAGTTGACCAGGGAATCTACCAAATATGGAGAGTTTTGCGAAGAATTCCTACAAAAAAGCGGAGCAAGGCATTCATACTGGACGGTATGTTGAGATGCATGTGCGGTTCTGATATTGCAGAGCGACACTGGAGCGCACGTGCGTTAATGTATCCGTAATATAGCGCCGAATGCCGATATTCCGCGACTCCTGCAGAGATTTCTCTCTTGATGTTGTGTGAATGATGGTGCATACTGTAGGGTATGTTGACGGCCCGCACGAATCCGGCACGTAGAGCGACAAGACGGCGCGATCCTCAGCGAACGCGAGAGCGATTGCTGCAGGCCGCATTCCGCGAGGTCTACAGATGGGGTTTCCAGACTGTCGACCTGGACACAATTCTGGCCTCAACCGGGGTCACCAAGGGAGCGTTGTACCACCACTTCGAAAGCAAAGAGGCCTTGGGATACGCCGTCGTCGAAGAAGTCATCGCTGCAAATCTTCGCGACACGTGGTTGCGTCCTCTCGAGAGGGGCGAGGACCCTATCGACGCTTTGATCGGCATCCTTCGCGGTACATCAGCTCGTCCCGAGATTCTGCGGAGCGGCTGTCCCCTGAACAATCTCGCAATCGAAATGTCTGCTCTTGACGAGGGATTTCGCAGGCGCCTGGCAAAGCTGTTCCTTGAATGGCAGGCGGGCATTGCCGCCACTTTGCGAGAAGGACAGATCCACGGGAAGGTTCGCAGCGACGCGGATCCCGGTGAGACTGCCGGCTTTCTGATTGCGATGTACGAAGGCTATGTCTTGCTGGCGAAGAATGCTCGTGATCCGAAAGTGTGGGAAGCGGGGATCAGAAACATCGTAGGCTGGCTGCGATCTCTACGCGTGCCGGGCAACAGCAGGGAGGCTGATCGCTAGGTCTACATACAACTGGTTGGTATGTGAGGAGTCGTCGACTGTCTCCGTCCGCAGGGGCAAACCAATGAAGGAAAAGCTATTCAGGACGAGGGCATGGGAAATCTGATGCTGATTGCCTGCCTGATGGGCGCCGCGTGGCAGACGACTCCCCGGTCGTATTGGATCCCCGTCTCCGGAGCCGGAGACCGTCTTCTTCGTACCAGTTGGCAGGTGGTCGGGTGGAATGCCGGCTCCAGTAATGTAGGACACGACGATGAACACTCTGAAGATGGGTCCAGCCGGACACGCCATCTCTGGTCCAGAACGCACGAGCCGTTGTCCCGTTGATCGCGAGGCACAGCATCCACGCGCAGCGTTCGTCATAGCACGCGACGCGAGAGAACAAGCCGCGAGGCCGGCGGAGACTTCCCCGAGGTCGCAGACGCAAGTGATGCCGAAGTCTTGCCGCGCGGCCATAAAAGTCGGAGGAAAGATTCTTTTCATCAATCTTTGTGACGTGGTCTCAGTTCAGGCTAAGGGTAAATGCGTGTGCCTCCAAGGGAACGCGAGTTCCTATCTGCTACGTGAGTCTATTTCTGTCGTGGCGGAAGCGCTCGAGACCCACGGATTCATTCGCATTCACCGATCTGTGCTCGTAAACATCTTGTTGGTAGAAGAAATCAGGCCTCTTTCGACGGGAGGATACTGCCTGCGAGTCGAGGGCGGAAAGGAATATACCGTCACCCGCACTTACAAGAAAAATCTCAACTCCCTCGCGGATTTCTGGATCGGGACGGCCGCGTTCTCCCCCGATAAACCATTTGTTGACAAAGAGTGATCGCGAGATTGACGTGACCTCAGTCCGGCTGATCGATAGCAGGAAACAGGGTTCACTCCCGCGATCTTTCGCCGGGCCCTCAACGAGCGCATGATTGCAAATCCACTCATCGACACGGATTGCTCCCCGCAAGTCGGCCAGTGTCCGCTGAACTGTCTGCCCATAATCCTCGGTTAACGCTAACAGGACAATGCACGTTTCCAAAACTGCCATGGCTCGGAACTCGCTTTGGCGATTTGTATCAACTGCCACGCTTTCGGTTTGCCGCTCTAAATCGCGAGCAGGTCTCCAACCTGCTGGAGCGCCGAAACGTGTCAAGCGGTTGCAAGCCGATGTCCCGTGTTTGCGGAACCCGTTGTCGAGATTGAATCGCAGTCGAAGTCGGTCTTTGCCGAAAAAGTGATTCGCCCGCACGAGTTCCGGAAGATCTGAATTGGCATGGCTGCAGTTAATGAGCAGCCTCCGGTAGTGCTGCTCCGCAGCAGGCCGCAGTCCTGCGTCCTGAGCGGAGACAGCGGCGCCGTATTCCGCTCTAAGGCGTCCCGGGGTGGATTTCAGGGCCCATTCATACGCCTCCAACGCAAGCTTCGGCTGCTTTGCCAAAAGCAACATATCCTCCAGCATTTCCGGCGCGGGAGCAATGGAACCCGGACTGACAGGCGGTTTTTCGGTTGCATCTTCCATCGCTGCGGCTGTTTTCATCTCTTGCAAGGCCGCACTGTGATCATCTTCTGCCCACTTGATCCAGGCAGTCACAATCTTCAATTGAATGTTCGCCTGATCCGCATCGTCATCGCCGCTCTTCGCGAGCGCGTCGCGCAAAGAGAGCAGCGGTTTCATTGCTGCCTGCGCCGCCCTGATGTCCCCGGCCCTGGCTGCGCCGAGTGCACGAGCAAAATAGAGAGGCGCTTCAGTCGACGCATATGCGCCCCCCTGGGGAGTTTTGCGAAGGCAACGGAAGTGCTGCGGCAGCGCCCCATTGCTCACGCTCGATCCAGTACCGGGCTGGTATGGCAGCTGTCGCGTAGAGCCCGGCATATCTGGCCGCATCGCCCGGTTCGACAACGGGAAGGTGTTGAGTCAGTTTGCGGGCTTCAGTTATTTGCCCAGTTTGCAGATACGCATAGACCAGGTAATCCAGAGCGTGTAACTCGTCTCCAGCCAGCTTTTGTTTGCGTGCGCTGGCGACCGAGGCGAGGTTTGAGGTAATGGATTCGTCCCATAAACCTAGCCTCGTAAAAATGTGGGAGGGCATGTGAAGGGCGTGAGGCGAGTCCGGTGCAATCTGGGAATAGCGCTGCGCTGCATTCAAAGCCTGCTCAGCCAGCGCCGGATTATCATCGGCATGGATGATGTAGTGCGCGAGCCCCGGATGTCCTGGCTGCTGCAACAAGATAGGTTCGAGAATTTGGGTCGCCTTCTTCTGATTGACGTAAGTCTTGTCATTGAGGGGGGCATTAGCGATCAAAGACAGGGCGTAAAAGATAGCCGCTTCGCTGTCTTGCGGATACCGACTGTGCAGCGACTCCATCGCAATCTCATACCGTTTGGCGCGGACGCTGTGACTTTCTGAGCCTGCATTTTGATAGAAACCCAGAATGGCGATCAGATAGTCGCGTTCCCTTTGAGTCGTCGGTTTCATCCACAGACCATTCTGAGCGGCTTCCAGGCCGATCCTCAGATCGTCTGGGGTCGGCGGATCCTATAATTGGCGGTAGTGGCTCATCGCAGTCCCCCACTCTGCCATGCTGCATTTGGGATCTTTGCTCAGGACGTCTGCAAATAACTGCGCTGACTTCCGGTAGCCAAAGGAATGTAAGGTTGCCACTGCCAGATCGAATTCGTCGCGCACCTCGGGACTGCATGAAGTGTCGAATCGGACTGTTCCCATTCGGTCGGACTGGCCGGACTTATGGTCGTGCTGACTTGCACTTTCCGCCCGGACCGACTTAAGTACCAAGAAGGACAGGAACAGTGCGAAAACCAAGCGCGGCATAACCCGTGTCTCCCCTCAATCCATGGATCATAGTAGCTGGGCTCGCAGGTTTTGCACTTGCGACTTCAGGCCTTAGTGCTCTTCCAGCGACCGCCGGGGCGATCAACTTCGATTTGATACTTGGCGATTTGGCGGCAACGGGGAATTGTTCCGGAGGGGATGGCCACCCAAATCGGTAGGCACGTGAGGAGAAAGACCGTTGGCCAAATTCAGGCGATCAGCTCGAAATAATGCGGCTCGCCGGTTTTTTCTCTCGCCATTAATTTAGCCTAGACCCCACGCAAGAATTCCTAAGGGACGCTATTGAACTGCGCAGCGAGTTTTTTCATTGCTGCGTTTTCGCGGGTAACTTCACCAGCCTCTCGACTGTGCAAAGCTATCTCTGCGGCGATTGAGCGACCGAGAATTCGCTGATCAATATTGCCAAACCACCCAGGAACGAGGCTTCCCAACCAACCGACCCAGGCCGGGTAGCGAGCGAAGTGATTTTGGGAGCTTTCGCATGATCCGAGCTGCTCCGAGCAAGGATGTACGCTGTGGCGGCGACAAGTACGAGCAAAGACACTGCTCCAAGCAAAAGCCACCTGTGGGCAAGCCAATTCCTCCGTCCCTGACCGTTTTCGGCAGCAGGCAATTCAAGCGAAAGAAGCTTAATTTGCCGTACTTTGCGACTTATGCCCATCGCTCACCTGAATTGTTGATTTCCAACAGATCAGGGCAGCAGGCCGAGGCGCCGCAGCAAATCCTGGAAGCGCTGATCCTCGCGAAAGCGATCAAATACGGGATCGACAGCAAGATACGACATCCACACGGCATGATCATCATAGGCAGCCTGGAGCCACTTGAGGGTTTGCTCTTTGTTATTCAGAGCAGCGTAGATTTGCGCCAACCCGTAAGGAGACACATAATGCTCGTGAGAAGTCTTTTGTAGCTGAGCAACAATCCGAAGGGCTTCAGTCTGCTTCCCCGCGACAGCCTGAGCGACTGCCACCTGAGCCAGATAAAGCGGGCTGCCTCCGGAAAGCCTGGCTGCCAGCTGTAGTTCAGCGAGACCTTCTTTGTGCAACCCTGCTTGTACGTAGCTGTCACCGAGCAGCAAATGAGCGGCTGCGAAGTTTGGGTCTAAAGCAACTGTTTTCCGGCTCTGCTCAATTGCGAGGTCATATTTGCGCGCGAAATAGTAACGCAGTGCCACCCAGGTGCCGATCATGAGGTTGAGTGGATCGAGTTCCAATGCCTGTCTCGCCTGGAGCAGCGCCTCATCATGCCGCCCCTTTATCGACAGATAGTCTCCATACCAATGGTGCGCATTTGCATATTGAGGGTCCAACTGCAGCGCGTGCTTGAACTCAGCTTCGGCTCCAGGCCAATCCCACTCGTGGTCTAGAAGCAGGGCCAACGAGGCGTGGGCTTCAGCGGACTGTGGATCAAGTTCAATCGCTTTGAGCGCCGCTGCATAGGCCTTCGGAAGGGCTTCGTCGGGGGACACGAATCCGTGCCAGGCCAGTCCGCTATTGCAATCCGCCAATCCCGAGTAAGCTGCAGCGTAGGTTGGGTCCTTTTCTATTGCTTGTTGGAAGTAAATCGACCCCTTCTGCAGGCCATCGCCAGTCCGCTTGTTCCAGTAATAGCGGCCCTTGAGGTAAGCGTCATGCGCCTCCGGATCAATGTGCTTTGCGTTCGTGAGTTGGGCTCGTGCAGCCGGGGTGAGTACAGTTTTGGTTTGAGACGCGATTTCGCGCGCAACATTGTCCTGCAGAGACAACACGTCGCCGAGCGGCGCCTCGAAGCTCTGTGCCCAGAGATGCCTGTCGCTTCGGGTATCGATCAGCTGGGCCGTGATGCGCACTCGATTGCCCGAGCGCACGACCGATCCCTCGACAACGGCGTCAACATTGAGTTCCCGCGCAATCTGGGCCAGCGGTTTGCGGGTTCCCTTGTCCTGCATCACGGACGTTCGCGAGACAACTCTCAGGTTCGGAAGTTTTGCCAGCTCGGTGATCAGCTCATCGGTCATTCCGTCGGCAAAATATTCTTCCTTCGTGCCCGGAGACAGATCGTCCAGCGGCAATACGGCCAGAGAGCGGATCGGGAGGGCCATCTGCTGGCGGCGATGCCTGAACCATAAAGCGGTGATGGCGATCAGGATCAGGCAGGCAATCGGCAGAAGCCATCGCAGTTTCAGAGTCCTGCTCCTGCCCTTCCCTAAAGAACCGGCACTCGCTTCAGTGTCAGGAACCGATGCAGTGTCGGCAACGGGCCCGGTCGGAGCCCCTCCGTTGCTGGCGGTCTGAGTCTGCGGCTCGTTCTGTCCGGACGGCGCCCGGAACGGCGTAGACGCTGGTTCCGGCGGGATCTCAACCAGCGCGATGAAGCGATACCCCTGTCCGGTCACTGTCTGTATGAATCGTGGGCTCTCGGCGTCATCCTTCAGCGCCTGACGGAGCTTCCGGATCGCGCCCCTGATGCTGTTGTCGGTATCGAGGAAAACACCTTTGCCCCAAACCCTCGAGACGATTTCGTCCCGGGTGACAATCTCGTCCTTGTGTTCAACGAGCAGGACAAGCATCTCCAACGGAATACGCTCCAGCTTCAGGACACGACTGCCGCGGCGCAACCTCCGGGGACGGAGGTCAAGCTCATAATCTTCGCCGAACCGGATCGATTGCTGTTCTCGGACTGGGGTGGAAGCCACAGCACACCCCCATTGGTGGGTGGCAGAATTTTACAACACATCTGGAACCACTCACGTAAATGCAAAGAATGGTTCCAATTAGCGCGACACAAAACATAACGCCCCGACACGCGCTTCGGTATGGACAACCATCGTCTCTACGGCAAGAATGCCGCTCACCACTGGCTGAAAGCAGTGAGAATTGGGAGGAAGCACAATGAAGAGGATTCACGGTGGCGCAGGGAAAAGGACTTTTGGCCTGTGCCTGTTGGTGGTGACTCTATCGTTCGGGCCTGCCGTCGCAAAGGCCGATCCAGTCCTGGACTGGAACGAAATTGCGGTAAACACAGCCGTCGCGAACGGCCAGAATCCGTTCGCCCAGGCGCGATTTGGAGCGATCGTGCAGGTCGCCGTCTTTGAAGCCGTCAACGCCATCACTGGCGATTATCGACCGTATCTTGGGAGCATCGTCGCGCCTCATGGCGCCTCAGCCAACGCAGCCGCCATCCAGGCTGCCTATCGGGTGCTCAGCACCTATTTCCCAGCCAGCGCTTCAACGCTCGACGCAGCCCGCGCAAACTCGCTGGCTTCGATACCGGACGGCCAAGCCAAGATTGACGGCATAGCGACGGGCGAGGCCGCAGCCGATGCCCTGATCGCTCTTCGTGCCAACGACGGCTCGTCGCCGCCGCAATTCAAGACACCCGGCCCGCCTGTCCCGGGTGAATGGCAGGCTACGGTGAGTTGTCCAATCGTGAATGGAATCGCGTCGGGAATCGCCCTTCAATGGCAGAACGTAACCCCGTTCGGTATCCGGAGCGCGAAGGAGTTTCTCCTCGGTCCCCCGCCAGCGCTTAGGAGCAACGAATACGCGAAGACGTACAACGAGGTGATGACGGTGGGGAGCCTCGACAGCACCGAGCGGCCACCAGATCGGGCGGATGTCGCGCTGTACTACGCGGCCACCTCGCCAACCCAGGCACTCAATCAGGCCGCAAGGCAGGTCGCGCAGGAACAGAGGCGTTCGCTGTCAGAGAATGCCCGGGCTCTCGCCCTGATCAACATGGCGATCAGCGACAGCCTGGTCGCTTCGTTCCTAAACAAGTACCACTACAACTTCTGGCGCCCCGAAACCGCGATCCATGCGGGTGACACGGACGGCAACCCGAAAACCGACCCCGATCCGAACTGGCTGCCCTTCATCGTGACTCCATGTTTCCCGAGCTATCCCTCCAACCACGGCAGCGCAGCCAATGCGGCAGCGGCGGTGATGAGACGTCTCTACGGCGAAGCTGGACATTCGATGACGCTGTCGAACCCCGCGGTGCCCACCATCGTCCTGCAATACACCTCGTTCAGGCAGATTACCAACGACATCAGCGACGCTCGTGTTTACGGCGGGATCCATTTTCGAACCGACCAGGACGCAGGAGCGCTGCTGGGGCTGGCTGTCGGCAAAGCAGTCTACAAGCACAACCTGCGTCCGGTGCACGATGATGGCTGGGATGATAACCGCGACGATGACTGAGTGATCAGGTCGAAAACGATTCGCCATTCGTGTCACGCGGTACGGCGATTGTGCGGTCACGTTGCCCGAAGACGAGGCCGCACATGTTCTCTGTCCCGAAGTTGACCTACTGAGTCTGGACGACGCATCCGAACAAACAGGTTGGTGCTAGCCTCTGATCAAAGGCCTTCAGAGGGCCAAGGCTTCCAAATTCTAGGAGAGTAACAAGTTGTGCTCTCAATTCGTGCTAACAGGCCTTACCACGTTTCCAGAACTTCGACCCCTGGAAACGCGCCTTGGCGATTTGCATAAACTGAGAATGGATCATTGCGGTAGTCCTGACTACATCGAGGATCCGCCCATTCCAGGCGGATCCCGCTGCCTCAATCTTCGCGCAGCAGGATCAGAGGATTGACAGAAAGCGCGCGCTGCGCCGGAATCCAAGTGGCCAGCAGGCCCAGCGCAGCCATTGCCAGAACAACGCCGACCAGCACCACTGGATCGCGCGGTGTGGCCTGATAGACGATAGAAGCGAGAACCCTGCTGGCTAGGATTCCCAGAACCAATCCAACCCCCGAACCAATCGCCAACAGTTTGAACGCGCGTCCCAGCGCGGCCTGCAACACTTCCTTGCGTTGCGCGCCGAGAGCCACGCGAATTCCCAACTCCTTGAGCCGCTTGCTCACCGAGTAGGCAGCCATTCCGAAGATGCCCGTGATCGAAAGCATCGCGCCCATCATGCCCAGCACACCCAGCGATACTGTCGCCATGCGCGAGGGGAACAAAGTTCCCGCCAGTTCTGTGCTCCACGGTCGAATCGCCAGAACCATCCCAGGGTCAATGTCCCGGAGCACACTTCTCATGGCCACGGCAAGTTGCTGCGGGTCGCGGCTCGACCGCACCACCAGCCATATCCAACTAGCCGGCGATTGCAGGAGGGGGAGGAACATCGCGGGCTGCTGGTCTTCGGTGAGGTTCACGTATTTTCCGTCTTCGACCAGACCCACCACCCGAACGCGCGTGCCATCCCGCAGCTTGAAATACCGGCCGACAGCGTCCGGTATGGAGCCCAGTATCTTGCTTGCGAACTCCCGGTTCACGACTGCTACGCGCGGGGCGTTTGTGTCGTCATGCCATGAGAAGGCTCTGCCCGCCAATAAAGACGTCCCGGATGCGCGGAAGTAGTCTGGAGATATGTTGTACATACAGGGGTCGGCCGCGGCATTCGATGGGCTCAGATCCTCGGTTGTGTCGGTATAGACAAGCGATTGCCAACTACCGGGAATTTCTAACGGCGGATAATTCACCGATCCTACGGAACCTACGCCAGGAATCGCGTGTATGGCATCGATCATGCGTCGTTGCATTGCGGGTATTCTTTCGCCGGTGTAGCCTGCGGCCTTCAGATCGGTATCTACCAACATCGCGTTCCGCGGCTCAAAACCGAAGTTGCTGTGCATGGAGCGCATGAGTCCACGCAGAGCAACCATCGATGAAGTGACCAGCACGACACAGATCGCAATTTGGACGACAAGCAATATGTCTCGCACGGTAATTCGGCGCCCGAACGCGCCTGTCGATCCCGCTTTGACGATCTCGTACGGATTGGCCCGGAGAATCTGGCGCACGGGAACAATGCCGAAAAGAACTCCGCTGACCAACGCCAAGACCAAAGCTACCAGATAAACGTTAGCGTCCAGACTTACCGGCACATGGAGGGGGAATTGCGGAAATGGCCGCCACACGCTCAACCGGCGCAAAAGCAGAATGCTCGCCGTGAGTCCCGCTATGCCTCCTGCGAGCGAAAGCAGCACGGATTCGGTGAACAGCTGGCGCAAAATGCGATTGCGGCTCGAACCAAGAGCCAGGCGCAAGGCCACTTCGCGAGAACGGTCGGCGGCCCGCGCCGCAAACAGGCTGCCCAGGTTGGCACAGGCCGCCAACAGTATCAAACCCGAAAGAAGCATCAATCCGGCGAGAAAAGCCCGCATTGGCCGGCCCAAATAGTCGCCATGAAGACCAGGCCGCGCCAGCGTATAAGGCTCATTACCTTCTTCTTTGGGATAGCTTCTTTTCAGATACGAATCCACGGAGTTCAGATCGGCAGTGGCCTGCGCCGGAGTGACTCCCGGCTTCAGATGTCCCATCAGCTCAAACATCCAATGGTCCCCGCGCGCGTTCAAGATCTTCTCGCCGGATAACTGTTCATGGTTCACGATGGGCACGAAGATATCCGAAGCGAAAAACAAGACGGTCCCCTGGAACCCCGGAGGCGCCACGCCAAGAATGGTGATTGGATGCTTGTTTAGCCGAACAACGCGGCCCACCACGCCGCGATCATCCTGAAAATGGCTGTGCCAATATGCGTAGGAGAGCACGACATAAGGCGCGCTGTTTGGGCCGTGCTCATCGGAAGCGTGGAAGAAACGGCCAAGGTACGGTTGAATGCGCAATGCGTCGAAGTAGTTTCCGCTGGTTTCGTATTCCCAGACATTGGATGGATCTTTGCCCGTGTCCAGCCCTGCCTGAGAGATGGCCCAAGCAGCCACATCGTCGAAGCTGCGATTGCGCTGGCGAAGATCGAGATAGTCCGGATAGGAGTGGGACCCGACGTCGCTCCCATGTTGGACTACGAAAAGGCTCTCTGCCTGAGGCACATTCAGCGGACGCAGGTTGAGTGCATTCAATACGCCGAAGACGACTGCGTTGGCGCCTATGGCCAGCGTCAGTGTCAAAACGGCAGTGATGGTGAAGCCGGGAGACTTGCGCAGTTGGCGCAGTGCAAATCGCACATCGGCCCAGATCGATTCCAGCGTCGGCCACTGCCACACCTCGCGGCTGCGTTCCTCAAGCAGCGTCCGGTTGCCGAAAGCTCGCCGCGCTGCCCGCGTCGCTTCTTCGGCACTCATCCCATCGCGCATCAACTGCTCGGTACGCTCTTCAATGTGCACGCGAATCTCTTCGGAGAGATCTTCGTAGAACTTACGGCGGCGGAAAATCTGCGGAGTCCAGTCCATTGGAGATTCCTTTCAGCTGGCCCCATCAACTTGTTGTGGCTCTACCTGGGTTCAGAACCAGTGAGATGCCCTCAAACATGCGCTCAAAGCTGGAAATCTGCGGTCCCAGGCGGCGCAGGCCCGCAGCAGTTATCTGATAGGTTCTCACTCGCCGATTGGTCGAGGAGAGTTCCCACTCCGCCTTCACCAGCTTCGCCTTCAGCAACCGTTGCAGCGCGGGATAGAGCGAACCCTCTTCTACTTGCAGCAGGCTGTTGGACCGTTGCTGGATGTGCTGCACCAGCGCATATCCGTGGGCCGGCTCACGGCGAAGCGACTCGAGGATCATCATCTCGATCGCGCCGGGAAACAAATCGCGTGAATTGGTTTCTGTCATAGCCTTGTTTACTATAGGCATAGACTAAACAAGTATAGGGAGATTGTCAAGGCAGACTTCACCATTGTCCGTGAACGACTGATGGGATCAATTGTTGCCAACAGTCAGAATGGAGTGACCGGCACCGATGCGCTGATCGTGGGTTAGGCTGTGAGTTCAGAAGGACGCACAGCTCAGAGCCACAAGCGGAAGGGAGCCGGTCATGCAGGAGAAGTTACGATTTTTGGGTTTGGATGTCCATGCCGAGACAATCGCCGCGGCGATTGCAGAGCCGGATGGTGAAGTGCGAAGCCTGGGAACGATTCCGAACCGGGCCGAGTCGATCCGCAAGCTGATCAGGAAGCTTGGCCCAGCAGAGAAGTTGTGAGCTTGTTATGAGGCCGGACCGACAGGCTACGTCTTGTACTGGCAGCTGGCGAAGCTGGGCATCCAGTGCGAGGTTGTAGCGCCAACACTGGTACCAGTTAAGGCCGGTGATCGAGTAATGACAGATCGGCGCGATGCGGAGAAGCTGGCACGTTGTTATCGATCCGGAGATCTAACGGCGGTATGGGTTCCGGATGGAGGTTCCGAGGCGTTGCGCGATCTGGTGCGTGCTCGCGAAGCAGCCAAGCAGGATCAGATGCGGGCACGGCATCGGTTGAGCAAGTTTCTGCTGCGCTCGGGCCAACGTCCACCGTCCGGAGTGAGACCATGGACGCGTCCCTATCTGATCTGGGTTGCGCAGCGACGTTTCACACAGATGGCGCAGGAGGCGACGCGGTTGGATTATCTGCACGAAGTCGAGCACATGCGTGAACGAGTAGTACGGCTCGAACAAGCCATTGCCGAGGCGGTGAAGTTGGCCTCACCCGCATTACAACAAGTCATCAACGATCTACAGGCACTGCGCGGAATCGCAGATATCTCGGCGGTCACCGTCGCGGCCGAGTTGGGCCGGGTTTCGCGCTTTGAAAGGGCTCGGCAGCTGATGGGTTACTGCGGTGCTGTGCCCAGCGAGGACTCCAGTGGCAAGCGAATGAGACGCGGGAGTATCACCAAAACCGGCAACGCGCACTTGCGACGAATCGTCGTCGAAGCAGCATGGAGCTATCACCGTCCACCGTGTATTTGGTACGGTTTGCGCAGACGACAGGAGAGTATTTCCGAAGAAGTCAAAGAGATGGCGTGGAAGGCACAACACCGGCTGCACAAGCGATACATGAGGCTCGCCGCCGCTGGCAAGGACAAGAGGAAGATCACCACTGCAGTTGCCCGTGAACTGTTGGGCTTTATCTGGGCCATAGGAACCAGAGCAGAGACTATCGCCAAGCAGCGGATCGCGGCCTGACAAAACGCAAAACATCCCTAAGAATAAAAAAGCCAAGACGACCCTATCGATGAACATCGTCGCCAATTTCGAGCACAGAGCCAGCAGCCGCCGAAGCAAGCACGAAGGAGAATCCTCGTTTGCCCTATGCGACAGGCTCAGCCGGACTCGCGATAACAGTCAGAGGCAGCTCCCGACGGATCATGATTATGCGGTTCCGACCCGCGAATATCAGACTGATCAATCGTCGCTCAAACCTGCCCAGGCTGCAGCTCGCTCTGTCCTCGAGAAAAAGCAAAAGCAACCGCAACTACAAAAACAACCCCACAGATCGCACAGAGTTGACACGGTCACTCCATATCAGGCCAATGCACTCATCCAGCGTCAGCCTTGGCGGACATAGCAATCACATCATACCGGGGACGCACAAGACAGGGTCCAGAATAAAAAAGGACGGCGGGTTATGCCGTCCTTTTCAAGTGAAACAAGGGAAGCCTAAAACGAAATTCGTCCGTAGAGCTGCATGTTTCTGCCGCCGATCGTCGTGCCGGTGATCTGAGCGGACTGGCCCTGGCCGATGGCGTTGTTGCCTGGTTGCCCAAAGCTGGGATGGTTAAAAACGTTCGTCGCATCGCCGCGAATCTGCAGTTGGACACCCTTCTCACGCCAGATATCGAAGCTCTTGCCCAGAGAGAAGTTCACTAGGCTCAGCGGCGGACCATACACGATGTTTCTGCGGAAGTTGCCATAGGTGAATGGAGCCGGTACCGCCAGCGCATTGAGGTTGTACCATTCCTTCAAGCGAGATTTCGTGCCGCCCGGCAAACGATAATTACCCACTAGGTTCGCGTACTGGGTAGAGCTCCCGGATTGGTTGTTAGAGGAATTGTTACCCCCGGTGGTGATGCTCACGGGGTTGCCGCCCTGGACAACAAAGGTGCCCGCGGTCTGCCAGCCGCCAACCAGCAAATCCAGTACCCGGTTGTTATTCAGGAACATCCTCCCATGACCGAGCGGCAGTTGATAGACCGCCTGCCCCTTGAACATATTCCGAATATCGAAGTTGGAATTGCTGTAGTTGTCTGCCGGATTGAATGCATTCTGGTAGTTCTGATAACCCTCGCGGTTCGCCCATCCTGCAGAGTCCTGATCAGACAGGAAGTGGGACCATGTGTAGTTGACGTTGAACTCAAGTCCCTGGGTGAAGCGCTTCGTGATCTGGCCCTGCAAAGCGTTGTAGTTCGATATGGCGTTGTTGGTGCTTCCACTGAGGGAATTAAACAGCGGATACGGTTTGTTACCCAAATCGTTCGGACCGAGCTGACTCTCGGGGACCTGGTTGATATCCACCGGGAAATTCAGGTCCTTCCCGTGGTTACCGACATAGGCTAACTCCGCGACAAAGTCTGTCCCAAGTGCCCGCTGTACAGACACAGTCCACTGGTAGTTGGTAGGAACAGGCGTGTGGTACTGATTGTAAGTAGGGCTCTGACCATTGAACGCATCAGCGGTAGTCGGAGCAGTGAGATATCTCCCGTTAACGGTGGCCGAGTTGTTGGCGCCTGTACCGCAACCTGGGTTGGTGGTATCGGGAGTGCTTCCATCGGCATCGAGTTGCACAACCGGGCAAGCGCCATTGGTCGTGTCGTTATAGCTGCCGCTGCTGCCGAAGGCGTTGCCCATTCCGCCGCCGTACGTATCCTCACTCCAGCTAGCCGCATAAATGCCGAAGCCACCGCGAATGACAGTGTTCGGCATGGCCTGCCAACTGACCCCGACTCGAGGCAGCCAGATATTGTAGTTGGGCGCCTGCAGGGTCGTGCGGCCATGCGCCTTGCTAAAGCCGTACCACATTGCGCCAAGGGAGTTGTCCGCAGGGTTAACTACGGCGGGATCGAATGCCGCCATATTACCCTTTACCTCTGACCATCCTGTTTCGATCTCGTAGCGCAGACCCAGGTTGACGGTCAGATTCGGACGCAACTTGATATCGTCCTGAACAAAAAGTTGCGGACTCTTCCATCTTCCTCCAAATTCCGGGGTCACTCCTGCGTTCCAGGTGTTCGTCTGCCCCAACAGGAAATCTGCATAGGATTGGCCGTCATAAGCAGCGGTGGGCTGGCCGCCTGCGGAGGTGTAGTAGCCGTTATAATTCACGCTCCCCGCATTAATGTTCCCCCAGGCGGTAGAATCCGCCCGGTTGATCAGAAACTCGCCTCCGAAGTGCAGAACATGCCTGCCGTGGATCAGCGTGACCACGTCGGATGGATCGAAGACGAACTCCTTATAGACCGCGTTGGTGGCGGAGCCGAGGCCGTAGAAGTTGCTGATGCCCACATTCGGGAAGTTGTCGGCTTTTGCGAACTGCCATCCCAGCTTTGCGGGGAAGCCCTGATTAAGCGTGGGAGGAACATAGAAGTTCAATTGGTCAGTAAAGCCCAAACGAGCTTCATTGATGAAGCTTGGACTGAAGGCCCACACGTCCGATACCTGCGCATTGTCGCGACTTACGTCCTGGCTCTGACATTGGATGGGGCATATCCCAATGCCAAAGGAGTAGCCAGGATTATCGGAATTCGTCTCGGAAACGGTAAGCCGATTGGACGGTGTAATGTCATAGTCCAAACGGCCAAAAAACTTGGTAAACGGATTCTTATTGGGAGTGCTGGAAACGAAATTGTTTTGTGCTATTCCGGAGGTCACATTTCCTGCGGTATTTGGCTCAGGGAAATATCCCTGAATGGCTTTGGCAACCGAACTGATCATACCGGCAGGAAGTACGTTGCCGTTGCCGTACTCTTCAGCAAACGATTGGCGGATGACGCAGGGGCAGGCTACTGTGAGCGCTCCGCCCGGATATTGCGGGCCCATGTAAGTATGGCTGCCGGTCTGCTGAATCGTTTGTGTAGTTGGATCGTAGAGCGTGGGCAGGCCCGGATCCTTACTAAAGTCGCCGCTCTTTAGGAAATCGTCGGGCATGGTGTTGAACGCAGTGGCCGCTCCACCGTTATTGATGGTTTTGTCGTAGTCGAAATAGAAAAACATCTTATTGCGCAGGATCGGGCCGCCGACCGCGAAGCCGAAGTTGTTGTAACGCAGAACCGGAACCGGAGTGTTCGTGCCGAAGTTATAGGGCGCTGCATTGAGTGCATTGTTCTGGAAATATTCGTAGCCGGCGCCATGAAACTGATTGCTGCCGCCTTTGGTGATCTGGTTGTAGATGATGCTGCCGATACCATATTGCGCCGAGAAGGCGCTAGTGCTGACTTTAACCTCTGCCGTGGTCTCAAAGACGGTAACATCGGAATTCTGGCTCATTGGCAGCGTGGTGGTAGCGCCATCGGCCAGTACGTTTTGATACGGCAGGTTGCCGTTGATGGATGCAACTTGACCTGCGTTGAATGAGGATTGCTTCTCAGGCGCACCGGATGCTCCCGGCAACAGGATGACAAAGTTTTCCCAATTTGCTCCTACCTGCGGCAACTGCGCCATGGTTTGCGAGGAAAGAGTTCCCTCCTGAGCTCCCGATTCCGTGGTCAGCAGCGGGACATCCGTCTTCACTACCACTTCCTGCGTTGCAGATCCTACCGTCAACTGAACATCGACTGGCTGGATACCTACCGCCAGGATGATGGGGCCACGCACATACGTCTGGAAACCATCTCTTGTGAAGGTAAGAACGTAATGATCGGGCACGATCGGACCCGTGTCATACAAACCTGCTTCATCCGTCGTAAAGGTGCGGGTAACGCCCTTGTCTACGTCTTCTACCTTGACTGTCGTGCCCGGAATCACTGCTCCCGTAGCATCGGTGACGGTACCGCGAATGTCACCGGAATTGGTGTTCTGTGCAAAGCCTGCTATGCCTGACCATGTCAAGGCGATTACGAGGCTACCGCGAATAAACTTCCACATACTTGCCTCCTGAAATGTTCCATCTGCTTGCGCCCGTCACCGTTTCACTGGAACGCGGCGGTTTACAACTGAGGAAGCATGTAGTGTTCCATATTCACGAACGATTACGTGACACAACAGGCCCAGCATTTCAGAGTTCGAAGACGAGTGGCGGATTAACAATCTCCTGGGACGACTCCAAAACGATCAAAGCGACTGTTTCTCCAACTTTTCATACACACACTGGCGAGAGGTTACAAAATTCGGGAAGACTGAGCAGCCAAGAGCCATGCAGATCATTTCGATTGACTTTCAAAATGGTTAACATACATACTTGTCGGTATGTTAGATAGCGATGAGGGGAAGCGAATGGTCCGTGATCCTGAGCGTACACGGGAACGCTTGCTGCAAGCGGCTTATCGGGAGGTGCGCAGATCAGGCTTCCAGAGTGCCGGCATCGATACAATTCTCGCCGCCACCAACCTCACCAAGGGAGCGCTCTATTACCACTTCGACAGCAAGGAAGCTTTAGGATATGCCATCGTCGACGAGATCATCGCAAAACTTGTGCGCGACAGGTGGTTGCGTCCTCTGCTTAGCGACGGGCAACCCATCGACATTTTGATCGACATTGTCCGGCGGATACCAGCTCGGCCTGCGGAACTTCGAGCCAGTTGTCCGCTGCTCAATTTGTCACAGGAGATGTCTCCGCTGGACGAGCAATTCCGCAAGCGACTGGAGAGGCTATTCCTTGCCTGGCAGGAAGGAGTTGCTACGCTTTTGCGGAAAGGGCAGTCCCAAGGAACAGTTCGCCGTGACCTGAATCCAGACGAGGCTGCCAGCTTTCTGGTCGCGATGGTCGAGGGCTACGCCTCGTTAGCAAAGAATGCTCAAGATGTGAAGGTGTGGGAAGTGGGAATCAGAAATATCGTGGGGTGGCTGCGGTCTCTTCGCGCGCCTCGTCAATCTCGGAGAGGCGGACGGCGGGTGTCGAAGGAGCATGTTGTCAGGCAACGGCAGCGCTCCTGACTCAGGAGAAAACGATGAACCGAAGAAGATTGGCAAAGGTAGCTTTTCTAAGTTTCGCTCTGATCCCAGGGCTCATTGGAATCGAGCAAGGGCGGGCACAAACGCCGAAAACAGCCTATCCGAACATGGCACCACTCGATCAGTACCTCATGGCAGACCGAAATGCCGAGATTGCCTTGGCTCGAAGCGCGGCACCGGATGCCATATCGGGCGATGCAAAAATTCTGGTCCTCGGGCGCTATGGCTACGAAACTGCCGTCGAAGGCAAGAACGGTTTCGTGTGCGCTGTAGAGCGAGGGTGGATGGGCTCATTCGATGGTGCCAACTTTTGGAACCCTAAAGTTCGAGGCCCGGTCTGCTACAATCCGCCGGCTGCGCGATCCGTCCTGCCACTTACCTACAAGAGGACGGAGATGATTCTGGCTGGGAAATCGAAAGCGCAGATCATTGATGCTCTCAAAGCCGCATACGAGAAAAAAGAACTGCCGCCCCTGGAGCCTGGAGCCATGAGCTACATGATGTCGAAAGACCAGTACCTTACCGATGATGGCGACCACCACTGGATGGCCCACTTGATGTTTTACACGCCCCTTATGGACGGTGCTGTCTGGGGTGCAGATCTGCCCAAGTCTCCCGTCATGCTGAATCCACAGTTCAGGGGCGCTCCGGAGCCGATCGACGATTTTATGGTTCCCATCCGCAGGTGGTCGGACGGAACGGCTGCGCCGTAATGTAGGACCATTACGTCTAGAAGCAGTGCACTCGTCAATCTCACTTCGGGTACCAGGAAGTCGAAACGAGAGAGCAAGGGGTTCCATCATGAGCGCCCGCGAAATTCAGGATCAGAAGGCCATTGCACGTCAGATGTTTGTTCAACAAGCTGCTCACGCTAGTGCGGACGTTTCGGCTAGCCCACTGCGGGGAGCTACGATTTGCTCCACCAAGAGTAGACGGGATTACACTCTTGAATCGGCAGCGGACGAGTTCTGCGAAGCTGCAGATACATCATTGCTTCCGGTAATCCGAGTTGATGCTGCAAACCTCATACGAGTCTTGCGGCAGTTGGAGGTTATAGCAAAACGACAGGCGCCACGAATCGCGTTCAAGGCAAAGGGTAGCATCCTACTTTTGGATTTAGCCGACATCTCGGCAGTGCAAGCCGAAGGTAATTACGTTTCGTTGCAACACCGACCTAATCCCTATTTGGTGCACGAGTCCCTCTCGTCCATGGTGGAGAAGCTCAAACCCTACGGTTTTATTCGCATCCACCGCTCGGTCGTCGTGAATATTTCGGCCGTGGAGGAGATCCAACCTTTACCGACGGGGGAGTACAGGCTGCGTGTAAAAGATGGGATGGAATACTTGGTAACGCGTACATACAAACACAACCTCAGAGACCTGGCTCAACTGTGGGTAGGCTCAGAGCGCCTTTGCGTCTAACAGGCAGCCGGAGGTATTACCTCGTTATTCCGTCGTGGCATTCCCGATCGTCACTCACGAGAAGTCAGCCCGTAAACTGCGCGGCAGAATGAAGGCGCAAGCAGCAAATCTTGCGGGGGCGGCTGCTGGGCGGTTGTTCCAACATGGGCTGTATTCCGCGAGGTCTTGTCCGCGTACATTGATTGCAATGCCAGAATGGAGAATGTGAGGCCAACCTGTAGTTTAGCCTTGATGAAATCCGTCGCGTAATCGTAGGCAATTTTGAATGCACGCGGCAGAAATTAATAGGTGACAAAATGGAACTCGGGCCATGTCGTCGTTTTGCCGAGCAAAACGGCAACTAGTACCGGTTCTACGCGGCATCACCATCCGCAAGGGACGCCAGCATATTGAAGAGTGTCTACCCGGTATCCTGGAAGACCCGGACAACAAGCTGTCCTGCGCATTGCGAGTACTTCTGACCCAACTGCGGTTGGAGATGCAGTACCTGCACGGGCAGATCGAGGAATCCGACAAGCTGATCGTGCGCATCTGCGGCGAACTTGAACCATGCAGGCGCCTGGTCGCGATCCCCGGCATCGGACCCATCACTGCTACTGCCACGATCGCAGCCATCGGCAACGGGGCTGCCTTCAAGAAGGGCCGCGGATTCGCAGCCTGGTTAGGGGTGGTTCCGGGCGAGCACTCCACCGGAGGCAAGCAAAAGCTGACCGGTACCAGCAGACGCGGAAACAAATACCTGCGAAAGCTCTTCGTGCAAGGAGCGCATACCGTGCTCCTGCAGAGAACCAAGCAATTCTTCAGGCCTGAGTACGTGGCTGGCCAATTCTGGCAACGCGCAAGCGCAAGCAGGTGGCGACAGTGGCCTTAGCCAACAAGATGGCGCGCATGGCCTGGGCGGTTTTGTTCAAAGGAGAAGCCTATCGCCCTCCGCTCTCACCGCAAAAGGTTGCAGCCTGATGGCCTGCATATGACGCCTGGCACAAGCGCCAGGCTTGGAAATCGCTGAAGCGATTCCCACATCTGCAGTCCAACCACGACTGGTCTGAGTTTTGAGATTCCTGCCAGGTTTGCTGGCGAACCATGAGATGGCACAACGGTCGATCCCGGCGCTTCCGAAACCTGTATCCGGAAAATGCCTGTAAAGGCAGCGTTACTAAAAAGGACGGGGGCGCAGCGCATTCCATTCAGGCCAGGAGATCGCTACTCCAATAAAGGCCGAATACATTCGCGCAGACCTTTTCTGTCATCCTCATTCTTCACTTGCAAAACGGCGGCGGACCATACATTCCGGTTGGGCGACCACACGTTCGGAATTCGGGAAAACAAGATCAAATCGCGCATCAATAAACGCAGTGGTGGCCTGTCGGCATCACTCATCGACGGCTGTAGATACCGCCGCACACCGCTGGCAATCGCCGCACGAACCCGCGGTTCCGTGACAATGCGCGGCACCCAAAGCAACGCAAAAATCAGATAGATGGAGCCTAGTACGATAGCGCCGACTCGCGCGGTCCTAGGCCATTGAATCGCTATGCCCCCGAAAATCTGGACCGCAGCCGCAATGTATACGAGAATCTCACGGTGATGAACGTCACCAAGCACCTGGATCTTTTGCCAGTTGTTGACGTCACCCCAGACCAAAGTGATGATGCCAAAGGCGACCGCGGCCAATCCATACACGTGACGTCCGAGATAGGTTCTCGCCATCTTAGCCCTGAATACGCGACATTTTCGCTCAATTGGGGCTGAACCCCATAAGGTAGTTCGTTTCATGCACGCCTCCAAACGCAAACCTACTATCGGGCTCACTGACAGGAACGATTGACAATGTTTTTATAGCGAGGGACTAGTTCGCAAGCGCGTCGCGGTTAGCCTTAGCCCAGGCGCTATTTTGCGGCACCGCCTTCATAGGCGGCCCTCCTTCGGTCCCGCAGGAGCATGGGCCCTCGGTCTTAGCCTCGGTCATGCAGGAGCAGGACTTGTTTTTTAGGCATGCGCACACGTAGACGACCTTGCCCTTCACCTTTGCGTCATTGGCGGGCTGATTCTGGGCTGCGAAGCCCGTCTGCAGGACCGCCAGCAACGGCAGCAAGGTCAGCATGGCTATGGTTCCTTTGATTTTGCCTTTGATTGTGTTCCTCATGGATTGTCCCTAGCGTGGCAAGATTGGGTTCGGGTGCACGAGAATCGGACAGCCAGACTCCCACTCCCGTTTCTATCGCCCAACCCAATACTGCGGCCGAAGGTGGTCATCCGCAATATCCACTCCACGACAATTTGACATAGCCACAAGGGTGGGTCTCGATCTCACGATTCGCCGAAATGCCCGCGACTCAAAGTGTTCCCGGAAATGCTCCAAATGCCCGGTCAAGTGGCTATGGCACTCTCGCAACTAGGCAGATAGCATCGGACCAATTCCGTTCCGGCGAAAGTCGCGGTTGTGTGTTCCCGCGAGAAAGGGGCCGACTTTGTTCTCGCACTACATCTTCTGGCCGTGGTTCACCGGACTCGCCTTTCTGCTCATGGGCCTTTACTCCGTGCGTGGCGAATTTATCTCCGCCTCCGGAACCGAAAAAGTCATCGTTCTCGGACGCGTCTTCGCTGCCTCGGGACTCGCCGCTTTCGGAGGCGAGCACATGGTGAACATCGGCCCCTTCTCGCCCATGGTTCCACGCTGGCTTCCCTTTCATCCCTTCTGGGTAGTCTTTTTCGGGCTTGCCCTGCTCGCGAGCGCATTGAGCCTTGTGCTTAACAAATACATCAGGCTCTCCGCCACGCTGACCGCCGTCATGTTCCTGATCTTTATCCTCACGCTCCACATCCCCGAAGCCATCACGAACCCGCACGACCGCTTCCGCTGGACGGTGGTTCTCCGCGAAACGTCTTTCGCCTCCGGCTTTCTTGCCTTTGCCGGAGCTCACGCCACGCGCTCGAAGCCGCGCATCGTCATCGGGCGCGGCGCTGCGGCGCTACCATATCTGTTCTTCAGCATCATGCACGTGCTGCATCCGGAAAATGCGCCGGGCGTCCCACTCGCAAAGCTCTCACCGCCCTGGATCTTCTGGCCGCACGTGTGGGCCACCGTCACAGCGCTTATCCTGCTCACTGCAGGGATGATGATTTTTGCGGACAGGTTTGCCCGCGTCGCCACTGCCTGGCTCGGCCTCTGGATGCTGCTGCTCACCCTCGTCGTTTACGTGCCGTTGCTCATCCCCGCAAAGGACGGAATGCAGCTCATCGAAGCCGTCAACTATATCTTCGATACGCTGCTCTTCTGTGGAACCATCCTGCTCCTCGCGTCAGCGTTGCCGAAGAAACAGCCCGTGCCCGTAGCTGTCATGCAAACTGCGGTCTGAGCGTGCCTGCTTCAGACGCTAACAATCGCAGTCCGCAGCTTCTCAACCGCGCCCGGAATCGCCTGCGCGGCCACGTTGCCGTACCCGAGAACCAGCCCTTTGCGGACATTCTTTGTCATATAACTCCCCGATAACGGGAAGAGCCACAATCCCAGCTCGGCCGCCCGTTCGGCGATGGCTACATCATCGATCTCCGCGGGAAAAGTGACCGTAAGGTGCATCCCAGCTTCAGCGCCGTGTATCTCGAGCGTGTTGCCGAATGTGCTCCTCAACTGCTCCACCAGCACCTTGCGTCGCTCACTGTAGAGCTGGCGCATACGCCGGATATGCCGCGCAAAGTGACCCTCCCGCATGAAGTCGGCAATCGCCTCCTGGAACAGGTATGGCGGAAAGATATCCATCGCGTGCCGCACCGCGCTAAAGCGCTCAAGCAGGTCCGGAGGAATCACAATGTAACCCAGTCGCAGCGATGCGAACAGCACCTTGCTGAAGGTCCCGATATAGATAACGCGCCGGTTATTGTCCAGTCCCTGCAGCGACGATATCGGCGCGCTCTCGAACCGGTATTCGCTGTCGTAGTCGTCTTCGATAATCCACGCGCCGTTTCGCTGAGCCCAGTTCAGCAGTTGCAGCCGGCGACCTGCGCTCATCGCGCTTCCCAGTGGATACTGGTGCGACGGGGTCACGTAGGCAGCTCTCGCCTGCGGGCACCTCGCCACCCCCGCCTCCACATTTAGCCCCTGGTCATCTACTGGGACAGGAATTTGCCGGCATCCCGCAGCGGTAAACACATTCCGCGCCAGCAGGTAGCCCGGCTCTTCCATCCACACGGCGTCGCCAGGATCAAACAGCACATTCGCTGTGATCTGCAGGGCCTGTTGCGAACCGGAGACAATCATCACCTGCTCCGGCTCGCAGTGCACCGCGCGCGCCGTCCGCAAATACTCACAGATCGCCTCGCGAAAACGCCGGGAGCCCCGCGGATCGATGCAATGGATCGCGTGCGCATTCGGATCCTTCGAGTGGTGCGTCACCAACCGCGACCATATCGCATAAGGAAACTCCTCGAAGGCCGGTTGATGCACCGCGAACGCCCCCAGCCCGTAACGCCAGGGTGTCACAGGCACCGTAGGAAACTGCAGCGCGCGTCGCGCCACCGGGCGCGGTCCGGAAGTCCGAGGTGTCCGCCCGTTGACCGGCCGCCCGACCTGCGTCAGATATTCGGGAAGCGAGCTGCTGACGAACGTCCCCGCGCCCCGGCTTGATTTGAAATACCCCTCCGCCAGCAGTTGCCCATACGCCTCAAGAATGGTGATGCGGGACACATTCAGCTCAGTGCCCATGGCCCGCGAGGATGGCACCCGCTGGCCTGGCCGAAGAACTCCGGTCGCGATGGCATTTCTGAGCGACCTGTAAATCTGCGAGTGGAGAGGCTGCGAACTGCCGCGATCCACTGTGACGACAGGAGTAAGTACGCTGGAACCCTTGACCATTTCTCTTATGATAGTGGTTCGGCAAGAGACTGTGTTTTCGCCGGCTTTTCAGACCACCTCCATGGCCCCATTTTGTCCTCTATAAGACCACTTGGACTTGAATGCATATAACCAGAGCGCCCATGCGCGTTCAACGGCGTTATATCTGGCTTATGCTGCAAACTGCTCCAAGGCCCCAATCTCCCCTCCGCACGCTCTATCTGCGTCATGATTCTCTGCTGCTTTTTTTTGGCCACGCGGCATTCCCTAGCTTTCGTTCTAGGGTTTGGCAGTACCGCAGCGGTTGATATTCCTCCGTTCGCAAGCTCCGCAACTTGTTTACTAAAAGATAAATTTTTGATGCGGCATGACAGAGACACATGGACCGGGACTGTCTTGACAGTTCCCGACACAAGCTCCTAAATTACCGATCCGCCTCCAAGGACCACCGGTTGGTCTAGGTCACTGGAAAATTCCTGATGTCCGCTATCTCCTGCGGCAAGAGTGGCTATGCTCAAAAGTCGCTAACTGGATATTGTCAATAGCCATTTATTCCTTCGATAGTGGTTTGCATCTCGATTACCGTTCAATGGTTTTTTTAGTTCTTCGTATGCCGATTGGGCGGCGCTCAGGATTTGTCCGAAATACAGAGTTGAAACAAAAAACTGTGGCTGCAGCAAATTTTTGGAGGCGAGACATGAGAAATACAATCCGTTGGGTTTTGTTGTGTGCGGTGATCTATGTAAGTGGAACGAGCTTTGCCCAAAGCACCAATTCAGGCGACATTCGAGGTATAGTGACCGACACAATGGGAGGACTGATTCCAGGCACGAAGGTTACCGTGTTGAATCTTGATACTGGAGTGTCGAAAGACTACGTCACCAATAGCGAGGGCCTCTATGACACATCTTCGATTGTGGCGGGAAACTACAAAATCACATTCATCCGAGAAGGCTTTGATCAGCTTGTGCGCGGTCCAATCACGCTCCAGGTAGGCATTACAAACGTGAATGCGCAGCTAACTGTGGGTTCAGTCACACAGAAGGTGGTCGTGACCGCCAATGTGCCTTTATTGAGAACGGAATCGGGGGAGCAATCAACCACACTCGATGCCGTGACCCTGTCCCAACTCCCGCAGGTGGGGCAGGATTGGTCGAGCTTCGACATCTTGCTGCCAGGAGCAGCGGGCGTGACCCCGGGTTCCATGGGAAATACAGCGCAAGGAACGGCGGGCACAGGCACATCGAATGGCACGATGCTTGCGGTGAATGGCAATTTGCCTTTTAGCACGGTACTTGCCGACGGTGCGGCAACGACGCTGCCAGCGAGCGCGAACTCCGACATCAATGTCCAGGAGACGATACAAGAGGTTCAGATCAGCACCTCCGCCTTCTCCGCGCAGTACGGTATCGGCGGTATTCTGTACAACCAGATCAGCAAGGGGGGCACAGACAGCTTCCACGGCTCGGCATATGAGTACTTCCAAAATGATGCTCTCAATGCCAATAACTACACTTTCGGCGCGAACACCGCGAAACCGATCATTCGTTATAACAATTTCGGAGGTTCCATCGGCGGTCCCATCCTCAAGCGGAAGATGTTTTTCTACTTCGATTACGACAGAACGATCCAGCATGGAGGTCAAGCCGCCTCATTTTTTACGATTCCGACGCCGGCCGTACAGAGCGGCAATTTTGCAGGGGCTGGATTTCCTACCCTCTATGACCCTCAAACAACGACACTGATTCAACAGACGGGTACGCACACCTATCCCGACGGCTCGACCGTGACTTGCCCTTGCTACGACAGAACATCTTTTGCTGTGGAATACGGCAACGGCAATGTAATTCCAGCAAACCGGATCGATCCTGTTGCCAAAGCGATACAAGCCTACTTCCCTGCCTCCAACACTGGCGGGACGTTGGGATCGAATGGAATCCTTCAAAACAATTACACCTATACTTCACCCTCTTCGAATCCGTTCATCAAATGGTTCGGACGGCTGGACTACGACATTACCAGCAACAACAGGCTTACGATCTCCGATACTGAAGGAGACAATCCGGGCGAAAGCTTTGGAGCGGGTATTTGTCCCATTGGGTGCCAAAGCAACGATGTCAGCAGGAACAATGCTCAAGTTACGGATGTGTGGACACTCAGTCCAAGGCTAACTAATGAATTAAGAATGGGATATACCAACCAGCTTAATTTCTTTGTGCCCGCAACCCTCAATCAGGGTTTCCCAGCCAAGCTGGGATGGCAATTCGCCAAGCTGGACAACTTCCCGAATATCAATTTCAACAACTATGCAGACATCCTCAATTCTTCCATCAATGCTGTCTATAAAGAGCACTCCTACGACCCCTCGGATGTGGTCGGACTTATTCTCGGCAAGCATGTGTTGCACTTCGGTGGCGAGTTCCTGATCTACCAGAACAACTCCACTGCCTGGGGCAATCTGAATGCGGGAACAATGGGCTACACGGGCGTGTACACCTCGGAATATCCCGGCAGCAGCTCAACCGGATTCGACTATGCGGACTTTCTGCTCGGGCAGACACAAAATTGGGGCGCAGGCGAAACACCGGAGTACGGCGGCAGGATGAAGCTTCCGCAATTGTTTGTCCAGGATGATTACAAGGTGCGCTCGAATCTCACGCTCAACATCGGCTTGCGGTATCAGATTCAGACAGGCTGGAGGGAAATCCGCGGCAACGAAGCTTCCTTCGATCCGACGGTGCAGAATCCCGCTACGAATACTCTTGGAGCCATGTGGTACGGGTCCACTCACGCGAATGGCCGGGACACCATCCAGGCTCCTGTCTACAACACTTTCTTGCCTCGGGTTGGGTTTTCCTATCAGCTCGACCCCAACACTACACTGCGCGGTGGCTTTGGCCTTTATGCCTATAACTGGAGTAACGATACTTATAATGGCGGAGTTATGGGCGGAGCCTTTGGGTCAAAGGGCAACGTAAACGATCAGACCAACGGTGTTACATCCGTGGTAATTCTCTCCGGCACAGGGTCGAACCTTCCTTATATAGGGGCTTCGACCGATCCAACCGCATACAACGGCCAAAATCAAAACTATGTCCAGTACCACCAGCCTGTAGGAGGTTCTTATCAATGGAACATCCAGGGGCAACGTCAAATCGGCTCAAACATGGTTGCCTCCTTGGCCTATGTGGCAAGCCACGGACACGATCTGCCATTCCCTGTCGATATCAATGAGGTTCCAGAGAGCCAGCTCTCGCCCAATGATCAGCAGTTTCGGCCTTATCCACAATTCGGAACACTTGCAACAACGGGGACAGTGGCTGGCGAAAATGTGGTCTCCAACTACAATTCACTGCAAGCCAGCATTGAAAAGCGCCTTAGCCAGGGACTTAGCGTCAGTTTTAACTACGTATGGTCCCATTTCCTCTCTGACATGGACTCGGCCGGGTGGGGAAGCCATTCCGGAGCTCAGTATTGGCAGAATGCATACAAACCATCGGCCAACTACGGAAACTCAAACTTCGATGTAAGGAATGCATTCAAAGGCAACGTGCTTTATCAGCTGCCCTTTGGTCAAGGCAGACAGTTTCTGAACAATAACCAATTCCTTGACGCAGCCATCGGCGGTTGGCAGATTGCGAGCACAATCGTCATTCAGAGCGGCCAGCCCTTTACCGCTGTCATGGCCGACGGCACCAATTCGTATTCGCTGGCCGGCAGCAACTTTGCCTGGTACCCGAATGTTATTGGGAACTCAAAACTGACCAGCCACAATCCCGATCACTGGTTCAATGAGGCGGCCTTCGCAGTCCCAACCTCCGGAACCTTTGGCAACGAAGGCCGCAATTCACTGACTGGTCCGGCGTTCAGTCGGGTCAATCTGTCGCTTAGCAAGACATTTGCTATCTGGGAACAGGTCAGATTGCAGGTCCGAGCAGATGCGAACAATGCATTCAACCACCCAAGTTTCGGACTACCAAATAACAGTCTGACGCTCTCTGACGGGACAATTTCGAGTGGTACTTCAACGATTCGAACCTTAAGCGATCCGGGCCGTACCATGCAGCTCAGCGCTCGATTCAGTTTCTAGGTTAAGTTGGGGGAAGTCCCTTTGATCCCTTGTATCTAGTGTAGCGCGTCCTAAGTAATAACGATTATGCTCAGGATGCGTCCATACTGTGGAGGACGGTACACAGTATGCGAACGGCAGCCGCAGTTGAACTGAACGCGGAACATAGACAGGGCCTGGAGCGGATGGCGCGGGCGCGCTCTATGCCCGCGCGGCTTGTGGAGCGGGCGCGGATCGTGCTGCTGGCCGCAGACGGCCTGGAGAACAAGCAGATCGCCCAGCGGATGAACATGACGCCGGAGAAGGCGGCGCGCTGGCGGAACCGCTTCCTGGCAGGCGGCATCGCGGCTCTGGAAAAGGATGCCCCGCGGCCGGGCCGCACGCGCACCATCACCGAGCGGAAGGTGAAGAGAGTGGTGGAAATGACGCTGCACAACAAGCCGACCCATGCCACGCATTGGTCGACGCGCACCATGGCGCGGGCGGCTGGCATCAGCGAGGCCAGCGTGCGCCGCATCTGGCGCGCGCCCATGGATTGAAGCCGCATCAGGTGCGGACTTTCAAGCTCAGCCGCGATCCCCGGTTCCAGGAGAAGCTGAAGGACATCGTCGGCCTGTATCTGAATCCGCCCGAGCACGCCATCGTGCTGTGCACCTAGTGTTGCTTGCAACATTTATTCTTCACAGCGACCAGTACTATGTGATATAGAACACATGTGATTCCGTTCCGGGTTTCATTTCGGCCAGGCGTTTCGCTCTTCGAGCAGGTAGTCTACGCCTCGAAGAAAGCGATGATCTCGGGTCAATTGCGGCCGGGCGATCCTTTTCCTTCTGTACGCACTCTGAGCAAAGAACTCAAGATTAATCCCAACACTGCGCACAAGATTGTCGCTTATCTCGTCAACGAAGGTCTGCTTGAGACGCGCCCCGGCATTGGCACGGTCGTAGCAGTTTTACCAGAAGCCACGAAGAAGGAACGTACCCAGCTTCTGGGCCAGGAGATTGAAGAACTGGTGGTAGAAGCGAAAAGGTTAGGGATTGATCGCGAAGAGATGCTCTCGTCGATCTCAGCCCACTGGGAGCGCTTGAGCGGCAAAGCTACTGAACCTGCGCACAAGACCGCCAATGGAGGTCGTCAGGAAAAATGAACCCCACCATTCAAACAGAGGGTTTCTCGAAGAAATTCGGTAGTGTTCATGCGCTCAGTGATCTCGACCTGAGCGTTCCGACAGGCGCAATCTACGCATTGGTAGGCGCCAATGGGGCAGGCAAGACGACGCTCATCAAACTCCTGATGAATATTTACCGCCCCACATCCGGAAGCGCGAAAGTTATTGGGATTGACTCAAGCCGTCTAGCGGGTAAGCACTTCAACCGTATCGGATATGTCTCTGAAAACCAGGAGATGCCGGAGTGGATGACGGTTGCTTATTTCCTCGATTACCTGCGACCGTTTTATCCGCAATGGGACATGGCGCTTGAGAAGCAGTTGCTGCGCCAGTTCGATCTTCCGCTCGACAGAACGCTCAAGCATCTTTCACGGGGAATGCGGATGAAAGCTGCCTTCGCCAGCGTGCTGGCCTACCGGCCTTCCCTCGTTGTACTCGATGAGCCGTTCTCCGGACTTGATCCATTAGTCCGCGATGAACTGATCGAAGGACTACTGGATCGAGCACCGGAGACAACGATTTTTCTCTCCTCCCATGATCTTACCGAGATTGAAAGCTTCGCGAGCCATGTCGGCTATCTCGAAGGAGGAAGAATGCTCTTCTCGGAAGAACTGTCAGTGCTGACTGACCGATTCCGTGAGGTCGCCATTACAGTGGACGACGCGTCGGCGATACGAAGAGAGCTTCCAAAGACCTGGCTCCGACCGGAGATTTCAGGTTCAGTTATCCACTTCATCGACAGCGACTACCGGGGCGAGCGTACAGCAACTGAACTTGCTGAAATGTTTCCGACAGCACGCGACATCTCGCTCAGCCCCATGTCGCTACGCTCGATCTTTCTTTCTGTAGCTCGTTCCGGTCGCTTGTCGCCCGAAGCGCCCATTAGTGAAGAGCATGTCGCTCAGGAAAGGGCAGAAGTATGAAGCAGATCTTGCATATCTTCAAAAAAAGATGCCCGGCAATTCCGGCTGGATATTCTCCTTTGCCTTGCACTTGTGGCCACCTTCGCAATGATGTATCCGCGCCAGTGGTCTTCAGAAAACTATGGATTCAGTGCAGTTGCCCACTTCAGCTTTACCGTCGGCGGAACAGAGGTGCTCGCCAGTCTTCTTGTTGTTCTTGTTCCAGTGGCTTGGTGGATATTGATCACGCGCGTCGTACATGCTGAGAATCTTGTCGGCGACCGTCAGTTCTGGGTTACGCGCCCCTATGAATGGAAGAAGCTGCTCGCGGCGAAGGCGCTTTTTCTGCTCACATTTCTTTATCTGCCGATCCTTATCGCGCAATGTGTGTTGCTGAAGACAGCCGGGTTCCAACCTCATGCCTTCATTCCCGGGCTGCTTTTCAATCTGCTATTGACTACCTTCTTCCTCGTTCTTCCCTTCTTTGCTCTGGCAACCGTGACGGCAAGCTTTGCCAAAACGACTCTCGCTGTTCTGGCGATACTCCTGGGCTTTGTAGGGATCTTAATTCTTTCGTCAGCCCTCTACACCTCGCACGTCACCTCGTCGGATACTGGGGTTGACATCTCCTCTTCTCTGCTTGTAGTCATCTGCGCTGTTGTCCCAGTCGTGCAGTATGCGACGCGCAGAGTATGGCTTTCCCGATTGCTTCTTCTTGTTCTTCCTGTCTCTATGTGCGTGATGTCGTTCGTATCGCCGGACGCTGCCCTCATTTACAAGGGGTATCCACGTCCGACAAGTTCGCAGGCTCAGCCGCTGCAAATCGCTCTTGATACTGACCTCGTTGACCAGGGAATCGCCCGATGGGATAGATCATCGAAGGTCGTAGCGTTAAATATTCCTCTGAAGGTCTCAGGGGTTAGAGAAGGCACAGCGATCCAGTCGGACAACGTCATGCTCTCCATCGAAGGTCCAAACGGACTGCATTGGACTTCACCCTGGCAATCCACCTATGACCGGAGATATTTGCCGGGAACGCAGTCTTCGGGAGCGGAGGTCAATGTCAGTCGTGCATTTTACGATCAGGTGAGGGCCTCACCAGTCACTCTACATCTTACGTTTGCGTTAACTAAGCTTCGCGCGGGTCAGACCACCGAGATTTCGTTGCCTATGGGGAAATTTCCCGTTCCCGCCGTTGGAATTTGTTCACCGGATGTGACCTGGGAAGCTCTCTACATTACAGGCATCTCCTGCTTGTCAGCTCTGCATCAGCCAGCACTGAACTATGTGAGAGTGTTTTGGTCCTCTACTAAATGTTCGGAAGCTCCAACAGTGCAGACCGTCGGAGTTCAGGGCGCAGGCTGGGTAGGAACACCCGACAACAGTCCTGCCGATTTTGGCATTACCTCTGTTTGGAAAACGCTCGTCAATCTCTCGAACAATGGCATAGAAAACCGGTTCTATACACCCGAGAATCGACACTTGTGCCCGGGTACAAGTGTGATCTTTACTCCCTACAACTTGGTAGGACGCACGCAGACGGATATTACGATCCCCAACTTCCGCCTCCCGAGCTATTCCCCAGAGAAGGTCACTCCATGAAGCGGATCCTCGCTGGTTAAGAATCCTTCCGTGTACCCGTTAACCGCCCAGATCTCCTTGTTTGGCGGCATTTCGATGAGTGCTTTGGCGAGTGGGTGTTGAAAAAGTCGGTACAAAAGGCCGATTTCGATGAGATGCGTATGGCCATTGGAGGTGTTTAGCAGCATAGTGTGACCATGTTTGTCGTTGATGGCCATTACCAAGGGGATGAAGGCGCATGATGGGTCGGCACGCCCGTTCGGAATCGCTGTTCTACTACTTCCGACTGGAAGATCAGGTTCCAGAGAATCACCTGTTGAGGCTGATCGATAAACACATCGATTTTGGCTTCGTTCACCAGCGTGTCGAGGACAGCTACAGCGATATAGGTCGACCGTCGATTGATCCAGAGCTCCTGCTTCGCATTTTGCTGATTGGCTATCTATACGGCATCAGCAGCGAACGCAAGCTTGTTGAAGAACTACGCATGCACCTTGCGTGGCGTTGGTTCACAGGTCTTGGGTTCGATGAGGAAGTTCCGCACCACTCCACGTTTTCCAAGAATCGCCACGGACGTTTTCACGAATCGAAGCTGTTCGAGCAGCTGTTTGAGCAAGTGGTAGCTCAGTGCATGGCGGTTGGACTGGTACGCGGAGACAAGCTGTCCGTCGATGGGACTTTCGTTGAAGCAAATGCTTCCAAGGAGAGCCGCATCCCGCGAGAACAGCTGGCCGAAGCCGCGCAGGTCAATCGAACCGTGCGCGAATACCTGGCTGAACTTGAAAGGCAGAACCCAGTAGAAGAGCCGGCACACAATCAGGACAAGGTATCCACCACTGATCCAGATTCAACTTATGCGAGCAAAGGTGGCACGCCAGCACGCATGGGGTACTACAACAATTACCTGGTCGATAATCACAGCTGCATCGTTGTGGGCGTGCAAGCGACAGGTGCTCGCCTGAGCGAAGAGTCTAGAGCCGGGCGGGAGATGATCGCACGCTTCGCCCAATGGCAAGGGCGAAAACCAGAATCCATTGCGGCCGATGCAAGCTATGGCAACGGCGAGTTCTTGCAGTGGCTGGTGGACCGGGAGATTACTCCATATATGCCTACGAGGGATGCGGTCGGGCGAACAAGAAGTCCCTTCTACGGTCCTGAACTTTTCACTTATTTACCGGAGAGCGACAGCTACATCTGCCCAGCAGGCCAGCAACTAAATTATGGTGGCCGCAACGAAAGGAATCGGACATTCGGTTATATCGGAACGCGCAAGAAATGCGGTCCGTGCCCGCAAAGGTCTCGGTGCACGACCGGCCCGTTCCGGTATCTTGCCATCCATATGAACGAAGCTGCCCGGCAACGAGCGCGTGATCTACGGACAACACCGGAGTTCGAGTATTCGCAGCGACAGCGGAAAAAGGTCGAGGCGCTGTTCGCAGAACTGAAATGCCGCATCGGCCTCCATCGTCTGCGGCTGCGTAGGTTGAAGTTCGCCCAGGAGCAGTTCTTCCTAGCCGCCACTGCCCAGAACATCAAGCGACTGGTCAGGTTCCTGAGTGGACCAACAACATCTCCGGTTCTTGCCACCCCTTGAATACCGGCGCCGGCAACACCACCTCGGCTAAGCGCACAGTCCACCCGGAGTCGCAGAAAACACGCCGACTTTTTCAACACCCACGCGATTTATCACTCGCCAAGAGCCGGATTGTTGGACGGAGAGCCGTTATCAGAGCAAATAACAAGTAAATACACTGGCTGCGTGTTAGCCGGGAAAGCGCTCTGATCCTAGCCACAGTTGAGCCAGATCTCTGAGGTTGTCTTTGTATGGGCGCGTTACCAAGTAGTTTTTCCCACCTTTGACACGCAGCCTGTACTCTCCCGTCGGCAAAGGCTGGATCTCCTCCACGGCCGAGATATTTACGACGACCGAGCGGTGGATGCGAATAAAACCGTAGGGCCTAAGCTTCTCGGCTATGGCGGAGAGAGACTCGCGCAGCAAATAGGGATCGGGACAGTGTTGCAACGAAACGTAGTTACCTTCGGCTTGCACTGCCACGATCTCAGCCAAATCCAAGAACAAGATTTTACCCTTTGCCTTGCACGCGATTCGTGGCGCCTGTCGTTTTGCTATAACCTCCAACTGCTGCAAGGCGCGGATGAGGTTTGCAGCATCAGCTCGAGTTACCGGAAGCAATGGTGTATCTGCAGGTTCGTAGAAACCAGGTTCTCGCGTCGATTCAAGAGTGTATTCCCGTTTACTCTTGATCGAGCAAGTTGTATCTCCCTGCGGTGGGCTGGCCGTAACCTGCCCATTAGGTTGAGCTGCTCGTTGAACAAACAACTCAGATTCAATGACCTTCTGGCTCTGAATCTTGCGGGCGCTCATAATGGAACCCTCGCATTGCTCTCCCGTTTCGACTTCGCTGCCCGTTACTTCTGCCCAGTACTCACTGCTGACGGAAAGCTGGATTGTGCGCCGAAATAACACTCAATGGACTGCAACTTTCCGTTCCCGATTCGGAGATACTCCACGTTCCGGAACGATTTACCGTCCTTGGTGTGGCAAAGATACTTCACAAAAGCATCCTCGGCGCCAGTGGTGATTCGTTCCAGATCAGAATGTCCAATGAAATCGATCTGCGTTTCCCAGCATCGCGCTTTGAACGTGCTCTTGCTGATGTGGTCGTCGCCGGCCGCGCTTGTAAAGGTGAAGTTATCGGCGAGCAGCCTATCCACCGGTCCCCAGTCTTTCTTCTCCCAGGCTGCGTACCACTTCCGGACAACCTCCTCGTTCGTTAGGTTCTGCACTCCCCATGCGCTGGCACTTGCCGGTCCCGGCAGGCACACGACACCCACCAGCGCGCATGCTCCCGTTGCGAGCAGGTTCCTGCGCGACACTGCGATCCTTTTCATTGTTCGTTCTCCTTTTCAGGGTGTAGTTTGAAGCGCTTGGTCCGATCGCGACGCTGACTGTCCAAGCATACGAACTAGTTGGTATGCAACAGTGTCACAGTGCCCCTTGATACGCCCCATGCGATCAACCTCGCTTGCGGTTCCCCTGCGTGCGCAGGGACCGCAGCCAGCCCACGATGTTTCTTATCCCCGCGTTCCACACCTTCGCATCTTGAGCATTCTTTGCTAACGTGGCGTAGCCCTCGACCAGCGCAACCAGAAAGCTGGCAGACTCGACTGGATTCAGGTCACGGCGAACTGTTCCTTGGGACTGCCCTTTCCGCAAAAGCGTTGCAACTCCTTCCTGCCAGTCAAGGAATATTCTCTCCAGTCGCTTGCGGAATTGCTCGTCCAGCGGAGACATCTCCTGTGCCAAAAGGAGCAGAGGACAACCGGCGCGGACGTCCTGTGTCCGAGCTGGTATCCGCCGGACAACGCCGATCAAAATGTCGATTGGTTCTCCCTCGCTACGCATGGGACGCAACCACCTGTCGTGCGTAAGTTTTGCGATCTTCTCTTCGATGACGGCATATCCCAGGGCTTCCTTGTTGTCGAAGTGATAATAGAGCGCTCCCTTGGTGACATTGGCGCCGGCGAGAATTGTATCGATGCCGGCACTCTGGAATCCTGATTTGTGGATCTCCCGAAACGCCGCTTGTAGCAAGCGTTCCCGTGTGCGCTCTGGATCGCGGAGTTTTCGCTTCTTCTCGTGGGCACTTAACATACGGACAAGTTTGTATGTTAAGCATTTTGAAAGTCAATCAAAATGATCTGCCTGACTCTTGTCTGCTCGATAATCTCGAATTTAGAAGGCTCTCGCCCGTGGGTGTATGAAAAGTTGGAGAAACAGTCGCTCTAGCTGCTTTGGGCCCGTCCCACGATGTTGTTAGTCTGTCACTCTGCTTCGAAACCTGAAACGTCGGCGCTGTTGTGTCACGTAATCGTTCGTGAACGTGGAACACCACGTGCTTCCTTCGAATTGGTGCATTAACTATTGGAACCGCGCCGAGTAAGCACGCGGGAATCGCCACTCATCTCGACACACAAACTTTACCCGGAGGAAAAGAGGAGACATGAACACACTAAGACAGTTGCGCAATTTCTGGATACCGTGTGTTACGACGATTGTTCTGGCTTGCGCCAGCACTGCATTCGCTCAAAAGAGCTACAAGCTTACCGATTTGGGCGTTAACAAAACCACGGACAACTTCAACATGGTCATGGGACTCAATAATCAAGGCTGGGCAGAGAACATGGATGGGGTTGTAAACCCGCCCATCACTTCGACCTCCACGACCGTTGCAAGTGGCCGCGCGGTAATAAGCATCTACGGACTCAACATCGACCTCGGCACGCTAGGAGGAGACAACAGTTGGACCAACTATGGCGGGATCAACGATCGCGGGGAAGCTGTCGGTATGGCCGAAACATCTGTTCCGGATCCGAACGGTGAAGACATGTGCGCCTTTGGCACGAAAAAAACCTGTCGTGGGTTTCTTTGGCGGCACGGCCACATAATGGCTCTCCCGACGCTGGGCGGAAATAACGGGCAGGCCAGTGCTATCAATAACCGCGGACAAATAGTAGGCATTTCGGAAACGACGGTCCCGGACTCCGGATGCCCGCCGAGCAAGCAGCCTGGAACGACGATATTGCCGGTAATGTGGGAAAAAGGCGAAGTCCGACCTCTTCCTACGCTGCCTGGCGAGCCGGACGGCTTCGTGCAAGGCCTCAACGATCAGGGTCAGGCCGTGGGCGCCACGGGAACCTGCACCAGCTTTGCGATTCACGCCGTATTGTGGGAAAACGACACTGCCTTCCAGCTTCCAGACCTCGGATTCGATGGAAATGACTCCTACGCCATTAATGACCACGGCCAAGTTGTGGGGTATGTCTCGACCGGCACAACCATCGTTGCCTCTCTTTGGCAGAACGGCGCACACAGCGCAGTCAAAAGCCTCGGCATTCTGCCGGGAGATGGTGCCGCCTTTGCCACAGGCATCAACAACCGGGGCCAAGTGGTGGGAAGCACCTTCAACTCCGTCGGCTGGTCCCATGGCTTCATCTGGCAGGACAATGTGATGACCGACCTGAACACGTTCATTTCCAAGGATTCCAACCTCTCCATCATCGCGGCCAGCAATATCAACGAGCGCGGACAAATCTCGGGCATGGCAATGGTGCTCACCGGGCCGGATACGGGCAAGATCCACGCCATTCTATTAACCCCTTCAAGCGAGGAGATCGGCGAGTCGGTTGCAGATTTCGCACGTACACACCCGCATTCCACTGTGCCCGCGAATACCTGCCACTCTCCGGGGAGATTCGGCCCCTGCCCATTCGGGCAATAAAAGCATTTGTTCCCTGGGTCTGCGCCTGATCTCTGCTTGATTTGATTCTCCAGACGCGACGGCACGCACGGTTAGGAAACATGAACCCCGTGAGGCGTGAAAAACGGCACGCCTCACGGGTTTTCAATGATCTCACCGCCGATGCCAGTGTGTTCGGCGCGCCAGAAGTGGAAGTTGCGGACCGCCGCTCTCGAGAGTAGATAACAGAGGTTTGGGCTCATCGCGAAGTTTCCGGATGGCGCTTGCCACTGAAAATGCGAAAGTTTCGTCTCAACTGTTGACTTCAGGCCTTAGCACGTTTCCAGCGCCGCAAACTCTGGAAACGCGGTTTGGCGATAATGCGCTTGCTGACGGTCCGCAGGAGATCGTAAGACCAAAGCCCGGTTTCGAGGACTTGTGTTGAGAGCATCTACTGCTCTCCCGTTTCCAAATGTTCGCCTAAAAAGGGCAGAACCTCTTTGGTCATTCGCGAGCTTTTACCCCAGTAAGGGTCGTCTTCGCCAATTCCGTTAAACTCCTCAGCTTCATGTTCGATCCCATATTCATTCAAGAGATGGGTTAGCGCCTGGTTGGCATAGACATGGTCATAGATGGAGTCGCTGCGCGGCCAGTCCATCTTGAGTGCCCGGAGCTGTTTGATCTGTTCCACATGTTGCGGGACAAGCTCAGCGATGAAAAACCGCGAACGCAGCAGCCGCATACGGTCTGCATCGACCGGAAAATGACCCGATGTTTCCTTCACAGGTAGATCCACATAGAGCGGCGCCTTCGCTGTATTTGGCAGAAAGGCCTGAAACATGGAGAGAAAGAGCGTCGAGAAGCCTGCATTCTGCACTTGGACTAAGGAACCTGCATGCTCCAACAAGGCCCAGTCAGGTCTCGATGTGAATACCTCCACACCGGACCATGTACCCACCGGATGCATTGCATAGACAGTACCAAACACGTCCGGATGTAGGATACCTAACCGGAGTGCGCCGTAACCGCCAATGAAGTTACCAACAATCGCGCGCGAGGAGCTTCTCGCTAGAGTGCGGAAATTCGTGTCGATGTAGGGTACAAGCTCCTTCACTGCGAAGTCATCCCAATTGCCTGTCACGGGAGAGTTGGTGTACCAGGATACCCCCAGTGGCGTTGAGAAGTCGGCATAAACAAAGATGCAGGGGGGAATGATCTTAGCTGCGATCGCTTGATCGAAGACCTTTGCTGCATTATGCCGAGTGAAGTCCTCGCGAAAATCCCCGATAGGATTGGGCAGCATGTATACCACTGGATATTGCTGACGGGAAGTTGCGTAGCCGGGCGGCAGGTAAACCGAAAGCCTCCTCACACTCTCTGTTCCGATCTTGCTCTGCCGAAGGCTCTCGGCATGAATTTCACGCTCAACGACAGATCCGTTGTCGAAAGCTAGGGTCTCCTGGCTAAACAGCGTGAGTGCAATGAATACGGCAATCACATAAGAAACGCGCTTATGAATGGGCATTATGGGCTCCGAAGGGTTTTATCGACCAGCAGTACAGCGCTGGCGCTGCTAGGAGAGAAGCATTCAACATGGTGTAGCCGTTGCTGAGAATGGGCGGCCCACGATTAGCGTCAACAACCTGGTCGTTGAAAGCGTCGTAAACCGTGAGGAGGCGTCTTCGTAAAAACATCGACTCAACGTTGCTTTGGTCTCAGGCTCGCCAAGAGAGTGTCGAATCTCACCCAATAAATTGCAGAGTCCTTTGCGCTCGTGCCCCTTGTATAGAACAGGTACTTGCCGTCGGGCGTCACGTACTGGCCCCATCGATGAGCCAGACCATCATTGATCTTTGGCCCCAGGCTCACAGGCACCGTCCAGGTCAGGTCAGGCGTGCGAAACGAGATATACAGTTCGCACTCCGCCGTTTTCGTCTCTTTCGCGCTCACAATCATGTACGACTCATCCGGTGCTACAAAGAAATCGCTGTTCGCCTCCGGCTCGTTCAGCGGTGCTCCGAGACTTTGCACCTTCGCACCAGCCGCGGAAATCTTCAGGGTGGAAAATGAATTCGTTATCCCGGCCTTCTTATCCTCTGCGTCGCTATTTGTCGCAATATAGAAAGTCCCACTCTTCGTCGGCATAAAGTCGTACAAGCTGAAAGGTTCCTCGTACGCTACCTCTGGGACAGTCCAGCCATCTTTGGTCCGTCTCGATCTCCACACATGATTCGGATTGGCGTCCTCGAAGTAGAGCTCGTCGTCGTCCGGCGACATCGTGACATCGAACAGATGTTCGTTCAGCACTTTCGGCCCGGTCCACCGATGGCCGTCGTACCGGAAGTACTTGATCTTTGCGGTTGCCAAGCTTTCCCAGCGGTCGCTCTGGTAGTAGTAAATCTCTCGTCCATCTCGCGAGAAGGCGATGCGATCCATTGCCATCGTCCCTGGATCGGTCAGCAGGTCGGGCGCAAAAAGCTGAGGTGTGTTTGACGGGCGCGCCTGCTCAAGATACGCCTGCGGACTATCCCAGAAGCTTTCCTGCGCTTCGACCGACATAGTCAGATAGCCAACTGTAATCAACCATACGGCAATAGGTTTCAGACGCACGTCTCATTGCTCCTTGCGGGGCGGGAAAGGATCAATTCCTCCTTTGAAGTGCACGAACGGTTCCATTCTCTGTTCAGCATTATCAGAGTCTTATGTGGTATCACCACAGGAATCCTCGTCCGAAATCGAAAACTAGCGTCCGAAAACGGACACTCGCGATCATGTCGGGCTGTGTATTGGCATTCGACTCAACGCGATTCAGCCTTGATCTCAGCGTGGTTTTCCAAATACTGAGTTATCATCGCAGTCGCTTATCGGAGTTGTAGTAGAGCGAGATAGCGGACCGATCTGGCTGCTCTAGTTTCGATGACTTCAGGGCGAGGCACTCATCCAGGCGGACTGAAAATCGAATTGCGCTTTCGATCCGCCTCCGAGCGACGCATTTCAAGGCCTAGAAGGCTCGTTTCGGAATGGCTTAGGAAGCAGTTGTTTTTGTTGCGACTTCGAGAGCACCTCGGTCCCATTGGCCACAGTTTGCTGCTGCCTCATATGTATTCTGCAGAAACTGCAGCAGGGTCGAGTCCGGATCAGCTGACATACGCATCGCTTCATAGGGCAGCACGAACTCGCCCATCTTCGAGTCGAAGGCGGCTTGTACAGGAGCTATTGAACTCTCCCGGTAGCCGGGTGGCTCAGGATATGCGTAGCTATAAAAGAGTGGCTCAATGCCGGCTGCTCCCGGCCAGAAACCGCAACTGCTGACTTCGTGCGAATAGGCGTCACGCGTCACCCGATCAGCCAACCCGGGCACGCCCGGATGTTGGGGCGCCGTACGGCCAGAGAAGCGGGTGCAGGCGAGATCGAGCGCTCCCCAGAAAAGATGGACCGCGCTCACTTTTCCGACGAAGCGGGAACGAAAGACGGTGAAAACTCGCGTCGTTTGCAGCAGAATTCTCCAGAAGCGCTGCACGTATTCCGGGTCGTATGCCTTGTGCGTGTGATCCTGCTCAAATGGGATAGGTTGAGTCACCTCAACCGGTACAGGCCAGATGCGCACGGGGGTAGCGATATCATCGAGCGCGGCCATCACCTTTGCATAAAATGCCGCGACGGTCATCGGCTGCAAAGGAATGGTATTACTGCGGCCTTCGCTGGTCTCCAACTGCAGCACATGGTTGAGAAAATCGAAGTCTATCTGGAGTGCGCGGGTGCCGTACGGCATGATCGAAGTGGTGAGACCGCGGACGCTCGGATATAGTGTCACGCTCCAGGTATGGTTGATCGCGGGCATGAGCGCGAGCCGAACCTTACCAACGATCTGCATCCAGAGTTGGAGCGTTGTGCATGTCTCGCTCCATGCGCTCTGCGGCAGCGCCGGCCAGATGTCATTGGGCGTAATATTTTCTTCCTGTTCCCTCAATTGCATGGCTCCTCGCTGCCGGGTCTCAATTCTCACGAGCTATGTGTACAGGTCCAGCGGCCCAGCGGTCATGGTTGTTTGCCCGACCTCAATCAGGTATCCGTCCGGATCGCGCATGTAGCACCGCAATTCCGTTGCATGGACCTTCGGCTCCGTGATGAATTTCGCGCCCCGAGAAGACCATAGCTCGTAGTAGCGTTTAATGTCCGTCACGCGAAGGTTCAAAAAGATGCTCAAAACGTTTGGGTCGCGTGGTTGCGACGCGACGACTTCAGGCTTGTCGTCCGTTGGCCCGCCACCTCCATTGATCGTGAGCCAGATGTTGCCGAGCCGCAGAAACGTCGGCTCGCCCTCGCGTAGAACCGCAGCACTGAGTACGTCGCGATAAAACGAGACGGAGCGCTGGATGTCGTTGACGATGAGGGTATTCGTTACCACGAACTTCAATGCAGCAATCTCATCCCCTTGAGTCGGCACATTTGCCTCCTTTTTCAGCAACCTTTGTTAACGGTCCTCAGAACGCGATCTTGAACACCGTAAGCAGGCACATCGAACTGAAGCGCGCTAAGGTTGGTATCCGTCCGCCATCCACTGAGCGAAGAGGTCGATGCGCGCCTGAGGCCAAGGACCCTCGCCTCTCGGCGGAGGCGGCGGCATGATGGGGCCTCCGATGCCGCGAATGCGGTCGTAGATAATGGCCGCGTGAGCCTTCACATCGTCGTAGCTTGCCAGGTTGAATGCCTTGCTCATGGCGCGTATGTCGCGCTCAGTGAAGAGCGGGAGGATGTCGCTTTGAAAGCTTGTTAGTTTTGCCATCAGAGAACCTCGAAGATGCTATAAAGCGGGCCGTCGGGGAGACGGTGCCCAGCGCCGACAGCGATGATTCGGTTGATCCAATCATATTGCGGCGCGGCGGTCTCGAAGATCGGAATCATGCGGAAGTAATAGCTGCCGGGGTCGACAGGCGCGCCCTTGTCGAGTTTTTCGATAATGCCGGGTGAGCCAGCGCGTAGGCAAGTGTACGTCATCACGATCAGTGCGCCGTCCGTCGTTTTGAGGAAGAGCCGAACATCGAGTTTGATGCAAGAATCGGTGCGTACGGATTGCCAGTCGTTGCCGCTGACCACTTCGCCAGAGAGCCGCTCGCCCGCGAATGAACCTCCGGGGACTACGCCGATCCGGCGAAATCCGTTGGGCGTTTGACCGACGACGAACAGAGGAGGTACCTGCTCGCGCAGCACGAACAGTGAGCGCATTCGCAAGCTCCTCAAAGACTCCGGAAGTGCCTGGCTGAATGGGGTGGCCATGACTTTCTCCTTTCCGAGCGATCATTTTCAGAACAGTTATTTCCAGAGCAGAAACTCGGGGTGCGGCTACCCTTTCGCCGAGAGAAATGCGACGAGTGCCTTGGCTAACGCCTCGGGCTGTTCTTCAGGAACAAAGTGGCCCGCGTCTGGAATCACAAGGGAGCTGGCGTTTTGGAAATAAGGCTGAAGCGATTCGCCCATTGTGGGAATGGAGTACTGCCCGCCGACTGCCAGGAGACGGATTGAGATCTTGCCGGCGAACTGCTTTTTGTTGAACTCCATGTCATCGACAATCCTGCGGCAGTAGTCGAAGGCCGCGTCCATGCGCCCTTCCCGGGCGTAGGCCGCGACATAGGCAGCTACGTCGCGCGGAGGGACTGCTCCCGGCTTGTACACCTTGTTCTTGAACCACCATCCAACGTAGATGTCCTCCTTCCCTTTGGTCATTTCGGCAGGCAAATCGGGAAGCATCTGGAAGATGAAGTTCCACTTCCTCTTGTAGTCAGAGAGCTCAATGTCGTTCAGCAAGGTAATGCCGGGAATTCCAGCCTCGATGAGAGTGAGAGACTTGAAATCGTCCGGAAAGAGAAGCACCCAGCTATAAGCACACCAGGCGCCAAAATCGTGGGCGACGACGTTCAGCGGCGCGCCGAGATTCCCGACGAACTCATGAAAGACCCTGGCAATATTTTCGGTGGTCGCCGGCGCTGAAAGGATTCCCGAGTCCCCGAAGCTTGGCAAGTCGGCCGGTATCAACTGAAATTTCGGCGACAATAATGGAATTAACCTGTTCCACGATCTGCGTGTTTGCGGGAAGCCGGATATCAGGAGGACCTTCTCTCCGTTCCCGATCCGATCGAACGCGATCTTTTTCGCTTCGCTCGCTGCATCAAGAGGTCCCGAAGTCCGGTCGCTGCGCTGGGCGGCAGCAGCAATCGAACTGAAACCGCGGGTGCCCACGGCACCGGCAACGCTAATCCCGAGCTTAAAGAAATCTCTCCGTTGCATCGGGTCCTTCCCGGGGGTGCCTCCCTGCGTGCTCGATTCTCCGCCATACCCGCTATTCATGGCACTGGCTCCTTTGCCTGTCCCAGCTGCGGCGGTGAGGACTTCAGGCGAGATCTTCAGGTGAGGACTACGATCTTTCCGCCTGCTTTGTTCTCCTCCATCAAGCGATGGGCCTCTACAATTTCGTCCAGATGGAAAGTCTTGCCTACCTGAATGTGCAGCGTGCCCGCCTCAATCTGCCTCGCGAGGTCATTGAGGGGCGTCCGCATGAAGTCTTCCGAGTCGCCGGCGTAGACCGTGAGACAAACCGCTGTGGGAATAACGTCCATTGGCGCGAAATTGTCGAAGGACCACTTGTTTCCGACGATGCCGGTCATGCAGACTACGCCGCCTTGTTTTGCGCAACGCAGCGAGTCTTCGAGTGTCGTCGTGCCGATCATCTCCAGTACTTTGTCAACGCCTCCCGGATATTTACGTTCAACCTCGCCCGCGATGGAACCCGTGTCCACGATGACATCGTCGGCGCCGCCTGAGCGCAGCAGGTTGGCGCGGTCGGGATTGCGCGTCGTGGATACGACGAAAGCCCCACTGTTCTTGGCGATGGCCGCTGCAGCAAGCCCAACCGAAGTTGTGCCGCCGCGGATCAGAAGCCGCTCACCCTTTGCCAGCCGCAGTGACCGGAACAGTGAACCCCATGCAGTCTCCAGCATCTCCGGCATCGCGCCCAGCGTTTCCCACGTCAGCTTCACATCGATCTTCTGCACCTGGCTCGCAGGCGGACACGTGTACTCTGCGTACCCTCCGTCGAACTGGCGGCCCATGCCGCCCATCGCGCTCGCCACCACATCGCCCTTTTGGAACTGGCCGCCAGGAGCCTCCTCCACCACGCCGACGGCCTCAATCCCGAGCACTCGCGGGAATTTCACTCCCGGCGAGTTACCCTGCCGCATGAAGAGTTCGGAACGGTTCAGTCCGAATGCCTTGACGCGAATCAGCACCTGTCCGCTGTTCGGGCCCGGTATGGGACGGCTCTCCACCTTCAGGACCTCTGGTCCGCCCGCCTCGTAGATCACGACGGCCTTCATCTCAGCCATGAGTCGGCTCCTTCCAGATTTAATGTCGCGGCGGATTCGTAGAGGAAAAGCTATATCGCGCGATCTTCCAGGAACCACCACTGACCTTCCTGAAAATGAAGAGTTCCTGATTTGCCTCGGCGCTCTTGGTTCCCGTCGCGTGGTCCAACGTTGTCCCCGCCGAATTGGTGCGTGCGAAGGCCCACTCTGGCGCTAACTCGACGATTTCAGCAATCGTGAATTTTACGTTCAGCGTAATCGCCTTGAAGACTGCATCGTAGGCTTTCCTGAGCGCCTCTGCACCAATCGCAGACGGAGTGTACGGAGGCATAAAAACACCGTCTTCAGCGTAGAGGGGCATCACCGCATCGGTACTCGATGTGTTCAGAGCATCGTTGTACTCCGCCAGTAGGGCAGTTATCGCTTCTTTGGTGGCACTCATTCGTCTGTCCTAAAATTCCTGAGTCTCTTCGTTCGACACGAATATAGCCTTTCTCCTTTTGCTTCAGCTAGGCGAATAAATGGAAATGTATTTCCCAAATTTGGGATAATTCACCCGGCGCACGACTTGACTAGGCCGGTAACTTGGGAAAAAGCTGCGGGGCCATTTTGGCTGCGAACTCCTTGAACACTCGCACCACTCGCGGCATGTGGCGATTGCCCGCATGGACCAGGGAAAGATCAAAGTTCCGAAACTTCCACTTTGGCATGATCTCCACCAGCCGGCCCTCGCGCAGCAGGCTTGCTTCCACCACCGGCGGAAGATCACCGATGCCGACGCCCGCAAGCAGCGCCGTCGCAAGTCCGGCGTAATCGTTCATTGAAAAATACGGCTGAAACCTCAGGATTTCTTTGTCTTTGCCGTTTATATGAATGAAGCTCCACTGGCATTTCGGCTTCCAGAAGGAAAACGCCAACAGCCTGTGTTGAAGAAGGTCTCTCGGATTCCTCGGCGCTTTGTGTTTCTTCATGTACGCCGGACTGGCAACAAGCTGATGGCGATATTTCAGGATTCTCCGGGCGACAAGGGACGAATCTTCAAGATCCCCGACTCTGAAGGTTAGATCAACACCTTCGGAAACGTGATCGACGATTCGATCGGTGATGAAAATCTGAACGCGAACCTCGGGATATGCTTCCTGGAACGCCCCTACGATGGGGGCCAACAACGTGTCGGAGATGCTGGGTGGAGATGCAAGTCGCAGCGTGCCTGAGACGTGCGACAGGAGATTAGAGGCTGCATTGTCGACGGCCTCGCTGAGTTCAACCATCCGTCGCGCGTGTTCGAGAACCTCTGATCCGGCGTCGGTCAGCCGCAGTCTCCGCGTGGAACGCTCGATCAGACGCATCCCAAGCTGATCCTCCAACTCCGCGATGCGGCGGCTCACAGTCGAGGTCGGCATTTTGAGAATACGCGCCGCTCCTGAAAAACTGTTTGCCTCGACAACGTGCGCGAACACGACGAGTGAATTTAGATCGGTCATGATCTTCCCAAAGATGGGATTCTCATTTGCAATCTTACCGGCTAGCAGATGATCCAGGCCATCGTGCTGTGTGCCCGCGAGGAGAAGTGCGGATGAGATGATTCCTCTCCGATCCGTTATTCGCCATCGCACTCTCTCTACAGGATGGCCGCTCCACGCGCACTGGAAGGATGAAAGGAACATTGCTGACAGTTGACAGGAGCTTGGATGTCGCCGGGGTCCGATTGTATCTCGGGAAGGTGTTCCTCCCTTTGTCTCTAGCCCGAGCGCGCGGCATAGAGCTCATCGCACAGCAGCAGTTACAGAACCTCAAATGTTGACTTCAGGGCAAAGCACGTTTCCAGGTCCGAAGGCCCTCGAAACGCGCCTCGGCGATTATGCATAAATCGAGAAAAAGGCAGACTCCACTCGAACAACTTCTCGTTCGCCGACCATGCGCGCGCGCAGCCAAAATGATGCGGAAACTCTTGACTATTGCGAGCGCTTTACCAGGCCGGATTCGGACTGCGTTCCAAGATCCCAGTGCAGCGGCATGCCCGTCGGCTTGTATTGATAGGTATCGTGGGTTTCGGTGCGAAGCGCGGCCAGCCGCTCCTTGAGATGCGCCGTGAGTTCGTCATATCCCGGCTTCCCGTAGAGGTTGTTGATCTCGTCCGGATCAGCCTGCAGATCGTAAAGTTCGAACTCCTGCGGCTCGATGAAGAAATGGATCAGCTTGTACCGCTCCGTCCTCACGCCGCGACAGGGTCGCACATTCTCGAATCCCGGATACTCGTAGTACTCGTAAAGCCAGTCTTTTCGCCACGGAACGTTCGCCTTGCCTTCCGCCAGCGGCAGCATACTCTTGCCCTGCATTTCGCCGGGCACCGGCAACCCGGCAATATCAAGAAGGGTTGGCGCAATGTCAAGGTTCAGGACCATCTCATCCGACTTCGTCCCTACCTTCACCTGACCCGGATAGCGGAGCATCATTGGAACCCGGATCGACGGCTCATACATGAGTCTCTTGTCATAGAGATGATGCTCGCCGAGGAAGAACCCGTGGTCGGAACTGAGCAGAATTGCTGTGTCGTTGACGATATTTTGTCGCTCAAGCTCCTGCCACACAGCGCCCATATTCCGATCATTGTTCTGAACGCCAACGTAATGGTCTTTCACCAGTTCTTCGAGAGATCGCGGATCGTCGCTGAAAACCTCCGAGTATCCAATTTTGTCGTCGGCATCTGCGACGGCGCGCGGCTTTCCGGGATAGCCCTTAAGATCCTCGTCAAACGTTGCCGGCTTGGGTATGGGCACTCCATTGAAGTCGTTGACCATGTCCTTCGGCCTGTAAAACGGCGCATGCGGCGCATAAAACCACAGGAACATGCAGAAGGGTTTGGTTCGCTTTTGCTTGAGCCATTCAATGGCCTTGCGAGTGAGAAGCGTATCCACATACTCGCCTTCATACTGCTTCGCTTCCTCGTACTTTCCGCCGACTCCCTCTGTGATCTTCGGCCGGTAGTAGTCGGCCTGCCCAACAAATCCGAAGTAGTAGTCCCAGTTGTGCTCCATCAGCGCGCCTTCGATGTGCGACTTCCCGAGGAATGCAGTCTCGTATCCGGCTTTCTGCAGCAGGTCCGAGACCAGCGGGAACCGGGCCGGTATCTTGCCTTCCACGTTGGAGACGGCCCCTGTCGTATGCGAATACATGCCCGTCAACATGGTTGCGCGCGAGGGCAGACACAACGCGTTGACCACAAATGCGTTACGGAATGTGCAGCCCTCCCGCCCGATGCGATCCAGGTTCGGTGTCTGAACCAGCCTGTTGCCTGTTGACGACAGCTCATCCCAGCGCAGCCCTTCGCCGACGATGCAGACGATGTTCGGTTTCCTGCTCTCGCCGTTCAATTGCAGCGCGAACGACTCCAGCGTATCGAGTCCACAGGCCGATGCGCCCATCACACCTGTCAGGTACTTCAATACTGTTCTGCGTGTTTCCATGCTCTCTTTCCTATCCGGAACGTTCCCCGATTCGATGATGCGTGCCCTTTTGAGAACTGGGTGGACGGTCGAGAATCTAACCTGATATTCCCTTGAGCCGCGCGCTGTCAAGCAATCTCTGCACAACTGTGCTTATGTCGCATATCATCGAAGTCCAGCGAGGTCGCTCATGCCGGTCGCCGGCTTCCATATCATGACCAAGCCCGTTGGGCCGATTTGCAATCTCGATTGCAAATATTGCTTCTACCTTGAAAAGGAGAACCTTTATCCCAACACCAGGCATTGGGAAATGCCTCCCGATGTGCTTGAGCGATACATCCAGCAATACATCGCGGCGCAGCCGATCAATGAGGTTCACTTTGCATGGCAGGGCGGAGAGCCGACGCTGTTGGGCGTCGATTTCTTCCGTACCGTGGTAGCGCTGCAGCAGAAATACGCAGGCGGCAAAGCAATCCACAATGCGCTGCAAACGAACGCTACGCTCATCGACGATGAGTGGGGACAGTTCCTGGCTGAGCACAAGTTTCTGGTCGGCGTTTCGATAGACGGTCCCCGGGAGCTGCACGATTACTACAGGGTCGACAAGGGCAACGCGCCCACGTTTGAACGTGTGATGCGCGGACTCAGGAAGCTGAAGGAACACAAAGTCGAATTCAACACCCTCACCGTCGTGAACCGGCATAATTCGCAATATCCCCTTGAGGTGTACCGATTTCTAAAAGAGATCGGGAGCGGATTCATGCAGTTCATCCCGGTGGTGGAAAGGAAGGCCGCTGAGCCTGGGTCCGATGGCCTCGTGCTGATTCAACCCTCTCTTGATCGCCCCGCCGCGGTGACGGAGTGGTCAGTGGAGCCGCTTGCATACGGCAGGTTCCTCGCACAAATCTTCGACGAATGGGTGAAGAGAGACGTCGGCCGCTACTTTGTTCAGCAGTTCGATGTCGCCCTCGAGAGCTGGCTCGGGATGGAAGCGAGTTTATGCGTATTTCGCAAGACATGCGGTTCGGCGCTCGCGATCGAGCATACCGGGGATTTGTACTCCTGCGATCATTTCGTCTATCCGGAAAACAAGCTCGGAAATGTAATGGAGATAGATCTGGAGCAGATGGTCGGCTCTCAGCAGCAGAAGAAGTTCGGCCTCGACAAGCTGAACTCACTTCCGCGCATGTGCCGCCAATGCGAGGTCCGATTTGCATGCAACGGGGAATGCCCGAAGCATCGATTCCTCAGAACACCCGACGGTGAGCCCGGTCTGAATTATCTCTGCGCCGGCTACAAACACTTCTTCCACTACATTAATCCATACATGCAGTTCATGGCTGCGGAGTTGCGCGTGGGCAGACCGCCGGCCAACATCATGCGCCTTTTGGGCTCTTCGTCAAACCCAGAGTAAAATTCAACTGCCGAGAACAGGGGTAATGCACTCATCCAGCGCCGGCCTGGTGTGTTCTTCGAATTCGATTTTATTGCGGGCATGTCAGTTAAAATTCCTGGATCGGACTCGGTAAAGAATGGCGTGCCTATCCCCAAACAACTGCCTCACAGATTGCCGAATTCTCGTCGAGGAGTACGGATTATGTCCGGGTTTACCAAAGCCGTTGTCTATTTGCTTGTGGCTTGGCCTGCTGTTGCGCAGTCACAAGCATTTGAAAGGATCACCATAAAACCTGTCCGCTCAGCCGACCAGAGCAACATGCGCGTACAAGTCCTGCTTAACGGCGACTTGATAGCGAATGCGGTCCCAGTGGTCATGCTCTTGAGTTACGCCTACGACGTGCCGACCAACCCTTCGCCCCTTCTTTCTTATCTTCCCGACTGGACCGTTCATGAGAGGTACGATATTGAAGGGAAAGCTCCCGCCAACGCCATTCCTCCGGGTCTTCAGGGCAGCGAATCGCGAAGCCTAATTCAGCAAATGATCCGCAAATTGCTCGCTGATCACTTCGGACTCGTGATGCGGGTCGAGAATAAAACGATGTCGGTTTATGCTCTCACCGTGGCCAGTGGTGGTCCGAAGCTACAGAAGTCAGCCATCACCGCGAAGGACTGCATCTTCGATAGCGCCCCGCAAGGTTGCCATAACTTTGTTGCCGGCTTCGGTCATCCCCTGAATGCAAAAGCAATCGATATGGACGACCTCGCGCACTACATTGAAAATTGGACGGATTTACCAGTCGTGAACCGCACCGAGCTTGGCGGGCTGTTCACTGTAAACACTGAAGGCTGGCTTCCCATGCGGCTGCCTCCTCCGCCTCCGAACGCCGCCCCAGGCACGAACCCCTTCGCCGGCCTTCCCACCATTTTCACGGTCCTGGGAAAAGTCGGTCTCGAACTGCATCGGCAAGAGGCAGTCTTGCCGGTGTACACCGTTGAGCGTGTCGAGCGCCCACCTGTCAACTGACGAACGAGAAGTCGGCCAGGGATTTCCTTCAGCGTGAATCGCCAACTGTTGCCAACAGGGCAACGCACTCATCCAGCCTTGCAACATCTCGAAACGTGCATTGGCGATTCGGGATAAGCCGCCCACCCAGCTACAATTTTCCCCGTGACTAGAGAACGTTGGGCTCAGATAGGAATCACGACTCAATTCCTTATCATCGTCAGGACACTAGGTGAGGTCTTCCGGCTTAAGCACGTCCATGGCACCAACTTCACGGCCTCAGTCGCCATGCCGTATGTCGGCGGCGCTTTAATAGCAGCTTGCTTCTGCTGGGCAGGCGTGGCCTTGTACTTCTTTCGACGCTACGCGCTGTCCTCATGGATCACGCTAGCGACCGTAATCATTCTGCTGGTGTACAAGATTGCCGTGATCGGCTGGTAATGGCGGCTCACTTAGACGATTGAGCCTAAGTCGAGCTTATCAAAGATGACACTCAAGTCATTCTTCGCCGTACTCTATTACGTCCCGCGAGGGTCTGTGCTCATGCCAAACATTCAAGAGCCGCTGTTGCATACCCGTTGCTTTCCTAAAGGAATCATGGCACCAAATGCGTATGAAAACGCCTGCAGAATATCCCGGACAGGGACTAGGTGTACGATGGGACCGTTTTTGAAATCAAAAAGGAGATTCTAGTTGAAAGACGCCGGCGCCCGACAGCCGCCGCCTTTTGTGGCGCCGCTTCTCTACGGGGGCGCGGCGGTGATCGTCCTTGTCGTGCATCTCGCCACTAACGGCAACCTCGGCTTCCATACCGACGAGCTCTACTACATCGATTCCGGCCGGCACCCCGCGCTCGGATATGTCGACTTTCCGCCGATAGTCCCGCTGCTCGCGCGCCTGGAGACCGATCTCCTGGGAGCCACGCCATGGGGCCTCCGCTTGCTCCCGACCCTGCTCGGCGGATTCATGGTTGCTCTCTCAGGTATGTATGTGCGGCGCCTAGGCGGCTCGCTCCGCCTGCAGGCGCTCGCCCTGCTAATCGCCGTCACGGCGCCCTATTTTCTCGGCGCGAACTGGGTCTATCAGACCGTGACGTTCGATGAGGTGACCTGGATGGTCGCGCTCTACTGGTTTCTGTGCCTAGTCCTAGAGCACCGGCCCAGGTACTGGATCTACCTCGGCCTTTCGCTCGGCATCGGCCTCGAGGTCAAGTACACGATCGGGGGTCTAGTGGCCGCTATCGGGCTGGCCGTCCTGCTTACTCCCGCCCTGCGTTCGGACCTGCGGACGAGGTATCCGTGGATCGCGGCCGGCATCGCGCTGCTCATCTGGGCGCCGAACCTTGCATGGCAGGTTGCGAAACGTTTCCCTTCGCTTATTTACATAGCCAATCATCAGGGCTCCGGCGGCGGTCTTGTCCCCAACCTGGTCCTAATCGTGGTCTATCTCTTCTTTCTGATTCCACTCTGGGTGGCGGGATTGGTGTCGCTGCTTCGCAGCGCCACCCTGCGGCCCATCGGGATCGCATGCCTTCTTCCTCTCATCCTTTTCCTGTTCGTGGGCAAGTCCTACTACGCGGTGGGCACTGTGCCGATCGCCCTTGCTCAAGGGCTCATGGCGATCGCCCGCGTCAAGTGGCCGAGGCTGCGCACCGGTTTCCAGATCGCAGTCGCGGTTGCCTGCGCGCTCCAGCTGCTCACGTTTGCTCAGCTGACGCTACCCATCACGCCGCAGGACCGGATTCATTCGCTCGGCCTCGACGCCAAAAACGAGCTCTTCGCGGACAGCGTGGGATGGGAGGGCGTTGCGCACCAGGTCGAGTCGATATACGGCCATCTCCCCAGCTCGGAGCGAAATGGAACGATCATCATCTCGGCGTATTACGGTGTTCCAGGGGCGCTACAGATCTACGCCGACAGGAGATCGCTCCCCGTGGTCGTCAGCCCTCAGTTGAGCGACTGGTATTGGCTTCCCAACGATCTGGTGGCGACGAACGCGCTGATGGTCGACTACCAGCCGTCGGACGTCGCTTGGATGTGCTCATCCGCGACTCTCGTGGGGCACCTGACGGTCCCGTACGGCGTGCAAGGCCTGGAGCAAGGCGCACCGGTCACGTTCTGCGCGCTCAAAGCTCCGATCCAGCAGAATTGGCGCCGGCTCCGCAACTTTTCCTGAGGGTGATTGCATGCGGAGGTATTTTGCTGCATCTCAGGAGGAAGAAATCTTAGGACTTGGTGGGGTGTTAGCGGCAAATGAAAATCCCCATTAACGGGACGTGACACCGGGCAAAAGCCACACGTCGGCTTGTCTTGGCGTAAGGTTTCACGCGTGATTGTCGGCTGATGCATACAGGGCTTACTACGTTTCCAGAACCAACCGCGCTCGAATCGGGTAGGCGGTAATGCGCCAGCTGAATTGGCCCCGGTAGCCGAATATGTCGTCGCGCGAATAAGGAGGGAACCTTCGAAACCGGTACAGCGTAGGCCATAAATGAGGGAGTGGACAGCCCTATGCCCTTCAGTAGTCGGTTAGCAGGTTCTATTTTGCTCGCATGCCTTATAGCTCCTCTTCATTCACAAAGCTCCGCCATCTGGAAGGATCCGTCGCCGCAGAACACTAGATTTGTAAGCGTCGATAAGAATGTCCGGCTGGAAGTGCTCGACTGGGGCGGTTCTGGCAGGGCGATCGTCCTTCTTGCCGGGGGCGGGAATACGGCGCATGTATTTGACGATTTCGCACCGAAACTCGCAACCCACTACCATGTTTACGGCATTACGCGGCGCGGGTTCGGCGCATCCGGTTATGCAGCAAGCGAGAACCCAGCCGAGCGCCTCGGCCATGATGTGCTGGTAGTGATTGACGCGCTCAAACTGAACAGACCAATTCTGGTAGGACACTCGATCGCTGGCGCGGAATTGAGTTCGGTTGCAAACAGCCACCCGGACCGCCTTGCAGGTTTGGTCTACCTTGATGCCGCATATTCTTACGCATTCGACAACGGCAAGGGAGCAAGCATCAAGGAAATCCAGGAACTCCATGGACCCCAGCCTCCTCCACCAAGCGGTGCTGATTTGGCCAGCTTCAGTGCACTACAGAAATATTATGAGCGTGTTGACGGATTCCGATTTCCCGAAGCGGAGCTCCGCCAGCAACGGGAATCGACTTCAGACGGAGGGGTTGGAAAACAACGTGATTTTCCCGGTGGCGCCATGTTGATGTCGCTCATCGTGGGCACAAAGAAGTACACCGATATTCCGGTGCCTGCGCTTGTCATATTTGCGAACCCGCACAGTCAGGGAACCTGGGTTGACGACAATACGGATCCCTCGGTGCGGACCGAAGCCCAAGCTTACTCCACTGCGTTAGGAGCTTTAACGGAGAGGCAAGAAAAGGCTGTTGAAGATGGCGTGACGACGGCGCGTGTGATCACGCTGCCGGGTGCGAACCATTATGTATTCCTGTCAAATGAGGCCGAGGTGCTGAAAGACATGCGTACTTTTCTTGCCGGACTGCGTTAGCGGCGCAGCTCATCAAGTCACCGGCAAGCAGTTCGCGAAGAGTCTCATTCTGGGTTTCTCGGTTGTTGGTTCCAGACGTGTCTGTTGAAAAACTCATCCTCGGAAAACTAGTAGAAAATTCATCGCGCTAGGATGACCTACAAGCGATTTTCTCGGCCCGGGTGGACATTTTCTATCATCGGATTCGAGGCCGTTTTCGCAGAAAACGAGTTTTTCATCAGCCACAGACTAACTCACTCATTGAACTGCGCTGATCGTTGCATCTTCTTGATGCAACCACTTGTCTGTACAACCGGCTAACCGGAGAGCGCCGGGATAAACCGGCATGTTGTAGGGGGTGCAAGTCCCCTGCAGGAAAGGAAGTAGCGAATCCATCCTGACCCCGAGTCTTGTTGGGGACATCGCGAGGTGTCACTTGAAGCGTAGATAGGGGTATTGGTGGGCCGGGCTATTGAGCTTCGAAAAGCCGGAAGATCAGGATGCCGACTCTCTTCCGAGTTGGAGGAAGGCAATACGGCGGCTGCGTTACACGCGAGTGGCTGTCCGGTCCTGCGTAGTCTAAGAACCCGCGCACGCTGATAAAACAACATGCACGAGAACCGGGAGATCTCCAGCACGCCTTGGTCTAACGACCAAGGCCGGTCCGCGAAGGCCGCAAGCCGCAATGCGGACCTGCACGTGTTGGAGAAGTCGGACTGCGTTTTAGTACCTGTGAACCAGCCGAACAAGGAAGCAAAAGCTACTGCGGAGGTTGGGGAGGGAAGGGCGCAGATGAAGGAGAACATCGCACAGTCAAACATGCTCCCGACACAGAGCGGGAAACGCATGTCCCAGGAACTGGACGGTGTGCGAAAAGCAGCAAAGGAAAGAAAGCAGGAACGGTTCACTTCCTTGCTCCACCACCTGAACATTGATTTACTCCGCGACAGCTTTTACGTGCTTCAGCGTAAGGCCTCACCGGGGGTAGACGGCGTGACATGGCAGGAGTATGAAACCGGTCTGGAAGATCGATTGGTCGATCTTCACGGCCGGGTTCATCGTGGAGCGTACCGGGCCCAACCTTCAAGGCGAGTCTATATACCGAAGGCTGACGGACGACAACGTCCGCTGGGCATCGCGGCTGTGGAGGACAAGATCGTCCAACAGGCCGTGGTGACGATCCTCAATCAGATATATGAGGTCGACTTCAAGGGCTTCTCCTACGGGTTCCGTCCGGGCCGCAGCCCGCATCAGGCGCTTGATGCTCTGACGGTGGGCATCCAACGGAAGAAGGTGAACTGGATACTCGATGCGGACGTTTTAGGCTTCTTCGATAACTTGAGTCACGAATGGGCCTTAAAGTTCATCGAGCATCGGGTGGCCGATCGAAGGATACTTCGCCTGATCCGGAAATGGTTAAAGGCGGGAGTATCGGAAGACGGCCAGTGGTCGGAGACAAATAAGGGTACGCCGCAGGGATCAGTGGCTTCACCGCTGATCGCTAACGTTTACCTGCATTACCTCTTCGATCTGTGGGCTGACGTCTGGCGCAGGAAAGTGGCCAAGGGCGATGTCATCATCGTTCGCTACGCCGACGATCTTGTGCTGGGTTTTCAGCAGCGGGCTGATGCTGTGCGGTTCCTCGAAGAGTTCAAGGAACGGCTGGCAAAGTTCGGCTTGGAACTACACCCGGATAAGACCCGGCTGATCGAGTTCGGGCGCTATGCGGCCCGTGACCGGAAGCAGCGTGGGGAAGGGAAACCGGAGACCTTCAACTTCTTGGGGTTCACCCACTACAGTGGGCAACGCCACAAGACCGAGACCTTCACCGTCTGGCGGATCACTGCGAAGAAGCGCATGGTTGCGAAGCTGAAAGCCATCAAGGCTGAGCTTCAACGCCGCAAGCACGATCGCACCAGTCAGGTCGGTGAATGGCTTCGGAAGGTGGTCACCGGCTACTACCAATACCATGCTGTCCCCGGCAACATCGATCAGCTGCGCATCTTCAGACAACGCGTCAATCGACTATGGCGTAATGTACTGGTTCGTCGTAGTCAACGCGCGAAGAAGAAGTGGGAGAAGTTTACTCCGGTCCTTGAACGGTGGATACCACCACCCTGTGTTCTTCACCCCTATCCCGACGCCCGCTTTTACGCCACCCATTCTTCATAAGAGCCGCATGCGTAGACGCGCCTGTGCGGATCTGTGCGGGGGGCGATCCGTGAGGATCGTCCCTACCGCGTCGAACTGATTGCCACATTGCTCGCTAGCTGCAAAGGTTCCGAGATTCCGACTAATCAGCTTAACCTAGGTCAGTGATATAGACTTTGGGTCCGGTTCAGTGAATCTACGATTTTGCAAAATGCATGCGTCCAATCATTCAAGTTTTCGGAATCCGCAAGACTTACGGCCGAACGGTGGCTGTAGACGACGTGTCGCTCGAGGTAAGCGAAGGCGAGATTTTTGGTTTAATCGGACCCAACGGCGCCGGAAAGACCACCACAATGGAGTGCATCGAAGGGCTGCGCAGGCCTGATCGGGGCACCATCTCGGTTCTGGGTTTTGATCCGCTTCGTGACGTCTACAAGTTGCAGGACCGCATCGGGGTTCAGCTCCAGCAGGCACAGCTGCAGAAGCGGATCAAAGTGTGGGAGGCGGTAGACCTGTGGGCCTCGCTGTACCGGAAGAAAGCGATCGATGCCGAACACTTACTCGAACAGCTTGGCCTCACCGATAAGCGGGACGCCTGGTTTATGAATCTATCCGGAGGCCAGAAGCAGCGGCTGTTTATTGCCCTTGCGCTGATCAACGACCCGGAGGTGGTGTTTCTCGACGAGCTGACCACTGGGTTGGATCCGCAGTCGCGACGGGCCATCTGGGATCTGGTGCGCAGCATCCGTGACCGCGGCAAAACCGTCTTTCTGACCACGCATCTGATGGAGGAGGCCGAGCGGTTGTGCGACCGTGTAGCCATCATCGAGCACGGAAGAATCATCGACATCGACAGCCCAAACAGGCTCGTCGACCGGCACTGCCCTGAGAGGTCCGTCGCTCTCACCACGGAGGATCCGATCGCGGCAGAGCGCTTTCGGGCCATCCCGGGAGTCGATGCGGTGATCTGCAATGACAAACGAATCACCATCCGCGGTCGGGGCGACGACTTGGTGACCGAGGTGATTGATTGTCTGTCCGAAAACCGGATCCGGGTCACCGATTTCCGCACGATTCTCCCTAACCTTGAGGACGTCTTTCTCAAACTAACTGGTCACTCGATTCGCGAATAGGCTCGATCATGATACTGCGTGGACTCTGGAAATTGACTTGGATCGAGATCAAGATCTTCCTGCGCGAGCCGCTTGGCGCACTCGGCACAATCGGTTTCCCTGTTCTGGTTTTCCTCGCATGGGGTCGAGTAGCCGGCCGCAGACTCGCACCATCCTCGCTCGCCGCCAGCAATTTTATCCGTGTGGGTTTGCCGGTTCTCGTGTCGCTTCTAATCGCCATCAGCGCGGTGCTTTCGCTGGTCACGATCATCTCGATCTATCGCGAGGGCGGCATCCTCAAGCGACTCCGCGCCACGCCGCTGCGCCCGCAGACGATCCTTACCGCCCATGTGATCGTCAAGCTGATACTCACTGCAGCTACGCTGGCTTTGATGATCCTGGCAGGCAAGCGCTACTATCCGGTCGGCGTTCATGTACCATTGTTCTCGTTCACGATCGCGCTGCTCATCAGCACTTGGAGTATCTTGTCGATCGGCTTTCTCATCGCCAGCATCGTTCCCACGGCGCGCTTTGCGCAGCCGATCGGCGCCATCATTCTGTATCCGATGATCGCTGTCTCGGGACTCTTCGTGCCCGTTGAATCACTGCCGCCAGTACTTCACGCGGTAGCGCGTGTGCTGCCGCTAACCTACGCTGTGCCTCTGCTCCAGGGAATCTGGAACGGCGACGCGTGGTCGGCCCACGTCGGCGACATAGCAGCGCTGGCCCTGGTATTTGTCGTTTGCACGGCGGTGTCGGCGAAGGTTTTTCGTTGGGAGTAGCAAGACGGCTCCATACCCTGTTCAGCACAGCATGCGTCATTTTGATTGAAGTGGCCGAAAAACGTCTGCTCGGACAAGTCCAACTTTGCGGTCGAAGTGAGCGTCGTGCCGGTGTTGTTGGGCGGAAGTGTTTCGCTCCTACCATCTCATGTTCAGCGCGGAACTCGGTAGACTGAATTACGGATGAAAGCCATCGAATCCAGTACCATTGCGGTCCTGGCCGAAAAACCTTCTGTCGCACGAGACATTGCCCGTGTCCTCGGAGCCGACAAGCGGGGCGAAGGCTATCTCCAGGGAAACGGCTATGTGGTCACCTGGGCGATTGGACATCTGGTCTCCCTGGCACAACCGCACGAAATCAATCCTGAATGGCGGCAATGGCGCTTCGATCTATTGCCGATCCTGCCCGGGCAGTGGCCACTGGTGGTCTACGAACGAACCAAAGATCAGTTCGAAGTAGTGCGAAAGATCCTGACGTCCCCACGGGTGTCGCGGATTGTGTGTGCAACGGATGCCGGGCGGGAAGGGGAACTGATCTTCCGCTACATCTACGAGGCAACTGAGAGCAAAAAGCCGGTAAGCCGACTTTGGATTTCCTCACTGACTCCGGATGCCATCCGCAAAGGGTTCGACAAGCTTCGCCCGGGGAGTGAGTATGATCGATTGGCCGACGCCGCCAGCGGACGAAGCCGAGCCGATTGGCTTGTTGGCATGAATCTGTCGCGTGCCTAGCCGCCAACATCCTCGCCCGCCGCACCAGCGCCTTCCTTCAAACCGCTCTATCCGACCTGCTCCGCTCTAGCTCCATCCACTACGCACAGCTTTTCTTGAGGAGCAGCTCCGATAGAGTACTGACGTTACTCGGACACTTGGCGGCCAGCGGGCTATGTGGCAGGCACACGTTATAAAAGGGCGCAATTTGGAGTAGGTTTGTCCGGTTAGATGGATGAGAGGGTCGATCCCAGATCACGGGATGGCGATAAGCTACCGGTGAGAAATCCGAGTCGCATTGTTCCGTTGAAATTGGAGGAGGGCCAATGAAAAAGGCGAAAGCTACCACATCCATTCCCGACGAAAAGGGCGGGCCCGCTAGCGAAGAACGTGGATATGGGTTTTTCATGCGCTGAGATGTGCCGAGGCAATCAGAAGAGACATGCAGAGTGGAGTGGAAGTTCTTTGCAAGCAGCCGCAACAGATTCGGGGAGACGCTGCGGGACGCAGCGTTAGGTAGAAGAAAAGTGCTGTATTCGCGCCTGAGGCTCACTTCCAGTGAGCATGCTGCGAAGCATACGGTGAAGGCCGCTTTGCTCTGGCAGCTAGGAGGAGTCAAGCAGGTATACCTCCTTTCGTTCAAACGGACTATTCGGCAACTTGTCTTGATTTTCACTTGTCGCTGAGTGAGTTATCGATTTGGCACAATTTGAGATTTTCGATTCAAGATCCACGAGTTAAGACCTATACATCAGTTGCGCGCGATTTAGACCTATTGGAAACTCTTGGTATTCGCTCGTCCGAAATCTGCGTCCCGGGTCTCCGTAAGTTTATCGACGTGTGTCAGTTCTCGGCCTGAGAATGGTTGAGGGAGTAACTGAATGATCGAGGAGATTCTGTGGGAAGGCGAAGGAGTACCAACATGGCTGGAGACGCCGGTCACGGAGGTTCCCGCACTAAAGCCACCCGTCGACACCCGCGCGCAGCTCTTACCTTTGAACGACCTCACGTGGGAGCACTTTGAACGCCTCTGCCTCCGATACGTCCGCACGCAGTCGGTTGTCGTCCGCGCCCAACTCTATGGAGTCAAGGGACAAAAGCAACATGGCATCGACCTCTATGTCCGGCTTTCTGATCCTCTTCGCTATGAGGTCTATCAGTGCAAACGCCTCGCATCTTTCACCGCTGCCGATGTAACGAAAGCAGTCAACACTTTTCTCGCCGGCAAGTGGCACGACAGATCAAAAGCCTTCCGGATCTTAACCTCTCATCCCATCGAGGACACGAAGATTGGGGATGCAATCGAGACCGCGGCTAAGCGACTGGAGGCAGCGGACATCACGTTCGAAGTGATCGGACAGGAGCGTCTATCGGAATGGCTGAAAGACCATCCTCGAATCGTTGACGACTTCTTTAGCAGAGCCTGGGTTGAGGAGTTTTGCGGACTTGACGCGGCGAAGCAACTGACCAGGCGCATGAACGCCGAAAAGGTCGCCGAATATCGGGGCAGGCTGGAGAAGTTTTACCAGATGATATTCAACAGGCACGATCCAGGGATTCCGGTGCCAACACGGATCGGGCAAGATGAACTTCAGCTCAGGGACCGGTTCGTCGTGCCTGAGGTCCATGGATCACTGCCTGCGGCTGCAATAGCTCGCGAGGTGCAGAGACAGTCTGCCGATCCGGAAACCTCATCATCGAGGGAGTCGGGAGGGGGTTCGACGCAGGTACGGGAATCGCCTTCCGTAGGCGAGATCAAGGTTCGTGTCGACGTGGATCGGTGGCTCAGCCAAGGCAAGCGGTCAGTGATTCTCGGGGGACCTGGAAGCGGGAAGAGCGCTCTCCTTAGAGTTCTGGTCGTAGAATTACTCTCCGAGGAACCCGTATTCCCCCAGGCTGCTGTGCAATGGGGAACACTTCTACCCGTTTGGATCCCTTTCTCGTTCTGGACAACTCTCAACACAAAACTGGATTCGTCCGTTGGCCTGTCGCAATGTCTCGCTACTTGGTTCAGACAGCATGAGCAGGAGGATATTTGGCCTCTTGTTGAAGCCGCAATTGAGGATGAAAGGCTGCTGCTGCTCGTCGATGGACTGGATGAATGGACGGATGAAACCGCAGCGCGGACTACAAGCAATCTTCTACAGGCCTTCGTGCAGACGAAAAATCTACCCGCTGTTCTGGCCAGTCGTCCTCATGGCTTTGAGCGCGTCTCCGTGCTGGGGTCAGAGTGGCAAGTTGGGAATTTGGCAGTGCTGTCTCGGGAACAACAGACGAACCTGGTAATTAGATGGCTTCTGCTTATCTGCATGTTTCAGCACGGCCCATGATCTCGCGCATTTAGGGCCCGTGTTCCACAACCGCTTGTGGTTTGCTGAAGGAACCAGATAAGCAGGAGATGGCTAGCGATCGACCGTTGGCGCAAAGGTTCTCACGGTGGAACGGATCTAAACCAGTTGGAAGGCGACGGCGAGGTCAGCCGGGAGGCCGCTGAATTCATTCGCAAACTTGCCAAGTCGACCGATCTGCTTCAACTTGCTGAAGTCCCACTCACGCTGCTTCTGCTTCTCTACCTACACTTACAGAACTATCCTCTTCCCTCCAATCGGTTTGAAGCCTATGCATATGTTGCGGACCACTTCATTCGAGACCATCCGCTCGCTAGGAGAGTAGCTGCGGCGCTCACGTCGGCTCAGGACTCCCTGACCCCGAAAGAAATCCAGAATGCCCTGGCCTATCTGGCCTACGTCGTTCAGACAGAGTTCCCGGGCGGCATCGTTTCCGCTACGGATGTTCGGAGTCGTCTGGAGGATTTTCTGCAGCACGACACCGAGCACGGGCTCGGCTTATCGCGGCAGGAGGCTCGTGAGGTGTTTCGATCGTTCACGAATCTTGAAGAGGGCAGCCTTGGGATGCTGGTAAGCCAAGGACAGACACAACTAAGCTTCTTCCATCGCTCTTTGCAGGAGTATCTTGCCGCCGTACATCTCGCCCGTACTCCGTTGTCGAATCAGCAAGCGGTCATCCGTGAGCGTCTTGCAGATCCACGTTGGAGAGCTGTTTCTGCTCAGTCAGAAAATGCGCGCGTTGCTGCGGGGTGTATTTTTGCTCCATCTGGGCTTCCCTGAGCCTCAGTTCAAGGAACTGATTGTCAGGGAAGCAACAAAGTGGAGATGACGGAGTCGCTACTGAGCTGGTGAAGAGCTCGAATCGCTGCTCTCGGACTTAGCCTTGTCTTCTTCCTGACATTTGCCCACGAGAACTTGGTTGTTGGCTGGAGTCATAGAAAACCTAGCGCGACAGCTCTCTGAAAACACGACCCAAGCAGACTAATCGCTCGTGAAGCCTGCCGCACCGGAGCCATCGGATGTCGTCGCCTCGCCCAACGATTCAAGCAGACAAAGGCTGACCGCTCTTGTCGATCGAGTGAGGATGTCGTATCCCAACTCAGAAATCCCTAGGAGCCTTTGCCGTTTAATTTCTTCGCGAGACCACGAATCTTGTTCTTGCGTAAAGCTTCCACTGATAGCCAACAGTTTGCAAAAGCTCGCTTTCACACTCGGATTCGAACTCGCGGATAGCATCTCCGAAATCGCACTGGTCGCCTCCGGATCGCCTTTGAGCCGCGCTACGAGCGGGCGAACAATACTTTCAGCTTGAAAACCATTGTGTTGCGCCCAAACAAGATCTTGCTCCAATGCGGCAGCGAGTGATTCAGGCGGTATGCACGCATACTTGGTGTACAATTCCGCACTTCCAATCTCGGCGTCCCGACGACGGAATTCGAGCTGTGTCAGGATTCGATTATGTCGCCAGCCGAGCGACAACGCCATGATCACGCCCAATGGAATTCGATCCGGCTCTCCGAGAAATTGGAGTCGGCTCTCAATGGCTGGATCGCCTCTAAATTGCTCTGCCAAGATACTCGCGGCGGCCTCGGTTGCCTCATACCAGCCGTGCCAGTTGTTGTCGTGATGAGCACCGATTACGTCCAGGCAGGCCCGCGCGAGATTTTCAGATCCAGGTTCCAGACGGCCGAGCAGCGTCAGGAATTGTGATGACCTCCGTAGCCTTGGATCCGTCTCTGCCTGTTCTACGATTTCCTTCATGAGCAATGGATGATCCGCCGCTACGATTGCGAGGCGCTCCCACAACTCTCCGGGGCCAATTCTGCTAGTCAAGATGGAAAGATCCCCTACGTCTGATGAGCGACGAAGCATGCGCCCGCAGGCACAGTCTGGCCGGTATTCGGCTGCAGGAATCTCTTCAAAGATTTCGCGGACGTCGTCTGCGAAATTGAGCGAGCGTGTTCCTACTCTCGCTCTCTTGGTCTCACTGCCTACTGCTACTCGGAAGGCATGGTCGCGCCGGGACATCAGAGTAGAATGCAGAGCTATGGATTTGGTCTCTCTCCTCAGCCGGCCGGAAGGCAAAACGCTCGAATTCAAGCGCGATCTTTCGTCTCCTGAAGGTGCGTTAAAGACCATCATCGCCTTCGCCAATACGTCCGGAGGCGCCCTGCTTATCGGAATTGAGGACGGCGCGAAAGGAGTCAAGGGCGTCTCTGACATCCTGAAGGAAGAGGAACGTTTGGCGAACCTCATCGCAGACAACATCTCCCCCAAACTCGTCCCTTCCATCGAGGTCATCGCTTGGCGGAAGACCCATGTCCTGGGAGTCGAGATCTATCCGAGTTCCAACCGCCCTCACCATCTCAACCGCCTCGGGCCGGAAGAGGGTGTTTTCGTTCGCGTAGGCTCGACGAACCGGCGCGCCGATCCCGTTCTGATCGAGGAAATGCGGCGTTTCAGCCAGGTGTCCTCCCTGGACGAGCAGCCGATACCGGAATTGAACTCGGAAGCCATCGACTTCCGAGCTGCTTCCGAGTTCTTTCGGCCGATACGCAAACTGACTCGGCATGAACTGGAGACTTTGAGGCTGGTGACGACCTATCAGGGCCGGATTGTGCCGACTATCGGCGGCGTTCTCCTCTTTGGCACCGATCGACTGAGCCGCTATCCCGACGCATGGATACAGGCCGGCAGATTCGCCGGTAATGACCGGCGTCGAATCATGGACACTACTGAGGTGCGCTCCTATCTTCCCGGCGCAGCTGAAGAAGTGATCGCCTTCTTGCAGAAACACATGACCCGCGAGGCCGTGATCGGATCTGTAAAGCGGACCGACGTCTGGACCTATCCGATGGTGGCCGTGCGAGAAGCGATCATGAACGCAATCGTCCACGCTGACTATGCCCAGCGGGGTGCGCCCATCCGCGTTGCTCTCTTCGATGATCGCCTTGAGGTTGAGAATCCTGGATTGCTACCGTTCGGCCTCACCATCGACGACATTCAAAAAGGAATCTCAAAGCTCCGTAACCGAGTAATCGGGCGGGTATTTCAGGAGCTCGGGCTGATCGAACATTGGGGGAGCGGGATTCAGCGCATGACTGCGGCCTGCAAAGACCGAGGGCTGGACGCTCCGCGCTTTGAGGAGATTGGGACGCATTTCCGCGTGACCCTATCGGCCGTTATGCGAAGAGGACCCGCAAAGGATCCCCGCGACGAGATGATTCTCGCGGCATTAGCCAAACATCCTGATGTTGGGCTTTCCACTTCGCAGATTGCCGAGGAAATTGAGCTCTCTCCCCGAGCTACTCGAACTCGTCTTGCTTCGTTGGTTGAACGTGGATTGATCGTGGAGATTGGAAGCGGCCCGAAGGATCCCCATCGACGCTATTATCTTGTCTCTCCAACTCCCTGAGCCCACGGTCTTGCGCCAGGTTTGAATCTAGGAAAGGTCCGCAATCGAGCACGCGGAACACTAGGTCAGCGCACCGTCAAGGGATAAAAATACGAGGCAGGGTCTCCCTCATGGGTCGTGGCGAGGAAGTAAGTACCCGGCGGTAGGCTGCGCAGATCGAGAGCGACAGTGAGGTCGACGTGAAATCCCTGCACATTTGCGACAGCACGGCCGCTGGCTTTTTCTGATGTGCCGTTGCGATCGGTGGTGACGGAGACAACGTAATTGCCGCCCGGACTGAAATTCGGAAGGATCACGTGGGCGGTGACCACACGACGCGGAAGGACTACTGCCGAAACGGTAGTTGTGTCAGTACCTCGGGTCGTACCCGCCTGGCTGAGATCAATCGTCACGGCCACCGGAGCGGATTCAGCGACTTGGGCCGGTGTAGTTATCGTATGGGTGCGCCAGTAGATCACTCCAGCGACAGCCAGGCAGCAAAGAATGACCGACGCAAATACCGCCCATCGCCAGTTCGACGCTGGGGATTGGCGAGAAAGAACTCCAATGTTTGCCCGCTCGGATTGCTCGTTCCGGAGCCTGCGAAGTTCGATCAGCTCACGCGTACACTCGGCGCACTTCAGGACATGCAGGTATTTTGGATCGGAGAGATCCAGCTTTTGGGGCGAGTACACCCACGTTTTGAGGGGAATGGTCGATACAGCCAATGCGCTCAGGATTAGGGTATTTTTCGAGGACGTGCTCCTGAAGCTTCTCAAAGAGCAACGTATCATCGTCATCATCCTGCAAAAACGACTGATGCTCGTCCACTGAATCCTTCCCGGTCGCGTGAAGTACCTTTGCCGGAGTTTACTGCGGTGCACCCGGAATTCCCAATTTTTGTCGGATACGGTCGAGACACCTTTTGCATTTCTTTCGTATCGCTCCTGGGCTAGTAGACGTTCTGGCCGCCACGTCGCTCCAGGACTCTGAGCTGCCGTACCGCATCATTAGCGCTTCGCGCACTTTGGGTGACGATGGCACTTTCGACTCTTAAACCCTCAAGGACGCGAGCCCAGCACTCGGTATGTCCTCACTGTGGGCGTTCCATCGATTCGCTGCGTCCGACCAGAGTTGAGACCGGATTGAGTGTTCTGGCGGGACTGGCCTTGGCATTGATGCTGGTACCCCTGGCTGTCATTGCCTGGAAGTCGTGCTCTGATTTCTTTTCCGACAAAGTTTCGCACTCGATCTTCTATCATCCGCTCGAGGACTGGACCCGATACTAGCAGCTGTTCCACAAGAGACTACGATTTTCGCGTCAGATGGAAACTCGAAGCGGCGTGCGCTCATCTGGATGAGCGCGTTGGCCTGTTATCGCCAGTTGAAATTCTGATCAAGCACATAATCTCTAAGGGCCGTCACAGCGACCTCTGCAGGACCTCGGCAAAGGTCGTTGCGAATTCACGCCGCACTATCATGTCTACGGCATCACACGCCGAGGTTTCGGAAATTCAAGTAAACCTGCTCCGTCGGCTGCAGTGTATTCAGCCGAGCGGTTGGGGAAAGACATTCTGATTGTTATTCAATCATTAAAAATTGATCGGCCTGTTTTGGCCGGCCAATCCATTGCCGGCGAAGAGTTGAGTTGGATTGGAACCTTCCATCCGGACATGGTCGCGGGGCTCATCTATCTGGAAGCGGTCGACAGCTACTCGTTCTACGACCCCGAACGAACAGACATGGTGATGGATATGGTCGATGTCCGGCGTGAGATCAACGCGTTTGAAGCGAGTGAGCCACTTTCTGCCGCGGTCCTCGGTCAGATCCGTGACAGCGCCGCGGCACTCTCGAAGAGCGCTGGAAGAATGGCTTACAACGTCTCGGCATCGGGTGGACAAGGAGATCCTGCTCTTCCGCCGGTCGGGCTGGCCATCAAGTTCGGAGAGGAGAGATTTACCACTGTTCATATCCCGATGCTTGCCGTCATGGCCTGCCCTCATGATTACAGCCAATTAGCACAACGCGATCCAAAGGCTGCCGCCCTTCTCAAGGCAAAGGATCAGGCCAGATGCACAGAGCAGATCGCTTCTCTAAAAGCACACAACCCCTCCGCGCAGGTTGTTGTTGTACCCAACGCTGATCATCAGATTGTTCGCACAAACGAAGCCGATGTTCTTCGCGCAATGCTTCCTTTTCTCGCAAAGCTGCATTAGGGGTTCGTCAATAACGGTAGATCTCATGCTCTGGAAATCCAGTTTGCGTCTCTTCGGCACGATATGGCAAAGAGGGAATAGCCCCTCAGTACTCAAATCTGCCTTCACGTTCGTACTTCTACTCATGGGTCCTGGCTGTTGGGGGCAGCCTGGCATTCCGAAGACACCGGCCGGAAGTGCATTTCAAGCTTGGCTTGACGCGATCAACAGCGGTCAGGTTGCGAAGATAAGCGCGTATGTGAAATCGACTGATTCAACCCAGAGCGTCGATTGGCTCATGAGTTTGAGCCAACACTCAGGTGGCTTCGCACTTCTATCCATACAGAGTAAAAGCCCATGGCTGATCAGCTTTCACGTCAGGGAAAAGAACACCACGACTGAAGCGGCAGGAAGTCTAAAGGTGAGAAAATCGCAGACGCTTACAGTCACAAGCTTCACCATCCGTCCTCTTCCGCCAGGCGCGGTTCTTGACGACATTGCACTTGATGCGGCGGAGAGGACACGTGCTCTCGATGGGACCATCGCGGCTCTGAAAGAGTATTACTTGTTTCCCGATGTCGCTGGCAAGATGGCGGATGCTTTACTGCAGGACGAACGCAGTGGAAATGAAAATGTGGAGACAGATGGCGGGGCTTTTGCCTTCTCACTGACGAAACTTCTTCGTGCTATAAGCCACGACAAGCATCTCGAAGTGATATACAACCCGTTTCGATTGCATCAGGGACCGCCGGAAGTAGTTGACAATCCCGTGCGCCACTCCCAAGGTAGACCAGGCAATTGCGGCATCACTAGCATGAGAATACTAGCTGGAAATGTCGGATATCTCAAAGTGGATGCCTTTCCGGAGCTCACACAATGCCGGTCACGCATTGAGGCGGCGATGCACACCATAAATCAAACTGATTCGCTGATCTTCGATCTTCGACAAAACCACGGCGGTGATCCTCGTACCGTAGCACTCATTGCCTCCTACCTCTTTGACCATCCAACCCACCTGAACGACATGTACAATCCCCGGACCGGAGCCACGGAGGCGTCGTGGGCGCAAGCGCCGGTCCCCGGAAACAATCTCGCCAGCAAGCCGGTCTTTGTATTGACCTCAGCCATGACCTTTTCCGGCGGGGAGGAGTTCTGCTATGACCTCAAGATGCTGCAACGCGCAACGATTGTAGGTGAAAGAACAGGTGGAGGCGCACACCAGATTCGCATGCACCAAATCGACGATCACTTCACAGTTGCCATTCCCTTTGCTAAACCAGTGAATCCAATCTCCAAAACAGATTGGGAAGGTAGCGGTGTACTGCCAAATGTAAGCGTGAAAGCTAAAGACGCACTTGAAACAGCAATCAAATTGGCCTCGGAAGATCCAGAACATCGCAACCGATCCACGCGGAGATAAATCCAAATGATCGGATACATGATTGATAGTGTGGCAGTTCTGAGGTGCCTGACATCGCGCATATCAGATTTACAACCCCCTACCGATACTGGAAGCCAAACCTCGAACGCACGGACTCTTCAAGCCAGCGGTATCATCTGTAAACTTGCGCTTCATCGTCTTGTGCAACAGGCATCGCTACCTATCTGAACGACGTGATTTGTACCAGTTCAGCGCCGAGCTGTCGTGGCGTTGGCCCTGCCGGAGTCGGCACGTCGGCCAATTTCGACAAGAGATTTTCATAGGCGGTAATGCCATCTTCGACGGCGGCTTGCTCCGCCTCGCCCAGCGGAATCTCCTGAAGCAGGCGTAACAGATGCGTCTTACCCTCCAGCAGCAAGGCCGCTGTGGACTCCTTCGGCATGTAGAAATCGCACTTCGCGCACGCCATCCGATGCTGGCACTGTTCAAAGAAATCGTAGGTACAGTACCCGTGTCCGAGATCGTAAAACTTCCATGGCTCAGTCGCGGCGCGCCCGCTTCGCACCCCGTCCTGATCGACCAGAACCTCGATAGCCCGAAGGTTGCGTGCGAAGTAGCCTGCATCGGCGTAGGACTTGGCGACCTTTAGCGGAGTGATCTTGGCATAGTGCTGGGTGGCTGTTGGAGTCGCGTGACCCAGCCACTCCTGCAATTCGAAGAGGGTCATCGGTTCACGCGCGTTGTAGAGCTGTGAAGCGATAGTGGACCTGGCGCGGTGGCTGGTGATGTTGCCCCGCACATCGGCGAGAGGGACGCCGGCTTTTTTACAGAGAGCCGGGATGAGCGTCTTATTCAGATAGTTTATTCCTACCCTTGTGAGGCGAATTAGAAAGAGAAAATCGACCAGTTCGCCAGTCTTCGGGTCGGGAAGTTTTGCACCCTGTGGACGCACCTTTTCCCACGCGGCGATGGACTCTCCCACAATCCGATCTACAGGCTTGGTGAAAGCAGTCGTGGTCTTGTTGACAGGAACATCGAGCAAGCAAACGGCATCCGCAGGTAGGGAGTCGCCGGTGCCCGGCACAGTGACATCGTCCCTTTGCCAGCGAATGCAGCCAACGCGCAGACGAACGATCTCGTTACGGCGAAGGCCAGCAAACAGCCAGGTGATGACAAGTGCTCTGGTCATCTCAATCGGATAGGCGGTTGATGGAAACGGGACACGGTTAATATCGCCTTTTTTCGGAAGATCATCGACCGTCAGGTTAAGGCCTGCCCACATGAGCTTGGCCCAGACATCATCAGCGATTGCACGCGGGTTGGGGCCAATGAGCGCAAGGAGGCTTTTGGGTGTGACCATGCTCCGCATCGGATCGAATCGCCGCGGGATCAGTTCCCACTCCTGGAGATCGCGAAAGAACACGCGAAGAATGGAAATGCGGCCAGCGCGTGTACTGGGCGCAAGAATCTGGCCACGGCTCTTCACATGAACCGGATCGACGCTGCACCAATCGCCGCCATGCCACTGACAGACGACGGACACCGCTTCCGCGGTGAGTGCCCTGGTCCAATCAGCGGGCGAAGTGATCTCTGGGTGTACCTTGCCGAGCCATCTGCCGACGTTGAGCAGGAAATAGTAGCTCTTGTTCCTGTTCTTAAGCGAATACGTGGCTCGGTCGTACCAGAGGCGACTGAGCCGGCACCACTCGGCCGGCACACCGATGGTGAGCGCAGGCGACAGCTTTTTATCCTGAACCGGACGCTTGATCTCCATCGCTTCGGGAACAGTGCCCATGCTGGCCAACACACGCGACAGCGCGACCACGCAGTAGCTTCCAGTGCGCGGCGGTCGGCGCGCGATCACCTCCTGGAGGTCCTCAATCTTTAGCTGATCGAGGTGTGGAGAGCGTTTATACAGCAGCCCCTCAAAAATGGTGCGCAGGACAAGGGTCAGCGTACCTGTTCTCAAATAGCCCCACTCTCGCAGCAAACTCTGCACGCGGTCTCCAACGACCTTCATGTACTCGCGGCCGAAGACCTTGCGGGCCAGGACGACGTAAACGATGTGATTTTTACTTAGCCGATGGAGGTCTGAAAATCCGCAGAGCAAGTACGCGACTGCGATGACGTGCTGATACTCCACCTTCTTCTGGCGCTCAATAGTCTCGATCCACTCATCAGTCGTCCACCCCCAAAAGGACCGCTTGCGTTCCGCCATCTCACGAAGAAAGTACAGGAGCACATACTTGCGGAAGAGGGTTCTGATGCCCGTGTAGTCGAGCGTATCGTTCAGTGGCTTCACCAACCGATCAAGCGTCTCTCCGAAGTCCATCGTTCGACCGTAGCGATAAAAGCGGTAGGCCTCGGCATAGCGCGCCAGCATGTCTTCTTCGACAGGAGTGAGGCCACCAGAGCGGTCATAACGATCCAGATCAATCGGCCAGACCCAGGGCCCGTCATCGGCCTTTTTCGGTTCCTTCCTCTCCGGACCCCACTGTGCGCGCGCCGCGCGCTGAAAGAGTTGGGCACGCTTCTCGGCCGGCAACCTCTCGAACCATGGGCCAATGTTGTTCGGCCAGGGCTTACCGTTCTTCCTGGATCCTCGCTTCCGCTTCATGTTCATGCGTTCACCTCCGCGAGCATCTGTATGCGACGCGCGTGTATCTGGGCCATACTTGCTGCGAGCTTCGCGGACAGGTCCCGGCCGCTGAGGTGGATATAGAGCAATGTGGTCTGAATGCTGCGATGGCCGGCGAAGGCAGCGATCTCGTGGATGTCCCAACCTGCGCGCGCAAGGTCTGTCAGACAGAGGTGGCGCAATGTATGCGTGCTGAATCGCTCGACATGCGCGCGTCTCGCTAGTTCCAGGACCACCTTCGACCAGCTCCAGATGGAGATCGGCTGGGTGTAGTTGCGACGCGACTCTGAAAGGAAGAGAGGCCCGCGGCTCTGACCCAATGTGCGCCGATGCAGGAGGTAGTGGTGGAGCAGTTCACTGCTGGAGACCGAATATGGAACCACTCGTTCGCGGCGCCCCTTGGTGGTCTCCGCACGAATCCTGAGTGTACGCCGCGAAGGATCGATGTCATCGGTTCGCAGACTGCATAGTTCCTCACGCCGCAAACCTGCATCGTAGGCGAACGCTAGCATGACGCGGTTGCGGATCGGTTCATGGCGGGCCGCGGCTAGAACCGCATGCCAGTCGTCCTCGTTCGGAATCCACGGCAGCTTGTGATGCCGCGCAATGAGCGGCCTGCCCGTGTGACTATGCGCTGCCGGGTTGTTGGCGCGCACCCCTTCTTCCAGCAGATATGCATGGAACAATCGAATGACCGTCAATAGCTGCTGTATCGTGGCGTTCGAAAGGCGGGAGCCATCGGCCTGCAAACTCGCCAGGTAGAGTCCGACCTCGGCGCGTGTGACCGATGCATAAGAGAAATGGAGCTGTGTCAGGAATCGGAAGTAGCGCTCCAGGCCGCGTGAATAGGCATCGAGCGTGTTATATGCCAGACCGCGATGGGACTGGAGAGTGATCCAGGCGCGGGCATGGGAGTCGGCTGCGGCTAGCGGGCAGCGATCCCAACGTATAGGGTGGACGACAAAATCACAAGACAAATGAACCTCCGGTTGGAGGTTCCAGAAGAACAGACATCTAGATGGCCGCGCCTGATGATGACCGTGCGGCAGCAAGGGGCCAACAGGAAAGACTTGCGGTTGCCCAGATTCCACATAACTTACAACGGTCGCCCTGCCTGCCGAGATCATCGCCGAACAGCAGCTTGTTGTGACCTGTCCGCTTTGGGCAATCGGCGCAACTGCCAGCCGCCGACACAAGCTGAGGATCGCGCTTGTTGAAGGGTGCATCTTTCAGAACAAGCAGGATGTTCGAGTCAATCCAGAATTGGAGATTGCGGACAGGCAGCAGGATTCGCGCAGGTTTCGCCGCACCGTTATAAACCTCCTTGAAACAGGCTGTGAGAGCCTGTTCCTGCTGGTCTATGGGCAACTTGGCCAATAGCAGCGCATGGCCAACGCCGATTTCATCAGCATAGAACGCCTCAACAGCAGCGGGAACAAGGTCGATCAGCTTCAAACGCTGGGTTACGAATGCAGGAGTCTTGCCCACCTTCGCGGCGATCTGCTCGATGCTGTACTTTGGCTCGTCCAATTGGAGCAAGGCATGGAAACCCTGCGCTTCTTCCATCGGGTGAATCTCAGCGCGAATCAGGTTCTCGACGAGTTGCGCTTCCAATGCTTCGGCATCACTCATCTGCTTGATACGAACAGGCACGGTCTCCTGTTCGGCCAACTGCGCTGCGCGGAAACGCCGTTCTCCGAAGACAATCTCGAACCCGCTCTCCGTCAGAGGTCGGACAAGCAAGGGCGACAGGATACCCTGAGCACGGATGCTTCCGGCCTTTTGTGTCATTGACCGTTTTGCGGCCGAAGGCGTCAAAAGGCGCATGGGAGCTGGCGGTCCGCGTTCCGAGGGGCACATAACGGATGAACCGAGCTCAAACCAGCCCACTTCGATGAGCCCTGCTCCTATTGACACTCTATATGTAGATCGTTATCATTCCTATAGATACCCGATAGGAGATTTCAGGTGAAATCAGAACCCACAACTGTTTTGCAGGGAACATTGGACTTGCTCATCCTGAGATCCCTCATCGCGGGGGAGATGCACGGGCTGGGAATCTCGCGAAGGATCCAGCAGGTCACAGGCGGCACCTTTGTTGTTAAGCCCGGATCGCTTTTTCCCGCTCTGCACCGAATGGAAGAAGAGGGTTGGATCTCCGCCCTTTGGGGAGAGTCAGAAAACAATCGCCGCGCCAAGTATTACAGCCTGACAAAGGCTGGACGAAAGCAACTCGAATTCGAAACAGATCGATGGAGCCGTATTTCCTGGGCCATCGCGCAAGCTCTGGAAGCGTAGCTGAAAGGGGATCACATGCCATTCATCGTGAGAATTCGAAGTCTATTTCGGAATCTATTTAGATCTCGTTATGTGGAGGCCGATCTCGACCAGGAAATTCGCTCCCATCTCGATCTGCTAATCGATGAAAACATCCGAGCCGGCATGTCTCCAAAGGAAGCGTTGCGCGTCGCGCGATTTGAACTTGGTGGTATCGAACAGGTGAAGGATAAGGTTCGGGCAGATCGGATCGGTAATTGGTTGCGTTCTGTGCTTTCCGATTGTCGCTATGCTCTTCGACAGCTCAGCAGCAACCCCGGCTTCACCACCATCGCCATTCTCACGCTCGCCCTCGGAATCGGCGCCAATACCGCCATGTTCAGCTTCTCTGACGCTATTTTGCTGCGCCCGCTTCCTGTGGCCCATCCCGCGAAGGTGCTGACCGTCGCCAACACCACCCCTGAGAAAGTGCTCGACGACCTGTCCTATCCCGATTACCGGGATCTTCGCGACAATAGCCATTCGTTCTCAGAGTTGCTCGCCTACCGGTCCACCACCCTGGGCATTGGCATTAGCACAACTGCGCCAGCACAGATGGGGTCCGCAATGAATGTCAGCGGCAATTTCTTCAGTGGTCTCGGCGTTGTGCCGTTGCTCGGCAGAGCCTTCCTGCCCAATGAAGGAGAGGTCGCCGGTTCTGACCCCGTAGCGATCCTCGGATACGATTTCTGGAAAAGCAAATTAGGTGGCGATCCCTCAGTAGTCGGGCGACCCCTTCGCCTCAACGGCGTTCAGTTCACAATTATTGGTGTCGCCCCCAAATCGTTCCCCGGCGTTGATCGATTTTTCCCGCCATCCGTGTTCATTCCGCTTTCAATGTGGGGTCCGTTAGCTGGAGAACGGGAGGACCCTCTGAAGGTCCGCGGTCTCCATCAGCTAAGTGTCAAGGGCCGTTTGCGGGATGGTGTCACCCTTGAATCTGCGCAACAGGAACTTGCAATCGTTGGGCAGCGCCTCGAAGCAGCGTATCCAAAGACGAATTCAAACCGCCATGTGATTGTGCGCACCGAGTTCCAGGCTCGCACCGAAAAGGAGCCCGTCCAGTTAGCACTTGTCGCCACCCTGATGGCGTTGGCCGGACTTGTTCTCATCATCGCTTGCGCAAACACAGCCGGGCTCATGCTGGCTCGATCCCGCGCACGCAGTCGCGAAATATCGGTGCGTCTTTCCCTCGGCGCGAGGCGGCTTCGCCTCGTGCGCCAGCTAATGACCGAAAGCCTGATCGTCGCCTTGCTTGGCGGCCTCGCAGGTTTGGGATTGGGATACGGCGGCATCTCATTTTTGAGCACCATCCAGATCCCCGCCGACATTCCTTTCGTCTTGAGTCTGCACCTCGATATGCGGGTACTGTTGTTTTGTCTTTTGGCCGCAACAGCCAGCTGTGTGTTCTTCGGTCTGGCGCCCGCCCTTCAAACCACTCGAATCCAGCTCGTCCCTGCTTTGAAATCCGGGGTCGAAGCAATTTCAGCGCGCCGACGCACTATCGGCAGAAATCTTCTTGTTGTGAGCCAGGTTGCGCTGGCAATGGTTTTGCTGATTGTGTCGGGCATTCAGCTCAATGGCTTCAAAAACATGCTGGTAATGAACCCCGGATTTCGGACCGACCACCTGACGAGCATGGAGCTTGATCCGTCGGTTGTTCGTTATTCCTCTGGTCAAACACATGATTTCTATGGCCAGATTGTGGATCGAGTGCAAGCGCTGCCCGGCGTTGCGTCCGTCACACTTACCCAATCGGTCCCACTTTCGCCTGATCAGTCTTTTGTTACCGTGATCCCGCAGGGCTTTCAGTTTCCGAAAGGCACTGAAAATGTGACTGTAATGGGCGCGGCGGTCGACCAGAATTACTTCAAAACCATGAAGGTTCCCATTGTTAGTGGCCGGAGCTTCACAGCGGATGATCGGTCCACAACCCAGCCGGTTGCGATCGTGAACGAGGAATTCGCCAAGACGTACTGGCCGAATCAGGACCCCATCGGAAAGCGGATACGGCGCGAATCCGGGGACCGGCCAGGGGCCACGGTTGTAGGCGTCGCAAAGACGGGAAAGTATCTGCTCCCGTGGGAAGCCCCTGCACCTTACGTCTACCTGCCCTATGAACAAAACCAAAGTTCACAAATGTATCTTGTCGCGGAGTCTCATGACGACCCCGCAACGCTGGCGCCTTCCCTTCGTGCGGCAGTCCACACCCTTGATCCCGATCAGCCGGTTTACAACCTGCGAACCGTCGCGTCGTACCAGAGCGCGGCCTTGGCCAACTGGCAGGTCCTCCTCCGCATGATCTCAACCATGAGCCTTGTTGGACTTGTCCTGGCAATGGTCGGCCTCTACGGACTCATCTCCTTCTCTGTTAGCCGACGCACTTCGGAGATAGGCGTACGCATGGCGATTGGCGCGAGTCGCGCGAGTGTGTTGCGGCTTGTAATTCGGCAGGGCATGGCACTGGCGGTGGCGGGAATTGCAATCGGTGGTGTCCTTGCAGCGCTGCTCGTGCCTGTGCTTGCGGCGGCGCTGGTTGGGCTCGGCGCAAGAAATGCCGCGACCTTTGTCGTCGTCCCGTTATCGCTCCTGGCTGTGAGCATAGCGGCATGCTATATCCCTGCGCGCCGGGCCACACGCGTAAATCCTGTGCTTGCCCTTCGTTCCGAATAGATGTCGTTCCTGAGTCTTTGACCGGAACAGTTACTCCCACCTTCTCGTCTTTAAATTCGGATTCGCCACAGTCCATATGTTGGTTTGGCGCAGCCCGGTGCACGATTATTTCCCATCGGATATTTCCGAATGGAGAGTGTCATGCTCGAACACTACTACGTCAAACCTTCAACAATCGATAGAATCCGCGGCAGCTGGCTTGGCTCTCAAATTGAGAACTACGCGGGATGGATGGAAGCGAACGGCTATTCTTCCCGCACTGTCTTTCGCCGATTGCCACGGCTTTTCGGCTTTGCTGAGTTCGCACAGGAGAGGGGCTGCACAGATGTTGCTTCTGCCCTTGCTCTTGTCGAGGACTTTGTTTCCGAATGGTTGGTTCTGCACGGACCGGAAGCAAAGACATCGGCCTCGCTGCGCAAGCATGCAATTGATGTTGGGAATGCTATACGTCAGATGCTGCGGCTGGCCAGCGGTAACCAAGTAAGGCACAATCGTCACCGCCGCCCATTTCCACTTGAATCAGAGGTTCCTGGGTTCCAGGAGTATTTGCGCAGTGAATGCGGACTGATGGAGAGCACGATCGCCGGGTACCGGCATCATCTGCACGAGTTTGCGCAATACCTGCGGAGAGCCGGAATCACTTCACTCGGCGACCTGTCGCCCGCGCTTCTTGCATCTTTCATCGTCGAATGTGCGCCGGGAATGGCTCCCTGCACGCGTCGCGATCTCTGTTGCCATCTGAAAGTGCTGCTGCGGTTTTGCCATCGCGAAGGAATCACCGATCGGGACCTCAGAGGTGCGGTCGGTATGCCGCAGGTATATCGTCTGGCCGATGTTCCCCGGTCAATTACTTGGGACGAGGTCCGTCGCACGCTGGAAGCGGTGGACCGAAGGACAATCCGAGGTCGGCGAGACTATGCCATCTTGCTTTTTCTTGTGACCTATGGGCTGCGAGCCCACGAGGTTGCCAAACTCACGCTGCAAAATATCGACTGGAAACGTGAGCGATTCCAGGTGCCGGAGCGCAAGGCTGGCCATGCGACTGCGTATCCACTCGCCGGAGTAGTGGCGGAAGCGCTGATCGACTACCTTAAGCGAGGTAGACCTGAAACTGAGGATCGCCATCTCTTCTTCCGTGTCGTGGCTCCGCGTTCCCCCATCACTCCCGCCACAGTGTCATCGAGTGTTGCGTTTTATCTGCAGAAGGCGGAAATCAAGGTGCGCAAAGGTGGATCGCATACGCTCCGGCACACCTGCGTACAACGTCTGATCGACGCCGAATTTCCACTGAAGACTATCGGCGATTATGTTGGGCATCGCTCGCCGGAGTCCACCCGCATCTATACGAAAGTCGCTATCGAAGCCCTGCGCGAGGTTGCCATGGGTGATGGGGAGGCTCTATGAACACGCCCTATTTCCAGAGCTTCCTGGCGCCGCACCTCCACCAGTTCGTGCAATACAAGCGCGCACTGAACCGTAAGTTTTTTAACGATGCGGAGACATTGCGCCTGTTCGACCGGTATCTCTGCAACCACAACATCGCCGACTGGTACGCCGTCGATAGCGCTGTAGTCGATGATTTCCTGGTGTCCCGTCCTGAAGTTGGGCCAAAGAGATACAACCTCATTCTGTATGCAGTGCGCCGGTTCTTTGCCTTTGCAATTATGCAGCAGTGGACGCAGCGGAATCCTGTGACCGCTAGTCCACGCCGCATTACCGGCAGCCGGATTCCATACTTATTCGATCTCGATACCGCGAGACGTCTAATGGCAGAAGCACGAAAACTGACGGAGCGATCCCGTGCGCCCTATCGAGGCCTTGTGTACGAGACGATTTTCGCACTGCTTTATGGCCTTGGATTGCGGGTAGGCGAAGTGTCACGACTGAAGATGGGCGATGCCGATTTCACACGCAATCTGCTGTTCATCCGGGAGACGAAATTCGCCAAAAGCCGATATGTGCCGATGGGACCTCGTCTGGCACAGCGCCTGAAAGATTACGTGGCAGAACGGTATGGAAGCACGCCAGCTTCTGAACTGCCCATGTTCACCTTCAACTCTAGGCGGGGCAGCATCGATGAAGGGACGATCAGCATGACTTTTCATGCTCTCCTGCCCAAACTGGATCTGCATATTCCGCCGGGCGTGTCACCACCGCGGCTCCACGATCTACGCCACTCCTTTGCTGTCGCTACGCTGCGTCGCTGGTACCGGGAAGGCATCGACCCCAATTGCCGGTTGATGCACCTCTCCACTTTCCTCGGCCACGTCGATCCAACTTCTACATCTGTGTATCTGACGATCACCGAAGAGCTTCTCAACTTAGCCGCCCAACGCTTCCAGGGGCTTGCCCCGAAAGGAGGTGCGCAATGATCGGAGTGGGGCAAGTGCTGTTTGCTTTTTTTGAAGATCACCTCAAGACGCAGAAGGGACTTCGGCCCGGTTCCGTGCGAAGTTATCGGGACACAATGAAACTCTTCCTTGCCTATGTCGCCTCCAGTTGCCGGCGTCCGATCACGCGATTACAGCTGGCTGATCTTTCGGCACAGCGGGTGCGTGACTTCCTCAACACAATGGAGGTCACGCGCGGGAATCGTGTGAGCACACGCAATCAGCGGCTTGCCGCCTTGCATACCTTCTACCGCTTCCTCGCCCTCCGACAGCCGGAAATGCTGGCTGAAGCCCAACAAGTGGAGGCGACTCCTGTCAAACGGACTGCGCCGCCTCAGACGCTATACCTGGAACACGACGAAATCGAGACCCTCTTCCGGACCTTGCCGCGCGATGGAATCCTCGCACTGCGTGACAGGGCTCTCTTCATGGTGCTCTACAACACCGGGGCGCGAGCGCAGGAGGTGGCCGACTTGAAAGTCGAAGATGTTGATCTCGACGGGCCACTCCGCGTACGTCTTCATGGGAAGGGCGATAAGTGGCGAAGTTGCCCGCTCTGGCCTGAAACTGCTGAACTGTTGAAGAAGGTGACAGCCGACGTACGCGGCAACCAGTCCGTCCCGTTGTTCATGTCTCGTCAGCGAAAGCCTCTGACCCGGTTCGGCATTTACAAAATCGTCAAGCGGCACACTTCCGCCTTGTCTCCCACTACTCCGGATAAAAGGCGCCGCACCGTCTCTCCGCATGTTTTCCGCCACTCGACGGCGGTGGGGCTTCTGGAAAAAGGCGTAGACGTGAATGTCATCCGAGCCTGGCTGGGACATGTCAGCTTGGAAACCACCAACCGCTATGTCGAAATCACCTTGAGAACTAAGCAGGCTGCTGTGGAGGCTTGTCTCCCTCCAACCGGAACTTCGGAATCACCTCACCCAACGAAAGGATGGCGTGACGATCAAGAGCTGTTGAAATGGCTTGGCTCGTTGTAATCGTTATGTGCCCATCACAGTGAGGAGCTGTCTGTAATAATGCGGCTCCTCATCTCCTCGGCCACAAAACGGTCAGCGACACAAAAGGCTGATTTTGTGCTCGGGCACAAAATCGGCCAATTCTTTCAAGGCGATTTCATCAAAGGTGCGGCGAGGGTTCGTCTTCGATACGTTCAGAAGTGAAAGAGGTACATCGCGGTACTCAGTGGCATTGATGATTTGCGTTTCCATGATGGTATGCTCCTTTCGAGCGGTTGAAGGTGAATGGAAACGGAGTGGAGACATGCTGGCTGTTCCGCTCCGAATGAGAGCGAACTAGCCACGAATGCACTTGTCCGTGAAAGCTTCCACGAATCGCTGCGCATCGAGGTTCTTGTCCCACAGCGCGGCGAAACATTCCTGTTCGCGGTGGAGCATGGCGTGAACTGTGTAATATCCCTCCCGGACAAAGCGCGACCATTGCTCGATTCCCGCGTAATCGTTGCGGTAGTAGAACGGGGACAGACTCGGGCCTCCGACCACGTCGAGTTCAAAGCACATCTCCGGGTCGCGGATGGCGTCGCCGTTCAGTTCGCTGTAGTGGGCGACAGAGATCGCCGGGAGTCCGCAGGGGCCGGACTCGTCCAATGCCTCGATGACAAGCTCCAGGTACGGCGGGTTGTTGATCTTGAGATACAGGCCCGGATGCCATCCTCCGGCCCATTTGATAAGTTCCAGAACGGTCTTCATGCCGCCACCTCCGCGAGTTCGGTGGTGGCGGTCATGGCTTCCTCAATTAAAGGCTGCAAGGCGGCGAGGATAACGGCTGAGGTCTGCTGGATGACTTCGAGGGATTCCGCCAGCAGCGATGCGTTGCCGTGGTAAAGCTGGATGTAATCGGCGGACTTAGTGCCTGTCTCCAGACCCACGGCTTTGCCAATCACAAAGGCGATGGCCTCGGCCTCCGTCTCCCGCACAACCTTCGTTGTGGCGGTGCGGCGCTCGGCCTTGTGCAACATCTCATGGGCCAACTCATGCACTAGGGTGCTGAATTCTTCGGCCTTCGACTGTCCGGGCAGGATGGCGATACGTCCTCCATAACTCATGCCAAGCGCAGGCGCGATGCGCTCACTAAAGACAAGCTCGATCCCCTGATGCTCAATGAAGGCAATCAGGCGGTCGCGATTCTCGCCTACATCGCCGCTGATCTCGCGCAGTTCGGGAAGGTCTGCGCCTTCTGTCTGCGAAAGATCGAATACGTAAGTCGAGCGGAAGCCTACCAATACCGCCGTGTTCTGCTTGGTAATATCCTTCTCGGCTTCCTCATCCTTTTTTTTGCGGCGAACACCGATGATGGGGGCAAGGATGCGGATGCCTTTCTCGCCCTTTTTGACGGAGCGGCCAAGCTCTTTCCACTTCCAGAATCCGGCCACGCGGGTTGCATCGGGCCGCTGGCGGGCAATCTCAAGGATGTTGCCGAAGCTGTAATTGTGAAAGCGGCTCATCGCGTTGAGGTAGGCGGTGAGAGCTTCGGAGTGTCCCGCTTCCAGCTGCTCGATGAGGGCTTGTACATTGGAGGCGATGACTTCTTTCGCCGTCTTGGGCTGGCTGTTGCTGGTGGTGGCTACGCTGCTCATGGTGTTTCTCTCCTTTGCCTTTGCTTTTCATGCCGTGCGCGGCATGTACATCACATGCCGGACGCCACGTGGCGAACGCTGGGGGTAGCAAGTGCAAGGAGAGGGGGATCACCCATAAGCGCTAAGATAAACATTGACTGATTACTGAGCTGAAGGGTAGCCTGAGGGCATGTCTGAGCTGGAAGACTGGCAGGTGTTACTGGGCCTGTTTCCCTCCGAGTGGCGGCAGTTGGGCAGGAGCAGCGGTGCGGTGAAACGGTTGCGCGGCTTTCCTTCGCTGGAAGCGTTGCTGCGCACCTTGCTGTTGCATGTGGGTTGCGGGTGGTCGTTGCGTGAAACGGCGGTGCAGGCTAAGTTAGCGGGCATTGCTGAAGTCTCCGATGTCACGTTGTTGAATCGTTTGCGGGATGCCGAGGATTGGCTGAGGCAGCTATGCCAGCAGTTGTGGAAGGACAACGGAGTCGAATTGCAGCCGGGTTTCGAGGGGAGAAGTGTGCGACTGCTGGATGCAACAGTGGTCAGAGAACCGGGCAAGACGGGAAGCCAGTGGCGGATTCATTACAGTCTGCGTCTGCCGACACTGGAGTGCGATTCTTTCGATCTCACCCCGACCAATGGTGCCGGCGCGGCGGAGAGATTTGGGAGGTTTCAGTTTCAGCCCGGGGAGTTGGTGCTGGCCGATGCGGGCTACTGCCATCCTGCTGGAATTGCGGCGGTGGTCGAAGAGCATGCGGACGTTTGCGTGCGTATGAATCCTTACGCACTGCCGTTGTGGAATGAGCGCGGAGCCTCATTCTCATTGCTCGAATCGTTAGCCGGCCTACGCAAGGCCGGAGAGTTGGCAGAGTGGCCGGTATGGATCCTGCCAGGCCAGGCCCGGTCATCATCCGGTCGGCAAAGAATCGCCGGACGGGTCTGTGCGATTCGCAAGAGCCGGGACGCCATCGAGCGGGCTAAGCGTCGGTTGAAGGATAAGGAGCAAAAGGGAAAGAGCGTAGGTCCGGCAACCCGTAAGTATGCCGAATATGTGCTGGTCTTCACCACCCTTCCCGCCTCCGAAGCCAGGACTGAGCAAGTCCTAGAGGCTTACCGGCTGCGATGGCAAGTCGAGTTGACCTTTAAGCGATTGAAGTCCATCGCCCAGCTCGGACATGTGCCGAAGCACGATGACCAGAGCAGCCGCGCCTGGTTGTACGGCAAACTGTTCGTGGCCTTGCTGAGTCAGAAGATGGCACGGGTAGGAAGCACGATTTCCCCCTGGGGCTACCTCCTTCCGGAAGCCGCGCACTCCGAGCCAATGGCGTGAATTTCAGTTCGCCTTCCATCAGGTACTCGCCGCCATTACTCCTATGCTGCCACTTCAAACGGTTCTTCAAAACTGGAACGAGGTCGCTGCGGCTCTGAGCGAACCAAACCGCAAACGAAGACCCCAGCTCCAATCCTTATCTTAGCGCTTATGGGGGATCACCCACCCTTGGAATGAAGCGCAGCGGGAATGGAAAGGGCGAAGCGCAGCGAAGGGCTGCACAAGCGCAGCGCGGAAGCCTGGGGAGACTCCTTGCGCGCGCGAGGGGCGGAGCCCCTGAGCGTACTTAGCACTTGCGTTACGAAACAGACCGGAGACATGGTTTACAGCGAAGCGCGACGGTAACGGACACTCGGTGTTTGGGGACACATGACGATGGTGTATGCCATGGAAAGAGAGTTGTATCTTGGATCAACGTTTGCAGTTCTTATCGAGTTACCAGAAGGAAGAGATGTCAGTCGCGGATCTGTGTCGCGCGTATGGAATCTCGCGTCCAACGGCCTACCGCTGGATCAACCGCTACAACGAGACGGGCCCAGAAGGACTCGTGGATCTCAGCCGCCGCCCGCATGCCTGTTCGCACGCGACGCTCGAGCCCATGGAGAACGCTATCCTCGTGCTTCGTGCCAAGCATCCGTCCTGGGGCGCGCGCAAACTGAAGGCAAGGCTGGAAATGCTACAGCCAGAACTGGTGTGGCCTGCAGCTAGCACATTCGGCAATATCTTGAGCCGCGCGGGCTTGACCAGTCCGCAAAGGAAAAGGAAGCGCACCACGCCATGCTCAGAGCCGTTCTCTCTGGTCACTGCCCCTAATCAGCTGTGGTGCATGGATTTCAGCGCGCCATGACG